>CAWDUQ010000006.1:0-7082 GCA_963805495.1 uncultured Acidobacteriota bacterium | reverse complement strand
ATCGACGGCGCGAAGCGCGTCCTCGACCCAGGTCCGCAGCGCGGCCGCCCCGTGCGGCAGCTCCGGAATCTCTCCGCGGGCCTCGTCTGCGAGGCGTCCCAGCCTGTAGTCCGGCGCGGGGGAGAGGCGCGCAAGCATCTGCGCCCGCCGCCAGGCCGGCGTTCCGGGCAGGATCGGGGCCGCGGCCACATGGCGGGCGCGATCAGTTCCGGCTTGACGAGCCCGTCGGCGGTGACGCCGAAGCTCGAGCAATACGCCGCGAGATGCCGCCGCTCGGGATCGTTCGCGTCGTCGTATCCACCGACTGCGATGACCGAGGGTGCCGTGGCCGGCGGCAGTACGCGCGGCGCGGGCCCGCACCCCGAGTTGCCCGCGGCCGCGACGAGCACCATGCCCCGGGCGACGGCCTCCTCGGCGAGCCGGTTGACCCGGCTCTCGGCGAGCGTCCGGTCCGCGTCGCCGCCGAGAGACATGCTGACGATCCGGATGCCGTGCCGCTCCCGATTCGCCAGGACCCACTCCAGGCCGCGCTCGATGGCATCGTCGCTGATCCGGCCGTCCCGGCCCACCCGCACCAGCACCAGCGCCGCCTCGGAGGCGAGCCCGCGGTAGACGCCGTCGGACAGTGACCCGCTGCCGGCGGCCGCGACGCACGTCTGCGTGCCGTGCCAGCAGTCCGGAGCCGGCGCCTCCGCGGCCTCCAGCACGCCGCGCGGGTCGTGGACGTCGTGGTAGGCCCGGATCCGATCGCCCGGCAGCGCGATGTCGGGATGGGGGTGGAATCCCGAGTCGAGGAACGCGAGCGTCACGCCGCGGCCGCGGAGCGTCCCGTCGTCGCCAAAGCGCTCCGGGGTCGAGACCACGGCGAACCGATTGGGCGCGTGGCCATGGCCCGCGTGCAACTCTCCCCCGTCGCTCATGCATGAGTGAGATGCCGCCGGAGGGCGGCCGGTTACGCGACCGGCGGCGCGACGCGGCCCTAGAACCGGACGAAGCCGGTCAAGGTCGCCGAGATCCCCGGGGCCGGGACGGCCCGCGCATCGGGGCTCACGAGATACAGCTTGTCGAGGACGTTGCGGACGTAGGCCTGGAGCTCGAAATGCTCGCCGAAGCGGTATCCCCCGCCGAGATCGAGCAGCCCGTAGCCCGGCCTCGCCCGCTCGGTCGGCCCGGGATGATCGTCGCCGGCGTAGACGACGCCCCGCGCCTGGACGAAGGCCGGTCCGAAGCCCTTCCGCAGCTGGAGGTTCAGCGACTCCGGCGGAATGTCGTCGATCGGGCGGTCGTCGTCGACCGTCGTGCCCCGCTCGATCTGGCCGGCGAGCGCCACCGCGAATCCCTCGGGAAGGTCGACCTGGACCTCGAGCTCCAGTCCCTGCAGCTTCGCCTCGCCGCGGTTGCGGAAAAAGAAGTCGTCGGGATTCTCGCCCGCGTAGCGCTCGATGAGGTTCGTGATCGTGTAGTCGTACATGAAGAACGCGGCGCGGAAGCCCGATCCGTTGTACCGCAGCGCGACGTCCCACTGATCGGCGGTCTCCGGCTCGAGGTCCGGATTTCCGGTGATGAAGCCGCGGCCCGAGGGCCCCCGAAAGTAACGATCCGACAGGACCGGATCGCGGAACCCGTGCGAGAACTGCCCGGTGGCGGAAAATCCGCCGAAGGAGCCCGCCGTCAGCGCGGCCGACCCCGAGACGGCGCCGTTCGACGTGGACCGGTCGCCGAAGTATCCGCCGTCGTTCGACGTCGTCACGCCGTCGTAGCGAACCCCGCCCGACAGGGTCAGCGCTTTCACGAGCGACGCCTCGGCCGTCAGGTACCCGGCCGCGTCGGTGCGGCGCGCGTCGTCGACCGACACGTTGACCCGTTCCTGGACGGGGTCGGTGTAGCGGATCGCGACGTCGAGCGCATGCAGCCCGTAACGGCCGTTGACGTCGACGCCGACCTCGACCCGCACCGGCCCGAAGAACCGCTCCGCAAACCCGCGCGCCTGGAAGTCGCTGGCCGAGACGTCGGCCCGTTCGACCGAAGCGGGCGTCGACGGGGTCGCGTACCGGTACTGGTCCGTGATCTGGTCGTACGCGCCGATCAGCCCGACGAATCCGAGGCGCGAGAAGCCGGCGAACGGCCGGCCCTCCCAGGAGAGCGTGAACCGGCTCGAGTTCTCCTCGGGATAGTAGAAGCGCACGGCGTCCGAGTTGTTGCGCGGCCGGTCGATGTCGCGGCCGTAATCGCCCTGCCAGCCGGCGGTCAGCGTCCCGGGCCCGAGGAGGTAGGAGGCGCGCACCAGGACACCGCTGTCGCGGAAGCCCGAGTTGATCACCTCGCCGTCGGGACTGTCCCAGTTTCCGTAGGACCGGTAGTGGCCCGCGACGAGGAGCCCTCCCTCCGCGCCGAGCGGCGAAGAGACCGAGGCGCCGACCCGGCCGCCGGGAACGCCGACGCCGTAGTCGCCGGTCGCCTCGACGCGGAGCGGGCCGCCCGGCGCGACCGCGAGCGTCCGGGCCGAGATCACCCCGCCGAACGCGTCCGAGCCGTACGCCACCGAGCCCGGGCCCCGCGCCACCTCGACGCCGTCGAGCACGAAGGGGTCGACGTAGGTCGCGCTGGGTCCGACCCGCCGCTCGGAGGAGACGCGCGCTCCATCGAGGAGGATGAGGCTGCGGCCGCGCGCCAGTCCGCGAATGGCCGGGACGGCGGCCTGGCCCTCCGAGACCGACGACACGCCCGCGACGTTCTCGACCGCCTGGGTCAGGTTGAGCGGCTGGCGCGACTCGATGTCCTGCTTCGGAACGATCGTCGTGCCGTTGCCGGGAGTGGCCTCGATCGTCGGCGCGGCGCCGGCCGTCACGATTACGCTCTCTTCGACGATCGGCTCGACCTCGATCGACACCGGCCCCTCGGCGGGAATCGCCGCGACGGTGAAGGGCCGCATGTAGCGCCCGCCCGGCAGGACGACGAGGACCTCGAACGGGGCGACCGGCGTCGGCTCCCAGGTGAAGACGCCGCCTTCGCCCGTGATCTGCGTGACGTTGGTGCCGAGGACGACCACCTCCGCGCCGACGACGGGCCGGCCCGACTTCTTCAGGACGACGCGACCCTCGAAGGCGGAAGCCTCCTCGCCGTCTCCCGCGAGCCCCAGAAAGAAAATGGCGACCAACCGGCGCAGCGGCCCGATCGACGCCTTGATCCGGCGGGAGTAGAAGGTCAAGCGGCCGGGATTATAGGGGACGAGTCACCGGGCCGGGGGAAGCACGATGCCCTGGAAAAGTCCCTCGGCCACCCAGTCGCGCAGCCACCGGAAGAGCCGGTCGCCCGCCGAGCCCTGCAGCCCCCGTGTCGCCGTCGCGACGGCCTTGCCGAACGGTCGTCCGTTGACGAGAGCGGCGAGGAAGTCGTGGGCCGGCTTCGACAGGTCGAGGCGCCAGACCTCGTAGTTCTTCCGATATACCGCGATCCACGTCGGCCGCCGTCCGGTCGCAGGATGATCGTGCTGGTCGTCCTTGACCGACTGCAGGTAGGCGTTGACGGGATAGGCGAACGCCGCCACCCGCAGCGCCGCCGACGGACGGAGAACCGCCCCGGGCCACGCGTTCTCCGGCACGCGCGCGATCTCTTCGGCCGGCCAGGCGGCCGACTCGGGCGCGTCGAAGACCTCGGTGACGAGGCTCTCGAGGCGGGCGAGATCGGCGACGAAGGCTTTCCGGCGGATGCCGCGCGCGCTTCGGATGAATTCGGGGAAGCGGTCGCCCAGGCGATTCAGCGTGTAGGTCCGCGAAGGATGGACCCCGACGTAGGCCGTGACGAGCTCGGCGAAATCATCGTCCCCGAGCAGATGCGCGACCGCCGGGAAGTCGTTTTCGAGCGCCTCGACCATGCGGAGCAGGTACATGCCCTGGTAGACGCCGACCCGCTCAGCGGACGAGAGCGATTTCGACGGCCGGATCACCCGTCCGATCTCGTCCGGCTCGAGCTCCGCGCGGGCCGCGGGCGAGGCGACGGCCTCCCCGGCCGTGCCCGGATGCTCGATGACGGCCTGCATCCAGCGCTGGAGGCGCGGGAGCGGCAGCTCAAGAGGCCGCGACAATTCTCGTCTCCTCGCTTCGGAACCGCCGCGCGTTGAGGGCCTCCGCGTGGACCTCCTCGAACGACGGGATGTCGCCGTCCCACTCGAAGAGTGTCGCGACGTTGCCCGTCCGCGCCACCGAGTGCCGGTAGAGCTCCCAGACTTCGGGGATCGCCCGGTCGCTGTGCGTGTCGAGGATGTGCGTTCCCTTGTTCGTGTGGCCCGCGAGATGGTACTGCGCCACGCGGGAGGGATCGATCGCGTCGAGGTAGAGCTTCGGGTCGAAGCCGTGGTTGAACGCGCTGACGTAGACGTTGTTGACGTCGAGGAGCATGCCGCAGTCCGCCTTTTCCATCAGGCGCCCGAAGAACTCCCACTCCGGCATGCTCGAGGCGGCGAACTCCGCGTAGGTCGAGGCGTTCTCGAGGATCAGGGGCCGTCCGAGGACGTCGGAGACGATCTTCACGCGCTCGACGACGTGAGCGAGCGCCTCTTCCGTGAGCGGCATCGGAAGCAGGTCGTGCGTGTTCCGTCCCGAGACGCCGGTCCAGCACAGGTGGTCCGACACCCAGAGGGCGCGGGTGCGGGCGGCGAGGGCTTTCAGTTTCGCGAGATATCCGCGGTCGAGCGGATCGGTCGAGCCGATCGACATCGAAACACCGTGCAGGACGACCGGATAACGCTCGGCCACCTGGTCGAGCACCCAGGCGGGCCGCCCACCGGTGTCGAGGTAGTTCTCCGAAAGGACCTCGAAGAAGTCGACGTCGGGCCGTTTCTCGAGGATGTGAGGATAGTGGACCGTACGCAGGCCCACGCCGACCCCGAGATCGGGGAGGTTCCAGCGGTTTCGGGTCTCAGGTCGTTTCAAGTCTTCGGTTTCAAATGAGGGCGGGGGCCGGCGCGCGACCCCCGCCGTGAAGACGATGGATCGAAGCTCAGGCCGCCTTGTGGGTGACCGGGACGGCGCAGCCGCCGTGGCCCTTGCAGGAGTTCTTCGCCGCGCAGCCGTTGTCGCCGCTCTTGCAGCCGCCCTGGCCCTTGCACGAGTTCATGCCCTTGCAGGAGTGTTTCATGTCGGCCGAAGCGCAGCCGCCCTTGCCCTTGCAGGAATTCTTGCCGGAGCATCCGTTGTCGCCGGCCTTGCAGCCGCCCTTCCCCTTGCACGAGTTCATGCCCTTGCAGACGTGCTTGTCGGAAGTCGCGCCGGCCTTGTCCTTGGCGCCCTTCTCCTCGCCCGCGTTTCCGTTCTTGTCGCCGGACTTCGCTTCGTTCTTCGGCAGAGCCGAGAGCAGCTGCGAGCCCGCGACAACGCCGGCCACCGCCAGACCGAGTGCCTTCATCGTCAGATCGCCCTTCTTCATCCCTGTCTCCTTTCGTCTCCCCATCTCGGGGTCACGAAGCACCGCTGCAGTCGAAATGGCTGCGGCGAGTTACTCACTTTCCAGGTCGCGCCGCTCGAGCGACTCGAGCGACTCGAGCCGCAAATTCTATCGCCCGGATGGGCGTCCAGTCCCGGTCTTCACCTCCCGGATTCCGCCGCCCCGGACCGTGACCGAGACTCGTGGTCCGCGGCGGTCTCCCGCGTAGTACGCGCTGACGGCGAGGGCTGGATCTCGGACGGAGGATCGGGCCAGCAAATCGAAGAGGTTGCGGCCCCGCGCCTCGCCCCCCTCGCCAAAGAAATGGATGGTCATGGGCGATTGGATGCCCCCGGCCGGCGAAGGTTTCGGGCCGCCCGGGCTCCCGCCGATCATGAAAGGCGCATTAAGAACCCGGCAAGACCCCGGGAGTCAGGCCGGGCGGGCGGCCGGGAAGCGTCCGGCCTGAACGTCCTGAAGGAACGGGATCAGGTGCCGAAAGTAAGACTGCTGGTCGTCCCACATCGCGAGGTGGCTGCCGTTTTCGCAGATCGCCACGCGGGAGCGTGGGAGAAGGGTGCCCATCCGGCGGATGTCGTCCGGGTTCATTTCGTCGTACTTCGCGCCCACGACGAGCGTCGGGACCGAGATCCTGGAGAGGTCGTTCCAGCGGTCCCATTCCTTGAAGGTCCCCGTCACCACGAACTCGTTGGGCCCCTGCATCGTCCCGTAGACCTGGTTGTTGATGTGCTTGAACGCGCGCGCGACCGGGTCCGGCCACGGGTCGAGCCGGCAGACGTGGCGCTTGTAGACCCCCTCGTACATCGCTTCCTGGTACTCGGGAGCGTCGTACTTGCCCTGCGCCTCGTACTTTTCGAGGGTGGCGAGGATGTCCTTCGGCAGCGCCGCGCGGAGTTTCGCGACGTAGGCCATGTACGACGGGATCGATGCCGTCATGCTGGAGAGCACCAGGCCCTTGATGTGTTTCTGGTATTTCAGCGCGTACTCGATCGCGAGCATGCTCCCCCACGACTGCCCGTAGAGGTAGAAGTCCTCGAGTCCGAGGGCGGCGCGCACCTGCTCGACTTCTTCGCGGAAGCGGTCGACCGTCCAGAGCGAGGGGTCGTCGGGCTGGTCGGAATAGAAGGACCCGAGCTGGTCGTAGTAGTAGAACTCGACGCCGGCCTGCGGCAGGAAGTCCTCGAAGCACTCGAAGTACTCATGCGTCACGCCCGGCCCGCCGTGGAGCGTCAGCATCCTGATCGGCCCCTTGCCGAGCTTCTTCGTCCAGACCTTGTACCGGCCGTCGACGGGGATCAGACGGATGCCGGCGGTCTTGACCGCGGGCGTCGGCGCGGGACGCGGCCGCGCCGTGGCGAAGCGGGAGTGGGCGAGCGAGGCGGCGGCGAGCGAAATGAGCGTGCGGCGGTCGAGGAGCACGGCGGAATACTAAGTCAGGCCGAAGATCGCAGCCGGCACGGGGAACGAAACCCGCGACGGCTTAGCCCGCGCCTTCAGGATCGCCTGGACGAGTTCCTCGGGCGCTTCGTCGGCGCGGCCGGCCGGTCCGGATCCGCGTAGGCGGCGCGGCCGAGCCGGATCGACTCCTGGTTCTGGCGGATGTACTCCCGGCAGGAATCGTTTTCGAGGTGCAGGTAAAG
>CAWDUQ010000005.1:0-336352 GCA_963805495.1 uncultured Acidobacteriota bacterium | reverse complement strand
TGGGTCCGTGCGTCGTCTCGACTGAGCCGACCCTGGTCAGTGGCTACGATCTGGTTATCTCGGCGCCTTCCCCTGCGCTTGTACCGCCCATCCGTGTGGAACCCTGACGTCCGCTGCCGACCTATCGCGCCCCGAAGGGGCTTACGACCTTCAGGAACGGATACTTCCGGAAATCCCGGTCGTTCGTGTAGAGCGTGGCGACGTCGTGCTGGCGCAGGATCGCGGCCAGGTGCGCGTCCGGCACGTCATTGCCGCGCACGGCGAGCCCCGCGGTGACCTCGAGGTAGACGTCCCAGAATCCGTCCTCTTCGGAGAGGACGCGGACGTGGGGGAGGCCGAGGAGCGAGGCGACGTTGGCCTGCGCTTCGTCGGGTGAGAGCGGGCTCGCGAAGATCGCGGGGTGGGTCGCGAGTCGCAGGTAGGCGAGGAGGGTCGGCCAGGCGAAGCAGAGGACCTCGGGGCCCTTGGCGCATTTCTCGAGAAAGTTGCGGGCCGGCTTCGAGAACGGGCTCGCTGAGTCCGAAGCGTAGAGCAGGACGTTGACGTCGACCGCGTAGCTCAAGTGCGGGGCTTCGGGGAGGACGGCAGGAGGCCCGAGTCGGCGGCGGCGCGCACCGCTTCTTTGTCGGCGAGGTCGACGCGCGCCTTCATCGGCCGCGCGATCCACCGAAACGGCGCAGGCTTCTTCTTCCCCCCACCGTAGCGCGAGATGGCTTCGGCGAGAAGGTCCGAGACGGTCCGGCCGAGGCTCTTACCCTCGCGCCCCTGGATGCGCTTCAGGTCCGCCAGGACCGGTCCATCGATGTCGACGGTCGTTCTCGGCATGATGTATTGATGCTATAAGTCAACGCATCAGATGTCAAAACTCACGGCGCCTCCAGGCCCTCCGCGAACGCCCGCGGGGCGACCGCTCGGTCCGGCGCCGCCGGCTTCTCGAGCAGACGGCGATCCCCCGTGACGAGGACGGCTCCGGGCGCCGCGGCGAGAATCTGCCAGAGGTGGCCATCGTCGCCCGTCGGCCGGGCTCCGAGGCGGTCCGCTTCGAGTACGACTCCAGCTGCAGCGATGTCGGTGAGAACGACGTCGACCGCTATCTCAGCGAGCCGGTGCCGGCTGCGAATCCGCGGCCGCAGGAGCACCTCCCTGTACTCGGCGAGGAGCTCGATCGACAGCAGAAACCGGAAGCGCCCTTCGAGCATGCCGTCGAGGATCCGGGCGGTGGGGGAGGCCGGATCGGCCGTGAGCAGGCCGCTGACGACGACGTTGGTATCGATGACCGCCGGGGCCGGGTTCAACGGCGCCGGCGGCGGGCCTTCGTCTCCTCGACGGCGAGTCGAAGCGCCGCATCCTCGTCGAGGCCGGAGGCTCGGCGCGCCTTCGCGACGAGGGTCTCCGCCCGCAGCCGCGTCTTGATGCCGTAGGCGTCGAGGCTTTCCTGGACGAGGCTGCGAATCGACCTGCCGCGCCGCGCGGCCGTCTCTTTGAGGGCCCGGTGGCTCTCGGCAGAGAGGGTAATCGTCAGTCTTGGCATGGCAAAGCCGAGGTTAGCACCATCGCACCAATACATCAAGGTGCCGCGCTTGCCTCCGTCCCGGCCTTCTCCCACGCCTCGCGGGTCAGCAGCTCGATCGGGGCGGCCCCTTTCGCCTTGAGTGCCTGGTTGATCGTCGACAGCTCCTTGCCCGCCCAGGCGTCGAACTCCTTCACGACGTCGGAAAGCTCCCGCCCGAGGGCTTCGGCCCGCTGGACCTGGGTCGCGGAGGGACGGCCCTCGTAGAAGACGACGTTCGAGTAGAGATCGGTCAGGTGCTCGCGCAGGCGCTCTTCGCCGGTGATCATGCCGCCTTCCTTCGTGGCGACGATCTTCTGGCGGAGCGCGTCGGCCTCGGCCGAGGCTTTCCGGAGCTCGACCGCCAGGGGGTCGCCGGCGGGCAGTTTCGCGGCGCGCTCCTCGAGAGCGGCGCGAACGCCGTTGATGCGATCGACCGCGAAGGTCATGTCGCCGAGCATCCCGTAGAGCTTCATGGCGAGCGCGAACTGGGCCTTCCGGTCCTCGGGAGTGTGCCTGGAGCGCGGGTCGGGCACGAGCTGGAGCTTCGTCTCGTAGACCTTCTTGTCCTTCGTCATCCGGACCGTGTAGGTCCCGGGGAGGACACGCGGCCCGCTGCTGGCGCCGTAGGCAACCGTCGCCGCCGGGGGTACGCGCGGGCCCTTCAACCGCATGGACCAGCTCGAACGCGAAAGGCCACGACGCTTGCTCGTGGGCAGGGTCGTCAGCAGCTTGCCGTCCGGCCCGAAGACCTCGAGCTTGAGGTCGCCGAAGATGTGCCGCTTCTTCTGGTAGTAGACGATCTGGGCATCGGAGGGTGGATTGGGCCCCTCGAACGCCGCGTCGCCGTAGCCCCATCCGCCGAACGCGCGGATGCGCTGCACGACCGGCTGTCCGGGAACGAACGTCGCGTCGCTCGCCAGCATGTCCTGGCTCAGCGAGCGCAGGGGCGTGATGTCGTCGACGATCCAGATCCCGCGCCCGTGCGTCGCGAGGACGAGCGCCGAATCCCGGGGATGGACGGCGACGTCGCACACCGCGACGTTCGGGAAATCGCCCCCCTTGTACTGCGCCCAGCCCCGGCCGCCGTCGAGAGAGATCCACAGTCCGAGCTCGGTGCCGGCGAAGAGGAGGTTCGCGTCGACCGGGTCCTCCTTGACGACGTGGGCATAGCCCTTCATCGAGCCGTCGGCGGGTACGAGAGCGGCCCAGGTCTTCCCGAAGTCGGTCGTCCGGTAGACGTACGGTTTCATGTCGCCGAAGGTGTGGAGGTCGAAGGTCGCGTAAGCGGTTCCCGCGGCGAAATGTCCGGCCTCGATGGACGAGACCCAGGCGTTCTTCGGCAGCCCGGGGATGTTGCCGACAACGTTCGCCCAGGTCTTCCCGCCGTCCTTGGTCAGTTGAAGGTTGCCGTCGTCGGTGCCGACCCAGATGAGGTTGGAGTCCTTCGGCGATTCCGCGATCGCGAAGATCGTGGTGTGCATCTCGGCCGCCGAGTTGTCGACGGTGACGCCCCCCGTCTGCTCCTGCTTCTGCTTCTCGGGGTCGTTCGTCGTCAAGTCCGGCGAGATGCGGTCCCACGTCTGTCCGTGGTCGCGCGAGCGGAAGAGGAACTGCGCGCCGATGTACACGACGCCCTTCTGCGTCGGGCTCATGTGGATCGGCGTGTTCCAGTTGTAGCGGAGCTTGCCTTCCTTGTAGCCGGGGAGCGGCTTGATCGACCGCGTTTCGTGCGTCTTGCGGTTGACGCGCCCGATCTCTCCGCCCTGGGACTCGGCGTAGATGAAGGTCGAGTCGGCGGTGTCGGCGAACATCCAGAACCCGTCGCCGCCGTACATGTTTTCCCACTGGGCGTTGGTAATCCCGCCGGGGTACGCGGACATCCCGACCCAGGAACTGTTGTCCTGCAGGCCGCCATACACGTTGTAGGGCCGTTCCATGTCGAGGCTCACGTGGTAGAACTGCGAGATCGGCAGGTTGTCCGCCTTCCACCACTTGTTCCCGCCGTCGTACGAATACCAGATGCCGCCGTCGTCGGCGGCGATGAGGCGGTCCGTGTTCGACGGATCGACCCACAGGTCGTGGAAATCGCCGTGCGCCCCGCCGCCGATGTCGGAAAAGCTCTTGCCCCCGTCGGTCGAAGCGATGAGCGTCAGGTCGGGCTTGTAGACCTTGTTGGCGTCCTTCGGGTCGACGATGAGGTTGGCGAAGTAGAAGGGCCGCCACACCATGTACTGGCTGCGGTCCATGGCCTGCCAGGTCGCGCCCGCGTCGTCGGAGCGGTAGAGCCCGTTCTTCGGAACGGCAGCCTCGATGAACGCATAGACGACGTCGGGCTTGGAGGGCGCGACGGTCACGGCCACGCGGCCCCAGGGCTTCGAGGGCAGGCCTTTCACGCTCTTTTTGTCGAGCTCGCTCCAGGTCGAGCCGCCGTCCTGCGACTTGAAGAGGCCGCTCGCGCTCGGGGCATTCTCGCCGTCGCCGCCGGAGCGAAACGTCCAGCCCGTGCGGCGGAAGTCCCACATCCCGGCATAGAGCGTTTTCGGGTTCTGCCGATCGAGCGAGATCATGGAGCAGCCCGTCGAAAGGTTCGCGCCCGCGAGGACCTTCGTCCAGGTCTTCCCGCCGTCGGTCGTCTTGAAGACGCCGCGCTCGTCGCTGTCGGACCAGAGCTTGCCCGGCGCGCAGGCGTACACCGTGTCGCTCGCCGTCGGGTCGACGAGGATCTTGACGATCCGCTCCGTGCCCCGGAGACCGACGTTCGACCAGGTCTCGCCGCCGTCGACCGACTTGTAGATCCCGTCCCCGATCGAGACGGTGTTGCGCGTCCAGGACTCGCCCGTGCCGACCCAGACGACCTTCGGGTTCGTCGGGTCGATCGTGACGGCGCCGACCGACTGAACGGGCTGCTTGTCGAAGACGGGCTTGTAGGTCGTGCCGCCGTTGACCGACTTCCAGACGCCCCCCGAGGCCGACCCGACGAAGATGGTCAGCCGATCCCCTTCACGCACCGCGTCGATGGCCGCGACCCGGCCGCTCATCGTGGCCGAGCCGATGTTGCGGGCGCCGAGGCCGGAGATGGTCTCGGAGTCGACCTTGACGGCGGTCTGCGCGGCCGCCGGCAGGGCCGCGGCGAGGAGGAGCGATCCGGCGATGCCGTATTTCATGTTCATGGCGGGCCTCACTTCGCCGCCCCGGCCGGGGGCGCGGGGGGATGGAACAGGGCGTCGTCGAGCGGCACGTTCGCCTCGATGCGGTCGTAGACGACCTTCTGGCGGTTGGAGCTGCCCTTGCGGCCGATTTCGTAGGAGTGGGGGAAGTACACGCCGGCGACCTCCTTGTAGTCGCCGAGCGTCGTCTCCGACTCCCGCTCGGCGCCGCGGACGACGCGCTTCTTCTCGATCTTGATCGGCACGAAATAGTCCGTGTCCATGAAGAAGTACTGGATGTCCCCGTTCTTCAGGGTCACCTTGAGTTTGTACGCGTCGGTGCCCTCGACGGGCTCGGTCCCGGCGAACTCGACCGTGTTGCCCTTCTCCTTGTAGTGGATGAGCGGCCCGTCGAAGTCCGAGTCCTCGAGGATCGCCTTCAACTCCTCTTCGCCGAGGGGCTCGACGTCCTTCTTGCCCTCCCAGGGCTCGATCTTCCAGCCGGTCTTGCCGTCCCAGGCCGTGATGCCCGTCATTCCCTGGAGGACGAACTCCTGGCGCACCAGGTCGGGCCGTTTGTTCTCCTCGACGACCCTGGCCTCGCGGCCGTTGCCGCCCGTGAATCTGCCGAGCTTCTTGAGCGTCCGGATCGCTTCGATTCGATCCATGCCGCCGATCGTCTCGATGTATTTTGAGACGATCCCGTCGGCCGTCTGGGCCGTCTGGGCGGCCGCGGCCGCGCCAAGCAGCAGTCCGGCGAGAGTTCCTGTGATTTTCCGCATGAGTTCCTCCGTGCGTACGAGAACCGCAGGGCCCGCGGGGGCCCGCAGGGACTCGCGGAGATTACTACGGCGGGGCAGCCGGTTCTCTACGGCTGGATCGTCAGGTGCGTCCCGCCGAAGACCTCGAGCGCCGTCCCGGTGATCGCTGCGGCGTCGTCCGAGGCGAGAAACAGCACCGCCCGCGCGACGTCCCGGGGCCAGAGCTTCTCGGCGAGGGGCTCGGCATGGAGCGCGTCGCCCTCCTCTTTCTTGTTCTCGACGGTACCCGGGCAGACGGCGTTGACGGCGATGTTGTGGGAGCGAAACTCGCGGGCGAGGCTCTGGGTCAGTCCGATGAGGCCGAACTTGGCGGCGGCCTGCGCGGCAACGTTGGCGTCGCCCCGCATGCCGTGGATGGAGGAGACGTTGACGATGCGCCCGCGCCGGCGCTCGACCATTCCGGGCAGGACGGCCCGGCAGAACGCGGCGGCGCCGGTCAGATTCGTCGCGATCACCCGGTCCCAGTCCGCGGGCGTCATCTTGAGGAACGGACGCCAGATGAAGACGCCCGCGTTGTTGACGAGGACGTCGATCGGCCCGATCTCGCTCTCGGTGCGCGCCACGCACTCCTCGGCGAAGCCCGGCACCGTGATGTCGCCGCAGACGGTGAGTCCGCGTCCGCCGCACGAGGCGATGCGCGCCGAGGTCTGCTCGAGTTCGGCCAGCGTGCGGGCGACGAGGGCGACGCGCGCCCCCTCCTCGGCGAAGCGCAGGGCGATCGAGCGGCCGATGCCGCGTCCGGCGCCCGTCACGAGCACGGTGCGGTCCTGGAAGATCATTCGGATGTCGCCTTTCCGAGCTCTGCGAAGAGCTCGTCGGAAAAGAGTCCGGCGGCATCCGCGCCGCCGAAGGTCGGACCCGTCAGAAGCGTCACCCGTCCCTCGGCCGCGTCCGGGCGATCGAGTCGGACGCGCTCGACGCGGAGCGGGAAGAGGCGGCGGCCGGGGTCGGTCCCGCAGACCCGCGCCCGGCCGGCCCGCGCCTGGACGGACGCGGTCAGGAGCCGGTGGAGATAGAGAAGCGTCGCCGTTCCGCGGCGGACGAGGTTGAAGGCGGTCCGGCTGCCGGCGCGCACGGCCACGCAAAGCTCCTCCGGTGAAATCGCCCGGACCTCGGCGAGGGTCAGCAGCGCGACGCGGGGAAAGCCCTCGGGGTCGGTCGTCAGGAGCGGCAGGACCTGGCGGCGCCGCCGCCGGAATCCTTCGCCCGCCAGGGCGCGTTGAAGTTCCCTGGGCATGCGCGCGAGATCCGCCACGCCCCCAGTCTATCGGGGTCGGGCCTATGATCCGGCCATGAAAGCGCGAGAGCGCCGTGCGCGCCGGCGGGCGTCGGCCGTTCTGGTGGCCGCATTCGCCGGTTGCCTCGCGGCCGCCCGGGGGAGCGGCGCCACGCCCGGCATCAGCTACGAACGCGTCGAGACGGATTCGATGCCGTCGTCGGTCCGCTGCCTCGTCGTCCTCCCGCCCTCCTATGCCGTGTCGCCCTCGCGGCGTTATCCGGTCCTCTACTTCCTGCACGACGGCTACGGCGACGGCCGGACGCTCCAGCGGCACGGCGTCGCCGCGGACGCGCTCGAACGCATGCGCGACGGCCGGCTGCCCGAGTTCCTGATCGTCGCTCCCGACGGCCCGGGAAGCTGGTTCTCCGATTCGTACGACGGCAAGATGCTCTACGAGAAATTCCTGACCGCCGATCTGCCGCTCTGGGTCGCCTCCCGATATCGCGTCCTCGATCGCCAGGGTGGCCGCGGCATCACGGGCATCTCGATGGGAGGCTACGGCGCCGTCAAGACGGCGCTCCGGCACCCGGACCTCTACGGCTCGGTCTCGTCGCTTTCGGGCGCGCTGATCCCGTTCGGCTGGCAGGACCTCGAGCGCTACAACGTCGTGGCGCGGTACTCCTTGAAACGGATCTTCGGGAAGGACGAACAGCACAATTCCCTGGACGAGAACGACGCGTGGAACGTGCTCTGGACGAAGTGCTTCGTCGCGCCGCCCTTCGCGGTCCACATGCGTGGAGGCACGGAGGACGTCTACGGGCTCGAGCGCGTCGCCGCGCAGTTCGGCATGCTCCTGAACGAACGGGGCGTGCCGACGACGGTGGTGATGGAGCCGGGAGGGCACAACTGGCGATACTGGAGGGGGGCGATGCTGGACATCCTCCGGTGGCACGGGCGGCGCTTTGAATATGATGCGGAGTGATGCTTGATTCATCCGCCAACGGCCACAAGCTCGTCCTCTTCGACATCGACGGCACCCTCCTGTCGGCGGGCCGGGTCGCGCGCGACTCGATCCTGAGAGCGCTCGAGACGGCCTTCGGCTGGCAGGCCGGCGAGCAGCACCAGGACCGAGGCCGGTTCGACTTTTCCGGAAAGACCGACCCCCAGATCGTCCGGGAGCTCGTGGCCGGGGACGTCGGCACCGAGCGCTTCGAGGCGGGCCTCGCGGGTGCCCTCGAGGTCTACCTGGAGGAGCTCTCGCGGGGACTGGTTCCCGGCGTGGTGGTTCCCAAGCCCGGAATCACGCCTCTCCTCCAGCAACTCGCGGCCGACCCGCGCGTGACGCTCGGTCTCCTGACGGGCAACCTCGAGCGCGGAGCGAGGCTGAAGCTCGCGCCTCCCGATTACAACCGGTACTTCCCGTTCGGCGCCTTCGGCAGCGACTCCGCCGACCGCTACACGCTTCCTCCGGTGGCTGTCGAACGGGCCCTGGCGCACACAGGCCGGCGTTTCACGGGGAAATCGGTCGTGATCGTCGGGGACTCGGTGCACGACGTCGCCTGCGGGCGTGCCCTCGGAGTCCGCGCGGTCGCGGTGGCGACCGGGATCACGAGCGTCGAGCGGCTCGGCGCCGAGGGGCCGGACGCTCTCCTGCAGGATTTTTCCGACACCGCTCGCGCCGTCGGGGCGATCCTGGGATGAGGCGGCTCCTCGCCGCCGTCCTCGTCTGCGCCGGCTGCGCCGCCCGGAACCCGCCGCCGGGGAGCGCTCCGATCCCGGGCGGCGCTTCGCGGGCGCCGTACGATCTGCCGCCCGTCACCGGAGACACGGTGCGGATCACGCTCGACATGCGCGGGGCCCGCGAGATCCTGGCGCTGCTGACCCGTCCCTCGTTCTCTTCGGCCGACGCGAAGCAGCTCGAGTCCGTTCCCGCCGTCGAGTACGCGATCCGCGAGTCCAACCGCCCGCCCGAGACCTTCGAACGGGACCTGGCCGCCGCGTTCGACGAGCAGACGCGGATCGCGATTTTCGACTTCCGGCAGATCCGGGAGGACAGCTCCCGCTGGGAAGACCTGCTCGCGACGATCTCGACGCGCGAAGTCGAGCTCGAGAAGCTCGTGTCCGACCGGGCGCGGGCGCTCCTTCCGGGGGACCGGGTCGTCTCGGTGACGCTGCCCTTCTACCTGACCTTCGGATTGCCCGGACGGGCGGACCACATCATGATCTCGGAAGCCGGAGGCGCGGAGTGGATCGTCGTCGTGGACCTGGCGCGGGCGCTTTCGGACGCGGCGTCTTCTCCCCCGGCGGAGCAGATCAAGCACCTTTCGCGGCTCATGGCGAGCGAGGCGTACCAGCGTGCATGGGCCGAGTACCGCGCCGCGAGCCCCGCGTGGAACCGGCACGACCCTTCGCTCGCCCAGCTCGAGCCGCTCCTCCGGGTCGTGGCCGACGCGGGTCCGCTCGCGGTTTACAGCGTCGACGAGAACTTCTTTCCGCTGTCCGTGTGGCTCCGCGAGCCCATGAAGTCCTCGATCGACGACCTGAACCGCGTGGCCGACCGGCTGATGTCGGCGGAGGCCGACCTCGATGCCCGCATGGAGGTCGCCGCGGAGATCAAGAAGCCGGACTTTGCCGGGCGTGTGGCGGGGCCCGCGGGCGCGTTCCTGGCCGACGGCATCATCCAGGTCTCGGGTCTCGAAGCGTACCGGGCCGCGCTCGCCGGCGGGCCGCGCGCGTTCTTCGAAGCATACGACCGCGCCGCGAGCGTGAAGGGGAGCGGGCTCGTTCCCCTCGCGAAGTCGATCCAGGAACGCGTCGCGGCGCCCGAGGGTCAGCCCTGAATTCCTGACACTTGGGGTCAGCCCTGAATTCCTGAAGTTTGGAGACATCGGATGAAGACCGCTTGCCGGGCAGGAAGACTCCTGGAATCAGCAACATCCGCCGGACGGCGCAGGGGGGCCTGCGCATTGGTGGCCGCGCGGAGCGAGCGCGCAGGCGGAGTTCCGCCGTGCCCTGCCGAACCTCTCCGTGCGCACAAGTCGAATGTTGCCGGCGCCCTGCGGCGAACTTTCAATCTTTCAGGGCTGACCCTGGCTCTGGCGCTGGGGGCGTGCGCGGCGGCGGGGCAGCCGATCGCGCTGTCGGTCGACGCGAGCGACGCGCCGCTGCGGATCTTCCGGGTGCGCGAGACAATCCCCGTCGCGCCGGGGCCGCTGACGCTCGCCTATCCGAAGTGGATCCCGGGCGAGCACTCCGCCGCCGGACCGATCACCGACCTCACGGGTCTCTCGATCACCGCGGCCGGCCGGTCCGTCGCGTGGAAGCGCTCGCCCACTCAGATGTGGAACTTCGAGATCGTGGTGCCGCCGGGCGCCTCGACGCTCGAAGTGTCCTTCGACTATCTCGCGTCCCTCTCCGCCTACACGACGGCGACGGCGCGCGTCGGCTACGTCAACTGGTGGTCGGTGCTCCTCTATCCGCGCGGCCCCGCGTCGAACGCGACCGTGTTCCAGCCGACGCTGACGCTGCCTTCGGGCTGGAAGTTCGGCACGGCGCTACCCGTCGAGCGGGTCGCCGGCGACGCGGTCGTCTTCGCACCGGCTTCACTCGTGATGCTCATCGACTCGCCGGTCCTGACCGGAAGGTTTTTTCGTTCGATCGACCTCTCGCCGGGCGACAGGGTCGGCCACTTCCTCGACATCGCCGGCGACAGCGCGGCGTCGATCGAGATCCCGGCCGAGGATGTCGCGCACTATCGGCGCCTGGTGGCCGAGGCGCAGGCGCTCTTCGGAATCCGCCACTACCGCAGCTATCACCTCCTGCTCGCCCTGACCGACCTGTTCCCGTCCAACGGTCTCGAGCACCACGAGTCGAGCGACAACCGGGCCGCCGAACGCGCGCTCATCGACTCGTCGGCCCGCCGCTACCTCGGGACGCTCCTGTCGCACGAATACGTCCACTCGTGGAACGGAAAGTTCCGCTCGCCCGCGGGTCTCGTTTCGGGCGTCACGGACGACTACCAGGCGCCCCTCGACAGCGAGCTGCTCTGGGTCTACGAAGGCCTGACGGAGTACTACGGCGAAGTCCTCGGCGCCCGCTCCGGCCTGCGCACGCCGGAGCAGTTCCGCGAGGCGCTCGCGCTCTTCGCCGCGCGGATGGACCGTCAGACCGGCCGTGCCTGGCGCCCGCTCGCCGACACCGCCGTGGCCGCACAGCTTCTCTACGACGGCCGCCCCGAGGGGGCTTCGTGGCGGCGCGGCGTGGACTTCTATTCCGAGGGCGCGCTCGTGTGGCTCGAGGCCGACGTGCGGATCCGATCCCGGTCGGGTGGAAAGAAGTCCCTCGACGACTTCGTGCGGGCCTTCCACGGGGGGCCGGGCGGCGTGTCGGACGTCCGCACCTACACGGCCGAGGACGTCTACGCCGCTCTGAACGCCGTCTGGCCCGACGACTGGGCCGCTTTCTTCCGCGAGCGGGTCTACGCCGTGGCCCCCCGGGCGCCGATCGGCGGCCTCGAAAACGCGGGCTGGAAGCTGACCTTCAGAGACACCGAGCCGGATCTCGTGGTCGCCGAGGAAGACGGCACCGAGGTCTACGACTTCTGGGAATCGCTCGGGATCATGGTGCAGGGCGACGGCACGGCGGGCCCGGGCGTCATCACGGACGTCGTTCCCGGGATGCCCGCGGCGCGGGCCGGCGTCGGTGCGGGGATGAGGCTCCTCGCCGTCGATGGCCTCCGCTACACGATCAACCGTCTCCGCGACGCTCTCCGCCTCGCGAAGGACGGTACCGAGCCGATCGAGCTCCTCGTCGAGAACGCCGACGTCTACAAGGTGTGCCGGGTCGAGGACCACGGGGGAGAGCGGTATCCCGTTCTCGTCCGGGATCCCTCGCGGCCGGACCTGCTCTCGGCGATCGGGAAGCCCCTGGCGCCGGCGGGCGGCAAGCCGTAGGCGGGTCAGCGACGAGCGGCCAGCTCGGTCCTGACTTATGATCGCCTTCTTTTCTCCCGAGCACGCATGAGCCAGGTCCTGAAGGCGCCGCTTCCCGAGAACGAGCCCGAACGGCTCAAGGCCCTCGAGCGCTACCGCGTGCTCGATACGCCCGCCGAGGCCGCGTTCGACGATCTCGCTCTCCTCGCCTCGCAGATCTGCGGAACGCCCGTGGCGCTCGTGACCCTCGTCGACGGCGCGCGTGAGTGGTTCAAGGCCCGCGTCGATTTCGCAAAGACCGAGACGCCGCGCGACGTCGCCTTCTGCGCGCACACGATCCTCGGCAAGGACCTGTTCGTCGTACCCGACGCCTCCGCGGACCCGCGCTTTTCGGAAAGTCCCCTCGTGACGGACGACGGGATTCGCTTCTACGCGGGCGCCCCGCTGGTCAGCGCGGACGGCCACGCGGTCGGGACGCTGTGCGTCATGGACCGCCGTCCCCGCTCGCTTTCGGACTCGCAGGCCGCCGCTCTGGGCGCGCTCTCGCGGCAGGTGGTGGCGCAGCTCGAGTTGCGGCGGGCGCTGCGACGCGAGCGCGAGGAGGCCGAAGATGTCGTCCACGAGCGCGACGAGACTCTCCGCGTGGTCACGGCGGAGCTCCCGGGCGTCTTCTGGATGACCGACCGGGACCTGCTCTTCACGGCGAGCCTGGGCGCGGGCCGCAAGGCGCTGGGCGTGCCGCCCGACATCATCGGGATGAGCCTCTTCGCCTACTTCAAGACGACCGATCCGGAGTTCCTGCCGATCGCGGCGCATCGCCGGGCCCTCGCGGGCGAATCGGTCACCTACGAGATCGAGTGGAACGGCCGGGCCTTCCAGTCGCACGTCGAGCCGCAGCACAACGCCGACGGGACCGTCCGGGGCGTCGTGGGTGTCGCCTTCGACGTGACCGAACGCAGGAATGCGCGGGCCGAGCTGGAGCACTCGGTCGCGCTCCTGAAGGCGACCGTGGACGCCACCGCCGACGGCATTCTCGTGGTCGACCCCGGCGGCCGGATGGTGCGCTTCAACCGCCGGTTCGTGGAGATGTGGGGAATCCCGGAGGACGTCGCCGAGAGCCGCGACGAGAGCCGCGCGCTTGCGTTCGTGCTCGGCAAGCTCCGGGACCCCGCCGCCTTCGTCAAGAAGGTCATGACGGTCTATGCGCAGCCCGCCTCGGCCAGCCACGACGTCGTCGAGCTCTCCGACGGCCGGCTCATCGAACGCGACTCGCTGCCCCAGGTCGTGGACGGCAGCACGGTCGGGCGCGTCTGGAGCTTTCGAGACGTCACCGACCGCACCCACGCGGGCGAAGAGATCGAGGAGACGCTGTCGCTCCTGAAGGCCACGCTCGAGGCCACCGCCGACGGCATTCTCGTCGTCGACCGGGAGGGCCGGATCGTCAGCTTCAACAAGAAGTTCGTCGACATGTGGCGCATCCCGCCGGACGTCATCGCCTCGCGGGACGACTCCCGCGCGATCGGGTTCGTTCTCGATCAGCTCCGCGAGCCGGACCGCTTCGTCAAGAAGGTCCGGGAGCTGTATGACGAGCCCGAGGCCAAGAGCTACGACTGGCTGGAGTTCAAGGACGGCCGGATGTTCGAGCGGTATTCCTCGCCCCAGAAGATCGGCGGGAAAACCGTCGGCCGCGTCTGGAGCTTTCACGACGTGACCCGGCTGCGCCTGATGGAGGACACCATCCGCCGCCACGCGCGCGCCTTCGACCACATCTCCGACGCGGTCATCACGATGGACCTGGAGGCGCGGATCGTCGACTGGAACCCGGGGGCCGAGAAGATGTTCGGCTATGCGAAGGACGAAATGCTCGGCAAGACGCCCGACGTGCTCCGGCCGGCGGACGTGACGACGACGGCCCGGGAGCTTCTCGGGACGATGCTCCGGGACGGACGCTGGAGCGGCGAGATGCGCTTCGTCCGCAAGGACAGTACCGCCGGCGTGGTCGATACGACGATCGTGCCTCTTTACGACGACTTCGGCCGCACGCTCGCCGCCCTCGCGGTATGCCGCGACGTCACCGACCGCAAGAGCCTCGAGGAATACCGGCGCCGTGAGACCAATCCCTAGTGTTCCGCAACGGAAGTCGCTCTACGGCAGACGGTCGTAGGGGCGGGGCTTGTCCCCGCCCGCGGGCGGCCACAAGGGCCGCCCCTACACACGAGGGCGCCATCAAAACCTCGGTGACAGGACACTGGAGGACGCGGCGGGCCGGACGCTTCAGCGGGCGGCGCACACACCATGGCGCTACCAACGCTTCGGTGACAGGACACTCGTGTTCCGCAACGGAAGTCGCTCTACGGCAGACGGTCGTAGGGGCGGGGCTTTTCCCCGCCCGCGGGCGGCCGCAAGGGCCGCCCCTACACACGAGGGCGCCATCAAAACCTCGATGACAGGGCACTGGAGGCCGGACGCTTCAGCGGGCGGCGCACGCACCATGGCGCTACCAACGCTTCGGTGACAGGACACTCGTGTTCCGCAACGGAAGTCGCTCTACGGCAGACGGTCGTAGGGGCGGGGCTTGTCCCCGCCCGCGGGCGGCCGCAAGGGCCGCCCCTACACACGATGGCGCTATCAATACCTCGGTGACAGGACACTGGAGGCCGGACGCTTCAGTCGAAGAGCGTCGGAATCGCGCGGGCCTTCGCCCCTTCGATCTCGAGGAGGCGGAGCTTCGTGTCGGTCCCCCCGGGTGCCGAAAATCCCCCCGTGCGGCCGCCGGCCGCGAGCACCCGGTGGCAGGGAACGATGATCGCGAAGGGATTCTGCGCGAGGGCCTGGCCGACCGCGCGCGCCTGCAGTGGATCGCCGAGGCGGCGCGCAATCTCGCCGTAGGTCAGGGTTTGGCCGGGCGGGATCGTCCGCGCGACCTCGTAGACGCGGCGGTGGAGCGTGGGAACGCCGTCCATGTCGAGCGCGACGGACGAGAGGTCCCGGGGCTCGCCGGAAAGGAGCGCCCTGATGCCGTCGATCGCCCGCGCAACCTCGGCCGGAGGATCGGCTTCGACGGCCCCGGGATGGCGCTGCAGGATCCGGTTCCGTGTCCGGACGTCGTTCGATCCGGGCAGGCTCACGCCGAGGATCCCGCCCCCGCCCCACGCGACGGCGCAGCGGCCGATCTCCGTGTCGAAGAGGGTGAATCCGGGGGCGCTCATCATGGTTCTCTCAACCCGCTCGCCGGAGGGAAAGTTGCGCCTTTCAGTGCGTCCGGGCGTAGGCCTCGATGTTGGCGAGCATCCGGTCGAGATCGGCCCGGGTCATGGCGCGCCCGTTCGCGACGACCGCGGAGATCTTCCGCGTGTTCGCGATGTCCTTCGTCGGATCGGCGTCGAGAAGCACGAGGTCGGCGAGGCGCCCCGCGGCGACGGTGCCGAAGTCGTTCGCCCGATCGAGATACCGGGCAGGGAGAATCGTGGCGGTCTGCAGGGCCTCCATCGGCGTGAACCCGGCCGCGACGAAACGCTCGAGCTCCCGGTGGAGACTGACGCCCGGCACGACGTCGACGCCGGCCGGCGTGTCCGTGCCGGCAAGGAACGGGACCCCGGCCTCGTGGAGCCGCGCGACGATTTCGAGCTCGTGCGCCACGAATTTCTCGCGGACCGGCAAGGGGTCGGTCGCCAGGTCCTTGAGGATCCCGGCCGAGAATTTGGGCCAGCTCTTCTCGCGCCACGACGCCGGCGCCAGCTTCGCGTCGGGGTCGTTCTTGACGTCGACGACGTCGACGAGCCATTGCCCGCGCTCCCAGTAGAGCGTGGGGCACTGCCAGGTCCGGTTCTTCGCAAGCAGCGCTATGAGCGCCGCCTCCCTCGCCGGATCGAATGCGTCGAGAAACCGTGCCGGTCCCTTCGGGCCCTTCATGAGCTGGTCCTCGATCGGAGTGCTTCCCTCGAAGACGCCGATCAGGTGCTCGAAGCTCTTCTGGCCGCCGTTGGAAGCCTCGGAGGCGCGCACGGCGTCGGGCACGTGGCCCGCGAAGACGATCTTCTGGCGGCGGCACTCGTCCGCGATCGCGAACCAGGCGTCGCGCGGCACGTAGGACTGGATCTTGATGAAGTCGACGCCGCGGTCCTTCAGCATCCGGACCGCGCGTCGGCCGTCCTCGGGCGTCACGATCGGGAGCGCCGCCGGGAACTGGGTCTTCGGCCCGTCGAGCATCGGGCCCGAGACGACCATCCGGGGGCCGGTGAGCTTTCCCGAGGCCACGTCGCGCCGCGCGGCGAGGATCGGCTCGAGGTCGCTTCCCATGTCGCGCACTCCGGTGACGCCGTGAGCGAGAAAGAGGGGGAGCGTCACCTCCCGGCCGCCGGGCACCCAGTTCCCGAAGAACGTGTGGATGTGCATGTCCCAGAGGCCCGGGATGAGGAACTTGCCGGCGCCGTCGAGGGTGCGGGCGTCCTCGGGGACGCGTGCAAGGGCCGCCGGTGCGACCTGCGTGATCCGGTCGCCCTCGACGAGCACGGTCATGTCGGCGCGCGCCGGCCCGCCCGTCGTGTCGATGACGGTGACGTGGGTGATGGCCACGGGGACCGCGGGCGCCGCGGGCCCGCTCGACCGGAAGAGTGTCGCGAGAACGAGCGCAAGCATCGTCATGGGCCCGATCGTCCGACTCTACCGGACCGGGGTGGGGCGACAGTGGCCGGCCACGCGGAACTGCTCAGAGACCCAGATCGGACAGGCCGGGATGATCGTCGGGCCGGCGGCCGAGCGGCCACCGGTATTTCCGGTCCGTCTCGGCGATCGGAAGGTCGTTGATGCTGGCGATGCGCCGCCGCATCAACCCGTGCTCGTCGAACTCCCAGTTCTCGTTGCCGTAGGAACGGAACCAGTTGCCGGAGTCGTCGTGCGCCTCGTAGGCGAAACGGACGGCGATCCGGTTCTCGCCGAAGGCCCAGAGCTCCTTGATCAGGCGGTAGTCGAGCTCCTTCGACCACTTGCGCCGGAGGAACTGCACGATGGCCTCGCGCCCGGAGACGAACTCGGCGCGGTTGCGCCACACGCTGTCGGTGGTGTACGCGAGCGCGACGCGGTCGGGATCGCGCGAGTTCCAGGCGTCCTCCGCGAGGCGGACCTTCCGTGCCGCGGTCTCGTGCGTGAAAGGGGGCAGCGGCGGGCGGGGCTCGGTCGTCATGGGCGTGACTCCAACCGGCGTCGCATCGCGCCGAGGATATACCGATGAAACGCGTGGCAGACGGCGGCTTCGGCCAGCCTTCCCAGCCAGCGAGGGCGCACGGAGCTCTCGTACCGGGTCTCCAGGGCGATTCGGGTGGAGCCGTCGGGGAGCTCGAGCAGGGTGTAGCTGCCGCCCATGAGTCGGATCCCTCTCCCGATCGCGAGCTCCTGTTCCACCACGTCGAACCCGTAGTGCCGCGACGGGTCGATGCGGGTCACGCGCTTGAGCAGGTGTCCCCTGTCGTAGACGCATCGGGTCTCGTCGCCGACGGCCGATCGGCGGCCCTCGGTGCGTTTGGGCGCCGGCAGCAGGAGGCGAAGGGGGAGCGGAGGAAGGAACGGGATCTGCTCGTAGTACATCAGACCGTCCCACACGCTTCCCGGCGAAACGGGAAACCTCATTCCGGTCACGACCGACGTGATGTTGCTGCGCCTCCCGGCCGATCCGTTCCCGGCGGGTTTCACGGCGCGGCCGCCGGCTTCACTTCGACGATTCCCCAGAGCATCGACCGATCCTCGCCGGCGCGGTTCGAGGGCCAGTCGGCCGGCGGTTCGCCGAAGCTGCGGAGGACGACGATCGCACCCGGTGCTGCGGCCCGTCGAACGGCCGCCGCCAGCCGCTTCCGATAGACGTCGCTCGCGCCATCCAGGACGTTCGAAAGCGTGAACCCGTCGAAGCTCCCCGGCGCCTCGTTTTCGAGGCAGGCCGCGGCGTCGGCGGGGACGAGACGGATCCGCCTCGCCTCGGCGGGTGCCGGGTCAGTCGAAAACTCGCCCAGGAGCAACGAACGCGCGTGGGGATTGTCGCGATTGGGATGCCGGGCGAAGCACCGCGCCATGCGGGTACGCATGACCTTCCCGAAGTTCGGCGGAAGGGAGCGAAGGAGTGTCTTCGCGTAGAACAGGCCGAGGACGGCCGGCGAGAGGACGGCGCGCATCGCCGCGCGGAATCGCCGGGTATCGAGGTGGCGGCGCCAGTAGACCAGCTGTTCCGCCGGATCCGCGAGGTCGAGAAACTCGTGGATTCGTGAGGACGACCAGCCCACCAGGGGCGCAAATCCGCGGCCGAAGGCCATCATCCGCTCCGCATCACCGGGGGACCCGGCATCCCCGAGGAACCGTCGCCTTGCGTAGGCGATCTGGACGGGGTTGATGTCGGCCGCGACGACCTCGTGTCGACGCGACAACTCCATCGCGGTACAGCCGGCCGATGCGATGCAGAAGATGCGACCTCCGGGGTGGAATGCGGCCCGCTCGATCGACGCGTCCTCGTGCATGCGGCCGAAGAGAAGCTTGCTCGGGCCGGCCCGCGCGTCGAGGCGGCCCGGCGCCCACGCGGTCTCCGCCGCCGTCGTCGTCAGCTCCATCCCGGAAGGCCTGCCGAGACCCAGACCAGGACGAGGAAGGCGAAGTTCTTCACCACCATCCCGCCCGGATCATGAATGATTCGACGCGCCCAGAGCAGGCCGCCGGCGTTGAGCGCCACGAGCAGGAGTGTCTGAGCGATCGCGGCCGGAATCGCCGCAACGCCGCTCAATGCCCAGAGGGCCAGGCCCACCTCGACTGTCCCGAGGAGCCTGAGAAAAAGCGTGCCCGCACGCGAATCGAAGGATGGCACCGCCTCGACCACCCGGAGCTGATGCGGCTCCCGGCCGAGCAGCTTGCACCAGAGACCCTCGTAGAGCCAGACGGCGGACACGGCGACTCGAATCAGCCAGACGGGCGGCAGCAACTCGGTCACGATGGGTCGAAAAGAGGTCTATGTGGCGGAGCCGGATGCGGCCCCGGAGAGCCGGTTGTAGATCAACGCCACGACGGCGCCGAGCACGAACCCGTCCGGGAGCGCCCAGAGCAGTCCGATGACGCTGCCGAGCGGGGTGAACGTGAATCCGCGGTACATGAGTCCGAGCAGCGGAACGTTGCCCCCCGTTCCGTCGAGCGCGATCACCCACCAGGCCAGGGCGAACACACCGATCCCCCAGACCAGCGCACAAGTGAACGCGAATGCCTTGACGTTGAGCTTCATCGGGCACCCCCCTCCGATCCTATGCCGTTCAGGGGCGTGCCAACCTCAGTTTCTCGATCGCGTCGATGCCGGCTCGGTTTCAAGCGCCCCGCGCACGCACGCCAGTCCGCTTTCCAACTGCATCCGGTCGCGCGGCGAATTGATGGTGCGATCCGCCAGCTCGGCAATCGCCTGGACGTGCTCGCCGAGCACCCGCCGCCGGCCAGGGCTGTTGGTCAGGCCGGCGATGGTTTGAATCGCTCCGAGCATTCTCAGAAGGATCGCGACGTTGCCGCTCGCGCTGCCTCGGATTTGATCGAACGATTCGGCCACGAGGCTGACAAAAGTGGGCCCGATCGCGATCACCCGCAGATCCTCTCCCTCGTAACGGTGCGATGACGGGGTTGGCCTGGCAGCCAGCCGCACCAGAATCGCGGTCAGATAATCCACGCACATCACGGCCGTCGTCGTGTCGTTGACGCCGGGTGAGAGCGCCCGCAACGCCACATCCACGATCTGCCGGATGCCGAAAGTGGCATCCTGTTCCACCGTGCGGCGCCGGTCGATGGTGCACGCCGCCTGCACGCCGGCAACGATCTCCTCGGCCGGCGGGGCCTCCAGCGCGAGCGAGGCGAGCGTGGTGCCGCGAACCACGAAGTCGCCGATGCCGCGTTCCATCCGCACGATCGTCTCGTGCTCCCGCGCCAGGCGCAGGAGCGCCGCGCCGGCCACGCTTCGGATGTAACCGTTCCCCTGGGCCGGGACTGCCTGCCAGGTCCGCGCCGGCAGAAGGAGCGGCGACGGGTCCTCGCCGTCATCCGCCGGGCCCAGGCCAAGCTTCTCCGGGAAGAGTTGGTCGACGGCCGCCATGGTTTCCAGGGCAACCGAGGCAAGGATGTTCGAGGCCTGGATCGAGGACGCGATGTGATGAATGAAGAAAATGAGCACGGCGATGCCGCCGATCGCCAGGACGAAGCCGAACGACACCGCCAGAGTCGGAACGAAGCTGCCCTCGTCGCCGCCGCGAATGGTGCGCAACACGATCAGGCAATAGGTGAAGATGCCGGCGAAGATTCCGAGGACGACCTGCGTGACGCGGTCCCGCATGAAGTTCCGCAGGATGCGCGAGGTGTACTGGCTCGAGGCCTGGGCCAGCGCAAGCAGGGTCATCGAAAACGTGACCCCCACGACGGTCATCATCGAGCCGGCGATGGTGGACAACATCCCGCGCGCGCCCGCCGCACCGGCGCCAAACAGGCGCGGCCAGCGGTCCATCCATGGCTGGCTCCCGGCCAAGTCCATCGCAATCAACGCGACCGCGAGCACAATGCTGAGCGCCACGATGAGCGACGGCACGAACCAGAAGCTTTCCCTCAGATTGCTCCAGACCCGTTTGACCCTATTCATCGATCCCCTCGGCGACCAGAACTGCGACAAGAGCGGCCAGGACGCCGTGCGCACAGAGCGGTCGTGAGCAAGACCATGGCGAGCCTGCGCTGGAGGAGGTGGACTTCCACCCGTGTAATCCGATCGCGGAAGCGGCTCAGGGCGCCCTCCACGACGTCCGCTCAATACCGATAGGTCGCGGCCAGCCCGGTCCGCGTCGGCATCCGTTCGGCCGGGATCACGAGCACCCGTCCGCCCTTCTTCGCGACCAGTTCGCCCAGATCGTCAAGGAGGTCGTCGACCTGCGGATCTTTCAGGTCGGCAAACGCAACCTGACCGGTCGCGCCGTCGAGCTGGCCGGCGATCTGGCGGTCCGCCTCGATCAGCAGGTTCGCGACCCGCCCGGATGCGGCGGCCCGGGCAACCTCCACGAGGTCATCGCTGGCAATTCCCCTGGACCGGGCCTGCTCGAACTCCTCGCCCAGCGCAGCGAGCCGGGCCTGGTACTGAGGCTCCATGACCTGCCAGGCGAGGGCTCGGAGTTCTTCGGCCGACAGGGAATCGGGGTTGATTTTGATCCCCTCCGCCACCAGAAGCCGGTTCTCGCTGACCTGGCGGAAGAGATGATGATGCTCCGGCAACGCCGCCAGGATCAGCGGCAGGCCCGAGGGCCGGGAATAATGCTCCAGCACCGCGCGGTCGATGGCGCGGAAGAACCGCTCCGCGTCGATGTCAACCTCGTCCATCTTCGCGCCCTGGCCGTGGTGCATGGGCCTGCTCGCCCCGCCGACGCCGCCGTAGGAGGCGACGGTCTGGTGCGGCTCCGTCAGCTCCCCGCCCAGCGCTTCCGTGATCGTCCGCGGGACCCCCGGGGCCAGATCGACCTCGTCGAGCGCATGGCGGTTTCCCTGGAAGAGCCGGACCTCCTGGAGGCTCAGCCCGAGGACCTGGTAGCGATCGGCCGATTGAAGAAAACGCCGCAACGGCTTTGTGTGAAAGCTGTTCGCCACGACGACCAATTCTTTGACCGGCCGCGGAAGCCGGAACACTCGAAAGAGGGTCGGCCCGCCCAGCACGGCCAATCCGTCCAGCGTATGTTCCCAGAAGTCGTGATCGTGAGCGAGGGCTTCAAACGGTTCCAGAAGGAGCCGGGTCTCGACGGCCGGATGCTGCTGCCGCAGCGATGCCTCGAGATCCTTCAGGAGGTTGCGAAACCGGATCGGATCCTGCTGGTTCTCGGGACGATGCCGATGCGTCGGCTGGTACAGCGAGAGAAAGGGCGGCTCGTGAACCGATGCCAGTTCGGCCAGGGATTCGGTGGTGAGTACAGTCTTCATGATTTTCCTCTCTCTTGCGTCCCGGACCCCATGTTATCGAGTAATACGTGTCCCCTCGTCGCGGCGCCTTCGGAGACACTTCTTATCGAGGCTTCGTTGGCGACATCTCAATCCCTCTTTCTGAGCTCAGATGAATCTTCCAGGCAATGGTCCGGGTCGGGAGGTGGAATGCGGACGTAGCGGCCTCGGGCGCCCGGAAGGATCGAACGGGCCTGGAACACGGAAGGGGGCGGAGCCCCAGGTTTGAATGGCTTCAGTTTGGCGGAGGAGGAGGGATTTGAACCCCCGGTACCGTTTCCGGTACAGCGGTTTTCAAGACCGCCGCCTTAAACCACTCGGCCACTCCTCCGTCGCGTCAGTGTAGCGGAGGCGTTCCGAGTCCGGCGGTTCGTCTGGCGGCGGTGCCCGCCGCGTTGTCGCCGTGCTGCGCACGGCGCCGCCTACTGCCGGGGGTCTGCCTCTGGTGGCCGGCCCAGACCACTCGGCCACTCCTCCGTCCCGTCAGTGTAGCGGAGGCGTTTCGAAACCGGCATCACGTCAGGCGGCGGTTCCCGCCGCGTTGTCGCCGTGCTGCGCACGGCGCCGCCTACTGCCGGGGGTCTGCCTCTGGTGGCCGGCCCAAACCACTCGGCCACTCCTCCGTCGCGTCAGTGTAGCGGAGGCTTTGCGAATCCAGCGGTCCATCAGGCGGCGGTGCCCGCCGCGTTGTCGCCCGGATGAGGGCGGCCACAAGGGCCGCCCCTGCGACCGCGGAAAAAGGGCTCGAGCGGGCGCGCGGTCGTAGGGGAGGGACGGAGGGGCTCGTCCCCTCCCTGCGATGACGTGGTAGCCGAAATATCCCTACGGCCTCCGGGACATGTAGTAGCCGGGGGCCTCGTAGCGGATGACCTTGCCGGCGGGATCGAGGATGAAGGTGACCGTCTCGCCGGTGGCGTCTCCGCCCTTCTGCTTGAAGACGTTGCCGGAGACGGGCTCGAGGATGACTTTCGACTCCCAGGGGTTGTCCTCGGAGGGGTCGAACATCGTGAGCTTGCCGTCGAGGATCGCGACGTGGATCTCCTCGTCCTCCCAGGTGTAGACGCCGACGTACTTGTTCCACGCCGGGTCGGCCGTCGGGACCTTCGCCTCCGCGGCCGCGGCCTTCGCAATGGCGGGCTGGACGATGGCATAGGCCTGGTTGACGTAGAGCCCGGGCCGACCGTCCTCGGAGTTCGTGAGCGCGATGACGGCGAATTTCGAGTCCGGCGCGAAGGAGACCTGGGTGCGATGGCCGGGTACGGAGCCCCCGTGACCGATGCGCGTGACGTCGTCGCGCCGAGCGATGCCCCAGCCGAGGCCCCAGCCGCTCTTCCAGTCGGGCCGGAGCCAGTGAACGCGCTGCATCTCGGCGAGTGTCGAGCCCTTGAGGATCTGCGCGCCGCCGGCCGGGCCGGTGCGGAACTGGAGCGACGCGTACTTCGCGAGGTCGTCGACGGTCGAAGCGAGATTCGAGGCGGGGACCATGTAGGCGCCGTTGAAAAACGGCTCGACGCGGCGAGCCTTGCCGGGCATCCGCCGCCCGTACCCGATCGCGAGCGTCGGCATGTCGGTGGGCGGAATCACACGTGTGCCCGTCATGCCGAGGGGCGCAAGGACGTGGCGCGCGATGTACTCGGCGTAGGGCTCGCCCGAAGCAGCCTCGACGATGTATCCCGCGAGCGAGAGCGCGACGTTCGAGTACTTCCACTCGGTCTCCGGCGGAAGGGCGATGCCCATGCGGTTCAGGACCGGCATCATCGCTTCGCGCGTCGGAAAGTTCATGTCGTTCCAGTACGTGCCGTCGACCTCCCGCGGGATGCCGGCGGTGTGGGTCAGGAGCTGCCGGATCGTGATCGCGGGGCTCTGCGGATCGACCTTCGCGAGCTTCAGCTCGGGGATCCACTTCGTGACCGGGTCGTCGAGCTGGAGTTTCCCGGCATCGCGCAGCTGCATCAGGGCGTGCGCCGTGAAAGTCTTCGAGATCGACGCGATGCGAAACGCGGTCGCCGGCGTGGCCGGGATCTTCCGACCCAGGTCGGCGTAGCCGTAGCCTTTGGCGAAAACGAGCTGCTGGTCGTAGACGATTCCGATCGAGACGGCCGGCTGGTCACGGTTTTTCGCGGTCCAGTCCGCCCAGGCGTCGAAGACTTCGATTGCGGCGGCGACTTCGGGGTTCTGCGCGAGGGGGGGCGCCGCGTCGGCGGCGGCGAGCGGCGATGTCGTCGCCAGGACGGCGAGGACCACGAGAGTCACGAGGTTCCGGCGTGCGCGAAACATGCGATCGGCCTCCTTCTTCACTGTCTCGACTCCTGGAGCTTGCGTGCGATGGCGGTGACCAGGCGGCGGGGCGTGATCCGCTCGGCCTGGACGAGCACCCGGTTGGCGAGGCCCGGAACGACGACGCGCTTGCCCCGCTTCATGGCCTCCCAGCCTTCGCGCGCGACGTCGGTGGCGGCGGAAACGAGGCCGGCGCGCATGAGCGGGATCTGCCGGATTCCCGCGCGCTGCTGGAACTCGGTGCGGGTCGTGCCGGGGCAAAGGGCGGTCACCGTGACTCCGGTTCCGGCGGTTTCGTTGGCGAGCGCCTCGGAGAACGACAGGACGTAGGCCTTCGAGGCGTAGTAGACGGCCATGATCGGGCCCGGCTGGAAGGCGGCGGTCGAGGCGACGTTGAGGATCCGGCCGGCTCGCCGCTCGAGCATGCCGGGCAGAAAGACCTTCGTCAGGTGCGTCAGCGCGGCGATGTTGACCTGGATCATTTCGAGCTCGCGGTCGAGCGGCGTCTCCGCGAAGAACCCGTAGAGGCCGAACCCGGCGTTGTTCACGAGGACGTCGACCGCGATGCCGCGCTCGGCGAGATCGCGGCCGATCTCCGACGGCGCCGACCTTTCCCGGAGGTCCTTCGCGAGAATCGTCGTCCGCACGCCGTACTCCTCGGCGAGGCCGCGGCCGATCGATTCCAGCCGCTCCCGGTTGCGCGCGAGGAGGACGAGGTCGTGGCGATCGCGGGCCGCCACCGAGGCGAGCTCGAGCCCGATTCCGCTCGAGGCTCCCGTGATGAGGGCCGTCGGCATGCGCCCCGATTCAGCGCGCCGAGATGCTCTGCGGCTCGGGGGCCGGGGCGGCCGCCGATTCGGGCTTCGGAAGCGGCTTCGGCCGGACGACGTGGGTCCAGGCGTTGGCGAGCTCGGCCTTGCCCCAGCGCAGGAGCCCGTGGAAGAGCATGACCCACATGGAGCCGCGGATCGAGAAGCCCACGAACTTCGGCCGCCGGCCGGCGTTGTGGTTGCCGTAGATGCCGAGCGCCTTCTTGCGCTGCGCGATTTTCACCAGCCGCCGGTTGTAGAAACGGATCGGGTAGAAGCCGATCTCCGCGCCGTCCTCGAAGAACGGCGGCACCCCGAGCCGCTCGTGCGACCAGCGGTAGATCGGCATGACGGCCGCGAAGTAGTAGAGCGCGGTGTCGAGAAGGAAGGCGATCGTCATGGTGTCGTAGTCGCCCAGGACGTAGTACTTGTCGCGGTAGATCGACTCGTAGAAGTACTTGAAGTACCGGTCATACCGGCGGTTGTGCTGGGCGTAGGCCTTCGTCATCTCGTCGGCGGGCGCGCCCGAGAGGTCCTCGAGGATCAACCGCGTGCGCGTCCAGACGGAAAAGGCCATCTGGTCGAGGCCCGGCGAGTAGAAGGGATCGATGAACCCGCCCGCGTCGCCGACCTGCGCCCAGCCCGGCCCGACGAACTTGTCGACGAAGTAGGGCAGGTGCGCGTAGTAGCGGCAGTCGCCCTCGATCGGTGTCGCGCCTTCGATGAGCTGCCGGGACAGCGGATTGCGGTCGAGGAACCGCGTCAGTTTCTCGAGGGGCGTGCCGCCCTCGGGGTCGACGAGGCGCTTGTCCCAGACGAGGCCGACGCTCGTCTCGCCGTCCTTCAGCGGGATGAACCAGATCCAGTAGCCCCAGCCCGTGAAGTGGTTCGTTGCCAGGCGCCGCGCCGTCAGCACGGCGCGCGACCACGGGTTGGCGGGGTCGGTGCCGGCGATCTCGACTCCGTCCATGTCCTTGACGCCGGCGTAGCGGACCCAGATCGCGGCCGTCGCGTGCGAATCGATGGGAGTCACCCCTCCGCGCTTGCGCGCGAGCATTGCCTGCCGTCCGGTCGCGTCGACGAGCCAGCGGCAGGTCACCGTCGCCGTCGTGCCGTCGCTCTTCTCGACCGTCAGGGTGTTCGGGGCGGCGCCCTCGCCGAGCGTCCACGCGGCGACCTTCGCCGGACGCCAGACCTCGGAGCCCTCCTCCCGGGCGACCTGCAGGAGTTTCTCGTCGAGCTTCGCGCGGTCGAGCTGGAAGGACGGCGTGCGCGCGAGCATCGTCGGCCCGGTCTCGGAGGCTTCCTGCAGGCACGTGACGTCGTCGTTGTGGAACCAGAAGCGAAAGGCCTGCTTGGGGAGCTGGTCCTGCGAGAGGTGGCGGTACTGCTTGAGGACGCGCGTCAGGAAATAGGCCGAGACTTCGACCGTCGACTCGCCAACCTTCCAATCGAACCGGTCGGTCTTCTCGACGACGAGGACCCTGAGCTCCGGCTTCTCGCGCTTGAGCAGGATCGCGGTCGACGCGCCGGAGACGGCGCCGCCCGCGACGACGACGTCATAGTGAAGGGGCTCGAGCGGTCCGCGGGCCGGAGTCTCCATGGGTCCGCCTAGTCTAACGCGGCGGCGCGGACGAAACCCCGGCGGCGGATCCGGCTTCGTCGACGCGGAGCTCGCGGTCGACGGCGTCGATCCGTCCCAGGTTCTGGACCTTGCCGGAAGGCCACGTGACGACGAGGCTCTCGACCGACTCGGCCTTGCCGAGCCCGAGGTGGACGATGGGACTGCCCGTCGAAAGGTAACCGCTCGCGTTGGCGTTCTCCGTCACGATGCGGCGGCCGCCCGGCAAACGCGCCTCGATCCGCGCGCCGATCCCGTCCCGGTTGTCGCTGCCCGGCGCGCCGGAAAGGCGCAGCCGCAGGTAGTGCTCGTCGGGACGGCGCGACCCGAGGAAGAGCGCCTCGGGGGCCTGCACCGAGCGAACGAAGATGTCGAGCGCGCCGTCGCCGTTGGCGTCGAAGGCGACGGCGGCGCGGCCGTTCGTCTCGAGGTCGAGTCCGTCGAGAAAGGCCCGGTCCTCGAAGAGCGGGGATCCCGCGGCTGCGCCGCCGCGGTTTCGGAAGAAGCGGTCGCGTTCGATGCCGTTGATCCCCGCGCCCTTCCGGTCGAACGTCCGCGTTCCGGCGACGTAGTCGTCCCAGTACGCCAGCGTCTGCCACCAGAACTCGAGCTCGACGTCGCGGTCCCGACCGTCGCCCCAGAGGCCGTTGGTGGCGTAGATGTCTGGCCAGCCGTCGTCGTCGAGGTCGGCCGAGATCGAGCTCCAGTTCCAGCCGGCGTGCTTCGCGCCCGAGCGGGAGGTTGCGTCCTCGAAGGTGTGGTCGGGGCGCTGGAGGAGGAGCGTGTTGCCCGATGCCATGTCCTCGCACCACTGGACGGCTGTCGAGAGGAAGATGCGCCCGAAGAAGCTGACGGGGATCGACGGATACTCGTGGAGGAAGTACCACTGCGTGTCCGTACCCGTCGTGTAGACGTCGGGCCGGCCGTCGCCGTCGTAGTCCGCCCAGGCGCCCGACATGCCGTACGCGCGCGCGAGCGTGCCGGCCTTCTTCGCGACGTCCTCGAAGCGGCCTCCGACGTTGCGGTAGAGGTTCTTCAGGCCGAAGTCGTTCGTCGGCATGAGGTCCTCGCGCCCGTCCTGGTCGTAGTCCTGGAAGAGCGCCGAGAGCGTCCAGCGCGTCTCGCCGGCGATGCCCCAGGCCTTCGTCGAGTCCGTGAAGCGGCCATGGCCGTCGTTGAGGTAGAGGAAGTTGGCGCGGCCGTCCTTCGCGTCGAAGGCGGGGTCCGGCATCTGGCTGTAGTAGTCGCCGGTGACGGCGACGAAGAGGTCGAGATCGCCGTCGCCGTCGACGTCCGCGAATGCGGCGGAGCGGGCGTTGGCCGGAACGGCGATGCCGGAGGAAGCCGTCGTCTCCTCGAACGTCCCGTCGCCGCGGTTGCGGAAGAGACGCGTCGGACCGAAGGCGTCGGTTACGAGAAGGTCGGGATACCCGTCGCCGTCCACGTCGCCCGCCGCGAGGCCCGTCGCCGGGATGCCTTGCGTCGGCGATGTCGCGAGGCGAGCCTTTTCGGTGACGTCCGCAAAGCGCCCGGCGCCGTCGCCCCGGTAGAGGATCGAGCGCACGCCGTCGCCGACGAAGAGGTCCTCGGCGCCGTCGCGGTCGAAGTCGAGGACCGCGACTCCCGAGCCCGGCCACAGGTCGGTGACGAGATGGTTGACCTTGTCGATCGGCGGGTCCCGCCGGGGCGCACCCAGGCCGGCCTCGGCGGTGGCGTCGCGAAAGCGCGGGGAGGTCTCGATGCGTTCGCCAATCGGCCCCTCGAAGCGCAGCCGCACTCCGCCCCCTCCCCCGGCGGGAGAGGGTCGGGGTGAGGGGGCTTCGCTGGTCACGATCACCGAGGCCGACCGCTCCACCCGCGCTCCGTCGCTGCGAAAACCGCCGATGGCATACGTCACGCGCCCCGTCGTCGACTCGCCATCGTGCTCCGGCTTCTCCACGCGGTAGTCGACGTAGGCCAGCCGGTCGAGCCCGTTCCAGGACCACGCGCGCAGCTGTGCGATTCCCTCCGGGTCCGCCGCCGTCGTCTCGCGGTTCCGCACCGCACGCCGGATCGCCTCGTTGGCGTCCCGCCAGCGCTCCAGCCGCGCCATCCAGGGCCGGAACTCCGCGCGCAGCCGCACGATGGAGGAGTTGCGGTAGATCCACCAGCCCGCGGCCGCGAGAACCGCGAAACCCAGGAGGAACGCCGCCTTACGCACTTGGCGCGCATGGTACCGCGCCCGCCCAAGGTGATTCGCATTGTGTAGGGCCGATGGGCAACCCTCGACACTCCGCCATCGCAGGCGGCTTTGACGCGCTCCCGAGGTGAAGGCTGGACTCCGGCGCGAGTCTTCCCGGGACGGGGCGACTCCCTCGGCTATATTCGACGGCGAATCGTTAATGGGGAGGTCCGCATGAATCCTCGTCTCCAGAATCTTCGGCGGCGGCGCCCAACCCGAGTCCTGCTCCTGAGCCTGTTGTCGCTGGGCACTCTTTCGATCAATCCTTCGGCGGCGTCCCCTCGTCGGGCAGGTCCCAAGGTCCACCAAGTCGCCGAGCTCAACACCGAGCAGATCCGCGCGCTGGATCGAACCAAAACCGTAGTGCTCCTGCCGGGCGGAATTCTGGAGGAGCATGGCCCCTACCTGCCCTCCTTCGCGGACGGCTATCTCAACGAGTACCTGGCTCGCGAATTGGCGAAGGCAATCGCCGCGCGACCCGGGTGGACAGTCGTCGTGTTTCCGACGATTCCGCTGGGCTCAGGGGGTGCAAACGAGATCGGCGGGAAGTACTCTTTTCCGGGGACCTACGCCGTGCGGCCCGAGACGCTTCGGGCGGTGTTCATGGACCTGGCGGCCGAATTGGGCGAGCAGGGCTTCCGATGGATTTTCTTGATCCACGCGCACGGCAGTCCCGATCACAACCGCGCCTTGGATCAGGCCGGCGACTACTTCCGAGACACCTATGGCGGCCACATGGTCCACCTGGAGGGGCTCCTCCCCGACAAACCCGGTCCCGACTCCATCCTGAAGGCGGCCATAGGAAGCGATGGAATGGCGGAGGACGGCTTCACCGTGCATGCAGGAGCGTGGGAGCAGAGCATTGTCTGGCATTTGCGACCGGATCTCGTACCCGGCGGCGTCGTGAAAGCCCGACCTGTCACCGCTCACGACGTTGCCGATCTGGTGACCCTGGCCAGGGCCGAGCGCTGGCCCGGCTACTTCGGCAGCCCGCGCCGGGCGAGCGCGAGTTTGGGTGAGCAGCTTCTCCGGGAGGAAAGAGGCGCACTCGTAAAGCTGGCGTTGGAGATCCTCGATGGCCAGGATGAGCGTGAGATCCGTCGCTATTCGGACTTCATGTATTCCGTGCCCGGTATCTCCGAAATCATGCAGCACTCCCGGGACCACGACGCCAGAAGGCGGCAGCAAGAGCAGGAATGGTTGAGCGGGAAAGGCCATGCAGGAGACTGATCGAAGGCCTGGTTTCCCAATCCGAGCGCAATCCATTAGCATCGGCGCCCAGACCGCTCGCGGAGAGGTGGGTGAGTGGCTTAAACCAGCGGTTTGCTAAACCGCCGTAGGGGCTTAAACCTCTACCACGGGTTCAAATCCCGTCCTCTCCGCCACTTTCGCCGGGCTGTCACCACGGGTTCGACCCGACCACCAGAGGCAGACCCTCGGCGGTACGGAACGTCGCGCGAAGCGCGGCGTTAAATCCCGTCCTCATCCGCCACTTTTTTCGCCAGGTCCCTACCGCGGCGGGACGACACGCGTCCGGCGAATGCGCTCCTCGTAGACGCCGAGGGCGGTCGCCGCGTGGACGAGGCCGCCGTTGGCGGAGACGGCGAGGTCGAGGGCGCCGGTCGTCGGCAGGCGGAGGTCTCCGAACGAGCGGCCGCCGTCGCCGCTGGCATAGACGCCGCCGGGCGGCAGGATGCCGGCGACGTAGATCGCGCAGGCGTAGACGCGGGAGGAATCCGTCGGATCGAAGGCGAGGTCCGTGACGTAGACACCGGAGAGACCGGGCGCGGACCAGCTCGCCCCGGCGTTGGTGCTGCGGTAGACGCCCCCGCACTGAAAGCCGCCGGCACCGATGACGCCCGTCCCCGCGATGAATGTCGACGGGTCGGCGGGATCGATGCGCAGCGAAAGCAGTCCGGGGCAGGCCGGCGGGGCGGCGCCGGCATCGACCCACGATGAACCGCCCGTGAGGCTGCGGAAGATGCGCGAGAGTCCGTAGGCGTAAAGGGCCCCACCCCCTCCGGCCGTCAACCGGACGTTCTCGGTGAAGGGCGTCGCCGGCTCGTTCCAGGAGAGACCCGCGTCGGCCGTCCGGAAGAAGCGAGTCCCGCAGCCGAAGAGCAGCGAGTCCGCTCCCGCACCCGTCTCGAAGGACGGGACGCAGCGCGTCGAAACCGTGAGAACGGTGTTCCAGTTGTCGCCGTGGTCGATCGAGCGCACGATGTCCGTCGACCCGGTGGCCTTCTGCAGCGCGGCGAAGACGCGTCCGCCGACGCGGGGATCCGCGAAGATCTGCGCGTAGGAATCGCCTCGCGACGCCTCGGCGAGGGCCGTCCAAGACTGGCCGCCGTCATCCGTTCGGTACAGCGCGCTCGTCGAGGATTCCAGGACCGTGGCGGCCGCGTAGGCGACGGACGGCTCGTTGCCCGAAGCGCTGACCGCGTTGGCGCGGGTGCCCGGCGGCCCGGAGTTTTGCCAGATGGCCAGGACGGCGGCGGCCGGCGTCAGCAGCACGGGGACGCAGAGCACGGCGCGCCGAAATCGCATTGCCGTCCATTGTACGGGTTAGGATGAAAGCGATGTCCGCGACCTTCGGGACCCGACTCCGGCGCTACTACGTTGCCGGCATCGTCGTCCTCGCGCCGACGGCGCTGACGGCCTGGGTCGTCTGGAAGCTCTTCAAGTTCTTCGACGACATCCTCGGCCGGGAGCTCCGCGCGCGCGGCATCTCGGTGCTCGGCCTCGGCTTCGTGCTGCTGAACGTCCTGCTGCTCCTCCTCGGGTTCGTCACGGCGAACCTTCTCGGCAAGCGTGTCTTCGGGCTCTGGGACCGGCTCATGCACCGCGTTCCGCTCATCAACAAGATTTACGCGACGCTTCGACAGATCGCGGAGCTGCTGCTCGGACCGTCGCGCGTCGGCGCCTTCGGCCGGGTGGCGATCGTCGAGTTCCCGTCGCCGGGGACCTGGGGTCTCGGGTTCGTCACGTCGACGGCCGCGAGCGAGGCGAGCGAGAAGACGGGGCGCAAGCTCTGCAGCCTCTTCATCCCGAGCGCCGTCAACCCGACGACGGGCTTCCTCCTCGTCGTACCCGAGGAGAAGGTGACCTACCTCGACATGACGCCGGAACAGGCGATGAAGATGATCGTCTCGGCCGGCGCCCTCGTCCCTCCCCGCTAGGGGGAAACCGAAACTCTACGGGGTCAGGTCTCGATTTTTCGGATAGGCCGGAACCGAAATTTCGAGACCTGACCCCACGGTTTTTCGGGCGGTCAGGAGGAGCTGCTCGCTGCCGAGCATGGCGGGGCGGGTCATCCAGTCGAAGAGGTCGTCCTCGCCGCGGGCGTGCTCGGGGCCGCCGCGGTGGCGGCGGGTCTCGAGCCGGGTCGAGAGCCAGACGAAAGGGTAGAGCAGGAAGAGCCACGCGTGCTTCCATTTGAACCGGGTGACGTCGATCCTCTCGATCGAGAGGCCAGACTGGCGCAGCAGCGTGTGGAGCAGCGGAAAGTCCACCGGGCTGACGTGGTACGCATAGAGATCGTCGGCCGCGAGATCCCAACCGGTGCGGCGGCGGATCAGCTTGTGGGTCCCCGTCCAGAAGAAATGCCAGCGCGAGTGAAGGCGCGCGACGTTCGGCGTCGAAAGGACGAGGCTTCCGCCCGGCGCGAGCACGCGGCCGATCTCGGCGACGATCGGGATCCAGGTCGGGAGGTGCTCGGCGACCTCGCAGAGGATGACGAGGTCGAACGCGGCGTCCGGGTATGGGAGCGGGCGGGTCAGGTCGACGTCGGCGTCGATCGGGAGGCCGGCCGTCTCGACGGGCTTGCCGGGATCGGCCAGCTTGTAGTCGTCGGCGCGGAAGTGCGTTCCGCGGACCGCGCAGCCGTCCCGCGCGAGAGCGGCGGCAATCTCGCCGCGCCCGGCGGAAAGGTCGAGGACCCGCAGGTTCGCGTAGCCCGGCCGCCGGCGCGCCGCGGAGAGGACCGCCTCGAAGACGTGCTTCTGCGGCACGCGATGCGCCCGACCGGCTAGGCCCGGCGGATCTCCGTCTGGCCGCGCATGTACGGGCGCAGGGCTTCGGGGATCTCGACCGAACCGTCCGGGCGCTGGTAGTTCTCGAGGATCGCGACCATCGTGCGGCCGACGGGCAGCCCCGAGCCGTTGAGCGTGTGGAGGAACTCGGGCTTGTCGCCCTCGGCACGGCGAAAGCGGATCGAGGCGCGCCGCGCCTGGAACGCCTCGAAGTTCGAGCAGGACGAGATCTCCTTGTACGCGTTCATGCCGGGAAGCCAGACCTCGATGTCGTACGTCTTCGCGGAGGCGAACCCGAGGTCACCGGTCGAGAGCGTGACGACCCGGTAGGGGAGGTTGAGTCGCCGGAGCAGCTCCTCGGCGTGATCGGTCAGGACGTCGTGCGCCGCGGCCGATTCTTCGGGCCGGACGAACATGACGATCTCGACCTTGTCGAACTGGTGCTGGCGGATCATCCCGCGCGTATCACGCCCCGCCGCGCCCGCCTCCGAGCGGAAGCACGGCGTGTAAGCGGTGTAGAGCTTCGGGAGCTCCTCGGCCTTGAGAATCTCGTCGCGGTGAAGGTTGGTGACGGGCACCTCGGCCGTCGGGATGAGGTAATAGCCCTCGCTCGTCTTGAAGAGGTCGCCCTCGAACTTCGGAAGCTGGCCCGTCCCGAAGAGCGAGTCCGCGTTGGCGAGGAAGGGCGGAAGGAGCTCGCGGTAGCCGTGCTCCTCGACGTGCACGTCGAGAAAGAAGTTGATGAGCGCGCGGGACAGGCGCGCCCCCGCGCCGGAGAGGACGGTGAAGCGCGCGCCGGCGATCTTCGCGCCGCGCTCGAAATCGAGGATGCCGAGAGCCGGCCCGAGGTCCCAGTGGGCCTGCGGCTCGAAGTCGAATTTCCGGAGCTTGCCCCACTGGCGCTCGACGCGGTTTGCCGTCTCGTCGGCGCCGCGCGGGACCGAGTCCTGCGGGACGTTGGGGACCTGCTTCTCGACGGCAGAGAGCATCCCGTCGGCTTCCTCGACGCGCTGCTCGAGCGCCCGGATCTCCTCCTTGAGCGCCCTCATCTCCTCGAGCGCCTCGGGGGACGGCTTGCCGCGGACCGAGCTGAGCTCGTTGCGGCGGCGGCGCTTCTCCTCGAGGAGCGTCACGGCTTCGCGACGCTCGCGGTCGAGGTCCGTATACGTCTCGAGGCTCGCGCCGCCGAAGCGTTCCGGCATCTCCTGCAGCAGGCGGGCCGCGTTCTCCCGCAGGTACTCGCGTGGTAGCATGAAAAGGCGATTTCATATCGCGCACGCCGATCGAGTCAACCGCAATCGAGTCAACCGCTTGAGCGGGCCCTCCCGAACGCCGGACGTGGATTGCGTCGTCGTCAACCGCGACGGCGGCGACGCGCTCTTTCGCGCCCTGGCCTCCCTGGAGCGCCAGAGGGACGTGCATCTCTCGGCCGTCGTGGTCGACAACGGGTCACGACCCGACGAGCGGGGACGCATCGCCGCCGAGGCCCCCTCGGCCCGCGTGATCGGCTTCTCCCGCAACCTGGGCTTCGCGGGCGCCGCCAACGAGGGGATCGCACGCACGCGGGCGCCCTTCGTGCTGCTGCTGAACAACGACGCCGTGCTCGAGCCGGACTACGCGGCGCGGCTGGCGGCCCGGCTCGGCGGCGACGACCGGATCGCGGCTGCCCAGGGCCTCGTCCTTTCTCAGGACGGCCGGCTCGTCGATACGGCGGGTATCGGCTGGAACCGCCGCGGCGAGGCCGTCCCCCTCTACGGCGGCGCGGACGCCTCGGAAGTCCCGCGCACGCCCTTCGAGGTCCCGGGGGTTTCGGCGACGGCGACGCTCTACCGCCGCGACGCGCTCGAAGCCGTCGCCGCTCCGGGCGCCGTCTTCGACGATTCTTTCTTCGCCTACTACGAGGACGTCGACCTGTCGCTCCGCCTGACGCGCGCCGGCTGGAGGTTCCTGTGCGATCCGCGAGCGGTTGCGCGGCACGAGGGCTCGCTGACCGGCCGCCGCACGCCCTGGAGGCGGGCGTTCTGGACGTCCCGCAACCGCTGGCGCACGCTCTTTCGCAACTTCGAGCCGGGCCTGCTCGCGAGGCACCTCGGGCCGCTGCTGGCGGCGGACCTCGCGCACGTCCGGCAGGTCGGATGGCGGGGCCTCGCGCTGCCCTTCCTCGTCTGGCCCCGGCTGCCGGCCATGGCGCTGCGGTCGCGCGACGAGTCGCGGCGGCTCGGGCGCTTTCCGGGGACGGGACCGGGCGCGTCATGATCCGGGAGATCGGGGTCGTCTACGTGTCCTGGCGGGACGGCGAAGAGCTCCGGGAGGCGATCGCCTCGCTCGCGCAGGCGCGTCGCCGCATTCCATCCGGCGGTGTGAAGGTCCGCCTCACGATCGTCGACAACGGAGCCGGACTGCCGGTCGATGCCCTCCGCGCTCTCTGGCCCGACGCGGCGATTCTCGTGAACCCGGAGAACCGCGGCTTCGGGCCGGCCGCCAACCAGGCGGCGCAGGCCGGATCGGCGGACGTCCTTCTGTTCCTGAACCCCGACACGCGGGCGGAGGGCGAGCCCTTCTCGGCGATCGCCGCGGCATTCGGCGCGGACCCGGGTGCCGTGGCGGTCGCGCCGCGCCTGATCGAGATGAACGGCGAGGCGCCGTCTGGCGGACCGCTGCGGCTCGCGCCGCCCGGGCGGGAAGACCAGGCCACTTTTCAGCTGCGCCGGCTGCCAACCTTCGCCTCCGATGCGCGCGAGCTGCTGCTCCTCGATCACCTGCGTCCGAACAACGCTCTGCGCCGAGCCTTCCGCTACGCCGACTCCGACCGCGGGCGTTCGTTTCCGGTCGAGCAGGCGGCCGCGGCGGCGCTCGCGGTGCGCGCGGACGTCTTTACGCGGGTGGGGGGATTCGACGAGCGGTTCGTTCCGGCATGGCACGAGGACGTGGACCTCTGCGCGAGGCTCGGCCGGGAGGGCCGGATCCTGTACCTGCCGGAGGCCCGATTCCGGCACCGGGGCGGAGACTCCGCGTCGCGGCTCGGCTACGATCGATTCCTGCCGATCTTCTACCGCAACGCGATCCGGTACCGAGCCGCGCACTACGGCGCGGCCGCGCGGCTCGCCTATCGGTTGCTTCTCGCGAAGGGGATGGGGCTTCGACTCCTGATCCTTCCTTTTCGCCGGAACGTTCCGCGCCCGCGCCCGGAAGCCGCCCGGGCATACTTCCGGGTGCTGAAGCTCGCCCTCGGGCTCGACGCTGCATGAGCACGGCCCCCGACGTTTCGATCATCGTCGTTTCCAAGGAGGACGCCGGCGATCTTCCGGTCTCGCTCGGCTCGGCCCTCGCGCAGTCGGGAGTGGCGTGCGAGATCCTCCTCGTCGACAACGCGTCCGCGGACTCCTCGCGCGAGGTTGCGCGGGATCTCTCCCCGGACGTGCGGGTGCTCGCCCTCTCCGCAAACGTCGGCTTCGCCGCCGCCATGAACTCCGGCATCGACGCGACGACCGGCCGCTACGTCCTGGCGTTGAATCCGGACTGTCGCCTCGATCCCGACTTCGCGTCGATCCTGGCGCGGCGGCTCGACGCGCAAGACGCCGCGGACGTCGGCTCGGCCTCGGGACGCCTCCTGCGGGGCGATGGCGTCGCGCTCTCGGAAAACGGCCTTCTCGACTCGGCCGGGATCTACTTCACCGCCTCGGGCCGCCACTTCGACCGCGGCTCGGGCGAGCCGGCGGCGGGACGCTACCGAAGCGAGGAGGAGGTGTTCGGAGCGTCGGGGGCGGCCGGGTTCTATCGGCGCGCCGCGCTCGAGAGCGCGAAGATCTCGACGGGTTACTTCGACGCGGACTTCTTTCTCTACCGCGAAGACGCGGACCTCGCGTGGCGGCTTCGCAAGCTCGGCTGGAGGGCGCTGTACGTGCCTTCGGCCGTGGCGTACCACCGGCGGCGCAACGTGCCCGAGCGCCGGCGCCGGATGACCGCTCTCGCCAATCTCCACTCGGTCAAGAATCGCTTCGTCCTCCGGATCAACAACCAGACGGCGGGCGAGTGCGCGCGGACGCTGGTTCCAACCCTTGCGCGCGACTTCGTCGTCCTCGCCGCCTGTCTCACCGTCGAGCGAAGCTCTCTGCCGGCGTTCGGATGGCTGTGGAGGAACCGGAAGCGGCTGTGGGGCAAGCGCAGGGAGATCGCGGCGAAGGTCGAGGGGAGGGCGGGGACGAGCCCCGCCCCTGCGACCGAAGCCCCGAAGTCCGGATCCGCCAAGGGGTCGTAGGGGCGGCGTTCCCGCCGGCCGGGGGTCGTCCTCCGGTGTCCGGGTCGCGGCTGCCCGGTCGAGCCCTGATAGCGTCTCGTCCGCATGCGCATCGGCATCCTCGGCACCCGCGGCATCCCCGCGCGCTACGGCGGCTTCGAGACGCTCGCCGAGGAGCTCTCGGCGGGCCTCGCAGCGCGGGGACACGACGTCCTGGTGTACACGCGCACCCGCTACGCGCAGCCGGATCTCCGGCAGTGGCGCGGCGCGAAAATCCGCGTGCTCCCGACGATCCCGACGAAGTATCTCGACACGGTCGCGCACGGGCTCGTCTCGGGCATCGACGCGGCCTTCGAGCGGTTCGACGCCGTCCTCGTCTGCAACGCCATCAACGCGGCGACGTCGTTTCTTCCCCGCCTCTCCGGAAAGACGCGGGTCGTCTTGAACGTCGACGGCCTCGAGCGCCATCGACGAAAGTGGAGCGCGGCGGGCAAGCTCGCCTACCGGATCTCCGAATCGCTCTCGACGCGCATCCCCGACGTCGTCGTCTCGGACGCGCGCGTGATCCAGGACTACTATCGCGAGCGGCACGGCATCGCCTCGGTCTTCATCCCCTATGGCGGCGATCTGCCGGAGCCGGACGGGGCCGACGCCCTCGACCGCCTCGGCCTCGCAACCGGGAAGTACGTGCTCTACGTGTCGCGCCTCGAGCCGGAGAACAACGCGGAGGAGGTGGTGCGGGAGTACCGCGACGTGCCGGGAGAGGTCCCGCTGGTGGTCGTGGGCGATGCGCCCTATGCCGTCGGCTACATTGCGCGCATCCGCGCCATGGCCGACCGCCGGGTCATCCTCGCGGGTGCGATCTACGGGGAGGGGTACCGCCAGCTCCTCTCGCGGGCCGCCGTGTACGTCCAGGCGACCGAAGTCGGGGGCACGCACCCGGCCCTGGTGGAGGCGCTCGGATACGGGCGGGTGGTCTGCTACAACGCGACGCCGGAGAACGAGGAAGTCGCGGGAGGTGCGGCCCTGCCTTTCCAGGTGCACGAAAAAGGCAGCCTGGCGCGTCTGCTCGCCCGGGTTCTGGATGATCCGGCCGGCCACTCCGTATGGAAGGAGCGGGCGCGCGAACGCGTCAGGGAGAGATATCGTTGGCACGATGTGGTGGACCGGTACGAGGCCGTCCTTGATGCGGGGAAAGCCATCCCGTAACATCGACGGGGCCGCCCCGTCGTCCCGCCCCGGCCGAGTACGATGCTGAGACAGAAAGCCCGCGCGGTTGCTCTGGGAGTGCTCCTGACGGACCTCGCCCTGACGGCCGTGTCCCTGCCGCTGACCTGGTTCCTGCGCCACGGCTATCTCACGTCGGCCATGCCGGAGCTCTTCCCCCTGCCGCTCGCCCCGCTGAACCAGTATCTGCCGCTGCTGCTCTTCATCCTCCCGATCTGGGGGCTGCTGCTCTACGCCGCGGGCTTTTACCGCAGTCACCGGACGCTGCCGCTCGGCGAAGAGCTCTGGGCGGCGGCGCGGGTTTCGTTCGGCGGGACCGCGATCCTCGTGCTCTTGATCTACGGACTGCGGCTCGACTTCGTGAGCCGGTGGTTCCTGGTCCTCTTTGGCGGGGTGAACTTCCTCTTCCTCGCGAGCGAGAAAACGGCGCTGCGCCTGACCTCGCGCTGGGTGCGTTCCCGCGGGTTCAACTTCCGAACGGCCGTGATCGTTGGAACGGGCCCCAAGGCCTCACAGTTCGCCGACTTCCTGGAAGCTCACCCCTACTGGGGCTTCCGCGTTCTCGGTTACCTCGACGACGACAACGGGGGAGAGATCGGACTGAGCGGCCGGTGGCCGTGCCTCGGCGGCATTCGGGACATGGAGGCGATCCTGGTCCGGGAAGTCGTCGACGAGGTCATCTTCGTCATCGAGAAGGGCAAGCTCGGCGAGTACGAAGAGGCGCTGCTCGCCGCCGAACGCCACGGCGTTCGGGCGCACGTATCGCTCGACATCTTTCCCCATGTCCTCGCGCGCCCCGTCCTCGAGGAGCTCGACGGAATCCCGCTGCTCTCCTTCACGACGACGCCCTCGAACCCGGTCGAGCTCGTGGCGAAGAGAGCGATCGACCTGGGGCTGTCGCTCGTCCTCTTCCTCGTGACGCTGCCGATTCAGCTTCTCGCGGCCCTGGGGATCCTGGTGACCTCCGGCCGGCCGGTGTTCTTCCGCCAGGTGCGCTGCGGCCTGAACGGGCGGCACTTCACCCTGTTGAAGTTCCGCACGATGAAGGCGGGAGCGGAAGGTCGCCTTTTGGAGATCTCGCACCTGAACGAGATGACCGGGCCCGTCTTCAAGGCTTCGCGGGACCCCCGGCTGACCCCCGTGGGCGGGCTCCTGCGACGCCTGTCGATCGACGAGCTCCCGCAGCTCTGGAACGTGATCGTGGGCGACATGAGCCTCGTCGGGCCGCGGCCGCCGCTCCCCGAGGAGGTCTCGCACTACGAGCCCTGGCAGCGGCGGCGGCTGAGCATGAAGCCGGGGCTGACGTGCCTCTGGCAGGTCTCCGGGCGCAGCGAGGTCGATTTCGACCGGTGGATGGCGCTCGACCTCAAGTACATCGACACGTGGTCGCCGCTGCTCGACCTGAAGATTCTGTTGAAGACGGTCCCGGCGGTGCTTTCGGGGAGGGGAGCCCGGTAGACCTCAGGGTCGTAAGGGCGGGGCTCGTCCCCACCCTTGTTGCCTTTCCGGGCGGCCGCAAGGGCCGCCCCTACGACCGGAGAGCGGAAGTCGCAGTCCCACCTATCGGATGTCGGGGATGGCGAAAGTCGCCGGCGCAGCGACCGTCGTCGGTCGGGCGGGAGTCGCAGTCCCACCTATCGGATGTCGGGGATGGCGAAAGTCGCCGGCGCAGCGACCGTCGTCGGTCGGGCGGAAGTCTCGGGCCCAGGTTTGTAGGGGAGGGGCTTGTCCCCTCCCGGGAGTGACGGGCGGCCGCAAGGGCCGCCCCTACGACCGGAGAGCGGAAGTCGCAGTCCCACCTATCGGATGTCGGGGATGGCGAAAGTCGCCGGCGCAGCGACCGTCGTCGGTAGGGCGGAAGTCGCGGGCCCAGGTTTGTAGGGGAGGGGCTTGTCCCCTCCCGGGAGTGCCGGGCGGCCGCAAGGGCCGCCCCTACGACCGGAGAGCGGAAGTCGCGGGCCCACCCACGGTTGTCGGGGAGGAGCGGAAGCCGCAGTGGCAGGGCGGAAGTCTCGGGCCCAGGTTTGTAGGGGAGGGGCTTGTCCCCTCCCGGGAGTGCCGGGCGGCCGCAAGGGCCGCCCCGGTGACCGGGGAAAGAGTCGTTCGGGAGGGTCGGGTTCTACCGGTTCCCGTCCCGATCCGGCTCCTCGCTCTCGGACTCCTTGAACATGTACTTGATCGAGGCCTTCGGAATCAGGAGGTTGGCGCCCTTCTCCCGATTCACCTTCAGGCAGGCCTTGTCGTACCACTCGATCCAGCCATGGATCTCCTCGTCGTCGGTCAGAACGACGACCATCGGGGTCTTGGCCGCCATCTGCTTGAGATAGTAGTAGCTCTCCGCGTTGGTCTGCTCGGGCGGCACCTGCTTGCGCTGCGCGAAGGAGCGCGTGGGGTAGCGGTCGGCGAGCTCGGAGAGGTTCGGGCGGATCAGCTTGCGGTTGGCGGGCCCCTCGTCTTCGCCTCGGAAGGCTCCGCCAGTACTACGGTTAGCCACGGTTGTCTCTCTCGGTCCCGGGTAAAGGTGGGACGCTTTGGAAGGCTAAACCGGCAGTTCGGCGGGATTATTCTGCTTTCGGGGGGCTGAAGCCGGAGGGCCTTCGTCCTCGTAGGCGAGGCAGCACATCAGCCGGCCGCACATCCCCGAGATTTTCGACGGGTTGAGCGACAGGTTCTGGTTTTTCGCCATTTTGATGGTTACGGGATGGAAGGATTTCAGGAACGTCGAGCAGCAGAGGGTCAGGCCGCAGGGGCCGATCCCACCCCGCATCTTGGTCTCGTCGCGGGGCCCGACCTGGCGCATTTCGATCCGGACCGGGTGCTTCATCGCGAGGTCCGAAACGAGCTTCCGGTAGTCGATCCGGGCCTCGGAAGTGTAATGAACCGTGACCTTTCGGCCGTCGAAGGTCTCCTCGGCCCGGACGACCTTTATGGCCAGCCGCTTCTCGAACGCCAGGGCCTGCGTGTCCGAGAGGAATCGCTGCTCCCGGGCCACCTTGGCGCGGTAGGAAGCCAGGTCCGTCTCGCTGGCGACGCGGACGAGGCGCTTGGAGTCCCGGAGCTGACACTGCTTGAGGATCATGGGCTGGAGGTTGGTCACCTCGGCGTGTTCCATGCCCGAGTCGGCCTCGACGATCACCCGCTGACCGCGGGAAACCTCGACGCCCATCGTGTCGCAGAGGACGTTTCGGCCGTCCTCGTGTTCGTTGATCCGAATCCCGACGTACTGGCCGGGGTTGTACGAGTTCCCGACTCCGCAGCCGCCGCCGGTGCCACAGCCACCCATAGGTAAATCTCCCAGCCGCCGAAGTTACCATGAGCCGGTGGTCCCGGGCCGCCGAATCGGGTCGTCCGAAGGCACCTGCCCATTCGGACAGTCGGTCCCCGACGCCTGTTCTTCTTGACAGCGGATTCGAGGAGTCTTAGCTTAGTCGCCGGTGGGGCTCCGCGAGGGGCTCGAGGAGGAGGGCGCGGGCGACCCGAAGACGACTTTCGGTCCGCGCTGACTTTCGGGGGCGGCGTTAGCCGCCCTTTTTCATTTCCCGCCAAACGCGACCAGGGAAGGCCGGCGTCTTCGCAGGGGAGGGCTTGTTCCCTCCCGCCTGGAGGGCGGCCACATGGGCCGCCCCTACGAACGGGGGCCGAGCGTAGCGACCAGGACTTCGAGAACCTCCAGGCCTGACGCTCCGAAGAGTGGACGCACGCCGTCGATCTTTCCGGCCGTCGCCGGCGCGAACAGCGGGGGGGCTCCGGGATCCTCCTCGCGCACGAGGCGCGCGGTTTCCTCCGCATCGGGCCCGGCAAGGATGAGAACGGCGTCGATCCGGCGATTGCGCGACAGCTTTTCGAGCGCGTCCTCGGCGCCGACTGCGGTCACCACCTCGACGGACGGATGCGACGCTCCGAACGCCGACAGGCGCTCCGCCTCGGCGCCGACCGCGAGGATCGTGATCACGGTGCGGCCGGCTCCAGCCAGACGACGGCGGCCCCGCCGGGCCGGGATCGATGCCGGCCGTCGGTCGCGTAGAAGACGAACGTCCACAGCCCGGGTCTACTCGGGGCGAAGCGGAACGCGAACTCGCCGTTGACTCCCGTTCGGATGCGGTCTTCGGTCTCGGTGCCGACGACCCGGATCGACCTGTGGCCCTCGGGAACGAATGCCCACTGCGGCTCGGGGTAACTGTAGGTCGTCCGCGAGCGGGCTTCGTCGCGGGTCAGCCGTTTGGGGACGGGCTCGTGTGCGATCGTCACGAAGGAGAGCGTGCGCCCGGCCTCGGTCCGGCCCTTGACCGACAGGCTGTCGCCCTCCTTCTGGATGGTCAGCTCGGCGAGCCTGCGCGTCAGGAATTCTTCGGCCATCCGGAAGCTCCCGCCTTTGAGCGCGTAGCCGACACCGACGTGGGTCGCCTCGGGGTCGAGGATCGTGCGCCGGTGGCCGTCGTTGGGCGGCGTCTCCCGCATCATGTCCTCGTGGCCGGAGAGCGCGAGCTCGGTCGGCGAGTCGCTGAAGGATTTCCCGGTCGTGTGCCAGGCGACCGCGTTCTCGGACCCCATGCCGAAGATGCCGGCGAACGCGGTCCGGGCGTAGGGCGGCATGCCGTCGGTCAGGAAGTGGCCGGTCGTGCCCTCGGCCACCTGGGCCGCCGTGTAGGCCTTCGCGACGAGCGCGGCCGCCCCGTCCCATGCGACGGGCGGCAGGCTGGCGTCGGCACGGTCTTTGTTGATGCGGTCGAAAACGGCGGCCTCGACCGGGTCCGTCGGGCGGGAGGGCGCGGGCGCCGATTCGCTCACGGGAAGCTTCGGCGCGCGGACCTCGAGCCGCAGCGGCATGTGCGGCGCGGGCAGCGCGGCGCAGGCGCCGACGGCGAGGACCGCCGCGGCCATCGCGACCCGTGTAAGCTTCACGGCGTGACGCCTGTGCCGATCAAGTTCGGGACCTCGGGCTGGCGCTCCGTCCTGGCCGAGGACTTCACTTTCGGGAACGCGCGGCGGGTCGTCGCGGCGATCGCGCGGGTGCTGGCCTCCGCGGACCGCCCGGGCGGCCTGGTACTGGTCGGGTATGACACGCGCTTTCTCGCCGACCGCTTCGCCGCGGAGGCCGCGCGGATCCTGATCCGGCACGGCTTCCCGGCCGAGGTCAGCGCCCGGCCGGTCCCGACTCCCGTCCTCGCCTTCGAAATCCGCCGGCGCGGCGCCGCCGGCGCGATCAACTTTACCGCAAGCCACAATCCACCCCGTTACCTCGGCATCAAATTCTCGACCTCCGACGGCGCGCCCGCGCTGCCCGGGATCACCACGAAGATCGAGGAAGAGATTCTCGCGATTCCCGAGGAGCCGGCCCCGCCCGAGGTTCCCGTCCCGCGTTTCGATCCGGCGCCCCCGTATCTCCTGGATCTCGAAACCAAGGTCGCCGGCCGGGACGTCGGCCGCGGCGGTCCGCGCTTCGGCCTCGACTTTCGCTTCGGAACCGCGGCCGGGTTCCTCGACGCGTACCTCGAAACGACGGGCTCGACGCTCGCGCGCCTCCACGCCAACCCGGACCCGCTCTTCGGCGGAAAGTCGCCGCAGTGCGGCGAGCCCGAGCTCGCCGAGCTCGCCGAGGTCGTCCGTGCGAGCGGCGCCCGGCTGGGGCTCGCGTGCGACGGGGACGCCGACCGCTTCGGAATCCTCGACGAGACCGGCGCCTACGTGCAGCCGAACGAGATCCTGTCGCTCCTGGCCGCGGACCTCGTCGGCCGGAAGGGACGGCGGGGAGGCATCGCGAGGAGCGTCGCGACGACCCACGCGCTCGACGCGATCGCGGCCCGCGCCGGGGTACCGCTCTACGAGACGCCCGTGGGGTTCAAGTACATCGGCGAGCTCCTCCTCGAGGGGAAGATCATTTTCGGCGGCGAGGAGAGCGCCGGCCTCACGGTCGAGGGCCACGTCCCGGAGAAGGACGGGATCCTGGCCGACCTGCTCGCGGCCGAGCTCGTCGGGGCGACCGGCAAGACGATCGGGCAGCTTCGGGCAGAGCTCTGGAAGGAGATCGGCCCGTTCCTGACGTGCCGGATCGATCTCGAGCTCTCGGCGGAGGCGCGCGCCCGGCTGGCCGAAAGGAAGCGCACGCCGCCGGAGTCGGTCGCCGGCCGCCGCGTCGCGTCGGTCAACGCGATCGACGGAATCAAGTTGATTTTCGAGGACGGTTCCTGGATTCTGGTTCGCGAGTCCGGGACCGAGCCCGTCGCGCGCGTGTACATCGAAGCGCCGTCCTCTTCGGAACTGGACGCCCTCGCGAAGGCGGGGCGGGAGCTGATCGCATGAGCTTCTCGATCGAAGGCATTCACGGGCGCGAGATTCTCGACTCCCGCGGCAACCCGACCCTCGAGGTCGAGGTCCTGCTCTCGGGCGGCGTCTCCGGCCGGGCCGGCGTGCCCTCGGGCGCGTCGACCGGAATGCGCGAGGCGCTCGAGCTCCGCGACGGGGACAAGAAGCGCTACGGCGGCAAGGGCGTCCTGAAGGCCGTTTCCCACGTCAACGGCGAGATCGCCGAGGAGCTCGAGGGTGCCGACGCGCGCGACCAGGCCCTGATCGACCGCGTGATGATCGAGCTCGACGGGACGCCGAACAAGGGCCGTCTCGGCGCCAACGCGATCCTCGGCGTCTCCCTCGCCGTCGCCCGCGCGGCGGCGGAGGCCTCGGGCGTCCCGCTCTACCGGTACATCGGCGGCACCGGCGCGACGACGCTGCCGGTGCCGATGATGAACGTGATCAACGGCGGAGCGCACGCCGACAATCGCCTCGACCCCCAGGAGTTCATGGTCTGCCCGATCGGATTCACGACGTTCGCCGAAGCGCTGCGCGCGGGGGCCGAGACCTTTCACGCGCTGAAATCGATCCTCAAGAAGAAGGGCCTGTCGACCGGCGTCGGCGACGAGGGCGGCTTCGCTCCCGACATCGCGTCGTCGAAGGAAGCGGTCGAGTTGCTGCTTTCGGCGATCGGGTCGGCCGGCTACAAGCCGGGCCGGGACCTCGTGATCGCGCTCGATCCGGCGGCGTCGGAGTTCTACGAGGGCGGCAAGTACCACCTGAAGGGCGAGAAGAAGACGCTCACGACCGACGGCATGATCCGCTTCTGGGCGGAGCTCGCGGCCGCGTACCCGATCCTCTCGATCGAGGACGGCCTCGCCGAGCAGGACTGGAAGGGCTGGCAGGCAATGACGAAGGAGCTCGGCTCGACGATCCTCCTCGTCGGCGACGACGTCTTCGTGACGAACCCCGAGATCCTGGCGCGCGGAATCGCCGAGGGCGTCGCCAACGCGCTCCTCGTCAAGTTGAACCAGATCGGCACGCTGACGGAGACCCTCGAGGCCGTGCGCATGGCGCAGACCTCGGGCTACCGCACGATCTCCTCGCACCGCTCGGGCGAGACGCCGGACGACACGATCGCGGACCTCGCGGTTGCGGTCAACGCGGGCCTCATCAAGACCGGGTCCGCCTGCCGCGGCGAGCGGCTGGCGAAGTACAACCGCCTCCTCGGGATCGAGGAAGAGCTCGAGAGCGCGGGCCGCTACGCCGGCCGCGCGGCCTTCCCGCGATGAAGAACAAGGAGCACATCGGGCGCGGGCCCCGTCCCGTGACGGCGTTCCTGGTCTCGCTCGGGATCTCGACCGTGATCATGGGCTTCCTGCTGCTCTCGGACCGGCGCGTGCTCGACCTGCGGCGAGCGCGCAACGAGGTCCAGACCCTCGACCGGCAGATCGCCGAGCGCAGGGCGGAGAACGAGAAACTCAAGGCCTCGATCGAGGCGGCCAACCGCCACGAGTTCCCGGCCGAGCAGATCGCGCGTGAGGAGCTTCACCTCGTCGAACCGGACGAAGTCGTTCTGCTCTACCCGCCGGGCAGCCTCACGAAGCCGAAGACGACGTCGATCGCCCCGAACCCGCCCGCCGAACCCCGGCCGTGACGCGCGCGGACCGACGGCTCAGAGCCGGCCGGTCACGAGCAGAACGACCACGATGATCAGGATGACTCCGAGAATGCCGCTCGGCCCGTAGCCCCAGTTGCGGCTGTAACCCCAGCTGGGAATCGCGCCGAGAAGAAGCAGCACCAGGACGACCAAAAGAACGAGGCCCATTGGCAACCTCCTTGACGGTATCCGGTACTGCACGTTGGGTGCCAGTGGGAACGCCCGTTTTGCCCCGGGCGCGCTTCCGGGTCGGGCCCCGACGGCCGGCGGGAGTCAGGGAATTGCGCGCGCGAGGGCGTCGCGCATCTGGGCTGCCGTTGCGAACCGCTCGTCGGGACGCTTCCGGATCGCCTTCTCTATGACGGCCGCCATGCCCGGCGGGACCGACGGCGCGACGTCGACGAGTGGATCCGGCTCCTGGGTGAAGATCAGGTCCATCAACCGGAAGAGATTCGGGTGGCGAAATGCCGGCTGGAAGCTCAGGAGCTCGTAGCCGACGAGGCCGAGCAGGAAGATGTCGGTCTGCGGCCCGACCGCGTCGCCGCTGATCTGCTCCGGGGAGATGTAGCCGAGAGAGCCCACGCCCGTCCCGGCCCGTGTCATCCCGGTCGAGGACCCGATCGACTTGGCGATGCCGAAGTCCATGATCTTCACGCCGCCGTCCTCCAGGACGCGGATGTTCGAGGGCTTAATGTCCCGGTGGATGACGCCCTGGCGATGGGCGTAGTCGAGACCCTCCGCGATCCCCATCAGGATCCGCCGCCGATCCTCCAGCGCATACGGCTCGCGCAGGCTGATCATCACCGAGAGATCCCGCCCGGTCAGCAGCTCCTGGACCATGAACGGTGTCTCGCCCTCCATGCCGGACTCGAAGACCGCCGTGATGTTGGGGTGACTGAGACCGGACGCGAGTCGCGCCTCGCGGAAGAACCGCGGGTACGCATCTTCGCCGAGCGTGCAGGTCTTGATCGCCACCTCACGGCCCGAATCCGGATCGACGGCCCTGAAGACGGACCCGAAGCCGCCGGCGCCGATCCGCTCGAGCAGTCGGTATCGGCCGATCGTTCCGGAAAGGACGGTCGTTTCAGGGCCGGGAGCCTGGGTGCTCACCATGTCCTCGCGGACCCGGCGTGGGGCAACCAGCGCTGCGGCATGCGCTGGAGCTTCGCGGTGTCGTAACCGAGCCCGGCGACCTTCTCGACGAGGCGCGAGTAGTCGTCCTCCAGGATCGAAGGTGTCCGCGCCATGATCCAGACGTAGTCGCGCTTGGTCCGCGCGACGATCGTCTGCGAGTAGTCGGGGGAGAGATACGCGATCAGGTATTCGGCCTTCAGCGGCCAGAAGAACTGCATCCACCAGGCCGCGTTCGTCCCCGGGTCCCGGACCCAGCCCTTCGGCTTCATGACTTTCAAGGGACCGTCGAAGCTTCCCTTGCGGAAGGTGAACGTCGTCGCGATCGTTCCGTCCGGGTTCAGCCGGTACGTCTCGAGCGCGTTGTACGCCCCCCGTTCGTAGGAGGTCGGGATGTTCGCGATGACGTACCACTCGCCCATGTAGCGTTCGAGGTCGACCCTGGGGACCGTCGGCAGCGGCGGGCGCGCCGAGGCTTCCATCCCGAGCAGGAGGAGGGCGAGGGGAAGCGCGGGGAGAAGGTGGGCCCGTCGCATGGGCCGGAGGATATCGGATCCCGTCCGAGGAAGTGGGGAGTCCGTCGAATCCCGGCCCGGCTTGACCTGATCCCGCCTCTCCGATAAGGTGCGCGCTCTGCCGCGGGGTGGAGCAGCCTGGTAGCTCGTTGGGCTCATAACCCAAAGGTCGTAGGTTCAAATCCTACCCCCGCAACCAAGGTCCTGATCGGCCGGGGGCAACCCCGGCCGTTTTGTTTCCAAGCCGCAAGTCGGGGGAGGATTTGAGCCCGCCGCGAAGCGGCGAAGAAGGTTTGGCGCCCTGACCGCGGCGCTGCCGCGGGGTGGGGCGCAAACGCCGGCCGCAGGCCGGCGGTCCCATCCCTCCCCCGTAACCAAGGACCTTTTACGCCGTGAGGAAACTCACGGCGTTTCTAAATGAGAACTTGAATCTGCTGGTAGCAGCGCCTGGCCGGTCGAGGCGGGTAGCCCGAGGCGGCCCAGAAGCGCGGAGAACCGCGGGTCGGCCCGGAGCGGATCGAAGCCGGGCAATCCTGAGTAGTAGAGCCAGAGCTGGTTCTGGTCCTCCGCCCGCGTGAGCACCTCGAAGGCCGCGTCGATCTCCCCGAGCGCGCCGAGCAGCCAGCCCTCGGACACGATCTGGGGCGCGGCCGCCGGCCGCGTGCGCAGCTCCTCGAGGATCGTCCGGGCTTCGTCCTTCCGTCCCGCGGTCGCGAGCGCCCACCCGAGCAGCCCGAGGAAGTCGCCGCCCCGGTGCGCGACGGCGAGACCGTGCTCCGCAGCCGCGATGCCCTGGTCGAACTGCCCGAGGGCCACGTGCGCCAGGGCCGCGCAGTACAGCGCCGACGCATCGTCCTTCTCGAAGATGAGCGCCTGCTCGGCGTAGCGGTGAGCTCCCCGATGCTGCCTGACGGTCAGCAGACCCAGCGCCGTGAGCATGTACGGGAAGGAGGCGAGCGGATCGGCCTCCCGGGCTCGCTCAAAAAACGGCGCGGCCTCGTCGGGCTTCTGATGCAGGGAGAGGCACATTCCCAGCACGCCCAGGGAGGGGACGTGGGTCGGTTGGAGCTCGATCGCTCGACGAGAGGCGGTCTCCATATCCTTCCAGCGGCGCTCGATGAACGCCACGAAGGCCTCGCCGTGGAGTCCGTCCGCCGACTCCCCCTGGAGCTCCGCCGCGGTCGCGAGCGCTTCTCGGGCGCGCGCGCAGGCCTCGCGCGCGGAGATCAGGCTCATGTGCGCCGAGAGCGCGAGGCTTTCCGCGAGCCCGGTCAACGAAGGCGCGTAGGTCGGATCGAGGCGGACGGCCTCCTGGAAGGCCCGAACCGCCCCGCCGTGGTCCTCCCTGGCGTACCGCAGGTGCTGGCCCAGAAGGTAGCTCCGGTACGCGTCGAGGTTGCGAGGCTGTGGTCTGGCGTGGATGGTTCGCGTTCCCGGCGCCAGCCGCGCCTTCACGGCCTCGACGACGCCAGAGGCAATCTCGTCCTGCACGGCGAAGACGTCCTCCAGCTCCCGTTCGAAGCGCTCGGACCAGAGGTGGTAGCCCGAAGCCACGTCGTTCAGCTGGGCGGTGACCCGCAGACGGCTCCCTGCCGTTCGAACGCTTCCCTCGAGGACGTGGTCGACGGACAGCATCCGGCCGATCGCAGTGAGATTGTTCTTTTCCTGGCTCGCGTGGACGGAAGAGGTTCGTGAGGCGACCCGGATCCCCTCGACGCCGACGAGCGCATTCCTGATCTCTTCGGCCATGCCCTCGCAGAGATAGTCCTGGTCCTTTGCCGGGCTCAGGTCGGAAAAGGGAAGAACGGCGATCGCGACGCCCGGAGCAGCGCCGGGTGCAGACGCTGCGGATGAGACGTCGGCATCACGGCTCTCCCGCGATCTCGAGGCCGGCCCTGCGCAGGCCGTCCATCAACTGCTCGACGAAGTCGGCATTCCACCACTTCGAAAGCTCCTCCCGCGCTCGGGACGAGAATTCGGGCTTGGCCGCGAGAAGCTCATGGAGCGCTGTCGCCGCCGCATCGCGCTCCCCGAGCTGACCGTGCGCGGCGGCGAGGGCGAGATTCAGGCGCCAGAACCCGGGCATCTCGATCTTCCGGGCGATGTCCAGCGCCGCGCGGTAGTCGCCCTGCCGATAGGCATCGAAGCAATCGGAGAACCAGTACCAGGTCGGATGGTGCAGGTTCAGGTCCCGGGCCTGCTTCGCCATCGCGCAGCCTCGCTCCCAATTGCCGGAGTAGGCGACGAGGGACGCCAGGTACGCCATCGTGAACCCGTCCATGGGATTCAGGGTGATGGCCCGCTCCGCCTCGTTGCGAAAGGCCGGAAGTTCCCGGCGGAGAAAGTGCGCGGTGGCCAGCGCGTGGTGGGCGAGGTGATTGGAGGGCGCGATCTCGACGGCGCGCCGGGCCGCGGCGAGCGCGCGTCCGAGCGGATCCGGCCTGAGGTTGAACCCGTGCGCGTACTCCTCCCGGTACATGTTGGAGAGGAGAGCCCAGCAATCGGCATTGCCCGGCTCCTCCTGTACGGCCCGCTCGAGCCCCTCCCTCACCGAAGCGTGCCCGTCGGCGCTGACGCTGATCACCTGCGCCAGGCCCCGCAGGACCGCCTCGTAGGGGGTCAACTCGTCGGGACGCTTTCCCCGGAGCGCTTCGCTCATGGTGTGCGGGAGGACGCCCTGGGTATCCGCGACCGTGGAAACGATCCGGCGCACGACATCGTCCTGAACTTCGAAGATCGCGTCCGGCTGGTAGCCGCGGTTGTAGGTCTCCGCCCAGAGATTCGCGCCGGAGAACGCGTCGATCAGCTGAACGGAAATGCGGATCGCGGGCCCCGCCTGGCGCAGGCTCCCGTCCATCACGTATCGTGCGCCGAGCTCCTTGCCCACGGTGCGCACGTCGGCCGAGCCGCTCGAGTAACGTCGGGTCGACGCGCGCGAGATCACCCGCAGGTAGGAGAATTTGGAAAGACCGGTCACGATCTCATCGGTCATTCCCTCGGCGAATGCCTCGAGCGCGGCGTCCGCGCCGCTGTGGTGGAACGGCAGTACGGCGACCCAGAAGCCTTCGTCGGCGCGGGCCGGTCCGGACGCGGGGCGCTCTCCGGTCGCCGTCGCGGCCCGTCGCGGCGAATCCGACGAGGCCGATGCGGCCGAGGCGGTCTCCGCTCTCAGCTCTTTCAACTCGTTGTAGACGTCTCGCGAGGTCTGGTAGCGGTCATGCGGATCCTTCTCCAGGCAGCGTCGCAGGATCCTCGAAAGATGTGGCGGAAGGTCCGCCCGCAGGTCGCTGACCGAAGGCGGGCGGTCACGCAGGATGGACGAGATCAGGTCCACGGCGCTCGCCCCCTGAAACGGGCGCTCACCGGTCAGCATCTGGTAGAGGACAACGCCGAGGGAGAAGACGTCGGAGCGCGCGTCGACCTTTCCGCCCCGCGCCTGCTCCGGGGACATGTAGGCGACGGTGCCGAAGACCTGGCCTTCTCCCGTCAGCAACGCGCGACTTTCCGTCGGCGTGCTCGAAACGTTGGGGTCCGAGTCGGGGCCGTCGATCCGGGCGAGGCCGAAGTCGAGCACCTTGACGCGCCCCTCGGGGGTGACCATGACGTTACCGGGCTTCAGGTCCCGGTGCACGATGCTGCGCTCGTGGGCCGCCGAAAGCGCCTCGGCCAGCGGTGTCGCGATGTCGAAGAACCGGGAGAGGGGGAGACCGCCCGAAGCGATCAGCGTGTCGAGGCTGTCGCCCTCCACCAGCTCCATGGCGAGAAAGCGCGTGCCCACGGCCTCCTCGACCGAGAAGATCGTGACGATGCCGGGGTGGTTGAGCGCGGCGAGCGCCCGGGCCTCCCGCTCGAAACGGGCCAGGCGCTCGGCGTCCCGGGCGACCGTCTCGGGGAGGACCTTGATGGCGACGTCGCGGCCGAGGCGGGAATCCCTCGCCCGGTAGACCTCACCCATCCCGCCCGCGCCGAGGGGGGAGAGAATCTCGTACGCGCCGAGGCGACTGCCGGCCGAGAGCGTCATCGAATGATTCGCAAACTCTACACTGCGAGTCGTTGCTTCTCGTCGACTCGAGGTTGAGGCGACCCTTGAGGTGTTCGCCTGACCGAGGCGTCGGCGGATCAAGATCTCGCTACGACAGACGAAACGTCTTGACCAGGAACGTCGCCATCTGGCCGCGGGTGATGTTTGCGTCGGGGCAATAGTTTCCGCCGCCGCAGCCGCTCGTGACGCCTTCGGCCTTGAGCTGTTCGATCCAATTGGCGTACGAGCCGGGGCAGGGCACGTCCGTGAATACTCCCGCGCAAGTCGGAGGAACGTAGCTCGAGCCATGCTCGCCCTTGAGCAGGAAGACGGCCATCTGGTCGCGCCGGACCGGATCCATGGGGCAGAAGTGTCCGCCGCCGCATCCCGCCGTGATGCCCTCGGCGGCCATCGCCTCGACCCAGGGAGCGAAACTCGATGTGCAGGGCACATCCGCGAAGGTACCGACGCACGGGGGAGGCGTGTAGCAGATGCCATGCTCGGCCTTCAATACGAACACGGCCATCTGCTGGCGCTTGATGTTGTCATTGGTCCCGTAGAGGCCGCCTCCGACGCCGACCGTGATCTGGTCGGCGACGAGCATGACGATGTCGTTCAGGAAGGCGCTGCCCCCGGTGTCGGTGAAGTCCGCGATCCAGGCATTGTGGAGCGAACCCGACCCGCTTCCGGGGCTCGTCACCAAGACGTCGTTGACGCTGCCGGCCGGGAGAATCGGCGTCGTCGCGGTGAGGGTCTGAGAATCCACCAGGACGACGTTCGAAGCGGCCATTCCGCCGATCGAGACGGTGGCGCCGCTCGCGAAGCTCTGTCCGACGAGGTTGATCGTGTTGCCGACGTTCGCCTGACCGTGGCGGGGCGTGGTGTGGACGAGCAGTCCCGACGAGAGCTCGGACGTGTTGCCGTTCGGGTCTGTCGCGGTCGCCGTGACCGGCTGGCCAGCCTGCAAGACGACCGGCAGGACGAAATCGATGGTCGCGTTTCCGGCGCCGTCCGTGGTCGCCTGTGTCGAGCCGACGTAGTCGTGGCCCTGCAGGTAGAGCGGCGGCCGGTCGAGGCAGGTCGGATTGGCGAAGAAGTCGATGTCGAAGATGGTCGAGACGGCGCTGTTCAGAGTGGCGTGTACGGTGGTCGAGGCGCCGTAGTCGACGGAACCGACGATCGGATAGTTCTGAAGGTTGTTGCCTCCCGCATCGGCGTCTCCGGGATCGTTCGGCGAGGGTCCGAAGCCCGATGATGCTCCGGCCAGGTCAATTCCCACCGTCCCGTTATCGTAGAACCGATTGCCGCGAATGCGATTGCCGACACTGGCACCCGCCACGAGTATTCCCGCGCCGCCCCCGTTGAAGGCGATGATGTTGCCTTCGCCGGGCGCCGTTCCGCCGATCGTGGCGCCAAAGGGCTGGTAGATGCCATAGATGCGATTGCCGAGGTCGATCGTGCCGTTCGGGTCGGTCCCGATGAAATTGCCCTGGATCACGGCTCCGGTTCCGCCGCCGCCAAAGAAGAAGATGCCGCCCTGTATGCTTGGCGGATTCCCGGAACTCGCGGCGATGACGTTTCCAGCGCCTGCGGCGCTGCCGCCGACGATCACGTTGGGCGAAGAGATCGCGATGGCGGCGACGTTCGCAATCGGAAGCGTCCCGGTGACGTCCGTACCGATGAAGTTGCCCTGGATCGTCATACCGGGCCCGGCAATGATGCCGTAGCCATTCCCGGCGATGACGTTGCGCGCCGAGGCGCTGGTTCCGCCCACGGTGACGTTGGCGCTCGTGGCGGAAATGCCCGCGCCCGGCGCGCCTCCCGGAAGCTCTTTCGTGCCGGCGGCATCGGTGCCAATCAGATTTCCCTGAACGACGTGTCCCACACCGCTCTCGAGCGAGATTTCGCTGCCGTTCCCGGAGATCACGTTGCGGTCGGCGGGCGTGATCCCGCCGATGAGGACACTGTTTGCGTTGTTCTGGACGACGACGCCGTATTGCTGGTTCCCGGGCGACGCGATGCCGGCGGCATCGGGGCCGATGAAGTCGCCGGCGATGACGGCGCCGGTTCCCCCGAGCGTCACCCGAACGGCCGTCGAGCACCGGTTGACCGCGAGGCCTCGCAGCTGGACTCCGGCGGCCCCTATGGTGAGCGCCGTAAGCAGCGCCCCCTGGCCATTCAACTCGATGAGAATCACGGCGTTCGAGCCCTGGTCCGGCAGGTTCGTGTTGGCGGATGCGCCCGGCTGCGAGTAGCCGTCGATCGTGACGGCGTCGCTGATCGTCGGGAGACTCGTCACCAGCACAGTCGTCTGGACGCCGCTGCCGACGATGTTGAAATGGATTGTGTCAGCGCCCGGGTTCGCGTTGGCGTCCAGGATCGCCTGGCGAAGCGACCCTGCGCCGGCATCGGCGGTCGTCGTGACCGTGTACGTGTTGGCGGTCGCGAGCGAAGCGGCGCCGAAGAGGGCGGCAGCAAGAGCGATGAAACGGTTCATGGGTCCTCCTTCCCGTTCATTGCGGCAGACGGAGCCCGGGCGTCCTGGCGATGATCGTCGTGCGGCAGGGGCGTGTTGCGCAACGGCCTGGGGCGCGTGCGCCAGAGGAGCGGACCGGGCCAGGGCCTCCCTCGCGGCGGAACCGATCGCCCGTTCGGCGTTGTCTGTCAATGCCACTCAGAGCCTCCTTGCTACTGAAGAAAATCGACATCCGTGAGCCGACTGCGCCATCGATTGCCAACTCCCGGCGTTTCAGCGGCTTCCGCCCCGTGCGCTATTCTTCGGGAGGGGCCATGACCGACGTCCCTGCTCCCGCAGACCTGCCGCACCGTCCGGGCGAGGTCACTGGTTTGCTGCGCGCGGTCGAAGGGGGAGACCGCGAGGCCGTCGACCGCCTCTTCACTCTTCTCTACGGAAGCCTTCGGGGCCTGGCGAGAGGCCGCCTGCGCAGAGCTCCATCCGGGCAGACGCTCGGCACGACCGCCCTCGTTCACGAAACCTACCTGAAGCTGTCGGAAGGGACTTCCTGGTCGGCGCGAGACCGCCAGCACTTCTTCGCGCTGGCCGGCCGAGCGATGCGGATGATCCTCATCGACCACGCGCGCTCCCGCTCGCGCCTGCGCCGCGGCGGTGGGGCGCGGCCGATCGATCTCGATGGAGTGGAGGTCCCGGTCGAGCAACGGGCGGACGATCTCCTCGAACTGGACGAAGCTCTCGACCGCCTCGGAGCCGTGGACGGCGAACTCGCGCGGCTGGTCGAGCTGCGCTACTTCGCGGGGCTCTCCCTGGAGAGGATTGCGGAGATGACCGGCCAATCGGTGCGGACGCTGAACCGGAGCTGGCAGGCGGCGAGAGTGTTTCTCTACAAGGAGCTCGCGGCTTCCCGCCCTGGCGCATGAGCGACGCGGCGGCGCGTTGGGCAAAGGAACGCGCGCTCTTCGAAGAGCTCGTTGATCTTGATCCGCGCCAACGCGCGGCGCGACTCGCCGAGGCGAAACCGGACCTGCGCGAGGCCGTCGAATGGCTGCTGACGCTCCGCAGCCGGGCGGCCCAATTCCTGGATCACCCGCCGGCGAGCCTTGCCGGAGAGCTTCTGGGCGACGACGGTGACCCCGAGGACATCCCTCCGGGCCGGATCGGCGCCTATTGCGTTCTCGAGCGGCTCGGGCGCGGAGGAATGGGGGACGTCTTTCTGGCCGAGCGAGCGGACGGGCAATTCGAGCAGCGCGTCGCGATCAAGCTCCTGAAACGGGGCACCGATACCGAGGGCGTGCGCCGGCGCTTCCTCCAGGAGCGCCAGGTCCTGGCCCGGCTCGACCATCCCCACATCGCGAGGCTCCTCGACGGTGGCACCGCGGACGGCCGGCCGTATTTCGTCATGGAGCTGGTCGAGGGCGAGCCGATCACCGAGTACTGCCGCAACCGGCGGCTCGCGCTCGACGAGCGCCTGCGCCTGGTCCTCACTTGCTGCCAGGCCGTGGATGCCGCGCATCGGAGGTTGGTCGTTCATAGAGACATCAAGCCTTCCAACGTGCTCGTGACGAGAGACGGCCAGGTCAAGCTCCTCGACTTCGGGATCGCGAAAGTGCTTTCCGAGGACGAGGAGGCAGGGCCGTTGACACAGGTCGAAGAGCGCGTTCTCACTCCAGCCTACGCCGCACCCGAACAGATTCTGGGCGAGCCCGTGACGACCGCGACCGACGTTTACGCCTTGGGCATGGTTCTCTACGAGCTCCTGACCGGCGTACTTCCACACCATCGGCACGCCGGTTCGGCGGCGCAGCTGGCCTCCGAGGTCGAACAGGAAGCCGTCGAAAGACCGAGCCGAGCCGTCGCAACGGGGGATGCCGGTGCGGCGGCCCTGCCGCCGCGTGAGAGCGCGCGGCTGGTGGCGCTCCTGGCCAACGATCTGGATGCGATCGCGCTCAAGGCATTGCGCCGGGAGCCGGAGCGGCGGTATGCGGGTGCTGCGGCCCTCGGCGAGGATCTGAGGCGGCACCTTTCCGGTCAGCGCGTCGAGGCACGGCCGGATACCTTCCGGTACCGCGCTGGAAAGTTCGCCCGCCGCCATCGCGCTGGCGTTGCCGCCGCTTCGCTGACGCTGCTGACTCTGTTCGCGGGCCTGGCCGGCACGACCTGGCAGGCGCGGCGAGCCAGGGCAAATGCGGTGCGAGCCGAAGCGAATGCACGCCGGGCAGAACGGGTCCAGGAATTTCTCATCGACCTGTTCAACGGTTCGGACCCGAATCAGGGGGGCGGAGAGAAGATCACGGCACGGCAGCTTCTCGCAGATGGGACGCGCCGCATCGAAACGGAGCTCTCCGCCGAGCCCGAGGTTCGGGCCGCCCTCTATGACGCGGTCTCTCAGATCGATCTCAACCTCGGAGCCCTGCCGCAGGCAAAGAATCTGGCCGAGAGGGCAATCGCCGAGAGGCGCCGAGTTCTCGGCGACTCCGACCCGGCGACTGATCTGAGCCGGCTGACTCTGGCGGAAATTCGGTCGGCCCTCGCGGAGGAAGAAGCAGCCGAGCGGGATCTGCGGACTCTGCTCCCGAGGCTCGCCGCGGCCTATGGCGCAGACGGCGCCGAGACCCTGCGCGCAAAGCAGGCTCTCGCGGAGGTCCTGCTCAATCGAACCAAGAACGACGAAGCGCTCGTGCTCGCACGGGAAGTCGTTGCGTCGCGTCGCCGAAACGACCCCGCCAGCGCGAAGATGGCAGCCAGCCTCTTGCTTCTCGGCCTCATCCAGGAGAACTCGAGCCGGTACGCCGATGCCGAATCTTCGTATGGCGAGGCGGCCACGCTCTTCGAACGCACGCTCGGCCAGGACAATCCGCAAACCGCAGAAGCGCTCTGGAGCCTGGCCGAGCTGCATGCGTTTCGCGGCCAGCGGGTCGTAGCGAAGCAGGAGTTCGAACGTGCGCTCGCCGTGGAGCGAAAGAGCCTGGGAGGCAATCATCCCCTCCTCGCCTCGACCCTCATCGATCAGGGTTCTCTGTACGTCAGCGAGAGGCGCTACGCGGACGCGGAAGCGTCCCTGACCGAGGCGCTCAGAATTTACCGGACTCTCGATCTTCCCGACGCCGCCGACGCCTTGCGCGTGCTGGGGGTGTCCCTGACGGCCCAGGAACGCTACCCGGAAGCGCGGCAGCGGCTCGAGGAGGCTCTCGCCCTGGCCCGATCCGAGCTTGGCACGAGACATCAGGTTACGTTCCATGCGCTCGGCAACCTCGGAGAGTTGCTGTTGCGCCAGGGAGAGCTGGATGCAGCCGAGGCCGCGCTCCGAGAGGCGACGGAAGGCCTGGAATCCGTCTACGGCAGCGAGGCGAGCAACCGGCGGGCGCCCCTCAATGCGTATGGGGAGGTACTGCGCCTGAAAGGGCACCTCGATCAGGCGACCGCGCTTCATCGAAAAGCGCTGGCGATCCGATTGAGAACGGCGGGACCGGAGAACCCCTCCATTCCGATGACCCGGTTTCAACTCGCTCTCGACCTGCTCGGGCGGCCAACCCCGGAAAACCTCGTCGAGGCTCGGCTGCTGCTGGACCAGGCCATCCAGCTCCAGCGCAAAGTCGACCCGGAAGACCCGCGCCTGGACGAGATGCTCCTTGCCTGCGGGAGAGTGGCTCAGAGCCAGGGAAATCGTGACCGCGCGCGTCGAGACTTGCAGGAAGCGCTTGAACGCTTTCGGCGCCACCACGGTGACGCGGATCCGCGTACACAGGAGGTCCGCGCGCTCGCCTCGGCGCGTTGACGGGCTGTTATGCAGACCCGTTGTCTGAATCGACTCGGCGCTCCTGAGTCTCGGGTCGCGACTTTTGGGGTGTTCTGACAACCCGAAGGTGGAGGTTCAGATCCCTCCTCCGCAACCGTGGGCGAGGGATCGGTGGCCGTGCGCCTCGCGCATTAGTACCTGGCGCTGACTTGAGTCGATTCCGGGCGAAATCGCTCGTCGACGCGGTTAGGCTTCGGCGGGGATCGACGGCCAAAGGCCAGGGAGGCAAGGATGATTCCGGCAGGCAGAATTCTCTCCGTCAACGTGGGAACGGCGCACGAGTTCGAATTCAAGGGCCGCGCCGCCCGGAGCGCCATCTGGAAGACCCCGGTGGTCGGGCGGATCGCCGCCCGGGGCGTGAACCTCTCGGGTGACGAGCAGGCGGATCGCGGGGCCCATGGTGGGCCGGACAAAGCGGTCTACGCGTACGCCGTCGAGGATGCGCGTTGGTGGGAAGTGCAAATCGGCCGTCCCTTCAGCCACGGTGAGTTCGGCGAGAACCTGACCACCGAGGGCATCGAGGTCAACGATGCCGTGATCGGGGAACGCTGGAAGGCGGGGACCATGGTGCTCGAGGTCTCGGAGCCCAGGGTCCCGTGCTGGAGGCTCGGCGTTCGAATGAACGATGACCAGTTTCCGCGTCGGTTCACCGAGGCTCTTCGCCCCGGGGCCTACCTCCGAATCGTCGAGGAGGGCGAGGTGGGTGCCGGAGACGAAATCCGACGGATACACCGGCCGAGCATCGACCTCACCGTTCGCGACGTCTTTCGCATCTACACCCGCGATCGGCGGGAAGCGGGGCGTCTGCGCGATGTCCCCCGGCTGTCCGACGCCTGGAAGAAGTGGGCTTCGGATTTTCTCCAGAGGACCGGAGGGGACCGCTCGGCCGGTCCGGGGTTCGGCTAGCGGCGAGGTCAGCTCAAGGCCTCTGTTCCGCCAATTTTCGAGCCGGTTACTCGCCGCTTTTCTCGTTCGATCTGCCTGCCATGGGCACGCGACCGCTGTAGCATCGGTCCAAAGGAGGACGAAAGAATGAAATCGCGCGTATTGATCGCATCGCTCAGCTTCGCTGTGTCTTCGATCCTCGTGGCGGCGACCGGGGGGAGCGGACGCTACATGGGTGCGCCGAAACCCGGAGCCGATGCTCGGCCGGTCCAGCCGGGCCTCACGACCAGCCCGAATGACTACGGCACGGCCGGCGATACGGTTTCGACGTTCATACCCCAGGCATTTCGGCCGGACAACTCGTCGATAACCTTCACGACTTTCCTTGGACAGGTGTGGCCTACCCAGCCGGTGGTCGTGACCCCGAACAACGCGCCGGACGGGATCACGGGCCCCACCTTCGAGGCGAACCTCCAGGTTCCCGAGGGCGCGATCATCGACTACGTCACGCTCAACGTCTGCAACGACAACGGTACGGCGGCGCCGCTCGTCTTCGGAGGCGGCGCGGATATCGGCGATTTCGCGGACGTCTCGACGACCGTCACGAACGGGTGCGCGGTCACGTCGTCGGAGCTCATCGGGTATCAGGTCGCGGCGAACGCCGGCCACAGTTTTTACCTCTTCGTGAACTGGGTGGGAGGGCCGAGGGACGGATCCGTGCGCTTTCTGGAAGCTGCGGTCTGGTGGCATCGAACCGTGAGCCCGGCGCCGGTGATGGCGACTTTCGGAGACGTGCCGACGTCCGACCCCGGGTTCCAGTACATCGAGGCGCTGGTCGCTTCCGGGATCACGGCGGGCTGCGGCGGCGGCAACTACTGTCCGGACGCGACGTTGACGCGCCGGCAGATGGCCGTCTTCCTGGCAAAGGGGCTCGGGCTCTACTGGCCGAACAGCAGCCCCTAGGGTGCTGTGTCGGGGCGGCCGCCCGAGGGCGGCCCGCGAACACTGATGTGCTGCCCGGAAGTCTTGTCATGATCGGCAAGGGTAGGGGCGGGGCTTGTCCCCGCCCTCGGGCGGCCGCAAGGATTTGGAACCTCGCCGCCCTGGTCGCGCTGGCTGCCGTTTTCACCGCGGCCGCCGCCCCTGTTCCAACGCGCTCGCCCGCCGCTTCGGATCGCGCGGCCCTGGCGGCGCAGGTCCGAGAAGAGCTTCTCCACGCCTGGCGGGGATACGAGCGATATGCGTGGGGACACGACGAGCTCAAGCCCGTGAGCCGGACGGCCCACGACTGGCACCGGGAATCGCTCCTGATGACTCCCGTGGACGCCCTGGACACGCTGCTGTTGATGGGTCTGAAAGACGAGGCCGCTCGGGCGAAGGGCCTGATCCTCGAGAAGCTCTCCTTCGACAGAGACATCGCGGTCAAGAACTTCGAGATCACGATCCGTATCCTCGGAGGCCTGCTCTCCGCCTACCAGGCGACCGGCGATCCGCGCCTCCTGCTCCTGGCGGAAGACCTGGGGACCCGGCTCCTGCCGGCTTTTTCGTCGCCCACCGGGATGCCTTACATGTACGTCAATCTGAAAACCGGAAAAGCATCCGGCGCGCGGTCGAACCCGGCGGAGATCGGAACGCTGCTCCTCGAGTTCGGCACGCTGGCGAAGCTGACCGGGAAACCGGTCTTCTACGAGAAGGCGAAGAAAGCCCTGACGGCCCTCTACTCACGCCGATCGGCGCTCGGTCTCGTCGGCGAAGAGATCGACGTCGAGACGGGAGAATGGCTCAGCCCCGCGAGCCACGTCGGGGGAGGGATCGACTCGTACTACGAGTACCTCTTGAAGTGCGGGCGGCTCTTTGGCGACTCCGATTGCGAGCGGATGTGGGCCGAGAGCCTTCGGGCGCTGAACGCACACCTGGCCGACGAAGCGCCGTCAGGTCTCTGGTACGGCCAGGTGGACATGATGACCGGGAAGCGGACCGCGAACGAGTTCGGGGCGCTCCACGCGTTCCTGCCGGGCGTGCTGGCGCTCGGGGGAGATCTCGATCATGCCCGCCGACTTCAGGAATCGTGCTTTGCGATGTGGAACCTTCGCGGCATCGAGCCCGAGCTTCTCGACTACCGGCGGATGCGCGTCGTGTCTCCGGGCTATCGGCTGCGGCCCGAGATCATCGAGTCGGCCTTCTACCTTCACCGCTTGACGAAAGACCCGCGCTATCTGGAGATGGGCCGGACGTTCTTCGAGAGCATCCGCGCGCATTGCCGAACGGACGCGGGCGACACGGTTTTGAAGAGCGTCGTCAGCAAAGAAAAGGGCGACCTGATGCCGAGCTACTTTCTTGCCGAGACACTCAAATACCTCTACCTCCTTTTCTCGGAGGAGCCGGGCGATCTGGAGAAGGTCGTCTTCAACACCGAGGCGCATCCGCTGCGAAGGACTTGGTGAGCGCCGCCGAATGTGATTTCCCGCACCTGCTTTTCAATGTGGCTTTGGTTCGCGAGCGCGGTTACACTCGTGATCACTGACTAATTTATCGGGCGCACAGCGGAATGACGTCGGAGCCTCGGCTTGACGGGTCGAATCCGGCGGAGCTTTCTCAAACTCGCGGTCGTCATCCTGCCGGTTGCGCTCCTGGCTCCTCCGGGCGCGGCCCAGGTCAAGAAGGTCGGGGTCGGCGCGCCGCTCCTCCCGAAGGCGCCCCTGGCTGCCCCTGTGAGCGTCCTCGGCGCCGCCATGCGCCGCCGCTCCGCCGATCTCCCGGAGGCGCCCCCCGAAGACGTCATCTCGGGAACCTCGTATCGCAACGACACCTCGCCGCCGCTGCGGGACATGGAGCCGGTGCCTTATGGGTTCGTAGGCGACCGCGAGGCGAACGAGAATCGGAAAGTGCCGTTGGTTCACAAGGACAGCCCGGATGAAGTCGTTCAGAACCTGCATGTCCCCGCGCCGAACATGCCCGGAACCACGCTGAGCTTCGACGGCATCGTCTACCCGGGAGTGGGCTGCTTTTGCGCGCCGCCGGACACGGACGGCGAGGTGGGCCTGACGCAGTACGTCCAGGTCGTGAACAAAGGCGTCCAGGTCTTCAACAAGGCCTCGGGCGCCTCGGTTTTCGGCCCCGTCGGCATCTCCACGCTCTGGTCGGGCTTCGGCGGCGTCTGCGAGAGCAGTGGCGACGGCGACCCGATCGTGATCTACGACCAGCTCGCCAACCGCTGGGTCATCAGCCAGTTCGCCGGCTCCGGCACGCCGACCGACGAATGTGTCGCCGTCTCGACCTCGAGCGACGCCACCGGGTCCTATTACCGGTATGGCTTTCACCTGGGCACGAACTTTTTCGACTATCCCAAGCTCTCGGTCTGGCCCGACGGCTACTACATGAGCATGGTCGTATTCAATCCGTCGGGGACGTCCTACGTCGGCCCACAGGCGTTCGCCTTCGACCGCGCGAAGATGGTGTCCGGACTCCCGGCCACGTTCGTCAGTCCGGGGAATAGCGGACCGACCGAGGCCCCGTACAACCCGGCCGACCTGGACGGCTCAGCTCTGCCGGTCGCTGGCGCTCCGGCCACGTTTGTGGAATATCCGTGGGCCGGCGTCTTCAAGGTCTTCCACTTCCACGCCGATTTCGCCGTCCCCGCCAACTCGACGTTCACCCTCTTCGCCAGCCCGGCGAGCGCTGCCTTCACGTCGCTCTGCCCGGCGACGCAGGCCTGCGTTCCCCAGCTCGGCACGACCAACAAGCTGGACGGCATCGGCGACCGGCTGATGCACCGCCTCGCCTACCGCAACTTCGGCGGCTTCGAATCGGTGGTCGGCAATTTTGCCGTCAGCTCGGGCGGTGTCGCCGGCATACGATGGTTCGAGCTTCGCAACGTCACCGCCGGACCGGTGACCGTCGCCCAGCAGAGCACCTACCAGCCCGACACCGTCGGGCGCTGGATGGGCAGCGTGGCGCAGGACAACGCGGGCAACCTCGCGCTCGGGTTCAGCGCCTCCGACGCGACCATCAACCCCCAGATTCGGTACGCGGGACGGCTGGTGACCGATACCGCCAGCACCCTGGGGCAGGGCGAAGCCCATCTGTTCGACGGAACGGGCAGTCAGACGGAGACCCCGCTAGGCAACCCCCTCAACCGATGGGGCGACTACAGCGCGATGAGCATCGACCCGGTAGACGACTGCACCTTCTGGTACACGCAGGAGTACATCGCCACGAACGGCAGCTTCAACTGGCGCACGCGCATCGGCAACTTCAAGTTCGCGGAGTGTGTCGCGGTGCCCCCTCCGACGAACACCCCGACCAGCACGCCGACGAGAACTCCGACCTTCACCCCGGTGCCGCCGACGAATACGCCGACGTTCACGCCGACGTTCACCCCGGTGCTGCCGACGAACACGCCGACGAACACGTCGACAAGAACTCCGACGTTCACTCCGGTGCTGCCGACGTTCACGCCGACCTTTACGCCGGTGCCGCCGACGGCGACGTTCACTCCGGTGCCGCCGACGAGCACGCCAACGAACACGCCGACGTTAACGCCGGTGCCGCCGACCTTCGCGCCGACCAGCACGACACCCGGGCCGCCGACGCCGACCTTCGCGCCGACCAGCACGACACCAGTGCCGACGCCGACGCCGACGGCCGCGATCCCGAGCCCGCGTCCGATGAGTGTCGACGGGCACGGCTCGGGCTCGACATCGAACCTGAATGGCGTCCTGGAGTCGGGAGAGACCGTGGTCGTCGCTCCCGCATGGGAGAACACGGCCGCGGTGCCTCTGATGTTCTCCGGCGGTGCGTCCAATCTCACCGGACCGGCCGGGCCGAGCTACTCGATCGCCGACGTCACGGCCGACTACGGCAGCGTCGGCGCTGGCGGGAACACCGATTGCTACAACGCCACTCCATCCCACAACTGCTACGGCATGACGGTGACCGGCGCGCGGCCCGCGCCTCACTGGGACGCCAGCTTCGACGAATCCCTGAGCCTGCCGCACCTGAAGAACTGGAAGCTCCACGTGGGCCTGAGCTTCGCCGACGTGCCGACGTCACAGCAGTTCTACGCGTTCATCGAGAACATCTTCCACAACGGGATCACGGGCGGCTGCGGCGCCGGCGTCTATTGCCCGACGAACTCGGTCACGCGCGCCCAGATGGCGGCGTTCCTCCTGAAGGCCGAGCACGGCGCCAGCTACGTTCCTCCGGCGTGCTCCGGGATTTTCGCGGACGTCCCCTGCCCGAGCCAGTTCGCCGACTGGATCGAGCGGCTTTCGGTCGAGGGGACCACGGGCGGCTGTGGCGGGGGCAACTATTGCCCGGACAACCTCGTGACACGGGCCCAGATGTCGGCCTTCCTCCTGAAGGCGAAATACGGCTCGACCTACGTTCCGCCGACCTGCACGGGAGTCTTCTCCGACGTCGCGTGCCCCAGCCTCTTCGCCAACTGGATCGAAGAGCTTGCTGCCGAGACCGTCACGGGCGGCTGTGGCGCCGGCATCTACTGTCCCTCCAACCCGAACACCCGCGGCCAGATGGCCGTCTTTCTCGTCAAGACGTTCGGGCTTCAGTTGTACGGGCCGTAGGGCGGGAGGCCGGCGTGGGCGGGGTTGTGTAAACATGCACGGCCTCCCCGGAGGACGCGACCATGCCGCACGGCCACCTCGAACGACACCGCACGGGACGCATCGGCTGGCTTCGCGCCGCGGTGCTCGGCGCCAATGACGGCATCGTGTCCACCTCGAGCCTGGTGCTCGGCGTCGCGGCCGCGAACGCAACGCACTCGAACGTTCTGGTCGCCGCGGTCGCCGGCCTGGTGGCGGGGGCCATGTCGATGGGCGCGGGCGAGTACGTCTCCGTCCATTCCCAGGCGGACACCGAGCAGGCCGAGCTCGAGCGCGAGCGCGCGGAGCTGAAGACCGACGAGAAAGGGGAGCGCCAGGAGCTGACCGCGATCTACGTGACGCGGGGCCTCGAGCCGTCGCTCGCGCGGCAGGTCGCCGACCAGCTGATGGCCCACGACGCGCTCGGCGCACACGCCCGCGACGAGCTCGGCATCTCCGAAACCATGCGGGCGCGGCCGCTTCAGGCGGCGCTGGCGTCGTCGGCCAGCTTCGCCGTGGGGGCGGTCCTGCCGCTCGCGGTCACGGCCCTGACCCCGGTGACGGCGATGATTCCGGTCGTCGGAGGGACTTCGCTTGCTTTTCTCGCCCTTCTCGGCGGAGTGGCCGCGCGCGCCGGCGGCGCGGGCGTGGTCAAGGGCGCGATCCGCGTCACGTTCTGGAGCGCTCTCGCCATGGCGGCGACGGCCGCCGTCGGGTCGCTCTTCGGAACGGCGGTCTGAGCCCGTCCGGACGGCCCTGGGGCTGCAGCCACCGGGGCTAGTTCCGGGACGGAGGAGACGCGCGCTTCGGATTCATCACGAAGGCGTTTGCCGGGCTGTCGACGTAGGGGTTCGTCCGGTGTTTCTCGATCCAGACGGAAAGGCAGACGGCGGCCACGACGGCCAGGGGAGCGCCGGCGAGGACGAGCTTTCGCGTGCGGGCGTCTTTTCGATCCCGGCCGGCGAAGGGCGTCAGGCCGGCGACGATGAGGGGAGTGGTCAGGATGGCGGGCACGAGTCCAAACCGGCTTTCGACTTCGACCGGTAGATAGAGCAGAAAGTAGGCCCCCGCGACGAGTGCCGTGCTCGCGACGACGAAGGCCCCCTCGTCGAGCGCGCGCCGTCGTACGAATCTCGCGACGGCCAGCGCGAAGGCCGCAAGCGCGAAATAGAACGACGCGAAGTTGACGACCGCCAGGGGCCATCGGTACCAGGGAGCGAGGTCCGTGACGTAGGTGAACGGCAGGTCCTGATCGATCATCGCGAATCCGTGAATGAAAAGCGTGGTGACGTACTCGACCGGGTGATGCCGCAGAAACGCCAGGGGTGTTGGGTCGCCGCGATAGAGCGGATTCGTGTAGACGAGAAACGGAGACCGGTCGGGCATGACGAGGGTGGCGTACTTCAAGGCCCCCATGCCCCAGCCCGCCTGGAGTCGATAGAGGCCTCCCGTGATCAGCGGACTCAGCGACCCCGACGCCCGGTAGTTGATGATGACCTGTGGGAGGAACGGGGGCAGAAGGCCCGCGAATGCGGCGCCGACCTGGCGCCAGCCGACGTCGCGCCACCGTATGCCTCGAAGCAGCCACGCGGCGCCGAGGGCCGGGACGACGACGACGTTGGCGGGCCTCACGACGGCCGATGCGCCGGCGCAGAAGAAGGCCAGACCGGCATCACCCAGGCTCCGGGCCGGCCCCGCGTCCGGGACTCGCCACGTGTAGACGAGGGCGAGGAGCACGAGGACGGCCGACACGAGATCGGACAACGGCTCGGTCGTATGCAGGAGAAGCACGGGGTTCAATGCGCCGATGGCGAACGCGACGGTTCCCGCCCGCGGCGAATCGAGGATTCGGGCCAGCCGGCGGGCCATCAGGCCGCAGGCGACGAGATAAAGGGCGAGCTGGGCCGCGAACACGATCAGCCGGAACTCCTCGGCCGGCAGCTCCCGGAATCCGGTGACGGCAAGCTGGAAGAAGGGGTAGCCGTACGTTCGAAGGGCGGCAGGCCATTGCGACAGCCCCGTGGTCCGGAGGACGTTGGCGAGGTAGTAGTAGCCGAAGGAGTCGTAGATCACGGTGGGGTAGCCGGCCACGAACCAGAGCAGGGCGATGGTCGTGCTGGCGCCGACGGCGGCGAAGATCAGGGCACGAGGGGCCTGGGGCGTCTTCATTCCCGTGCTTCGGAGTCGGGTGTTCCCGCGGAGTTCGGCCCGTCCACTCGTTTCGTTCAGCGTAGCACGATGAGTCGCGCGCCGAGCAGCGGCCGGGCGTAGGCTCTTCGAAGGAGGATCCGTGATGACCAGAGCGGGACGAATGGTTCGTGTTCTCGGCGTGTCCGTGGTCGCCATGCTCTGCGCGGGCCTGTCGGAGGCTCAGGCTCCGAATTCGCCGCCGCGGTTCGAGACGACCCGCCAGGCTCCCGATGAGTTCGGCACGCAGGACTACACGGTGACGACCGTCTCGGCCACGGCGTTTACCGCGGATAGCAACGACTCGTGGAAAACGGCCCAGTGCTGCCTGTCTCGCTACTTCGACGACGGGGCGGGAGAGTTTTATGCGAGCGTGAACATTCCGGCGGGCGCCGTCATCGATTACATCGGCCTCGAAAGCTATTCCTACTGCGGGGGTGTGGTCGGCGTCGAGCTCTGGGAGGTCAACCATGGCTCGACTTCCGGCATCGCCACATTCTCGAGCTCGGCCCACGGCTACGGCACCGACTACAACGCGAGCCCGATCGGATACCTGAACGCGCAGAACGTCCACAAGGCGCTGGCGATCCAGGTCGAGCTGGCCAACAACTGTCAGAACTGGCCGGCCTTCTCGTGGGTCGAGATCTGGTGGAAACGTTCCGTCAGCCCCGCCCCCGGGTCGCCGTCCTTCAACGACGTCCCGACGAACGACTTCGGTTTCCAGTTCATCGAAGCCCTCGCCGCTTCCGGCATCACGGGCGGATGCGGCGGCGGAAACTACTGCCCGGACAATCCGGTGACCCGCCGGCAGATGGCGATCTTCCTGGCGAAGGCACTCGGGCTCCGCTGGCCCTTTTGACGAAGGGCGGGTCTCCTGTGAAAGATTGGCGTCATCGTGACGACTGAGAAGACGCTCTCGTCTCGAAGCCGTTGCGCAAGCCCGCGGCGCGCGCGACGCCTTGCAGCGGCGCTCGCCGCGACCGTGCTTTCGCTGCCCCTTCTCGGGACCGACCGGCCGGGGCCCGAGGGAAAGGGCGTGACCCTGCTCCCCAACGGCTGGCGGATCGAGCCCGCCGGCCGCCACGTCATGGTGGGGGACCTGCCGCTCGCCATGCTCGTTTCGCCCGACGGGCGCTGGGCCATCGTGACCAACAACGGCTACGCGAAGCCCACGCTGACGGTCGTGGACCTCGGCACCCTGTCGGTCCCCGACAAGACTCCCGTCGCCGACGCCTGGCTCGGCCTCGCCTGGCATCCCGACGACAAGCGTCTTTTCGCATCCGGCGGCGCCGACGGCATCGTCCGCGAGTTTCTGTGGCGACCGGGAAAGCTGGCGGCGGGCCGGACGTTCGAGGTCGGCACGGCCGTCAAGGAAGGGTTTCTCGGAGGCCTCGCGGTCCATCCCGACGGGACGAGGCTCTACGTCGTCGACGTTCTCGGTCAGAGGCTCTCGGCCCTGGATCTCGAAAGCGGAAAGGTCTCGAAGCGGGTGAGCCTGCCCGCGGAGCCCTATTCCTGCCTCGTTTCCTCCGACGGCGCGACGCTTTTCGTCTCCCTCTGGGGCGGCGCGAAGGTGCTTCTCTTCGACGCGGCGACGCTCGAGCCGCGAGGCGCCATTCCCGTGGGCGGGCATCCCAACGCCATGGTCCTGTCCGCGGACGGGAGGCGCCTCTTCGTCGCTTGCGCGAACACGAATTCGGTCTGGGCGATCGACCTTCCGTCGGGCGCCTCCACGGAGCAGATCTCGGTCGCGCTCGCGCCCGGCGCGCCGCCGGGAGCGACGCCCAACGCTCTCGCGCTTTCGCCGGACGGCCGAACGCTCCTCGTCGCCAATGCGGACAACAATGCGGTCGCCGTCGTGGACGTCGCACGTCCGTCCGCGAGCCGGATCTCCGGCTTCATTCCGACGGGCTGGTACCCGACGGGAGTGCAGTTCACCCCGGACGGCCGGCGGATCCTGGTGCTCTCGGGCAAGGGCCTGACGTCCATGCCGAACCCCCGTGGCCCTCAGCCGGGCGCGAAGGGCGAACCGTCGCAGTACGTGGGCGCCATGCTGACGGGCACGCTGTCGGTGCTGAAAACGCCCGACCGGGCCGCGCTCGAGGCGCTCACGGAGACCGTCCACCGCTTGACGCCCGGCCCCGCGCCCGTGCCGACGACGGGCGCTCGGGCGCGGGAGTCGTCTCCGATTCCGCGCCGTCGCGGGGAAGCGTCTCCTCTGCGGCACGTCTTCTACGTCATCCGGGAGAACCGAACCTACGATCAGATTCTGGGGGATTTGCCGCAGGGAAACGGCGATCCGAGCCTGTGCCTGTTCGGGGAAGAGTCGACGCCCAACGCGCACGCTCTGGCCTCCGAGTTCGTTCTCCTCGACAACTTCTACGTCAACGCGGAGGTCAGTTACGACGGGCACGCTTACTCGACCGCGGCCTACGCCTCGGACTTCGTCGAGAAAGTCTGGCCCATGAACTACGCGAAGCGCGGCGGCAAGTACCTTTCGGAGGGCGGGGGCGAAAATCGGAATCCCTACGGAAACGTGACGGCGCCGGAGCAGGGCTATCTGTGGGACGCGTGCGCGCGGGCCGGCGTGAGCTACCGGAGCTACGGGGAATTCGGTCACCGGGAGAAAGGGGATGACGAGTCGGGGGAAGGCCCCGCCCTCGCCTCCGTGCCCGGCCTCGAGGGCCACATCTGCCCGACCTATCCGACCTGGAGCCTCGCGGTCCCGGACGGCAAGCGGATCGACGCGTGGCTCGAGGAATTCCGGGGATTCGAGGCGAGGGGTGACCTGCCGCAGCTCTCGATCTTCCACCTGCCCAACGACCACACGGCGGGCACCCGCGCCGGCTACCCGACGCCGCGGGCGATGATCGCCGAGAACGACCAGGCCCTCGGCCGACTCGTGGAAGCCGTCTCGAAGAGCCGGTACTGGAAGGAGTCGGTGATTTTCGTTCTCGAGGACGACGCCCAGAACGGCCCGGACCACGTGGACGCCCACCGGTCCGTGGCCCTGGTGATCAGCCCGTACACGCGGCGCCGCGGGGTCGATTCGACGCTCTACACGACGGCCGCCGTGCTGCGGACGATCGAGCTCATTCTGGGGCTCGAACCCATGAGCCAGTACGACGCGGCGGCGACGCCCATGCATGCCGCTTTCGTCGCGCACCCCGATCCCACGCCCTACACGGCCCGGCCGGCCCGCGTCCCGCTCGACGAGAAGAACGATCGCGAGGCGTATGGCGCCGAGGCGTCGGCCCGCATGGACCTCGACGCGCCGGACCGCGCCCCGGAGCTCGAGCTGAACGAGATCGTCTGGAAGTCGGTCCGCGGCGCGGACTCCCCGATGCCTCCGCCCGTCCGTTCGACCCTCGTGCGCACCGCCGAAGCCGCCGACTGAGGGTTGCCCGGAGGGCCGGTGCCCTGGATCGGGCTCCGACTCGGTAGACTCACGCCGGGTGCATCACTCGCGGACCAGCTTGATCGTCTCGGCCGCGGCGCTCGCCGCGCTGTTGCTGGTCGCGCGCCTGGCGGGCCACGGTCCGGGAAGTCCGGGCCCCGAGGGGCGGCTCCTCGACGACCTCGTGACCGCCAATCGCATCCTGGCGGACCAGGGGATCGTCGACGGCTACGGGCACGTGAGTGCGCGGAGCCTGACGCGGGCCGACCGGTTCTTCCTTTCCGGGGCGAAGGCGCCGGCGCTCGTCACCCGAGCGGACATCCTGGAGTACGACCTCGACGGCAACGCCTCGAGCGCCGCCGGCCAGGCGGAGTACATCGAGAGGTACATCCACGCGGCGATCTATCGGGCCCGGCCGGACGTCAGGGCCGTCGTGCATGCGCACACGCCCTCGGTCGTGCCCTTCGCAGACTCGAGCGTTCCGCTGCGGCCGATGTACCACATGAGCTCGTTCCTGTCGGCGGGCGTCCCGATTTTCGAGATCCACGACGTGCCGGACGTGCCGAACATGCTGGTCGCCGACGCACGGATCGGCCGGGCGCTCGCCGGGACGCTCGGCCACGCGGCCGTCGTCCTGATGCGAGGTCACGGGGCCGTGATCGTCGGGGGCTCGCTCCCCGCCGTCGTGAATCGGAGCGTTTACCTGGACCTGAACGCGAAGATGCAGGCCCGGGCCATCGCGCTCGGGGGAACGGTCACTTACCTCGAATCCGGAACTTCCGGAGACGACACGGAGACCGCGGATGCCAGCCCCGACTACGACCGGAACTGGGAGCTCTGGAAGCGGCAGGCCAACGGCCGGTAAGCCGCCCGATCTCCTGCGCTTCTTCCGTGTCCGCGCCGTGCCGGCGCTCGCCTCGCGAGGCGACGCCTGAGACCGCCGTGCCCCGGCAACGTCGGGGCGCCCCTTGCGGGCGCCCACTCCTGTGCCCATTGAGAGGCGGCACGCGAATCGTCAGCGTGTCAGCGGGCGGCCACGAGGGCCGCCCCCACGGCCCGGGTCTCACATCGCCGCATTGCGTGAACGACCCGTTGAGAAACGGCAGCTAGGACGCGGTGCCCTTCTTCGCGGCCGGACCGGCATCGCGGCCGAAGATCAGCAATGCCGCGGGAATGGTCGTCAGTGCGCCGACGGCGAGGAGCGCGACGCCCAGCCTCTGGCGGCTCCGCCGGCAGAGGCGTCCGGTCAAGAGCAGCCCGATCCCGGCTCCGATAGCGGCCCGCGTCGCGACGACAAAGCCGAACTCCGGAAGCGACAGGTCGACTCTTTTCATGGGTCAGCCTCCTGTTGGGAGAAAAGTTGGAAACTCTCGGCCACGGCGGCGCGCGCGGGGGGTGCCGGGGTGGTGAAGGGCGCCGTCCGGGTGACGTTCCGGGGTGCGCTCGCCATGGCGATCACGGCGGGCGTCCAGAACCACCTTGAGCGCGCCTTCACGAGCGGCGTCTCCAAAAACGTCATAAGCCTTCAGGATGTCGTTCAGCGCGAAGCGATGGGTCAGCTCTTGCGGCTGCAGCCGGCCCGACTTCACGACTTTCAGAAGCATTGGCGTCGTGACCGTGTCCACAAGCCACGTCGTGATGGAAATTTGCGGTCCCAGAGTTGTTCGAGGTGCAGCTCGACGGCCGGCCGCCAGGTCGATGACACCTCCATTCATGCGGCGGTCTCGGCCAAGCTCACGGTCGACCGCTTCTCGAACATCGTGAACATCGACATCAACGTGACCAAGGGTGTCTTGACCCTGGCCGGCGAAGTGCCGAACGCCAAGGTCTCGGCCGAGGCCCAGAGCGAGGCCCGCTCGGTCTTCGGCGTCGTCAAGGTCATCAACAACCTTCAGGTCAAGTCGCCCCCCTCGGCCTGATCGGTCCGTGCTTCTCTTTTCTGCGCCGAGCCGGCTGACGGCTCGGCTTTTTTTCGTCCGTGGTAAGAGGTAGCGCGAATGCGGACGTCGACCGGCCCGATTCGGGAAGAGCTGTTCTCGGCCGAGCGGCTGGAACATTTCGCCGGGGAACTCGCGGCCCGGCAGCACATCCACCCGTCGGCCCGCCGTGGCCGCCGGCTGCTTCCCCGGCTGCGTGAGAATGCGCGGGCGCTGGTCGCCTCGCTTCGAGCGATCGAGGACGCGAGCCGCCGAACTCGCTCGATTTCGCCGGCGGCCGACTGGCTGCTGAACAACTTCCACATCGTCGAGGAGCAGGTCCGGGAGATCCAGGAGGACCTTCCGCCGGGGTTCTATCGGGAGCTGCCGAAGCTCGCCGAGGGCGCGCTCGAGGGCTTTCCCCGCGTCCACGGGTTGGCCTGGTCGTTCGTCGCGCACACGGACAGCCGGATCGACCTCGAGACCTTCGGGCGATTCGTGCGGGCCTACCAGCGGGTCCAGCCGCTCACGATCGGCGAGCTGTGGGCGCTGGCGATTTCGCTGCGCCTGGTCCTCGTCGAGAATCTCCGGAGGCTCGCGGGGCGGGTCGCGGCGCGGGGGATCGCGCGGGACCGGGCGGACGGGATCGCCGACGCTCTGCTCGGCACGGCCGGCGTCCCCAAGCCCGAGGGGAGCGCGGTCCTCCCGATGCTGGAACGCGCGCCGTTCTCGCAGGCCTTCGCCGTCCAGCTCGTCCAGCGCCTGCGCGAGCAGGACCCGGCGGTCACGCCCGCGCTCGAGTGGCTGGACCGCCGGTTCGAGCAGGGCGGAACCACGGCCGAGGAGATCGTGCGCGCGGAGCACCAGGACCAGATCGCCAACCACGCGACGGTTCGCAATGTCATCACGAGCATGCGCCTCCTGTCGTCGGCCGACTGGGCCGACTTCTTCGAAAGCGTCAGTCTGGTTCACGAGGCCCTCTGCGACGGGACCCGCGTGGCCGAGATGGATTTCGCGACGCGGGACCGGTATCGACACGCCGTCGAGGAGCTCTCCCGGGGAAGCCGCCACGACGAGCTGGAGGTGGCGCGGCGGGCCGTGGCGATGGCGGCGAGCGCCGTTGCCCCAAACGGGAGGACCGACCGGGCCGATTCCCGCCTCGCGGATCCGGGCTATTACCTGATCGCGCACGGGCGCCGGCGGCTCGAGGAGGAGCTCGAGTTCCGGCTGCCGGGCCGGCAGTGGCTGAGACGTGCGTGGGTGCGGGCCGCGACGCCCTGGTACCTCGCCGCGATCGCGTTCTCGACCCTCGTCGTCGTGGCCGTGCCGGCCGTGCCAACCGCGCTCGGAGGCGCCGGCGCGCCGGCGGTCGCGCTGCTCGCCCTGCTCGCACTGGTGCCCGCCTCCGATCTCGCGATCGCGTTCGTCCACCGGTTCGTCATGCGGCTCCTCGGGCCGCGGCGCCTCCCCAAGCTCGAGCTCGCGGGCGGCGTGCCCGGGGAGCTCCGAACCCTGGTCGCCATCCCGGTGTTCCTGACCGACGAGTCGGAGATCGACGAGGTCGTGCAGCGGCTGGAAGTGCATTACCTCGGCAATACCGACCCCGAGTTCCGGTTCGCGCTGCTGTCGGACTGGCCCGACGCTTCCGCCGAAGGCGTGCCCGAGGACGCGGGCCTTCTGGAGCTTGCGCGCGCCGCGATCGGCCGGCTCAACGAACGTCACGGCCCGGCCGCGGGCGGCGGCGACCGCTTCTGGCTCCTCCACCGGCGCCGTCTCTGGAATGCGGCGGAGGGGGTGTGGATGGGCTGGGAACGCAAGCGCGGGAAGCTGCGCGAGCTGAACCGGCTGCTGCGGGGCGCGACGGACACCTCCTTTCTGCCGCCCGAGTCGGGCACGCCGGCGGCGCCCGCGGGGGTCCGCTACGTGATCACGCTCGATGCCGATTCCCGGCTCCCGCGGGAGGCCGCGCGCCGGCTGGTCGGCACGATCGCTCACCCGCTGAACGTTCCGCGATTCGACCCGGCCCTCGCCCGCGTCGTCGAAGGCCACGCGATCCTTCAGCCTCGGGTCACTCCGACGCTGCCCGAGATGGGATTTGGGACCCTCTTCCAGCTCGTCTTCTCGGGACCCCGCGGCATCGACCCCTACGCCTTCGCCGTCTCCGACGTCTACCAGGACCTCTTCGGCGAGGGGATCTACACGGGCAAGGGCATCTACGACGTGGATGCGTTCGAGGGGGCTCTCGACGACCGGGTGCCGGAGAACACGCAGCTATCGCACGACCTCTTCGAGGGGCTCTTCGCGCGCGCCGGGTTCGTGTCGGACGTCGAGCTCTTCGAAGGCTTCCCGGGTCATTACGGAGTCGCGGTGTTGCGCCAGCACCGCTGGGTCCGGGGCGACTGGCAGCTCCTGCCGTGGATCCTCGGGACCGCCCGGAGCCGTGGCGGGCCTCCGGCGGCCCGCGGGATTCCCCTGATCGGGCGCTGGAAGATGCTCGACAACCTGCGGCGAAGCCTTTCGGCGCCGGCGACGTTCGCCACGCTCCTGGCCGCCTGGTGCGTTCCCGGCGTCGGGGCTCTCCGCTGGACGGCCTTCGTCCTGGGAGCGCTCGCGCTTCCTCCGCTCGTCTCGTTCGTCTCGAGCCTCGTTCCGCAGCGGCGCGGGGTGTCCAAGCGCAGCCTGATCCGCGGAGTGTCCGCCGACCTCGCCACCGGCCTGGCGGAGGCCGCGCTGCGAGTCGCGTTCCTGGCGAACACGACGTGGATGCGCGCGGATGCGATCGCGCGAACGCTCTGGCGCCTCGGGGTCAGCCGCCGCCACCTGCTCGAATGGGTGCCTGCGGCCCAGACCCATCGCGCGTTCGACCTCGAGACGGCGGGCTTCTACCGGCGGATGGGCGGAGGGCTCGCGCTCGCGACCGCGGCGGGGGCGCTCGCGGCGGCATCGGGCCGCGGTGCGTGGGCATGCGCCGCGCCCTTCATCGCGGCCTGGCTCCTGTCGCCCCTCCTCGCGCGGTGGATCAGCCTGCCGCCCCGCGAAGCGGAGGCCGCACGGTTCTCGGCCGCCGAGGCCCGGCAGTTTCGCGCGATCGCGCGCCGAACGTGGCGCTACTTCGAGCGCTTCGCGGGCCCGGAGTTCCGGAACCTGCCGGCCGACAACTTCCAGGAAGTTCCGAGGCCCGAAGCCGCGAGAAGGACCTCGCCGACCAACCTCGGCCTCGCCCTGCTCTCCACGGTTGCCGCCAACGACTTCGGCTGGATCGGGACCGCCGACATGGCGGCCCGCCTCGAGGCGGGCCTCGCCGCGATCGGACGACTCGAGCGCTTCCGGGGACACCTCTACAACTGGTACGGCACGGACGACCCTGCGCCCCTGGAGCCCCGTTATGTGTCCACGGTCGACAGCGGCAACTTCGTCGCCCACCTGATCACGCTCAAACAGGCTTGCGTGGAGCGGCTCGGCGAGCCGACGTTGACCACGCGCGCTCTCGACGGCATTGCCGACACGCTCGCGCTCCTGCGGTCGTCCGCGATGACGCTCGTCGGTGGCGGGCCCGGGCGCGTCGTCACCGCGCGCCAGCTCGAGGAAGCCCTCGTCGAAGCGAGCGATCTCCTCGCTCCCGCTCCTCAGACGCGGGCCGAATGGTCCTCGCGCCTGGGCGCGCTGTCCGCGCGGGCCGAAACGCTGGGCGACATCGTGCGCGCCTTGAGCGACGAGAGCGACCCGGCCGCGACGGGGGAAGCCCTCGAATGGGCGCGGGCACTTTCGGAGTGCGTCGCGAGCCATGCGCGCGACGTCGGGGCCACGGAAGAGTCACTCGAGCCGGGTTCGACGCTGCAGGACCGACTCGGCGCGCTTGCCCGGTCCGCGGCGGACCTGGTCGCGGAGACCGACTTCGCCTTTCTCTACGACCGGCCGCGAAACCTCTTCGCGATCGGGTACCGCCCGCAGGACGACACCCTCGACCCCGGCGACTACGACCTGCTGGCCTCGGAAGCGCGCCTGGCGAGCTTCGTCGCGATCGCGCGCGGGGACGTCCCCGTCGAGCACTGGTTCCATCTCGGACGGCCCCTGACGCCCGTGGGCCGGGGATCGGCGCTGTTGTCCTGGTCCGGATCCATGTTCGAGTACCTGATGCCGGATCTGGTGCTCGACGCTCCGTCGGGGAGCCTTCTCGAGCAGACCCGCCGGCTCGCCGTGCGGCGCCAGATCCAGTACGGGGAAGAGCGCAGCGTGCCGTGGGGCATCTCGGAGGCGGCGTACAACGCCCGCGACGTTCACTTCACCTACCAGTACTCGAATTTCGGCGTCAGCGGCCTCGGCCTGAAACGCGGGCTGGCGGACGACCTCGTCGTGGCGCCCTATGCGACGGCCCTCGCCGCCATGGTCGACCCCGCCGCCGCGGCAGAGAACTTCCGCCGGCTCGCCGTCCTCGGCGCGCTCGGCCGGTACGGTTTCTACGAGTCGATCGACTTCACGGCGTCGCGCCTGCCGGAAGGGGAGTCCTTCGAGATCGTGAAGGCGTTCATGGCCCATCACCAGGGAATGACGATCGTCGCGCTCGCCAACGTCATCCTCGAAGGCGCGATGCGCCGGCGGTTCGGCGCCGAGCCGGCCGTGCAGGCGACGGCCCTGCTGCTGCAGGAGCGCACGCCCCGGACCGTGGCCGTGGCGCGACCCGCCTCCGCGGAGCTGCGCACGGACCGGCACGTTCTCGACGAGGTGCCGCCGGTCCTGCGGCGCTTCCGTTCGCCGCACGATCCGACGCCCCGAACGCACCTGCTCTCCAACGGCCGATACGCCGTGATGATGACGGCGGCCGGTTCGGGCTACAGCCAGTGGCGGGGCCTGGACGTGACGCGCTGGCGCGAGGACACGACGCGCGACCCCTGGGGAACCTACGTCTTCCTGGCGGACGGCGCGTCGGGCCGGGTCTGGTCGGCGGGGTACCAGCCGTCGGGCGTCGAGCCCGACTCCTACGAAGCCGTCTATTCGGAAGACCGCGTCGAGATCCACCGCACCGACGGCCTGATCGCGACGAGCCTGCGCATCGCCGTTTCGACGGAAGACGACGCGGAGCTGCGCCAGGTCTCGCTCACGAACCACGGAACGCGCGCGTGCGAGATCGAGATGACCTCGTACGCGGAGATCGTCCTCGCCCCTCGTGCCGCGGACGCGGCGCACCCGGCCTTCTCGAATCTCTTCGTCCGGACCGAGTTCGTGCCGGAGCTCGAGGCGCTCGTCGCCGGACGGCGGCCGCGGGACCAGGAGGAGCCGGTCTGGGCCGCTCAGGTGATGACGGTGCCGGGAGAGAGCGCCGGCGCCGTGCAGTACGAGACCGATCGGGCGCGCTTTCTGGGGCGCGGTCGGAGCATCCGGGACCCCATCTCGATTGCGGAGCGGCGACCGCTCTCGAACACGGTCGGCACCGTGCTCGATCCCGTCTTCAGCCTGCGCCGGCGGATCCGGATCGCGGCGGGTGCGACCGTGCGAGTGCAGCTGGCGACCGTCGTCGCCGAGTCGCGCGAGCGGGCCCTGGCGCTCGCCGCCAAGTACCGGGACCAGGCGACGTTCGACCGCGTATCGAGCCTCGCCTGGACGCAGGCCCAGGTCCAGCTGCGCCACCTCGGGATCTCGACCGACGAGGCGCACCTCTTCCAGAGGCTGGCGACACGAATCCTGTACTCCGACCCGACGCTTCGCGCGCCGGTCGAGACCCTGCTCCGAAACCGGCGCGGGCCGTCGGCCCTGTGGCGGCACGGGATCTCGGGCGACATTCCGATCGTTCTCGTCCGGATCGACCAGGTCGAGGACCAGGCGATCGTGCGACAGCTCCTGCGCGCCCACGAATACTGGAGGATGAAGGGTCTCGCGGTCGATCTCGTGATCCTGAACGAGCAACCGGCGTCCTATTCGCCGGAGCTCGGCGCGACGCTCGATTCCCTCGTCCGCGCGGGCAGCCGCGCGCCGGGTGTCGCCTCGGAACATTCGACCGGGCGCGTCTTCGTGCTTCGCGGGGAGCTGCTCTCCGGCGAGGACCACGACGCGCTGGCATCGGCGGCGCGCGTCGTCCTCCTCTCGCGGCACGGCACGCTCGCCCAGCAGGTGATCCGCCTGCTCCGCGTGCCTCCGGCCGCGAGGGCCCCGCTGCCCGCCGCTCCGCCGCCGCCCGCCGACCTGCCGCCGCCCCGAATTCCGCTCGAGTTCTTCAACGGCCTGGGAGGCTTCTCGGAGGAGGAGGGGGAGTACGTCATCCTCCTCGCCGAGCGGCAGTGGACGCCTGCCCCGTGGATCAACGTGCTCGCCAACGCTTCGCTCGGCTGCCTCGTGTCGGAGTCCGGCTCCGGCTACACGTGGTCGGTCAACAGCCGGGAAAACCAACTCACCCCGTGGTCGAACGATCCCGTGAGCGATCCTCCGGGGGAGGCGCTCTTCCTGCGGGACGAGGAGACGGGCGAGGTCTGGAGCCCGACCCCGCTGCCGATCCGGGGCGACGGTTCCTACGTGGTTCGCCACGGACAGGGGTACAGCCGCTTCGAGCACGAGCATCGGGCGATCGCCACCGACCTGACCGTTTTCGTCGCCCACGAGGACCCCGTCAAGTTCTCGCGACTGTTGGTCGAGAACCGGTCCTCGTCCGCGCGAACGCTCACGATCACCGCCTACGCCGAATGGGTGCTCGGACCGCCGCGAGCGGGCGGGGCGCCGTTCGTCGTCACGGAGCTCGATCCCGAGACCGGAGCGATCTTCGCTCGGAATTCCTGGAACGAGGCGGAGGCCGGCCGCGTCGCGTTCGCGGACATCGGGGGAGCGCCGACCGGGTGGACCGCCGATCGGACCGAGTTCCTCGGGCGTAACGGCGTCCTCCAGGCCCCGGCGGGACTCGCGCGCGGAGCGATCCTCGGCCGGAAGTCCGGCGCGGGCCTCGATCCCTGCGCCGCGATGCAGGTGCGGCTGCGGCTCGTCGCAGGCGAGCGCCGGTCGATCGTTTTTCTCCTCGGTGAGGGCCGCGACGTTTCCGATGCGCGGCGGCTCGTGACGCGGCACCGTTCGCGGGACCCCGCCCTCGAGCTCGCCGCCGTGCGCCGCGAGTGGGAAGACACGCTCTCCGCTCTGCAGGTGCGCACGCCCGACCGGTCGATGGACCTGATGCTCAACCGCTGGCTCCTCTACCAGACCCTCGGCTGCCGCTTCCGGGCGCGGTCGGCCTTCTACCAGGCGGGCGGTGCGTGGGGCTTCCGGGACCAGCTCCAGGACGTGATGTCCTTCACGGTGGCCCGACGCGATCTCGCCCGCGAGCACCTGCTGCGCGCGGCCGGGCGGCAGTTCGAGGAGGGGGACGTCCAGCACTGGTGGCACGAGCCCGGAGGGCGGGGCGTCCGGACCCGGATCTCCGACGACCGACTCTGGCTCGCCTGCGCGACGCACCACTACGTCGAGGTCACGGGCGATCTCGGAGTGCTCGACGAGCGGGTGCCCTCCCTCGCGGCGGCGCCGCTCCGGCCGGAGGAGACCGACCGGTTTTTCGAGCCGGATCCCGGCAAGACGGCGTCTCTGTTCGAGCACTGCGCCCTCGCGATCGACCGGAGCCTCGCCGTCGGCCGGCACGGCCTGCCGCTGATGGGCACGGGGGACTGGAACGACGGGATGAACCGGGTCGGGGCGGGCGGGGAGGGGGAGAGCGTGTGGCTCGGGTGGTTCCTGCACACGAACCTCGAGCGGTTCGCCGGCCTCGCGCAGGCGCGCGGCGAAGTCGAGCGCGCGCACGGCTGGCGCGCGCACGCGGCGGCCCTGAAGGAATCCCTCGAGCGCGACGGGTGGGACGGCGACTGGTACCGGCGCGCCTTCTTCGACGACGGGACGCCGCTCGGCTCCGCGGTCAACGACGAGTGCCGCATCGACTCGATCGCCCAGTCCTGGGCCGTGATCGCGGGCGCGGCCGAACCCGAGCGGAGCCGGCGGGCCATGGCGGCCGTCGACGAGCACCTGATCCGGCGGGGCGACGGCCTCGCGCTCCTCTTCACTCCGCCCTTCGACCGCACCGCGCTCGAGCCCGGGTACATCAAGAGCTACTCGCCGGGCGTGCGCGAGAACGGCGGCCAGTACACCCACGCCGCCGTCTGGGCGGTGATCGCGTTCGCCGAGCTCGGCGACGGGGACAAGGCGGGCGAGCTCTTCGCGATCCTGAACCCGATCAACCACGCGAGCACGCGCTCGGGCCTGTACCGCTACAAGGTGGAGCCTTACGTCATGGCGGGCGACGTCTACTCCGTCGATCCGCATGCGGGTCGGGGCGGCTGGACCTGGTACACGGGGGCTTCCGGCTGGATGTACCGCGCGGGCGTGGAGTGGATCCTGGGCTTTCGCCTGCGGGGGACGTCGCTGCATCTGGATCCCTGCATTCCCCGCTCCTGGCCCCGATACGAGATCGACTTCCAGTACCACTCCTCGCGCTACCGGCTCTCGGTCGAGAATCCCCGCGGCGCGATGCGGGGCGTGACGAGCATTTCGCTCGACGGGGCGCCGGTCGAGGGATGCGAGGTCCCGCTCTTCGACGACGGCCGTGAACACCGGATCGCGGTCGTGCTGGGCTAGGTGTCAGTTCTCAACAGGTCGTTCACGCACTTCGGCGATGTGAGACCCGGGCCGTAGGGGCGGCCCTTGTGGCCGCCCGCTGACACGCTGACGATTCGCGTGCCGCCTCTCAATGGGCGCAGGAGGGGGCGCCCGCAAGGGGCGCCCCTACGTGCCGGGGCGCGGCAGTTTCAGGGGTCGCTTCACGAAGCGAGCGCCGGCACAGTGAACAACGTCGTGAGAATTCAGAGCTCGGGCCCCGCGGGCCGCCCGAGGGGCCGGCATGGTAGTCTGCGAGCTCCGAATCCCTTCGACGGCCCCACTCCCTCTGAACGATCGAGTACCCGGCGCCGGCTTCGGCAGAAAGCAGGGTACCTGGTGGAAAGCGCGACTCTTCTTCCCTCAGCGAGCGAGTTTTCGGCAGGCCCGCAGGACTTGACGACCGTCGAGCTCGGGCGGTTCGGCCTCGGCGTCGTGACCCGTCGTCTTCGCGTCGCGGGGGCCCGGATGACCTCGCTGCTCAACCGCGTCTACTGCCTGTTCTGCGGAATCGCCATCGACCACGAGGCTGGCGGCGGCGCCGAATGGTGGTTCTGCCGGAACGAATGCAACGTGCGGGACGGGCACTGATGCACTCGCGCGCGTGCCGCACGCGCGGGGCGGCACCCGCGGCTGCGGACGCCTCCCACTGTCCGCGCTGCGCCGAATGGGCGGCGGCCGGAGAGCGGGTCCGGAAGCTCGAAGACCCGCTGCGGGCCGACGTCCGCCGGCTCGACCGCGACGTCACGAACCTCCGGTCCGCGCGGATGCACGCACGCTGAAACGTCGAAACCCCGGGGCGCCGATGGAACACTCCCTCCGAAACTGGACCTGCGAGAAGTGCGGCCGCGAAAACGAGACAGTCGTCGCCCTGGACGGCCACGCGCGCTGCGCCTTCTGCCAGGCGAAGACCCGCGTCCAGGCCAGCCGGGACTATCTCTCGGTCCTTTCGTCGCGGCGGCCCGAGCTTCCCGAGGGCGCCCAGGACGAGGACGAGCTGCCGTTCTGGTGAGCGACGGAGCGGCCCTGGCGGCGGTCAGGCCTGGGAGCGGCGAGCGCCGGTGATCCGCGCCTTCGCCCGCATGACGCCCATCATCGTCGCGGTCATGACCGTGACGAGCGCCATGAACGGGCCGCGGCGCCCGGCGTACCGGCCGAGGACGTAGGCCCAGCCCAGCGGATAGCCGCGGCGGGCAGGCTTCGCGAGCGCCCCGATATGCTTACTTATGCCGCCGTCAAGGCGGCGGGAGGCGGACGATGCGAGCGACCCGGTGGCTGCGGGCTTCGGCGGTGCTCCTGGCCCTGTTCTTCCTCGGCCACACGGCCGCGGTCGTGCTTCCGACGCAATCGAGCGGACCGGGGGAGGACGCGGTCCTGCAGGCGATGAGAGAGTCTCACTTCGACGCGATGGGCCGGGAGCGGACGATCTGGGACTACTGGCGGGGCTTCAACGTCTTCATGAGCGTCGCCCTCGCGATCCTCGTCGTCGTGACCTGGCAACTCGGCGGGCTGGCCCGCAAGGACCGGGCCCTGGCCGCGCCGCTCGTCTCGAGCCTGGCCGTGGGGCTCGTGCTGATCGCGCTCGTCAATGCGCGGTACTTCTTTGCGGCCCCGGCCGCGCTTTCGACCCTCGCCGCGGCCTGCGCCTTGACGGCGCGGATGTCGCTCCGGCCGGCGCGCGCGGCATAGACTCGGGCCGGTCAGGGACTCGCCATGCTTCGACGACGTTCGATTGCCTTCCTGGGCCTCGCCTGCGTTCTGGCGCCGGGCGCCGCGGCCGCCGCAGGGGACATGCCCCGGCCGATCGAGGTCGAGAACCTCGAGGCGCTGCCGATCGGCTTCGTCAACGTCCGGTCCAGGACGCCGTAGGTGTTCGGAGCCGGCCGGCGGGCCGGGCTGGCGCTGACCGTCCTCGCGACCATCGCGGCCGACCGGCTGTCGAAGGAGATCGCGATCCGGCTCCTGTCCGGACGTCCGCCCGTGGAGTGGCTCGGCGGACTCGTCCGGCTCTCCCTGGCCGAGAATCGAGGCGCGTTTCTCTCCGCCGGAGGCCGATTGCCGGAAGGCATGAGGTTCATCCTCTTCGTCGCGGCGGTCGGCCTGGCGCTCTTCGCCGCGCTCGCCGTGCTGCTCGCGCATCGGACCCTCGCGGCACGCCGGGGCCTCGCGGCGGCGGTGATGCTGGGGGGAGGGCTCGCCAACTGGCTCGATCGGCTCTCGGACGGTTCCGTGACCGACTTCCTGGCGGTCGCGGCGGGCCCGCTCCGCACGGGGGTCTTCAACCTCGCCGACGTGGCGATCCTGGGGGGCGCGCTGGTGTGGCTGGTGCCTACGCGGGCAGGACGCTCGCCGAGGTCCCCTTCATCCGGTGCATGATCCGGCCGAGGCGCTTGTTCAGGCCGTGCTTGCGATCGAGGAAAGGGATCGGAGGCGACTGTCGAAGGCCGAGGCGCTTGCGCATGCGCTGCAAGAGGTAGTTGTCCGGAACGGCCCGCAGGCCCCGTTCGACCGTCTCGATCGCGTCCTTGCGCGACCCGCCGAGCAGGTGAAGCTGGGCAAGGCACCAGTAAATGTGGGGGTTGCGGGGATCGGCGTGCTGGGCCTTCTTGCAGAGCTCGAGCCCGCGGCGCCGCTCCTTCCCGTGCCCGAGGCACAGGGCGTAGCTCGCCAGGCCCGAGGCCGGAACCGTCTCGCCCCGGTCGGTGAAGCGCGCGACGTACGCGCCGAGGAAGGTCGTGGCCCGGGGCCATTGCTCGCGTTTGACCGCTTCACGGCCTGCTTCGAGCAGTTCTTCCTCGGAGTACTCCTCGAGATCCATGGGGACGGCCTCCTGTGCCGCCGGACGGCGGCGTTTCATTCTAGGCCATCGGCGGCCGCTCGGGCAAAGGCGGAGATCCAGAGGAAGCGGCTAGGCCGGCGAGGTCGGAACCGCGACGCGGCGCGAACGGAGGAAGCGGCGCAGCATCCGCACCATCCAGCTTCCGAGGAGCATCGCCAGCACGACGACGGCGCCCGCGGCGAGCGCCGCGGCGACGGGGTACTTCACGGCCAGCAATAGAAGAACCGCCGTCAGGCCGTCCTCCGCGAGCGATGCGGCCCAGTTCGTGACCGGTTCGGGGCTCGTGTTGATGACGGCGCGGGTCGACGCCTTGAGACCGTGCGCCGAGAGCGCGACGCCGCCGCAAACGAGCGCGGCGACGATCCGCCACGGCTCGGGAAGGCTCGAGACTCCGGCCCAGGCCAGAAGAGCGGCGGCCGGGACCCGGATGAACGTGTGCACGAGGTCCCAGATCGAGTCGATGATCGGGACCTTGTCGGCCAGGAACTCGACGAGGTAGAGCGACGACGCGACGAGGATGACCCACGGGCTCGCGAGCACGGTCAGTCCCCCGGGAAGCGCGATCACGCCGGACCGGCCGAGGAAACCGAGGACCGCGACGGTGGCGTAGAGACGCAGGCCCGACGCGACGGCGGCGCCGAGCAGGAGGCCGATCAGCCCGACGGAGACCTCGGGGCTCAGCGCCGACTCCCGATCGTCCGGGCAGATCGCTCCCGCCCTCGGTCGTGGGGGCGGGGCTTGCCCCCGCCCGTTTTCACGTCAGCTCTTCCTTCAGGATCTTCGCCGCCTGGTCGGCCCGGAAATCGGCCAGCTTTTTCGAGAGCTCGGGCCGCTTTCCGGCCAGGATCGCGACCGCGAAGAGCGCGGCGTTGACGGCCCCGGGCTTTCCAATCGCGAAGGTCGCGACGGGGATTCCGCCGGGCATCTGGACGGTCGAGAGAAGCGAGTCGAGACCTTTGAGAGAGGCGCTCTCCATCGGGACCCCGAGGACGGGCAGGGTGGTGTGGGCGGCCGCGACACCGGCGAGGTGCGCGGCGCCGCCGGCCCCCGCGACGAGGACCTCCATCCCGCGGCCCGCCGCCCCCGTGACGTAATCGGCGGTCTCCCTCGGCGTGCGGTGGGCGGAGAGCACGCGGCTCTCGCTCGCGACTCCGAACTTCGCCAGCGTCTCGGACACGTTCTTCATCACGTCCCAGTCGGACCTGGAACCCATCAGGATCCCGACGAGCGGCTTGTCCATCTCACTCTCCCTGGCCGAGCGTGTACCCGCGCTCGCCGTCGTAGTGGTACAGGCTCAGGCTCTGGGCGACGGCGATCCCGGCGCCGGTCAGGCGGCCGAGCAGCGCCACGACCTCGGACTGCTTCGCCGCTCCGCCCGCCGCGGCCATGTGGCGGCAACGGAACTGGTCGCCGCGAAAAGTCTCGGGCATGCCGTCGGGCCACACCTTCATGCCCCGGCTCGTCAGCATGGTGAGGCGAAACTCGGGTCCCGCCAGCCCGACGAGCTTCGCGGCGAGGGCGTCGGAGTCGCGGCTCTCCCAGTTGACGTAGAGGTCGACGCCCCGGAGCTCCCGAACCGGCGCCGGGCGCGCCGCCTCCGCCGGATGCTCGGCCTGGCGTGGCCCGGCCGCGTACGAAACGGCCTTCAGTTTCTGCGGACGCCTTCCGACGCGCGCGGCCACGGCTTCGGCGAACTCGCGCGTGCCGACCTTCTCCCGGCTCACGCCGGGCTCGAAGATGTCGTAGGTGTGGATGCCGTCCTCGAGCGTCGTGAGCCAGGCGTTGTGGACCTTTTCCGCCACGTCGGGCTGGCCGATGTGGACGAGCATCATCACGGCGCCGAGCAGCAGCCCCGACGGGTTCGCCAGGTTCTGGCCCGCGCGCCGGGGCGCCGAGCCGTGGATCGCCTCGAACATCGCGTAGTTGGCCCCGATGTTGGCCGAGCCCGCGAGGCCGACCGATCCGGCAATCTGGGCCGCGACGTCCGAGAGGATGTCCCCGTAGAGGTTCGGCATGACGATGACGTCGAAGACCTCGGGGGAGTCGGCGAGCTTGGCTGCGCCGATGTCGACGATCCAGTGCTCCTTCTCGATGTCCGGATAGTGCTTCCCGATCTCGTCGAAGACGGCGTGGAACAGGCCGTCCGTCATCTTCATGATGTTGTCTTTGCTGAAGCAGGTCACCTTCTTGCGGTTGTTGCGCCGGGCGTACTCGAAGGCGTACCGGACGATCTTCTCCGAGCCCGGCCGGGTGATGAGCTTCAGACACTCGTACACGTCGGCGGAGATGCGGTACTCGACGCCGGCGTAGAGGTCCTCTTCGTTCTCGCGGACGATGACGACGTCCATGACGGGATGCTTCGTCGCGACGAACGGGTAATACGAGACGCATGGCCGGACGTTGGCGTAGAGGCCGAGGGTCTTGCGCGTCGTGACGTTCAGGCTCTTGTAGCCTCCCCCCTGGGGTGTCGTGATCGGCGCCTTGAGGAACACCCTCGTCCGGGCCAGGGACTCCCACGCGGACGGCGCGATGCCCGCGGTGTTGCCGGCGAGGTAGACCTTCTCGCCGATCTCGATCTCCTCGACCGCGATGCGGGCGCCGGCGGCCTTCAGGATGTGGAGCGTCGCGTCCATGATCTCGGGACCGATGCCGTCGCCCCGCGCGACCGTGATGGGTACTTCGTTGGCCATGCGTTCGTCCGCCTCCGCGTATCGGGATTCGGCGCACCGGCGCCGGCGAGCACGGAACCTTATCATCGGGACGTGGTTACGGACACGCTCGACGCCGGGGTGCGCGCGCTCGCCGCGCGTCTGCGGGAGAGGCCCCGCATCACGGTCGTCACGGGCGCCGGGGTCTCGGCGGCGAGCGGAGTCCCGACGTTTCGGGGCCCGGGCGGTCTCTGGAGGAATCGGCGGCCGGAAGAGCTCGCCACTCCCGCGGCGTTTGAGCGCGATGCGCTCCTCGTGTGGGAGTGGTACGCGTGGCGTCGCGAGCTCGCGGGAAAGGCGCGGCCCAACCGCGCGCACGAGGTCCTCGCCGCCTGGAGCCGGCGCTACCCCGGTTTTTCCCTGGTCACCCAGAACGTCGACGGCCTCCACGAGCGCGCCGGCACCGCGAACGTGACTCGATTCCACGGGTCGCTCTGGATGCTCTCCTGCCGGGACCGGTGCGCGAGGTCCCCGAAAGGGGGCTGGGAGCACGCCGGGCCCCTGGCCGACCTGCCGCCCCGCTGTCCGCACTGCGGCGGGCTCGCGCGCCCGGGTGTCGTCTGGTTCGGCGAGGCGATCCCGGCCGAGGCCGCCCGCGCCGCGGCGGCGGCCGTCGACTGCGACCTGTTGCTCGCCGTGGGAACCTCGGCCGTGGTTTATCCGGCGGCCGGACTCATCGCAGAGGCGGCGGCCCGCGGGGCCTTCATCGTCGAGGTCAACCCCGACGCCACCCCCGCGTCGGGCAGCGTGGACCTGGTCCTCGCCGGGCCGGCCGAGGTCCTGCTCGACGGCGTCGAACGGGAGCTCTCCGGGGGACCGTGAGGAGGCCCGGACCGCGGGGCCCCCGTCTCCCCAAGACGCCACCGGCGCCGTTTGGGGGTATCCTTTGAGGTCGGTGAAAAAGGTCCTTTGGATCGTCCTGGCGGTGGGAATCGCTCTGGCCGGGGCGTGGGGCTATGGGGAGCTCGTCCGTCACGAGAACGACACGGGCCAGCCTATCCGGCTCCTCGCGGTCGCCGAGGAACAGAGCATGTCGCTCTCGTTCTCGCGCAAGGGCCGGCTGACGACGCGCGTCCCCGAAGAGGGTGAGACGATCGCGAGCGGCCAGGAGGTCGCCCGGATCGAGGAGCCCGGCCTGTCCGAGGACGCCTCCGACATCGAGCGGCAGATCGCCCAGGTCGAGGCCCGCGACCGGACCCGTCTTCAGGAGATCGAGAAGCTCAAGGCGCAGTTTGCCGCGGTGGCCTCGGACGAGCGCCGCATCGGCCGGCTCGTCAAGGAAGGGGTCTCGCCGGCGGCGGGACTCGAGTCCCTCCAGCACCAGCGCGACGCGATCGCGGCGGACATCCGGGCGCGTGAATCGGAAGAAGGGCAGCTCGACGCCGAGGAGCAGGCGCTCAGGGTTCGCCTCGAGAAGATCCGCGTCTTCGAGAAGGAGGGCATCCTCGCGTCGCCTTCGTCCGGAACCGTGCTGACGCGCCACCACCGCATGGGTGAATGGGTCGAGCCGGGCCAGGCGATCGTCACGCTCCAGATCGAGGCGCCATATCTTCGCGTCGAGGTCCCGGAGGAGCGGCTCTCGAGCTTCGCCGTCGGCAAGAACGTCACGGTCTGGCCGCAGGCCCGTCCGAACGCCCGTTTCCAGGCGCGCATCGTGTCGATCAAGCCGCGCTCGGAGTACGCGACGCGCAAGAACTGGGGCCTCCAGAGCCGCGACCTCCAGACCTTTTCGGTGCGGCTCCAGCCCCTCGACGCCCCGGTCGTCTCCGGCCAGACATTCGTGGTCGAAGCCGGAAGCGAGACGCCGAGGGCGTGAGCTCGACCCCGGCGATCGAGGTCGAGCGACTGACGAAGCGCTTCGGCGAGGCCGTTGCCGACGACGCGGTTTCCTTCCACGTCCGGCCGGGCGAGATCTTCGGCCTCCTCGGGCCCAACGGCGCCGGCAAGACCACGTTGATCCGGATGCTGACGACGCTCCTGCCTCCGACCGCGGGCACGGCCCGGATCGAGGGGTTCGACATCGTCCGCGAGCGGGCGTCCGTCCGTCGGACGATCGGCACGGTGTCGCAGGCCCAGACGACCGACGAGAACCTCACCGTCCGCGAGAATCTCTCGGTCCAGGGCAAGATGTACGGCCTCTCGGGCCGGACGCTCTCGGGACGCATCGAGAGGCGCCTGCGCCAGGTCGGGCTCTGGGAGCGCCGGAACCAGTCCGCCCGCGAGCTCTCGGGCGGCATGCGCCGCCGGCTCGAGATCGCCCGCGGCGTGCTGCACTCGCCGCGCGTCCTGTTCCTCGACGAGCCGACCTCGGGCCTCGACCCCCAGAGCCGGCGCTCCATCTGGGACATGTTCGACGACATGCGCGAGCGCGACCCGGAGCTCGCGATCATCCTGACGACGCACGCGATGGAGGAGGCCGACTTCCTCTGCGACCGCCTGGCGATCATGGACCGCGGAAAGGTCCTCTGCGACGACACGCCGCAGGCCTTGAAGCACGGTCTCGAGACGGGAGAGCGGGTCGAGCTCGCGACCGACCGCGAGATCGCGCCGGCCGAGCGCGAGTCGATGGCGGCGGCGGGAGCGGCGCAGTTGCGCTTTCAATCGGGAAGCGTCGCGCACTTCTTCGCGCGCCCGGGGGAGGGCACGGGACGGAAGATCGCGCGGCTCCTGGAGGACCGCGGCTATCACATCGTCCACCTCTCGATCGCCCTCGTCACTCTCGAGGACGTGTTCTTCTCCTACACGGGCCGGGCGCTGCGGGAAGCATGAAGCGAGCGCTCAGGGAACGTCCGCCGGCGCGCGGGTTGCGGCTGGCGCTGCTCGGGATGGCTGCGATCGGGCAGCGCGCGTTCCTGACGCTCTGGCGCCAGCCGGTGCTCGTCGTCTCGACGATGGTTTTCCCGATCGTCTACCTGCTCATCCTCGGCAACGCGATGAACCGCCCGCTCGAGGGCGTTCCGCTCGCCGTGGTCGACGAGGCCGGAAACACCTGGTCGGCGGAGTGCCGGCGCGGCGTGCTGGCGCTGGAGTCCGGGCGGCGCCTCGTGTCGGCGACCTTCGTGGGCGACCGCGCCTCGGCGATCGAGGGCCTGCGGCGCAACCGCTTCCGCGGCGTCTGGGTGCTGCCCTTCGGACTCTCTCCGACGGGCCCCGCGCCCTCGTTCATCGGCGACAACACGGACCGCTTTTCCTTCGAGGCCCTGCAGTCGGCGCTGGCGCAGATCTGGCAGGAGGTGGCGGCCCCGAAGGACGTGCCGGCCTCGGCGCCGCCGGTCCGGCTCGAGGCATATCCGTACCTCGACTACCTGACCTACCTCGGGCCGGCGGTCGTCTGCCTCGCGATCTTCATGGGGTCGATGGTCTCGGGCGGCCTCCAGGTTCTCGAGGACCGCATGTTCGGGTACCACGAGGGATACCTCGTCACGCCGATCACGACCGGGACGCTCGTGGCCGGCCACATCCTGGCCGGCGCCGTCGTCGCGTCGATCGCGGGCGGACTCGTGCTCGCCGGGATCGTCTTCCTGACGCCGCTCCCGCCGGTCGGCGCGCGAAGCCTGGCCGCCGCGCTCCTGACGATCTTCCTGACCTCCCTTTCGATCGCCGCCCTCTGGTTCCTGATCTTCGCGCGGGCGCGGAGCGCCAGCCTGCTGCGCGGGATGTTCGGCATCATCAACGTGCTGCTCTTCTTCCCTTCGGGAGCGCTCTATCCGATCGAGTCCTACCCGCCGTGGCTGGCGAAAGTCTCGGCGATCGATCCCCTGACCTACGGTGTGCGGTCGCTGCGCAACCTCCTCCTGCGCGGAGCCGGGCCCTCGGCTTCCTACGCGGACTGGGTGTTTCTGGCGACGTTCACGCTCGTCGCCGGCATGCTGACGAAGGTCCTTTTCCGCCGCGAGGTGTAGGTCGGGAGGGCGGCCTCAAGGGCCGCCCCTACGACGGGAGCTGGCCCCCGGTTCGCCGAAAGCGCTCCCCGGTCGTAGGGGCGGGGCTTGCCCCCGCCCGTTGAGCCGGAGCTGCGACGGGGAGCACGGCCGCGAGAGCCGCCGTTACGACGGGAGCCGGGTCTCCGGATCGCCGAAGGCGCTCCCCGGTCGTCGGAGCGGGGCTTGCCCCCGCCCGTTGAGCCGGAGCTGCCACGGTGGAGGGCGGCCTCAAGGGCCGCCCCTACGACGGGAGCCGGTCGCCGGATCGCCGAAGGCGCTCCCCGGTCGTAGGGGCGGGGCTTGCCCCCGCCCGTTGAAAGCCGGAGCTGCGACGGGGGCACGGCCGTGAGAGCCGCCGTTACGACGGGAGCCGGTCGCCGGTTCGCACGCTACGCCCCCCGGTAGTAGTTCTCGAACTCCTCCGGGTGCGCGGCGCGGGCGCGGGCGTCCTCGAGCTCGACGACGCCGTCCTTCGCGAGCCTCGCAAGCGACTCCTCGAGCGTGATCGAGCCGTGCTTCTTCGTGATCGCGATCTCCTGGTGGAGGTGCTGGAGCGCGTTCTTTCGAATGTGCTGGCGCGCGCCATACCCGACGAAAAGGACCTCCGCCGCGGCCACTCGGCCGCCGCCCTTCTTCGGCAGGAGCGTCTGCGTGACGACGGCCGCCAGGGCCATCGAGAGCTCCTGGCGGACGGTGTTCTGCCGCTCCGGCGGAAACGAGTCGGCCACCCGCGACACCGTCGAGGCCGCGTCGGTGGTGTGGACGGTCGAGAAGACGAGATGTCCGGTCTCGGCGGCCGCGAGCGCGATGCGCATCGTTTCCGGATCGCGCATTTCGCCGACGACCAGGATGTCCGGGGCCTGGCGCATCGCGGCGCGCAGGGCCGTCGGGAAGTCCGGGGCGTCGATTCCGATCTCGACCTGCTCGACGAGGCTCGTGCGGTGGGGGTGCTCGTACTCGATCGGGTCCTCGATCGTGACGACGTGGCGGGCGTCGCGGCGGTTGATCTCCTCGACGAGGGCGGCGAGGGTCGTCGTTTTGCCCGATCCGGTCGGTCCGCCGACGAGGACGAGCCCGCGCGGCAGCCGGGTCAGCGCCTCGACGCCCCCCGGCAGGCCCAGGGACGACAGGCGGGGCGGCTGCGACGGAAGGGCCCGCACCGCCGCGCCCGCACGGCCCCGCTCGCGGTGGAGGTTGACGCGGAAGCGCCCGAGGCCGCGCACTCGGTGCGAGGCGTCGGCGATTCCCTCCGACCGGTACTTGTCCCGCGCGTGGCGGGGGAGCGCGGGGAGCACGGCGTCCTCGATCTCGTCGCCGTCGAGCGGCCCGCCGGAAAGCGGCTGGAGTCGCCCGTCGATCCGGACGATGGGCGGGGCGCCGGCCACGAGCAGCAGGTCGCTGCCCGCCCGGCTGACGAGCTCCGCCAGCCAGGCGTCGAGCCGGACGGCGGCCTCGGCCGCCGGTTCGCCGCTCTTCGAAGAGCCCGCCGGGGGGCGGTCCTCGTTGAGCTCCCGGATGAGCTCGTTGATGTCCTCGGTGTCGGCCATGGATCCCGCTTTCCCTTACGGATGCGGCGGCGTTTGCGTTGACCGCGAAGCGAGGCCTAACCCGCCAGGTGCCAGTCCGTATGGGGGGTCTTGTTCTCGAAAATCCAGGCGCGGAAGAGGCGTCCGTAGGTCGTCGGTTTCCAGCCGATCTCGTCGAAGAACGGGCGCAGGGCGAAGTGCAGTCGCCGCAGCTTGTAGAACGGCACACCCGGGAAGTAGTGGTGCTCGAGGTGATACGCCGACGACAGGTACCAGAATTCCCAGAAGCGGCTGGGCTTCAGGATCGAGCCCCACTTGGCCGGGTCCGTCGGATCGATGGCGTAGTGCTGGCCGAGACGGTTCAACGCGAAGGCGATCGGAAAGACGAGGAAGACCGGGACGAGGTAGACGCGCGCGGCGACGGCGGCACCGCCGGCCGCCCACACGGCCGCGAGGACCGAGAGATGAAACAGGACGGTCACGGCCCGCTCCCGCGCGATCTTTCGCCGAAGCTCCGGCGGATAGGTCGCGGTCTCCTTCGCGGCCGCTCGGAAGTAGATCGGGAAGAGGGCCGGCGTGAAGTAGAGGAGCTTGAACCAGGGCTTCACGATCTTCGGCGAGAGGTAGTGGCGCTTGGGATCGGCCTCGGCGTCCCCGAGCTCCGCGTGGTGCGTCAGGTGCCAGCGCGTGAACTGCGAGGCCGAGATGCCCGACGGGATCGCGTAGAGAAGCGACAGGGCCCGGTCGCCCTTCGGGTGCGGGCCGTTGAAGACGTCGTGGTGGAGGGCGTCGTGCAGAAGGACGGTGAAATTGAAGACCGTCCAGCCCGAGACGAGCGCCGCGGGGATCCAGATCCAGGGCTCGGTCGAGATCCACGCCGCCGCCGACGCCGCGATCAGAATGGCGAACTGGCGTGCGGCGACGAGGAAGTGCCGCGCGGGGCTCTTGTGGTGCAGCTCCTTCAGGACGTCGTGGGGGATCGCCCGGTTCAGCCGGTGGCGGAGGTCCTTCGAGGCCTTCGACCAGTAGTGCTCGCCCGGCGCGAGCGCGTCGGGTCGGGGCAGGGTGCCGGGAAGAGTGGGGTTGGCGCTCATCACAATGGTCCCCCGGCGAAACCCGCCGGAGGACAGGCCTATTCTCACACAGCGGGAAGGCCGTAATCTCGAGTGTCCATGGCACGCCGAACTTCGCGCTCCGTCCTCGAATCGCTGTACCGTGCGGCCCTCGACGCCGCGGACCCGGAGACGGCCGTGGAGCGTGCGCTGGCGTCGCCCGCCGTCCGGGCCGCGCTTTCCCCGGCGCGGAAGATCGGGGTCTTCGCGGTCGGAAAGGCGGCGGCGGGAATGGCGCGCGCGGCCCTGCGCGGGACGGATTCCCTCGAGTCGCTCGTGGTCCTTCCCGCCGGCCATCCCGCGCGCGGGCTTTCGCGCCGCGCCGTCGTCTTCGCCGCGCACCCTGTGCCCGACGCTTCCAGCACGCGGGCCGCGCGGCGGGCCCTCCGGTTCTTCCGCCGCTTCGGCGACGGGGACGTCGTCGTATGCCTCGTCTCCGGCGGTACCTCGTCGCTTCTGGCGCTGCCGCGCCCGGGCGTGACGCTTTCCCGAAAGCGCCGCGCCGTTGGCGACCTCGCGCGCTCGGGCGCGCCGATCGCCGCGCTCAATCGGCTGCGCACAGCGCTATCGGCCGTCAAGGGCGGCCGCCTCGGACGCGCCACGAAGGCGCGGCTCGTGACGCTCGTCCTCTCGGACGTTCCCGGCGACCGCGCAGCCCTCGTCGGATCGGGACCGACCGTGCGCGGGCGGCGCGGCGACCTCGTGCGCGTCGTCGGCTCGAACCGGCTTGGCATCGATGCGGCCGCTTCCGACGGGCGCCGACTCGGCTTCGCCGTCGAGCGGGTGCGGCGCCCGGTCGCCGGAGAGGCGCGGACCGCCGGCGCGCGGCTCGCGGGCCTGGCGCGGAGGGCCGTCCCCGGGACTCTTCTCGTCGCGGGCGGCGAGGCCACGGTCGACCTCTCGGACGCGCGCTCCGGGGCCCGCGGCGGCCGCTGCCTCGAGCTCGCGCTCTCCGCGGCCCGGGAGCTTTCGGGGGACCGGTCGGTGCATCTGCTCGCGGCGGGCTCGGACGGGAGCGACGGGAGCTCCGGCGCCGCAGGAGCCTTCGCCGACGGATCGACGTTCGCCCGGGCTCTCCGCCGCGGTCTCGCTCCGGCCCGCGCGCTCGAGCGGCACGACACGCGCGCCGTGTTCGCGAGCCTCGGGGACCTCTTCGAGACCGGGCCGACGGGAACCAACGTCGGGGACTGGGTCTTTTTGATACGCCGCTGAAGCCCGGGGCGCGGGCATGGCGGGCCCGGCGCGCGAAAGCCCCTATAATTCGCAGTCCCGCATGCCTGCCACCCTCGTCAATCGCGAGCGCGCCGCCCTCGAGCGCTTTGTCGAAGCGCCCCGGCGCTTCGGCGCCTATCGCGTGGCGTTGGGCTTCCCGAACTCCTACGAAGTCGGGATGTCGAACCTCGGCTTCCAGTGGGTGTACCGGCTCTTCAACCGGATCCCCGACGTCGTCTGCGAGCGCTTCTTCCACGAGGAGAACGAGCCCGCGGTGACGTTCGAGAGCGGATCGGCGCTTTCGGAGTTCGGGCTGCTCGCCTGGTCGCTCTCGTGGGAGATGGACATCGTCCACATTTTGCGCACGCTGCAGAAGGCCGGGATCCCGGCGCGGCGCGAGGCCCGCGACGAGCGGCACCCGCTCGTCCTCGTCGGAGGCGACATCGCCCGGATGAACCCCGCGGCGCTCTCGCCCTTCGTCGACGTCTTCGCGCTGGGCGACGGAGAACGCCTCGTCCCCCGGATCGCCGAGCTTCTCGCCTCGGGCTTCGACCGCGACGGGTTCCTTGCGGCCGCGGCCGGGCACCCCGGCCTCTTCGTGCCGGCCGTCCACGGGCCGCGTGCCGAGACGGCCGAGAACGCGAAGGTCGTCATCCAGCAGCCGATGTCGCGCAAGGACATCACGCCCGAGTTCGAGGTCCCGCACTCGACGATCCTGACGCCGCGCACCGAGCTCGCCGACAAGCTCCTGATCGAGATCTCGCGGGGCTGCACCGAGATGTGCCGGTTCTGCTGGGCGGCCTACGCGATGGCGCCCGTCAAGCAGTACCCGGCCTCGTCGATCCTCAAGGTCGCGCGCGAGGCGCGGCCGCTGACCGACCGGGCGGGCCTGATCGCGACGGCCGTGTGCGACCACCCCGAGATCATCCCGATCCTCGAGGGCCTCGCCTCGCTCGGGTACCACATCGCGCTCTCCTCCATCAAGATCGACGCGATCGAGGACCCGATCCTCGAGGTCCTCGCGCGCCAGGGCGAGCGCGCGCTCGCGATCGCGCCGGAGGCCGGCAACCAGCGCCTACGGCGGTTCATCAACAAGAAGGTCTCCGACGCGATGCTCGACGAGAAGGCGCGGCTGGTGTTCGCGCGCGGCTTCACGCGGCTCAAGCTCTACCTGCAGGTGGGCCTGCCCTCGGAAACGGAAGAGGACGTGCGCGACATCGTCCGGCTGACCGAGCGGCTCCACGGGATCGCCGTGGACGAGGGGCGAGGGCTCGGCCGCGTCGCCGAGATCGTCCCGTCGGTCAACGCGTTCATCCCCAAGCCGCACACGCCCTACGAGGACCAGCCGCTCGCCGATGAGGATCTCCTGCGGGAGCGCCTGGGCCTGCTCCAGCGGGAGCTCTCGCGGATCCCCAACGTCGTCTTCCGCGGCATGCCCGTCGGCGAGGCCGTCTGGGAGGCGTTTCTCGCCAAGGTCGACGAAACGGGTGCCGACATCCTCGAGGAAGCCGCCTCCGGCGTCCCCGTGCGGCGGCTGCTGAAGACCCACCACGCCCGCATCGCCGCGGTCGTCCGGCCCGGGGCTGTGCTTCCGGCGGGCGGGACGCCCGCGCCATGGTCGTTCATTTCCAAGCGTTGAATCCGCCGTCCGTTGCAGAAGGAGGCATCGTGAAGCTCAGGATCGCCGCGTTCGCCCTGGTCCTCGCCGCCGCCGTGCCGGTCCTCGCCCTCGACTATCCGCCGATGACCCCGAATCCGGCGGCCTTCAAGGCCCGCCGTGAGAAGTTCATGTCGACGCTGCCGCCCAAGTCGGTCGCCATCCTGCGCTCGGCGCCGATGCGGATCATGACGAACGACGTCGAGTACCTCTATCGCCAGGACTCCGACTTCTACTACCTGACCGGGATCGAGCAGGAGAACGTGACGGTGGTCCTGCGGCCGGATGCTCCCGACGGCCAGAAGTACATCGTCTTCCTGCAGCCCCGGGACCTGCGGCGCGAGGCCTGGGCCGGGGCCCGGGTCGGGCCGGACGAGGCGGTGGCCGCCTACGGCGCCGACGCGGCGTTCAAGCTCGCGGACTTCGACTCGAAGATGTCCGAGTTCGACCGGAACACCTACACCTCGAGCGGCTACCTCGCGGATGCGACCGCGATCTACGTCGCCGACGGCAACGACACGGAGTGGGTCGAGAAGTTTCGCGCGAGTTTCGATCCTCTCCGGACGCGCCGCGGCGGTCCGTCGACGCTGGTCGACGCGCGGGCGATCATCCGGGAGATGCGCCTGATCAAGGACGAGGAGGACATCCGGTTCCTGCGGCGTGCGGCCGAGATGTCGGCGCAGGGGCACATCCGCGCGATGCAGGCGGCCGCCCCGGCCAAGTACGAGTTCGAGGTCCAGCAGGCCCTCGACGGCTACTGCGCGTCGAACGGCGCGCGGCGGATGGCCTATCCCTCGATCGACGGCTCGGGCCCCAACTCGTGCATCCTGCACTACGATCAGAGCAGCCGGCAGATGAAGGACGGCGAGGTCCTGCTCAACGACTCGGGGGCCGAGTACGGGCTGTACGCCACCGACATCACGCGGACGTACCCCGTCAACGGCCGCTTTTCGACCGAGCAGCGCGCGATCTACGAGATCGTGCTGGCCGCCCAGAAGGCGGCCCTGGCGGTCGTCAAGCCCGGCGTCGGCCACGACGAGGTCGAGAAGGCCGCTGCGCTGACCTGCACCGAGGGCCTGGTGAAGCTGGGACTGCTCACGGGGGATCCGGCGGAGATCGTCAAGTCGTTCGGCCATCGGCGCTTCACCCTGCACGGCGTCTCGCACTGGGTTGGGTTCGACGTGCACGACCCGAGCCCGTACGGCCGGGCGGGGGCGCGCACCCTGCCGCTCGAGCCCGGCATGGTCTTCACGATCGAGCCCGGCATCTACATCCCGGCGAACATGCAGGGTGTCGACCCGAAGTGGTGGAACATCGGCGTTCGGATCGAAGACACGATCCTCGTCACGAAGGACGGATCGGACTGCCTGTCGTGCGGCGCGCCGCGGGAAGTCGCCGACGTGGAGAAGGCGGTCCAGTCCGGGCGCAAGAAGAAGTGACGTCGGGTTAGTGACGCGGGACGAGGACGCGGACAAAGGCCTCGTCCATGTGGCACTCCACCGGGGTCTTGAGCACGCAGTCTCCGTCGACCTGGATGTCGACCGGGTAGGGCTCGTGGGTCCGGATCGCGACGCGGCGTCCGCGGATGACGCGCGCGAGACCGGTCGACAGGTGCTCCCCGCGGCGGCGCATCATCTCGCGGAAGAGGCGGTAGAGACTGGCGCGGTCGCGGTGGGCGAAGAGGAGGACTTCGAACTGCGCGCTGTCGAGCCGGGCCTCCGGCGCGATGATCCAGCGGCCGGCGTAGTGCCGGGCCCGGCAGACGACGGCGAACGTGGCCTGATGCCGCACGCCGTCGATCTCGACCTCGAGCCGGGGAAACTCGTACTGGAGGAACTCCGAAACGGCCGTCCCGAAGATCCCGGCGCGGCCGAGGTGGCGCTTCAGGGCGAGGTTCATCTGGCCCATGACGCGCGCGTCGAGGCCCACGCCGGCCCACAGGAGGAACGGCCGGCCGTCGGCGTGGCCGAGGCGAACGGCGTGCGGAACGCCGTTGAGGAGGAGGTCCTCGGCGTGCGCGAGGTCGAGCGGAATTCCCAACTCGACCGCGAGGACGTTGGACGTGCCGGCGGGGATCACGCCGATCGGAACGTCCGACCCGACCAGGCCGCAGGCCGCCTCCGAGAGCGTGCCGTCGCCCCCGCAGACGGCGACGACGTCGAGGCCGCGCGGGAGAAACGAGCGCACGATCGCGGTCGCGTCGCCGGGCCCGCTCGTCGGGGCATTGATGAGTTCGAGTCCGCGGGACCGCATCCGGTCGATCAAATCGCTCATCCGCCGGCGCACGTCGCGCTGGCCGGCGGTCGGGTTGTAAACGAGGAGGCCGCGTTTCATCGTTGAGGTTTCCGCCCTCGATTCTCCGCGATCCACCGGGCGGGGCCCGTCCAGCGGCGGAGAGAAGACAGCGGACGGCTAGAACAGCTCCCCGTCCCGGCGCGGCGCCGTGATCCCGAGGTGCCGGTAAGCCGCGGGCGAGGCGACCCGGCCGCGGGGGGTGCGCTGCAGGAAGCCGGCCTGAAGGAGGTACGGCTCGTAGAGGTCCTCGAGCGTGCCTCGGTCCTCGCCGAGCGAAGCCGCGATCGCGCCGACGCCGACGGGTCCGCCGCCGAACTTCTCGATGATCGTCGACAGGATCCGTCGGTCGAGCTCGTCGAAGCCGTGCTCGTCGACTTCGAGCCGCGCGAGCGCCGCCCGGGCGGTGTCGAGGTCGATCGCCTTCTTGCCCGCGACCTCGGCGAAGTCGCGCAGCCGCCGCAGCAGCCGGTTGGCGATGCGCGGGGTTCCGCGCGCGCGCGAGCCGATCTCCCGCGAAGCCTCCGGCGTGATCGCGATCGAGAGAATGCCCGCGGAACGCTCGATGATCCGCGAGAGGGCGTCGACGTCGTAGAAATCCAGACGCAGGGTGATGCCGAAGCGGCCGTGGAGCGGCTGCGAGAGCAGCCCCGGACGCGTCGTGGCGCCGATCAGGGTGAAAGGCGGCAGGTCGACCTTGACCGTGCGCGCCATCGGGCCCTCGCCGATCATGACGTCGAGCCGGAAGTCCTCCATGGCGGGGTAGAGGATCTCCTCGACGGCCGGAGAGAGGCGATGGATCTCGTCGACGAAGAGGACGTCCTTGGGCTGGAGGTTGGTCAGAAGGCCGGCGAGGTCGCCCGCCCGCGCGATCATCGGGCCGGCCGTCAGGCGAAGGCCGGCGCCCATCTCCTTCGCGACGATGTGGGCGAGGGTCGTCTTGCCGAGGCCGGGCGGCCCCGTCAGCAGGACGTGGTCGAGCGGCTCCCCGCGGCCCCGCGCCGCCGCCAGGAAGACCGAGAGATTCTCGCGGACCTTCGTCTGGCCGATGTACTCGGAGAGCGACTGCGGGCGCAGCCGCGGTTCGACCGCCGTGTCCTCTTCGAGGGCGACGCCGGCGAGGATCTCTCGGTCCTGGGTCATGGCTTCCGGGGAAGTGTACGACTACCGGTCTCGGGTCTCAGCCCGCGGTCATGCGGCGCAGCGCTTCCTTCAGGAAGTCGCCGAAGTCCGTCGGCGCGCCCGTGCGGGCGATGGCGTCGACGGCCCGCTCGGCGTCCGCCTTGCGGTATCCGAGGTTGACGAGGGCGGAGATGACGTCGTCGGCGGCGACGGCCGCCGGGGCCTTGCCGGGCGCCTCGCCCGCGATGCGGCCGGCCTTGTCGGCGAGCTCGAGCACCATCCTCTCGGCGGTCTTCTTGCCGACTCCGGGGACGGCCACGAGGCGGCGGACGTCCTGACGGCGAAGCGCGTCGACGAGCTCGGTCGGCGGGATGCCGGAGAGGACGGTCAGAGCGACGCGCGGGCCGATGCCCGCCACACCGAGGAGCAGGAGAAAGAGCGAGCGCTCCCGCTCGGTCAGGAAGCCGTAGAGTGCGAGGGCGTCCTCGCGGACGTGGGTGTGGATCCAGAGGGACGCCGGGCTCTCCTGCTCCGGCAGCTCGTAAAACGTCGAGAGCGGGATGTGGATGAGATAGCCGACGCCCGACACGTCCAGGAGGACCTGGTCCGGCGCCTTCGACGCGAGGCGGCCGGTGAGGCGGCCGATCATGGAGCGATTCTAGCGGGCCTCGTCGTAGGGGCGGGGCTCGTCCCCGCCCTCCGAAGACGGGCGGCCGAAAGGGCCGCCCCTACGACCGGAAGACCGCTAACTCCGCCGCCCGCCGGTGTCGCGCACGAAGCTCGACAGCAGCTGGTCGTTGACCTCGACCTTCTGCTCCGAGCGCATCTGCGCGAGATACGAGCGCGTCAGCCGTTCGGCCTCGCGGGCGCGGATCGTCTCGCGCAGCTGTTCCTTCTGCGCCTGCATGGCTTCGCGGCTGCCCTCGGTGCGGCTCAGCACGCGGAAGAGCACGAATCCCGTCGGAACCGCAATCGGCGGGCCGGCCTGGCCCTGCGGCGTCCGGAAGACGGCCGCGACGAGCTCGGGTGCGGCGCCGATCTCGGGGACCGGCCCTCCGGGGCCGAACTCGGTCGTCGTCTTCACTTCGGTTCCGTAGCGGGGCGCGAGGGTCGCGAGCGTGGCGCCGGCCGAAAGCTCCTTGGCGGCGGGCTCGAGCTGCGCGAGCGCGTCTTTCTCGCGGCGCTCGGCCTTCCAGTCCTGCTCGAGTCGGGGCTTCAACTCCGCGAAGGCCGGCAAGCCGGCGGGCCGCTCCTCGGAGGCCTTGACGAATACCGTGCCCCGCGCGGTCGGGACGGGCGTCGCGGAGACTTTTCCGATCGACAGCCCCCAGGCCTCGTCCGCGAACTTCTGGTTGGCGCCGATGCCCGGGATCGGGTCGCCCTTGGCCGCCCACTCGGTGGTGTTGAGGTTGACGACGTCGGTCTGGAGCTTGCGCAGCTCCTCGTCGGTCGCCGAGGACATCTTCTTCAGCTTCTCGGAAAGCTCGCGCGCGATCCGGTCGACCTCGCCCGTGGCGAGCTTTTCGGTGAGCTCGGCCATCAATTGCGGCCGCGCCTCGTCGAGGGAACGCGTCCGGGCCGGAGTTTTCGAGTTGAACTTGATGATGTGGTAGCCGAACTGCGTCTTGATCGGGCCGCGGATCTCGCCGGGCTCCATCGCGAAGGCCTGCGCCTCGAACTCGGGCACCATCTGGCCGCGGGAGAACGGGGGAAGCTGGCCGCCGTTCGTCTTGCCGCTCGGATCGTCGGTGTTCTCGTTGGCGAGCTTCGCGAAGTCGGCGCCCTTGACCCGCGCCCGCGCGGCGAGGTTCTCGGCCCTGGCCTTGGCGACCTCGTCGGCTTTCGGTCCGCCATCGGGCTTGACCGCGACGAGGATGTGCGCCACGTTGACCTGCTCGGGGACCGCAAAGGTGTCTTTCCGCTTCTCGTACTCGGCCGCGACGTCGGCTTCCGAAGGCTTGGTCTTCGCGCGGATCTTGGCCTTGTCGACCAGCAGGTACTTGAGCCGGCGCTGGACGGCCGTGCGGTAGTGGTCCTTGTGCTTGTCGAGGTACGCCTGGAGGTCGGCGTCGGTCGGCTGCGCCGAGCTTTCGATCCGGCTCGAGGGGACGACCATGTATTCGATCGTGGCCTTGTCGTTCTTGGCCGCGTATTCGCGGAGGATCTCCGCCTCCGGAACGACGACGGACGCCTTGACGAGCTCCCCGTATTTGGCGAGAAGCATGTCCTCGCGGACCTCGCTTTCGAACTGCTCGGGCACGAGGCGGTTGGCGCGGAGCATCTGCTCGTACTTCTCGCGCCCGATGAACTGGTTGTTTTCCTGGAAGTACGGCAGCGTCACGATCTTCTGGGCGAGCTCCTCGTCGGAGACCGAGAGGTTCATGCGCCGGGCCGACTCGAGGCGGAGCATCCGCTCGATCATCGAGTCGAGGACGTTGCGCGGCAGATCGAGCGCCCGTTCGAGCTCGGGCGAGAAGTTGCCCTGGTACATCTGGCGGTATCGCTCCACCTGGGCGCGGTACTGGCGGTCGAACTCGACGGCGGTGATCCGCTCCTTGCCGACCTTCGCGACGACCTGGGTCGAGGCGCCCTCGGGGTCCGAGCCGGAGAAGAAGACGAAGCCGAGGATGAAGACCGCGATCACGACGAACAGCGTCCATTTGAGGTGGTGGAAGCTGTTACGCATCGTTTTGAGCATCGAGAACCTCTTTCTCCAGAAATCGAGAACGCGCGACTATATACCGTCGCGGCCGGGCGCCCGGCGTCCTGCGCCTCCGGCGCACCGCCCTGCGGCTCGCCCGCAGGGCTGGACCCCGGCCGCCCGCCCGCTCCCGCGGCGCGAGGCTCCTCCGCTGCCGCCGCGGAGACTCCTCGCGCCGCGAACGGATGCGTCGGTTGGGCCGGTTGACCACTGCCGAAAATGACGCAAGTGTGTTATAAGTCAGCAGGATAAGTCTCGTAGTCTCGGGAGTTTATGCGCAAACGGAAGGCCGGCCAGCCAGCCGGCACGGATCTGGACTGGTTCGTCATCCCGATCCAGAGGATCCGACAGTGGGGGTTGATTCTCGGGCTGCTGGTCGTAGCCGGGATTGTCGGCTACCTGCTCTACACCCGGGGCCGCCGCTCGCCCCAGGAGCGCGCCCGCGTCGAGATCGCCGAGGCCGAATCGGTGCTCTCCCGCGCGACCCGCGCGGTCGGCGCCGTGCGGCCCGGCTCCAACGTCGCCCAGGCGCGCGACTTCCTCCGCGACGCCCGCGAGTCCTTCACCGCTTCGCGCTTCGAGGAGGCGTTCCGGCTCGCCGTCGAATCGCAGTCGTACTCGCGCCGGGCCCTCGGCGGCTCGGCCCAGGGCGAGCAGGGCGATGCGTCGTTCATCTTCGTCGAAGGGGACGTCTCGCTGCAGCGCGCCGGCCGCTCGACCTTCGAGCCCGCGCGGCAGCGGCAGCCCCTCTTCGACGGCGACTTCGTGAAGGCCGGCAAGACCGGCTCGGCCGAGATCATGTTCTTCGACGGCACCCTGTACACGATCCGTCCCGGCTCCCTCTTCGAGTGCCGCCGCCCGGTCTCCTCGGAATCGCCGGGCAGCCAGATCAAGATCGTCTCCGGCGCGGTCAACGTCTACACGTCGAACGCGTCGTCGACCGTCGATACCGACGCGGCGGTCGCGGCGATCGATCGCGATTCGCGCGTGTCGGTCGACGTGGCCCCGGGCGACAAGACGGAGGTGACGAACTTCCGCGGGCGCACGACGGTCTCGACCGGCAAGGAGACCGTGGTTCTCGAGGGACGGGAGCGCATCGCGGCCGCGGCGGCGACGCGCCAGTTCAGCGCCAAGGAGACGCTGCCGGACTCGCCGCAGCCGATCCTGCCGGCCGACAACCGGATCTACGACCTGAAGACGGGCGACCAGGTGGACCTGAAGTGGACGAAGGTTGCGGAGGCGACCCGCTACCGGCTGCAGATCTCCCGCTCCAGGCTCTTCGTCCCGGACGCCACCGAGGTCGACCTCGACGACCGCGTGCAGCCCCAGGCGCGCGTCAAGGTGTCGAAAGAGGGTTCGTACTTCTGGCGCGTGGCGGCCATCGACTCGACGGGCCTGACCTCCGACTGGAGCTTCGTGCGGCGCTTCAAGATGATGCTCGAGCCGATCGCGTCGGGCACCGGCGACAACGTGGCGCCCGAGTTGACCGTGTTTCCCCCGCAGCAGATGGGCAACCTCTTCCTGATCTACGGCAAGACCGAGCCCGGCGCCATCGTGACGGTCAACGCCGAGCCGGCGGACGTCGAGCCGGACGGGTCCTTCAAGAAGACGATCACGGTCGAGCGCGACGGAGCCGCCGTCCTGGTGGTCAAATCGGTCGACGCTTCGGGCAACGAGACGGTGCGGAGAGTCCGGGTTTTCGTCGAGTCGCTATGATGCGGGGTGTTCGACGGGCGAGACTCGAGTTTCGCGCTCCGGGCGGGTTGTCCGGAGCTCGAACCCCGATACTCCTCGAGGGAGGTTTCGTTTGACCTGGAAATCCGTTTTTTCGATTTTCTCGAACGACCTGGCGGTCGATCTGGGGACGGCCAACACGCTGATCTTCGCCCGCGGCAAGGGCATCATCGTCCGCGAGCCGTCGATCGTCGCGGTCAACACCCAGACCAACCGCGTCGAGGCGGTCGGGGCGGAGGCCAAGGAGATGCTGGGCCGCACGCCCGGAAACATCGTCGCGATCCGGCCCATGAAGGACGGCGTCATCGCCGACTTCGAGGTGACCGAGAAGATGCTCGACTATTTCATCAAGAAGGCGCACGGACGGTCCCTCTTCGTCCGGCCCCGCATCGTCATCTCGGTGCCCTCGGGCATCACGCAGGTCGAGAAGCGCGCGGTGCAGGACTCGGCGCTCCGCGCCGGGGCCTCCGAGGTCTTCATCATCGAGCAGGCGGTGGCGGCGGCGATCGGGGCCGGCCTTCCGATCACGGAGCCGACGGGCAACATGATCGTCGACATCGGCGGCGGCACGACCGACGTCGCCGTGATCTCGCTCGCCGGCATCGTCTACAGCCGGTCCGTGCGGACCGCCTCGAACGAGATGGACGAGGCCCTCATCCAGTACTTGAAGCGCAAGTACAACCTGCTGATCGGCGAGCGCACCGCCGAGCAGATCAAGATCGAGATCGGCTCGGCCCACCCGCTCGACGAGCCCCTGACCATGGAGGTCAAGGGCCGCGACCTCGTCGAGGGTGTGCCGAAGACGCTCATGTTGACCGACGAGGAGGTGCGCGAGGCCCTCTCGGAGGTCGTCGCCGCGATCGTCGAGACCGTCCGCGTGGCTCTCGAACGCACTCCGCCGGAGCTCTCGGCCGACATCATGGACAAGGGGATCATCATCACGGGTGGCGGCTCGCTGCTCCGGAACCTCGACCGCCGCCTCTCCGAAGAGACGGGCCTGCCGATCTCGTACGCCGAGGACCCGCTCGCGTCGGTGGCGCTGGGAACGGGCGCGATGCTGACGGACATGGACCTCCTGCGAAAGATCAGCATCCCGTGAGGACGCCGGGAGGCGGAATGCAGGAGGCAGGAGTCCGATAAGTCATGTCCGGCGCGACCCCTGCCTTTGCCTTGCCGTCCGCCGTCCGCCGCCTGTCGCCTGACTGCCCATGAGAACCCAGAATCCGCGAGCCGAGATCGCCGCGGTCAGTCCCCGTCGGGGCGGGGTGGTGCTCGTCACGGTGCTGGTGGCGTGCGTCCTGATTCTCTCGGCCCAGGCGTCGGGGCGGGGCGGCCGCGGCACGGTCCTGCAGTCCTGGATCCTGACCCTTTCGGCGCCGCTCGCGTCGGCCGTCTCGGCCGTGTCGCAGGGCGTCTCGGGCGGGCTCCAGTCGGCGGGCGAGCTCTTCACCGCGCGCACCGAGAACGAGAGGCTCCGCCGCGACCTCGAGGCGCGGGACCGGGAGCTCTTCCGCCTGCGGGCGGAGGCGCGGCAGACCGCGTCGGACCGGCGGCTCGTGAACGAGGGCTCCTCGCTGCCCGGGATCGTGGGCAGCGTCCCGATCCTGCTGCTCGAGCGGCGCTCGGGTCTGTACAGCGCGCTCGTCGGCGCCGGGTCCGCCGACGGCGTCGTCGCCGGATCGCCGCTTGCCGTTCCCGCGGGGCTCGTCGGACGCGTCGTGGTCGTCGGGCGCTCGGTGTCGCGGGCGCAGCTGCTTCTCGACGCCTCGGCGGCGGCGGGGGCGCGTCTCGCCCGCACCGGCGAGCTGGGGGTCGTGCGGGGCGACGGCCGGGGCGCGATGACCTTGAACAACATCGCGACGACGTCCTCGGTCGCCCGGGGTGACCTCGTCGAATCGGCCGGCATCGACGGCATCTACCCGCGCGGCGTTCCGATCGGGATCGTCGCGTCGGTCGAGCGCGGCAGCAAGATGTTCCTGCAGATCCGCGTCGAGCCGAGCGCGGACTTCGCGCGCCTGACGGACGTGCTCCTGCTCGCGCCGTCCCCCGCGATCCGCGAGAACCCGGAGGTCGGGAAGGGTGCCGCGCGGTGAAGGCGTCCCGGATCGCGCTGCTGCTCGCGGCGGCCGCGGTCCTCGAGTTCTTCACGGGGGGCTCGAGGTACCGTCACCTGCTGCCGGTCGACTGGTTCCTGCTCGCGACCGCGATGGTCGCCCGGAGCGGCGACTTCGTGCGGGCGGTCCTTGCGGGGGCGTGCGCCGGCTTCGCCGAGGACGCGATCTCGCAGCCGCTGCTCGGGATGAACGCCTTCGCCAAGGCGATGCTGGGATACGCGCTGACGCTCGTCTCGGTGCGCGTGGTCTTCGGGGGGGCGCTGGCGGTGGGCGCGGCGCTCGCCGTGGCCTCGCTCGCCAACGAGGCGATCGTCGCTCTCCTGTCGGCGCTGCTGGCGCAGGCGCCGATCGTCATCCTCTCGCCCGAGGCCCTCTGGCGCGCGGCGGCGACCGGCGTGGCCGGAGGCGCCCTCGAGGCCGCGTGGAATTTTCCGTGGCACGACTGGTGGAAGCGGCGGCAGCTCCGGAGGCTGCGATGAGAGCCAGACCGCACGGGCTCGAGCTGCGGAGGGCGGCCTCGTCATGCTGAGGATCCGCGAAGACCGCCAGGCGCTCGTGCGCCGCGTCGAAGTCTCGCGCGTGGTGGTGGGCGCGGTGCTCTCGGCGCTGGCGATCGCATACTGGTTCGTCCAGATCGTCCGCGGCGAGTACTACTTCTCTCTCTCGGAGAACAACCGCATCCGGGCGGTCAAGATCACCGCGCCGCGCGGCTACGTCCTCGACCGCAACGGCGCCCCTCTCGTCGAGAACGAGCCGGCCTACACCCTCCACCTGTACCGCCGCGAGGCGAAGGACATCGAGGCGTCGATCGACTTCGCGGTCGAGCTCCTGGGCCTTTCGCGCGAGGAGGTCGCGTCGCGCGTCGAGCGCGGCCTGCGGGCGCCCGAGTTCGTCCCGATCCCGATCGCCGAGAACCTCGGCATCGAGGAGGTGGCCGCGGTCGAGGCGCGGGCGATCGAGCACCCGGAATTCGCCATCACGGTCTCGCAGCGCCGGCTCTACAAGCACGGCGACGCGGCGGCGCATGCGCTCGGGTATCTCGCCGAGGCCACCCCCGAGCAGATCAAGGCGGCCTCGGGCGTCTACCAGGTGGGTGACTGGATCGGGCAGAAGGGGATCGAGAGCGCCTACCAGCGCCTGCTGGCCGGGGCCAACGGCGAGCGGCGCGTCATCGTCGACTCGCACGGCCGGGAGGTGTCGGAGGCCAACCGGCTCGAGGCCAGGCCCGGGCAGAACCTCTTCCTGACGCTCGACCTCAAGCTCCAGGAAGTGGCCGAGGAGTACTTCCGGGACCGCGTGGGCACCGTCGTCGCGATGGACCCCCGGACCGGCGAGATCCTCGCGCTCGTGTCCTCGCCCTCCTACGACCCCAACTGGTTCACGCGCCGGGTGACGTCGTCGGAGTGGACGGGCCTCCTCGAGAACCCGGACCGGCCGCTGCAGAACCGGACGATCCAGAACATGTACTCGCCGGGGTCGGTCTTCAAGGTGTTCCTGGCCTACGGCGCGCTCGCGTTGAACCTCGTCGACCCCGAGGCGAAGATCTTCTGTCCCGGCCACGCCGTCTTCTACGGTCGCGAGTTCCACTGCCACAAGAGGGGCGGGCACGGCTGGGTCAACCTCCGCGACGCGATCAAGCTGTCGTGCGACATCTACTTCTACAACCTCGGCCGCCGCCTCGAGATCGACCGCATCAGCGAGATCGCGACCTCGTTCGGGTTCGGACAACCGACCGGCGTCGACCTGGCCTACGAGAAGTCGGGCCTCGTGCCATCCGAGGAGTGGGCGAAGACCCGACGGGGCGCGCGCTGGTACCCGAGCGAGACGATCTCGGTCTCGATCGGCCAGGGGCCGCTCCTCGTGACGTCGATGCAGGTTGCCCGGGCCCTCTCCGGCATCGTCGAGGACGGACGGTTGCCCACGCCGCACCTCTTCTACTCCTCGCAGGACCCGCGGACGGGCGAGCAGCTGCGCTACAAGGCCGAGTTCCGCGACGCGCTGCGCCTTTCCCCCGACAAGCTCGACATCGTCAAGAACGCCATGTGGGCGGTGGTCAACGAGCCGGGCGGCACGGCCTACGGCTCGCGGGCGAACGGCGTCGAGATGGGGGGCAAGACGGGCACGGTGCAGGTCATCGGCCGCGAGGCGACGATCCGGGCCGGCGCGGACCGCGCGCGGCTTCAGGACCACGCCTGGTTCGCCGGGTTCGGTCCGGTCGACGACCCGCAAATGGTCGTCGTGGTCTTCGTCGAGCACGGCGGCCACGGCAACCTCGCGGCGGCGCCCCTGGCGAAGGCGCTCTTCGAGGCGCGCTTCGGGACGGCCACGACGCCTCCCGCCACCGCGCTGAGCGCGGGAACGGCGGCCCCGGCCGCGGGTGTCGCGCCGGTCGGCCTTCGGGAGAAACCGTGATCGCGCGGGTGCTTCCGAGCTCGCGGCGGATCGACCTCGTGGTCCTCGGCTGTGCCCTGGCGCTCGCCGCGCTCGGCGTGCTCTTCATCGCGTCCGCGACGACGGGGACCCGCTACGAGGGGCTCGCCGTCAAGCAGGCGATCCTGGTCGGCGTGGGGCTCGCCGGGATGACCGTCACGATCTTCTTCGACTACCGGATGCTCCTGAAGTTCTCCTTCGCCATCTACTGCGTTTGCCTGCTGCCCCTCGTCTACCTCCTCTTCTTCGGGGAGAGCATCGCGAACGTGCGGTCCTGGATCCGCGTCGGCCAGCTCCAGTTTCAGCCGGCGGAGCTTTCGAAGATCGCGACGGCGCTGCTCGTCGCGTATCTCTTCGAGAACGAGGACGACGTCCGCCTGCACTTCGGGACCCTCTTCAAGCTCGGCGCCATCGTGGGATTGCCGGTCTTCCTCGTCTTCCTGCAGCCGGACATGGGCCTGGCGATCACGTTCCTGCCGCTGCTGTTCGTCGGGCTGTACTTCGGAGGACTGCCGGCGCGGGGCTGGATCGCCATCGCCCTGATCGTCGCCGTGGCCCTCGGCATCGGCTGGTTCCTGCTCAAGGACTACCAGAAGGCGCGCATCGGGACGTTTCTCAACCCCGACAGCGACCTTCTCGGCTCGGGATACCAGGTGCGGCAGTCGAAGATCGCGGTCGGGTCGGGCGGATTTTCGGGCAAGGGCTTCCGAAGCGGAACGCAGAGCCAGCTGCGGTTCCTGCCGGTCCAGCACACGGACTTCATCCTCGCCGTCATCGCCGAGGAGTGGGGGTTCCTCGGCGTCATCCTGGTTCTCGGACTCTTCGCGGCCCTCTTCCTGCGGGCCATGAAGCTCGCCGGGACCGCGCGCGACCGCGGAGGAGTGTTTCTCGTCCTCGGCCTCACGGGGATGATGTTCTTCTCGGTCGTCATCAACGCGTCGATGATGATCGGCCTTGCTCCCACGACGGGCATCCCGCTGCCGCTCGTGTCCTACGGCGGCTCCTCGGTCGCGACCGCGTTCCTCGCCATCGGCCTGATCCTGGGCGTCGAATACCGCCGGTTCGCCAACGCGTGAGGAAAGAGCTCCTCGTCAACGCGACGCCTCCCGAGACGCGCGTCGCCCTCACCGAGGACGGCCGCGTCGTCGAGGTGGTGCACGAACGCCGGGGCCGGCAGAGCCTCGTCGGCAACGTGTACCTGGGCCGCGTCCACCGGGTGCTCCCCGGCATGCAGGCGGCCTTCGTTTCGATCGGCCTCGACCGCGATGCTTTCCTGTACGTGGAGGACGCCGCGCCCCCGGAGGAAATCGAGTTCGGCGAGGAGGTGCCGGAGACCGCGGCGAGTGAGCCGGAGGAGCGGTCCGACCGGCCGCGCATCGACGATCTCGTCAAGGAGGGCCAGGAAATCGTGGTGCAGGTCTCCAAGGACCCCGTGGCGTCCAAGGGCCCTCGCGTCTCGACGGCGATCTCGCTCGCCGGTCGGACCCTCGTGTACCTCCCGTCGGCGCGCGAGTCCGGCGTGTCGCGCCGGGTCACCGACCCGGCGGAGCGCGAGCGCCTGCGCGCTCTGCTCGAGACACTCCCCGCGGGCGGGGGGCTCATCGCCCGCACGGCCGCCCTCGGGAAGACCGCGGAGGAGCTCTCGGCGGACCATCGCTACCTGACGGACCTGGCGGCGCGCATCGCGAGGCGGCAGGAAAGCGCGTCGCCTCCCTCCCTTCTGCACCGGGAACTGGACCTGGCCCTCCGCAGCGTGCGCGACCTCCTGCCGGACGACTGCGACGCGATCCGGGTCGACGACGAGGCCACGCTCGCGCGGATGAAGGAGCTTCTCGACGCGGTCGCCCCGCGGCTCGCGCGCCGCCTCGAGTTTCATTCCGGCCCCGAGCCGCTCTTCGAGCGCTTCGGCGTGGAGGCCGAGATCGAAAACGCGCTCCAGAGCCGCGTTTCGCTTCCCTCGGGCGGCTCGATCGTTCTCCACCAGACCGAGGCGCTCGTGGCGATCGACGTCAACACCGGCCGTTTCGTGGGCAAGAACGGCCTCGAGGAGACCGTCTTCGCCCTCAACCTGGAGGCCGCCCCCGAGGTGGCCCGGCAGATCCGGCTGCGCGACCTCGGCGGACTGATCGTGGTCGACTTCATCGACATGGAGGCCCCGGCCCACCGGGAGGCGCTGTTCGAGCGGTTCCAGGAAGAGATGGCGCGGGACCGGGCGCGCACGCGGCTGCTGCCGGTCTCGGATTTCGGCTTGATCGAGATCACGCGGCAGCGCTCCCGGGGCAACCTCGAGCGGGTCCTGACCCGCGCCTGCCCCGCGTGCTCCGGGAGCGGCCGGGTCAAGACCGACATGACGGTCTCCCTCGACCTGCGGCGACGGCTTCTGTCGTCGGCCGCCGTCCTGACTCCGGGCGAGATCGTTCAAGTCCGCGTGCGCCCGGGCGTCGCACGCCTCCTCGCCGAGGAAGACCCGAGAATCCTGGCCGAAACCGAGAGTGTGCTCGGAATCCGGATCGAGCTGACGGCGGACGAGGCTCTGGAGTCCGACGGCTTCGAAATCGACCGGGGCTAGAAGTCTCGCCCGATCAGTAATTTACTCGATCGAAATAATCGCGAAAGGCCCCCTGTTGCATAGGCCAGCACGCGATACCTTCCTTCCCGGCCCTGACCTTTGAGTCGGGGCCGCCTTTTTTTGGGGCCTACTTCCGGATCGCCGCGAACATCTCCAGGGCGACCGCCTTCTCACGGGCGTGGTCGAGGATCGGCGCAGGGTAGTCGAGCCCGATCCGGCATCCCGCGGCGGCCTGCTCGGCGGCCGTCAGCGTCCAGGGCTCGTGGATCTTCGCGTCGGGAACGCGGGCGAGGGCGGGCAGGAAGCGCCGGATGTAGCGGCCCTCGGGATCGAACTTCCTGGACTGCAGCACGGGGTTGAAGACCCGGAAGTACGGGGCGGCGTCCGTTCCGCTGCCCGCGGCCCACTGCCAGCCACCGTTGTTGTTCGCGAGGTCCGCGTCGGCGAGCCGGCGCTCGAACCATTGCTCGCCGCTCTTCCAGTGGATGTGGAGGTCCTTGGTCAGAAACGACGCCGCGACCATCCGGGCGCGATTGTGCATCCAATGCGTCGTCGCGAGCTCGCGCATCCCGGCGTCGACGAACGGGTAGCCCGTCTCCCCGCGGGTCCAGGCCTCGAGACCCGACGCGTTCTCCTTCCAGGCCATCCGGTCGAACTCCGGGCGAAAGCTTTCCTCGGAAACGCGCGGAAAGTGGAAGAGAACGTGGTGGTAGAACTCACGCCACGCGAGCTCGGCGACGAACTTGCGGATGCCGTCGCGGGAGGATGGCGGCGCCTCCCGCCATGACCCCTCGGCCGCGGCGCGGACCGAGCGCGGCGAGATCGTCCCGAAATGCAGGTGCGGCGACAGCCGGGACGTGCCTTCGCGGTCCGGCCGGTCCCGGTCCCCGGCGTAGCGGGCGGCCGGTCCCGAGAAGAAGCGTGCGACGAGGTCGGCGGCCTCGGTCTCGCCGCCCCTGGGCCCGCGCGTGTCCGCCGGCCCGTCGCGCCAGGCGCGCACCTTCGCGATGGGCACGCTCGCGAGCTCCGGCGTGTCGAGCGACGCGGGCGCCCCCACGGGGTCCCGCTTCTCGGCCGCCGCCCACTTCCGGGCGAACGGGGTGTAGACCGTGTACGGGTCGCCCGCGTCCGAAGCGAGAGCGTCGGGCTCGACGAGGAGCGCGTCGGGAAAGAGACGCAGGCGCCCGCCCGCCGCTTCGATCGCGGCGGCGGCCTTCGCGTCGCGCCGCTCCGGGTACGGACCGATCTCGGCGTTGGCGTAGACGGCGGAGGCTCCGGTCTCGCGCAGCAGCTCGGGCAACGCCCGGTCGGCCGGGCCGCGGCGAAGGACGAGCCGGCCGGACAGGCGCGCGAGCGATGCCGAGAGCGACTCGAGGCTCTCGCGGAGGAAGCGAAAGCGGGCCGGGCCGACGTCCGGGTCGCGTTCATAGTGATCGTCGAGAACGAACACCGGGACGACGCGGTCGCCGTCGCGCGCGGCGTTCGCGAGCGCGGTGTTGTCCGCGGCGCGCAGGTCCCGGCGAAACCAGTGGATCAGGGTCGACACGGATTCGGCCGCCCGTCCGGGGTCACGGCCCGGCCAGGGCCCGGACGGAGGGCGGGAAGATCTCGTCGATGGCTCGCCGGCGGTACGCGAAGATCTCCTCGAGCTGCCGGCGCACGCCCAGGCGATGGACGAGACGGCCGAGCGCGCCGAAGGGGAGTGCGTATTCGACACGGTCGTCCATCCGGACCCTTCCGTTTCCGGGCGAGACGCGGTGGGTGTGGACCCAGACGGCGTACGGGCCCTTCTCCTGGACGTCCTGAAACTCGAACGGGGCGCGCCAGCGCGTGATGCGTGTGACCCAGCGGAACCGGAAGACGAGCCAGCGGATGCGGTACTCGATGCGGCTTCCCTCGCCCAGCGCCGAAGGCACCGCACCGTGGATCCGGAACCGCAGCCAGGGCGGCGTGATCCGCGCGAGGTTCGCAGGATCCGAGAAAAAGGCGAAGACCGCGTCCGGCGAGGCGTCGATCTCGTGGGCCTGCTCGAGGACGTGCACCCCGCGAGGGTATCCCCGCTTTCTTCGTGCGCGGCCGAGTGTCGAGCTCGCGCCGAAAAGATTCGTGTCCTGTCACCGAAGTCTTGATCGCGCCCTCGTGTGTCGGGGCGGCCCTTGCGGCCGCCCGCGGGCGGGGACAAGCCCCGCCCCTGCGACCGGCTGCCGTATGGCGACTTCCGTTACGGAGGACTAGGGGAGGGGCCTCAGGCCGAAGAGGGGAAGCGTGACCACGCTGTGAAGGCCGGCCGGCGCCGAAACGATGAACGGAATCGCGTTGACGACCGTGCCGATCGTCGAGCGATCCCCGTGAAAGCCGCCGGCCGCGGTCAGGTGGAGGGGAGGGTCGCCCTCGATGTCGATCCGGTCGGCGGGATCGGGCGCGGCCACGGCCATGGTCAGGTCGAGAACGACCTTCACCTCGTCTCCAGCCTGGACGAGCGCGACCTGGTGGAGTCCGAGCACGCGGCCCGCCGCGATGCCGTCGGTCTCGCGCTCGGCGAGGACGGGATGGATCGTTTCGGTGATCTCGTGGATCGGCAGCCCGAGCCCGAGCGCGATGATCGCCGCGGACTCCGAAAGCCCGACGTGGCCGAGCTTCTTCGCCGCCACGCCCGCGAGGAACTCGTCGCGGGTGAGCCCGGCCCCGACCTTCGCCCGCAGGGGGCCGCGCCGCTTGGCGGCGTCGACGACCCGCGTCACCCGGACCGAATCGACGCGGACGCAGGCCCCGGCCGCGGCGAGCACCAGTCGGTCCATCACGAGCCCGGGGTTGACGCCGGTGCCGAGGACGGCGACGCCCTTCGCCTTCGCCAGTTTGTCGATCTGCCGGGCCATGGGCGCGTGACGCAGCTCCGGATACGCCAGCTCTTCGCAGGTCGAAACGATGTGAAGCCCGGCCGCGATCGCTTCCTCGATCTGCGGCAGCATCGCGTGGAGACGCGAGCCCGTGCAGAGCACCGCCACGTCGCCCCGGTGGCGCGAGCCCGCCGTCTGCGCGTAGAGCGCGGCGGCCGAGGGCGACACCGTCACGCCGGGGAACCCGCCTTCGAGAAGCTCCGCCAGCGGCCGGCCGGCCTTCTCCGGCGCCGGGTCCGCGGCTCCCGCGAGCTCCACGCCCTCCCGGTGCACGAGGGCCTTGCCGACTTCGATGCCGATCGGGCCGAGACCGACGAGAGAGATGCGCGCGCTTCGTGTGTTCATGCTTCGGGACGGCATTCTATCTAAGCGGCCGGGATCTCCGCGGGCGCCTCCCGGTCCGGGACGCCCCGGAGGAGCCACAGCGCCACAGCCATCATCGCGGCGAGCGAAACGACGGCCAGCCGGTACGCGACGTTGCGGCCGAGCGGCGCGGCGAGCCCGTCGACGATCGCGGCCCAGACGAGCGGCCCGACGATCGCCGCCGCCCGGGCCGAGAGGGCGAGCAGTCCGAAGTAGCGGCCGGATTCGCCGGCGGGCACGAGCGTCAGGAGGAGCGGGCGCTCGGCGGACCAGATCCCGCCGAAGGCGAGGCCGACGATCACGCCGCCGATCCAGAAGCTGTCGAGCGAGGGCGCGAGCGCGATCGCCGAGAGTCCCGCGATCCAGGCGGCGAGGACGGCGGCGAGCGTCCGGCGCGGCCCCCACCGGTCGCACGCGAGGCCCGCGAGCGCCGCCCCGGCCACCGCGGGGATCGTCAGCGTGACGAAGAGGCGGATCTCGCCGCCGGTCGGCAGCCCGAGCACGGTGACGGCATAGAGGGCCATGAACGAGATCGCGGTGCCGAGGGCGTCCTGGTAGAAGTACGAAGCGACGACGAAGCGCCGGAGGCCGCGGTGACGCCCCGCGTCCCGAAAGGCCGAGGCGAGCTCGCCCGTGATCGAGGCCCACCGCACCGCCGCCGGGCCGGCACCGCGGCTTCCGCGGTTGCGGCAGAAGACGAAGAACGGCAGGGCGAAGAGCAGGAAGAGGAGCGCCGTCGGCGTGAATGCAGCCTGGCGACCACCGGCGGTCAGCCCCCGGCCGCCCGTGACGAACGGCCCGACGAGGAGGACGCCCGCGATCGAGCCGACGTATCCGAGCGCCGTCCCGATGCCCGAGAGCCGGCCGCGGTCCGACGGCCGCGCGAGCTCGGAGAGCATCGCGTTGTACGGAGGCAGGGCGAGCTGGTAGGCGGCGTTGGCGAGCGCGAACGCGGCGAGAAGGACGAGGAGCCCGGTTCCGGCGGGCAGGTTCGCGCGGGCGAGCGGAGAGAAGGCGAGCGTCGCCGCGACGCAGGCGAGGGTGAACCCCACGACCCACGCCTTGTGGCGGCCCGAGGCGTCCGAGGCGGCGCCGACCCAGGGGGCGAGAAACAGGACCGCCACGGACGAAAGGCTCGTCGCCGCCGAGTAGGCCGTCGTGCTCGCGCCGCGCTCCGTCACGATCCACACGGCGAAGTAGAGGGTCACGATGTTCATCGAGAAGATCGTGTTGGCGAAGTCGTAGAGGGCCCAGCTCCAGCGCTCGAGTGCGGAGGCGTGCGCCGTCGCGGGTGTCCGGCCCGGCGGTTCGGGATTCCGGCGGGGATCGCTCATCGGGGCCCCCGTAGAATAGCCTCCCGGACCCGGCCTCCCGCCGGAATCGAAACGCGCCCGGGAGCGTTGGAAGGCGGTGAGGCATCCATGCGAAACTCGTTCTTGACGGCCATTCTGATCGCGGCGAGCCTGCTGTCGGCCTGCGCCTCGGGAGGCAAGAAAGACCCCGCCCTCGGCGTCCGGATGCTCGACTGCGTCGTGGTCGAGAGGGGCGAGAGCGCGCCGAACTCGGGCAATAGCCGGGGCTACGGGAGCGTCGGCAACTACTACATGGTGTTCGAGACGAAAGAGGGCGAAGCCACGTCGCGCTACCAGCTCGAAGTCACGCGAACGCAGTGGTTCCGCTTTCCCGAGGGCTCCCGCGTGCGGATCACCCTCAACAACAACATCCTCACGGACATCCGCTCGATCGAGTGAGCCGGCCGCCAGGGCCCCCTCCCCCCGGAGCGACCGGTACCGGCGAGGCGCTCACGCGCCGGCGGTGGGAGTGGTTCCTCGTCCCCGCCTTCGCCGCGGCGGCGTCGGCGGGGCTGACCTGGGACCGGTGGATCCATCCCTTCGTCGACGGTTCGCGAGAGCTGCAGGTCCCCGCGCGGCTGGCGGCGGGGGAGCGCCTGTATCGCGACGTCGCCTTCTACTACGGTCCCGCGGCGGCCTGGCTCAACGCGGCGGCGATCCGCGTGCTCGGGCGTCGCTTCGGCGCGCTCGAGGCGATGGGCGCACTGGCCGCGGCGGTGCTTCTCTGCGCGCTGTATCGGCTGGCCCGACGTGCGGGCTCCCCGCTCGCCGCCGGCGTGGCGGTCTCGGTCGCCGCGGCGATCTGCATCGGAGCCCCGAACGGAGGAGCGTTTCTCTTTCCGTATGCGTTCGCGGCGCTTTTTGCCGTCGCGGGAGGCTTCGCCTGCCTCGCCGCCGCCTCGGGGCCGGCTTCGCGCGGCCGGGCGACGCTCTCCTCCTTCGCCCTCGCGTTCGCGTTGCTCGCCAAGGCCGAGATCGGAGCGGCGGCCGCGGCAGCCCTCCTGCTCGGCGCCCTGCGCGGCGAAGAAGCCCGGTCTGCCCGGCGCCGGACCGCGGCGATCCTCGCCTCCGGAGCGTTCATCGCCGCCGCCGGCTACGCCTTCGCCTTTCGAGGCGTGTCGTGGGCCGAGCTCGTGTCCGAGGGACCCCTCGTTCTCTTTGCGCCGCCGCCCGAGTGGCGGCAGGTCTACCGGCTCATCTCCGGCCTGGATGCCCCGGGGACCTCGCTCGCGCGCGTCGCGACCGCGTCGTTCCTGGACCTGCTCTGTCTGGGCGCGGCGCTCCTCGTCGCGCGGTCGTCGGTGCGCGAGGGTCGCGTCGCCGCCGGCGAGGCCGTGTGGTGGGCGCTGCTGGCGGCGGGGGTGGCCTTCGCGGCGACGCTGACGGGCGGGGGAATCGAGGACCGGCTTCCTCCGCTCCTCTCGCCGATGCCGCTCGTCGCGGCCGCATCCGCGCTCGCCCTCGCCGCGCGCGGGCCGCGGGACGAACGCGGCCGCGCGCGCCTGCTTCTCTTCGCCTTCTCCGCGCTCCTCGCCTCCCGCGTCGCGCTCAACCTGGCCTACGGTTTCGTCACGACGCCGTATTCGATCCTGGCGCTGCCCGGGCTCGCGGCAACGGCCGCCGTCCTGGGTCTCGATGTGCTGGCGCCTCGCGCGGCGCGGCCGGCGGCGCTCCGTCGCGCCCTCGCCGCGGGCTTCCTGGCCCTCGCCGCGGCCGGACTGGTCCGGCTGGACCGGGCCCGGCGTGCGCAGCCCCGGGTGGCCGTTCAAACAGCCGCCGGTTCGCTGAGCCTTTCTCCCGTGCGGGCCGAGGCCGTGCGCCAGACGCTCGACCTGCTTCGCGCGCGCGCGCGACCCGGGGACACGCTCGCGGGCCTGCCGGAGGCGGGCCTCTTCAACTTCGCGACCGGGCTCGCCAATCCCCTGCGCCAGGAGCAGATCCTGCCCGGCCACCTCGATCCCGCCGCCGAGCTCGTCGTGGCGGGACGAATTCGATCGGCCGGTCCGACGTTCATGGTCCTCGTGGCCGAGACCCCGCCGGGCTGGGCGGCGGCGCGTTTCGGCGTCGACTACGGGCAGGCGATCGCCGCCGAGATTGCTCGGGACTACGCGACGGTCGCCCTGGAGCCGGCCGCGGGAGATCGCGGCGCCCTCATTCGCGTCCTCGAGCGCCGGCCGACCCCTTAAGATAGCGGAGCGTGACGAGCGCCTGGCTTCCCAAGACCTTCACCACGCTTTCGGGCTACACGCGGCGCCAGCTCCTCGCGGATCTCCAGGCGGGCGTCGTGGTCGGGATCGTCGCCATCCCGCTCGCGATCGCGTTCGCGATCGCCTCCGGAGTCTCCCCCGAGAAGGGGCTCGTCACGGCGGCCGTCGCCGGCTTCCTGATCTCGTTTCTCGGCGGCAGCCGCGTCCAGATCGGCGGTCCGACGGGGGCGTTCGTCGTCATCGTGTACGGCATCGTCGCGCGCTACGGCGTGGACGGGCTGACGATCTGCACCGTCATCGCCGGGGTGCTCCTGATGATCCTGGGCCTCGCGCGATTCGGCGCGGCGATCAAGTTCATCCCCTATCCCGTCGTGACCGGCTTCACGAGCGGGATCGCGGTGATCATCTTCTCGTCCCAGGTCCGGGATTTTCTCGGCCTGCGGATGGAAACGATTCCCGTGCCGTTCGTGGCGAAGTGGGACGCATACGCGGCGAGCCTCTCGACGGCGTCGCCCGCGGCGATCGGCGTGGCCGCGGGGTCGCTCGCAATCCTCGTCGGCTGGCCCAGGGTCTCGCGCACCATCCCGGGGCCGATCGTCGCGATCCTCGCGGCGTCGGCCGCCGTCGCCTGGCTCGGACTTCCGGTCGAAACCATCGGGACGCGGTTCGGCGAGATCCGCGCCTCGATCCCGGCGCCGCACATTCCCGAAGTGACACTGGAACGCGTGCGGGAGATCTTCCCCTCGGCGATGACCGTCGCGCTGCTCGCGGCGATCGAATCGCTGCTCTCGGCCGTCGTCGCCGACGGCATGATCGGCAGCCGGCACAAGTCCAACGTCGAGCTCGTCGGGCAGGGCCTTGCCAACGTCGCCTCCGGACTCTTCGGCGGGATCCCGGCGACCGGAGCGATCGCTCGAACGGCGACCAACGTCAAGAGCGGTGGCCGGACCCCGATCGCCGGGATCACGCACGCGGCCGTCGTGGCCCTCGCTTTCCTCTTTCTCGGGAAATGGGCCCGCCTCATCCCGCTGCCGACGCTCGCCGCGATTCTCGTCGTCGTGGCGTACCACATGAGCGAGTGGCGGGCGTTCACCCAGCTCTTCCGGACTCCCAAGAGCGACGTTGCGGTGCTCCTGACGACGTTCCTGCTGACCGTGCTGGTCGACCTGACGGTGGCCGTCCAGGTCGGCGTCGTGCTCGCCGCCTTCCTCTTCATGAAGCGCATGGCGGACGTGACGAGCGTCGGGATCTTCACGCAGGAATGGAAGGACGCGCCCGACGGGACCATGAAGGGAGACACCGAGGGCGTGGCGCGGCGAACCATCCCTGCCGGCGTCGAGGTCTACGAGGTCAACGGGCCCTTCTTCTTCGGGGCGGCCGACAAGATCAAGGACGTTCTTCATTTCGTGGCCAGGAAACCCCGGGTCTTCGTCCTGCGGATGCGCAACGTCCCGGCGATCGACGCGTCCGGAATCCGGGTCCTGGACGACCTCTTCCGCTCCTTCTCTCACCAGGGGATCCGGTTCCTGATCTCGGGGATCCAGGCGCAGCCGCGCACGGCCCTCGAGCGCGCCGGGAAACTCGACGAGTACGGGCGGGACAATTTCGTTCGCGGTCTCGACGAGGCACTGGAGGTCGCGGCGCGCCACATGGCGGCGCCGAGCGCTTCCGAAGGGGCGAGCGCGTGACGAACGTGCCGAAACCCGCCACCTCGGGAGTGAAGTTCCCGCCGCCCGCGATCTTCGCGCTCGCGCTCGGGGGAGGATTTCTGCTCTTCCGGTGGTGGCCGGTGTCCGTCTGGCCGGGTCACGCTCTCGAGGCCCGCGCGCTGGGTGTTTTCCTGTTCGCATTCGGCCTCGGAATCGCCGCGTGGGCGGTCCTGACCTTCCGCGCCGCCGGCACGAGCCCCAACCCGACGCGGCCGACGGTCGCGCTCGCCTTCGGCGGCCCCTACCGTTTCTCGCGCAACCCGATGTACCTGAGTCTGGCGATCGCGTTCGCGGGCTTCGCCCTGTTCTGGAACGCGCTCTGGCCGCTGCTGTCGGTTCCCGTCGCGGTGGTCCTCCTTTCGCGCCTCGTCATCGCCCGCGAGGAGGCGTACCTCGGGACGAAGTTCGGCGAGAGCTATCATCGGTACAAGGCGCGCGTGCGCCGGTGGCTGTGAGATGAGCTGGAACGGCGAAGAGTTGATCGAGCGGTTGGACGCCGAGACCGGCGCGACGATCTTCATCGCCCTGCACTCGTCGAGACTGGGGCCGGCCACCGGCGGCACGCGGTGGAAGACGTATCCCGACCTCGCGGCGGCCCGGCGCGACGCCGAGCGTCTGTCCGAGGGCATGACCTGCAAATGGGCCGCCGCGGGCTTTCCGCGCGGAGGAGGCAAGGCCGTGCTCGCGGTGCCCCCCGGCCTCGAAGCCGCCCGGCGCGACGGGCTGCTGCGCCGCTACGGCTCGTTCATCCGGGAGCTGGGTGGCCGGTTCTGGACGGGCGCCGACGTCGGGACCTCTTCCCGGGACATGGACGTGATCGCCGAGACCGGCGCGCCCTACGTCTTCAGCCGGTCGCCCGCGCACGGCGGCGCGGGCGACTCCTCGGGCTGGACGGCACTCGGCGTCGAGGCCGGCATTCGGACGACGTGCGCGCGCCTTTACGGCGACGCGTCGCTCTCGGGCCGCCGAATCGTGGTCCAGGGGGCGGGCAGCGTGGGCAGTGCTCTGATCCAAAGGCTGCGCGCGGCGGGCGCGGCGCTCGCGTTCAGCGACGTGGACGAAACCTCGGTGCGCCGCCAGCGCGACGAAGGGCTCGCCTTCCTCGACCCGGCGGTCGTTCTCGAGACGCCGTGCGACGTCCTCGCCCCGTGCGCGCTCGGCGGCATCCTCGACGCCGGGACGATTCCGCGCCTTCGCTGCCGGGCGGTCGCCGGGGCCGCCAACAACCAGCTCGGCGAGCCGCAGGACGCCGAGAGCCTCCGGGCCCGGGGGATCCTCTACGCGCCCGACTTCGTGATCAACGCCGGGGGCGCCGTCGGGATCACCGGCCAGGAATCGCTCGGCTGGCCGCCGGAGCGCGCCCGGCAGGAGGTCCTCCGCATCGGCGCGACCCTCGAGAGCGTCTACGCGCTCGCCGAGGCGCAGGGGATCACGACGGACGCCGCGGCGCGGCGGATCGCGGAACAGGCGCTGGCGAGGGGGACCCCAGATATCCCGGGGTAGCGTGTCGATTCTCGGTTCTCCCGTTCGTCACAGGATGAAGACGGCGGCCGGGAGCCGCGGGATGCCCGACCGCGACCGTACCGGACGAGTCGGGCGGCCGGGCGGGCAGCGGCGGCGCTCCCGTCACCCGTTTTCTCCGCGGACGTCGAACGTCCGCCCGCTCTTCGCCACTTCGAACTCCCGCGATTTCCCTTTCGGGATGGAGAGCGAGACCCAGTCCTTCCCCGCGAAGTGCCGCGCCAGAAGCACGATCTGCCCGACGTGGTAGGCGTAGTGCGTGAGCTGGCGGTTGATCGCCTGCATCGCCGTGTGAGGCTCCCGCCGGATCGAGACGGTCCGCAGGAGGTCGGTTGGCGAAAGCGCGGCGAGGGCGTCGAAGAGCAGCCGCCAGCCCGCCTCCCATCGCTCGAGGAGCGCGTCCCGCGTGTCGCCGGCGTCGAGCTCGAACTCGGTGTCGCGATTGCGATCGGGCTTCTCGCCGTCGGAGTTCAGGAAGTCGCGCCAGCGCGAGCGCATGTTGCCCGAGAGGTGTTTCATGACGACGGCGATGCTGTTCGACTCCGGGTCGACGGCGCGAAAGAGGTCGGTGGCCCGGACCTGAGCCAACGCCCGGTCCGCGAGATTCTTGTACTTTCGCAACTGCAGGGCCGCGTCTTCGAGAAAGGCGGCCTCCGGAACGGATTCCTCCACGGCCGGCGATCGTATCCCTCGGCGGCCCGCCCGTAGAATGCCGCCGTGAGTCGAGACCCCCTGTCGGGCTTTCGCGTCCCCGTCCAGCAGTGGTTCCGCGCGTCCTTCGCTTCGCCGACGGCGGCCCAGGTGAAGGGCTGGCCGTCCATTCAGGCCGGGCGCTCGACGCTGCTCCTCGCCCCGACCGGCTCGGGCAAGACGCTCGCGGCGTTCCTGGCGGCGATCGACCGTCTCATGTTCGCGCCCGAGCCCGGGAAGAAGGAGCGCTGCCGGGTCCTCTACGTCTCGCCGCTCAAGGCCCTCGCCGTCGACGTGGAGCGCAATCTCCGCGCGCCGATCGCCGGGATCGCGGTGACGGCCGCGAGCCTCGGCGCGGCGCACCGCATCCCTTCCGTCGCCATCCGGTCGGGCGACACGACCGCAGCGGAGCGGGCCCGCATCGCGCGCACACCGCCCGACATCCTGATCACGACGCCGGAGTCGCTGTACCTGCTGCTGACCTCGCAGGCGCGCGAGGCCCTGGCGTCGGTCGAGACGGTCATCGTCGACGAGATCCACGCGATCGCGGCGAGCAAGCGCGGCGCGCACCTCTTTCTCTCGCTCGAGCGGCTCGAGGAGCTGCGGCAAGGGGAACGGCCGCTCCAGCGAATCGGCCTCTCGGCGACACAGCGCCCCCTCGAGGAGATCGCCCGCCTCCTCGGCGGGGGAGAGATCGCCGGCCGGCGCGGCTCCTGGACGGCGCGGCCCGTCGAGATCGTCGACGCGGGCAGCCGCAAGGTCCTCGAGCTGACGGTCGAGGTGCCGGTCGAGGACATGGCGAAAATCGGCGAGGCGCTCGACGAGATCCCGTCGGGGCCGGCCTCCGCCGGTCCGGCGCGGCGCTCGATCTGGCCGTCGATCTACCCGCGCCTGGTCGAGCTCGTCCGCGCCCACCGGTCGACCATGATCTTCGCCAACAGCCGGCGCCTCGCGGAGCGCCTGGCGGGGGCCCTGAACGAGATGGCCGGGGAGGAGATCGCGCTCGCGCACCACGGGTCGATCTCGCGCGAGAAGCGGCTCGAGATCGAGGACCGGTTGAAGCGCGGCCAGCTTCCCGCGATCGTCGCGACCTCCTCCCTCGAGCTCGGCATCGACATGGGCGCCGTCGACCTCGTCGTCCAGATCGAGGCGCCGCCCTCGATCGCCTCCGGCCTCCAGCGCATCGGGCGGGCGGGCCACGGCGTCGGTGTGGCCTCGCGGGGGATCCTCTTCCCGAAGTACCGGGGCGACCTCCTCGCGGCGGCCGCGGCCACCGCGAGGATGGCCGAGGGCAAGGTCGAGGAGACGACCTATCCGCGCAATCCGCTCGACGTGCTCGCGCAGCAGATCGTGGCGATCGTCGCGACCGATCCCGTCCGTGTCGAAGACCTCTATCGCCTGGTGCGGCGCGCGGCGCCCTTCGCGGAGCTTCCCCGAGCGTCTTTCGAGGGCGTGCTCGACATGCTCTCGGGCCGCTATCCCTCGGACGAGTTCGCGGAGCTCCGGCCCCGCGTCACCTGGGACCGGGTCGGCGGGCAGGTGCGCGCACGCGAAGGGGCGCGCCGGGTGGCGGTCGTCAACGCGGGGACGATCCCGGACCGGGGCCTCTACGGCGTGTTCCTCGCCGGCGGAGACGCGCGCCGGAGTCTCCGGGTCGGCGAGCTCGACGAGGAGATGGTGTTCGAGTCGCAGCCGGGCGACGTCTTCGTGCTCGGCGCCTCCTCCTGGCGGATCGACGAGATCACGCACGACCGTGTCCTCGTGACGCCGGCGCCCGGCCTTCCCGGGAAGATGCCCTTCTGGCACGGCGACCGGCCGGGGCGGCCCCCGGAATTCGGCGCGGCGATCGGCGAGCTGTCGCGCGAACTTTCGGCCGCGAAGGGTGCCGACGCCGAACGGCGTCTGCGGGACGCGCACGGCCTCGACCCTCGCGCCGCGACGAACCTCGTGGCGTATCTTCGCGATCAGCGCGAGGCGACGGGGGAGGTGCCGAGCGACCGGACGCTCGTCGTCGAGCGTTACGTGGACGAGATCGGCGACTGGCGGGTCTGCATCCTGTCGCCATGGGGCGCGCGGGTCCATGCGCCCTGGGCCACGGCCGTCCTCGCACGGCTCAAGGAGTCGAGCGCCGCCGACGTCGAGGCGCTCTGGTCCGACGACGGCATGGTGTTCCGGATCCCGGAGTCCGACGAGCCGCCCGACACGGCGCTGTTCCTTCCGGCGTCCGACGAGGTCGAGGACGTGGTCGTGCGCAACCTCGGCCAGACCTCGCTCTTTGCGGCGCGCTTTCGCGAGAACGCCGCGCGGGCGCTTCTCCTTCCTCGGCGGCACCCGGGCCGCCGCAGCCCGCTCTGGGCGCAGCGCAAGCGCGCCGCCGACCTGCTCGCCGTGGCCTCGCGGTACGGGTCGTTTCCCATCATCCTCGAGACCTACCGCGAGTGCCTGCGCGACGTCTTCGACCTCCCGGGCCTCGTCGAGATCCTGCGGAAGATCGCCTCCCGCCGGATCCGGATCGTCACGGTCGATTCGCGCACGCCCTCGCCCTTTGCCGGGTCGCTTCTCTTCTCGTACGTCGCGAACTTCATCTACGACGGCGACGCTCCCCTCGCCGAGCGCCGGGCGCAGGCGCTGTCGGTCGACCAGGCGCAGTTGAAGGAGCTCCTCGGCGAGGCCGAGCTGCGCGAGCTCCTCGACCCGCAAGCGATCACCTCGCTCGAAGCCTCGCTCCAGCGGCTCGAGGGACGGCGGGTGCGGCACGCGGACGGCGTCCACGACCTGCTCCTCTCGCTCGGAGACCTGTCCGCAGAGGAGATCGGCGCCCGCTGCGAGTCGCCCGGGCAGGTCCGGGCGTGGCTCGCCGCGCTGACGAAGGAGCGCCGCGTGATCGCCGTGCGGATCGCGGGGGAAGCGCGACTGGCCGCCGCGGAGGACGCCGCGAGGCTGCGCGACGCGCTCGGCGTCGTCCCGCCGCCGGGCCTTCCCGAGGCGTTTCTCGAGCCGGTCGAAGACCCGCTGTCGGACCTCCTGTCCCGTCACGCGCGAACACACGGCCCGTTCCGCCTCGAGGACGCGGCGGCGCGGTTCGGCCTCGCCGTCGGCGTCGTGCGCCTGGCGCTCGACCGACTCGCCGAGCGCGGCCGCGTGCTCGAGGGCGATTTCCTTCCCGGCGGAACCTCGCGCGAGTGGTGCGATGCAGGGGTCCTGCGGGCGATCAAGCGGCGGTCGCTCGCGAAGCTGCGGCGCGAGGTCGAGCCGGTCGAGCCGGCCGCGTTTTCAAGATTCCTGGCGCAGTGGCAGGGCGTGGCGCAGCCGCGCGCCGGGCTGGAGGCGCTCCTTTCCGCGGTCGAACAGCTCCAGGGCGCTCCCATTCCGGCGTCCGCGCTCGAGACCGAAGTCCTGCCGGCGCGCATCGAGCGGTATCGACCCGCCGACCTCGACTTTCTCCTCGCCTCGGGCGAGATCGTCTGGCGGGGCCTCGAACCTCTCGGCCCGTCGGACGGCCGCGTGTCCCTGTACCTGACGGACCGCGCGGCGCTCCTGGCGCCGCTGCCAGAACCGGCGGAGGGCGAGCTCGCGGAGAAAGTCCGCGAGCTCCTGCGCCGCGCGCGCGGCGCGCTCTTCTTCCCCGACCTCGCGGCCGAGACGGGCGGCTTCGCCGGCGATCTCGTCGAGGCCCTCTGGGACCTCGTCTGGGCGGGGGAGGTCTCCAACGACACGCTCGCGCCCCTGCGCTCGATGCTGCGCGGATCGTCGGCGAAGAGCGCCCGCCGCGTGCGGGGCGGAGCCTTCCGCTCGCGCCGGCTCGGCCCGCCGGGAAGCGAAGGCCGCTGGGCGCTCGTGCCCGGCCCGGCGCGGAAGCCGCCGACCGAGACGGAAAGGCGCGCCGCGCTCGTCCGCGCCCTGCTCGAGCGGCACGGCGTCGTGACGCGCGAGGCCGCCGCGGCCGAAGGGATCGCCGGCGGTTTCGCGTCCGTGTATCCGGTGTTGAAGGCGATGGAGGACGCGGGGCAGGTGCGCCGCGGTTATTTCGTCGCGGGCCTCGGCGCGACCCAGTTCGCGCTTCCGGGCGCGGACGACCGGCTGCGCGGCCAGCGCGAGGCCCCCGAGTCCGAAGACTCGCAGACGATCGTTCTTGCCGCGACGGACCCGGCCAACCCCTGGGGCGCCGCGCTGGCCTGGCCCGCCTCGGCGGGGGAGGCGCGTCCGCAGCGGGCGGCCGGAGCGCAAGTCGTCCTGCGGGACGGCGAGCTTCTCGCCTGGATCGGCCGGGCGGAGACCAACCTCCTGACGTTTCTTCCGTCCGAGGAGCCGGCCCGCGGCGCCGCGGCGCGGGACCTCGTCCGGGCGCTTTCGAGGCTCGTCGAGACGGGCCGGCGGCGCGCCGTGCTCGTCGGGAGGGTGGACGGGCGCGATCCCCGCGAGTCGCCGCTCGCCCCCCACATGTCCGACGCCGGGTTCTTCGTCGGCTCGCGCGGCTATCTGAAACGGATGTCGCCGGCCGCGGACGTCCGGCGGACGCCGGCGGACGGCTGAAGATGCCCGAAGGCGACACGATCTTTCGGACCGCCCGGACGCTCTCGAGGGTACTGGATGGAAAGACGCTCACCGCGGTCGAGTCGCCGCTGCCCCGGATCGCGGGTGCGGGGCTCGAGGGCCGCCGCGTCGAGAGGGTCGAGGCGCGCGGCAAGAACCTCCTCGTCGAGTTCGACGACGGACGTGTCCTCCACACTCACATGAGGATGACGGGCTCGTGGCACGTCTACCGTCCCGGGGAGCGCTGGCAGAAGCCGCGCCGCCAGGCGCGGGTCGTTCTGGCGACGGAGGATTTCGTGACGGTCTGCTTCGGCGCGCCCCTCGTGCGCCTGCTCGCTCCGGCGGAGCTCTCCCGCGACGCGCAGCTGTCGGGGCTCGGCCCGGACATCCTCGCTCCGGACTTCGACCTCGACGAGGCCGGGCGCCGGCTCCGGACTCTCGGGGAACTCGAGATCGGAGAGGCCGTGATGCGCCAGTCGGCCGTCGCCGGGATCGGCAACGTCTACAAGTCCGAGACGCTCTTTCTCTGCCGAATCGATCCGTTTGCGCTCGTCGCTACCCTCGCCCACCGCGAGCTCGGCTCGATTCTCACGAAGGCCCGCGCGCTCATGACGGCGAATCTCCGCGGCGGAGCGCGCACGACGCGTCCGAGCCTGACGGGCGAGCGCACCTGGGTCTACGGCCGGAGCGGACGTCCCTGCCGGCGTTGCGGGTCGCCGGTCCGGATGCGCCGGCAGGGCGCGGACGCCCGGTTCACATACTGGTGCACCGCGTGCCAGGCCGCCCGCGGCGAGAAGGCGCCGGGCCAGGTCTTCCGGTAGGTCCGGAGCACGAGGATGGCGCCGAGGAGCGCTCCCATGACGAGGCCGAAGCTGATCCAGCCGAGGAGTCCCATCGTGGCTTGCCTCCATTCGAAGATTCCGGCCGCGATGCTTTCCGCGACGACACATCCGGTCGGGATGCTGCTAGGCTTCGCGGCAGCATGAATCGCCGTTCGACGGGGATCCTCGCCCTCGGTCTGCTCACGCTTCTCGAACCCTCGATTCTGACCGGACAGGCCGCGCCTGCCCCGCAGCCACCTCCGGCCCGGCCCAGGATCGGCCTCGCCCTCGGCGGCGGCGGCGCGCGCGGGATGGCCCACATCGGCGTCATCCGGATGCTCGAGGAGCTCCACATTCCGATCGACTACGTCGCGGGCACGAGCATGGGCTCGATCATCGGCGGCCTCTATTCATGCGGCTTCACGCCCGACGAGATGGAGAAGCTGATCAAGTCGATCAAGTGGGCGACCCTCTTCGAGGACGCGCCCGAGCGCGCCCAGCAGTCCTTCCGCCAGAAAGAAGACGACTTCGACCACCTGATCCCGCTCGAGTTCGGTATCGACCTCAAGGGCCTCAAGCTGCCGCCGGGCCTGGTGGCCGGCAGCAAGCTCGGCTTCGTCCTTCAGAGCGCGACCCTGCCCTGCTCGAGCGTGGCGAATTTCGACGAGTTTCGGATTCCCTTCCGGGCGGTGGCGACCGACATCCAGACCGGCCAGCCCTACGTGATGTCGAAGGGAAACCTCTCGAGGGTCATGCGGGCAAGCATGGCCATTCCGGCCATTTTCACTCCGGGCGAGATCGACGGCCACGTCCTGATCGACGGCGGCGAGTCCGAGAACCTTCCGGTGCAGACGGTCCGGGCCATGGGCGCCGACATCGTGATCGCGGTCAACGTCGGCTCCTCCGGAGCCGAGGTTGCGGCCAAGCCGACCAACGTCGGCGCCATGATCGGCCGGCTCATCGACCTTCCCCTCCAGCAGAATACGATGGAGTCGGCCAAACTCGCCACCCTGGTCATCACGCCGGACCTCCACGGGTACACGTCCGCGGACTTCGAAAAGGGCACCCAGATGATCCCGCTCGGTTACAAGGCGGCGGAAGCCGACCGGGCGAAGCTTGAAGCCTGGTCGGAGCCCGAAAGCGTGTACAGCGTCTGGAAACGGGGACATGACGCCACGCTGCCGCCGCTGCCGTACATCGACAAGATCGTCATCGAGCCGGTGCCGGAGGTCGATCCGAGGCGCATCGCATACCTGGTGCAGTCGAAGGCCGGGCAGGTCCTCGACACGAAAGTCCTGGGCAACGATCTGAAGCGGATCTACGCGATGGGGATCTTCGAGATCGTCAGCTACTCGATCACCGAGGAGAACAAAGAGAACGTCCTGCGCATCGCGGCGACGCCCAAGTCCTGGGGGCCGACGTACCTGAAGCTGGGGCTCTCGCTCGCCACGGACTTCCAGTTCTCGACCTCGTTCGGCGTCGTCGCGCTCATCGACGCGACCGAGCTCAACCGTCTCGGAGGCCAGTGGAAGACGACCCTGACGATCGGCAGTCCGCTCGATTTCAGGACGCGGTTCTTCCAGCCGCTCAACTACGAGGGGCATTTCTTCGTCTCGCCGCACGCCTACTGGAATCAGCAGCGCCGCGAAGCGTTCATCGAAGCCGAGCCCGTCGGCACGTACCAGGTCACGCGAGGCGGAGGCGGGTTCGACCTCGGTTACGACTTCGGAACCTGGGGGGAGCTGCGCACCGGCTACTATCGCGGCTACGGCGTCGGGACGCGCAAGGTCGGCGTGCCGATCTTCCCGGACTTCTCGTGGGACGAAGGTGCGTTCGTGTCGAACTTCGAGGTCGACCAGCTCGACAACGTGAACCTGCCGCACTCGGGCTACCTCGCCGACGTGAATTTCGTCCTGGGGCGCACGGGCATGGGGGACACGTTCAACTACGACCGTCTCGAGGCCGGGGCGATCGGCGTCCAGACGATCGGCCGCTGGACGGGGCTCCTCAAGGTCATCGGCGGATCCGGCGTCGGCACGGACGTTCCGTTCTACGACCAGTTTTACCTGGGCGGCCTCTTCCGGCTGTCCGGCAGGCCGCAGGAGCAGCTGTCGGGCAACACTTATGCGCTGGCGACGGGGCTTCTCTATTACCGCCTCTCGAGCACGAGCGGGCTCATCGTCAAAAACCTGTCGGTGGGCGTGTCGATCGAAGGCGGAAACACCTGGGCCTTCGATGCCCCGGTCTCCTTCTCCGGATTCAAGTCCGCGGGCAGCGTGTTCGTCGTCGCGGACACGATCCTCGGACCGTTCTTCGTCGGCTACGGCCGTTCCGGCAGCTTCAGCTCGGCGTACCTCTACCTGAATCGCGCCTTCTAGCTGTCGTTTCTAGACCCGGGCCGTAGGGGCGGCCCTTGTGGCCGCCCGCTGACACGCTGACGATTCGCGTGCCGCCCCTCGATGGGCCCAGGAGGGGGCGCCCGCAAGGGGCGCCCCTACGTGCCGGGGCGCGGCAGTTTCAGGGGTCGCTTCACGAAGCGGGCGCCGGCACAGTGAACAACGTCTTGAGAATTCACATCTAGCTCGAGCGGGCGGGATCCCCCGGGTCGGCGCCCGGGTCGGGCGGGCCTTCGCCGCCGGGGCGGCGGATCTAGAGCCGGTTCAATCCGTCGAGCCCCGCCACCTTGTAGGCCTCCGCCATCGTCGGGTAGTTGAAGACGGCGTCGCGGAAGTAGTCGATCGTGCCGCCGAACGCGAGCACCGCCTGGCCGATGTGGACGATCTCGGTGGCGCGCTCGCCGAAGATGTGGACGCCGAGGAGCTTCTTCGTCTTCGGATCGAAGAGCAGCTTCAGCAGCCCCGTTTCGACGCCGAGCATCTGGCCCTTGGCCAGCTCTTCGAAGCGCGAGAGGCCGATCTCGTACGGCACCTTCGCCTTCGTCAGCTCCTGCTCGGTCTTCCCGACCATGGAGATCTCGGGGATCGTGTAGATGCCGTAGGGGACCGCCTCGGGACGGCTCGCGCACTGCGCGCCGAACATGTGGCAGGCCGCCAGCCGCCCCTGCTCCATCGAGGTCGAGGCGAGCGCCGGAAAGCCGATGACGTCGCCCGCCGCGTAGACGTGGGGGACGGCCGTCTGGAAGTGCTCGTTGACCGCGATCCGGCCCCGCTCGTCCGCGGCCAGGCCCGCCGCCGACAGATTCAGCATGTCGGCGTTGGTCTGCCGGCCGACGGTGTAGAGCAGCGCGCCCCCGTGGACTTCCTTGCCGCTCTCGAGGGACGCCACGACGCGGTCCTTCGCGTCGCGGCCGACGGAGACGACCTTCTCGCCGAGGCGAAAGGTCGCGCCGCGCTGGCGCATGAAGTACATGAGGGCTTCGATCATCTCGGCGTCCACGAACTCGAGGATCGTCGGCCGCTGCTCGATGACGGTGACCTTGATTCCCAGCGCCGTGATCATCGATGCGTATTCGAGGCCGATCACTCCCGCCCCGACGACGATGAGGTCCCGGGGCAGCTCCGTGCCCTGGAGGAGCTGGTCCGAATCGATGACGCGCGTTCCGTCGAGCGGCACCGTCGCGTTGTGCGCCGGCCGGGTGCCGCAGGCGATCAGGATGTGCTCCGAGCGCAGCAGCGTCGGCCCCTCGACCGACGCGACCTCGACCGTGTGGGAATCGACGAAGCGCGCGGCTCCGTGCACGGTCACGACGTGGTTGCGGGCGAGCTGCGCCCGGACGACCTCCATCTCCCGCTCGAGCACCTTCTGGACGCGGAAGGCCAGGTCCGCGACGGTGATCTCGCGGCTGACCGCGTAGTCCTTGCCGTAGAAGCTCTTTTCCCGGAACCCGCTCAGGTACATGATCGCCTCGCGGAGCGTCTTCGACGGGATCGTCCCGGTGTGAAGGCAGACGCCCCCGACCATCTCCTTGCGGTCGATCACGGCCACCTTCTTGTCGAGTTTGGCGGCCGCGATCGACGCTTTCTGGCCCGCCGGTCCGGAGCCGATGACGACGAGATCGAAGGGAACGGGTTCCATGGCGTTCAGCTTCTCACGTGGAGCGTGAAGGCGGAGCGGAGTCGTTCGGGAGCATGGCGAGCTCTCCCGTGTGCAGGAAAAACAGGCCCGCCCGCGTCGGCCGTCCGGTCAGGCGTTCCCAGTAGCGCCGGTAGTGGGCGATCTGGGGAGCGTAGAAGGCTTCGAGGGCCGCGCGGTTCTGCGGGGTGACGGTGTCGGACTTGTAGTCGACGAGCACCCAGCCGTCCTCTTCCTCGAAGACGAGGTCGATCGCGCCCTGGAGGACGGTCCCCGCCGGGGCCGCCGGCCGGCTCAGCTCCGCCGCCTCGACGGGGAGCGCAAACGGCACCTCGGCAAGGCGCGTTCTGGACGCGAGCGCCCGCTTCCAGAGGGACGACTTCCGGGCACCTTCGACGATTCGCAGCACGTCGTCGAGATCGCCGGTCGGGCGCTCCTCTTCGGCGAGCAGGTTGGCGGCGACGAGGCGCAGGTCCGCCTTCGGGTCTCGCATCGCGGCCTCGAGCGTGCCGTGGAGGACGCGTCCCCAGGACATGCCGCGGCCGGTCGACTCCCACGCCGGTTTCTCCCCGGAATGCGCCACGTCCGTCACCGACACGACGGCGTACGTGGGGGCGGCGCTCGCCTGCCGTCGACGGACCCGTTCGTCCCGGAACGCCTCGAGCTCCCGGCCGACGGCCGCGAAGGGCACGGGCTCGGGCGCGGCCGGGGAGGGTCCCGGCTCGGGGAGCTCCTCCGTCAGGTACGGCGCCAGCGCGCACCACGGGCCCTGGGCGTTCTCGCTCTTCCCCTGTTTCCAGACGCTGACGACGAGCATCTCCCGGGCGCGAGTCGCCGCGACGTAGAGAAGTCGGAGCTTCTCGGCCTCGTCGAAGACCTCCTCGGCCTTCTCCAGCCCTTCCCAGCCGGCCGGCTCGGCGATCTCGACGACCCCGAACCCCTCGGTCTCGCGGATCACCCGCCAGTGGCCCCGCGCGCTCGCGAGGCGGCGATCGATCGTGAACCGGATCGGCCGGTCGCGCTCGCGGCGCGGATCGGCGAGGAACACGACGGGCGCCTCGAGCCCCTTGGCGCCGTGCACGGTCAGCAGGCGCACGGCGCCGGGGCGTCCCGGCTGTGCGCTCATCTCCTCGATGTAGCCCTCGGTCGTCAGCCGGTCGAGCTCCGCGACGACCGCCGCGAAGTCGAGTCCCTCGCCCGAGAAGGTGCGCGCCGCGGCCATCGCCTTCAGGAGATTTCCGGCGCGGCTGTCGGCGAGCTCCCGCGCGCCGGCGTACGCCGTCCAGCCCAGCCGCCCGCAGAGCCGCGCGATCGCGGCCCCGGGCGGCAGGATCTCCGCGAGCTCCTCGCATTCGCGTAGGAGAGCGCAGGCGCCGGCGATCCGCGGGTCGGGATCCCGAGGCAGGGCGGCCCGGAACGAGAAGCGCCCCCCGGACCGGAAGTGCCGGTACAGCGCCTCGTCGTCGACGCCGAAAAGGGGGCCGCGCAGGACCGCTGTGAACGGAACGGGATCGTCGGGATCCGAGATCGCCGCGAGCAGCGGCAGCAACGTGCGCAGCTCCTCGGAGTCCTTGAACGCGCCGCCCCCCGACAGCTCGTAGGGGATCCCGCGCGCCTCGAGCGCACGCGCGTACTCGGCCATGAACTTCCGCGTGCGAAACAGGACGAGGAAATCGCCCGGCGCCCGCTCGCCGCCCCGCACCGCGGCCTCGATCGCGCGGGCGATCCGCAGCGAGTCCTGCGCGACGACGGGGGCGGTGGCCGGACCGGAGGTGCGCGTCTGGAGCCGGAAGACGGCCGGACCGCCTTCGGCGCGTCGGGCCGCGAGTGGCACCCAGGCCGCCTGCGAGGCCGTCGCCGCCGCGGGAAATTCCCGTGCGAACGCTGCGTTGATCCAGGCGCAGAGGCGTCCGGTCGACCGGAAGTTGGAGGAGAGGTGCAGGACCCGGCCGCTCTTCTCCAGGCGCGCGCGCACGGCGCTGTACGTTTCGATGTCCGCGCGTCGGAAGCGGTAGATCGACTGCTTGGGGTCGCCCACCACGAACAGGCTCCCGGGCCGCGGCGAGAGCTTCCGCCAGTCCTTCGACTCGACGTCGTCGCCCGTCAGGTAGAAGAGGATCTCGGCCTGGATCGGGTCGGTGTCCTGGAACTCGTCGACGAGGATCGGCAGGAACCGGTCCTGGAAGGCGCCCCGCACGCGCGGATGGTCGCGGAGGAGGTCGCGCGCGACGAGGAGCAGGTCCTGGAAGTTGAGCCTCCCGTTGCGCCGACGCCACGCCGCGTACTCCTGCGCGGCCGGGGCGACCGCGCGCATCAGGACCGGGTGCAGGAACTCCCGCCACCGGGTCAGGCCCGGCTCGAGGGTGTCGCGGCAGAGCGTCTCGAACTCGGTCCGCTGGCGCCCGGCCTCGGTCCCTTTCTTCTTCGCGCGGTTGAGCGCCTCGAGGACCTGCGCGAAAGCGGGCGCGTCGGAGGTGTCCCGGAGAGCCGCGAGCCGCGACGCCCGCCGCACGGCCTCCTGGTAGTCGGTCCAGCCGCCCGGGGGCATCTCGGCCGGAAGGTCGGCGTGCGCCCGGCCCAGAAATGTCGCGACCGCGGCGCGCTCGGCCGAAAAGTCGGGCGGATCTTCCTCCGCTCCGATCGAGGGCGCGACGTCCTCGTTGTCCGACAGCGTTTCGTAGGTCTGGCGCAGGTCCTCGAGCCGTACGTTCAGGGCCGCGAGCCGGGGCAGGATCGGATTCTCCTCGGTGAAGAGCCGCTCGGTGTAGCGCTCCCAGGCTTCCAGGCGCGCGGCCGCGTTCTCGGGCTCGTCCATTTCGGCGAACCCCGGATCCACGCCGGCCTCGACCGGCCGCTCGCGAAGGAGCCGGGCGCAGAACGCGTGGATCGTGCCGACGAAGGCCGAGTCGAGACGCGAGAGCGCCGCATCGAAGCGCGACTTCTCGTCGCCGCTCGCCGTCCGGGCGGCGACCTCGAGGCTCGTCTGGAAACGCTCGGAGAGCTCCGCGGCCGCCTTGATCGTGAACGTCACGGCCGAAAGGCGGTCGATCGTGGTCGCGCCGGTGCGGATGAGCGCGGTCATGCGCTCGACGAGGCTCGTCGTCTTGCCGGTGCCGGCGGCGGCCTCGACGAGAAGCGAAATGCCGAGGTCCTCGCGGATCGCGCGCCGGGCGTCCTCGTCGGGAAGAGGCCCGCGCGCTTCAGCCTTCGCCATGGATCTCCCGAAACGCGCGGAGCGCCGGCAGGCCGGTCTTCGCCAGCTTCGCCTTCGATCGCCGAGCGGCCGCGAGCGCGCCGCCGCACACGGACTCGTAGTCGCAAAACCGACAGTCCTCCTTTTCGACCGCGTGGGGGAACAGGCCGGCGCGCAGCAGGTCGAGAAGCCTTTCGAGGACCTCGCGCGTCTCCTCGAGGTCGAGCGCCATGGCCATCCGCTGGCCCTCGCCCTTGCGCCCCGGAAAGAAGTAGCCCGACCGCGACACCGGCGCCGCGATCCCGGCGCGGCCGAGGAGGATCTCGAGGGCCATGGCGTAGAGGGCGTGCTGGATCTGCCGGCCGCCGTGGATCCCGAGCTTCTCCTTGTGGCGCCAGGTTCCGCCGGTCTTGTAGTCCCAGACGTGGAATGAGCCGTCCGGGGCCTCGTCGACCCGGTCGATCGAGCCGCGGAGCGCAAAGGACTCGCCGGCGCCGATCGCGATCGAGACGGGCTCGCGGCTGGCGATCGCGGCCCGGGCCTCGGCCCGCGGCAGGCCGAACGGGATCTCGAAGTAGCGGGGCGTCATTTCCCGGCAGTGCTCTTCCTCGAGCGCCAGGAACGTGCGGCATGCGACGAGGATGTCGTCGCGCCGCTGCCCGAACGCGAGCTCCGAGGGCGGCGGGACCTTCTCGCGCCAGACGGCCATCTGACCGGCGGCAATCTCCTCGAGGAGCCCGGCGTGCCGGGCGGCGTCCGGCTTCTCGCCGCCGGCCGTGATCCGCTCGAAGAAGAGGCGAAAGACCTCGTGCAGCAGCGAGCCCGCGGTCATGGCATCGAGCCACTCGGTCGTGTCGCGCTCGAGCTCCTTCGGCGGCTCGATGCGCAGGACGTGCTTGAGGAAGTAACGGAACGGGCACTGCGCCAGAGTTTCGAGGCGCGACGCGGACTGCGGCTCGCCGCTTCCGCGGGGATCGAGCTCCGGCGTCCCGCTCCGGACCCAGCCGTCGTAAATCGTGAATTCCTCCGAGTCCCGGGCTTCCTCGGCGCGGTGCCCGGCTTCGAGGTGCGGATAGACCTCGCGGACGAGGGGAGCGGCCGCGCCCGCCGCCGCGGAGGGGCCGGCCGCGGCGAGGACGGAAAGCCACCACTCGGTTTCGTCGAGCGCGGCGCCGGCGCCGGGCAGGAACCCGGCCGGCTCGGGGAGCGCGGAGAGGAGGTCGCTGTAGTCAGCCTGCGGCTCGCCGCTCCCGACCCGATGCAGGTCCAGGAAGAACGGGGACGGGAACTTCTCGCTCTGCTGATCGAGGCTCGTCAGGTTCCAGCTCGAGTAGCTCGCCGTCAACTCGCCCCGGGCGCGGGCCACGCAGGCCTGGAGCGCGCGGGCCGACTCGCGCGGACGCTCCCGGTAGAGCGGCAGGGCGAGGGGCGCCAGGATCCGGTTGATGCTCCGGCGCTCGGCATCGAGGAGGACGGGATCCTCGAGATCGGTGCCCGGGTGACGCGCCTCGTCCAGGCCGAGGAGGTACGTGTGCGGCCGTCCCGAGAAGCCGCCGGACCGATAGTCGGCAACGTGGACCCGGCCCGACCGTGGCCGGTCGGGGGCGATCGAGAGGGCGCGCACCGCGTCCGCCAGGCGCCCGGCCGCCTCGGCCGCGGGCAGGGGCGTCGACGGGAGCACCTCCAGCTCTTCCAGGAGCTTCTCGAGCGCCGCGAGCGCCGTCGCGTCGAGCTCGCCCGCGACGCGCGCGAACTCTCCGACGAACGTGCGGCATCCGCGGGCGAGTGCCCGCAGGTCGCAGGACGGGGGCGCCGCCTCCGCCGAAAGCTCGAGCGCCCGCGCCGCGAACGCCCGCGCGCGCGTCGCTGCGGCGAGACGCCTCGCCCGCCGCTCGGCGCGCTCGGCCTTTTCGGATTCGCCGGCCTCGTCCGCGTCGCGGCCGCCGTCTTCCGGCCGCGCGAGCTCGGCGATCAGCCGGTCGAGGGCCGTCGTGTGGCGGCGCGCACCCCAGCCGATCTGGGCTTCGCGGAAGGCGCGAGCGACGGCGCGGGTTCCCGGCCCGCCCTCGGCCGCACGGGGAAGGCGCTCGAAGGTCAGCGTGCCGGAGGCAAGGGCGCGTCGCAGGACGTCGGCCTCGAAGCCGCCGCCGATCCATTCGAGGAAGGCCAGGGCCGCCTGGCCCGGGTGCGTGAACGGCGCCGCGACACCCGAGGCGAACGTGCACGGCACCTCGTGCTCGCGGGCGAGCTCCCACGCGAGCGCCGGATAGGTGCCCGGATCGGTGTAGAGGATCTCCACCCGGTCGAACGGGATCCCGTCCTCGAGGATGCGCCGGAAGACCTCCCGGATCTCGTTCTCCTCTCCGATGGCCCGCACGAGACGGGCGCGCGGCGCGACGGAGGCCCAGTGCTCGGGCGGCTCCGCCGTGAGGATCTCGAGCCGGCCCGCGGCGACTTTCTCGACGAGCGCGCGTTCGACGGCGGTCAGGTCCGCGTCGTCCGGGACGAGGTAGATCGGCCCGGAAGGATCCGGCGCGGCCGTCTCGATCGCCCGCCGGACCACCGCGGCCGAGTCGATGAACCGGCCGGTCGCAAGGTCGGCGTCGTAGCGGGACAGGACGCCCCGAAGCTCTTTCAGCTTGCGCGGGTCGTCGAAAGCTCCCGCCGGCAGGGAGGCCGCGGATAGACCCGCGGCGCGGATCTCCTCGAACGTGCGCTGAAGCGCCCGGTGAAAGCCCGGCCGGTCGCGCAGCTGCCCGAAGTACGATTTCGGCGTCAGGAATTCCGCGCAGGCCTGCTCGACCAGCGCGAGGGCCTGGGCGCGCGAAAGCAGGCTCAGCCCCTCGCGCGCGAGGTCCGGGCCGACGAGGTCGAGGGCGATGGTGCGCGCGGTCGCGACGCGCAGGTTCATCCAGGGATGCCCCTCGCGCGCGAGCCGCTCGGCCAGGGTGTGGCCGATCGCAAGCGACGGCGCGACGAGGATTTTCTCCTCGAGCGGGCGCTCGCGGCAGACGCGGGCGAGCGAGTCGATCAGCCGCGCCGCGGGCGCGGCGGCGGGGACGACGGGGGGCGCGGGTTCCGGGCGCGACTCGGGCTCGTCGAACGGAAGAAAGGGCTGCTCCGCCATGAACGCCGCCCATTCTTACCCACTCCGCGGACAAACGCCGTCCGGGCGATGGGAGTAGACTCCGCCCGACGGGGGAGCCCACTCTGCCTTCGGCCCGGGGGCCGCGCGGACGGCTGAGAGTCCGGTGTTCGATCCACGACTCCGGAGACCCCGCGAACCTGACGCGGGTAATGCCGCCGTAGGGAGGTCACATGAGCACGCCGCGCGAGGCGCTTCCGACCAACTCCTCGCTCGACCGTTCGCCGTTGCCCGGCTCGCGGAAGATCTACGTTCCCGGGCCGGACGGCATGCGGGTCCCGTTCCGGGAGGTCGCCCTGTCGCCGACCCGCGGCTTGCGTGGCGAGGCCGAGCTGAATCCGCCCTTCCGGGTCTACGACACGTCGGGGCCCTACACCGATCCCGCCGCGTCGATCGACCTGACGGCCGGGCTTCCGGAGCTGCGCCGGCCCTGGATCCTCTCGCGCGGGGAGTACGACCGCGTCGTGCCGCGCCGGCAGAGCGCCCCGGGCCTCGGCATGGCCCGGCCGCGCGAGGTCCTCCGCGGTCGCGGCAACGTGACCCAGATGCACTACGCGAAGAAGGGCGAGATCACGCCGGAGATGGAGTTCGTCGCGATCCGCGAAGGGATGGCGCCGGATCTCGTGCGCGACGAAGTGGCGCGTGGCCGCGCGATCATCCCGTCCAACATCAACCACCCAGAGTCCGAGCCCATGGCGATCGGCCGGAAGTTCCTGGTCAAGATCAACGCCAACATCGGCAACTCCGCGGTCACGTCCACGATCGAGGAGGAGGTCGACAAGATGACCTGGTCCACCCGCTGGGGGGCGGACACCGTCATGGACCTCTCCACCGGGAAGAACATCCACGAGACGCGGGAGTGGATCCTCCGAAACTCTCCCGTGCCGATCGGCACCGTGCCCATCTACCAGGCGCTCGAGAAGGTCGGCGGGAAGGCCGAAGAGCTGACCTGGGAAATCTTCCGCGACACGCTGATCGAGCAGGCCGAGCAGGGCGTCGACTACTTCACGATCCACGCGGGCGTGCGCCTTGCCTACGTGCCGCTGACCGCGAAGCGGGTGACGGGCATCGTCTCGCGCGGCGGCTCCATCATGGCGAAGTGGTGCCTGGCGCATCACCGGGAATCGTTCCTCTACGATCGCTTCGAGGAGATCTGCGAGCTCCTGAAGCACTACGACGTCGCGTTCTCGCTGGGCGACGGGCTGCGGCCGGGCTCGACCGCCGACGCCAACGACGAGGCGCAGTTCGCGGAGCTCGACACGCTCGGCGAGCTCACGAAGACGGCCTGGACGCACGACTGCCAGGTCATGATCGAGGGGCCCGGCCACGTGCCCATGCACCTGATCGCCGAGAACATGGAGCGGCAGCTCCGCGTCTGCCACGAGGCCCCGTTCTACACGCTCGGGCCCCTGACGACCGACATTGCGCCCGGGTACGACCACATCACCTCGGCCATCGGGGCCGCGATGATCGGGTGGATGGGTACCGCGATGCTCTGCTACGTGACGCCCAAGGAGCACCTCGGGCTTCCCGACCGCCAGGACGTGCGCGACGGCGTCATCGCCTACAAGATCGCGGCCCATGCCGCGGACCTCGCCAAGGGACACCCGGGGGCGAGGGAGTGGGACGACGCGCTGTCGAAGGCGCGCTTCGAGTTCCGCTGGGAGGACCAGTTCCACCTCGCGCTCGATCCGGAGACCGCCCGTTCCTTCCACGACGCGACGCTTCCCTCCGAGGGCGCCAAGCTCGCGCACTTCTGCTCGATGTGCGGCCCCCACTTCTGCTCGATGAAGATCACGCAGGAAGTCCGGGACTACGCCGCGGCGGAGGGGCTGAAGGAGGGCGAGGCCCTGGCGAAGGGCCTCGCGCAGAAGTCGGAGGAGTTTCGCGACGGCGGGGGCGAGGTGTACCGCAAGACGTAGCGCCCCCGGGGAGGTGAATTTTGCCGGCAATCAACGTCCCCGACCGGCTCCGGAATCTCGGGCCGGAGATCCGCTCGCGGCGCAAGGAGATCGAAGACGCGCGCCGGATGCCGAAGGACCTCGTCGACCGGCTCGCCGCGACCGGAGTGTTCCGCATGACCGTTCCGCATGCCCTGGGCGGAGACGAGTCGAGCCCGATGGACGTCATGGCGGCGATCGAAGCCGTTTCGTCAGCGGACGGGTCGGCTGGCTGGTGCGTCATGAACGCCGTCGGCTGCAACGTGGCGGCCGGATATATGGACGACGCCGGTGCCCGCGAGATCTTCACCGACCCGGCGCGGCCCTCCGCCGGCATCGCCTCGCCCGCCGGGGCCGCCCGGCGCGTGGACGGCGGCGTCCGGATCCGGGGGCGGTGGCCGTTCGCGAGCGGCGTCACGCACTGCCCGTGGATCTGGGCGGGCTGCATCGTGATGGAGGACGGGAAGCCGAAACTGACCGACCATGGGCCCGAGATGGTCCACGCCTGGGTTCCGACGAGCGAGATCCAGATCCACGACACCTGGCAGGTGAGCGGGCTGCGGGGCACGGGCAGCTTCGACTTCTCGATCGAGGATGCTTTCGTTCCCGACCGGCGCGTCTTCCGCCTGCTCGATCCCGCGGGACACCGGAGCGAGCCGCTCTACCAGATGCCGCCGCTCGGTCTCTATACGTACTTCGTCCCGTGCGTCTCGCTCGGAATCGCGCGCGGGGCGCTCGACGACCTGCTCGCGCTCGCGCAGACCAAGATTCCGACCCTCTACACGGCGCCGCTCGCCGACCGCGCGGTGGTGCAGACGGAAGTGGCGCGGGCCGAGGCCGCTCTCGGCGGCGCCCGGTCCTTCCTCCACGAGGCCGTTGGAGAGGTCTGGGACTCGGTGCGCGCGGGCGGCGACCCGGGGGCGCGCCGGCTCGCGCTCGGCCGCGCGGCCGCGACCCAGGCCGCGGAAACCGGCGCCGCGGTCGCGCGAACGGCCAACGTCCTCGCCGGGGGCTCGGCGATCTATGCGGACTCCCCGTTCCAGCGGCATGCGCGGGACGCGGAGGCCGTGCTGCACCACTTCACGGTGGCGCCGCACACGTGGGAACAGGCCGGCCGGGTCCTGCTCGGCCGGGACCCCGCGGTCCCCGCGTTCTGACGGACGGCCGGCGGGCGGCTAGAACTTCGCCACGATCCCGACGGCCGTCGCCGCATCGGTATGCCCGAAGCCCTCGACCGGCTTGTTGCGCCAGAGCAACGTCCACGAGGCCTGGAGGGCGAATACCCTGGAGATGTCGGCCGTGATGGCCGCCTTGTTGGTGATGAAGTAGTTCTGCGTGTCGCTGAGGTCGAGAAGGTATCCGAAGTCGTTGGTGAATGCCGCGGTCTTGGTGAATTGCCACTTGTAGGCGAGCGCCGCCCGCACGTTGGCGTAGCTGCGCGAGGGCTGGACGATGTCGTCGACGATGTCCTTCTCATTCGTCCAGCCGAAGCCGCCTTCGACCCTCAGAAACTGCGACGGTCCCTTGAAGAGCTTGTAACCGGCACCGGCGTCGATGCTGTAGAGCGAATCGATGCCCGAGAACGTGTTGCGAAGGTACCCGCCGCCCGCGTAGACGTCCAGGCGGTCCGTGATGTCCCGCGAGCCGCGCATTGAAACGGCGGTCGACTGGGCGGTCGTGACTCCATCGGTGGCGGAGTAGAGGTACGCGCCCTTGAGGGTGAAGAGCCACGGTTTCGGGTTGTAGCTGACCTCCGCGGCGCCTCCGATCGAGGTCGTGTCCGTGTTGCCCGAGGTCGACAGGAACGAGAAGTTGACTTTGCCGAACCAGAGCGGATCGGGCGGAGGCGGCGGCTCCGGGCACGGGCACGGGGGCGGCGTCTGCGCCAGCGCGCTTGTGGCGACGGCGATCCACAGGAAAAGAATCGAACCGAGGCGAACTTTCATGATCTCTCCCTTCGACGAGGGCCGGATCCTAGCATCGGGAGCCGGCGTGTCCGGCCGGTCGTCGGATTATCGGGCCAGGGCGGCCGCGCCTTCGCCTCGTCGCCGTCGCGCGGGGCCGGATGTGTCCGCCGGATCCTCGTCGGACGGCCGCATCCGGCGGCGGACCGGCCCCCGGTCGCCCTCGAGGATCGAGTGGGCGAGCTTCGGGATTTTCGCGGGGAGGACCGAGCGATTTCGATGAAACCTTGGCACGGCGAATCCGAATATGACCAGGAAATACCGACCGCTGGAGCGAGGAGGTTTTCATGACCGAAGTGACCCGCCACGAGCCCGGCTCTTTTTCCTGGGTGGAACTGGCGACGAGCGATCCCGCCGCCGCCAAGTCCTTCTACTCCGCGCTCTTCGGCTGGACGCCCGTCGACTCGCCGATGGGCCCGGGGCCCGAGGACGTCTACACGCGCTTCCAGCTCGGAGGCAAGGACGTCGGCGCGCTCTACAAGATGATGAAGGAGCAGGCCGCGCAGGGGGTCCCGCCCAACTGGCTCTGCTACGTGACCGTTGCCAGCGCCGACGAAGCAGCCGCGAAGGCGAAAGCCCTCGGCGCGACCGTGCTCGCCGAGCCCTTCGACGTCGTGGAGTACGGCCGCATGGCGATGCTGCAGGACCCCGAGGGTGCCGTGTTCGCGATCTGGCAGGCGAAGCAGCACACCGGCATCCAGCGCGTCGGCGAGCCCGGGACCCCGTGCTGGTGCGAGCTTTCGACCCGCGACGCGGCGAAGGCATCGGCGTTCTACTCGGGCCTCTTCGGCTGGATGGTGAAGACGACCGATCCGCGGTATTACGAGATCGTTCGCGGCGGGGTCCCGATCGGCGGCATCATGCCGCTGCCGGCCCAGATGCAGGGCGTCCCGCCCCACTGGGGCGTGTACTTCCAGGTCGCTGACTGCGACGGCACCGTGGCGAAGGCGAAGTCCCTTGGCGGCAAGATCTGCTTCGGGCCCGAAACGATGGAGAAGGTCGGCCGCTTCGCCGCGATCCAGGACCCGCAGGGGGCGGCGTTTTCGGTGATCCAGCTGGCGTAGGGCGGGCCGGCGCCGCCGGGGCTTCACACCTTGATGAAGATCCGCTTGCGGTAGAGCAGGCCGAAGACCGCCACCCAGATGGCGAGGTAGGCGAGAGCGAAGAGAAGCGATCCGAGACGCGGGTCGGCGAACCGGTCGAACACGCTCCGATACAGGGTCGTCCAGAGGGAGTGGGGCTTGCCGTCGGCGCCCGGGACCCGGATGGCGATCAGCGCCACCGCGGTCAGCGACGACAACAGGAATGCCGCGATGGCGTTCCGGCCGAGCCAGATGAACGGGGCGGCCCACGTCCTCCGGCCGTCGACGTCGATCACCGCGATGCACGCCGCGAGCGCGATCGCGGCGAGACCGGCCATCAGCAGCGCGTAGGACGAGGCCCACAGGCTCTTGTTGATCGGGAAGACGCGTCCCCACGCGAGGCCCGCGGCGGTCGCGGCGGCGCCGCCGGCGCAAAGGGCCGCGAGCTTGCGTGAGACGGGCAACGAGGACCGCAGGCGCTCGCCGGCGAGAACTCCGAGCAGCGTCGTCGCGATCGCGGGCAGGGTCGAGAGCAGTCCCTCGGGATCGAACGCGGGACGATACATGTGGGAACCGAGGAGCGCCCGATCGAGCCGCGCGGCGAGGTTGCCTTCGGGGTCGAGCGGACCGGTCGAGAGGAGCGCCCAGTATCCGGCGAGCAGCGCCGCTGCGCCCCACGCCGCGCCGCGGGCGCCGGCCGCGAGATAGATCGCGCCGGCGATGAGAACGCAGAGCGCGATCCTCTGGAGCACGCCGGGGACGCGGAAGTGCTCGCGATGGAAGGCGAGGAAGCCGGCGAGGTTGAGGAGCAGACCGAGGGCGAAGAGAACGGCCGACCGGATGACGGTCTTGCGGAGCAGGACGCCCACCGAGGCGCCGGCCGCGCGGCGGCCGCCGAGCGAGAGCGCGATCGAGACGCCGACCGTGAAGAGGAAAAACGGGAAGATCGTGTCGGTGTACGTCCAGCCGTCCCAGGCGGCGTGCTCCAGGGGCGGAAAGACGGCCGACCAGGTCCCGGGGTTGTTGACGACGATCATCCCCGCGATCGTCGCGCCGCGCAGGGCGTCCACGGAGTCGAGCCGGGGCATCTGAACGACTCTACTCCGGTGAAGGACGTCGCCGCCGGTCGGTGGGGCGAGCGCCGCTAGGGCTTCTTCTCGAATCGGCCCGCGAGACCGTCGGGCTCCTTGCCTGCCGTCCAGGCGTCCACGACTTTGAGAGCCTGGAGGTCGAGAACGATCACGACGTCGGCGTGGGAAGCGGCGACCCAGGCGCGCGTGCCGTCGGGCGCGATGAAAAGACCGACCGGCGCGGAGCTCGCGCCGAACTTCTTCTGGAAGACCCGCGTGGCGCTTCCGGCGACGGCTTCGCGGCCGAGCGGGATGCGCTTGATCTCGGCCCGCGTCGCGACGTCGAAGACACCGACGTCGCCCGAGCCCGTGAACGAGACGAGCGCGCGTTTGCCGTCGGGCGTGATCCGCACGCGAATGGGGAACGATCCCGCCTTGATCGTCGCGGCGACCTTCGCCGTCTTCACGTCGATGACCGAGATCGTGTTCGACTCGCGGTTGGCGACCCAGACCTCGCGTCCGTCGGGCGTGACGTCGACGCCCTCGGCGCCCTTGCCCGTCGGGATGTCGCGGAGAACCTTGCCCCCGGGCAGGTCGATCTCCGTGACGACGCCGTTGCGCAGCGCCGTGACGTACGCGACCTTGCCGTCGGGCGAGGCGGCGACCATGTGGGAAAGCGCGTGACCGGTCGGGATGCGCACCGTGACCCGGGCCGACCTGGGATCGACGACGACGATCTCCTTCCTGCCCTCGGCGGTCACGATGAGCCGCCCGTCCTTGAGGGCGCGAAGGCCGTGAGGCCGCGCGCCTTCTCCGAGGTCGATGCGGGAGTTGACCTTGCCGGTCACGATGTCGATGAGCGAAACGATACGGCCCGGCGCCGCCGCGCGGCCGTAGTCGCTGACGGCCACGGTCTTGCCGTCGGCGAGGACCTCGGCCTCGTGGGGGCCGGACTCGATCGGCGCCGTCCACTTCAGCTTGCCCGTCCAGGCGTCGAGCACCGAGATCGAGTTGTCGGACTTGTTCACGACGATGAGGGCGTCGTTGGAGGGCCGGGGCGTCGGCGTCGGAGTGGGCGGAGCCGTCGGGGACGGCGAGGGTCGCCGGCCGCGCGGCGTCGCGCGCGGCGTCGAGGTCGGCCGCGGGCTGGCGGCGCCTTGGGAGCTCGACACGCCGGGCACCACGTTGGGGGAGCCGGACGCGGTCTGGAGCAGAAGGAGGCCGGACAGGGCGAACTGGAGCATCGGCACCTAGTTTACGGGCAGGACGGTCAAAGCGCCGGGCCGGACGGAAAGTCCGACCGGTCCGTCCGCCTCCCGCACCGCGAAATCGTCCTCGATGCGAACGCCGAACTTCCCGGGAAGGTAAATGCCCGGCTCGATGGTCACGGTGTTGCCGGCCGAGAGCGGCGTTGCGTTGCCGCGGACGAGATATGGCGGCTCGTGGCCGTCCATGCCGAGACCGTGCCCGAGGCGATGCGTGAAGTGCGCGCCGTATCCGCCGGCTTCGATGACCTGGCGCGCGGCCCGGTCCACTTCGGCCCCGGTCGCCCCGGCACGGAGCGCCTCGATGCCCGCGGCCTGCGCGCGATCGACGAGGGCGAAGACCTTGCGGACCTCGTCGGCGGGTGAGCCGAAGCTGGCGGTGCGCGTGACGTCCGAGGTGTAGCCGCGAACCTTGCAGCCGGCGTCGATCAACACCACGTCGCCCGGCGCGAGCCTGCGCTCGCCGGGGCTGCCGTGCGGAAGCGCCGAGGACGGACCGAACTGGACGAGGCCGCCGCCGCGCACGCCGAGGATCCGGAGCTGCCGCTCGAGAAGGTCGGACACCTCGCTCTCGGTCATGCCGCGCACGAGCTTTCGGTGCACGGCCTCGATCGCGAGGACGGTGCGGCGCGCCGCCTCGCGGATGAACGCCTGCTCTTCGGCGCTCTTGATCATGCGGAGCGAGTCGAAGGCGGCCGTCGCGTCGCGCGCTTCCAGGTGCGCCGCGGCCTGGAGCTCGGCGGCCGTGTGAAAGGCCGTCGTCCCCTCGACGCCGAGAACCCGGGCTTTGCCGAGCGCCTTCGCGGCGAGGGGCATGGGGTCCTCGTCCTCGTTCCAGGTCACGATCTCGTCGACGATGGCGTCCCGCCGGTGGTTCTCGGCCTCGAAATACGGTGTGACGAGCACGGCGGGGCCGTCGACCGGGAGGATGAGCGCGGTCAGCCGCTCGCTTCGGCCGATGGCGAGGTTCGCAGACCAGGCGAGGTTCGTCGACGGCGTCACGAAGAGCGCGTCGAGGCCGCGCGCCTTCGCGCCGGCGCGCAGACGCACCTGCCGCTCGCGGAACACCCCGGGCGGAAGCGGCGGCGGCAGTGCGGGCGCGGACGGCGGAGCGGGAGCCGCTTCGAGCGCTGCCGGAAGGGCGGATGCCGCGGCGGCGGCCCCGGCAGCGGTCATCCAGCGGCGGCGAGTCAGGCTCATGCGGCGCGTAGAATACCGTTTCGCGGGCACGGCCTCGCGCGGCGATCAGTCGTGTTCGGGGCGGCGCTCGCTCTGTCGCCGGTCGACGCGAACCGCATCGGCGGGCGTGTAGCGGTGGTGGGCGCGCCGATCGCCGGCGCGCCGGTCGTTCTTATCGTCCTGAGGCTTCTCGGCCGAATCGTTCGGTTCGTTGTCGTCGATCATGGGCGGGTCTTCCCTTGGTAGTGTCCCTTCGTTCCGGTCTCCCGGGTCGCGTTCTCACGCACGCGCGAGCCAACGTCGGGCCGGCGGTCGGCATTCCCGCAGCCTCAGTAGACTCCCCCGGTCAGGTGAACGATCGCGGTCCAGAGACCACGGCTGAATCGGAAGGTCACGAGCGGGATCACGATCGCGGCCGTGCCCCAGACCCCGAGCAGAATCGGCAGCGGCCACAACGGCGAGAACGCCGAGGCGATCATGAGCCCGAACGCGACCACGAACGTGTTGAGGTCGAGAGAGCCCACCCACTGCCCGTGCTCCCGGGCGAATCGAACGCCGCAGCTCGAGCAAGCCTCGTGCATCGTGAAGTACGTCCGGAAGAGCGGACCCAGCCCGCAGACCGGGCAGCGCAGCCGCAGCCCGCGCCAGAGGACCTTGCGCCAGTAGCCCTCCGGCCAGCCGGTGCGGGGGTGCGCGGCGGTTCCACGGAGGGGAAGGACGCGAGGGGGATCGGGGCCCGGGGCGGCCATGGGGCGGCGATCTTATCTCGTCACGGGACGGCGGCCGCAAGTGGGACACGCTGACCTTCGCGGGCGACGCCGAACCCGCGCGCTTCGAGCGCGGCGCGCGCCGCCTCGTCCCAGAGCAGCCGGTTGGTGTGATTGAGATGGACGAAATAGACGCGCCCCTTCGCCGAGGGCACGGCGGCGAGGAGGGCCTCGGTTTCGGGCACGAGCGGGTGCGGGATGTCGCGGATGGCGCGGCCGGGGATCTCGTTCGCGGAGAAGAACGTTCCGTCGACGAATGCGGTCAGCGCCGGGTCCGCAAGGAGGTCCTCGAGACGGCGGTCCCACGCCCCCCACTTGTCGATGTCGGGAAGCCAGAGAACGGCGCGCGACGGGCCGCGCACGATCCAGGCCACGGTGTCCGAGTCCTCGTCGCGATGAGGCACGCGCAGGGGCGTCGCGCGCAGGCTCGGGCTCAGGACGACCTCTTCGCCGGGAGAGACCTCGCGAATCGCGATGTTCTCGAGGGCGACGAGCCGGCTCCAGGGCTTGTTGCCGCGCAGGAACGCCGCCATCGAGGGCGTGCAGTAGACCGGGACGCGATGCGCGCCGAGGACCTCGCGGCCGAGCTCGGCGAGTCCCAGGTAGTGGCCGATGTGGGCGTGCGTCAGCAGGATGCCGTCGGGCGCGCCCCCGAGCGCCTCGATCTGGGCGGCGAAGTCCGGCGTCGCGTCGACGAGGAAGCGCTTGCCGGCTTCCGGGTCGAGCAGGCCGAGCGAGGCGACCCGCACGCGCCGGGAGGGGTCGGCCCGCGCCTCGACGCAGACCGGCTGATGGCAGCCCGCGTGGGGGACGCCCCCGTCCTGCGCGACGCCCAGCACCACGGCTTCCGGGCCCCGGGCGGGAGCAACGTTTGCAACGAGAAGAGCGGTCAGGAGGGCGGCCCGCATCGGAGCCACTGTAGACTGGCGCCTGTAAACTGTCGACCCTTCAGGAGGAACCCATGGCCCGCAAGAGCTTGTCCCGAACGACCGCCCAGGCCCTCGGCCCGATCGTCGTTCCGTTGTTTACGAAAGTCGCCCTGCCGATCGCGATCGAGAGCCTGCGCCGGGGCGGCAAGTTCGACACAGACCGTTTCTATGCGGAGGCCAAGGAGAGTCTCGCCAGGGGCTTCGAGAAGAGCAAGCCGGAGATGGAGGACTTGAAGGACGAGCTCTCCGAGCGCGGCTCGGACCTCTACTCGGAAGCCCGCAAGCACGGCGCCGATCTGCTCGAGGCGCTGACGGAGAAGAGCTCGTCCCTCGCTGAAGACTGGATGGGCCGCGTGCGCCCGCGCCGCCGCCGCTTCCGCCTCCGTCACGCGCTCGGAATCCTCGCCGTCGTCGGGGTCGTGGCCGCGCTGGTCGGACGGAAGTAGCTTCGAAGTGCACCGAGGGCGGCCGCAAGGGCCGCCCCGACTCCGGCGGCGCGCGATCTCTTACCCGTCGCAGGGGCGGGGCTTGTCCCCGCCCTCGGCTCTCTACCCGACGGCGAGCTTCTTGTACTTGATCCGGTGCGGCTGGTCGGCCTCCATGCCGAGCCGCCGTTTCCGGTCGGCCTCGTACTCCTGGTAGTTGCCCTCGAACCACACCGCCTGACTCTCGCCCTCGAAGGCGAGGATGTGCGTCGCGATGCGGTCGAGGAACCAGCGGTCGTGGCTGATGACGACCGCGCAGCCGCCGAAGTTGACCAGGGCCTCCTCGAGGGCGCGCAGCGTGTCGACGTCGAGGTCGTTGGTCGGCTCGTCGAGAAGGAGCACGTTGCCGGCTTTCTTCAGCGTGCGCGCCAGGTGAAGGCGGTTCATCTCGCCTCCCGACAGGTCGGCCACGCGCTTCTGCTGGTCCTGGCCCTTGAAGTTGAACATCGAGACGTAGGCGCGGGCAGGGATCTCTCGCTTGCCGAGGACGAGCTTCTCCTGCCCGCCCGAGATCTCGTCGAAGACCGACTTGCCGGGCTCGGGCTTGTCGCGGTCCTGGTCGACGTAGGACGGCACGACCGTGTCGCCGACCACGAGCTTGCCGGCGTCCGGCTTCTCTTTGCCGACGATCATCTTGAAGAGCGTCGTCTTGCCCGCGCCGTTGGCGCCGATGATCCCGACGATGCCTCCGCGCGGCAGATCGAAGTTGAGGTCTTCCATCAGCAGCCGGTCCCCGAACGCCTTCCGAACGCCCTCGGCGCGCACGACCACGTCGCCGAGGCGTGGCCCGGTCGGGATGAAGAGCTCCTGCGTCTCGCCGCGCGTCTCCGGGCCCTGGTCGGCCATCAACGCTTCGTAGCGGTCGATGCGGGCGCGGCTCTTGGCGTGGCGGGCGCGGGGCGACATCTTGATCCACTCGAGCTCGCGCTGAAGCGTCCGGCGCTTGGCCGACTCGGCCTTCTCCTCGAGCTCGAGCCGGTTCTCCTTCTGCTCGAGCCAGCTCGAGTAGTTGCCCTTCCACGGGATGCCGGCGCCGCGGTCGAGCTCCAGGATCCAGCCCGCGACGTTGTCGAGGAAGTACCGGTCGTGCGTGACCGCGACGACCGTGCCGGGGTACTCGGCGAGGTGGCGCTCGAGCCACGCGACCGACTCGGCGTCGAGGTGGTTCGTCGGCTCGTCGAGGAGGAGCAGGTCCGGCTTCTCCAGCAGGATCCTGCAGAGCGCGACACGGCGCTTCTCGCCGCCCGAGATCTTCGTGACGTCGGCGTCCGGCGGAGGAAGCCGCAGGGCGTCCATGGCGATCTCGAGCTGCCGGTCGAGCTCCCAGGCGTTGGACGCTTCGATCGCGTCCTGGACCCGCTGGTACTCGGCCATGACCTTGTCGCTCTCGGCTTCCGTAAGCTCCTCGGCGAGCTTCTCGTTGAGCTCTTCGAAGCGCTTCAGGAGCCCGCGCGTCTTCGCGACGGCCTCCTCGACGTTGCCGAGCACCGTCTTGGTGGTATCGAGCCGCGGGTCCTGCGGGAGGAAGCCGATGCGCGTGCCTTCGGCCGGGAACGCCTCGCCCGCGAAGTCCTTTTCGACTCCCGCCATGATCTTCAAGAGCGTCGACTTGCCGGCGCCATTCAATCCGAGGACGCCGATCTTGGCTCCCGGAAGGAAGGAGAGGTAGATGCCCTTGAGGATCTCGCGCTGCGGAGGCACGACCTTCCGCAGGTTGACCATCGTGTAGATGTACTGGTGCGCCATAGGGCGGGGGAGTCTATACCAGCGGGGCCTCCCCGACGTTGATCCCCATCGCGCCCAGGAGGCGCTCCTCGAACCGGGCGCCGGCGAAGCCCGCCTCGCGCATCATCCTCTCGACGCCGCGCTGGCCCGGGAATCGCGCGAGCGACTCCGGAATGTAGAGGTACGTGTCGGCGTCTCCGTGGAAGATCCGGCCCATGACTGGCATCGCCGCGCGAAGGTAGGCTCCGTAGAGCGCCGCGGTGACGGCGTTGTCCGGCTTGCCGAAGTCGAGCACGACCGCCCGGCCTCCCGGAGCCAGCACGCGCCGCATCTCGGCCAGCGCCGCCGGGATGTCGGCGATGTTGCGCAGGCCGTAGCTCACGGTGATGGCGTCGAACGCGCCGTCCGGGAAAGGGAGACGCAGCGCGTCGGCCTGGACGAAGCGGCTTCGCCGGCCGGCCGCCGCCCGGCGCCGCGCCACGGCCAGCATCGGCAGCGTGAAGTCGACTCCGGTGACGGAGGCGGCGCCGAGCTCCTCGGCGAGGAAGCACAGGTCGCCGCTCCCGCAGCACAGGTCCAGGACCTTCGCCGTGCCCTTCGTCCTCCCCGCCAGCGCGAGCCCCACGGCGTGGCGCTTCCAGCGGCGATGCATGCCGAAGCTCATCAGGTCATTGACGAGGTCGTACCGCCAGGCGATCCGCGAGAACATTTCGCGGACCTTCGGCGCCCGGTTCGCGTCGTAGGACAGGTACTTGTTGGTCACCGCAGGGAACTATAGACGCCGGCGCCCGGCCCCTCCCGCGCTGTTGTAATGTCTTGCCATGGCCGAAACGAGTTCCAAGCCGGTCTCCGCCGACGAGGCCCGCCGGGTCGCCGAGGAGGCCCGGGAGGCGGAGTGGAAGGCCCCGTCCTTTCTGAAGCAGATCTTCCTCGGCAACTTCCGCCTCGATCTCGTCCATCCGTTCCCGGCGGCCCCGGCCGAGCGCCCGGAGTTTCGCGCCTTCATGGACCGGCTCGACCGCTTCCTGGTCGAGGAGGTCGATCCGGACGCGATCGACCGCGAGGGCAAGATCCCGCCGGCCGTCATCCACGGGCTCGCCGCGATCGGCGCCTTCGGGATGAAGATCCCGACGGAGTACGGCGGCCTCGGGATGACACAGCGCGAGTACGGCGAAGCGATGAAGCTGATCACGAGCCGCGACGGCAACCTCGTGACGCTTCTCTCGGCGCACCAGTCGATCGGGGTGCCGCAGCCGCTCAAGCTCTTCGGCACGAAGGAGCAGAAGAAGAGGTTCCTGCCGCGTCTGGCGGCCGGGGCCGTCTCGGCCTTCGCGCTGACGGAGGCCCAGGTGGGGTCCGATCCGGCGAACCTCTCGACCACCGTGACCCGGACCCCCGAGGGAGACTACGTCCTCGACGGCGAGAAGCTGTGGTGCACCAACGGCACGATCGCCGAGCTCTTCGTCGTCATGGCGCGGCACCCGGACACCCGGAAGATCTCCGCCTTCATCGTCGAAAAATCCTCGCCGGGAGTCGAGGTCGTCATCCGCTGCCACTTCATGGGGCTGAAGGCGATCGAGAACGGCGTCATCCGCTTTCACAAGGTCCGCGTTCCGAAGGAGAACCTGCTCTGGGGCGAGGGCAAGGGGTTGAAGCTCGCGCTGATCACGCTCAACACCGGCCGCCTGACGCTGCCGGCGTCCTCGGCCGCGGTCGGCAAGCGCTGCCTCGAGATCTGCCGAACGTGGTCGAACGAACGCGTGCAGTGGGGCCTGCCGATCGGCCGGCACGACGCCATCGCCCAGCTTCTGGCCGAGATGGCGGCAACGACGTTCGCCCTCGACGCGGTGTCGGACCTGGCGTCGTCGATGGCCGACATGGGCGACCGGGACATCCGCCTGGAGGCCGCCGTCGCCAAGATGTGGAACTCGGAGGAGGGCTGGAAGATCGTCGACCGCACCCTGCAGATCCGGGGCGGTCGCGGCTACGAGACGGCCGATTCCCTGCGGGCGCGCGGGGAGGCGCCGGTGCCGGTCGAGCGGATCATGCGGGATTTCCGCATCAACCTCATCTTCGAGGGATCGTCGGAGATCATGCGCCTCTTCATCGCGCGCGAGGCCGTCGACAAGCACCTGGCCGTCGCGGGCGCCTTCGCCGACCCGAAGGCGACGCTTGCGACGAAGCTCGCGGCGCTGCCGAAGATGGCGGGCTTCTATGGCTGGTGGTATCCGTCGCGCTGGCTCGGCTGGGGCCGCTGGCCGCGCTTCTCGGAGTTCGGGCCGCTCGCGGGCCACGTGCGGTTCGCGGAGCGGACCACCCGCAAGCTCGCGCGGACGCTCTTCCACCAGATGTTGAAGCTCGGGCCGAAGCTCGAGAAGCGCCAGGCCCTGCTCTTCCGCGCCGTCGATGTCGGGGCGGACCTCTTCGCCATGGCGGCCGCGCTCTCCCGTGCGGACACCCTCAGGCGTAGCGGCGCAGCGGAGGCCTCGGCCGCTGCCGAGCTCACGGATGTCTTCTGCCGCGGCACGCGCCGCCGCATCGCCCGGCATTTCCGGGCCATTGGATCCAACGACGACGTCGCCAGGTACCGGACCGCGCGGCGACTGCTCGACGGAGACTTCGCGTGGCTCGAGGAGGGGCTGACGGCGCCGGGGCCGGAACCGCGAGAGCAGCCGGCCGCGCCGTCCCGCGTCGCCTCGGTGTCGTGACCGGACAGGGGCTCCTGCGGCGTTGAAGAAGGCTCTCGTCGGTTTCGCGATCCTGGTGGCCCTCGCCGGCGCGGTCGTCTACGGATCCGCGGCCTACAAGCTGCACTGGTTTCCGTACCGGCTGCTGAGGGCGGCGTACCGAGCGAACCGCCCGGTGCCACAGGCGCACCGCTTCGTCGATCCACGGGGTGGCGCCTCGCGCCTCGCGCAGCGCGAGAAGATCGGCGAGCTGACGCAGCTGCCCTACCTGCAGGGATACAACCCCGCCACCGGCCGGGGGGGGGTGCTTCGGTTCGACGAGAAGCGGGCGTTCCGCGGCTGGAATCTCGCCGTCTCCGCTCACGCCGCGCAGGCGCAGCTGCTCGACATGGCGGGGGTCGTGCACCACCAGTGGGCGCTGGGCGCCGCCGCCGTCTGGCCCGATCTCAAGAATCGGAAGGATCCCACCGGCTTCCTGCAGTACTGGCGGCGGGCGGAGCTCCTGCCCGGGGGCGACCTTCTCGTGATCTGGGAGTACCTCGGGATGGCCCGCATCGACAAGAGGTCGCGCCTGAAGTGGGCGGCCCGCAACGAGGCGCACCACGATCTCGACGTGAGCGCGGACGGCACGATCTACGTCCTGACGCACGAGTCGAAGATTCTCCCGGAGATCAACCCCGAGGACCCGGTCTTCGAGGACTTCGTCACGGTCCTCAAGCCCGACGGCCGGATGGTCCGGAAGATCTCGCTGCTCTCGGCCTTCGCGAATTCCGACTACTCCGGGGCTCTCGCTCCCATGCAGTCGGAAGGGGACATCTTCCACTCCAACGCCGTTCGGATCCTCGACGGGTCCCTCGCGAGCCGCTCGCCCGCTTTCGCGGCCGGCAACCTGCTCGTCTCGTCGCGCGCGCTCGGTGTGGTGGCCATCCTCGATCCCCGGCAGGAGAAGATCGTGTGGTCGCTCTCGGGCCTCTGGCGCGCCCAGCATGCTCCCCGCATCCTCGCGACCGGCCGGATGCTCCTCTTCGACAACTTCGGCCTCATGGACGCGGGCGCGTCGCGCGTCCTCGAGCTCGACCCGTTCACGCAGGAGATCGTCTGGCGCTACGGCGAGGGCGAGGGACAGAGGATCTTCTCGGAGTCGAACGGCTCCGCGGACCGGCTCGGAAACGGAAACACGCTCATCGTGGAATCCAACGCCGGCCGCGCGTTCGAGGTCACGCCGGAGGGCGAGACCGTCTGGGAGTATCTGAATCCCTTCCGCGCGGGCGAGAAGAAGGACCTCATCGCGACCCTGAAGCAGATGTCGCGGCTGGATCCGGGCCTCGACGTCGGCTGGGCGGACCGGCCGGCGGGCGGGCCGTAGGTCTCTTCCTGGGCTACACTCGCTTCGAATGCGCCATACCCGGGCATTGACGGGCATTCTCTGTTCTCTCCTGCCGGCGCTCGCCTCCGCCGCCACCTTCACCGTCAATTCCACCAACGACCTCGACGACGGCGTGTGCAACGCCACCCACTGCTCGCTGCGGGAGGCGATCGACGCCGCCAATGCCGCGCCGGGGGCGGACACGATCCGGTTCGTGATCGGGTCGGGACCGAAGACGATCCAGCCGACGTCGTCCCTTCCGACGATCACCGACCCGGTGACGATCGACGGCACGACGCAGCCCGGCTTCGCGTCGGCGCCGATCATCGAGCTCGACGGCTCGGCCGCCGGGACGGGCGCCGTCGGGCTGCACATCACGGCGGGCGCGAGCCTCGTGACGGGGCTCGTGATCAACCGCTTCGTGCCGGCGTTCCCGGCGATCGGAGGCAACGGGATCGTGCTCGAGGACGGTGGAGGAAACACCGTCCGAGGCTGTTACATCGGCACGAACCTCGCCGGCACGGCGGCCCTGCCGAACGGCAGCGACGGCGTCAAGATCCAGGCCTCGCCGGACAACGTGATCGGACGGACGAGCGCGTCGTTCCGGATCAACGTCATTTCCGGGAACTCGGGGGCCGGCGTGCGGATCGCGGGCGCGGGTGCGGATCGGAACACGGTCGCGGGCAATCGCATCGGGACGAACGCCGCGGGCACGGCCGCCCTGCCGAACGCGGTCGGGGGCGTCGTGATCGGGTCCGGGGCCGACAGCGTCGTCGGGTCGGCGATCGCCGGCGACACGCTCGTGTCCGGCAACGGCGGCGACGGCATCGTCCTTTCCGGATCGGCCACCGGCGCGGTCGTCACGAACTGCTGGGTGGGAACCAGCGGCGCCGGCACGGCCGCCCTCGGCAACGCGGGCCAGGGAATCAGCCTGGCGGGAGTCGCGGACAACACGGTTGGGCCCGGCAACGTGGTTTCGGGCAGCGGGCAGAGCGGCGTGTTGTTGATCAGCGGATCCAGCGGAAACACGGTCGCCTCGAACTTCGTCGGACTGAATGTTCTCGGGACGGCGGCGATTCCGAATGCGCTGAACGGCATCATCCTCTCCAATTCCGGCGGACAACACGGTCGGTCCCGGCAACGTCGTCGCCGGCAACGGCACCAACGGCGTGCGCCTGCGGACGGGCGCGTCCGGCAACCTCGTCCGCGGCAATCTCATCGGAGTCAATGCCGCGGGGACGGCCGCGGTCCCGAACCTCGGCGAGGGCGTCCAGTTGAACGACGGCGCCGTCGGGAACACGGTCGGCGGCCCGGGTCCCGACCGCAACGTCATCTCCGGCAACGGGTCGAACGGCGTCCTCCTCGTCGACGCGACGACGGCGGGAAACTTCGTCGAGGGAAACTTCATCGGCTCCAACGCGACGGCGTCGGCGCCGATCCCGAACGCGGGCAACGGCGTGGCGGTGATGGGCGGCGCGAGCGGGACGCGGATCGGCGGGACCGCCGCGGGAACGAAGAACGTGATCGCCTTCAACGGTGCCCGGGGCGTCTACGTCGAATCGGGAACCGGGAACTCGATCCTCGGCAACAACCTCGCCTTCAACGGAGCGCTCGGGATCGATCTCGGTCCGATCGGGGTGACGGCGAACGACGCGGGCGACCCGGACCCCGGCGCCAACCTGCTCCAGAACTTTCCGGTCCTCTCGGCCGTCCTGCTCGACACCTCGACGACTCAGATCCAGGGCTCGCTCAACAGCATCGCGAACTCGAGCTACCGCCTCGAGTTCTTTTCGAGCGTCGTCTGCGATCCCTCGGGCAACGGTCCGGGGCAGAGGTTCCTCGGGTTCGCCGATCGCAAGACCGACACGGGCGGCAACGTGGCCTTCGTCGCGATGCTTCCGACGGCCGCGCTGGGGCCGTGGATCACCGCGACCGCGACGGATTCGGCCGGAAACACCTCGGAGTTCGCGGCCTGCCTGGCGATTCCGCCGCCGGACGTCACCTCGATTCTGCCGGCGTCCGGTCCGGCGGGCGCCGCGACCGCGGTCGCGATCGCGGGGACGAACTTCCAGAACGGAGCGACGGTCAGGATCGGGGGCGCGGCCGCGGGCGGGGTCGCGGTGATGAGCGGGTTCGAGGTCGACGCGACGACGCCTGTCCTGGCGCCGGGAACGCTCAACGACGTCATCGTGACCAACCCGAGTTCGCTCGCCGGAGGGCTTTCGGCGGGGTATCTGGCCGACTTCACCGACGTCCCGCAGGGCAACATCTTCCACGACGACGTGGAAACGGTGTTTCGCTCCGGCATCACGGCCGGTTGCGGGGCTGGCAACTTCTGCGTCTCGAGCGCAGTCACGCGCGCCCAGATGGCCGTCTTCCTGTTGAAGGCGGAGCACGGCTCGAGTTACGTGCCGCCCGACTGTGCCGGTGTCTTCGCCGACGTCCCGTGCCCGTCCGCCTTCGCCGACTGGATCGAGCAGCTTTCGGCCGAGGGCATCACGGCCGGGTGCGGCGGAGGAGACTACTGCCCGGGAAGCCCCGTTCGCCGGGACCAGATGGCGGTCTTCCTGCTCAAGACGAAGAACGGCGCGGCGTACGTTCCGCCGGCCTGCACCGGGCTGTTCGGCGACGTCGCGTGCCCGGGGCCGTTTACGGACTGGATCGAACAGCTCTACGCCGACCTCATCACGGGCGGCTGCTCGACGTCGCCGCTGCTCTACTGCCCCGGATCCTCCAACACGCGCGGCCAGATGGCGACCTTTCTGGTCAAGACGTTCGGACTCTGAGGCTCAGACTGGGGCAAACGGTGAGTCCGCCTCTGGTGGGCCGGCCGGGCATTGAGGTAACTTGAGGTTATGAAACGAACCGCCGTCCTCGCAGCCCTGGTCCTGTTGGCCGCATCGGCCCCCGCCCTTCTCGGCTCCGACAAGAAGGCCGCCGGCGAGTTCTCGGCCACGGCCTCGATCGGAACTCCGACCGGGACGCGCAGCATGGCCTTCGACGTCGTGGTCTCGAACCCGAAGGCCCTCTCCGAGATGGCCCCGCTCAAGAAGGTCCTCGAGGACGGAGGCCAGCAGGCCCTCGTCAACGCGATCCGCGGCAGCGGGCAGGGCCAGGTCAAGCTCGGCGCGCTCGTCTACCCGGTCGACCTCGTGATGGTCGAAAAGATCGACGACGGCTGGCGCTACTTCGTCGTGACGACGCGGCCGATCAAGTACACGGAATCGGAAGAGGACGGCGGCGCGTCCCTGAACTATCCCTTCGCGGTGTTCGGCTTCGACTCGACGGACTTCAGCTCGGGCGACGGTGTCATCTACACGAAGGCCGCCCTGTCGATCGACCCCGACGGGCACGTCCACGTGTCCCAGTACGACGGGGACCCCGGCACCCTCTCCGACATCAACCGCCTCAACTAGGCCCCGGCCACCTCGTCCGATCCCTCGTTGATGCCCTCGAAGAGCATCGTCGAGAGGTATCGCTCGCCGGTGTCCGGCAGCATGGCGAGGATGACCGAGCCCTTCGGCGCCTTTGCGGCGACCTTGCGCGCGGCGGCGAATGTGCCGCCCGAGGAGATGCCGCAGAAGATGCCTTCCTTCGCGGCAAGCTCGCGCGCGGCGTCGCGCGCCTCGAGGTCGCCGACCGTCACGATCTCGTCGTAGACCTTGCGGTCGAGCACGGCGGGAATGAAGTCCGGGGTCCAGCCCTGGATCTTGTGGGGCTTCCACTCGGTTCCCTTCAGGAGCGCGGCATTCTCGGGCTCGACGACGACGACCTTGATGCCCGGCCGCGCGGCCTTGAGCATCTGGCCGGCGCCGGTGAGCGTCCCGCCGGTGCCGTAGCCGGTGACCCAGTAGTCGAGGCGCTTGCCCGCGAAGTCGCGCAGGATCTCGGGTCCCGTCGTATTGCGGTGATACTCGGGGTTCGCCGGGTTCTCGAACTGCCGGGCGAGGAACCAGCCGTTCTTCTTCGCGAGCTCCTCCGTCCTCTTGACCATCCCCGAGCCGCGCTCGGCGGCGGGGTGGAGGATGACCTTCGCGCCGAGGATCCGCATGAGCTTGCGGCGCTCGATCGAGAAGCTGTCCGACATGATGGCGACGAAGGGATAGCCCTTGACGGCGCAGACCATCGCCAGCGCGATTCCGGTGTTCCCGGAGGTGGCCTCGATGACCGTCTGCCCGGGCTTCAACTCGCCGCGTCTCTCCGCGTCCTCGATGATCGCGATCGCCAGCCGGTCCTTGATCGACGAGAGGGGATTGAACGCCTCGCACTTGACGTACATCGTCACGCCGTCGGGCGCGAGCCGGTGAATCCTGACCACGGGGGTGTTGCCGATCGTTCCGAGGATGCTTTCGTGAATCATGAGTTGCTCCCTATGCCTGCAGTCGTTGCGGAAGCGGCGCGAGAGCCGCGTGTCGGGAATTCGGAAGGGGCGGGGGACATCGGCCCTGCGCTTCCAGGGAGTGTGCGAGGCGCCGTGGACAGGTCATCCGGGTCATCGCGAAGGAGCGTAGGATATGCCAGCTTTATGAGAATCAAGAACCATGCGATCGCCATCCTTCTGGCCCTGTTCGTCCTCGGACCATCGTCCATGAGCGCGGCCCCTCGGACGATGCGAGTGGACTATTTCCACACCGGCAACGCGACGGAGGAACAGTTCAGCTTCGACCGGGTCGTGCTCGAGCCCCTGCCCTGGCCGGGCAACCCGAAGCGGCCGATCGACGACACGAACCTGGGCAAGTACTTCTTCGAGGTCGTCGACCGGGCCACCAACCGGGTCCTCTACTCGCGGGGCTTCGCGTCGGTGTACGGGGAGTGGGAGACGACCGGCGAAGCCAAGGAAATCCGCCGCACGTTTTCCGAGTCGCTGCGGTTCCCCGCGCCGGAGGCCCCCGTCCAGATCTCTCTCAAGAAGCGGGACGAACGGAACGCTTTCCGCGAGGTCTGGGTGCTCCTCGTCGATCCGAAGGACGTGTTCATCGACACGGCGTCGCCGGCCTCGCCGGGGCCGGTGCTCACGATCCAGCAGAACGGAGACCCGGCCGCGAAGGTCGATTTCCTGATCCTCGGCGACGGCTACACGGCGGCCGAGCGCGGCAAATTCGAGAAGGACGCGCGGCGCCTCGCCGATCTTCTCTTTGCCGTCGAGCCCTTCAAGTCGCGCCGGAGCGATTTCAACGTCTGGGCGATCTGCCCGGCCTCCGAGGAGTCGGGGATCTCGCGGCCCTCGGTCGGCATTCACCGCCGGACGCGGATCGGCTCGAGCTACGACGCCTTCGGCAGCGAGCGCTACGTTCTGACCTACGAAAACCGGTCCTTCCGGGACGTCGCATCCTTCGCGCCCTACGAGTTCGTCGAGATCCTGACCAACAGCCGCACCTACGGGGGCGGCGGGATCTTCGGGCAGTACTCGACGGTCGCGGCCGACAGCCTCTGGGCGCCGTACGTCTTCGTGCACGAGTTCGGCCACCACTTCGCGGCGCTCGCCGACGAGTACTTCACGTCGCCCGTGTCCTACGAGCCGGCCACGGGGGAGCGCATCGAGCCCTGGGAGCCGAACGCCACGGCCCTCCACGACCCGCAGAACGTGAAGTGGAAGGACCTCGTCACCGCCGGCACGCCGCTGCCGACGCCCTGGAAGAAGGAAGAGTTCGAGAAGGCCTCGCGCGAGTTCCAGGCGAAGCGCCGCGAGATCCGCAAGGCGAACGGACCCGAGGACGAGATGGACAAGCTCTTCACCGAGGAGCTCCACGTCGAGACGAAGCTGCTCGGGACCGACCAGTACTCGGGCAAAGTCGGCGCCTTCGAGGGGGCCCTCTACGAGTCGAAGGGATACTACCGGCCGCAGGAGGACTGCATCATGTTCACGCGCGACGAGGTGCCCTTCTGCGCCGTCTGCCGGCAGGCGCTCACCCGCGTGATCGACCTGTACAGCCGCTGATCGTGGGCCGATGAGCTTTCGCCGGGGTCTGCGGCTCGCGGGGTTCGCCCGGCGGCACCTGGGCCGCATGAATGCGGGCCGGGCCGGCGTCATGGCGCACCTGTCCGCGCCCCGCGCCGACAACCTGCCGATGCCGACCTTCGTGCAGCTGCGGGTGACGAACCTCTGCAACCTGCGCTGCAAGATGTGCGGCCAGTGGGGCGACACGGGGATCTTCCGGTCGCACTCGGGTTCGGCCGGGGCGACCGACGGCGCCCTCGAGCGCGACCGGATCCGCGAGCTCATCGGCGCCAAACGACAACTCGCCCTCTCCGACTACGTCCGCCTTCTCGACGAGCTCGCGCCCTCGCAGCCGATCATCAGCCTCTTCGGCGGCGAACCGCTCCTCTATCCGGACATCGTCCCCCTGGTCCGCGAGGTCAAGGCGCGCGGCCTGACGTGCACGGTCATCACCAACGGGGGCCGCCTCGAGCCGCTCGCGCGCGAGCTCGTCGAGAGCGGCATCGACTCGATCGCGGTCTCCATCGACGGGCCACCGGACGTGCACAACCGGATCCGCGGGCAAACCGACAGCTTCGAGCGGGCGGCCGCCGGGGTCCGTGCCGTCGCGGACTGGCGCAAGCGGCTCGGCCGGGTGCTCCCGATGCAGATCGCGATCCTGCCCGTGACCGAGCTCAACCTCGACGTGATCGCTCCCGCGGTCGAGGTCCTCCGCGGCTGGCCGCTCGACACCATAAACGTTGGACTCCGATGGTTCGTGCCCCGGGACGTGGGCGAAGAATACGAACGGGTCATGCGGGAGGACCTCGGCGTCGAGGCGACGTCCTGGAGGGGCTTCGAGTTCGACGGGACCTCGATTCCGGCGACGAAGGGCAAGCAGCTCGCCGAGCTCGTGCGGCTGCTCAAGGGCTTGAAGCGGCGGCGCTTTCTCGACTCGAGCCGCGGCCGGCCCTGGACCTCGTTCGTGCCCGACGTTCCGGCCGAGCGCGTGCCCGAGTACTTTTCCGATTTCGGTGAGACGTTCGGGCACCGCATGTGCCCGGTCGCCTGGTATTTCGCGCAGGTCGAGCCGGACGGCGAGGTGGCCTTCTGCGGCGACTTCCCGGACTACTTCATCGGCAACGTGCGCCGGCAGTCCTTCCGCGAGATCTGGACCGGCGAGAAGGCGAACCGCTTCCGCGCGAAGCTCGCGAAGGAACCGCTCCCGATCTGCGCCCGCTGCTGCGGGAACTTCGTTTACGGGAAGTGGTCACGGCCACCGGCCGCGGCGCCCCGGCCGTCGTAGGGGCGGCCCTTGCGGCCGCCCTCTTGCGCCGAGCGGGGGACGACCCCGCCCGGACGACCTACGACCGCAGGGCGTCCCAGAACTTGTAGAAGTTGAACCACTGCGTCGGGTAGCGGCGCACGACGCCCTCGAGGTCCGCGGCGACGCGCGACATCATTCGGACCGCATCGTCGTCCGGGGACAGGGACGGGTCGGCGGCGAGCGGCTCGCCCCAGACGTTGAAGTAGCTGCCGTCGGGGTTTCGCAGGAAGAACCCGGGCAGGATCTCGCAGCCGCAGAAGCGCGCGAGCAGCGCCGGAGAGCGAAGGAACGGCGTCGGGTGGCCGAAGAAGGAGACTACGACCTCGTCCTCGGGATATGCGCGGTCGACCAGCAGCGCCACCGCCCGTCCGGCGTCGACGGCACGCCGCACCTTGAAGGCCGTCGCCATGGACGAGCCGATGTCGATCGACTCGACGCCGAGCCGCTGGCGCAGCTGCTGCCGCATCTCCTGGACGTCGGGGTCGAGCTCGGGCTGGCCCACGACGGCCGGCACGAGGTCGTGGGCCCGCAGGGTCACGGCCCCCATCTCCCAGTTGCCGACGTGGCCGGTGACGAGCAGGAACCCGCGTCCGTCCCGCCGCACGCCTTCGAGCACGCGGGCGTCCTCTCGAAGCGTCACGACGCGGGGCACGAGCGATTCGCTGCGCAGCTTCCACACGTCGATCGTGTGGCGCCCGTACTCGAAGAACTGTCGCCGTGCGAGGCGTTCGGCTTCCACGCCGGAGACGCCGAGGGCCTTGTGGAAGTTGTCGCGGATTCCGGCCTTCGTGCGCCCGAGAAAGGTGACCGCGAGCCCGTTGCCCACGAGGTTGATCGCGTTCAGAACCGACATCGGGAGCCAGCGCGCCCCGTAGTGCAGCCCGCCGTAGACGACCCGGTTGGACAGGCCGTGGGAGACCCACTTCTTGCGCCCCCGGGCGGGCGGAGGCGGCGACGGCGCCGCGAAAGGGCCGGGAAGGGGCGCGGTTTCTCCCATGCGGGTGACGAGTTTACAATCCGGTCTGAACTCCATGAACGTTCTGTTGATCCGCCCCGACCCGGGCAATGAGCGGTTCGGGCTGGGACCCTTCTTCCGAGTCGAGCCGCTGGGTCTCGAGTACGTCGGGGCGGCCCTGCGCGCCCGCGGCCACGAACCGGCGCTCGTCGACCTGCGATTCGGGCAGGGCTTGCGTTCCTGGATCCGCCGGACGCGCCCCGGGATGGTCGGGATTTCGTGCATGCACGCGCTCGAGTACGACCGGGTCATCGAAACCGCCCGGCAGGTGCGCCGTGGCGCCCCGGAGGCCTTCATCCTGGTCGGCGGTCATGCCGCCGCGGCGTTTCCGGGGCCCCTCCAGGTCCCGGAGGTCGACGCGATCTGCCTGGACGACGGCGAGGAGGTCGTTCCCGCCGTCGCGGACGCTCTCGCCGCCGGCCGGCCGCTGCGGGACGTGCCCGCCCTGCTGCTCCGGACGGGCGAGGACTGGATTTCGACCCGGGCCCTCGAGGACCGCACCGGCCTGGACACGGTCCCCTTTCCGGCCCGGGACCTCGTCGAGCGCGACCGCAACCGCTACCACTGCCTCCTCTTCAAGCCCGTCTGGCTCGTCGAAACGGCCCGCGGCTGCCCCTTCCGCTGCAACTTCTGCTCGGTCTGGCAGCTCTACGGCCGCTCGTTCCGGGAGCGGTCGATTTCAGCGGTGGTGGAAGACATGGCCGGGGCCGGCGACGCCGTTTTCATCGCGGACGACCTGTTCTGGAACCACCCGGACCGCAGCCGCGAGCTCGCCTCGGCCCTGAAGGCGCGCGGTGTCCGGAAGCGCTGGATGCTGGTCCAGACCCGCACGGACCTCGTCTCTCGCCATGCCGACCTGCTCGAGGCCTGGCGCCCGCTCGCGAAGGACTTCGACATCTTCTTCGGTCTCGAGGCGGCCTCCGACGAGGGCCTGGCGAGCGTGACCAAGGACGCCGGGGTCGCGTCCTCGATCGAGGCCGCGCGGATCTCGCGCTCTCTCGGCTACGGCGTGACGGGGAACTTTCTCGTCGACCCCGACTGGGGCGAGAATGAGTTCCGCGAGCTGTGGGATTTCGTTTCCGCCAACCAGTTCCAGCGTGCGGGGTACACCATCCTCACCCCGCTGCCGGGCACCGAGCTCTTCCAGAAGCTCGCGCCGATCCTCGAGGGGCAGCCCTGGTTCAAGTACGACATGCATCACGTGCTGTGGGAGCCGAAGCTCGGCGCCAGGCGCTTCTTCGAGCTGTACGCCGAGACCTGGCGCCGCTCGATACTCAACACCTCGGGCGAGAAGAGCTGGATCGAATGGATGCGCCAGGTCCGGCCGGCGCAGATCCCGTACCTGACCCGCGTCCTCATGCGCACGCAGCGCATGATGAAGGCGCAGGCGTATCTGAAGGAGCACGAGGAGGCGCAGCGCGTCAGCCCCGTGGCCCCGGCCGAGGCGCTCGAGGCCTCCTGAGCGGACTCGATCGGGCGCTACCCGAAGGCGAGCGGCTCTCGTCGCACCGCACCCTGATCCGGGCATCCCGGGAGCGCATCTGGGAAGCGCTGCTGGCGCGCGACCTCGCGAGCTCGCCCGCCTCGAAGGTCCTTCTGGCGTTGCGCGGCTACGGGGGACGGGCGTTTCGCGAGAGCCGAGGGACGTTTCCGGAGAAACTCGAGCGGTTCGGGTTCACGCGCCTCGAGGAGGATCCCGGCCGCGAGCTCGTTTTCGGGATTGCGGGCAAGTTCTGGCGCTACGACGGAGGGTTGCGCCGGCTCGCGGACCGGAAGGCGTTTCTGGACTTCGACGAGGACGGCTGCGTCAAGGCGGCGTGGAACCTGCTCGTCGGCGAGTCGGACGGCGGGTTCCGCGAGCTCTCCACCGAGACGCGGATCGTGCTCTTTGGCCCCGCCGCGCGGCTCAAGTTCCGGCTCTACTGGTCTCTCATCGGGCCGTTCTCGGGGGCGATCCGCGTCGGCCTCCTGCGCGGCGTCCGGCGCCGGGCGCAACGCTCCGCCTGAGCTTCTGAAGTGCCGAGCTGCGGGGTCAGGTCTCAGAATTTCGGATTCGTCGGATCCGAAGAATCGAGACCTGACCCCCTACTCGAGGTGGAACGTCTTGGTCAGGAACACCGCCATCTGCCCGCGGGTGTTCGGATTGCCCGGGCAGTAGTTGCCGTTGCCGCATCCTCCGGTGATCCCCTCGGCCGCGAGCTGCTCGATCCAGTCGGCGAACTGCGACGGGCACGCGACGTCCGGGAAGTCCCCGTTGCAGGGCGGCGGCAGGTAGTTCGGGCCGTGCTCGGCCTTCAGCAGGAAGACGGCCATCTGGTCGCGTCGCACGGGGTTCTGCGGACAGTAGTTGCCGCTGCCGCATCCTCCCGTGATCCCCTCGGCGGCGAGCGCCTCGATCCAGTTGGCGAAGGTCGAAGGGCACGAGACGTCCGAAAAGATTCCCGAGCACGGCGGCGGCACGTAGCAGAGACCGTGGCGGCCCTTCAGCAGGAACACCGCCATCTGCTGGCGGAGCGTCGGGTCGTTGACGCCGTAGAGCGCGTTGCCGACCCCGACCGTGATCGCGTTCGAAACGAGTGTTGTCACGAAGTTGTAGAACTGCTGGTTCGGGGGCACGTCCAGGAAGTCCACGATCCAGGCCTTCTTGAGGGTCCCCGAGGTTGCGTCCATGTTCGTGACCACGATGTCGTTGACGGTGGCGGCGGGCAGCAGGGGCGCCGTGACCGTCATCGTCGACTCGTCGGTCACGTTGGGGGCCGTTCCCGCGACGCCGCCGAAGGTGACCGTCGCGCCCGCGACGAAGTGGGTGCCCGTGAGGGTGACGACCACGCCGCCGGCCGGGGGCCCCGAGCGCGGGGACGATGCGTAGATGACGTTTTGCGAGAACTCGGACGTGTTGCCCGACGGGTCCGTTGCCGTCAGCGAAATCGGCGGCTGCGTCGGCGCGTTGGTGTCGTTGACGACGAGGTCGAACGGCGCGTCGCCGGCGCCGTCGGTCGTGACCTGCTGCGTTCCGAGGTAGTACGCGCTCTGGAGCAGGTCGCGGGGGCGCGGCGTGCACGAGGGGCTCTCGAAGACGTCGAGGTCGAACGTCGTGTTCGGGCTCGACTTGAGGATCCCGTGCACCGTGACGCTCGTCGCGCCGTAGTCGACCGACGAGATGAACGGGAAGTTCTGGAGCTGATTGGCGCCCGTGTCGCCGTCGCCGGTGTCGTTCTTCGTGACGCCGTCCGGGAAGTTGTCGATTCCGAGGTGCTGGCTGAAGAAGATCGGATTGGCGCGGATCGCGTTGCGGACGCCGATGTTGTACACGCCGGACTGGTTCCACGCGATCACATTGGCTTCGCCGGCGGCGGCGCCGCCGATGAGCGCGTCAGTCGCCGCAACGGTGAGGTAGACGCCCGCCCGTCCGTTTCCGAGCGGCTTCGTGGCCGTGGGGTCCGTTCCGATCGTATTCCCCTTCACGACGGAGCCGACGGTCCCGAGGTAGATCCCGTCGATCTGACTCCCGGAGATGAGGTTCCCTTCGCCGGCGTTGAAATCGCCGCCGATCACCAGCCCGGGATGGACGGTCGCGTAGATCCCCCACTGGTTGGGGAGCGACTCCGTCCCCGCCGCGTTCGTGCCGATGCGGTTTCCCCGGATCGTGCAGCCGCTCCCGTTGATGATGAAGATGCCCTCTTCGGTGTTTCCGGAGACGAGGTTGCCCTCGGCCGGATCCGGTCCCCCGATCAGGAAGTTCGTGGTTCCCGTCAGGCTGATGCCGCGGCTGTTGGGAACCGGCGAGTTCCCGGTGATCGACGTTCCGATGAGGTTGCCCCGGATGACGTTTGCTCCGCCGCCCGTCGACTGGATGCCGGTGGTGTTGCCGCTGATGAGGTTCCCGGCGCCCGGGGCGGAGCCCCCGATCACGTTGCCCGTCACGCCTGAGGTCAGGACGACTCCCGTCCCATTCGGCACCGCGATCGTCCCGGTGGGGTCCGTCCCGATGAAGCAGGCCTCGAGGTGGTTGTCGTTCGACTCGATCTGGATGCCGCTGGAGAAGTCGTTGACGCACACGCCGCGGATCGTGTTCCCGCCGGTTCCCGTCATGCGGAGACCCGCACCGCTGAATGTGGAGACCTCGATCAGGGGTGTGCCGGCGTAGCCGGGCTGGGTCGTGGCGTCGAGGGTCGTCTGGCCGGTCAGCGCCGGAAGGATGCTGAGCGGCAGGACCTGGAACGGGCCGGTGCCCGGGATGTTGAAGTCGATGGTGTCCGGCCCCGCGTTGGCGTTCGCGTCGAGGATCGCCTGGCGGAGGGACCCCCCTCCGGAGTCATTCGTGTTCGTCACGGTGAACGTCGCGGCGCGCACGGCGCTGCCCGCGAGCGCGAGACCCAAAGCGGCGATGAAGCACCGGGCGCGCATCAGCGGGCCTCCACGACGATCGAGTCCGCGATCAGGTCGTGCAGCGCCCTGCGGTCCCGGTGGAGGAGCGCCACGATTGTGTCGATCAAAAGGACGTTGCCCGCCGTCAAGCCGATCAGGCGAAGCAGGGCCCGTCCCATTCCGATCGGCCTCCGGGTTTCGAGGGTCCCCGGGCGGGTGACGCGCAGCCCCATGATCCTCTTTCCGGGCGTTGCGCCCTCGACTCCCCAGAAGTAGACGAAGTAGCCGGTGACGACAACCGCGCCCAGAGCGGCCAGGCCCCAGGCCTCCGTCCCGGCGGCCCGCGGACCGAGCACCGCGAGCGCCAGGTGGGCCACGAGACCGGCCACCAGCGCGACACTCGCGACGATCACCGCGTCGATCGCCGTCGCCGCCAGGCGCACGGCCAGCCCGGCCGAAGCCGGGGGATGCACCACCGCGAGAGATCCTGGAAGCTCCAGCGTCCTCGAGCTCATCGCCTCCTCCTCCACGGGCCCCGAAAGCGCCGGCCGCGGCGTCCCACCGCCGCGACACTGGAGACCCTGTGCACAACGCGCAGGAACCGCCGGGATGGGATCAAATGCCGCAGCCGTGCCGATATTTCGAGTCACGGCCGGGGCGGGCTTACCCGGGGGCCGCAGCGTGCTCGCTGTGATCTAATTCGCGCCAAAGGACTTCCAGGCCGATGGCGCATCCGACCGAGCCGGACGTGACCGCCCTGCTCAAGCAGTGGAGCGGAGGGGACCGGAAAGCGCTCGAACGCCTGATGCCGCTGGTCTACGACGAGCTGCGCAAGCTCGCGGCTTCCTACCTGCGCGAGGAGCGGCCGGACCATACCCTGCAGCCGACCGCGCTGGTTCACGAGGCGTACATTCGCCTGACGAATCAGCGGGACGTCGTCTGGCAGAACCGGGCCCACTTTTTCGGCATCGCGGCGCAGATGATGCGGCGCATCCTCGTCGATCACGCCCGCAGGCGCCAGGCCGCCAAGCGCGATGCCGCCGCGTGGCGCGTCTCGACGGGCGTGGACGACGCGGCGGACCGGGCGCCGGAGCTGCTCGCCCTCGATCGGGCCCTCTCGGGCCTCGAGGAGATGGACCCTCAGCAGGCGCGGGTCGTGGAGCTGCGCTTTTTCGGCGGGCTGACGGTCGAGGAGACGGCCGAGGTTGCGGGCGTCTCGCCGGCCACCGTCAAGCGCGAGTGGCGCACGGCAAAGGCGTGGCTTCGCCGCGAGATGGGCGCCTAGCGTCGGAGATGGCGAGCCGCCTGCCCCCGGAGGCGTGGCCGAGGGTCAAGGAGATCCTCGATGCGGCGCTCGACGTTCCGGCCTCGGAGCGAGGCGCCTTCATCGCATCGACCGCTGCGGGGAGGACGAGGCCCTGCGCCGCGAAGTCGAGTCCCTGGCCTCCGTTGCCGCAATCGGGCTGGAGCTTCATCGAAAGGCCCGCGGGCGGCCGCGTCGCCGCGCTGTTCGAGGAATGGGCGCCGCCGTCGCGGATCGGGGAGCGCGTCGGCGCCTACGAGGTTCTCTCCGAGCTCGGCCACGGCGGCATGGGGATGGTGTATCTCGCCCGCCGGGCGGACGACGAGTTCCAGAAGACGGTCGCGATCAAGCTCATCCGTCCCGGCATGGCGAGCGACTTCGCGCTGCAGCGTTTTCGGAGCGAGCGGCAGATCTCGGCCTCCCTCGAGCATCCCAACATTGCGCGGCTCCTCGACGGCGGGGCGACGACCGCAGGCGAGCCGTACTTCGTGCTCGAGTACATCGAAGGGGAGCCCCTGATCGAGTACTGCGACCGCCGGGGGCTGCCCGTCGGCCGGCGGCTGCGGCTCTTCGACGACGTCTGCGCCGCGGTCCAGTACGCGCACCAGAACCTCGTCGTCCACCGCGACATCAAGCCGAACAACATCCTGGTGACGCCGGAGGGCGTGCCGAAGCTCATGGACTTCGGGATCGCCAAGCTCCTCCAGCCCGACGGTGCACCCGCGGAGGCCGGGGAGACGGGCACCTTCCTGCGGATGATGACGCCCGACTACGCCAGCCCCGAGCAGATTCGCGGGGAGCGCGTCACGACGTCGAGCGACATTTACGCGCTCGGCGTCGTCCTCTACGAGCTGCTCGCCGGCCGGAAGCCCTACCACCTGACGGGGGCCGAGCCGGCGGAGCTCCTGCGGGTCGTCTGCGAGCGCGATCCGGAGAAGCCGAGCGTCGCCGCCGGGTCGCGGGAGCTCCGGGGCGACCTCGACGCGATCGTCCTCAAGGCGATGCGCAAGGAGCCCGAGCACCGGTATTCCTCGGTCGGCGAGCTCGCCGCGGACCTGCGCCGATACCGGACCGGCGCCCCGGTGCTGGCGCGGCGCGGCACGTTCTCCTACCGCGCGGGCAAGTTCGCGCGCCGGCACCGCGTCGCGCTGGCGGGCGCCGCTCTGCTCGCGCTCGTTCTGGCGGGAGGCGTTGCGGCGACGCTGCGCGAGGCCCGCCGAGCCCGGGCGGCCGAGGCGCGCGCCCAGCGCCGGTTCGACGACGTGCGCAAGCTCGCGAGCTCGTTCCTCTTCGAGTTCCACGACGCGATCCGCGATCTGCCGGGCTCGACTCCGGCGCGCGCCCTGATCGTGAAGCGGGCGCTCGAGTACCTCGACGACCTGTCGCGCGAGTCGGCGGGCGACCGCGCCCTCCGGCGCGAGCTCGCCCAGGCCTACCTGAAAGTCGGCGACGTCCAGGGCAACTCCTTCATGGCGAACCTCGGAGACGTCCCGGGCGCGCTCGAGAGCTACGGCAAGGCGATCGCGCTGCTCGCGCCCGTCGTGGCGACCGGCTTGTCGACCGACGACGAGCAGGCGACGCTCGCGACCGCGTATCTGACCGGCGGCGGGATCCGGCTGGTGGCCGGGGACGCCCGGGAAGCCGTGGCGATGGCGGAAAAGGGGCTGCCGCTGCGGCGAGGGCTGGCCGCGCGCCACCCGGGGGACGCCGGAGCCGCCCGGGATCTCGCGCAGGCCTGGCAGTTCTACGCCTTCTACCTGTCGGCGGCCGGGCGTGGCGACGAGGCCTCCGAGGCTTTGCGGAACCAGTCGGCGATCCTGCGGGCGCGCCTCGCCGCCGACCCGGGCGATCGCGTCGCCCGCCGCAGCCTGGGCCAGAACCTCTATCTCACCGGAGAAGCCCTGCGCGGTCGCGGCGACGACGGTGGCGCGCTCAAGGCCTACGACGAGGCGGTCGTTCTCGGGGAAGAGCTCCGGAAGGAAGATCCGTCGAACATTCAGCTCCGGCGGGATCTCGCCTACCTCCACTCCGGGATCGGAAGCTTCTCCCAGTCCCGCGGCGACGGGCGCGACGCGCTCGACCACTTCCAGCGGGCCCTCGCTCTGTTCGAGTACATGGCGGCCTCCGACACGCAGAGCGTGGACGGCCGCCTCGGGGTCGCCATGACGCGGCACAACCTCGGACTCGTGCGGGCGAAGATGCACGATTCGGCCGGGGCCCTCGAAGAGTTCGAACGGGCCCGCGTGGCCTACGAGCCCATCGTCGCGGCCGACCCGAGCAACGCCTGGGCCGAGAGCTCGCTGGCGGACCTGTACCTCGTGACCGGAAACGAGCTCGAGGCGGTCTCGCGGACGGACCGGTCCGCCGGGAGCCGGGGAAGGCTCGACACGGCCTGCGCCCTCTATTCGAGGTCGGCCGGGATCTTCGAGCGGCTGCGCGCGTCCGGAAAGCTTGCGTCGGTGCGCGCGGGAAGCGCCGCGGCGGCAACTGCGGCGGCCGCCCGGTGCCGCGGGGGCGCGGCAGAACCCGCTTCACCGGAACGATGACCGTCCCTCGCCGGTATGATCCGGCCGCTCGGGGAGGTCTCATGAAGCGTTTCGTCGGTGTCGGAGTCTGGCTCGTCGCGGCCGCGCTCTCCGCGCAGTCATCCGACGGCGTCTTCGCGCAGGGCGCGGTCGGGGCCGTTCTGGACGCGTGGCACGGGGCCGCCTCGGCCGCCGACGAGGAGAAGTACTTCTCGTTCTTCACGGCGGACGCGGTCTTCCTCGGCACCGACGCGACGGAGCGCTGGACGCGGGACGAGTTCCGCAAATGGGCGCACCCTCACTTCGCGAAGGGGAAAGCCTGGAGTTTCCGCACCGTGGCGCGCTGGATCTCCTTTGCCCCGGACCGGAGCGTGGCCTGGTTCGACGAGACGCTCGACACGCCGAACATGGGGCCCTGTCGCGGGTCGGGGGTCCTCGTGCGGGTCGGCGACACGTGGAAAATCGCCCAGTACAACCTCTCGATCCCGATACCCAACGACCTCGCCGACGGCATCGTGAAGCGGATCGCCGAGGAGGCGGGGGGGAAGAAAGGCCGATGAAGATGAGCCGACGAACGCTTCCGCTTTTCGTTGCACTTCTTGCAGCCCTCGTGCTGGCGGCCGCCTCGCCGGTGCCTCCGCCCGCGGACCTGGTGATCCGGGGCGGCGCCGTCTACACGGTCGACGACGCCCGCAGCTGGGCGCAGGCCGTGGCCGTTTCGGGCAAGAAGATCGTCTTCGTCGGCACGGACGCCGGCGCGAAGGCCTGGATCGGCCCGAAAACGAAGGTCCTCGACGCCTCCGGAAGGATGGTCCTTCCCGCCTTCCACGACGCGCACGTTCATCCAGTGTCGGGCGGCGTCGAAGCCCTCGAGTGCGACGTCAACGGCGCCGCGACGCCGGCGGAGGTCCTCGACAGGGTCAAGGCCTACGCGGCCGCGCACCCCGGGGCGCCGTGGATCCGCGGGGGAGGCTGGGAGCTGACGCTCTTTCCCGACGGGAATCCGTCGAAGGCGCTGCTCGATGCGATCGTCCCGGACCGGCCGGTCTGGCTGTCGGCGTCGGACGGCCACTCGGTCTGGGTCAACTCGAAGGCCCTCCGGCTCGCCGGAGTCACGGAGGCGACGCCGGACCCGCCCTACGGGCGGATCGAGCGGGACCCCGCGACGGGTGAGCCGAGCGGGACGCTGCGCGAGGACGCCGCCGATCTCGTCTCGAGGTTCCTCCCGAAGCGCACCGCGAAGGACTACGCCGACGGGCTGCGGGAGGGCCTGCGCATCGCGAACCGGTTCGGGCTGACGTCCCTCGTCGAGGCGAGCGCGTCGGAAGAGGACCTCGAGGCGTACCGGACCCTCGAGTCCGGCGGCGAGCTCTCGGCGCGCGTCGTGGCGTCGCTCCACTGCGACACGGACAGGGGCCTCGCGGACGTCCCGCGCCTCGTGGCCCTGCGCAAGAAGTACGCCGGGAAGCGCCTGCGGACGAACGCCGTCAAGATCTTCGCCGACGGCGTCCTCGAGACCCGAACGGCGGCAGTGCTCGAGCCCTATCTCGGGTTCCCGGGAGACCGCGGCAAGGCGAACCTCGAGCCCGCGGCGTTCGACGCTCTCGCCACGGCCCTCGACAAGGAGGGCTTCCAGATCCACGTCCACGCGATCGGCGACCGTGCCATCCGGATGTCGCTCGACGCACTCGAAGCCGCGCGCCGCGCCAACGGCACCCGTGACGCGCGCCACCACCTCGCGCACATCGAGCTGATCGACCCGGCGGACATCCCGCGCTTCCGGCGGCTCGCGGTCATCGCCAACTTCCAGCCCTTCTGGGCCAACGGCGACAAGTACCTGACCGAGCTGACCGAGCCGAAGCTCGGGCCGGAGCGGTCGCGCTGGCTCTATCCGATTCAGAGCGTCGTCGCGTCCGGCGCGGTCGTCGCCTTCGGCAGCGACTGGAGCGTCTCCTCGATGAACCCGCTCGACGGGATCGAGGTCGCCGTCACTCGCCGCCAGCCGTCCGAGGGGTCGGGCCCGGCCTGGCTACCCGAGGAGCGGATCGCGCTTCCGGACGCGATCGCGGGCTACACGATCCGCGCCGCGTACCTCGATTTCTCGGAGAAGGAGACCGGGTCGATCGAGGTCGGCAAGGCCGCCGATCTCATCGTCCTCGACCGCAACCTCTTCGAGATCCCGGCCTCTCGGATCCACGAGGCGAAAGTCCTGCGGACGTTCCTCGAGGGGCGGGAGGTCTACCGGGGGCCGGGTCTCGACTAGGCGTCACTTCACCCGGGCGTAGCTGAACGTTCCGACGTGGTCCTGGCCCTTCGCCCGCGAGGTCCAGGCCTGCGAGAAGTGGTCCGGGTCCTGGAACGTGATCACGAGGCTCCGCATGATCTCGCCGTCGGGGTCGGTCACGTTGGACACGTCGAGGAAGGAGAAAGCGAGCGTCCGGCCGCCGTCGCCGAGATTCGTCGCGGCCATCCGCGGCTGGTTCCCCGCGGCGCAGTAGTGGGTCGCCATGATGCGCGGGCCGTCGGGGTGGTAGACCGTGATCATGCTCGTGTCGTGGCCGCTCTCGAGCGTCTCGAGGAGACTCGTGCCGTTGGAGACGAGCCTGTAGGAGATGCGGACGGGGCCGGCGCCCTGCGCGTCGGGGCCGGAGTAGGTCCCCTTCCAGTCGCCGGCGAGCGCCTGGAGCCTGGTCCAGGCCGCGTTCGGCGCGTCGGCGGCGGGAAGCGCCGCCGCGAGCGCCGCGAAAGTGAAGGCCGCCGCGATCGATCTCCTGCTGCGCATGGTTCTCACTCCTTTTCGACGAGGCTCGCGAGCCGCTCGAGGCAGCCAATCCATCCGGTGTCGTGGTCGGTCCGCGCGCGCGCGGTCGCGAGGCGCTCGTGCGTCACGACGAGCTCGGTCTCGGCGCCGCGCTCCAGGAACTCCACGGTCACGAGCGTGTCCCGGCCGACCGGGTCGCCGAGGCCCGGGTCGTTGTCCCAGGTCCAGGTATAGACGAGCTTCGAGGGCGGCACCACCTCGAGGTAGCGGCCCTCGATGCGCCAGGGCTTGCCCCGGTCGAGGCCCTCGAGACGGTAGCGGCCGCCGGTCCGCAGATCGAGCTCGCGGACCTGCATTTCGCCGTCCGGCTCGATGAACCAGCGCATCAGGAGCTCCGGGTCCGTCCAGGCCCGGTAGACCCGGTGGCGCGAGGCCCTGATCGTTCGCGTGACGCGGACCGTCGGCGGCGCCGGGGTCGCGTGGGTCGTCGGCTCAGGCATTTCGAGTCCTCCTCCTTCTCGTCGAGTGCCGCGGAATCCTCGAGGTATCTCTTCAGCGCTTCGAGCTGCTCCTGCCAGAACGCCTCGTAGTGCGCGATCCAGTCGGCGGCCGTGCGCATGGGCCCCGGCACGAACCGGCAGTGGTGCACCCGGCCCTCGCGCCGGCGCGCGAGCAGGCCCGCGTCCTCGAGCACCCGGAGGTGCTTCGAGATCGCGGGCGGCGACATCGCGAAGGGCCGCGCGAGCTCGCCGACCGAGGCGTCGGGGGTTTCCGCCAGCCGCGCCAGGATCGCCCGCCGGGTCGGGTCGGCGAGCGCGCCGAAGGTGGCGTCGAGCGCGGTGGCCGAATGGTTAACCATATGGTTAACTATATCGCGAGCGCTCCGGCTGTCAAGCGGCCCGGCGGAGGGTCCTTCGACGGCCGGGCGTCTCGACTTTGGAACGCCGTCATTCGGCCCCGGCGTGTCGGGAAACGCCGTTCGAAGCGCGAGCGGTGTCGCCGAATCGCTCGAGCGCCGCCTAGTCCAGGCCGAACGCCTTCACGAGGAACACGGCCATCTGCCCGCGCGTGACGGGGGTTGCCGGGCAGTACATCAGCGGCGACGGCTGGCAGCCGCCGGTGATGCCGCGGTTGTAGAGGTCTTCGATCCAGGCGGCCGCAAACGATCCCTCCGGCACGTCCCCGAAGAGCGTTCCGGTCGCTTCCGGCGGGGCGTAGTCGAAGCCGAGCAGGGCCTTGAGCAGGACGACCGCCATCTGGCCGCGCGTGACCGGCGCCGCCGGGCAGAAGTTCCCGCCGCCGCAGCCGACCGTGATCTGGAGCGACGCGGCCTCTTCGACCCACGGCGCGAACGGGTCCGTCGAGGGAACGTCCGCGAAGATCCCGACCGCGTCCGGCGGAACGTGATCCTCGCCGAACTTGCTCTTCAACACGAACACGGCCATCTGTGCGCGCGTGTTGGAGGCGTCGGGGCAGTAGGTGCCGATGCCGCAGCCGGCGGTGACGCCGTTGGAGGCGAGCGTGTCGACGAAATCGTGGAAGGCGTGCGCCGGCGGGACGTCCAGGAAGTCGACCTGGATCCGACGCGTCGCGATCGGCGAGCTGCATCCCGTGTCGGTTTCGACGACGGAGAGCTTCATCGTCGTGCCGGGCGGGCCGGCATCGAGCGTAATCGAGGCGGTTCCCTGGCCCGAGGCGATCGAGCCGCCCGCGAGCGTCCAGTCATAGGACGAGCCGGCGTGCGCGGGGGCGGACGCCGCCAGGCCGGTTGCGCCGATGGCGGCCCAGGGCGGAGCCGTGATGGCCGGTGCGGCGACGGGATCCCGGACGACGATCTCCGCCGAGCCCGTCCCGATGGAGGCGCAGTGGGCGTCGGTCACGGACGTCACGGTGTAGACCGTGGTCGAATCCGGGTTGACCTCGCGGACGGCGGGCGACGCCGGGGCGTTTTGAAGGGCGCCGTCCGACCAGAGGAGCGTCCAGGGCCCCGTTCCCGCGAGGACCGCCGTCAGCTCCGTCGAGGCGCCCGCGCAGATCGTCGCCGAGCCCGAAACGGCCGCCGCCGGGAGCGGCCGGACGAGGGCGGTGGTCGTCGTCGCCGCGGACTCGCAGCCGTCGAGCGTGACGGTGACGGAATAGACGCCCGACGCAGCTTCCGTCGGGCTCGGAATCGCCGGGTTCTGGGCGTTCGACGTGAACCCGTTCGGCCCGGTCCAGCCGTAGGCCGCGCCCGGCGGGCCGCTCGCCGAGAGCTGCAGCGCCTGGCCGGCGCACACCGGGCCGTCGTTCGAGGCGGTCGGCGCGGGCGGCGTCGCGTTGACCGTCACTGTGACCGACGGCGCGTTCGTCGAGACGCAACCCGCGGCACTCGTCACGGTCAGCGTGTACACGGTCGTCGCCGAAGGCGTGGCCGTGGGCGAGCAACTCGATGCGTTCGAGAGGCCGGTCGACGGCGCCCAGAGACACGAAACGCCGCCGGATCCGGAGAGCGGCGCCGAACCGCCGGGGCAGATCGCCGCGGAGCCGGACGCCGCGGCCGTCGGTCGCGGGTCGACCGTGACGAGCGCGCCGCCCGAGCCGGCCCCGCCGGCGCAGTTCGCGTCGGAGACTGAGGTGACGGCGTAGCTCGTCGTCGCGGCGGGCGAGACGGTGCGCGAGGCCGGAGAGGACGCCACGTTCGACTGGGTGGCGCCGTCGGACCAGACGACCGTCCAGGGGCCGGTGCCCGCCAGGGCCGCCTGGATCGTGGTCGAGGCACCGGCGCAGATCTCGGCCGATCCGGAAACCGTCGCGGTGGGAAGGGGCTTGACGGTGACGAGGGCGCTGCCCGAGGCCGTGCCCGCGCAGTGCGCGTCGGAGACGGAGGCGATCGAAAAGGCCGTGGTCGAGGCCGGAGCGACCGAGCGCGTGGCGGGCGAGGCTGCGACGCCGTTCTGCGCGAAGCCGTCGGACCACACCAGGTTCCAGGGGCCGGCGCCGGTGACGACCGCCTGGATCATGGTCGATCCGCCGGCGCAGACGGAAGCGGAGCCGGAGACCGTCGCGGTCGGTTTCGGCTGGACCGTCACGGTGACGGACGGAGCGTTGTTCGACACGCAGCCGTTGGCGTCGGTGACCGTGAGCGTGTACGTCGTGGTGGCGGAGGGCGCGGCCGTCGGCGCGCAGCTGGAAGGATTCGAGAGCCCGGTCGCCGGGGCCCAGGAGCAGGAGACGCCGCCGGATCCGGAGAGCGGCGTCGACCCGCCGGCGCAGATCTCGGCCGTGCCGCCGGCCGCCGCGGTGGGCCGCGGGTTGACCGTGACGAGGGCGCTGCCCGAGCCGGCACCTCCGGCGCAGTGGGCGTCCGAAACGGACGCCACGGTGTAAGTCGTCGTCGCCGCGGGGCTGACCGAGCGCGTGGCGGGCGAGGTCGCGACGCCGTTCTGCGCGAAGCCGTCGGACCACACCAGGTTCCAGGGGCCGGCGCCCGTCAGCACGGCCTGGATCGGGACGGCTCCGCCGGCGCACACGACTCCGTTTCCGGAAACGGCGGCCGTCGGCAGGGCATGCACCGTCGCAACGGTCGTTCCCGCGGCGGACGTGCAGGAGGCGACGGTCACGGTCACGTTGTAGGTGCCGGCCGCCGCGAGCGTCACACCCGGGATCGTCGGATTCTGCTGGCTCGACGTGAATCCGTTGGGTCCGGTCCAGGCGTAGGTGGCGCCCGCGACCGTCGCGGCGTTCAGCTGCAGGGTCCCGCCGACGCAGACGGCGCCGCCGTTGCCGGCGGACGGCGCGGACGGCACGGCATTGACCGTCGTCGCCGCGCTGGAGGAGTCGTTGCCCGCGGAAGGATCGTTGACGGCCGACGAGATCGCCGCGTTGTTCGTCGCGATTCCCGCCGAGGCCGGCGCGTCGATCGTGACGTTGATGGACGGCGCCGCGCCGACGGCGAGGGACGCGCGGGTGCACGTCACGGTCGCCGTGCCGCTGCACGCCCAGCCGGAGCCCGACGCCGAAACGAGCACCGCGCCGGCCGGCAGCGTGTCGGCGACCGATACCGAGGTTGCCGTCGAGGGGCCGGCGTTCGAGACGTTCAACGTGTACGCGATCGGCTGGCTCGTGCAGATCGAGGCGGGCGCCCCGCTCTGCGAAACCGCGAGGTCCGCGCGCGCGAAGACGTTCGTGCTCGTCGACGCGGCGTTGTTGGCGGTCGCCGCGTCGGCGATCGCCGACGTCACGGAGGCGGTGTTGCCGATCGGGCCGGCCTCCGGCGGCGCGGTGGCGACGACCGTGATCGGAGGAGCCGCCGCGATCCCGAGCGAGGGCATCGTGCAGGTCACGGGGCCCGTGCCTCCGCAGGTCCAGCCCGTCCCGCCGGCGGAGACGTAGGACGACCCCGCGGGGAGCGTGACGCCGACGGAGAGCGAGCTCGCCTGCGACGGCCCGGCGTTGGCGACGTCGACCGTGTACGTCAGGTTCGCGCCGGCGCCGACGGGCTCCGGCGAGGCGGCGATCGCGATCGAGAGGTCGGCGTGCCTCACGTAGGTCGCGGTGTAGCTCGCCGACGCCGTGCCGGTGATCGCGTGCTGCTCCGCGCCGCCGTCCGACCAGGAGGCGAAGTCCCAGACGTCGGGAAAGGTGCCCTGCGGCGCCAGAGCGTCGACGCCGTTGGACGAGTTCCGGATGACCGTGCGCGTGAAGGGGGCGGCGCCGGTGAACGTGCCCACGGAAAGCTGCCGGCCGGCCGGCACGGTCGAGAAGCTCAGGTCGACCGTCTGCGGCTGGATGTCGACGCTCGTCTCGTGCGTGAGGTCGCCGGCGTCCGTTGCCGTCAGCCGGATCTCGAGATACGCCGGGTACTCGTGGTCGGGAGCGGGGAACGAACCGCCGGCCACGCCGTCGAAGGTCTGGTAGACGTGCGTATGGCAGTTGGAGGGGCAGTGATGGATGAGGATGGTCCAGGAGAGGGCGCTCGCGGGGAGCGCGCCCTGCTGCGGATCGGTGGCATGCCCGGAGAAGGAGATCGTGTCGTTGACCTGCCACGTGAGCGACGCGAGCGGCGCGTCGATGAAGGCGGTCGGCGCGGTGTTGCCGGCGCTCACCGTCAGCGGGCTCGAGACGTTCGTGGCGCCGTGGTTGTCGGTGACCTTGAGACGGACGGTGTAGGTGCCGGGATCGGTGTAGAGAAAGCTCGGGCTCGCGAGCGTCGAGTCGTCGTACTGGCCGTCGCCGTCGAGGTCCCACGCGTACGAGATCGTGTCGCCCGCCTGCGCGGGGGCGGAGCCCGCGCTCGAGAAGTCGACCGTCAGCGGCGCCGTGCCCGAGAGCGGGGCCCCGGACGCCGCCGCGACCGGCCCGTACTCGACGCGAATGATGCGGCCGCCGTCGAAGTCGGCGTAGTACAGGTTTCCGTCGGGCCCGATCTGCAGATCCACGGGCCCCTGCGCCGTCGCGGCGAATGCGGCGCGGTTGGCCGGGTCGGGATCGCCGCTTCCGCCGGGGAACATCACCCAGAGGCACTTGCGCGAGTAGTCCGAGAAGAAGAGCGCGCCGTCGTAGCTGGCCGGATAGTTGCTGCCGCCCTGGTAGAAGGCCATGCCGGCGACCGAGGAGCTGCCCGTCGTGCACCCGTCGCCCGCCACCACCGAGGCGCTGTGGTTGTAGGTATAGAAGGGCGTCGTCGTCTGGCCGATCGTCGACGGGCAGATGGTGAGGCCCGTGTACTGCGTTGCGTTGCCCTCGTAGCACGGCCAGCCGAAGTTGCGAACGGTCGAGACGTCCGGGAGCCGGTTGATCTCCTCCCACGTGCTCCAGCCGACGTCGGCGATCCAGACGTCGCTCGTTCCGGGCTTGACGATCATGCGGAACGGATTGCGCAGCCCGTAGCCGACGATGCGCCGCTCGTTGAGATCGGACGAGGAGGCGAGCGGGTTGTCCGGAGCCGCGAGTCCCGTCGCGGGATCGACCCGCAGGAGCGTCCCGTTGAGAACGCGGGGCTCGCCCGACGTGCGGCGGGGGCTCTGGCTGCGGAGCGCTCCGCCTTCGGCCGTGGGCTTGGTCTGCGCGGTCCCCACCGGGAAGGGCGGGTCGCCGCAGGGATTGGCGGGCGTCGGGCTGCCCGCGCTGCCGCCGAGCTGTCCCCAGTCGGCGGTGTTGAAGCTCGCGCCGTCGCCCCCGGTGACGTAGAGGTAGCCGTCCGCGCCGAAGGCGAGCGAGCCGGTCGAGTGACTCGGGTATTGCTGGCACCAGTCCTCGATCAGCACCTGCTCGCTCGTTTCCCAGTTCGTGCCGGTCGCCGTGAGCCGCGAAAGGTGTCCGCTGATCACGCAACCGTCCCCGGTCGCGCCTGGCGGCGTGGGGCATCCGTCGGAGGTGGCCCCGGCCGTTCCCCAGCGGGGCGCGGTGCCGCCAATGTACGCGTCGTGGGCGTACAGCACGTAGATGAAGTTGTTCGTCGCGAAGTTCGGGTCGACCGTGAGGCCCAGGAGCCCCCGGTCCCAGAAGTTGTGGACCTTCGTCCGGAGGTCGGCCACGACGGTCGCCGTCGGGTCGCTGAGGCTGTCGAAGACCTTGATCAGGCCGCTCTTCTCCGCGACGACGACGCGGCCGTCCGGCAGGAATCGCACGGCGGCGGGGTTCGTGAGGCCGCTCAAGACCACGGTCTCGTGAAACGACGGCTGCTTGTAGGAAGTGGCCGCGCGGCCGGCGGACGCGGCTCCGTAGAGCAACAGGACGGCGAGGCCGAATCGGGCCGCGCGCCGCACGAATGTGGAAACCAAGCTCGCCCCCTTGCCGGCAGCTGGGCCCGGGAATTCGATTTGTTTGAAGGGGCGAGTATCGCGCGCACCTGACCCTCGGGTCAAGGAGAACCTGTCCGCCAGGCCAGTGTGCGGCCCGTCACATCCCCCACAGGTCCGCCGGGCGCGAACACCCGAAAGGCCGGGTCGGCCTGCGGCCCCGCTGCCGGCCGTCGGCGGCGAAGGGTTCGCGTCGGCGACCGTGAGCGCGCTACTGGAGCTGGAACGTCTTCGTCAGGAACACCGCCATCTGCTGCCGGTTGTTGGTGGTGGTCGGGCAGTAGCGAAGCGGGTTCGTGATGCAGCCGCCGGTGATGTTGCGCGAATACAGGTCCTCGATCCACGCCGCGGCGAAGGAGCCGGCCGACACGTCCGCGAAGATCGCGCCGGTCGCCGGCGGCGGCATGTAGCTCGAGTCGTTCAAGGTCTTGAGCAGGAAGATGGCCATCTGAGCGCGCGTGACGGCGTTGCCCGGGCAGTAGTTGGTGCCGCCGCAGCCGCCGGTCACGCCGATCGCGGCCAGGTTCTCGATCCATGCGGCCGTGGGCAGACTGACCGGCACGTCGGTGAAGACGGTCCCGGTGGCGGGGGGCGGGAGGTAATCCGAGCCGAACTTCGCTTTCAGCAGAAAGACCGCCATCTGCGAGCGGGTGATCGGCTGGGTCGGACAGAAGTTGCCGAACCCGCAGCCGGCGGTGACGCCGTTGCGGGCGATCTTGACGACGTAGTCGTGGAAAACGTTGGGCGGGGGGACGTCGAGGAAGTCGACCTGAATGTTGACCGACGCTTCGGGCGAGTCGCAGGTCGCCGCGCTCTCGATGACGGTGCACTGCATGGTCGTGCCCGGAGACGCCGCGTCGAAAACGATCTGCCGGGAGCCCTGGCCCGCGGTGATCACGCCGCCCGAAAGGGTCCAGGTCCACGTCGAGCCCGGGTGGTTGACGGCGCTCGCCGAAGCGCCCGATGCGCCGACCGGGACCGAGATCGGGGCCGAGATGACCGGAAGGCTCGGAGTGATGTTCACCGTCACGGTCGAGGTGGAGGTGTTCGTCGAGGCGCAGCCGTTGGCGCCCACGACGGTCAGGGAGTACGTCGTGGTCGAGGCGGGATTCGCGACCGGCGTGCAGCTCGAGGCGTTGGACAGCCCGGTCGCGGGCAGCCACGAGCATGAAACGCCGCCCGAGCCGAGGAGGCCGACCGACCCGCCGGTGCAGACGGTTCCTCCGCCGGAGGCCGCCGCCGTCGGGCGGGCGTTGATCGTCAGGAGCGCCTGGTTCGATGCGATCGCCTGGCCGAAGCCGTCCGTGACGACGACGTCGTAGTCGCCGGAGTCGCCGGCGACCGTCGGGTTGATGGTGAGCGTGTCGGTCGTGGCGCCGGAGAGCGTTCCGCCGTTGTTGAGGTCGACGCCGCCCTTTCTCCAGCGGTACGTCAGCGTGGCCTGGCCGGCCGCGGTCACCGTGAAGACGGCCGAGGAGCCGGAGCAGAGCGTCTGGTCGGGGACGTTCGTGACCGTGATCGGGATCCGCTCGTAAGCGCCCATGTCGACGTAGGGCGGCGTGATTCCGTCACCGGTGTCCGGAACGTCGGGGTCGTCGAAGAAGCGCGGCAGGCCGACGACGTCGACCGTCACGCCGCCGGGAACGGCGGCGTTGTTGCCCGCGTCGACGACCGGAGAAAGAGGTCCGGGACGCAGGTCCGAGGGAGGATTAAGGAAGAGCGGATCGGCGTCGATGTTCTTGGTGCCCGCGATCCCTCCACCCTGGATATCGGTGTAGCTCACCGTGGCAGAACCGGTGCAGGGGGCACCCAAACAGAGTTGGCCGGTCGTGTTGCCCCAGAAGATCGAGTTGGCGATCGAGTGGCCCGTACTCGAGAAGAACGCCGCGCCGTAGGCCGTGTTCGCGGTGAAGGTCGAGTTGTCGATGACGCTGCCATTGGCCGAGGCGACCTGGACGCCGTTCGGGCTGTTCTGCGCGACGATGGAGTTGATCAGGGTGATGGGGGCGCCGCTCGTCTCAATTCCGCCGCCGCCGGTTGAAGCGCTGGAGATCGTGTTGGAGCGAAAAACGCAGCTCTGGGCGGTGATCGAACTTCCCGGCCCGGCGTAAACAGCGCCTCCGTGACCGCCGAATCCGACGGAATTCCCCTGAAAGGTGCTGTTCAGGATGATCGGTCCGCCGCTCGAGATGCGGAGGGCGCCGCCTTCGCCCTGGGCGAAGTTTCCCGAAAACGTCATCTGCGCCATGGTCGGCGAGCCGCCGTTGATCCACATTCCCGCGCCCCGGTCGTTGAACGCCACCGGGTCACCGTCGGCCTGACCCGCCGTGACCGTGAACCCGTCGAGGACTCCGGATCCGGTCACCGACGCACCCGCGGTGACGACGTGGTAGCTGTTGTCGATGGAGGAAATCGGCGTGCCGATGTCGCCGGAGAGGATCGTGACGTGGGCCTTGGGATCGCGCTGCGTGCGCAGCGTCTCGGTCCCGACGAATCCGCCGTAGATGCCGACGCCGTTCTTCATCGCGAAGGACACGGTCGCGGTCCGATGCGTCGGGCTTGTACGTGCCGGCGGCGACCCAGATCTCGTCGGGCGAGTTCGCCGCGGCGAGCGCCGTCTGGAGGCTCGTGTACGCGTTTGCCCAGGTCGTCCCGTTGTTGGCGCCCGAGGCGGCGGCGTTGACGTAAATCACAGCGGCAAAAGCGGTTGAGGTCCCGGCCGCGCAGGAGATGGCCATGGCGGCCATGAGCCGCAAAGCGAAGCGCATGGAAGTCCCTCCGTCGATTTTCGACACTTCTGTCTCATTGTCGCGCGTTCCGACCTCCAAGTCAGCCGTCCATCCGGACAGTCAATGGGCCAGCGGCCTGAAACTTCAGAAGTTCAGGACTGACCCCAGGCGGGTGACGAGGGCGGCGGCGAGGGCGGCGCGATCGGGAAGCGAAGAGAGAAGGACGTGCTCGTCGATCGCGTGGGCGCCGTCGCCGTCGGCGCCAAGGCCGTCGAGCGTCGGGATTCCGAGCGCGGCGGCGAAGGACGCTTCCGAGGCGCCGCCGGTCTCGACCTCCTCGAGCGGGGGCAGGCCCAGTTCGGCCGCGGCCGCGCGCGCCGAGCGGTAGACCGCCTCGACGTGGGGCCGGCGCTCGAGGGGCGGATAGAACGTGGACTCCTCGAGCTCGAGCGAAACGCGCGGATCCGAGCTGCGGAGCTCCGCGAGCGCGGCGCGAACCGCCTCGCCATCGGCGAGCGCGCGGAAGCGGACGTCGAGCGTCGCCTCGGCGAGCTCGGGCACGACGTTCGACCGCGAGCCGCCTCCGACCGTGCCGACGTTGACGGTGACTCCGCGTTCGATGTCCGTCAGGGCCGCGGCGTCGAGGAGGCGGCGCGAAAGCTCGAGGATGGCGTTGGCTCCCCGCGCGAAGTCCGCGCCGGCGTGCGCCGCGACGCCGCGCGCGCGCAGCGTGAACGCGGCGAGCCCCTTGCGCCGCGTCTTGACGGCGCCGCCCGGCCAGGCCGGCTCGAAGTCGAGGACCGCGCGGCAGCCGCGCATCTCGGATTCCATGACGCCGCGGTAGCTCGCGCCGCCGACCTCTTCGAGGGGCGTCAGGAAGACCGAGACCGGAGGAAGTTCGCCCCGGGCGCGAAGCGCCTTCAGAGCGAAGACGAGGACCACGAGGCCGCCCTTCATGTCGTAGCAGCCAGGACCGGAGAGGCGGTCCCCTTCGATGCGGACGGGCCGGTGCGCGAGCGTCCCGAGGTCCCAGACCGTGTCGAGGTGGCCGAGGAGCATCACGGGCCGCTCGCCCGCGCGGACGCGCAGGATGGGACCGGCCCCGTCGACCGGGATGAGCTCGCCGGGGAGCCCGAGCTCTCCGAGCTCCTGCTCGATGCGCCGAGCGACGGCCTCGACGCCCGCCCGGTCCGTGGACGGCGACTCGATGGCGGTGATCTCGACGAGCAGCCGGGTCATGTCTTCCTGGCGCTGCCGGCACCAGTCGAGGAGGTTGCTCATCGGGCCCTCTTCTCTCGGGCAAGACGCGCAATCCGCAGGAATCCCTTCGCCGCCGCCTCCTTCTCGACCCGGGCGAGCGTCGCCGCGGCCGCGTCCCTGTCCCCGCTCTTTGCCAGGATCTCGCCTTGCGCCAGACGCGCCTCGAGCACCCAGGCGTCGAGACCCTGCTTTTCGGCCCGTTCGGCGGCATCGGCGAGGCCTTTCGCGGCCGCGGCCGATTCGCCGCGCGCGGCCCGCGCGAACGCCGAGGCGAGCAGGACCTCGCGCCGCACGCCGTCGTTCTGGCTCGCGGCGGCGATCGGTCGCACCCGGGCGAGCGCCCGGTCGGCGTCGTCCTTCCGGCCCGCAGCCGACAGGGCGCGAACGAGGACCGCAAGCGCGGAGGCCTCGTCGTCGGTGAGCTTCTGGCGACGGAGCTCGTCGGCCGCGGCCCGGGCGAGCTCGGCCGCCTTCAGGAAATCCCCCTCGGCCAGGGCCAGACGCGCCAGGTCGATCCGGCTCTGCTCGGCGGCCCCCGACTCTCCGATCTCGGTGCGGATCCTGAGCGCCTCCTCGTAGCTCGTTCGGGCATCAGCGGCGCGGTCCTCCGCGAGCGCCACCGTCCCGAGCGAGGTCAGCGCGTAGGCCGACTCGTGCTTGTCGTCCGACTCCCGGCCGATCCGGAGGCCCTCCTCGAGCATCGAGCGCGCCGCGGCGAGATCGCCCGTCTCGAACTTCACCCCGGCGAGGCCGACGAGCGGATAGACGGCCTTCGACTTCTGCCCCGAGTCCCGGAAGATCTCGAGGGAGCGTTCGAAGTGTTCGCCGGCGGCCGCGACGTTGGATTCGTGCATCTCCATCTCGGCGACGTTGTTGAGGGCGATGGCGAGCCCCCCGGAATCCCCGAGTTTCTCGTGGAGGGGGACCGCGCGCTCGAAGAGGGCCCGGCCGCCGCGAAAGTCGCCGATGAGGACGAGCGCGGCGCCGAGGTTCGAGAGCGTCTCGGCCTCGCCCGCCTCGTCGCCGATCTCGCGGAAGAGGGCGAGCGCCTGCTCGGCGAACCGGCGTGCGGTCGCGAGGTCGCCCTGGTCGCCCGCGACGTTGGCGATGTTGTCGAGCGCGCCGGCCTGGCCGCGCTTGTTCCCGACCTCGGTGTAGATCGCGAGGACCTTTTCGTAGTCCTTGCGCGCGCCGGCAAGGTCGCCGAGGTCGTACCGGCAGTTGGCCATGGAGTTGATCGCCGAGGCGAGCCCCGACGGGTCCTTGGCGTCTTCGAAGAGCTTGCGCGACTGCTCGGCGATCGCGAGGCTGCCCTTCGGGTCCCCGAGGTTGCGGAGGGCGATCGCCTGGTCGAGCCGGGCGGTCGCGGCGAGCAGGCGCGCTCCGTCGGCCTCGGCGAGGGTCGCGGCCTTGATCGCCGCCTTCTCGGTGCGCCGGTAGTCCGAGACGGCACGGGCCGTGTCGGCCTCGGCGAGGGCGACGCGCGCCCCGTCGTCGGGAAAGGCACGATCGAGCGCGGCGACCGTCGCGAGCGCCTCTTCCGGCTTTCCGGCGCGGGTCTCTGCGCGCACGAGCTGGAGGCCGTAGTCGAGATTGTCCGGAAAGAAGGTGAAGAGCGACCGGTAGATCTCGACGGCCTTCGGCCATTCGTTGTTCATGGCGCGGTAGCGTCCCTCGACGAGGAGGCGCGTTTCGCGCGAGAGGTCGCCGGAGAGCTCCCAGGCCTTCTTCGCTTCGGCCAGCGCCTTCGCGTCGTACCCGAGTCCCGACCAGGCCGCGCCGAGCGCCGAATGGGCGAGGGCGTGCCCGGGCTCGGCCGCGACCGCCCGTTCGAGGAGGTCGCGCGCCCCGACGTCGTCGTTCACGCGGAGCCTCGCGAGGCCCTCGGCGTAGAGGCGCGCCGCCTCGGGGCTCGACGGCAGCGACGCCTTGACCGCGGCGGCCTCCGTCGACGAGACCGCCGGCAGGCGGAGCTTGTCGCGCAGCTGCGCGCCCGCGCGCGTGGCGAGGGCGTCGAAATCGGCGGCCGAGCCCTTCTCCGAGACCACCGCGATCGTCTCGCCCGCCGCGGTGTCCTGGAGGCGCAGGTCGAGCCGGATGGGTCCGCCTTCGCCGGGACCGGTCGCCAGGTAAGCGCCGAGGAGAACGAGATCGGCGCCGGAGTTTCGCCGTACCCGCGCGAGAGTCTCCTTGCCGAGCGTGTCGGCCTCGGGAATCGCGAGGTCGATCTTCATGCGAGCGACGTCTTCGCTCGGGATCGCCCGCAGCTTCTCGCCGGCGGCGAGCTCGGTCGTGAGCATCTCGGCGAGCGCCGTCGAGACCCAGGCCTCTTCGGGCCGGCCGGCGAGGTTCTTGAATCCCAGGACCGCGATCGACCGGCGCGGCGCCCGCGCCGGGGCGGCCGGTTCGCCGCCGGGGGAACGGCGCGGCAGGGCCCGCGAGACCAGAAACGCCGCCACGGCGACGAGGACGATGCCGGCGGCGGCGCCCGCGATCCTCCGGCGCCGCCGCCGCAGCGTCGCGGGACCTGCGACCATGGCCTCGCCGTGCAACGCTCGCACCACCTCGCCGGCCGAGGCAAAGCGGTCGGCGGGCGAGCGTTCGAGGCAGCGCAGGATCGTCTTCTCCCACACGGGCGGCAGGTCCGGCGCGAGCCGGCGCGGCGACGGCGCGGCTTCCTTCAGCTTCTTCAGGGCGAGGGAGAGCGGAGTGTCGCCCTCGAAAGGCTGCTCGCCCGTGACCATCTCGTAGACGACGACGCCGAGCGCGTAGACGTCGGTCGCCGGCGTGATCGCGCGCCCCTCGATCTGCTCGGGCGCCATGTAGTCGGGCGTGCCGAGAACGGCTTCGGTCTCGGTCAGCGGCGCGGCCGAGCCGCGGCCCGGCCGGTCGCGCCGCGCCAGACCGAAGTCGGTGACGACGACACGGACGCCGCCCGGACGGCGCTCGTCGGGCTCGAGCATGACGTTGGCGCTCTTGAAGTCGCGGTGGACGATTCCCGCCTCGTGGGCCGCGGCGAGCGCCGCCGCCATCTGCTCGACGATGGGGAGCGCCTCTCCGGGCGCCATCCGGCCGGACTTCAGGCGGTCGGCGAGGGTCTCGCCGCCGAGAAGCTCCATCGTCAGGAACGCCAGCGCGCCGTGGTGGAAGACGTCGAACGTGCGGCTGACGTTGGGGTGCGTGACGCTGCGCGCCAGGTGCACCTCGCGCAGGAACCGTTCCATCGTCCGCTCGTCGCCCGCAACGTCGGGGCGGATCGTCTTCAGCGCGACGCGCTCCTTCAGGACCTGGTCCTCGGCTTCGTAGACCTCGCCCATGCCGCCGCGCGCGATGAACCGGACGATCCTGAACCGGCCGGCGAGCACCTCGCCGTCGGCGAGGCCGGGCGCCCGCCACATCTGCTTGCCCGAGCCGGACGGCGGCGCGGGGGGCGCCGGCGGCGTCGGAAGCGTGGGCTCAGACATCGGCGGCGAGGCGGGACCGGAGCGTTCGCCCGAAGAAGTCGGGCCCCGAAGCGAATTCGCCCAGGGGGCTCACGCGACCATGCTAACGGATGGCCGCGCGAGGCTCACTGGAGGCCGAACGTCCTGACCAGGAACGCCGACATCTGCCCGCGCGTCACGCTGGAGCCGGGGCAATAGAGCAGGGGCGAGGCGCTGCAGCCGCCGGTGATGCCGTAGCCGTAGAGGTTTTCGATCCAGGCCGCGAACGGATCGGAGACCGGCACGTCGGCGAACACTCCGATCGCCCCGGGGGGCACATAGGCCGCGCCGTTTTTCGTCTTGAGCAGCAATACGGCCATCTGGGACCGCGTCACCGGCGACGACGGGCAGTAGTCATCGCCGCCGCACCCGGCCGTGACGCCGAGGTCGTGGAGCCGTTCGATCCAGGGCGCGAAGGGATCGCCTGCGGGGACGTCCAGGAAGATGCCGATGGCCGGCGGGGGGACGTACGCCGCTCCATACCGGCTCTTGAGGAGGAATACGGCCATCTGAGCCCGACTCACCGGGTCCGCCGGACAGTAGTTGCCACCTCCGCAACCCGCAGTGATCGCGTTTCGGATCAGCGTCGTGACGTCGTCGTGGAAGGCATCGGAGTCCGGGACGTCCATGAAGTTCGCCATGAACGCACCGAGCAATGCGGCATTTCCGCCGTCCGGGTTGACGACCGCGACGTCGTTCAGCGTGCCTGGAGCAAGCGCCGGCGTGGTCGCGGTGATGGATGTCGGACCGACGACCACGACGTCCGTGGCCGCGGCGCCGCCGATCCAGACGGCTGCGCCGTTCGCGAAGTGGACCCCCGTAAGCCCGACGGCGGTCCCGGACGCGGGCCCGCTGTCGGGCGCGACCGTTTCCAGCCCGGGGGCGAGGCAGTCCGGATCCTGGAGGATCGTACCGGGCACGACGATCCCGAGGTGCTGGACGCAGCCGGAGGCGTCGGACACGATGACCCCGTACGTCGTCGACTCGGTCGGGGCGACGTTGATCGAAGGCGTCGTCTGCTCCCCCGGCAGCCAGAAGTAGCTTTCCCACGTGCCGATGACCGTGAGGTCGACCGAACAGGCATCGTGAGATATCGGCTCGATGAATGAGGAGAGGTTTCCTTCGCCCACGACGAGCTCGAACGTGCGCGTCACGGTGTGGTTCGCCGAATCCGCCGCCTCGACCTCGAAGGCGAACGTACCGGTGCCGACGGGAACGCCCGAGAGGATCCCGGTCGTGGACAGGAGCAGGCCGTCGGGGAGGTCTCCCGACGAAACATTCCAGGCGTAGGGCGTCGTGCCGTTGGCGCCGGCGAACGAAAACGCATACGGGACGTTGCAAGCCGCCGGAGTTGGATCGGGAGGCATCGTTCGGATTCCGAATTGTTCGTCCAGTCCGGCGAAGAGGAGGCCTCCCTGGCTCGAAGCGCCGACCACGACGGAGCCGTCGGCGACGCTGAAGCCGGTCATGCGTTCCTCGTCGTAGCTGCCCACGTAGACGGGACCCCAGAGGGTGGCCCCGGACGTTCCGTCGTACTTGAAGGTCACCAGATCGTAGTTGCGCGCCGGAGTCCGGGAGTAACCGCCGACCACGACGTTCCCCTGCCCGTCGAAGCCGAGGCCGAGGTCGTAGGCGATGTCGAAGGAGTGGGCCTCACCGTCGAAAAGGACCGGTCCCCACACCACGTGACCATCGGCGCCGTCGTAGCGAGCGGTCGCGAGATTCTGGTCGATCGTGCCGAAGACGAACACGTCCCCGCCGGCGCCGACCCCGATGGCACGGCCTTCCCTGCTGGAGCCGGGAAGGGACACGGGGCCCCAGAGGATGCTCCCGGTTCCTCCGTCGAATTTTGCGGTCCCTCCGCCCGTGACGGCCAGGTTGCCCGCCGCGTCCGAAGACGCGCCGAATGGCTGACCCTCGATCGCGACGTCCCCTCCCCAGATCACCGCGCCGTCGGAGCCCGCGTACTTCAGCACGAACCAGTGAATCGGAGATCCCTGCGGCCAGGTGTCGCCGACGACGAAGACGTCACCGGAGGGCGAGACGGAGAGTGCGCGGACGAAGTCGTCCTGGTCCGCACCGCTGTCGTAAAAGACCGGACCCCAGGCCACGGCTCCGGTCGCGCCGTCGACCTTGGCGACACCGGCGTCGTAGCTCGCTCCGCCGGGCGCGGTCGTCCAGAAGATGACGATGGGATTCCCGGTGGAGTCCAGGGCCAGACCCTGTGGATTTCCTCCGTCCACGGAGACCGGGCCCCAGAGGACCGCACCGTTGGCGGCCGCGTACTTGATGACCGAGGTGCCTCCGAAGGGAGAAACCCCTCCGGCGAGGACGATGATGTTCCCGGACGCATCGACCTGTGCCTGAAAGCCGGACGCGGATGGAAGCACTACCGGTCCCCAGAGAGGAGTTCCGTCGTCGCGCGAGTACTTGTACGTGACCATCGAGCCGTCCAGCGTGTCCCCCACGACGGCGATGCTTCCGTCCGCACCGCCCGCGAGGTCCTGGAGCCGCCCGCCCGCGATCGGAAGCGCCGCGATCGGGGTGGGGCCCCAGACGGGAACGCCCGAAGCGCCGTCGAGCTCGAAAACCTTCGTCGTCACCGAAGGATCGTCCACGATCCGCGCCGCCGAGAAGATCCTTCCGTTGGAAGCGACGATCGAAACGAAGGGCGGGAATGGAGCAAACACGTCGTCGAGGGACTCGCCGACGCTCGACGGCCCCCAGGCAGGCGCGCCGTCGGAGCCGCGGAAGCGCCAGTGGCCGACGCGCGTCTCGCCCCCCGCCCTCGATAACGCGGAGAGGATCGCGTCGCCATTGCCGGTCGCCGTCACGACCGCCGACGGATCGAGCGCGCCCTCAGGGTCCGCAACGATTCTCCAGGTCCGCGCCCCGTTCGAGCCAGCGAGCTTCGAAATCGAGAGCTCGGACGTCTGGGACGAGCCGTCAGGAGCGCGACCAGCGGCGAAAATGCCGCCCGAGGCGTCGATGGCAATCGCGTCGAAGCTCTCGGCGCCGTCCGGCGCTTCGTAGAGGACGGGTCCCCACGCGATCCCTCCGGGATAAGGGGTTCGCGTGTACTTGATCGCGAGCGGTGCCTCCTCGGAGCCGCCGACGACCACGAGGTCGCCCTGAGGGTCGACAGCGCAGGCTCGCGGTCGTTCGAAGCCCTCGACGTCGGACGTGAGAGGCCCGAAGAGGATCGTCCCGGTACCACCGTCGTACAAGACCGTCGTGATTCCGTTGCTCGGCACGCTGACCCAGAGATCGCCCGAACCGGCAAGCGCTGCAGTCCCGACGTCGGCGGCGGATTGGATGAGCTGCGGTCCCCAGGCCAGCGAGCCGTCCGTCTTTCGGTACTTCAGAGCCACGTGCGTCATTCCGCCGCCGCCCGCCGATACGCCGGTAACGAAAACGTCGCCGTTCTGGTCGAGGAACACCCCCGTCGGGTAGTCCGGACGATTGGTGCCCGTGTCGTACACCACCGCGGTGCCCCACAGCGATTTTCCCGTGAGGCCGTCGAAAAGGTCCGTCACGATGTCGCCGCGAAAGGTGAGGAGAGGCGCTCGAAAGTCGGGGTCGCCCAGCCTCGCCGTTGCCACGACGCCGAAAGGGTCGATCGCGGCGAAGGCCCGCCCGTATCCCGGAAGCGACGATCCCCCCTCGCCGAGATCCTCCGCCGCCCGGGAAGCGGGGTCACGCGCGGGGCGGGATGCGGAAGCGCGGAGCGCGGCCGCGGAGACCGGGCTTCCGTCGTGGTCGTAGCGATATGCGATCAGCGCGTCCGTGACGATCATGACGGTCCCGTCCGCGAGCTCCCGGGCTGCGAGAACGCCGGGGCTTCGCTCCCCGGGAGAAACCGGCCGCAACAGGTGCTGCCATCGAGAAACGGCCGTCTGGGCCCTTGCGTCCGACGGGATGCTGAGCAGAATCAGCGTTGCGATCGACAGGACGAAACGGGGCGAGGGCCGCTGAAGCATCGAACCCTCCTGACTGCACGAAGCCTAGCAGAGTGCGGATCCGACGAGTCAGAGCACCCGCGCGTACTCGCTCTGGTCCTGCTTCCACACCACGACGCCGCAGAAGCGCTCGCCCTCGGGGCACACCGGCCGTACCCCCGCGTGGTGGCGCAGGGTGCACGGAGGCAGCAGCCACGGCCCGATGCGGGGATTGACGTCGCGGATCTGGAGCGCCTCGTCGAGGGACGCCCGCCAGATCTCCTCCTGCGCGTTGTAGCAGAGGCGCATCGCGAACTTGTGGTGGAGGTTCAGGAGGTCCGCCGACTCGGTGAAGCGGATCGCGACGGCGTTCGGCAGGAGGTAGGCGGCGAACTCGTCCGAGACGCCGCGGGAACGCAGCTCGCCGATGGCGCGCCAGGTCTCCTCCATCGTCTCGCGGTAGAGCGCGGCGGCCTCGGGCACGTCGTCGACGAGCATGGGAACGACGTAGTCGGGCTCGTCCGAGAGATACGCCGGCAGCGCCGGGCGCGAGGCCGGCGTCATGCGGTGGCGCTGGTCCTGGCTGTCGGCCGTGTGGGAGAGCTTCTTGCGAAACGTGTACGACGGATGAAAGAGGGCGCGCGAGAGCTTGTCGTGCGTGGTCAGGGTCAGCGTCTCGCCGAGGACGCGGTTCTTCGACGGATCGAGGACCATCCGGATCGCGTCGTCGTCGGAAAGAGCGGCCCGCGGGACGCCGAGGATCTCGCGAACGGCCGAGGCCAGGACCTCTTCGTTGTTGGCCTTCCAGTCCACCAGGCGCGAGACTCGATTGCCGAGATCCGCGTCGAACTCCCGGCGGAATTCGCGGGAGGCGCCGCGCACCCGCGGCAGCGCCTGGAACGCGGCGTACTCGGGCGTCTCTTCGAGCGGCAGGGGATCCTGGAGGACCGTCGCGTAGAGCGGTTCGTGGCGGAGGACCTCCGCGACCATCTGCCCGACGACCTCGCGCTGCTCGGCCGGCGCGTCCATCGTTTCGCAGAGCCGCCAGTACCGGAAGAGCGTCACGCCCGAGATCGTGTGGTACAGGTATGAGAACGTCGCGACCGGGAGCACGTACCGCGCGATCTCCTGCGCCCGCTTCTTGACGGAGCCCGAGAACCGCGTGCGGCCGTCGCCGCGCGTTCGGCCCGGAAAGAGACCGAAGTAACGTTCACCCGCCTTCGGCGCCAGAAGCTCCGTCAGCCGGGTGTAGGCCTCCTGCTGGCGGCGCGCGGCCCGCTCGTAGATGTCGCGCTCGGGCGCGCCCATCGGCGGCACGGCGTAATTGCCCCGGCTGACCTCGACGTAGCGCTGGGAGACCTGCTCGGAGTTGTAGAAGGGGTGCGAGTGAAGAAACGTCCAGAGGAACTGGCGCGAGACGTTCTCCATCGCGAACTGGAAGTGGGCGTGCTGGAAGGTCGTGTGATGCCCGGCCTCGTAGATCGACTTCGCGATCGCGTCGCGCCGGTCGGGCCGCGCCGAGGCCTGGTCCTCGGTGATGATTCCCTTGGCCGAGTAGCAGGTCCGGGCGGTCGCGACGACGTTTTCGTAGGGCCGGTCGAAGGCGTGGACGAGACGGACCCTCGGCGGGGCCGAGGAGAAGGCGAAGCCGCTCTTGGGAAGGGGAAGGCTCGACATCGAATCTCCCATTCTAGTCCCCGCGCGACGTCCGATAGCATCGGGTGAGATGGAGAGCCGGACCGACTCGGAGCTGCTGGAAGCCGCCCGCGGCGGCGACGCGCGTTCGCTCGAAAGCCTGCTCGAGCGGCATCAGGCGCAGGTGTACCGCTTCGGGATGAAGATGTGCCGGGACCCGGAGGACGCCCGCGACGTTCTGCAGGACACGCTGCTGGCGATGGCGAGGGGCGTGCACGATTTCCGCGGCGCGTCGTCGATCTCGACGTGGCTCTACACGATCGCCCGGAGCTTCTGCATCAAGAAACGGCGGCGCAGCAAGTTCGCGCCGGAGCCGGAGCGCTCGCTCGAGACCGACGCCGCGCCCGAGACGGCGGAACTGGCGGATCCGGGCCGGGGTCCGGACGAGGTCCTTGCGGCGAGGGAGGTCCACGACGCCCTGGAGCAGGCGATTGCCGCGCTCGAGCCCAAGTACCGGGAGGCTCTGGTGCTGCGCGACGTGGAAGGACTGTCCGCGGCCGACGTCGCCGAGGTGCTGGGGATCAGCGTGCAGGCGGTCAAGAGCCGGCTGCATCGCGCCCGCGTCTCCGTTCGTGCCTACGTCGCTCCGCTCCTCGGGATCGTGCCGGAGCCCGGGCCCGCGGCGGCGGAAACCTGCCCCGACGTGCTCCTCCTCTTCTCCCGACACCTCGAGGACGAGATCAGCGCGGAGGACTGCGCCGAGATGGAGCGGCACGTCGAATCCTGCAGCCGCTGCCGCGGGACCTGCGAGTCCCTCAAACGCACACTCGCCCTCTGCCGGACGAGCCCGGCCGCCCCGGTGCCGCCCGGCATCCAGGAATCCGTCCGGGTCGCGGTCCGGAACTTCCTGGCCGACCCCTCTTGAACCCTTTTCGCGGGCCCGGGCTCTCACCGTCCGTGGAACCTTCGATGAAGACCGTCCTGGTGACGGAGGAGACCTTCGAGGCGACGATCCGGACGGGCATCGTGATCCTCGACTTCTGGGCCGCCTGGTGCGGCCCGTGCCGCGTGTTCGCCCCCGTCTTCGAGGCGGCCGCCGAGCGTCACCCCGACGTCGTCTTCGGCAAGGTCGACACCGAGGCCGAGCCCGGGCTCGCCGCGGCCTTCGAAGTGCGCGCGATCCCGACGCTCATGGTCCTGCGGGACGGCGTCCTGCTCGCCGCCCAGCCGGGAGCGCTTCCGGCCGCAGGCCTCGACGCGCTCGTCGAGAAGGTCCGCGCCCTCGACATGGACGAAGTGCGACGGAGCATCGACGCCGCGGGGGCCGCGCCCCGGGACGGGGAGAGCGCCTGATGTGCCGGCGCGTGACGTGCCCCCGGTGCGGGCTCGCGACGTTCGCCGGCTGCGGCGCCCACGTCGAGCAGGTTCTGGGGGGCCTGCCGCCGGCCGACCGGTGCCGATGCGGTTCGGAAACCCGGGACGACGCGGGAGCCCGGGGGACTGGCCGGCCGCGCGGGTGGTTTGCGAATCGACGAGGGAAGGGATGAACGTGCATCGAATCCGCGTGCGGCGGGCATAGGCGACCCATGGACAACTGGATCGAGGTCGCCGCGCTCATCGCCGCCTGGCTCCTTCTTCAGCACTGGCTGCTGCCCAGGCTCGGAGTGCCGACCTGAGCGGTCCCGACGCCGCGCCGGTCGGCGCGGAAGAAAGACCGGGTCGACGCGGGCGATCGAGAGAACGGTCGCCCCTGACGGCGCCGGCCCCCTGATCGGCTGGATCCTCGGGCCTCGCCTGCGCGCGAGCGTCAGCCTCGCTTCCGGCAGTCGTCGCGCGAGTGAACCCTTCGAGCCCGCGCCGGCTCTCACCGATCGGGATCGGTCGCCCCGGTGCAATAACCCGACCGGGCGTCCTGAACGGTAGAACGCATGTCCGAACTTCACAGCACCTACCCATTCTCGGTTCGATGGCAGGACGGCAAGCGCGGCCTGGCCGGCGCCCCGGACGGGCTGCCGGACATCGAGGTCGCATCGCCGCCGCAGTTTGGCGGCCCGGGCGGCCGCTGGACGCCCGAGCACCTCTTCGTCGGCGCCGCGACGAGCTGCTGGTTGACCACGTTCCTCGCGATCGCCGAGCTTTCAAAGCTCGAGTTCGTGGCGGTCGAAGCGGCCGGGGAGGGCTTTCTCGAGCGTGGCGACGACAGGCGCTTTTCGATCGCCCGAATCGTCCTGCGCCCCCGCGTCACGGTGCGCCGCGAGGCGGATCGCGAACGGGCCTTCCGGATCATCCGGAAGGCCGAAGAATCCTGTCTCGTCGCCCGATCCATGCGGACTGCGATCGTGCTCGAGCCGGAAGTCTCGACCGGCGACGCGCAAGCGCGAGATGCGGGGCCGGCGCCCGGGACCGGGGCGCTCTCGACCTCCTCCCCGGCCTGAGTCTGGCCGTCCTGCTCGACGGCCTCCTCGCGGCCGGGCGCTGACCGCCGCCCGGGGCCGCCCGAACCCTTTTCCGGGGAAATGGCTCATACCGACCGGAGGAATTCATGCACACCAACGAGGCCGACTGGGATCGCGGGCTCCGGGTCGCCGTCGGGCTCGGTCTTCTGTCGATGACCGTCGTCTGGCCGCAGACGCTGTGGGGCCTGGTCGGGGTCGTGCCGGTCGTGACGGGTCTCTGGGGTTTCTGCCCTCTCTATCGAGTGAGCGGTCGGAGCACGTGCCGCATCGACAGCGCGCAGCCACGAGGATGAGAGCCACGGGGCCGATCGGCCGATGAACCTCGCGCTGCTTCTCACGGTCCTCGCGGTCCCGGAGGCGCTGACCCTCCAGCAGGCCGCCTCACTCGCCGCGGGCGGGGCGCCCGTCGTCGAACGCGCCCGGGCGGACACGGATCGCGCGCGGGCCTCGGAATCCTCGGCGCGCTCGGCTCTGGGTCCGACGCTCTTCGGAGACGTCGGCTTCCTCTCGTCCAACAACCCCGTGACGGTCTTTTCCCTCGCCCTCGAGCAGCAGCGATTCTCGGCGGAGGAATTCTTCCTGTCGGACCCCAATCAACCGCCGTACACCAAGGACTGGAGCGCCGCCGTCAGCGCCGCCTGGGCCGTCGATCTCTTCGGCTCGGCGCGGGCCGCGGCCCGCGCGGCGGGCAGCGCCGCCGAGGCGGCCGAACGCGCCGCGCGGCGAACGGGGGACGGTGCAGCCCTGCAGGCGATCGCCGCCTTCGTCGAGGCGCGGCGGGCCGAGGACACCCTGGAAATCCTGGGCGAGCGCGAGGCCGATGCCGCCCGCGACGAGGCCCTGGCGCGCGCCCTCTTCGAGGAGGGGCTGGCGACTTCCGCCGACCCGGCGCGGGCGCTGGCCGTCGCCGGCGAGGTCCGCGCCGAGGTGGCCGCGTTCCGTGCCGCCGGTGCCACGGCGCGCGCGGTGCTGGCCGGCCTGATCGGGGAGGAGGCCGCGGCGAGACCGCTCGCCCTTCTGCCGGCGCCGGCACCTTCCCTCCCGGAACCTTCGACGCCCCGCGACGACGTCGTCGCGGCCGAGCTCTCTCTCGAGGCCGCCCGGCAGTCGGCGCGCTCGGCGGATTCGTCCCGCTGGCCGTCGCTCGTCGTCAGCGGACGTTACGAGCTGCACGCGCCGACGCCCGGCGGACGCTACGGCGACTCCGCCACGGCCTTCGCCGGGTTCCGGATCCCGATCTTCGAATCCGGCGCGTTGACGGCGCGGGTGGCCGAGGCGCGGGCCTCGGCGCGCGCCGCGGAGGCGACGCTTTCCGAACGCCGGCGCGCAGCGCACAGCGAGGTCGTCTCCGCCAGGGCACGGGCGCAAGCCGCGGCTGTGCGCGTGACGGCTTTCGAGGAGGCCGGAGCCGCGGCCCGCCGCGCGCGGGAGATCCAGCAGGCCCGATACGAGGAGGGCGCCGCGCGCCTCTCCGACCTGCTCGAAGCCCGCGCGGCGGAACTGCGCGCGCGCATGGGCGCCGTGGGCGCCGGGGCGGATCGCGTCCTCGCGGAAGCAAACCTGCGCATGGCCCTGGGCCTGGCGCCCGAGGGGGAGGGAGCGCGATGAAACGGATTCCGGGTGTCGTGGTGCTGGCGGTTTTCGCCCTCGCCGCCTGCGCGAAGAGGCCCGCCCCGGAGGCGGCCGCCGCCGCCGACCGCAAGCTGGCGACGGCGAAAGTCGAGCGGAGCGACGCCGCGGCGGTCGTCGAGGTCGACGGGACGGTCGTGGGCTCGACGGAAGCGGTCCTGTCGAGCCGCCTGTCGGCCCCGGTCGTCGAGGTGTACGCGGTGCCCGGGCAGACGGTGCGCGCGGGCACGGTGCTCGTCCGGCTCGCGGACCGCGAGTCCGAGAGCGCGCTCGAGGGAGCCCGTGCCGCGGTCGCGGCCGCCCGCTCGAAGGCGGAGATCGCGACGCACAACCGGATGCGCTTCGAACGGCTCGAGGGGCGCGGCGCGGCGTCCGCCGTGGAGATCGAGCGCGCGCGCCAGGAGGAGGCCTCCGCGCTGTCGGCCCTGGCCCTCGCGCAGGCCGCGCTGGCCCGCGCCCAGACGGACCGGGGGCAGTCGGTTCTCGTCGCGCCGTTCGACGCGATCGTCGTCGAGAAGATGGTTTCGGCCGGGGACCTGACGGCCCCGGGGCGGCCGCTCGTCCGGCTCTCGTCGGCGAAGGGGCGCCGGGTCGAAGCGGCGCCCGGCGAAGAGGCAGCCGCGCGGCTCGCCGTGGGCGACGCGGTGAAAGTCGTCCTCGGCGATCGAGTCGTCGAGGGCCGCATCGTGGAGATCGTGGGCGCGGTCGATCCCCAAACGCGCCGCCGCATCGTTCGCGTGGGGCTTCCCGCCGACGTCGAGCCGGCGGTCGGCAGCTTCGCGCGGCTGCGCCTCCCGGGGGCGGCGGCCGCATCGAGGCTCGTGGTGCCGGCGCGCGCGATCGCGGCACGGGGCGGTCTCGAGATTGCCTGGGCGGTCGGCACCGACGGCCGGGTGTCCCTGCGGTACGTCCGCACGGGAGCGCCCGCCGGCGACGGCCTCGTGGAGGTCCGGTCGGGGCTCGAGCCCGGAGAGCGAGTCGTCCTCGATCCGCCGGCGGACCTGGCGGCCGGGACGCGGGCGGTCTCTTGACGCTCGACCCGCGGACGCGGCTCGCGCTCGAGCGGGAACGCCTCGGCCTCGCCGGACGCCTGGCCTCCACGTTCATCGAATCGAAGCTGACGCCCCTTCTCGTCTTCTTCGCGCTGGCGCTGGGCGCTCTCGCCATCGTCGTCACGCCGCGCGAAGAAGAGCCCCAGATCAAGGTCCCGATGGTCGACGTTTTCGCGTCGCTTCCGGGCCGCGGCTCCGTCGAGGTCGAGCGCGAGATCTCGTCTCCGCTCGAGAAGGCCTTCTGGTCCATCCCCGGGGTCGAGTACGTCTATTCGACCTCCTCGCCCGGCTCGGCCTTCGTCGTCGTGCGCTTTCGCGTCGGCGAGGACCCCGACCGCGCCCTGGTGCGCGTCCGGGCCAAGCTCGACGCGCTCGCCGACGCCTGGCCGCGGGACGTGCCGCCGCCCCTCGTCAAGCCCCGCTCGATCGACGACGTGCCCATCTGGGCGCTCACTTTCTGGAGCCCGACGCAGGACTCGGCGACGCTCCGGCAGATCGCGGCGGAAGTCGAGAACGAGATCAAGACCATTCCCGAAGTTTCGGACACCGCCCTCATCGGAGGCCTGCGGCGCGAGTTCCGCGTGGAGCTCGACCCGGCCCGCCTCGCGGCGCGCGGCCTCGCCGCCGGTCCCGTCCTCGCGGCGATCGCGGCGGGCAACCGCCGCACCGTGGCCGGCGAGATGGTCGCCTCCGACCGCGGCGTCGTGGTCGAGGCCGGCGGGTTCGTCGAGTCCGCGCGCGAGCTCGGATCGGTCGTGGTCGCCGAGCATGGCGGGCGGCCGGTTCGGCTTTCCGACGTCGCGACCGTCGTCGACGGGCCCGAGCGGCCCGCGTCCTACGTGACGCACGGGGAGCCCGGCCGGCCCGGCCGGTTCGCCGCCGTGACGCTCGCCGTCAGCAAGCGGCGCGGCGCCAACGCGATCTCGGTCGTCCACGCGATCGAACGCAAGCTCGCCGCGCTGGAGCCGCGTCTCTTCGCCGCCGACGTCCGGACGACGGTGACGCGCGACTACGGCGAGACCTCCTCGGAAAAATCCAACGAGCTCCTGAAGCACATGGCCCTCGCGACCCTCTCGGTCGCGCTGCTCATGGCTTTTGCCCTCGGCCGGCGGGAAGCGGGCGTGGTGCTGCTCGCCGTGCCGGTCACGCTCGCGCTCACGCTCTTCGTTTTCATGCTGTTCGGCTACACGCTCAACCGGATCACGCTCTTTGCCCTCATCTTCTCGATCGGCATCCTCGTCGACGACGCGATCGTCGTCGTCGAGAACATCGTCCGCCACCTCCGGCTGCCGTCCTCACAGGGGCGACCGCTCGCCCGGATCGCCGTGGAAGCCACCGACGAGGTCGGCAACCCGACGATCCTCGCCACGTTCGCGGTCATCGCGGCGATCGTGCCGATGGGCTTCGTGGGCGGATTGATGGGCCCCTACATGCGCCCGATTCCGGTGGGCGCCTCGGCGGCGATGCTCTTTTCGCTGCTCGTGGCGTTCGCGATCTCGCCCTGGGCGGCCCGCCGGCTCTTTCGCGGAGCGGGCGCGGGAACGCCCGGCCACGGCGAGGGCGAGCGCAGCCGGCTCGCGATCCTGTACCGGAAGGCGATGACGCCGCTCGTCTCGGACGGCGGCCGGCGCCCGCGCGCGGTCTTCTTCGGAGTCATCGCGGTGCTGCTCCTCGGAGCGGTCGCGCTCGTGCCGCTCGGCCTCGTCACCGTGAAGATGCTGCCCTTCGACAACAAGAACGAATTCCAGGTCGTCGTGGACCTTCCCGACGGCACGACTCTCGAAACGACGCACCGCGCCCTTTCCGAGATGGCGGACGCGCTGGCTCCGCTGCCGGAGGTGACGGGAACCGAGGTCTACGCCGGGGCCGCCGCCCCGTACAACTTCAACGGCCTCGTGCGGCACTATTTCCTGCGCTCGGCGCCGCACCAGGGGGACGTCCAGGTGTCCCTGGCGCCGAAGGGCAAGCGCCACCGGTCCTCCCACGCCATTGCCCGCGCCGCCCGCTTGCTCATCGGGCCGGTCGCCCGGCGGTACGACGCCCGCGTCAAGGTCGCCGAGGTTCCGCCCGGACCGCCCGTGCTGCAGACGCTGGTCGCCGAGATCTACGGCCCGGACGACGCCGGCCGGCGGGAGGTCGCACGGCAGGTGCGCGACGTGTTCCTGAAGACGGAAGGCGTCGTGGACGTCGACTGGTACCTCGAGAGCCCGCGCGACAAGGTCGTGTACCGGCTCGATTCCGAGAAGGCGGGCCTCTCCGGGGTCCGCGAGGCCGACGTCGCGGCGACGCTCCGCCTCGCGCTCTCGTCCGACGCGGTCGGCGAGATCCACCTTCCCGGGGTCCGCGAGCGGATTCCGTTGCGCGTCACGCTGCCCGAGGAGCGCAAGCACGATCTCTCCGCGCTCGGCGCGCTGTCGGTGGCGGGCGCGGCGGGGCGCCTGCTGCCCCTCTCGGAGCTCGGAACCTTCGAGAGCGTGCCGGCCGACACGTCGATCTACCACAAGAACCTCAAGCCGGTCGTCTACGTGACGGCCGACGTCGCCGGTCGCCAGGAGGCCCCGGTCTACGCGATCGCGGCGCTCGAGAAGGGCATCGGGGCGCTCGTGATGCCGGGCGGATACCGCATCGAGACGCGCACGGCCACCGCGCCGTTCGACACGGCGCGCTTCGGGCTCAAGTGGGACGGGGAGTGGCACGTGACGTACGAGGTGTTTCGCGACCTCGGCCTCGCCTTCGCGGCGGTCCTCGTCCTGATCTACGTACTCGTGGTCGGCTGGTTCAAGAGTTTCACGGTGCCGCTCGTGATCATGGCGCCGATCCCGCTGACGCTCGTCGGGATCCTCCCGGCGCACGGCCTCTTCGGCGTGTTCTTCACGGCGACCTCGATGATCGGCTTCATCGCCGGCGCCGGCATCATCGTGCGCAACTCGATCATCCTCGTCGACTTCATCGAGCTGCGGCGGCGCGAGGGCATGGAGCTCTCCGAAGCCGTGCTCGACGCGGGCGAGGTGCGCTTTCGCCCGATGCTCCTGACCGCGGCCGCCGTCGTCGTGGGCTCCGCGGTGATGCTGCTCGATCCGATTTTCCAGGGCCTGGCGGTCTCGATGATGGCGGGGGAGGTGGCGGCGACGCTCCTGTCGCGGGCCGCCGTGCCCGTCCTCTATTACATGCTCAAACGCGCGGAAGAGAAGCGGGCGCACTCCGCGCCGGTCGCCTCCTCCGTGCCCACGGAAAGGAGTCTCGCATGACTCGTACGGTGGACGACTGGCTTCGTGGAATCGCAGGGACTTTCATCCTCGTCTCGCTGGCGCTCGGATGGTTCGTTCACCCCGGTTTCTTTCTTTTCACGGCGTTCGTCGGTGCCAACCTGCTGCAGTCCGCGTTCACGAAGTCGTGCCCGATGATGTGGCTGCTCCGCCGGCTCGGCGTCGAGCGGGCCACGGCGCGGCCGTGAAGCTGCTTCTCATCGTCGTTCCGCGGGAGCTTCGCGACGAGGCGGAAGCCGCCCTCGCGCAGGCGGCCGGGACCGGGTTCACCGAGATCCCGGGCGTCTACGGCGAGGGGAGCACCGGTCCGCGCTTCGGCTCCCGCCAGGCGCCCGGGGTCTCGGACCTCGTCTTCGCGGCGCTTGCCGAAGCGAGGCTTCCGGCCGCCCGCCAGGCCCTGGCCGCGGTCGGCGCCCCCCGCGGGCTGACGGTTCGCGCCTTCGTGCTTCCCGTCGAAGACGCGTGGGGGTGACCGGGCCCGGCGGGCCGATAGAATAGGCGGCTCATGCAGCTGCCCATCTACCTCGACTACCACGCCACGACACCCGTCGATCCGAGGGTGCTCGAGGCGATGACGCCGTACTTCACACGCGTCTTCGGGAACCCCGCCTCGCGCGGCCACGTCTTCGGCTGGGAGGCGGAGGCCGCGGTCGACGCGGCCCGCGACCAGGTCGCGCGGGCGATGAACGCCTCGCCGAAGGAGATCGTCTTCACGTCCGGCGCGACGGAGTCGGACAACCTCGCGATCCTCGGCGTGGCGCGCCTCTTCAAGGAGAAGGGCGGCCACGTCATCACGGCGTCGACCGAGCACTCGGCCGTTCTCGACGCCTGCCGCGAGCTCGAGCGCGAAGGGTTCGCCGTGACGTACCTGAAGCCCGAGGCGACCGGGGAGATCCCTCCCGAGCGCGTGCGCGAGGCGCTGACGGACAAGACCGTGCTCGTCTCGCTGATGACCGCGAACAACGAGATCGGAACGATCCAGCGGATCACGGAGATCGGTGCGATCTGCCGGGAGAAGGGGGTCTACTTCCACACCGACGCGGTCCAGGGCTTCGGCAAGATCCCGTTCGACGTCGAGGCGATGAACGTGGACCTCGCCTCGATCTCCGGGCACAAGATCTATGGCCCGAAGGGCGTCGGGGCGCTCTACGTGCGCGCCCGCAACCCGCGCGTGCGGCTCGAGCCGATCGTCTTCGGCGGCGGCCACGAGCGCGGCATGCGCTCGGGCACCCTCAACGTTCCCGGCATCGTGGGGCTCGGCAAGGCGGCGGAGCTCGCCGTGGAGGAGCTCCCCGGGGAGGCCCCGCGGATGCGCCGGCTGCGCGGGCGCCTCTCCGACGCGATCGTTTCGCGGGTGACGGACGTGACCTTGAACGGCGCGCCGCTGCCGGAGATCGGACCGGACGGCGCGCTCGCGCCGGGGGCGGCCGAGCGGCGGCTTCCGGGAAACCTCAATCTGTCCTTCGCCGGCGTCGAGGGCGAGGCCCTCCTCGTCAGCATGAAGGACGTCGCGGTGTCGTCGGGCTCGGCGTGCACCTCCGCCTCCCTGGAGCCCTCGCACGTCCTGACGGCGATCGGCGTCTTGCCGGAGCTGGCCCACGCCTCGATCCGGTTCGGCGTGGGCCGCTGGACGACCGAGGAGGAAGTGGACTACGCCGCGGGGGTGGCGGTCGCGGCGGTTTCGCGCCTTCGGGAGAAGTCCCCGCTCGCCCGCGCGTAGACCTTCGATTTAGTTGACCCGGTTGCTCACGGACCTCGTCCGCGGTGTCCCCTCCTACACCGGCCTCCTCGAGAGGGTCCGGCGGGGAGAGGACCGCCTCGTCGTCGCGGGAGGGGTCGGCGCGCTGCCGGCGGCGATCGTCGCGGCACTCGCCCGGGACCTCGAGCGATCCGTGGCCGTCGTCGTGGCGACCGAGGGCGACGCCGCGGAGTGGATCGGCGACCTCGGCGCGGCGGGTCTCGAGCGCGTCTTCCACGCGCCGGCGCCGACCCTGACGCCGTACCAGCGGATCCCGGCCTCGCTGAAGTCCCGGCGCGACGAGTTCTCGCTGCTGACCGCGCTCGCAGGCGGCGGGCCTCCGATCGGCGCCGTTCTCCCGGCGCGCGCGCTCTTCACGCGGCTGCCGGACCCGGTGCGCTTTTCCGGGCTCTTCCTGAGGATCCGCGAAGGCGAGGAACTCTCCCTCGCGCGGACGGTCGAACGGCTCGTGCGGCTCGGCTACCGGCGCTGCGATCTCGTCGTCGAAACGGGCGATCTCGCCGTCCGCGGGGGCCTCTTCGACGTCTTCCCGCCCGACCGCGACCTCGCCGTGCGCGTCGAGCTCGACGGCGACACCGTCGCGTCGCTGCGGCTGTTCGATCCCGACACCCAGCGCTCGCGCGAGCGGATCGCGGAAGTGGCGCTGGCTCCATTCGCGGCTTCGGAGGAGTCCGACGAGGCGCGGCGCCTCATGACCGAGCGGATCGGCCGCCTGCCTTCGGAGGCCGAGCGCATCGTCTTCGCCCCGGCCGTCTCGGCGATGCCGGCGGGCTGGCTCGACCACGCGGCGCCGGGGCTGACGATCCTCGTCGAGCCCGCGTCGGTCGAGGAAGAGATCGCGGGATTCGCCGAGCGCGCGGCCGCGGACCGCGACCCGGACCGGGACGCGTTTTCCCCCGAGGAGCTGATGCACCCGGCCGAGCGGATCCGCGAGCGCCTCGAGGCGGCGCAACTGCGGTTCGATCGGCTCGGCGCCGGGGCGCCGCCGGGCCGGACGATCCGGCTGCCCGCCGAGGCGATCGCCGGCCACGACGGCCGGGCCGCGGAGGCCGCCGCCGACCTGGCGCGGGCGCTCGCGTCGGGCGAGGAGGTTTTCGTCGCCACCCGGCCGACGGGCGGCGCGGAGAAGCTTCGGCGGCTCGCGATCGAGTACGGGTTTCACGTTTCCTCCGAGCGCCGCGAGGGCGTCGTCGTCTCGATCGCGGCGGAGATCTCTTCCGGCTTCCGGCTGCGCGAGCCGCGCCTCGCGCTCTACGCGGAGGAAGAGATCTTCGGCGAGGAGCGGCGGTCGGCGACCGCGCGCCGCCGGCCCTCCGAGGCGTTCCTCTCCGACCTGCGGGACCTCAAGCTCGGCGACGCCGTCGTCCACGCCGACTACGGCATCGGCCTCTTCCGCGGCCTGAAGCGCTTCCCGGTCGAAGGCGAGGAGCGCGAGTTCATGGAGATCGAGTACGCCGACCGGAAGACGCTGCTGCTCCCGGTCGAGCGGTTCGACCTCGTGCAGAAATACTCGGGCGTCGAGGACGTCGAGCCGGTGCTCGACAGGCTCGGCGGTGCCGGCTGGGGCCGGCGCAAGGCCTCCGTGCGCAAGGCCATGCGCGACATGACCGACCAGCTTCTGAAGCTGTACGCGCGGCGCAGCACGGCCGAGGGGTTCGCGTTCTCGAAGGATTCCCCCTGGCAGAAGGAGTTCGAGGACGCCTTCGAGTACGTCGAGACGCCGGACCAGGCCCAGGCGATCGCCGACGTCAAGCGCGACATGCAGTCCTCCAAGCCCATGGATCGCCTGCTGTGCGGCGACGTGGGCTACGGAAAGACGGAAGTCGCCATGCGGGCGGCGATGAAGGCCGTGCTCGACGGCAAGCAGGTCGCGCTGCTCGCGCCGACGACGATCCTGGCCGACCAGCACTTCCGGACCTTCCAGCGGCGTTTCTCGGCGTTTCCCGTCGTCATCGAGCTGCTCTCGCGGTTCCGCACGCGAGCGGAGCAGAAGGAGGTCGTGGCGAAGGTCGCCGACGGCTCGGTCGACATCCTCATCGCCACGCACCGCATGCTCGGCAAGGACCTCGCCTTCCGGGACCTCGGCCTCCTGATCGTCGACGAGGAGCAGCGGTTCGGGGTCGCGCAGAAGGAACGGCTCAAGGAATGGAAGGCCTCGATCGACGTGCTCGCGATGTCGGCGACGCCGATTCCGCGTTCGCTGCACCTCTCGCTCTCGGGGCTGCGGGATCTCTCGATCATCGAAACCCCGCCGCGGGACCGGCTGGCGATCGAGACCCAGGTCGTTCCGTCCAGGCCCGAGGTGATCCGCGAGGCCATCGAGGCGGAACTCGAGCGGGGAGGACAGGTCTTCTTCGTCCACAACCGGATCGAATCGATCGGGCGGGTCAAGCAGATGCTCGAGCAGCTGTTGCCCTCCGTCCGCATCGCGGTCGCCCACGGCCAGATGCCGGAGACCGAGCTCGAGAAGGCGATGGTGAAGTTCTTCACGCGCTCGGCCGACCTTCTCCTCGCGACGGCGATCGTCGAGAACGGTCTCGACATCCCGTCGGCCAACACGATCCTGATCGACCGGGCCGACACGTTCGGCCTGGCCCAGCTCTATCAGCTCCGCGGCCGCGTCGGCCGGAGCGACAAGCCCGCCTACGCCTACCTTCTGGTCGAGCCGACCACGGCGCTCTCGGAGGTCGCGCGCCGGCGCCTCGCGTCGATCCAGGAGTTCTGCGACCTCGGCGCGGGCTTCCGCATCGCCGCCAAGGACCTCGAGATCCGGGGCTCCGGCAACATCCTGGGCGGCGAGCAGTCCGGCCACATCGCGGCCGTCGGCTTCGAGACGTACCTCTCGCTCCTGGAGGAGGCGATCCGGGAGATGCGCGGCGAGGAGGCGCTGCCCGAGCGCTCCCTGACGATGTCGCTGGGTCTCGACCTCGCGATCCCGCCCGACTACGTGCCGGACGAGAGCTGGCGGATGATGATCTACAAGAAGGTGGCGCGCGCCTCCGACGACGCCGCCCTCGAGGAAGCGCGGCGCGAGATCGCCGACCGGTTCGGCGAGCCGCCGCCCGCCGTCGGGCGGCTCATCGCCTACGCCCGGCTGCGCGCCTCGGCTGAGCGCCTGGGCGTCACGTCGCTGACGCGGCAGGCCGGCCGGGTGCACGTCCGCTTCGCGGAGAACGCGCCGGTCGACCCCGAGCGCCTCCTCGCGTTCGTCCGGGAACGCCGGGGAGCGAGCTTCTCGCCGGCCCGGGTCCTCACGCTCCCGGCACCCGAGGGGGACACTCTGCTGCCGGCCTTGAACGACCTCCTCCCGCGGTTCGGAGCGGCCGTTTCCTAGGGCCGTTTCCCGGAAATTCCGGCCCGACGCCTGTGTTATGAAGGGCCGCATGAAGCGGACACTCCTCGCCCTGGCGGCCTTCGGCGCGGCCCTGGGCCTGCCGGCGGCCGAGCTCGTCGAGCGAATCGTCGCCCGCGTCAACGACCGTCTCATCACGCAATCGGAATACGACAAGCGAGTCTCGGTGGCCCTCAAGGCGGCCCGGGCCTCGACCGACCAGGCGCAGCTGCGCACGCAGATCCTCGAGGACATGATCCGGGAGAAGCTCCTGGACGAACGGGCCACGGAGATGGCGGTCGCGGCCACCGACGAGGAGGTCGAGGCGGCGGTCCAGCGCGTCAAGGCGCAGTACAACCTCAAGACCGACGCCGAGTTCGACGCCGCGCTCGCCGACTCGGGCATGAACCGCGACGACCTCCGGCGGCAGATGCACGAAACGATCACGCTCCAGAAGGTCATCGGTCGCGACGTCGCGTCGCGGATGGATCTCTCCGACGATGCCCTCCGCGTCGAGTACGAGCGGCGCAAGGACCAGTTCTACGCCGTCCCCGCCTCCGCGCATGTCGCCGAGATCGTCATCCGCTTCGGGCCCGGGGATTCCGCGGCGCAGGCGGTGGCCGCGGCGAAGATCGAGGAGATCCGCGGAAAGATCAAAGGCGGGACGCCATTCGCCGACCTCGCGAAGGAGTCCTCGGAGGGGAACACCCGCGACAAAGGCGGGGACCTCGGGACGGTCGCCAAGGGCGAGCTGGTCGAGGCCCTCGACGTGGCCATCTTCTCGACGAGCGACGAGTATCCGGCGCCCGCTTTGATGCCGGACTCCATCCACCTCTTCCGGGTCATCGAGCGCAAGGAGGCCGGCTTCAAGCCGTTCTCCGAGGTCAAGGACGACCTGCGCAAGCGGATCTCCGACGAGCTCTACGAGAAGCGCTTCACCGAGTACATGGACAAGCTGCGGCGCGAGGCCTTCGTCAAGATCTACGATCCCGAGCTCGCGAAGCTCGACGAGAAGGCCAAGCTCGAAGAAAAGAAAGCCTCCTAGGCTGGCCCTGAGGCTCCCCCTTCCCCGAAACTTTTCTTTCGACGCGGTCGTCCGCTCGCACGGCTGGTACGACCTGCCGCCCTTCGCGTACGACCGCGCGGCGGTTACGCTCTCGACCAGGTTGGATGCGGGCCGGGTCGTCTTCCGCGCCGGGCGCGGGTCGCTCGAAGTCTCCGGATCCGGCGTCTCCCGGGCGCAGCTCGCGCGGCTCGCGCGGCGCGTCTTCTCTCTGGATCTCGACCTCGCTGCCTTCAGCCGGTCGCTCGAGGCCGGCTCGTCACTTGCCCGGGGACTCGAGCGGGGGGGAGGCCGGATGCTGCGCGCGCCCGGTCTCTTCGAGGACGCGGTCAAGATGCTTCTGACGACCAATTGCTCCTGGGAGGCGACGCGCGGCATGGTCACTCGACTCGTCGGGCTGGCAGGGCGCGACGGGGCTTTTCCGGGAGCGGAGGCGGTCGCCCGGATTTCCCCGGCGACGCTCAAGAGCCGCGTACGCTGCGGCTATCGGGCGGCCGCCCTTTCGCGCTTTGCCCGCCGTGTCGCTTCGGGGCGTCTGGATCTTTCGGCCTGGGAACGCCCGGCCACTCCTTCCGGCGAGGTCCGCGAGGCGATCCTCGCCGAGCACGGCTTCGGACCGTACGCGGCCGAGGGCCTGCTCCGCATCCTCGGCCGCCACGACTACCTCGCCCTCGACTCCTGGGTCCGAAAGAAATACCGCCAGCTCCACCGCGGCCCGGCTAAGACGGTCGACCGCGCGATTGCGCGGCGGTACGCGAAGTACGGCGCGTATCGCGGACTGGCGCTGTGGCTGGAGCTGACGAGCGACTGGCACGAGTAACGTCGCTCCGCTTACTCGGAGGTCTGCGCCCTTCGGGCGCACCGGCGCGCGGCTCGCGGACGGCGCTCGACCGCGCGCCTGACCTCCTCGCCGCGCTGCGCTCCCGCGGCGCGGACCTCCTCCCTCCCTTCGGTCGGGAGACTTTCCGCGCCGCGAGCTCGAGAGAGAGTGCCGCGCGGAGAGCGACACCAGGTCTGAACACCCCGGGCGCACGTCGCTGCGCTTGTCGGAGGCCTGCGCCTGCGGCGCACCGGCGCGCGGCTCGCGGACGGGCTCGACCGCGCGCCTGACCTCCTCGCTGCGCTTCGCTCCCGCGGCGCGGACCTCCTCCCTCCCTTCGGTCGGGAGACTTTCCGCGCCGCGAGCTCGAGAGAGAGTGCCGCGCGGAGAGCGACACCAGGTCTGAACACCCCGGGCGCACGTCGCTGCGCTTGTCGGAGGCCTGCGCCTGCGGCGCACCGGCTCGCGGCTCGCCTGCGGGCTCGACCGCGAGCCTGACCTCCTCGCTGCGCTTCGCTCCCGCGGCGCGGACCTCCTCCCTCCCTTCCGTCGGGAGACTTTCCGCGCCGCGAGCTCGAGAGAGAGTGCCGCGCGGAGAGCGACACCAGGTCTGAACACCCCGGGCGCACGTCGCTGCGCTTGTCGGAGGCCTGCGCCTGCGGCGCACCGGCTCGCGGCTCGCCTGCGGGCTCGACCGCAAGCCTGACCTCCGCGCCGCGAGCTCGAGAGAGAGTGCCGCGCGGAGAGCGACACCAGGTCTGAACACCCCGGGCGCACGTCGCTGCGCTTGTCGGAGGTCTGCGCCTGCGGCGCACCGGCTCGCGGCTCGCCTGCGGGCTCGACCGCGAGCCTGACCTCCTCGCTGCGCTTCGCTCCCGCGGCGCAGACCTCCTCCCTCCCTTCCGTCGGGAGACTCTCCGCGCCGCGATCGGATGGGAGATTGCGGCGGAACAGGGACGTTCGGGGCTTGGGGTGTAGGGGCGGGGCTTGTCCCCGCCCTCCTGGGCGGTCCTGAAACACCAGCGTTGGGAGATTCGGTTGTCGTGATGCACAAGACCTTGTGCGAACGGCGATCGGCGCGCACTGACTTGCCTTACGCCCGTTTAGCGCTCCGAATTTTTTAAGGCAAACAACTTCTCTTGACTAATAAAGCTTGGCGCTCCTAACATCCAGACAAGTGGTCAAATCTGGCTGAAAGTGGGAGAAAGTGGTCCCGGAGCGCCAACGGGATCCAAAATTGAATGGATCGCTTTCGAGGAAGCGCGCCGGCCCGTCTCGACGAGAAGGGGCGGCTCAAGGTGCCGAATCTCTTTCGGCAGCAGATCGAAGAGGCCTTCGGGCGCGACCTCTTCGTGACCTCGATTCACGGACGCAACTTTCTTCTCTACCCGATCCCCATCTGGCGCCAGCTCGAAGAGAAGCTCGCGGAGCTTCCGGCGATTCACCGAGCGAAAAACAAGTTCCTCGAGCGCGTCAACTACTTCGGCCAGGACGCCGCAATCGACGCGCAGGGGCGCGTGCTCGTGCCGCAGATCCTGCGCGACTCCGCGAAGCTCGCCCCCGACGTCGTCGTGACGGGGAACATCGATCACCTCGTCGTCTCCGACCGCGGCGCGCTCGCCAAGCGGCTTTCGACCGAGGAGTTCGGGCCCGAGGACTACGACGAGCTGTCGAAGCTCCTTCTGTGAACGGGAGACGAAGCCATTGAACCGCCGCCGCTCCACACACCGGTCCTCGTCGAGGAGGTCGCGGAGTGGCTCGCGCCCGCGCGCGGCGGATTCTTCGTCGACGCGACGCTCGGCGCCGGCGGACACGCTCAGGCGCTTCTCACCCGGGGCCCCGCGGTCCAGCTTCTCGGCATCGACCGGGACCCGGACGCGCTCGCGCGCGCGGGAGAACGGCTCGCAGGGTTTCCCGGCCGCGTCCGCCTCGTCGAGGCCGACTTCGGCGACCTCGACGCCTTGCTCGAAGGCGCGCCCGCGCCCGACGGGATCCTCGCGGACCTCGGCGTCTCTTCGATGCAGCTCGACTTCGGCGAGCGCGGCTTTTCGTTCCGGCGGGACGGGCCGCTCGACATGCGCATGGGAAGAAGCGGCCGGAGCGCGGCCGACATCGTGGCCACGGCTTCGGTCGAGGAACTGACACGGATTTTTCGTGATTTTGGGGAGGAGCGAATGGCGGCAAAGATCGCGCGGGGAATCGTGGCGGAGCGGACTCGAGGCCCCATCCAGACGACCCGGCAGCTCGCCCGCATCGTGGCGGGGGAGAAAGGAACGCGGGAGAAGATCGACCCGGCCACGCGCGTCTTCCAGGCGCTGCGGATCGAGGTCAACCAGGAGCTCGTTGCGCTCGCCCGGTTTCTCGCCGCCGCCTCGGCGCGCCTGAACGCCGGCGGCCGGCTCGCCGTCATCTCCTACCACTCTCTCGAGGACCGGATCGTCAAGGACGCGTTCCGCCGCGAGTCGGGCGTCTGCCTGTGCCCGCCGAGGCTGCCCACCTGCGTTTGCGGTGCCCGGATGGCGCTGAAGGTCCTGACGCGCCGGCCGATCCGCCCGGGCGAGGCCGAGCTCGCCCGCAACCCACGATCCCGCAGCGCGCGCCTGCGTGTCGCGGAGAAGCTCGCGGGCCCGGCCGAGCTGCTGGCCCAGGTGGGCTGACACCCGCGGCCATGAGCACCCTCTACGCCCAGACGAAGCGCGTCGAAAACCTGCACCTGACGCGCGAGCGCGACCGCCGCCGCGGGCGCGAGCTCGCAACGCTGCTGCTCGCCGGGTTGCCGATCGCTTGCGCTCTCCTCGCGTACGCGGCGCTCCACATCGAAACGGTGCGCGTCGGCTACATCCGCGAGGCCCGGCAGAAGCAGGTTGCCGTGCTGAACGAGGAGAACCGGAGGCTGCGCGCCGAGCTCGCGCAGGCGTCGTCGCCCGAGCGGGTCGCGGACGTCGCCCGGCGCAAGGGGCTGCGGCCGCCGCACCCCGGCCAGGTCCAGGTCGTCGAGGCGCCCGTCGCGGGGGGGCCGGCGCGGTGAACGGCGTCAAGCGGGGCCGCAGCCGCCTCTTCGCGTTGATCCTGACCGTCTGGGGCGTGGTCGTCGTCGGCCGGCTGGTCCAGATCCAGATCGCCGAGGGCTCGCGGTATCGCGCCCGGGCGCAGCGGCAGCAGGAACGGCGGATCGAGATCCCCGGGCAGCGCGGCTCGATTCTCGACCGCGAGGGGCGCGAGCTCGCCGTCTCGGTCGAGGCCGCGTCGATCTACGCGATCCCCGACGACGTGCAGGACCCTTCGGCGACGGCACAGCGCCTGGCGCCGGTCCTCGGCATGTCGTCGCGGGAGGTACTCGAAAAGCTCCGGAGCGACCGCGGCTTCGTCTGGATCCGGCGTCAGATCGATCCGGAGGCGAGCGACCGGATCCGGGCGTTCAAGCTCCCCGGGATCCACTTCGTCGCCGAGCCGAAACGCTTCTACCCCAAAGGACGGCTCGCCGGCGCCGTGCTCGGTTTCGTCGGCACCGATGCCGTCGGGCTGGCAGGGCTCGAGCACTTCTACGACGGCGCGATCCGCGGGAAACCCGGCGAGCTCATGGCGCTGACCGACGCGCGGCGCAGCCGCTACGGCGAGGCTGAGGCGGCCAGCAGCCGCCCGGCGCAGGAGGGCGCGACGCTCGTCCTGTCGCTCGACTCGGGCGTGCAGTTCGCGGCCGAGCGCGAGCTCGGCGACGCCATGCGCGAGCACCGCGCCCGCTCGGGCTGCATCGTCGTCATGGACCCGGAGAGCGGCGAGGTGCTGGCGATGGCGTCGGCACCGGACTTCGATCCCAACGCCTACGGGAAGTCCTCGCCGGACGCGTGGCGCAACCGTGCGATCGCGGATGCGTACGAGCCCGGCTCGACCTTCAAGATCGTGACCGGCGCCCTCGGTCTCGACCGCGGCGTGGTCTCCCTCGACGAGATCATCGACACGGGCGACGGGACCATCCGCGTCGCGAACACGACCATCCAGGAAGACAAGAACCATCAGTACGGCGCGCTCACGCTCGCCGGGGTCTTCGCGAAGTCGTCCAACATCGGCATCATCCGGGTGGGCCTGCGCCTCGGTGCGCGGCCGCTCTACGATGGCGCCTCCGCGTTCGGGGTCGGGCGGCCGACCGGCGTCGACCTGCCGGGCGAAAACCCCGGCATCTTCCGCCCGGTGGCGAAGTGGTCCGGTCTCTCGACGGCCTCGATCTCGATGGGGCAGGAAGTCTCGCTCAACGCGCTGCAGCTGGCGCGGATCACGGCCGTCGTGGCCAACGGCGGATTCCTCGTCGAGCCGCACCTGGTGACCCGCATCGTCGAGCCCGGCGGCCGCGAGCGCGCCCTGCCGGCGGCCGAGCGCGTCCGCGTGCTGTCGCCGGAGACCGCGCACGCGATCTCGAAGATCCTCGTCGGGGTCGTCGAGCACGGGACGGGCTCGAAGGCCGCGATCCCGGGCTTCGCCGTGGCCGGCAAGACCGGCACCGCGCAGAAGGCCGGTGTCGGCGGCTACCAGGCCGGGCGCCACGTCCCCAACTTCGCCGGGTTCGCGCCCGCGGACAATCCGCGCTGCGTCGCGGTCGTCGTCCTCGAGGAGCCCCAGGGCAAGTACTACGCGGCCGAAGTGGCGGCGCCCCTGTTCGCGCGCGTGGTGTCGCAGACCCTCGGGATCCTGCGAGTCGCGCCGAGGGAGCAGCGCATCCCGGAGTCACTGCTCGCGCAGGCACCCCCGCCCGTTCGTTACCAGGCCGGCATCGTGCCCGCGGCGGCCCGCCGCGGCCCGCCGCCGCCGGCCCTCGAGCCCGCCGCGGCGCCCGACCGGACGCCGAGCGCGCTCGGACTCTCGGCGCGCGAGGCCGTTGCGATCTTCGCGCGCGCGGGCCTGCTCGCCCGTCTGCAGGGGAGCGGTTTCGTCGTGGCCCAGGACCCGCCGCCCGGGTCGCCCGTGCGCACCGGGTCCGTGCAGACGCTCTTTCTCGCCGACAGCGCACAAGCGCCGGCCCCCGCGGCCGGCCGCCGTGCGGAGGAGACGGCCCCGCCTCCTTCGGCTCCGTGAAGCTCATGGATATCGCGGCGGTCCTCCCGGGTGTAGACGTTGCGCCCGAGGCGCGGGCCGTCGAGATCGCGCGCGTGTCGAACGACTCCCGGAGCGTGCGGCCGGGCGACCTCTTCGTCGCCTTTCGCGGCAGGAAGTTCGACGGGGTCGACCACGTCCCGGAGGCCGTCGCGCGCGGCGCCGTGGCGGTTCTCTCCGACCGACCTGCGCCGTCGGGCACGGGCGTTCCCTGGATCGTCCACGAAGCGCCGCGGCGCGCGCTGGCCCTGCTCTCGGCCGAGCTTCGGGGCCGTCCGGCCGAGCGCCTGGTGCTCGCGGCCGTGACCGGGACCAACGGCAAGACCTCCACGGTCACGCTCATCGAGGCGATCCTGGCGCGGCGCCATGGCCAGGCGGGCCTGCTCGCGACGACCGTCTATCGGACGCCGCGGCGGCAGCTCGAGGCCGGGCGCACGACGCCCGAGGCGCCGCTCGTGCAGGAGCTGCTGGCCGAGCTCGTCGACGACGGCGTGCCGGCCGCCGCGATCGAGGTTTCGTCGCACGCGCTCATGCTCGACCGCGTCGAGGGATGCCGCTTCGACGTGGCGGTGTTCACCAACCTGACGCGGGACCACCTCGACTTCCACGGAACGATGGACGAGTACTACGAGGCCAAGAAACGGCTGTTCGCCTTGCGCAAGCCCGGCGCCTACGCGGTCGTCAACGTCGACGACCTCGCCGGACGGCGGTTGCTCGCCGAGGTGGCGCCGCCGCTCGCGAGCTTCTCTCCCTCGGGGGCCGCGGCCGACTTCCGGGCCGAGGCGGTCCGGTGCGACCTGTCCGGCACTTTCTTCGAGGTCGCGGCCGCCGGTTCCCGTTTTTCGGTGGCCTCGCCGCTCCTCGGCCGATTTCAGGTCTCGAACCTCCTCGCCGCCGCGGCCGCCGGCGTCTGTCTGGGCGTCCCCGAGTACGACATCGCCGCCGCCCTCGCGGGCGTCCGCGACGTGCCGGGACGGCTCGAGCGCGTCGAGGCCGGGCAGCCCTATCCGATCCTGGTCGACTACGCGCACACGCCGGACGCTCTCGAACGGCTCCTCTCGGCGGTGCGCGAGCTGACGGACCGCAAGATCATTCTCGTCTTCGGCTGCGGCGGTGACCGCGACCGCGGCAAGCGGGCCCCGATGGGCCGGATCGCAGGCCGCCTCGCCGACATCGCGATCGCGACCTCCGACAACCCGCGCTCGGAGAGCCCGGAGGAGATCCTGCGAGAGGTCGAGGCCGGCCTCATCGACTCGGGTGCGACCAAGTACCTCAAGATCGTCGACCGGCGGGAAGCCATCCGAACGGGCATCGGGCTCGCGAATCCCGGAACCGTGCTCCTGCTCGCCGGAAAGGGCCACGAGACGACGCAGTCGATCGGAGGAACCAACTTCCCGTTCGACGACCGGAAGGTGGCGGCCGAGCTCGCGGGGAAACCGTGAGATTCACGCTCGACGACCTCGCGGCGGCGGCGGGCGCGCGGGCCGAGGGCGCGGCCACGCTCTCCGGCGTCGCCGTCGACTCGCGCCGCGTGCAGCGGGGGGACCTGTTCGTCGCGATCCGGGGCGCGCGCGTCGACGGGCACGACTACGCCCGCGAGGCCTTCGCGCGCGGGGCCGGGGCCCTGCTCGCCGAGCGACGGCCGGCGGACCTGCCGCGCGAAACGCCGGCGGTCCTGGTGGAGCGGCCGGTCGAGGCACTCCAGAAGCTCGCCGCGGCCTTGAAGCGCACGGCGGGCTTTCGCCTCGCGGCCGTGACGGGATCGGCCGGCAAGACGACGACCAAGGACTTCGCGGCGGCGCTGCTCGCCCGGCGATTCGAGGTCGAGAAGACGCCGGGCAACCAGAACAGCCAGATCGGGTTCGCGATGTCGGTCGTGAACCTGCCGCGGACGCCGGAGTGGATGGTCGGAGAGATGGGGCTGTCGGAGCCGGGGGACCTCTCCCGCCTTTCGCGGGCCTTCGAGCCCGACGTCGCGGCGATCCTGCTGGTCGCCGCGGCCCACCTGCAGTCGTTTCCCTCGGTCGACGCGATCGCCGCCGCGAAGGCGGAGATCCTCGAAGGCTTGAAGCCGGGAGGCACCTTCGTCGCCAACGCCGACGACCCGCGCGTCGCCGCGATCGCGGCGCGCCATCGCGGCCGCGTCGTGCGCTTCGGCCGCTCGACGGCCGCCGAGGTGACCGCCCGCGAGATCGCGGCCGAGGACGCGGGAAGCCGCTTCCTTCTCGCGACGCCGGCGGGCGATGCGCCTGTGCACCTGCCCCTTCCGGGGCCCCACCAGGTCGTGAACTTCCTCGCCGCCGCGGCGATCGCGTTCGTCGTCGGGGTCTCGCCGGCCGACTGCGCCCGAGCGGCCGCGGAGCTTCGCCCGGCGGCGCACCGCGGGGAGTGGAGGCGGCATTCCTCGGGAGCCCGCCTCTACGACGACAGCTACAACGCAAATCCCTCCTCGATGCGGGCGGCGCTCGAAACGCTCGCCGGCGTGCCCGCGCGCCGCCGGATCGCGGTTCTCGGCGACATGCTGGAGCTCGGGGCCGAGGAGGAACGGTGGCACCTCGAGGCGGGCCGCTCGGTCGTCGGCCGCGCCGACCTGCTGATCTGCGTCGGGCCGCGCGCCCGCGCGCTCGGCGAGGGCGCCGCCGGATCGGGCCTCGCGCGCGCCGCGATCCTGGAGGCCGGCTCGGCCGAGGAGGCGGCGCGGATGCTCGGCGGGATCCTCACGGAAGGGGACGTGGCGCTCTTCAAGGCCTCGCGCGGCGTCGGTCTCGACCGGGCGGTCGAGGCCCTCGCACCGGCGGGGAGGGGCTGACGTGCTGTACTGGCTGCTCTTTCCGCTCGCGAGCCGCATCCCCGTGCTCAACGTGTTTCGCTACATCACCTTCCGGACGGCGATGGCCGCGGTGACGGCGCTCGTGATCTCGCTCGTTCTCGGCCCGGTCACGATCCGCATGTTGAAGCGCTTCCAGATCGCCCAGTCGATCCGCGCGGACGGCCCGAAGACCCACCTCGCCAAGGCCGGCACGCCCACGATGGGGGGCCTCCTGATTCTCTTCGCCGTCGGCCTGGCCACGGTCCTGTGGATGGACCTGCCGAACCGCTTCGTCTGGATCGCTCTCGGGACGCTGGCGGGCGTCGGCGCGGTCGGCTTCGCCGACGATTTCGTGAAGGTCACGCGGCGCCGCAGCCTCGGGCTGAGCGGGCGGGGCAAGCTCCTGCCGCAGTTCCTGATGGCCTTCGTCGTCGCCTACGCGATCGAGCACTGGGCGGGGCACGCGACCTTCTCGACGGTCGTGACGTTCCCATTCCTGAAGAAGCTCCTCGTCGACCTCGGCATCTTCTATATTCCGTTCGTGGCGGTCGTTGTGGTGGGAGCGTCGAACGCGGTGAACCTGACGGACGGGCTGGACGGCCTCGCGATCGGCGCCGTCGGGATCGCGGCCGGGACTTACGGGATCCTCGCGTACGTCACGGGCAACGCGGTCGCCGCCCGGTACCTCCAGATTCCGTACATCCCGCAGTCGGGCGAGCTCGCCGTCTTCTGCGGCGCGCTCGTCGGGGCTTCGCTCGGGTTCCTGTGGTTCAACTGCCACCCCGCCGAGGTGATGATGGGCGACGTCGGCGCGCTCTCGCTCGGGGCGGCGATCGCGGCCGTCGCCGTCATGACGAAGCAGGAGACGCTGCTCGCGATCGTCGGCGGGCTCTTCGTCATGGAGGCCCTCTCGGTGATCATCCAGGTGGCCTCGTTCAAGACGACGGGGAAGCGTGTCTTCAAGATGGCGCCGCTCCATCACCACTTCGAGCTCCTCGGCTGGGCCGAGTCGCGCGTCATCATCCGTTTCTGGATCCTCGCGATCCTCTTCGCGGTCGTGGGCCTCTCGACCCTCAAGCTGCGATGAGCGCGCTGCCGATGACCCCCGACGCCGCCCCGCCCGCGCCCCTTCCGAGGCGGATCGCCGTGCTCGGTCTCGCGCGGAGCGGGCGGGCGCTTGCCGAGGCGCTCCTCGACCGGGGCGTGTCCGTGGCCGCCGGGGACGCCCGCGCCGCTTCCGAGCTCGACGCCGCCGCCGCGCTTTCCGGCCGCGCGGATCTCTTCCTCGGCGGCCCCGCGGAGGATTTTCTCGACGGCGCCGGCTGGCTCGCGATCTCGCCCGGCGTGCCTCTCGATTCGCCGGTCGTCGCCGCGGCGCGGGCCCGGGGAATCCCGGTCTACGCGGAGATGGAAGTCGCGTACCGGATCGCCGAGGCCGAATCGCGCGGCGCCAGCCGCTGGATCGCGATCACCGGCACCAACGGAAAGTCGACGACGACGACCTGGATCGCGGAGATCCTCCGGAGGGCCGGCCGCCCGGTGGCTCTCGCGGGAAACATCGGCTCACCGCTCTCGGGATTTCTCGGGGAGCGGGGTGGACGCGACTTCGTCTGCGAGATGTCCTCCTTCCAGCTCGAGACGATCGAGCGCTTTCACCCGCACGTCGCCGTCCTGACGAATATCACGCCGGACCACCTCGACCGTTATCCGGATTTCGCGGCTTATGCCGCGGCCAAGGCCCGCGTCTTCGCGCGGCAGGGGCCCGCGGACTTCGCCGTCGTCAATGCCGACGATCCGGCATCGGCAGGCGTCCCGACGCGCGCCCGCCGGCTCCTCTTCTCCCGCCGGAGCCGGCCCGAGGCGGGCGTCTGGGTCGAGTCGGGGCGGATCATGTCGAGCGTCGGCGGCAAGCCCCGCGCGGTCCTCGAGGTCGAGCGCCTGGCCCTGCCCGGCGCCCACAACCTGGAGAACGCGATGGCCGCCGCGGCGGCGGCCGAGTGCCTGGGGGCGCCGGCCGAGACGATCATCGACGCCCTGACCCGCTTCGAAGGCCTGCCGCACCGCACCGAGCTCGTGGCGGAAGCCCTCGGCGTCCGGTGGGTCGACGATTCCAAGGGCACCAACGTCGACGCGACGGCGAAGTCGCTCGAAGGTTTCGCCGACGGCACCGTCGTCCTGATCCTCGGCGGCCGGGACAAGCACGGCGACTTCGGAACGCTCGCGCCCCTCGTGTCGCGAAGGGCGAAGGCCGTGCTCACGATCGGCGAGGCCGCCGGGACGATCGAGCGGGCGCTCGGCGCCGCGGTCTCGATCGAGCGGTGCGGTACGCTTCCCGCGGCCGTCGCGCGGGCGGCGGCCCTCGCCCGGTCCGGGGACACCGTGCTGCTGTCGCCGGCCTGCGCCTCGTTCGACCAGTACCGGAACTTCGAAGAGCGCGGCCGGCACTTTGCCGCGCTGGCGCGCGCCGCCGCCGGGAGCTCGCATGGCGCGTAAGCTCGCCTCGGACAAGGTCCTCTTCGCGACCCTCGTCGCGCTGTCGCTCTTCGGCTGCGTCATGATCTACAGCGCGTCGGCGGTATCGGCCGGGGAAACCTCGGGCAATCCTTACCGGTTCCTCCTCAAGCAGATCGCGGCCCTCGCGCTCGGAGGGATCGCGGCCTATCTCGTGTACCGCATCGACTACCGCCGGTTCGCGAAGCCCTGGATCGTCTACGGCGCCTACGGCGTCTGCCTCGGGGCCGCGGCCTTCGCGCTGCTGCGGCCGCCGATCAACGGCGCGCGGCGGTGGATTCCACTCGGGGTCACGATGTTCCAGCCGTCGGAGCTCCTGAAGGTCGCGCTCGTGCTTCTGCTCGCGTACCAGCTCTCGCGCAAGACGGCGAGGACCGGCAACCCGGAGCGCGCGCTCGTCCCGGCGCTCGTCTTCTCGGTGGCGGCGGCCGGCGTCGTCGTGCTCCAGCCGGACCTGGGGACGGCCGCCTGCTACGTCATGCTCTGCGCGGTGCTCCTGTGGCTCGCCGGAGCGCGGGCCCGCTGGTTCCTCTTCGGGGCGCTCGCGATGCTGCCGGCGCTCGCGGCGCTGATGCTCTCGGCCGACTACCGGCGCGCGCGGCTGCTGGCGTTTCTCAATCCCGAGGCCGATCCGCTGGGCGCCGGGTTCCAGGCCATCCAGTCACTGATCGCCGTCGGGGCCGGCGGCTGGTTCGGCAACGGTCTCGGCGGCAGCCGCCAGAAGCTCTTTTTTCTGCCGTTCCCGCACACCGACTTCATCTTCGCGATCGTCGGCGAGGAGCTCGGGTTCGTCGGCGCGAGCGCCCTCGTCCTCTGCTTCGGGATCGTGGCCTGGCGCGGGCTGCGGGCCGCGCGGCGCGCCCCCGACGCCTTCGCGGCTTTTCTCGCGGCCGGCGCCACGGCGATGATCGTCGTCCAGGCCGCGATCAACCTCTCGGTCGTGCTGGCGCTCGTCCCGACCAAGGGCATTCCGTTGCCGTTCGTCTCCTACGGCGGCTCGTCGCTCGTCGCTTCCTGGATCGCGGGCGGGCTGATCCTCAACGTTTCCCAGCACGAGGTCGCGGAGGCCTCGTGAGCGACCTCGGCGCCTTCGTCATCGCCGCCGGCGGCACGGGCGGGCACATCCTCCCGGGGATCGCCATCGCCCAGGAGATCGTGGCGCAGAAGGCCTCGGCGACTGTCATTTTCGTCGGAACCGCCCAGGGCCTCGAGGGCAAGATCGTCCCCTCGGCGGGGTTTCCGCTCGAGCTCGTCGACGCCTCGGGGTTCGTCGGGAAGACGTTCGGCCGCCAGATGACTTCGCTGTCGAAACTTCCGAAGGGATTTCTCCAGGCGCGGGCGCTCCTGAAAAAGCACCGGGCCCGGGTCGTCGTCGGCGTCGGCGGATACGTGACCGTGCCCGTCCTGACTGCCGCGCGCTCGCTCGGCATCCCGACTCTGATCCACGAATCGAACGCGGTGCCCGGCGCCGCCAACCGTTTCCTGAACCGTTTCGCCACCCGGACCGCCGTGGGGCTCGCCGCGGCCAACACCCACTTCCGCAAGCCCGGCGTCGTCACGGGGACCCCCGTGCGGCCCGAGTTCTTCGCGATCCCGCCGCTCGACCCCGCGGCGGCGACGAAGCGGTTGCTGGTCTTCGGCGGAAGCCAGGGCTCGCGGGTCATGAATCGCGCCCTCGCCCGGGCGGCGGTGCTTCTGGAGAAATCGGGAATCGAGGTGATCCACCAGACCGGCGACAAGGATCTCGTCGCAACCCGCCAGCGCTATCCGCGGGTCCCGGCGAACTGGAACATCGTCGGGTTCCTGCCGAAGCTCTACGAAGACATGGCCTGGGCCGACTTGGTCCTCTGCCGCTCCGGCGCGATGACGGTCGCGGAGCTCGCCGCCGCCGGGCGGCCGGCCATCCTGGTGCCGTTCAGCGCGGCCGCCGCGGGCCACCAGATGCAGAACGCCCGCGCCCTCTACCGGGCGGGCGCGGCCGCGGTGATCGTCGAGAAGGACCTGACCGCCGAAAACCTCGCGGGCGCCCTCTCCGCCCAGCTGAAGGATCGGGAGAAGCTCGTGGCGATGGGACAGAAGGTCCGGACGCTCGCCCGGCCGGACGCGGCCAGGGACCTGGTGAAGCTGATTTTGGAGCTCGAGGTCCGCCGGTGAGGTTTCTTGGCCTGCGGCGCCTGCATTTCGTGGGGGCCGGCGGGGTCGGCATGAGCGGAATCGCCGAGATCCTCCTGCAGTCGACGCCGCTCGAGATCTCGGGCTGTGACCTGGCTCGGTCGGAAGGCACCGCGCGCCTCGAGGCCCTCGGGGCGAAGATCGTGATCGGCCACCATCCCTCACACGTCGAAGGCGCCGACCTGCTCGTCATCTCGTCGGCTGTCGGCGAGTCGAACCCGGAGGTCGAGGCTGCCCGTGCAAAGGGCGTTCCGGTGATCCGCCGGGCCGAGATGCTGGGCGAGCTCATGCGCATCAAGCAGGGCATCGGCGTGGCCGGAACGCACGGCAAGACGACGACGACTTCGCTGACGGGAATGATCCTGACCGAGGCGGGCTTCGACCCGACGATCGTCGTCGGCGGACAGGTCCACATTCTCGGCACGAACGCCCGGCTGGGGAAGGGCGAGTACCTCGTTGCCGAGGCCGACGAGTACGACCGGTCGTTCCTCGAGCTGACGCCGGTCATCGCGGTCATCACCAACGTCGAGGCCGATCACCTCGATACCTACCGGGACCTTCCGGACATCCTGGATGCCTTCGCGGCGTTCGCCAACCGCGTCCCGTTCTACGGCTCGGTGGTCCTCTGCGCCGACGATCCCGGCGCGCGGAGCCTCGTCCCGCGCATCGAGCGCCGCGTCGTGACCTACGGACAGTCGGTCGAGGCGAGCCTCGTCGCGGGCAACGTGCGGCTCGAGGCCGGCGGCACGAGCTTCGAGGTCGTCGATTCGGAGCAGGGGAGCCTGGGGACCGCGCGACTGCGGCTCCCGGGCCGGCACAACGTCGCCAACGCCCTCGCCGCGATCGCCGTCGGGCGGGAGCTGTCGATTCCGTTTCCGACGATCGCGCGGGCGCTCGAGGCCTTCACGGGCGTGGTGCGGCGGTTCGAGCGCAAGGGCGAGCGGGCGGGCGTGCTCGTGGTCGACGACTATGCCCACCATCCGACGGAGATCGCGGCGACCCTCGAGGCCGCGCGCCAGGTCTACCCGGATCGGCGCCTGGTTGCCCTCTTCCAGCCCCACCTCTTCTCCCGGACCCGCGACTTCTCCGAGGAGTTCGGACGCGCCCTCGCCGCGGCCGACACGACGATCGTCATGGACGTGTATCCCTCTCGCGAGCGGCCGATCGCGGGCATCACGGGGGCGCTCGTCGCCGACGCCGCCCGCCGGGCCGCATGCGGCCGGACCGTCTCGTATGTGCCTGAAAAGAAAGCTGTTGTCGACTGGCTGGAGCGCACCCTCGTCTCCGGGGACTTGCTCGTGACCCTCGGTGCGGGAGACGTCGTGAAGTTCGGAGAGGAGTACCTCGAGCGTGGCTCCCCGCGATAAAGACTCCCCCTTTCTGCGGCGGCCCCAGGCCGTGCCGCGAAAGCGCAAGCGCCCGGGGGCGCTGCGCCTCGTGATCGTCGGCGTGCTCGCGCTCGGCGCGGGCATCGGCCTCGCGGAGTTTCTCTCCGGCCCGCGCTTTACGCTTGCGCGCTTCGCCGTCTCGGGGAACACGCGGGCGCGCACCGAGGAGATTCTCGGAGCGCTGTCCCCGTGGAACGGCCGCAACCTCGTCGCGCTCGACCTCGCTCCTCTCGCCGCGCGGGTGGCCGAGCACCCCTGGATCGAGCGCGTCACGCTCGCGAAGCAATTCCCGGACGGTCTCGCGATCCGCGTTTCGGAACGGCGCGCGATCGCGCTCTACCGGGACGGCGAACGTTTCTGGTGGGTCGGCGTCGGCGGACGGCTCATCGCGCCGTACGATCCGCGACGCGACCGGGCGGAGTACGTGATCCTGAGCGGGGAGCGCCGCACGCTTCCCGAGGCCGTCAACCTGCTCCAGGATTTGCGCGCCGCGCGGCCCGAGTATTTCTCGGCGCTCTCGGAAATCGCCTCGCTCCCGGACGGCGGATTCGGTATGATGGATGGGATCTTTCGCAGGCCGGTTCGCGTTCTACGGGACGACGCCCCGGAGAAGATTCGCGCGCTGCTCGAGGCGCGCAGTTTCATTGAAAGTCGCGGCTGGGGGGCAGGGGCCATCGATCTTCGTTTTGCCGACCGGGTCATTCTCGTAGGCGCCTACGGCGCAGGGAATAGTCTCTGATGTCGCGTCTTCGGGAACTCTGATGGCGAAACCCGAGTCCTTCCTCGTCGCCTGCGACATCGGCACCTCCAAGATCTGCGTTCTCATCGGCGAGCCAAACGCCGCCGGATCGCTCGACGTGATCGGGAAGGGCGCCGCCGCCAACCGCGGCACCCGCAAGGGCAACATCATCAACGTCGACGCGACGATCGAGGCGATCAAACGCGCCGCGGAAGAGGCCGAGATCATGGCCGGGGTCCAGATCTCGCGGTCCTGGGTCGGGGTCTCGGGGTCCCATGTCCGGTCCTTCAACAGCCGGGGGGTCGTAGCGGTCGCAGGCAAGGACCGGGAGATCTCGAAGGAAGACGTCGCCCGGGTCATCGACGCTGCCCGGGGGGTGCAAATCCCTCAGGATCATGAAGTTATCCACGTCGTGCCGAGGGATTTCGCGGTCGACGGACAGGACGGCGTGGCCGATCCGGTCGGCATGATCGGCAGCCGCCTCGAGGTCGACGTCCACGTCGTCACGGCCCCGGTGGCGGTGACCCAGAACGTGGTCACGTGTATGAACAAGGCGGGCATCGAGGTCGTCCAGCTCGTCCTGGAACAGTTCGCGGCCGCCGAGGCCGTGCTGACGCCCGACGAAAAGGAGCTCGGCATCTGCCTGATCGACATCGGCGGGGGGACGACCGAGGTCGCGGTCTACCAGAAGGGCACGATCGCCCACACGGCCGTCGTCCCGATCGGCGGCGACCACTTCACCAACGACCTCGCCGTCGTCCTGCGCGCCCCGATCACCGACGCCGAACGCCTCAAGAAAAAGCACGGGTGCGCCCTTCGGAGCGCCGTCTCCGAGGACGAGATGGTCGAGGTTCCGATGGTCGGCGGACGGGCGCCGAAGCTCTGTCCCCGCTCGACCCTGTCCGACATCCTGCAGCCCCGGGCCGAAGAGCTCCTGGGGCTCGTCCACGAGGACATCAAGCGCCTCGGTCTCGACAAGGAAATCCGCTCGGGCGTGGTCCTGACCGGCGGCGGCTCGGAGCTCGAAGGGGTGGTCGAGATCGCCGAGGCGATCTTCGACGGGCCGGTCCGGCGGGGTATCCCGTCGGGCGTCGGGGGCCTCGTCGACGTCGTTTCCCGGCCGGAGTGGGCGACGGCGACGGGTCTTCTCTTATATGGTCACCGCTACAAGCCGTCGCGACGGCGGGCCCGGGCGTTCTTCCAGGCGGCGAATTCCGTGTCTCGCTTCATAAGGGACTTTTTCTGATGCCCCGAAAACGCCCATCGCGACGGAGGGAAGGTCCGATGATCGAGTTCCTCGAAGACGACAAAGACGGGCTCTCGATCGAGCTCGACGGAGGCGACGCGTCGCCCGCCACGATCCGCGTCATCGGCGTGGGCGGCGGAGGCTCCAACGCGGTCAACCGGATGATCGCGGCCGGCGTGAAGGGCGTCGAATACTTCGCCTGCAACACGGACCTCCAGGCCCTGCGCAAGTGCGCGGCGCCGAACAAGCTCCAGATCGGCGGCCGGCTGACCAAGGGCCTCGGCGCCGGCGCGGACCCCGACGTCGGCCGCAACGCCGCGCTCGAGGACCAGGATCGCCTCGCCCAGGCCGTCGCCGGCGCGGACATGGTGTTTCTCGCCATGGGGCTGGGCGGCGGGACGGGCTCGGGAGCCGGGCCCATCATCGCGAAGCTCGCGGCCGAGGCCGGCGCGCTGGCGGTCGCCGTGGTCACGAAGCCCTTCGAGTTCGAAGGCAAGAAGCGCATGCGCCAGGCCGAGCGCGCGTCGCGGGAGCTTCGCGATCACGTCGACACGCTGATCACGATTCCCAACCAGCGTTTGCTGGCATTCGTCGAACGCAACACTCCCCTGAACGACTCCTTCAAGATCGCCGACGACGTGCTGCGGCAGGCGATCCAGGGCATTTCCGACCTCATCAACTGTCCCGGCGAGATCAACCTCGACTTCGCCGACGTGCGCAAGATCATGTCGGACATGGGCCGGGCCCTCATGGGCACCGCGATCGCCGACGGAGAGAACCGCGCGATCCACGCGGCGCAGGCCGCGATCTCCTCGCCGCTCCTCGAGGACGCTTCGATCGAGGGCGCACGCGGCGTGCTGATCAACATCACGGGCGGCCACGACCTGACCCTCTTCGAGGTCACCGAGGCTGCGCAGATCATCCAGCAGGCGGCGGACCCCGAGGCCGAGATCCTCTTCGGGTGCGTGCACGACGAGAAGATGGCGGGCAACGTCAAGGTCACGGTCATCGCCACGGGCTTCGACCGTCTCGAGCGCGACCTCGCCGACATCGACCGCGAGGAGGAGCAGTCCAAGCCGCTGACCGTCGGCACCAAGCCCCTGCGTCCGCCGTTCCTCCGCGGCGACGACTCCGGCGGCTTCGGCCCCAATGCCTCGTCGTCGCGCGACGACTTCGACATCCCGACGGTGCTGCGCCGACAGATGGACTGAACGTCGCTGCGCGCTGCGCTCCGGGTCTGCGCCCTTCCGGGCGCACCGGCGCGCGGCTCGCCTGCAGGCTCGACCGCTCGCCTGATCGCTCCGCCGCGCCTTCGCTCCCGCGGTGCGCGAGGCGTCCTCCGCTGCGCTCGCGGAGATTCCTCGCGCCGCGAGCGGATGTGACCGCGTCGCGGGCAATCGGGGGCCACGGCGTAGGGGCGGGGCTCGTCCCCGCCCTCGGCGGATGGTTCAGGAGCGCCGGTGGTGGCGGTCGGGGGGATCGTCCTCGAGTTTGACCTCGACTTCCTCCTGCGTGCGCCGCTTTCGGATGTGCTGCAAACGGCGCTTGCGACCCTTCTCGCGCCACTTCGCGTAGGCGTTGTCCACGCTCGGATGGCGGCGGCGGAACCGACGGAGCGCACGCCGCAGGCGCGGGGAGACGAGCGAGAAGAAGATCGCCGAGAGGAAGAAGAACACGAGCTGCGGCATGACCGGGACCAGCACCCCGATCACGCCCAGCACGAAGAAGCCGATGCCGAGCACGATGTTCCGGGTCGTGCGGCGCTGGATCGGCGTTCGGGCGTGGTCCGGACTCACGGGGGCGCCACCGCGGCCTTGATCACGTTCGTGCTGCCCGCGACTCCCATCGGGATTCCGGCGGTGATGACGGCCGTTTCCCCGGGCTTCAGCAGGCCGCGCGCCGCGGCGAGGCCCAGGGCGCGCTCGAGCATGGCGTCGGTGTTCGGACCTCCCTCGGCGACGAGGGGGATGACGCCCCACACGAGGGCGAGCTGCCGTGCCGTGGCGGAAAGGGTCGAGAGGGCGAGGACCGGACGGCGAGGGCGGTGCCGCGCGACAAGGCGAGCCGTGGCGCCCGATTCGGTCCAGGCGACGATCACGGCGGCCCCGATGTGCTCGGCGAGCTCGCACGCGGCCCCGGCCACGGCCTCCGGCAGGCTCTGCAGGCTGCGGTCCTCGAACCGCCGCATCCACGCCTCGAACGGAAACGCCGTCTCGGTGTCCTCGGCGATCCGGCGCATCGTGGCGACGGCCTCCACGGGAAAACGGCCGGCGGCCGTCTCCTCAGAGAGCATGACGGCGTCGGTGCCGTCGAGGATGGCGTTGGCGACGTCGCCGACTTCCGCCCGCGTCGGGCGAGGGCTGTCGACCATGGAGAGCAGCATCTGGGTCGCGGTGATGACCGGCTTCCCGGCGCGGTTGGCGCGGTCGATCAGCATCTTCTGGAGAAGGGGCACGTGCTCGAGCGGCGTCTCGATGCCGAGGTCGCCGCGCGCGACCATCAGGCCGTCGGAGGCCGCCAGGATCTCGTCGATCCGGACGAGCGCCTCGTGCTTCTCGATCTTGGCGATCAACGGGATCGCCACGCGCCGTTCGTCGAGGAATCTCCGCGCCTCGAGGACGTCGCCGGCGCTCCGAACGAAGGACAGCGCAACGTAGTCGACGCCCTGGGCGATCCCGAACGCGAGATCGTCGCGGTCCTTCGGCGTCAGGCCCGGCGCGGCGATCGAACGGTGCGGCAGGTGGATTCCTTTGTGCGAGGAGAGGATCCCGCCGGCGATCACGCGGCACCGGATGTCGGCGGCGTCGACCGCTTCGACGCGCAGCTCCACTTCGCCGTCGGAGAGCAGCAAAATGTCGCCCGGGGCCACGCTGGCCCTGAGGTCGGGGTAGTCCAGCGAGACTTCGCGCGCGTCCCCCGCGACGGCGCGATTGGTCAGCGTGAACGCCGTTCCGGGCTCGAGCCGCACGGCTCCGCCGGCGATCTCGCCGATGCGGATCTTGAGGCCTCCGAGGTCCTGGAGGACAGCGATCGGTCGGCCGATCTCGGCGGAGATCCGGCGGACCGCCGAAAGGACCGCGGCATGCTCCTCGTGACGCCCGTGCGAAAAGTTGAGGCGCGCGACGTCCATTCCCGCGTCGGCGAGCCCCCGCAGCGCCTCGGGAGAACGGGACGCGGGACCGATGGTGCAGACGATCTTCGTGCGGGGCATCGAGCCGCCTAATCTAACGCGAAAAAAAGCCGCCGCCCTCCAAAGCGGGCGACGGCCGATCCCGGCAAGCACCCCGGCGTCAGGGCTTGGGGGTGATCGCCTCCTTGACGTCCTCGGCCGCCTTCTTCGCGGCCTCGGCCGTCTTGTCGGCCGCGTCCTTGACCGCTTCGCCGGTCGCCTGGCCCGCTTCCTTCGCCGCGTCGGCCGCGTCGACCGCGCCTTCCTTGACAGCCTCGGCCCCTTCCTTCACGGCCTCGCCCGCCTTCTGCCCGGCCTCGGATGCGGCCTGGCCGGCGTCCTTCGCCGCGTCGCCTGCCTTCGACATCTCCGACTTCTTGCAGGCGGCCGACAGTCCGGCCGCAAGGATCAGCGCCAACAGGGATACCCACGTCTTCTTCATCGATCACACTCCTTTTAAAGAGATCTGGTCGGCTTTTTCTATCACGACCGGCAGCCGGTCGGCAGCTCCGGGGGGCTTGGTAGGATCGATCGGCCGTCCCGAGGCGGTCACCTCCCGTGAAGACACGATTCCTGTACCGGGCTCTGAAGGCCCGCTATCGCGACCAGGGCGCGGAGATCCGCGCGCTTCTCGGGGAGCTTTCCGCCGGCGCCACCGCCGTCGACGTCGGCGCGAACAAGGGCGCGTACCTGTACTGGATGCGCCGCGCGGTCGGGCCGGCCGGAAGGGTCTTCGCCTTCGAGCCGCAGCCGGGGCTCGCGCGGTATCTCGAGGCTGTTTGCGCGCGGATCGGGTGGGACAACGTCGTCGTCCGGGAGTGCGCGGTCTCGGATGCGGCGGGCGTGCGCGTCCTCCACGTGCCGGGCTGGGAGAACTCCCCTGGCGCGTCGCTCGAGGAGGCCGCCGCGGCCGGTCCCGGCACCCGGGACCGCGAGGTCGCCGCGGATACGCTGGACCATCAGCTCGCGGGCGCGGGGAGACTGGCCCTGATCAAGGTCGATGTCGAAGGTCACGAGCTGGCGGTCTTCCGCGGGGCCGAGAGGACCCTCGCGGAGTCCAGGCCCGTCCTCCTCTTCGAGTGCGAGGCGAGGCACCTGACGGGCCACGCGCCGCCCGACGTCTTCAGGCATCTGGAACGGCTCGGCTATCGCGGGCAGTTCTTCTCGCCGGAGGGTCTCCGGCCCGTTGCCGAGTTCGACTCCGCGACCCACCAGCGACGGGCGCCGGGGCGCTTCTGGGAGGCGCCGGGCTACTGCAACAACTTCCTCTTTCGCGCGGGGTAGGGGAGGTGACCGCCGTCGTGCGGACGGCAACGGCAGTTCCCCACTGCCGTGGGTCTGCCTCCGGTGGACGGGTCGTCGCCTCCCCGATGAGGGGGGTGGCCGCAAAGGGCCGCCCCTGCGACCGCGGCCGCGGAACTAGGGCGTCCGGGGCAAGGCGGCCTGGAGGTCCGTCAGGAAGCCCTTCATGATCGCGGCCAGCGCCGCGTTCCAGGCGTGCGCGGCCGCCTGGGCCGAGCGGGACTCCAGGGGAACGCGCTCCGTGTAGCTCTTGAGGAGGAGCTCCCGGAGCGGCGCTCCAGCCGCGGCCGGGCGGAGCACCCGAATCTGGAGGGTCAGGACCGCGACCGGAGAGCTTCCGAGGTCGGCGTAGAGCTCGGTGGCGCGCGCCTCGATCGAGACGGAGAACGGCAGGCCGGCGCCGGGCAGCACCACGTCCCGGACGAACGGAGCGTTGCGCAGGTAGCCGCGAATGGCCGAGGTCAGCATCCATCCGGGAGAGACCGCGAAGCTCGCGTACGGATCGCGCTCGATGCCGTGATCGCCGGTGCGATAGACGAAGGACAGTCCCGCGTAGGGCGGCGCGACGTCCACCCGGGCGAGGGACAGGGTCGTCCCGCCTTCGGGCGGCAGGCTCGAGGCGAGTGGCGGCGGATCGATCGCGTAGGACTGCGGGACGAGGGCCGACTTGGAGATGCACCCGGCGGCCGCCGCGAGGGCGATCGCGCAGGCGAGGGGCGTCATCCGACGCGCACTGGCGGCCATCACTTCTTCTCCTTCTGGAGACCCGCCGCGGGCGGCGGGGGCCCCCCGAGGAGGAAGCCCGACGGATACTTCTTGAGCTCCTCGATCGCCTCGTTCAGGTTCCGGGCGGCCTCGCGCGTGCCGGCGAGGGTGTCGTTCAACGCGTTCACGTCGATTTCCGAAAGCTTGTCGATCAGGGCGGCGAGCCGGGCGTCCAGATTTTCGAGCAGCCGTCCCGCGTCGGTCCCGATCGCCCCGAGCTTCATCTCTTTCAGGTCGCCGCGTGCGTCGGTGGCGAGCGACTGGATTTGGGCGATCGCTCCGCTGGCGTCGGTCAGGACCTTGTTGGCGTTGCCGGAGATTCCTTTTACGTCGAGGTCGGCGAGCTTCTGGAGGGTGACGTTGGCGGTGTCGAGGACCCGGTTCAGGCTGTTGCTCAGCTTCCCGGCGTCGAACTTCTCGAGGTTCGCGAGCGTCCGATCGACCGATGCCAGCAGCCGGCCGAGCTGGCTCGGCGCCGACGGGACGTAGAAGTACTTCGGAGTCCATGGGAACTTGAGGGGCGGGTACAGCGTCGGGTCCATCTTCTGCAGCGCGACGATGCTCGAGCCCGTGATGCCGTTGGTCTGGATCACGGCTCGGAGTCCACCGTCCACGATCTTGTGCATCTCGGTACCGAAGTCCTGCCGGAAGCTCGTCGGGATGATTCGCTGGTTCACGCTGCAGCGGACCACGACGCACGTCGGCTGGGCCACCTCGTAGAGGTTCCAGCTGAAGCCGATCTGGATGACCTTGCCCACGGCGACGCCGCGCAGCTCGACGACGGAGCCGACCGCGAGGCCTTCGACGTCTCCGGTCACGTAGGTCTCGAACTCGTCCTTCGGCTGCAACGCCTCCCGGATGCCGAACACGAACAGGCCGGCGAGCAGCAGCGCCACGCCGATCACGACGAACAGGCCGATCCGATACTGATTGGCTTTCTCGCTCACGTTTTCGCCTTCCCTCCGTCCCCGGCGCCGGCCGGCTCGGCCTGCCGCAGGAAGAACTGTCGCACGTACGGGTCTGGGGAATGGTCGCGCAGGTCCGCGGGCTTGCCCTCCGCGATCATGGTCCTGGTCCGGGCGTCGAGCATGATGCAGCGGTCGGCGATGGCGTAGATGCTCTGGAGCTCGTGGGTGACGACGACGAAAGTGATACCGAGACCTCGCGAGAGTTCGCGGATCGTCTGGTCGAGGCCGGCGGAAGTGATCGGGTCGAGCCCGGCCGAGGGTTCGTCGAGAAACAGGATGCCGGGATCGAGTGCCATCGCCCGGGCGATTCCGGCCCTCTTCTGCATTCCACCCGAGAGCGCGGATGGCTTCCGGGCCGCCGCCGGGAGGAGCCCGACCTGGTTGAGCTTGGCGGCGGCGACCAGGTCCTTCTCCTCCCGGCCGAGGTCGGTGAACTCGTCCAGCGGCAGCCGGACGTTCTCGAGGACGGTCATCGAGCCGAAGAGCGCGCCGCTCTGGTACATGACGCCGAACTTGCGCAGCAGCCGCAACCGGTCCTCGCCCTCCGCGATGCCGATGTCTTCGCCGTCGAACAGGATCCGCCCCGCGACCGGTCGGTACAGACCGATCATCGTCTTCAGCAGCGAGCTCTTCCCGCAGCCCGATCCTCCGAGGATGACGAAGACCTCGCCCTGCCGGACCTGGAAGGAGAGGTCCTTCTGGATCACGTTTTCGCCGTAGGCGATGGTGACGTCTTCGACCGCGATGACCGTCGCCCCGTCGCTCATACGTGGAGCACGTAGGTCAGCACGGCGAACAACGCGTCGACGATGATGATCATGAGGATTCCGGCCACGACGGCGCGGGTCGTCGAGTCGCCGACCGCGTTCGGCCCCTCCTGCGTCTGCATTCCGCGCAGGCACCCGAGGCCCGCGATGATGGCTCCGAAGGCGACCGACTTGACCGTGCCCACGAGAACGTCCTTGACGCCGAGCGAACCGACCAGCTGGAACCAGATCTGGGCGAGGGGGAAGCCCATCGCCAGCATCACGATCACGCCGCCCAGCACGCCCATCGCCATGGAATACGCCGTCAGGACGGGCATGAGGACGGTCGCGGCAAAGACCCGCTGGATCACCAGAAAACGCATCGGGTCGAGGCCCATCGTCTCGAGGGCGTTGAGCTCCTCGTTGACCTTCATCGTGCCGATCTCGGCCGCGAAGGCCGATCCCGAACGTCCGGCGAGGATGATCGCGGTGAAAATGGGTCCGAACTCCCGGATCATGACGATTCCGATCATGTTGGCTATGAAGATCTGGGCGCCGAACATGGCCAGCGGCTGGGCCGCCTCGAAGGCGATGATCAGACCGGTCAGGAAGCTGATGAGCGACACGATGGGCAGGGCGTTGACGCCCGCCTTCTCGAAGACGACGGCGACCTCGCCCCAGCGCATCGCGCGCGGGCGCCGGAGCACGGCGCCGAACCCCTGAAGGATGGCGCCGATGAATGCGATCTGGGCCCTCGCGTCCCGGATCATCGACGAAGTCGCGGCGCCGACCTCCGCGAACAGCCTTCGGCGCGGCGCTGCCGCGTCGAGAGTCGCCAGGGCCGCGGGTGTCGGGAAGGCGTTCAGCAGCGTCTGGAACTCGGCCCGCAGGCCCCTGAGCTTCGGCGAGACACCCGGGGTGAAGCGACCCTGCGCCAGCTCGTAGATGACGGCCATGCCCGAAACGTCTCCGCGGTCGATTCCGCTCGCTTCCACTTCGAGGGACGCCGGAGCGGATGCCCCGAGGGCGTCGACGATTCGCCGGCGCGCCGCGGCGGCGGTCGAGACGTCGAACGGCCCCGCCAGGGCCAGCACGGCGCCGCCGCCCGCGCCCGGGCGCAACTCGACCGAAGCCGAACCGCGGGAGCTCATCGCGGCGAATCTTAGTACGCGGGAGCGCCCGCCGGTCCAAAACCCGCCGGTCTAGAAGTAGCCGAGCTCGATCGCTTTCAGCATGGCGCGATTGCGGTCGCGGACACCCAGCTTCTGCAGGATGTTGTGGACATGGTTCTTCACGGTTCCCTCGACGACCCCGAGAGCCTCGCCGATCTCGCGGTTGGAGAAGCCCGCCGAGAAGAGCCGCAGCACCTCGCGCTCTCGCCCGGTGAGGGCCTCGGGGCGTTCGGAGCTCTCGAAGCTCTTCGGCGCGACGGCGAGGCTCTTGAGCGCGCGATCGGTCATGCCCGGCTGGATCAGGCTGCCGCCCGAGGCGATCGTGCGGATCGCTTCGGTCAGGCGCTCGAACGTGACGTCCTTCAGGAGGAAACCGCGGGCTCCGGCCTTCATCGCCTCGAGCAGGAGGGCATCGTCGTCGAACGTCGTCAGGACGAGGGTCGGCGGAAGTCGGCCGCGCGCCGAGAGCTCTCTCAGCACCTCGAGCCCGTTCTTGCCGGGCATCCGGATGTCGAGGAGGAGGACGTCGGGTGAGACCCTGGCGACGGCGGCGAGCGCGGCGTCTCCGTCTCCGGCCTCGCCGGCGACCTCGAGGTCGCCCGCATACGCCAGCAGGCTCTTCAACCCCTCGCGGACGATCGTCTGGTCTTCGACGAGGAGGACGCGGATCCGTCGCGGGCTCAGGGCACCCATACACGGGCCTCGAATCCGGGCGGGCCGGGGGAGAGACTCAGGCGGCCCTGGAGAGCGACCAGGCGTTCCCGCATTCCGGCGAGGCCGTTTCCTTCGGCGAGCCCCTCCGCACCCCGGCCGTCGTCCCGCACGCGCAGGTCGAGGCCGCCGTCGAGGGGCGCGAGCTCGATCCAGAGGTTCTCGGCGCCCGCGTGGCGGATCGCGTTGGTCACGCACTCCTGGGCGCAGCGCAGGATCGCGCGGGCCCGCTCGGCGTCCAGGGGCGGCAGCTCCTCGGGGACGCGGAGGTGGATCCTCGGGCGCGGGATGGCGGCGGCGATCGAGGCGAGCGCGGCCGACAGGTCGGTGGCGTCGTCGTGGCGCAGGCGGCTGACGACCGCGCGCACCTCGGCGAGCGTCGTGCGCGTCAGGGCGCGCGCCGTGTCGAGCGCTCCCGTGGCGTCGGGCGGCCCGGGCCGCTCGAGCGCCGCAGCCTCGAGGTTGAGCGAGAGCGCGCTCAAGTGGTGGCCGAGCACGTCGTGGAGCTCGCGGGCGATGTGCAGGCGCTCGGCGGCGCGTCCGCCGTGAATCGCGAGCTCGCGCGTCGCGAGGAGGTCCCGGTTGGCCCGCGCGAGCTCTCGTCGGGCGAGGCTCTCGCGGCGCATCAGATGGGCCGCGAGCACGGCGAAGGCCTGCAGTCCGGCGAGTGCCAGGGTATTGGCGAGCCAGACGGAAAGGGCGATCCCGTGCTTCGGGTGGTTGCCGGGGAAGGGAACCATCAGCAGGCCGAACGCCGTCGTCTGCGCGGCGATCCAAACTCCCACCCGGCGCAGGCTCAGGATCTGGGCCGCTTCCCAGGCGATGAACACGAGCGGGAGCCCGCCGAGGTGCGACGGCCACCAGCGGTTGACGAAGACGACGGAGACGCTCGCGACGCCGAGGAGGGCGAGGACGATCCCGCGGCGGCCGTCGCGCTTCTTCCAGGCGAGCGCGGACGCCGCCACACCCGTGGCGAACCCGACGGCCCAGACCCAGACGCAGTAGTCCGAGAACAGGTTCCGCTCCTTCGAATACTTGGCGAGCACGGCGACGCCGATGACGACCCAGGTCACCAGGCTCGTGACGCGGAGCGCGCGCGTGATCCCCACGCCCGAATTCTAGGGGAATCGCCGGCCCGAAGACCCGTACCGAAAGGCACAGGTCGCAGGTGTGCCTTCCGGTACTGGGCGCGGGTGGGCCGTGCGCTTCAAGATGCGCGGGACAAGGAGGACGGGATGCTGACCCACGCACTCGCGAGTTTCCTGGCCGCATCGATTGCCGCCGGCGCCGCCGCGCCGGCCCCGACCGACCGCGCCGCGATCGAGGAGACGATCGGCCACTACTTCGCGGCCGGCGACACGTCGAGCTCGGCGCAGCTGCGCCTCGCGTTCCACCCGGCGGCCATGATGTTCTTCGTCAGGGACGGCCGGCTCGAGGGCGTGTCCCAGCCCGAGTGGTGGGCTCGCTCGGACGCGAACAGGACGCCGGTCCGGGCGCTGTCCCGGAGGATCCCTCTGGTCGACGCGACCCGGGACACGGCGATCGCCAAAGTCCTCTCCGAGTACCCGAAGCACCGTTTCGAGGACTACATGTCACTGGCCCGGCTCGGCGGTCGCTGGTGGATCGTCGGAAAGATTTTCCATCGAACCGTGCCTGGCGGCGCGCCGCCCCCCGATCCCTCCGTCGTGGCCGCCGACCGCGAGGCCATCCGGTCGGTCCTCCAGACTCTCTTCTCGGCGCAGGACTCGAACGACGGGGCCCTGGCCGCGAGCGTCTCGAGCCCGCGCACCATGACCTACACGGTTCTCGACGACCGTCTGGTGGGCGTCTCGGCCCCGGAGTGGGAAGCACGTCTGGCGGTCCGCCGCGCGGCGGGAGGCGACGCGCCGAAAGTCACCCGGCGAATCGCGATGGTGGACTCGGAAGGGGACGCCGCCGTGGCGAGGCTCGAACACGAGCTCCCCGGTCTGCGCTGGATCGACTACGCTTCGCTTCTCAAGGTGGAGGGAAAGTGGCAGATCGTCGGCTTCGTCTATTTCCAGGAGACAGCGGCGAAGTGACCGGGGTGCGCCAGGCGACGCGGCGCGATTTCCTGCGGATCTCCGCCGTTTCCGCGGGCGGTCTCGTCCTCGGCGTGCGGTTTGCGCGCGCGGCCGAGGAGGCCGGGGCGGAATTCCGTCCGAACGCCTGGGTGCGAATCGACCCGTCGGGCAAGGTCGTTCTGACCGTCGACAAGTCGGAGATGGGACAGGGTGTGCGGACGTCGCTTCCGATGATCCTCGCCGAGGAGCTCGAGGTCGATCCCGATTCCGTCGAGCTCTTCCAGGCCTCTCCGGGACCCGAGTTCCAGGACATGGGGACCTACGGAAGCCGGAGCACGCGCACGCTCTGGCTGCCGCTGCGCACCGCCGGCGCCGCGGCGCGCGAGATGCTCGTCGCGGCGGCCGCCGCGAAATGGGGCGTCGAGGCCTCGGCCTGCCGGGCCGAGCGCGGCCGCGTCCTGCATCCTTCGTCCAGACGCAGCCTCGGCTACGGCGAGCTCGCAGCGGCGGCCGCCCGCCTTCCCGTCCCCTCCTCTCCCGCGTTGAAGCCCCGGGCCCGGTGGCGCGTCATCGGGAAGGACCGCCGGCGCGTCGACGCGCCCCGGATCGTGGCCGGCGAGGCGCTCTTCGCCTCCGACGTCGAGCGGCCGGGGATGAAGTTCGCGAGCGTCATTCACTGTCCGGTCGCCGGCGGCAAGGCGAAGAGCTGGGACGAAGCCAGGGCGAAGGCCGTTCCGGGCGTGCGCCTGGTCGCCCCGATCTCCTCCGGCCTCGTTGTCGTCGGCGACGACACCTGGGCGGCCTTCTCGGGCCGCGACGCGCTCCAGCCGTCGATCGTGTGGGACGAGGGTCCGAACGCCGCCGCGAGCTCGGCCGGAGTGCTCGCGAGCCTGCGCTCGGCGATGGAGAAACCGGGACGCACGCTCTCCCGCGGCTCCAACCTCGCGGCGGCGATGGCCTCGGCCGCCCGCCGGATCGAGGCGGAGTACTTCTACCCGTACCAGACCCATGCACCGATGGAGCCGATGAGCGCGGTTGCCGACGTCGGGGGCGGCCGCTGCGAGATCTGGGCAGGCACGCAGAACGCCAACGGAGCGCAGGAACAGGCGGCGAATTTGCTCGGCATCCCGGAGTCGGCGGTCACGCTCCACGTGACGCTGCTCGGCGGCGGGTTCGGCCGCCGCGGCCGGTCCGACTTCGTGCTCGACGCCGTCGAGGTCTCGCGCGCCGCGCGGGCGCCCGTCAAGGTCCTGTGGACGCGCACCGACGACATGCGCGTGGGCGATTTTCATCCCGCCTCGCTTCACCGGATGTCCGCGGGGCTCGATGCCTCCGGGAACCCGACGGCGTGGCGGCACGTCGTCGCCGTGTCGATGTGGCCGCGGCCGAGCGGACGCCCGCCGGGCGAGGAGCGGGTGCGCGGGGACCTCCGCGGCGCCTACGACGTTCCGTACGCGATCGGGGCCGTCGAGGCCGAAGCGGTCGAGGCCCCGTCGCCGGTTCGCGTCGGCTCGTGGCGCGGGGTCCAGCACAATCACAACGTCTTCGCCACCGAGTGCTTCTTCGACGAGCTGGCCGCGGCGGCGGGGAAGAATCCCTTCGACCTGCGCGTGGCGCTCCTGAAGCGCGAGGCTTCCGTCGCGGGCGGCCGGGACGGGTCGCCGGTCGACCGCGCGCGCCTCTCGGCCGTTCTCGCGCTCGCGGGAGAGAAAGCGCGGGTCTCCCTGCCGCTCGCATCGGGACGCGGGCGGGGGATCGCCTGCGCTTCGTACGACGGTCGCACGCCCACCGCGGTGGTGGCCGAGGTGACGGCGGACAAGGGCGGCGCATGGCGCGTCGACCGCGTCGTGTGCGCCGTCGACTGCGGCGTCGCCGTGAACCCGCTCGGTATCCGCGCCCAGGTCGAGAGCGCGGTCGCCTGGGCCCTCTCCGCCCTCGCGACGGAGATCACGCTCGAGGCCGGGCGCGTCGTGCAGTCCAACTACTCCGATTTTCCGATCCTGCGCCTGCAGGACATGCCGCGCGTCGAGACGCACGTCGTCGTCAGCGACGCGGCGCCGACCGGGATGGGGGAGCCGCCGGTGCCCGTGACCGTCGCGGCCGTCGTCAACGCCCTCTCGGCGGCCACGGGCCGCCGGGTCCGGAGCCTGCCGGTCCGTCCGGACGTGGCGAAAGGAGCCTGAGATGGCGAAAACAATGCTCGTCGTCAACGGCCGGCCGCGGGAGATCGACGCGCCCTCGGACATGCCGCTTCTCTGGGTGCTGCGCGACCGCCTCGGCCTGACCGGCACGAAGTACGGCTGCGGCGCCGGCGTCTGCGGCGCGTGCACGGTACACCTCGACGGCGAGGCTTTCCGCTCGTGCCAGGTGCCGGTTGGATCGATCGCGGGGCGCCGCGTCACCACCATCGAAGCCCTCGCCGCCGAAGGCCTCAAGCAGGCCTGGATCGCCGAGGACGTGTCGCAGTGCGGTTACTGCCAGGCCGGCCAGATCATGCAGGCCGCCGCGCTCCTGGGAAAAACACCCAACCCGGGCGACGACGAGATCGTCGCCGCGATGAACGACAACCTGTGCCGCTGTGGCACGTACCTGCGCATCCGGGCGGCCATCCGACGCGCCGCCGAGATCGAGGGCCGCCACTACTGATTCCTTCGCGCCTCGCGGAATCTGAAGCAGAATAGCGCGCTCTCAAACTTCGCGAGGAGGATCCATGGAATCGGCCGGCAACCGGCAGGTGTTGAGCGACGCCACGCGCATGATGTCCCTGAGCGAGGAGCTGCGCGCCCTGCCGCCGCCCGAAGCGGCGCAGCGGCTTCGCCGGGAAACGGATGAGATCGCGGGACGCGTGCTCTCGCTCCTGAACCCCGCCGAGGCGGTGGACGTGCTCGGACAGGTTCCGGTCGAGAGACGGGACCGGATCATCGCCGCGGCGCCCGGCGGCCGGGGAGAGCAGTGGCGGGTCGACCTCGGATACCCGGAGACGAGCGTCGGCCGCCTGATGGAGGCGCCGCTCGCCGTGTACCGGCCGGAGACGACCGTCGGAGACGCGGTCGACGACCTGCGCGAACTCGTGCAGAGGGCCTTCATCACCTACATCTTCGTGACCGAGGCCGACGGCCGGCTCGTGGGTGTCCTCGCCTTCCGCGAGCTTCTCTTCGCCCGCCGCGACCAGCGACTCAACGAGATCATGCTGCGCGACCCGTTCTCGCTGCGGCCGGACATGTCGCTCGTCGACGCGATGCGGACGGTCGTGACCCGCCACTTCCCGGCCTACCCCGTGACCGACGCCGCGGGCCGTCTCGTCGGCATGGTGCGCGGTCAGGCCCTCTTCGAGCGCCAGGCCTACGAGATCAGCGCCCAGGCTGGTGCCATGGTCGGCGTCGAGAAGGAGGAGCGCGTCGCGACCCACTGGTGGCGGAGCTTCCGCTTCCGGCACCCGTGGTTGCAGCTCAATCTGCTCACGGCCTTCATCGCCGCGGCGGTCGTCGGATTCTTCCAGAGTACGATCGACCGGCTCGTCGTCCTCGCCGTCTTCCTGCCGGTCCTCGCCGGCCAGTCGGGGAATTCCGGCTGCCAGGCGCTCGCCGTGACGCTGCGCGGCCTGACGCTCGGGGAGCTGCGCACGATGAAGCCCCGGAAGCTGGTGATCAAGGAAGCGATGCTCGGTCTCCTGAACGGCTCGCTCGTCGGCCTCGTCGCCGGCGCAGGGATGTGGTTCTACGCGCGTTCGCAGCCGAGCGGCCACGCGCTGCTGCTCGGCCTGGTCGTCTGGATGGCGATGACGGCCTCCTGCATGATCAGCGGCATCGCGGGCGCGCTCGTCCCGCTGACGCTGAAGCGCCTGGGCGCCGATCCCGCGACCGCGTCGAGCATCTTCCTGACGACGGCGACCGACGTCGCGAGTATGGGGTTGCTGCTCGGGCTGGCGAGCCTGCTCGTACGGTGAGCCGGGGCTAGCGCAGCAGCGCGTCGATCGCCTCGGACAGGCGCTCCTCGGTCATGCGGTAGGGCAGGTACTGCCGGACGATGCCGTTGCGGTCGACGAAGGCGAACGTCGGGGTCGCGGAGACGCCGTAGCGCCGCATGGCCTCGTCGCTGATCGGGACCGGCACGGACGCCGCGAGCCCGTAGAGCTCGCTCCAGGCCTTTTCGATTTTGGCTTTCTCTTCGGCGCGGTCGTCGTCGTAGAAGCGCGTCGGCGCGACGAAGGCGACGCCCTTCGGCGCGTACTTCTCGACCGTTCGCCGGAAGGCGGCTGCCTCCGCCTTGCAGTCCCCGCACGCCTGCCACCAGAAGAAGAGGACGGAGGGCTTCCCGCGCAACGCCTCGAGCCCCGCGAACTCGGGGCCGACGTGGTCCTCCGCCCGGATGCCGGGCGCCTTCCGACCGACGAGCTCGATCTGGTTGCGCCGCTTCTGGATCCGGGCCTGCAGGTTGTACGGCGCCTTCTCCTGCGCGCGGGCGCTCTCGTCGAGGAACCGCAGCGCTTCCGCTTTCTTTCCCGCGGCCACGAGGACCTGCGCCTCGACCTCGATTGCCGTGCCGAGGGCGTACTGCGCCCCGGTGGCGTTCTCCCAGTCGGGCGGCGTGCCGAGCCTCGCGACTGCGAGATCCCGCGCCGCCTTCGCGTAGCGCGACGCCGCCGGCCAGTCCTCCGTCAGCGCCGCCCCGCGGGCGAGCCAGGCGAGGCCCAGGAGGTACTCGCCGTCCTCGCCCTTCTCCGCCGCGGTGGACCTCGAGGATCGACTCCGCGCTCGGCAGGTCCCCGGCCGAGATCTTGTAGCGGATGAACCGGAGGTCGACCATCTCCGGGCGCGGCGTGGGAGTCGGGGCGGGGGTGGACGTCGGCTGCCGGGCAACGACACTTGCGGCGACGAGGGAGGCGGCGAGCAGGGCAGTCACCGGGAGTGGACGCTTCATCGCGGAGCTCCTTCGCTGTACGCGCGTCCGAACCGGGCCAGGGAAGGATCAATTCCAGGAAAGGGGGCGGCTCAAGGCTCCTGGACGAGCGTGTCCGCGAAGAAGCGCATCGCGCGCTTGAGCCGCTCGCCGATGCGGTTGCCGTGGTCGCCGTCGGCGTAGATCTCGAAGATGTGCGGTATGTCGCGCTCGGCCAGGGCGTCGGAGAAGAGACGGCTGCCCGTGCGGATGTGAGAAAAGTCGTCGTGGTCGCCGACGTCGATCGAGAGCCCTCGCAGGCTCAGGAGCCTGGTCCGGTTCGCTTCCACCTGATACAGCGGCATCTTCGACCGCCATTGCGAGTAGGCCGGCTCGGCCGGAACGAGGCGGCCGTCCTTCGCTTCGAAGGGGAAGTCGGCGTAGAACGGCGGCCGCGCGGGGTCGGGCGAGAATGCGGCGGAGACCGCCACGAAGACGTCCGTCCAGAACTCGACCGGCGTCTGCGGGTCCGCGGGCAGCTCGTCCCGGCTCTTGAGCTTCAGGACCCTGACCCAAGCGGGGTTCGCGCTGCCGATGTCGCCTTCGAATGCGAGGCAGCACGGGCTCATGGCGTAGACCGATCCGAAGACGTCGGGATGATTCATGCCGAGCATGATCGCGCCGTAGCCGCCCATCGAGTGTCCGGCGACGCCGCGGCTCCGGGAGCCTCGAATCGTCCGGTAGCGCGCGTCGACGAACGCCACGAGCTCCTGCGAGATCGCGTCGTCCCAGCGCCCCGTCGCGGTCGAGTTCACGTAGAAGCTGCCGTGGAAGGCGTTGTCGCCGTTCGGCACGACGACGATCATCGGCGCAACGGTGCCCTCGCGGATGAGCTCGTCCATGGCGTCCCGCAGCTTCGTTCCCTGGTACCCGTCGGTCGTCCAGTCCTGGATCTTCCCGGTGAAGCCGTGCAGCAGATAGATCGTCGGGAATCGCCGGGTCGCCGACGAGGCGTATGCGGGCGGCAGGTAGATCGAGACGGGTTGATCGACCGGGTCGCCGAGGAGGTTGCCGGCGAGCGCCGTGGCCTTGAAGAGGGTTTCCACGAGCTCGCCACGGTCGGTCGGTCGGGGGCGGGGCGCCGGCTGTGCGATCGAGACGGTCGCGAAACTGAAGGCGACGAGGGCGGCGGCCAGGCGGACGCGGGCGAGATCGGTGCATTTGCGGGTTCTCACAGGACTCTCCTTACCTCCCCCTACGCTAATCCAGGAATCATGTTCCCGCCCGTGTGGCGAACGGCCCGACCGGGCGAGAATAGCGACTCATGGATGCAAGCGATCGAGGCGACCGCGTCCGCCTCTTGACGGACCGGACCCGAACGCCGATCGGCGAGCTGATCCTCGTCGCCGACGGCGAGGGTCGGCTGTGCGCCGTCGGGTGGACCGACCACGAGGAGCGCCTGGTGCGCGCGCTCGACCATGCCTGCGGCGCCGGCGGATACACGCTCGAGCGGCGCCGCAACCCGGGCGGGCTGACGGCCGCCATCAAAGCGTATTTCGACGGGGCCCTCGAAAGCATCGACCGGCTGCCGGTCGCACCGGCGGGCACCCCTTTCCAGCAAAGAGTCTGGAAGGCCCTGCGCGCGATCCCGTGCGGCGCGACGATGTCCTATTCGGAGCTGGCGCGCCGGATCGGCCGGCCGGCCGCCGTTCGGGCGGTCGGGCACGCGAACGGCGCGAACCCGGTGGGAGTGGTTGTGCCCTGCCATCGGCTGGTCGGCACGGACGGCTCCCTCACCGGCTATGGAGGCGGGATCTTCCGCAAGCGATGGCTTCTTGCCCACGAGGCTTGCGCCGCGTCAGGGCGGCGGAACGTTCGCCGCCCTACTTCGGCGGGGAAGGGTTCTTGAGCTGGTCGAGCCGGCCCTGCGCGCTCTGGCGGATGTTCTCGCGCTGCTCCTTGGTCTCGGCGGTGTCGGAGTCGACGAGCGCGAGGCACTTCTCGGACGCCTCGCGCGCCTTCTCCCGCTCCCCGTCGGCGAGGTAGGCGTCGCCGAGGCTGTCCCACGCGTTGGACGAGCTCGGGCGGGCGTCGACGTTGACCTGCATGATCGCGATCGCCGCCTTCGTCTGTCCGACCTGGATCGCCTCGTAGCCGAGCTGGTTCACGAACGGGGCATCGAGCAGCGGGGACTTCGGGTCTTTCCTGCGCCCGGCGTCGAGGCTCGCGGCCACGCGGGACGCCCCGCCCGGCTCGTCCATCGTCATGCGCAGCTGCGTCCGCGGGTCGACTTTCGGAGGCCGGGGAGGGGCGGAGACGCCGGCGCCCTTGCCCATGAGCGTGAGCTCGAACCACGCCACGATCCGGCCCGGCAGCTCCGGGTGCGCCTTAAACATCTCCGTGCCGTGACCGCCCTTCGCGTATTCGAGGAACCGGTTCGCCTTGTTGCCGGAGGTCGCGTCGATCCAGGCCATGACCGACACGATGTCGCCGTCGTCGTCCGCGGCCGCGAAGAGGATCGGCAGCCCGCTCGCGCGCTTCAGGTGCTGGCGTCCCGCGCGGTCGGTGCTGCCGGAGAGGAGCACCAGGGACTTCACCTCCGGGTGCCGAAGCGAGAGCTGGATCGAGTTGTTGACGCCGCAGCTCGCGCCGGCAGCGCCGATGGCGTCCTGCCGCACGCCCGGCTGCGCCCGCAGGTACGCGAAGGCGACGTCGATGTCCCCGGGCCACTTTTCGGTCGTGATCCGGACCCGCTCCTGGAACGGGATGTCGTTGAACGGCGTGCCGCCGCTTTCCCCGTAGCCCCGGTAATCGAGCGTCAGGACGTGGAATCCTTTCGCGGCGAGCTCGGCGGCGAGGCCGTTCCAGCTCGACCGGTCGCGATTGCACTGGTGGAGAAGCAGGATCCCGGGGCCCGGGCGGCTGGCGGGATAGAACGACGCCGCGAGCCTGGTCCCGTCCGGGGCCGCGATGCTGGCGGGCTGGCCGGCCAGGGGTTGGCCGGCGGCAAGGACGGCGCCGGGGAGGGCGAGCGCCAGCGAGAGATACAGCAAATGCTTCAATGGAGGCCTCCGCTATCGTCTACGCCCCCGGGGAAAGAAGGTTCAAGGCCGCCCGAGACGATCGTGCCGGAACCAAGGGGGCTTCGTTTACGCCGGGAAATAGTCCGGCAACTCGAGATCGTCGCGCAGTTCGCTCGCCAGCAGGCGCTTGCCGATGGGCCCGCGCGAAAGGACGTTGACGATGAGGTTGCGCACGGTGAGAGCCAGCGACGTCCGAGGCGCGAAGAAGCCGCGCAAACGCAGGGCCGCTCTCTGCTTGGCGGCCACGAACGAGCGCAGCCGCGCCTCGTACGCGGCCAGGGCCCTCGTGACTTCGCCGCCGGCCCGGTGCAGTTCGCCGGCCAGCACATAGGCCTCCAGCATCGCCAGGCCCGTGCCTTCCCCGGCGAGAAGCGAGGCGCAGGCCGCCGCGTCGCCGAGCAGGCCGACGCGCCCGGAAGACCAGCGCGGCAGGTGGATCTGGCTGACGCGATCGAAGTAGAAGTCGTCGGCCTCGTCCATGGCATCCAGGATTTCGGGCACCTCCCAGCGCATGTCGCCGAAGGCTCGGCGGAGGGCTGCTTTCTGGCGCTCCGGCGGAGGATCGCCGTCGATGAGCTCCGCGCGGCACACCAGCAGGAACAGCGTTTCGTCGTTGCGGAGCGACACGCTCGCGACCTGGCGCCTGGGAACGGTATGAGAGATGTATGTCAGCTCGTCGCGGCGCGGATACCCGGCGACACGGAAGGCGGCGACGTCGCAGCCCAGGGGCTTTTCGAACTGCGCCTGCGGCCCGAAGACCAGCGCGCGCACGCGGGAGTGCAGCCCGTCGGCGCCGACCACGAGATCGAAGCGTTCCTGCCGTCCGTCGGAGAGGGTGGCGACCACTCCATCGCCGTCCTGGTCGATCGCCGTGACGGACACTCCGAAACGGGCCGGGATCCCAGCACAGGCGCCGAACAGCGCCGCCGCGAGGTCGGCCCGGGCGAGACTGATGAAGCGTCCCTGGAGCATCTCGCGCATCGGAGCGACGTCGAGCGCCGCTTCCTCGCGACCGGCGGCGTCGAGCATGCTCAGCCGCTCCATCAGGTAACAGCGTTCGCGCAGGGTCGGCACGAGTCCCATGCGCTCCGCAATCTCGTAACCGAGGCCCCAGAAGTCGATGATGTAGCCGCCAGTTCGCAGCGCCGGCGCCTTCTCGAAAAGGACGGGCTCGTGGCCGGACCGTCGCAACCAGTAGGCCAGCGTCGGTCCTCCGACCCCGATGCCGTTGATCGCGACCCTCATGCTCGGACCATTGTCGACGAGTCCGGCCCGCACCGCTCGGAAAAGTGGTCCGAGTCTCCCGGACTAGTCCTTCCGGCGCTTCTTTTCGGCTGCCCGTTTTCTTGCCGCCAGTGCAAACGCGGCTTGCCGTTCGGCCGGCGATACGAAGGTGGAACCTCGGGCCTCCTCCGGATCCCGCACGACGGGCGCCTCGCCGCGTCGAAAGGCCTTCACGCGGGCCTTTGCGGCGGCCGAGGGAGGCAAGCGATTGGGCGAGGAGGGCTTCTTCACAGGTTCATTATGGCTTCGAAGCGGCTCCAGATCACGTCCGGCGCCCGGCGCCAGATCATACACGCTCCAAGGAGTCACCTTGAGAGGGTCGTGTCCGCCGGACGCGGCCTGCGTCTGGGTAGGGCGCGCAGAACAAAGAGGTCGCCTTGAAGGTCCCGTCCGCAGGGACGCGCCTTGGGACCTACAAAGCCAGTTCGAGCTGGTAGCCCGCGCGACTTCGAAGCCCTCCAGGAGGGCCGCGTGGGGAACAACTTCTTCGGGCGGTTTAGCGCCTCCGGGAATTCTCATCGAGCATTCGCGCGCGCGATCTGCAATTCGAGACGCTTTACCTCGCGCAAAACGCGATTCGATTCCATTCGAAGCCAGAACCACAATTTCAGAAAGCCGACCATCACCATCAGCACGACGGCGCCGACGCCCCAGCGCGCAGCGTCGATTGCCTCGGCCGCACCGAAGAACCTCCAGCCGCAATAAACCGCGCCCAGAAACAATGCAAATGTGACGACCGTGGCAAAGGCCGCAAGGCGGCCCATAGCTCCGGAATAGACGCCGAACCACAGGCCAAACACGCCCTGCTCGCCGAACTTCTCAAGGATGGCGCGGTCTTCCACGCTCAGGGCTTCCTCAATTTTCCGATCAAGATCATCCATGGTCTTCTCCTTTCAGCGCGGCGCGCAATTTCGCCCGCGCATGCATCAGTCGAGTCTTCACGGTGCCCGGCGGAACGCCCGTCGCCGCGGCGGTCTCCGCGATGCTGAAATCCTCGATGTAGAACAGGGCGACTGTTGCACGTTGATCCGGCGGAAGGCCTGCGATCGCTTTCGCGAGCGGTCCCGCATCCGCCGCCGTCTCCATCCGTCCTGCCGCATCGACCGCTTGCGGAGCTTGCGCGGCGTAGGCCGTTCCGATCCTTAGCGCGCGGCCGCGCTTCCTGATCGCATCCGCAGCGCGACGCGACACGATGCGGTAGGCCCAGGCGGGAAAGAGGGCGGAATCGTCGAGACGCGCAAGCCCGCGCACGATGTCGGCCCACGCGTCCTGCACGACATCGCGCGCCGCCTCCGCCTCGCCCATCAACCGCCAGGCGTGGGCCAGGAGCTTCGGCTGCCAACGTTCGGCGAGACGGCCGAAGGCGTCGCGATCGCCGGCGCGCGCTGCGGCGGCGAGATATTCGTCGAAGAGGCGGGCGGTTCTGCGCGTCATCCACCGATTGTCCCTTCTTCGTTCGTGTCCATCCTGATTAAAGTCGCGCCTCGCGGCAAACCGGTTCAGTCGTGTCGTCGTGTAGGAAATTAATTTTCGCCGCAAGTCCGGTCGAGTCGGCGACCCGGCGTCGCGGCGGCCATCTCCTCTGCGAACAGAGAAGGCGGAAACTGCGGCGCCCAAGTGGCGCATCTCGCAAGGAAAGGGCTGGAGCTGAACTGGTAGCCCATACGGGAATCGAATCCGTGTCGCGCCCGGAAGGGCGCGCAGAACAAGGAGCCGCCTCGAGAGGATCGCGTCCGCAGGACGCGGCGTTGGGACTTAGCGAAGCCGGCTTGATCTGGTAGCCCATACGGGCGCCAGATCGAACCCGTGTTGCGCCCGGAAGGGCGCGCAGAACAAAGATGTCGCCTTGAGAGGGGCTGCGTCCGCAGGACGCGGCGCGAGACTGACAAAGCCTGGTTGGATCTGGTAGCCCATACGGGCGCCAGATCGAACCCGTGTCGCGCCCGGAAGGGCGCGCTCAAAGGCGCCGCCTTGAGAGGGCGGCGTCCGGAGGACGCGGCGTGGGACTTACAAAGCCGGTTCGAGGTGGTAGCCCATACGGGAATCGAACCCGTGTCGCGCCCGGAAGGGCGCGCTCAAAGGCGCCGCCTTGAGAGGGCTGCGTCCGGAGGACGCGGCGTGGGACTTACAAAGCCGGTTCGAGGTGGTAGCCCATACGGGAATCGAACCCGTGTCGCGCCCGGAAGGGCGCGCTCAAAGGCGCCGCCTTGAGAGGGCGGCGTCCGGAGGACGCGGCGTGGGACTTACAAAGCCGGTTCGAGAGCTGGTAGCCCATACGGGAATCGAACCCGTATTTCGGCCTTGAGAGGGCCGCGTCCTAACCGTTAGACGAATGGGCCAAACGGGGCGCGAAAGGTAGCACAGGCGTGTCGAAAGGGGCAACCGGCCAGTCGGCCGGGGCCCTACGAAATCTTGGCCGCGGGCTGGGCGACTTTGCCGGGGGTGTACCGCACCCAGCGCAGGATCTCGGGGATCGTGGGCTTTTTTCCATACATCAGGATGCCCACGCGATAGACGCGTCCGGCGAACCAGGCGAGACCGACGGTCGTGCCGATGAGGAGCGCGATCGAGAGGAGTACCTGCCAGGCCGGAGGCTCCGAGACGGCCGTCCGCAGGAACATGACGAGAGAGGACGTGAAGGGAAAGAGGGAGAAGAAGAGCGCCACGTTGCCGTTGGGGTTGTTCATCACCGCGGGGTAGACCATGAAGCCCGCCAGGATGAGGACGATCGGGATCATCATGAACTGCGTGGCTTCCTGCTCGCTGTTGAAGGGCGCCGCGATCGTCGTGTAGACGCTGGCGTAGACGAAGTAGCCGAGCACGAAGAACAGGATGAAGTAGCCGAGCATCGCGATCGGGATCCGGGGCACGCCCATGTCGCTCGAGGAAAGGACGCCGGCGATCCCGGGAAGGGACAGGTTCATCGCGAGAATCGACCAGACCAGGTACTGAGTCAGGCCGACGAGGCCGATGCCGATGATTTTGCCGAGCATCAACTCGGTCGGCCGGACCGAAGCGATGATGATCTCGACGATGCGGCTCGACTTCTCCTCGATGACGCCCCGCATGACCTGGCCGCCGTACACGAAGAAGGTCGTGTACATGAGCACCATGAAGATGATCGCGGCGATGATGCCGGCGCCCTTCTCCTCCGCGGTGCCCTTCTCGGTGACCTTGAAGGCCTTGAAGTCGACGCGCTTTTCGAGCTCGCCCGCGAGGTCCGTCGGCAGTCCTCGATCCTGCATCTTCTCGCGCATCCGGACCCGGTTGAGTGAGCGCTCGAGCTGGTTCAGGGCGATGAAGTCCGACACGGTCGTCGAGTAGTACTCGACCTCGTCGTTCTTGACTTTCTCCGGTTCGAGGACGAGATAGCCGTTGATCTCCTTGGCGAGGACCTGCTTGCGGAGGGCCTCCTTGGTGGCCGCGAGGCTTCCGCCGGCCGGGGCGGGCCTCAGGTTCCAGTGCGGTCCCTTGCGCGCAGAATCGCTTTCCTTCTGCTCGGCCTCGGTCGCCGCGAGCTCCTTGACCAGGGGAGCGTAGAGCGTGCCCGTCTGGTCGACGACGACGATGGTCCGCTCCCCGCCGGTCTTGCGGGACGACGAAATCTGGAAGGCGATGTACGCGAGGAAGAGAAACGGGATGAGCAGCGTCGCGATCCAGAACGACTTCGTGCGGACGCGCTCGATGTACTCACGGCGGACGATCGCGAAGGTCTTCTTCCAGTTCATTCGGGCCTCATTCGATCGTCCGGGTTTCTTCCATGCCGGAGCTCCGGACCGCATCGATGTAGATCTCCTCGAGGTCGGGCTCTTTCTGCGAGAAGGCCTCGACCGTGTAGGTGTCGAGGGCCCGCTTGAGAAAGTCCTTCTGGGAAACGCCGGGCGCCAGCGCGACCACGAAAGTCCCGTCGACGGCCTTTGCCGAGGCGACGCCCGGCAGCGCGGAGACGTCCGCGAGGTCGGCGTTGACGGAGAGCCTCAGGAGACCGGAAGAGTTGCGCCGCTTCAGTTCCCTGAGGCTGCCCTCGAGGATCTTCTTCGATTTTGCCATCAGGCAGATCTCGTCGCAGAGTTTCTCGGCCTGCTCCAGGACGTGCGTGCAGAAGATGATCGTCTTGCCCCGGGCGCGGAAGTCGAGGAAGTAGTCGCGCATCAGGGCGACGTTCAGCGGGTCGAGGCCCGAGAACGGCTCGTCGAGAATGAGGATCTCCGGATCGTGGACGATCGTTGCGATGAACTGGATCTTCTGCTGCATTCCCTTGGAGAGCTCGTCGACCTTCTTGTTGAGCCAGGGCCGCAGCTCCATCTTGTCAACCCAGGTCCCGATCCGTTCCTTCGCCGTGTCGCGGCTGACCTCCTTGATCGCGGCGAGGAAGTAGAGGTGGTCGATCACCTTCATCTTCCGGTAGAGCCCCCGCTCCTCCGGGAGGTAGCCGATGCGGTTCTGGGTGACCCGGTCCATCGGGCGCCCGAGGATCCGGATCTCGCCGGAGTCCGGCGCCGTGATGTTCATGATCATCCGGATGGTCGTCGTCTTGCCCGCGCCGTTGGGGCCGAGCAGGCCGAACATCGCGCCCTGCGGCACTTTGAGGGACAGGTCGTCGACCGCCTTGAAGCGGCCGAAGCTCTTGGCGACGTGGTCGAGTTCGATTGCGGTGTCCATTGGGGGCTCGCCGATTATTACGGATTCCTTGGGGCGGGGTTTTGGGAAAGCCGGGGGCGCGCCCCCGCGCAGCCCCCGGGCAGGTCGCGTCGAGCCGGGGGTGGTGTTTGAGGGGCCCGGATACCAAACGAAGGCCTGCGGCCAAGTCATCGATCGGGAGGTCGCCATGTCCCGTCGCTTGCAATCGGCGCTGCTGCTCTTCGGGTGGGTCCTCATCGGGCGCGCGGACACGCCGCCGCCCCCGTCCCTTGCGGCACTCGCGCAGACCGAGCGCGCGTTCGCGGCCAGGTGCCGGGAGGTCGGCATCCGCGACTCGTTCCTGCAGTTCTTTTCGGACGAAGCCATCGTATTCACACCCGATCCCACGAACGCGCGCGAGCGGCTGTCGAAGCGCCCGTCCGTCCCGTTCGCGGAGCGGCAGCTGACCTGGGAGCCCCGGCTGGGCGACGTCGCGAAGAGCGGGGACCTCGGCTGGCTGACGGGCCCGGCCGCCCTGCTGATGCCGGACACGAAAGACCCCGGCCCGCACGAGGAGAACTACCTGTCGGTGTGGCGGCGGCAGCCCTCGGGACAGTGGCGCGTGATCATCGACGTCGGCGTCGGGACGCCGGCGGCTCCTGCGTTCGAGCCGGGCTTCCATCGATTCCCGATGCCGGATCGCTACACCGGTGCGAACGCCGGCGACGCCGGGACCCTCGCGCTCGCCGCGGCGGATCGGGCGTTGAACGGTCGGCTGGCCGCCGGGCCGATGGCCGAGGGATACGCCCCGGTGCTGCTCGGCTCGTCCCGTCTCCACCGCAACGAGATCATGCCCCTCGTCGGCCGGACCGCCATCCTCGACTGGATGCGATCCCGGCCCGCGCGGTTCACCGGCGTCTCCGTCAAGGCCGAAAGCGCGGGGACGGGAGACCTCGGCTACTCCTACGGGTCGTACCAGGTCGCGGAAAAGGACAAGGCCCCCGAAAGCGGGCACTACGTCCGGCTGTGGCAGCGGAGGGACGACGGGACCTGGTTCGTCGTCGTCGACGTGACCCGGCCGAAGGAGTAGTCCGGAGACGTCGAGGACGGCCGGGCGGCTCAGCGCCTCGGCCGGAGCAGGCGTCCGGTCAGCGCTCCCAGGAGGGTGGCCGCGACGACCGCACCCAGGTGGGCCGGCAGCACGTGCCCCGGATCGGAGTAATGGCAGAACAGCCGCCAGCCCGCATCCGAGAGCAGGCCCGCGCCCGCGCCGTACAGGGCCCCGGCGATCTGCGGCCGGAGCGGGTACGCGCGCGCGGCGAGCAACCCGACGAAGAAGATGACGGGAACGGCCGCCAGCAGCGTGTGACCGAAGCAGACTCCCGTGACGAAGAGAACCGACTCGCGAACGATGCGCGTCGGGCTGACGAGCCAGGTCGCGAAAGCGATGAGGATCACCGCGCCGAAGGCCGCCGCGAGCGACGCCGCGAGCGCGGAGGGCGAGAACGCCCGGCCGGGGATCGCCTCCCGCAGGGACATGCCGATCAGCAGCATGCCGAGCACGAGTTGAAAAGACGACAGCCCCCACGTCAGAAACCATCCGAGACGGGCCGCGTCCCCGCGCAATCCGTAGATCGCGGACGCCGCAAAAAGGAGCAGCAGCGCGAGCGGGAGCGAGTTGGCCGCCCGAAGCCAGGGTCCCCTCAGGGGCTTGACGGGCCGCAGATCCCGGGCGATTTGCTCCCGGAGTCGCACGGGAAGCGTCATGTCGTCGCTCATCGGACCTCCTTCGGGTCGCCCGGCCCGCGCAGCATGACGCGCAGATCGGCCATGGCCCTGCTGGAGCGCAGCTTGGCGGCGCTCTCCGTGATTCCCAGAACGCGGCCGACCTCGCGAAAGCTGAAACCCCAGACGTGGTGGAGCAGCAGCGCTTCCCGGCGATCGGACCCGATCTCCAGGATCGCTCGGCGAAGCTCGAGGCGGCCGGCCAGGCCCTCGACCTCGGGAGGAACGGGCAGATCCAAGTCCGCCCCGAATTCCCGGGCGCGCGACGGGCGCCGCCGCGCCGCGCGGCGGCTCATCAGGTAGACGTGACGCGCGATTGCGAAAACCCAGGGCATCAGCGGCAGCGTCGGATCGTACGTGTGGCGGGAACGGTGGATCTGGAGAAAGGTTTCCTGGAGCAGGTCCTGCGCGTCCGCCGCATCCCGCGTCAGAGCGGTCAGGTACCGGCGCAGCGGGGCGGCGACCGTTGTGTACAGGTGCTCGAATCCTTCGAGCCGGCCGGCCTGATACTCGATCATCCACCCGCGAAGCGCGGCCTCGTCCAATGGCGCGCGCGACGGCGTCCCTTGGGGGATCTGCGGCGGAAGGGAGTCTGGCTTCAAGGCTGGGCGATTCTGCTCCGGTCGATGCCCGGCGGGCAACGTCGACCTGGTCAGGCCGGAGCGGCCGGCGTCGGCTTCAAGGCGCTGCGCTCGAAGATCGCGGTCATCTCCTGTTCGCCTTTCGGGTGTTCGACCGCGCTCGCGGCGAACTCCGCCTGCGGATAGGCGGTCGCACGGATTCGCCGGGCCGCGGAGGCGAGGTCGTAGTCGGTGTGGCGGAACTGGACGCCCGAGTCGAGAAGCACCCAGTCGGCGCCGGGGTCGCCGAAGGGCATTCCCACGCTCCCGGTGTTGACGACCCGAATGCTCCCCACGGAGCGGTCGAACGGCATGTGGGTGTGGCCGCAGACCACGACGTCGGCGTTCGCGGCTTCGAATATCGGGAGGAGTCGGTCGGCCGGGGTCAGGCGCGTGAAGATCTCATTGTCGTCCCGCGGCGTGGCGTGGCAGAAGAAAACGGTGCCGAGTCCGGGCAGGTCCAGCGCCGCGGTCAGCGGCCAGCGGCGCACCCGTTCGGCCTCGACATCCGAGAGCTCGTTCGCGTTCCATCGGATCGCCTCGCGAAAGACTTCCGGGACCTGCAAGATTTCGCGGCCGGCACGGTCCGCCAGCACTGCGGTCTCACCGTTGCCTCGAATGAAGAGGCAGGGCGCAGGCTGGTCGGCCAGAAGGGCGAGAGTCTCGCGAGGCATCGGACCCGGGAACACGTCGCCGCCGACGAGGATCCGGTCGACCGCGGCCTCGCGCACCTCGGCCAGCACGGCTTCCAGGGCCGGGAGGTTGGCATGAATGTCGTAGAGGGCGGCGACGCGCATGGGGTCGAAAGCATAAGGGGTGCGTTCCTTGGCCGGATTTCCGGTTACATTTCCGGGATGTGCCGCAACATCCGTACCCTCGCCAACTTCGCGCCGCCGGCGACCCCGGCGGAGATCCGCGCCTCCTCGCTGCAGTTCGTTCGCAAGTTGAGCGGCGCCAACAAGCCGTCGAAGGCGAACCAGGCGCTTTTCGAGCGCGCCGTGGACGAGGTGACCGCGGCGGCGGAGCGCCTGGTCCACGGCTGGGCGACGAGCGCTCCGCCGAAGGATCGCGACGTCGAGATCCGGAAGATGATCGAGCGTTCGCGGGAGCGGTTCGGTAAAGAGCCGAGGCGCACGCCCATCGATCCGATTCGGTAGGGAGCAGCAGAAGTGGCGGAGAGGGTGGGATTTACCGCTGCGCTTCGCGCAGCGTTCCCTACTGCCGGGGGTCTGCCTCTGGTGGTCGGGTGAACCCACGACTGTCTCGAGGCAGCAGAATGGCGGAGAGGGTGGGATTTGAACCCACGAGACCCTTTCGGGCCTACCGGTTTTCGAGACCGGCCTGATCAACCACTCCAGCACCTCTCCGCGCGGGTGGAACGGCGAATCCTAGCGGATTCAGGGGCCGATGTCAGGTCGCTCGAAAGTGGCAGCGTGGTCGGGCCTACCGGGTGAGCGCCGCGCTTCGCGCGACGCTGCCTACTGCCGGGGGTCTGCCGCTGGTGGTCGGCTCGAGACCGGCCTGATCAACCACTCCAGCACCTCTCCGCGCGGGTGGAACGGCGAATCCTAGCGGATTCAGGGGCCGATGTCAGGGGTCGTTCGAAAGTGGCAGCGTGGTCGGGCCTACTGGGTAAGCGCCGCGCTCCGCGCGACGCACATCCTGGCGGAATCGGGACGGGATGTCGGGTGTGGCGATCGTGCCGACGGGTCGGGCCTGATCTCCGGAAGATCGGGACCTGACCCCCGGGTTTTCCGTCTGCGAAACCGAAAAATCGAGACCTGACCCCGTCAGCGTTTCGCCTGGAAGAACTGCCGGAGCATGTCGGCCGATTCTTCGGCGAGGAGGCCCCCTTCGACCTGTGGCCGGTGATTCAAACGCGCATCCGCCGGGATGTTGCCGAGGGTCCCGCAATATCCGGCCTTCGGGTCGGTGCAGCCGAAGACGATCCGCCGGATCCGGGCGTTGACGGCGGCGCCGGCGCACATGGCGCAAGGCTCCAGTGTGGCGTAGAGGGTGCAGTCCTCGAGGCGCCAGTGGCCGACTTCGCGGGCGGCTTCCTGGATGGCCTCGATCTCGGCGTGGTGGGTGGGGTCGGCGAGCCGTTCCCGGCGGTTGCGCCCCCGGCCGATCATCCGTCCGTCCCGGACGACGATCGCCCCGACGGGGACCTCCTGTTCGGCATAGGCGATCCGGGCGAAGGCGAGGGCCTCGGACATGAAACGGCGGTCCTGGTCTGAAAAAGGCACTGCGGGGAGGCTACCCCAGGTGGAAATGGTGCGCCCAGAGGGAGTCGAACCCCCAACCTCCTGATCCGTAGTCAGACGCTCTATCCAATTGAGCTATGGGCGCAGGGGAGCGGAAGGCTAGCGAAAAGCCCCAGTCTTTTCAATGGGCTCCGGAGAATTGAACTTTCCGGAAGCCTTTCCGTAGAAAGGAATACGCAGGAAAACCGCGTTTGACCGGAGGATTGAGGGCCATGTCGAAGAAGACCAAAATCATCGGGGGGGCCGTTCTTGGGGTCGTCGTCATCGGCGCCCTGACGGCCTTCATCCGCGGCCGGGACAAGGACGTGCCGCGCGTGACGACCGCCAAAGTCGAAAAACTCGACCTCGTCTCGAAGGTCACGGCCAACGGCAAGATCCAGGCCCAGCGGAAAGTCGACATGTCGGCCCTGGTCATGGGGCAGATCGTGAACCTGGCCGTCAAGGAAGGCGAGCACGTCAAGAAGGGGCAGCTCCTTCTCCAGATCGACCGCGCGCAGCTCGCCGCTCAGGCCCAGGGGGCGGAAGCCAGCCTCGAGGCGATGCGCCACGATCTCGACGCCGCTCGGGCGACCGCGGCGCAGGCGAAGTTCGACTACGAACGCGCTTCCGCGAATTTCAAAGGCCACATCCTCGCCGAAGCCGACCTGCAGAAGGCCAAGTCGAATCTCGACACGGCGGAAGCCAACCTCGCGGCGACCGAGCAGCGCATGCGCTCGAGCTCGGCGGGCCTCGTCGCCAGCCGCGACTCCCTTTCGAAAACCACCGTGACGGCCCCGCTCGATGGCGTCGTGACGGCCCTTCCGATCAAGGAAGGCGAGGTCACGGTCATCGGCACCATGAACAACGCGGGCACGCAGCTGATGACGATCTCGGACATGGGCTCGGTCGAGGCCGTCATGATGGTCGACGAGACCTCGGTGCCGCAGGTCAAGATCGGGCAGAAGGCCACCCTCTCGATCGACGCCTATCCGAACACCAAGTTCGTCGGCACGGTCACGGAGGTCGGCTCCTCGCCCATCCCGAAGAACGACCCCGACCTGCTGGCGCTGACGGCCAACTCGGAGGCCATCAACTTCAAGGTCAAGATCAAGATCGACAATCCGCCGGACACGATCCGGCCCGGTTTCTCGGTGACGGCCGACATCGTCACGGGCCGGCGCGACGGCGCGACGACGATTCCGATCCAGGCGCTCATCGTGCGCGACGTCGAGAAGAAGAACAAGTCCGCGTCTTCCGGCCGGCCCGAGACCGAGGAAGGCGTCTACACGATCAAGGACGGCAAGATCGCGTTCAGCAAGGTCCAGACGGGGATCGCGGGCGAGCTGATGATCGAGATCAAGGACGGCCCGTCCGTCGGCCAGGAGATCGTGACCGGCCCCTTCAAGGTCCTGCGCCAGGTCAAGGAAGGCGATCGCGTCATCATCCAGAAGGACGAGTCCGGCAAGGGCGGTCCGAAGAAGACGTGACGACCGCCGAGCTCTTCCGCGTCTCGGGCTCGGCGCTCACGCGCCACAAGCTCCGGGCGTTCCTGACGCTGCTCGGCGTCATCATCGGGGTCGCCACGGTCGTCGGCGTCGTGTCGGTCATCTCGGGACTCAACGCCTACGTCAAGGACAAGGTCATCGGCTTGAATCCCGACATCGTCATCTTCACGAAGTACGGGATCATCACGAGCCGCGAAGAGTGGCTCATGGCCCGCAAGCGCAAGGACCTCACGCTGACGGACATGGAGGTCGTGCGCCGCGAGTGCAAGCTGTGCGAGTCGATCGGCGCGCGGGGTGATCGACGCCGCCCGGTCAAGTACGAGGACCGCAAGCTCCCGCAGGTCGAGATCCAGGGCCACACGCCGAACATGAGCGACGCGATGAGCTTTGACATCGTCAACGGCCGCTACTTCACCGAGACCGAGTACAACCACTCGGCGCCCGTTGCGGTGATCGGCTGGGACGTCCAGGACGAGCTCTTCCCCAACATCGACCCGATCGGCCGGGTGATGAAGATCGACGGGTATCCGGTCAAGATCATCGGCACCCTCGCCAAGCAGGGTTCGGTGATGGGCCAGAGCCAGGACAACGTCATCTACATCCCGCTGACGGTCTTCCACAAGCACATCGCTCCGACCGAGGACATCGGCATCTTCCTGAAGCCGAAAGGCGGCGTCGAGGGGTTGACGGCCGCGACCGACGAGGTGCGCACGATTCTCCGGGCGCTCCGCAAGACGGGCTTCGACAAGGACGACCCGTTCGGGCTGGTGACGGCGGAGCTCCTGCAGTCGCTCTGGCGCAACATCTCGGCGGGGATGTTCCTGTTGATGGTCCTGATCTCGGGGATCTCGCTCGTCGTGGGCGCGATCGTCGTCGCCAACATCATGTTCGTCTCGGTCGTCGAGCGAACGAAGGAGATCGGCGTGCGGCGGGCCCTCGGCGCGCGGCGCAAGGACATCCGCCTGCAGTTCCTCCTGGAGGCCGCCCTTCTGTCGTCGATCGGAGGCGTCATCGGCGTGATTCTCGGAGCCCTGATCGCTTTCGCCGTCAAGCAGGTCTTCCCCGCGCAGGTGCGGCCCTCGTTCATCTTCCTCGGCGTCGGTGTCGCCACGGTGACGGGCATCCTCGCCGGCTGGATCCCCTCGTCGCAGGCGAGCAAGCTGCCGCCGGTCGAGGCCTTGAGGTATGAGTAGAGTCGGTTCGGGTTACCGCCGTCCTTCGGACGGCGTTCCCTACCGCCGGGGGTTTGCCTTCGGTGGCCGGGTCGGTGGTCGGGTCGTCCCCGCCCGGATCCGCCGCCTTTCCCTGAAGCGGGCGGCCGCAAGGGCCGCCCCTACGGCCGGGAGCTAGCCATGTCCTCCCTGATTTCCCACCTGCGCCGCGGCTTCGGCGAGAACATGCGGTTCGCGATGCTCGCGGTCCGGGCCCACAAGCTGCGGGCCGCACTGACGGTGCTCGGCATCGTCGTGGGCGTGTCGACGGTCATCGCGATGGTGTCGATCGTCAACGGCTTCAACAACAACATGATTCGCCAGTTCCAGGCCTACGGGGCCTCGCTCGTCCAGTTCCAGAAGTACTCCATGCGGTTCGGCCCGGGCCATCGCTCCGATACGGAGAGAAACCGGAAGGACCTGACCCTCGAAGACGCCCTCGCCCTGAAGGCCCAGATTCCGGAGATTCGCGCGGTCTCTCCCGAGCGCTACCTCTGGGACACCAGCAACATCAACGTCAAGTACCGGGGCAACGAATCCACGAGCCCGACAGTCGTCGGTGCGTACCCGGACTACTCGCTGGCCAACATGCACTTCGTCGACGAGGGGCGGTTCATCACCGACGCCGACGTGGAGCACGCCAACGAGGTCTGCGTCATCGGCAAGGACGTGGAGAAGGCGCTCTTTCCCAACGAGAGCGCGCTGAACAAGACCGTCGAGATCAGCGGCTGGAAATACACGGTCGTGGGCGTGATGGAGGACAAGGGCGGCTTCGGCGGCGGGTCCAACAACCACTGGTTCATCGTCCCGTTCTCGACGTTCGACCGCCAGTTCCCGTTCATCAAGAGCAGCCGGGGAGACACGATCCACATCGCCACCGTTCCGTACTCGCCGGACCAGGTCGACACCGTCATCGAGAAGGGCCGTGCCCTGCTGCGGATGCGCCGGCACGTGCCGTTCAACGCCGACGACGACTTCTACATCCTCACGCCCGACAAGATGATCGACAGCTTCAAGGGCATCACGCAGGGGATCACGGGCGCGATGATATTCATCGCCTTCATCTCGCTCCTGATCGGCGGCGTGGGGGTCATGAACATCATGCTCGTTTCGGTCACGGAGCGCACGCGCGAGATCGGCATCCGCAAGGCCGTCGGCGCGTTTCGGCGGGACATCGTGCTGCAGTTCCTGACCGAGGCCACGACGCTTTCGCTTATCGGGGGCGTCATCGGCGTCGTCTTCGGCGTTGCGGTGCCGGCGGCGATCAAGGCGGCATTCGCGGCCCTTCCCGCCGAGACGCCGTTCTGGGCGATCCTGGTGGGCCTGCTGGTCTCGATGTCGGTCGGCGTCTTCTTCGGCCTCTACCCGGCCGTGAAGGCCTCGCGGCTCGATCCGATCGACGCGCTCCGGTACGAATAGGCCGTCGCTACCGCTCGCTCGTTCCTCGCTCGCGCTCGCTCCCCGCGGCGCAAACCTCCTCCCTCCCTTCGGTCGGGAGACTATTTGCGCCGCGAGCGGATGAGGGAGTGAGGCGGAACAGCAACTGCCTCTCCACCCGTGAGGGGGCGAGAGGGTTGGAGTGAGGGGGGCTCTGCCGCGAAGGAAGTTGTGGTGCGCGGCCGGCTGATAGGTTGTCGCGCGTGTTGAGTCACCTGAGGCGGGGGTTTGGGGAGAACGTGCGGTTTGCGCTGCTCGCGGTGCGCGCGCACAAGCTGCGGGCGTCGCTGACGGTGCTCGGGATCGTGGTCGGCGTCGCGACCGTCATCGCGATGGTCTCGATCGTCACCGGTTTCAACAACAACATGGTTCGCAACTTCCAGAGCTTCGGAGCGAGCCTCGTCATGGTCCAGAAGTACGAGCCGCGCTTCGGCCCGGGCGGCCCGCGGCCGGAAGGCGAGCTCCGGCGGCGGGACCTGACGCTCGCCGACGCCGAGGCGATCCGGGAGCAGGTGCCCGAGGCACGGGCCGTGTCACCGCAGCGTTATCTCTGGGACAACACGAACTTCCACCTGAAGTATCGCGACAACGAGGTCCAGTCGCCCAGGGTCTTCGGCGTCATGGAGCCCTACGCCGTGGCCCTGAGCCGCTTCGTTTCGCAGGGACGATTCTTGAACGAGCTCGACGTGGAGCACGCGGCCGACGTCATCGTGCTGGGGACGGACATCGCGGAGAGGCTCTTCCCCCGGGAAGGCCCGCTGCGCAAGCGGGTCACGCTCGGGCACGACGCGTACACGGTGATCGGGGTGTTCGAAAAGAAGGGAAAGATGTTCGGCGAGTCGCAGGATAACTTCGTCGTGATCCCCCTGACGACCTTCGACCGGCGCTTCCCCTGGATCAAGGTCGGCGGTTCCGACGGGGACGCCCTGCGGATCGCGATGGTGCCGCACCGGCCGGACCAGGTGCCGGACCTGATCGACAAGGTGCAGCAGGTCCTTCGGGCGCGCCGCCACGTGAGGTTCGACCAGCCGAACGACTTCGGCATCGTCACGCCGGACAAGATGATCGAAAGCTTCCGCGGAATCACGCAGGGCATCACGCTCGCGATGATCTTCATCGCCTTCGTGTCCCTGTTGATCGGGGGCGTGGGCGTGATGAACATCATGCTCGTGTCGGTCACCGAGCGCACGAAGGAGATCGGCGTGCGCAAGGCGGTCGGAGCGTTCCGCCGGGACATCGTGCTGCAGTTCCTGACCGAGGCCACGACGCTTTCGCTGATCGGCGGCGTCATCGGCGTCATCATCGGCGTCGCCGTCCCGGCGGCCATCAAGAAGGCCTTCGACGCCCTGCCGGCCGAGACGCCCCTGTGGTCGATCGTCGTCGGCCTGGTCGTGTCGATCTCGGTCGGCATCTTCTTCGGCCTCTACCCGGCGGTAAAGGCCTCGCGCCTCGATCCGATCGAGGCCCTCCGGTACGAGTAGCCCGGCCCGCGGATTGAGCGGTATCGTCGGCACCACGGCGGAGGTGCGGCGATGAACATGATGAAAACGACCCTCCTGCTGGGGATTCTGACGGGACTCTTCCTGCTCGTGGGTTACGGGCTCGGCGGCGAGCAGGGAATGCTCCTCGCCCTGGCGTTCTCGGCGGTGATGAACTTCGTCTCCTATTTCTTCAGCGACAAGCTGGCGCTCGCCGCGTATCGGGCGCAGCCGGTGACCGAGGCCGAGGCTCCCAAGCTCCATGGGATCGTCGAGCGCCTCGCCAGCAAGGCCGGCATCCCGATGCCGCGACTCTACGTCGTGCCGAGCCCGGCCTTGAACGCCTTCGCGACCGGGCGCAACCCGCAGCACGCCGCGGTGGCCGCGACCGAGGGCATCCTCCAGGCGATGAACGAGTCCGAGCTCGAGGGTGTCCTCGCCCACGAGATCTCGCACGTCCTGAACCGGGACATCCTGACCTCGTCGATCGCCGCGACCCTCGCCGGCGCGCTGACGTTTCTGACGCGCTTCGCCTACATGACGCCGCGAAGCGGCAACGAACGTCGCGGCGGCGGGAACCCGCTGGCCCTGCTCTTCGTGATCGTCGCGCCGATCGCCGCGATGCTCATCCAGTTCGCGGTGAGCCGGAGTCGGGAGTACGGGGCCGACGCCTCCGGTGCGGCGCTCATGGGAGACCCGCGCCCGCTCGCGAGCGCCCTCCAGAAGCTCGGGTCGGCTTCGGGTCGCATTCCGCTCGAGGGGGCGACGCCGGCGAACGCGCACCTCTGCATCGTCAATCCCCTGGCGGGCGGATGGCTGATGGCGCTCTTTTCGACGCACCCGCCCCTCGAAGAGCGGATCCGCCGGCTCCTGTCGATGCAAGGATCGCGGGCTTGATTTCGGCCGGGTCCTGACCCTCGGTCGGAGCGGGCTACCTCCGCCCGACTTTCAGAGGTCGAGGGCGAGAAACTTCGTGCCCGGGATGGGATTGAAGACGTACGGCTCGATGGAAACGAACCCGAGGGACTCGTACAGCGACTGCGCCGAGACCATCATGGGGAGCGTATCGAGGCAGATTCGCTCGTAGCCGGCCTTCCGGGCCTCCGCGCAGATCCGTTCGACGAGCCGGCGTCCGAGCCGCTGGCCGCGCGCCTCGGGCCGAACGTAGAGGCGTTTCATCTCGCACCTTTCGGCGTCGAGAGGGCGCAAGGCGATGCAGCCAACCGCCCGGGCCCCGTTCCACGCGAGGAGAAGTCGACCGGCCGGCGGCTGGTATTTTCCCGGCAGCTCGGCCAGCTCGCCTTCGAACCCCTGGAACGCCAGGTCGATACCCAGGCTGTCGACGTACTCGCCGAAGAGTGCACGCACGACTTCGAGGTCTCGCGGCAGTTCGGCCGCTCGAATGTCCGTCATCCGTCCCATCCGGGAGCGCCGATCAAGTCGGCGCTAGAGCCAGCGCTTCCAGAACTCCAGCATCTTTTGGTCGAGGTGTGCCTGCGCCGGCCGGTCGCTGATCCCGTGCTTGCGCATCGGGTAGGCCATCATGTCGAAGGGCGTGCCGGCCGCGACGAGCGCGTCGATGAACGCGAGGCTGTTCTGCGGGTGGACGTTGTCGTCGAAGGTGCCGAAGGCGACGAGCAGCCGGCCATGAAGGTCCTTCGCGCGTGCGACGAGGTCCGTGTCCGCGTATCCCTCCGGGTTTGCGTCGGGCGTCTTCATGTATGCCTCGGTCGCCTTGCTGTCGTAGAAGCGCCAGTCGGTGACCGGCGCGACGGAGATCCCGGCCTTGAATTCCTTCGAGCGCGTCATGGCGGCGAGCGTGAAGTAGCCGCCGCCGCTCCGGCCCCAGATGCCGACGCGCTCCGGGTCGACCCACGCACGGGCCTTCAGCCAGCGCACGCCGTCGAGAAGGTCGTTCAGGGCGCTTTCTCCCCAGAGATCCTTGAGGGAGGCGTTCTCGAGCGTCTTCGACGCCGCCGTGGCCGTGCGGTTGTCGATCGAGGCGACGACGTAGCCGCGCTCCGCGAGGAGCTGGTCGAAGAGGACGGCGCGGTCCCAGTCGTCGCGCACCGTCGGCACACCGGTGCCCCCGTAGACCCGGAGGATCACGGGGTGACGGGTCGAGGGATCGAAGCCCCGAGGCTTGAGGATCCGCGCCTGGAGGGGATGGCCGTCCGAGGTCCAGGCGTAGCGGGGCAGACGCGTAACCCCTTCGGCCTCCGGGCCCGTGATCCATTCGACGGTCAGGGGCCGTGGCTCGCCCCCGCGCAGGGCGACCGCCCCGAAGAGGGCGAATCCCAGCGCGAGCCCGGTCCTGAACTTCATCGAGCGCTCTAGAGATACAGCTTCCAGAACTCCAGCATTTTCGCCGCGCGGTGGCGGATCGCCGGCTTGTCGACGAAGCCGTGCTTGCGCATCGGGTAGACCATGATGTCGAACGGCTTTCCCGCAGCGATCAGGGCGTCGGCGAAGGCCCACTCGTTCTGCGGGTGGACGTTGTCGTCGTAGGTCCCGAAGACGAGGAGCAGGCGCCCCGAGAGGTCTTTCGCCCGCTTGACGAACGAAGTCAGCGCGTACCCCTCGGGGTTGTCCTCGGCGGTCTTCATGTAGGCCTCGCCGAACTTCGAATCGTAGAAGTGCCAGTCGGTGACGGGCGCGCCGGAGATGCCGGCCTTGAACTCCTGTGTGCGCGTCATGGCGAGGAGCGTGTAGGAGCCGCCGCCGCTCCAGCCCCAGATCCCGAACCGCGCCGGGTCGGCCCAGGCCTGGGCCTTGAGCCACTTCACGGCCGTCTGGAGGTCGCCGAGCTCGACGTCGCTCATCATGCGGCGCACGACCAGGTCCTCGAGCGCCTTGCTCTGCCCGGTCGCGCTCCGCGGATCGAACGAGGCGACGATGTAGCCCTGCGACACCAGGAGCTGGTCGAAGAGGCCGTCGCGCTCCCAGCGGTTCTGCACGATCGGCGCGCCCGGGCCGCCGTAAACGTGAATGAGGACGGGGTACTTCTTCGAGGGATCGAGGGAGGCGGGCTTCAACACGCTTGCGGGGATCGCGAAGCCGTCCGGCGCCGGGATCGAGAAGAGCTCGCGCTTCGCGAGACCATACGGCGCGAGGACGTCCATGCGGCTCGGAGAGAGGGTTGCGAGGTCCCTACCGGAGATGTCGTGCAGAGAAAGCGACGGGAGCGTGTTGCTGTTCGAGTATGCATCGACGTAGAAGCGGCGGTCGGGCGACAGGGTCACCTTGTGGGTCCCGTCTTCGCGAGTGATCCGCGCCATGCCGGTCCCATCGGGACGGACCCGATAGAGGTGGCGCTCGAGGGGCGACTTCTCGATGGACGTGAAATAGACGAGATCCGCGGCCTCGTCGACGAAGGCCGAGCCCTGGGGCGCGCCGTAAAAACTGCCCGGCCCGCGGACCGACCAGGGTCCCTGCGTCACGGCGTTCCGGCGAACCCCGTCGGCGCCGTAACGGAAGAGGTGCGTGTGGCCCCCGCTTTCGAAGGTCACGATCCAGGTTTTCCCGCCGTCGGCGAACTGGATGTCCTTCTGGTAGACGAAGGCCGGATCGCTCTCGGAAAGCACCAGCGCCGTCTTTCCCGTCGCGCGGTCGAAGCGCCAGACATCGAGCTTCGTCTGGCCGCGGTTGGTCGTCTGGACCGCGACCGATCCGCTGTCCGGCAGCCAGTCGAGTCCGACGACGTATTCGTACGGGACTTCCGACGCGTCCATCCACGCGGTCTTCCTTCCGGAGACCTCCACGATGCCGAGGCGCACGGTGGGATTGGCGCCCCCCGTCTTCGGATAGCGCTGCTTGACGACCCGGGGGACAGCGGGCGAGAAGTCGGTGAAGAGTGAGACGTCGACGGGCGACTCGTCGGTCCGCAGGAATGCGATCGCGGAGGAATCCGGAGACCACCAGTAGCCCGTGTCGCCGCGGTCGAAGATCTCCTCCCAGTACAACCAGGACAGCGTGCCGTTGAGGATCGTGTCGCTCCCATCCGCGGTCAACCGGGTTTCGGCCTTCGTGGCGAGGTCGAGGACCCAGAGGTCGTTGCCGCGCACGAAGGCGAGCTTCCGGCCGTCGGGGGAGAACCGCGGGAGCGACTCGGCCGCGTCGGTGCGCGTGAGGCGCTCGAAACGCGACGCTCCCAGATCGAGCGAATAGAGATCGTCGCCGAAGACGTAGACGGCTGTCGCTCCGGCGGGATCGAGGGCCTCCGGCCAGGAGAGGGCCTCGGGCGCGCCCTTCGCTGAGAGGGCCTTGAGGCTCGCCAGGGCGGCGGAAGCGTTCACGGCCGGCGTCCGCTGCCCGGATTTCGCGCTCACGCGCTCGATCGTGCGCGCCGCCGGCGGAGCGGTTTCGTCGAGCAGGAGAAGCTCTCCTCGGCTCGTCCAGGCAAACTTCGGGACCTTCGCGGCTGCGGTGGCTTCGTCGCCGTAGATCCAGTCGACGGTCAGCTCGCGCGGAGCCTGCGCGAACGCGGGAAGGGCGGCGAGCAGGAGAATCGCGGCGTGAATCGGAATTCCTCGACGGAGCATGTTCACCTCGCTTGAGCGGGGCAAGAATACGCCACGACTCCTAGTAGAATGCGCCAGTTTTCATGCCGCTGAATGCCGGAACCCGGGTCGGACCCTACGAAGTCCTCGCGCTTCTGGGCGCGGGCGGAATGGGAGAGGTCTACCGGGCGCGCGACGAGCGTCTGAAGCGCGACGTCGCGGTCAAGGTGCTGCCGGCGTCCTTCGCGCAGGACCCCGAGCGGCTGCGGCGCTTCGAGCAGGAGGCGCAGTCGGCCGGCGGGCTCAATCACCCGAACATCACGTCGGTCTACGAGCTCGGCGCGTTCGAAGGGTCGCCGTACATCGTCACGGAGCTCCTCGAGGGCGAGACGCTGCGGGCGCGGCTCTCGGGCGGCGCGCTTCCGGTCCGCAAGGCGACCGACTACGCGATCCAGGTTGCGCGCGGGCTCTCGGCCGCGCACGAGAAGGGGATCGTTCACCGGGACCTCAAACCGGAGAATCTGTTCGTCACCAACGACGGCCGGGTGAAGATCCTCGACTTCGGTCTCGCCAAGCTGACCCAGGCCGACGGCGCGGCCGGGCCGCAGACGAACCTGCCGACGGCGGACGGAACCGAGCCCGGGGTCGTGCTCGGTACGCTCGGCTACATGGCGCCCGAGCAGGTCAAGGGCAAGAGGGCCGACGCTCGCTCGGACATTTTCTCGTTCGGGGCGGTCCTCTACGAAATGATCTCGGGTTCGCGGGCCTTCCACCGCGACTCGGCAGCGGAGACGATGTCGGCGATCCTGCGCGAGGACCCGCCGGACCTGTCGGCGACGAACAGGAACGTCGCTCCCGGGCTCGACCGCGTGGTGCGGCACTGTCTCGAGAAGAACCCGGAGGAGCGCTTTCACTCCGCGCACGACCTGGCCTTCGACCTCGAGGCGCTGTCCGGGGCGACGGGGGCGGCGCTGGTGTCGGCGGCGCCGGATCGGCCGGTCCGCGCGCGCGCCGTTGCCTATGCCGTCGGCGCCGCGGCCCTCGCGGCCGCCGTTGCCGGCGGGTACTTCCTGGGCCACGGGAAGGGGACGAGCGAGCCTCCGACCTTCCACCAGCTCACCTTCCGCAAGGGCGCCATCTGGGGCGCGCGCTTCGGCTCCGACGGCAAGACGATCCTGACGACGGCGGCCTGGGACGGGAAGCCGGCCGAGATCTGGGTCAGCCGGCCCGAAAGCCCGGAGTCGCGGCCCTTCGGGCTTCCGGGCGCCGACGTCGCCGCGGTCTCCCCGTCGGGAGAAGTGGCCGTCATCCTCAAGGCCGACTTCGACACGGCGTTCAGTCGTTCCGGGACGCTCGCGCGCGTCAGTGCGACCGGCGGCGCGCCCCGCGAGCTCCTCGAGAACGTCGAGTACGCCGACTGGGCTCCCGACGGCAAGGATCTCGCGATCGTGCGAGTCCAGGACCGGAGGTGCCGGCTCGAGTTCCCCACCGGAAAAGTTCTCTACGAAACCCATGGATGGATCGGCAACCCCAGGTTTTCGCCCGACGGCAGTCGGATCGCTTTCCTGGACCACCCCGCGGTCAACGATGACGGAGGATCGGTCGCCGTGGTCGACCGCGCGGGGAAGAAGACGACCATCTCGCCCGTCTACGCGACATCGAACGGGCTGGCCTGGTCGCCCGACGGCTCCGAGGTCTGGTACACGGGGGCGGAGGTCGGCGGCAATCGCGTCCTTCATTCCGCCACGCTCTCGGGCCGGACCCGCACGCTTGCCCGCGTCGCGGGATCGCTGACGCTCGAGGATGTCACGCGGGACGGACGCGTCCTGATCTCCCACGACACCGGACAGATCGGCATCCTGGCCCGCGGCCCGGCCGAGGCAAAGGAAATCGACTTGAGCTGGCTCGACTGGAGCCTGATGGCCGACGTCTCCGAAGACGGGCGGTTCGTGCTTTTCAGCGAGGCGGGCGAGGGCGGGGGAAAGGGCTATTCCGTCTACCTGCGGGCGCTCGACGGCTCGCCGGCGGTGCGGTTGGGAGAAGGGAACGCCCAGTCGATTTCGGCCGATGGGAAACGCGTGCTGGCACTCGTCGGTCCGCCCGAAGCGCCCGAGATCTTCATCTATCCGACGGGGGCCGGCGAATCGAAGAAGGTGCCGGCCGGGGGCCTCGCCGTCCGGAGTGTCCGATGGCTGCCGGACGGGCGGCACTTTCTCGGTGTGGGCGTCGAGAAGGGACACGAGGCTCGAACGTACGTCTTCGACGCCGAAGGCGGCGCACCGAAGCCGCTGACCGCGGAGGGCTACCGGGGGATTCAGCTGTCCATGGACGGTAAGCGGCTCGCCCTCCGGGGGCCCAAGGGGGCGGCCTACGTCGTCTCGGTCGGCGGCGGCGAGCCGAACCCGGTCCGGGGCTGGGAAACGAACTCTTCCCTCGCGGGCTGGACCCCGGACGGTCGCATTCTCGTACGCAAGGGAACCGTCACCGAGTTGCCGATGCGTCTTTTCGCCCTGGATCCGGAGACCGGCCGCGAAGAGCTCTGGCGTGAGTTCTCTCCGGCGGACGCCACCGGCATCAACAGTCTGATCAGCTTCCGCAACGCGCCGAACGGCGCTTATGCCTACAGCTTCTTCCGAAACCTGTCCATCCAGTATCTCGTCGAGGGCGTGAAGTGAGTCTCGCTGCCGGAACCAGGCTCGGTCCCTACGACCGTCGCTTCACTTGCTCCGAGGTCTGCGCCCTTCGGGCGCACCGGCTTGCGGCTCGCGCGGATGAGCGCTCGACCGCAGGCCTGACCTCGTCGCCGCGCTCCGCTCCCGCGGCGCGAACCTCCTCCCTCCCTTCGGTCGGGAGACTTTTCGCGCCGCGAACTCGAGGGAGACTGCCGTTTGAAGGTTTGAAATGAGCCTCGCCGCCGGAACGAAGCTCGGTCCCTACGAAGTGCTGGCGCCCATCGGCGCCGGGGGGATGGGGGAGGTGTACCGGGCGCGCGACGAGCGGCTGAAGCGCGAGGTCGCCGTCAAGGTTCTGCCGGCGTCCTACTCGGGCGACCCGGAGCGGCTCCGGCGGTTCGAGCAGGAAGCCCAGACGGCTGGCGGGCTCAACCACCCGAACATCACGGCGGTCCACGACCTCGGCACCCACGACGGCGCGCCGTACATCGTCACGGAGCTGCTCGAGGGCGAGACGCTTCGGGCGCGGCTCTCGGGCGGGGCCCTTCCCGTCCGCAAGGCCACGGACTACGCGACCCAGATCGCCAAAGGCCTCGCGGCGGCGCACGAGAAGGGCATCGTCCACCGGGATCTGAAGCCCGAGAACCTGTTCGTGACGAAGGACGGACGGGTCAAGATCCTCGACTTCGGTCTCGCGAAGCTGACGCAGCCCGAAGGGCAGACGAGCCCGCAGACCAATCTGCCGACGGCGGACGGGACCGAGCCCGGCGTCGTCCTCGGGACGCTCGGCTACATGGCGCCCGAGCAGGTCAAGGGAAAGCCCGCCGACGCCCGCTCGGACATCTTCGCGTTCGGGGCCGTGCTCTACGAGATGCTCTCCGGATCGCGCGCGTTCCACCGCGATACCGCGGCCGAGACGATGTCGGCGATCCTGCGCGAGGAGCCGCCGGACCTCTCCGCGACGAACAAGAACGTGGCGCCGGGGCTCGAGCGCGTGGTGCGCCACTGCCTCGAGAAGAACCCCGAGGAACGTTTTCACTCCGCGCACGACCTGGCGTTCGATCTCCAGGCCCTTTCGGGGTCGACCCCGGCGGCGGCCGCCGCGGCTGCGAAGGGCGTCGCGATGTCGCGGCCGCGCCGGGCGCTTCTCCTCGCCGCCGTGCTGGCGCTCGCGGGGATGGCGGCGACCTTCTTCCTCGGCCGCGGGACGGTGACGGTCGAGACACCCACTTTCCGCCAGCTCACGTTTCGCCGCGGGACGATCTACGCCGCGCGGTTCGCGCCCGACGGCCAGACGGTCGTGTACGCGGCTGCCTGGGACGGCGGCCCGATGGAGATCTTCGTGGGCCGCCCCGAGAGCCCGGAGTCGCGGCCCTTCGGCCTCGCGGGCGCCGAAGTGCTGGCCATTTCGCGCACGGGGGACATGGCCGTGTCCCTGAATCGGACCGTTCAGGGAGGTTTCGTGCGTCGCGGGACGCTCGCCCAGATCTCCGTTGCCGGAGGGGCGGCGCCGCGAGAGATTCTGGAGAACGTGGAGTGGGCAGACTGGGCGCCCGACGGCAAGACCCTCGCCGTGTCTCTTCGGTCGGCCGGGAAGAGCCGGATCGAGTACCCGGTCGGCAAGACGGTGTACGAAACGAACGGCTGGGTCAGCCACCTGCGTGTTTCTCCCGACGGGGAGCTCGTGGCCTTCGACGACCATCCCACGCCGAACGACGACGGCGGATCGGCATCCGTGGTGGATCGCGCCGGCAAGAAGCGGGCGCTCTCGCAATGGTTCGCCTCCGCCCAGGGCCTGGCCTGGGGCCCCGACGGGCGGCTCTGGTTCACGGCGACGGAGGCCGGCGGCAATCGCGCGCTGTACGTGGCCGACGGATCGGGGAAGGCGGCGCTGCGGGTGGGCGTGCCGGGCGCCCTGACGCTCCAGGACATCTCGCGGGAGGGCCGCATGCTCGTCACGCGCGACACGCTGCGGTCCGAGCTGATCGGGCTGGCGCCGGGGGAGTCGAAGGAGCGGGACCTGACCTGGCTCGACTGGACGCTCGGCGGCGCCATCAGCGCCGACGGTCGGACGATCCTTTTCTCCGAGACCGGGGAGGGAGGGGGCGCCGGGTACTCGGTCTACATCCGCAAGACCGACGGCTCTCCGGCCGCGCGGCTCGGAGAAGGCGCCGCCCAGGACCTGTCCCCCGACGGGGAATGGGCGCTGGCGATCCAGAACCCGTCCTCCAATCCGCGCCTGGTGGCCTACCCGACGCGGGCCGGGGAGACGAAGACGTTCGACACCGGAGGCCTCCGGGTTTTCGGAGCGAGCTGGCTTCCCGACGGCAAGGGAGTCCTCTTCACCGCGGCGGAGCCGGGCCACGGATCGCGAATCTTCGTGCAGGACCTCGGCGGCAAGCCGCGGGCGCTGACTCCGGAGGGCTACCGGGGCGGCGGAATCATTTCTCCGGACGGAAAGTGGACCCTGGTCTTAGGACCCGACCGCCGGAGCTACCTCTACCCGATCGCCGGCGGCGAGCCGGTCCCCGTGACCGGGCTCGACGAGGAGGATTCGGTCGACCAGCGCAGCGCCGACGGCCGCGCGCTCTACGTCCACCGGCGCGGGGAAGCGCCGGTGAAGGTCTACCGCCTGGATCTCGCGACCGGAAAGAAGGAGCTCTGGCGGACGCTCATGCCCGCCGACGCCGCCGGCGTATCGAACGTCGGACCGCAGCCCGCCCCGGGCGGCGACTCGTACGTCTACGGCTACTTCCGACTGCTCTCGGATCTCTACCTCGTCGACGGGGTGAAGTGATCCGCGGTTAGAATCCTGCCGCCTCCATGACGCTCTCCACCGGAACGAAGCTCGGTCCCTACGAGATCCTCGCGCCCATCGGCGCCGGAGGCATGGGGGAGGTCTACCGGGCCAGGGACCCGCGCCTCGGCCGCGAGGTGGCGATCAAGGTGCTGCCGGCGACCTTTTCGCAGGACCCGGACCGCCTGAAGCGCTTCGAGCAGGAGGCGCGGGCGGCGGGCGTCCTGAATCATCCCAACATCACGGCGGTCCACGACTTCGGAACGCACGGCAACGCTCCGTACATCGTGACGGAGCTCCTCGAAGGGGAGACGCTCCGGGCGCGGCTCCTCTCCGGTTCTCTCCCGGTCCGCAAGGCGGTCGATTACGGCATACAGATCGCCAGGGGCCTGGCGGCGGCGCACGAGAAGGGGATCGTGCATCGGGACCTGAAGCCCGAGAACCTGTTCCTGACGAAGGACGGGCGGGTCAAGATCCTCGACTTCGGCCTGGCGAAACTGAGGATCGAAGGCGGCGAGAGCGGCCACACCGACATGCAGACCGTCTCCGGGGGAACGCAGCCCGGCGTCGTGCTGGGAACGATGGGCTACATGGCGCCCGAGCAGGTGCGCGGGAAGGCCGCCGACAAGCGGTCGGACCTCTTCTCCTTCGGAACGATCCTGTACGAGATGCTGGCCGGCCAGCGGGCGTTCCGGGGGGACACGGCCGCGGACACGATCACGGCGATCCTGACGAAGGAACCACCGGACCTCTCGACGACGAACAAGGAGATTCACCCGGGTCTCGACCGCATCGTCCGCCACTGCCTGGAGAAGAACCCGGAGGAGCGTTTCGAGTCGGCGCGCGACGTCGCGTTCGATCTCGAGTCTCTCTCGACCGTATCCTCCCAGACCGGGGCGGTCCTGGCGCCGGTCGCCGCGAAGAGGTCGCGCTGGATCGGCCCGGCGCTTGTCGCCGCGGCGCTCGCCCTCGTCGCGGGCGTGACGGCCGGATATCGATATGGCAAACGCGCTGGATTCGTGCCTCCGCCGGCGTTCCAGCAGCTGACCTTCCGCCGGGGCGAGGTCTACTCGGCCCGCTTCGCGCCCGACGGTCAGACCGTCCTCTATGCTGCGGCCTGGGACGGGCGCCCGGTCGAGCTCTTCGCCACGCGCACGGATCGGCCCGAGTCGCGCACCTTCGGTCTCGTCGGCGCGGAGCTCCTGTCGATCTCCCACTCCGGCGAGATGGCGGTATCACTCGACCGGCACAACTTCTCCGCCTTCATGCGGACAGGAACACTGGCGGAGATCGGTGTCAGCGGAGGCGTGGCGCCGCGCCAGATCTCGGACGACGTGCAGTGGGCCGACTGGGCGCCGGACGGCAAGGACCTCGCCGTCGTACGCGACACGAAGCAGAGGAGCCAACTGGAGTTCCCGATCGGAAAGGTGCTCTACCAGACCGCGGGATGGTTGAGCCATCCGCGTGTCGCTCCGGACGGAAGCGCCGTGGCTTTCCTGGAACACCCGGCTCGGGGCGACGATGGCGGAAATGTCGCCGTCGTGGACCGGAGCGGCAAGAAGAGGGCTCTCGGAAACCGGTTCGCGTCCGAGTGGGGACTGGCCTGGGCCCCGGCCGGATCGGAGGTCTGGGTGACAGGCGCCAAAATCGGCAACAACCGGGCCCTCTACGGACTGACGATGTCCGGAAGGGAGCGCCTCCTCGCCCGCGTCACGCAGAGCCTCACCCTGCAGGACATCTCCGGCGATGGGCGGGTTCTCGTATCCCACGACTCGATCCGCATCGGAATCCTCGCGGGTGGAGCGGGGTTTTCGAAGGAACGAGAGCTCGCGTGGCTCGACTGGTCCTCTCTCTTCGACGTCTCGAAAGACGGGAAGACCATTCTCTTCTCCGAGACCGGCGAGGGCTCCGGCCCCGCATACTCGGCGTTCATTCGAAACATCGACGGCTCGCCGCCCGTGCGCCTCGGCGAAGGCGGTGCCCAGGCGCTGTCGCCGGATGGTGCGTGGGCAGCTGTCCAAGTCGGAGGCGAGTCGCGTGCGCTCACGCTCTACCCGACCGGAGCAGGCGAGAAGATCGTGCTCGAGACGGGCCAGCTCGAGATCCAGGGGGGCTGCGCCTTCGCCCCCGACGGTAGAAGCATCCTCTTCACCGCCAACGAGCCGGGGCGCGGGTCGCGGATTTACCGGATCGAGATTCCGGCGGGCAAGCCGAAGGCGATCACACCCGAGGGCTATCGCAGCTTCTCCAACGGGATTTCGCCGGACGGCACCCGGGTCCTGGTCATCGGCCCCGATCGAAAGCGATACGCCTATCCGATCGCGGGCGGCGAGCCCAGGACCATTCCGGGCCTCGCGGACGACGAATCGATGGCCGGCTGGAGCCCGGAGGGCCAGCACGTCTACGTCTACGCCCGTCGCGACCTTCCCGGCCGCTTGTTCCGGCTGGACGCGGCGACGGGAAAACGGAGGCTGATGTACGAGGTCATGCCGGCGGACGCCTCGGGCATCGTCGACATCGCGCCGATCATCCCGACGACCGACGGCCTTACGTACGTGTATGGATTCCAGCGCACGCTTTCGGACCTCTACATCGTCGAGGGATTGAAGTGAGCCTTTCCGCCGGAACGAAGCTCGGACCCTACGAGGTCCTCGCGCCCATCGGCGCCGGAGGGATGGGCGAGGTCTACCGGGCGAAGGACCCGCGCCTGGGCCGCGAGGTGGCGATCAAGGTGCTGCCGGCGACCTTTTCGCAGGACCCGGACCGCTTGAAGCGGTTCGAGCAGGAGGCGCGGGCGGCGGGAGTCCTGAATCATCCCGGCATCACCGCGGTCTACGACTTCGGGATGCACGCCGGCGCGCCGTACATCGTGACCGAGCTCCTCGAGGGCGAGACGCTGCGGGCGCGGCTCCTGACGGGATCGCTCCCGGTGCGCAAGGCCATCGAGTACGCGGTCCAGATGGCGAGGGGTCTCGCCGCCGCGCACGAGAAGGGGATCGTCCATCGGGACCTGAAGCCCGAAAACCTGTTCCTGACGAAGGACGGGCGGGTGAAGATCCTCGACTTCGGTCTCGCGAAGCTGAAGACCGAGCGGGACGAGCATGGCCAGACGGACATGAACACCGTCTCCGGCGGCACGGAGCCGGGCGTCGTGCTCGGAACGATGGGCTACATGGCGCCCGAGCAGGTGCGCGGGAAGACGGCCGACCGCCGCTCCGACATCTTCGCGTTCGGCACGATCCTGTACGAGATGCTGTCGGGCCAGCGCGCCTTCCGCGGCGACACGGCGGCCGACACGATCACGGCGATCCTGACGAAGGACCCGCCGGACCTCTCGACGACGAACAAGGAGATTCACCCCGGTCTCGATCGCATCGTCCGCCACTGCCTGGAGAAAAATCCGGAGGAGCGTTTCGAATCGGCCCGCGACGTGGCGTTCGACCTCGAAGCGCTGTCGGGCCTCTCCGGGACGACGACCGGCGCCCGCGCCCTTCCGGCGCAGAGCAGGCGCCGCCGCTGGCCGGCGATCGCGCTCGCGGCGGTCCTCGGGGCGCTCGTCGCGGGCCCCTTCGTGTACTCCGCCGGCAAGAAGGCGGCCTTCGTGGAGCCGCCGTCGTTCCGCCAGATCACGTTCTCGCGCGGAGAGGTCGGGAGCGCGCTCTTCGCGCCGGACGGCCAGACGATCGTCTACTCCGCGGCGTGGGAAGGGAAACCCTTCGAGGTCTTCATCAACCGTCCCGAGAGCCCGGAGTCGCGGCCGTTCGGGTTGCCGCCGGCCGACATCTTCGCGATCTCGAGCACCGGCGAGATGGCGGTCTGCCTGAACCCCGAGCGCTCGGCGGCGTTCATCCGGTCGGGGCGGCTCGCCCGGATCTCGATCGCGGGCGGCGCGCCGCGCGACATCCTCGATCACGTGCAGTGGGCGGACTGGTCGCCCGACGGAAAAGACCTCGCCGTGGTCCGCGATGCCGGTGTTCGAAACCGACTGGAGTACCCGGTCGGCAAGGCCCTCTACGAGACGTCGGGGTGGATCAGCCACCCGCGCATTTCCCCGGTAGGCGACCTCGTCGCCTTCATCGACCATCCGGCCCCGAACGACGACGGCGGCCGCATTTCGATCGTGGACCGGGCCGGAAAGAAGAAGGACCTCACGCCGCTCTATGCGACGGCGCAGGGGCTCGCGTGGTTCCCGGGCGGCGGCGAGATCTGGTACACGGCGGCCGAGGGCGGGTTCAATCGCGCCGTCCATGGCGTCACGTTGACCGGGAAGCCGCGCATGGTCGGCCGCGTGCCCGGGATCAGCACGCTCCTCGACATCTCCCGGAACGGCCGGGTCCTGATGACCAACGAGAGCGACCGCCTCGGTATCCTCGGCCGGGGGCCCGGCGAGGAAAAGGAGCGCGAGCTCTCGTGGCTCGACTACTCGCTCGTCACGGACATCGCTCCGGACGGATCGAAGATCCTGATCACCGAGTCGGGGGAGGGGGGAGGCTCGGCCTATTCCTCGTACCTCCGGTCCTTCGACGGCGCGCCGGCGGTCCGGCTCGGAGAAGGCTCGACGGAGGCGTTCTCGCCCGACGGCGCCTGGGCAATTTCGATCACCCACACCGCGACGCCTCAGATCGTGCTGCTGCCGACGAGCGTCGGCGAGCCGCGGGCACTGCCGCACGACGGATTGGACGCCTTCAACGCGGACTTCGTTCCCGACGGCAAGAGCATCCTGTTCACCGCGACGGAGTCGGGGCACGGGACCCGGCTGTACCTCAGGGACCTCGGGGGCGGGAAGCCGCGCGCGCTGACGCCGGAGGGCTACTCGCTCTTTCGCGGCGCCATCCGCCCGGACGGCTCGGCGGCGGTCGTGAGCGGCCCGGACCGGAGGATCTACCTCTACCCGCTGGGCGGCGGGGAACCGACGGTGCTGTCGGGGCTGACCTCCCAGTTCCGTCCGATCCGCTTCTCTCCGGACGGCCGGACTCTCTACGTCCAGCAGGATCGGACGATTCCCTCGCGCCTGCAGAAGTACGACCTGGCGACGGGGAAGCTCGAGATCTGGAAAGAGGTCGCGCCGGCCGACAGCGCGGGGCTCTCGACCATCAGCCGCGCCTGCGTCACGGCCGACGGCCGGACCTACGCCTACAGCTACCTGCGCGTCATCTCCTTCCTTCAGCTCGTCGAAGGGCTGAAGTGATCCGCGGATAGAATCCCGAGTCCTCGATGTCCCTGTCCGCCGGAACGAAGCTCGGTCCCTACGAGATTCTCGCGCCCCTGGGCGCGGGAGGGATGGGGGAGGTGTACCGCGCGCGCGACGAGCGGCTCAAGCGCGACGTCGCGATCAAGGTGCTGCCGCCCGAGCTCGCTTCCGATCCGGAGCGCCGTTCCCGTTTCGAGCGGGAGGCGCGCGCGGCGTCCGCGCTTTCGCACCCGAACATCCTGACGATCTACGACATCGGCACGCACGACTCGAACGTCTACATCGCCATGGAGCTCGTCGAGGGCGGGACGCTGAAGGACCTCACGGCCGGCGGCCCCCTGCCCGTCAAGAAGCTTCTCGACGTTTCGGTGCAGATCGCCGAGGGGCTCGCCGCCGCGCACGCCGTCGGGATCGTTCACCGCGACCTGAAGCCACAGAACGTCATGGTCTCCAAGCACGGGTTCGCCAAGATCCTCGACTTCGGCCTCGCCAAACTCGTCACGCCGGAGGACCAGGAGGTCTCGAGCCTGAAGACGGCGGTCGGAGAGCCGACGCGTCCCGGCATGGTCATGGGGACGGTCGGCTACATGTCGCCCGAGCAGGCGTCGGGGCGGACGGTCGACTTCCGGTCGGACCAGTTCTCCTTCGGCTCGATCATCTACGAGCTCGCGACGGGAAAGCGGGCTTTCGAGCGCTCGACCACGGCCGAGACGATGACGGCGATCATCCGCGAGGAGCCGGACCCCGTCGGACAGCTCAACCCGAAGGTGCCGTCGCCCGTGCGGTGGCTGGTCGAGCGCTGTCTCGCGAAGGACCCGGAAGACCGCTTCGGCACCACGAAAGACCTCGCGCGCGACCTCGCGGACGTGCGCGACCACCTCTCGGAAGCCTCGTTTTCGACCTCCACGGACCAGACGGCCGCCGCGACGGCCGCGGTGCGCTCGAGCCGGCGCCGCTGGCCCTGGCTCCTCGGCGCGGCCGTGCTGGCTTCGGTGGTCGGCGTGGCGGCATTCGCGGCAGGCCGGAAGGCGGGGACCGTCGTGCCCCCGTCGTATCGCGAGCTGACGTTCCGGCGCGGCGAGATCATGAACGCCCGGTTCGCGCCCGACGGTCAGACCGTGATCTATGCCGCGGGCTGGGAGGGCCGCCCGATCGAGATCTTCGTCAGCCGCCTGGACAGCCCGGAGGCGCGGCCGTTCGGGCTGGCGGGGGCGGATCTTCTTTCCGTCTCGGCCGCGGGCGAGATGGCCGTCGCCCTTCACCGCCGCTTCCTCGGGCCCTTCGAGCAAGGCGGGATGCTCGCGCGGATCGGGATGACGGGAGGCGGAACGCCGCGGGAGATCCAGGACGACGTGCTCTACGCGGACTGGGCCCCGGACGGACAGGCCCTCGCAATCGTCCGGCTGGTCGGCTCGAGGAACCGGATCGAGTACCCGGTCGGCAAGGTCCTGTACGAGACCACGGGCTGGGTCAGCAACGTGCGCGTGTCGCCGACGGGGGACCTCCTCGCCTTCATCGACCACCCGACCATTGGCGACGACGGCGGCTCGATCGCCGTCGTCGACGCTTCCGGGAAGTTGAAGACGCTCGCGACGGGATTCTCCACGGCCGGCGGCCTCGCGTGGGCGCCTCCGGGCCTTGAGGTCTGGTTCACCGCGGCGGATGTCGGCGGAAACCGCGCGCTCCATGCCGTCAGTCGGTCCGGCGCACACCGTGTCGTCGCGCGGGTCACCGGAAACCTCACCCTGCACGACATCGCGAAGGATGGGCGGGTGCTCATCGCCCATGACACCCTGCGTTCCGGAATCCTCGGATTTTCGCCGGGAGACACGCGCGAGAAAGACCTCTCGTGGCTCGACTGGTCCGGCGTGCGCGACATTTCGCCGGACGGGAAGTCGTTCGTGTTCGTCGAGTCCGGAGAGGGTGGGGGCGCTGGCTATTCGGCCTACCTGCGGCGCATGGACGGCTCGCCCCCGGTCCGGTTGGGAGAGGGCGTTCCCATGTCGATCTCTCCGGATGGCCGCTGGGTCCTCGGCGTCACGAACGTCGGGACAGAACCCAAGCTCGTCGTCCTGCCGACCGGCGCGGGAGAAGCGCGGGACCTCCCGACGGGAGGCCTCGTTCCGTCGGGCGCGGAGTGGTTTCCCGACGGGAAGCGGATCCTCCTGACGGCCAGCGATTCGGGGAAGGGCAGTCGCCTCTTCGTTCTGGACAGCGCCGGTGGCAAACCGCGGGCCATCTCGCCGACGGGGTACCGGGCTTCCCTGCGCGCCATTTCGCCCGACGGTCGATTGGCGGCCGTCCAGGGGCCGGACCGCCGACGCTACCTGTATCCGCTGGAGGGCGGCGAGCCGACGCCGATCGCGGGCCTCGATCCGCACGAGGACCCGACGGGCTGGGCGGGCGATCGCTCGCTCTTCGCCTTCGACCGGGGAGCCCTGCCGGGCCGGGTCTATCGGATCGATCTCGACACGGGCAAGCGCGAGCTCTTCAAGGAACTGGTTCCGCTCGACCCGGCCGGGATCAACTCGCTCTCGCCGCCCGCGCTCACGCGCGACGGCAAGGCGTACGTCTACTCCTACAACCGCATCCTCTCGGACCTCTTCCTGGCGGAGGGCGTCCGGTGATTTCCGTTCCGAAGCAGGTCATGGTCATCGGGTCGGAGCTCGCGATCGTGTGGGACGACGGCCGCGAGGACTACCTCTCGCTCGAGGGGCTGCGCCGCGCGTGCCCGTGCGCGATGTGCAAGGGCGAGCCGGACCTCTTCGGGAACGTCTACCGCGGGCCGGACCGCCCCCTCACGCCCACATCGATCCAGGCGGCCGGCCACCGCTGGGTCGGCTCGTACGCGCTCCAGATCGACTGGGCCGACGGCCACAACGACGGGATCTACTCGTTCGAGTCGCTGCGGCGGATGGGAGCCGGGGGGTAGACGGCGGTGAGCGCACAGATGGGACCCCCGGAGGCGAACGAGCCCAGGGATTCCGATCTGGCCGAGTGGTCCCGTGACCTCCTGGAAAGCGACCGGCGGTATTTCGAGGCGGGCGCCGAGGTCATTCCGGTACCGCATGCCGTGATCGCCGTCCTGCGCGGCGCCGAGTCTCTGGCGTCGGGGTGCGTGGTTCAGCGAATCGACGCGGCCGGGGCGGCGGCCGACCCCGAGGCCTGGCTCGGCGAAATCGAGGACCGGCTTCGCGCGCTTGGGAGCCCGCGCGCCCGCCTGTATCTCGATTCGCCACACGCTCTGCTGGAGCGGGCGCTCGAGCGGCGCGGATATCGGTCCCGCGTCGAGCACGGCCTCGCGCGCGCCGCCGGCGCAACGGCCGGCGGTGCGGAGGTCGAATTTCTGACGGCGGAAGACGAGAGCGGCTGGTCGGCCCGGCGGGAGGTGATGCGTCGAGCGGGCAGCGGTCCCGACGGTCATCCCACGGACCCGGACAAATGGGTGGCGATGGAGCGGCGCAGGCACGCCGCCGGCTTCATGCGGGCATACCTGATCCGAAGGGACGGCAAGGTCGTCGGCGTCATCGGCGCCGCGCCCTGTGGGAGCCTCCTGAGGATGAAGAACCTCGTCATCGACCCGGCGCACAGGCGGCAGGGGGCCGCGACGGCCGCGGCCGTGCGCTTTGCGGCGCTCGCCGAAGAGGGCGGCTTGTCGGCCGCCGGTTGCTTTGCCCTCGACGGCGAGCCGGGTCTCGCGATCTATCCGTCCGCCGGCTATCGGGTCGTGGTTCGTCAGATCGAGTGGGTCCGGGGCCTCGGAGGTCCAGAGACGTCATGACGCGGCCGTCACCGACGCTCAGCGCCGAACAGGTGGCTGCCTACGGGCGGGACGGGCACGTGGTGGTGGAGAGGGTTTTCGATCCAGAGGGATCGAGTGCGTGGCTGGCCGAATCCGACCGCCTGTGGGCGAGCCTGCCCGCGGACCGCTCGGACCCGCGCGTGCAGTGGAGATCGACCGTCGACGGCGGCGAGATCGCGGATCGCATCGACCCCGTCCTCGAAGTCTCGCCCGTCTACGATGCGCTGGCGCGGAGCCCGAGGCTCATCGCCGCCGCAGGCTCGCTCCTCGACGGAACGGCAATACCGTTCAAGGCGAAGCTGATCATGAAGCGGCCGGGGACCGCCGGTTATGGCCTGCACCAGGACTATCCCTACTGGGAAGGGCTCGGCCTGTCCGCCGACCACTACGTCAACGCGCTGCTCGCGCTCGACCCGTTCGACGCAGCGACAGGCACGCCGGAACTGTTTCCCGGGCTGCACCGCGAGCGGCTGCCGGCGCCCGCGGGGGAGCCTCTCGATACGGACGAGTCGGCCGTGGAGGGGCGCAGCAGCGTCCTTCTCCTGCTGAACCCCGGAGACGTCGCCTTCTTTCACAGCCTGACGCCGCACCGGAGCGCTCCCAACCGGGCTTCGCAACCTCGCCGGGGGCTGTTTCTGACCTATGTCCCGTCGTGCTACCCGGGCTTGAACGAGCGATACGAAAAGGAGCGATTCGACCGCGGGCGTTGACCGGACTCAGCGCTTCTCGTTCGGACGCCGGTGCCGCCGGCGGAAGGCCCGCACTTTCATCAGGTTTCCGCACGTCCCCATCGCGCACCACTGGCGCCGGTGATTCCGCGTGGCGTCGTAGAAGAAGAGGACGCAGTCCGGGTTCCCGCAGCGGCGAATGAGCTCCGGCTTCCCCGCGCCGAGCAGACCCGCGGCCGCCTCGGCCACGTTCCCGAGGAGAGCGATCGGGTGGGTGGGGCGCGCGGTGAACCGCGTACGGAAGCCGCCGGCCGTGCGCTCGAGGCGGAGGTTTCCGTCGTTCTCGGCCAGGATGAAGTTGATCGCGGCGAACCCTTCGGTCGAGACGCCCCGTCCGCGGGTCAGTCCGTCGATCGTGTGTCGGAGTGTCTCGCGGAAGGTCCGGGCGCGCTCGGCGATGCGGACGCCCTCGGGCCCTTCGCTCCACCGTTTGAGAGCGTCGGCGGCCGACCGGGCGTCGAGCCTCCCGGCGCGTCCCAGCCAGGCGACGAAGGAAGCGAGGTCCGGCAGGAGCTCGACGGCCTGCCCGCGCACGAAGGGCCGGGTGTTGAGGAAGTCGAGGCACGGGTGCCCCGCCAGGAAAAAAAAGTCGATCCGCGGGGGCTTTTCGGCCCGTTCCGCCACGGTCACCCGGTCAGTGTAACCCTCCTGGACAACTTACACCATTGAGATAACCGTTTTAAGGTTACATGTTTTTCCCCGGAGATCGGCGGGGAAGGGGACTCACCCGCATCTCTACCGAACGGGACCGCGTGAGGAGGAGAAACTCGGGCAGGCCTGCATTGCTGACGTTCGAGGCCTGACCTGAATTTCTGACGTTTGCGCGCGCGCGACGCTCACTCGCATGCGATGAGCGCCCGGTGTTGTAGGATTCCCCGCCCCCGGAGAGGTGTCCGAGTGGCTTAAGGAGCACGCTTGGAGCCGACCACCGGAGGCAGACCCCCGGCAGTAGGCAACGCCGCGCGGGGCGCGGCGTTCACTCGCATGCGACTGTTGTAGGATTCCCCGCCCCCGGAGAGGTGTCCGAGTGGCTTAAGGAGCACGCTTGGAGCCGGCCACCGGAGGCAAACCCCCGGCAGTAGGCAACGCCGCGCGGGGCGCGGCGTTCACTCGCATGCGACTGTTGTAGGATTCCCCGCCCCCCGGAGAGGTGTCCGAGTGGCTTAAGGAGCACGCTTGGAAAGCGTGTGTACGCAAAACGTACCGGGGGTTCGAATCCCCCCCTCTCCGCCATAGACTGACAGACATTACGGAATCGGCAGACCGAAAGAGCGCGTAATTCCAATGGCAGACGATCCCAACGCCTCGGACCTCGAGCTCGTCCAGCGGATCAAACGGGGCGACGATCAAGCCTTTCGAGACATGGTCGACCGATATAACGCTCGCGTTTACTCGCTTTCCTACGGCGTCCTCCGGAACCCGGAAGACGCCGAGGAGGCGACCCAGGACGCTTTCCTGACGCTCTACCGGAAGATCGGGACCTTCGACGAGTCCAGGAAGTTCTTCTCCTGGTTCTATCGCGTCGCGCTGAACTCCGCCTACACGCGCGCGCGGCGGCGGAAGTCCTCCGGCTCGACCGTTTCGCTCGAGGACTACATGCCCCGGTTCGGCGGCGACGGCCAGCCGCCCTCCTCGGAGTTCACGGCCTGGGTGGACGGAACGGAGAACGAGGCGATCGCGCGCGACCTGGCCGAGCGCGCCGAGGGCTTCATCGCCGAGCTGCCGCCGACGTACCGGGACGCGATCTGGATGGTCGACGTCGAAGAGATGAAGCCGGCAGACGTGGCGGAGACCCTCCAGATTTCCCTGCCGGCCCTGAAGTCGCGCCTTCACCGCGCCCGGCTCTACGTGCGCCAGAGGCTCGCGGAGGTCGCCTCGGCGCCGCCGGACCGTCGCGCGGCCGAGCGGAGGGTGGCGCCATGAGCCACGACGAAATTTCCTGCCGCAAGCTGATCGTCGACTATCTCGCGGACTACGAGGACGGCTCGATGCCCGAGGCCGTGCGCCAGGATCTCGAGACGCACCTCTCCCACTGTCCGCCTTGCGTGGTCTTCCTCAAGACCTACCGGGCGACGGGCCGCACGCTCCGGATGTTGAAGCCGCGCGATATCCCGCGGAACCTGGCCCAGGCGGTCATGGAGTTCGTCCGCTCGCGCTGTCGCGACAAGGAATGACGCCCGCCCGCATCGCGGCGGTCAGCGCGGGCTGGCTCGCGGCCTTCGCGCTCCTCTTTTCGGCGGGCTCCGCCTTCGGCGCGTGGCCCGCTCCGCCCGAGGGTTTCCTGCGCGGCTCCGATCTCGCCGCGGGACTCGCCTTCGGGGCCGTGCTCCTGACGGCCTTCCTTCGGCCGCGCCGCCCGACCCCCGTGGGATAGAATCGCTCGTCCGGCGGCGGAAGATGAGTTCGGGCCCTGTGCGACGGAAGTCTCCGAACCTCGTCAGGTCCGGAAGGAAGCAGCGATCAGGAGGCGCCCCCGTGCGCCGCAGGTCAACCTGAGCTCATCTTCGGCCGCCGGATGCTCTGAGGCACTCGATCCCGCCGAGAGAGCTCTCGGCTCCCGTCCGGTCGCGTCGAGCGACCGATTAAGATAACCCCGATGCACCTCGCGCTTCCCCGAAAATGGCGGCCTCGCATCTTCGAGGACCTGGTCGGCCAGGAGGCCGTCGCGCGAACGCTCTCCAACGCGATCGCCGACGGCCGCGTGGCGCAAGCGTACCTGCTGACCGGCCCCCGCGGCGTGGGCAAGACCTCGACCGCGCGGATGCTCGCCCGGGCGCTCAACTGCGACAAGGGCCCGACGATCCGCCCGTGCGGAGAGTGCGCTTCCTGCCGGGAGATCCTGGATCGCGGCGAGTCGCTCGACGTGCACGAGATGGACGGCGCCTCGAACCGCAAGATCGAGAACGCCCGCGAACTGATCGAGACGGTCCGCTACGCCCCGCAGCGCGACCGCTACCGGATCGCCATCATCGACGAAGTCCACATGCTCACGACGGAGGCCTTCAACGCGCTCCTGAAGACCCTCGAGGAGCCTCCGCCCCACGCGCGGTTCATCCTGGCATCGACCGAGCTCCACAAGATCCCCGCCACGATCGTTTCTCGCTGCCAGCGGTTCGCCTTCCGCGCGCTGACGGTCCCCGAGATTACGGGACAGCTCGCGAAGGTGGCGAAGGCCGAAAAGATCGAAGCGACACCGGGCGCGCTGCGGCTGCTCGCCGGCGCCGCCGAGGGGAGCATGCGCGACGCTCTCTCGCTCCTCGACCAGGCGGCGACCCTCGCCGCGGGCAAGGTGGACGAAGCCCGCTGCGCCGAGATCCTTGCGCTCGTCGACTCGACGCTGCTCGAGGCGATGTACTCGGCGGTCGCGGGCGGCGACCGGTCCGCCGCCATCGCGAGCCTCGCACGCCTGACCGAGGGCGGCGCGGACCCGCGGCATGTGCTCCGCGAGTTCGTCGGCTTCCTTCGCCGGGCGCTGCTCTTGGCGGCCGGCGCGGCGAGCGACCTCCCGAAGGAAGAGCAGGCGCGGATGGCGGCACTCGCCCGGGCGATGCCCTACGAGAACCTGCTGCGCGCCGTCTCCCTGACGCTTCAGGCCGAGGAACAGGTACGGCGCGTCGACGACCCCGGCCTCGTCGTGCAGATGCTGGTCTTGAAGCTCGCCGAGCTGCCGCGATTGCGCGACATCGAAGCGTCGATCGGCGGGCCGTCCCAGGCGCGCAGCGCTCCGCCGGCGGCACCCGCCCCGCCCCGTGCGGCGGATGCCGGTCCGCGGATCGTTTCTCTCGTTTCGGTCGAGCCCGAGCCCGAGCGCCGCGAGAGCGCCGCGCCCGCGGCCGGCGACCCGATCGAGCGGTTCCACGAGATCCTCGATTCGCGGCGCCGCGTGACGGCGGCCCAGGTCAGTCTCGCCGAGGCGATCGGAGTTTCCGGCGATGATCTCGTCCTGCGCTTCGGAATCGACCGCGCGGCCGCCAAGGAGGCGCTCGATGAGCACGCGGCGAAGAAGCTGCTCGCCGAGGTGGCCCGCGAGGCCTTCGGCCGTCCGCTCAAGATCGTGCTGAAGACGGGTCCGCCGGCCGACGGCGATCTCGGGAAGGCCGCGCGCGATGTGCCGCGCTCGACGATCTCCCGCGAGCGGGCGAGCACGCGCGCGGAAGCGGACCCGATGGTGCGTTCGGCCATGGAGCTCTTCCACGGCGAACTGACGGAGATCAAGGAGGAGGAATAGGGGCGTCGGGGCGGCCATTGGAGCCGCCCGGGCGGGGACGAACCCCGCCCCGACGCGACCCGGACACCATGAACATCCAGAAGATGATGCAGCAGGCGCAGGCCATGCAGACGAAGCTGCAGGAAGAGCTGGCCGCGATGCGGATCGAGGCGACCTCGGGCGGCGGGATGGTCAAGATCGAGATGTCGGGAACCAAAGAGGTCCTCGCCGTCCACATCGAGAAGGCCGCCGTCGATCCGGAGGACGTCGAAACCCTTCAGGACCTGGTCCTCGCGGCGGCCCGCGAGGCCTCGCGCCGGGTCGACGAGGCCGTGCAGAAGAAGACCGCGTCGATGCTGGGCGGAATGATGCCGGGGATGCGCTAGACCTTGCTCGGAACCCCGAAATCGCTGGAGCGCCTGGCCGCCGAGTTCCAGCGCTTGCCCGGAATCGGCGCCAAGAGCGCCGCACGGCTGGCCTACTACCTGCTCCGGTCGCCCGCCGAAGACGCCGAGCGTCTCGCCCACGCGATCGCCGGGGCGCGCTCCGCGGTCAGGCGCTGCTCGACCTGCAATACGCTGACCGAGGAGGACCCGTGCGACATCTGCTCGGACCCGCAGCGGGACGTTTCGCTGCTGTGCGTCGTCGAGGAGCCCGGAAACCTCGCGGCCGTGGAGAAGACGCGCGAGTTCCGGGGCCGCTACCACGTCCTCTGGGGAGCCCTCTCTCCCTTGAAGGGCATCGGGCCCGACGAGATCGACGTGGCGGGCCTGGTGTCGCGCGTCACCCCCGAGGTCCGGGAGGTCGTGATCGCCACCAACCCCAACGTCGAGGGCGAGGCGACGGCCCTCTACCTCGCCCGGCGCCTCAAGCCGAGCGGCGTGCGGGTGACCCGCATCGCTTTCGGCCTGCCGGTCGGCGGGGACATCGAGTACGCTGACGAGGTGACGATGGCCCGTTCGCTGGAGAACCGGCGCGAGTTGTGAAATAAAGCTGTTAGAATAAGTCCTCGCAGGAGAATCAGTTAATCCATGACGCTGCCTGACCTCGTCCTCTACGACGAGGAATTCCGGAAGATTAAGGACTCGCTGAACCGGCTGTCCTCGGACGCCAACGCGAACGTGGTCTTCCTGGTCGACAAGAACGGCCAGCAGATCGCGGCCGTCGGCGACCTCCAGTCGCTCGATACGACCTCGCTCGCCTCCCTCACGGCCGGGAACGTTGCCGCCACCGACGGCCTCGCGCGGCTGATCGGGGAGAAGGAGTTCTCGATCCTCTTCCACGAGGGCGAGCGCGACAACATCCACATTTCGATCGTCGCCCAGCGCGTGATCCTCGTCGTGATCTTCGACGAGCGCACCTCCCTCGGGCTCGTGCGTCTGCGGGTCCGGCGGGCCATGGCCGAGCTCGAGACCATCTTTCAGGACATCGCCAGCAAGGCCGAGAAGGAAAAGCAGGCCCTTCAGGCCGACTTCGACTCGCCCTTCGCCGAGATCACGGACGAGGACATCGACCGTCTCTTCTCGGAGTAGACGGCGCACGGTCGGGATCGGCGGGCGAAGGCATCCTCATGACTTTCATCAATTACGCGGCCCGGGAGATCAACTGCAAGATCGTCTACTACGGTCCCGGCCTCTGCGGGAAGACCACGAACCTCCAGTACATCTACGACCGCACGAATCCCGCCGCCAAGGGCAAGCTGATCTCGCTCGCGACCGAGACGGATCGGACGCTCTTCTTCGACTTCCTGCCGCTCGACCTCGGCACGGTCAAGGGATTCAAGACCCGGTTCCACCTCTACACCGTTCCCGGCCAGGTCTTCTACGACGCCTCGCGCAAGCTGATCCTGAAGGGGGTCGACGGTGTCGTCTTCGTGGCGGACTCGCAGGAGGCGCGCCTCGAGGCCAACATCGAGTCAATCCGCAACCTCGACAAGAACCTCAAGGAGCAGGGCTACGACATCGCCAACGTGTCGTACGTGCTGCAGTTCAACAAGAGGGACCTGCCGACCTCGATGCCCGCCGACGAGATGTACCGGCGCCTGAACATCAAGCGCGAGCCGACGTTCGAGGCCGTCGCGACGACGGGAGCCGGGGTCTTCGACACCCTGAAGGCCGTGGCGCGCCAGGTCCTCATGGACCTGAAGAAGAGATAGCGGGGTCAGGTCTCGATTTTTCGGATTTCGGCCACCCCGTGGCTCCGGTACCGTCGTCCTGGAATCCGAAAAATCGAGACCTGACCCCATGCTTTTTCGGATTTCGCAGAAATCCCCTAGCTCTCGCGGCTCGGTCCCACCAGCGCCTCGAAACAGACCCGCTCGTCCGTGCACTCCTCGGGCAGCGCGAGGTCTCCGTCCGGGCCGTTCGAGCGCATGGTCCGGAGGCACCAGTACTGTGCCGTCGAGGGCGACTGGCGCGGATCCCCCTCGCCGAAGGCGTCGGGGGAAAACCATGTCTTGGTCCGCAGGTGGCGGCAGAGCAGGGGATCCGGCTCGATCGGCGCCTCGCCCTTGCGGACGAAGCGCCGCATCGGCCCGAGCGGGTCGTCCGTCATCGGGTTCCGGGAGCCCGCAGTGAGCCGGGGTCTCCTCAGGCGAAGACCTCTTTGAGCGCTCGCTCGAGCTCGACTTTCGCCAGGCGGACCTTGAACGCGTTCTGCGAGAGCGGCTTCGCGGAGGCGACGGCGGCCTCGGCCGCCTTGCGGGCGACCTCGGGGCCCGGCCTGGCGCCGTTCAGGACGGCCTCGGCCTCGGGGGAGCGGTGCGGGGTCGGCGCGACCGAGCCGAACACGACGCGCGGGTTGCGGATCGTGCCGCCCGAGATCGTCAACGCCACGCAGACCTCGACGATCGGCCAGTCGAACGCCTCCTTTTCCTTGAGCTTCCGGTAGACCGAGCGGGCGCCCTCCGCCGGCGCCGGCAGCACGATCGACTCGACGATCTCGCCCGCCGACAGCGTGTTTTCGTGCGTCGCGTCGTCGACCGGCCGGAAGAAGAATTTGTCCATCGAAAGCGTCCGCCGTCCCTTCGCCGACATGACTTCGAGGCTTGCGCCGTAGGCGGAGAGTGCGGCCCCGGTGGCCGAGGGATGGACGCAGCAGCAGGTGAGGTCCGAGTCGAAAATCGCGTGGAAGCGGTTCTCGCCGTCGCGGGCGAAGCAGTCGTTGCCGCCCTTTTTGCGGCACTCGAACTCCTCCAGGCGGTAGTACCAGCAGCGCGGCCGCTGGCAGAGGTTGCCGCCCAGGGTCGCCATGTTCCGGATCTGCGGCGTCGCCGCACCGGCCGCGGCCGCTGCGAGCGCGGGGTAGTGCTTCTGCAGCCCCGGGTCGGCCGCCATCTTTGCGAGCGTCGCGAGGGCGCCGATGCGGCCGGGCGGGCCCGCCTCGATGCGGTCGAGACCCGGGACGCCGGCAATCGAGACCACGGTGGCCGGGCTGTCACAGCCCTCCTTCATGCGATCGAGCAGGTCGACGCCGCCGGCCTTCAGCTCGGTGTCCGGCTTTTCGGCCGCTCGGGAGGCCTCGGCGAGCGAGGTCGCGTGCACCAGCGTGAACGCCTTCATGCCCGGCCTCCCTTCCTCTTCGCGGCCGCGTCGACGGCGGCCAGGACGACCTCCGGGCCGATCGGCAGCTTCGTGATCCGGGCCCCGATGGCGTGCGAGACGGCGTTGGCGATGGCCGCGGCCGTCGGCACCGTGGCGGGCTCGCCGATGCCGGTCGACTGGGTGTTGTTCACCCCGGTCCAGACGGGGACGATGACCGTCTCGATCTCCGGGCAGTCGTGGGAGCCGGCGATCTTGTACTCCTCGACGTTGGGGTTGAGCACCCGGCCGCTTCCGCGGTCGAGCACCCGGTTCTCGTACAGTGCATAGGAGAGCCCCTGGATGATTCCTCCCTGGATCTGGCTCTCGGTCGTCAGGGCGTTGATCGCGAGGCCGCAGTCGTGGACGGCCACGACCTTCTTGACGGTGACCTTGCCGGTCTCGGTGTCGACGAGGACCTCGGCGAACTGGGCCCCGCATATGAAGCGCTTCCAGGCCCCCTCGTTGTTGTCGGCCCGGTCGGCGGTGGCGGAAACGCCTTCCTCGGGCAGGAGCTTGCAGGCCTCCTCCCAGCTCGCCTTGCGCGCCGGCTCGCCCGAGGCCGTGACCGTGCCGCCTTCGATCGAGACCGAAGCGGCGGGAACTTTCCACTCTTTGGCGACGGCCGCCGCCATCTTCTGCTTGGCCTGCCAGGCCGCCCGCCGGATCGTGGGCGCGCTCGAGGGCGTCGTCGTCGATCCGCCGGAGGCCGGTCCGAAAGGCATCCGGGTGTTGCCGATGCGGACGGAGACCTTCTCGAGGGGAATCCCGAGCTCCTCGGCCGCGACGATCGCGACCATCGTGCGCGAGCCCGTTCCGAGGTCCTGGACGCCGTGCTCGACCTCCGCCGAGCCGTCCCGGTTGATCGCGACGGTCGCGCGCGGCCCGGTGCTGCCCGTGTCGTACCAGATGGCGGCCCCGACGCCGATGCCCCGCCGGATCGCGGGATCCTCCGTCGTACGGCGGGCGTCGCGGGTCTTCCAGCCGATCTTCTCGGCTCCGATCCGGAACTCTTCCCGGCGGACCTCCGACGGGTCGTTCTTCATGCGGAACTCGAGGGGGTCGATTCCGAGCTTGCCCGCGAGCTCGTCCATCGTCGCTTCGAGGGCGAAAGCCCCCTGCGGGTGGCCGGGCGCCCGGAAGGCCGCCGAGGGGCCGGCGTTGGTGAAGACGTCGTACTCCTCGACCTTGAGGTTCGGGCAGGCGTAGACGTTCTTGATCGGCCCGGACGTTCCTGTCCCCCCGTTGGTGCCGCCGGTGCCCCGGGCGATCAGGTAGAGGGCCGTCAGTTTCCCGTCCTTCGTGGCGCCGGCCTTGATCCACTGGATCGACGAGGGGCGATTGCCCGTCGCGACCTGCTCCTCCTTGCGGTCGAGGAAGAGCTTGACCGGGGCGCCGGCCTGTTTGGCGAGCCTGGCAGCCGTGATCCCCTCGATCCGCGCGCCGAACTTGGCGCCGAACCCGCCGCCCATGTATTCGGTGATCACCTGGATGCGGGAGGCCGGGATCTTGAGGGACTCGGCGAGCTCGTCGCGGACCGAGAAGATGCCCTGGGTGGACGCCCAGATTTTCAGGTCCCCGCCGTCCCAGTGCGCCACGAGCCCGTGGGTCTCCAGGGCCGTGTGGAGCTGGACCTGCGTGACGTAGGTGGCCTCGACGACGGCGTCGGCCTGCCGGAAACCCGCCTCGACGTTGCCCCGGCCGCTCTGGCGGGGGCCCATGACGTTGCCCTTGCGGGGCAGACCCGACTTGCGCTCCTCGACCTCTCCCGCGGAGGTCCGCTGCTCGGCCCGGCCCTCGAAGACCAGGGGCGCGCCGGGCTTCGAGGCCGCGTCGATGCCGACGACGAAGGGACGCTGCTCGTAGACGACGACGATTGCCGCGAGGGCGTCGCCGACGCGTTCCGGGGTGTCGGCGGCGACGGCGGCCACCTCCTGGCCGGCGAAGCGGACCTTCTCCCCCGGCTCGGCGAGCGCCACGGCGGCCCGCACGCCCGGAAGCTTGAGCGCCGGGGCGAGGTCGATCGACTTGACCGTGGCGGCGGGCCAGGGGCTGCGGAGGATCCGCGCATAAAGGAGTCCCGGCAGGCGGACGTCGATCGAGAAGCGCGCCTCACCGCTCGCCTTGGCCGCGGCGTCGAGGCGCGGGACGCGCGTTCCGACGATCGCAAGCTTCGCCGACGGGTCCCAGGGCGCCGGATCGTCCGCCGAGACCGCGACGTCCTTGGTCTGAAACTCTCCGTTGAAGCCGACGCGAAGCTTCTCGGTCATGTCAGACCTCCTCCGATTCGAGGGCTTCCACGGTCGCCAACGCGACGCGGGAGTCGTCGTGGAATCCCCGCGCGCGGGCCTCGACCGCGATGGCCGAAGGCACCGGCGTGCGCGCCGCGGCCGTCTTCATGCCGGCCGCGGCCTCGACGGCGTCGAACACGTGCGGGTACGTCCCGCAGCGGCAGAGATTCCCGGCGACCGCCGCCCGGATCTCGGCGCGGGTGGGTTTCGGGTTGTGGTCCAGGAGGACCTTGCAGGAGAGGACCATGCCGGAAGTGCAGAAGCCGCACTGCAGGGCGTCGGCGGCGACGAAGGCCTCCTGCAGCGGAGACAGGCGGCCGTTCGAGGCGAGGCCCTCGATCGTCGTGATCGAGCGGCCGGCCGCTTCGTGCGCGAGGGTCAGGCAGGAGCAGACGGCCGCACCGTCGAGGAGCACGGTGCAGGCGCCGCAGGCGCCGCGCCCGCAGACCGATTTCGTGCCGGTCAGTCCGATCCGGTCCCGCAGCGCGTCGACGAGCGTGACCCGGGGCTCGACGGAGAGGTGGTGGACCTCGCCGTTGACCTTGAGCTCGAGGGGTGCGGGCCCCGGACCCACGGTTCCGGTCTCCGCCGCGCGAAGCTTGACGGGCGCCCCGGCGGCGATCGCTCCGACGAGCGTGCCTCGCACGAGGTCTCGACGCGTGAAGCCGCCTTTCGGCTGGTCGCTCATGACTCCTCCCCTCGGGCTACCGATGATACTTCCGTCGGCGGCGGCGGGGGGGACTTTGCGGCGAGACGGGGCGGGAGCGCGCCAAACGCCGGACGGCGGAGGCGGGCGCCGCGCCGCTGTCGAGAAAAAGGGCAAGGGCATGGCGCTCCGCCGCGGCCGCGCGTCGGGCGAGTCCGCGCGACCCCTCGCCGGCACCGAGGGCGTCGAGCCGGGCGGCTTCCGCCTCGAGCACCGACGCGAGTCCCGACAGGACTCCGGCGCGGACGGCGGGGTTGAGGACGTCGAGGAGCGCGATCCGGGCGAGGATGGCGTCGTTGCGGCGGGGAGGCGGGGGCGCTTCCGCGAGCCACCGCTGGAGTTCCCGGCGGCCGGCGGCGGTCGCCCGGTAGAGGAGCCTCGGGGGGCCACGGCGGGGGCCGAGCGTCCGGAGGAGGACCCACCCCCGGCGGCGCAGCGCCGCCAGCGCGGGGTAGATCTGGGAGTAGCCCGCGCTCCACGAAGGCTCGATCTCGTCGCGGACCGCGCGCGCAAGATCGTAACCGGTGCGCGGCTCGGCCTGGAGCAACCCGAGCAGGATGTGGGGGAGCGACACGGCCAACTATATTACGTTAGATATAGTCTCGGACGGCATCCGGCCGGAGCGTGTCCTCTCACCTGGAAAATCAAGGCAAAAAAAAAGGGGGCCCGCAGGCCCCCGAGAAACCGTGTTCGAAGCGTAAGTCGTTGACTTACTTCTTCTTCTTGGTCGCCTTCTTCGCCTTCTTCGCAGCCTTCTTCTTCGTAGCCATTACGTCACCTCCCTCCCGACAGCCAATTGACAGCCCTCGGGCGAGATGCTAGTTTTTCCGCCCCCGTCAAAGGGCGTATCGCCTTCAGTCTGTCGCTGTCGAATGATTGATGGGTCATACGCTCGTCAAAATCGCCGGTTGGGCCGCAACCCAGCCGGCGATCTGATTTTAGAAGCATCCCTCGCGTTGGTACAAGATTTTTCCTTGCAATCGCTCTTGACTTCATTGTGGCGTTCGCCGGGACGCAAGTCAAGTCGCCGCGACCTCCACGGCGACTTCCGAGCCCGAACGCGGGCTCTCCCCGACCCGCGACGCGGGCTCGCATCGGCTCCCGCCGCGACCTCGATTCGCTCGCGCGCCGCCGGCTGCGACTAGAATCCGACCCGTGACTTCCGCCGAGACCATCACCGTCGCGCACAGTCCCGACTCCGACGACGCCTTCATGTTCTACGCCCTCGCCGAGGGGCGCGTCGACACCGAGGGCCTCGCGTTCACGCACGAGCTCTCCGACATCGAGTCGCTGAACCGGCGCGCGATGGCGGGGGAGCTCGCCGTGACCGCCGTGTCCTTCCACGCGTACACGCGCCTGGCCGACCGCTACCTTCTGCTCCCCCACGGAGCGTCGTTCGGCGACGGCTACGGTCCGGTCGTCGTCGCGCGTCAGCCGATCCAGCGCACGGCGATCGCCGCCGGCGACGTCGTCGTCGCCTCGCCCGGACCGTGGACGACGGCGGCGCTCGCCCTCCAGCTCTGGGCGCCGGGCGTGCGCATGCGGCCGCTCTCCTTCGATCGGATCCAGGAGGCCGTGGTCTCGGGCGAGGAGCGGGCGGGCCTTCTGATCCACGAAGGCCAGCTCACCTTCCGCGACGAGGGGCTGACGGAAATCGTCGACCTCGGCCGCTGGTGGAAGGAGGAGACCGGGCTGCCGCTTCCTCTCGGGGGCAACGTCGTCCGCCGGGACCTCGGGGCCGAGCGGATCGGCCGCATCTCCCGCGCCCTCTCGCGCTCGATCGAATACGGGCTTGCGCACCGCGGAGCCGCTCTCGACCATGCCATGAAGTACGCCCGGGGGCTGCCGCGGGAGAAAGCGGATCGGTTCGTCGGGATGTACGTCAACGCGTGGACGCAGGGCTACGGCGAGGCCGGGCGCGCCGCCGTTCAGGCGCTCCTCGATCGGGCGCACGCCGCGGGCCTGACCCCGGCGGTGCAGGCCGAGTGGGCCCCGTAGAGTGAGGTCCGACGGCCGGCTCGACACGCTCGTCCTCACGGTCCACCTGGCGGCGCTCGCCCTGGCGCTTGCCCCGCCGGTTTTTTTCGGGGCCGTCATCGCGCCGTCGGTCTTCCGCGTCCTGCCGACCCGGGACCTCGCGGCGGCGGTCCAGAGCCCGATCCTCTCGAAGATGTGCCTGCTCGCCGAGGCCAGCTTCGGCGCCCTGTTCGTGACTTCCTGGCTGATGACCCGGCGCGACGCCCCGAGAGCGACGCGCGCCCTCCTGACACGAATGCCGGTCCTCGGGTTTTTCGCGGCCCTCGTCATCCGGCAGCTGCTGATTCCGCCGATCGACCGCATCCGCGAGGAGGCCCCGGGACTGATCGACAGCCTGCCCGCCGCCGACCCGTCGCGCATCCTGCTCGACCGCTACCACCGCCTGGCGACGGGGTTCTTCTCTCTCGAGATCGCCGCCGCCGCGCTGGTCCTGGTCACGACCGCGGGCCTCCTCTCCTCCCGCCGGGCCGCGCCGCCCCCGGCGGCGGAGAAGCCGAAAGAGGCCGTCCGGGTGCTGAACCTGGATTAATTTCCGAGTCGGGGCGGGGCTTGTCCCCGCCCTCGCTCCAGGCCGCGACGCGTCGTGTCTCGACGCGTCGCAGAGGGCGCCCGCGAGGGGCGCCCCTACGACCGTGGGTCCGACGACGCCAGCCGGCGCTGCGACCGCGTTCCGCTCGTAGGGGCGGGGCTTGTCCCCGCCCTCACACCAGGCCGCGACGCATCGTGTCTCCACGTTGCCGAGGGCGCCCGCAAGGGGCGCCCCTACGACCGTGGACCCGACTACGCCAGCCGGCGCAGTGAGTGCCGCGTTCCGGTCGTAGGGGCGGGGCTTGTCCCCGCCCGCGGGCGGCCACAAGGGCCGCGCCTACTCTTTTCCTGAGCTACGTGCTCTTGCGCCCCCGCATTCCCTGGACGACCAGCAGCACTCCCGCCGCGACGAGCGCCCACGGCCAGATCCTCCAGGCGAGCTCGAGGAGGCGTTCGGGCATATCGAAGTTGAGCGAGAGGGCGGCGGCCGCCGCGATCGTGACGAGCACGATGCCCGGAGTCAGCGTCGAAGGCCGCCGCTCCCGGCCGGCGTAGCGGTCGACGGCCGCCGCGAGCAGCAGCCCGCCCCCGAGAAACGCGAGCAGCGTCGCCCAGTGGGGCATCCAGGACTCGAGCGGCTCGCGCAGGAGAAATCCCGCGCCCAGGCCGATGAGCACCCCCGCCGGCACGACCGGTCCTCGGAAATTCCGCAGCGCCGCGATCGCGAAAAGCACGGTCCCGATCAGCAGCAGGATGGGCCCCGGCCCGCTCAGGTGCAGCTGGCGGCGCACCAGGAAGAAGATGCCGAGAGCCGTCAGCACGATCCCGAGGTTCAGGCCCCGCCGGTCCGGGACGCTCATCGCTTCTTCGCGAGCTCGGCCGCCCGTTCGCCCGGTCCGACGGCCTTGTCGCCCTCCCAGCGGTAGAAGCCCTCGCCGGACTTCCGGCCGACCCGCCCTTCGGCCACGAGGGTGCGCAGGATCACCGGAGGCGCGAACCGGTCCGAGGGAAGCTCCGCGGCGAGGGTCTCGGCGATCGCCAGGCGCACGTCGAGACCGACGAGGTCGGTCGTCTTGAGCGGTCCCATCCGGTGCCCGTAGCCGAGCTCGAGCGCCCGGTCGATGTCCGCGGCGCTCGCGATCCCCTCTTCGACCATCCGCATCGCCTCGAGGCCGAGCGCGACGCCCAGGCGCGACGTGGCGAAGCCGGGGGAGTCGTGGACGCGGATCGCCTCCTTGCCGAGCGAGCGGACGAGCTCGAGCGCCCGGGTCTCGGTCTCGGCCGAGGTGTCGCGGCCCAGGACGATCTCGACGAGCGGCATCGCGGCGACCGGGTTGAAGAAGTGGATGCCGATGACGCGGTCGCGGCGGCCCGTGGCCTTTCCGATCCGCGTGATCGACAGGGAGGACGTGTTGGAGGCGAGGATCGTGCGGGGCGGGCAGAGGTCGTCGAGCTCCGAGAAGATCATCTGCTTCAGGTCGAGGGCCTCGGGCACGGCCTCGATCGCGATGTCGACCTCCGTCGCGTCCTTCAGCCGCTGGATGATGCGCAGCCGGTGGCGCGCGTCCTCCGCGGCCGCGGCCGTCACCCTGCCTTTGTCGACGGCGCGGCTCCAGGCCGACTCCACGTGCCCGCGCACGGCGCGCTGCGCGTCGGGATCGGCGTCGAAGACCCGGGTGTCGTGGCCCGCGAGGGCGCAGACCCCGGCGATCCCGCGGCCCATCGTGCCCGCGCCGATGACGAGGACGGAGGCCATGCCGGGATTATATGGAGTGGCCGAACACCCGGGCGGCGTTGCCCCAGAGGATCCGCTCTTTCGCCGCCTCGGTCAGCGGGAGTGCCAGGAAGTCCTGGACGTTACGGCGCATCGACGCCACACCGGGGCTGGGATAGTCGGTCCCCCACAGGCACCGATCCGAGAGTTCCTCGAGGCGCGGGAGGTACTCCAGGAGCTTCTTCGGCGGAATGCCCGAGAGATCGAGGTGGACGTTGGGGTGCCGCCGCACGAGGAACGCGGCCGTCTCCATGTAGAGCGGCCGGCCGGCGTGGGCGAGCAGGATCTTGAGCTTCGGAAAGTCGACGGCCACGTCGTCGACCGGCATCGGGTCGGCGAACCGGTTCCGGGCGCCCGGAAAGATCGAGGTGCCGGTGTGGATCGTCACCGGCCGCCCGAGCTCCTCGGCGACGCGATACACGTCCGCCAGACCCGGCTCGCCCGAGAGGTAGGCGTTGGCGGCGAAGAGCTGGTGGGGCGGATGGATCTTCAGGAGCCGGATCCCGAGGGACTCGAAGAGTCGGCGGGTGTCGCCCGCGGCGTCCCGGGTGTGCCTGGGGTGAACCGATCCGACCGCGTAGAGACGGTCCTCGTGGCCGCGCACGTAGCGGGCGATCCAGTCATTGGCCTCGGGAGTGAAGCCCATCACCTCGGGGGCGACGTAGTTGATGAGGGCGGCCCTCTCGACGCCCTCCCGGTCCATGAGCGCCAGCAGGGCGGCGGGATCGGAAAGCGCCTCCTGGATCGCCGGGAGGTCCCTGCGTCCCCCCGCCATGAGGGCGCGCACGTCCGGCTTCATCTGTTCCCAGGGCTGGACGTGGATGTGGCAGTCGAAGACTCGCATGCGGGCGCTAGCCTAATCCACCGGCTCCCGAGTCCTGTAAAATCACCGGAACCGATGCATCGCCACAATCGAACGTCCCTTGCCGGCGTCCTCGTCCTGGCGGCGGCGCTGATTCCGGCGACGGTATCCGCCCAGGCGCCCCGGCCGCGCCCGACCGTCGCGCCGCCGACGCCGATCCCCACACCCGTCCCCCCGGCGCGCGTGGTGCGTCGGAACAAGGGAGCGGCGTCGGGGGATCGGGTGACCCGGTACGAGAACCGCTTCGTGACCTTCGCGAAACTGACGCGGGTCGAGGAAGTCGATCTCGATCGCGACGGCGTCTTCGAGGCCATCGTCGAGGGCATCGGATCGTTCCGCGGCCTGCCGCCCGACATTCCCGCCGTCGGCTTCGTCTCGCGGACGCGCCTGCCGTTCGAGAACCCGATTCTCGCCGTCTTCAAGCGGGGCAAGGGCGCGGAGTGGGAGCTCCTGCTCGCGGGCCACCTTCCCCTCCGCTGCACGCAGAGCGACGACCCGACCAGGTGCGACGAGCTCGTGGCGTTCCGCAGCATCGACTTTCGCTACGACGACCGGCCGCAGGTCGCGCTCCAGATCGTCCACCCCGGCGACCCCAGGCTCTCCGAGACGCACGTATACCGCCTCGACCGCGGCCGCTTCGACGCCACCTTTTCGATCGTGCTGCCGCGCACGGCGGTGGACGTCGAGTTCGGGCCCGAGGGAATCAGGCGCCGGATCGCCGTCGACACGTTCATCAACAAGGAGCTGCCGCCACGGTACCGGAGCTTCACGCTGACGACGAACTACGTCTTCGGAGAGCGCAGGTTCCGGATCGCCTCCGAGAGTCTGGAGCCGGAGTGGGCCCAGGGCGGCGTGTTCGACCTGTCGTACTGGGGACTCGTCCACCAGTCGACCTTCGCCGGGGACCTCGCGAAGCTTCAGGAACGCCAGAAGAAGGTGGCGACCGAAGCGCCGTGGGCGCTCGATCCGACCGAACTCGTCAAGAAGAGGTATCCCGACGCGCGCGACGTGCAGGTGACTTTGCGGCAGCCGGGTCTGGCGGTCGTCGACTTCGAGCGCGTCAACTGCCCGGCGCACATCGTGGTGTTCCAGCCGCTGCGCGAGTGGGAAGGGGAGAAGAGTCTCTGGGACTTCGCCCTGATCCGCTCGCCCGAGGAGCCGGCGTACGAGTGTCTGGGCGAGTCCCCCCTGGGCGGGAAACCCTAGGCTAGGCCGCTTCGAGCGGAATCGGGCGCAGGAGGCGGAGAAGCACCAGCGTCAGCGTGATGCCCGCGGCGCCGACGAGCAGCGTCGAGGCCGCGCCAAATCGCTGCGCCACGATTCCGGCCTGCAGGTTGCCGAGCGGAACGAGCCCCAGCCAGGCCAGGGCGTAGAGCGAGATCACCCGGCCGCGCATGCGATTGGGAGCGCTCTTCTGCAGAAGCGTGTTGACGAGCGAGGCCGTCGAGGTCATGGAACCCCCGAGCACCGCCAGGCACGCGAGCGACAGCGCGTAGCTTCGGGAGAGGGCGAAGCCCGCGAGCGACAGCGCGAAGCCGGCCGACGCGGCCAGGACACCGGCGCCCTTGCCCCGGAAATCTCCGCCGGAGGCCATCAGCAGGGCCGTGGCCACGGCACCGACGCCGACCGCCGAGAGCATGCCTCCCAGGCCCTCGGGTCCCACGCCGAGCAGGTTCTTCGCGAAGAGCGGGGCCATCGTGACCGCGGGCGTGCCGAAAACGGCGAGCGAAGCGATCAGGATGAGCAGCTGCGGGATCAGCGGATGGCGCCGGGCGAAGCGCAGGCCCGCGCGCATGTCGATCCAGGCGCTCCGGACCCGACGCCGCGAGGGGGTCAGGGCGGGAAGCAACGCGAGCGCCACGAGGATGGCCACGAACGAGATGCCGTTCAGGGCGAAGCAGGCGGCTTCCCCGAGCACCCCGATGACGAGTCCGGCCAGGGCCGGGCCGACGATGCGCGACAGGTTGAACTGCATCGAGTTCAGAGCGATGGCATTGGTCAGGTCCTCGGTTCCCACGAGATCCAGAAAGAGGGTCTGATGCGCCGGCGTCGTCAGCGCGTTGGCCACGCCGTTGACGGCCGCTACCCCGGCCACGAGGGGGACCGAGACGAACCCGCCGAACACCGCCCAGGCGAGGGTGAAAGCGCAGGCCATCTGCGTCGCCTGCGTCGCGAGCAGCAGCCGCCGCCGGTCGAGCCGATCGGCCGCGAGGCCGGCGAGCGGCGCTAAGAGCAGCGTCGGGATCGAGCCGACGAACCCCACGAGGCCGAGGAGAAACGCCGAGTTCGAGAGGCGCAGAACGAGCCACCCCTGCGCGACCGACTGCATCCACGTACCGACGTTCGAAAGGAAGAGCCCCGTCCAGTACCGGCGGTACTGCTTGTGCGCGAGCGAGGCGAACATCCCGCGGCGCGGCGCCTCGGTTCCGCGCGGCGGGGCGACGCCGAGGTTGGGGCCCGCGGGCTTGACGAGCTCCGGGTGCGTGTCGGGGCGAATGAGCCACCTCATGCGCGGGAAGGCTCCGGCGATCCGCCGGGGCGGCGCCCCGTGAGAAACGCAGCCGCGAGGATTGCGCCGTTGACGGCCGTTCCGACGAGCACGGGATCCCGCCCGAACGCGAGGGCCGGCGCGAACCGGCCCGCGGCCGCGACCACCCCGCCCGCCGCCATGGCGGCGATGGCCCCGCCGGTCGGGACGCGGAGGCGGCCCGGAAGAAACGCCGCGAGCACCGGGAGAATCAGGCCCGCGGCGAAGATCGAGTAGCCGAGCTTCAGGGTCTCGAGCACGTTGCGGTCGAGGGCGAGCGCGACGGCGAGGCCCAGCGCCCCGTAGACCGGCGCGAGCAGGCGCGCGCCCGAAAGCGGCAGGGTCCGCCCGAGGACCGCGGGCGCGAGGTCGCGCGCGGTGACGGCCGTGGCCGAGAGCAGGACGACGTCGGCGGACGTCTGCATGGTCGCGACGAGCGCCACGAGGACGAGGGCCGACAGCGCCGGCGGGGCGAAGGCGAGGACCGCGGCGGGCAGGACGCCGGCGGCGTCCATGGGCGGCAGCGCCTTCTTCGCCGCGAGCGCGATCGCCGCCACGGAGAGCCCGAACAGGACCTTCGAGACCGCCGCCAGGAGCGCCGAGCGCCGCGCCGTGTCCTCGTCGCGGCAGGAGAGGAGCTTCGCGTAGACGTCGCTGCCGACGAGGTGGGGGAGGCCGATCAGGACGAGCATCGCCGCGACGTCGGAGGCGTGGAAGGAGGCCGAGGTCGGGAAGCTCCAGGTTTCGGGCGGAAGCCCCGACAGCCCGCCGGCTCCCGAGAGCGCGCAGACGAGCGCGATGCCGGGGATTCCCACGAGCATCAGGCCGTACTGGAGGAGGTCCGTCCGCACGACCGCGAACTGGCCGCCGAGCGAAGTGTAGGCCACGAAAACCGCCGTCGACAGCACGATCGCGGGCCGCGGGGCGATCCCGAGCACGGCGGTCAGGACGACCTGCGTCGTCTCGGTCAGCAGGGCGAACCACACGATCTCGGAGACGAGGACGAGGACCGCGGCGACCCGCCGCGCCGCGACGCCGTAGTAACGGCCGATGATCTCGGGCAGCGTGATCGCACCCTCGCGGCGGACCCGCCGGGCGAGGAAGAGGCCGAGCACGACGAGGCCGAGGGCCCCGGCGAGGTCGAGCCAGAGGCCGGCGAGCCCGTGGGCGTAGACGAGGGCGGCGAGCGCGATGGTCGTCGAGCCCCCCGTCGTCAGCGAGGCGAGGCCCGTGAACCCCCAGAACGTGCCGAGCGAGCGATCGGCGAGGTAGTAGGACGCCTCGTCACGGCCGGCGCGCCGCCGGTACGCGAAACCGATGGCGAGCACGGAGGCGAGATAGACGGCGAGGGCCGCGAGGGGAAGCGTCGGCACGGCGCGGCATTATCGCTTGGAGCGCGGCTCGCGACGGGCCCGCGAATGCCGGTGCCGCGTCAGAGGCGCCGGGCGACCTCCCGCGCCGCCTCCTCCAGGACGAGGGTTCCGACGGCGAGGGCCCGCTCGTCGAAGTCGAAGCGGGGCGAGTGGTGCGGCCGCGACTCGCCCTCCCGCGCGCAGCCGACGAAAAAGAAGGCGCCGGGAACGCGCTCGAGGTAGACGGACATGTCCTCGCCGCCGAGCGTGCGGGTGTCGGTTTCGACGTTCTCTTCCCCGAGGAGCCGCGCCGCCGCCTCGATCACGATCTCGGCGATCCCCCGGTTGTTGACCGTCGCGGCGTTGGTCCGCTCGTACCGGACGGTCGCCGTGACGCCGCAGGCGGCGGCCGTGCCGGCCACGATGCGGTGGATCTTCTCGGGGAGCGCGCGGCCGGCTTCGGGCGTGAACGAGCGGGCCGTTCCGGCGAGCGTCACGCTCGGGGGAATGACGTTGAACGCGGTGCCGCCGTGGATCGACCCGATCGTCACCACCGCGGAATCGAGGGGCGAGATCTCCCGCGACACGACCGACTGCAGCGATTCGACGATGCGCGCCGCGGCGAGGATCGGGTCCGCCGCCTCGTGGGGCATCGCGCCGTGGCCCCCGCGGCCCTCGACCTCGATCGAGAACCGGTCGACGGCCGCCATCATGGCGCCGCGGTTGATCCCGATCCTTCCGACCGGCAAGGGGCTCCAGAGGTGGAGGCCGAGCGCGGCCGCGACGCCGTCGAGCGCGCCGTCGCGCACGCACGACTCGGCGCCTCCGCGCCCTTCTTCGGCCGGCTGGTACAGAAAGCGCAGGCCGCCTTCGGGCGGCCGGCGCACCAGCCGCTCGGCCGCCGCGAGGCCGATCGCGACGTGGCCGTCGTGCCCGCAGGCGTGCATGCGCTCCGGGCTCCTCGAGACGTAGGGCTCGCCGGCCTCCTCCTGGATCGGCAGGGCGTCCATGTCCGCGCGCAAGAGCAGCCGCCGGCCGCCCGGTCCGGCGTCGGCGAAAACTCCGGTCCGGCCGACCCCCGTCCGCGGCGAGAGCCCGAGCTTCGCGAGGCGCTCTCCGACGACCCCGGCGGTGCGGGTCTCCTCGAAGGCGAGCTCGGGATGCGCGTGGAAGTCGCGCCGCGTCGCCACGAGCAGCGCCTGCTCCTCGTGTGGGAAGTCGGTGAGAAGGTCTTGAACGCGTTGGGAAAGGCTCGGCACCCGCGGATTATAGAAGGACACCGTCCCTGTCGTTCGCGGCGCGGATAGTCTCCCGACCGAAGGGAGGGAGGAGGTCCGCGCCGCGGGAGCGCAGCGCAGCGAGGAGGTCAGGCGAGCGGTCGAGCCCACAGGCGAGCCGCTCGCCGGTGCGCCGCAGGCGCAGACCCCCTCGCAAGCGAAGCGACGGAGATAAGATCCCGCCATGTCCGGATTGATCGCTCCCGAGCTCGACCGCTACGTGCTCGACCTGCTGCCGCCGCGGGACCCGGTGATCGCGGAGATGGAGGCCTACGCCGCCGAGCACGACGTGCCGATCGTGGGTCCCGCCGTCGCCACCCTGCTCGAGATCCTGGCCCGCTCGATCGGCGCGCAGCGGGTCTTCGAGATGGGCAGCGCGATCGGCTACTCGACGGCGTTCTTCGCGCGCGCGGTCGGCCGGGGCGGCCACGTCACCTACACCGACGGCAGCCCCGAAAACGCGGAACGGGCGAAGGGCTACCTCGAGCGGCTGGGCTACATGGATCGCGTCGCGATCCGGGTGGGGGACGCCGTGACGTCGCTCGAGGCGACCACGGGCTACTACGACGTCATCTTCATCGACGTCGACAAGGACGGCTACCCGCAGGCCCTCCAGGCGGCGGCGCCGCGCGTGCGCCGGGGCGGGTATCTCGTCGCCGACAACGTGCTCTGGTCGGGCAAGGTCGTCGACGCCAGGGTTCAAGACGCCGCGACGGAAGGCATCCGGCAGTTCAACCGGAGGCTCTTCGCGCTCCAGGAATTCGAGACCGCCATCGTTCCGCTGCGCGACGGAGTTGCCATCGCGCGGCGGGAAGGGTAGAGAGTCGCCCCATGGCGCGGGAGCAGGACTCGATCGCGGCCCGGTTCCGGCGTTTTTCCGCGGCATCCGAGCTCGATCTCTTCGAGGGGGCCCTCCTCGTTGCCGAGCTCGTCGACCCCGGCGAAGATCTCGAGGCGGCCCGCCAGGCCGTCGCGGCCCTCGCCGCACGCGTCGGGGAAAAGATCGCCGCGGGCGCGGCGCCCCACGCGGCGCTCGGCCAGGTGCTCTTCGAGGAGGAGGGGTTCCGCGGCGACGACGAGGACTACGACCAGCCCTCGAACTCCTCGGTCGGTCGGGCGCTCTTTCGCCACCGCGGCCTTCCGATCACGCTCTCGATCCTCGCGATCGAGGTTGGCCGGCTCGCCGGCCTGCGGCTGACGGGCGTGGGACTGCCCGGCCACTTCGTCGTCGGCGGACCGGATCTGCCCGACGGCATGTACCTGGATCCCTTCGACGGCGGCGCGCTCTACGAGGCGGGGGGACTGGCGCGCCGGCTCGCGACGATCTTCGGGCAGCCCGTCGCCGTCGGCCCCGAGATCCTGCAGCCGGACCCGGCCCGCTCCATTCTCGCGCGCGTGCTGCTCAACCTGCGGCGCTCCTTCGAGCAGCGGGACCGGTGGGAGGCCGCTCTCGAGGTCCTGGCCTGTGCCGAAGCGCTCGAGCCCGACGATCCCGAGATCGTCCGCGAGCGCGGGCTTCTGCTGGTCAAGTGCGGCCGGCCGGAGGAGGCGCTCCCGGTGCTCGAGGCCTACGCCGCTGCGGCCGGCGGCGACGACGCCGAGGCGCTCGGCCGGCTCATCGAGGCGGTGCGGGCCCGCGTCCGCGGCGAGGCGGGGGACGAGGTCGAAATCGACGAAGGCGACGAAACCGGAGAGTCACCCGCCCCGGAGCGGCGGATCTTCACGCTCGAGGAGGCCCGGGAGCTTCTTCCCAGGGTCCAGGAGATCACGTCCGAGGCCGTAGCCCGGTTCTCGAAGCTGCCGGGCAATCTCGAGGAGGCGCGGCAGGAAGTCGTGCGCGCCTGGGCGGAGGAGCTCCAGGGGATGGGCCTCGAGATCAAGGGCGTCTGGCTCGTGGACTTCGACTCGGGCGGCGGCTACTACTGCTGGAAGTACCCCGAAGTCGGCCTCAACCACTTCCACTCGTACGACGAAGGCTTCGCCGGCCGCCTCCCCCTGACGTAGCCGTCAGGGTGTCGGCCAGGCGACGCGCGGCGTGAGGACCCGGACGAACTCCTCGAGCCCCGCGCGGTCCTCGGCGTCGAAGCGGTCGGGCTCCGGCGCGTCCACGTCGAGGACCCCGCGCAGCCGTCCCCCCTCGAGGATCGGGACGACGATCTCCGAGCGCGAGGCCGCGTCGCAGGCGATGTGGCCCGGGAAGGCGTTCACGTCCGGCACGACGAGGGTTTCGCGGCGCGCGGCGGCCGCGCCGCAGACGCCCTGGCCCATCGCGATGCGCACGCAGGCCGGCTTTCCCTGGAAGGGGCCGAGCACGAGCTCGTCCGAGCGAAGCAGGTAAAAGCCGCACCAGTTGATGCGCTCGAGGGCCTGCGCCAGCAGCCCCGAGGCGTTCGACAGATTCGCCACGGCATCGGTCTCGCCCTCGAGCATCGCGGCGAGCGACGCGGCGAGGTCGCGGTAGAGCGCGGGCTTGCCCTGGCTGCGGTCGATCGAAGCTTCGAACATCGCGCGAATTCTATAGGATGCGCGTCCTATGTCCGCGCTCTCGGGCCGCCGCCTCGCGATGTACGTGGCGCTGTGCGCGGTCTGGGGCTCGACGTGGCTCGTCATCAAGATCGGCCTTCGGGACCTGCCGCCCCTCTGGTTCGGCGGAATGCGCATGGCGCTCGCCTGCGCCCTGCTCGCCCCCTTCGCGCTCGCGGGGGGAGGCCGCCGCGCCGCGCGGGGAGAGACCCGGCGCATCCTCTGGAGCGGCATTCTCCAGATCGGCGTCAACTACGCGTGCATCTTCCTCGCGGAGCAGTGGATCGACTCGGGCCTCGCGGCGGTTCTCTTCGTGACGTTTCCCATCTTCGCCGGTGTCTTCGCCCACACCATGCTCGCCGACGAGCCCCTGACCGGCCGGACGGCGGGGTCGGCGATCCTCGGCCTCGGCGGCGTCGCGGTGATCGAGGCGCCGGCGCTGGCGACCCTCTTTTCGGGAAAGACCCGTCCGCTGCTTCTCGGAAGCGCGCTCGTGCTCGTGGCCTCGCTCGTCGCCGCCTTCGCCAACGTCTACAACAAGAAGTACCTCTCGGCCGTGCCGCCGGTGTGGAACGTCTGGCTCCAGACTCTCGCCGGCTCGGTCTTCCTCCTCGCGCTCGCGGGGGCCCTCGAGCCCGGGTCGGTCATGCGCTGGACGCCGGGCTCGATCGGCGCGCTCGTCTACCTCGCGGTCTTCGGGACCGCGCTCCCGTTCGCCGGACTCTTCTGGCTCCTGCATCGCGTGCCGGTCTCGGTCATCGGGACGATCCCGGTGGTCGACACCGTCATCGCGGTGGTGCTCGGCAGCCTGGTCCTCGGGGAGTCGCTCTCGCCGCGTGTCCTCGCCGGCGCGGGGCTGATTCTGGTGGCCGTCCTGCTCGCAGCCGGGCAGCGAAAGGCGGCGCCGGCGATCGCCTGAAGCGGCCCCGGGCTCAGATCCGGCCGGGCAGGAAAAAGAACGAGACTGCCGCGATCAGGTAGAGGGCGAGGAGCTGGACCCCCTCGAGCCAGTTCGTTTCGCCGTCGAGCGACACGTACGCGAAGATCGCCGTCGAGGCGAAGAGCGTCACGAGCTCGATCGGCGGAAAGACCAGGTCCATGGGATGCAGGAAGAGGCTCGCGAGCACGAGTACCGGAGCGACGAACGTGGCGATCTGCGTCGAAGAATTGGCCGCGATGGAGAGCGAGAGCTCGATCTGGTTCCGGCGGGCGAACCGGATCGCGCCGTAGTGCTCCGCCACGTTGCCGACGATCGGGACGAGGATCAGGCCCACGAAGAATTGCGAGAGGCCGAGAGACTTCGAGACCGGCTCGATGGCGGACACGAGCAGTTCGCTCGCGACCCCGGTCCCGACGACCGCGGCCGCGAGAACGCCGAGAGACCGGCCGAGGCTCCAGGGCTTCCCCGCGGGCTCGGGGTGTTGCCTGGACGCATTCGCGGCGCGGGCGTCCCGCGAGAAGTAGGAATAGAAGATGTACGCGCCGTAGGTCGCGAGCAGAAGAATCGACACGCCGACCGAGACCTCCTCGCGGATGAATGCGCTCTTCTCCAGGGTCGCGAAAACGGCGGGCAGGGCCATCGCCGAGACCGCGAGGATCATCATGGCGGCATGGCGTCCCACGGCCTTGATCTCGAACTTCTGGCTGCCGTGCTTGATCCCTCCCAGGAACGCCGAGAGCCCCAGGATCAGCAGGGTGTTCCCGATGATCGACCCGGTGATCGAGGCCTTCACCAGGTCCGTCAGCCCGCGGCGCAGCGCGAACAGCGTGATGATGAGCTCCGCGGCGTTCCCGAAGGTCGCGTTCAGGAGTCCACCGAGCGAGCTCCCCAGGCGCGTCGCCGCGTGCTCCGTGGCGAGCCCGATCCAGGCCGCGAGCGGGAGCAGCGACAGCGCCGAAGCCGCGAAGATCGTCCACTCCGGCGCGTGAAGCACCCGGCACACGATCGCCGCCGGAAGCCCCAGGATGAGCAGGGCGATCCAGCGCATCGTCAGTTCGCCTCGGCTCTCACGCTCGCACGTCCCATGACTGCGCCCGGACTTTATCAACCCGGATGGTTCTCGAGCTCGCGGCGCGCGAAGTCTCCGCGATGGCAGCGGAGGAGGCGCGCGCCGCGGGAGTGAGCGCGATGCCGGAGGTCAGGCGGGCGGTCGAGCCCGCATCCGGGCGAGCCGCCCGCCGGTGCGCCCTCCCGGGCGCAGACCTTCGGCAGCGCGCGAACGACGTTTACCGCGAATAGATCGGAACCCAGGCGCGGGTCAGGTAGTCTGAAGCCGTGATGAGGATCAGGAAGGCGAGGAAGATCACGCTCGCCGAGACGACGAAGAGGGTCAGCCGGGGCGAGCCGCGCAGGTGCATGAAGATCCAGGCCACGAGCAGCGCCTTGGTCACCGCGATCGCGAGGGCGAGGGGCGTGTTCCAGATGCCGAGGTGCTGGAACGCGGCCCAGACGGTCAGCGCGGTCAGGACCATGAGCGCCGCGAAGACGCCGAGGTACGCCCCGACTCCGGAACCGTGAGTCTTGTCGCTCAAAGCGTGTGCCTCCCGAGCAGATAGAGCAGCGGAAAGAGGAAGATCCAGACGATGTCGACGAAGTGCCAGTAGAGACCGACCATGTCGACCGGCGTGTTGTAGCGGGGCGAGAACGCTCCCCGCTGTGCCTTGATGACCAGCCACGTCAGCAGGCCGATCCCGATGATCATGTGGAGGGCGTGGAGCCCCGTCATGCAGAAATAGAGCGAGAAGAACATCTCGCTCTGCCGGGGCAGCGGCTGGTGGGTCTTCTCGTCGAGGGGGACGACGAAGCTCGGGCCCGGGACCTCGTGGTGCTCGAATTTCTGGGCGTACTCGACGACCTTGACCCCGAGGAACACGGAGCCGAGGAGGACCGTCAGCACGAGGAAGAGAATCAGGGCCTTCTTCTTCCCCTGCCCCGAGGCCCAGACCGCCAGCGCCATCGTCAGCGAAGACAGGATCAGGACCGCCGTATTGAATGCTCCGAGCTTGATGTCGAGGAGGTTCGACGCCCCCTCGAAGGCGCGCCGGTACGTCGCCCGGTAGATGACGTAGGCGGTGAACAGTCCGCCGAAGAACAGGACTTCCGTCACGAGGAAGACCCACATCCCGAGCGTCGAGGCCTCCTTCTGGGCCGCGAGGTCCACGAAGTGGTGCTTGAGCTCCGGCGGCGAGTCGTGCGCGGAGGCGTGGGCGTCAGCCAACGGCGGGCTCCTCGCGTCCGGTCAGGTAGTCGTAGGGTCGTCCCGTCACGACGGGCGTCTCCGGGAAGTTCTCGGTCGGCGGCGGGGAAGGCGTCTGCCACTCGAGACCCGTCGCGCCCCAGGGATTGTCGGCCGCGTCTTTGCCGTAGCGCATCGACCAGAAGAAGTAGACGAGCGGGATGAGGTAGCCGAGGCCCAGGATCGAGGCGCCCGCCGTCGACATGATGTTCAGGACCTGAAACTCCTCGGGGTAGGCGTGGTATCGCCGGGGCATGCCCATGTATCCCGCGATGAACTGCGGGAAGAAGGTCAGGTTGAAGCCGATGAAGATGACCCACGCCGAGACGCGGGACCAGTACTCCGGGTACAGCTTGCCGGAGATCTTGGGCCACCAGTAGTGGAGCCCGCCGAGGTACGCCATGATCGTGCCGCCGACCATGATGTAGTGGAAGTGCGCGACGATGAAGTACGTGTCGTGCACGTGGATGTCGAGGCCGAGCGCCGCGAGGAAGAGCCCGGTCAGCCCGCCGAACGTGAAGAGGCCGATGAAGCCGAGGGCGTAAAGGAGCGGCGTCTGGTACGACACCGAGCCCTTGTACAGGGTCGCCGTCCAGTTGAAGACCTTGATCGCCGACGGCACGCCGACCATGAAGGACAGCACCGAGAACACGAGCCCGGCATAGACCGACTGGCCCGACACGAACATGTGGTGGCCCCAGACCAGGAACGAGAGGCCGGCGATCATGACCGAAGACGCGGCGATGAACTTGTAGCCGAAGATGGGCTTGCGCGCGAAGGCCGTGACGAGCTCCGAGATGACCCCTAAAGCCGGAAGGATCATGATGTAGACCGCGGGGTGCGAATAAAACCAGAAGAGGTGCTGGAAGAGCACCGGGTCGCCGCCCTGCGCGGGATCGAAGATGCCGAGGTGGAAGAGTCGCTCGGCCCCGACGAGGAGGATCGTGATCGCGATGACCGGCGTGCCCAGGATCTGGATGATGGCGGTCGCGTACATGCTCCAGCAGAAGAGGGGCATGCGCGTCCAGCCCATCCCGGGCGCGCGCATGGTGTGGATCGTGACCAGGAAGTTGAGGCCGGTCAGGATCGAGGAGAACCCCGCGATGAAGATCCCGACCGCCGTGACGACGACCCAGCCGTTCGAGTACACCGTCGAGTACGGCGTGTAGAAGGTCCAGCCCGTATCGACGCCGCCGTGCACCACGGCCCACAGCGAGATCAGGCCGCCGACCACCATGAGGTACCAGGACAAAAGATTCAGGCGCGGGAAGGCCACGTCCTTTGCGCCGATCATCAGGGGGATGAGGAAGTTGCCGAGGACGCCCGGGATGCCCGGGATCATGAAGAAGAACACCATCATCACGCCGTGGGTGGTGAACATCTTGTTGTACGTCTGGGACTGGAAGAAGTCGCCGGCGGGCGTCAGGAGCTCGAGCCGGATCGCGGCGGCGTAGAGGCCGCCGACGGCGAAGAAGAACGTGACGGCGATCAGGTACAGGATGGCGATCCGCTTGTGGTCGAGCGTCAGGAGCCAGGACTTCACGCCGTAGCCCGAGTTCAGGTAGTTCGGGCGGCGGGCCGCGGACTCGGCGGGGGCGTGGGCGCTCATGGTTTTGCGGGCTTCCTTTCCGGCGCGGCGACGGCGGCGGGCGCCGGGACGGCCGGCGCCGAGGCGGCCGCGGGAGACAGGGACTTGATGTAGGCCGTCAGCTGCAGGAGACCCTCCTCGCTGATGAGGCCCTGGTAGGTCGGCATGATGGGCGGGAAACCCTCGACGAGCTTCGCCTGCGGGTTGGTGATCGACTCGCGCAGGTACGCCTCGTCGACGAGGACGGTCCCGGACTGGGTGCGCACGGGCTTGCCGAAGATGCCGATCAGCGACGGGCCGCGCGCGCCTTTCACCTCGCCGTGGCAATTGTTGCAGGCCTGCTCGACGAACCGCTTGGCGCCGGCCGCGGCGAGCGACTCGCCGGCCGTGCCTCCCGCGACCCAGGCCTGGTAGTCGGCCGGCGTCATGGCGTAGATCCAGCCGATCATGCCCGAGTGGCGGGTCCCGCAGTACTCGGCGCAGAAGAGGTGGTACTTGCCGGGCTTGACGGCCTCGAACCAGGCCGTCGAGAACCGCCCCGGCACGACGTCGCGCTTGAAGCGGAAGGCCGGCACGAAGAAGCTGTGGATGACGTCCTCGGACGCCATCGTGAGGCGCACCGGCTGGCCCACGGGGACGTGGAGCTCGTTCATCTCCCGGTGGCCGTCGGCGTGCTGGATCTTCCACATCCACTGCTTGGCCGTGACGTAGACGTCGATCGCGTTGGCGGGCGGCCGCGTGATCCGGAACCAGACGGAGGCGCCCCAGAAGAACATGACGAGCACGATCAGGAACGGGACGATCGTCCAGGCGATCTCGAGCGTGCCCGACTCGTGGATCTCGGTGGCCACCTCGTGTCCTGGGCGGCGGCGGTACTTGATCGCGAAAACGACGACGAGCGTCCCGATCAGGATCGAGAAAAACGCCGTGACGGCGATCATGAAGCCGTAGAGGGCGTCGACGTGTGACGCGAACGAGGACGCCTGCTCGGGGAAGAGCTGGGGCATCAGCGGACCTCTCCGTGCGCGGCGTCGAGCCTGCGGGCGCGGCGGCGGGACATCGCCAGCATCCCGAGCCCGATCATGAGGACGGTCGCGAGACCGGCGATGCGGATGATGTTGACGATCACCGGTCCGTACTTTCCGCTGGCCGGGTCGTAGTGGAAGCAGTAGAGCAGGACCTGGTCGACGGGCGTGCCGATGCGCCCGGCCGAGGCCTCGACGAGACCCAGGCGCAGGTCCCGCGGCGGGTACTCGATCCCGTAGAAGTACCGGGCGAGGCGGCCCTCGGGAGTCGCGACCATGATCGCGCTCGCGTGCGCGAACTGCTCGAGCTTCTCGTCGTAGCGGTAGCGGAACCCCGCGGCCTTCGTCAGCGCCTCGACCGACGCGGCGTCTCCGGTCAGGAAGTGCCAGCCCGCCGCCGCGGCGGGGTGTTTGTACCGGGACAGGTAGGCCTCCTTCTTGGCCGCGGCCATGGCCGGCGTCTCGCGCGTGTCGAAGCTGACGGCGACGACGTCGAAGTCCTGTCCGGCCTCGAGCGACATGACGTTCAGGGACGCGACGAGACCGTTCAAGACCTGGGTGCAGAGCATCGGGCAGTTGTAGTAGACGAGCGCGAGGACGACCGGCCGCTTTCCGAAGTAGTCGCCGAGCGTGACCGTCCGCCCGACCTCGTCCCGGAAGGGGAGGGCGAGCGGCAGGCTCTCGTTCAGGCGCTGGTCGATCCCGATGTCCTTCAACATCACCGGCTTCTCGTCGGCCCGCACGAGCTCTCCCGGCGGCGGCGCCATGGAGGACTGGGCCGCGACGGGCGCGGACAACGCGAGCGTCAGGAGAACGACCGCTGCGTTCCGCGTCACTTCTTCACCTCGGCAACCGGCGTCGCCGCGGGCGCGGGTACGAGCGGCGCGAGCGGCCCGACGCCGCGTTCGGCGACGAGGTCGATCGCGCGATCGATCGGGATGTGCACGACGCCCGAGGTCCGGTCCATCCAGCCGTAGGTCGTGAGCCGCTCGACCTCGGCCGAGCGGAATTCCTTCCAATGCCGGACCGGCTGGACCTGGAGGCGGGGAAGGGGCGGTGCGGCGTCCTCCCGCCGCTCCATGCCGGCGGCGGCAATCGAGGCCTCGTCCTTCGTCGTGGAGCGGGTCTCGTTGCGCCGGAAGAGCGCGAACGTCAGGGCCACGCCGACGATGCTCGAGCCCACGAGCACGAGCCCGAGACCCACCGCGACCGACGTCCTCACGCGGTCGGGCTCGGCCGCCACGCCGTGCGCGTTGGGCTTGCGGCTATTCGCGTCCATGGGCGAGCGCCTCCTCGAAACCGGGGTCGTGGACGGGCAGGAGCGGGCGGGCGGCGAGGTTCCTCGCGTAGACCGCCACCCACACGCCGCCGAGGCCGATCGGCAGGGTCAGGTCGAGCCAGTGAATTCGGAAGGCCCCGGGCGAGAAGGCCGGCAGGACGAGCCACGCGACGTCGAGGAACCGCATGAAGATGAGCAGCGCCGCGGCACTGCCGAGGAGCCGCGGGTTGCGGTTCGCCTCCCGCGAGAGCAGCAGGAGGAACGGCAGAACGAATTGGAAGAGCAGGATCGCGAGCCCGAGCGCGCCCCACCCCCCGCGGAACCGCGCGAGGTACCAGCCGATCTCCTCCGGGAGGTTTCCGGACCAGACGATCAGGTACTGCGAGAAGCTGACGTACGCCCAGACCATCACGAAGGCAAACATCATTTTGCCGAGGTCGTGGAGGTGCCGGCCGCCGAGGAAGCTGCGGAGGGGCTCGAGCGGCGAGAGGCGGACGACCGCGAGGGAGGCCAGCGCGAGGCCCCCGAGGGCCTGGCCGACCATGAAGAGCACGCCGTACATCGTCGAGTACCAGTGGGGCTCGAGCGACATCACCCAGTCGATCGACGTCCAGGTCACCGAGAGCGCATAGAAGACGAGGCCACCTCCCGAGAGCAGCTGCAGCCTGCGGTCGAGCAATCGGTGCTCGTCGGCCACGTCCTGCTGCCTCGACCACTTCCCCAGGAAGTACGCGAGCAGCAGCCAGCCGGCGAACGCGACGGCGGCGCGGGCCAGAAAGAAGGGCGCGTTCAGGTAGAGCGCCTTCTTCTGGAGGAGCTCGTCCTTCGCGACGATGTCGGCGTGCGACCACTCGTAGACGCGGTGCAGCCCGAGGGCGACCGGAACGAAGAAAACGAGGCCGAGCGGGAGCGTGCGCGTCGCGGCTTCGAGCTCGCGCCGGATGGTGATGCCCCAGGCGCCGCCCGTCAGGTACTGCAGCATGAGGACGGCGAGCGATCCGACCGCGAGGCCGTTCCAGAACACGAACGCCGCGAGGTACGATCGGTGGAACTGCGTCGGGTTCGCGAACGCGCCGACGGCGGAGACGGCCAGGGCGAGCACGCCGACGGCGAGGGCGCGTTTCGCGGCGCGGCCGGTCGCTTCCGGCAGGCGAGGGTCGTTCGAAACGTCCATCAGTGTCCCTCGCCTCCGGGCCGCGAGAAGTCCTTTTCGATCTCGACCGCCTTCGTCCAGTCGTCCGCTCCGATCGGCAGCGGCGCCGCCTTCGGCGCAGCGTCAGGGCTCTCGAGCGGGCCGCGCGCCTCGGCCGGCACGTCCGCGAGCGTCGCGCTCTGGGAGAGCTGGAGGGCGCGCACGTAGGCCGCGATCGCCCAGCGGTCCGCCGGCGGGACCTGCGCCCGGTAGTCCATCATCGCGCCGAAGCCGTTCGACTGGACGTCGAAGAAGTAGCCGACGGGCGCGGCGCGGAGGCGATCGATCGCGAAGGACGGCGGCTGGCGAAACCCGCGCTGAACGACGATCCCGAGCCCGTTGCCGGTCAGGCCGTGGCAGGGCGTGCAGAAGATTCCGAAACGGTCGCGCCCGCGCTCGAGCAGCTCCCGCGTCAGCGGCACGGGAAGGTCGGCGACCGGCTGGCCGTTCGTCTTGCCCGTCAGAAACGCCGTGTCGCCGTAGGGGATCCCCCGGGCGACCGTGTCCTCGACGAGCGGGCGCGCCGAACGCCGGTCCTCGAAGAACGCGGACCCGCGCAGGTCCTTGTACTTGGGCTGGTCCTGCATGTCGCGGCGGCAGCCGGCGAGCGATGCCGCGGCGAGCAGGAGGGGCAGGGCGCGGCGCAACCTCATTCCTCCACGTCCATCACGACCCGCGGCCCGAGCTTCGTCAGCAAGGCCCAGGTCTCGTCGTGGTCGAACTTCGGATCGCGCGCCTCGATGCAGAGAAAGAAGCGGTCGCGCGAGGCGAGCGCGAAGCGCGGGGTGTTGAAGACGGGGTGGTAGGGCATCGGAAGGCCGTTCAGGGCCAGCATGCCGAGAACGGCGGAGAAGGCGGCGAAGAGGATCGTCGTCTCGAAGGTCGGGACGATGAAGGCCGGGACGCTGTGGAAGGGCTTGCCCCCGATGTTCAGGGGGTAGGCGATGACGGAGGTCCAGTAGCACAGGGCGTAGCCGCAGAGGCCGCCGAGAATGCCGCCCCCGAGGACGACGGCCGGGAGCTTCCGGTCGTGGATGTCGAGCGCCTCGGTCAGGGCCTCGATGGGGTACGGCGAGTAGGCGTCGAGCTTCGTGAACCCGGACTCGCGCACCCGGCGCGCGGCCTCGACGAGGTCTTGCGGGTTCTCGAACTCGGCCATGAGGCCGTAGAGTTTGCCGGCGCTCATTCCTTCTCCTCGGCCACCTTCGCCTCCGGCAGGATCGCGCGCATCTCGAAGATGGAGATCATCGGCAGGAGGCGGATGAAGAGGAAGAGCAGCGCGATGAAGAGGCCGATCGAGCCGACGAAGGTGGCCCAGTCGAAGATCGTGCCCTTGTACATGCCCCAGGACGACGGAAGGAAGTCGCGCGACAGGCTGACCACGACGATCACGTAGCGCTCCAGCCACATGCCGACGTTGACGATCATCGCCATGCCGAAGAGCGCCGGGATGTTGTGGCGGACCTTGCGGAACCAGAGCGCCTGGGGCGCGATGAGGTTGCAGAAGAGGAGCACCCAGTACATGTGCTTGTACGGCCCGTGCAGGCGGTTCCAGATCACGTAGCGCTCGTAGGGGTTGCCGCTGTAGAAGGACATGAAGGCTTCGACCAGGTAGCCGTAGCCGACGATCAGCCCCGTCGCGAGCAGGATCTTGGCCATGTTGTCGAGGTGCTTCGCGGTGATGAAGTCCTGGAGGCCGTAGACCTTTCGGAGCGGGATCGCGAGCGTCAGGACCATCGCGAAGCCCGCATAGATGGCGCCGGCCACGAAGTAAGGCGGGAAGATCGTCGCGTGCCAGCCGGGCACGATGCCCGCCGCGAAGTCGAAGGACACGACGGTGTGGACCGAGACGACGAGGGGTGTCGCGAGCCCGGCGAGCAGCAGCGAGGCCGTCTCGTAACGGTGCCAGTGGCGGGCCGAGCCGCGCCAGCCCATTGCGAGCATCCCGTAGAGAATCTTGGCCCAGAGCTTCTTGGCCCGGTCGCGCAGCGTCGCGAGGTCCGGGATCATGCCGACGTACCAGAAGAGCAGCGACACCGTCGCGTACGTCGAGACGGCGAAGACGTCCCATATGAGGGGGCTGCGGAAGTTGGGCCACATGCCCATCGTGTTGGGGTAGGGCAGCAGCCAGTAGTCGAGCCACGGCCGGCCGGTGTGAAACGCCGGGTACAGGCCCGCGCAGGCGACGGCGAAGATCGTCATGGCCTCGGCGAACCGGTTGATCGAATTGCGCCAGGGCTGCCGCAGCAGGAGGAGGATGGCCGAGATCAGCGTGCCGGCGTGGCCGATCCCGATCCACCAGACGAAGTTGACGATCTCGAAGCCCCACCCGACCGGCTGGTTCACGCCCCAGATCCCGATGCCCTTGACGAGCAGGTATCCGAGGGCCCCGAGCAGGACCATCATGAGGGTGAAGCCGACGCCGGCGCCGATGAACCACACGAGCGGCGTGCGGCGCGAGAGCGCGATCGACGCCAGCTTGTCGGTCAGCGTGGTGAACGAGTAGCCCGGGGCGAGGATCGCGCCCGGCGGGGCGCCTTCCTTTTCGCCCGGGCGGCGCGGCGTGGCCGACTCGCTCATGCGCCGTGGTCCTCGTCGCCTTCGGCGGGCTTCGGCGCCGGCGCCAGGGCGGGCAGAGGGTTCGAGAGGGACGCGAGGTAACTCGTCCGCGGCCGCGTGCCGAGCTCCGCGAGGAGCCCGTAGCCCCGTTTCTCGGCCCGGGCTTTCGAGACGCGGCTCGCGGGGTCGTCGATGTTGCCGAACGTGATTGCGCGGGCCGGGCAGGCCTGCTCGCAGGCCGTGCGGATCTCGCCGTCGCGGATGGGGCGGTTCTCCTTTTCGGCCGAGTACCGCGCGCGGTTGATCCTCTGCACGCAGTAGCTGCACTTCTCCATGACCCCGCGGCTGCGGACCGTGACCTCGGGATTCATCACCATCTTGTGGATCTCGGTGGTGAAGTCCGAGTAGAGGAAGAAGTTGAACCGCCGCACCTTGTAGGGGCAGTTGTTCGAGCAGTACCGCGTGCCGACGCAGCGGTTGTAGATCATCTGGTTCAGGCCCTCGGTCGAGTGCACCGTCGCCGCCACGGGGCACACCGTCTCGCACGGGGCGTTCTCGCAGTGCATGCAAGTCACCGGCTGGTGGACCGTCTCGGGGTTCTCGAGGCCGCCCGCGTAGTAGCGGTCGATCCGGATCCACTGCATCGCGCGGCCGCGCTGGACCTGGTCCTTGCCGACGACCGGGATGTTGTTCTCGGACTGGCAGGCGATGACGCAGGCGTTGCAGCCCACGCACGTCGAGAGGTCGATCGTCATGCCCCAGGCGTAGCTTCCCCGGGGAAGCTCCGGATAGAGCGTGTCGTTCGGGCCGGGAGGGTGCTCGCCCATGTGCGCGACGACGTCGGGGTTCGAGCGGTAGGCTTCGGCCGTCACGGCGCGCACGAGGTCGCGGCCCTCCATCGAGTGGTGGTGCTGGGTCGTGGCGAGTGCCGCGCGCTTCAACGTCTTCTGGAGCTCGAGGCCCGGCGCGCTCCACGGCCGCGCGCTCTCGCGCAGGGCGTAGGCATCGAACCCCGTGCCGTTGGCGACGTGTCCGCCCCGTGTGCGGCCGTAGCCGAAGTGGATGGTGACGCAGTCCTCGGCCTGTCCCGGCATGACCCAGACGGGGGCCTCGACGGTGCGGCCGGACAGGGTCAGCCGGACGACGTCTTCGGTCGTGAGGCCGAGCCTCTGTGCGGTCGTCGGCGCGATGAGCGCCGCGTTCTCCCAGGTCAGCTTGGTCAGGGGCTTGGCGAGCTCCTGCAGCCAGCCGTTGTTGGCGTAGGCGCCGTCGCCGATGGTCGGGTCGGGCCGGAGGAGGAGCGTGAGGCCAGTGTCCGAGGGGGCCGTCGCGGGAGCGTCGAGCGGGAAGGGCTTTACCGCCGGAGTTCGCGCCGCCGCCGCGGTGCCCCCGACGACGCCGTCGTGCAACGCCTTCTGCCAGGCGGCTTCGTCGCCCGCGCCCGGCAGCTTGCCGCGCCAGGCGTCCTTGATGATGTCGTGGGAGGAGCGCTCGGGCTCCGCGGAGAAGGCGGCGAGCAGCTCGTGCGCGGTCTTCCCCGCGAAGAGCGGAGCGATCAGCGGCTGCAGGATCGTGATCGTTCCGTCCTCGGCGCGCGCGTCGCTCCAGCTCTCGAGCGGGTGGGCCTCGGCCACGTGCCAGTGGCAGAGGCGCGAGGTCTCGTCGTCGTAGAGGCCGAGGTGGATGCGGAGGCCGACCTTTTCCATCGCCTGGCCGAACCCGAGGTCGGCCGGAGCGTTGAAGACGGGATTTCCCCCGACGATCGCGAGCGTCGACACCCGGCCCGACGCCATGTCGGCGGCGAGCTCGACCATCGCCGCGGTCTGGGCCGAGGGGCTCGCCGCCGCGGGCGCCACGTAGCGAACGGTCCTGCCGGCGTTGCCGAGCGCGGCGTTGATGGCGTGGGCGAGGGCGTGCACGACCGGGGGCTGCGATTCGCCGGCGACGACGAGGCTCGATCCGGCATGCTCCTTCAGGTCCGCGACGACGGCGGCGGCGAACGGGTCGGCGACCCGGCTACCGGGGCTCGAGGTGGCCCCGACGCCCGCGGCGACCGCCCGGGCGAAGGCCTCGATGCCGGCCGGCGACATGGGACGGCGGTGGTCGGCCCGGGCGCCCGTCAGGCTGGGCGTCGACTCGACGACGTAGAGACGGCTCATCGCGCCGGGGCCGCGGCGCGAGGTGAAGTCCCGCACGTGCCGGGGCATCGAGGGACCGCTTCCCAGGAAATCGCTCTCGAGCGAAACGACGACGTCGGCCGCGTCGAGGGACGGGAGCGGCTCGAGTTCCTCGCCGAAGGCGAGCCGCGTCCCGGCGTAGACGTTTTCGCGCCCGGCCGGCTCCCACGCGATCCACTTCGCCGCGGGAAACTCGGCGAGGACGGCGCCGATCTGGGCGGCGAGCGTTGGCGAGGTCACCGTGCCCGTCAGGATGCGCAGGCCCGCTCCCCGCGTCGGCCGCTCCTTCTCGAGGGCCAGCCGCACGGCCGCGTAGAACGCGCTCCACGGCCGGATCTGGCCGCGCTCGGTCGTCACCTGCGACCGGTCGGGGTCGTACATGTTGAGGATGAAGCCCTGCGCGAAGACGTCCGTGCCGCCGAGGCTCGCGGGATGGAGGTCGTTGCCCTCGATCTTGACGGGGCGTCCCTCGTAGCTCTTGACGAGGATGCCGCGCGCGAAACCGCCGTGGAGGTGCGCCGTGGCGTAGTGGAGGGCCTCGCCCGGCACGATCTCCTCGGGCGCCTTGACGTACGGGAAGATGCGCTCGGTCGGCTGCCGCGTGCACCCGGTCAAGCCCGCGAGCGCGATCGAGGCGCCCATCAGCGACAGGAGCTCGCGGCGGTTCACGCCGGAGTCGACCGGCACGCGGAACTCCCGGTGGAGGTGCTCGCGGAAGTCTTCCGTTTCGAGGAGCTCCTCGATCGAGCGCCAGTACTCGCGTCCCTCGATCGACTCGAGGCGCTTGCGCGCGGCCGCGAGGTCCGGCCCGCGGCCGGACCCGGCACTACGGGCGCGCTCTCCACTCATCGGTGACACGTCGTGCAATCGGTCAACTCCATCGGGGGACGGATATGGTAATCGGCTGCGAGCTTCGCCCCGATCTCCTCCTGCCGGCCGGCCGGAACGTAGCCCATCGTGAAGACCTGATCGCGCGGCCGCAGATACTTCCCGGGGTCTCGGTGGCAATCCAGGCACCACGACATCTGCAGGGTCGGGTGCTGCGAGACGAGCGGCATGCGGTCGATGCGGCCGTGGCAGGTCTCGCACCCGACGCCCTTGGCCACGTGGATCGAGTGGTTGAAGTAGACGTAGTCGGGCAGGTCGTAGACCTTGACCCACTCGATCGAGCGGTTGGTCCGCCAGCTTTCCCGGACGGGCTCGAGCTCGGGGGACTGCGACCAGATCTGGGAATGGCAGTTCATGCAGGTCTTGGTCGGGGGAATGTTGGCGTAGGCGGCCCGCTCGACGGTCGTATGGCAGTAGCGGCAGTCGATGCCCATGGCCCCGGCGTGGTGCTGGTGGGAAAACTGGACCGGCTGGACCCGGGCGACCCCCTGCAGGGTCGTGTAGGGCGACTTGTTCAGGGCGTCGAAGAGCCAGAGGAGCAGGCCGAGGAAGAATACGGCCCCGAAAACGGACACACGCGACACCGTGTTCGTGCTGCGGTGGAAGATCTGAGCCATGACAGCTGGCGGGGAGCATATTTCAACCGCTTTTGGGCTGGAAGGAGGGACCAAGAAAGAGCATAGAATTTCCCAAGAGGTTCCCAATGAGACGACTCGGTGCTCTCGCCGCCGTTTCGCTCCTGCTCGCCCTTCCCGCGCCCGGAGAAACTCTCCCCGAGCTCTTCCACAAGGCCAAGGCCCAGGTCAAAGGGGAATCCTGGGCACAGGCCCTGAAGACTCTCGCGGCCCTCGAGGCCGAGGCGGAGAAGCCCGGCTTCGAGAGCGCCCGGCAGCAGCTCGCCGCTCCGCTGGCGTTCTACCGGGGCGTCTGCAAGGCGAACCTCGGGAGAGCCGACGAGGCCCGGCTGGACTTCGCGGCGTTCCTCTCGATCGAGCCCAACGCATCGATGGACCCGTCCATGTACTCGAAGAAAGCGGTCGCGGCGTTCCAGACGGCGCGCAAGAACGCGGCACCGCCGGTCGACGTCGATGACAGGCCGTCGGTGTTCCAGACCTTTCAGGAGTTCAAGCTCCCGCGCAACGCCGGCGAGCGGGTCGACGGGAACTGGGCCGACGGGCCGGTTCGGTGGATCTTGACGGCGGACGAGCGACGGCGCTGGGAGGAGCTGACGCCGGGTGCGGACTGGCAGGAGTTCGTGGACCGGTTCTGGGAGGCCCGCAATCCCCGGCCGGGCAATCCGGACAATGCCTTCAAGACGGCCTTCGATCGCCGGGTGGCGTTCGCCGACGCTTACTTCGTGCAGGCCGAGGGGACGCGTGGCAGCATGACGGACCGCGGCATGGTGTTCGTGCTCCTTGGCCCGCCGACCTACGTCGGCCGCAGGCCCATCCGGACGGGCGAAGACCCGAACGAAGCGAGCGGCCTGTCGACGGTCGGTTCCCGCGCCTCGGCCTACGCCCAGCGCGCCCTCACGTCGGCCGGGGAGCCCGCAGGCTCGACGGGCGCGCTCGCGACGGAGGCCCTGTTCGGCCCGGGGGTCCGGGCGCAGGACTCGAGCCCGAGCTGGCGCGAGATCTGGCATTACCGAAGAGAGCTGCTGCCCAGGACCCTCGGCTACCAGCAGGTCGACGTCGACTTCATCACCCGCACGGGCTATGGGGTCGGCGTGCTGCAGCGCGATCCCGTGGCTCTCGCGACGCTCGACGCGGCCCGGGCCCGCTTCGATTCTCGCGGAGAAACACCCTAGCTGTCGTTTCTCAACAGCTTGTTCACGCAATGCAGCGACGTCAGACCACGGTCGTAGGGGCGGCCCTTGTGGCCGCCCGCTGACACGCTGACGATTCGCGTGCCGCCCTGCCGCCCCTCAATACAGGAGAGGGCGCCCGCAAGGGGCGCCCCTGCGTGCCGGGGCCCGGCGGTTTCAGGGGTACCAGGCGAGCGCCGAACATCCGGGATCGGGCGGTGCTCCGATGGACGTAAAATCGCACCCGGAGGAGGCCTGCCATCAAGCGAATCGGCGTGTTTTTCGCTGCCGCCCTGCTCTGCGCCGCGTCGGACGCGCAGACCCTCCCCGAGCTCGTCCAGAAGGCCAAGGCGGAGGTCAAGGCAGAGTCCTGGGCCGAGGCGCTCAGGACCCTCGACGCCCTCGAGGCCGCGGCCGCCCGGCCCGGCAACGAGGCGGCGCAACGGCAGCTCGCCGCCCCGACCGCGTTCTACCGGGGCGTCTGCGAGGCCAACCTCGGGAACGCGAAAAGGGCCCAGGCCGACTTCGCGACTTTCCTGCGGGAGAATCCGGGCTCGACGATCGACAAGGTGATGTATTCGAAGAAGGCGGTCGCGGACTTCGAGGCGGCGCGAAAGAAGGTCGCCCTCGAGACGGCAGGCGGGGAACCGGCGTCGGGCGGCTCGCTCTCGCTTTTCCAGGCGTTCGAGCAGTTCAAGGCTCCGCCCAACATGGGCGAGAAGCCGGACGATCGGTGGGCCGACGGACCGGTCAAGTGGATCATGACGGCCGAGGAGAAGGCGGCCTGGGGGGCGCTGACGGGCGGGGCCGAGCGTGCCGAGTTCGTCGAGAAGTTCTGGGAAAGGCGCAACCCGAAGCCCGATTCCGAGGACAACGTCGCGCGCACCGGCTTCGATCGGCGGGTCGCGTTCGCGGACACCCATTTCCGGCCGGGCGAGCAGGAGCGAGGAAGCCTGACGGACGCGGGGATGGTGTTCATCCTGCTCGGACCGCCGAGCTGGACCGGCCGCAAGCCGATCCAGACGGGCGAGGACCCCTCCGACTCGGACGGCATGTCCCTCGAGTCGCAATGGTGGATGGGCGCCCGTAATTCGGTTCACATCGATGGCGCTCGGGCCACCGACGCTTCCGGCGCCTTTCGCGAGATCTGGCATTACCGGCGAGAGGCCTTGCCGAAGGGGGTCTCCGCTTACCAGGTGAACGTCGTATTCATCACCAAGAACGGGTACGGCCGATCTGTCCTCCAGCGCGAGCCCGCGACGCTCGCCGCCCTCGACGCCGCGCGCCCAAGAAGAGTCGAGAACTAGCTCCTCGCCGCTCGGGCTTCGCCGGGACGATCGGCGGCGGCCGCTCCTGCCGATTCCAGCAGGTCGACATCGGCTTCGTGACGGCCCAAGGGCTACGGGGTCAACACCATGCAGCGCGACCAGACGACCTTCGCGACGCTCGATGCGGCGAACGTTCGGCCGCCGGCGGACCTTTCGAATCCGTGAAGAGCCGAATACCGCCGTGCCGAACGGACGTAATATCCGAGCTGGAGGCCCCGCCATGAAGCGAATCGGCGCCGTTTTCGCCACGCTCCTGCTCCTTTCCGTAGCGTCTGCCGCGCAGACTCTTCCCGAGCTGTTCCAGAAGGCCAAGGCCCAGGTGAAGGGCGAGTCCTGGACCGAAGCGCTCAAGACGCTCGACAAGCTCGACAGCGACGCCGCGTTGCCCGGCAACGAGGCCGCCCGGCAGCAGCTCGCCGCCCCGACCGCCTTCTACCGCGGGGTCTGCGAGTCGAACCTCGGCCAGGCGGACAAGGCGAAGGCGGAGTTCGTGAAGTTCCTCGAGATCCAGCCCAACGCCTCGCTCGACCCCTCGATGTACTCGAAGAAAGCCATCGCCGCCTTCGAGGCCGCCCGCAACAGCGTGGCGCCGCCGGCCGATCCGGACTCCGGCCATCACTCGATGTTCACCCGGTTCCAGGAGTTCAAGTTGCCGCCCAACTCCGGCGAGCAGATCAACGAGAACTGGGCCGACGGTCCCATCAAGTGGATCATGACGGCCGAGGAAAAACGGACCTGGGCGGCGCTCACGCCGGGCGGCGACTGGCAGGAGTTCGTCGACAAGTTCTGGGAGACCCGCAACCCGCAGCCCGGCAACCCCGACAATCCGTACCGCACCACGTTCGAGCGTCGCGTGGCCTTCGCCGACGCGAATTTCGTGCAGGCCGAGGAGGTCCGGGGCAGCATGACCGACCGCGGCATGGTCTTCGTGCTCCTCGGCCCGCCCACATACGTCGGGAGGAAACCCATCCGCACGGGTGACGACGCGAGCGACGCGGCGGGGCTTTCGACGGTCAATTCGTCCGCCGCGCGCAACGCGGTGACGTCCGCCGCGTCGTCGTCGCCCTCCGGGAGGATCTCGTCGGCCCAGGCCGCCGCCATCTCGGACCAGTACTCGGGCCCGGGGACGAAGGCCATCGACTCGGCCAACAACTGGCGCGAGGTCTGGCACTACCGCAAGGAGCTCCTGCCGAAGGGCGTGGGTTACCAGCAGGTCGACGTCGACTTCATCACGAAGAAGGGGTACGGCACGAACGTCATGCAGCGCGATCATGCGACCCTGAACACGCTCGCCGCGGCCGCGCAGCCTCCGGCGAGCCCGAACCCGTAGCCGACTCGGTCAGTCCGGCGGGATCGCGGCGGCCCGGTCCGGCGCCGCCAGCGCGCGGCGCGTCAGCCAAGCGACGTACGCGGTCACGGCCACCGTGATCGCGACGCCCGTGCCGAACACCGCGAAGCTCCACGCGGGTGGCGGCGCGCCCGGATCCATGTGCCCGGCCCTGCGGGCGGTGGCGCCGAGTCCCGCGTAGAGTAACGTCAGCGGAATCATCCCCGTCGCGCTCGCGGCGACGTAGGGCCAGAAGCGAATCGCGGTCAGCCCGTAGACGTAGTTCGACAGGACGAACGGCACGACCGCCGACATGCGGAGCAGGAAAACGATCCGCCAGCCCTTCTCTCCGATCGCGGCGTCGAGGGCCGCGAAGCGCGGGTCGCGGGAGGCCGCGCGGGCGACACGGTCGCGCGCGAGATGCCGGGCGACGAGGAACGAGGCCGCGCTCCCCGCGGTCGCCCCGGCGAGGGCGATGGCCGTGCCGGGAACGAGCCCGAAGAGGAAGCCCGCCCCGATCGTCATCAGCACCGCGGGCAGCATGAGGAGGGTCACGCCCACGTGCGCGGCCGCGTACAGGGCCACGCCGAGGGCGCCGAGCCCCGCTATCCATCCGCCGAAGTCCGCGAGCCAGTCGCCGAACGGCAGGCGCCGCCCCGCCGCGATGAGCGCGGCCGCGGCGACCGCGGCGGCCGCCAACCGGAATTTCGAGCGCGTCGTCACGCGCGGGATCTTCTCAGAAAGGTTCGTGGAGAATCCGACGGATCATTTTCCCGATTCGCGTTTCGGAAAACCGAATTCGGAAATGCGAGGAGGAGCGAGAGAGGGCAGTCCTGATTCGTTGACTTCGCCCGGGGCGGGGATTCCCGCCCCGTTTCCTCGCCCCCCGAAAACACGAAGGGCGCCCTTTCGGGCGCCCTCGATCGATTCGACGTTGGATTGCTCTTACGCCGAAAAGCTCTTTCCGCAGCCGCAGCCGCCGCCGGTCGCATTCGGGTTCGTGATCGAGAACCCCGCGCCGCGCATGTCCTCGACGAAGTCGACCGTGGCGTCCTTCAGGTAGGTGGCGCTCTGCGGGTCGACGACGACCTGGATGCCGCCGGTTTCGATCACCGCGTCGCCCTCTTTCTTCTCGTCGAAGGTGAAGCCGTACTGGAAACCCGAGCAGCCTCCGCCCTGGACGAAGATCCGGAGCGGCTTGCCCTGGGACTCGGGCATGGTGCCCGCGAAGTATTTGACCTTTTCGATCGCTTTCTCCGTCATCGACAGGAGGGCGCCCGAAGGTCCGGTCGTGATGGGAGTCGGGGTCGAAGATTCCACAGTGGACATAGTGTCTCCTCAACCCACGATTATGGTCGAGCCGCGCTGCATGCGCAACCCGAGGCCGGAAGCTGAATGGCCGGAGGGGTTTAGGCCTTCTGGACGCGTCGGCCGCCCGCGGATTCCAGTGATCGCCGGACGAGGGTATTCTGCAGCCAGGGATCCCACGCTCGAATTTCCGATCAGGAGGTAGCCAGTGAGAGACCGTCGCATTCGATCCTCCGTCAAGGTCCTGGTTGTGGCCGCCGCACACGTCGGGTTTGCCCTTTCCGCGGGTGCTTCTGCAGAGGAGCTCGTCGCCCTCCATGGCCGATGGATGACTCGGACAGAGGCGGCCGCGGACCGGACACCGGCTCCCGTCTTCGCCGGGCCGAATTGGGGCACGGCGGACACTTCGCCTTACACCGTCGGCTCCTGCGAAGCCGGCTCGCGGGACAACACGCTCACCTACGAAGTGATCGGCTGCGGCATTCTGCGACCGATCCCGGGGGTCCCGAGCACCGGCGTCGGGCTTCCCTTCCATCTGCCAAACGGAGCGCTGATCACGTCGGTCACGATGAACTACTACGACGATCTCGTCGCCAGCGATCCTTCCGTCGCCGTCTACTCCATCGGTCCAAAAGGAAACCATTACTTGGTTACCGACCTGTCGCCCGGAGACTTCAGCGCGGGGGACAACTCGGTAACCGTCATCGTGGATCCGCCAGTACAGGTCGACAACACTCAGTCCTACACCGTGGAGGCGGTTTTCCACCGGTCCGGGGACAACTACAACGGCGTCTACAACGTCCAGTTCAACTACCGGCTCCAGGTCAGTCCCGCGCCGGCCGTTGCGTCGTTTTCGGACGTCCCGACCTCGCACCCGTTCTTCCGATATGTCGAGGCGCTGGCGGCGGCCGGAATCACGGGCGGCTGCGGAACCGGAATCTACTGTCCCGATCAGGCCGTGACGCGCGGACAGATGGCGGTGTTTCTCTCCATCGCTCTGGGCCTGCATTTTCCGCACTGAGGTCTTGACGCGGTTGCCCGGGGAATCCCGGCGGCGGCCGGCCTGCCGGTCGCTCTCTTCTCAGGAAGCCTTGGCGAGTGAGGGGGTTGCGAGAAGCTCCTCGATCGACCGCCACGTCGAGTCGACGCTCGGCGGGGGAGTGAGGAAGGACACCTGCCTGGCCGTGACCTCGAAGTCCTGGACGCCCGGCAGTCGCGCGAGCTCCCAGGCGCGCCGAAGCGAGCGACACTCCGTGTCATCCAGGGGACGGTTGAAGTGACCAATCGCGAGGCGGGATCCATCGACCTCGAAGACCGACCGGAACGAAACCCTTGCTGCGCGCGGCTGATTGCTCCAACCCATCTTGTCGGTGGGATGCCCCCGGCCGTCTTTTCGTTTCATGCCTTTCGTAACAGCAATGAACGTGCCACCATTCCAAACCCCCACTATCCCAAGCACAGCTTCCTGTGCACACCCCAATATCTTGTGTTTTTCCCTTGACTCGATCTTCCAGCCGGATTTACCCTCGTGAGCAACGCTGGCGGTTTGTCCGCGCAAAAAAGAGAAACCCAGTGGTGGAGCCAGGGTTTTGGGAAAGTGGGGCGGAGCATTCGTTTCGTGAGCACTTTCGGAAGGAGGACGGGGGGATGGGCGCTACGGAAAAAGAGGTTCAGTCGGCTGTTTTCGAGCAAGCCAGGGCGGCCGGTCGGGCGCTTCGCGGCCTGACGTTTACGAGGGTCTATTCCGACCCCTCGGTCTCGCCGTACGACGCGATCGAATGGGAGCTTCGAACAGCCGCGATCATTTCCGAGAAGGGGGAGACGATCTTCGAACAGAAGAACGTCGAGGTCCCCAGGTCCTGGTCCCAGACGGCGACCAACATCGTCGTGCAGAAGTACTTCCACGGCCGCATGGGCACCCCCGAGCGCGAGACCTCCGTCCGGCAGCTGATCGAGCGCGTCGCCGGGACGATCACCGGCTACGGCGAGAAGGGCGGCTACTTCAAGACCGCCGCCGACCGCGACGCCTTCCACGACGAGCTCGCGACGATCCTCGTCAACCAGGTCGCCTCCTTCAATTCCCCCGTCTGGTTCAACGTCGGCATCGAGCCCCGCCCCCAGGGCTCGGCCTGCTTCATCAACTCCTGCGGCGACTCCATGTCCTCCATCCTCGGCCTCGCGAAGACCGAAGGCATGCTCTTCAAGTACGGCTCGGGCACCGGGTCGAACCTTTCGTCGATCCGAGGCTCGCACGAGTCGCTCTCGGCCGGCGGCACGGCCTCCGGGCCCCTCTCCTTCATGAAGGGATTCGACTCCTTCGCCGGCGCGATCAAGTCGGGCGGCAAGACGCGCCGCGCCGCGAAGATGGTCATCCTGAACATCGACCACCCCGACATCGAGGAGTTCATCCTCTCGAAGTCGAACGAAGAGAAGAAGGCCTGGGCCTTGATCGACGCTGGCTACGACGGCTCGTTCAACGGCGAGGCGTATGCGTCGATCTTCTTCCAGAACGCCAACCACTCGATCCGCGTGACCGACGAGTTCATGGAAGCCGTCGAGAAGGACGGAGAGTGGACGACGAAGGAAGTCCTGACGGGCCAGCCCTACAAGACGTACAGGGCCCGGGACCTCATGGCGAAGATCGCCGACTCGGCGTGGATCTGCGGCGATCCCGGCATGCAGTACGACTCGACGATCAACCGCTGGAACCCCGTCAAGGCGACGCACCGCATCAACGCCTCGAACCCGTGCAGCGAGTACATGTTCGTGGACGACTCGGCCTGCAACCTGGCGTCCCTGAACCTGATGAAGTTCTTCAACGCGGAGGATGGTTCCTTCGACGTCGCGAGCTTCCGGCACGCCTGCGACGTCGTCATCTCGGCGCAGGAGATGCTCGTCTCGAACTGCTCGTACCCGACGCCGGCGATCGAGGAGAACTCCCACAAGTTCCGGCCGCTCGGCCTCGGCTACGCGAACCTCGGCGCGTTACTCATGGCGGCCGGCGTTCCGTACGACTCGGACGAGGGGCGTGCCTACGCGGGCGCGATCACTTCGCTCATGTGCGGCGAGGGGTACCTTCAGTCCGCGAAGATCGCCGCGGAGCTCGGACCGTTCGCGGGCTACGAGCCCAATCGCGACGCTTTCCTCGACGTCATCGGCATGCACCGCCACGCGGCGTACGAAGTGCCGCCGCACGGCGTTCCGACCGAGCTCTTCAAGGCGCAGATGGCCGTGTGGGACGCGGCCCTCGAGGCCGGGACGCAGCACGGCTACAAGAACGGCCAGGTCACGGTGCTGGCGCCGACCGGAACGATCGGCTTCATGATGGATTGCGACACCACGGGTGTCGAGCCGGACCTGGCGCTCGTCAAGTACAAGAAGCTCGTCGGCGGCGGCACGATCAAAATCGTCAACCAGACCGTCCCGCTGGCGTTGAAGCGCCTCGGATACGACGAGGCCGAAGTCCACGACATCATCGACTACGTCGACGAGAAGGGCACGATCGAGGGCGCGCCGGGCTTCAAGCAAGAGCACCTGCCGGTCTTCGACTGCGCCTTCCGCGCGCTGAACGGAACCCGCTCGATCCACTACTCGGGACACGTCCGGATGATGGCGGCGACGCAGCCGTTTCTCTCCGGCGCGATCTCGAAGACGGTGAACCTCCCGCCCGACGCCACGCCCGACGAGATCGCCGGCGTGTACATGGAAGGCTGGAAGCAGGGTCTGAAGGCCATCGCGATCTACCGCGACGGCTGCAAGCGCACACAGCCTCTGAACACCGGCGCCTCCAAGAGCGACAGCAAGTCGCCCGAGAAGCGGACCTCCCTCGAGTACGTCGGCAAGGCCACCGCGCCCGCCCCGGCGCCCTACCGGAAGAAGCTGCCCGACGAGCGCCGCTCCATCACCCACAAGTTCGACGTGGGAGGGCACGAGGGCTACATCACCGTCGGTCTCTTCGAGGACGGAAAGCCCGGCGAGATCTTCCTCAAGATGTCCAAGGAAGGCTCCACGGTTTCGGGGCTGATGGACTCGTTCGCCACCGCGATCTCGCTGACGCTGCAGTACGGCGTGCCCCTCGATGCTCTGGTCAAGAAGTTCACCCACATGCGCTTCGAGCCCGCGGGCTTCACCAAGAACCCCGAGATCCCGATGGCCAAGTCGCTCGTCGACTACGTCTTCCGGTGGCTCGGGTCGAAGTTCCTGTCCGCCGACGACAAGCGCGCCGTCGGCATCATCGCCAGGGACTCGATCTCCAACGAGCCGTCGCCCCTGACGAGCCTGGCCGTGACGCGGACCGGGGCGAGCGAGTCGTCGAAGCTGACGTTCGAGACGAGCACGGATGCGCCCGCGTGCCACGAGTGCGGGAGCATCATGGTGAGAAGCGCGGCGTGCTACAAGTGTTTGAACTGCGGGGCGACGTCGGGGTGTAGCTAGAAAACTCGTTTTGGGGTGGGGCCGCTTGAGGCCGACAGCGGGCGCCGAAAGGCGCCCGCTGTATTTGGGAGAGGGGTCAGTCCTGACTTGTTGACTTGTACGGTAGAGGGAGCGCGCTCTTCACGCCTCGGCGACGCCCAGCCTCGTCATAGAGGCCAGCCAGCGAGCGGCTGCGGCCGCGAAACTCAAGAAGTCAGGACTGACCCCTACCCTCTACCCTGCCTACCCTGAGTCCCCTCGAGGGGTGACGTGGAACAACTCACCAGCGAATTCCAGCCCCCGCGCCGCGCCACTCCCCGTATCCCCAGCTGTGCGATTGTCGCAACGGGACGGGGTCAGTCCTGATTTTTGAGTCTAGGTCCCAAGTAAACGAGTGCACGATTGACCCCTTCTCCTTCTAGGCAGGCGAGCGGACGGACTGCCTATGAGTCGTCGCGCGCACCAGCGAAATCAGAGATCAGGACTGACCCCAACGACGCGGAGTTTTTCAGCTTGGCGACGCGAGCGACGCTACGGAGCGACGGACTCCGGCCAGTTCAGCCCGACGAGCTTGGCGAGGAACACGGCCATCTGCCGGCGCGTGACCGGCGAATCCGGACAGTAATTGCCGCCGCCGCATCCCGCCGTGACGCCGGACGAGACGAGCGCTTCGATGAACTGGAACGCCGGATCTGTGACGGGCACGTCGTTGAACGTCGCCGACGCGGGCGCGGGCGAGACCTGCAGGTCGTAGAAGATGCCCACGGCGCCCAGGGTCGTTTCGCCGTCGAAACTCGTGTTGCCCGCGTACACGATGTACCGTGAGCCATCGACGATTTCGGGCACGGCAAGGTCCTGCCCAACCCGAAGGCACCCGCCAGTGAAGGCAGCGGACGTAAGCACAGCACCTATTTGAATCGACCGGGGCAATTGGGGTCAGTCTTGATTTGCTGAGTTGCTGGCGGGGACAGGGGTCGGGGAATTGGGGTCAGTCTTGGGTTGAGTAGCGGCCGGGCCGGCGTCTCTGAGGATGGGCTGGAGCGCGTATGCTTCCGTTGGGATGAAACGTTCATCGATCGCCCTGCTAGTCCTTGCGGTGTCCGCCGGATGCCGTGGGCCCGACCCACTCACTCATGAAAAGGCGAAGGCGATGATCGAGGCATCGATCGCGTCTCAGGAGCCAATCGAGGACGACGTGCGAAAGGCGCTTCGGTACGACGGTGAGCTCAAGCGCGAAATTCACGTATCCAGGCCCTTGCCATAAGGCCGGACGGCCCATTCGGCATGGCCGGCGAAACGGCGACGGTTGTCCTTTCGTGGCGTTGGTCGAGCGGCCCTCCGACGCCTCGCGATCGTGACGGCCGCGATAGATTCGCGGCGACTCCCACGGCTGGAGCCTACGAGGATAAGTTGAAGCAGAATTGCAGGCACGCTCGCGGGAGAAGAATAGAACGGCCGTTCGGGGGTGGCAGGGGTCAGTCCTTCTCTAAAGCGGCAGTGACTCGTCAAGCCCCCCGGTGACCTTGAGCTTCTTTTCCTTCGCGGTTGCCGGGCGAGCCGAGGAAGGGGTGGTTCAGGCTTCTCTTCGTGGTCGCCTCAGGCGCCACAGGATGTTGTCGGAAGCACCGGTCGCAATCTGATGAAGCGGGGTCAGGCCCCAGGACTGACTCGCGATCCGGTGGATCCGAAGCCCCTTTCTCGGCTCGTCGCGGCGTTGGCGTTTTTCTTCCTCGCGGCGGCGATCAGGCCGCGGCTTTGTAGGTCTCGCCGGTAATCCAGAGGTGGTGAAGCAGAACGGCGATCTTGCGAGCGACCGCGACCCGGGCCTTCCCGTGGCCCTTCTTCTTGGCCAGCTTCAGACCCCACTTTTTCAACCGGCACGTGCCGCGCTTTCGAGTCAGCAAGACGTGCGCGGCCTCGACCAGGTAGCTGCGCAGCAGCCCGTCGCCCTCTTTGGTGATGTGGCCGTGCACCTCGAGCTCTCCCGATTGCGTCACCGAGGGCACCAGACCCAGATACGCGGCCACCTGCTCGCTCGATCGGAACCGCCGCGGATCGTCGATCGTCGCTACGAAAGCCGTCGCCGTGATCGGTCCCACACCCGGTACCGTCATCAATCGCCGGGCCACGCTGTCCTGCGCCGCGGCTTGGCGGATCATCCTTCGACGCATCTGTTCCGACGCCTTCAAAGCGTGACGTCGCACCTCGACTAGCGGTTCGAGCATCTCCCACAGATCCTGGCTCTTCTCTTTGGCCAGACGCTTCACCTCCCAGGCAAACTGCGACTCCTGCACCTCTCCCAGCTTGATCCCGTGTGCCCGCAGCAAGCCTCGTATCCTTGACCCCTGCGCCAACGCCGTCTGCACCAAACCCTGGCGCGCCTGCAAGAACGTCCGTGTCGTTCGCGCCTCCACGGACTTGCGGTGCACTGCCGTGTACCAGCCTGTCCTGCCCATCTGCGCCAGGTTGCGCGCGTCCAACCGATCCGTCTTCTTCTTCGTCCGGATCACGCCCTTGGCCTTCCGCGCGTCGATCACCACGGCCTCGTGCCCAAGCCTCTCCAAGATCCTCGACAGCCACTCGGCCAACGGCCCAGCTTCCAACACGCACCGCATCCGTCCACGACCCTTCAGAACCCTCGCAAAGCCCGCCTCATCCGTCGACACCGTCTGCTCCAGAACCTCCTCCCCGCGACCCCCCAGGATGCACACCGAACTTGATTTCATCGACACGTCAATGCCACAGTTCTCCACGTCAGCCTCCCGTCGTTTGAGGCAACTCCTCACCAGAGTCGACCTCGTTACACCGACATCAGGAGGCTGACGTTATTCCCTCTCATCTCAGCCACAGCCGCAGCCGCTTTACGACATCTGATTTGCTGACTTCAGGGCGAGTAGACCCATCGCACGGCTGACCGGTTCCTAGAACGACCAAGGGAACGACTGTGAGGGGACAGGGGTCAGTCCTGACTTGTTGACTTGTGGGAATGGGGGTCAGTCTTGATTTGCTGATTCACGATGCGTGTGGGCTCTCGGGCGTGGCTGGGCTGGAGCCTGCCGGGAGCTCGAGTGAGTCCCTGACGACGAGCTCCGCAGCGGACAAGCGGCCGATCTCGAGATGTCCGATCTTGAGCGAACCGATGCGCGACTCGCTGATCGCGAGACGCCGGATCGCGAGGCGGTAGATGGCCACGGCGCCGACGGCAAATGTAGGGAAGGGGTCAGTCCTGATTTGCTGATTTTGGGTTCAGCTGGGTGCCCCTGTCAGTAATCGCTCCACTGAAGTCCCAGGGCCTTCGCGAGAAACACCGCCATCTGCCGCCGCGTCAACGGAGCATCGGGACAATAGTTGCCGCCCGCGCACCCGGCGGTGATACCCGACGAATAGAGCGCCTCGATGAACTGGAAGGCGGGATCTGACTTCCGCACGTCGCCGAAGGTTGGCGTGGCCGGAGCCGGCGAGACGTCGAGCTGATAGCTGACGATGACGCCGCCCAGAACGACAGACGCGTCTGCGGCGCCGAAGGCCAGCGAGAGCCCGTAGACCGTTACGGGTCAATCGTGTATTCCTGTATCCCTCGGGGAGGGAGACCCGGGCGCTCGCTTCTGCCTGAGGGACGGCCCGACCCCAGCCGGAATACAGGAATACACGGCCTGACCCCCGAGACGGCTGGCCCCCAAAGACCCTTCAGATCGAAAGGCCCGGATCGCCCTCAACGACCTTCTGCCGCAGCACCGGCCGTTCGCCCGCCTTCCAGAGCGACGCCGTGTGGACGACGCGGTAGCGAAGAGGACCGCCGTCGGGACGATCGCTTCGCGTGATCGGGCGGGGGATACAGACGAACTCGGTCCGCATTTCATCGCTGGTGAGCCGCACCGTCGCATAGCCGTGACCGCCCAGGTCCACGAATTCGAGGTGGGGGGCGAGACTCGGATTGGAAAGGGCGTGAGCGCTCTTCAGGTCGAAGGTCTTCGCGTATTCGAGGCACGAGCGGACGCCGTGCTTCAAGAGCATGTTGTGGGTCCATTCGGGCTGACCCGCGGGCACCTCGACCAGGAACAGCGCACGGAGGGGATCGTCCTTGGGATGGCGGTGCTCGAGGGCCTCCATCGTCCCGTGGCTGATCAGCGAGGCGCCGACGAAACTGAGCCCGACCGGCTCGTACTTGGCGGGTGGCAAGAGAGGGGCGGCATAGCCGGCCCAGAAGCTGTGACGGTCGCCCGACACGATCGCGAATCCGGTGATCTTCGAATCGCGGACGAGGTCATAGATTTCGCCACGCTCGTGGTAGGCGGCGCCAAAATCCCAACTGCCGATCTGCGCGAAGGTGTCGGCCGGCCACTTCTGCTTGGTCAGCCCATCCGGAAGATTCTGGGGGTCGGCCCGCATGTCGAGGGCACCCAGCGAATTGCCCCAGATCTTCCAGGTTGCCCCGGACCGACGGAGCTGGTCCATGAACCACTTCTTCTGCACGGCCCCGAGGATCGTGCGCGGCGGTGAATCCTTTCGCGGATTCGGGATGGTGACCTCGCCGAAACTGAGCTCGGCGGGCGGTTTGCCGCCGTTGGCTGTGCGGCCGGCGTCGAGCGCGATCATCGCCGGCTCCGAGAACATCCCGTTGAAAGCCGGATCGTAAATCTTCTCCACGCCCTCCACATCGGTCGCGTCGGGGCCGGAGAAGGTGCGTTGGTCGGTGAGAATGAGATCGAGGTTCCGGCCGTATCGCAAAGACCGATACACGATCAGGCTGTTGATGGCCTTCAGATTGTTGGGCTCGATCCCGAGGCCACTGTCGTCCCACTTTTCGATCGGCACATTTGTCACCGCCACCGTGCCGAACGTGTCGAGCGATCCGCTCGGCGCCTTCACGCGCGCGGGGATGTACTCGAACCATGCCTGGTTGGCGGCGACCTTGATCGTCTGGCCCGGCCGCGGCTCGCCCCCTGCCTGCTGGATGCTCTGCCGGCCCTGCCAGGAGAACTCGTGGTTGTCCCAGATGGCGACGAACGGCCAACGCGCCCGCGCGTCCTGCAGGTCGGGATCGGCCAGGTAGCCCTTGTAGACGACGCGATAGCCCTCGAGCGTTAGCGGGTAGTGGTATTTGCCGGTTTGACCGCCATCGGGAATCCGGCCGACGTCGTAGATCGTGCGGTCGTACTGCGTCGCCACCTCGTCCGGATATTCGACGACCTCGTAAATGAAATCGCCGAGGTGGAGAACGAAACCGAGTTGATCGGCGGGCGCCGCGCGCTCGTCCTCGAAGATCATCCGGCGATAGCCGTTGAGCTTGCCCTCATTGAGGCTCTGGCAGCTCACGAAGGCGAAACTGACCGGCCGCGGATCGTTCGAGAGCGGCGCCGTGATCGTCCGGCCGACGCGGCTGCCGTTTCCCTCTCCATCGGTGAAGCGGTACCAGTAGACGCGCGCCGGCTTGAGATGACCGACCAGCACGCGTGTCGTCCAATCAGATTCCGGGCAGACCGGCGCGGACGCTTTCGCGACCACCCGCCGGAACGCTTGGTCCTCGGCGACCTCGACCGTGAGCACACGCCGCCCGCCCGACTCGAACGGCCGCCGAGTCCAGAGGATGACGCTCTCCGGATCGGGATCGCCGGACGCGACGCCGTGGGGATAGAGGTCGCGACGCTCATGCCACGGGGTGGTGGACGCTCGAGCTGGCCCGCCCCACGCCAGCGAGGCGCCCATGGCTGCGGCCGTTTTCAGAAAGGATCGGCGGCTAATCGTCATCGTCACACTCCATCATCAGGGCTGTCGTTGGCGTCGCTCGAGGGCGCGGGCGCGAACGCCTGCTGAGACAAGTACGATCCCCGCTCGGAGGGGTTTTGGCAGGGGGTCAGTCCTGAGTTTGCTGACTTCGGGGCCCCGACCGGGGCAGCCAAGAAGTTCCCGATGACCGCCGCCGGCGGCGTGCCGCCGGGGGTGGGGCCAGTCCTGATTTGCTGCTTTCGGGTTGAGCCGGGGTGCCCCTGTCAGTAATCGCTCCACTGAAGCCCCAGGGCCTTCGCGAGAAACACCGCCATCTGGCGCCGCGTCAACGGAGCATCGGGACAATAGTTGCCGCCCGCGCACCCGGCGGTGATGCCCGACGAATAGAGCGCCTCGATGAACTGGAAGGCGGGATCCGACTTCGGCACGTCGCCGAAGGTTGGCGTGGCCGGAGCCGGCGAGACGTCGAGCTGATAGCTGACGATGGCGCCGCCCAGGACGACAGACGCGTCTGCGGCGCCGAAGGCCAGCGAGAGCCCGTAGATCTTGTGGTAGTTGTCGATCCGCAAGCTCAGCGTGTTGTTTGACACGAAGCTACAGCCGTTGTTCGTTGAGTCGACCTCGACGACATCCGCGCAGTTCAGCGCCTGGTTGTCGCACTCCCGAAGAGTCAGATACAGGTGATTCGCGGGATTGTTGTCGCAATAGTCGAGCTCGACGCGCCGAACGACGGATCCTCCCGGCAGATGAAGCGCCGCCGCCCAGATGGACCCGTTCACCGACGGATAGCGAGTGAGCCCGCCCGCGGACTTCCAGTCTCCGGCGAGACCCGACTGGAGAGGGACGAACTCCATCGCCGCGACGCGCACGTGCGTGAGATTGGAAGGGCCGAAGTCCGCGGCCTTTGGATCCTGCACGACCCCGGATGGCTGCGCCGACATCGTGACGGCAAGACAAGACAGCATGGCAAAAAGCGATCCGAGGCGCATGGTTCGCATTGCATCTCCTCAGCGTGGAATTGGGGGATGGGGGTCAGTCTTGACTTGTTGAGTTGTCAGGAGGAACAGGGGTCAGGCCTGATTTGTTGTTTTGTGCGAATGGCGGTCAGTCTTGATTTGCTGATTCACGATGCGTGTGGGCTCTCTGGCGCGGCTGGGCTGGTGCCCGCCGGGAGCTCGAGTGAGTCACGGACGGCGAGTTCCGCAACACTCAAGCGGCCGACCTCGAGATTCCCGATATTGAGGACCCCGATGCGCGACTCGCTGATCGCGAGACGCCGGATCGCGAGCCGGTAGATGGCCACGGCGCCGACGGCAAATGCCCCGAGCGCCAGTGACCCCAGGGCCAGCGCGCCGATCGCCGAAGCGCCACGGGCCGAGGCACCGATCGCCGACGCACCTCGGGACTCTGAACGTAGTCGACCTCTCAAGCAGCGCCTCCTCGAGCGGGGGGATGTTATCGCGGGGTCAGTCCTGACTTGTTGAGTTGTCAGGATGGGAGGGGCTGCCCATCGTCAGGTCTGCTTCCATCGCCGGGTCTATTGCGCCGAGTTCGGCAGCGGCGTCCGCGAATACATCCCGACGGGGTGTCCCGCCGGGTCGACGACGACGGCGACCGATCCCTTTTCGTCGTCCAGGTTGAACGGGAATCCGGGAGGGATCGTGCCGCCGAGCTCTTTCGCCCTGGCGCAGCTTGCGGGCATGTCCTTCACCTGGATGTAGACCACGCCGTCGAAGGGGCTGATCTTGCCCTCGGCGACGCGAAGGGTTCCGATGGGTTGTCCGCCGGAGACGATCTCCACCGCATAGTTGCTTCCGGCCAGCGACGTGAACTCCCATCCGAAGAGCTTGGCGTAGAAATCTTTCGACTGCTGGAGATTGGACGTCGTGATGTCGAACCACGCGACGCGGCCGTCGCCCACGTCGGGCTTGGGCCCCGGGGCGGCGGACAGGCAGGTCGTCAGCGCAAACGCGATGCTCGCAGCGATGAACCTCGAGCGCATTTGTCCTCCCTTCGAGGCGGAAACCGGCTTCGCCGTCGATGGTATGCGGGGTACGGCGCAGCGACAAGGCGGTGCTGCGGCCGCGAAACTCAATAAGTCAGGACTGACCCCTACCCCTCCTCCTTCGGCGCCGGGTAGAGCTTCTCGAACTCCGGGTCGCCGTGGAGGCTGGCGAGGTCGGGATCGCGCCGGGTCCACTCGGCGTCCCGGTAGCCGGCGTCCCACGCTTTCCGCAGCGCTTCGAGCGCGTCGGCGCGCCGGTCGATCTGGGCGAAGGTGCAGGCGGCGTTGTAGAGGACGGTGGCTTCGTTCGGCCGGAGCGTCATCGCCAGGTTGGTCTCGCGGACGGCGTCCTCGATGCGCCCCTCCTGCGCGTACATGCCGCCGCAGAGGATCCGGGCCCTCGCGTCTTCCGGCACTTCGCGAAGGTGGCTCTCGAAGGTCTGGATGAGCCGCTGCCGGACCCCGCGGCGATCCACGTCCCGGCCGAGTGCGCCGAGCGCATTCATGATCGGAATGTAGACGTTGTAGTCGGTGCCGGCGGCCTCGATCGCCTGCTCGGCGAGGGATGCGAGCTCGTCGTACTTGCCCGAGGCGAAGAGCGCGCGCAGCAGCAAGTAGTACGCTCCCTCGCAATCGCGCTTTCGCGAGATCGCGGCCCGCGTCAGGCGGACAGCGTCGTCGTATCGGCCGCCGGCATACAGGATCCAGCCCTGGGAGACGAGCACCTCGGGGATGTCCGGCGCGAGCGCCACGGCGCGCAGCGATGCCGACTGGGCGCGCTCCATGTACGTACCGCCGGGCCCGGACCAGTACTGCGCATGGGCGCAGCCGTTGGCGATCGCTGCCCAGGCGAGGGCGAAGTTCGGATCGAGCGTGACGGCGTTCTCGAACATCTGGAGGGCGAAATCCATGTCCCGCGTCGTGCGCCGGCGGGCGTAGCTGCGCCCGCGCAGGTAGAGGTCGTAGGCCTGGAGGTTCTCCGTCGGCTTGGCGGCGAGCTCCGCCTGCTCCTGGGGAGTCAGCTTGATCCGGAGCGCCTCGGCGATCTTGTGCGCGATCTCGTCCTGCACGGCGAAGATGTCGGACATTTCCCGGTCATAGCGCTCCGACCAGACGGGGAAGCCCGTCGCCGCGTCCACGAGCTGGGCGTTGATCCTCAACCGGTTCCCGGCGCGCCGCAGGCTGCCCTCGAGGGCGAAGTCCGCCCGAAGCTGCCGGCAGACGTCGGCCGCCGTCGCCTTCTGGCCGCGGAACGCGAGGACGGTCGTGCGCGGGAAGACGTTCAGACCCTTGATCTTCGAGAGGTCCGTCAGGATGTCCTCGGTGATGCCGTCGCACAGGTACTCGTCTTCGTTCACGCCCGAGAGGTTCTCGAAGTAGAGGACGGCGATCGACCGCTGCGCCCGGGACGCCGGCGCCTTCGAGTCGGCGGCCGACGCCGGGCCGGAGCGGCCTCCCTCGAGCTTCCGGCGCAGCCGCAGCAGATCGGTCTTCAGCTCCGTCGCCGTCTGGTAGCGCAGGCTACGGTCTTTCTCGAGCGCCTTCTCCAGGATCGGGCCGAGCGGGGCGGGCATCGCCGGGTTCGAGTCCTCGAGGGGCGGCGGATCGCGGTTCAGGATCGCGTCGAAGACGACGGCCTGCGTGTCCCCCTCGAAGGCCCGGTCGCCGGTGGCCATCTGGTAGAGGATCGCCCCGAGCGAGAAGATGTCGGTCCGCGCATCGGTCGCCAGCCCGCGCGCCTGTTCCGGCGACATGAAGTGGACCGTGCCGAAGACCGTGCCCGCGGCGGTCAGGTCCGCGCCGCGCGGGGGCGCCGTGGGCGAGGTCGTCTGCGCGCTGGCCTCGTTGGCGTCGAACTTGGCGAGGCCGAAGTCGAGGATCTTCAACTGGCCGCGCGAGGTCACCATCATGTTCATCGGCTTCAGGTCGCGGTGGACGATTCCCTTCGCGTGCGCCGCCTCGAGAGCGTCGGCCATCTGGATGCCGAGATCGAGGAGCGGTCCGATCTCCATGGGCCGCCCGGAGAGCCGGGTGGCGAGGGATTCGCCGTCGACGAGCTCCATGACGATGAAGGAGCGTCCGGCGTCCTGCTCGATGGCGTGCACGGTGCAGATGCCGGGATGGCTCAGGGCCGAGGCCGCCCGCGCCTCCCGCTCGAATCGTTCCAGCATCGGTGCGTCCTCGGCGAGGGCCGCCGAGAGGAACTTCAGCGCGACGTTGCGTCGAAGGCGCGTGTCCTCCGCCTCGTACACCACGCCCATGCCGCCGGCGCCGAGCTCGCGCAGGATTCGATAGTGAGAGATCGTCGTTCCGAGCAAGTTGTCTCCTCGATCGCTATGGGGAGTCGAACTCTA
>CAWDUQ010000004.1:0-949570 GCA_963805495.1 uncultured Acidobacteriota bacterium | reverse complement strand
CCGCAATCCATTCACGAGGGCCCGGCCCTTCGTCGCGTCATCGTCTCTCGGGTCGAACCGCACCGGGACGTCCGGCGTCACTCCCGCCTGGTAGCTGGTGCCGTCGCGGCGGTAGCTCGCGTGGTCGGGCAGGTAGAGCTCGAGGCCGCTGTGCTCGAGGGGCCAGGAAGTCTGGCCGAAGATCCACCCTCCCCCGGCGCCCGAGGATCGCTGGCCGAGGACCGTGGCGCCGGCGTAGTCCTGGAGGACCCCGGCGAGGAGCTCGGCGGCCGAGCAGGTGTAGCGATCGGTCAGGACCGCGAGAGGGCCGTGCCAGCGCGTCCGGGCGCGGGAAGCCGGCGGGGCGACCGGGCGTCGAGCGGCGCCGCGGACCAACGCCGCTTCGACCTCGGCCGTCGTCTGGTCGTCCAGGCTCTGGAACGGGACGAGCCCGGGGCACGGAGGCCGACGCCCCAGTCGGACCAGACGGCGCTGCGGTCGCAGGGGATGGCCGCCTCGGCGATCGCGACGTCGATGCGGCGGTAGTCGGCCTCGAGCCTCTCGCGCGCGGGCGAGCGGGTCGGACAGACGGCGAGCGCGGTCTCGAGGCGTCTGCGCTCGGTTTCGAGATTGGCGACGGTCTCCTCGCTGGCGGCGACCTCGCTCGACCGGCATCGGCAGCTCGCGGCCGGCGAGCAGCGTCGTCACGGGGACGCGAAACTCGCCGTAGCCTCCCGGATTGCCCCTCACGTCGACGATCAGGATCTCCGCCCCGGCGTCGCGAATCTCCCGGATCCGGTCGGCGAGCTCGTCGAGAAGGCGCGCGGTCATCGCGCGGTCGAAGTCCTCCGCGCACGGCGACTCGCAGGTCGTCGCCAGGGTCTCGCGGAAACTGCCCCACTCGGAGACGCAGGTCGGAAGGTAGTCGAACGTGTCGAAGGTCGGGATCCGGACGAGGCCGAGCTCGCGCCCGTCCACGCGAAGGAGGCCGGCGGCAAAGGGGTTGTCCCCGGGAAGCAGGCGGAACGAGGCAGCGCCTCCGAAGTCGAGATCGAACCCGGGCTCGTCGGTCTCCTCGTACCGGAGGAACTCGCAGGCCCTGCCGGGCGGGGTCGACGCGGAGATCACGGAGGCCCGGCGGCGGCGATCGGTCGAAGTCGGAGGATCCGGCGACCGGAGCGCCAGGTGACCGTCGTGAAACGCGCGGACGAATTCGCGCAGCGCGCTCTCGGCCTCTTCCCTCGTTTCGGCGGCGTCGAGACGGAACCTCGCGCGCAGGTCGAGCCGGTAGAGGTCGAGCCGCGCTTCGGTGACCGCCCAGTCGAGGTTCGGGTAGCGGGTCTCGATGAGGTTCTTGATCCGGCCGTAGTCGGCGATCCAGCCGTCGCGCTCGACGAGGGCGAAGTGATGCCAGTTGGTAGTGCAGGACGTAGATGTCGGCGGCGACCGCCGCGGCGAAGGCGAGAGCGGCGAGGCCGCGGAGGGCGAGAACGGCGACGTCGGGAAGCCTGCGCTTCCGGGTCCAATCGATTGTCATGGTGCGATACCAGTTTCGGCCGGCGGGCGGACAGATGGCGTCCGGGCGCAAAGCGGGCGCGAGCGCATGGAGCCTGCTCGTTCCGACTGGACCCGCTTCCCTTCGTCCCGCAGGCCGAGGTCCGGGCAGAACGCGATGTGGCGGTGGTAGCCGCCGTCGGCGTCGTGGAAGAACTGGTAGACGAGGCCGCCGTGGCTCATGTGCGCCGTGTACTCGTTGCAGAGGTCGCAGGCGCGCTTGCGCGGAGAGCCTGGCGGGTGACGTTGCCTGGGGCCGTTCTTGGCATGGTCCTGGTCCTTTCTTTCGTGGCGGCGGTTTCAGTGGAGGATCGTTCGCCTTCGACCATCGGGCTCGCGCCACTGCGCGATCTCGAAGGGCGTGACGAGGAGCACGTGCGAGGAAGGTGAGCGCCGCCGGTCCCGCCGCTCGGCGCTCCATCCGGCCGGCCAGCATGACGAAGCGGCGGGGAGACTCCGTCGTCCGGGCTCGCTGGAAGGCGACGAGGCTGAGCTCCCTTGTTCGAGGCGCACCGCCGAGCGCGTCGGCGTTCGCGCCGGGCCTGCGGGAGTCAACTCGTCGTCCGTGGACAGGAGCTCCGCGAACGGGCGCGATTGAGCTGCCGCCGTCGTTCTGGCGGCAGACGACGATGCCCCAGGCTCCCGTGAGCTGGTTCTGCCGCCTCCGAGAACGCCAGGCGGGTGTCGGCCCGGGTCGGACGGTCTCGCGCGAAGCGCCCGCTCGATCTCGCCGACGACCGGAATCGCGAGGCGAACGAGCTCCGCGGCCGAAGGCTCCCGCTCGAGCGGCGGGGGCGATCGGATCGACCGTGCGCATGTCCCCGAAGGACGCCTGCGGGAAGCTCGCTTGCGTAGCCGAGCGTGTCGGGTGGGATCCCGGTCGCTCGGTCGGCGCCCGCCGGCTCGGACTGCCCGACCCGATCCGGACTGGCCATCTGTTCCTCCCTGGCGGGAGGTCACTGGCCGGCGACCGCCTTCCCGAAAACGAAAATCCCGCGGATTTCCGCGGGACTCGACGCCGTTTGTTGCTCGGCTCGAGCCCTATCGTTCCCGTTTCCGGGCTGGCTTTGGCACCTTGCTGGCGTTCTGCAGGTTGCCGGGCGGTCGACGGGCCAGAACCCTCGCGCCTCTCTTGATCGGGATCAGAGTAGCACGGGTGTCAAGACGCGGCCCGTGGTTCAATCCGCAAACACATGGGCCAGTACGCAACACGTCGTGGCCAGTACGGAATCGGGCTATGTCTACTCGTCGGAACCACCGATTAGCGACGGTGCCTGAATGAGCAAACACGAGACGCCGATGATCCGGAGCTATTGGAACGGTATCGGTGGAACGTTGGTCGAGGAGTTTCAGATTGTCGCTCGCACTGACAGCTGCGCGCGGCGTTTGGTCGATGCGATCATCCTGCGTGACGGGCCGCGGACGATAAGCCGCTTGCGCCAGGTCGATCTCGCGGGCCGTGATGTCGTGGTCATCCAGGCGAAAGCGCACAGGCTTGGCATGTATCTCATGGGCCAGGCTGTATTTTCTGCAGAGCTCGTGCGTAGGCGGTTCTCACCATCCAGGCTCAAGTCGGTGATCCTTTGCCGGGCTGATGACAGCGAATTGCGGCTGCTCCTCGAGCGGCGGCTCTCCCTTCTTGAGGTGACCCCGGAGTCGGCCTCCTCCCGGCACGTAGGGGCGCCCCTTGCGGGCGCCCTCCTGGGTCCATCGAGCGTTGGCACGCGAATCGTCCGCGGGTCGGCGGGCGGCCACAAGGGCCGCCCCTACACGGAATCCCGCCCGCACGAGCCCCGAAGCTCCACGAATCCGGACCGACTATCGCTCCGGACGCCCCCGACGGTAGACCTCGCTTCGGTGCCCGATCCGCAGGACGAGATAGCCCGTCTCCGTCCGTGCGTAGATTACGCGGTGATCGCCGACGCGGATCCGGAAGAGGCCGGCGAACTCGCCGGCGAGCGGCTCTCCGGCTCTGCCCTCCCCGGCCAGGGTCTTCTCGATTTTCCTGAGAATTCGAAGCGCCACAGCACGGTCGAGCCGATCGAGGTCTCCGGCAACCGAGGCCTTGTACTCAACGCTTGCGGCGGGCAATCCGCTTTCTCATCTCGGCCGAGGAAACGATCGGATCGTCCTTGTCCCTGAGCCGGTCGAGGGCCACCTGGTAGTCCGCGTACTCGGCGAGGTAGGACTCGAGCGCTTTCTCGACGAAGTAGGTCTTGGAGCGGTCGGTCGTCTTCGCCAGCGCCTCGAGGGCGTTGGCAGTTTTGTCGTCGAGTCGAACCGAAATGGAACGGGCCATGTTGCCTCACAAGTATTACAAGCAATGCAGTGTAGCACCGCACGGCTGACGCCCGAATCGGCTACCGGTTCGGCGACGACCCGCCGGAGACGGCGCGAAATCAGCAAATCAGGACTAACCCCGGTTATTCTCCCCCCATGAACCGGCGCAAGTTCCTGAAGCACGCGGCGACTGTGCCCGCGCTGCCGGCGCTGGCGCCGCTGCTCGGCAGGCTCGCGCACGGCGCGGCGCCGAAGGCCGTGTTTCGCCGGGTGCGGCCTTCCGATCCCGGGTGGCCGAAGCCCTCGCAGTGGGAAGCGCTCAAGAGGCGGGTCGGCGGGCGGCTCGTCCCGGTGACCGATCCGTTCGCGCCCTGCAAGTCGGCGCCGTCCTCCCCCGCCTGCGACGCGCGCATGGAGGAGCTGAAGAACCCGTACTGGCTGGACGAGCAGCCGGGCGCGACCGAGATCTCGGGCTGGCTCGACGCGTGGACGTCGGCGCCGAGCGTCTACGCGGTCGCCGCGAAGGAGCGCGCAGGACATCGCCGCGGCGGTCGACTTCGCGCGCGAGCATCGCCTCCGCCTGGTGGTCAAGGGCGGCGCGCACAGCTACCTCGGCACCTCGAACGCCCCCGACTCGCTCCTGATCTGGACGCACGAGATGCGGGACGTCACGATGCACGACGCCTTCCAGCCGCAGGGCTGCCCGGGAGCGCCGCGCAAGGCCGTCACGCTGGCCGCGGGCGCGCGCTGGATGGACGCCTACGAGGCCGTCACCACGCGCGGCGGCCGGTACGTGCAGGGAGGCGGCTGCACGACGGTCGGCGTCGCGGGCTTTCTGACGGGCGGCGGGTTCGGCAGCTTCTCGAAGAGGTTCGGCCTCGCCTCGGGGAGCCTGCTCGAGGCGGAGGTCGTCACGGCCGACGGCAAGATCCGCGTCGCCAACGCCTGCACGAACCCGGACCTCTTCTGGGCGCTGAAGGGCGGGGGCGGCGGCACGTTCGGCGTCGTCACGAAGATGACGGTCGCGACCTACGACCTGCCCGAATTCGCCGGCGGCATCACGTGCGGGGTCCGCGCGAAATCCGACGCGGCGCTCAAGCGCCTGATCGACTGGTTCCTGCCCTTCGCGGCCAAGACGCTCGTCAACCCGAACTGGGGCGAGCAGGCGAAGTTCGACAAGGACACGCTGCAGATTTCCATGGTCTCGATGGGCCTGACCGACGACGAGACGCTGATGACGTGGGAGCCGTTCGTCGATTTCGTGGACGCGTCGCCCTCGGACTACGAGTGGGCGGAAAAGATCGGCGGCGGCGCGACGAAGGCGCGCAACTGGTGGGACGTCGACTGGAGGCGCCTGCACACGCCGAACGACATGGTCTTCGATCCGCGCCCCGGCGCCCCGAAGATGAACGCCTGGTGGAAGGGCGACGGCGTCCAGGCGACGCTCTTCCTCTACGCCTACGAGTCGCTGTGGCTGCCGCAGGCGCTGCTGAAGGAGGACGAGATCGGCCGATTCGCCGACGCCGTCTTCGCGGCGTCACGCCACTTCGAGGTGGAGCTCCACTTCAACAAGGGCCTCGCGGGAGCGCCGGCCGAGCGGATCGCCGAGGCCCGCGACACGCCGATGAACCCCGCCGTCCTCGACGCCTTCGCGCTCGCGATCATCGCCTCGGGCGGTCCGATGCGGAGCCCCAACCTGCCGGGACGCGAGCCGAACATGGAGACCGCGCGCGACGACGCGAAGCGCTGCGCGGCCGCGGCGGATGCGCTCCGCCTGGTGGCCCCCAACTCCGGCTCGTACTTCAACGAGACGAGCTACTTCGAGAAGGAATTCCAGACGTCCTTCTGGGGCCCGCACTACCCGCGTTTGGTCGAGGTCAAGAAGAAGTACGACCCGGACGGCCTCTTCTTCGTCCACAACGGCGTCGGGAGCGAGGGCTGGAGCCGGGACGGGTTCGAGCGCCGTCAGGTCTGAAACCGTCCCGGGCCGCCGAAGGCCACCCTCGATTCACGTACTTCGGCGCGGCTGCAGCATGACCGCTGAAGCGTTGGCCACGAACCAGCGACCTTGCCCGGTTCGGCCCTCAGCTCGGCCGCCCGCACCCGGTCTCGAGAAACGGGCTGCGCCACTGGTCGATCTCGAAGGGCTCCACGAGAAGGCGCGCGAGGTACCAGAACTTCTCGCTGTTCTCGTCTTCGCGCGCGATGGCGAAGGCGGCGTGAATGAGACGTTCGCCGACGACGGCCTGGTGGATCCAGAGGCCGAGACCGTACCGATAGGCGTTGTTGCGGAACGCGCAGAAGCGCTGCTTGCCGTGGAAATCCAGGCGGCCCGTATCCGAAAAGATCTCGGCCAGGGGCGCGGAGTAGCGGCCCCGGCGCATCAGTCTCCGCAGGATCAAGCCGCTCGCGCCGGTGACGGTGTTGCGCTCCGCGGAGACACCGAGGGCGGTCACCTCGCCGTCGTCGTCCAGATCGTCGTACAGGGCGTCCTCGATCTCTTCGAGCACCTCGATCGCGCGTTCGACGAAGGCGGCCGCATCGAGAGTGCGGTCGGTCGTTCCCGCCGGAGGGCACTCCAGCGTGCGCATGTCTTTCGCGACGCCGGAAGGGATCGGCCGGACGTCGTCTACGAGGTCCGCATCGGGCGACTCGGGCTGCTCGTCTGGATTCATCGGCGGATGTCCATCATCGAGCATTGGCGCTCCCGGGCGACAGTTGACGTCCGAGCCACCAGGTCGTCGTGCCGGAAGCACCCCTCGGCCGGCAGGCGCCGCTTACGCCCGATCCCCGCCGGACGCCATCTGTCCGCCCTCCCCTCCCACCATCGATCTCGAACAGGGGAGCGCCGAAGAAAGCGACGCGTTCGGCGAGGGTGAGCCGAGCATGGACGACGAAACCTTCTGGGCGAAGTGCCTGGCCGACGGACGGCCGTTCCGCGAGATCGTGCTGGACCCGGGGATCTACTTCGACCCGGAACGGGGGTGGGCCTTGCCGGAGCCGCCGCCCGGCTACGACTGGGTGCACGAGGAGGGCGGGCTCCAGAGCGGAGACTCCGGCCTGCGGCGGCTCTGGCCAAAGGAGTGGTACCCGCCGGGCGGGGAGTGAAGTCCCCTCCTCACTACGCTCGGCGCCTACGCCGCGGTGACGCGCAGCTTGACCCGCGTCTTCCTCTGCAGCGCGCTGACGATGGTGAAAAAGTTGTCGGTGCTGGGGTTTCCGCGAGGAGCCAGCATGCGGTGCAGGCTCTTGCTCGGTTTGTCGATCTCGTCGGCCAGGGCCTCGAAGCCAACCGTGGCGTTGACGAGGTCCCGAAGCATCGCCCTGCCCTCGGCCGTGTCACCTGCGAGGTAGGCGTTGATCGCCTCCGTGAAGAGCGCCTGGCGGAAGCGAGGATCGCGCCGCGCGCGTGCCGCGATGGTTTGCTTGAAATTCCGTGTCAGTGCCATGTCGCCTTCCGAGTTGATCAGCGTGTCCGAAGGCTGCGAAAAATAAAGGTAACATAAACGTTACCATTCGACGGGCGCCTTCACGCCCGAACCAGCAAGCACAGTCGCGAAGTGGCCTTCGCCGGGTCGCCGCTCAAAGGCGTACAATCCCGGAGTGGCGATGAAACGGGAATTCAACGTCGTGGTCGAGCGGGATCGAGAGGGTTATTACGTGGCCTCAATCCCCGAATTGGCCGGTTGTCACACTCAGGCGAAGTCCCTCGATGAGCTCATGGAGAGAATTCGCGAGGCCGCCGAGCTCTGCCTCGAGGTTGAAGGGCGAGAGGTCGGGGGTCTCGAGTTCGTGGGAGTTCAAAGACTCACCCTGGCCTGATGATCAAGCTGCCGATCCTCACCGGCAAGCAGCTCGTCGCGGCGCTCCGAACGCGCGGGAGTCATCAGTTCCTTCGTCACCCCGACGGGCGAGCAACCGTCGTGCCGATTCATGCCGGTGAGACGATCGGGAAGGGACTCCTCTCCAGAATCCTGAGGGACTGCGAAATCGGCCGGGATGATCTGGTGAAAGCCCTGTAGACGGCCATCCGGCCTTCCGGCGGTCAGGAATCGCAGGTGAACCGGAGGGCGGCCACAAGGGCCGCCCCTACGACCGGGGGCGGGACGAAGCGAGGATCAGATGAAGCAATCCAGGACACCCGACGCGTCGGCCCAGCGCTTCGGCAAGGCCCTTGCCTACGCCGCGGAGAAGCACGCGGGACAGAAGCGAAAGGGAACCCGGATCCCCTACATCTCTCACCCGCTGGCGGTGGCGAGCCTGGTGCTCGAGGCCGGCGGCGGCGAGGACGAGGTGATCGCGGCGCTCTTGCACGACGTGGCGGAGGACCACGGCGGGCAGGAGGCGCTCGACGAGATCCGGGCGAAGTTCGGGATGGGCGTGGCGGCGATCGTCGAGGGATGCTCGGACACGCTGGAGAGCCCGAAGCCGAAGTGGCTGGCGCGCAAAGAGAGATACGTCGAGCACCTGCAGACCGCGCCTCGGTCGACACGGCTCGTCTCGGCGGCGGACAAGCTGCACAACGCGCGGGCGATCGTGAAGGACCTGCGCGACCTCGGCGACGAGGTCTGGAAGCGGTTCACGGCGCCGAAGGATGAGGTGCTCTGGTATTACCGCGCCCTCGTCGAGGCGTTCAAGGCGCGAGGGTCGAGCCCGTTGATCGAGGAGCTGGAGCGGGTGGTGGGTGAGATGCACCGGGAGGCGGGGGCGAAGGCGTAGGGCAAGCGAGCCCGAGATCCCTCGTCTCTTCGCTCCTCGGGATGACGGCTTGAGGGACTCGCTCCTCGGGATGACGGCTTCAGGAGAGGGCGGGGACGAGCCCCGCCCCTACGACCGGGGCCGGGGCCGCCGAGGCCGACAGCGCCGGCCACCCTACGACCGGGGCCTGGCTCGCTCCTCCTCGGCGTCCGCGATCCAGAAATCCAGGGTGAGCCTCAGCTTCCGGTCGGGTTCGGGCCAGACGTAGGGAGCCATCACCTCGGAATACCGGGTGCGCAGCTTCTCCATGCTGAGAGGAACGGAGCGCGCCAGGTGCCGGAAGTCCTCCCGGTCCTTCGGGCTGTTGCGGTCGAGCTTGGTCAATGCGAGGTCGTACGGATCGAGCGCCATGAGCCGGAGCCTTTCGAGCTCGCCCGGGAACATCTCGGTCACACGCTGTTCGTAGTCGGCGGGCTCGACCGTGAGGATGACGAGGTCGAGGTAGACGCCGTGCTCGCGGTGAAGCCTGGATCCCCGGCCGCCGAGGCGGACCAGCTCGCTCGGCTCGAGACTCGACGACATGGACAGGAAGTCGATGTCGGCCGTCGGCCGCTCCAGCCCGTACTTCATTGCCACGACGAAGCCGCCCAGACAGTAGAGCTTCGTGGAAGCCGGGACGGCTCGATCGACGTCTTTCAGAAAGCCCCGCCAGGGTTGCGGAATCTCAGGCGACATTCGGGAGGTGCTCCAAGCGGAGGTCCGTGAGCAGATGCCAGCGCTTCGCCTGGTCCGGACGGGTCTCGAGCATCCACTCTCGCTCGGCCCCGGTCATCGATTCGCGGCAGAGCGTGTCCTCGCGTGCGAGAACGGACGGCTCGAGCCGCTGCTCTTCCTCGAGCAAGCGGGCCGACGCCATGGCATCTCCCCTGTCTTGCGCGAGCTCGCGGGCGAGTGTGACGACGTATCCGAGACGATTCTGCAGATCGTGGAGCCTGGCGCGATCCACCAGCCACGACCAGTCGAGCGAGGAATAGCGCATCAAAACCCAGGGAAGGGCTTCGGTGAGCCGCGCTTCGAGGTTGGCGTTTCGGAGCGCACCGAGGAGAAACTTCGCGGGATCCGGCTTCGCGCGGGCCTTGAGGTAAGAGAAGGGCTCGTATCCGAGAGCGGCGAGGCCGGTCGCGACTTCATCCGGCTCGCTCGCGGGATCCGTCGGAGTCGGCGAAACGCGAACCCCGTACACTCGCTCGAGCGTCCTCGCGAGCTTCGGGGAAACGACTCGGCGCCCCCGCTCCAGCAGAGAGACGAAGCCCTGAGACAGGCCCAAAGCCACGGCGGCCTGACTCTGCGACCAGCCCTTCCTCTGGCGGGCTTCTCTGAGCCACGAAGGCGAATGCGGCATGGTCGGTTCCACAGGCATAATTATATTACAATTAATTGTAATAAAATAGACATGGCTAAGACGCTGAAACCAAGCGTCCTCTATGGTGCTGGTTATCCAGGAGCACCAGGGAGTCCGCTCCCGCGACGGTCTCGAGATTCTGCGGCGAGGGCGGGGACAAGCCCCGCCCCTACGACCGGGCCGCGGCGTTGGAATCGCCCGACCGCGCTGGTATGCCCTAGAAGCTCGACCCGTCCGGCCAGTGGAGGCCCAGGGCCTTCGCGAGGAACACCGCCATCTGCCGGCGCGTGAGCGGCGCGTCCGGGCAGTAGTTGCCGCCGCCGCATCCGGCCGTCACGCCCGAGGCCACGAGCGCCTCGATGAACTGGAACCCCGGGTCCGAGGTCGGGACGTCGTTGAACGTCGCCGCCACGGGCGCGGGGCTGACCTGGAGCTGGTAGTAGATGCGCACCGCGCCGAAGGTCTCCGTTCCGTCGAAGGGGACGTTGCCCACACCGACCTGATACCGGTTGACCCGGTTGTCGACCGTCTCCGGAGCCGCGAGGACATCGGTGAAGACCTGGCAGCCGGCGGTCTCGACGAGCCCCGTATCCACCAGGCTGATCTGAACGCTGTTTCCCCCTCCGACGCGAAACAGCTTTGCGAGAAGCTTTCCGCTGTCCGACTGGTCGCAGGCCTCGAGCTCCATCGCGAGGATCAGCGCGCCCTGCGGAAGCCGGACTCCCGCAAAGAACGCGCCGTCGGAGGTCGAGTATCTCTGCATGTCGGGGGTGCTCGCGGTTGCGACGGTCGACTCCGAGGGCTGCATGTCGAACGCCGTGACCACCAGGGTCGAGACGGAATCGACGCCGAAGGTCGGGGCCGCCTGCGCCGAAAGATTTGTCGCCGCGGCGACGAGAGCCAGAGCCGCCGAGAGGAAGTTCTTCATGGTCATGACACGTCCTTTCTGGTTTCCCGTGGAAATGGAAGTCTCTCCCGGAAACGGCCGCCGGCGACGAGATTCAGCACGCGGGGTTGCGGCGCCGGAGTGGGCGGGGACGAGCCCCGCCCCTACGACCGGAGCCGGATGGCTGGCGGTGAAGCGTGGACGACGGTAGGAGGTCCTAGTTGACCAGCCCGTCCGGCCAGTAGAGCCCGAGGGCCTTGGCGAGAAAGACGGCCATCTGCCGGCGCGTCAGAGGGGCGTCGGGGCAGAAGTTGCCGTTGCCGCAGCCCGACGTGATCCCCGAAAAGCCCAGCGCCTCGATGAACTGGAACGCCGGGTCCGTGGTCGGGACGTCGTTGAAGCTCGCCGAGAAGGGCGGCGGACTGACCTGGAGCCGGTACACGACGTGGACGACGCCGAAGGTCGTCTGTCCGTCGGCGGTGTTGTTCCCTCCGACGACGATGTATCGATAAGAGGCCTGGTCGACGGTCTCCGGAACGGGGAGACTCGAGGCGACGAACGTGCAGCCCGGCGTCTCCGTGGTGCCGGTGTTCACGCTGGCGAGCAGCGTGGCGCCCGCATAGTCCATCCGGTACAGGGAGAACGAAACTTCGCCCTCGACCGACGAGTCGCAGGCCTCGAGGCCGATCTCCCGGATCAGGGCGCCCTGCGGCAGATGGGCGGCGCCCATGAAGCCCCCCGAGGGCCCCGTACGGTACCGGTAGCCGTTGCCCGCCATGTCGTTGTCCCAGGTCACGGAAGAGTTGATCGGCTGCATGTCCCAGGCCGTCACCGAGTAGTGCGAATCCCCCTCGATTCCCCACGAAGGGGCTGCCGGGCCCGCCGCGGTGGTCGCCGAGGCGAAGCCCGCGGAGACGACAGCGATAACGCCGATCAGACCAGGCCGCTTGGTCATTGCACGTCCTTTCCGCAACAGAAGGGTCCCGCCCATAACGCGTCTTCGGGGGCAAAGGGGGCTCACGCGAGAGGGGCGACCCGTAGCGGTTCGCGCAAGCCCGCCGAGGGCCGTTGAGGCGGAGCACGCCGTTGGTGGGATATCCCACTTGACCGATTTCCCACCACCGAGCTATCCTTCCGTGCATGAGCGAACCGGCCAAGGCCAGAGGCGTCTACAGACTTCGACCCGACTCGAAGGGGCGGATCACGCTGGGGAAGCTCGCCGACGGGGTCAGCAGCTATCGCGCGCGCAAGCAGGCCGACGGGAAGATCGTCCTGGAGCCTTTCGTCGAGATCCCGGCCGAGGAGCGGTGGCTCTGGGAGAACAAGGAAGCGCTCAAAGGCGTGATGAAGGGGATCGAGGATGCCAGGGCGGGGCGGCTGGTCTCCCTCGGATCCTTCAAGAAGTACCTCAAGTAGGGGCGAGTGCCCTTCTCGGTCCTCTTCACCGCCACGGCGGTCGATCAGTTGAGACGGCTGGAGAAGGATCGAGGTCTCGCAAAACGGCTCAAGGCGGTCCGCAAGGCAATCGGTCGTCTGGAAACCGACCCGAGGCACGCTTCCCTTCAGAGTCATCGCTTCGTCTCGCTGTCGGGCCCGAATGGCGAGGAAACGTTCGTGTCCTATGCCGAGCAGGACACGCCGGCGGCCTATCGGGTGATCTGGTGCTATGGACCCGACAAGGGGCAGATCACCGTCATCGCGATCACGCGGCACCCCTGAGATAGCCGCGCAGCCAGTCCAGAACCGCCCAGGTCGCGTCGAGGTCCTCCTCGTTGTAGGCGAGGATTTCGCGGACGATGGCCTCCCGGGCGGCGGGGTCGTTGGACTCGGTGGCCCCGATGTACTTCGCGATGGACCAGGCGCCGTTGGCGGAGGTGTCGCGGCGCTGGAAGCCGACGAATTTCTCGACGACCTTGAGGGAGTAGCTCGGGAGCGGGAGGACGACGGAGTTGCGGGTGAGGGAGAAAAGGTCGACGAGGTTCGACAGCACGCGAGAGGCCACACCAGGGAGGGCGGGGACAAGCCCCGCCCCTACGGCCGGGGGCTCGACATCCGCGCTCCCGTCGTAGGGGCGGCCCTTGTGGCCGCCCTCCCCTGCGACCCGGGACGCGGCGTCATGCCCATCCGGAACATCCGCGCTCCCGTCGTAGGGGCGGCCCTTGTGGCCGCCCTCCCCTGCGGCCCGGGACGCGACGTCGTGCCCATCCGGAACATCCGCGCTCCCGTCGTAGAGGCGGCCCTTGTGGCCGCCCTCCCCTGCGACCGGGGGCGCGGCGTCGTGCCCATCCGGAACATCCGCGCTCCCGTCGTAGGGGCGGCCCTTGTGGCCGCCCTCCGCTGCGACCCGGGAGGGAGAAACGTCGCCGTAGCGCTTGATGTATTCGGTGATGCGCGATTTCTCGTGGGAGCTCCAGTGGACGAAGGGGAGGTTGGGGCCGTACTCGGCGAAGAGGCGGTCGGCGAGGGCCAGAAACATGAACCAGCCTTCGCGGTCGCCGTCGGGGCCGAAGCCGGCCTGGGCGGGCAGGTACGCGCAGGGCTTGTCGCCGAAGACCTTGAGGCCCCAGAGGTAGGTTCGGTCGAGGTCGTCGGCGTAAGGCGGGAGGCCCTCGAGGTCGAGCATCGCGAAATCGGGCCCGGCCGGCAGCTCCGGCGCTTCATCGAGGCGGATCGGGGTCTTCGAGACCCATGACTCGGCGCTCCGGACGAGCGGCGCGACGAAGTCCTTGTGCCTCGGCGTTCGTTTGCCAGTCCAGAAGTAATCGTGGTGGTCGGGGTCCTCGATCGCCTTCGCGATGTCGACGACCGCGCGGATGCCGCGTGCGTGGAGATCCCGCGCGCGGCTCTGAGTGACGCGGGAAAGCAGCGCGACGTCCTGCAGGGCCTCGGCCTCCCCGCGGCAGCGATCCTCGAAGCCGCAGCCGGCGCACTTGGTCCAGCCCGTGGGCTCGTAGGCGGAGGGATCGGCGGCGCGCATGGCGAGGTGCTCGCGCAGGGTCTCGAGGACGGCTTCCTCCCCTTCGTACGCCACGGCCACGATGTCGTCGTCGCCGGCGTGGACCTCGAGCCCGGTCGGGCGCTTGCCGACGAGGCGTTCGTAGAGGAGACCGTAGATCTGGAGCTGCGCGGGGATGCCCCGGTGGCGCGGCGCGAGGACGTTGCGGGCGAGCTTGGAGTCGCGGATCTTGTAGCCGCCGCGGGCGGCATCGCGGATCAGGAAGTCGGGCTCGCCGACGAGCTCGACCATTTCGCCGTCGAGCTTCAGATCGAGGCGAAAGCGCGGCTGGTAGATCGCCGGCGCGCCGTCGCGGATCGCCTGCAGGGTCGCGCGTTCGCGCTCGGCCTGGTCCGGCGCGGAGAGGTCGACGAGACCGGGGAGTGTGTCGCGGTGGGTCTTCTCGTGGAGGCGGCCGAGGTCGCGGAGGAGCTCGACGAACGCGGTGTCGGTGTCCTGCTCCTCCTCGCCGCGCGCGCGCAGGGCCACCCGCCGCACGCATTCGGACGGCTTGTTGAAGTCGTAGACGCTGGTGGCGCTGAAGCGCAAGGCGTGGTCCTCCCCTGTCGTGGAGATTGTGGCAGGTGCGGTGGGACAGATGAGGTCCGGCCGGTTGACCGCAGGGGAGGTACTCCGGATCTGCTGCTTCCGAAGGGGTCTACAGCTCGGACCGGATCGGACCGACGATCCACTCCGTGAACCGCTTACGCAGCGGCCGCGCCTTCCACATCGCGAGCGTGTAGGAACGGCACTTCGCCAGGTCCCGCTCGTAGCGCTCGCGCATCTCTCCCGCGAAGGCCGTGTCGTAGACGAAGAGGTTGACCTCCTCGTTCAGGTGGAACGAGCGTGCGTCGAAGTTCGCCGAACCGACCGTCGAGAAGATCCCGTCCACGACCATCGTCTTCAGGTGAAACATCGTCGGCTCGTATTCGAAGATCTTCACGCCGCCCGACAGCAGCGTCCCGTAGCCGGCGCGGCCCGCCGCCTTCGTCGCGGGCACGTCGTTGTGCTCGTCGGAAGGGACGATCACCCGCACGTCCACGCCCCGGCGGACGGCGGCGACCAGGAGGTTCGAGGCCTCCTCGTCCGGCACGAAGTAGGAGTTCGCGATCCAGATCTCCTTTGCGGCGGCGGCGAGCGAGATCGCGTAGACGCGGCCTGCCCCCGACATCGCGGCGAGCGGCGAAGACGGCACCACGGCGGCAGAAAGGGATCCGGCCGGTGGCAGCGCGGGAAAGAACTCGTCGCCCACCAGCGCCTCGCCCGTCGCCTCCGACCAGTTATCCTGGAACGCGCGCTGCAGCCCCCGCACGGCGGGCCCCTCGACGCGCACCTGCGTATCGCGCCAGTGCTCGGGCGAGTCGGCGTCGCCGGCCCACTCGTCGGCGAACCCCACGCCGCCCGTGAACCCGACCCGTCCGTCGACCACCAGGACGCGGCGGTGGTTGCGGTGGTTCAGGACCCAGAAGTGCCAGGGCTTCTTCGAGTGAAAGAACTCGACGCGGACGCCGGCCTTCTTCATGACGTCCACGTCGCTCGACTTGAGTTTCGAGCCCGTCGAGCCGACCGCGTCGAGGAGGAGCCGCACTTCCACCCCGTGCGACGCCCGCTCGGCCAGTGCGTCCCGGAAGCGCGAACCCACCTCGCCCGACCAGAAGATGTAGGCCTCGAAGTTCACCGTCTTCGTCGCCGCCGCGATCGCCTGGAGCATGGCCGGGAAGATCCCGTCGCCGTTCTCGAGAATTTCGATTCGGTTGCCGGAGGTCATCGCCGGCACCGGCAGCGCCGACGGCAGGAAGGTCGCGTCCGTCACGCGGAAGCCGTGCGGCAGCTCGTAGACCGTTTTCCGCGGCGCACCCGACTTCGCCGCCGTGATCGCCAGCATGTACCCGGCGATCGCCGAGACGATCGCGATCGGAATCACGTGCCCCACCGTCCGCCGGCGGGAGTGCACACGGGGCGCGTGGGACGGGCGTGGTCGGGTCAGGGGCATCAGAGTACCCCGTAGCAAGAGGCGCGCCGGAAGGTGGGCCGGGTACAACTCGGAACCGGGGCGATTGACCTCCAGAAGCGGTCGCATGGCCTCTGGAGGAGGTCATGGAGCTGGCGCCCGCCATCGGCGCAATGCGCTCTTCTCGCAGTCCGTCCCGCGAAAGTCAACAAGTGGGGACTGACCCTTACCTTGCAGGGAGCGCGCGAGAACGAGCCTTGCCCCTACACCGGGCAGGGCGGAGAGACGAACGGCGGTACTGCGTAGTCCGGTGGATCGCTCACGTCCTTCCACTTCGTCTTGAAGTCGAGGACCTCGGCCAGGTTGTTTGCACCCGCATCCCGGGTCGAGAGGGCCCGAAGGCCGAACCGCCACTCGATCATCTTGAGGACCGAGGTGTGATCGTAGACGCCGTCGGCGACGAACCCTCGACGGGCGAGCGGCGAAACGACGATGCAGGGCACCCGGAAGCCGCGCAGCTCGAATTCGGGGCGGACGTCGGTGGCGAAGGGCGGCGGAACGTGCTCGAAAAAGCCTCCCCACTCGTCGAAGTTGATGACGAGGACGGTGCGTTCCCAGCCGGCGCCGGTCGTGACGGCGCGGTAGGTCTGATACAGCCACGACTCCCCCGCCCGGATGTCGCCGTGCGGGTGGTCGTCGGACGAGGCGCCCTCCTCTTCGCCCGAAAACGGCGGGTCGACGAAAGACACCGGGGGCAGGTTTCCGGAGGCGCAGTCGAGGAGGAATTCGGCGTACGGGCGCATGATCCCGGCGTGCCTCGTCCCCCAGAGGGCGAGGAAAGGGATGTCGGAAAAGTAGTAGCGGCCCTCGAGGCCCGCAGTAGAAAGGCGGTCCCAGATCGTCGGCAGAGTGGAGAGGGTCGTTGCGTTGTCGAGCCGGTCCGTGACGCCGGCGTGCTGGTAGATCCGGTTGGGATAGGTCGAAGCCATGATCGGCGAAAAGTAGCGGCTGCAGACGGTCCAGTCCGGTGCCGCCTTCCCGAGGAAAGGAAGGTCCTCCTGTCGGTAGTAGCCGATGGCGTACTGGTCGTTCGAGCCGGCGCGGAGCCATCCGTCGCAGGCGCGCTCGTTGTACTCGACTCGGCCCCCGTCGTAGGAATGGTCCGGGTCCGGGTGCCCGCAACCCTGGAAGTCGGGCGCCAGCGGGTAGGTCTCGAAGGCGGCGCCGCTGGCGTCGGTGTAGACGAGGCCGGCCTGGCGCCCGTTCGCACCGGGCAGCCAGCCGAGGATGTGGTCGAAGGAGCGGTTCTCGACCATCGCGACGACGATGTGATCGATGCCGCTCTTGTCGGGTTTGGGCAGTTTGTCCTTGGCGAAGAGAACGGAGCGTCCGGCGGTCAACGATGCGAAGGCGGCGGTCGATCCGTAGATGAACTGACGACGGTTATGGCGGGGCACGCGCAGCCTCCACCCGGCTCGTCCGGTGATCGCTCGGCCAGTCGCGTCAGGCTGCTCCAGCCGGCCGGAGCCCCGCGCCGGTTGCGGGGTCGATCGTTCGAACTGCAAGCGGCGTGCCCCGGGACAGTCCCTCTCCGGGGGGGCGGCCCCGACGCATATGCTTGGGCGGCTCGGGGATCACGAAGTCCATCCGGAACCTCCCGCACCCCGGAATCCCGGTCGTCGTCGCCGTGGCGAGGATGGCGTGGCCGCTGTCGTCGCTCTTGTACGGGGAAGCAAAGACGTCGCCCACGACCGCCGACTCGCACGCTTCGAGTTCGACGGCCGTCACGAGAGCCTTTGCGGCCACCCCATGTTGAGAGCGGAAGCTAGAGCCGCGTCACCGGAACCGGCTTCAGCTCGGGACTGAACGCCGGGAGCCCGCTGATCGGAGCCAGGCGCGCCGTCCGGCGGCGCCGGAGCAGCGTGATGATGCCGGCCAACGCGGCAACGACGCCGAGGGCGAGCAGCCAGCCGCCGATGCCCATGGTGACGGAAGTTCCTTCGGCGGGAGTCTCGACGATGACCGACCCCAATGCGGCCGGCGCGGGCGCAGCGCCCTTCGCCGACGCGGTGTTCGCAGTGGCGTTGGCGGGCGGCAGGGATTCGAGGGTGCTCGAGGCAGCCGGGGCGATCGCGGCTGCGGCAGGGGCCGGGACTGGCTCAACCGCCTCGGCCGCTACGATCGCGGGCTTCGCGACAGGCTCGTGGGCGGGTTTCTTCGCGGTCTTCTTCGTGACGTGGGTCGTGGTCGTCGTGACAACCGCCTTCTCCGGCTCGGGCTGAGCGATCACCACGGCGGCGGGGGCGACGGCCAGGGCGCTCGGATCGATGGTGAGGGCGGGCGCGACGGCCGGCACGTTGGGGTCAGGAACCGGCGCTTCGGCGACGACGGGAAGCGGCGGGAGCTCGCCGCCGGGTACGGCGACATTGGCGACGGGAAGCGGCGAGAGCTCGCCGCCGGGCACGGCGACGTTGGGGACGGGCGGCGGGGGCGGCGCGACGGCTTCCTGGGCCGAGGCGAATCCGGCCGCGACCGTGAGAAGAATCGCTGCCATGAACAAACGATGGGTGGAACGCATGATTTTCTCCTTCGCCGATAGAGGTCGAGCGAAGACACCACGGCGCGGCGCCCAGCATTCTCGTCGGTTGTTCGGTCGGGATTCGTCAGAAGGGTCTGGCAAAGGGCGAGCGAGGCGAGAACGAATCGACTGTACCACTTCGAGCGGCGCGATGGAGCCGATCGGCGAACGTTAGAAACGTCGAAGATGATCGGCGCGAGAACTTCAGCGGCGCGATCCCCGGTCGCATTCCGCGGGAGGCACCGACACACCACCGCATCCGGCGGCGGCGACGGGGAGCGGGCCGTCCGAGCCGGGGACGGGCTGAAGTCGGCGTCCGGAACATCCCGGTAGGACGGCCTCGCGGCCACCCATCCCGAAAGGCGCCGAAAAGGCGGACACCGGGCATAGACTTCGCAGCCAGAACCCTGCCCACAGACAAGAAGGAGTCGCCGATGCGCCCGACCCGTGTTGCATGCCTCGGAGTCGCTTTCGGTCTCGCCTGCACCGCGTCCCTTTCCGCGACGACCTATACCGTCACGACGATCGCCGACTCGGGTGCGGGGTCGCTCCGTCAGGCGGTGCTCGACGCCAACGCGGCCACCCCCGGACCGCACGTGATCGCGTTCAACATCGCCGGCACCGGGCCGCACTCGATCGCGCTCGCGACGGACCTGCCGGCGATCGCGTTCCTCGCCGGAATGACGATCGACGGCACGACGCAGCCCGGATTTGCCGGCACGCCGGAGATCGAGATCCACCGCGACGGCGGCTTCGGCTCGACCTGCCTGGCCATCCAGGGCACGCCGACCACCATCAAGGCGCTCGCGATCAACCAGTGCGGGGGGGCAATCAACGTGAGCTCGACCGGAGCGCTGACGCTCCTCGGCTCGCGCATCGGGACGGACCCCTCGGGCACGGTGGCGCTCGGCAACGGCACCGGCGTGACCCTCCAGAACGGCTCGGCCGGCAACGTCATCGGCGGCCCGAACCCGGGCGATCGCAACATCCTTTCCAACAACCTGTCCTACGGCGTGTACTTCGGCGCCTCGTCGACCGGCACGGTTCGGGGCAACTTCATCGGCGTCGATGCGACGGGATCGGTCGCGATGCCCAACGGCTACGGAATCAGTTGTTCCAACAGCAACGGAGTCGTCGTCGGCGGCGGCAGCGCGGGCCAGGGCAACGTCATCTCCGGCAGTTCAGGCGTCGGGATCCTCTTCCAGTCCTGCAACGCCGCCGTCGTCCAGGGCAACTTCTTCGGCACGGACGCGACCGGAATGCTGGTGATCCCCAACAAGCAGGGCATCCAGGCCAACCTTTCGAACAACCTCGAGGTCGGCGGCACCGGCGCCGGCGAGGGCAACGTCTTCGGCGGCAGCACCGAGATCGGGCTTCGCCTGACAGCCGACGACGGCACCATCGTGCAGGGCAACTTCTTCGGCACGGACCCGTCGGAGATGTCGCAGGTCGGCAACAACGTCGCCATCGACATCAACTCGTCGACCGGCACGCTGGTCGGCACGGCAACGCCCGGCGGGCCCGGTGGCAACGTCGTCGCGTACAACGCGATCGGGATCGTCAACAACGGCACGACGAACACCGTCCGCGGCAACTCGATCCACGACAACACGTTCATCGGGCTCGACATCGGCAGCAACGGCGTGACCGCCAACGACCCGGGCGACGGCGACCCGGGGCAGCAGAACTTTCCCAACGTGGTCTCGGCCGTTCCCGAGGGCATGGGCGTGCGCATCATCGGCAGCCTCGACTCGACCGCCGCGTCCACCTTCGACCTCGACTTCTACGAGAACCCGGCGTGCAGCCGGTTCCCGCACGACTTCCTGGAAGGCGAGAAGTGGATCGGGACGACGCAGGTCACGACCGACGGCTCGGGGAAGGCCGCGTTCAACGTGCTGCTCTCCCCCGTCACGGTCGCCCCGGATCTGCGGGTGACGGCAACGGCGACCGCCGACGACGGCAGCACCTCGGAGTTCTCGCAGCGGCTCGTGCTCTCGTCGAGCCCGCTGACGGGCGACGCCGCGGGCTCGCTGCTCTCGATCCAGGGCATGCAGTTCGAGAACGGCGCGACGGTGACGGTTGGCGGCGTCCCGGCGACCAACGTCCAGGTCGTGCTGCCGACGTTCATCACGGCCCAGGCGCCGGCGCTGCCCGCGGGATCGATCAACGCCGTCGCCGTCTCGAATCCGTCGGGACTCGCGGGAACGCTCCCGAACGGGTACGTGTCGAACTTCGCCGACGTCGACGGCGGCAGCGGTTTCCGCCAGTACATCGGGGGTCTCGTGGCGAACGGCCTGACCGTCGGCTGCGGCGGACCCAACTACTGCCCGCTCAATCCCGTCACCCGGCAGCAGATGGCGGTCTTCCTGCTGCGGGGAAAGTACGGCCTCTGCTACACGCCCCCGCCGTGCACCGGGACCATCTTCACCGACGTGCCCTGCACCGGTAACGGCTTCGATCCCTGGATCGAGGCGCTCGCGGGACTGAACATCACCGGCGGCTGCGGCGGGACCAACTACTGCCCGACCAATCCCGTCAACCGGCAGCAGATGGCGGTCTTTCTGCTGAAGGGGCTGGAAGGCTCCGACTACGCGCCTCCGCCGTGCACGACCGCCACGTTCACCGACGTTCCCTGCTCGAATTCCTTCTCGCCCTGGATCTACGAGCTCGCTCTGCGCCAGATCACGGGCGGCTGCGGCACGAACACGTACTGCCCCGTCAACATAGTCAACCGCCAGCAGATGGCGGTGTTTCTCGTGAAGACGTTCTCGCTGCCGTATCTCTGATGAGGGCGGGGCGAGCCCCGCCCCTACGGCCGGGAGCCCGGAGTCACCTCGGCACGGAACCTTGCGGGCGGCGCAGGGCGGCCCGCCGCGCGGCGGCCCTCACTTCACGTACTTCGGCGGCTCCCCCTTGGTCCACGGGTCGTACCCGGCCGCGAAGCGCAGGCGCTCGGCGAGCGGCGGATGGTCGTAGAGCCAGAATCTGATGAAGGGGCTCGGATCCGGATCCGAGAGGTTGGTCTCGCCGAGGACCTGGAAGGCGCCCGCGGCGGCGGCGGGCGAATCGGGTACGAGGCCGTGGATCGCTTCGAGGCCGAAGATGTCGGCCTGGTGCTCCTGGTTCCGGCTGTAGCCGGCGACGATCGGCGTCGCGAGCTCGCCGGCGACGGTCACGCCGAGGAGCAGCAGCGGCAGCGACGCCCAGTCGGCGAGGCCGCGGATGCCCCACCGCTCGCCCCCTCGGAAGACGCCGCGGAGCAGGGCGGCGCCAAGAAGCAGGAGAACGAAGAGGAGGCCCCAGAGAAACGCGATCGTCCTGGGGATGTGACGCAGGACGTAGTGACCCATCTCGTGCCCGAACACGAAGAGGGTCTCCGGGACGGTCGACTTCGCGATCGCCGTGTCCCAGACGACGACGCGTTTGGAGGCGCCGAGGCCGGTGACGTAGGCGTTGATGCCGGTAAACTTCGTGCTCGCGTTCATCACGAACATCCGCTCGGGCGCGATCGGCTCGCCGGCCCGCTCGGCGACCCGCCCGATCGCGTTCGCCAGCTCCGGGTGCTTCGGAGCGAGCGGCTCGAACTGGAAGAAGAGCGGGTCGATCACGACCGGGGTCACGAAGATCAGGAACACGAGGATCGGCAGAAGGGCGAGCCAGAACCAGACCCACCAGCGGCGCGGACTCCGCCGCAGGATGGCGTAGAAGAGCCAGACGATCGGAATCGCGATGGCGATGCCGACGAGGAGTCCCTTGACCTGGTCCCAGAGCCACGAGGCCCAGCCCTGCACCGACTGCCCGTAGAGAAGCGACAGGTGGTGGCCGTAGATCGAGGTCGGAAGCTCCAGGATCGAAAGCGCGACGAAGAGCAGCGTAACGAAGACCGCCGCCTGCCCGAACCGGCGGCGGGTGAGGGATTCCGCCCGGTCACGCAAACGCGGACCGAGGCGAATCGCGATGAGCGCGACGAGCACGAGCACGCTCCAGGCGAACGCGGCGAAGTGCAGCGTGTACCGCGCGCGAGCGTAGGCGACGGCCTTTTCGCGCCTCTCGGGAGTGAGCGTGTACGCCGTTGCGGCGCCCGCCGCGCGGATGGAGGGAGTCGGCGCCGGGTCGGGTGCCGGTCGAGCGGGAAGCGTCGAGGCGGCGAGGGCCGCCGCGAGCAAGAGTGCCGGGATGCGAGCGCGTCTCAACCCGCCCGCCTCTCCACCGTCATCGTCCGGGGTGCGGAAGCCGTCACTCGCGACACCGTACCGCAGGCGTGATCTGCTGTGCGCTGGAGGAAACATGAATCGCAAACTCATCGTCGCATGCGCGGTCTCGGCGGTCGCGGGGGGATGGGGCTGGACGGCGCTGCGGGCTCAGCCGGCCAAGCCGGTCCAGCACGTCGTGCTCAAGCAGGACATGACGATCCCGGGGTGGGAGGTCATCATGGCCGAGGTGGAGCTGCCGCCGGGCAGTTCCGAAGGCAGGCACTCGCATCCCACGGCCGCAGCTCTTCGGATTCGTGGTCGAGGGAACGATCGAGTCGCAGGTCGAAGGCAAGCCGACGGCGACGCTGAAGGCCGGCGATCCCTTCGCCTTCGCTCCCGGGCAGGTGCACGAGAACGGCAACAGCAGCGCGGCGCCGGCCAAAACGTACGTCGTCATCGTCGCGCAGAAGGGGAAGCCGCTGACGATGCCCGCGCCGGCGCCATGACGCGCCGTCGACTCATCCCCTGGCGGGTACGGAGTGCGCAAATGGCAGGCGGACCCGCGGCTCCCTTCACCCCTCCAGCCCGGGCAAGGATGGGGCACCTCCCATCGGACTCGGCGGCACCAAAGAAAAAGAGCGGGGACAAGCCCCGCCCTTGCGACCGGAGGAGCCGGCCGACCTACTGCTTGTCGTACACCGCGCTGCTGTTGAGCGCCGTCATCTTCGGGTCCGCGGCCTTGACCGTGACCGTGCGCGACTTGCCGTCGGCGGACACGACGATCGTGCCGGTCGCGGTGACCTTCCCGTCCTTCTTGATGGTCATGTTGAGCGTGTTCCCGGCCTGCGTGTACGCCCGCGTGTCGTACGTCGCCGCGCCCGCGACCTTGTAGTCCTTGCCGTCGTACCGGCCGGTCCACTCGTTGTGCTCGGCCTTGCCGTCCTTGTCGACGCCGTCGACGGTGACCTTCACCATGCCGTCCGCGGCCGGCGTGTACACGACGGTGTGGTTCTTCGTGGCCCCGGGGGCGAACTTCGACTTGGACTCGTTGAGCTTCCAGGTACCCATGTTGGGATCGGCGGCATACAGGGCGAGGCCGACCAGGAAAGCGACAACCGATGCGAGGATGGTCCGTGTCTTCATATGTCCCCTCAAAAGCAGATCGAAGCAACTCCGAAGCTTCGAATCAGGGGCGGAAGTCTATCCCCGGACGCCGTCCGGCGTGCGGGTGGACCCGCGGGGCTTGTCCTCCGCCCATCCCGAAACAGGGCGGCCACAAGGGCCGCCCCTACGCCGAGAGCGCTGATCGAGAAGGCGCGACTACCGGACTGCGGCCGTAGGGGCGGGGCTTGTCCCCGCCCTTCCCGAAACAGGGCGGCCACGAGGGCCGCCCCTACACCCCAGGGCGAGCGACTCGGGCGATTTGCCTCACTCCCACCAGTACCTGGCTCGCTTCTTCTCCCGGGACCCCGTCTCGTTCATCGTCGCGGCGTCGTAGAGGCGGCCGTTGACCATGGTCCACGCCACCTTCTCCGACTGGCGGATGTCCGCCAGGGGGTTGCCGTCGATCACGATGACGTCGGCGAGCTTGCCCGCCTCGAGCGAGCCGATGTCGCGGTCCATGCCGAGGCTCTTCGCCCCGTTCGACGTGGCGCAGCGCAGGGCCTCGAGCGGCGAGAGCCCGCCCTGGACGAGCATCCAGATCTCCCAGTGGAGGCCGAGGCCTTCGCGCTGGCCGTGGGCTCCCGTGTTGACGGAGACGCCGTCCTTTTCGAGGGTCGCCGCGATCTTCGCGATCGCGAAGTGGTTGAACTCGTCCTCGGGAGCCATCGTGCGGCGGCGCGAGCGCGGATCGAGGATGAAGGCCGGCACGAACTTCGAGAGGCGCGGATTCTCCCAGACGTTCGTCTTCTGGTACCAGTAGTTCTCGCCCCAGTTGCCTCCGTATCCGACGAGCAGTGTGGGCGTGTAGCCGACCTTCGTCGGCGGCCAGAGGGAGGTGACGTCGGAGTAGATGCTGGCGACCGGGATCGTGTGCTCGATTGTGGTGTGGCCGTCGACGACCATCGTCATGTTGAGCTCGAAGAGGGATCCGCCCTCGGGCACGACCATCATGCCGACCTCGCGCGCCCCGGCGATGAGCTGCTGGCGCTGCTCGCGTCGCGGCTGCTGGTAGCTCTTGACGGAGATCGCGCCGACGGCCTTCAGACGGCGCAGGTGCGAGACCGCGTCGTCGAGCGAGTCGATGTTGGCCTTGTAGTCGCCGGCGGCGCCGTAGAGGATCGTGCCGGTCGAGAAGATGCGCGGCCCGCGCAGGAGTCCCGCGCGCGTCAGCTCGGCGGCCGAGAAGACCTCGCTCGTGTCGTTGGAGGGGTCGTGGACGGTCGTGACGCCGAACGCGAGCGAGGCGTCGGTGTGCCAGTTCTGCTGCGGAACGATCTCGTCCGAGCCGAAGGCTCCGTGGAAGTGGGCGTCGATGAAGCCCGGAAGCACGGTCTTGCCGGCGGCGTCGACGACCTTCGCTCCGGCCGGAACGGCCACCTCTCCCCTTCGGCCGACGGCCTCGATGCGGTTGCCCCGGACGAGGACCACTCCGTCCTCGATGACCTCGTCGCCCTTCATCGTCACGACGCGGCCGCCGGTGAAGGCGACCGTGCTCCCCGGCTCGTCGACGGGGGCGTTGAAGCCGATGTCCTTGCCGACGACGGGAGGCGCGGGCAGCTTCTCGGGCGCGCCGGGCATGAACGCGAAGGCCTCCTTCAAGTCCCGCTCGAAGAGCTGCGGCCCGAAGGACCAGTAGAGCCTGGTCGAGTCGCCGGAGAAGTGGAGATAGTCGCCGGCGTCCTTCGAGACCTTCGTCACCGGGACGGCCTTGCTCTTCGGCCCGATGTCGACCCGCCGGCCGGTCTCGACGAACGGCGTGACGTACGCGTTGAAGCCCTCCTGGAAGGCCAGCCACCGGCCGTCCGGCGAGAGCTCGAACTCGGTCGCGAGCTCCGAGAGGTAGTACTCGTGGACGTCCGAGCCGTCGAGGTCGATCGAAGCGAGCACGCGTTTGGCGGGCGCGATCTGGTCGCCGCCGCCCTCGGTCTTGAGGAAGAAGACGCGGTCGGAGTCCTTGCCGAAGCGGGGCTCGACGGCGTCCTCGGTGATTTTCGTCGGCTTGCCGGGGGCGCCCGACGCGGGCACCCAGTAGAGGCCGGGGTCGGAGGACCAGGCCGTGGAGCGCAGGTATCCGCCCGAGTCCTTGCGGTAGACGATCTTCGTGCCGTCGGGCGAGAAGACGGGCTCGAGATAGTGACCGGGCTTGTCCGTCACGGCGCGGGAGGTCCCGGCGGGGACGGCTGCGACGCGGAGCGAACCGAGTGACTCGTCGTTCCAGGTCGAGTAGACGAGCGACTTCGAGTCGCGCGACCAGGACGGGTAGAACTCGAAGTGGTCCGTCTGGGTGGTCAGGCGTCTTGGCGCGCCGTTGGGAAGGTCGCGCACGTAGATGTAGCCGAGCGCCTGGTAGGCGACGCGCTTTGCGTCCGGCGAGACCGCGACCCAGCGGAGCATGCGGACCGGGAACACGGGCGCCTTCGTCGCGACGTTGGGCGACGCCGAGGCCTGCATGAGTCCCGTCAGCACGTCGACGCCGAAGCGGACGGCGCTCGCGGCCTTGCGCGTGTCCTTGACGCGGAACGGAATGACGCCGGCCTGTTTCGTGGAGACGTCCACCCGCTGGATCCTGCCGCCCGCCCAGAGCACGACGGTCTTCGAGTCCGGCGTCCAGGCCATCCCCGGGTAGACGCCCTGGATCGCCCAGGTCTCCTGCATGTCGCGCTCGAGGCCGTCCCAGATCGGGCGCTCGATGCCGGACTCGAGGTCCTTGACGAAGAGCACCGACTTCGCGCGGACGCGGCGGACGAAGGCCAGGGTCTTGCCGTCGGGCGAAGGGGTCGGGCGGATCGATCCGCCGGGCCCCGTGACGAAGTCGAGGATCTTTCCCGTGTGCCGGTCGAGGCGCTTGATGACGTAGATCTGCCCGTTGGGATCCTTGTTGTACTCGAAGATCTTGCCGGGCGTCGTGTCCGCGGACCAGTAGAGGTAGCGGCCGTCGGGCGAGAACGCGGGCTCACCGTCGTCCTTCTGCTCCGTCGCGCGCTTGGTCATCTGGAGGCCCTCGCCGCCCGACCGGTGGTAGAGCCAGATCTCCCCCGCGCCGAGCGAGCGCGTGCCGGTGAAGTGTTTGCGGGCCGCGATGTACTGCGAGTCGGGCGTCCAGGCGGGGCTGTTGGGCAGGCGGAAGTTCTCCTTGGTCACCTGCTGCGGGTTCTTGCCGTCGCGGTCGATGATCCAGATGTTGTCGCCGCCCGAGCGGTCGGAGGTGAAGGCGATCGACTTGCCGTCGGGCGAATAGCGCGGCTGCATGTCCCACGGAATGCCGGAGGTGAGCGCACGCGCCGCTCCGCCGGCGATCGGCATCACGTAGATGTCGCCCAGGAGGTCGAAGGCGATCTCTTTCCCGTCGGGCGACACGTCGACCGACATCCAGGTGCCGGAGTCGACGTCGAGCGGGACCTCCACGTCGAAGGGATACGGCGGGTTGGCGACGTCCCACTTGGGCTTGTCCGCCTCCTTCTCCTTCGACGCGTCGGCGCCCGGCGGGGCGGCCATCGGTTTGTCGGCGTGGGGCTTCGGCGGGTCGTCCGCGAGAAGCGGCGCCGTCGAGAGCAGAAGGAGGACGAACGCGGCGAGGCGGTTCTTCATCGGATGTGTTCCTTTCCGGCCCCGGAGGGGCGGCGCGATCTTAGCGGTAGGAAGGCGTCTCGCAGCGGCCCCGGGAGTCGCAGGGGTGGGATTTGGCTCCGGATATGAGGAATCACATGATCATACCCATACCGGCCACGCGCGTGACCGTCACGCTCCCCCCCCGCGCTCGTCGAGGAAATCGACCGGCGCGAAAAGAACCGCAGCCGCTTCGTCGTCGAGGCCGTCCGCCGCGAGGTGCAGCGCCGGCGGCGGGAGGACCTGCGGCGGTTCGCTGGCGAGCCCCCACGCGGACTCGAGCGAGCTCGCCGACGCGGGCCTCGAGGAGTGGGGCGCCGGGTTGCCCCACGGGAAGTCGGATGGCCTCGTCGACGCGAGCGCGGGGAAGGCCGTCCGGTGGGTCGCCGGCCGCGGCTGGGTGGACGGGAAGGGATGACGCTCGATCGGGGGACGGTCGTCCTGGTGAGTCTCGATCCGACCCGCGGGCACGAACCGCGCGGCGCCCGACCCTGCGCAATCGCCAGCGACCCCGATGTGGTCGCGGACCAGCGGTATCCCCTCGTCGCCGTCGTTCCGATCACTACAACGCCGGGGAGGGCGCGCTCTATCCGCCGCTCTCGCCCGGACGCAGCGGCCTGCGTCGCGCCTCGTTCGGGCAGATCGACCAGATCCACTCGGTCGACAAGCGCCGAATCGTTCGGTTGTTCGGCCGCCCGCCGCCCGCCGAGATCGCCGCGATCGACGAGGGACTCACCCTCTTCCTCGGACTGGCCTGAAATCCGCGGCTACGAGCCCCGACTGTCCCGGCGGCGTCGCCGACGGTCCCGGTCGCGGCGATGGCCGTAGGCCGCCACGCGCTTCTGGACCTCCACCGACCCGGTCGGCCGCGGGGTCCGGATGGGAACGACGTGCGCCCGGATCTCCTCGCCCGAATCCCGCCTCGCGACGCGCAGGTCGTGCTCGGACTGAAGCGTGAGCCAGAGCCCGGGCGTTGTCCCGAGCAGGCGTGCGAGCCGCAGGGCCGTGTCCGCGGTGACTCCCCGGCGGCCGCGAACGATCTCGGAGACGCGCGTGACCGGGACATCGAGGGCCTTGGCAAGCGCCTTGGCCGAGAGACCGAGCGGCCGCATGAACTCCGCCTCGAGGACGGTGCCCGGGTGGACGGGCCTGGGATGCTTCGTCGCCATCGCATACCTCCGCGCCTGGGTGGCCGTTGATCCGATCGCCTCGACCGTACCGTTTTCCGGCAAGCGGGACAAGGGCGGTCACCGACGCGCCGGCGCAATTCGCGAATATTCTCCAGTATGGTGATCCGTATGAAGGCGAAAGCCGGGAAGAGAGAATCGCCGTGCTCCAGGTGACGCCCGCGATCGCGATCCGCGAGCACGAGCTCTCCGAGCGCTTCGTGCGCGCTTCGGGACCGGGCGGTCAGAACGTCAACAAGGTCGCCACCGCCGTCGAGCTGCGCTTCGACGTCGCTGCTTCCTCCCTGCCGGAGGACGTCCAGGCGCGGCTGAGGGCGCTCGCGGGCAGCCGCATGAGCGCCGCCGGCGTCCTGCTGATCGACAGCCGGTCGCACCGCACCCAGTCGCAGAACCGCGCCGAGGCGCGGGAGCGCCTGGTCGAGCTCGTCCGCCGCGCGGCCGCGCGGCCGAAGTCGCGACGGAAGACGCGGCCCTCGCGCGCCGCGAAGCAGCGGCGCACCGACGCGAAGGTCCAGCGCGGGCGAATCAAGGCCGGCCGCGGGAGAGTGCGCGGGGAGGAGTAGGCGTCCCGCCCCCGCCCTACTTCAGCATCTTCTCCAGCTCGGCCGACTTCTGGCCGGTCATCTCCCAGCGGACGAGGGAGGCCGGGACGAGGCCGAGGGCGTTGTAGGCGTCCATGAAGTCTTTCATCGTGAAGCGGTCGCCGAGCTGCTGCTTGCGCTCGGCGATGAGCGCGTCGATCTCCATCTTGCCCATGAGGTAGCTCGTCCCGTATCCAGGCTGCTGGATGTAGAGGTGCTGCTCGCTCCGCACGAGCTTGCCGTCCATCGACAGCCAGCCCCGCGGAACGTTGGAGCAGGCGAAGGCGGCGGCCTGCTCGATGTCCATGAGGTTCGCCACCATGTAGAGGTCGCCGAGCGCCCGCGCGGCGCGCTGGGCGACGAGGATGTAGACGAGCTCGCGCGAGCGCGGATGCGCGTCGAACATCCCGGCCTGCATCATCAGCTCTTCCCACGCGGTCGCGTGGCCCTCGGTGCGCGTGTTGTCGAGGTTGTAGAGGCGGACGTCCCGGCGGATCGGGTCGGGCGAGGTCTCGTAGACCATCCACCCCTTGTCGAACCAGTGGTAACCGTGGGTGCGCATGATCTCGGGGTCGCGGTAGTCGACCTCGCTGAAGAACTCGAGCGCGCCGGGATGGTAGCTGCCGATGCGCGCGCGCAGGGCCGCGTCCATCCAGGGCTTGATCGTGAGGATCTCGTTGTCCTTCAGGAACGCCATGTACTCGGTCACGGCGTCGTTGAACTTGCGGTCGTACTCGGCCGCGCTCGCGACCGGGGCCTGCGGCGGGAGTTTCGCGTTTCGGATCTCCTCCATCGCGAGGAGGGCCTTGGAGCGCCCCAGCTCCCGCTTCATGAAGTCGACCTCTTCGGCCCACGTGTAGGGCACGAGCTGGACGTTCTTGAGGTACCAGTCGTAGTTCTCGATCCCCACGCCGGAGGGACCGGTCTTCGAGGGTACCTTCGCCTCGAGCCAGGCGGCGAAATCGTCGGTGGCTGTCTTCGCTCGGTCGAGGTCGGCTTTCAGGGTGGCGTTCGAGGCGTCGAGCTTCGCGGCGAAGGCGGTGATGTCCGCGCTCTGCTGGCGGACGCTCTTCGCGCCGTAGACCCAGAGGTCCCGGCCGTTGCCGGTCAGGTTGGTCTTCGCCTGCGCGAGCAGGGCCGGGATCGTCCGGACGCCGGCGCCGATCCGGGCGGCGGCGTCTTTCGAAAGCGGGAGCGCGTAGCTCCAGATTTCGACGGCGCCTTCGGCAAGCGGCCCCTCGCGCTTGGGCTGGTCGCTCTCCTCGGGAAAGAAGGTCGTGTAGAAGGTCGGGTTGTTGGCCCAGGGCCGGAGCACGCGGTGGTCGAAGTCGAGGCCGTTCACCTCCGCGCGGACGACGTAGTAGTCGACCTGCTGCGGGATCGGCCAGGCGTTGGGGTCGATCGCGGCGAGACGCTTCTTGTACGCCTCGAGCTCCTTCCGCTGCGCGGCCATCGCGGCGGCCGTGTAGTCCGGCACCCCGTTGACGACCTTCGGTTTCTGGAACGCGCGGAAGTCCTTGTAGAAGGACAACAGGTCCGCGTAACTCCCTCCCGGCGGAGCGGGCGACGCCGGCGCGACGCCTCCCCCGGCGAGCACTCCGGCAATCAGACAGACGCTCATCATCAAGACCGACGGATCGCGTGAAATCATGCCGCGCATTCTAACGGGGTCAGCCCTGAAAGAATGAAAGTTGGTGCCAGGCCTGACACTTGGACGAAAGTGTCAATCTTTCAGGTCAGGCCCCATGCTACAGTGGTTGTGTACCGGAAAAGAGATGTTCATGCCACTGACGGTCCACCAGGCCGAGTCCGAAGCACGTTGGAGATGGGGCGGCCTCTTTGCCAAAGGTTTCGCCCGGCACGAGGCCACGCTGCGCCGGCCGTTCCAGGTCGGAACGCGGAGCTTCGGTAAGGTCACGATCCGGGGCCAGGGAACGTCCTGGGAGAGCGCTTTCCAGAACGCGGACGCGCAGACCAACGAGACGCCGGCACACGGCAAGTCGTCCCAGGCCACCTAACCGATCGCGGCGCCCTCCGGGCCCTCCCGCGCCGTTTCCTCCCGCTCCACGGACTTCTCCTCGCGTGCCGCGTCGGCCAGGCCGCCGCGGCCTTTCGGAAACCACACGAGCCCGGCCGCGAGGACGAGGGCGAGCACCACCATCGCCGACCCGAGGCTCAGGCGGATGCCCTCGACGAAGTCGCCGTCGGCGGCGCTCAGGATGGCGGCCTCGGTCGCTGCGTCGGCGTGATGGATCGGCCGGCCCGGACCGATCTCGGCGGCGAAGGCGCGCGGGTTCGCGTCGCCGATGATCCGGGCCGCGACCTCGCGGCGCTCGACCGGGTCCGGAATGGCCCCGGCGAGGTGCTCGGACAGGGTCACGGTCAGCGACGCCGCCAGGACCGAACCGAGGATCGCGAACCCGACGGTCGAGCCGAGGGCGCGCTGGGCGCTCATGATACCGGACGCCATCCCGGCGCGCTCGGGCGGCACGGCCGTCATGGCGAGGGACGTGATCGGTGTGAGGCAGAGGGCGCATCCGAGGGCCGCGAGGACGAGGCCGAGCACGAGCACCGGCGTGCTCTGCCCGAGGGCCAGGATCAGAACGGCGAACCCGACGAGCTGCGCAACGAGGCCGAGCAGGATCAGCCGGCGCGAACCGACGACGGCCATCAGCTTGCCGACGCGCAGGGAGACGACCGTGCTGGTCACGCTGTACGGCAGCAGCAGCAGCCCCGCCTTCGTCGGGGAGAACCCGTGCACGTTCTGGAGGTACTGGGTGACCACGAGGAGCATTCCGTAGATGGCGAAGAGCACGGCGAAGATCGTGACGATCGCCAGCGAGTAGGTCCGGTCGCGAAACAGCGTGATGTCCATCATCGGGTCGGCCCGGCGGCCCTCGAAGGCGACGAAGGCGGCGAGCGCCGCGGCGGCGACCACGAAGAGACCGAGGATCTCCGCGGAGGCCCATCCCGCCCGCGGGCCCTCGATCACAGCGTAGGCGAAAGCCCCGACGGCGGCGACGAAGAGCAGCTGCCCCGGGATGTCGAAGGTGCGCGGCCGGTCGTCGCGCGACTCGGCGAGGTACCGCCACGTCAGCACGAGGACCGCCAGGCCCACCGGCGCGTTGACGAGGAAGATGATTCGCCACCCGCTGCGCTGGACCAGGATTCCGCCGAGGGTGGGCCCGATCGCCAGGGCCGTCGACGCGATCGCCGTCCAGATGCCGATCGCCCAGGCCTTCATCTTCGGCTCCGGGAAGGCCGCGGAAACGAGCGCGAGCGACGTCACGTTGACCGTCGCCGCGGCCACGCCCTGGATCACGCGCGCGGCGTTGAGGACGTCGAGCGAGCCGGCGAGGCCGCATGCGATCGAGCTGCCCGTGAAAAGAGCGATGCCGGCGAGGTAGAGCCGGCGCCGCCCGTAAATGTCCGCCAGCGTGCCCGCGGACATGATCGCCACGGCCATCGCCAGGCTGTACGCCGTCACGACCCACTGCAGACCGGACTCGCCGACCTCGAACTCGCGCTGGATCGACGGCAGCGCGACGTTCACGATCAACGCGTCGAGGAAGATCATGAAGAGGCCGAGGCCCGTCGCGACGAGGGTGATGCGCTGGATCCGGGTCATGAGTTCGCCGAGGATCTCACGGAAGGCCGGAAGGCCTTCGAGGCTTCGGCCGGGGCTCGACAAGGCTCGGCTTGCGTTCTTTGAGCCGATACTCGTCGATCCGGGATACATTACCCGGCAGTCAACCCCCTGCGAGGCTTGAGCCTCCCGTCGCATCGAAGACCCGAGCTTCGCTCGAGGGCGAAGGAGGCGAAGATGCGTCGCAGATTCCGGCTCGGACTCGCCATTCCCGGCGTTCTCTCGACCGCACTCGCCGTCGCGCAGGCCCCGCCGATGGGGCCGGAGTTCCAGGTCAACACCTACACGACCGCATGGCAGTTCTGGCCGGTCGTCGCATCGGACCCCGCGGGCAACTTCGTCGTCGTCTGGAACAGCAATACCCAGGACGGCTCGTACAACGGGATCTTCGGCCGCCGCTACGACAGCTCGGGCACTCCCCTGGGGGCAGAGTTCCCCGTCAACGAATTCACGACGGGGCCGCAGTCCCTTCCCGACATCGCCATGGACGCCGCGGGGAATTTCGTCGTCGCCTGGATGAAGGACGGCGGTACCGAATACCAGGGCGTCCTCGCCCGCCGCTTCGACAACTCGGCCAATCCGGTCAGCGGCGAGATTCCAGTGACCACGCAAGGCAGCACGCCCCGCGTGGCCATGAACGGAGCAGGAGACTTCGTCGTTGCCTGGCAATACCACGTCTCGAACTACGAGGATCGGAACGTCCGCGCTCGCCTCTTCGATTCGGGCGGCAACCCCCAGGGCGTCGAGTTCCAGGTCAACACCTACACGACCGGCGAGCAGTATCAGCCGAGCGTGGCGATGCACTCGAGCGGCGACTTCCTGGTCTTCTGGACCGACGCGGGTCCGTCCCAGACCGACGGCCGGGACGGCTCGGGCAAGGGCGTGTACGCCCAGCGCTTCGACAGTTCCGGCGCAATGCTGGGAGCCGACTTCCGGGTCAACACGTCCACGGCGGGAGACCAGAGCGACGCTGAGGCGGCGATCGACGCCGCCGGCAATTTCGTCGCCGCCTGGCGAGGCATCGACGGGTCGGGCGACGGCGTTCTCGCGCAGCGCTTCGACGCGTCCGCCGACAAGCTCGGCAGCGAGTTCCAGGTCAACACGTACACCACGGGCACCCAGTACGGCCCCGACGTGGCCGTGCTCGGCAACGGCGACTTCATCGTCACATGGTGGGGCGAGGGCCCGCAGGATTACAGCCTCTCCGCTCAGCGCTTCCACGGGGACGGCTCGCGGCGCGGAGGCGTGTTCGACCCCGACCCGCTGTTCCCCGCGGACGTCAGCCCGGCGTCGGTCGCCATCGACGCCGCGGGGCGGTTTGTCGTTGCGTGGACCGCGCCGGAAGCACCCGGCAACGAGGGCGTCTTCGCCCGGATCGGCGGCTTCCCGGACGCGAAGGGCATGGGCGTCGACGAGCGCGCGGCCAGCGCGGCCGGCCCGCCCCTGGCTCCCGCCGTTTCCAACCAGAACGGCATCCTCGAGGTGGGCGAGCGCGTGACCGTGGACACCGCCTGGGCGAATCCGTCGGCGACGGACCTCGTGCTGTCCGGCTCGGCCTCCAATCTCACGGGGCCGGCCGGCCCCGGCTACGCGATTGCCGACGCCTCGGCCGACTACGACACCATCCTCGCCGGCGGCTCCGCCGACTGCTTCTCGGCGACCGCGAACTGCCTCGAGGTCGAACTCACGGGCGCGCGGCCGCTGGGCCACTTCGACGCCACGTTCGACGAGGCCCTTTCGACCGGCGTCGCCAAGACCTGGACGCTGCACGTGGGCGAATCCTTCCCCGACGTGCCGGCCTCGAACCAGTTCTACGGCTTCATCGAGAACATCTTCCACAACGGAATCACGGGTGGCTGCGGACTTGGGAACTACTGCCCGGCTTCCCCGGTCAACCGCGCCCAGATGGCCGTCTTCCTCCTCAAGAGCGAGCACGGCTCGACCTACGTCCCGCCGGCCTGTGCGGGCGTCTTCGGCGACGTGCCGTGCCCGTCCACGTTCGCCGCGTGGATCGAGCAACTCGCGGCGGAGGGCATCACCGGCGGCTGCGGAAGCGGCAACTACTGCCCCGCCAATCCCGTCACCCGCGCCCAGATGGCGGTCTTCCTGCTGAAGTCCGAACACGGCTCGGCCTACGCGCCGCCCGCCTGCGCCGGGGTCTTCAGCGACGTGACCTGCCCGAGCCTCTTCGCCGCCTGGATCGAGCAGCTGGCCGCGGAGGGCATCACCGGCGGCTGCGGCGGGGGCAACTACTGTCCGAACAATCCCAACAACCGGGGCCAGATGGCCGCCTTTCTCGTCAAGATTTTCGGGTTGCTCCTCTACGGGGCGTAGTCACGGAATCCCGAACTTCACTCGTTCAGGGCCGAACCCACGGCCGCCTGCGCTAGACTCCCGCGATGCGGCAATCGAACTTTCCGGGGTCTTTCAAGACTCACAGCAGCGCAGCGCTCGCTTTCGCCGCGACGATCCTCTCGCTTGGATGCACCTCGAGTGGCTCGGCCCCCGCCGGGCCGCGCGTTGCGAACGAACCGGGCAGGTTCGTCTGGCATGACCTGACGACCGGCGACGTCGATGCCGCCAAGAGGTTCTATGGCGCTCTGCTCGGCTGGGATTACGTCGACACGACCGTATTGGGCCGCCCCTACAGCGTGGCGATGCTCGGAAAGAAAGCCGTCGCGGGGCTCCACGTGCCGAGACCGGAGGCGGCCGGGAAGACTCCCTCGCACTGGCTCTCGTACATGTCGGTGGCCGACGTCGATGCCTCGGTGACGAAAGCGAAGACCGAGGGCGGCGTGGTGCTGGCCGGGCCGTTGGATGTCGGCTCGATCGGACGGGCGGCCGTGATGCACGATCCGCAGGGAGCCCCGTTCGGCCTCGTGCATCTCTCGGCGGGCGATCCGGAGGACCCGGCCGCTCCCGTCCTCGGCACCTTCTTCTGGAACGAGTACCTGACGCACGATCTCGATGCGACGCTCGCGTTCTACAACGGCCTCGTTCCGTTCGAGGCGACGGCGACGAAGACCGAGTCGGGCGCAGGCTACGTCGTCCTCAAGACCGGCCGCGCCCGAGCGGGCGTCTTCCGCGTCCCCGACTCCGAGAAGGGGGTGCCGCCCAACTGGCTCCCCTACGTCCTCGTGACCGATCCCGCCGCCCTGGCCGCGCGCGTGGCCGGTTTGGGCGGCCGGGTCCTTCTCGAACCCCGGCCGGAGTTCCGGAAAGGCTCGCTCGCCGTCGTGGCCGACCCGACCGGAGCGGTCGTGGCCCTTCAGAAATATCCGTACTGAGCGCGAGGAACATCGATCATGCGCACACGAATGCTCAACCCGGTTCGCCTTCTGGTGCTCGTCGTCCTGCTCGTCCTCGCAACCGCCGCCGTCGGCTGCGAGGGCGTGACCTACGTGGGGGTCAGCTATGGCTACCCCGGTTGGGGCGGCCCCTGCTGTTGGGGCGGGCCGGGGTGGGGCGGCGGCGGTGTCTACATGGGCGGCCCGGTCTGGTGAGCTGACCGCCGCGCTGCGTCCCGGCTTCTTTCGGCAGCCCCGATCGGCGCCGGTCGGGGGTCGAGGGTCAGCCCTGAATTCCTGAAGTTTCGCCGCCCGTTCTCCGCCCCGACACCAATGATTCGGCAAGGCGAGACCGACCCTGCGCCGATTCCATCCCGACCCCTTTTGATAGGGTCGGTATCAAGCACAAGACCCCAACGAAGGAGAGAAAAATGCAGAAACTTCGTATCGCGTGTATCGCGGCGGTAGCCGCCATCCTCGCCCTGCCGCTCGCTGCCGAGGACATGAACGTCAGCCGGGTCACCATCTGGCAGCCGAAGCCGGGTATGTCGGGCAAGCTCGAAGAGGGACTCAAGCGGCACAACGCGTTTCACCAGAAGCAGGCGGACCCGATGCCTCTGATCACGTACACGATCGAGAGCGGGCCCAACACCGGCGCCTACCTCCGTCTCGCCCCGAACCGTCAGTGGAAGGATTTCGACGCGGAGGCCGCCAGGGAGAAGCTCGACGCGGCCGACACCGCCGTCAACACCGAGCCGTACATCGCGTCAGCGATCACCAGCTATTATCGGTCCCTCCCCGAGCTCAGCCGGCCCAAGGACGGCCAGCCGCCGGCGATGTACTCGATCACCTTCTACCGGGTGAAGTTCGGGAAATCCGAGGACTTCACGCGCGCCATCACGAAGTTCCACGAGGCGATCGGCAAGACCGCGTGGCCGGTCAACTACACGTGGTTCGCGCTCGTGAACGGGGCCGATGGTCCCGAGTACGTGCTCTCCACGCCCCGGGAGAACTGGGCGGCCTTCAACCCGCCCGAGAAGGCGTTCCCGAAGATGATGGAGGAGGCCTTCGGCCGCGCCGACGCCGATTCGATCCGGCAGACGTTTCAGGATGCCGTGTCCGGCATGAGCTCCGAGATCATCGCGTACCGCGGCGACCTGAGCTACGTCCCCACGAAGAAGTAAGAAGTGGTCGGGGTCAGCCCTGACATTCTGACGTTTGGTTACTCGAACGTCAGTTCTTCAGGGCTGACCCCAGGCCCCGTCTGATGTTCCGGTAACGGAGCGCAGCAGCGTCGACTCGCGCCCGCGGCGCCGCCTTGCGATGCGGTTCGGTCGCCGGCGCGCAGCGGCCGATCCGGCTCCGGGCCTCGCCTCAGTCGGAGCGAAGCGCCAGCAGCGGGTCGACGCGGGCGGCGCGGCGCGCCGGGACCCAGCACGCGAGGACCGCGACCGCGAGCAGCAGCGCCGAGAGTCCTCCGAACGTCCACGGGTCGAACGGCCGGACGCCGTAGAGGAAGCCCGTCATCAGGCGGGTCACGGCCGCCGCGGCGAAAAGGCCGAGGAGGATCCCCGCGGATGCGAGCCGCGCGCCCTGCCCGACGACCATTCCGAAGACGTGTCCCCGCGTCGCGCCGAGGGCCATGCGCACGCCGATTTCCCGGGTGCGCTGCGCCACCGAGTACGAGATCACGCCGTACATCCCGATCATCGCGAGGACGAGCGCGAGGGCGCCGAAAGTGGCGACGAGTGTGATCGAGAAGCGCGGCCGCGCCATCGAATCGTCCACGAGCGACGACAGCGTCGCGACCCGCGCGAGCGGCAGGTCGGCGTCGACCCCCCGAAGCGCCCGCGTCACGCTCGCGGTCATCGCCGCCGGGTCCGCCGCCGTCCGGACCGCCGCCTGCATCGTCTGCATCGGGGGCCAGATGCGGATCTCGTTCTGGGTGTACGGCACGTACATCTCGGGGGCCGGCTCCTCGCGCAGCGAGTAGTGCTTGAGGTCGGCCGTGATCCCGACGATCGTCCGCGTCGGCCACCGCGTGTCGGCGACGCCGACCTGGCGCCCGAGCGGGTCCTCGCCCGGCCAGTACTTGCGGGCCATGGCCTCGTTGATAATCGCGACCGGCCCGGAGTCCGCGGTGTCGGTGCCCAGGAAATCCCGCCCGCGCGTCAGGCGTGCGCCGATCGCCTCGAGATAGCCCGGCGAGGCGAAGGAGTAATTCGCAAACGGCCGCTCGCGCTCGTCCGCCGGAGGGTGGCCCGGGACCCGGATGACGGTGCTGTCCGGCGCGCCGCCCATCGGCACGGCCGAGGCGAGCCCCGCCGCGCGGACTCCCGGCGCCTCGCGAAGGGCCGCCAGCGCCCGCGTGTAGAGCCCGGCCATGCGGTCGGGATCGGGGTACTTCGAGGCCGGCAGAGTGAGCTGGAACGTGAGCACGCGCTCGGGCCGGAAGCCGCTGTCGCTCTCGCGCATCTCGACGAAGGTCCGCACCAGGAGACCCGTCGCGATCACCAGCACGAGCGCGAGCGCCACCTCCGAGACGAGCAGGCCGCCGTGGATCCTCCGGGCCAGACCCGACCCGACCGTCCGCGCGCCGTCCTGCTTGAGCGAGTGGACGAGACGACCGCCGGCCGCTCCGAGGGCCGGCAGGAGGCCGACGAGGAGGCCGACGGCGAGCGTGACGGCGAGCATGAATCCGAAGGCCCGCGCGTCGAGCCGCACGTCCTCGAGCCGCGGGACGTTCGGCGGACCGTACACGCGGACGGCGAGAAGACAGGCCTTCGCGACGAGCCCGGCGAGGAGGCCGCCCGCCGCCGCGAGGATCAGGCTCTCGGTCAGGAATTGCGCGGTCAGGCGCCCCGGCGAAGCGCCGAGCGCCCGCCGCAGGGCAATCTCCCGGCGGCGCGCGAGCGAACGCGTGAAGGTCAGGCTCGCGACGTTACACGCGGCGATCAGCAGGACCAGCCCGACCGCGCCGAAGATGAGTCGCAGCGGCCGGCGGACGTCGCCCGAGACCTGGAGCGGCAGCGGAGTCGCCCGAGACCGCCACCAGCCCTTCCCTGCCGGGATCTCCCGGTCGAGGCGGCTCGCGAAGACGTCGAGCTCCGCCTGCGCCGAGTCGCTGGTCGCCTCCGGCGCGAGCCTCCCGAAGACGGCGAGATCCGACGGGCCGCGCTGCGCCGGCGCCAGGCCGAGCGGCACCCAGACCTGCGGCCGGGGCGGGTAGGCGAGGGACGCCGGCATCTCCTCGGCGCGGGGAAAAGCGAAGAGCGGCGGCATCACGCCGACGACCGTCCAGGGCTCGCCGTCGAGCGAAATCGGGCGGTCGAGGACCGCGGGGTCGCCGCCGAATCGGTCTCGCCAGACCCGGTCGCTCAGGACGACGACGCGCTCGCCGTTCGGGCGGTCCTCCCCGGCGTGGAAGACCCGCCCGAGCTGCGGCTCGATGCCGAGGGTCTCGAAGAAGCCGGCCGAGGCGCGGATTCCGTCGAGCCGCTCGGGCTCGCCCGAGCCGGTCAAATTGAAGGAGGCCGGCTTGAAGGCCGCGAGCGTCGAAAATGTCTTCGCGCTGGCGGCGAGAAGCTGAAAGTCCCGCGCTCCCCACGGCAGCTGATCGTTGCCGAAGATCTGGGCGATCGGGGCCCGGCGCCACGGGACGAGGATGCGTTCGGCCTGCGGATACGGCAGCGGCTCGAGGAGCACCGCGTCGATGACGCTGAATACCGCGGCGCTCGCGCCGATGCCGAGGGCGAGCGTCGAGACCGCGATGAGCGTGAAGCCCGGCTGCTTGCGAAGAAGGCGCAGCGCCTGGCGAACGTCCCGACCGGCCGTCTCGAGAGCGCGCACTCCCCGCGCGTCCCGGCACTCCTCCTGCACCTGCGCGACGCCGCCGAGCGAAATTGCGGCCCGGCGACGGGCCTCCTCCGGAGCCACGCCCGCCTCGATCTGCCACTCGACCTCGTGCTCGAGATGCGTCGCGAGCTCCTCGTCGAGCTCGCGCTCGACGGCGTCGCGCCGGAAGAGCGCGCGCAGGCGGAATCGAAGATCGCTCAACATCTCCCGCCTCCTTCAGGCCGTCCCGAGAACCTGGGCCACCGCGGCGGCAAGCCGCCTCCAGTCGCGCTTCTTGCGCTCGAGCAGGGCCCGCCCGCGCGCGGTCAGCTCGTAGAACTTGGCGCGTCGGTTGGCCGACGTCGTGCCCCACCGGTGCGTCACCCATCCGCGCCGCTCGAGTCGGTGCAGCGCCGGGTAGAGCGAGCCCTGCGCGACGCGCACGGCGTCGCCCGAGATCTGCTGGAGCCGCGCCGCGATCGCCCAGCCGTGCTGCGGCGAGAGCGCCAGCGTGCGCAGGATCAGGAGGTCCAGCGTGCCCTGCGGAAGCTCGATGCGATCGCGCGTCATGCTCTGTCCCTCTCCCCTATCGCTTCGACACGAGGGAGCCTAGCAGCGCCATTGTCGAAGCGCAAGGGAAGACGGCCTCGCGCAGCGCCAAGAACTTCCCGAGGATGCAGGCTCGCATCCCGACTATGCTGGAGCGGTGACATCGTCGTCCTGGTGGACGCGGGCCGCGGCTGGTCGGCTCGCCGTCGCGCTCCCCGTCCTGGCGCTGGCGGCCGGAGTGACCCGCGTCGCCGCCGCCGGGGAGCCGGAGGGCGGGTTCGCGATCCTCCACGCCTCCGTCGTTCCGATGGACGGCGAGCGGGTGCTCCGCGACCAGGTCGTCCTCGTCGCCGGCGACCGCATCGCGGCCGTCGGTCCGGCGGGCACGGTCGCGATCCCTTCCTCGGCCGGCATCATCGACGCCCGCGGCGCCTACGTCCTCCCCGGCCTCATCGACATGCACGTCCACATCCGGAGCGGAGAGCTCGAGGCCTACGTCGACAACGGCATCACGTCGGTCCGGAACATGTGGGGCTACTCGGCCCTCCCCGCGACCATGGCCGACGTCGTGGCCGGCCGCCGGGTCGGCCCCGCGATCTACTCCGCGAGCCCCGGCCTCGACGGCACGCCCGCGGTGTGGCCGGAAACGCAGATCGTGGACGACCCGTCGACCGCGCAGGCGGTGGTCGACGTGCAGGTCGCCGCGGGCTGGCGCTGGATCAAGGTCTACACCAGCCTCTCCGCCGCCTCCTACGACGCGATCACCGCGGCCGCGCGAAATCGCGGAATCCGTACGATCGGCCATGTGCCGCTGCGCGTCACCCTCGAGCACGCCCTCGATTCCGGGCAGCTGTCGATCGAGCACCTCGGCGGCTACGACCGGGCCCTCAGCCGGACGGGCCAGTCCAACGCCGCGGCGTGGGCCGACATCGACGCCAGCCGGATCCCGGCGCTCGCCGCGCGGACCGCCGCGGCGGGCACCTGGAACTGCCCGACCCTCGCGATCTACGCGATCATCGCCGACAGCCTTCCCGCGGGGACCCGGGACCGCGTCGTCGCCAATCGCGGGGCCGTCGTACGGGCCCTCGCCGATGCCGGCGCGCGGCTTCTCGTCGGAACCGACGCCGGGATCGACCGGACCGCGGCCGGGAGCTCGATCCACGACGAGCTCGCGGACTTCGTCGCCGCCGGCCTCACGCCGTACGAGTCCCTGCGCGCCGCCACCTCCGCCGCCGCCGAATTCCTGGGCGAGCAGGCCGAGATCGGCGTCGTGGCGCCGGGGCGGCGCGCGGACCTGCTCATCGTCGCATCCAATCCCCTCGAGGACATCGGCGCGCTGCGCGCCCCCGAGGCCGTGGTGCTCCGCGGCGTCTGGCGCTCGCTCGGCGGCGGCCGTTCGCCGGTGGTTCCGGCGGTGCCGCGGAACGACCGCTCTCCCCGGTCCCCGGCCCGTCCGCCGTCATAGCGTTTCGTAACGGAAGTCGCTTTACGGAACACGGTCGCAGGGTGGGGCTTGTCCCCGCCCCGCGGGCGGCCGCGAGGGCCGCCCCTACACACCATGGCACTTCGGTGAGCACGGCCGTAGCTCTCACTACGAGTGGACGCCCGTCCAGGAGGGGTGCTCGAACACGCGGTCGTCGGCATGCCACCGGGACAGGGCGCAGCGGGCGCAGAACACATATCCCGCAACCGCGGCGATCACGCCGAGGACCTGGGCCTCGGCGGGCAGCCACAGGCTGGCGAAGGAACCCCCGAAAAGAATCAGCAAGCTGAGACAAGCGAGGAAGGCTGCCTTCCGAGACTCCGGCGTCCTCATGCACCGATCGTCCCGCGCACGCCGGAAAGAAGTCCGGAAGGCTCCCGAAAGAGTTTGCAAAGGGCCCGCGAGTGAACCCGTTCAGTCCTCCGGCGAGAAACGGTATCCGACCCAGGGCTCCGTGCGGATCCACCGGGGCCGGTTGGGATCGGTTTCGAGCTTCCGACGGAGACTCCCCATGTGCACCCGAAGCGTGTCGTTCGAGATCCCCGCGGCCGATCCCCAGACGGCCGTCAACAGCTGCTTGTGAGTCCAGACGGCGCCCGGCTTCGACAGCAGGGCGTTCAGCAGCGAAAACTCGGTGGGCGTCAGATGCACGGCCTGGCCCTGGCGCCGTACCGAGCGGGCGTCGCGATCGACCTCGATGTCCCCCCAGCGCGAGATGGGCGGCGCATCCGGCCGGGCGTCGCTCCGCCGCAGGAGAGCCCGGGCCCGCGCGAGGAGCTCGGCGACGCCGAACGGCTTCGTGACGTAGTCGTCCGCCCCGGCGTCGAGGAGCCGGACCTTCTCGCGCTCCTCCGCCCGAACCGTCAGAACGAGGACCGGGACCGCCGATGTCGCGCGAATCCTGCGGACCAGCTCCAGACCATCCACGCGAGGCATGTTGAGATCCGTGATCACGAGGTCGAACTCGCCCGACTCCAGGACCGCCCGTGCCTCTTCGCCGTCGACCGCCGTCTCGACCTCGTGTCCGTCCTGCATGAGCGCGTCGCGCACGACCTTGCGGATGTCCGCCTCGTCGTCCACCACGAGAACGCGGCTCAAGAGGACGGCCTCGGGAGCTCGATCTCGAAGATCGTTCCGCCCGCCGCGGACTCAGCCAGCTTCAGGTGGCCCCCGTTGATCTCGACGAGACTCCGTGCGATCGAGAGCCCGAGACCCGTCCCCGGGACCGGCACGGGCGAGGAGAGCCGCACGAAGCGCTCGAACACCCGTTCGCGCTCGGAGAGTGGGATCCCGGGTCCCCGGTCGGCCACACGCAGGAAGACGACGCCGTCCGAGGCGGCCGCGGAGATCGCGATCTCGCTGCCCGAGGGCGAGTAGCGCGCGGCATTCTCCAGGCCGTGCCCGAGGGCCTCGGTGATCTGTCCGGGGTCCACCTGGACTCGCAGGCCCTCGTCGGGCACGTCCACGGCCAGGGGGTTTGCGGACAGTGCGTCGGCAAACCTCGCGAGAGCGGCCTCGATGATGGCCCCGGCCGTGACGATCTCGCGACGCGGCCGCGCCACGCCCGAGTCCAGGCGGACCACGTCCATCAGCTCGTCGATCCGGCGGGTGAGGGTGTGGAGCTGCCCGACGGCGAGGTGCGACGCCTCCGAAGGTCCCGTTTCGGCCGCCCAGTTCTCGATCGCTCCGCGGGCGGCCGCGACGGGCGTCTTCAGATCGTGCGCCAGGGCCGCGAGCAGCGTGGACTTCATCCTGTCGCTGACCTTGGTCTCCTCGGCCTCGAGCTCCAACCGGAGGAGGCGCTCCCGCTCCAGGGCGAGGCCCAGCAGGACGGCACAACCCTGAGCCATGCGGTCGCTCGACCTCATCCCCCGGACGATCAGCACGCCCGCCCGCCGGACACCCACCGGGATCGGAACGTAAATGTCGGTGCTTCCGTCCGGGGACGGGCGCGCCACGGCCGCGCCCTGCCGGAAGGCGCGCACGGCCGGATCGCCGCGCTCGCCGGAGTCCCCGCCCGGCGCGTCCGGGGCCAGGGACCCCTCCGGTCCGGCCAGCCGGATCGACACGCTCTGCGCCTGGAGCGCGCCGCGGAGACGCCCGGCCGCGATTTCGAGCAGGGCGTCCCCGTCCCACAGCGTGTCCGAGAAGAAGGCCTGGGAGAGCTGCGTCAGGCGAGCGAGGTCCGTGCGCTCGGCCTCCACCTGCCGCAGCCTCTCCCGACTGAGCGCGGACAGCCGTCCGATCAGGAGCCCCGAGATCAGGAAGACGACGAGCGCGGCGACGTTCTGCTCGTCTTCGATCACGAAGGTGTGGAGCGGAGGAAAAACGAAGTAGTTCAGGCCCAGGGTTGCCAGAACCGCGGCCAGGACACCGGGACCGCTTTCCCACAGCCAGGCGGAGAGGAAGACCGAGAGGAGGAGAATGAGGGCGATCGCCGCGTCGGTCAGACGGGGAAAGGCCTTGAGGACGGCGAGGGTCAGCGCCACGAGCGACGCCGATCCCGCGTACCCCCACGCGACACTCGGCCCGGGACGCGCCACGCCCCGGATTCTATTGATCCCGGACTCGCCCGAGGGCCTCGCCTCGGCGATTCTTTCGGGTTTCTTCCGAACTTCTTTCGGTGCCCGTTGGCAGACTCGGACCATGAATCCCCCGGCCGGGGACCCGGCCCCCGGAAGCGCCGAGCGGGGTCACCCGTCTCCCGAGGCCCCGCGGCGGTCCCTGCGGAAGACCCTCCGCCACCTGGTCGTCGGACGGCCCCGGGATCCCATGGATCCGCGCGTCTTTCACCACGTCTCGCTCGTCGCGTTCCTGGCGTGGGTCGGGCTCGGCGCCGACGGGCTCTCCTCGTCGGCTTACGGCCCGGAGGCGGCGTTTCGCGCGCTCGGGGAGCACATGTACCTGGCTGTGTTCCTGACCCTCATGACCGCCGGAACGGTCTTCCTGATCTCGTACGCCTACAGCCTCCTGATCGAGCAGTTTCCCGGAGGGGGCGGCGGGTACCTCGTCGCGACGAAGCTTCTGGGGCCCCGGGTGGGGGTCGTTTCCGGCTGCGCCCTGATCGTCGACTACGTCCTGACGATCACCGTCTCGGTCGCCACCGGGTGCGACGCCGTCTTCAGTTTTCTTCCGGCCGCGTGGGAGTCGCGGAAGCTCCCGGCGGAGGTCGCCGTGCTGTTTCTCCTGGTGGTCCTGAACCTTCGCGGCGTCAAGGAATCGGTGACCTTCCTTCTGCCGATCTTCCTGGTCTTCGTCGGAACCCACGCCCTCATGATCACCTACGGCCTCCTGACCCATGCGTCCGCGCTTCCGGCGGTCCTGCACGGCGCCGTCGCCGAGGGACGGAAGGCGACCTCAGCGCTGGGATTCCTGCCGACGCTCTTCATCCTCCTGCGGGCCTACTCCCTCGGCGGAGGGACCTACACCGGCATCGAGGCCGTTTCGAACGGCGTCCAGATCCTGCGCGAGCCCCGGGTCAAGAACGCGAAGAAAACCATGCTCTACATGGCCCTCTCGCTCGCGTTCACGGCGGCCGGGATTCTCTTCTGCTACCTGCTGATCCGGGCGCGCGCCGTCCCCGGGAAGACGATGAACTGGGTCCTGGCCGAGAACCTGTTCGGCCCCTGGCAAATCGGATCCGTTCCGATCGGCGCGACCCTGGTCGTCATCACGATGTTCTCGGAGGGCGCGCTCCTGTTCGTCGCGGCCCAGACCGGATTCCTCGACGGACCGCGCATTCTGGCCAACATGGCCGTCGACTCGTGGGTGCCGCGGCGCTTCGCCCAGCTCTCGGACCGGCTCGTGACGAAGAACGGGATCTTCCTGATGGGCGCGGGGTCGCTCGCCGTCCTCCTGTACTCGCGGGGCAAGAGCGATCTCCTGATCCTGATGTACTCGATCAACGTCTTCCTGACGTTCTCGCTGACCGAGCTCGGGATGTCGCGCTACTGGGTACAGGCGCGCCGCGAGCGCCCGGACTGGCGGCGCAACCTCGCCATCCACGGCACGGGCCTGACGGTGTGCTTCTCGATCCTGGTCGTCAGCATCGTCGAGAAGTTCACCGAGGGCGGCTGGCTGACTGTCGTCGTCACCTCCAGCTTCGTCGCCCTGGCCTTTGCGATCGGGGGGCACTACCGAAGGGTCCGGGAGCAGCTCCGCCGGCTCGACGATACCCTCCTCAACATTCCCGTTCGCCCGCACGGGAACGTGACCGTTCCGGTCGACCACGGGCGGGCGGTCGCCGCCGTCCTGGTGAACGGGTTCAGCGGCCTCGGTGTGCACACACTGCTCTCGCTCCAGTCGCTGTTCCCGGGTCAGTACCAGGACTACGTGTTCGTCTCCGTAGGCGTCCTCGACTCGTCGACTTTCAAGGGAATCGACGAAGTGGAAGCGCTCCGGCGCCACACCGAGGAGGACTTGAAGAAGTACGTGGCCTTTGCGCGAAAGCTGGGATTCCGGGCCGATTACCGGTACTCCCTCGGGACCGAGGCGGTCGAAAGCATCGTGGATCTCGGCGAGAGCATTCACCGGGAGTTTCCGCGGTCGATCTTCTACCTCGGCGCGCTCGTGTTCGAGAAAGACAACCTGTACCACCGGATCCTGCACAACGAGACGGCTCTCGCGATGCAGAGGAGGCTGCAGTTCGCCGGTCTCGCTTCCGTCATCCTCCCGATTCGGGTGATGCGCGGCCGACCATTTCGCGCCGCCTGACCCGCGACGAACGTGCCGTGCGCGAAAGTCTCGTCGTGATCCGCGCCGCCCCGACGCCCGGTCGATTGATCAGGACTACCGGTACGGAGACCTAGCGAACGCCGGTGTCGATGTCCATGTCGACGCGCGCAGTCTCTTTCGAAACGATCTTGAACGGGAGCGGTTTCGCGCGAACGTGACCGCGTGCGCGCCCCTGCACGTCCAGAACATAGTCGCCCGGCGGCAATGCCGTACGATAGTTTCCACCCGCATCCGCGGCCAGTCGCGCGACTTCCTTCTTCCCGTCCCCGCCCAGAATGATCAGCGGATATTTCGCATAGTCCTCGGTGGTCTTCGCGGGGGCGTCTCCATCCGAAAGATCCACTTGCTTGGGCGAGAAGATTTTCAAATGCCCTTCCATAAAGCCCGGTGCCGCGGCATTCACCGATGCCGAGCAGGCCAGGACCAGGGAGAGCAAGACCGGAATCACGTTCTTGAAGAATGATGACATGGCCGCAAAAGAAACGGGCGGGACAGCTTTTCACTGTCCCGCCCGAAAACCTGATCCTCCTTTAGGGCAACGCGAGCGACCAGGCGCTCCGGCCGTGCGTGGCGGCAAAGAGCTTTCGTGAACCGGGGACGATCGTAAGGCCAGCGACCTCGACCATTGGAAGGCCGGTGCCCGCGACTTCCCATTCGGCGGAGCCGTTCGGGAGCCGCAGGACGCCCCAATCGTTCCCGACGTAGACGTCCCCGTTCGAGTCGTGAGCAATCGCCGTTGCCGGGAAGTCCGGATATGCCGTGGCGCCCGATCCATCGAGGTTTGTCCACGTCGCCGTGCCCGGGCCCGGGTTGTAGGTTACCGAGAACACGTGCCCGGGTGTCGCCGGAGTCAACGAGCTGTAACTCGAGTACGAGATCCACGCATGGTTCGGGTTTGCCGGATCGACAGCGATGCCGCTGACGAATCTGGCCGGGCTGCTCGCGTCGAGCGAGTCGAGCCTCGTGAACAATACATCCGCTGGAGTGGGATCATCCGCATTTTTGGAAATATAGACCCGTCCCGGCGTCGTCGCGGCCCACAGTGTCCCCGTATCCGCAGAGGTGCGGGCGATCGCCGCAACGTTTCCACCGATGCGCGTCCCGGGATCGTTCGTCATGACGAACCCCAGAGTGGGGAGGACGTTGGAAACGCCGATCGACACGAAGTCGCCACAAGCCGGGTTGGCCGCCGAGGTCGTGAACTCGGGACAGTTCGCTTCGAGGTACGCCTGGTTGCCGGCCCAATCCTGGGTTCGCCAGATGCTCTGCGAGCCCTGGAAAATCGTACCGCCGCGCGCGGGATTCGGATCGGCGATGACGGGTGGATAGAACTGCGCCCCCTCCGGGCTGGACAGGATCGGACCGCTTGCGATGACCCACTTCAGTGGATCGCCGTTACGAAAGTTCACGTCATTCGCTTGCCCGGTAAACGTATTGAAACGCAGCGCGCCGTTGCTCGCGCTGTAGCCCGACTGGCCGCCGTCGCCGTAGATGACCTGCGGCCACACCGTCGTCGACCCGGTCGTCTGGAAAGTGCCGTTGTCCTGGGTACCGCCCATCAGGTGCTTCACGTTCGACGGGTCGACCGAGACGCTCTGGAATTGCAGCGTCGAGAGCCCGTCGTTGTAGGTCGTGTAAAGCCGTGTCGGGACCTGGGACAGGAGCTGCTCGCACAGCGCGAGATTCGCGCCGGTGAGGCCCCGGAAAGAAGTGCACTGATAGGAGATGTCCGTGAAGGTGCCGCTCGAGCGAATCAAGCCGCCGTCGGTGCCGAAGAACGCGGCGTCGGTGCCCGGCACCTCGACGATCGCGTGCGAGTCCGGATGCTGACCGTTCGGCGCAACCGGATTCCCCTGGCAGCAGCTATCGGGCGACGTCGGGTTGGTCGTCGCGTCCCAGGTCATGTCGGTGAAGGATGCGCCCGCGTCGGCCGAGCGGATGAATGCACGGCCGTTCGTCGTGAAACCGTAGGAGCCATAGGAATACGACCCACCGAGGTACACGACGTCCGCCTTACCGGGAGGCGAATAGACGACGTTATCGTACCAGCACTGGGCCGTGCAGTAGCCGATGTTCTGCGTCGTGGTCAGGTCGGTGAAGACCGGCACCGCCAGCGTCGCGTCGTCGGTGCGATAGAAGCGGGCCCGGTTTGCGCCGGCGTCGCTCCCGGTCCCGTCACCGACGTACATCCGAGTGTGACCGTTGCCCAACTTCGTGACGGCGAATTCCGCGCGGTCGGTCGTCTGTGCGGGATTGAGCGCCGTCTTGATCTGCGTCCAGTTTGCTCCGCCGTCGATCGAGCGCCAGATGCCGCCCTTGGTGTTGACCGGCACCGCGTTGTTTTGCGGGAACGCCGCCGCGTAGATCGTGCCCGCGGCGCTCGGGTCGAGCTCGACGTGGTTGACCCCGCGCGTCGAACCAAAGCTCGACTGGACGATTCCCGCACTGCCGGAAAGCGTCGGATTCAGGCAGACATCCTGATAGTTCAGCAGCATGAAGTTGGCCCCGCCGTCGGTCGATTTCCAAATCCCGTAGGGCGGAAGGCCGGGGCCGAGCGAGACGGCACCGCCGCTCGAGACGGAGCTGATGCCGCGCACGCCGCGGGTGGACGAGACGTAGAGGACATTCGGGTTGTACGAGTCGACGACGATGGACGCGATGGAACGGCCATCGAACGCCGGACCGTTGTAAGCCGGAGCGACCTGGAATCCACCCGCGCCGACGGCTGCGGTGCAGTCGACTCCTGCCCCTGCCGGAACGCTCGTGTGCGCCGCAAGGTGAGTCCACGTGTCGCCGCCGTTCGTGGTCTTGTAAATTCCCAAGCCGGCCTCCGAATCGGCCGACGCGTTGGGCTCGCCGGTCCCGGCATAGATCGTCTTCCCCGTCGGGTCCGTCGGATCGATGACCAACGTTCCGATCGCGTTCGTGGCGAAGCTGCCGGAGATGAATTCCCACTTCTGGGAAGGGTTCGTATGGAGCGCCTTGTCCGTCTTCCAGACCCCGCCGCCCGCCGCTCCGAGATAGAGGTAGCAGTGGCCCTGGCCGCAGTTCGGTGCTATGGCGAGGGCCGTCACTCGGCCCGACGTCGTGTACGCCGCACCGCTGAAAGTCAGAACGTCCGGAAAATTCGCCGAGCTCGGTCCCACCAGGGTCCAGGTGCCCGCCTTGTTCTTCTTCCCCGGCTTGGCCTTGCCCCACGCCTTCTGCGCGTTCGTCGTCAACTGGAACGGGATGTACGCGGCCGGGAAGGCTCGGTTCGCGTAATCCTCTTCGGTCGCGGCCATGGGCCCGCCCTCGCGTTCCGGGCCGGGCATGGCCATCATGTTTTTCTTGACCCTCTCGGCATCATCCCGGCCGAGCTTGTGGACCGTCCGAGCCTTTGCGTCGGATTTCGCCACCGACGATGGGCTCGATCGGTTCACCGCAACGAAAGCCACTGCAGCCGCTGCCGACAGGGTCAACGCACCTGCGAGACGCCAGTGTTTCATCAGGACTTCCTCCGTTTTTCAACAAAAGTGAAACTTGCTGCCTTGATCACTCCGGAATTCGGGTTTCCCACCTCCTTTACTCCGCCGTGCGCGAGCGACCTCGTCCTTGATTGCGTTGCGGTTCGATGACCGACGCGCGGGCCGCGCTCGCGAAAGTGTCAGCCCATGGATGCTCCCGATGCCACCCCCCCTGGACCGGCGGCCATCGGAATCAACACTATTCCTCGCCCGGGGAAGGCGGTCAAGCGACCGCCTTCATCGAACCGTGGAATCGGCCCGGTATTGTTCGTCCTCAGGGTCCCAGCGGCGCCTCATAGAGCTCCAGTCCGTTGGCTCACTGCACGAGTGATGCGTTCATCGAAAATCCGGGAAACGCTCGATTTCCTCGAGAAGATCGTCTCGGGTGGTCAATCGGGTGCGGACCTCGCCGCCCTCGACTTCGCGCTCGGTCACGGCATTTCCGTCGGCGGCTGGGTCCCCCGGGGCCGGCTCGCCGAGGACGGTCCGATCCCGGACCGCTTTCCCGGCCTTCTCGAAACGGATTCCCCCGACCCTGCCGTCCGCACGACCCTCAACGTCCGCGACTCCGACGCAACGCTGATCCTGTCCCACGGCTCTCTGGCCGGGGGCTCTTTGCTCACCCTCGAGACGGCAGCCCGCATCGGCAAGCCCGTGCTTCATCTCGACCTTGCGGGGGTCTCCCTCGCTGAGGCGGCAGCCCGCCTTCGTCGCTGGCTCGAAACCACGCGCCCGACCGTACTGAACGTGGCCGGGCCGCGTGCCAGCCAGGACTCCCGGATCGCGGGAGCGACGCAGGCCGTCCTCGAAGCGGCGCTGAGGGACCCGTGACACGGCGGCCCGAGTTGAGAAATCGGCCTTTCCGGCGGACGCCGGAAAGTCACCGGCGGGCGCGCCACGACTCGAAAACGAGTCAGTCCGGAGAAGGCCCCGGGATCCGGACGTCGGCCACCGCAAAGAACTCGCCGCGCGGCAGCTGTTTGTAGCTCTCGTTGCCACGCTTCCATTCGTAGCGCAAGGTGCCAAGATCGCCGGGGATCGTCCACCAGTCTCCGATCGAATAAACGTGGCCTTTGCCGTCGGCCATCATTCCCGGCAGCCGCCATACTTTTCGCCCGTCCTGGTCCACGATCAGGCCGTGGTCGGTGATCGCATGGCCGGTCGCCGCGTCGAGCGAGACGCTCAGCAGATGGAAATCCTGGAACTCCTGGTTCCCGAATGCCCGGTTCGCCCGCTGGTAGTAGAACACGCGATTTCCGCCGATGGCGAGGCCGCCGAGATAGTTGAAGCCGATGTGCTGGATCGGGGTAAACGCCGACGCCATGGGCCGGGTCGAGTCGAACTCGTAGAGCATGCCTCCGTGCGCCCACATCGTGAGCAGGGCGCGGTCGCCATCGAGCGGCTGCATCCACGCGATGGAGCGGTGCGACTGCAGAACCGGATCGGTCTCGAGCTTCTCGGAGTCCCAGCGAACCAGGGCGGGCAGCGCATTGGCGTGGACCTCGATCGAGCCGGTATCGCCGTGAATCTGCTGCAGGTCCCCGCCCTGATTCTTGACCGAGAACCAGACATCGCCGCGTCGATCGACGAAGGTCCAGGAACACGAGAAGTCGTAGCCGCCGTCGCTCGGGGCACTGACCTGCCCGAGGTTGGTCTTCTCTCCGGTCACGGTATCGATGCGATACATGTAAGAGGCCTGGCCGGCGGCCTGCCCGTTGACGAAGACGTAGAGTGCATTGCGCACGGGATCGACGCCGATGGCCGAGTAAACCGTGAAACCGGGGCGGATCACCCCGTAGTCGCGCCACCGGCCGGTCGCAAGCTCGTAGCCGAGCGCGTGCGCTCCGGTCCAGGTCTTGTAGACGCCGGGTTTCTCAGCCGCGAAGTGGGTCGCCATGTAGAGCCAGCCGTTCGCCTCGACGATGTCGCTGTGGATCTTTCCCTGGGGATTGGTCCGGGCATCCTCGCCGCAGATGTCCGTGATCTCGTGGACCAGCTCGGTGACCTGACCGGTCCCGGTGTCGTACTTGAAAAACGAGGCGCCGTGATGCGCCGAGTGCGACGAGCTCGCGAAGTACACGTTCCCGTCGGACGCGAGACGGATTCCCTCCCACTGGCCGTCGAGCTCCCGCTTGTAGTTGTTGAGCGCAAAGGTCTGCATCAACTGGCGGGTGGCTGATGCGGAATTCGGCTCGGTCCCCCCGGCGGGCCCCGTGGCGGCTGTCGGCGCCGGTGTGCTCGTGCAGGCGGGCACCAGGACGAGTGCGAGGCCGATGCGGAGCGCCATCCCAATCGCCGACCGGGAGACTGCATTTCGAGTTGGGCAGCGGGTCATGATGACGGGAAACGCCCGCGGTCGAGTGGGGCTGCGATGATCTTACGCGAAATCAGTGATTGCGATCCTCGGAGGTCCGGGGCCAGACCCGCCTCAGAGGACTGAGGTCAGGGGACTTGTTGGAGCGGGAAACGGGGATCGAACCCGCGACTTCCACCTTGGCAAGGTGGCGCTCTACCGCTGAGCTATTCCCGCTCGGGGAGGCGAAGGATAGCCGAGGGCCGGGCCACGGGTCAAGAAAGCCGAAACCGAAGACGGCAGGCTACTTGATGTCGCCGGGCGCCTCGTGAAGGTCGCCCGCCGTCCCGCCGCAATGGGCGCAGACCCGCACGCTCGCGCCGCCAAATTTCTTCTCCTGCGCGCATTCCTCGCAGAGCGGGCGGCCGGTGTCGCCGCACCGGTAGTGGGCGACGCGGTCCGTGTGCGCGGGGCAAACGGGCGGGGGCGAGAAGCGCGCCGTTTTGCGGAGCTCGAAGAGCGACTTGAGCTCCGGAAGAGAGTCCGCGCGCACGGCGGCGTCTGTTCCGACGGCGACCATGTCGCCCTCGTTGACCGCGGCCGTGCGGATCAGCGTCCGCATCGCGCGGCGATCGAACTCGTCGTTCTCGAAGCCATTCTTGTCGACGCGATAGGTCTTGCCGGCCTGCGTACCCGTCCCGTCCATGGGTTCGGTGAGCGCCGGCGTCGGACCGGGCGCCCGGCCCGGTGCGGGGGGCGGGGGCGCAGCCGCGACGGGCGCGCTCGGCGGAGCCACCGGAGGCGGAGGGGGCGGGGGCGGGTCGGGCGCGGCGGATTCACCCCGGCCGCCGAGCTGGATATAAACCCGCGCCTCGTCCCGCGACGGGAAGTCCATCGCCTTGGAACACTTCGGGCAGCTGAACCGGGCCCGGACGGGAGGGATCTTTGCGAGGCTGATCGAGAAGCTGCCCGCGCAGCTGGGACACGAGAAGGCGTAACGAAGGTCCTCGTCGTTGACTGCGCTCATTGAGGCGACAGCGATTTTAGCACGCGCGGGCGGCTCAGCCGGGGCGTCCGCGCGCCTCGGGCAGGGGAAACGCATCCGGAAAGATCGTGAGCTCGGGACGTCCGCCTCGGTCGAGGATCGCGACCACGTCGAAACGGCAGCGCGTGGACGGCGGGAAACGGCGCCGCCGCAGGTACTCCTCGGCCGCCCGGGCGATGCGGCGCTGCTTGTCGCGGGTCACGGCCTCGGCGGGCTGACCGAACCCCGTCCCGCGCCGTCCCTTGACCTCGACGAAGCAGAGGACGCCGCCATGCGACGCGATGAGGTCGATCTCGCCCGTGCGGCCACGGAAGTTGCGCTCGCGAACGACGTACCCGGCGGCCTCGAGATGCCGAGCGGCGAGCTCCTCCCACCGCTGCCCGGTCCCGCGGGAACCCTTGTATCGACGCGGGCGGCGGCCGAGGGCCACGAGGATCCGCTCGACCAAAACTCGGGGCGTCACTGCTCATATCTTGTCGCGAGCACGCTCGCGACCCGCCGGCGCCTACCCCATCGCGCGCCGGGCGAGCTCCAGCACGTCGAACGGCTGGGTCGCAACGGCGAGCTCGTCTTTGGCGTTGCCGATCATGACCATGCAGAAGGGACAGGAGACGCCGACCGACGAGGCCCCGGAATCCGCGATCTCCCTCATGCGCTCCTGGTTGATGCGCGAGCCGAGCTTCTCCTCCATCCACATGCGCCCGCCGCCGGCGCCGCAGCAGAGACCTTTCTCCCGGGAACGCTCGAGCTCCTTCAACTCGAGGCCCGGGATCGCGCGGAGGATCTCGCGCGGGGCCTCGTAGACGCCGTTGTACCGGCCGAGGTAGCAGGGATCGTGGAAGGTGATCGTCTCCGGGATCGCCGTCCCGAGCTTGACCCGGCCGGCACGGATCAGGTCGGACACGAGCTGCGAGCCGTGGACGACCTCGTAGTGGCCGCCGAAGTCACCGTACTCGTTCTTGAGGCAGTTCATGCAGTGGGGGCAGTTGGTGACGACCTTGCGAATCTTGTAGTTGTTGAGCGTCTCGACGTTCTGCTGCGCGAGAATCTGGAAGAGATACTCGTTGCCCATGCGCCGCGCGGAGTCGCCGGTGCAAGTCTCCTCGTTGCCGAGGATCGCGAACGAAACGCCGGCCGCGTCGAGGATCTCGACGAGGGCCTTCGAGACGCGTTTCGCGCGGTCCTCGTAGGAGCCCGCGCAGCCGACCCAGAAGAGGACCTCGATCTCCCGCTCCCCGGCCTCGAGTTCTCCGAGCGTCGCGACCGGCAGTCCCTTCGCCCAGTCGGCGCGCGTCGAGGCCGCGATGTTCCAGGGATTGCCGTTGGTCTCCATGCCGCGGAAAGCCGTCTGGATCTCCTTCGGGAACTCGGCCTTGTCGAGGACGAGGTGGCGGCGCATCTCGGCGATCTTGTCGACGGCCGGGACGATGAAGACCGGGCAGGCCGTCGTGCAGAAGCCGCACATCGTGCACGCCCAGATCGTGTCCTCGGAGATCCAGTCCCCGATCAACTCCCGGCGCGGCGCGGCGCCCTCGCCCCGCTCCGACGACTCGGCGAGGATCGCGGGAGTCGCCTCGTACACGGCGTCGCGCACCCGGCCGATGAAGATCTTCGGGTCGAGCGGCTTGCCCGTCAGGGCCGTCGGGCACACGACGCGGCAGCGGCCGCACTCGGTGCAGGTGTAGCCGTCGAGCATCTGCTTCCAGGTCAGGTCCTCGACGCGGGAGGTCCCGAAACGCTCGGAGTTCTCGAGGTCGACCGTCGAGAGCCGGCCCATGGGCTCGAGGTTCATGAAGAAGACGTTCGGAATCGCGACGATGATGTGGAAGTGCTTCGAGTACGGCAGGTAATTGCCGAAGAAGAGCAGGTCGGCCAGGTGCAGCCACCAGCACCACTCGTAGACCGCCTGGAGCGTCGCCGGGGCCGCGCCGGCGAGCATGCCGGCGACGGCCGAGACGACGGGCGCCCAGGGCGTGGCGTGCGCCGGTGCGAGGGCCGTGCGCGCGCCCTCCGCGACCAGGTCGGTGACCATGAGGAAGGCGATCAGGAAGAGGATCATCCATGCGTCCCAGGTCAGGTCGAGGCGCTTCGGCCGCGCAAACGCCCGGCGGAAGACGGCGAGCATCACGCCGGCGAGGGTCAGCACCTCGAAAACGTCCTTGACGAGCGTGTAGGCGTTTCCCGCCGCGCCCGGAAGGAGCACGAAGCCGGGGATCAGGCCCTCGACGACGAGCGCGAGCGAGCGCACGGTCAGGACCATGAAGCCGCTGAAGATCATGATGTGGAAGCAGCCCGCGAACGGGTCGCGGAACATCCGCCTCTGGGCGAAGGCGTACTGGAGGGTCCTCCCGATGCGTTCGGGAATCCGCGCGAACCGGTCGTCGGGCCGTCCGGCCCGGAGTACACGGATCCGCCGGGACATCGAGTAGACGAAGAAGCCGACCGCGGCCAGGACGAGAAGTCCGAACACCGTTCGGCCCGGAAGGCCGAGGACCAGCCGTTCGGTCGGGAGCGGCGGCATGCGCCGCGAGTTTAACCCGAGCGCCGCGGATGCGCCCAGAAGTTCCCGAGGATGTCGGTCACGCAAGGCGTCGCCGCGCTCCGCTACAATCACCGCGTGCCGTTTTCCGGGGTCCGCGGCCCCGTGTCCATCGCCGTTCTCGGGTGCGCTCTGGCCATTGCGGCGCTTGCGGCGACGATCCGCGCGACGAACGAAGCGTTCATCGCCGGCCCCGACGTCGACGCCAGCGAACTTCCCGCCACACAGGCCGAGGTCTCGATCGCCGTGGACCGCTTCCGCCCGGGACGCGTGCTCGCGGCCTCGATGAGCCTCTACTCGGGCGGCATCCTCGCCATGTCCTCGTCGGACGCCGGAGCGTCCTGGACGCGTACGGACCTGCCGCCCGGGGCCGGCTCCTACATCGATGCCGACCCCATGGTCGCATTCGACTCGCGTGGCCGGGCGTTCCTCGCGAAGATCCCGGTCGACTCCGTCAACACCAGCCTCGGAATCGAAGTCACGCGCTCGGACGACGGCGGTGTCACCTGGGGCCCCGTGCACCGGATCAGCGAGAACAGGGGGCAGGACGACAAGGTGATCCTCGCCGCCGATGACGAGCCGGGCAGTCCGTACCGCGACCGGGTCTACGTCGCGTGGAAGTTTCCCGGGGGCGGCGTCTACTTCTCACGCTCCCTCGACTCGGGCGCGACATTCTCTCCGCCGCGGCAGATCGAATCCGCCGTGGTGTCGGGCCTCGACATGTCGACCGCGGCCGACGGGACCGTCTACCTCGCCTTCCACGACAACCCCCGCCGGTCGATCCGCGTCATGCGCTCACAGGACGGCGGGGCCTCGTTTGCGCCCTCGCTTCCGGCAGCATCCGTGCGCGCGGGCTGGTACGTCGTGCCGCCCGCGCAGTGCGCTCGTCCGGCGCTGGTCCATGCGTCGATCAGCGTCGACCGCTCGAACTCGCCCTGGCGCGGACGCCTCTACGCGGCCTGGGCCGACTACGACCCCGGAGTCTCCGAGAGCACCTGCCCGAACGACTGCGGCGCGCCGGCGATCTGCGCCCCGAGCGTCTGGTGCGCACGCTCCGACGACGGCGGATCGACCTGGACGGCGCCGGCGCGGGTCCACGAGACCGGGCCCGGGCGGGTCGACCGGTTCCATCAGTGGATTCGAGTCGATCCCGGCGACGGCGCGGTGTATGTCGCTTACAAGGACACCCGCAACGATCCCTCCGCCCGGCTCGGGACCGACGTCTACCTGTCCCGCTCGGCCGACGGAGCCGCGAGCTGGGAACCGTCCGTGCGCCTGTCGAGCGTGACCAGCCGCTCCGGGCACTCCTTTCAATACGGCGACTACCAGGGTGTGGCTGCCGCGGGCGGAAATGTCTACGCGGCGTGGGCCGACTACCGCGACGTCCCGAACGCCTCCGACATCTACGTGCGCCGCCTGTACTACGACCCGTTCCCGTCCGCGCAGCGCGGCCGGGTCGAGCGCACGTCAGGGCCGCGACCCGGAGTCCACCCTTGATTCCCGGGCCGGCCGCCAGACGCGAGCCTCGGGGCCGACTGAGGGCCGCGTTTCCGGTTCTCGCCACGGCCGCCCTCATCGCCGCCGTAGGCGCTGGCGTTTCCGCGCGGGTTTCCGACGGCGACGCCGACATCGACCGCAACGCGAGCCAGTGGCCTGGAACCCAGGCGGAAGTCTCGATCGCCGTCGATCCGTCGGACCCTTCGGTCGTCCTCGCCGCGGCGATGAGCCTGGCCGACGGCCGCATCCTCGCCATGTCCTCGCGGGATGCCGGCGCGACGTGGATGCGCGTTCCCGTCCCGCTCGGCGAGGGATCGAGTCTCGACAACGACCCCATGGTCGGGTTCGACACGCGCGGCGCGGCGTACCTCGCCCGGATCCCCGCCGGGCCCGGCGGCACCGCGGTCGACGTCGTTCGCTCCCCCGACGGCGGCCGGACCTGGCAGCCCGCGGTCCGCATCGCCGGCCTCGACAAGAACGACAAGGTCGCGTTGGCGGTGGACGACGACGCGCAGAGCCCCTTCCGGGACCGGGTGTACGTGGCCTGGAAGTGGCCGCGGGGCGGGGTGTTCGTTTCACGCTCGCTCGATTCCGGAGGAACGTTCTCTCCCCCGCAGCTCGTCGAGCAGGCCGTCGTGACCGGCCTCGATCTCGCGGTGGGAGTGAACGGGACCGTCTATCTCGCGTTTCACGACAACCCGCGGAGCTCGATTCGGGTGATGCGCTCGATCGACGGCGGCGAAACCTTCGAGCCCTCCGTCGAGGCCGCCCCGGTGCGCGCCGGCTGGTACCTGGTTCCGCCGTCGCAGTGCCTGCGCCCCGTCGTCGTGCATGCATCGGTTTCCGTCGACCGCTCCCGGGGCCCGCGGCGCGGCGCCCTGTACGCCACGTGGTCCGACTACCCGGCGGGCGTCGTGCGAGGACAGTGTCCGGACGCGTGCGGAGCCCCGGCGTTCTGCGTCCCCGACGTCTACTTCAGCCGGTCCGACGACGGCGGCCTCACCTGGTCCGAGCCGGCGCCCGTCGACGACGAACGGACCGGCGAGGTCGACCGGTACCACCAGTGGATCCGGGTCGATCGTTCCAACGGCGCGGTTTCCGTGGCCTACAAGGACTCACGCAACGACCCGACCCGCGCCGGCGCGGACTTCTATCTGCGCCGCTCCGTCGACGGCGGCGCGTCCTGGGAGCCGGCACTGCGCCTTTCGAGCGCCACGAGCCGCGCCAACACTCTCATCCAGTACGGTGACTACCAGAGCGTCGCCGCCGAGGGCGGCAACACCTACGCGGCCTGGGCCGACTACCGCCAGAATCCCCTGGAGGGCGAGATCTACGTCCGCCGCGTCACCGCCCCCGTCGCCCCCGCCGACCGCGGCGACGTCCTGCCGAGCTCACGCACCCGACCGCCTCCACGCACCCGCCCCTGACCAGACTCCGGAAAATCCGACCAGACTCAGGATCGCGGTCGAGCCCACCGGGAACCGCGTATCCGACCGGCGAGCGGGCGGCCGCAAGGGCCGCCCCTACAACCCGGACCTTCTCAATTTCAGCGGCAATGATCCATCCGTTCGCGGCGCGAATAGTCTCCCGACCGAAGGGAGATGGATGAGAAGGCCGACCTCCCCGCAGTCCCTGTAAAAACAGGGCTGCACAGATACGGGCTCGAGGCCCAGAAGGGAGATCGGCCATGAGGGAGCTTAGCAAGGTGGTCGGACTTACGGTGGGGCTGGATCTGGGGGATCGATTCAGCCAGTTTGTGACCCTCGACGCGGAGGGCCAGATCCTCGAGGAGGGTCGGCTGGGCACCAACGAGGCAGCTCTCAAGAGGCATTTCTCAAATCGCCCGCCAATGCGTATTGCCGTCGAGACGGGGACCCACTCGCCGTGGGTATCGCGACAGCTTGCGGAGTATGGCCACGATGTTCTCGTCGCCAACTCGCGCAAGCTTCGACTGATCTACGAGAACCCGAGCAAAGATGACCGGGTGGATGCCAGATACCTGGCGCGTCTGGCTCGTTTCGAGCCGGCATTACTCTCGCCGGTTCAGCACCGAGATGCTTCGGCGCAGAGGGACATGGCGCTCTTGCGCTCACGGGAGGCTCTCGTGGTTGCGCGAACGCTTCTGGTCAACCACGTGCGCGGGGTGGTGAAGTCTTTCGGCAAGAGACTGCCAGCCTGCTCCACCGGGTGCTTCTCCAAGGCGGCCTCCGAGCAGATACCGGAGCTCCTGGAGCCCGTGCTCCTGCCGGTCCTCGAGCAAATCGGCTCGCTCAGCCACCAGATCAAGGGACTGAACCAGAAGATCGAGGCCCTGGCCGATGAGCGCTACCCGCAGACCAAGCTGCTGCGCCAGGTCAAAGGGGTCGGTCCGATCACCTCGCTGACATTCGTTCTGGCCCTGGGCGATGCACGGCGCTTTGACAAGAGTCGGACGGTCGGAGCTTTCTTGGGTCTGGTCCCCGGAAGAAAGCAGTCGGGTCATTCCGATCCCGAAAGACGGATCACCAAGCAGGGGGACTCGGGGTTGCGCCGTCTTCTCGTCAACGCCGCCCACTACATCCTCGGGCCCTTCGGTCCGGACTGCGACCTGCGCCGCTTCGGCCAGAAAATCTCTTCCCGCGGCGGCAAGATCGCCAAGAAGAAAGCCATCGTCGCCGTCTCCCGCAAGCTGGCCGTCCTGCTCCATCATCTCTGGCGCACCGGCCAAGCCTACGAACCTCTCTATCAGCAGGCCCGGAGAGCCAAAGCCGCCGCGGCCTGATCCGCGCCGGCCGTCACCTTCGATGCCCAAGACTGAAGTCCATCGCCCAGTCCCGGCGACTGCGCCTCCTCCCTTGGTCCTCTCGCGGCTTCCCACCACGGGCCGCTGCAAGACCGTTAGTGAGATGGCAGCGCCTCGACTGGTTGGATCCCACCATGCACCCGGCTCTCGACCGAGCCGAACTGAGTGCGAATGGAAGCCTGGCGACCCGACTTCGGTCCGCCCCCAACAAGGCCCCGGTCACCTCGCTTCTCGCTCTCCCCCCTTGACGCCGGTCGGCCTTCTCATGGAAGGGAGGAGGTCCGCGCCGCGGGAGCGAAGCGCGCGGCGGGGGTCAGGCGCGCGGTCGAGCGCCGTCCGCGAGCCGCGCGCCGGTGCGCCCGGAAGGGCGCAGACCCCCGACGCACGCGAAGCGACGGCTGTCTACTCCGCCTTCGCCGCCCGCACGGCCTTCGCGAACTCGGGAACGATCTGGAAGAGGTCGCCGACGACGCCGTAGGTGGCGACCTTGAAGATCGGCGCCTCGGCGTCCTTGTTGATCGCGACGATGACCTTGGAGGTCCCCATGCCGGCGAGGTGCTGGATGGCGCCGGAGATGCCGACGGCGACGTACAGGGTCGGCGAAACCACTTTGCCGGTCTGCCCCACCTGGTGCTGGTGATCGATCCAGCCGGCGTCGACCACGGCGCGCGAGGCGCCGAGCGCCGCGTGGAGGGCCTGCTGGAGGTCCTTGACGACGGGCCAGCCCTCGGGGCCCTTGATGCCCCGGCCGCCGGAAACGATGACGTCGGCCTCGGAGACGTCGAGCTCCTTGGACTCGGACGCCTCGATGCGGACGACCCGCGCCCGCGGCGCGATCTCTCCGAGCTCGAGCGTTTCGACTTTCGGCTCCGGCGCGTCGGCCGTCTCGGCGGGAAAAACGTTGGGCCGGGTCGTGGCGATCTGCAGCTTCGCCGCGCCGCAGTCGACCTCGGCGCGGGCCTTTCCGGAATAGACGGGGCGGGAGCCGACCAGCCGGTCGCCCTCGACGCGCAGGTCCATGACGTCGACCATGACCGAAACGTCGTGACGGGCGGCGTAGCGCGGTGCGAGGTCCTTGCCCATCGAGGTTGCGGCGACGAGGACCCCGTCGGGCGAAGCCGCCTTCGTCGCCGCATCGAGCGCACCGACGTAGCCCTTGTTGGAGTAGAGCGCGAGCTCCGCGCGATCGGCGACGTAGACCGTCCCCGCGCCGTGCTTGCCGAGGTCCTTCGCGAGCGCGGTGACGCCCTCGCCGGCGATGACGGCCGCGGCGGGGCCGCCGCCGAGCTTGCGGGCGAGCGCCAGCGCCTCGAGGGACGCCTTGCGGATCTTTCCTCCGCGCTGCTCGATGAAAACCAGGAATTTCATTGTTCCGCCTGTTCTGCCCGCGGCTTCCCCGGGCGGCCGCAAGGGCCGCCCCTACCGTCCGGAGCCCGGTGGCCTCGGTCGTAGGGGCGGGGCTTGCCCCCGCCCCGGATTGGCCGGGAGCGACCTAGATCACTTTCGCTTCTTCCCTCAGCAGCCGCGCGAGCTCCTTGCCCGCCGCCGCCGGATCGTCGGCGGGCACGAGCTTGACGGCCTGACGCGCGGGCGGCAGGTCGAGCTTGCGCCACCGGGTCTTGGCCTGCGCCGGGTCCGCCTCCGGGACACCGAGCTCGGCGAGCTTCTTTTCCGTGATGGTCTTCTTCTTGGCCGCCATGATGCCCTTCAACGACGCGTAGCGAGGGTCGTTCAGGCCCTTCTGGGCGGTCAGCACGACCGGCAGCGGGCACTCGACGACCTCGTGCGCGCCCTCGATCTCCCGGTGCGCGGTGATCTTCCCGTCGCCGAGCTCGAGCTTGAAGATGCTCGAGACGTGCGGCACGCCCGCGAGCTCGGCGAACATCGGACCGACGAGCCCCTCGTCCGGACCCACGGCCTTCTGGCCGAACCACATGAAGTCGTACGCGCCGCCTTTGGCCACGGCGGCGAGGGCCTTCGCCGTCCCGAGCGCGTCGAGCGCCGGGACGCCCGTCGAGTCGATCCAGATCGCCTCGTCGGCGCCGCGGGCGAGGCACTCGCGCAAGCCCGTCTTGGCTCGCTCGGGGCCCACGGAGACGACGGTGACGGCGCCCGCGCCCTTCGCCTCCTTGACCTTCAGCGCCTCTTCGAGGGCATACTCGTCGTAGGGCGAGACGATGAACTTGACGTCCGCCTCGTCGATCGACTTCCCGTCGGCGCCGATCTTGATCTTCGTCTCGGTATCGGGGACGTACGCGATGCAGACCAGTGAATTCATGCTTGGCCTAGTCCATTCTCTTCAGGATCAGGCAGCCGTTGGTGCCGCCGAAGCCGAAGGAATTCGAAAGAACGTACTCGAGCCTGGCCTCGCGCGCCGTGTTCGGCACGTAGTCGAGGTCGCACTCCGGGTCCGGGGTCGTGTAATTGATCGTCGGCGGAATCACGCCGTGGTAGACGGCGAGGGCGCAGATGGCCGTCTCGAGCCCGCCGGCGGCGCCGAGCAGGTGACCCGTCATCGACTTCGTCGAGGACACGGCGAGCTTGCGCGCGTGTTCGCCGAAGACCGCTTTGATCGCCAGCGTCTCGGCTTTGTCGCCGAGCGGCGTCGACGTGCCGTGGGCGTTGATGTAGTCGATCCGGTCGGGATCGATGCCCGCGTCGGCGAGGCAGTTGCGCATGACCCGGGCGGGGCCCTCGCCGTCCTCGGACGGCGCCGCGATGTGGTACGCGTCGCCCGACATGCCGTAGCCCACGAGCTCGGCGTAGATCCGGGCACCGCGCCTCTTCGCCGCTTCGAGCTCTTCCATGATGATGAGGCCCGCGCCCTCGGCGATGACGAAGCCGTCCCGGTCCTTGTCCCAGGGACGGGACGCGCGAAGGGGATCGTCGTTGCGGTTCGAGAGCGCCTTCATGACGGAGAACCCGCCGACCGCGAGCGGTGTGATGACGGATTCGGTGCCGCCGGCGATCGCGGCGTCGGCCTCGCCGTACTGGATCATCCGGTACGCCTCGCCGATCGCGTGCGCGCCCGTCGTGCAGGCGGTCGCCGTCGTCAGGTTCGGGCCCTTCAGGCCGTACTTGATCGAGATGTTCCCCGCGGCCTCGTTGACGATCAGCCCGGTGATGAAAAAGGGCGAGATGACGCGCGGGTTCCCGCCGCCTTCCACGTAGCGCCGCTGCGTGTCCTCGATGAGCGGCAGGCCCCCGATCCCGGAGCCCACGACGACCGCAAACCGCTCGCGGTTCGCATCGTTCGCGGGGTGTCCGGCGTCTTCCATCGCGAAGTGGGCCGCCCCCATCGCATAGTGGATGAAGGTGTCCATCTTCTTGATCTCTTTCCGGTCGATGTAGACGGACGGGTCGAATCCCTTCACCTCCCCGGCGATGCGGGAGGCGAAACGCGAGGCGTCGAAGCGGGTGATCGGACCGAGCCCGCAGCGTCCGGCGGTGAGCGCGTCCCAGTTTTCCGCGTTACCGATGGCGAGCGGCGAGACGAGGCCAACCCCCGTCACGGCCACGCGGCGCGGGGTGGAAATTCGGGGCATCAGGTTCAGTTTTTCGAGGAGTTCTTCTCGATGTAATCGATGGCGTCCTTGACCTTCTGGATTTTCTCGGCGGCCTCGTCCGGAATCTCGATGTTGAAGGCTTCCTCGAAGGCCATGACGAGCTCCACGGTGTCGAGCGAGTCCGCACCGAGGTCATCGACGAAAGACGCCTCCGGAGTCACCTCGTTGGCGTCCACGCCGAGCTGCTCGACGATGATGCTCTTCACCTTTTCTTCGACGGCCATTCCTCTCCCCTTTCTCGAATCGACAGGTATCGAAAGACGCCGTATTCTTCCCTAGATGCCCGCCGGGGGCAAGCCGGGCCGGGAAGGCCCGGCCCGCTTCACATATAGAGGCCCCCGCTCACGTTGACGACCGTCCCGGTGACGTACGACGCCTCGTCCGAAGCGAGGTAGGCCACGGCCGCCGCAACGTCCTCGGGCGTTCCGAGCCGTTCGAGCGGAATCCTGGCGGTCATCTTCGCCTTCGCGTCGTCGGTCATGCGGTCGGTCATCGCCGTCGAGACGAAACCGGGGGCGACCGCGTTGCAGGTGATGTTGCGGGAGGCGAGCTCGCGGGCGACGGACTTCGTCAGGCCCACGAGGCCGGCTTTCGACGCGGCGTAGTTGGCCTGGCCGGCGTTGCCCATCAGGCCGACGACCGACGTCACATTGACGATCCGCCCGTACCGCTTGCGGACCATGCCCTTGACGACCGCCTGCGTCAGAAGGAACGCGCCCGTCAGGTTGGTCGAGATGACGCGGTCCCAGGCGTCGCGGCCCATGCGCAGGATCAGATTGTCCTCGGTGACCCCGGCATTGTTGACGAGGACGTGGATCTCCCCGTGCGCCGCGAGCGCGCTCTTGACCGCCGCCTCGACCGACTCGGGGGCCGACAGGTCGAGTGCGAGCGCCTGCGCCGTGCCGCCGGCCGCCTGGATCTCCGAGACCACGCGGGCGAGCGCGTCCTCGGTCCGCGCGGCCGTCAGCACCGTCGCGCCCTCGGCGGCAAGGCGCTTCGCGATCGCCTCGCCGATTCCGCGGGAGGCGCCCGTCACGAGAGCGACCTTGCCAGTGAAGCGTTTCATATCGGCCGGAGCTTACCTCGCTCGCGGGGGCGGCCCTCGTGGCCGCCCGCCCAGGGCGGGGGCGAGCCCCGCCCCTACTCCGGCTTGTCCGTCACTTCCGGCAGGTCGCGGCTCCAGCCGTCGACGATCGCCTTCGCCAGGTCCGCGATGGCGAGAACGGCGGGGTGATCCGGTCCCCAGCCCTCGGCCTGGCCGCCGTCGGTGAAGACGACGAGGACGAAACGGCCCCTCTTCGTGCGCAGGATGCCGGAGTCGTTGCGGACACCCGACATCGATCCGGTCTTTCCGGCCCAGAGGTCGCTCGGCGGGAACCTCCGCGCGATCCGCACGCGGCTGGGGTCGTTGTCCAGGTAGTCGAACATCCGCTTCGAGGACGCGGCGTCGAGCAGCTGTCCCGCCGTCACGAGCTCCAGCCACCGCGCCACGTCGTCCGGCGTGATGGCTCCGAGCCTGAACCCCTTCCAGCGCGAGGGCTCCGCGTCCTTGTCCGAGAGCCAGGGGATCGTGCCGAAGAGCCGGATGTGCTCGAACCCGAGGGACTGCATGCGCGCGTTGATCGCTTCGACGGACAGACGCGTGATCCAGGCGTTGGTGGCCGTGTTGTCGGAAGGGCCGATCATCAGCGTCGTCAGATCGTTCCAGGTCGGCTCGAGGCCGGCGTCGAGCATGAAGAGGGTTCCCGACCCGTCGGCCTTGTTCCCGGCCGTCAGCTCCCAGCGCTCGGCGAGGTCGATCCTGCCGTCCCGGACCCCGGCCATCGCCTCGGTCAGGACGGCGATCTTGATGACCGAGGCGGACTCGAATTCCTCCGCGCCGTTGTGGGAGTAAGTCCGTCCGCTCTCCAGGTGCTTCGCCGAGACGCCGACGCGGCACAGGCAGCGGCGCTCGGCCGTCGCGACGGCGGCGTCGAAAGCCGCCGGGGTGCCCGGCGCGGTCGGGAGCGAAGTCGCGCAGCCCGCGCCGAGCGCGGCGACGGACGCGAGCGCGAGAAGAACGGCGCGCGGGCTACGCATGGCCCTCGACCTTGATCGAGCGGTCGATGCGGCGCACGAGGCCCGCGAGCACGTTGCCCGGTCCGATCTCGAGAGCGCGGTCGACGCCCTCGCGCGCCAGCCGCTGCACGCTCTCGACCCAGCGGACCGGAGAATCGATCTGGCGCACCAGCGCGTCGCGAAGCTTCGCCCCGTCCGCTTCCGGGGCCGCATCGACGTTGGTCACGACGGGCAGGACGGCCGGCAGGAAGGCCGCGCGCTCGAGGAGCGGGCGCATCTTTTCGCGCGCCGGCGACATCAGCGGCGAGTGGAAGGGGGCCGAGACCGCCAGCGGAATCGCGCGCTTGGCCCCGCGCGCGAGGCACGCCTGCGACGCCCGACCGACGGCGGCGGCGTCTCCGGCGATGACCGTCTGCTCCGGCGAGTTGTAGTTGGCCGGGGCCACAGTTTCCCCCTGCGCCGCCTCGCGGCAGGCCGCTTCGACGCCCTCCGGGTCGAGACCGACGATCGCCGCCATCGCCCCGACGCCGGCCGGAACGGCCTCCTGCATGAACTGCCCGCGGGCGCGCACGAGCTCGACCGCCTCGGTGAAGGAAAGCGCGCCGGCGGCGACGTCGGCCGAGTACTCGCCGAGCGAATGCCCCGCCGCGAAGGCCGCGCCCTCGAGCCTTTCGGGAGCGCGGGCGCGCAGGTCCGCGAGCGCGGCGATCGAATGGGTCAGGATCGCCGGCTGGGTGTTGGCGGTGAGCTTCAGCTCCTCCTCGGGCCCCTCGAAGCACAACCGCGAGAGCGGGAACCCGAGGACGCGGTCGGCCTCGTCGAACACGGCGCGCGCCGCCGGTGACGCTTCGCAGAGCGCCTTTCCCATGCCCACGGCCTGGGAGCCCTGCCCGGGAAAGAGCAACGCGAGCGTCATGGGGTCAGCCCTGAAAGATTGAAACTTCGCTCGAAGTCACTACGTCGCTGAGACTTGCGTTGGGCCATCCCGCGCCGCCGAGTTTCAGGTGTGGCACGAACTTTCATTCTTTCAGGGCTGACCCTGCTACCAGCGCACGAGGACGGAGCCCCACACGAGTCCGGCGCCGAAGGCCGTCATCAGGACGAGGTCGCCCGTCTTGATTCGGCCCTCGCGAACGCATTCCTCGAGCGCGATGGGGATCGAGGCCGCGGAGGTGTTGCCGTAGCGGTCGATGTTCTTGTAGACCTTCGTCGGTTCGATCTTCATGCGCTGGCCGACGGCGTCGATGATGCGCATGTTCGCCTGGTGGGGGATGAACAGGTCGATCTGCTCGTGCGTGAAGCCCTGTTCGGTCAGGAGCTCCTGCGCCACGTCGGTCATCGCCTTGACGGCCACCTTGAAGGTCTCGTTGCCCTTCATCTTGATGAACGGCAGCCTCTGCTGGATCGAGGTGGGGTCGTTGGCGGGATGGTCCGAACCGCCGCCCGGCATGCAGATGAAGTCGTGGTACGCGCCGTTCGCCTTCATGAGGCTGCCGAGGATGCCATGGTCGCCCTTCGTCGGCTGGAGCACCACCGCGCCCGCGCCGTCCCCGAAGAGCACGCAGGTGTTGCGGTCGGTCCAGTCCACGTACCGGGAGAGGATCTCGCCGCCGATCACCAGCACGTTGCCGGCCTTGCCGGACTGGATGAGGCCGTCGGCCATGTGGAGGGCGTAGAGGAATCCGACGCACGCCGCGCCCACGTCGGAGGCCGCCGCGCGGGTTGCCCCGAGGTTGCGCTGGACGAGGCAGGAGGTCGCCGGAAAGGGCATGTCGCCCGAGATCGTTCCCACGAGGATCATGTCGAGCTCCTCGGGCTTCAGGTGGGCGCGCTTCAAAGCCTGCTCGGCGGCGCGCGTGCAGAAGTCCGAGAAGTGATCGGTGTCGGCGGCGATGTGCCGCTCGTGGATGCCGGTGCGGGAGGTGATCCAGTCGTCGGAGGTATCGACCAGCTTCTCGAGGTCGGCGTTCGAGAGGATCTTCTTCGGGACGTACGAACCCGTCCCCGCGATGCGCGCCCGGCTCATGCGCTCAAGCCTTCACCAGCCGCGCCTCGCGCGCATGGAGCTCGGCAATCTGAGCCTGGATCTTCTCGGCGAGCCCCTGCCTCGAGAATTCGGCCGCGAACCGGATGGCGTTCTTGATCGCCTTGGCCGAGGAGCGGCCGTGGCAGATGATGACGCAGCCCTTGACGCCGAGAAGCGGCGCGCCGCCGTACTCGGAGTAGTCGATGCGCTGCTTGAAGCGACGGAAGGCCGACTTCGAGAGGAGGAAGCCGACCGAGGCCTGCAGGGTCCGCTTGATCTCCTCGCGCAGCATGTTCTCGACCATCTCGGCCAGGGCCTCGGAGACCTTGAGGATGACGTTGCCCGTGAAGCCGTCGGTGACGATGACGTCGACCTTGCCGTTGAAGACGTCGCGGCCCTCGACGTTGCCGATGAAGTTGAGGCCCGTCTCCTTCAACGTCTTGAAGGCCTCCTTCGACTGTTCGTTGCCCTTGGAATCTTCCTCGCCGATCGACATCAGCCCGATCGACGGGTTGTTCTTGCCGAAGACGAGTTCGGCGTAGATCGAGCCCATGACGGCGAATTCCCGGAAGTGCGGCGTCTTCAGGTCCGGGTTGGCGCCGACGTCGAGCAACAGGCAGTGGCCGGTCAGGTTCGGGAGGACCGTGGCGAGGGCCGGGCGGTCGACGCCCTCGATCGTCCCGACGACCATCTTGGCCGAGACCATGGCGGCCCCCGTGTGGCCCGCCGAGACCAGGCCCTGCGCCCGGCCGTCGCGCACGCAGTTGGCCGCGATCCGGATCGAAGAGTTGCGCTTCTTGCGGATCGCGGCGGTCGCCGGATCGTCGAAGGTCACGACCTCGGAGGCGTCGACGATCTCGATGTCTTTCCCCGTGTACCCGGAGTCGGCGAGCAGGGGCTCGAGCTCGTCCCGCCGGCCCACGAGGAGCGACGAAATCCCGAACTCGCGGGCCGCGGCGACGGCGCCGTCGACGTTGACGCGCGGCGCGTGGTCGCCGCCCATGGCATCGACCGCGATCCGCACGTCAGCCCCTCCGCCTTGATGGAAGCACGAGCCCCGGGATTATACCGTCGGCTCCGCTCCGCTCGGGATCTGCGCCTGCGGCGCAACGGCCCCGCGGCTCGCGGAGATTCCTCGCGCCGCGAACTGTTGAGGCAGTGCCGCCCGGATCAGCGGCACCGTCCCAGGAGTTCGCGGCGTGAGAAGTCTCCCGACCGAAGGGAGGGAGGAGGCTCGCGCCGCGGGAGCGAGCGCGAAGCGGAGGGGTCAGCCGGGCGGTCGAGCCCGCATCCGGGCGAGCCGCCCGGCGGTGCGCTGCAGGCGCAGACCCCGCAGCGCAGCGCCCGCGACGTTATGTATTGATCGCCTGCTTGCCCTTGTAGTACCCGCAGCGCGAGCACACGCGGTGCGGCTGCTTGGGCTCGTGGCAGTTCGGACACTCGGAGAGCGCGGGCGGCGTGAGCGCGTCGTGCGCGCGGCGCTTGTCGCGGCGGGCCTTGCTGTGGCGTCTCTTGGGATTGGGCATCGTGCTCCTACACTTTCTCCTTGAGGGCCTTCAGGGCCTCCCAGCGGGGATCGATCGTTTCATGCGTGCAGCCGCACGCGCCGAGGTTGAGGTCCTTGCCGCAGGACGGGCAGAGCCCCTTGCAGTCGGGCTTGCAGAGCGGCTTCATCGGGAGGGCCATCTGCACGCGCTCCTCCGCGAGCGGCGCGAGGGGGACGACGGGGTCGTCGTAGAGGTGGACGTCGAGGTCGCGGGGCGAGAGCTCGAGCTCCGGGGCCTGCGCGCCGGTGCCGGGGTACAGGACGAGTGAAAACGTCTCGTCCTCCTGGAAGGGATACCCCGCCAGGCAGCGGCTGCACTCGAGCTCGCCCGAGTAGACGAGCTCGGCGTCGAGCACGTATCCCCCTTCGATGCGCCGGATCTCTCCCGAAATCCTGAGCGGCGAGAGGGAGAGCAGGGGCTCGCGGTCGATCGCGGACAGGGGCACGGCGAGCTCGCCGCCGAACCGCACAGGTTCGTCGAGCACCGCTTCGAGGGACAGGGAATCTGGGCGCATGGTCATGGCATTCGGCAGAACCGCGCATTTTAGCCGTAAGGGCCCGACAGTCAAATGGGCGCGGGTCCCCGCAGGCCCGGCAACGGCGGCCGGAACCGCCTCCGGCTCAACCTGTTGACGCCGAACCGACGCCTGTAGACTCCGCGTCGTGAGAATCGCCATCGACGCCCGGGCGCTCCTCCACGAGCGGACGGGTATCGGAACCTACACCGACGCCGTCGCCCGGGGCCTCGCCGCGCGGCCGGGGGTCTCCGTGGGCCTCTTCGCCCCCCGTCCGCTGCCGGCCACGGTGAACGAATCGGGCGCCTTCAGCCTCCAGACCGACCACCATCCCTTCGGAATCATCTGGCTCCAGTCGACCCTGCCGCAGAGGATCGCCCGCTGGGGGGCGGACGTCCTCGTTTCCGCCCTCACCATCGGTCCGGCCCGAGGGGAGATCCCCTTCGTCTCGACCGTTCACGACCTGACTCCGCTGACGCATCCCGAGTGGCACGCCGCGCGGACCCTCGTCGGGTTCCTGCCCCTCTGGGAGCGCACCGTCGAGCGCGCGGCTCGGTTCCTCTGCGTTTCGCAGACCACGGCGACCGACCTCGTCGCCCGCTACCCGGAGACACGGTCCCGGGTGCGCGTGACGCCGAACGGCGTCGACCTCGAGTACTTCACCCCGGCGGAGGACCCGGCCGCGCGCCGCCGGACGCGCCAGCGCTATGCCGCGGGGCAGCCGTTCCTCCTCTACCTCGGCACACTCGAGCCCCGGAAGAACGTGGAGGCCCTCGTCGTGGCCTGCGAGCGGATGTGGGGGCGGCGCAGGTCGCGGCCGGACCTGGTGCTCGCCGGCGGCGCGGGCTGGAAGACGGCGGGGCTCCACCGCCGCATCGCCCGTTCGCCCTTCCGCGACAAGATCCACGTCGCGGGGTACGCCGCGCGCGACGCGGCCCGCGAGCTCTACCGGGCGGCGGAGGTCTTCGTCTACCCCTCTCTCGCGGAGGGCTTCGGCCTTCCCGTCCTCGAGGCCATGGCCTGCGGGACCCCGGTCGTCGCATCGACGGCAGACGCGCTCGTCGAAGTCGGAGGCGAGGCGGCTCTCTACGCACCCCCGCGCGACGTCGAGGCGCTCGCCCGGGCGATCGAACAGGCCCTGGAGGACGCGCCCCTTCGCGAGAAACTGTCGGCGGCGGGAAGGGAACGGGCTCGGCTGTTTCCGTGGGACGCCGGAGCCGCGGCCACGGCCGAGGCCGTCGCCGAGGCCGTGCGGGAGGCCCGGTGAAGAGCGCCCGGCCGCGCGTCGGGATCGACGCGCGCAAGCTCACGGACTTCGGCATCGGTTCCTACGTCCGCAACCTGATCGGGTCGATCGCCCGCCGTCCGGAGGCACAGGCGTACGCCTTCCGGATCTACATCCGGGGCGAGGACCGCGCCGCGCTGCCGGAGCTGCCGGAGAACTTCACGGTCGTCGAGGAGGATTCGCCGGGTTATTCGATCTCCGAGCTCACCCGTTTCGCCTGGCGCCTGCTCCGCGACCGGCTCGACCTCTTCCATGCCACCCACTACGTGATCCCGCCGCTCGCCCGCGCGCGCGCCGTCGTGACGATCCACGACATCATCCACGTGCTCTATCCGCAGTTCCTGCCCAACCGCGCGGCCCGGCTCTACGCGCGGGTCATGATCCACCGGGCCCTGAAGCGCGCCGACCGCATTCTGACGGTCTCGTACAACAGCAAGCGCGACCTGGTGGACTACTTCGGAATCGCACCGGCCCGGATCGACGTCGTCTACAACGGTGTCTCCCCGCAGTTCCGCCCCGACGTGCCGCGCGCCGAGCGGGACCGCGTGGCGGCGCGCTACGGTCTGTCGCGGCCGTACCTGCTCTTTCTGGGCGGCGAGAAGCCGCACAAGAACGTCCGCAACGTGATCCGGGCGTTCGCCGAAGCGCGCCGGGGGCACGCGCTGCCGCACACCCTCGTCCTCGCCGGCCCCATGCCGAAGAATCGCAACCGGGTCGAGGCGCTGATCGCCGCGCTCGAACTCGACGCGTGCGTCCGCCGCCCCGGCATCCTCCCCGAGGAGGACCTGCCGGGCCTCTTTTCCGGCGCCGACGCGTTCCTCTACCCCACGCTCTACGAAGGGTTCGGCCTGCCCGTGATCGAGGCCATGGCCTGCGGGGTCCCCGTGCTGACCTCCTCCACCTCGGCCCTGCAGGAGGTCGCCGGCGGCTACGCCTACCTGGTCGACCCGATGGACGTTTCGGCGATCGCCCGCGGCATCGTGGCCCTGGCGACCGATCCGGCGCGGCGGGCGGAGTTCGCCGACCTCGGCCGGCGGCGGGCGGTCGATTTCTCCTGGGACCGGGCCGCCGAGCAGACCCTCGGGATCTATGCCGAAGCGCTCGCCGGCGGGCGCGCGTCCCGGCGCCGGCCCGCCGCGTCCGCACCATGACCGGGCTCCGTACGGCCGTCGTCCATGACTGGTTGAACGGCATGCGCGGCGGGGAAAAAGTTCTCGAAGCCCTACTGCCGCTCGTGCCGGAGCCCACGATCTTCACGCTCTTCCACGTTCCGGGCTCCGTGTCGGCCGCGATCGAGCGCTACCCGATCGAAGCCTCGTTCCTCAACCGCCTGCCTTTCGCGCGAACGGGTTACCGCAACTACCTGCCGCTCTTTCCCCGGGCGGTCGAGTCCTTCGACCTCTCCGGCTTCGACCTCGTCGTTTCGTCGTCGCACGCCGTCGCCAAGAGCGCCGTCGCGCCGCGGGGCGTCCCGCATCTCTGCTACTGCCACACGCCCATGCGCTACGCCTACGAGCAGTTCGATCTCTACTTCCCGCCGGGCCGCACGCGCTTGCTCCCCCTCAAGGCCGCGACGATCGCCTGGCTCCGGCGCTGGGACATCGCGACCGCCTCGCGTCCGACGCGCTACCTCGCCAACTCGAACGCCGTGGCCGAACGGATCCTCCGCCACTACGGCCGGGAAGCGACCGTGTGTCATCCCCCGGTCGACGTGGAGTTCTTCCATCCGGGCGACGACTCCCGGCAGAACTTCCTGCTCGCGGTCGGAGCGCTCGTCCCGTACAAGCGTTTCGAGGCCGCGGTCGAGACCGCTTCGCGCCTGCGCCGCCCGCTCGTCGTGGTCGGAGCCGGACCCGAGGAGAAACGGCTGCGCGCGATCGCCGCTGCCTCCGTGACGTTTCGCTCGGGCTGCAGCCGCGAGGAGCTCCGACAGTTCTACCGAACCTGCGCCGCCTACCTCCAGCCCGGCGAGGAAGACTTCGGGATCGCCGCCGTCGAGGCGATGGCGTGCGGCGCCCCGGTCGTGGCCCTCGCGCGCGGCGGGGCCCGGGACATCGTCCGCGACGGAGAGACCGGCGTCCTGTACGAGGGCGACGGCGCGAAGTCCCTGGCCGAGGCCGTGCAGCGGGCCGACCGAGCCAAGTTCGATTACACTCGATCGCGGAGCTCGGCGCTCGCCTTCCGGCCGGAACGATTCGTCGAGCGGTTCCAGGCAGCGCTGAGAGACCTTCTGCCGTGATCCGAAACTCCATGCGGCGCATCGCCGTGCTGCTCGCCGTTTCCGACGTCGGGGCGACGCTCGCGGCGCTCGCCGCGGCCTACTTCCTCCGCTTCCGAGCGGAGATCGTCCCGGTCACCAAGGGCATTCCCGATCCCTCGTCTTACTACCGGCTGTTCCCGTTGATGGCCGTGCTCTGGCCGATCGTCTACTACTTCTACGGGCTCTACCAGGTCCGCCGCAACCGCTCGCGGGTCGAGGAGGGCCTCTCCGTTTTCGTCGCCACGGGCCTCGCGACGCTGTTGCTCGCGGGGCTCGCGACGTTCTACCGGGGTTTCTCGTACTCGCGCCTCGTGCTGCTGTTCTTCTTCGCGCTCGACGTCCTCTTCGTCTTCGCCGGCCGCACCGCGATCCGCCGCTACCTGGAGGAAGCCTGGCGTCACGGCGTCGGAGTGCGCCACGTCCTGGTCGTCGGCGCCGGCCGCCTGGGCCGGGCGGTCGTCGAGAAGTTCCTCGAGCACCCCGAGGCGGGCCTGCGCGCGGTCGGGTTCGTCGACGACGACCCCGGCAAGCGCGACATCAGCCACCGCGGGCTGCCGGTCCTCGGCACGACGGCCGAGGTCGCGTCGATCGTCGACGCCCGCGGCGTCGACACGGTCTTCCTCGCCCTGCCCCTCGACGCCCACCGCACGATGCTCGCCGTCCTCCAGGACGTCGGCCGCACGGTCGCCGACGTGCGCGTCGTACCGGACCTTCTCCAGTACATCACCTTCCGCGCCGGCGTCGAGGACCTCGACGGACTGCCGGTCGTCCACCTGACGCAGGTTCCCCTGACGGGCTGGATGAGTCTCGTCAAGCGCGTCCTCGACGTCACGATCTCGGCGGCGGCGCTCGCCGCGCTCGGCCCCGTCTACGCCGCGATCGCGCTGGCGATCCGGATCGCGGACGGCTCCCCCGTCCTCTACCGCCAGCGCCGCATGGGGCTCGACGGCCGGCCGTTCGACATCTTGAAGTTCCGCTCGATGGTCGTCGGCGCGGAAGAGGAGTCCGGCCCGACCTGGGCGAGTGCCGAGGACCCCCGCCGGACGCGCCTCGGCAGCTTCCTGCGGCGTTGGAGCCTCGACGAGCTGCCCCAGCTCGTCAACGTGCTCCGGGGCGAGATGTCGCTCGTGGGCCCGCGGCCCGAGCGCCCCGAGTTCGTGCGGGAGTTCAAGGAGAAATTCCCCCAGTACATGCTGCGCCACCGGGTGCGCGCCGGCGTCACGGGCTGGGCCCAGGTCCACGGCTGGCGCGGCAACACCAGCCTCTCCAAGCGCATCGAGTACGACCTCTACTACATCGAGAACTGGTCGCTCGCGCTCGACATCAAGATCCTGTGGATGACGCTGCGCCACGGCCTGCGCCACCGGAACGCGTACTAGCTCCGTGACCGGGCGGTTCGTCGCGTTCTTCCGGCGGCAGCCCCGATGGGTTCTCGTGGCGGTCGGCCTCGCCTGGATCGCGGTCCTCGCCCTCCTCGACTACATCGCACCGCTCGAAATCTCGTTCCTCACCTTCTACGTCGCCCCCGTCCTCTTCCTGGTGTGGTTCGTGGGCCCGGGCGCGGGCTTCCTCGGCGCCGCCGTGAGCGCCGGCTTCTGGACCTGGGAGGACATCTTCTCCGCCCACGCCCATCCCACGATCACGCTCAAGATCACCGACTGGAACCTCGCCGTCCGCGCGGCCTTCCTCGCGCTCTTCGTCTGGGTCGTCGCGGAGTTGAAGCGCGCCCTCGAGCGCGAGCGGCACGCCGTCCAGGAGCGCCTCGAGCGCGACGTCGCGATCGCCCACGAAGTCCAGGAGCGCCTCTTTCCCCGCAAGGACCCCGAGATCCGCGGCCTCGACTGCCACGGCGCGTGCCGGCCGGCGCGGGGGGTGGCCGGCGACTATTACGACTTCCTGCGCCTCGACGCCGAGCGGGTCGGCATTGCGGCCGGCGACGTCGCGGGCAAGGGGCTCTCGGCCGCGCTCCTGATGGCGAGCCTGCAGGGCGCCGTGCGGAGCTTCGTGTCGATGTCCGTGGCCGGCGGCGCTCCCGCGGCCCTGGCTCGGGACCTGAACACCCAGATGCACGCGCTGACCGAGTCGAACCGGTTCGCCACGTTCTTCTGGGCGGTCTTCGACGAGGGCGACCGGACGCTGACGTGGGTCAACGCCGGCCACAACGCACCGATGCTTCTCCGGGCAACGGGCGTTCTGGAGCGGCTCCGGGCGAGCGGCCCGCCTCTGGGCGCGGTGGCCCAGGCCTCTTACCGCCAGTCCACCACGGGGATTTCCCGGGGCGACCTCCTGATCATCTTCACCGACGGCGTCACCGAGGCCGCGAACCCCTCCGAGGAGGAGTTCGGCGAGGCCCGCCTCGAGCAGCTCCTGCGGGACCACTCCGGCTCGGCCGTGGGGTCGCTCTGCCAGCGGATCGTCGACGCCGTCCAGGCCTTCGAGGCGGGCCTGCCGCAGCTCGACGACATCACCGTCGTCGCCGCGCGGGCGACGCGGTAGTCCGTCCTCTCAGGCGAGCTTGCGAAGCCGCCGGACGCGCTCGCCGAGCTCCTGCTCCGCTTCTCTCCCGAGCGCCGCCCCCCCGAACGCGCTCGCGCAATAGAGCGACACGACGGCCTCGGCGTCCTCGCGGGCGGCGGGCACGTCCTCGGAGAGGAGGCGGGCGACCTCGGCGGGAGGTACGGAGTCGGGAAGCGGTCCGCGCCGCCGGGACAGCAGGCGGCGCACCGCGAGATAGGCGCGGGTCGCGGCGGGCGTGCGGACCGCGAGCCGCCGCGCGAGGGCGGCGATCAGCCACACGAGCGCTCCTCCCGCGAGAAGGCCTCCCGCCGTGCGGGGGGAAAGCCACTCGCGCACCGACTGCCGCAGGGAGGCGAGACTCGCGGCGGCGCCCGCGACGGAATCCCGCATCGACTCGATCGCGCCGAGCTGGTCGCCGGCGTCGAAGCCGAGCACCCGCCGGTCGTAGAAAAACTCGATCTCCCGGCCGAGCGCGACAAGGCGCGAGAGGATCGAAAAGCTCGTCCGTTCGGGCGGGATCCCGGCCGCGGGCGTCGGGTCGAGGACCCGAAACCCCGTCCCGTCGAGGTCGGCCTCGACCCAGGCGTGGAGGTTCTCGGCGCGGACGATCATCGACGACGAGAAGAGCCCTTCCTCGCCGCCGTAGGACCCCGTCACGAGCCGCGCCCGGATGCCGCGCGCCGCGAGCATCATCGCCGCCGCCGAGGCGAAGTACTCGCAGTGGCCGGCCTTCGACCGAAGGAGAAAGTGGACGATCGGGTCGCCCTGGGCCTTCGGGGCGTCGAGCGTGTAGACGAAGTCCCGCGCGAAGTGGTCTTCGATCCGCTTGTAGATCGCCTCCGGGTCGGTCAGGTCCCCCGTGAGGCGGATGGCGTACTGCTGGACCTCGGCGGGAACGTCTCCCGCGCGGATCGCGCTCTCTCCCGGGCCGCGCGCCGGCGTGCGGCGCACCTTCGCGGTGTATCGGATCGGGCCCCGGCCCGAGGCGACCTGCATGACGCCGTCCGGAATCTCGGCCGCGCGGCTGCGCTCGACGTCGACGGCCGAGGTGCCGTAGGGCAGGAACAGGAACCCCTGCCCGTAAACGTAGAGGTCGGCGTCCACGGTCCACGCGACGTCGCGGGGATCGGCGTCCGCGGCGCGGCCGTAGACCTGGGACTCGCTCCGGCGGGGGCCGCGCCAGGGATTGCGGAGCCAGCTTCCCCGCTGGTAGTCGGTGAAGACCGCCTCCCGCAGGCGCAGCGGGGCGTCCCTGGCGATGTCCGGACGCGAGGAGAGCCGCAGGACGACCCGGTCGCTTCGCTTGGCGGCGCCGAACGACTCGAGGTCCACGCGGTCCGCCGTCATCGTCTTCGCGAAGGCGTCGTCGATGCGGAAGGGGGCGACGACGAAGGGGCCGTGCAGCCGGGGCAGCGCGAAGAAGAGCGGCGTCGCCGCCAGCGCCCCGCCGAGGACCGCGACGGCCGACAGACCCGAGGTCGGCACGCTCGCGAGGACGCGCTCCGGAGGGGCCTCGTCGAAGTCGGCGAGGACCGCCACGCGGGCGAGCGTTCGGAACCCGAGCCAGGACATGGCCGCGAAGTACACGAGCGAGGCGACGTGGGTCGACGACGACGCGGACGCGAGCGTCAGCAGGAAGACGATGAGCAGGGAAAGCCGGGCCTCCCCCGGCCGCTTCATCGAGGCGAGCTTGGCGAGCGCGGTGAAGAGCAGCAGGTGCGCCACCGAGGGCAGCAGTCCCGTGCGCAGCGTCACGGCCGAGTACGCGAGCCATCCCATGTAGACGAGGCCGAGCACGTTCTGGGCGGCGTCCGAGAGGCTCACGGGCCGGCCCCGCCGCGCGCGCCACCAGAGCCCGGCGACGGCGAGGACGTACGCCAGGACGGCCTTGCGGCTGGCGGCGCCCGTCCAGAGGAGCGGCAGCGGGGCGACGAGGGCCGCCGGCGCGAGCGTCAGGACGTAGGCGCGGCGCAGCCCCTCGGGCATCGGGGGCTTCGGCCTCAGGAGACGAACCACCGCAGGTCTCCCTTGCGCATCGCCGGAAACTCGGGCGCGCCCTCGCGCGGCACGACCTCGAGACGCGCGAGCGCCTCGAGGATGCGCACCCGCTGCGCCCGGCCGCCGCGCGCCGGCACCTTCACGCCGCGCGCGTGGAATCCGACCTCGCCTCCCCGCGAGAGGAGCAGGAGCGCCTGGCCTGCGCAGCGCGCGACGGCGTTCTCGAAGCGGCCGAGCGCCTCCGAATCGGCCGGCACGGGCAGCGCGTTGTCGATCGCCAGGAACAGAACGCGGTCCCGCTCCGCTTCGCGCTCGCGCACGATCCAGCGGCGCATCCGGGCCGACTGCTTCCAGTGCAGGTCGCGCGGGTCGTCGCCCGGCGAGAACTCGCGGAGCGTGCGGATGTCGGAGCCTCCGCCGCGGGTCCGGTGGTGCGTCCTCCCCCCCGCGCGTCCTCCTCGGGGACCTCCGGCGCGGAGGTCGCGATCGGCAGCGGATAGACGACGATCTCGCGTGCGAGCCGCGCCTTCCGGTACTTGCGAAAGAGCCCCAGCGGAAAGCGGGAGAGCAGGCCCGCGTCCGCCTCGCGGTAGACGCCGCGACGCGGAAAGATTCCCTCGACGACCATCTCGCGCTTCTCTCCGGGGGCGAGTGGGTCGATCCAGAGCGGGCCCGGAAGCGATTCGTGGAGGAAGAACAGGGCCTGCGCCTTGCCCGCGCGGAGCCGGCTCTCGAGCCGGAGCCGCAACCAGGCCGGCCGCGTCGCGACGACTTCCCCGACGGCGTCGACCTCGCAGACCACGCCGCGCACGTTGCGCCGCGAGAGCATGCCCGACACGATCATCGCCGCCAGCATCGCCGCCAGAACCATGTAGAGGCCGTTGTTTCCGGTGTTCGTGGCCGCGATGGCGACGACGAGGCACATGAGGACGTAGCCGAGGCCGAAGTTGGTGACGCGGATTTCCCAGTCGGGGATGAGGCGGGTCATGTCGTCAGACGGGAACCGGCACCTGCGCCATGATCTTCCGGACGATCTCCTTCTCCCGGCCCCCGGCCCCGAACCCGTCCGAGGAGACCGAGAGGATCCGGTGCGCCAGAACGGCCTCGGCGACCGCGTGCGCGTCGTCCGGCGTGGCGTAGGTGCGGCCCTGGAGCAGGGCGTGCGCCTGGACCGCGCGGTAGAACGCCTGGGCGCCGCGCGTCGAGACGGGCAGGCGCAGCTCGGCGGTCTGCCGGGTCGCCCGGACGACGGCGTGGAGGTAGTCGAGCAGGCGTTCGGCCACCACCACGGCTTCCGTCGCGTCCTGGAGCTCCAGGACCTGCGCGGGCGACAGCACCGACGGGATGGCGGCGAGCACGCGCTCCGTGCCGCCCCGCCGCAACAGCATCTTCTCCTCCTCCTCGGCCGGATAGCCGAGCGAGAGGCGCAGGAAGAAGCGGTCCATCTGCGACTCGGGCAACGGGTAGGTCCCCAGGTACTCGACGGGGTTCTGCGTCGCGACCACCATGAAGGGGTGCGGCAGCGGCCGGCGCTCCGACTCGACCGTGACCGCGCCCTCGTTCATGGCTTCGAGCAGGGCCGACTGCGTCTTCGGCGTGGCGCGGTTGATCTCGTCGGCGAGGACGATGTTGGCGAAGATCGGGCCCGGATGGAACTCGAACCGGTCGCTGCCCGTGTGGAATACGGAGATCCCGATGACGTCGGCCGGCAGCGTGTCGCTCGTGAACTGGATGCGGCGGAAATCGAGCGAGAGGCTCCGGCCGAGCGCCCGGGCGAGCGTCGTCTTGCCCACGCCGGGCACGTCCTCGATGAGCACGTGCCCCCGGGCGAGCAGCGCCGTCAGCACCAGGTCGACGGCGCGGACCTCCCCGCGGTAGGCCAGGCCCACGTTCTCGCGCAGGCGCGACAGGGCCGCGGTCGTCGAGGTCGTCATCGGCGGGAAGGCTCCCCCTCCCTGAGCCGGGCGACGGCCGCCCGGAGCTCCGTCTCGCGCTCGAACGGCATCACGAGAAGGCCCTCCTCGCCGGACACGATGGCCGTGTCGCGCACTCCGGGCGCGAGCACCGGGACGTCGGAGAGGACGAGGTTCCCGTCGGCGGCGGCGCCGCGCAGGTCGCGGACCGAGCGCCAGGTTCCGACGTCGCTCCAGCCCGCGTCGAGGGGAACGGCGCGCACCCCCGAGGCCCGTTCCATGACGGCAAAGTCGAACGAGATGTCGGGAAGGGCGGCGTAGTCGGACGTCGCGCCGCTCTCGACGAAGCGCTCGACGCCCGCGAGAAGCTCCCCCGCGACGCGGCGCGCCTCGGCGAGCAGGCGCGAGGGCCGGAAGACGAAGATGCCGGCGTTCCAGAGGTGGCGGCCGGAGGAAGCGAGCGCGCGGGCGTTTTCACGGTCCGGCTTCTCGACGAAGCGAACGACCGCTCCGTCCCGCACCTCGATGTACCCGAAATCCGTTTCGGCGCGGGTCGGGGCAACGGCGAGGATCACGACCGAAGCGCCGTCCGCCTCCCGCTCGGCCGCGGAGAGCGCGCGACGGAACGCCTCGTCGTCGCGCACGGTCTGGTCCGTGGGGACCGTCGCGGTGACGGGATCCCCGTCGGCGGCGAACCGCGCGGCGGCCGCGAGTATCGCGGGACCCGAGTTGCGCCGGACGGGCTCCTCGAGGATGCGGGGAGACGGCAGGTCCGGAAGCTCGGCCGCGACCAGCGCGGCATGCCTCGCGGAGGTCGCCGCCCAGATGTCCCGCGAGAGCGGCCCGACCCTCGCGTGGGTTTCGGCGAGAAGGCTCTTGTCGGAAAGGAGCGGCAGGAACTGCTTGGGCCGGGCCTCCGTCGAGAGGGGCCAGAGCCGCGTTCCGCCGCCGCCGGCCATGAGGAGGATCCTCATGGGTCGACCGGGCGGGGACAAGCCGACCCCCGAAGGCAAGCCCACGAACAGTAGGCAACGCCGGCCGGCGGCCGGCGGTCACCCCCGCCCCTACGACCGGGGAAAAGTCTCCCCGCGGCCTTCGTTCGTAGGGGCAGCCCTTGTGGCAGCCCTTCTTTCACTCCCACTTCACGCCCAGCATTTCCACTTCGGGCAACAGGGTAACCCCGAACTTCGCCCGGACCGCGTCCCTCATCTTCCGCATCAGGACGAGGACGTCCTCGGCCCGGGCGCCGCCGGTGTTCACGATCACATTGGCGTGACGCGGCGAGATGAGCGCGCCGCCCTCCCGCTCGCCCTTCAGGCCGCAGGCCTCGATCAGCCGCCCCGCGTAATCGCCCTCGGGGTTCTTGAAGACGCTGCCCGCGTTGGGCTCGGAGGGCAGGGCGCCCCGCCGCTTTTCCGCCACCGCCCGGGTCTTCGCCTCGATCTGATCGCGCGGAGAACGCGCGAGCTTCAGCACCGCCAGACTGACGATCTCGCCCGTCGCGATGAGTCCCGAGGAGCGGTATCCGTGCGGGACCTCCGAAGCGGCCACGGAGCGGCTCTCTCCGGCGCGCGAGACGAGGCGCAGGGTCTCGAGCACGTCGAAGATCTCCCCGCCGTAGGCGCCGGCGTTGATCCGGACGGCGCCGCCGATCGAGGAGGGGATGCCGGAGATCGCCTCGAGGCCGGTGAGCCCGGCGCGCGCCGCCGCGGCGCACACCCCGCCGAGCGCCGCTCCTCCGCCCGCCCGGACCGTCTCGCCCTCGATCTCGACCTTCAGAAAGTCTCCCTCGAGCCTCAGTACGTAGCCGGGAAAGCCCGCGTCGTCGACGAGGATGTTCGAGCCCATCCCCAGGATCGCGAGCGGCTCGCCGCCGCGGGAGGCCCCGGCCAGAAGGCGGGCGAGCCCCGCCTCCGTCTTCACGCGGCAGAAGAAGCGCGCCGGCCCGCCGATCCGCCAGGTCGTGTGTCGGGAAAGGGGCTCCTCGCGGGCGACCGAGCCCTCCTCGGGCGCGAGCTCGGGGCTCAAGCCCATCGGGACGCGATCGCCAGAAGGCCCGCGGCGTAGAGCCCGCCGAGGAGGTCGTCGGCGACGACTCCCCACCCTCCCGGGAGGCGCTGGAGCCGCCCGATCCCGAGGGGCTTGAGGATGTCGAAGACGCGAAAGAGGAGAAACGACGCGGCCCAGGACCAGAGGGGCGCGCCGGCGACGAGGACCGCGCCCGCGCAGGCGACGAGCTGGCCGGCGATCTCGTCGATCACGATGCAGCCCGGGTCCTCGGACTCGAGCGCCCGGGCGACCGGTCCCGAAACGGCGACGCCGACGAGCCCGACCGCGAGCCCGGACATCAAGAGTCCGACCGGTGAGCCGACAATCGACCCGTGGGACGCGAGAAGCCAGGCGGCGGCGAGGCCGACGAGCGAGCCGGCGGTGCCCGGCGCGACCGGCGAAAGCCCCGCGCCGAAGCCGGTGGCGAGAAACGCGGCGAAGGGCCGCGCGGCAAAGGCGCGGCGGGCCTGCGACATTGACACCGGGTCGTGCCGGAGAGAAGATCCGTGTGTCCTCATCGCGTCCTGCGGTGCCTCTTCCGAAGTCTATAATCGCGCGGAATCGCGCGGAGTTTCTCTTCCATCCAGAAAGGTGAGGACATGTCCAGCGTGAAAAGTACCGAGAAATGGCGCGCCGTCGAAACGGCGCTGACGCAGATCGAGCGGCAGTTCGGCAAGGGCTCCATCATGCGCCTCGGCGAACGGCCCGAGCAGGTCATCGCCGTGATCCCCACCGGCTCCCTCGGCGTCGACGTGGCGCTCGGCGTCGGCGGCATCCCGCGCGGCCGCGTCATCGAGATTTTCGGCCCGGAGTCGTCGGGCAAGACGACGCTCTCCCTCCAGGTCATCGCCCAGGCCCAGAAGACCGGGGGCCTGGCGGCCTTCGTCGACGCCGAGCATGCGCTCGACGCGGAGTACGCGAAGAAGCTCGGGGTCGACACCGACAACCTCCTCGTCTCGCAGCCCGACAACGGCGAGCAGGCCCTCGAGATCACCGAGATGCTCATCCGGTCCGGAGCCATCGACGTGGTCGTCATCGATTCGGTGGCGGCCCTGGTGCCCAAGGCCGAGATCGAGGGCGAGATGGGCGAGGCGCAGATGGGACTGCAGGCGCGCCTGATGTCCCAGGCCCTGCGCAAGCTCACGGCCATCGTCTCGAAGTCCCGGACGAGCCTGATCTTCATCAACCAGATCCGCGAGAAAATCGGCGTCATGTTCGGCAACCCCGAAACCACGACCGGCGGCCGGGCGCTCAAGTTCTACTCGACGATCCGCATCGACATCCGCCGGATCGCATCGTTGAAGGACGGCGACACGGTCGTCGGCTCGCGCACCAAGGTCAAGGTCGTCAAGAACAAGGTCGCCTCGCCCTTCCGACAGGCAGAGTTCGACATCAACTACGGCGAGGGCATCTCGCGCGAAGGCGAGCTCATCGACATGGGCATCGAGGCCAAGATCGTGGAGAAGTCGGGCGCGTGGCTGTCCTACGGCGACCTGCGCATCGGCCAGGGGCGCGAAAACTCCAAGCAGTTCCTGAAGGACAATCCCGAGCTCGCCGCCGAAATCGAACGCAAGCTCCGGGTCAGCCTGGGGATGCCCGTGGCCGACGCGCCCGCTCCGGCCCCGACGGCACCCCCTCCGGCGATGGCCGAAGCGGTCAAGGAGAAGGAGAAGGCCCGGCGGTAGCCGTCCAAAGGGAGAATCGGGAACAACCTTTGCTTTACTGTCGTTCCCGATGACGATGAGATTGATTCCGAGCGCCCGCCTCCTCGCGGGCGCTTTTCTTTTGCTCGCGGCGGCCGCGCCGTCCCGGGCCGCCGAGCCCCTGAAGCTCGCCCTCGAGCGGCCCGGCGAATCGTGCGGAAAGCCGGCGCCCGGTGCGGCTCTCGGCCTCCTGCCGCTGACCGAGAAGCGGCCCGACAACGCCGGCGCTGCGGGCTGCGTCGTCGAGCTCTCGCTCGCCGCCCTGACCGACGCGGAGATCGACGACGCGGCGGCCCGGCTCACCACCGCGAGTGCGTCCCCCGCGCTGATCCTCCAGATCCCGGCCGACGAGATCGAGCGCACCGTCTACGCGATCAAGCGCCTCGCGTCGTCCTTCCGCGCCGCGTCGCTCGAGGGACGGATCGGGCTCGACCGCGCCGAGCCCCTTCCGCCGGAGGTCGACGAGGAGGTCGCGGCCTACATCGACGCGCTCGTCCTCGAGCCCGGCGGCCGGCTCCCGGCCGATCTGACGCGCCCGGCGTGGGTGCTCGCGTCGGCCTCGGACGCGGTTTCACCGATCGCCGCGGTTCTCGCCGCGCTCCAGTCGACGCCCGCCGCGACGCTCGTCGCCGTCTCCTCCGGTGGGCGCGCCGTCACGGAAGCCGACGCGGCCGCGCTGTCTCGCCTCCAGAGATATTTCACGGGAGACGTTTCGCCCGACCCGACCGCGACGACGCGGACGCGCCGCGACGGCTCGACCGCCCCGGTGCTGCGTTATTTCGATGCCAAAGCCTTCACCCCGATCCTGTTCCTGCCGCAGGATCCGTCGGGCGAGGCGCGCATCGCGCTCTCCGGCGGGCCCTTCGAGAAAGCGGCGGTCGAGAACCTTGCGAGCGGCGTCCGCCGCGACTTCGAGCTGAAGGAAGCGCCCGTCCTCACGCTCGACCTCTCGCGCGGCCCGCTCGCGGTCGTTCTCACGCCGGCGGCCCGCGCCGGCGGCGAGACGAAGACGGCGGTCGACGTCGGCGCGATTCGGGGCCTCACGGCCAACGAGATCGTCGCGCGGGAGCGCGCGTGGGAGGCCGGCCAGCGCGAGAAGATCCGCACGTACACGGCGCTGATGGACTCGTCCCTTCGTTTCCGGGTCGCCTCGCTGCCGGGCAGCCTGGATCTGACGATCCGCGGCCCGTATTTCTTCGAGCGGGGACAGGCCCCCGATTGGGCCTGGGAAGAGTTCTACCTCAACGGCGTCCGCTGGAAGGGCCGCACGATCCCCAAGCTGCCGATCCTGCAGCCCGACAAGGTCACGACGCTGCCCCTCGACATCCGGCTGACGGAGGACTACCAGTACGAGCTCGAGGGAGAGACCACGGTCGACGGCCGGCCTGCCTACCGGATCGATTTCCGCCCGCAGTCGACCGTCGGAGACAAACCGATCTATCGCGGCACCGCGTGGATCGACCGGGTGACCTTCGCCCTTCTGCGTCGCGAGTCGATCCAGCTCAATCTCAAGGGCGACACGCTGTCGAACGTGCAGACCGAGTACTACCGGGACGTGCCGGGCCACCCGGGCGTCGTGCTTCCCCTCGAGATCCGGGGCCAGCAGGTCTTCTCGACGGCCGGGCGCACGACCGCGATCGAGCGCAAGGTCACCATGGCCAACGTCCGGCTCGACCCCGCGGACTACGCGGAACGCCTGAAGGAAGCCTACGCCTCCAAGTCCCAGATGGTTCGCGACACCGACGACGGGCTGCGCTACCTGATCCCCGATCCCGCAAAGCCGGACGGGCGCCAGGTCGAGAACAAGCTGACCCGCAAGAGCCTCATCGGCGTCGTGGGCGCCTTCTACCAGAGGGGCCAGGACTACCCCTTCCCCCTGCTCGGCCTCCAGTACTTCAACTTCGACATGTGGGGGAAGAACAAGCAGCTGTCGGTCTTCTTCTTCGGCTCGATTCTCTTCGCCAACTACACGGACCCGTCTTTCCTGGGGACCCATTTCGACCTCGGGATGGACGCCTTCGGCGTCGCGATCCCCTTCGTCGAAACCGAGTACCGGCACGGCATCGAGTTCAAGTCGGGGTCCGTCAAGCACCTGCCCGAGAACCTCGCGCTCAACATGGGCCACCCGCTGGGTCCGTATCTGAAGGCGTCCCTCATCCTTTCGTCGACGTACGACGGCTACAAGACGACCAACGACACCTCGCCCGAGTTCGTCGTGCCCGTCGACACCTTCACGCTCGGGGCGGGCCTGCGGCTCAACTGGAGCGAGGACGGCTACAACGTCTCGGCCAACGGCGGCTACTATTCGCGACAGAAGTGGGAGCCCTGGGGCGACCCCGAGTTCTTCACCTACGAACCGACCCAGAAGGACTACTGGAAATACTCCGTCGAGCTGACGAAGGGCTTCTATTTCGCGAACTTCCGGAAGCTTCTCGTCAAGCTCTCGTATCTCGACGGCCAGGACCTCGACCGCTGGTCGCAGTGGGACTTCGGGCCCTTCTCGACGAATTCCCTGACCGGGTTCCCGAGCGGCACCGTGCTCGCCGACCGCGCGTACGAGGCGATCATCTCCTACGGCATCAACATCCAGGAGATCCTTCGGTTCGAGATCGAATACGCCCAGGCCGTCGTGACGAACCGGTCCGCGGGCGACAACAACGCCTACTACTCGGGCATCGGAGTCACCACGTCGTTCAACGGGCCCTGGGACGGCACGCGCGTCCGCGCCGACGCCGGGTACCCCGTCGTCGCGAGGGGCGTCCACGGCTTCACGATCAACGTGCAGCTGCTCAAGGTGTTCTAGAGCCTCTCCGCCCGCGGGCCTCGCCGTCCGCGGAGCGCCCCGAGGGATCGCGGACTCGATCGGTTCCGTGAAAGCACGGGGGACCCGGTCGCTTCGCTCGTCGGGACGACGTTCCGTCCCGCGCGTCGGTCGCCTCGGACCTGCCGGATTGCGCCGAAGCGTGCGACAATCGAACGTGTTCTCCCAAAATCGAGGAGGTTTCATGCGACGGATTCTGAACTTCGCCGCGCTCGGCGTTCTCCTGTCCTCCGTTGCCCTCGCCGACATCATCTACGTCGACATCGACGCCACGGGAAACGGCGACGGAACGACCTGGGCCGACGCCTTCACCGACGTGCAGGCGGCCCTGGCCGCCTCCGGCTCCGGCGACGAGATCTGGGTGGCCGCGGGGACCTACAAGCCGACCGCGACCGCCGACCGCACGATCGCCTTCGAAATGAACAACGGTGTCGGGATCTACGGCGGCTTTGCCGGCACCGAGACCCAGCGCTCCCAGCGCAACCCCACCGCCCACGTCACGATCCTCTCGGGCGACATCGGCACCCCCGCAGACGCTTCCGACAACAGCTACCACGTCGTCATCGCCGGCGCCGGCGTCACGCTCTCCGGGGTCCTCGACGGCTTCACCGTCACCGGCGGCCAGGCCAACGCCTCGGCGCCGGACGAACGGGGCGGCGGGGTCTGGATCAACGGCGGCTCGCCCACGTTGAACGGTCTCGTCGTCTCCTCCAATTTCGCGACCGGCGGCGGCGGCATGCGCGTCTCGAGCGGCTCGGCGGCCATGACGAACTGCTCGTTTTTCTCCAACACGGCCGCCTCCGGAGGCACCGGGGGCGGTCTCCAGGTCGACGGCGGAGCCTCCGCCTCGTGCCGCAACTGCGCCTTCCGGTTCAACAGCGTCTCGGGCGCCGTCGTCGGCTCCGGCGGCATCAGCGCCGCCGGCACCCTGACGCTCGTCAACACGATCGTCGCCCAGAATTCGCCGAACGGGATCCACTTCTCGGGCGACAACCACACCCTCGAGAACTGCACGATCGCGTCGAACACGGCTTACGGCATCGGCCTCTTCGGCAGCAACAGCAACGGCATGACGAACACGATCGTCTGGGGCAACGGCACGGACGGCATCTTCAACGACGGCTCCTCGTCGGTCAGCGCGAGCTACTGCGACACGCAGAGCGGGGTCCTCCCCGGGACCGGCAACATCAGCGCCAATCCGCTCTTTCTCGCCCCGCCCGGCGACCTGCGCCCGGGTCCCGGCTCCCTCGCGGTCGACGCCGGGAACAACGCCGCGGTCCCGGTCGGCGTCACGACCGACATCGCGGGCCTCCCGCGCTTCTTCAACGATCCGGCGGCGCCCGACACCGGGGCGGGGACGCCCCCGATCGTCGACATGGGCGCCCACGAGCGGGTGCCGCTCTCGGTCTCGGCGCCCTCCGGCCTCGACCTCTGCGCGGGAGCCGACGCCGAATTTTCCGTCGTCGCCGCCGGCCAGGATCCCCTCTCCTACGCGTGGCGCCAGGACGGGGCCCCGCTCGCCGACGGCGGTCGGATCTCCGGCGCGCACACGGACACGCTGACCGTGTCGTCGACCATCCCGATGGACGGCGGCGACTACGACGTCGTCGTGACCGACGGCGTCGGGCAGTCCGTCACCTCGACGGCGGCCACGCTCGCCGTCGCCGCGGCCCCGGCAGTTCCCGTGATCACGGCGCCGACCTCCGTCGCGGTCGCCTCGACCGGCAACGCCGCGAGCGTCGTGTCGCACGCCGGCTCCGTCTGGAACTGGTCTTTGACGGGCGGCTCGATCACCGGCGGCCAGGGCACCAGCCAGGTCACGTTCGATGCCGGCGGCGCGGGGACCACGATGCTCCTTTCGGTCACCGAGACCAACGCGGGATGCACGTCGCCCGTCGCCTCCTTCACGGTCCAGGTCGACTTTCTCGACGTTCCGCCGGCCGACCCCTTCTACTCCTACGTCATCACCGTCGCGCGCAACGGCATCACGGCCGGATGCGGCGGCGGCAACTACTGCCGCGACAACCCCGTCACGCGCGCCCAGATGGCCGTCTTCCTGCTCAAGTCCGAGCACGGGTCGAACTTCATCCCGCCCGCCTGCGCCGGGATCTTCAGCGACGTCACGTGCCCGTCGACCTTCGCGAACTGGATCGAGCAGCTCTCGGCCGAGGGCATCACGGCGGGTTGCGCCGTCGCGCAATACTGTCCGGACAATCCCGTGACGCGCCAGCAGATGGCGGTCTTCCTGCTGCGGACCGAAAACGGCTCGGCCTACACGCCGCCGGCGTGCGCGGGGGTATTCGCGGACGTGACCTGCCCGAGCCAGTATGCCGACTGGATCGAGAAGATCTACGCCGACGCCGTCACGGGCGGCTGCGCGACCGGTCCGCTCCGCTACTGCCCCACCAGCGCCAACACGCGCGGACAGATGGCGGTGTTCCTGGTGAAGACCTTCGATCTCCAGTAGGGGCCCCGAGCGTCCGACGCGCATGGGGTGACCGCTCGCCGTCGGCCCGCGTTGCCTGCGGCAGCGGGTCGGCCCCGGGAGTCGGCCCGATCGGCAACCGTTCGGCCGACCGGCCGCGCAGTGCCGCTCCTGTACTGCCCGCCGAATCTCATCACTCGAGAACGGAAGGCCGTGTTCCTCACGCGGGCGTTCGATTTGCCTCTGCCCCGATGTCTCGACTGCTATGATCCGCGCCCATGGCGGAGCCCATCCCGATCCCCTCGGCGGTGACGCCGATCCGGCGCGCTCTCGTTTCCGTGTACGACAAGAACGGCGTGGCCGAGCTCGGCCGCGCGCTCGCCGAGCGGGGCATCGAGATCGTCTCGACCGGCGGCACGGCCGCGCACCTGAAGGAGGCCGGCGTCCCGGTCGCGCTCGTCGAGGAGAAGACGGGATTCCCCGAGATCCTCGGCGGCCGCGTCAAGACGCTGCACCCGAAGATCTTCGGCGGCGTTCTCGCCGACGACTCCCGCGACGACCACGCGCGCGACCTGGCCGCCAGCGCCATCGAGGCCGTGGACCTCGTCGTCGTCAATCTCTACCCCTTCGAGAAGACGGTGGCGGCCGGCAAGGGCCGCTCCGACGTCGTCGAGATGATCGACATCGGAGGGCCCGCCATGATCCGGGCCGCGGCGAAGAACCACGCGCGGGTGGCGGTCGTCGTGGATCCCGCCGACTACGCGGCCGTGCTCGAGGAAATCCGGCTGACCGGCGGCACGAAGCTCTCGACGCGCGAGCGCCTGGCCGCCCGGGCCTTCGCCCGGACCGCCTCCTACGACGCCGCGATCGCCGGCTACTTCGCGAGCTCCGTCCGCGAGCCCTACGACTTCCCGGAGAGCCTCGTCTTCGCCTTCGACCGCCTGGGCGCCCTGCGTTACGGCGAGAACCCCCACCAGCGCGCGGCCCTCTACGCCTTCCCGTCGGCTCCGCCGGACGCCCTCGTGCGCTTCCAGATGCTCCAGGGCAAGGAGCTCTCCTTCAACAACCTCCTCGATCTCGACTCCGCCGTGCAGCTCGCCCGCGACTTTGAGGGCCCGGCCGCCGTCATCGTCAAGCACAACAACCCCTGCGGCGCCGCCGTGGGCGACACGATCTCCGAGGCCTTCGGCCGGGCGTTCGCGTGCGATCCGCTGGCCGCCTTCGGCGGCATCATCGCGATCCGCGGCCAGGTCGACGGCGCCCTCGCCTCGCTCGTCCTCCAGCACTTCGTCGAAGTCGTCGCCGCCGACGACTTCACCGACGAGGCCCTTTCGTACTTCGCGAAAAAGCCGAACATCCGGCTCCTCCGGGTCCCGGTTTCGCGTCGGCCCGCGCACGGGCTCGACTGGAAGCGGATCGAGGGCGGCCTCCTCCTGCAGGACGCGGACTCCGAGCCCGACTCGAGCTCGGCCTGGAAGCTCGTCTCCAAGCGAAAGCCGACGGCCGTCGAGCGCGCCGCCCTCGAGCTCGCCTGGAGAGTCGCGCGGCGCGTGAAGTCGAACGCGATCGTCCTCGCCAACGCCCGCCAGACGATCGGCATCGGCGCCGGCCAGATGAGTCGCGTCGACGCCTGCCGGCTCGCCGTGACGAAACCCGTCCTTCCGATCGTCAACTGCGGCGCCGCCTCCGACGCCTTCTTCCCGTTCCGGGACGGCCTCGACATCCTGGCCGACGCGGGCGTGACGGCCGCGGTCGCGCCGGGCGGGTCGATCCGCGACGCCGAGATCGTCGCCGCGGCCGACGAGCGGAACATGGCGTTCCTCATGGCGCCGCGCCGCCACTTCCGGCACTAGCGATGCTGGCGGCCGTCCTGGCCCTGACCCTGGTCGCGGCCCCGGAGGATCCGGCCGGCGCCATGGCTCTGCTCGCGAAGGCCGCCTCGGCCTACGGCGACGGCTCGGCTCACGCCGCCGCCTTCACGCAGATCTACACGCCGGCCGGCTTCGCGACCTCCAGGCGCGAGACGGGCGAAGTCTGGATCCAGGCCCCGCAACGCCTTCGGTTCGACTACGCCGCCCCCGACCGCAAGACGTATACCTACGACGCCGGCGAGGGCCGCTTCCTCTCGCCCGAGGACCGGCAGCTGACGATCCGGAAGCTCACGCCCGACGAACAGGCGCGCCTGCCCCTCGTCTTCCTCGGCAAGCCCGAAGACCTTGCCGCTCGCTACGAAATCCAGAAGGACGCGTCGGGCGCCGTTCTGCTCAAGCCCCGGTCCGCGGACTCCGACCTCGCCTGGTTGAGGCTCGTCATAGCCGCCGGCGGCATGGTCGAGGACCTGTCCTACGAGGACACCGCGGGCAACCGGAGCGAGTTTCGCTTCGAGGGCTGGAAGGCCTCGGGCCCCCGGCCGGCGGCCGACTACCGGATCACGGGCCCCCGGGGCACGCGGATCATCCAGAACTGACCGCACCCCCCCCGAGCCTCGACGACCCGGCCGACCCGGCCCCGACCTCTCATAGAATCCCCCCATGGCCCAGGAGTTCTCGTTCGACGTGGTCAGCAAGGTCGACCTGCAGGAGGTCTCCAACGCCGTCCAGCAGGCGTCGAAGGAGATCGCGACGCGCTTCGACTTCCGGGGCTCGAAGTCGAAGGTCGAGTGGAACGATAAGGACCTCGTCCTGACCCTGACCTCCGACGACGACCACAAGCTCAAGTCCGTGGTCGACATCCTCGAGACGCGCCTGGTCAAGCGCGGTATCGCCGTCAAATCGCTCGACTACCAGAAGATCGAGCCGGCGGCGATGGGGACGGTCCGGCAGGTTGCGAAGATCCAGCAGGGCATCGCGTCGGAAAAGGCCAAGGAGATCGTGAAGGCGATCAAGGACCAGAAGTTGAAGGTCCAGGCCTCCATCCTGTCCGACCAGGTGCGCATCGTCGGAAGGGCCAAGGACGAGCTCCAGGCGGTCCAGGCGCTGCTGCGCGGCCGCGACTTCGGTGTGCCGCTGCAGTTCACGAACTATCGATGAGGCACGCGAGCCGATGAGCCCCTCGCCGATCGAAAACCTGCGCCTGAAGCGCGCCTACGACCTGATCAGCGACAAGCTCGCCCGCGTCGAGGAGGAGCTGCTCATCCACTTCCGCTCGCCGATTCCGACGATCGACCGGATCGGCACGTACCTGGCGCAGGGCGGCGGCAAGCGCATCCGGCCGGCCCTGATGCTCCTGTCGGCGCGGCTCCTCGATTACCGCGAAGGCGACAAGGACGTCCGCTACGCCGCGGTGATCGAGTTCATCCACACGGCGACCCTCGTCCACGACGACATCATCGACGAGGCGCGGCTGCGCCGCGGACGGACCTCCGCCAACGCCCGCTGGGGCAACAACCTGACGGTCCTCTTCGGCGACTACCTCTACACGATGTCGATGGGGATCGCGCTCGACGAGGGCGACCTGACGATCCTGAAGGTGCTCTCGGACACGACCCTCTCGATGATCGAGGGCGAGATCCTCGGAATCGAAAAGGAAGGCTCCATCCACGTCTCGCGGGAGGAGTCGCTCGAGATCACGCGCCGCAAGACGGCGGACCTGTTCTCGGCGGCCTGCCGGCTGCCCGCCCACTTCGCTCCGCGCGGCGACCTCGTGGCGGCCGAGCGGCTGGCGGAATACGGCCGTTGTCTCGGAATGGCGTTCCAGCTCATCGACGATCTGCTCGACTACACCGGCAGCGTCGAGGAGGTCGGCAAGCCGGTTCTGAACGACCTGCGGGAGGGCAAGCTCACCATGCCGCTGCTCCTCGCACTGCCGAAGGCCGCGGCGTCCGAGCGCGACAAGGTGGCCGCGGTCCTTCGCGAGCGCGACTTCAAGAGCGTCGAGCCGTCGGAGATTCTCTCGATCGTGGACCGCTACGACGGCATCCGCGAAACGCGGGCCCTCGCGCGCGACTACGCCGGAGCGGCCCGCGTTGCTCTCGGCGCCTTCGCCGACTCGGAAGCGAAGGAAGGGCTGCTGCTCGCGACCGAATCGGTCATCGACCGCATCCGCTGAAACCGCCGGGCGGCCCTAATTTCATTAGATGTTTCGAGAAAAAATCCTTATTTAGTTAGGCACGCGCTCCTGCCATGACTGCCATACAAAAGAAGGATTTCAGGTCTATCCATCTAAATTTTTATTGAGATCGGGCTAAATAGTCGTACACTCTACCCAGATGGCATCCAACGGGAACACTTGGTCCACCCTCACCTCGACCCTTCGGAACCTCTCGCAACTCATTCCAGGACAATCAGATCCGACCGGCGAAGCCGACCTCTACTACCGCCGGGCCTGTCTGGCGGCGGCCGAAGAGCGGTACGACGTCGCGCTCGTTTTCTGCACGAAGGCCGTCGAGGTCGCGCCCCGGCACCTCGCTTCCCGCCTGCTGCTCGCCAAGATCTACGACCGCGGCCTCGGAAACCTCGAAGCCGCCGTCGCCGCGTACCGCAAGGTCATCGCGCTCGCCGGCTACGACGGCGGAAACGCCCAGTGCGTCGCCGCCCGCGAGGCGCTCGACCAGCTCGTCCAGAAGGCCGAGCTCGCCAGCGTCTAGCGCGCCCCGCCCGGCCTCTCTCCCTCGATTTCCTCCGGCCTCGGCATCCGCGGGTATCCCCACGGGTACCGGGGCGGACGACCCCACACCACGGGGCGATAGCGCCCGGGCCCCCCGATCGAGTTCCGCGACGGGTCGACCCGCCACTCTCCGTCGGTCACGAGCGCGTTGCGTCCGAGGCCCTGGATGTCGATCGAGAGCAGGATCCCGCCGACGCCCGTCGGGCTCGCGGCCTCGATCGTCACGCGGTTCTCTCCCTTCTTCAGCAGCGGCGCGATCTCGTAGAGCGCCAGCGGATCGCCCGGCTCCTGCCGGCCCGCACCGGCGCGCTCACCGTTGACCCAGACGACGTGCTCCCGGTCGACGAAGATCCTGGCGAGCGCGCGGCCCGGTTTGTCCGGCAGAACGAAGGCGCGGGTGGCGAAGAAACGCAGCGGCGCGGGCTCCGGGATCCGGTCCGTGTACCAGATCCACTCCGCGCGACCGGTCGCCCCGTGCATCCGGTCCGTGTGCGCGCGCACGAGCGCCCGGGCCGCCGCGGCGCCGACGACGGCGACCGCCAGAACGTAGAGCCACGCGGCTCCGGGGCGCGCCAGGCGCGAAGCGGGCAGGATTTCTTGACGCAAGAGCGACGGCGAGGATACTATTGAGTCCCGATGATCGCATGCTCGTCATCGGAGTGATTCCCGCGCGCTTCGCCTCCGTCCGCTTCCCCGGAAAACCCCTCGCTTCCCTCGCAGGCCGGCCCATGGTGCTGCATGTTTGGGACGCGGCCCGGGCGGCGCGGCGGCTCGACCGGGTCGTCGTCGCCACCGACGACGCGCGCATCGCCCACTGCGTGCGCGAGGCCGGGGGCGAAGCCGTCATGACCTCTCCGGGCGCCGCGAGCGGCACGGACCGCGTGGCCGAGGTCGCCCGTGCGCTCCCGGCGGACGCCTACGTGAACCTCCAGGGCGACGAGCCGCTCATGCCGGCCGAGAACGTGGACCGCGCGGTGGACGCGCTCCTGGCGGGCCCCGGCCGGGCGCTCGCGACCCTCGCGATCGCGGCCGGACCCGAGGCCGCCGCCGATCCCGACTGCGTCAAGGTCGTCGTGGCCCGCGACGGCCGCGCGCTCTACTTCTCGCGGTCGCCGATTCCATACTTTCGAAACGGCGATCCTTCCTATCGCAAGCATCTCGGGATCTACGCGTACCGGGCGTCGACGCTCGCGGAGGTCGCGGCGCTGCCGCCTTCTCCGCTCGAGCGCGCCGAATCGCTCGAGCAACTCCGGTGGCTGGAGGCGGGTTATACGATCTGGGTGGGAGAGGCGGCCGGGGATTCGATCGGCGTGGACACGCCGGCGGACCTCGCGGACGCCGAAAGGCGTCTCAAAGAAGTCGAGCAGCGTCTCAAAGAAGTTTCGAGCGGCGTCTGAAAGAGGAGGAGGCGGTGTCATGAGCACGAAGTACGTTTTCATCACGGGCGGGGTGGTCTCCTCTCTCGGCAAGGGCATCGCGGCGTCCTCGATCGGGGCCCTCCTCGAGGCACGCGGGTTCTCGGTCGCGATGGCCAAGTTCGACCCCTACATCAACGTCGACCCCGGGACGATGTCCCCGTTCCAGCACGGCGAGGTCTACGTCACCGACGACGGCGCCGAAACCGACCTGGATCTGGGCCACTACGAGCGGTTCACCTCGATGACCGGCGCCCGGATCAACAACACGACGGCGGGACGGATCTACGCGACCGTGATCGAGCGCGAGCGCCGCGGCGACTACCTCGGCAAGACCGTCCAGGTCATTCCCCACATCACCGACGAGATCAAGGAGTCGATCCGCCGCGTCGGCACCGAGGCCGACGTCGTCCTCGTCGAGATCGGCGGCACCGTCGGCGACATCGAGTCGCTGCCCTTCCTCGAGGCGATCCGCCAGTTCCGCCAGGAGGCCGGCCGCGGCAACGCGATCAACGTCCACCTGACGCTGGTGCCGTACATCAAGGCCTCCGACGAGCTGAAGACCAAGCCGACCCAGCACTCCGTCAAGGACCTCCTCTCGATCGGGATCCAGCCCGACGTCCTGCTCTGCCGCACCGACCGCGCTCTCCCGCCCGAGGTCAAGCGCAAGATCGCACTCTTCTGCAACGTGCCCGTCGAGGCCGTCATCAACGCCAAGGACGTGCCCTCGATTTACGAGGTGCCGCTCCACTTCGCGGCGGAGGGGCTCGACGAGATCCTCCTCGACCTGCTGTCGCTGCCCCACTACGACCGCGACCTCTCCAAGTGGGACAGCCTCGTCAACCGCATCAAGAACCCGGCCGGCGAGGTCGACGTCGCGGTCGTCGGCAAGTACGTCGACTACGGAGACTCCTACAAGTCCTTGAACGAAGCGCTGGCCCACGGCGGAATCGCCAACAACGTCAAGGTCAGGCTCCACTACGTCGACGCCGAAACGCTCGAGGGCGATCACTACCCCGACGTTCTCTTCCGCGCCGACGCCATCCTCGTGCCCGGGGGCTTCGGCCGCCGCGGCGTCGAGGGGATGATGCGCGCGATCCGTTACGCGCGCGAGAAGAAGGTCCCGTTCTTCGGCATCTGCCTTGGGCTCCAGACCGCGGTGATCGAGTACGCGCGCAACGTCGCCGGGCTCGAGGGCGCCAACTCGACCGAATTCGAAGAGGACCCCGGGCACAAGGTCATCTTCAAGCTGCGCGACCTGATCGGCGTCGAGGCGCTCGGCGGCACGATGCGCCTCGGCAAGTACCCGTGCGAGCTGTCGGGGGGCTCCTTCGCCGCGCGCGCCTACGGCGAGCCGCTCATCTGGGAGCGCCACCGCCACCGCTACGAGGTCAACCAGGAGTTTCTTCCACGCCTCAAGGAGGCCGGCCTCTCCTTCACCGGCATGTCGCCCGACAAGAAGTTCGTCGAGATCATCGAGCTCCACGAGGACCATCCCTGGTTCCTCGGGTGCCAGTTCCACCCTGAGCTGAAGTCCAAGCCCTTCGCGTGCCATCCGCTCTTCAAGGACTTCATCCGGGCCGCGCGGGCGCACCGCGCCGCGGCCAGGGACGAGGCGGAGGCCGAGTCGGCCTCGCCGGTCTCGGCGACCCGCGCCGGGGAAAGCTCCTGACCGCGGTCCGAACGGTCGAAATCGCCCCGGGCTGCGCGGCCGGCGCCGGGGCGCCGATCTTTTTCGCGGGGCCCTGCGTCATCGAATCGCGGGAGCACTCGCTGGCGATGGCCGAACGCCTCAAGGCGATCGGCGAGGAGACCGGGGCCCGGATCGTCTTCAAGTCTTCCTACGACAAGGCCAACCGGTCCTCGGGAGATTCGTTCCGGGGGCCCGGCCTCGACGAGGGGCTCGACATCCTCGCGGCCGTCAGGGCGAAAACCGGCCTCCCCGTCATCTCCGACGTCCACTCGCCCGAACAGGCGGAGCGGGCCGCCCGCGTCCTCGACGTCCTTCAGGTCCCGGCGTTCCTGATCCGGCAGACGGACCTCGTCACCGCGGCCGCGGCGACCGGAAAGCCGGTCAACCTGAAGAAGGGGCAGTTCATGGCGCCGGACGACATGTCCCGCGTCGTCGAGAAGTGCCGCGCGGCCGGCAACGAGAAGCTCCTCCTCTGCGAACGCGGCGCCTCCTTCGGTTACCACGACCTTGTCGTCGACATGCGGTCGTTCCCGATCATGCGGGCCCTGGGCTACCCCGTCATCTACGACGTCACCCACTCGCTGCAGCTCCCGGGCGGCGGGAAGGAGACGGGGGGACTCAAGCAGTACGCGCCGATACTGGCGCGCGCCGCCGCCGCCACCGGCTGCGTGGACGGTTTCTTCCTCGAAGTCCACGACGACCCCGAGCACGCGAAGTCGGACCGTTCGACGCAGCTCGACGTCGACCTCCTGGCCGGCCTCATCCGTGAGCTGCTCGCGATCGTGCGCACGGCGCGCGGCGCCGCCTAGACCCCCGCGGCCGCCTTCCGCGCCCCGGCTACTTCTTCGAGGCCTTCTCGGACTTGACCTCGACGGTCGCCGCCGTCATGCGGTACTCGATCGTCACCTTCGCTCCGACCTTCAGGTCGCCGGTGATCCGGGTGCCGGCGTCCCGGGCGATCTCCCAGCGGTCCTTGCCCTTCTGCACGGCGATCATGGTGTCGGTGACTTCGAGCACGGGACCGGTGACCTGGTAGGTCCGGGTGGCCGCCGCGGCCGCGGACGGAAACGCTCCGAGGCCGGCCGACAGCGCGAGCGCGAGCGCGACCCCCCTCAACGTCCTGCTTTTCATGAATCCTCCCGCGGAGAGGATACGACTTTCAGGTCGCCGCGGGACTCCGGCGGCCGGATGGCGATCAGGGGCTCGGTTTCGATCTCGAAGCCCGCGGCGATCCAGGCCTCGAGCCCCCCGGCGAGCGGCCGGACCAGCGAGAACCCCCGATCGATGAGCATGCGGGCCACACGGGCCGCCGTGGCTTCGTTGGGTCAGGTGCAGTAGAGGATGATCTCCCGGTCGCGCGCGAGCTCGGAGAGCCGCGCGTCCAGGTCCGTGGCCTCGATGACGCGGGCCCCCGGGATCCGCCGCGGGTCGCGCGCGCGGGCCCCGGCCGTGCGCACGTCGACGACGATCGGGCTCTCGCCCTCCTCGATCAGGCGCCGCAGGTCCTCGACCGTGATCCGCGCCATGCGGAGCACCTTGTAGAACCTCTGGCGCTGCCACCACTTCAGCGCGATGAAGACGCCAGCCCGCCCCCGAGCACCACGAGCGCGCCGCTGCCGAGCGAGGCGAGCAGGCCGAGCACCCGGTCGATCGCGCGGTGGAAGACCGCTCCGCCGACGACCCCGGCGCCCGCCCAGAGCAGTGCGCCCCCTCCGTCGAAGAGAAGGAACGCCGGGACGGGTGCGCCGATCGCCCCCGCCATCGGCGGCGCGACGGTCGAGAAGCCGGGGATGAACTTGGCGACCAGCAGGGAGGGCATGCCCCACCGCTCGAAGACCGACTCGGTCTGGCGCACGCAGGAGTCGGGCGAGAGCGAGATCCTGCAGAGCGTCTTGAGGATCCGGTTGCCCTGGGCCCGGCCGAGCGCATACCAGACGCCGTCGGCGATGATCGAAGCGCAGACCGCGACGAGGAGCACCTTCCACGCCGCGAGGTCGCGCTCGACCGAGAGCGCCCCGGCCACGATCAGCACCGGGATCGCCGGGATCGGCGCTCCGAGCTGCTCGAGGAGCACGATCCCGAAGATCAGCGGCAGGCCGTAGGCCACGACGTATTGCGTCAGCTGCGCCATGGGCCGCCGATCATAAGGCCATCGCCGGGGAAATCCGCATCCGCGGGGAGGCTAAGATAAGCGCCATGGCGATCGACACCGCCCGCGAAGTCCTCCGGGTCGAGGCCGAGGCCGTCCGGCGGCAGATCGACAACCTGGACGCCGATTTCGAGCGCGCGGTCGCGGCGATCGACACCTCGGCGGGCCGCCTCTGCGTCACCGGCATCGGCAAGGCGGGCCTGATCGGCCAGAAGATCGCCGCCACGCTGGCCTCGACCGGCACTCCGGCCTACTTCCTGCACGCGGGCGAGGCCAGCCACGGCGACCTCGGCATGCTCATGGCGGGCGACGTCGTCCTCGCCCTCTCCCATTCGGGCGAGACGCCCGAGGTGGTCCGCCTCCTCGAGTTCGCGCGCAAGCGCGCGATCCGCACGATCGCCATGACCGGGTCCCCCGGGTCCTCGGTCGCGCGCGCGGCCGAGATGCGGATCTCGGTCGAGATTCCGCGGGAGGCCTGCCCTCTGAACCTCGCTCCGACGGCCTCGACGACCGCCATGCTCGCCATGGGGGACGCGCTTGCACTGTCGATCTCGGAGCACCGGGGCTTCAAGGAAGAGGACTTCGCGGCCCTGCACCCGGGCGGGAGCCTCGGCCGCCGGTTCCTCAAGGTCCGCGACCTGATGCGGGTGGGCGACCGGGTCCCCGTCGTCCCGTCCGGCGCCTCGATGACCGAGGCCCTCCACGAGATGTCCCGCAAGTTGATGGGGATCACCGGGGTCGCGGACGGGACCGGGCGACTCCTCGGAGTCATCTCGGACGGGGACCTTCGCCGGCTGCTCGAGAAGGACCCCGGGCAGCTCGCGCGGACGGCGGGTGAATGCTGCCGGCCGAATCCGCGGACGATGCCGGCCGACGAGTTCGCCTCGGCGGCGCGCGAGGCGATGCAGACGCACAAGATCACCTCGCTCTTCGTCGTCGACGCCGGGGGCCGCCTCGAGGGCGCGCTCCACATGCACGACCTCCTGGCGGCCGGCTTCTAGTGGGCCGCCGGCGTCCCGAACGCATCCGCGTTCTCTTCCTCGATGTGGACGGCGTCCTGACGGACGGCCTGATCTACCTCGACGGAAAAGGCAACGAGCTCAAGGTTTTCAACACCAAGGACGGCCACGGCCTGCGCAAGGCCGCGCAGGCGGGGATCACGCTGTGCTGGATCTCGGGCCGCTCGTCGCCCGCCACGGCGCGGCGCGCGCGGGAACTCGGCGTGCCCTACTGCTACCAGGGCGTGCGCGACAAGCGGGCCCGGCTCGACGCGGTCCTCCGGCGCCTCAAGCTGTCCGGGGCGGCGGCGGCGGCGATCGGCGACGACGAAACCGACATCCCGATGTTCGAGGCCGTGGGCTTCTCGGCCTGCCCGTCGGACGCCGTGCCCGCCGCGCGCGCAGCCGCCACGATCGTCCTCGAGAACGCCGGGGGCCGCGGCGCGGTCCGGGAATTCATCGAGCGCATCCTGGCCCGCAACGGCCAGTCGCGCACCGTCACGCACCGGCCGGGCTGATCTCGAAGACGGGCCGGTCGCGGCCGAGGACCGCGGTTTCCACCAGGCCGCCGCATCTCTCCCGGATCCGCCGCGCGGCTTCCGCCAGCGCCTCGGCGATTTCGCCCCGGCCGACGGGCGGCAGCCCCTCGACGACGAGCAGGGCGTTGACCGTCGACGGGGTCAGCTTCGTCCGGTCCGCCTCTTTCCAGTTCCAGCGCCGGCAGATCGCGCCGAGCCCGTCGCGGTAGATGACTTCCCCGGGCCGCGGAGACCGTTGCTCCGGCTCCCCGAGGAGCCGCACCGCGGGCTCGTTCTCCACCGCCAGCGTCAGCTCGACGTCGCCCACGATCGCGTCCAGGTCCTCGGCGCCGGCCGGAAGGAGCGTCTCGAGCGAAAGCGCGTTGTACAGGTCGACGAGCCGGTTGACGTGCGGCACGGTCCAGCCCTTCAAAACGCGGCGGGCGAGGTTCTCGACCGAGGACGGATGGTCCTTGGGCCTGGCGCCGAACCGCCGGTAGGCCTCCCGCCAGAGGGCGATCCGCGGGTGCTCGGCCGGCAGAATCCCGGCGAACTTCGCCGGCAGTGCGGCCTCGGCGCGCCGCAGCGCCTGCGTCAGCTCCGGGTCTTCCCCGCCGTTCTCGAAGCCGCGCACGGCCGCGGCGCCGACCGCGACGTCCGGAAAGAGCGCCAGGACGCTCTCGTGGATGGAGAGGCGCATCGCGTCCTGTCCTAGGCCGGCGGGGCCGCGGGGGGCGCCGGCGCGGACGCCGTGCGCTTGCGGAACAGCCAGGCCGCGAGGATCCCGAGCAGGTAGAGGACGATCATCGGCACCGCGAACACGCACTGGGTCGCGACGTCGGCGGACGGCGTGATCACGGCGGCCACGATGAAGATGATGAGCACGGCGTACTTGAACTTCGCCAGCAGCCAGCGCTCCGAGACGATGCCGAGGCGGGCCAGGAAGAAGATCAGGATCGGCATCTCGAAGCACAGCCCGAGAGCGAGGATCAGCTTGGTCGCCATCGAAAGGTACTCGTTGATCGTGATGACGGCCTGGAAGGGCTTCCCGACCTCGACGAGGAAGCCCACCACCAGCGGAAAGGCGACGTAGTAGGAAAACGCGCAGCCCGACAGGAAGAAAGCGGCGCCGAAGGTCACGAACGGCCAGATCCAGCGCTTCTCGTGGCGATAGAGGGCGGGCGAGATGAAGAGCCAGATCTGCCACAGGACGACCGGCGAGGAGAGCAGGATGCCCGCCAGCAGCGCGACCCGGAAATACATCATGAAGGGCTCGGTCAGCGTCGTGTAGGCGAGGTTCTGTCCCGGCGGCAGCACCTCCCGGATCGGCCGCGCGAGGAAGTCGAACAGGGGCGGCGCCCAGTACCAGCACAGGAGAAAGCCCACGAAGACGGCGACGATCGAGACGATCAGCCGCTTGCGCAGCTCGTCGAGGTGCTGGAAGAACCCCATCCGCGGGAGCTCGTCCTCCGTGGCGGCCGGCGGGCGTCCCACCGCGCCGTCCAGGAGGTCCCGCGGGTTGAAGCCGCTCAAGCGGGGCGAATCGGGGAGTCGTCCCGGGGCACCGCGCCCTCGGCGGGGCGGGCCTCGGGGGCGACGGGGGGAGTCGCCGGGCTCGCGAGCCCGACGACCTCTTTCTTGACCGACTCGGCTTCGTTCTTGCCGTGCTCGATTTCGTCCTCGATCGTGCGCTTCAGGTCTTCCGAGGCTTTCTTGAACTCGGAAAGGCCCTTGCCCAGGGACTTCCCGAGCTCGGGCAGCTTCTTCGGGCCGAAGACGAGCAGCGCCACGACGAAAATCAGGATCAATTCGGGCATGCCGATGGAACCGAACATGTTCTGTCCTCTCGCAGAGGGGATTTTACGCCGGCCCGGATCGACCGGCGAGACTTTCCGGTGGCCTCCGTGCCACAATGCCAGCCTCGAGAAGGGAGCGCTCTTGAGTCCTCAGAAGTCCCGACTGTTCGCGGCCACGGCCGTCGTCGCGGGCGCCACCCTGCTGGGCGGCGTCTTCGCGGGGAAGCTTTCCGCCAGCCCGGAGAAAGACACTCCCTCGCTCGACGAGTACGCCGACATTCTGACGACCCTGTCGGACTGGGCGCCCGAGCCCCTCGCGCCCGACAAGATCGTCTACGCCTCGATCCACGGGATGCTCTCCCGCCTCGATCCGCACACGTCCTTCCTGGAGCCGGACGAGTTCTCCCAGATGAAGGAGAAGCAGCACGGGTCCTTCTACGGCCTCGGCATCCAGATCCAGAAGCGGATGGGCAAGATCACCGTCATCGCCCCGATGGAAGGCACGCCCGCCTACAAGATGGGGATCCGGGCCGGGGACGTGATCACGTACATCGGCGACGAAGAGCTCACGGAAGAGACGACGACCGAGGACGTCGTCCGCAAGCTCCGCGGCCCCAAGGGCACGGACGTCGCGATCACGCTCCGACGGGTCGGCTTCGACGAGCCGATCAAGATGACGATCACGCGGGCCGAGATCCCGACGAAGTCCGTCCGCTACGCCTTCATGCTCGAGCCGGGTGTCGGCTACATCATGCTCTCCGACTTCACCCACACCTCGAACCGCGAGCTCTACGAGGCGATCGAGAAGCTCGAGAAGCAGGGCATGCAGAAGCTCGTCTTCGACCTGCGCGGCAACCCGGGCGGCGTTCTCGAGCAGGCGGTCGACGTCTCCGACGTCTTCATCCCCAAGGGCTCGATGGTCACGTACACGCGGGGCCGCACGGCGTCCTCCGCGCAGGAATATTTCGCTCCCGGCGAAGGCGCCCACTTCGACCATCCCCTCGTCGTGCTCGTCAACCGCGGGTCGGCCTCGGCCTCGGAGATCGTGGCCGGCTCGATCCAGGACCACGACCGGGGCGTGATCGTCGGCCAGCGCACGTGGGGCAAGGGCCTCGTCCAGAGCGTTTACACGCTGTCCTACGGCGCCGGGCTCGCCCTGACGACCGCGCGCTACTACACGCCCTCGGGCCGCTGGATCCAGCGGGACTACAGCGACCTGCTCGCCTACGTGAACCCGGGCGACCCGGACGCCTCCGCCGAGAAGGGCGAGGACGCGCCGCACCCCACCGCCGAGAGCGCCGTCTTCTACACCGACGCGGGCCGCGTGGTCTACGCGCAGGGCGGCATCACCCCCGACGTGATCGTCAAGAACGACCGGGACTCGAAGCTCCTTCAGCAGCTCCTGGTGCGCTATGCCTTCTTCAACTTCGCGGTCGACTGGCTCTCCCGGCACCCCAGAGTCGCCGAGAGCTTCACGGTCACTCCCGAGATCCGCGACGAGTTCTTCCAGTTCGTCGAGAAGTCCGCGAAGTACTCGACCGCGGAAGATCTCAAGAAGGCCTATGACGAGGACGCCAACCGCAGCCTCGTCGACCTCGCCATCCAGACGGAGATCGTCAACGCACGGTTCGGGCCGGAGGCCGGCCGCCGCGCTTACGCCGCGGGCGACCCCCAGATCCAGAAGGGCCTGACTCTCTTCGGCGAGGCCGCCCGGATCGCCGCGCTTCCCAAGAAGAAGCGCGACCTGGCCGTCAAGGCCGGGGGTCAGTAGGCCCGAGCGGGCGCGGGCGGCCGAGCCGGTTGGCCGCCAGCCCCGCCCCGTCGTCACAGGCGCACCAGTCCGACAGCGACGCGCCGTCGGCGTTCGTGGGGTCGGGCGGATGGCCCGCGTTCAGGTGGTCGAAGGCGAGGTCCGTCCGGCCCGCTGCGATGTGATTGAGCATGTGGCCGCTTTCGCGTGGCCGAGGTCGGAGCGGCCCGCCTCCGCGTCGCCGCCGCTTCGTCAGCTCGCCTGCTCGTCCCTCGAAGCCTCCTGCCAGTCGGCGCCGCGTGGCAGCACGAGCTGACAGCCGCGGAGGCGATAGGCCGCGGGATCCCTCGCGCCCGGGGGCTCCTCGCCCCGGCCCACCCGCCGTGCCGCCTCGAGCAGGAGCTTCCGGACCCGGATGATGCCCTCATCCGATGCTCCCAGGTGCTCGAGGCTCCGGTCGACGATCCGACCCATGCTCTCCTGCACCGCGGCGTCCTGGATCGGCGGCGACTCTTCGATTCCCGTGAAGTTCTCGGTGCGCTGGCGCTTCCGGTCCAGGAGGTAGTCGTTCTCGCGGGAGGCCTGCAGCCGCCGGCGCTCGAGGGGAGAAGGACCGTCGGACCGGAGGCCGCTTTCCGGGACGCGTCCTCCCCGGCTCCCCGGCCCCGAGGCCGGGAGGTCCGCGTCGGGCCTCCAGTTCGGCTCCCAGACCAGAGTGTTCTCGTCGTCGAGCGGGACGAATGCCTTCGCGCGCCGTTCGGCGCCGATCGCGGGGACGCTCGTGAAAACGGGCATCAGGAACTGGGTGATGCGCCAGTAGTCGTTCTGCGGGTCGTAGCCTCGCCGGGCCCCGATCGTCAGACCGGCCGCCGTTTCCGCGATGTGGAGGACCGGCTGGACGTCCTGCGTCGTGACGTCGCGCAGTTGGTCGCCCTCGCCGTAGGCGACCTCGCGGCTGCCGTCGGGGCGGAAGCGCGTGTGCAGCCAGCCGAGGTGCGCCGTGTCGACGTCGCCCTCGAGGGCCTGCAGCCAGTTGCACTCCCGCAGGTACTGGAAGGACCCACGGCGGGACGACGGAACGCCCGCCCATCCGAGTTCCGGGATCGAGGGGAGGTCCGCCTCCCCGGCCCGGGCACCGAGGAACGCCCACACGATTCCGTGCCGCTCCCGACACGCGTAAGCCGTCGCGACGACACCCTCGCGCAACCGGCTTCCGGACGGCTCGGTCGGCGCCTCGAGGCAGCGGCCGGACGCGTCGAACTTCCAGCCGTGGTAGACGCACCGGATCCCTCCCTGCTCGTTTCGCCCCAGGAAGAGCGAAGCCCGCCGATGGGGGCATCCCTCCGCGAGAAGCGCCGCACGCCCCGCCGAATCCCGAAACGCCACCAGGTCCTCGCCGAGCAGCCTCACCCGCCGCGGCGCCCCGTCCGGGTCCCCGAGCTCCTCGGACTCGAGGACCGGCAGCCAGTACCGCCGCAGAACCGCCCCCATGGGCGTCCCCGGCCCCACCCTCGTCAGAATCTCGTTCTCTTCGGGCGTCACGCGCCGAGATTGTATGGCTCCCCTCAACGCCGCCCCGGGACACCGCAACGGCAGCGCGTCGGACAGGAGGGCGGCCACGAGGGCCGCCCCTGCGACGGAAGCCAGGGACATCGCTTTCGGATGCAATGCCCCGTCCGTTCGCGGCGCGGGGAGTCTCCCGAAGTAACCGAGGGAGGAGCCCCGCGCCGCGGGAGCGAGCGGGCGGCGCGGGATCAGGCTCGCGGTCGAGCCGGCAGCCCGGCGAGCCGCGAGCCGGTGCGCCGCGAGGCGCAGAGCCCGCGCCGACCGCTCGCGACGAAAAAAAATCCCCGCCTTGCGGCGGGGCGAAGGTTTCTCGGGGTGCCCCCCGTTTGATCCTAGTTGTGGGTCGGGACGTTGTTGTTCACGACGAATTTCCGGCGGCCGATCTCTGTCCGGTGGCCGGCGCGGTCGACGACGTAGATCACCAGGTCGTGCGCCGAATCCGACAGCTGGGTCGTGTCGAGGTAGTAGGACAGCCCCACGTTCGCGCTCGAGACGCGGAAGTCATGGGCCGGCACGTCCGGACGGGACAGGCCGTAGGTCGCATTTCCGACGACATGGCCGTCGATGTCGACCTCGACGCGCAGGACGCCCTGGAAGTCGGAGGCCCAGCCGAAGACCTGGAAGAGGCCGTTGACGAACTGATAGTCCGAGGGCGTGTCGATGTAGCCGAAAGCGGGCTGGTCGCCCGTGTCGGTGTCGCAGAGGATGTCGACCGAGATCGCGCCGATCTGCGTCTGTGTCTCCTCTTCGTCTCCCGCGCGGATGGCGATCGTGTGCTTGCCGGCCGTCGTGTATCCGACGAGCACCGGATCGGCACCGCTGACCGGGCTCAGGATCGAGATCTGGCCGCTCGTCGAGTTCCTCCCGAGGAAGAAGGAGAAGCTCCAGCCGGCGTTGTCGGCGTTGACGAAGCCGGAGTAGCTCCGGGCCACGTCGGGCCGGTTGATGCCGTAGCAGTTCGTCAGCGCGCCGCCGATCTGCGTGCAATCGCTCCGCGTGTTCGCGATGATCTGGCCGTCGAGGAGGAGCTCGACGTACGACACCTGACCGCGGTCGAGCGAGGAGCCGACGTCGAGGGCCCAGCCGGCCACGACGTTGAAAGTCGAGGGGAAGCAGACTTCCGGCGTGCAGGGCGACGGGAAGCCTCCGGCGCTCGTGATGCAGAACAGCGAGGCCTTGTCGAGCGGGAAGTCGATTCGCCCGAATGGGGCCAGGTTCTGGCCGTTGTTGACGATCTGGACTCTTCGCGCGCCGATCTGGCGGCTGGCGCCTTCGTTGTCCGTGACGCGCACCGTGACGTTGTGGATGCCGTTGATGAACTGGGACGTGTCGATGTTGGCGACGAAGCCCGAGTAGAGCGCCAGCGGCACGTCGGGGAAGGCGGCGGCCACGTCCGGACGCGTCGTCCCGTAGGTCGCCGTCGAAGGCTCGCCGCGGCCGACGGCGCCCGCGACGATCTGGCCGTCGACGAGAAAGTCGATGTGGTCGACGTCGACGTCGTCGATCGCCCAACCGGCGACCGTGAAGGCCCCGTTGGCGCCCTCGAGGCCGGCCTGCCCGGGGATGTCGATGTAGCCGAAGGGGGCCTGGTTGATGGCGTTGTCGACGATGACGGTGATGGGCCCGAAGATGAACTGGTCCTGGGTCGCCGCCTCGGTCACCCGGATCGAGATCGCGTGGGGACCGTCGCTGTAGGCACCGCGCGCCAGGAACGACGTGAGGAAGCCGGGCAGGGGTGTGGCGCTGTTGTAGTACGTCGGGAAAATCTCGAGAACGTCGGGCCGCGGGATGTTGATGTCGGCCACGTTCGTGAGAACGTCGTCGACGAGCAACTCGACTTTGCTGACGCTATTGAAGTCGAGAGCGAAACCGGAAACGCGAACGATCCCGGAGACGGTCTGGCCATCCACGGGAGAGTCGATGCCTCCGATAGGCTGCGCGCCCGCACTTTTCGCCAGCAGGCAGACCGACGAAACCAGAAGCGCCAAGAGCCGGGGCGCCGTCCTGAACATGCGCTTTCCTCCCCCGAAAATTTAAGAAAAGAATGTGGAAATTGTGCCGGAAAGTCAAGCGGTATCAGGTGTTCGCCTCATTTTTTTAGGCAAAGGGCGCTGCGGGATGCTAAAAAGATCCGTGCAATATCGCCGCGCGGAGGAGACCTGGCGATCCGCCACCGCCCGGCCCGAGCGCCGTGGCCGCCCGGGCGTGACGCCGGTCACTCCATGAAAGAAATCCTCCGCTCGCGCCGCTTCCAGGCGGCGGCCTCGATTGTGCTCGCGGTGGCTCTGCTCGCGTTCTTCCTTTCGAGGGTCCCCATCTCGGAGATCGGCCGGCAGATCGCCACGGTTTCCCCCGGATGGATCGCCGCGAGCATCATCCTCTCGCTTCTGACCCTCTATTTCCGGGCGCTGCGCTGGACCTGGATCCTGCTCCCGCTGGGGCGTGTCCCGTTCTACCCCGCGTTTCGCGCCACCGCCGTCGGGTTCGCCGCCAACACGGTGCTTCCGGCGCGGGCCGGCGAAGTCCTCCGGCCGGCGATGCTGGCGCGCGAGCGGCGCCTCCCTTTCCCGGCGCTGCTCGCCTCGATCTTCTTCGAGCGCGTGCTCGACGCCCTCGCCCAGCTCTTCTTTTTCGGCCTCGCGCTGGTCGGGCCGGGCGCCGGGGCCATGGGCTCGTTCTCGTCCGGGCGGATCCGCATCGTCGCCGCCGCCGTCGCCCTCGGCGCCGTTCTCGTCGCCCTCTTTGCCGTCGTGTGGCGCGCGGCGACCGAGCGCCTCTTCGACACCGCCTTCCGGGTCTTGCCGGAGCGCTGGCGCCCGAGAGCGCGCCGCATCGCCCACACCTTCCTCGACGGTTTCGCGTCCCTGAAGACGCCGCGCCTCGCCGTCCTGGTGGCCGGCGGCTCGCTCGCGATGTGGCTCGTCATCAACGTCCAGATCTACTGCACCATGCGGGCCTTCGGACTCGCGTTGCCCCTCTCGGCCGCGTACGTCGTGACGACCGCGGCCGTTCTCGGCCTGGCCGTGCCCACCCCGGGCGGCGTCGGCGGCTATCACGCCGCGGTCCAGTTCGCGCTCACCAACGTCTTCCACGTTCCCGTCGCGACGGCAACCGGGGTGGCCCTCATCTCCCACGCGGTCTCCTTCGTGCCCGTTTCGATCATCGGCTTTGTGCTCTTCGCCGGAAGCCCCTTTCGCCGGGAGGGCCTCCGGGAGCTGCAGCGGGAGACCGCCGAGTAGCAAAAGCGATACTCTTCGGGGCGTGAAGTGCCCGTTCTGCGCCGCAGTGGACGACCGGGTCGTGGACTCCCGCGAGAGCCGCGAGGGCCAGGTCATCCGGCGCCGCCGCGAATGCACGGCCTGCGGCCGAAGGTTCACCTCCTACGAAACGATCGAGGAGATCCCGTACATGGTCGTCAAGAACGACGGCCGGCGGGAACGCTTCGACCGAAACAAGCTCCGCTCGGGTCTCGTGAAAGCCTGCGAGAAGCGCCCCGTCTCCCCCGTGGGCCTCGACAAGATCGTCGACGAGATCGAGAGCCTTCTCCACGACTCCGAGGAGAGGGAGATCCCGACCTCCCGGATCGGGGCCATCGTGATGGAGAGGCTGCGCGAGCTCGACAAGGTCGCCTACGTCCGGTTCGCTTCGGTTTACCGCAAGTTCGAGGATGTCGACGAGTTCCTGCACGAGCTCAAGAACCTGATCGGGCGTGGAGAGAAGGTGACGTCGTGAGGGGTGGAGCGGTCGGCCCATGGTGAAGCGCACGGCCCGCTTCTACGGTCCCATCGTGGAGCTCTCGCGCCTTCAGGGCGAGCTCAATCGCCTCTTCGCCGCGTTCGTGGACGCCAACAACGCGGGCGGCACGCCCGCGGCCTCCTCCTGGGACCCCAACGTCGACGTGCTCGACGACGGCGAGGCGATCCGCATTCTCGTGGAGCTGCCGGGGGTCGAGGCCGCCGACGTCCGCGTTTCGATCCGCGGCAAGGTGGTCATGATCCGCGGGACGAAGAAGGGCCGGATCCGGGCCCGGGAGGGCATGCGCTTCTTCTGCATGGAGCGTTACTTCGGGACCTTCGTGAAGTCGGTCCCTCTGCCCCGTCCCGTCAACTCCCACCACGCCCGGACGAAGATCCAGCACGGGATCCTCGAGGTCGTGCTCCCGCGGGTGCCGGACCTGCGCGAAAAGGAGATCGACATCCCGGTGGCCGCGGAACAAGAGGAATAGGCGAAGACCCCATGGCCGAACTGGACGACAAGGAAGCCGCCGCCGAGCGCGAAACCGACCTTCCGATTCCGGACATCCTGCCGGTCCTTCCGCTCAAGGACGTCGTCGTCTTTCCCTTCATCATCCTCCCGCTGTCGGTCTCCCGGGAGAAGTCGATCAATGCGGTCGATGCCGCGCTCGCCGAGCAGCGGATCATCATGCTCGTCGCGCAGCGCGACGCGCAGAACGATGCGCCGCGGCCGGACGAGCTCTACCCGGTCGGCACGGTCGCCGCGATCATGAGAATGCTGAAGCTGCCGGACGGCCGCATCCGTCTCCTCGTCCAGGGCCTGTCCCGCGCGCGCATCGACTCGGTCCTCTCGGAGGAGCCCTACCTCAAGGCCAAGATCACCCGCCTCGAGGAGGCCGCGCCGGCCGAGGAGCTCCCGCCCGAACAGGAGGCTCTGCTGCGGAGCGTCAAGCAGAACCTGGAGAAATCCGTCGCGCTCGGCAAGAGCATTTCGCCCGAGGTCATGGTCATCGCCGGCAACCTGGACGACCCGGCCCGGCTCGCCGACCTCGCCGCCTCCAATCTCGAGCTCAAGCTCGAAGAGGCGCAGAAGATCCTGGAGTCGACCGACGCGATCGAGCGCCTGCGCCTCGTCAACGACAACCTCGCCAAGGAAATTACCGTCCTGACGATGCAGCAGGAGATCTCGACGCAGGCCCGAGGCGAGATGGACAAGTCGCAGCGGGAGTACTACCTCCGGCAGCAGCTGCGGGCGATCCAGCAGGAGCTCGGCGAGGGCGAGGAGATCTCGGAAGAGCTCGACGCCTACCGAAAGGTCATCACGGACAAGAAACTTCCGCAGGAAGCCGCGACCGAGGTCGAGAAGCAGATCAAGCGGCTCGAGCGCAGCCACCCCGACTCCGCCGAGACCGCCATCATCCGCACGTACCTCGACTGGATGACGGGCCTGCCGTGGAGCCTGACGTCCGAGGACTCCAAGGACATCGACCGGGCCCGCACGATCCTGGACGAGGACCACTACGACATCGAGAAGGTCAAGGAGCGGATCCTCGAATTCCTGGCGGTCCACGCCCTCAAGCAGAGCCTCAAGGGACCGATCCTCTGCTTCGTCGGCCCGCCGGGCGTCGGCAAGACCTCCCTCGGTCGCTCCATCGCCCGGGCCCTCGACCGGAAGTTCGTCCGCCTCTCCCTCGGCGGCGTGCGCGACGAAGCCGAGATCCGCGGGCACCGGCGCACGTACGTCGGCGCGATGCCGGGGCGCATCATCCAGGGCATCCACCAGGCCGGCACCTCCAACCCCGTCTTCATGCTCGACGAGATCGACAAGATCGGGGCCGACTACCGGGGCGACCCCTCGGCGGCCCTGCTCGAGGTGCTCGACCCGGAGCAGAACTTCTCCTTCCGCGACCATTACCTGACCGTGCCGTACGACCTCTCCAGGGTCCTCTTCATCGCCACCGCCAACGTGCTCGACCCGATTCAGCCGGCGTTCCTCGACCGCATGGAGGTCATCCGCCTCTCGGGCTACACCCTGGAGGAGAAGAAGGCCATCGCCCGCCGGCACCTGATCCCCAAGCAGACGGACGAGAACGGCATCACCGACGCCAACGTCGAGTTCACCGATTCGGGCATCGAGAAGCTGATCGAGGCGTACACGCGCGAGGCGGGCCTCCGCAACCTCGAGCGGGAGATCGGCTCGATCTGCCGCAAAGTCGCCGTCACCGTCGCCAAGGGCAAGGGCCGCAAGTACCGCATCAGCGGCTCCTCGGTCGAGAAGATGCTGGGACCGGTCAAGCACTTCCGCGACGAGCAGCTCAAGAAAGACCAGGTCGGAGTCGCGACCGGGCTCGCCTGGACCTCGGTGGGCGGGGACATCCTCTTCGTCGAGGCCCTCGCCGTCCGGGGCAAGGGCGGGCTGCGCCTGACGGGTCAGCTCGGCGACGTCATGAAGGAGTCGGCCCAGGCGGCGATGTCCTACGCCCGGGCCCACGCCTCCGAGCTCGACATCAAGCACGACTTCTTCGAGACCCACGACGTCCACGTCCACGTCCCGGAAGGCGCGATCCCCAAGGACGGTCCCTCCGCCGGCATCACGATCGCGACGGCCATGATCTCGGCCTTCACGCAGCGCAAGGTCCGGCGCGACGTCGCGATGACGGGCGAGATCACCCTCCGCGGAGAGGTCCTCCCGATCGGCGGCGTCAAGGAAAAGGTTCTCGCGGCCCGCGCCGCGAAGATCACGACGCTCATCCTGCCGAAGATGAACCGGCGCGACGTCCTGCAGATAACGCCGCGGATCATTCACGACATCGCCTTCCACTACGTCGAGAGCATGGAAGAGGTCCTGTCAATTGCGCTCATGCCGCCCGAGGCCGACGCCGCCGGCCCGGACCCCTCGGCGGAGCGGAGCTCCGACACGACGGCGCGCGAGATTCCGGTCTCCGGCGCAACGCGGCGCCGGGAGCCGTCCCCCCCGCGCGCGTGAAACCCGAAGACCGGCTGGTCGAGAAGCTCGCCGCCCTCGCCCTCCCCGGCGGGCCCGTGGGGATCGGCCCGGGCGACGACGCCGCGGTCGTGGCGCGGGGGGCGGGCCTGCTCGCGGCCACGACCGACATGCTCGTCGAGGGCGTCGACTTTCTCCCGGACGAAGACCCCGAGCGGCTGGGCCGCCGCGCCGCCGCCGTGAATCTTTCGGACCTCGCTGCCATGGGGGCCGAGCCCGAGTTCTTCCTGCTCGCAATCGGGTTTCCGACCGAGCGCGGCGAGGCCCTCCCCCTGGCGATCGCTCGAGGCGCCGCGGCCCGGGCCGCCGAGTTCGGCGCGCGCCTGGTCGGCGGAGATCTGTCCTCGGCGCCGCAGATCGTGATCACGGCCGCGTTCTGGGGGCGCCCGGTCGCCCGCCCGCTGACGCGCGCGGGCGCGCGGCCCGGGGACGTCGTCTACGTCTCGGGGCACCCGGGCGAGGCGGCCGCGGGCCTGCGCCTGGCGCAGAAGATCGCCGCGTTCCACTCCCCTGCCGCGAGGTTTGCCGAGCTGTCGGCCGATCACCAGCGGCGCCTGCTCGCGGCCTTCCAGGATCCGACTCCGCGGGTCGCCCTCGGTCTCCTCCTGGCGCGCGAAGGCTTCGCGACGGCCGTCATCGACGTTTCCGACGGGCTGGGAGTCGACGCCGGCCGGCTGGCGCGCGCCTCGGGCGTCCGTCTGCGGCTCGACCGGGAACGCCTGCCGGTCTCGTCGGCGCTCCTCGCCTTCGCCGCGGCGGAAGAGCTCGATCCCGTCGACTTCGCCGTCGCGGGCGGCGACGACTACGAGCTCCTGTTCACCGTCCGCGAGGCCGACGCGGAGCGCTTCGACGAGTGCGCCTCGGCCCTGAGGATGACTGTCCGCGCCATCGGGCGCGTCGCGGCCGGCGCCGGGGCGGCGCTGTCGGGGCCCCGCGGAGAGCGCGAGATCGCCGAGATCGGCCACGACCACTTCGAGGCCGTGCGATGACCGCACCCGGCCCGCCCGCCCCGAGCGCGGCGACGCGCCGTCGCCGGTCGTGGAAGCGCCGGCGCCTGAAGATTCTCCTCGACCTCATGGGCCGCGAGCAGCCTCCCGACCGGGTCGCCGCGGCGATCGCGGTCGGCGTGGGAGTCGGGCTTTCGCCGTTCATCGGGTTCCATTTCATCCTGGCGATCGGCCTGGCGCTCGCGTTCCGGCTCAACAAGCTCGACACGGTTCTCGGCTCGCTCGTCGGCAACCCGTGGACCCTGCCGCCCTTCTTCGCGGTGGGATACCGCCTGGGCCGCGCGATCCTCGGCTACGACCCGTCGCGCGTGTCGCCGCTCCGGTGGGAGCGCATTCTCCACAACGACTTCTGGGTCTCGTTCCGGGGCCCCGCGTTCCGGCCACGGCTGGCCTCGTTTCTCGTCGGGACGACGCTGCTCGCCGCCGCCGTCGCGGTCGGCGCCTACGCTCTCATGCACGGAGCCTTGATGCTGTACCACCGCCGGTATCCTCACGTGGCCGCGCGCGCCGCCCGCCGGCGCCGCGAAGCGCTTCGGGACGAGCCGCCCCCGCCCGCGCCGCGTCCGACCGAGCTGCCCCCGGACCAGCGGGTGCACTGAGCGGCGCCGCGCGCCGCTCCAGCCATTCCCTCAGGCCCCGCTGCGAGGGCAGCGACCGCGGCTCGATCGTGAGTGCGCGGCGCCACGCGAAGAGCGCCTCCGGCCGGCCCTGCGCCGCGACGAGCAACGCGAAGCGGTAGGCGAGCGGCAGGGAACGGGGATGGCGCCGCAGCCCCTCGCGGTAGGCCTCCTCGGCGCCCTTCGCGTCTCCCATCGCTTCGCGCGCCATGCCCAGTCCGAAATATCCGTTCTCGTATTCCGGGTTGATCCGGATCGCTTCGCGGCAGGATTTCTCGGCCGCGGCCGGATCGCCGAGCTCGCGTTCCATGCGCCCGCGGCCCGCCCAGGCGTCCCAGTAGCCCGGGTAGATCTCGGTGGCGCGCACGTAGTGCGCGAGGGCCCGACGCGGCTGCTTCGCTTCGGCCGACATGTACGCGTAGTCGTAGTGGGCCTTCGCGCTCCCGGGCGAGACCCGCACCATGTTCGCAAAGAGCGTCTGGTCGCTCTGCCACACGGGATTGCGAACGATGGTCCGGGCGCCGAGAGCGACGACCGTCGCGGCAAGCAGCGCCAGGCGGGCACGCGGGAGCGCCTCGAGGCTCCCCGCCCCCCCGGCGATCCACGCCGCGAGGACGAGGCACAGCCCCGCCGACGGCAGATAGGCCAGCCGCTCCGCAAAGATCGTTCCCGTCGGAAAGAGCAGGTTCGAGGTCGGCAGGGCGGCGATTGCCAGGAACAGGAACCCGAATGCGGGGATCGACGCCTCGCGCAGGCGCCACACGGCGGCCGCAATCAGCAGGGCGGCGAGCGCCGGGGCGGCCCAGGCCAGGAAATCGCGCGACGAGACGGGCCGGATCGACCAGGCCGATTCGTCCGACGAGAGCCGGAGCGGGAGGACGAGCCGGCCGAGCATGCGGAAGAACAGGACGCAGGCGTTGGCCGCTCGCATGAGCGGCGGCAGCGGGGCGAGGGCGTTCTCGACCTCGAAGATTCCCGTGCGGCCGGACTTCAGCGCCCCGCCGAGCACGCGCGCCCGGATCCCGAAGACGACGCCGAGCGTGGCGGCCGCGCCGACGTAGTAGGCGAGCCCCCGGCGCAGCGCGCTTCCGAACCGGGCCGCGAGGCCACCCTCCGCCCTGAAGGCGAGCCCGAGGAAGAGGAGCGCCGGCGCCACGGCCGCGCTCTCCTTCGTCAGGTCGGCCGCGAGGTAGCAGAGGAGGGCGAGCAACAGTGCGACCCGCCGGCGCCCCGGCCCGTCGACGAACCGGAGGGCGAGGAGGAGGGAACCGAGCAGCAGCGCCGTTGCCTGCGTCTCTCCCCGTCCGACGAGGCTCGCCACCGCCTCGACGTGGATCGGGTGCACGGCGAAGAGAAGCGCCGCTCCCACGGAAACCGGGGGCGGCATTCCGAGGCGCAGGAGCAGGGAGGCGAAGAGCAGCGTCGCGGCCGCGTGGAAGAGGACATTGACGGCGTGAAAGGGCAACGGATCGGCCCCGTGCATCCACCATTCGACGGCGAAGGACAGGAGCACCAGCGGGCGGTAAGCCGTCCCGGTGCCCGTGGGGCCGCCGAAGTACTGCGTACCGAAGATCTCGTCGAGCCGCGAGGGCGCGCGGATGCGGAGATTGTCGCGAACGATGGCCTTGTCGTCGTACGTGAACCCGCCGGCCAGGGCGTTGGCGTAGACGAGCGCGCACGCCCCGGCGAGCAGGAGTGCCCAGGAGGCCCGGAGGCGCGCGCGGCTCACCGGATCGAGTAGAGCTGGGTCCGGATCCGGCAGCCGGTCGGCGTCATGGCGAGCCCGCCGTCGGCGGTCTCCTTGAGGGACCGGGGCATGGCCTCGCCGATCTTGACCATTGCGTCGACGACCTCGTCCATCGGGATCACGCTCTCGACGCCGGCCAGCGCCGTCTGCGCCCCCGCGAGGGCGAGCATCGCGGTGAAGCCGTTGCGGACGACGCAGGGCACCTCGACCAGGCCCGCGACCGGATCGCACGCGAGGCCGAGAGTGTTCTGCAGAGTCAGGGCCGCGGCATGAACGCTCATCGCGGGCGTCCCTCCGAGGAGGTACGCCAGAGCACCCGCGGCCATGGCCGCGCCCACGCCCTGCTCAGCCTGGCAGCCTCCGGCGGCACCGGAGAGCTCGGCCCGACCGGCGACGAGCGCGCCGAACCCGCCCGCGACGACGAGCCCGCGGGCGGTCTGCTCGTCCGGGAAGCCGCGCTCTTCGGAGATCGCGAGCAGCGTCCCCGGCACCATGCCCGCGGCGCCGGCGGTCGGCGCGGCGACGATGATGCCCATTCGCGAGTTTTCTTCGAGCACCGCGATCGAGTACGCAATCGCCCGGCCGACGAGCCGCCCCCCGGCGATGTCGCCGTCGCGAACGAACTCGATGACCTTGCGGGCATCGCCGCCGACGAGCCCGGAGAGCGATTTGCCGCCGGCGAGGCCGCGCCGCACCGAGTCCTTCATGACGCCCCAGCGCTCGAGGAAGATACCGAAGATCTCCTCGGCCGGCCGCCCGCGCTCGGCCGCCTCGCGCTCCAGGAAGATCGCGTCGAGCGGGCGGCCGCTCTTCCCGGCGATGTCGAGCAGGTCGGCGAAGTTGTTCAGGTGATGCACCGCGGCCTCCTCTAGGTGATCGGCGCCCCGCCGGCGACGCGGTCGAGCACGTGAACGCGGCGGATGCCCGGCATGGCCTTCAGCGCCGCGACGTCGTCGCGGGGCAGCGGGGCGTCGAGGTCGATCCGCATGAACGCCTGGTCGCCCCGTCCCTTCCGCAGGACCTCCATCGAGGCGATGTTGATGCCCCGCTTTCCGATGATCTCCGAGGCGCGCATCACCATGCCGGGACGGTCCTCGTAGAACAGCAGAATGCAGGGGTCCTTGGCCGAGAGGGACACCGGGAAGCCGTCGACCTCGCGGATCTCGATCATCCCGCCGCCGATCGACGCGCCGAGGACCTTGATCGAGTGCGTCGCGCCACGCAGATGAATGGCGACGCTGTTGGGGTGCGCCTCGGGTCCCATGTTCTTCGGTTTGAGCTGGAACGCGAGGCCGCGCTGGCGCGCCAGGTCCAGGGCGTCCTTCAGGCGGGGATCGTCGACCTCCAGGCCGAGCGCACCGGCCACGAGCGCCCGGTCGGTGCCGTGGCCGCGCATCGTCTTGGCGAAGGCCGAGTGGAGCTCGAAGCGCGCCTCGACGGGCTCCTCCTCGAGCAGCGCCCGCGCCACGTGCGACAACCGGCAAGCGCCCGCCGTGTGCGACGAGGACGGTCCGACCATGACCGGGCCGACGATGTCGAGGAGCGAAATCACGGGCGGAGAGGGTATCAGCAGCCATCGAGCGGCCGACAGGGCAATGCGTCCCCGCTGCGGATCGCTCACGTCTTACCTCTTTGCCGCTTCGACCTTGAGCTCCCGGATCAGATACAGAAGCGCCTGCCGCGACAGCCCCAGGTCCCGCGCCGCGCGACTGCGGTTGCCGCCGGCGCGATCGAGCGCGTCCGCGATCAGGTCGCGGCGATGGGCGTCGACCCGCGCGCGGTAGTCGCCGGCCCGGCCCCCGGCCCGCGCCGGCGCCCGTGGCGGCCGGACGGCCTCCGGGAGCAGGGCCGCGGTCACGAGTCCGCCCGCTTCGGCGAGGGCCGCGGCCTGGGCCATCGCGTTCTGCAGCTCGCGCACGTTGCCCGGCCAGGCATACGCCCCGAGCGCGGCGGCGCACTCGGACGACAGCCGGAGCTCGCCCCGGCCGTATTCGCGGGCGTAGCGCTCGAGAAAGTATCGCGCGAGGACGAGCGCATCCCTTCCCCGCTCGCGGAGAGGCGGCAACCGGATGAGCGCCACGTGGAGGCGGTAGAAGAGGTCCTCGCGAAACCTTCCCGCCTCGACCTCCCGCGCGAGATCGCGCGAGGTCGCCGAGACGACGCGGGCATCGATCGGCCGCGAACGGTTTTCGCCGACGCGCCGGAGCTCCCGTTCCTGGAGCGCGCGCAGCAGCTTCGCCTGCAGCGGGAGCGCGAGGTCGCCGATCTCGTCGAAAAAGATCGTGCCGCCGGTGGCCTCTTCGAGCAATCCCCGGCGCTCGCGCTCGGCGCCGGAGAACGCCCCGCGCGCATGGCCGAAGAGCTCGCTCTCGAGAACGCCGGCCGGAATCGCCGCGACGTTGACCGGTACGAAGGGTCCGGCCGATCGGCGGGAGAGAGCGTGGATCGCGCGGGCGACCGCTTCCTTGCCGGAGCCCGACTCGCCGAGGATCATCGCGGTGACGGCCTGGGGGGCAAAGCGCGCGAGGCGCCGGTATGGTTCTTCCATCGACGCATCGGCCGTCACGACGCCGAGCGCTTTCCACGCCGGAGCGAAGTCCGGCGCCGCGTCGCGGACCCCGCCTCGCAGAAGCAGCGTTTCGAGCAGGAGCGTGAGCGCGGCCGCGACCTCCGGAGGCGGCGTGGGCCAGAACGCGAGGCCGGAGGCGCCCGCGCCCGTGTCGACCGGGCGCCACTCGACTCCCTCCGGTGCGGGGGCGTCGCCCAGGGCGAGAACCTCGCGGCCCGAGGCGTCGCGCACGCAGAGCCCGGAAAAGCCCAGCCGGGGCAGCGCGCCGTCGAGGTTCGGCGGCTCGCCCGCAAGGACCGCGATCACCGCGCTGCGGACCTGCCTCAACGCGTCCTGCGGGACCGGCTCTCTCGAGAAACCGAACACGCGTGCCGCGAGCTCGGAGCCTCCCGCCTCCCGCAGAGCGCGGGCCGCCCGGTCCCGGAGACTCGCCGGGACCGCCTCCGCGCCGTACAGGCGATTCCAGCGGGCCACCCGTTCGGCGGCGACGTACGGCTCGCGGGCGAACAGCGCCTCCGCCTCGCGCCGCGCTTCTTCCGGCGGGCCGCCCGCGTCGATCCATGAAACCTCGGCCAGCCGCTCACGGGCCAGGCGGTCCCGGTCGCAGCGGTCCGGCGGCGCGGCGGCGGCCCTCCCCCACGCTTCACGCGCTCCCTCGAGGTCGCCCTCGTAGAGACGTCGGTCGCCTTCTTCGAGCCAGAGCTCGCCGATCTCGAGGCGGTCGCCCGTCTCGGCCGCCAGCCGGCGCGCCTCGGCGTTGGCGCGCGCGGACTCATCCAGGAAGCCGCGGCGCAGGGCGAGACGGCTCCGGTGGTGCATCGCCACGAGCCGCCGGGTGGCGTCCGGCTGGCCGCGCCCGCGCTCGCCGAGAGCGGCGATCTCCGTCTCCGCCGCGGCCCACGCGCACCGGCTCACGAGGAGCTCGACGCGATTGGAGCGCGCAATCCAGGCGAGGTCCTCCCGTCCCGCCGAAGTCGCGGCCGCGAGGGCGTCGCCGAGCGCGGCTTCACTCCCCGCCGCGTCGCCGGCGTGGTAGCGCGCGGCGGCGACATCGAGCGCGAGCGCGGCGCGCTCGCCCGGATCGGCCTCCGCGCCGAGGGCCTCCTCGAGGCGGACGATCGCCCGGGCGTACTCGCGCCGGTCGAGCAGACCGCGGCCCTCCTGCGCGAGGTAGCGGGCCGCAACGCCATCGTCGGCACAGCCCAGCGCCCGCGCCCGAACCTCGGCGTAGACCGCCGCCTCCTCCTCGAAACGGCCGGCGAGCGCGAAGACCCGTGCGCGGGCGAGCGCCGTTTCGACGACCATCCCGACCGGGAGAAGGGAGCCGAGGCGCTCGGCCTCCTCGAGCAGAGCCAGCGCGCAGTCGACACGACCTTCGCGCGCGAACCCGGCGGCGCCCAGCCGCAGGGCGCGGACCGCTTCGGCGGGGGGCGCGCCGGGATGGGCGCGGCGCCACTCGGCGGCGCGCCGGGCTGCTTCCGCGGTCCGCCCGAGCATGACGGCGACTTCCGCCAGGCGCAGGCGCGCGCGCCGGCGCTCTTCGGCGTCGGCCTCGAGGGCGCGAGCGACGCGTTCGAGGCGCACCCCGGCGGCCTGCGGCCGGCCCCCGGCGATCTCGCGCTCGGCCTCGATGGATTCGAGCCACGGCGGCAGAGGCCCGACGGCGGTCGCCTGGAGGCGTGCCGCGAGCGCGAACCAGGCCTCCGCCGGGCGTCCCGGAAACCGGCGGACCCATCGCTCCCCCTCGCTCAGCGCGAGGCCCGGCTTCCCTTCTTCGAGGAGGTCCTCGATGCGCCTCCCGGGATCGCCGGAACCGGCCGGGGCCGGGCGCGGCCTCTCCGGCGGCGGCTCGGCGAGGCCGTCGGAGGGTCCGGAAGGAATGGGCGCGTCCCCGGTGGGATCGGAGACGAACGCGGCCCAGTCCGGCGAACCGAGCGTGCGGCGAAGGAGGGCGCGGGCCCTTCGGTGTTCGCGTCCCGCCGCTTCCGCGAACCATTCGTAGAAGCGGACCGACGCGGCGAGGCTCCCGCACGGGACCCAGACGGCCCGGCGCCACTCCGAGGGCGAATCGGGCAGCGTCGCTCGCTCGGGAACGACGACGACTTCGAGCGCGCCCTCGAGCGATCGGCGAGCCGAGTCGAATGCCCGTCGGGACAGGGGATCCCAGGCCTCCGGGCAACAGGCGATCCAGAGAGGCGGGCGCCCCTCGCGTTCCACGCCGAGCGCGCGCAGCCGTCGCGCGGCCTCCGCGGCGCCTTCGGCCGGAGGCACGAGTCGAAGCGCCCCTCCCGGCGTCAGGGGCGAGGGCCCCGGCTCGAACACCCGGGGCATCCGGCCGCGAAGGATCGCGCGGGCCTTCTCGGCGAGGGCCACAGCCGCGGCGGTCCGAAGCGCGTCGCCGCCAAGACCGAGCGTGCGCTCGCGGGCAGGCGCAGCGGCCGGGTCCGCGAGCGCGGGAAACGACCGGAAGATCTCGACCACCCAGTGCTCGCCGCGCCTCAACGGGGCTTCGCGGGAGGTCAGGCGGGCGATCAGGTCGCTCGCAGCGACGGGTGACGCCCGGCCGCCCGAATGCGCGAAGAGAAGGGTTGCCGCGTGCGCGAGAGCGGCGGGCACCGACGCCTCGGTCGGCGCTCGAACCGCCGATGGCGTTCGCGTCAACCAGAGCCGCGGGATCCCGCCCGTCGCGTCCCAGAGGGCCGACTCGAAGTCCTCGGGCACGAGCGGAAAGCCACGGGAGGCGAAGAACGCGGCGGCCGCGGCCGCCTGCAGGAGGAGGGGCGCGCGAAACGGCCGCGGCACCCGGCGGGCGCCGAGCGACAGGCCGCACGCCGGCTTGCGCCGCACCAGGAGATCCTGACCCGCGAGCACGAAGTCCGCGGCCGGCGACAGCGTTTCGTGCTCGAGGGCCAGGAACTCGGCCCACCGCTCCCGGCACGAATGGATCGCGTAAATCTCCGGGGCGACGGCGGCGCGCGAATGCGGCAAGGATTTCTGACCGAACCTCTGCCTTCTTATTGTCGCGAGACCGGGATCCGCGCGACCGCGAAAGCACTCGCCCTCGGAGGGCCTGGCCCTCCCGCCCCTGCGCCGTCCGGTCGCGACTGAAGTCAGCGGACGGACAGCCGCTCGAGGTCGCGGAAGAAACCCGGATAGGACTTCGCGACGCACGCCGGATCTTCGACGAGCAGTCCCGGCAGGCGAAGCGACAGGATCGCCGCGGACATCGCCATCCGATGATCGCGGCGCGTCGCGAGGCGGGCGGCGGTACGCGGAGCCTTCGCCGGGCCCGAGACCTCCAGGGTGTCGCCCGCGATCCGTGCCCGGCCCCCGGCGGAAACGATCAGCTCCTCGAGGGCCGCGAGCCGGTCGCTCTCCTTCAGGCGCAGATGCCCGATCCCCGACAGGCGACTCGTCCCGTCGGCGAGCGCCGCGACCGCCGCGAGCGAAGGCACCGCGTCCGGGAAGCCCGAGGCGACGATCTCCACGGGGCGCAGCCCGCCGGACGGCCGGGACGCGCGCAGCACTCCGGCCGAGGCCGACAGGGTGAGCCCCATCGCCTCGAGGACGGGCAACGCCCCGGCGTCGGCGTCGATCGACGGCCAGCGCAGACCCTCGAGTAGCACGTTTCCGCCGGCGACGGCCAGCGCCGCGAGGATCGGGACGGCTGAGGAGTAGTCGCCCGGAACCTCGTAGCGCGCCGCCGGGGCGGTACCGCGCCGCACCCGAACGCCCCCGTCCTCCGAAACCCTCGCCTCGTGCCCGAGCTCGCGCAACGCCTCGAGCGTCATGCCGACGTACGGAGCCGAAGCGACCGGCCCGGCCGCCCTGACCGTGAGCCCTCCCTCGACGGCGACGGCGGCGAGCAGAAGGGCCGAGAAGAACTGGCTCGATCGGGACGCGTCGACTTCCGCCTCCCCCGAGGCCAGGAAGCCGCCTTCGATCTCGAGCGGGAGGCGCCCCTCGGCGACGGCATATTCGATCCGCGCGCCGCCGCGCGAGAGCGCGTCGACGAGCTCGCCGATCGGGCGCTCGCAGAGGCGAGCCGAGCCCGTCAGCGAGAACCGCCCCGGCACCGCGGCGCAGGCGGCCGTCAGGAACCGCGCCGCGGTTCCCGAGTCGGCGACGTCGAGCGCGACCACGCTCGCGCGGCTGCCTCCGACAGGCCCGGTGACGCGCCACCCATCCGCCGTCGGCGCCATGCGGGCGCCCATCGCCGCGAGGCAGCGCCGAAGCGCGGCGATGTCGTCGCTTTCGAGCGGGCGGACGACCTCGACCGGCGACGCGCCGAGCGCCGCGAGGACGAGGGCGCGATTCGTCGCGCTCTTCGACGGCGGCACGCGCAGCGTCCCCGCGAGCGAGAGCACCGGCGGGATCGCCAGGTAGTCGGTCATCGCGGCGTGCTCAGAGCGAAACGAGGGAGGTGCTCCCGTCCTCCGCGATCTCCATCCAGCGCCGCTCCTCGACGAACGCCGGCAGAATCTCGACCCGGCCGCCGTCGATCCGCTCGCTCCAGGACTTGTGAAAGTGGCCGAGCAGGACGACGTCGACGCCGTCGCGGAACCGGCGCCCGGCGAAGGCGCGGATCATGTCGTAGGGCAGCCGCGACTTGTGCTTGAAGTTGGAGCGGTAGAGCCGGGCCTCGACCTTCCAGACGAGGCGGTTGCCGGCCTCCTTCGGGAAGAAATTGAGAGCAAAGCGCGAGACCGGGTTTTTCGACAGGAAGCGCCAGAACCGGTACGGCAGGTCCTTGTCGTTCAGGAGATCCCCGTGGGTCGCGAGAAAACGCCGCCCTCCGGCCTCGAAAACCTCCTCGTCGCAGACCGACCGGAACTCCTTCTCGACGTAGCTGCCCCGCAGGAAGAAGTCGCGGTTGCCCTCGACGTACGTCACCGCGACCCCCGAGGCCGCGAGCCGGCGCACGACTTCGAGGAAACGGGAGATCGCCGGGGTCTCGAACTTGGGATGCGCGATGAAGAAGTGGAAGATGTCGCCGAGAAGCGTGATCCGGGTGGCGCCCCGCTGGCGCGCCTTCTCGAGCGCCTGGAGGAAGGGCTCCTCGTCGCCGGGACGGCGTCCGACGTGACAATCGGCGAAGACGGCGCGGGTGGGCACGGCGCAACGATAACCCGGCGGCGCGAACACGGGGAGCCACTCGCCGGGCGCCGGTTCCCATAAAATGATCCGCGATGATCCCGGACGCCCCCGCGCCCGCCAGGCCCTCCGGCGTCCTGAGGCCGTGGCAGCGGCGGCTGTACTCCCTGCTGCTCGTGCCCCTCGGGCTGATCGCCGCCAACTCCATCTTCATCGCGGCCTTCACGCGCGACACCGCGTTCTTCTACGCGATGCTGCTCGCCCACCTGACGCTCGGCGTCCTGATTGCCGTGCCCTTCTTCGTGTTCGCCGTGACCCACGCGCGCCGCATGATCCGGACATGGAACCGGCGGGCGAAGGCCGCCGGCCTCGCCATCTTCGCCCTCGCCGCCGTGTGCGTCACGACGGGGGTCTTCATGACCTTCCGGGGCGCCACCCTCGGCCACCGCGCGGTCTGGCTCGCCCACGTCTCTTCGGTCCCGCTCGCTCTGGTGGCCTTCATCCTCCACCGCCGCGCGCACACGCACCGCCTTCAGTTCCGGAGGCTCTTCGCGTGGGGCGGCGCGGTTGCCCTGTTCCTCGCCGGAATGGCCGTCCTCGCGAAGCTCGAGAAGCCCCCGAAGCGGATCGTCAACCGCGACGGCGACACCGTCTTCTACCCGTCGGCGTCCGAAACGTTCGACCAGGGGCTCCTCGACGGGCGCCGCCTCGCCGCCAACGGCTACTGCAAGGAGTGCCATCCCGACTCCTTCCATCGCTGGGAGCGCTCGGCCCATCGCTTCTCGTCGTTCAACAATCCGTTCTATCGGAAAAGCGTCGAGCTCATGGCCGACCATGTCGGCCGGGAACGGACGAAGTGGTGCTCGGGCTGTCACGACCCCGTCGTCCTCTTCACCGGGCAGATGGGCGCGGCCACGCAGGCCGCGTTCTCCTACGATTCCTGGGAGGCACAGCAGGGGCTGACGTGCATGTCCTGCCACTCGATCGCCGAGATCAAGGGCGTCGAGGGCAACGGCGGATACGTCATCGAGGAGTCTCCGCAATACCCGTTCGCCTTCTCGAAAAGCGCGACGCTCCGGGCCGTCAACCGGCTCCTCATCCGCATGGAGCCGTCGCTCCACCGCAAGACGTTCATGAAGCCCTTCATGCGCACGCCCGAATTCTGCGCGACCTGCCACAAGGTGGCGCTGATCCCGGCGCTGAACGGCTACCGGTGGCTGCGCGGCCAGAACCACTACGACAGCTGGTACGACTCCGGCGTCTCCGGCCGGGCGGTCCGCTCCTTCTACGACCCGCCGGAGCCGAAGGCCTGCCGCGACTGCCACCTGCCGGCCTACCGGTCCGACGAGTTCGGGAGCCGGAATGGATCCGTGCACGACCATCTCTTCCCGGCGGCGAACACCGCTCTGCCCTTCGTCCGCCGGGACGCGTCCACGCAGAAGGAAATCGAGGACTTCCTCCGGAACAAGGTGCTGTCGGTCGACCTCTTCGCGATCCGCCGCCCGGGCGGGGCGCCCGAAGTTCTCGCCGAAAAGCCCCCGGTGGTCCGTCCGGGCGAGACCCTCGACGTCGAGGTCGTCGTCCGGACGCGCGGCGTCGGCCATCCCTACACGAACGGCACCGCCGACTCGAACGAAACGTGGGTGTCGCTCGAGGCCGCGTCCGGCGGCGGACGTTTCTTCGCGAGCGGCGTCCTCGACGCGGCGGGCCGGCTCGACGCCGCCGCGGACCGCCTCTCGACGCTCGTCATCGACCAGAACGGCGATCCGATGGACCGGCGGCAGCCTCAGGACATCCGCGTCCCCCTGTACAACAACGCCATCGGGCCGGGCGCCGCCCGCGTGGTCCACTACCGGGTCCAGGTCCCCGGGGACGCGCGGGGCGAGATCACGCTGACGGCCGGAGCGCACTACCGGAAGTTCAGCCGCGACTACACGACGTTTTCGCTCGGCGCCGACAGCCCGTCGCTCCCCGTGACGACGCTCGCCAGCGACGCGGTGAGGCTGCCCGTCAAAGGGTCCCCTCTCCCCGAAAGCGACGCCGGGGCGGCGAGGGGCAACCCCGATCCCCTCTGGCTGCGCTGGAACGACTATGGGATCGGCCTCTTCCTGCAGGGCGACCTGAAAGGCGCGGCGGCCGCATGGACCAAGGTCGCCGACCTCGCTCCGGACAAGCCCGATGGCCCGCTCAACCGCGCGCGCGCCGAGATCGCCGAGGGCCGCCTGTCGGACGCGAAGGCGTCGCTCGCCGAGGCCGAGCGGCGCCGCCCGGCCTGGGGCAAGACGGCGTTCTTCCGAGCCACGGTCGCGAAGGACGAGGGCCGCCTCGATGACGCGAAGAGGGACCTCGTCGCGGTCCTCGAGAATTTTCCGAAGGACCGCGTGGCCTGGAACGCCCTCGGGCTCGTCGCATGGCTCGGAGGGCGCTTCCCGGGCGCGATTGCCGCGTACGAGAAGGTGCTCGCGATCGACCCCGAGGACCTGAACGCGCACTACAACCTGATGCGCGTGTACCGGGCCGCCGGCGATCGTCCGAACGCCGAGCTTCACGACGCCGCCTATCGCAAGCTCAAGGCGGACGAAGCGATCCGTGCCGTCCCCGGGCGATTCCGGCTCGAGGACCCGTGGGCCAACCGGGAGTCCCTCCCGATCCACGTCCACGCCGAGGCCGAGCCTCCTCCCGCTGGGGCGGCGCCCTGGCTCGCGACGATCGGGCCGAAGGGCTACGAGACCGACCGGGGCTACGCCACGAAGACGCATGCTCCCGTGCCGAGCGAAAGCGACCAGTGGTCATATGCGAAGGCCTTACCCCGGCCGCCCGGCGCCCCGCGGGTCTCTTCGGTCCCCTGATTCCGGATTGATCGAGCGCCCGCGTCGTCGGACTTAATCCGCGGCGCGCCTCTCGATGTAGGATCGCCAGCCTCGAAACGTCCGACCGTGAAGAGGAGGTCCTGGATGACGGCCCGCAATCGAAGACGTTCCCTCCTGCCTGTCCTCGGGGCGCTGTGCCTCGGGCTGCTGGCCACCCCGGCCTTCGGGCAGACCGCGAAGAAGCCGAACATTCTCGTGCTCTGGGGCGACGACATCGGGTACTGGAACCTCAGCGCCTACAACCAGGGCATGATGGGCTACCGGACGCCCAACATCGATCGCATCGCGAAGGAAGGCGCTCTCTTCACCGACTGGTACGGCCAGCAGAGCTGCACCGCCGGCCGTGCCGCCTTCCTCACCGGGCAGGTCGGCTTCCGCACGGGCCTCCTCAAGGTGGGCCTGCCGGGCGCCAAGGAAGGCCTTCAGGCGCGCGACGTGACGCTCGCCCAGCTGCTCAAGGCGCAGGGCTACATGACCGCGCAGTTCGGCAAGAACCATCTCGGCGACCTCGACTCGCACCTGCCGACGGCGCACGGGTTCGACGAGTTCATGGGATCGCTCTACCACCTGAACGCCGAGGAAGAGTTCGAGGATCCGGACTACTTCAAGGACCCCGAGCTGATCAAGAAGTACCAGACGCGCGGCGTGATCCATACCTGGGCCATGCCCGACGGCAGCCAGAAGATCGAATCGACCGGCCCCCTCGGCAAGAAGCGCATGGAGACGATCGACGAGGAGATCACGAAGGCCTCGCTCGACTACCTCGAGCGCGCCAAGAAGGCGAACAAGCCGTTCTTCCTGTGGTGGAACTCCACCCGGATGCACATCTGGACGCACCTGAAGAAGGAGAGCCAGGGCAAGACCGGCCTCGGCGTCTATCCGGACGGGATGGTCGAGCACGACGCGATGGTCGGGCAGCTCCTCGACAAGTTGAAGGAGCTCGGCCTCGACGAGAACACCATCGTCATGTATTCCACCGACAACGGCGCCGAGAAGTTCTCATGGCCGGACGGCGGCACGTCGCCGTTCCGCAACGAGAAGGCCAGCAACTGGGAAGGCTCCTACCGCGTGCCCTGCGCGATCCGCTGGCCCGGCGTCATCAAGCCCGGCACCGTCAGCAACGACATCTTCGCCCACGAGGACATGCTCCCGACGCTCCTCGCCGCCGCCGGCGTGCCGGACGTCACGGAGAAGCTGCTCAAGGGCATGCCGGTCGGCGGCCAGACCTTCAAGGTCCACCTCGACGGCTACAACATCACCGACGCGCTCGCCGGCAGGGCCCCCGATCCGAGGAAGGAGTTCTTCTACTTCAACGACGACGGGTCGCTGGTGGCGCTGCGCTACAAACAGTGGAAGGTCGTCTTCGCGGAACAGCGGGCGATCGGTCTCGACGTCTGGCAGGACCCGTTCGTCCAGTTGCGTTTCCCGAAGCTCTTCAACCTCCGCTCCGATCCGTTCGAGACGGCGGACCACGAGAGCATCAACTACCCGCGGTGGCGGATCGAGCACGCCTTCGTGCTCGTGCCGGCCCAGCAATACGTCGGCAGGTTCCTCGCCAGCTTCAAGGAATTCCCGCCGAGCCAGAAGCCCGGCAGCTTCTCCCTCGAAGACGTGGTCAAGGCGCTCGAGCCGAATCACTAGAGATCGCCATGCCGCTCCCGCCCCGAGGCGGGAGCGGCTCGTCCGGCGACGTCCCCGCCGACGCCGGTCCGAACGGCTAAACTACCCCGAAGTGAGGCGCCTTCCGCGGATCGCCGTCCTGCTCGCCCTGGCTCTTTCCTGCCGCCGCGCCGAGAAAGTGGCGGTCGCACCGCCTCCGACGCCCGCGCCGACGCCGCCCCCCGCGATCGCCTTTGCCGAGAAGGCCGCGGCGATCGGAATCGACTTCACGCACGTCAACGGCGCGCAGGGAAAGAAGTGGATGCCCGAGACGATGGGCGGCGGCGTCGCCGTCCTCGACTACGACGGCGACGGGAAGCCCGACCTCCTGTTCGTCTCGAGCGCGTTCTGGCCCGGCGACCCGCGGACCGCGTCGCAGAAGTCTTCCCTCGCCTTGTACCGCAACGAGGGTAACGACGCCGCCGGCCTGCCCCGCTTTCGCGACGTCACGCGCCGGGCGGGACTCGCGCGGGTCTTCTACGGGATGGGAGCTTCCGTCGCGGACTACGACAACGACGGGAAGGACGACGTCTACGTGACGGCCCTGAACCGCAACTTCCTTTTTCACAACCTCGGCGGGCGTTTCGAGGAGGTCTCCTCGAAGGCGGGAGTGCGCGAGTCGGGCTGGGGCACATCCTCGGCCTGGCTCGATTTCGACGGGGACGGTCGGCTCGACCTCTACGTCTGCCGCTACGTCGACTGGAGCCCCGAGAAGGACCTCTTCTGCACGCTCGACGGAAGCACCAAGTCCTACTGCACGCCCGAGCGCTACCCCGGCACGCCCTCGCATCTCTACCGCAACGCCGGGGACGGCCGCTTCGTCGACGTGACGGACGCCTCGGGCACAGGCAGCGCCAACCAGAAGGCTCTCGGCGTGGCGCCGTGGGACTTCGACGGCGACGGCCGTGTGGACCTTCTCGTGGCCAACGACACCGCGCCCAACAACCTGTTTCAGAACCGGGGCGACGGGACCTTTCAGGACGTGGCCATCCCCGCGGGGATCGCGGTGGACGAGGCCGGACGCGCGCGCGGCGCCATGGGCGCGGCCTGGGCCGACACCCGCAACGGCAAGGGCTTCGCGCTCGCGATCGGCAACTTCTCCAACGAGCTCAAGTCCCTGTACTGGACGGAGACCGGCGAAGTTTTTCTGGACGAGTCGCCGCGCAGCGGAGTCGGTCCCTCCTCCCTCCTCGACCTGACGTTCGGCGTCCTCTTCTTCGACGCGGACCTCGACGGCCGGATGGACCTGCTCCTCGCCAACGGCCACGTCGAGCCGACCGTGCAGGCGGTCCAGAAGGACGTCTCGTACCGGCAGGCGCCGGCCCTGTACCGGAACGCCGGGGACGGCCGCTTCGAGCCCCTCGGCGCGCGATCGGGTGACCTGGCCTCGCCCCTGGCGGCCCGCGGGGCGGCCTGTGCGGACCTCGACGGCGACGGCGACGTGGACCTCGTCCTCGTCGAAAACGGGGGTCCGGCCCGCGTGTATCTCAATCCGACCGACGCCCCGAACCGCAGCGTCCGCCTGCGTCTCGAGGGGGCCGGAGGCTCCAACCGGGACGCGGTGGGCGCCCGGGTCACGGCCTCGATCGAGGGTCGCACGCTGACCCAGGAGGTCTCCGGCGGACAGTCCTACCTCTCCGCCTCCGAGAAGACTCTGACGTTCGGCCTCGGCGCCGCACCGAAGATCGACTCGCTCGCGATCCGCTGGCCCGACGGAAGGACGCAGACGCTGACCGACGTTCCCGGCGGCGCCCGGCTGATCGTGCGACAGACTCCGCCCGGTACGGCCGCACCGCCGCGATAAACTCCGCGTTCCATGGCCGAGCCGAGAGAGGCGCCGAGCGTTGCGATCCGTCCGGCCCGGCTCGAGGACCGCGACTTCGTGCTTTCGACCGCGGCCCGGCTGGCCGAGTTCGGCCCTCCTCCGTGGCGCACGGCCGCCGAAGTCGTCGCCGGGGAGTCCCGCGCCCTCCGGGCCTTCTTCGAGGCCCGGCCGCAGGACGCGGCGCTCCTGATCGCCGAGGATCCCGGCGGGCGGCCGCTCGGGTTCGCGTACCTGGAGACGCAGCTCGACTTCTTCACGAAGCGTCCGCACGCGCATCTGGCCGAGCTCGCCGTCGCCCGGGAAGCCGAAGGCCTCGGCGCGGGGGGCGCCCTGCTCTGCGCCTCGGAAGCCTGGGCGAGCTCGAAGGGCTACTCGGTCCTGACCCTCAACGTCTTCGACGGTAACCGGCACGCGCGCGACGTCTACGAACGCCGGGGCTTTTCGCCCGAATACGTCCGCTACGTCAAGACCCTTGGCTGAGACGCCGTCGCTCACGGTCCGCGGGGCCCGGCCGGAGGACGCGCCCGAGCTCGCGCGTCTGTCGACCCAGCTCGGCTATTCGATGTCGGCGCCGGACGCCGCGCGGCAGCTCGGTCTCCTCTCGGGCCATCCCGACCATGCGCTTCTCGTCGCGGCCGCGCCCGACCGGCTGGCGGGCTGGCTGCAGGTCAGCCTTCCCCGCATCTTCGAGTCGACGGGGACGGCCGAGATCGCCGGACTCGTCGTCGACGAGGCGCGCCGGGGGTCCGGAATCGGGGCCTCGCTCGTCGCCGCTGCCGCGGACTGGGCGCGCGCACGGGGCTGCCGCGCGCTGCGCGTGCGGACGAATGTGATCCGCGAGCGGGCGCTGCGTTTCTACGAGCGCGAAGGCTTCGGCCGCCTCAAGCAGCAGCACGTCCTCGAAAAGCCGTTGTAGAGTCCGCCCCATGCGCGGAATCACTCTGGTCCGCATCGCAGCGGCGGCGATGATGGTCATCCATGGCACCTTCCGGGCCACGACCGGAGGCGTCGCCGGCTTCGGAGGATTCCTCGACGGCAATCACATCCCCTTCGGCCTCGGTGTCGCCTGGCTCCTGACGATCGTCGAGATCGTCGGAGGCCTGCTCCTCATCTCGGGTCGGTTCGTGCGGCCGCTCTGCGCATGGTTCGCGATCCAGCTTCTCTGCGGAATCGCCCTGGTTCACTTCCGGGAGGGCTGGTTCGTCGTGGGCGGAGGACGCAACGGGTTCGAGTACTCCGCACTGCTGATCGTCTGTTTCGCGGCCGTGGCGATCGACGCTTCGTCCGCCGCGGCCGGGTCGGCCGCCGACCCGCCTCAGGCGACCTGATACGCGGGTCGGGCGCGCCCGAAGAACCGCACCAGGACGACGCCGGCGAGGAAGCCTCCAATGTGCGCGCCGTAGGCGACTCCTCCGCCCGGAGTCCCGGCCGCTCCGGCGCCGCTGAAGAGCTGGAAGACGAACCAGACGCCGAGAGCCACGATCGCCGGGACCTGCATCACCTGGTAGAGCCAGATCACGCGGACCCGGCGGTGGGGGAAGAGGACGATGTACCCGCCGAGGATTCCCGAGATCGCCCCCGAGGCTCCGAGGCACGGCACGAGCGGATTCATCCCGAAAAACGCCGTCACGAAGACGTGGGCGAGCCCCGCGAGCACCCCGGTCAGGAGGTAGAAGACGAGATACCTCCCGTGCCCCATGGCGTCCTCGAGGTTGTCCCCGAAGATCCACAGGTACAGCATGTTTCCGAGAAGGTGCATGAGCGAGCCGTGCATGAACATGGCCGAGAAGAGCGTCAGGTACACGGGAATCGGCGTCTGCGCCAGTTCCAGGCTGCCGACGAGGCGCCCGTAGGGATCGCGGATCGGAATCGTCTGCGCGATGTCCCGGCCGGTCAGGATCTCGGCCGGCACCGTCGCGAACGCCATCGTGAAGCGCTCGTTGGAGCCGAGCCCCTGGAGCACCACGAACACGAAGACGTTGATGCCGATCAGCATCCACGTGACGACCGGGGTGATCTGTCGGTCCGAGTTGTCGTCGCCGATGGGGATCATGGCTTCGGCTCGCCGCCGGCGCCGATCATACTCTCGAGCGTCCCGCCCGGCCGCAGAACGTAGGCGCGATCCGCGGCGACGGCCGCGAAGGTCTGCCGCTCGCCGCCGGGCCAGTGCACTTCGACGGTGGCCGTGTCCGACGGCCCGAGGCCGAAATGGAGCGGCACGAGGGAGCCCGAGGCGTAGGAGGGCGAGACGCGATAGCTCTGCCACTGCGTCCGGCCGCCGGAAGTGACGCCGACGCGGGTCTCGAAGACGGTGCCGGAGGTTCCGACCCGGGGCCGTGGCTCGACCGCGAGCCAGTGGCCCGAGGGCAGCGCGTTGCGGAAGATCCTCAGCGGCCCGTCGACGTCGACGACGACGAGGTCGAGGGCGCCGTCGCCGTCGAGATCGGCCACGGCGGTCCCGCGCGCCGACATCCGGCGTTTTCCGAGGTCGCCCGTGTCCGCCCACTCGACGTAACGACCCTCGCCGACGTTCTTCAGAACGACGGTCCTCTGGGCAAACGCGCGGTCCCCGGCCTCGACGTAGGCGGCCTGGCCGCCGCGGTAGTGGCCGAGCATCCGGACGATCCGCGGGGCGAGATGACCGCCCGCGGCGTAGAGATCGGGCCAGCCGTCGTTGTCGAAGTCGGCGAAGTGCGTGCCCCACCGCACGTTCGGTTGGCCGATCGTCGCGGCCCCGGAGGCGGCGCCCGCGTCTTCGAAGAGGGCGCCTTCGACGTTCCTGTAAAGGCTGTTCTCCTCGGCGCCGAAGTTGGTCACGAAGAGGGAGTCCCGGCCGCTGCCGAACGGGTCTCCGACCGCCACACCCATTCCCGCCCGGGGCCGGTCGCCGAGGACCCCGGCGCCGGTCTGCGCGGTCACCTCGTCGAAGCGGCCGTCTCCCAGGTTTCGGAAGAGCCGGTTGACCACCCGGTCGTTCACGAAGTAGAGGTCCGGCCGGCCGTCGTCGTCGTAGTCGAGGACCGCCACCGAGAGGGTCTTGGTGTCGGCCGGCGGGACGGAAAGGCCGGCCGCCTCGGTCACGTCGCGAAAGCGGCGCCCGCCTTCGTTGCGATAGAGATGCGAGGGCTCGCCCCGGTAGTCCTCCGGGACCCGGAGCTCGAACTGCGGCTGCGCCACTTCCCATTCGGGCGTCGAGTCGAGGTAGTTGGCGACGGCGACGTCGAGGCGGCCGTCTCCGTCGAAGTCGAGGAATCCGGCGCCGACCGAGAAGAGCGGGTCCTCGAGGCCCGTGTCCCGGCCTTCCTCGAAGGTGCCGTCGCCCCGGTTCCACCACACGGCGTTGGCGCCGACGTTGGTCAGGTAGAGGTCGAGCCGCCCGTCGCCGTCGAGGTCGGCCCAGAAGGCTCCCATCCCGAGGCCGCACGCCCGGATCCCGGTCGCGGAGGTCGTCTCCTCGAAGCGGCCGCCGACGTTGCGGAAGAGCCGGCCGCAGTGGTCCTTGTTGGGCTTGCCCCAGCGCGGCACCGAGTTGGTCACGTAGAGGTCGGGGCGTCCGTCGCCGTCGTAATCCCCGATCGCGCACCCGCCGACCATCGTCGCGATGAGCTTGAGCCGCATGAGGTCGGAATGGACCGCCATCCTGATCCCCGAAGCCTTCGTGACGTCGCGAAACAAGCCCGGAGGCTTCGCTTGCGCCGCCAGCAGCAGGGCCGCCGGCCCCACGATCGCGAAGAGGAGCCGCCTCTTCACCGCATGCCGCTCTCGGCTCCCCGACCTCTCACCGCGTCCCGAAACACGTCCGGCCCGCCCCACCGCGTCAGCCATTCGCGGACGAACGCACGGTGCTCCGCGCCGTCGGGGAACTCGATCTCGCCGTAGCGGCCGTCGTCCATGCCGTGAAACGGCAGCGGCTCGACGGTCTGGCCCGCGACGGTGTTCTTGTCGGCGTCCTTGTCCCAGCCGTCGGAGACGAACAGCCAGTCCCGCACCCAGCCCTCCGGCACCGGGGGAACCGTCGAGGCGTCGAAGGTCAGGCGCACGGCGTCGCCACCCTTCATGACGACGTACCGGTCGTCCGCCGCCGAGAGGAGCGGCCGGACGTCGCCGAGGCGCGTGTACCAGCCGGCCATGTCGGCCCAGCGGGGCCCGGTCGTCACGTCGTCGTGAACGAAGACGTGCGGGCTCTCGTCCGAGGCGCGGGTCATCCGGGAGAACCCGCGCTCCGAAAGGTCGGCCGAGACGAGCGGCGCCGACGCGATCCGAAGCGGCGCCGGCGGCTCGTCGACCGTGTAAGCGATGCGGTCCCAGTAGATGGCGAGATTCGTCCGGATCCTCACGCGCGGGTCGGCCGGGTCGAGGATCCCGGAGAGGTCGACCGGCATGGTCTTGGTCTTTCCGGCCGGATAGCCCATGGGCGCGATGGCCGTCTTCCAGCCGCCGTGCCCGTCGGGAACCTCGAGGACCGGGCCTTCGGCCGCGAGGTCGCGGCGCTGCGAGAGGGAGACGTTGATCGACGTGTCCGCGTACTGGATCCACCCCGTGAGATAGAGCATGACCGTGCGCGCGCCCCGGGCGGCGGGCAGCTCCAGCTCGAGCGCATGCGGCGCGACGATCCCCTGGTAGCTCGTCGGCGCGAAGCCGCCGAGGAACTCGCCGTCCGCGGCCGCGATCTCCGCGGTCCGATCGCGCCCGGACTCGTCCCGGGCCCGCGGCGTCGACGGCTTCGCGATCGTGAAAAGCGACTTCCCGGGAAACGGCGGAGGCACCATTTTCTCGTTGGGGACGATCTCGACGCCCGGGGGGTGGTCGACCGCCCGGAGCTCCGCGAGGTCGATGTAGGCGGTCTCCCAGAGCTCCTCCGTCAGGTCGAGTGTGAGCCGCCCGTCCACCGGCCGGAGGAGGCGACCCGGAATCGCGAGCCACTCGCGCGTGTCGGCCGGCGCCTGATGGATGCCGTCGTAGAGAAGACCGGCGGGCGCGCGCCCGAGGACGTCCGTCACGAACCGCCACGCCGCGCCGTCGAAAGCGTAAACGAACGGGCAGGAGCCCTTCAATTGCTGCACTTCGCGCAGGACCGTCCTCACCTTCGGGTCGAGTGCGTTCTGCGGGACGCCGTTCGTCCAGACGACCCGGAGCACGTCGGCACGGCGCCGGTCGCCGAGGCCCAGGCGCGTGACGGGCCGGGACGCGATGCGGTAGACGTAGAGGTCCGCGGACCGCGCCTCGACCTCCGAGCCGTACCCGAACCGGTTGACCTTGGCGGACCCGGTGGGAAGCCCCTCGAGCGCCACGTCGATCCAGCCGTTCGCGTTTCCGCCGTCGTTCGAGAGGAGCGCGGCGCCCCCCGCCGGCGTCACGAAGACGAGGTCCAGGTCACCGTCGCCGTCGAAGTCCACGGCCTCGGCCGCCGCTCCGGACGGGAGCGCTCCGACGGCGGCCTTCTCGAATCGACCCGCGCCGTCGTTGCGCCAGAGCGTCGAAGGCCCGGTCGCGGAAACCAGAAGCACGTCGAGGAAGCCGTCGTTGTCGTAGTCGAAGAGAAGGGGAAAATCGCCGGCCCCGAGGGGTCGCGATTCGAAAAAGACGCCGTCGCCGCGGTTCAAGGCGACGAACGCCCCGCCGTCGCCGACCCAGACGAGGTCGAGACGCCCGTCGGCGTCGAGATCGCCGCCTTCGATCGCCCGGATGTTTCCGCGGACGGGCAGACCCGCGTCGCGCCGCGCGAGTCGCCCGCCGCGCAGGTTGTCATAGAGCGCGAGGCCCCCGCCGACGGGCGCGACGAGCAGGTCGATGTCTCCGTCGCGGTCGAAGTCCGCGGCAACCGCCGCGCGCGAGGCGATGCCCGCAGGCAGCCCGGCCGCCCCGGTCACGTCCGTGAAGGTCCCGTCGAGATTGTTTCGGAGCAGGTGGTCGCCGGCCGGACCCGCCACGTAGAGATCGAGGTCCCCGTCCGCATCGACGTCGAAGGGAACGATCCGCTCGCCCCCCGCGATCGGGGTCTTCCGGAAGCCCGCTTCGTCGCGGATCCACAGGGCGCCCGGGGTCGCGACGTCGAGCGAGCCCGAGTTCGTCACGTCGGCGACGGCCGCGTCGGTCGCCGACGAGCCCGGGAGCGCTTCCCCCAGCCGATACGACGTCCCCGTGGCCACCGCGATGCGGAGACCCGCCGAACCCGCGAACACGAGGTCGCGGCCCGACGGCCCCGTGACCCGGACGACCGAAGACCTCTCGACGCCTTCGAGCCCGGCGCCTTCGACCGGCGCGAACTTCACCGGGACCGGGCGACCCGCGCGGGCGCGCAGGGCCGCCGCGAGCTCCGGCGACCACTCTTCGAGCGGCAGCCCGACGAACTGCGGCTCGGCGTCCCGGCGCGCCTGCTGGTATTGCGGCGTCGTGCGGAGGATGTTTTCGACGATCCGGTACTTCAGATCCGCCGTCTTCGCGTCGCCGGCGAGCTCGGCCGCGGCCGCCTCGGCGAGCGCCCGCTCGAGCCGCGGGTCGCCGACCACGAGGCGCGCCAGCCGCTCCCGGGCCGCAGCCGCCGCCGTGGCGTCGCCGAGCCCGCGGGCGAGCTCCGCCCGCCGAACCAGGAGAAAGAGGTTGTTGGGCGACTGCCCCAGGGCCGCAGTCGATCTCGACGGCGGCGAGCTTTCGGCCCTCCGCGCCCCGGGCGCTCGCCAGCCGCGCCTGCGCCCAGCGCGAGGGAAGGTCTCCCGGAGCGGCGGCGGCCGCGCGGCCATAGGCTTCCTCGGCTCCGCGCAGGTCGCCCCCGAGCTCGCGCCGCACCCCGTCGAGGGCGAGGAGTCGCGGGTCCGAGGGCGCAAGCTTCAACGCCTCCGCGAGAAGCTTCTCCGCCGCGGCAAGGTCCTTCGCCCGCATCGCGGCGACCGCTCCGTTCGCCCAGCCGAGCGGGTCGGCCGGGGCGACCCGGCGCACGCGCTCGAAGCGGCGGCCGGCTTCGACGAGGTTGCCTTCCTCGAGCGCGGCGAGCCCGGTGTTGCGGTCGGATTGCAGCGCCTGGAGCTGTCCGGGCGACAGCGGCGCGGCCCCCGCCGCGAGAAAGAGCAGGGCGAGGATCACGCTAGCCGGTGGCGGAGGATTCGCCGCCGAGCGCGGTCCGGAACGCCTCGTAGACGGAGTCCTCGAGCAGGCAGAAGACGATCCGCTGGACGTATTCGGCGTTCGGTACGAACGAACGGGCGGCGGCGACCGTGATCTCGGCCGCCTGCCGGAGCGGGAATCCGAAGGCCCCCGTGGAGAGCGCGGGGATCGCGACCGAGGTGGCGCCGATGTCCTCGGCCCGGCGCAGTGCTTGCAGGACCGCGGAGGCGAGAAGCATCTCCTCGCCGTAGTCTCCGCCCTTCCAGACGGGACCGACGGCGTGGATCACCCAGCGGGCGTGGAGCTTGCCCCCCTTGGTCACGACGGCCTGGCCGACGGCGCAGGTCCCGATCCGGTCGCACTCTTCCTGGATCGACGGTCCGCCGCGCAGTCGGATCGCCCCGGCGACGCCCGAACCCAGCTGCAGGGCCTCGTTGGCGGCGTTGACGATCGCGTCGACCGGCATCGACGTGATGTCCGTCTTGGCGAGCTCGATCGAAACGGGCATGAAGTCCTGGAACGGCTCCTAGACGCCGACGGATTTCGCGACGGACTCCGCGATCCGCATGTAGGCCTCGGTCACTTCGGACTTCGGCTCCCCGACCACGATCGGACGCCCCGCGTCGCCGCCGGCGGTGACCCGCGGATCGAGCGCGATCTCCCCGAGAAACGGCACCTGGAGCTGGCGGGCGGTGCGTTCGCCGCCCCCGTGCTTGAAAATCTCCTCCCGCCGGCCGCAGCCCGGACACACGAAGTACGACATGTTCTCGACGATCCCGAGGACCGGCACGTTCACCTTCTGGAACATCGCCAGCCCCTTGCGCGCGTCGATGAGCGACACGTCCTGGGGCGTCGTCACGATGACGGCGCCCGAGAGCTGGATCTTCTGGGTCAGGGTCAGCTGGGCGTCCCCGGTCCCGGGCGGAAGATCGATCACCAGGAAGTCGAGCGACCCCCAAGCGACGTCCTGGAGAAACTGCTCGACGGCCTTCATGACCATCGGGCCGCGCCAGATGACCGGCTGGTCGACGTCCATGAGGAACCCGAGCGACATGACCTTCACGCCGTGGCGCTCAATGGGCACGATCTGGTTCGACTCGTTCACGTGGGGTTTCTCGTCGATGCCCATCATCATCTGCTGGGACGGCCCGTAGATGTCCGAGTCCATCAGGCCCACCCGGTGGCCGAGCCGTTCGAGGGCGAGCGCCAGGTTCGCGGCCACGGTCGACTTGCCGACGCCCCCCTTGCCCGAGGCGACCGCGATCTTGAAGCGAACCTCCGGGAGGATCGCGGGACCCGCGGCCTGGGGCGGGGCACCGGCGCGGGGCGCCGCGGCCGAAGGGGGCTTCACCTCGACGCGGATCGTGACCGCCTGCACTCCGGCCAGGCTCTGCAGCTTCTCGGTCGCATCGCGGCGGATATCCTCGGCCGCCTTCGGGGACTCGGTCGTGATCTCGAGGCGGAATGAGACGTTGCCGCCGCCGACCTCGAGATCCTTCACGAAACCGAACGACACGATGTCCCTCGAAAGGCCCGGGAACCGGACCGTTTTCAACGTTTCGAGGACCCGCTCCTCGGTCAGCTCCGCCGCGGCGCTCATGATTTCTCCTGTTCCGGATTGTATGCCACGGCGGCCCGCGCCTCGGCGCGCAGCGCCTCGACGCGCTCGCGCAGCCGTTCCGTCAGCTCGCCGCGCTCGCGGCTCGAGAGCCCGGTGACCGGGATCGGCTCGCCCACCGCGATCGCGACCTCCGAAGGCGTCACGGTGAATCCGCCCCGCTGCAGAATGCCGAAGGTGCCGCCGATGCCGATCGGCAGGATCGGAAGGCCCGACCGGATCGCGAGCAACGCGGCGCCCGCCTTGAACGGCAGGAGCTCGCCCGTGCGGGTGCGCGTCTCCTCCGGAAAGACGATGAGCGAGCTGCCCTTCCCGGCCCGTTGCAACGCCGCGTCGACGGTGGCGGCGCCGCGCCGCCGCTCGCCCCGGTCGACCGGCACGAAGCCGGCGGCCGCCATCGACCAGCCCAGGATCGGCAGCCGGAAGAGGTTGCGCTTGGCGAGGAAGGAGATCTTCATCGGCAGGCGCGCGAAGAGGACGAGGATGTCGTAGAAGCTCTCGTGGTTGGCCGCGACCACGAAGCTCTGTCCGCGGCCGAACCGCTCCGGGTGGAGCACGCGGACCCGCACTCCCGTTCCCCCCAGAATCGTGCGCGACCAGGCACGTCCGAAAAACATCGACCAGGCCCCGCGGGGCGGCACGAAGCCCATCGGAATCGCCGGGAGACCGCAGAGGATCGTCGAGCCGGCGATCACGACCCACGCCGCGAGGGAACGGAGGAATCGCACGGCGCCGCATCGTAGCAGAGCGACAACTCTCGATGCGTCCGGCGTTTACACCGCACGGAGTCACGGCGTAGAATGCCCCGTCTCCAATGACGCAGCCCACGCCACCCTCCGCGACGGCGATCTTCTATCGCAACCTCCGATGGCTGCGATTCGTGGACCGTTTCGGCCGCAAGGGTTCCCAGCTCCTCGAGTACATCGGGGGACTCTCCCAGCTCCTGGGCCAGACCTTCGCGGCGATGTTCAGCCGCCCCTTCTACGGCTCGGCGCTCCTCGACCAGATGGACGAGCTCGGCGTCAAATCCGTCTCGATCACGGGGATCACGGCGTTGTTCACGGGCATGGTCCTCGCGCTGCAGACGGCCTACTCGCTCGAGGCTTTCGGCGGCAAGATGTTCGTCGGGCGGGTCGTCTCGCTGTCGCTCGTCCGGGAGCTCGGCCCGGTGCTGACGGCGCTCATGGTCGGCGGCCGCGTCGGCTCGGGCATCACGGCCGAGCTCGGCTCGATGACCGTGACCGAGCAGGTCGACGCCCTGCGGGCGATGGCGATCTCGCCCGTGCGGCGCCTGGTCGTCCCGCGCGTGCTCGCGACGATCATCATGATGCCGGTCCTGACCGCCATTGCCGACGTCCTCGGAATCCTCGGCGGCCTCGGCATCGCGGTGCTCGAGCTCCAGATGACCGCCCAGGACTACATCACCAGCATCTGGCAGCAGCTCTCGATCGCCGACATCTTCAGCGGACTGAGCAAGACGTTCTTCTTCGGCCTCGAGATCGCGGCGATCGGCTGTTACAACGGGCTCCAGGCGCAGGGGGGCGCGGCCTCCGTCGGCCTGGCCACGACCCGGACGGTGGTGCTCGCCTCGATCTGCGTTCTCGTGTCGGACTTCTTCCTCACGAAACTCTTCCTCGCCATCTGATGAGCTCCGCCCCCGCCACGACCGGCCCGAAGGTCGCAACGCACGAGCTCGGCGACACGATCGTCGAGTTTCGCGAAGTCTGGAAGCGGTATTCCGGCCGCGACATCCTCGCCGGAGTCAACCTCAAGATTCGGCGCGGCGAGGTGCTCTGCATCCTCGGGCCCTCGGGCACGGGCAAGAGCGTGACGCTGCGCCACATCAACGGCCTGACCCAGCCGGACGCCGGCGACGTCCTCGTCTTCGGCGAGTCGGTCGTCGGCCTTTCGGAGGAAGATCTGTCGCCCGTCCGCCGGCGCACCGCGATGCTCTTCCAGGGCGGTGCCCTGTTCGACTCCATGGACGTGGAGGCGAACATCGCTTTTCCGGTTCGGGAACACACCGACAAGACCCCCGAGCAGGTCGCGGCCATCGTGGCCGAGAAGCTGACGATGGTGGGCCTGCCCGGGATCCAGCGAAAGATGCCCTCCGAACTGTCCGGGGGCATGCGCAAGCGCGTGGCCCTGGCCCGCTCGATCGCGCTCGACCCCGACATCATCCTGTACGACGAGCCCACGACGGGCCTCGACCCCCTGTCCTCCGAGAAGATCGCCCAGCTCATCGTCGACCTCAACGTGCGGATGGAGACGACGTCGATCGTCGTCACCCACGACATCGTCGCGGCCCGGACGGTCGCCGACCGGCTCGCCTTCCTCCACCAGGGACGGTTCCAGTTCATCGGGACCTTCGAAGAGGCCGCCCGCGGCGGCCACCCCGTGCTCCTGGAGTACTTTCGCTCCATGGGTTTCCCGTGCGGCACCGGCGTTTTCCAGACCGTGCCCGCGCCGAAAGGACCGTAGCCCGTGGTTGGAGAAACGCAGGTCGGCCGCCGCTTCCGCGTCGGCCTCGTGGTCATGATCGCTCTCGTGGCGACCATGATCGGAGTCTTCATGGTCGGCCAGCGGGCGAACCTCTTCCGCAAGAAGTTCCCCTACTCGACGCGCTTCGAGTCGGCCGCGGGCCTCGTGGGAGGCAACGTCGTCACCTTGAACGGCGTCGTGGTCGGCAACGTCCAGGAGGTCAACCTCTCGGGCAACCCGGCCGACCGGACCGTGCAGGTCGTTTACGACGTCGTGCGGCGGTGGGCGCCGATGCTCCGCAAGGGAACGACGGCCGCGATCAAGACGCGGGGTCTCCTCGGCGACAAATACATCGAGCTCGCCGGGGGCCGTGCCGACGAGCCCGAGGTCCCGATCGGCGGCGAGATCCCCGCGGCGCCCGGCGCCGGGATCGAAAAGTTCCTGGAGGGCAGCGGCGACCTCATGACCGACCTCGGCGCGATCGCCAAGTCGCTGAAGGCCATCCTCGGCCGGACCGAGAAGGGCGAGGGCCTGCTCGGCTCCCTGACCTCGTCGAGCCCCGAGAGTAAAGAACTCGGCAACAGCTTCAACGACGCGCTCCACTCCCTCAACGGCATCCTCAAGAAGATCGAGAACGGGCAGGGCCTCGCCGGGAAGCTCCTCATCGACGAGAAGTACGGGCGGGAAACCAGCGCATCGCTCGCCGGCGCCATCCGGTCGGTGCAGTCGATGCTGGCGAAGATCGACGAGGGCGTCCGGACCGGCAACGGCGCCATCCCGGCGCTGCTCTCGGACCCCGAGGGCAAGAAGAAGATCTACGCGCTCGTCGACGATCTCGCGACCGCGGCCTCGGCGCTCGCGGTCGTCGCCCAGAGCCTGCAGCACGGCGACGGCGCGATCCCCATCCTCCTGAACGACCCCCAGTTCGGCAAGGAATTCGCGAAGAACCTTCAGAGCTTCACGCTGCACCTCGACTCCATCAGCCGCAAGCTCGACGACGGCGACGGCACGGCCGGCAAGCTCATCAACGACCCGGAACTCTTCGACGCGGCGCACCGTCTCGTCGTCGGAGTCGACCAGTCCCCGATCCTCCGGTGGCTCATCAAGGACCGCCAGAAGGCAGCCATCAAGAAGGAATACAAGGACGGGGTCGCGGCCGGAACGATCGAGCCGATGCCGACGCCCTCCCGGTGATGCGGATCCTGGTCACAGGCGGTGCGGGCTTCATCGGCTCGCATCTGACGGACCGTCTGCTGGCGCGCGGCGACCGCGTGGTCGCGCTCGACGACTTCAACGACTTCTACGACCCGGCAATCAAGCGGTCGAACGTCGCGCCGCACCTCGGCCACCCGTCCTACCGGCTGGTCGAGGGCGACATCCGCGACCGGGCTCTCGTTTTCCGCCTCTTCGCGGAAGAGCACTTCGACGCCGTGGCGCACCTGGCGGCCCGGGCCGGCGTGCGGCCCTCGCTCACGCAGGCCGTCCTCTACGAGGAGGTCAACTGTGTCGCCACCCTCCACCTCCTCGACGCGGCGGTGGCGCACGAGAACCCCCGCTTCGTCTTCGCGTCCTCCTCGTCGGTCTACGGCGTCAATTCCAAGCTGCCGTTTTCGGAGGAGGACCCGATCGAGCGGCCCGTCTCGCCCTACGCGGCTACCAAGCGCGCCGGCGAGCTCCACGTCTTCACCGCGCACCACCTCCACGGACTCCCGGCCGTCTGCCTCCGGTTCTTCACGGTCTACGGGCCGAGGCAGCGCCCGGAGATGGCGATCGCCCGCTTCATCCGCGGCCTCGAGTCCGGAGAGCCGATCCCCTTCTTCGGCGACGGAACCTCGCGGCGGGACTACACGTACATCGACGACATCGCCGACGGGATCCTGGCGGCCCTCGAGCGGGACCGGGGCTTCGAAATCGTGAACCTCGGGGGCGCCCGGCCGGTGACGCTGGCCGAGCTCGTTTCGGCGCTCGAGAAGGCGACCGGCCGAACGGCGCGGCTCCTGCGCCAGCCGGACCAGCCGGGCGACGTCCCCGTGACCTTTGCGTCCACCGAAAAGGCGGAGCGGTTGCTGGGCTTCCGCGCGCGTGTGCCTCTCGCGGAGGGACTGCGCCGGTCGGTGGAGTGGTATCGGAGCCGGGCCGATCGAACCGTCAACAGCCAACAGTAAGCAGGAGATACGGCGCAGGCTATGAACATCTGCATGATCGGGACGGGGTACGTCGGGCTGGTGACGGGGGCCTGTCTCGCGGACTTCGGCATGAACGTCGTCTGCGTCGACAAGGACGCGAAGAAGATCGCGGCCCTTCAGGGCGGGCAGATTCCGATCTACGAGCCCGGCCTCGAGGAGGTCATCGCCCGCAACGAGCGTGCCGGGCGTCTGCGCTTCACGACGGACCTGAAGACCGCCATCGAGGAAGCGCTCGCGATCTTCATCGCCGTCGGCACGCCGCCGAAGGCCGACGGCTCGCCCGACCTGACCTTCGTCCGCCAGGTCGCCGAGATCATCGCCGAGCACATGAACGGCTACAAGGTCGTGGTCACGAAGTCGACCGTGCCGACCGGCACCGGCCGGATGATCGAGCAGATCATCAGCGCCGGAAACCGCCGGCACGAGTTCTCGGTCGCCTCCAACCCCGAGTTCCTGCGCGAAGGGTCGGCGGTCGCCGACTTTCTGCGGCCCGACCGCGTGGTCATCGGGGCCGGCGACCCGCGCGCCATCGAGATCCTGAAGGAGATCTACAGCCCGCTTTTCCTGATCGAGACCCCGTTCGTGATCACCGACGTCGCCTCGGCGGAGCTGATCAAGTACGCCTCCAACGGCTTCCTCGCCGTGAAGATCTCGTTCATCAACGAGATCGCGAGGATGTGCGAGCTCATGGGCGCCGACGTCCACGACGTCGCGCGGGGCATGGGACTCGACAAGCGGATCGGCGGCAAGTTCCTGCATCCCGGGCCCGGGTTCGGCGGCTCGTGCTTCCCCAAGGACACGGCCGCCGCCGCGGACCTGGCCCGCCAGCACGGCTACACCTTCGAGATCATCGAGGCGGCGATGCGGGCAAACGACAAGACGAAGGACCGGATGATCGAGAAGATCGCGGCCGCCGCGGGCCCTCTCGCGGGCAGGACCGCCGCCGTCCTCGGCCTCTCCTTCAAGCCCGAGACCGACGACATCCGGGAGTCCCCGGCCCTGGCCGTGGTGGCGGACTTGAAGAAGGCCGGCGCGAAGGTGCGGGCGTTCGATCCGGCGGCCATGGACAACGCCCGCGCGGTGCATCCGGACGTGCACTACGCCACGGACGCCTACGACTGCGCCGCCGGCGCCGACTTCCTCGTCCTCGCGACCGAGTGGAACGCCTTCCGGAAGCTGGACCTCGGGCGGCTGGCGGCCGGCCTGCGGTCGATGACGATGATCGACCTGCGCAACGTCTACGAGCCCACCGAAATGCGGCGCCTCGGCTGGACCTACGCGGGAGTCGGCCGGGGATGACGAACGGGGGCGCAATGCGAATCCTGGTCACGGGCGGGGCGGGCTTCCTGGGCAGCCATTTGTGCGACCGCCTGCTCAAGGAGGGCCACGAAGTCATCGCCATGGACAACCTCCTGACGGGCCACAAGCGCAACCTGGCCCATCTCGAGAACGAGCGGCGCTTCCGCTTCGTCCGCCACAACGTCGCCGAGTACATCTTCGTGGACGGCCCGGTCGACGCGGTGATGCACTTCGCCTCCCCGGCGTCGCCGATCGACTACCTCGAGCACCCCATCCAGACGCTCAAGGTCGGGTCGCTCGGCACGCACAACGCGCTCGGCCTGGCGCTCGCCAAGACCTCGCGCTTCCTGCTGGCCTCGACCTCGGAGGTCTACGGCGACCCGCTGGTGCATCCCCAGCCCGAGACCTACTGGGGCAACGTCAACCCGATCGGACCGCGCGGCGTCTACGACGAAGCCAAGCGCTTCGCCGAGGCGATCACGATGGCCTACCATCGCGCCCACGGCGTACGGACGCGCATCGCCCGGATCTTCAACACCTACGGAGCGCGCATGCGCCCCCACGACGGCCGCGTCGTGCCCGCCCTGATCTGCCAGGCGCTGGCCGGCGAGCCGATGACGGTCTTTGGCGACGGCTCCCAGACGCGGTCCTTCTGCTACGTCTCGGACCTCATCGACGGCATCTATCGCCTGCTGCTCTCGGACGTCGTCGAGCCGGTCAACGTCGGCAACCCGGCCGAGCTCTCGGTGCTCGACTTCGCGAAGACCATCCGAAGGCTCATGGGCGCAAGCAGCGAGATCGTCTTCAAGCCGCTCCCGGTCGACGATCCCAAGGTCCGGCAGCCCGACATCACGAAGGCCCGGACGAAGCTCGGCTGGGAGCCGCGGGTCGTGCTCGACGAGGGCCTCGAGCGGACGATCGAGTACTTCCGAGGCCTGCCGCCGGAGGAACGGGTCCCCCGCTGACCGACCTAGCCCTCGGCGCCGTCGCGGCCGATGGCTTCCACCGGGCAGGAGTCCATCGCCTCCTGGCACTGGGCGTCCTCTTCCGGGGTCTCGGGCTGGCGGAACACGTAGGAATATCCCCGGTCCTCGTTGCGCTGAAAGCACGTCGGCGCCGTCACGCGACAGACGTCGCAGTCGATGCACTGCGCGTCCACGTAGTACTTTCCGGCGGCGTTTTCAGCCACCTTGTCGTTGCGGTCGGCCACGAGGGCGGGAACCTTAGCACGGCCCCGGGTGCCGGCCAAATGAAGGTTCGGTCAAGAGCCGGGCCGGCCGGGATCCCTGCGCTAGACTGCCGCGCGTGCGCTTCCGGGCCTTCTTCGCGGTGCTGCTCGGCGGCCTCGCGGTGGCGTGCAACAACGAACCGCTGCCCGACGGAGCGCGCGGCGACCGCGACCAGGCGGCGGGGCGCCGCATCTACGAGCGCAAGTGCGCTTCCTGCCACAACGACAACGGGAACGGCCGCACCATCGTGGCCGGGCACTTTCCCTACGCCAACCTCCTCGACGGACGCTGGCGCTCGGACGGTTCGGCGGAGGCGATCGAGCGGCAGATCCGCCAGGGGCACGATCCGATGCCGAAGTTCGAGGGTAAACTGACCGACGAGGAGATCCGGCAGACCGTGGCCTACGTTCTCGCGCTCTCGAAATCCGCGCCGGACGGGTCGGCGCCCCACCCCGCCGCGCCGGGCCGGCCATGAGGCGCATCCCGCTCTTTCCGCTTCCCGGCGTCGTGCTCATGCCGGGGACCATGCTGCCCCTTCACATCTTCGAGCCGCGTTATCGCGCGATGGTCGCCGACGCGCTCGCCGGCGACCGGACGATCGGGATGGCCATGCTCTACCCCGGCTGGGAGGCGGCCGGGGAAGGCCAGGATCCCCGTATCTATCCCGTCGGCGGGGGCGGCGAGATCATCGAGTCGGAGGAGCTCGAGGACGGACGCTACAACATCCTCCTCGAAGGGCGGTTCCGCTATCGCGTCCTCGAGGAGACGCCGTCCGGCCCCTACCGCGTCGCCCGCGTGGAGGAGGTCCGCTCGGTGCCGTTTTCCGGGCGGGCCGAGGAGGGTCGCGTCACCGGCGCCGCCACGGCGCTCTTCGACGTCATCGCCCGGGAACTCGGGCTTCCACCACTGCCGGAGGAGGGGCTGCCGACCGAACGTCTCGCCTCCGAGATCGCCCTTCGCCTGCGCTACACGCCGGCCGAGCTCCAGGCCCTTCTCGAGATCGACTCGGTGGCCGCGCGTTTCGAGGCCCTAGCGGGGCGGATGCTCGAATGGCAGGGCCGGCTGCGCTTCCTGGCGCCGTTCCGGCCGGACGAGCTCGACCCGCGACGGAACTGAACTCGAACCGCTGCCGACGCAACTCCAGCCCGCGACCCCTCGCTCCGCGGACCGGCAGGCAAAGAAGCCCCGCCGGCCGGGAGGGCCGCCTCACGGCGAGGGCGTCAGCCCGACGATGCGTTCAGCGCCCGCTCGTGCGCCCAGCTGCGGATCTGCTTGATCTGCTCTTCCATGGTCACGGCGAGGGGCACCGTGGCCGAGATCATCTTGTACATGTCGTCTTCGTTCAGCGTCCGGTTCTCGGCGTATGCGTCGACCACCCCCGAGATGACGGCCTGCTCGATCTCGGCTCCGTTCCAACCGTTGGTCGCCTTGGAGAGGAAGACGAGGTCGAAACGGCTCACGTCGCACCGGGCTTTCTTCAGGTGGATCGCGAAGATCTGCTTGCGCTCCTCCTCCTTCGGCAGGTCGACGAAGAAGACCTGATCGAAGCGCCCCTTGCGGATGATCTCGGCGGGAAGCAGGTGAATCCGGTTCGCGGTCGCGGCCACGAACACGAGCGCGGACTTCTCCTGCATCCAGGTCAGGAAACCCGAGAAGATCCGAGACATCGACGCATCCTGGCCCTCGCGGTAGCCCCCGACCCCCATCTCGATCTCGTCGATCCAGAGCACCGCCGGCGAGACGGCCTCGACGGCGCGGAGCGCCCGGAGGAACGTCAGTTCGGGATTGTCCGTGCCGAAAACGGCGTTCATGTCGAGCCGGAAGAGGGGCAGGTTCCAGAGGGTCGAGATCGTCTTAACGCACAGGCTCTTTCCGCAGCCGGAGATGCCCATGAGAAGGATCCCCTTCGGGATCGGAATTCCGGCATCGAGCGCGTCGCGCGAGAAGAGCGCCTGGCGTTTCACGAGCCAGGCCTTGAGGACGTCGTACCCGCCGACGTCGTCGAGCGAGAAGCGCGGCGGCACGAACTCCAGCACGCCCTCCTTGCGCGACATCTGCTCCTTCTCCGCGAGGACCTCGAAGTAAGCCGTCTCGTCGAAGGCCTTGCGCGAAGAGAACGTCTTGGACACCAGGTGCCCGATCTCGTCGGCGGTCAGGCCGCGCATCGCGAGGCCGAGCCGCCGCATCGAGGCCTCGTCGATGTCGACCGACAGCCTTCGCCGCAGGTGCGCCTCGAGCAGCTTTCCGATCTCGGCGTCGTCGGGGAGCTCGTACTCGACGACGTACATCTCCTTCTTCGCCTCTTCGGGAATCGCCAGGCGCGGTGACACGAAAAGCACGTGGCGGCCGCGGTCCTTGAGCGCCCGGTACAGGTCGCGTATCCGGCGAACGACGTCCGGATGCCCCTCGCCCCCGGTCGGAAAGTCCTTGAGAAGATAGAAACCCTTGCCGCTCGCATTGAGGATGGCCTCGAGCGCCTTGACGGGATCCTGCGTCCCGGGGACCGGCGCACCGTCCACGACGAGGCCATCGACGATGGACCAGACGCCGAACGGGCAGGGCGCGCCGTAGAACGTCTTGGCGAGGTGCTGCGTGAGCCGCTCGACGCGCGACTCCTCCCACGAGAGCACATAGATGAGCGGGTGCCCGCCGGCCAGCGCCTTCCGGATGCGCTCCATCGCCTTCGAAGGGGCCGCAACCAGGGGCGACGTCGCGGCGGTGCTCATGGCCGGGATTGTAACGCGCCTGCGCGGCGGGCCGGTTACAATGGCCGCCCATGGCCAACCCGGAGCATCAGCGGATCCTCCTCTCGCCGGAGTGGAACGACTGGCGCGCCAGGAACCCCAACGTCACGCCCGATCTGACCGGCGCCGAGCTCGCGGGGAAAGATCTTTCCGGGAGGAACCTGAAGCGCGCGGACCTGACGCGCGCGGACCTCTCGAAGGCCAACCTGGCCGGCACGGACCTGACGCGCGCGACGCTGCGCAACACGAAGTTCGCCGGCGCCCAGGCCGCCGGCGCCATTTTCGAGCACTGCGCGCTCGACTTTCTCGACTTCTCGGGCGTTTTCTTCGCGGGGGCCCGTTTTCGCTCGGCCTCGCTTCAGAACGCCGCGCTCGTCGGGGCAGACCTCGCCGGCGCCGACCTCTCGTTCACCCGCCTCGAGGGCGCCGACCTCTCCAACGCCAACCTCGCCGGGGCCGTCCTGAGCGACGTGAATTTCCGCGGCGTAAAGGTCGCCGGCGCGCACTTCGACGGCGCCGACCTCTCGCGCGCGGTCTTCGAGGGCGTCTCGGCCGTGCGCGGCTCTTTCCCCAACGCGAACTTCGCCGGCGCAAACCTCAAGACGGCCGACCTGACCGGGGCGGACCTCCGAAAGGCCAACTTCGCCGGCGCGATCCTCCGGCAGGCCGCCCTGAACGCGGCCGACTGCGAGCGGGCGGAGTTCACCGACGCCGACCTGGAGATGGTCTCGGCCGTCGAGGCGAACTTCACCGCGGCCGGCTTCGACCGCGCCAAGGTTCGCAAAGCCGACCTGCGTCGCGCCATCTTTCTGGACGCCGGCGGCACCGACGTGAGCTTCTCGGACGCGAAGCTGACCGAGGTCGACCTGCGCTCGGCCCGCTTCGAGAAGGCGAACTTCCAGAACGCGGACCTCTCGCGGGCCGTGCTGCGGCGGGCCAATCTCAAGCCGTACTCCTTCGTCGGCGCCTCGTTTTCGGGCGCCGACCTCGGCGAGGTCCAGGCCGAGGGCGTCAACTTCTCGCGGGCGGACCTCTCCCTCGGCAGCTTCCGCCAGGCCAATCTCAAGCGCGCCGACTTCAGCAACGGCAAGGGGTTCGACGCCGACCTGTCCGGCGCCCTGCTGATCGGGGCCAATTTCACGGGGGCGAGTCTGCGAGAAGCCGACTTCCGGTTCGCCCGGGCGATCGGCGCCAACTTCACGGACGCCGACCTGTCGGGAGCGGACCTCGCCAACTCCGACTTCTCGGAGGCGATCTTCAAGAGGACGAAGTTCTGGGGAGCGACGGCTCGGCGCGCCAAGGCGCCCAAGGGCCGCGGGCTGCTCTTTTCCCTTTCGACGTCCTTCTCGAAAGCCAAGGAGAAGAAGACCAAGGCCTCCGACGAGAAGGAAGCCAAGCGCCAGAAGCGGATCGCCGATCTCGAGGCCGAGGCGACCAAGAAGGCCCCCCACCTGACCGGAAAGCGTTAGGCCGGGCTAGGGCTTTTTCGTCGGAACCGGCGTGGGCGGCGTCACGGCCCGCGCGAAGACCGCGCCGAGCTTGCCCGACACGTCCCCCTCGACCACGAAGCCTCCCGGACGCGAGGAGACGGTTGCGACGAGCTCGCCCGCGCGCGGCCGCAGGCCGATCGTCCACGGCGGCCCGGTCTTCGTCCGGACGATCACGGTCGCGGCCGGCGGCGCAAGCGCCCGGACCCCGGCGTCGTCGACGAAGCCCTTGCTTTTCAACGCCGCGACCGCGTTCAGGACGTCGTCCACGGCCGACGCGAGGACCGGCCGTCCACCCGACGACCAGCCGGTGTCGTCCCGCGTCAGGATGTGTTTGTCGCTTTCGAAATCGGCTTCCACGGACGTCACGTCGCCGCGGTTGAAGGCGACCAGAGTGGAGCTTCGGAACGGCTCGGACTCCTTGGAGAGCTCGGCCACGATCTCCTGATCGACCGTCTGGACCCGGCCGTCCTTGCGGGCGTAGACCGAGTTGCCGTCCGAGCGGGTCGCCCCGAAGTCGACCGAGGTCACGGCGCCTTTCTCTCCCGTCAGGCTCACGCGATAGAGGGGAGTCTGCAGCGAAAGCGCGGCGAGGTCATCGGCCGGATGGATGAACTCGAGGGTTCGGAGCCCGGTCAGCTGGCCGACGAGCCGGTCCGCTTCCCCCGAGTCGGCGAGGTCCGCGACGGGCTCCGAAAGCCACCAGGCCCCGTCCCTCCGGAACAGGACCAGGCGGCCTCGGCCCCGAAGGATCTCGACGCGGCTGACGTCGGCCGAACGCCCGCCGAAGAGGTCGCGGCTCCGGAAGTCGTCGACCGGCTTCTTGACGGCGGCCAGGGCGGACGAGGGCACGAAGAGCACCGTCGACTGCCCCGCCACGCGCGCGGCGGTGATGTCGGTGCCGGGGATGTCGACGCCGAACTCGATCGTCCGCGTCCTGACGGCCGACGGGTCCGCGGCGTCGGTCCAGGTGAGCTTCGCCGTCGCCACCGGGTGATCGAGTCCGTAGTCCTGGGGCCGCGCCTCGGCCGAATCGACCGAGGCCTGCTTCAGGTCCGTCAACTCGCCGGCGGCGCTGTTCACGGCGAAGGGGTCCGCGGGGTACTTGTCGGGCTTGACCATCCGCCAGGGAGCACCCTCGGCCCTCGCGAGCTCGACCGTTTCGGTGCCCCGCGTCAGTGTCAGGTCCGTCAACCGATCCTCGGGAAGGTCCCAGTAGAGGTTGCCCTTGCGCTGGCGCTCGGCCGTGGACGGCATCTTGCGCTCGAAGAAGAAGATGAACGCGAACAGCGCCGCCACGACGGCCGTGAGGGCGAGGAGCTTGCGGGCAGACACGGCCGGATCAGTCCCTGCGCCGGTACCAGACCCAGAGACCGAGGAGGATGGCGAGGCCCGGCATCCCGACGATCGCGAAGATGCCGATCCGGCGAACCTGCGCGTCGGTCAGCGAGAGCGATGCCTGCTCGATGGTCTTCGGGGCGATCCCGATCTGCTTCTCGCTTCCCGTCAGCCAGTGGACGGCGTTGGCGAGGAGCACCCCGTTGCCGCCATTGGCGATCGAGCCGTCGCCGGCGAAACGCGAGTTCCCCATGACGACGAGGCGCGGGATTTTCCCGTCGGCCGTCTTCTCGTCCGCCGGGCCGACGGCGACCGCGATCGACACGGGGCCGGGCGTGTCCCCGGACTCCTTCTGGATCGCGCCGTTGCCTTCGGCCAGGGCCTTGAGGTTCGTCTCGCCCCAGCCCTCCGCCGACGTCTCGACGAGCATCGTCTCGGCGACGCCTTCCGGCGGTTTCTCCGCCTTCGTCACCGACCGGGCGAGCGGGAAGACGACCGGAAGCTCCTCGGCCGAGAGTGACCGCACGATGGGATGGTTCCCGTATTTGTTCGCGAGGACCGTCTCGGCGCCCACCATCGGCAGCGCGTTCGACGGGTCGACCACGATGTCGTTGCCGAGCCGGATGCCGTACTTGCCGAGAAGCGCCGCGAACCCGAGCTCCGGAGGCGGCGAGCCCGGGCCGGGCAGGACCGGGTCGAGCAGGATCAGGGCATGGCCGCCCGCCGCGAGGTACTTCTCGAGCGCTCCGGCCTCCGGTTCCAGAAACGCGGTCCGCGGGCCGGCGACGACGACGACGTCGGTACCCGCCGGAAGATCGTCTTTCCCGAGCGAGGACCAGGTCGCGACGGTCATGTTGTCGCGCTCCAGCAGCTGTTTGGCTTCGGAGTACCCGCGCCCCCGTTCGGTCGAGTCGAGCGGCGCCTCGTTGTGGCCCTGAGTGAAGACGATCCTGGGCTGCTTCTGCTCGGACACCGCCAGGATGGCGGAGGTGAACGCCTCCTCGCCCTTGAACGCCTTGATCGTCGGCGTCCCGCCCATCTGGGCGGCGGCGAAGTCGAAGTCGGCGAGCTTGTCCTCCTCGACGTACTTCTTGCGCTCGCCCGAGCGGAAGACCACGGTGTTCTGGCGGACGCCGAACTCCTTCAGCAGGGCTTCGGCGCGGGCGACGTTGCGCGTCGGATCGAGGTACTCGACCTCGATCTTCGGCGAGATCGCCTGGTAGCGCGAGAGAAGCTCGTGCACCGGCTGGTACAGGCGCGCGCCGGAAGTCATGAAGACCGTGACGCGCACCGGGCTCTTCAACCCGGCCAGGATCTTCCTGGTCTGCTCCGAGAGCGAATAGATCCGGGTCGAGGTCCAGTCGCCGCGCGCCCAGTGGCGGGCCGAGAGATAGTTGATCCCGACGAGCAGCGCCACGCCGAGGATGACGGCCACGGCGGAGGTTCCGGCGCGGACGGCCCGGGCCTTCACGGCGTCTCCTTCTTGGCCGAAACGGACACGGTCGTCAGGAAGAGGAAGAAGATCGTGGCGGAGACGTAGTAGACGACGCGCCGCGTGTCGACGACGCCGCGCGCGAAGTCCTCCATGTGCTCCCAGACGTTGAAGTAGGCGAAGAACTCCCGCTTTTCGGGATCGTTCACCGCGGACTGGAGAAGCCCGCCCGAGAAGATCACGATCAACATGGCGAAGGCGAAGATCGCCGCGACGATCTGGTTCTTGGTGAGGGTCGACGCGAACATCCCGACCGACAGGAAATAGGCGCCCATCAGGGCGACGGCGAGGTAGGCCGCGCCGACCGGCCCGAGATCGATCGGCGTCTGCCAGCGCAGGATCGCCACGTACGCGAGCGTCGGCAACCAGAGCGTCAGGAAGAACCCGAGCGCGCCGAGGAACTTTCCGAGCACGACCGTCCCCTCCGACACGGGCGACGTCAGGAGCATCTCGAGCGTGCCGGACTTGCGCTCTTCCGCGAACAGGCGCATCGCGATGATCGGCACCACGAAGAGGTTGAAGATCCAGAAGTACGTGTTCGAGAACAGGAGGATCAGGGCCTGGCCCTTCGGGGCCTGGGGCGAGTTGAGAAAGTTCACGATGACGGTGAAGATGAAGCCGTTCATCAGCAGGAACGCCGCGAGAACGACGTAGGCGAGCGGCGACAGGAAGTACGCGCGCCACTCGCGGCCGACGATGGCGAAGAGCTTTCTCACGACGGCTCCCCCTCCGCGGCCGGCGCCGCCTCGGGCGCCGGTGCGCCGCCCTCCGGGGCCGCCGCATCGCGCCGGGTCAGACGGACGAAGACGTCCTCGAGGGACATCGCCTCGCGCGCGAGCTCGCGCAGCACCCAACCCTTCTCGACCGCGAGGCGGAAGAGGTCCTCGCGCGGGTCGGCGCCCTGGAGGCACGTCAGCCGGGCCCGCGTCTCTTCCGGCGCCGCCTCGAGATCGACCGCCGAGACGCCGGGCAGGCCGGCGAGCGCCTCGCGCGCGTCGACGGCGCCCCGGAGGACGGCCCGCACCACGGGCGTGCCCGCGAGCTTGCTGCGCAGCTCCGACGGCGTTCCCTCCGCGACGATGCGGCCGCGGTCGATGATGAGGACGCGGTCGCAGACCGCCTCGACCTCCGGCAGGATGTGGGTCGAGAGCAGCACGGACCGGTCCTTGCCGAGCTGGCGGATCGTCTCCCGGATCTTGATGATCTGGACGGGGTCGAGCCCGATCGTCGGCTCGTCGAGGATCAGGACGCGCGGCCGGTGGACGAGCGCCCCGGCGAGCGCGGTGCGCTGCCGGAAGCCCTTCGAGAGGTTCTCGATCCGGCGACCCGCGACCTCCCCCAGGAGGCACTGGTCGAGCGCCTCCGCGACCCGGGCCTTCACTTCGCCCCGCGGGACGCCTTCCAGCCGGGCCCGGAACCCCAGATACTCGGAAACCCGCATCTCCGTGTAGGCGGCGGCGGACTCCGGGAGATACCCGAGGGACGCGCGGGCCGCGTTCGACTGCGTCACGATGTCGAAGCCCGAGACCCGCGCCGTCCCGGAGGTCGGGGGCAGAAATCCCGTGAGCACGCGCATCGTCGTGGTCTTCCCGGCGCCGTTGGGGCCGAGGAAGCCGACGATCTCCCCTTCCCGCACGGAAAACGTGACGTCGTCCACCGCGAGCCGGGTCGGATAGCGCTTCGACAGGTTTTGAACTTCGATCATGCGAGCTTCGGGGAACCGCGTTTAGAAATCGCGGAAGGATAATGCATATTCCCGAAAAACCGGGTCGCGTATCATTCGCGGCGTGATCGCGGTCGACAACGTGTCCAAGACCTACGGCCGCTTCGGGCGGCGCACCCGGGCTCTCGAGGGTGTGTCCCTGGAGGTTCGGCGGGGCGAAACCGTCGGCCTCATCGGCCCCAACGGCGCCGGGAAGACCACTTTGCTCTCGTGCCTGCTGGGCTTCCTCCGCCCGGATTCGGGCTCGATCCGAATCGACGGCCGTCCGGCCGACGACCTCTCGATCCGCGCCCGGACCGGCTACATGCCCGAACGGCTGGGGTTCGACCGGGACCTGACCGGCTCCGACTTCCTCGAGTTTCACTGGCGGCTCTCCGGCGGCGACTCCGCCCGGACCGGCGCCGAGGTCCGGGAAGCGGCGGCGCGGGTCGGCCTCGATCCGGCCGCCCTCGAGCGAAAGCTCCGCACCTACTCCCGCGGGATGCTCCAGAGAATCGGCGTGGCCCAGGCGACACTCGGCCGGCCCGACATTCTCTTCCTCGACGAGCCGGCGTCGGGCACCGATCCCCTCGGAGTCGTCACCGTGCGCGAGCGGATCCTCGAAGCCAGGGCGCGCGGCGCCACGATCGTCCTCAACTCCCACCAGCTTCCCGAGGTCGAAAAGGTCTGCGACCGCGTGGTCTTCATCGATCACGGCCGGCTGACTCGCTCCGAGACCCTGACCGGGGACGCCGCCTCCCGGCGCCGCGCCGCGATCCGGGTCGACTCCGCACACGCGGCGCGTGCCGCGGAGATCCTCGGACGCGAAGGGATCGCCGTCGAGGCCGGGGAAACCGGCCTTTTGCGCCTGTCGGACGCCGGCCCGGCCGACATCGCACGGGCGGTCAAGGCGCTCGCCATCGCCGACGTCGCGGTGCGGGAGGTCCGTTCCTCGGCCGAGCTCGAAGAGCTCTTCCGCGAGGCGCCTCCCTCTTGACGGAAATGATTCGCCGGTTCCTGCGCCAGAAATCGCGCAGCGCCGGAACGCTCGTCGTGCTCGTCATCTTCGCCGTCGCTTCGGCCTTCACGATCGCCGCGTCCGGCGGCAAGGCAAGCGCCGACGGGGGCGCAGGCACCCTCGTATTGTTCGTCCTCGCGGCGGCATCGGTCTCCCGGGACGTCTCGAGCGGGGCCCTCCAGATGATCCTCGTGCGCCCGATCCGGCGCACCGACTACCTCTTCGGCCGCTACCTCGGCATCCTCGTCGCATTCGCCGCGTTCCTCGTCGCGTGCGCGCTGTTCGCCGTCGTCGTGAAGGCCGCCGTGCACGATTCCGGGCCGCCGCTCGAGCCCGCGTGGATGGCCGCCAACGTCGGCTCCGGCATCCTTCGCGCCGCCCAGACGGCGGCCATGCTGATCTTCTTCTCGACCTTCCTGCCCGGGTACGGCGACGTCATCGCCGTCGCGGGCCTCCAGCTCTTCCTGTCGATCCAGACCAACGTCGCCTGGTTCCAGAAGCTCGCCGAGGCCGGTCGGCGCGAGATCCTGGCCCCGGTCGACTGGGAGCGCGTGTTCAAGGGAGAGCCGTCGGCGCTGTCGGGCGCCGGCCGCGGTGTGCTCGCGGCCGTCGTCCTTCTGGCCGCCGCCGCCCTCATCTTCAGCCGCCGGGAGTTTGCCTATGGACAGGACTGAGGCGGTTTCGAATTCCCAGTCGCGGCTCTCGCCCGCCCTCCTCTGGGTGCTCCTCGCCGCGCTCCTCTTCCGGATCGTCACCGCGGTGATGGACCGCGGCGGAGCCGAGGGCACGGGCCTCATCCGCTGGCAACCCCGCGAAGACGCGGCCTCCCGGGCCTCGAAAGCCGGCAAGCCGATCCTCTACGATTTCACCGCGGCGTGGTGCGGACCGTGCAAGCTCGTCGACCGGGATTGGGAATCGCCCGAGGTCGCCGACCGCGTCAACGCCGCGTTCGTTCCGGTCCGCGTCGTGGACCGCGCGCGCGAGGACGGACGGAATGCGCCCGACGTCGACGAGCTCCAGCGCCGCTACGAGATCTCGGGCTTCCCGACCCTCGTCGTCGCGACGCCGGACGGTCGGCTGATCGGAAAGCACGAGGGGTACCGCAACCGCGCGGCCCTCGTGGAGTTCCTGAAGGAGCCCGGCCGGCCCTAGGTGTTAATTCTCAAGACGTTGTTCACCGTGCCGGCGCTCCCTTCGTGAAGTGACCCCTGGAACTTCCGCGACCCGGCACGTAGGGGCGCCCCTTGCGGGCGCCCTCTCCTGTGCCCATCGAGAGGCGGCACGCGAATCGTCAGCCTGTCAGCGGGCGGCCACAAGGGCCGCCCCTACGGCCCGGGTCTCACATCGCCGAATTGCGTGAACAACCTGTTGAGAAACGAGACCTGGGGCCGGCGCCGCTCACTCGTCGTCGTCCGCGTCCTCGTGGCCCGCGTCCGACCCGGTCCGCACCGACACCGGTCCGTTTTCGGTCGACAGCCTCACGAGCGCCGGCCCGTCGCCGAGCTCGATCCGCCGGTGGCCGTCGTCCCACGTCCTCCGCGCGGTCGCGCAGGCCTCGCCGCGGCACCGGAACGGCGAGTGGCCGCGGGACTCGACCACCGCGGCCGAGCGGTAACCCGCGGGGATCGCGAGCGTGACCGGGCCGTTGACGGCGCGGGCATCGAGACCGTCCCCCGTCCACGCGTCCCCCGAGAGCTCGACTTCGATCGGACCGTTCTCGGTCCGCGCCCGGAGCTTGCCGCCCGCGCCCTCGAACGCGATCGGCCCGTTCTGGGCGTGAAGGTCGAGATCGCCCGCGGAGTCATGGACGGAGATCGGCCCGTTGTGCGTGTTCGCGACGACGCGGCCGGAGAGGCCCGCGAGGCCGATCGGGCCGTTCCGGGCCGAAATTTCCATTGGCGCGCCGCGCGGCGCCACGACGAGCAGATAACCCACCCAGTCTTCGTCGGCGGGGCCCCGCACGGTCACGGAGTCGCCGGAACGCTCCAGCGCGATCGCGGAGAGGCCGTCCGCCGTCGGCGCGGCCTTGCAGGCCACGATTTCGAAATCGGCACGGGCCTCCTCGCGGACGTGTGCGCCCGAGTTGCGGGCCGCCTCGATGTGGAGAGCGCGTCCGGCCGGCACCGGAACCGTGACCCGTTCCTCGGCCCGGACCGCCGCCCGGTCGCCGAAGAGGACCTGAAGGTCGCTGCAGCTCGTCGGATTCCCGCCGTCGCGGACCGAGACGCTGCGATTGCGGTGGCCGGCTCGCCCCGTCGAGGCGCACAGCGCGAGGATCGCGGCCGAGGCGAGAACCTGTCTCCGGCGTGTCTTCATGAGCGAAAACCTCCCGCATCCGGATACGCCGCCCCCGGCCGGAGGTTACGGGGCTTCAGTCTTCGGCCACGATGACCGGGCCCCCGGTGCGCACGATCGAGACGGCCGAGCCCTCGGCGTCGCCCAGGGGCTTCTCCCACCAGTCCCCGTTCCGGGCGCCGACCTCGGAGTACGGGCCCGACGGGACCACGCCGACCGACCGGTTGCGTCCGGACTGCTTGGCGAGGTACATCGCGCGGTCGGCGAGCTTCAAGACTTCCGTGAAGGCGAACGTGCGGGTCGAGTCCGGGTACCAGGGAAACGGCGCCCAGCCGACCGAGCAGGTCCGGCGCACCTTCTGGCCTCCGTTGATGTCGAAGGGCTCCGAGCCCACGGCCGTCATGACGCGGCCGGCGAGGACGTCTCCGCGCGTCCGGTCCGCGTCGCGGGAGATCAGCAGAAACTCCTCCCCGCCCCACCGGATCAGGCGGTCCGAATCGCGCACGACGCCCGTCAGCCGCCGGGCCATCTCCGCGAGCACGCCGTCGCCGCGGTCGTGGCCGAACTCGTCGTTGATCTCCTTGAAGTGGTCGATGTCGACGATGTAGAAGATCAGGTCGCAGTTGCGAGGCCGGTTGGCCGGAGGCGTCGAGTGCACGCGGAGCGTCCGGTTGACGTCGTCCTCGATCACCGTCGCGAAGAACCGCCGGTTGCGGGCTCCCGTCAACGCGTCGGTGAAGGACGCCTCGCGCAACTCCCGGTTGGCGGCGGCGAGCTCGGCGCTGCGGGCGGCCACGGCCTCCTCCAGCCGGTGCCGCTCGACCTCGAGGTACCGCGTCCGCCAGCGCACGAAGGCGGTCAGCGCCGCGGCCGCGACCAGCACCCAGAGGGCCCACGCCCACAGCGTCTTCCACCAGGCGGGTCGCACCTCCAACGTGAATACGGCCGGCGTCACAGACTCCTTGCCGCGCGCCGACACGCAGAGCACTTCGAAGCGATAGCGTCCGCTCGGGAGCGCCGGGAATCGCGCCTCGGTCAACTCGGTCTCCGTGTATTGGTCGACGAGCCCCGCAATTCGGTGCTTGTAGCGGACCTTGCTCGGCTCGAGGTACGTGAGGCCGGCCCAGGACACACTGACGTTGCGCTCGTCCGGCGCAAGCGAGGCCTCCGCCGTCGGGCTGAGCGGCCGGCCGCCGGCGCTGACGTTCGTCAGGACGACGGTCGGAGGGGGCTCCGGGGCGGGCGGAATCCCCGCCTGCGAACGGATCAGGCCACGGCTCGAGCCGAGCCAGACGGTCCCGTCGGGCTCGGCCAGGAACGCGTTCTGGTCGAGGTCCTCGCTGATCATGCCGTCGAGCCGGCCGTAGCGGGCCGCGAGCGCCCAGTCGGCGCCGTACACGTCGGCGCCTGAGCCCGTGCCGATCCACATCGCGCCCGCAGCGTCGCGGCCGACGAGGACGACCTTGTTCGACACGAGGCCCGTCGACACGTCGATGGGCCGCACCGTGAGGCGGTCCTCCTGCAGGATGATCTTCGCCGCGCCGATCGACTCGCGGTAGGCGACCACGAGACTGCCGTCGGACGCGAAGGCGATGGAGGAGACGAAATCCTCTTTCAGGCCGTCGCGAACGGTGAACTTTCGGGGCGCCGGTCCGTTGACGCGAAGAATGCCCTGCTTGCTGGCGGCATAGAGGATTCCGGAAGGGTCCTCGGCGAAACCGCGAATGTTGTCGGGCTTCTCCCGCCCGACCGCCACGCGTTCGAGCCGGTCGCCGCCCGCCCGCAGCCGATAGAGGCCGCTGACCGCACCGACCCAGACCTCACCGTCGGGACGGACGTGGATCGCCGCCACGCGGAACTGGTCGGGCGAGACGTCGTCCGCGGAAAAAAGACGCAGTTTTCCGTCGGGCGACAAACGCGTCACGCCTCCGGGCCACGAGCCGGCCCAGATCGTCCCGTCCTCGCCCGCGGCGAGCGCGTTGACGGTGTTGCCGGCCAGCCCGTCGGAGTCGAGGTAGACGCGCACCGCCCCGGTCTTCGGGTCGATCCGGCTCAACCCCTGCTCGGTGCCGACCCACAACGCCCCCGGCCCCGAGGCCGACTTCTCGCGCGCGACGGCCCAGACGACTTCGTGCGACAGCCCGTCCGCCGCCGACCAGCCCGTGAATTGCCCGTGCCCGACCCGGCGCGCGAGACCGCCGCCGAGGAGCCCGATCCACAGAGAGCCCTCGCGATCGACGATGGCGGCGAGCGCCGTCTCGACGGCCAGGCCTTCGCGGCGACCGATCAGGCGCCACGCCGCCCCCTGCCGCGAAGCGAGTCCTTGCACCGTCGGCAGGAGGATCTCGCCGCGGTCGTCGAGGCCGAGGCGTCCGACCTCGCTCGACTCCGGCAGGCCTTCGTCCGCCCGCTCGAAACGCTGGGCGCCCCGGGCGAGCACGAAGAGCCTCTTGACCGTGCGGACCCAGAGGCGGCCGGCGGCGTCGGTCCGGATGTCGTCCAGGGTCTCGTCGGCGGGAAGGCCGCGCGGGCGGCCGAACTCGACGGCGCGCCCGGACTCCTTGCGGTAGAGCAGGCCGCTGCGCGAGAAGTACAGGGCGCCGGCCGGGTCGACGGACACCGCGGTGACTGGTCCCGAGCCGAGGACATTGGCCTCCTTGTCGAACTTGAAGTGGTCGTCCCGGCCGGAGTAGAGACCGTGGTCGGTGCCGACGTAGAGCGTTCCCTTCGCATCGGACGCCACTCCCTGGTGGCCGACGGCGAAGATGCCAAGGCCCGCCTTCTCGCCGAGGACGACGAACCGCCCGCCCTCGTACCGCGCCAGGCCCCCGCCGGTCGCGACGTACAACCGGCCGTCGGACGTCTCGTAGATCTGGTAGATGCGCAGGCGCGGCAGTCCGTCTTCGTGACCGAACCTGCGGAACCGGCGGCCGTCGTATCGGAAGAGGCCGTCGTCGGTTCCGACCCAGATGTAGCCGATCTTGTCCTGGAGGACGCACTCGACGGAGAGGTCCTCGAGACCCTCCTCCTTGGTGTAGGTACGGAACTCGAAGCGGCCTTCGAAGGGCGCGACGGCCGGGACGGCCGAAGGGACCGCGAACACACCGCACGCGGCCAGAAACGTCAGGCCCCCGGCGAGGATCGTGAGTCGGCTCGGAGCTTTTCGTCTCAAGGAGTTCGGCACGATTGAGCGCGCGATCTAGGGAATCTCCGTCGCATTATAGGGGGTCGCCGCATGCTCCTCGACCGGGCCGCCGGAGAGAAAGCGACCCGTCACGCTCGCCGGGCTGCGACGGATGTCGGCGGGCGTTCCTTCAGCGATGATCCGGCCCCCTTCGCGCCCACCGCCGGGCCCCAGCTCGATGATCCAGTCGGACGCCTCGAGAAATCCGAGGTGGTGCTCGACGGCGAGGACGGAGTGACCGCGCGCGATCAGGCGCCGGAGAGTCCCGAGGAGCCGATCGACGTCCTTCGCGTGCAGACCCGTCGTGGGCTCGTCGAACAAGAAGAGGGCGCCGCGGGTCGACGCGGGCCGGATCCCGAGGAAGGCCGCGAGCTTCAGACGCTGCGCCTCGCCGCCCGAAAGCGTGGCCGTCGGCTGGCCCAGCCGCATGTAGCCGAGGCCGACCTCGCGCAGCGGCTCGAGCCGCCGGACGATTTTCTCTTCCCCGGCAAAGAAGACGGTCGCGTCGTCGATCGTCAGCGCGAGGACGTCGTCGATGTTCTTGCCCCGCAGCCGCACGGCCAGGACGCGGCTCTGGAACCGCCGGCCGTCGCAGACGTCGCAACGCACCGTGACGTCCGCCAGGAACTGCATGTCGATCGTCTGCCAGCCCGTGCCGCGGCAGGCCTCGCAGCGGCCGCCGGCGGAGTTGAAGGAGAAGTCGCGCGCCGAGATGCCCCGGGACATGGCCTTGCCCGACTTCGCGAAGGCCTGGCGGATCTCGTCCCAGGCCTTCGTGTAGGTCACGGGATTGGAGCGCGCCGAGCGGCCGAGGGGGCTTTGATCCACCAGCAGCAGATCGGAAATCGACGCGAGGCCGTCGATGCGGTCGTGCTCGCCGACGTCGAACTGCGCGGCGCCCTTGACCCTGCGGGCGTAGGCGTTGTGCAACACGTCGCGAACGAGTGTCGACTTTCCGGAGCCGGAGACGCCGGCCACCGACACCAGCCGGCCCAGGGGGACGCGGACCGTCAGGTCACGCAGGTTGTTCTGCCGCGCGCCGACGATCGTGATCGCTCCCTCGGCCCGCCGGAACGGAACGACCCGACGCGATTTGTCGGCCCGATCCGGCGCCGCCCCCCCCCGGACCGGCGTCCGCCGCCCGGCCTCCGCCGGCAGCCGTCTCCGGAGCAGCTCCCCCGTCGCCGACCCTTTGAGACGGGCCAGCGCGCGCGGCGAACCTTCGAAGAGGACCCGGCCGCCCAGACTCCCGGCGCCGGGGCCGAGGTCGATCACGTGGTCCGCCGCCTCCATGGCTTCCGGGTCGTGTTCCACCACGACGACGGTGTTGCCGCGGTCCGCCAGCCGGCGCAGGATCTTGAGGAGGCGGCGAGTGTCGATCGCATGGAGGCCGATCGTCGGCTCGTCCAGCACGTACAGGGTGCCGGTCAGGGAACCGCCGAGCGCGGAGGCGAGACCGATGCGCTGGGCCTCGCCGCCCGAGAGCGTCCGGGCCGGCCGCGACAGCGACAGGTAGCCGAGGCCGACCTCGTTCATGTACCGCACCCGCGCATTCACCTCCGCCAGCGCCGAAGCCAGCCGTTCCTGCTCGGCCGGCGTCGTCGTCAGCTGCGCGAAAAACGCCTGGATCTCCGAGAGGGGCAGGTCCGCGAGCTCGGCGATCGTTCGTCCCCGGAAGCGGACCCACAGGGCGGGCGGCGCCAGGCGCGTCCCGCCGCAGGCATCGCAGGGGGTATAGGCGCGGTAGCGCGCGAGCAGGACCCGGACGTGGATCTTGTAGCGCTTGGTCTCGAGCCAGTCGAAGAACCCCGCCACGCCGTAGAAGTCGCCGCGGCCCCGGATCAGGACCTCGCGCTCGTGCGCCGAGAGGCGCGAGACCGGAACGTCGGTCCGGACCGAATAGCGACGGCATGCGCGGAAGAGGTCGTCGTACGCCGACTCGTACGCGGGGGTGTTCCAGGGAGCAACGGGCCGTTCGGCGAGCGTGAGCCGGCGGTCGGGGATCGCCTTCTCGAGGTCCACGCCAATCACGCGGCCGAATCCCTGGCAGGCGGGACAGGCGCCGAGCGGGGAGTTGAAAGCGAACATCGGCGGAGTCGGGTCGCGGAACTCCCGGCCGCACCGCGGGCAGTGGAGGCCCCGCCGGAAGACCCGCACGCGCTCCTCGATTCGGGCCTCGAGCGTCCCCGCCAGAGCGAACGCCATCTCCACGGCCGCCGCGATCTCGGGGCGAGCGGCGTCGCCCACGACGAACCGGCCGACGACGATCGGCAGGCGCCCCTGCGCGTCGAGGAGCCCCTCGACCGCGTCCCCGATCTCGACGGTCTCCCCTTCCGGCGACACCGCGCGGAAGAAGCCGCCCCGCCGGTACTCCGCGAGCCGCGCGGCGTCGCTCTTGCCTCGCTTGCGCCGGCCCCCGGCCGGGCTCGCCGGGTCCTTCCACGTCACGGGCGCCACGAGAGTGGTTCGCTGCCCGGGCTCGGAATCGCAGAGCTCCCCGACGGCCCGGTCGACGCCCCCCGGCACCGCGGCCGCGCCGCAGTCCGGACAGAGCGTCGTTCCCCCGTGGGCAAAGAGGAGCCGGAGCGCGTCGTGAATCTCGGTCTGCGTGCCGACCGTCGACCGGGCGTTGCGGACACCGTTCTTCTGCTCGAGGGCGATCGCCGGCGGGACCGGCTCGATCGAGTCGGCGTCCGGGCGGTCGAGCCGCTCCAGGAATTGCCGCGCGTAGGTCGAGAGCGATTCCGCGTAGCGGCGCTGCCCCTCGGCGTAGAGCGTGTCGAAGGCGAGCGAGGACTTCCCCGACCCCGAGACGCCGGTGACGACGGTCAGTTGCCCGATGGGGATGTCGACCGAGACGTTCTGGAGATTGTGAGTCCGCGCGCCCCGGATCCGGATCGGAGAGGGACGGGCCTCTCTGGGTGGTTTCTTCAAACCATCGAATCTACCAGAGTCGGGAGCGGACCGCAGGCTTCGACCGGCGACGGCCGGAATCGTCACTGCGTGCCGGCGGCGTCTGCCCCGCCGTGGATCGGACACGCCAGCGTGGGCGCGGTTCCCTCGATGAAGACTTCCGTCATGGTGCGGGGACAGCCGGGCGTCGCGAGGAAGCCCGAGTCGGGATCGATCTCGGCAGTCACGATGTCGGAGGGGACCGGGAACGGCTCCGCGAAGTACTGCGCCGGCACCGCGCGCGAGAAGTCCGCGAAGATCGGCACTGCCGCCTGGGTGCCCGACAGGTTCAGGCCGCGATTGTCGTCGTAGCCGACCCAGACCACGGACAGAAATCTCGGCGAGAAGCCGACGAACCAGGCGTCCCGGCCGTCGTTGGTCGTGCCCGTCTTGCCGGCCAGGACGCCGGTCAGGCCGCGCGAGCGCGCCCCGGCCCCCGTGCCGCGGGTGGCCGCGCCCTGGAGTACCGAGTTGACGAGAAACACCGCGTCGGCCGGCAGCGCCGGCGAGAGCTCCGTGGCTTTCCGGTCGAGGACTCGGCCGTCGCCCGTCATGACGCCGACGATGGCGTTGGGGGCGACCCGCACGCCGCTGTTGGCGAGCGCGCCGTAAGCCCCGGCGATCTCCATGGGCGAGATCTCGAAAGCTCCGAGGGCCACCGACGGGTAAGCGCGCAGCCGCGACGCGATGCCGGCGTCCCGCGCCGCGGCGAGGACGTATGGCAGGCCGGCCTGGAGCGAGACGCGAACGGTCGGAATGTTGATCGAGAGCTCCAGCGCCCGGCGTGCGGTCATCCGTCCCCGGTAGTCGTTGTCGTAGTTGCGCGGCGTCCACTGCTCCTCTTCGGTCCGCGTGCCCCATTCGACGACGATCGGCGAATCGAGCAGCGCCGTCGCCGGCGTCACCGGCGGGTCGAGGTCCCGCCGGGCAAACGCCGCGAGGTAGACGAAGGGCTTGAAGAGACTGCCGGGCTGGCGATGGGCCTGGGTCACGCGGTTGAACTGCGAGAGGCGATAGTCGCGCCCGCCAACGAGCGCCCGGACGCTGCCGGTCTGCGGCTCGAGGGCGATCAGCGCGCCCTGGAGGGGCGCCTGCCGGGAGGCCGAGGCGAGTCGCCGGTAGGTCTTCTCGAGCGTCTCGAGCCCCTGCGTGACGGCGCGCTGCGCCGCCTGCTGCAGGTCGACGTCGAGGGTCGTGTAGATCTGCAGGCCTTCCGTCTGCATCTTCTCGCCGTAGCGCTCGGCGAGCTCGCTCTTGACGAAGTCGACGAAGTGCGGGGCCTTCGTCCGCTCCTCGTTGCGCGTTCGCGGCGTGAGCGGTTGCGCGAGCGCGTTCCCGAGCGCGGCCTCGTCGATCCTGCCCTCCTCCCGCATCAGCCGGAGGATGAGGTTTCGCCTCTCGCGGGTCCGGTCGGGGTTTCGAAACGGCGAGTAGGCGTTGGGCGCGCGGATCATGCCCGCAAGCGTCGCCGATTCCGCAAGGTCGAGGTCGGGCACGTCTTTGCCGAAGTAGTACCGCGCGGCTTCGCCGACGCCGGTGATCGCGATCGAGCCGCGCCGGCCGAGGTAGATCTCGTTCAGGTACGTCTCGAGGATTTCGTTCTTGGAATAACGGGCGTCGAGAACGACCGCCATGACGGCCTCGTTCGCCTTGCGCCGCAGGGTGCGCTCGGGCGACAGGTAGAGGTTCTTCACGAGCTGCTGCGTCAGCGTCGAGCCGCCCTGTTTCATCCCGCCGGTCAGCATCGCGAAGGCGGCGCCCATGAGCCGCCGCACCGAGACGCCGCTGTGGCGGTAGAAATCCCGGTCCTCCGTCACGAGCACGGCGTCGATCAGCGATTGCGGGGCGTCCGCGAGGCGAATGACGGTCCGGTCCTCGAGATCGGCCGAAAAGACCGAACCGAGCAGCTCCGGCTCCAGGATCAGGGCCGGCACGGTCTCGCCACGGGCGCCGACGATGGTCCGGACGCGCTTGCCCGAGAGCGTCAGCCGGAGGCGCAGGGCCGGGAAGTCGTGCCCCGGGTAGCGGAACGGCCGTGTGTGAATCTCGACCGCATCCTTTTCGATGCGGTAGTGCCCGGGGCGCTCCGGCGTCGCCTCGACCGGCTGGTAGTAGAGGCGGCCCAGCTTCGACTCGAGATCGGAGACGCTCGCGGAGTCCCCCGGCCGCAGGACGTAGAGGTCCGAGTAGATGCGGGACGGAAGGTCCCACCTCCGGCCGTCGAAGCGCTGAACGACCCGCGTCGTGAAGTACGCGAGAACGAGGACCCCGGCCAGCATGAGGCCTCCGAACACCGCGAGTATCGGTCGGCGGTGCCGGTACACCCAGTGCGGGAGCGAGACCAGCCGAGCGGGAGGCGGCCCCGACGGATCGAAAGTCACCGCGCCCAGCATACCGCCCCGCCATCCGGCCGACGGCGCCCGTGTAACATCCGCCCCGCGTGGGAAAGAAGAAGCGACCCTTCGCGGATCCGCCCCGGCGCGACCCCGGTGCGTTCGTGGCCGGATTCGCCCTGTGCGCCGTGCTCGCCGGCACGGCGCTCGCGGTCGACACGCTGGCCGGCGCGGCTTTCGACGCTCCCAAGCGCCTGATCGCGGTCGTGGGCACGACGATCGCGGCCGCGGCCGCACTCGTTTCCGCGTGCAGCGTCCCGCGACGGGCCCGGGGGAAGGGACCGCTCCTCGGCCGCGCGACGCTCGCGCTGGCGTGCGGCGCGCTGGTCTTCGCGCTCGTGTCGGCCCTGGCGTCGCCGCGCCGCGGACTGGCCCTCGACTCGATGCGCACCCTCGCCCTGCTCGCGCTGCTGCTGCCGCTCGGCGCATCGCGCGTCGTGCCGAGGTCCCGCCGCGCGCTGGTTGCGGTGTTCCTCGCGGCGTGCGCGATCAACGCCGCGGTGGCTGTCCTCGAGGCCCGCGGTCTCTGGAGCCCCTTCCGCCTCGAAACCTTCGGCTCGCGCCAGGACACCGGCGCCTTCGCCGGCAACGTCGGCTACCTCGCGATCGCCCTGGCGATGAGCGCGGTGCTGGCCCTGGGCGTGCTGGTGACCTCGACGCGCGCGTCGTGGCGCGCCCTGGCCGCGGCCGCTCTCGTCCTCGACGCCGCGGGCCTCGTCGTCAATCAGAACCTCACGGCGCTCATGGCGGTCCTCGCCGGCACGGCGGTCCTGCTCGTTCTGCGGTTCCGCCGGCGCGCCGTCGTGCCGATGGCCGCGGCCGTCGCTGCGGTCGGGATCGCCGTCTTCGCCTACCCGCCGCTGCGAAACCGGGCGCGACGAGCTGACGCGCGCCGTCGCCTCGCGCAACTGGGACGCGGTCGTGTCCTTCCGCGGCGGGCCGTGGGCGGCGGCGCTGGAAATGACCCGCCGGAGGCCGCTTCTCGGCTACGGTCCCGGCACCTTCGGCGCCGAATTCGTTCCGCACCGCCTCGCCGCGGAGATCCGGTCGAAGCGCCGTTTCGTCACGCCGCTCCTGACCAGCTCCTATGCGGAGGCGCACTCCGACTACCTCCAGGTCTTCAGCGACGCGGGCGTGCCGGCGGGGGTCCTCGCTCTGGCGGCCTGCGGCGGCCTGCTCGTGATGGCCGTCAAGACCGCGTGGCGGCGGACGACGCCCGAAGCGATCGTGCTGGCCGCCGTGCTCGCAACCGGTGCCGCCGCCGCCCTGACCTGGTTCCCGCTGCAGCGCCCGATTACGGCGGTCCCGCTCCTGCTCGCCGCCGGTCGGGCCTGGAGGTTGGCGAGCGAATCTTCCGACGCGGGAGAACCGGCTTGACGGCCCGCCGCTGGATCGTCTGCGTTGCGGCGCTCGCCGCGCTCGCCGCGCTCGTGGCCCCCGAATTCGGTCGCTACGCCGCCGAGCGGCGCGTGGGTCTTGCGACCGCTGCGTTCCGCGGCGTTCTCGAGCGATCGGGCGACGCCCGGACGACGTCGGACATTCTCGGCGTGGGCCAGCTCGGACTCTCGGCGGCAGCGGACCTGCCCGGCGATCCACGGCCCTGGATCATCGGCGGCTCGGCCTTTCTCGTCACGCGCCAGCCGGAGCGGGCGCTCGAGAACTACCGCGAGGCGCTCCAAACGGGCGAGCGCGCCGAGATCGACCTGAATCTCGGGCGCGCCTACGCGCTCGCCGGCCGCCGGGAGGACTCGCGGGCGGCCTTCCTGCGCGCCGGTTGGGTCAGCCCGGAAATCCTGGCCTCGCTTCCGGAATCGACCCGCGAGCCGCTGGTCGCGCGGGTCGCGGAGCTCTCCCGGGCGCTCGTCGAGGGCCGCCTCTCGGAGCCGCCGCCGCTGCCCGAACCGGAACGCCGTTAGCCGTGAATTCTCAAGACGTTGTTCACGGCGGCGGCTCTCCCTTCTTGAGGTGACCCCGGAGTCGGCCTCCTCCCGGCACGTAGGGGCGCCCCTTGCGGGCGCCCTCCTGGGTCCATCGAGCGTTGGCACGCGAATCGTCCGCGGGTCGGCGGGCGGCCACAAGGGCCGCCCCTACGACCTGACCCCACCGTGGAGTGAACAACCTGTTGAGAAACGACAGCTAGCGCGCGGCCCCCGAACTCAGCGGCCCGCCGGCCGGTTGCTGAAGATGCCGCCCGAGTAGATCCCCCAGGCGTGGAGCTTGTAGAGCAGCATCGTCTTCAGGATCGCGAGGCCGTAGCGAACCGACGGCCCGAAGGCGATCTGGGAAGCCTCGTCGAAGTACCGCGTCTCGATCGGAATCTCGCAGATCCGCAGGCCCTTCGCCATGCCCTGCGCGATGATCTCGGTGTCGAAGACGAATCCGTCCGAATTGGCTTCGACGTTGACCGACTCCAGATACCGCCGGGTGTACGCCCGGAACCCGCTGTGGTACTCGGTGAGGTAGATCAGGAACGTCGCGTTCTCGATCGCCGTCAGCAGGATGTTGCCCAGGTACTTCCACTTCGGCATTCCGCCCTGAATCGGCCGCCCGCCGAGCATGCGGCTGCCGAAGGCCGCGTCGTAGTCCCCCTTCTCCAGCGCCGAAAGCAGGTGCGGGATGACGGTCGGGTCGTACTGGTGGTCCGGGTGAACCATGATCACGACGTCGGCGCCGCGCGCGAGTGCGGTCGCGTAGCAGGTCTTCTGGTTCCCGCCGTAACCCCGATTCTTCTCGTGGACGACGGTATGGATCCCGAGACTCCGCGCGATCTCGACCGTCCGGTCGCGCGACCGGTCGTCGACCAGGATGATGTCGTCGACGCAGTTCTTCGGGACGTCCGCGTAGGTGCGCTCGAGCGTCTTCTCCGCATTGTAGGCGGGCATGACCACGGCGACCCGGCGCCGGGGACGGGACGGCTCAGATGCCACGGCGAGTCAGAACGACCGGAAGGGTCCTGAGAAGAATGGCGAGGTCGAGGCCGAAGGACCAGTTGTTCAAGTACGCCAGATCGTAGCGCAACTTGATGTCGGGCTCGGTCGAGTACTCGCCCGACACCTGCGCGAGGCCGGTGAGCCCCGGGCGCGCAGCCTGGCGCAGCCCGTACCCGGAAACGGTGTGCGCGAACTTCTGGGCGAACTCGGGCCTCTCCGGCCGCGGCCCGACGAGGCTCATGTCGCCGCGCAGAACGTTCCAGAGCTGGGGGATCTCGTCGATCCGGGCCGCCCGCAGCGCGCGCCCGATCGCCGTCACGCGCGGATCGTCGGGCGCGGCGAGCACGGCCCCGGTCTCGACCTCGGCGCCCTCCCGCATCGTGCGGAGCTTCCAGAGCTCGAACGGCTTGCCGTCGCGCCCGACCCGCGTCTGCCGGTAGAAGACCCCTCCCCGCGACGTCGCAGCGACGAGGACCGCCGCGAGCGCGAGCCCCGGAGCGAGCAGCAGGAGACCGGTCGCCGCCGCCGTGAAGTCGAAGGTACGCTTGGCGAAATCCGCGGCGCCGTCGAGCGGGCGGACACGCGCCTCGAGCAGCGGCAGGTCGCCCACGATGCGAAAGCGAAGCCTTCCGATCATGGTCTCGAACGGCGAAGGCCAGACGAGGAGGTCCGCCTCGAACCCCTCCGGAATCTTCTCCGGCAGCCGGTCCCTCCAGGAGGGCGCCTCCGGCATCAGGATCACCTCGTCGATGCGGTTTGCGCGGGCGATCTCGATCAGATCTTCCTCCGAGCCGAGCGACGCCAGGCCATGCGCTCCCCCGGCGTCTCCCACGACGCCCACGAGCTCCACGCCGGTCCAGGGGTGCCGTCGGATCGTGTCGGCGACGAGGGCGGCGGCCGCTCCGCCCCCGACGATCATGGCGCGGCGCCTCGGCTGAGGAAACAGACGGTCGATCGCCGTCCGCCAGACCGCCAGCAGCGCCCCGTTCACGACGATGTAGACGACGAGGACGGAACGCGGGAAGGAGTACGGCTGCGCCAGGAAGTAAACCGAGGCGAGCGTCAGAAGCTCCACGAACAACGCCGGCAGCAGGAGGCGCGCGAGGGGCTCCCGGAACCGCTCGTGGTCGCGGTAGAGGCCGAAGAAGGAGAGCACGAGGACCTGCACGGCCGCCACGAAGAGGATGTTTCCGGCCGTGAAGCGCACGCTCGCCGCGGGCAACAGCGTCAGGGTGCCCGGGATCGACACGTGGGTCCGCAGGAAGAACGCCGCATCGAGGGCGCCGACGGCGATCGCAAGATCGCCGCCGAAGGCCACCGCCCGGAACGCGGACGGCCGCCGGGCCGCCATCAGGAGCGCGCCGTCCGCGCCCAGAACGGACGGCTGTACCCGAGCAGACCCGCGGCGACACCGAGGGCGAGAGCCACGTTCAACACGGCGAAATAATAGAGCCTCCCGAGCGGACCCGAGAGCGCCGGACGAAGGCGCGCCGAGAGCAGGAGAAGCGAGGCGACGCCGAGCGCGGACGCCCCGGCCGGCCGCCAGCCCGGAACGAAGAGAGCCGCGGCCGCGCCGGCGAGCGCCGCAAGGGGCGCGAGCCACCGGGCCACCTTGCGCGACGCAAAAGCCAGGGTGAGCACGGGGTGAGCGGCGGCATTCCAGAGCCACAGCTCCCGGCGGAGGACCTGCCCGGCACCGATCCCGATCCGCAGCCGGCGGGATACTTCGGCCGCGGCGTCGCGAGCCGCGTCTTCCCGGGCGACGGCCCGGCCCGCGAAGACCACGCGCGCACCGTCGCGGGCGGCCCGCACCGGGATCAGAAAATCGTCCATCGAAGTCGTGTCCGGAGGCAACGGCCGGACGAGCGCGCGGCGCGCGGCGTAGATGCCTCCGTTGGCGCCGAGGCACGCACCGAGCGATCCTTCGGCCTCCTTCAGCCGCGTCTCGCGGTCCCAGTACGACGCCTCCGGCGTGGCACGGCCGCCGGCCGGCGTTTCGAACACCAGCCGACCGCACGCCGCACCCACGTCGGGCGCGGCGACGGCCTCGAGGAGGGCACGGACCGCGCCGGGCTCGAAGCGCGTGTTCGCGTCCGTGAAGACGAGGACCTCGGCGGTCGACGCGCGCACCAGGTCGTTCAAGACCGCGGCCTTGCCACGGCGCTCCGGGAACTCGACAACCCGCACGCTCCCGGCGCCGGCCGCGGCCTCACGCGCCCGCGCCGCCGTCGCGTCCCGGCAGCCGTCGCAGCCGATCGTGATGCGGTACTCGGATGCGCCGCCCGGGGAGAGCAGATCGCGGACCCGCGCCCCGATGACCTCCTCCTCGTCGGCAGCCGACACGAGGACCTCGGCGGACTCCGGGAGCGAAGCGGGCGGGCCCGGCGGCTCGGGACGGCGGCGCTGCGCCATCCACACGACGAGCGGCGGATACAGAAGGTATGTCCAGGCGAAAAGGAAGAGCGACAAGACGGCGAGGCCCGCGGCGAGGACCGTCACGCCGCGACTCCCGAGCGACGCGCGAGCTCGAGCGCGAAGGCCCGTGCGATCGGGCCCCAGCCATAGGAGGCCTCCGCCCGGAGGCGGGCGGCATCGGCCTGTCGGGCCGCGACGGCGGCGTCGCCAAGGAGGGCGGCGACGGCCTCGGCGAAGGGCCCGGCCTCGTCGCACAGCCGGATTTCCTCCGCCGAGAAGTCGAGCCCCTCCGCCCCGATCGAGGTCGAGACGACGGGAACGCCGCTCGCGGCGGCCTCGAGGATCTTCAGTCGCGTCCCGCCTCCCGCCCGCAGCGGCACGACCGCCACCGACGCCTGCGCCCATTGAACGCGCGCGTCACCGCCCTCCCCCAGCAGGGCCACGTCCTTGCCCGCGAACCGCGCGAGATCGGAGGGCGCCGAGCGGCCGAGGATCTCGGCGCGCGCCGAGGGTCGAAGCCTTCGCACGCGCGGCCACACCTCGCGGAGAAACCAGCGCACGCCGTCGGCATTCGGCGGCCAGGAGAGGTCGCCGACGAAGAGGACCGTCTCCCCCGCCGCGGGACCCTGGCGCCGCGCGTGTCGTTCGAGGTCGACGCCGTTGGGAACGACGAGTGGTTCGTGCCGGACGCCGAGCAAGCGCAGGGCCTGCGCGTCCCGCGACGACACGCACGAGATGCCGGCGGCCCCGTCGGCGAGATCCCGCTCGAGCCTGGCGACGCGCCTCGCCTGGAGGCGCGCGAAGCTCCGGACGAGCCGCCGGCTCTCCGTGTCGGCGGTCCGGTCCCAGATCTCGGAATCGAGGTTGTGAAAGTCGATCCAGGCCGGCGCACCCGACGCGAGGGCGGACGGGGCGACGTGGTACGCGTGGGCCACGACCCACTTGGGCTTCTCCGCCGCGGCCAGGCGCGCCACGCTCCGCGCGAGGTCCGCGGAACGGTACAGGCGCTCCGAGTAGGCGCCGCCGGCGAGGAGGCTCCCGGCCGCGGCCGCGATCCGCCGCGCCGTCCGGGGCGTCTGGGCGACGAGCTCGACCTCGAGGCCGGCAGGCCACTCTCCCGCGTAGGACCTCTCGGGATCCGACAGGCAGAGGGCCCGCACGCGGAAGACCTCCGCGAGCGCGGCCAGCAGATGGAAGTTGCGAATGGCGAGCCCGTCGCGGGAAACATGGGGCGGCCTCGACAGGACGCTCAGGAGCGGTGGCCTCATCGCGCCGGCCCCCCGAGCGCGGCGCGATAGCGGGCGCGGCGGCGGCGCCCGGTCTCGCCCGGCGTCAGGAGAGCCGCGCCGTACCGGATGGCGGCGCCCGCGGCGAGCACCGCGCGCGCCCAGCGCGCGGACGCCGGACCGTGGTGCTTCGCGGCGTACCGCGCGAGGGACGAGTGAAGCTGACCGAAGAGGCGGTCGCCGCCCGACCGGCCCCCCTCGTGGACGAACTCGGCCGCCGGCGTGAAGAGGACCCGCCAGCCCGCCCGGCGCCAGCGCTCCATGAGGTCCGTTTCCTCGGCATAGAGGAAAAAGGCCTCGTCGAAGCCGCCGACCTCCTCGAAGGCCGTCCGCCGCACCAGCAGCACGGCGCCCATGAGCGCCTCGACGGCCCGGGGCCTGCCATGGTCCTGCCGCGTCGCCGCGTGCCCCGAGAACGGCCCCCGGCCGCCCGAGAGAAACGCCAGGCCCGAGCTCTCGCAGAAGATCCGCCAGGGCGTCGGGAGTCGCCGGATCGACGCCTGGAGCGAACCGTCGGGGAAAAGGAGGCGCGGTCCGGTGGCGGCCGCGCGCGGGTCGGCGTCGAGCGCGGCGGCCAGGGCGTCGACGGACCCCGGTCGCGCATAGGCGTCGGAATTCAGGAAGAGCAGGTAGGGTCGCTTCGTCTCGCGCGCTCCCCGGTTGCAGGCCGCCCCGTAGCCGAGGTTGCCGGGCTCGGCCACCACCCGCGCCCGCGGGACGCCGGCGGCGAGCGCCGCGGAGATGCGATCCCCGGAGGCGTTGTCGACGACGAGGATCTCGGCCCCGGGCGAGGTCTCCTCGACCGCCCGCGCCGCCCGCTCGGTCTCCGCCGGCGTGCGGTAGTGGACGATGACGGCGCTGACGCGGTCGCCGGAGAGGCTCACTTGCCCCCAGTATAAAAAAAGCCCCGGCTCGCGCCGGGGCTTCGAATCGATCGGAAACCGGAGATCAGTACATCCCGCCCATGCCGCCGGGCATTCCGCCGCCGGCCGGGGCCTTGTCCTTCTCCTTGATCTCGGAGACGAGCGCCTCGGTCGTCAGCATCAGGCCGGCCACCGACGCCGCGTTCTGCAGCGCGTTCTTGGTGACCTTGGTCGGATCGATGATGCCCGCCTTGAGCATGTCCTCGACCCTCTCGGCGTTGGCGTTGTAGCCGTAGTTGCCGCCCTTGGCCTTGAGCTCGTTGATGACCACCGAACCCTCGGCGCCGGCGTTGGCCACGATCTGGCGCGTCGGCTCCTCGAGTGCACGAACCACGATCCGGGCGCCGATCCGTTCGTCGCCCGTGAGGTCCTTGGCGCGCTTCTCGACGGCCTCGATGGAGCGCAGGAGGGCCACGCCGCCGCCGGGGACGATCCCCTCTTCGACGGCCGCCTTGGTCGCGTGCATCGCGTCCTCGACGCGGGCCTTCTTCTCCTTCATCTCGGTCTCGGTCGCGGCGCCGACCTTGATGACGGCGACACCACCCACGAGCTTGGCCAGCCGCTCCTGCAGCTTCTCGCGGTCGTAGTCCGACGTGGTCTCGTCGATCTGGGTCCGGATCTGCTTGACGCGTCCCTGGATGGACTCCTTCTTGCCCTTCGAGCGATCATCCACGACGATCGTCGTGTTGTCCTTGTCGACGGTGACCTTCTTGGCGTCTCCCAGGTCCTCCCACTTGACGCTCTCGAGCTTGATGCCGAGGTCCTCGGAAATCAGCTTGCCGCCGGCGAGGATCGCGATGTCCTCGAGCATGGCCTTGCGGCGGTCGCCGAAGCCGGGGGCCTTGACGGCCGCGACCTGCAGCGTGCCACGCAGCTTGTTGACGACGAGCGTCGCCAGGGCCTCGCCCTCGACCTCCTCGGCGATGATCAGCAGGGGCTTGCCCTGCTTGGCGATCTGCTCGAGGATCGGGAGCAGGTCCTTCATGTTGGAGATTTTCTTCTCGTACAGCAGGACCTTGGCGTTCTCCATCACGCACTCCATCCGCTCCGCGTCGGTGATGAAGTAGGGGGAGAGATAGCCGCGGTCGAACTGCATGCCCTCGACGACCTCGAGGGTCGTCTCGAGCCCGCGCGCCTCCTCGACCGTGATCACGCCGTCCTTGCCGACCTTGTCCATCGCCTCGGCGATGATCTTGCCGATCTCGGAGTCGTTGTTGGCCGAGATGGTGCCGACGTGGGCGATGTCCTTGCCCTCGACCGGCTTGGAGAGCTTGTCGAGCGACTCCACCGCGGCCTTGACCGCCGCGTCGATGCCGCGCTTCAACTCCATCGGGTTGGCGCCGGCCGTGACGTTCTTGATGCCCTCGCGATAAATCGCCTGGGCCAGGACCGTGGCGGTCGTGGTGCCGTCGCCCGCGACGTCGGAGGTCTTCGAGGCGACCTCGCGAACCATCTGGGCGCCCATGTTCTCCAGGGAATCCTGAAGCTCGATCTCCTTGGCGACCGTCACACCGTCCTTGGTCACGGTCGGGGACCCGAACTTCTTCTCGATGACGACGTTGCGGCCCTTGGGACCGAGCGTCACCTTCACGGCGTCGGCGAGCTTGTTGACGCCGTGGAGGACGCGCTGGCGCGCTTCCTCACCGTAAATGATCGTTTTCGCTGCCATGTTCTCGTCTCCTTACTTCTCGACGACCGCGAGCACTTCGTCCTCGCGGAGGATGAGGTGCTCGACTTCGTCGATCTTGATCTCGGTGCCGGCGTACTTGCCGATGAGGATGCGGTCGCCCTTCTTGACGTCGAGCGGGAACTGCTTGCCTTCCTCGTTCACCTTGCCCTTGCCGACGGCGACGACCTCCGCCTCCATCGGCTTTTCCTTAGCGGTGTCCGGGATGATGATCCCGCCCCGCTTCTTCTCTCCCTCTTCCAGACGCTTGACCAGGATCCGATCGTAGAGTGGCCGAATCTTCATGAACTCGCCTCCTTAATTGCCTTTGTGTTGCCTCCGGGCCGCCTCGAGAGCCGTACCGGGGGAACTCGATACTAGCACTCGTCCACGTCGAGTGCTAGTAGCGGACGCCTCAGGGGCGCAACGCATTGATTTGCAGTAGTTTAACGTTAGGATAAGGGAGGCATGAGCTTCCGCGACAGCAACGTATTGATCACCGGCGGACTGGGGTTCATCGGCTCGAATCTCGCCGCCCGTCTGGTGGCCGAGGGTGCCCGGGTCACGCTCTGCGACGCGCTCATCGAGGGCTACGGCGGCAATCCCGCAAACATCCGCGAGATCCGCTCGCGCGTCGAGGTCGACACTTCGGACGTGCGCGACGCGTCCGCGATGCAACGCCTCGTCGCCGGCCGCGACGTCGTTTTTCACCTGGCGGCGCAGGTCTCCCACGTGATGTCGCTGTCGAATCCCTACCCCGACATCGACATCAACATCAAGGGAACGGCGGTCGTCCTCGAGGCCTGCCGGTCGAAGAATCCCGGCGCCGTGGTGGTTCGATCGGGCACGCGTGGCCAGTACGGCCCGGCCGTCCGCCTTCCGGTCTCGGAGGAGACGCCCTCGGATCCGCGCGGCATCTACGAGATTTCGCAGCTCTCGGCCGAGATGATCTGCCGCACCTACACCCGCATCCACGGCATACGCACCGTGCCCCTGCGCCTGACGAACATCTACGGCCCGCGGGCGCAGATGAGGCACTCCCAGTTCGGAGTCGTCAACTGGTTCGTGCGCCTCGCCCTCGACGGACGGCCGATCCCGATCTTCGGCTCCGGGAAGATCCTGCGCGACTTCCTTTACGTCGACGACTGCGTCGAGGCCCTCCTCGCCGCGGCAGCCTCCCCCGCCGCGGTCGGAGAGGTCCTCAACGTCGGTCACGACCGGCCCTCGACGTTCCTGGAGGTCGCCGAGATCCTGCGGGAGCTCCTGCCGGGGGCGAGCCTCGAGTTCACGGATTTCACACCCGAACGCAAAGCCCAGGAGCCGGGCGACTTCGTCTCCGACATCACCAAGATCCGGCGCCTGCTCGGCTGGGAGCCGAAGGTGGCGCTCCGGGACGGCCTCGCCCGGACCGCCAATTTCTACCGGGAGCGTCGAGCCGACTACTTCTGATCGGCCCGGCAGGGACCGTCCGGGCCCGGCGCCGCCTCTCCGGCGGGCAACCTGTCACCTTCGAGCTCCCGATTCCGATTTCATCAGTAGAGATTCACCGTGTGACGACGTCCGGGGGACCGGAATCGGCGGCGCAGGCGCTCCGCGATGGAAAAAGAGGCCTTCATGAACAAGCAGAACCGCCTTCGCTTCGTTGGCTTTCTTCTTCTCGGGGAACTCCTCTTTTCGCCCCCGGCGCCAGGGCAGATGATCGACCAGGCCCAGGCGCCGAACCTGGCTCTGGAAGGCATCCACAAGACCCTGGCGCAGCAGATCGGTGCGGGTCGGGGGAACGGGACGACCCCGGACTCGGCCTCGTTCCTCATGAGCCGCGACCCCTATCGCGCGATCCGGCGGGGGCGCCAGCTCTTCCAGCGCAAGTTCACCCGGCTCCAGCTCCAGGGGCCCGGCGTCGGAGACGGGGGGGGCGACATCAACACGACGCTCGCGATCGGCGCGGGCCTCTCGGACAGCTGCGCCGGCTGCCACGGTCGACCGCGCGGCGCGGCGGGAAACGGCGGCGACGTGGTGACCCGCCCCGACAGCCGGGACGCGCCACACCTCTTCGGGCTCGGGCTCAAGGAAATGCTGGCCGACGAGATCACCGCGCGGCTGCGCCATATTCGCGCGGGCGCGATCCTCTCGGCCCAGCGCAACGGCCGTCCCGTGACGAAGAAGCTCGTCGCCAAGGACATCGACTACGGGTGGATCACGGCCAAGCCGAACGGCTCCCTCGACACGACGCGCGTCCAGGGCGTCGACGCCGACCTCCGGGTCCGACCGTTCTTCGCGCAGGGGGGAACGATCTCGATCCGCGAGTTCGTCGTCGGAGCGCTTCACGGGGAGATGGGCCTCGACGCGGCCGACGCGGACCTGGCCAGGGCCGTCGCGCCGGGGCGGGCCACTACGCCCGCCGGGATGGAACTCGATGGAACGCTCGACCGGATCGAAGCGCCGCCCGTCCCGAACCCCTCCTTCGAGCCCGACGGCAACGTCGCCGGCAACGAGATCTCCACGGCCGTCGTCGACTATCTCGAGTTCTACCTGCTCAACTACTTCAAGCCCGCCACCTACCGCCAGACCGAGCGAACCCGACGTGGACTGCAGTCGTTCAAGCAGATCGGCTGCGCTTCCTGCCACGTCCCCGATCTCCTGATCGACCACGACCGACGGGTCGCCGATGTGGAAACGTCCTACGACCGCGAACGCGGCATCCTCAACAACCTCTTCGCGACGGCGACGGTTCTGGCCGATGCCGTGAACGACGGCACCGGCTTTCCGGCGCTGAAAAAGCCGAGGAACGGCCCCTTCCTCGTGCGAAACATCCTGACGGACTTCAAGCGCCACGACCTGGGTCCCAACTTCCACGAGCGCAACTGGGATGGCACGCTCCAGAAAGAGTTCCTGACGCGGCCGCTCTGGGGTGTCGGCAGCAAGGTCGCGTACGGCCACGACGGCCGGAGCATCAACCTGACCGAGGTGATCCTGCGGCACGGCCAGGAGGCCCGGAGCGCGCGCGATGCGTTCGAGACGCTCAACGCCGAGAAACAAGGCTGGATCCTCGAGTTCCTGCAGTCGCTGGTCCTGTTTCCGCCCGACGACACGGCCTCGAATCTCGACCCCGGCGACCCCGGCGTTGCGTCCTTCCCGCAGTTCGGTCACGGCAGCATCAAGCTCGGGGGCCTCTTCAACGACCCGTCGGATAAGGAGTGACGGGCCGAGCGCCCGGCGGCACCGCGGAGAATTCGTTCCTGGGTTAAGCTCCCGGCCCAGGAATGCTCTCGATCCATCCCACGGCACTCGTCGCCGCGACGGCGATCGGCGACGGCACGCGGATCTGGGCGTTCGTCAACATCCTGCCCGGCGCGCGCATCGGACGCGACTGCAACATCTGCGATCGCTGTTTCATCGAGAACGACGTGGTCCTGGGCGACCGCGTCACCGTCAAATGCGGCGTCTCGCTGTACGATTCACTGACGCTCGAGGACGACGTCTTCGTCGGCCCCGGCGTCATCTTCTCCAACGATCCGCGGCCCCGCAGCGGCCACCACCTCGACGCCCATCCGCGGACCCGTGTTCTCGAAGGGTCGAGCCTCGGCGCGGGGGCGATCCTGCTGCCCGGCCTGACGGTCGGGCGCTTCGCGATGGTCGGCGCCGGGTCTCTCCTGACCCGCGACGTCCCCGACTTCGCGCTCGTGTACGGCTCCCCCGCCCAGGTGCACGGCCACGTCTGCCGGTGCGGCAAGACCCTGCGTTTCGAGAACGGCGCCGCGGCCTGCGGCTGCGGCCGGCGGTACCGGCGCGACCCGGCGGGGGACGTCGGGGAAGAGCCGTGAGCGCCGCCGCCGCGGCGCCGAGCGTCCCGTTCGGTGCCCTCGCGCTCGACTACCGGGACAAGAAAGAGGCGATCGACGCCGCCGTCGCCCGGGTGCTCGAGCGCGGCTGGTTCATTCTCGGCGAGGAGGTCGCGGCCTTCGAGGAGGCGTTCGCCCGGTTCCTCGACGTCCCGCACGTGGTGGCGTGCGCCAACGGGACCGAGGCCATCGCCCTCGCTCTCCGGGCGCTCGGCGCCGGCCCCGACGACGGCGTGCTGCTGCCGGCCAACACCTGCGGCCCGACGCTGGCGGGCGTGAGGATGGCCGGCGCGCGGCCCGTGCTCGCCGACGTGGATCCGGAGACACTCACCCTCGATGCCGCGAACGCCGAGCGCGCCCTGACCCCTTCGGTCCGATTTCTGCTGCCCGTGCACCTGTACGGGGGCGTCGCGGATCTCGCGGGCCTCATGCCACTGGCTTCGGAGCGCAAGCTCACGCTCGTCGAGGATTGCGCGCAGAGCCATGGCGCCCTCTTCGAGGGCCGCGCCACCGGAGCGTTCGGCGCGGCCGCCGCGTTCTCCTTCTACCCGTCCAAGAACCTCGGCGCCTATGGCGACGGCGGCGCCGTCGCCACCTCCGATCCGGAAGTCGCCCGGCGGCTTCGGGGGCTGCGGCAATACGGCTGGACCCGGCGCGACTTCGCCGAAGCGGAGGGGTGGAACTCCCGTCTCGACGAGATGCAGGCCGCGATCCTTTCGGCGAGGCTTCCGTCCCTCGCGAAGGAGAACGCGCGCCGGATCGCGATCGCGGGCCGCTACGACGCCGCGTTCGCCACTCTGCCGCTCGAGCGTCTCGCGACCCGGCCGGGCGCGGTGCCGGCACGCCACCTCTACCCGGTCCGCCTGGCAAAGCGGGACGCGCTGCGGGAGCACCTGAAGGCGCGGGGAATCGAGACCGCCGTGCACTACCCCGTGCCGATCCATCTCCAGCCGGCCTACGCCTTCCTCGGCAGGAAAAAAGGCGACTTTCCCGTCTCCGAAGCGGCCTGCGCGACGGTCGTCTCGCTTCCCGTCCACCCGATGCTTTCCGACGCGCAGGTCGAGGCCGTCGTCGCCGCCGTCCTCGAGTTCTTCGAGGCCGGCGCATGAGCCGCGAGCTCGTCACGGTCGTCGTCCCGGTCTACTTCAACGCCGAGAGCCTGCCGCGCCTGGCCGAGCGTCTGCGCGCGATCGCTGCCGGCGCCGACTGGGACATGGAGGTCGTCTTCGTCGACGACGGCTCCGCCGACGCGTCCTGGGACCGGATCCGCGCGATCGCCCGGGAGTGGCCGGCGGCCCGCGGCGTGCGCCTGACGCGCAACTTCGGCTCCCAGATGGCGATCACGGCCGGACTGGCCCAAGCGAAGGGCGCGGCCGCCGCCGTTCTCTCGGCCGACCTTCAGGAGCCGCCGGAGCTGCTGCCCGACATGGTCGCGGCCTGGCGCCGCGGCGCCACCTCGGTCCTCGCCGTCCGTCGGAGCCGCCCCGAGGGGCTCGCGACGCGCGCGGCGGCCGGGTTCTACTACCGCACCCTCCGGCGCCTCGCGCTCTCCGAGATGCCGGCGGGCGGGTTCGACTGCTTCCTGATCGGCCGGCCCGCGATCGACTTTCTCGTCGAAAGCCGCGAGATCCACACCTCGCTGCCCGGGCTGCTCCTCTGGGGAGGATTCGCGACGGCGCTCGTGCCCTACGACCGCGCCGCGCGCGAGGAGGGCGGCTCGCGCTGGACGTTTGCCAAGAAGCTCAAGTACTTCATCGACGCCGTCGTTTCTTTCTCGTACGCGCCGCTGCGCTGGATGTCGGTGGCCGGCGCGTTCCTGGCGCTCGCGGCGTTCGCCTACGCCGTTTTCCTGGTCTTCTACAAGCTGTTCCACGGTCAGCCGATCGAGGGCTGGACCTCGCTCATGGTCGCGCTCGCCTTCTTCTCGGGCGTGCAGCTCGCTTCGCTCGGGGTCCTCGGCGAATACCTCTGGCGCACGCTCGACGCCGCGCGGGCCCGCCGCGGCTATCTCGTGCGGGAGACGACACCGGGCAAGTGAGCCCGGGCGACTCTCAGGCGAGGGCCCGAAGCACCTCGGCGGCCACCCGCTCGACCTCGACGTCGGTGAGCTCCGGGAAGATCGGCAGAGCGAGAACCTCCCGGGCGGCCGCTTCCGCGCGCGGGAAGTCGCCTTCGCGCCCCCCGAGCGCCGCGAAGCAGGTCTGCCGGTGGAGCGGCACGGGATAGAACACCGAGGTCCCGATTCCGCGCTCCGTCAGGCGCGCCCGGACGGCGTCGCGGTCCGCAACCCGCACCACGTACTGGTGGTAGACGTGGTGCCGGCCCTCCGCCTCGACGGGTGTCCGGATCCGGCCCGCGCGCGCGGCCTCGGCGAGGATCCCGTCGTAGCGGCGGGCGATCGCGCGGCGGCGCTCGGTCCAGGCCGGCAGACGCGGGAGCTTGGCCGAGAGCACGGCGGCCTGCACCGCGTCCATCCGGAAGTTGCCGCCCACGCGGTCGTGGAAGTAGGTCGTCGTCGAGCCGTGGACGCGCAGGCTCTGGACGCGCGCCGCGATCTCGTCGTCGTCGGTCGCGACGGCTCCGGCGTCCCCCGCCGCGCCGAGGTTCTTGGTCGGGTAGAAGGAGAACGCGGCGAGAGTGGAGAGCGCGCCGGCCGGCCGGCCGCGGTAGCACGCCCCGATGGCCTGGCAAGCGTCTTCCAGGACCGGAACGCCCCGGCGCCGCGCGACGTCGAGGATGGGGTCCATGTCGGCGCATTGCCCGTAGAGGTGCACGGGCTGGATCACCTTCGTTCGGGGCGTGAGCGCAGCCTCGAGGCCGGCCGGATCAAGATCGAAGGTCGCGTCGTCGATGTCGACGAAGACAGGCCGGGCCCCGAGGCGCGCGACGACCCCGGCGGACGCGAAGAAGCTGAAGGGCGAGGTGACGACCTCGTCCCCGGGGCCCACGCCGAGCGCCATCAGCGCGACGAGGAGGGCGTCGGTTCCCGAAGAGACTCCCAGGACGTGGCGGACGCCGAGCATCTCCCGGAGGCTCGCCTCGAACGCCGCATTGGCCGGCCCGAGCACGAACCGTCCGCTGGCAAAGACTTCCTCGACCCGCCGCCCGATCTCGCCCTTCAGGTCCTCGTCGTACCGGGTCAGGTCGAGGGTCGGGATGCGCTCGCCGGGTGCTGGACTCATCGGGCGATTGTATTTCTTACCGGGGAACGCAATGGCCGGGCCGTCCGCCGCGTTGCAGTGAGGACGAGGAGCCGGAATGTCGTTCCCCCTTCATCGAGCCGCGTGTCTCGTCCTGGCCGCCGCCGGAGCGGTGAGCGCCCCGCTGGGGGCCCTCGAATACCCGGACTTCTCCGGCAAGTGGCAGCTCAACCTGGAGCTGAGCGACAACCCATCGCGGATTCTGAGGGGCGGGCGGGGCGGGCCCGGACGCGGAGGCGCGCCCGAGGGCCCGGACCCGGACCTTTTCGAGGGCATCGAGACCCTGATGATCGAGCATCGCGAGCCCCGGCTCTCCATCACCGACGCCGCCGGGCGGACCCGCGTCGTGTTTACCGACGGCCGCAAGGTCGAGGAGGAGAGCTCCTCCGGAGGCAAGCGCAAGGTGCGCGCCGTGTGGAAGGACGGTCACGTCGAGATCTCGTCGAACCCGGCGCAGGGCCCCAAGTGGGTCTCCGCGCTCGCGGTCGCCGCGGACCGCTCGGAGCTCCGCGTCACGACGCGGATCGATGGAGAGCGCGGGACCGTCATCACGATCCACCTGGTCTACGAACCCGCCTCGTCGAAGCCGCGTCCGTCGAAGACCCCGCCCGCGGAGCTTCCTCCGGAGCTGTGAGCCCGCGCGGCGCCACGGCGCACGGCAACGGCCGTCCGGGCGCAGCGCCGAAGAGCCCGGCGACGCCACGGGCCATCCGCGGAAGGTCTGCGAGCCCGGCGAGCGGCTCGCCGATCGGACCACCCCACCAGAAGACCGCGACGTTCGGGCTGTCCGGCCAGAATTCCCGGTAGACCTCGAGCTGGCGGCGCGGCAGCCCGCCCCCGGCGGGATGGCCGATCTGCTCGAACGCCTGGAGGACGGGCAGCAGCGGCTTGCCGGGCGGCGTCGCGGCGGCCAGAGGGGACAGAAGCAAACGCAGCCGCTTCTCCCACGGGTCTCTTTCCTCGAAAACGCCGAGAGGTGTCGTCCCGACCGGATAGAAATAGGGCGTCACGAAATCGGTGAACTCGGGCCGGTAGTAGGCCGGCAGGTAGTCCGGCTGCGTCCCGATCGGGTCCAGACGCGTCGCGTACAGGACCAGGCGGTCCGGAAAGAGCGCCTTCAGGGTTCCGTAGGCGAGAGCCTGGGTCGATGGGAGAGCGAACCCCTCGATGACGTCGAGGTCGATGTAGTGGAATCCGGCGATCGCCGGCATGGCCCGCACCTGGCGGCGATATTCGGAATCGCGGACGAGGCGATCGACGTCCCGCATCGAGACCCGGGGAAGATAGCCGAGCCCCGCCGCGGAGGCTGCGGCCGCCGTCGCGGCGCGGGGCGCGGTCTGGGTCGCGACGAGGTTGGCTCCGAGCTCGGCCACCGAACGCAGGACCGCCGGATCGTCCTCCCCGGCGATCACGACCACGGCGCGCAGGGCGGCGGGGTCTTCCCGAACGCGGGGGGTGCAATCCTCGGAAGCGGCAGGGACGGCGGCGCCGACGGCCAGGAGGATCGCGCCCGCAGCTGGCCAGGGTGTCACTTCCGGTCTACGGATCCCGCGTCGGGTTCGCCGGGCCGCCCCGGCGCAGCAGGTGCGCGGTGAAGCCGTCGACGCGCTCGTCGGGGAAAAGGCGGAAACGCGAGGCGTCGACGAACGGCGCAAGGGCCGGCGGCGCCGTGATCGGCCAGAGGGAGAGCCCCGGCGTGGAGGAACAGACGCGTTCCACGACCCGCTCGTTCTCCTCGAGCTCGAGACTGCAGGTGGAGTACAGCAGGAACCCGCCGGGTGAAAGCAGCGCCGCCGCCGCCGAAAGGTGCGCCTCCTGGGCCTTCGCCAGGCGCTCGATCGCGTCCGGGGTGACGCGGTAGCGGATCTCGGGGTTCTTTCGCAACGTCCCCGTGCCGCTGCAGGGGGCGTCCAGCAGGACGCGGTCGAAGCCTTCGTGCGGGAGCGGCAGCGCGGAAAGATCCGCGGCAACGGGCCGCATGGCCGCGCCGAGCCGGCGGGCATTCTCGGCAACACGGGTCAGGCGGCTGAGCGAGCCGTCGAGCGCAATGCTTCGCCGGGCGCGCCCGTGGGCGAGCGCCGAGAGGGACTTGCCGCCCGGGGCCGCCGCGAGGTCGACGAGAAGGTCTCCTTCGGGCATGAGAAGCGGTAGCACCTGACCGCCGATGTCCTGCACGCTGAAGGCCCCGGCCGCGAGAAGCGGCGAGCGCACGAGCCGGCCCGAAGTCACGGTCAGTCCGAGCGGGGCGAGCGGCGAGAGCTCCGCCGCGACGCCATCGGCCGCGAGTGCCGCCCGCAGGGCGTCGCGCGTTCCGTGCCGCGGATTGACGAGCAGGTCGACCGAAGGCGAGACGTTGTCGGCCGCGAGCACCCGCCGCGCCGTCTCCTCGCCGAAACGCTCGATCCACCGCTCGACGAGAAAGCGCGGATGGGAAAAGTCGCGGGCGAGCTCGGCCGCCAGGCCGGGGCCCGGGAGCGCGGGCGGTGGCAGGAGGAGGATCCCCCGCAGGATGCCGTTGACGAGCTTGCCGGCGCCCTCGCCGCCGCTCGCGCGCGCATGTTCGACCGCCTCGCTGACGGCCGCGTACGGAGGAACGCGGTCGAGGTGCCTCACCTGGTAGAGCCCGACCTCGAGGATCTCGAGGAGATTCGGCGCGAGCTTCGGAAGGGGAATGCGCGAAACAGCCGCGATCTCGGCGTCGAGCGCGAACTTCCAGCGCAGCACCCCGAGCGTCAGCTCGCGAAGCAGATCCGCGTCGGCCGGCGAGAGGCCGCGGGAGAGCTCACCGACGAGCGGCGCCGCGAGCCGGCCACCGCCGAGCACCTTGCGCAACGCCTCGACCGCCCGGGTCCGCGCCGTCGGCTCCCCGCGCCGCTTTGCCTTCACCCGGACGACCCGAAGCGCCCCGGCAGCCGCGCCGCGCGCGCGAACTCGGCGCCGGTCACCGGGCGCCGTCCGGCTCGCTGGAGACGCAGCAGCCGAAGGGCCGAGCGCCCTCCCGCCGCGACGACGAAGTCTCCTCCCGAAAGTTCGAACGCTCCCGGCGGTGCGCCGTGGCCCGGAGGCCCGAGGTCCGCCTCCAGGATCTTGACCCGCTCTCCCTCGAGAAACGTATGAAGGCCGGGCCAGGGCGTGAATGCCCGCAGCCTCCGCAGGATCTCGTCGGCCGGGCGCTCCCAGTCGACGTGCGCGTCCTCGCGTCGGATCGGCCGGCAGACCGTCGGCTCCCCCGTCTGGGGCCTCGCCGCGAGCGTCCCGGCGGCGAGCCCCGACAGCGTTTCGACGAGGAGCGCTCCGCCGAGATCCGCGAGCCGGGAGGACAGCTCGCCCGCCGTCTCGCGCTCGCCGATCGACACGCGCCGCTCGAGATACACCGGTCCGGTGTCGAGCCCTTCCTCCATGCGCATGGTCGCGACCCCCGTCTCCGGATCGCCCGCGAGGATCGCCGCCTGGATCGGCGAGGCCCCTCGCCAGCGCGGCAGGAGGGAGGCGTGCACGTTCACGCAGCCGAGGCGCGGCAGCCTCAGGAGCTCGGGCGGAAAGATCCGACCGTACGCAACGACGGCGATCGCGGCCGGGCGCGCGGCGGCGAGCCGCGCGAGCAGATCCGCGTTGCCCCGCACCGACGCCGGTTTCTCGGTCGGGATTCCCCGTGCCCGAGCGAGCTCGGCGACCGGCGACGGCTGCGGCGCGGCATGCCGGCCCACGGGCCGGTCCGGCTGCGTCACGACGAGGGGCACGTGCGCGCCCGAGGCGAGCAGAGCCGCGAGCGACGGCACGGCGAACTCGGGCGTGCCGAAGAAAAGGACGGCGGGCCGCGGGTCGTCGGTCATGGGGCGCTCGTCCGGACGCTCGCGGGCAACGCCGGCGTCAGAGCGGAGGTTTCTCGGCCGGGTTTTCCCCTTCGGGCGTCCCGGCCGGCGGCTCGGCGAGCGCCGCCGGGTGCCGCAGCTTCCACAGCCGCCGGGCCGCGGCGGCCCCGGCGGCGCCGAAGACCATGAGCGCCAGGCCGTTGACGACGCCGAAGACCGCCCAGACCCGGGGCCAGGAGTTCGCGTAGCCGAAGAGAAAAATGGAGAGAAAGAGGACGAACGCGAAGAGCGCCGCGACAATCGTCCTCCGCTCCTGGTGCTCCCGGTTCCAGGGCGGGTCGAGAAAGCCCAGGCCCTTCGCGAGGCGGAAGATCCCGTACGTCAGAGCCGGCGCCGCCAGCACCGCGAGGACGAGGTAGCGCATCGGTCGGCTCATCGCGGCTGCCGGTCGACTTCCTCGAAGTAGTCCTGGCCAACGAGGACCTCGCGGGGCTTGGAGCCTCGCGGCGGGCCGAGCAGGCCGTCGCGGGCCATCATGTCGATGAGCTTGCCGGCCCGCGAGAACCCGACACCCATGCGGCGCTGGAGGAACGAGATCGAAGCCATCTTCTCGCGCACGACCAGGCGCGCCGCGTCGTCGTAGAGCGGGTCCGTGTCGTCTCCGGCGTCGTCGCGCTGCACGGCCTCCGCGCGGTCCTTCGTGATCTCCTCGTCGAACAGGGGCTTGGCCTGCTTGCGGAGGAACTTCATCAGCGCCGCCGTCTCCTGGACCGAGACGAAGGCGCCGTGGACGCGCTTCAGGCGCGAGGTCCCGGGCGGCAGGTAGAGCATGTCCCCGCGCCCCAGCAGGCGCTCGGCGCCGTTGCCGTCGAGGATGACGCGGGAGTCGATCTTGGACGACACCTTGAAGGCGATGCGCGACGGCAGGTTCGCCTTGATGACCCCGGTGAGAACGTCGACCGAGGGCCGCTGGGTCGCGACCACGAGGTGGATGCCGACGGCGCGCGCCTTCTGCGCGATCCGAACGATCGCTTCCTCGACGTCCTTGGCCGACGTCATCATCAGGTCGGCGAGCTCGTCGATGACGATGACGATCAGCGGCATGGGCTCGAGCTTCAGATCCGGGTCTTCGGGATGCTGTGCGCGGACACGGGCGACCGCCTCGGGATCCTGGATGGCCGCGTTGTACTGCTCGGCGTTGCGCACCTGGCCGAAGTCCGAGAGCGTCTGGAATCGCTCCTCCATCGTCGAGACCGCCCACTTCAGTGCGTTCGCGGCTTTCTTCGGGTCCGTGATGATGGGGGTCGCCAGGTGCGGGAGGTTCTCGTACATCTCGAGCTCGACCATCTTCGGGTCGATGAGGATGAGCTTCACCTGGTCGGGACGCGCCTTGTAGAGGATGGAGGTGATGAGCGCGTTGATCCCGACGCTCTTTCCCGAGCCTGTCGTTCCGGCGATCAGAAGATGAGGCATGGCGCGCAGATCGTCGATCACGGGCTCGCCGTGGATGTCCTTGCCGAGAGCGAGCGTCAGCAGCGAGCGCGAGCCCTGAAAGCGCTCCGACTCGATGACGTCGCGGATCGCGATGATCTCGCCACCGCCGGGGTTGGGAACCTCGATGCCGACGCTCGCCCTCCCCGGGAGCCGCTCGACCCGGATCGACTCGGCCGAGAGCGCGAGCGCGAGGTCTTCGGACAGACCCATGACCTGGTTGACCTTGATGCCGGCCGCCGGCCGGAACTCGTAGGTCGTGACGACGGGGCCGGGGTGGTACTCGGCGACCTCGCCCTCGACGTCGAACTCGGCGCACTTGGACGCGATCTGGCGTCCCGTCTCGGCCAGCGCCTTGCGGTCGATCGCCGACGACTGCTCGCGCTTCTCCAGGAGCGACACGGGCGGATAGGTGTAGCCGGCGACCGTCAGCGGAAGGCTTTGCTGGGCCTCGGGCTTCCTCTTCGGCGCCGCGGGCGCCAGCTTCGCCTTGACCGGCGCGGCCGTCGTCTTCTTGATCGAGAACTTGCCCGGCCCGGGCAGCTCCCGGACGATCGGCGGAGCCTCCTCGACGGCGAACGGAATCTCGTCCAGCGAAATCTCGCCGTGGCGCGCCTTCTCGAGGTGCTTCGTGACGACCGTGCGCCGCAGGCGCTCCTTGGTGCGGCGGTCGCTCCGGCGCGCCCACCCCACCGTCAGGCGCGAGAAAAGGCCCGCAAACCGGACGCGCAGCCGGAGGAAAACGTCTCCGAGCGAAACCTGCGTCGCCAGCGGCACGGCGAGGAGGACCAGGGTCCCGGCCACGAGCACAGCGCCGGTCGTTCCGATCCGGCCGCGGAAGGCGTCCGCGAGCGCCCGCCCGACGATCCCTCCCGTTTCCGCCTCCTCGCCGAACATCCGCCGCCGCCCGAGCGCCAGAGAGATCAACATCGGCAGCGAAAAGAGAAGGATCCCGACCCCCGCCGCCTTCGATGCCGGGTTGGGAAGCGGCCGTCCCCAGAACCGGCGCCAGCCGAGCACGAACACGAGCCCCGTCACGCCCCAGGCCGCGAAGCCGAAGAGCGCGTAGAGGGCGGCGCCGAGCGAGGCGCCGAAGCCCCCGATCCAGTTGTTCGGACTCGCGGCCTCCCCCCCGGCCGTCCAGGAGAAGATGTTCGGGTCCCGGGGGTCGTAGGACAGCAGGGCCAGCGCCGCGAGGAGGCCCGCGAGCAGCAGCACGACCCCGATCGCCTCACCGGCGAGGCGGCTCTTCCAGAAGGATCCTTCGCTCAATCCACCCATTATGGGGCGGAACGCGCGATTCGGCTACGGGCAGGGGCCGCGCACCGCGCCCGCGAGCCGCGCACCTCCCGTTCCGGCGATCCCCGGGATCGGCCACGGGCGATTGCGGTATAGAAAGGGACGTGCCCGAAGACCGCAAGCGCATCCTCTTTCTCTGCACCGGCAACGCGGCCCGCAGCCAGATGGCCGAGGCCCTTGCCCGGCTCGACTACGGCGATCTCCTCGACCCGGTATCGGCCGGGTCCCGTCCCGCCGGGTTCGTCCACCCGCTCGCGGTCCGCGCGATCGAAGAACTCGGCGTGCACGTCGACGAGGCTCGCTCGAAGCCGGCCGAGGAGTTCCGGGACGCCACCCTCGACCTCGTCGTGACCGTCTGCGATTCCGCGGCGGCGGACTGCCCGAGCTGGCCCGGGGCGCGCCACCTGGTGCACTGGTCGATCGAAGACCCGAGCTTCATGCGCGGCGACGACGACGCCCGCATGGCGGCGTTTCGCGCCACGCGCGACGAGCTGCGCGGCCGCATCGACTCCCTCATGGAGGCCCTGCGCCGCCCCCCTCCCCGGCGCAAGGACGCGGACCTCGCCGAAGAGGGCTCGCGGCTTCTCGAGGACGTGATGAAGGCCCATGGCTTCAAGCGTCAGGTCCTGCGCGAGGAAAATGCGGCCAAAGCCCGCTTCGCGCGGCGCAACCGGTCCCTCGAGATCCAGGTCCGGACCGGTGTCGCGATCGCGGCGTATGCGGCGGGCGCCCGACGACTCCTTCACCCCGACTACATGCAGCGGCTCGGCGTCGAGACCCTGATGCGCTACCCCGGCCTGTCCAGGGACCCGCTCGAGGCCTTTCGGCGCCTCCGCGCCGACCTGATCCGCTTTGCCGCTCCGTTCCTGACGGGAGAGGGCCTCAAGCAGTTCGCCCGCCTCGCCGAGGCCGCGCCGAAGGACTCCGGGCCGGTCGGGTCCACATGAACCCGGTGGCACGCCCCGTTTCCAATCCCCCGAACCCCTGGGAGAGCGTCCACGCCGAGTGGCTCGGCCAGCCGCCCGAGGCCGCGCTCGAGGTGTTCGAGGAAGCCGCAAAGTCGATCATCGCCGAGAACGACAGCCCCGACGTGGGCTTTCGCTGCAGCGTCAACCCTTACCGTGGATGTTTTCATGCGTGCGCTTATTGCTACGCCCGTCCGACGCACCAGTACCTCGGCTGGGGCGCCGGCACGGACTTCGACCGCAGGATCGTGGTCAAGACGAACGCCCCGGAGCTCCTCCGCAGGGAGCTGATGCGGAAGTCCTGGAAGGGTGAAACGCTCGTCTTCTCGGGCGTGACCGATTGCTACCAGCCGCTCGAAGCCGTCTACGGCATCACCCGGCGGTGCCTCGAGGTCTGCGCCGAGTTTCGCAACCCCGTCGGCATCGTGACGAAGGGCGCGCTCGTGCGCCGCGACGCCGACGTCCTCGCCCAACTCGCCCGGGAGGCCGACGCCGTGGTCTACGTGAGCATCCCGTTCGCCGACGACGCGGCCGCTCGCCGGATCGAGCCCAACGCCAGTCCGCCGTCGCAGAGGTTCGAGACCCTGGCGCGGCTGGCCGAGGCCGGCATTCGCACGGGAGTGGCGATGGCCCCCGTGATCCCGGGACTCAACGACAGCGACATCGCGAGCGTGCTGGGGCGGGCCCGGGAGGCCGGCGCCCTGAGCGCCTTCCTGACGCTCCTGCGCCTGCCGGCGGAAGTCCTTCCCGTCTTCGAGGAGCGCCTCGCCGAAGCGTTTCCCGACCGCGCTTCCCGGGTCTGGTCGAACCTGCAGCAGGCCCGGGGGGGGAAGAAGAACGAGCCGCGCTTCGGCGCGCGGATGGAAGGCGTGGGCCCGCGCTGGGCGGCGATCTCGAACCTCTTCGAGATCGAGTGCCGGCGGCTCGGGTTCAACCGGGACAAGGGCGAGGCCGGGGCGCGGACCGCCACCTTCCGGCGGCCGGGTCCTACCCAGCGCGCCCTCTTCGACTCGTGATCGACTTTTCAATGCAAAGTACTTGACAATAATCCAAACGAGGCTCCAGACTTCACCCGTGCAGCCCCTCGAGCGCCACGCGGCCGAAAACATCCGCTTCATCCGCGAGACGATGGAACGCGCCTCCTCCTTCACGGCGGTGCCGGGCGCGGGCGGCGTCGGCATGGGCCTGACCGCCCTGCTCGCCGCCGGCATCTCGCTCGAGACACCGACGCCCGGAGCCTGGCTCGGCGTGTGGCTCGTCGAAGCCGCCGTCGCGATCGCGATCGGCTCCGCGGCGATGGCGCGCAAGGCCCGCCGAACCGGCGCCGACATGTTTTCGGGCCCCGCGCGCCGCTTCCTCCTCACGCTCACGCCCCCGCTCGCGGCCGGCGCCCTCCTCACGCTCGCCCTCGCGCGACTCGGCCGCTTCGAGCTCCTTCCGGGCGTATGGCTTCTTCTCTACGGCACGGCGGTCGTGACGGGCGGGGCGATGTCCGTGCGCCCGGTCCTCGGCATGGGGGCCCTCTTCATGCTGCTGGGTGCCGCGGCGCTCGCGTCGCCGTCGGCCTGGGGGACGGCCTACCTCGCCGCCGGATTCGGCGGCCTCCAGATCGTATTCGGCTTTCTGATCGCGCGGAGGCACGGTGGCTAGGGCCCGGGCCCGCGTCCCGGCGTCCGCGGCGCCGGGTCCCCGGGGCGCCCGGTCGCCGCTTCCCGCGCTCGACCGGGTGATTCACGAGCGGATGCGCCTCGCGATCGTCAGCGCGCTCGCCGCGAGCCCGACCCTCACCTTCAACGAGCTCAAGGCACTGCTCGACGCGAGCGACGGCAACCTGTCGGTGCACGCCCGCCGGCTGGAGGAAGCCGGTTACATCGAGTGCACCAAGGGCTTCGACGGCCGCGTGCCGCGGACCACGTACCGGCTGACGGCCGCCGGGCGCCGCGCCCTCGAGCGGTACCTCGGCCACCTCGAGGCCCTCATCGCGCACGCCCGCGGCGGCTGATTTTTTTTGGAGGCTTACTTTATGCTACAAAGTTCTCTGCCGACCACCGCCAGCGTCTTCGTTCCGCCGCTCGCCCCGCTCGTCCTGCTCGCGTTCCTCGGAACCGGCTTTCTGCTCTTTGGCCTCGCCGTTGCGGCCGCGGTCTCGGCCGCCGCGCGCCGGGGACGGCTGGCGCGCCGGCTCGCAGCGGCGGCCCTGACCGTCGGCGCGGCTTACTCCGTGCTCCTTTTCGGGGCCGCGGCGGCGTCGGCCGACCGCACGCTTCCCGTCGGGGTCCGCAAGGTCTTCTGCGAGACCGACTGTCACATCGCCTACTCCGTCGCGACCGCCTCGGCTCCCTCGCCCTCGCGGCTCGCCGTCACGGTCGAGGCGTGGTTCGACCCTTCGACCACGGCCTCGTTCCGAGGCGACGCGCCGCTGACGCCCAATCCCCGGACCGTGTATCTCGTCGACGCCGTCGGACGGCGTCTCGCACCCTCGCCCGCCGCGACCCGCGAATGGGGGGCGGAACACGGGCCATCGGCGCCCCTCGATCGGCCCCTCCGGCCGGGCGAGCAGTCGACGACGACCTTCGTCTTCGAGATGCCGCCGGACTTTCGGGCCCCTCGCCTCTTCGTCGGGGATCCGCCGGGCGTCGAGTCGGCGCTGATCGGCCACGAAAACAGTCCCGGGCACGGAAAGACCTACTTTGCGCTGCCCGGATAGTCTTGTCGCCGCGATGACCCAACCCGACGGGCTCCGCCGGCATTTCCGCGAGGCCCTCGCCGCGGATCCGGTCGGTGCCTACCGCGACTGGTTTCGGGCGCAGGAGGAGCTTCGCGAGGCGGGCGACGCGGCGCGAGCGCGGGCCCTCGCCGACGACCTCTGGGCCCTCGTCCCGGAGCTCCCTTTTCCGGCGCCCGAGGAACGCGCCCGGTTCGTCCACAACGTGGCCGTCTTCTTCGGGAGCCCCGGCCCCGCGGCGGATCTTTCGCGGGCACGCTCCCTCTTCGGCGACGCCCTGGCGCACTTCGCCGAGGACACCGAGGGCGGGTGGCGCGCCCGTGCGCTGCACAACTTCGCCACGGCGCTCGCCAACCTCGGCGCGTCGGCGGAGGAGCTGGCGGAGTCGGTCGCGCTCTTCGAGGCCGCCCTCGTCTGGCGGACGGCGGAGCGCGAGATCGCCCGCGGCGTGACCCTGCATAATCTCGGCCTGGCGCACCGGCGCCGCGCCGAGCTCGACCCGGGCTCGGCCGCCGGGCACCTTGCGGCGAGCGCCGCCGCTCTCTCCGAGGCCGTGGCCATCCGCGAGCGCAACGGCCTGGCGGAGGGCCGTGCCCTGTCGCAGCGGCACCTCGCCATCACCCTCGAACGGCTCTCCTCCGCGGCCGCCGAGTCGCGATAAATTCTCCGGCGTGACGAAGCGCCGCTGGATCGAGTACCTGATCGCCGTCGTCGCCGGCAACGCGATCTACTTCGCGGTCCTCCATCCGGGCCTGCCGCCGGCGCTCCAGAACCAGCCCAATCACGTGGACCTCGGCCTCGTCGTGGATTTCCTGTGCTGCGTGCTCGTCTACGCGACGATCCGGCTCGGAGCACGCCACGCGCGCCGCAACACGCAGAGCCGGCCCCCGCGCTAGCCGATCAACGGCCGACGAAAGCCGGGAACACGAAGATCAGGACGAGGCCGAAGACGAAACAGTAGACCGCGAAGATGTGGACCTTCCGCGTCGAAACCATCCGGATGAGGAGCCCGATCGTCAGGTAGCCCACGAAAGCCGCGACGGCGGCCCCCGCGAGGTATCGGCCGAAGTCCGGAGTTGCGAAGAACGCCCGCCCCTCGTGGCGCAGGGCCGAAACGACTTCCAGGCCCGCGGCGCCCAGAATGGCCGGGATCGCCAGGAGAAACGTGAAGTCGGCCGCCCAGCGGCCCGCCAGACCGAGGAGCAGCCCGAAGGCGATCGTCGACGCCGAGCGCGAAAGCCCGGGAAGCACGGCGAGGCCCTGGACCAGCCCGATGATGGCGGCGTCGAGAAAGGACATCGTGTCCCGGTCCTTGCGGCCGTCCTTGCGCAGGTACGACAGCGCGAGGTACGCGCCACTCAGGATCTCCATGGCACCGACGAACTGCGGGCTGCCCTTGGTGGCCTCGACCCAGGGCTTCATGAGCATTCCCACGATACCGGTCGGCACCGTCGCGACGAGAAGGAGCAGGGCGAGGCGCCACGCGCGGCGACGCTCGCCCGTGTCCCGCGAAACCAGACCGACGATTTCCGCCCGCAGGAGCGAGCGATAGTAGATGACGATCGCCGCCAGGGTGCCGACGTGGACCATGACGTCGAAGAGCAGTCCCACCTGCCCGAACCCGGGCATGAGCATCTCGGCGGCGGACAGGTGCCCGCTGGAGGAGACCGGGAGGAATTCGGTCAACCCCTGGATGACTCCCAGGACGATGGCGTCGAGCCAGCTCACGGGGGGAACGTATCAAACGCGGATTGCGCGTCCGCCGACGCCCCGCCGGGGCTTGCGCTCAAGGCACGAGCGCGACGATGACGGGCCGGAGACCGAAGACCCTCCGGCACGCTCGCCGCGCCGCGAGCGTGACCTCGGCGCGCGACCGTTCCCAATCGTCGCGACCGTCCGGGGTCGCCCGGGCGAGAACGCTCCGCGCGGCCCGCGCCACCTCGCCCGCGAGCTCCGCCTCGTCCACCGCGACCCCGCGCGCGGCGACCTCGACCTCGCCGTCGCGCAGGCGCACGACGACCACGCCGTCTTCGGCGAGCTGTCTGCGCTCGCGCAGGATGTCCGGGTCGACGGCCTCGGCCCGGGCGTCGAGGTAGACGGCGCCGGCGGCGACGGCGCCGGCCTCGACGCGCGCGCTCCCGCCCTCGAGGGTCAGGCGGTCGCCGTTGTCGAGGACGTGGATCCGGTCCGCCCCGATGCCCTCCTCCCGCGCGACCTCCGCCGCCGCGGCGAGCATTCGCCGGTCGCCGTGCACGGGCATGACCGCGCGCGGCTTCACCATCCGGAGCCACTCGGCGATCTCGTCGCGATGGGCGTGGCCCGACACGTGGATCGGAGGCTCGGCGTCGCGCACCACGCGCGCCCCGCGCCGCACGAGGTGATCGCACATCCGGTTGACCGAGCGCTCGTGGCCGGGGATGGTCCTCGCCGACAGCAGCACGAGGTCGCCTTCCGAGAGCTCCAGGTCCGCGTGCTCGCCGACCGCCAGCCGGTGGAGCGCCGAGAAGGGCTCGCCCTGGCTCCCCGACGTGAGGCACGTCAGGCGGCCCGGCGGCGCCGCGCGCAGGTCCGCCGCGGCCGGCCGCGCGCCCGACGGGAGCCGGAGCCGCCCCATCGACTCGGCGATCTCGGTCACCGCGCGCATGCTCCGTCCGAGGATCGCGACGCGGCGGCCGGCGGCGAGCGACACGTCGATTCCCTGCGCCAGGCGCGCGACGTGGCTCGAGAACGTCGTCAGGATCACGCGGCCCCGGGCCTCCCGAAACGCGGTGCGGAGGCCCTCGCCGGCCACACGCTCGGAACGCGAGCGCCCCGGCCGTTCCGCATTGGTCGAGTCGACGAGCGCGAGGTCGACCCCCGCACCCGCGGCGGCGGCAATTCCTTCGCGGTCCGTGCGTTCGCCGTCGGGCGGATCGTCGTCCAGCTTGAAGTCGCCGGAGTGCATGAGTCTCGCGCCGCCGGCCTCGATCAGGAGCGCCGTCGAGTCGGGGACGGAATGGGAGATCCGAAAGAACGTCACGCGAAAGGGACCGGCTTCGATCGGCTCGCGGCCGCCCGCCTCGACGAGCCGTTCCGGGGCGACCCCCGCCTCCTCGAGCCGGCGCCGGGCCATCGCGAGCGTGAACGGGAATCCGTAGACCGGGGCGTCGCACCACTTCCGCAGAAGCGCGAGCGCCCCGATGTGGTCCTCGTGCGCGTGCGTGAGGAACACGCCTTCGATCCGCTCGCCCGCGAGCACCGCGAGCTCGGGGGCAATCCGTTCGATGCCGGGAAAGGCCTCGTCGGCGAACGAGACGCCGACGTCGACGAGGATGCCGGAGCCGCCGCAGCGGAGCCAGAGGACGTTCTTGCCGAACTCGCCGACGCCCCCGAGCGGGACGATCTCGAGCGGCGCGTTCACGCCGCCCGCCAGCCGCGGGCGAGCTCCAGGAACTCGTCCGGCGAGAGCTCCTCGGCACGGGCGCGGGGCGAGTGGCCGAGCGTCTCGAGCGCCCGCTCCCAGTCGGCGCGCGGGCCCGCCGACGCGAGCGCGTTGGCGAGCGTCTTCCTCCGCGCGTTGAACCCGAGCGAGGCCAGCGTCAGCGCGCGGCGGGCGAGCTCGGGCTCGGGCGGCGCGGGCCGCGGCGTCAGCTCGAGCACCGACGAGGTGACTTTCGGGCGCGGCCGGAAAGCCCCGGGCGGGAGATCGAAGAGGATCCTTCCCTCGGCGAGCGTCGCGGCCCTCACCGAGAGGTAGCCGTACTCGTCCTGTCCGGGGCGGGCGATGAAGCGGCGCGCGACCTCGCGCTGGATCGTCGCCACCACCCGGCGAACGACGTCCCGCGCTTCGATCGCCGCGAAGAGGATCGGCGTGGCGACGTTGTACGGAAGGTTAGCGACGAGGAGGGCATCGGACTCGCATCCCGCGGCGCGCAACCAGTCCGGGATCGGCCGCGAGAGCACGTCGCCGGGAAAGATCCGGACCCGCGGATCGCCCTCGAGCTCCCGGGCGAGCGCCTCCGCCCGCAGCGGGTCGATTTCGACGGCGGCCACCCGGAGCGCGGTCTCGGCCAGGACCCGCGTCAGCGCGCCGTCGCCCGGGCCGACTTCGAAAACACAGTCGTCCTTCCCGACGCGCGCGGCCTCGACGATTCGCCGCGCGGTCGCGGGGTTCGCCAGGAAATGCTGGCCCCAGCGCTTTCGGGCCGGGAGGCGGGGCCGCAAAGGCTTGAGCCCGCCGCTCATGCTGTGACGGCATCGTTTCGCGCGGTCCGCACGGCGGTCGAGGCTATCAGATGGTAGAATTTTCGGGATCGGGATGGGCGCTTTGCAGGTTTTTACTCTCGAGAATCGTAGGCTCGAGAACTTTCTCGAACGTCACAAGGCTTACTACGCCTACACCGGCGAGATCGAGATCGACCGCTTCCTGCGCGAGATCCTCCAGAAGGCCAACGAATTCGTTCCGTCCGCGGCGGGCTCGATCCTTCTCGACGACCCGATGACCAAGAACTCCGACGACCGCCTCGAGAACGAGCTCGTCTTCATCTCGACGTACGGCGCACACGGCGAGGCGCGGCTCGGCAAGCGGATGAACGCCCGCGTCGGCATCGTCGGCCACGTTTACGCGACCGGCGTCGCGTACATGACCGACGACGTCGTCGACGATCCTTTCTTCTATCCCACGCTCGACCTGACGGACCGGTTCCAGACACAGTCCGTCCTCTGCGTCCCGATCCGGATCGAATCCTCCGTCTGCGGAGTCCTCGAACTCGTGAACAAGTCCGGCCCCGTGGGGTTTCGCGAGAAGGACCGGCGCCTGCTCGAGATCTTCGCCGACTACGCCTCGATCTCGATCCAGAACCTCCTCGATGCCCGGCGCGCGTACGAGGTCGCCAAGCGGGACGGTCTGACCGGCCTGTACAACGAACGCTATCTCCACCTGCGGTTGACTCAGGAGCTCTCGCGCATCTCGCGCGACGGCGGCGATCTCTCGGTGATCTTTCTCGACCTCGACAATCTCAAATCGGTCAACGACCGCCACGGCCACCTCGCGGGCAGTCAGGTTCTCCGGGAGGTCGGCTACATCCTGCGCCGAACCGTGACCGACGAGCGCGCGACGCTGACCCGTTACGGCGGCGACGAGTTCGTCCTGATCCTGCCGGGGCACAACCTCGAGGTGGGCCTCGAGGTCGCCGAGGCCATCCGCACCGCGATCCGCAGCGCGACTTTCCTCTTTCGCCCGTACGGCTTCAACGAGCCGGCGCTCAATCTCCACGGCGTCATCACCGGCTCGCTCGGCATCTCCTCCATCCGTTCGCATGCGACGGCGGGGGCCTCGGTCGAGCAGCAGAAGAACGAGCTCCTGCGGGCCGCGGACACCGCCCTCTACCGCGCCAAGGAAGACGGCAAGGACCGCTGCACGGCCGCGAGCCTCGAGGACGCACGGGTCCCCGCGCTGTCCTCGTAGCCTCCCGCCCAGGGTTGACGCCCCCCTCGCCCTCCTGCTAGCGTTCCCTCTCCGCGACCCGCTGTTTTTGCCCTTTTGCGCCTGCTGAGGAGCTCCACCATGCAGACCGTAACCCGCGAGCAGCTCTCGCCGAAGAACGTCCTCGACGTCCTCGGCCGTCACATCCTGGTCGACGGTTACCACGTGGTCATGGACATGGAGCGCAGCCGCGGCTCCTACCTCTACGACGCCCGGAGCGATCGGCCCATCCTCGACTTCTTCTCCTGCTTCGCGACGATCCCGGTGGGCTACAACCACCCGAAGATGCAGGACCCGGAGTTCCGCGAGGCTCTCATGGAAGCCGCGCTGACGAAGCCCTCCACCAGCGACATCTACACGGAGCATTTCGCCCGCTTCGTCGAGACCTTCTCGGCGCTGGCGATCCCGCCCTCGCACGCGGACCACATGTTCTTCGTCGAGGGCGGCACCCTCGCGATCGAAAACACGCTCAAGACCGCGTTCGACTGGAAGGTCCGCAGGAACCTGGCCAGCGGCAAGGGCGAGAAGGGCACGCGGATCCTCCACTTCAAGAACGCCTTCCACGGCCGGTCGGGGTATTCGCTCTCGCTGACGAACACCGCCGACCCTCGCAAGACCCGGTACTTCCCGAAGTTCGACTGGCCGCGGCTCTCGTGCCCGCGCCTGTCGTTTCCGGTCACGGAGGCGGTGATGCGCGACGTGGCCGCCGCCGAGGAGGCCGTCGAGCGGGAGATCCGCGCCGCCGCGGCCGCGACGCCCGACGAGATCGCGGCCCTGATCCTCGAGCCCATCCAGGGCGAGGGTGGCGACAACCACTTCCGCCCGGAGCTCTTCCGCCGTCTTCGCCGCCTGGCCGACGAGCTCGACTTCCTGCTGATCTTCGACGAGGTCCAGACGGGCGTCGGCCTGACCGGCTCGATGTGGTGCTGGCAGCAAATGGGCGTCGAGCCCGACATGTTCGCGTTCGGCAAGAAGACGCAGGTCTGCGGCTTCGCCTCGAACCACCGCGTCGACGAGGTCCCCGACAACGTCTTCAAGGTTTCCTCGCGCATCAACTCGACGTGGGGCGGCAACCTCGTCGACATGATCCGCTGCTCGAAGTACCTCGAGATCATCGCCGAGGACAACCTGATCGAGAACGCGAAGGTCGTGGGCGAGTACCTTCAGGGCCGCCTGAGCGAGCTCTCGGCGGAATTCCCCGGCGTCATGACGAACGTCCGCGGCCGCGGCCTCTTCATCGCCTTCGACCTTCCGGACAAGGAGACGCGCGACCGGACGCTCGCGGCCTGCCTCGAGAACGGGATGATGGGCCTGGCGTCGGGCGCCAACGCCATCCGCTTCCGGCCGCACCTCGTCCTGACGAAGGACGAAGCCGACGAAGGAGTCAGAAAACTCCGCCGGTCGATCGCCGCCGTGCGGTCATGAACAGCGAGGGACCGGTCCGGGCTCCCGTCCGCGCGTCGAGCGCGGCCGAGAACGCCGGGAAACTCCGCCGGTCGATCGCCGCCGCCAAGATCTGACCGCGTCCGGGCCTCGTGATCCGGCGCCTCGTCCTTTTCGCCGCCGCCGCGCTCGCCGCGGCGGCGGTCCTGTTCTGGGCCACCCTGCCCGATGTCGCCCCGCTCGCCACCGGCTGGCCGAAGACGACGGCCTTCATGGAACGCCGCAAGGCCCGGCTCGTACGCGAGGGCCGGAGCTCCCGGCTCGACTGGCGACCCGTGCCCCTTTCGCGGATCGCGCCCGACATCCAGCGCGCGGTCGTCGTCGCCGAGGACGCGCGGTTCTGGGAACACGCGGGCGTCGACTGGGAAGCGATGCGGGGCGCGCTCGAGAAGAACTGGGAAAAGGGCGGCCTGAAAGTTGGCGGCTCGACGATCACGCAGCAGCTCGCCAAGAACCTGTACCTCTCGCCCGCGCGCACACCCTGGCGGAAGCTCCGCGAGTTCGCCATCGCCCGACGCCTCGAGCGGCGCCTCTCGAAGAAGCGGATCCTCGAGCTCTACCTGAACGTCATCGAATTCGGCACGCGCACGTTCGGCGTCGAGGCGGCGTCCCGGCACTACCTCGGCAAGGCGGCGGCCGACGTGACCCGGGAGGAGGCCGCGACCCTCGCCGCCGTCATCCCCTCCCCGCGGATCTACGACCCGATCCGGCACCCCGACCGCGTCGCCCGCCGCGCGCGGAGGATCCTGCGCTGGATGTGAACGAGGTTTCACGGTGTCTGACGTGCATTTCGCGAACCCCCGGAGGAAGGCTTCGAAGCCGCGAAATGCAAGTCTGACCCCAGGCGCCCTGGTGCTATTCTGAAAATGATCATTCTTCGGAGGTGAATCGATGCGTCTTCGTCGCTCCGTCGGGTTCGCCGCGGTTCTCCTCGCGGCCGCCTGCTCCCGAAAGCCGGCCACGATCGAGCTTTCCCCGAAAACCGTCAAGATCTACGGCCTCGGCCGCGCCCAGCGCCTGTCGGCCCGGATCCTCGACACGAAGGGCGAGCTCCTCCAGTCGGGAGCGCCGTCGTGGAGCTCGTCGGATGCCGGCATCGCCGAAGTCGACGCGGGCGGGCGGGTCGTGGCCAAGAAGGCGGGGAAGGCGTCCGTGACCGCCACGTTCGAAGGCGTGAGCTCCCAGGTCCCCGTCGAGATCGTCGACGTGAGCTCGATCGAGTTCGCTGCGCCGGCCTTTGCGCTCGTCGGGCCGGCCGGTACGTCCCTCCCGCTGACGTGGACGGTCCGTGACTCGGTGCAAAATGCCCTGACTCTCGTGCCCGTGTGGTCCTCGGCGGACGAGAAGGTGGCGGCGGTCTCGGACAAGGGAGTCGTGACCTCGGTGGGGCCCGGCACGACCAACATCGTCGCCCGCATCGGGGACGTCCAGGGCGCCTGCGACGTCACCGTCAGCGTGCGCCCGATCGGCCGCCTGGAGCTCCGGCCTTTGACCGCCCTCGTCCACGTGGGAGAGTCCCAGCACTACCAGCTCACGGCCTTCGGGCCCGACGGAACGGCCATCCCGGACGTCTCCGGGGTCTTCCAGTCCTCCGATGCCGCCGTCGCCTCGGTCGATTCGGCCGGCGTGGCGACCGGCCACAAGACGGGGGCCGCCACGATTCGGGCCGGGCTCGCCGGCGCGACGGCCGAGGCCACGCTGATCGTCAACTGAGCCACTCCGAGGCGTAGGATCGCCGCATGCCCGTGCGGCCTCCGGCCTTCGCCGGCACCTTCTACGACGCCCGGCGGGAGGAGCTCACCCGGGACGTCCTCCAGTACCTCGCGGCCCCCGAGGCGGCGCCGGCACCCGCCTTCGGCGCCATCGTGCCGCACGCCGGGTACGTCTACTCGGGCCCCGTGGCCGGCGCCGTCTACGCGCGGCTTCGGGTTCCACCGACCTGCGTGATCCTCTGCCCCAACCACACCGGCTTCGGCCGTCCGGCGGCCGTCGATCCGTCCGGCGCCTGGCGCACGCCGCTCGGCGAGGTCCGCGTCGATCGTGACCTGGCACGGCGGCTCGGGACGCTCGCGCCGGCCCTCGAACCCGACGCCGTCGCCCACCGCGGCGAGCACTCGCTCGAAGTGCAGCTCCCGTTTCTCCAGGTCCGGCGCCCCGACGTCGCGATCGTTCCGATCTGTGTCGGCGAGCCCAGCCTGGCGCTGTGCCGCGAGATCGGGGAGGCCCTCGCCGCCGTCTGCGCGGAGGAGGCCGAGCCGCCGCTGCTCATCGCCTCGTCCGACATGAACCACTACGAGAGCCGGGACGTCGGTCGCGGCAAGGACGACATGGCGCTCGCGTGCGTCGAACGGCTCGACGCCGAGGGCCTGTTCCAGACGGTGAGGGCCGAGAGGATCTCGATGTGCGGGGTCCTTCCGGCGACGACCCTGCTCTTCGCAGCCCGCGCAGCCGGCGCCGGCCCGGCCCGGGTCGTCGCCCGGCGCGACAGCGGCGACGAAACGGGCGATACTTCGAGCGTGGTCGGGTATGCGGGCGTCGTCGTCGAATCGGCCGGCAGTCAGCCGTCGAGAGGAGAATCATGAAGCTCAAGTCCTGGGCAGTTCTGGTGTGCTCTTCGCTCGCCGCGGCGGCTCTCGTCGCGCAGACCGCAAGGCCCGGCGTCGCCGTCGCGACCATCGCGCCACGCCCCGAGGACGTCGGCACGATCGACGGAATGATCAGTGCCTTCTACGAGGTGGTTTCGGGGCCGAAGGGCCAGCCGCGCGACTGGGCGCGGGACCGTACGCTCTACATCCCGGACGTGCGCTTCGTGCCGGTCGACATCGGGAAGGACGGCCGGATCCAGCCCCGGATCTCGACGCACCAGCAGTTCGTGGACGGTTCCGACGCCAGCCTCACGGCGCAGGGCTTCTTCGAGAAAGAGATCCACCGCGTCACCCAGCGCTTCGGGCCGATCGCCCACGTCTGGAGCACCTATGCGTCGCGCCGGACCGTCGACGGCCCGGTCATCATGCGCGGCATCAACTCGATCGAGCTGTACTGGGACGGCAGGCGCTGGTGGATCGCCAACGCGATCTGGACCGACGAGACGAAGGACAATCCGATCCCGACGGAGTACCTGCCGAAGTAGGCAGCCCGGTCGCTGCGCGCGCCGCGGGCGCGCCCGGGATCAGCCGTTGGCGTTGCCGGGCAGGAGGCCTTCCACCGGAATCGAGCGCGGTCCGTTGCGGTCGCACACGGCGTAACGCACGGCTTTCGTCTTTCCCCCGGCCCAGCCGATGTCGTCCGGATTCTCGCCGTACATGGCGACGCCGGCGAATTCGCCCTTCGCGTTGAGGACGTAGAAGTTGACGTTGAAGTTGGGATCGCCGTTGCTCTTGCGAAGGCGCTTCTCGACCGTGTTCGCCTTGATGCGCTTCAGCGCCTCCATGCCGGCGTCCTTGGGATGCATGCCGCGGCGCATGCACTCGACGATGAAGAACGAGGAGAGGTTGTAGAGATTCGCCTCGCCCCGGCCGGTCGAGCCCGCCGCGCCGACCTGCCCGTCGACGTAGAGGCCCGCGCCGAGGATCGGGGAGTCGCCCACGCGTCCCGGGATCTTGAAGAAGAGCCCCGAGGTCGTCGTCACGCCGCAGATCTCGCCCTTCGCGTTGACGCCGTTGCAGTTGATGGTTCCGTACATCTTCGAGGCGGGGAACAGCCCCTCGGCGGCCATCTCCCGGCGCGCCCGGACGGAGGCGATCTCGCGCTCCTTCGGCGTCAGGTAGTGCGACGGGTCCGTCCGCTGCTTCCACTCGAGCCACAGTTTGCGCGAGAGCGGGGTGTTGAGGTCGTCCTCGACCGTGAATCCCATGTTGCGGGCGAACGTCTGCGCTCCCTTGCCGACGAGGAGGTGGTGGTCGGTCGCGTTCATCACTTCGCGGGCCACCTTCGACGGCGTCCGAACGCCCTCGAGCGACGCGACGCCGCCGGCGCGCCGGAGCGGGCCGTGCATGCAGCAGGAGTCGAGCTGGACGACCCCGTCGGCGTTGGGCACGCCGCCGTAGCCGACGCTGTAGTCCTCGGGATCGAGCTCGACGATGTTGACACCCTCGATGAGGGCATCGAGCAGGTCGGTTCCCGCCGTCATGCCCGTCCAGGCTTTCTCGACGCAGGTCTGCGTTCCGCCGTTCTTGAACCAGTTGCCGTTGGCCGACGCGATGACGACCGGCTCCGCCGCCGCGCCGGGAACGATCGCCGGCGCCTTCCCGAAGGTCCCGCGCGGGGCCGCCGCCGCGATGCCTGCCGCCGCTCCCGTCCGCACGAAATCCCGCCGCGTGAAGCGTCGCCGCATGTCTCCTCCTCGTCGATGTTCGAACGCGCCTTCGGCGCCGGAGTCTACCTTGCCGGGCGTGCGACGGGGAGCTAGGCTGGGGCCGGTGGAGTTCCAGGGGCACGCCCTTGCCGGGCCGGCGACGACGCTCGACGGCCACTACTACACCTCGCCCGAGGTGTTCGCCCGGGAGACGGAACGCCTCTTCTCTCGAGCGTGGATCGCCGCCGGCCGTTCCGACGCGCTCCCCCGGCCCGGGGACTACGCGCTCCGCGAGGTCGCCGGGGAGAGCCTCATCCTCGTGCGTGGCCGGGACGAGCGGCTGCGGGCCTTCTTCAACGTCTGCCGCCACCGCGGGACACGCCTCTGCGAAACCGAGAGCGGCCGCTTCGCCGCCGGGATCCAGTGCCCGTACCACGCGTGGACCTACGGGCTCGATGGTGCCCTCCTCGGCGCGCCGCACATGGCCGACGTGCCGGGGTTCGACAGGAGCGCGCATCCGCTCCGGGAAGCGTCGGCCGGAGAACGGGGCGGCTTCGTTTTCGTCCACCTCGCCCCGCGCCCCGAGCCGCTCGAAGACGTGCTGCGGCCTCTCCTCGGACGCTTCGCGCCCTGGCGGCTGTCGGAGCTCGCGACCTCCCGGCGCATCGCGTACGACGTCCAGGCCAACTGGAAGCTGATCTTCCAGAACTTCTCGGAGTGTTATCACTGCCCGCCGGTCCATCCCGCGCTCGCGAAGCTCTCCCACTATCGGAGCGGCGCCAACGACCTCCGCGATGGCCCGATCCTCGGCGGCTACATGCTCATCAACGAGAAGGGCGGCAGCCTGACCATGAGCGGCCGGCCCTGCGCGGCGCCGTTGGCCGACCTGCCGGACGAGGAGCGCCAGAGGGTCTACTACTACTCGATCTTCCCGTCGCTCCTGCTGACCATCCAGCCCGACTTCGCGATGGCGACGAGGCTCGCTCCGGTGCGCGCCGATCGGACCGCGGTCGTCTGCGAGTTCCTTTTCGCGCCGGAGTCGGCCGCCGCCCCCGGCTTCGACCCCTCCGACGGCGTCGAGATCTGGGACACGACGAACCGCCAGGACTGGCACATGTGCGAGCTCGCCCAGCGGGGCGTCTCCTCGCGGGCCTACGCGCCGGGACCCTACTCGCGCGAGGAGAGCCTGCTCGCCGCGTTCGACCGCGAATATCTGCGCCGCCTGAACGAAGCATAGGCCGCGGCGCGTGCGGCGTTGCCACCTTCCAGGTCCTGCTCCCTCCCGGCTGGCCGTTGCCTTCGAGCGGGCCCCTTCCGAAGGCTAGAGGGTGTCTTCGGTGACGATCCCGGAGGCGGCTCGCCGGATGCCTTCGGCCACGCCCGCCGGCCCGGCCACGACGTTGCCCCGCTCGAGGTAGCGCTTCCCGCCGTCGAAATCCGTGAGTACGCCGCCCGCCTCCTCGACCAGGAGGGCGCCCGCCGCGACGTCCCACGGCGCGAGCCGAAACTCGAAGAACCCGTCGAACACGCCGGCCGCGACGTACGCCAGGTCGAGGGCCGCCGAACCCGCGCGCCGGATCGCGCGCGCGTCGAAGAAGACGGCCTTGAAGAGGGCGAGGTAGGAGTCGATCTTGTGCCGGTTGCGGAACGGAAAACCCGTGGCGACGAACGCTCCCTCGAGGCTGCGCCGTCCCGTGACCGCGAGGCGCGTCCCGTTGCGCCAGGCGCCGCCGCCGCGCTCGGCCGTGTACATCTCGTCCCGCAGAGGGTCCCAGACCACCGCCGCCACGATCTCGTCGCCCTCGCGCGCCGCGATCGAGACGCACCAGAACGGGAAGCCCGACACGAAGTTCGACGTGCCGTCGAGCGGATCGATGATCCACTCCCGCGCGCCCGCGCCGGAGCCCCCGCGGGCCCCGCCCTCCTCCGCGAGGAAGGCGTCGCCCGGGAAGCGGCCGTGAATCACGTCGATGATGCGCTGCTCGCTCTCCCGGTCGGCGTGCGTGACGAAGTCGTTCTTCCTCTTCTCCTCCACCGATCCGTGGGGAAGATTGCGCCAGTTGGCCATGAGGACGCGGCCGCCCTCGACGGCGGCCTCGACGGCGGCGTCGAGGAGCGCGGTCACCGCATCGCCGCCTCCCGGGAGCGGAAGCCTTCGAGGATCGCATTCTCCACGGCCGGGGCATCCGGTTCGGCCGGAGGCCAGTAGGCGCCCCGCCACCAGGCCTCCGGCGCGAGGGCGCGGAAGACCGCGGCGATCGCCCGGGCCGCGTCCTCGGGCGCCGCGGGACGGCCCCCGCCGCCCTCAGGCGTCGCCCAGGCTGCCCGGACGGGCGGATAGCCCGTCCGGGTGAAGACGACCGGCCGGGAGAGCCGCTTCGAGAGCTCGGCGAGGGGCCGGGCGACCGCCCGGGCGCCCTCGACGAGCGCGGCGTCCGAGGCCTTTTCGCTGCGCGCGAGCGGCTCGAGGAATTGGACTCCGATCGCGTCGAGACCCGCCCAGAACGGTACGTCCGCCGCTCCGGCGGCGGTCGCGACCGAGTAGACGAGCGGTGCCCCCGTCGCGAGTCGGGCCGCGGCGATGACCCTCTTCCACTCGTTCTTCTGCTCTTCGGTCGCGGTCAGCGCCTCGCCGATGACGAAGAGGTCGGCGCCGGCCGCTTCCGCCACCACGGCCTCGTGCACGAGAAAGCGCCGGTACGCAAAGAACCACTCGGCCCACGCGGACTCCCCCGGCATCGAGACACGGGCGGCGGACACTCCTCCGGCGACGAGGAGCTCGGGGTCGAGCATCGCGGTCATTCCGGCGCCGTGCGCATCCCCGATGGCCCGGGCGAGGCCCTCGTCCGTTTCGCCGCGGGCGCCGCGGCGGACGAACAGGATCTCGGCCTCTTCCGGGTCGCGCATCAGCGCTCCCGGACGCAGGGCGATCGACGCAAACCCCGCCTCCGCCAGCCGGCGGAGGGCCTCGCGGGAACGCACCGAGACCAGGGAATCCTCGAGCTCTTCGGGCGCGGAATAGGAAACGCCGCGCAGGAAGCCGGCCGGCAGCGAACGGCGTTCCGGCGGGGCAACCGTCTGCCGGAGCGCCCCGGACCGCCATCGCGCCAGCAGCGGCGCCAGAACCGCGTCCGGCTTCCCGAGCGACTTCTCGACGGCCGCCTCGCTTTCGAGGCGGGCCCCGGCATCGAGCCAGGACGCCGCGGTCCCGACGTCGAGCACGGGCGAAAGCGAGTCCGCGGAGGCGAGGACGGCCTCGATCGAGGGATCGACCCCGGCCCCCCGGGTGAATGCGGCGAAGGTCTTCACGTCGCGCCCCCACCAGCGGCCCGCGCGCCGCGCGCCGGCCGCGGCCAGCAACACCGGCCGGTCGAGCAGGGACGGGTCCGCCGCGGCCAGTCCCGCCGCCGCCAGCACGGGGGTCACCTGGTCGGGCTCCGCGGGCGCCCGGGCATCGAGGTCGACGTGCAGCCGGCCACCTTCGTCGACGAGGTCGGCCGCACGCAGGGAACCCGTGAGCGCGGCCTTCGTGACCGCGTCCGGGTAGACGCGGACGACGAGCTTTCCCTTGCGCACGAAGCGGGAAGCGGTCTTCTCCCACGCCACCGCCGCGGCCTCCGAGCCCTCGGGATACTCCCAGACGACGAGGCCTCGCGTTCGGCGCTTCAACGACGCCAGAAACGTGTCGCGCTGCGCGATCCGGTCACGGTCCGACACGGGGTCGACGAGGAGCCGCCCGTCGCGGCGCTCGAAGCGCCCGGAGCGCGTCAGCTCGCCCGACAGGACCTCGTAGTCCGAGGCCGGCGGGCCGGACAGCCAGCGGCCGGCGAGCGAGAAGACGGCCCCGGCGGAGTTGCCGAGCACGATGATTTCCCCGCCGGTCGAAGCGGTGAGGCGGACGGCCTCGTCCGTCCGGCGGTAGGCGCGGCCGTCGAAGACGAAGGCCCCCGGCTCGAATGCGACCGGGAACACGAGGACCGCCGTGCGCACGGCGTCCGAAGGCGGAAGCGTCGAGAGTCGCAGGAGGTCGAATCCCGCCGGCGGCGGAGAGCCCTCGCGTGCCAGCTCGACTTCGATGCCCCGGGCGCGCGCCGCCGCGGCGAGCTCGTCGAGACCCGGCCCGGGCAGGTCCGCCGACGCGCGGATCGCCACGCGGCGCACCGGGGCGGCCGGTGCGGGCACGGCCGCGGCCGCGAGGGCGAGCAAGGCGAGCGGCAGGGTCCGGGGAAAAGGGCGCACGGCGGCGGGCTGGAGCGCTAGAGCTCGACCCTCTGCCAGACGACCTCGCCCCCGACGATCGTCGCCGCGGGGGCGCCCGAGAGCTCCCATCCGGCGAAGGGGGTGCTTCGCCCCTTCGACACGAACTTGTGCGGGTCGACTTTCCAGCGGGCTTCGGGATCGAAGAGCGTCACGTCCGCAGGAGAGCCCGGCGCGAGCGTGCCTCCGGGCAGGCCGAAGACCCGCGCCGGACCGGCCGAGAACAGCGTCACGAACCGATCCAGGCCGAATCGCCCCCGCGCCACGAACCGGTCGTGAATCACGGAGGCTGCCGTCTCGAGCCCGACCATCCCGAACGGGGCCGAGTCGAAGTCGACCGCCTTCTCGTCGGCGTGGTGGGGGGCGTGGTCCGTCGCGATCGCGTCGATCGTTCCGTCGAGGATCCCGGCGACGATGGCCGTCAGGTCCGAGGCCTCGCGCAGCGGAGGGTTCACCTTCGCGCGGGTCGAGAATCCCGACGCGGCGACCTCCTCGTCGGTCAGGATCATGTGGTGGGGCGTCACCTCACAAGTCACGGCGATGCCGTCGGCCTTGGCCCGGCGAACGAGTTCGAGGGCCCGCGCCGTCGATAGATGGGCGACGTGGAGGCGCCCGCCCGTCCACTCGGCGACGAGCAGGTCCCGGGCGACCGCCGCCGCTTCACCGATCGCGGGCTGGCCCGACATGCCGAGGCGGGTCGAGACGGCCCCCTCGTGCATCGGCGCCCCCCCGGAGAGCGTGCGGTCCTCGCTGTGCTGGACGATCGGCTTTCCGAAGAGCCGCGCGTGCTCGAAGGCATGCCGCAGGAGCGAGCCGTCGGCGAGCCACGTCCCGTCGTCCGAGAATGCCACGGCGCCCGCCGCCGCGAGCTCGCCGAAGGCCGTCATCTCTTCGCCCTTCTGGCCACGGGTGATCGCCGCGATGGGATGGAGGCGGGCGCCCCGGACGGCGGCGCCCCGGGCGAGGATGAACTCGCAGACTTCCCGGCTGTCGTTGACCGGACTCGTGTTGGGCATCGCGCAGACGGCCGTGAAACCGCCCGCCGCGGCCGCCGCGAGGCCGGTCGCGATGGTCTCCGCGTACTCGCGTCCGGGTTCGCGCAGGTGCGCATGCAGGTCGATGAAGCCCGGAAAGACGTACAGGCGCGACACGTCGATGACCTGGGCGTCGCGGGCCTCGATCCGGTCGGCCACCTCGGCCACGGCGCCGTCCTCGAGCAGGACGTCGAAGCGCCCGTCGCGTCCGGCCACCGGATCGACCAGACGCCCACCGCGCAGGAGCCGCCGGCTCACGCGTCGCCCTCCCAGCGATGCCCACCGAGCAGGAGGTAGAGCACCGCCATGCGCACGGCGACCCCGTTCGAAACCTGGTCCAGGATGACCGAGCGGTCGGAGTCCGCGATGTCCGAGGCGATCTCGACGCCGCGGTTCATCGGTCCCGGGTGCATGACGATCGCGCCGGGCTGCGCCTTGGCCAGACGCTTCGCATCCAGCCCGTAGAGGCGAAAGTACTCCCGGACCGAGGGAAAGAGCGACTTCCCCTGACGCTCGAGCTGCATGCGCAGCATCATCACGACGTCGGCGCCCTCGAGCGCCGCGTCGAAATCGGTCGTCGCCTCGACCCCCATCGCCTCGATCCGGACGGGCAGGAGGGTCGGCGGGCCGCAGACGGTGACTTTCGCACCCATCTTCGTCAGCAGCCAGATGTTGGAGCGTACGACGCGCGAGTGGGCGATGTCGCCGCACAGGACGATCCGCAGCCCTTCGAGCTTCCCGAGGCGCCGTCGGATCGTGAGGGCGTCGAGCAGGGCCTGCGTGGGGTGCTCGTGCGCCCCGTCGCCGGCGTTGACGACCCCGGCCTTCAGGTGGCGCGCCAGGAAGTGGGGCACACCGGGCGAGCTGTGGCGAATGACGATCAGGTCGGGCGACATGGCCTGGAGGTTTCGTGCCGTATCGAGCAGGGATTCGCCCTTCTCGACCGAGCTGCCTTTGGCCGCGAAGTTGAGCGAGTCGGCCGAAAGCCACTTTTCCGCGGTCTCGAACGAGAACCGCGTCCGTGTCGAGGCCTCGAAGAAGAGGTTGACGACCATCCGGCCCCGCAACGCCGGGACTTTCTTGATCGCGCGCTGCCCGATCGAGCGCATGGACTCGGCGGTGTCGAGCAGAAGGGTGATCTCGTCGGGCGTCAGCGACTCGATCCCGAGCAGGTCCTTGGAGCGAAGGCTGACGGCCGTCAGGCGGGCCTCTCGACCGGGGCGCAGGGGCGGGGGTAAGCGCTGGCGGAGCCAGCGCTGCCTACAGACGGGAGCATGCCTTCGGTGGTCGGCTTGTCCCCGCCCGTCTTCTCGCGGGCGGCCGCGAGGGCCGCCCCTACTCCAGGCATGCACATCGTCAGGCGGGCCTCTCCAGAATCCAGACCTCGTCGGCCCCGTCGGTCTCCTGGAAGCGCACCTGGATGACCTCGCGGTTGGCGGTCGGGACGCCCTTGCCGACGTAGTTCGCCTCGATCGGAAACTCGCGGTGGCCGCGGTCGATCAGGACCGCGAGTCGGATCGCGCGCGGCCGCCCGAGGTCGATCACGCCGTCGAGCGCGGCCCGGATCGTCCGCCCCGTGTAGAGCACGTCGTCGCACAGGAGCACCGTTCGGCCGTTCAAGTCGAAGTCGATCTCGGTCTTCTTCAGGAGGGGCTGTGGAGCGACCGTCGAGAGGTCGTCCCGGTAGAGCGTGATGTCGAGTGTGCCGACCGGAAAGGTCTGCTTCACGAGGTCCGACAGGCGGGCCGCGAGCCGAACCGCCAGGGGCACGCCCCGGGTTCGGATGCCGATCAGGGCCAGTTCCTGAAGGTCCTTCTGGCGCTCGGCGATCTCGTGCGCCATGCGGTCGATCATGCGCCGAATCCGGTCGGCGTCGAGGATCTTGGCCTTCTTGATCAGCTCGTCGCTCAAATCCGCGCGAGTCTACGGGGTCGGTCCGGCCCCGTCAAGAACGGGCGGAAAACCTGCGCCGGCGCGCCGAAACGGCGTTAAAATGAGCGTCACAACATCGCACCATGGTCATCTACAACGCAGCCACCCGGGAGCTGACGGCCAAGATCGTCTATTACGGTCCCGGCCTCTGCGGGAAAACCACCAACCTGAAGGTCCTGCACGACCGCCTCGAGCCGGGAACCGCGGGAAAGCTCCTCAACCTGCAGACGCAGACCGACCGGACGATCTACTTCGACCTGCTCCCCGTCGAGCTCGGCGACATCAAGGGCTACAAGATCCGCTTCCAGCTCGCGACCGTGCCGGGGCAGACCGCTTTCAACGAGACGCGGCGCGTGGTCCTCAAGGGCGTCGACGGCATCGTCTTCGTGGCCGACTCGCAGTGGACCATGCTGCCGAAGAATCTCGAAGCCTGGCAGAACCTCAAAGACAACCTCAAGGTCAACGCCGTCAACTTCGAGAGCATCCCGGTCGTCGTCCAGTACAACAAGCGCGACCTCGCCGACATCCTCGCGGTCGACGCGATGCAGGAGGCCCTGGGCCTCTCGGCCTTTCCTTTCGTCGAGGCCGTCGCCTCGGCCGGCCGAGGTGTCACCGAGACCTTCAAGCTGATCTCCAAGCTCACGTTCGTCGACCTCCTGCGGCGCCTCCAGGGCCGGCGCGCCGAGGAGGAAAGCGCCGCCCGGGCCGCGGCCGACGCGGCCCGCGAGGACGACCTGCAGACATGGAAAGACTCGCTCCTGAAGCGCGAATCGCGGCCCGGCGTCCCGCGGCCCTCCCGGCCTCTGTCGCTCGTGCCGCGCGATACCGAGGCGGCCCCCTTCGACACGACGGAGCTCGGCCGGGGAGTCCTCGACGACGAAGCCGCCTCGCCCTTCGCGGTGCCCGCTCCGACGGAGGCGCAGGAGGCGGACGCGGTATCGAACCCGGCGTCGACCGTTCAGATGCAGGCGGTGCCGATCGAGATCGAAATCCCGGGCGACGACGACGAAGGGCCCGGCGCCGGCGAGGCGGCCCACGGGGACGAGGCGCCCGAAATTCTGTCGCCAGCCGACGAAATCGAGATCGAGATACCGGCGGCCCCGGGCCAGCCGCCCGCCGCCTGGCCAATGCAGGAACCACCCGACGAGCCGGCCTTCCTTGCCGCCGAGGCCGCGCAGGATTCCCGGATCGACGTCCTGGAACAGCGGGTCCGGGATGCCGAGAATCACGGCGGGAAGGAGCGCGAGGCCACCGAGCGCCTCGCGCTGTCGGTCGCCGGCATCCAGGACCGCATGGCCGCGACGAACGAGCAACTCGGGTCGCTCGCCGAACGCCTCGACGGGTTCGAGCGGGGCCTCGGCGGTCTCCAGGAAGCCCTCGCCGCCGCCCTCGAGCGCCTGGGCCCCGTCGAGACGGCCTCGGGCCGCTCGGCGGAACTCGAGTCCGGTCTGCGGCGCCTCGAGTCTGCCGTCGGTGAGCTCGAAGAGGGCCTGAGGGGCGAGACCGGCCGGCAGCGCAAGGACGCCGACGATGTCGGCATGGCCCTGCTCGGCCTGACGGAGCGCGCCCAGGCCGTCGAGCGCGAGCTCGCGGAGGCCCTGACCCGGCTCGGCACCCACGACGACCGGCTCGGCGCGGTGGCGCAGATCGCCGAGCGGGTGCCGCCGATCGAAGGCGAGCTGTCGGCGCTGCGCGGGCTCGCCGAAAGACTGCCGGAGCTCGAGGGCCGGGTCGAATCGATCCTGCGCGAACACCACGAGCTCGTGTCGACTTTCGAGGAGAAGACGCAGCTCGGACGCCGCGAGGCCGAGGACATCCGCTCGCAGATCGCGCCGCTGCTCGAAGACCGCGTCCGACGCCACGAATCCGACGCGCTGCTCTTCTCCGAGATGGAGCGGCTGCGTGAAAACCTCGCCGAGTCGCTCCACGACCTCGCCGAGCGCGTCCGCAGCCGCGTCCGCGAATAGCGCGACGCGGTCACCGCGTCTCTCACCCGCGCTCCGGGTGATCCCCTCCCGCCGGGAGAGAGTCCCTCGATCGAGACGGGCCCTACGTCCCCGGGCCCCCGCGCAGCTTCGAGAGGAACCCGTCGTCGTTACGCCAGTCGGCCTTCACGCGCACGGTCAGCTCGAGGAACAGGCGGCGGCCGAGCTCCTCCTCGAGCTCCTCGCGCGCGGCCCGGCCGATGTCGCGGATCATGGAACCGCCCTTGCCGACGACGATGCCCTTCTGTCCCTGGCGCTCGACCACGATCGAGGCCGTCACGACGGTCATCTCCTTTCCCTCGGCCTCCCGGACCGACTCGATGACGACGGCGTGGGCAAACGGGAGCTCGTCCCGCGTGCGCTCGAGCAGCTTTTCCCGGATGACCTCCCCGATCCACTCGGTTTCCGGGGTCGACGTGAGGAAATCGTCCGGATAGGCCGCAGCGCCCTCGGGCAGGCTCGCCGCCAGCACCTCGAAGAGGCGATCCACGTTTTCCCCGGTCCGGGCCGACACCGGCACGACCGCGGCGAAATCGTGGCGCTGCGAGAGCTCGGCCGTCAGCGGCAGGAGCTTTTCCTTGCGGACCCGGTCGATCTTGTTGAGCGCGAGGATCGACGGCACGCCGGCCCTCGCGATGAGATCGACGATGAACTTCTCCCCCGGCCCCCGTTCCGCGGCGGCGTCGACCACGAACAGCACGCGGTCGGCCGAGGCCAGGGCGTCGGTGGCGTCGCGCACCATGGCGGCGTTCATCCGGTACTCGGGCCTGTGGATGCCGGGCGTGTCGAAGAGGGCGATCTCGGCCCCCGGCCGCCGGGCCACGCCGAGAATGCGCTTGCGGGTCGTCTGGGGCTTGTCCGAGACGATCGCCACCTTTTCGCCCACGAGGGCGTTGACGAGGGTGGACTTGCCGGCGTTGGGGCGGCCGACGACCGCGACGGAGCCGGCGCGGAACACGCCCGGTTCCCCGCCTAGGCCTTCTTGGCCACGGCCGGAGGCGCCACGGCCGCGCCGACGGGCTCGACGCGGACGCGGTAGACCCGGCGCCGGTCGGCCTCCTCGACCGTGAACTTCAGGTCCGACTCGGTGTGGGTCTCCCCCGGCTTCGGTATGTGGCCGAGCCGGCTCGAGAGCAATCCGCCGATCGTCGAGAACTCCTCGTCTTCCGGGCCGCGGCCGAAGAGGTCGCGGATGACCTCGATATTGGCCTTTCCGGAGATCGAGTACACGCTCTCGCCCACCCGGGATACCGGCTCGCGCTCATCCTCGTGCTCGTCGGAAATCTCGCCGACGATCTCCTCCAGCAGGTCCTCGACGGTCACGACCCCCGACACGCCGCCGTACTCGTCGACGACGATCGCCATCCAGAGGTGGCGGCGCTGGAACTCTCGCAGGAGCTCCGACACCTTCTTCGTTCCGGGCACGAAATAGGCCTCGCGCATCAGGTCCGGGATCGACCGGTTCGCTCCAGCGCGCAGGGTCTGGAGGGCGTCCTTCACGTGGACGACGCCGACCACGGTGTCGATCGTGCCCCGGACGACGGGAATGCGGGAGTACTTCGACTCGACGAACAGATCGAAGAGCACCGTCGTCGACGCGGCGGCGTCGATCCAGACGACGTCGGTGCGTGGCGTCATGACTTCGCGCACGCGGGTGTCGCCAAAGTCCACGATCGAGAGCAGCAGCCTCTCCTCGTCTTTCTCGAGGATGCCCTCCTGCCGGCCGACGTCGATGTAGGCGCGTACTTCCTGTTCCGTGGCCTCGGCGGGCTTTTCGGAGCTGGTCGTGCGACCCGCGAAGATCCGGCGGATCAGGAAGGCGATCGGAAGGAGGAGCCACGATGCCGCCGTGATCAGCGGAAGGAGGCGGTCCACGATCTTTTCGGGATCGCGGTTGGCATCGCGCCTCAGCAGCCCGATCTCCGTCAGGAGCCAGCCCACGACGAAGAAAACCCCGCCCCAGAGCCATGGGCGCGGGACGTCGAAGGTCTCGAGGGCCGAAACCGTCGTGAGCAGGCCGGCCAGCAGCAGCGCCTGGACGAAGACCTTCGTGGTCGTGCGGACGATCTCCACCTGGCCTGCCCCCGAGAGCAGACGCGCGCGCTCCGGATGCTCCTCGAGGAGGCCCCGCACCTTGATCGGCGAGAGCCGGTCGAGGGCGAGCGCGAAGGTCTCGAACAGCAGGAAAGCGGCGTAGCAGACGGCCGCCGCGACGACGGAGATCATCGCGTACTCCGCCGGCGGTCCGCCCGGAGCGGCGCCCGGACGACGTCCGCGATCCCGAGCCTTCGCCGGACGCGGCCCTCGAGGGCCTCCATCTGCCCCTCGTCCGTCTCGTGGTCATAGCCCATCAGGTGGAGCAGGCCGTGAACGAGCAGCCGGTCGATCTCCCGCGCCCGCGGCTCGGCGCGGCGCCGGGCCTCTCGCTCCGCGTACGGCACGGAGATCACGATGTCGCCCAGGAAGCCCCCGGCCGTTTCCCCCGCCGGAAAGGCCAGCACGTCCGTCGACCGGTCCTTCGCGCGGTAGCGGCGGTTGAGCGTCCGCATGCGCGCGTCGGCGCAGAAGAGCACGGAGACTTCCGTCCCTTTCGCGCGGGCGGCCCGGGCCGCGCGGGACAGCAGGCTTCGGACGCGCGCGGCCGGCGGCGCTCCGGCCGCCCGGGTCTGGACTTCGACCCGCATCAGACGGCCCTCGGTCCCGCGGCCTCCGGGACGGCGCCCGTGCGCCGGCGCGCCTTCTCGCGGTTGAAGTCGAATCCGGGATAGTCGATCCGGTGATGGAAGACCGTGGTGACGGTCCGCTCGAGCGCGTCGATGATGGTCGCGAGGTCGCGCATGGTCAGGTCGCACGCGTCGAACTGCCCGTCGCGCAGGCAGTCGTCCACGATTGTCTGAATCATCGCGCGGATCTTCGCCGGCGTGGGCTCCAGCAGCGTCCGCGACGCGGCCTCGACAGCGTCGGCGATCATGAGGATCCCGAGGATCCGGGTCGAGGGCTTGGGCCCCGGGTAACGATACTCGGTCTCCTGCACCGGCCCCTGGGCGGGATCGTGCCGCGTCAGGGCCTTCTGGTAGAAGTAACGGATCAGTTTGGTGCCGTGGTGCTCCCGGATCGCCGTCACGATCGGCTCCGGCAGCCGCGCTTTCGTACCCATCTCGACGCCTTCCTTGACGTGCGCCGCGATGATGAGCGCCGACATCGAGGGCTCCAGCCGGTCGTGGCGATTGAAGCCCTTGGACTGGTTCTCGATGAAGTAGTCGGGCATTTTCGTCTTGCCGATGTCGTGGTAGTAACCGGACACGCGCGCCAGCAGGGCGTCGGCGCCGATCGCCTCGGCCGCCGCCTCGGCGAGGTGGCCGAGCATCAGCGAGTGCTGGTACGTGCCGGGGGCCTCCAGGGCCAGATTGCGCAGAAGCGGGAGGTTCTGGTTGGAGAGCTCGAGGAGGCGGATGTCCGTCACCACCGAGAACAGGTGCTCGAAGATCGGCAGGAAGAGCCCCACGACCATGGCGACCATCAGGCCGCCGGCGGTCCCCGCGAGGGCGTCGTAGAGAAACTCCCAGCCCCACGGCCCCGCGGACAGGAAGTGAATCGCGGCGATCGCCACGAGATTTCCAACGGCGACCATTCCGCCCATGGCGAGGAGCACGCTGCGAGCACGCACCTTTCCGAGCCCGTAGATGCCGGCGAGTGATCCGACGACCGAGAAGAGCGCGAAGGGAAACGAAAGGCCCATCAGCACGCCCGCCCCGATCGCATGGACGAGCGCCACGAGGAGCGCCGGGCCCATGCCGGCGACGAGGCTGACGACGATCGGCCCGGCGGCGAACGGGATGGCATAGTTCACGGCCCCGGAGGCCCCTTCGAGCGAGGGCGAGAGGGCCTGCGCCAGGGCGAACCCGCCGCGCGTCACGAGTGCGAACAGGATTCCGGTCGCGAGCACCGAGCCGAACACGACGGACGCCGAGCGCTCGCGCTTGCGGCGCCGCTGGCGCCGGGCGTCGAGCCAGTAGGCCGCCACCGCCAGCACCTGGAGGATCAGGACGCCGGTGACCTTGACCCACGAGGAGGGGTCCGAGGCGGATGCGCGAACCGCCGCGATCCACTGGGCCGCGCGCGTCGACACCTCGTCGCCCCGCCGCACGATCACCTTGCCGCGCGGGATCCGGGTGAAGACGCTCTCGACCGAGCGCGCGGCGGCTTCGCGGCGCGACGCCGTGAGATTTCCGTCGTAGGTCAGGTTCGGTCGCAGGATCGCGGCGAGAAACGCCGCGGCCTCGGCGCGCTCGCGCACGGAAAGCGGCGTGTCCACCAGCCGCGCGGCCACCGCGGCCTTGGTCTCGTTGCCGTACTCGAGGGTCGAGGCCTCGCGAAGCCGCGTCTCTCGTCCGGACGCGCTGTCCCGCACCGCGAGGCCGCGGCTCCGGGCCTCGGGCGCAAGGTCCCGGTGGTCCGCCACACCGGTGCGATAGAGGTCGAGGCCGATCGCGACGAAGCGGTCCTCGAGATCCTTCGAGAACCCCTGGCGGGCGAGGGCGGCGAGGGCCTCGTCGCCGATCGGAAGCGTGAAAGCGTCCCGGACCTCGGGCGTCACGGCGCCGCGGGGACGGGCCCGCGAGGCGACCGTACGCGCCCGGACGAAGGCGGCGCGCAGCTCCTCCTCGAAGCGGCCCGCCGCCATCGCGTCCGCCTCGTACAGGGGCAGGACCTCGGCCGAGGCTTCGGCCCGCCGTCGGGCGGTCGCGTCCGGGTCCGGCACGATCAGGTCGCGGGGGGCCACCACGTCGTGCGGAGCCACCATGCCCGGCGTCACCGGGGTGTCGCGGAAGGACAGCGACGGCGAAAACGCCAGGGTGGTCACGAGGACGTACGCGATCGCCCAGAGCCACGGGCGCAGCTCCGGGCGCCGCGGCAACCCGCCGCCGGCTTCGGCGGCCGGGCTGCCGAAATGGGTCTTCGTGCGCCCTTCGGGCGCTTCGTCCGCCATCGACGTCCTCAGCGGGCGGAAGCGGGCCGGCCGTTGCCGGCGGCGGCTTCACGCTCGCGGTCGAGCGTTTCGTAGGCCGTGATGATCGACTGCACGAGTGCGTGGCGAACCACGTCGCGCTCGTCGAACAGGACGAACTTGATCCCCTCGATCCGGGAGAGGATCTGCTGCGCTTCGCGCAGCCCGGACATCTTGCCCTGGGGAAGGTCGATCTGCGTGATGTCGCCCGTCACCACGGCCTTCGATCCGAAACCGATGCGGGTCAGGACCATCTTCATCTGCTCGGGCGTCGTGTTCTGCGCCTCGTCGAGGATGATGAAGGCGTCGTTCAGGGTGCGGCCGCGCATGAAGGCGATCGGCGCCACTTCGATGATGCCCCGCTCCAGGAGCTTCGCGGTGCGCTCGTAGCCCAGGATGTCGTAGAGGGCGTCGTAAAGGGGGCGCAGGTACGGGTTGACCTTCTCGACGAGGTCTCCCGGCAGAAACCCCAGGCGCTCGCCGGCCTCCACGGCCGGCCGCGCGAGGACGATCCGCTTGACCTTCTTCTCGAGTAACGCCGCCGCCGCCATCGCGACGGCGAGATAGGTCTTGCCGGTGCCGGCCGGGCCGATCGCGAAGACGAGGTCGTGACGGTCGATCGTCTGGACGTAGAGGCGCTGCTTGATGTTCCGGACCGTGACGACCGACTTCAAGGTCGGCCCGAACGGGCTGTCCGTGAAGAACTCAGTCAGGGACACCCCAGGGTCCTCGCGGGCGACCCGGATCGCCGTCGCCACGTCTGCGCCGCGCAGGGGAAAGCCGCCGGCCATGAGGTCGGAAAGCCCCGAGAGAAGCCGGCGGGCGGCATCCTGGGCCGCAGCCTCCCCCCCGACGACGGCGATCTCGCTGCCGCGAGCCTGAAGCCGAACGCCGAAGGCGTTCTCGATGGCCCGCAGGTTTTCGTCGGCGATTCCGAAGAGCGCGGTCAGTCCGGTTTCGGGGAGGGTTACGGCGTGGCTGGGTTCAGAAATCGGCGCTGCTCCTTGAGGCCGTAAACGGTACCACGACGAGGGCCCGGTTCCGTGACCGGGCCCCGTCGATGCGGATCAAGTTGTTTATATGCAATAGCTTATAGACAAATACGGCGCGCGGTTATTTGCCCCTGGCGATCGACTTGCACATGTCCTCGAGGCCGTTTTCGACAGCGTCGGGGATCGTGGAGCCCTTGGCCTTCTGCCGGAGCTCGCCGACCACGGCACCGCTCTTGTCCTTGATCAGAAGCTCGAGGCCCACGCCCGGATTGGCGGCCCATCCGCCCCAGTACCGGGCGGCGCCGCTCGGCTCCCACGCGTTGAAGACGTTGCCCTCGATGACGAGGTCTGCGCCTTTCTCGACGATGTCGAAGCCTTCCTTCCCGAGCCACTGCTCCGCGTATTCCTTGCCTTCCCGGGCGGCGTCCCGGGAGTCGCGGCCCCTGCCGTTGGACTCGAAGTCCTTGACCAAAACGGTCTTGTAGGACTTGAGGCTGCCTTTCGGGAAGTAGACCCAGTCGGCGTCCTTGCCCTTGACGAGCTTGTCGTAGTCTGGCAGGAACTTGTGCGGCTCGTCCTTCTCCTTGGCGTCGTCGGAGTTGAGAAATGTGTCCGCGGCGCTCAGGGGCGAGAGGGAAAGGATGAAGAAAGCGGCGGCCGAAGCAGCGAGCAATCTGCGCGCAAAAGCAGCCATGTTTGGATTCTCCTTCGTCCGCGCATTGTAGCAGGGCCGATCCCGGCGGGAACGGCTCAATCGAAGCGCAGGCGCTCGGCGACCGCGTCGCCCGCGGCGGAGGTCGTGAGCGACCCGCCGACGTCCACGGTCGCCCGGCCGTCGTGCACGCAGGCCGCCACGGCGGCCTCGACGGCCGCGGCTTCGGCCGCATGGCCGAGGTGATCGAGGAGCAGCCCGGCCGTCAGGATGGCGCCGAAGGGGTTGGCCTTGCCGGTGCCGGCGTACTTCGGGGCGGAGCCGTGCACCGGCTCGAACATGGAGACCCGGCCGGGGTGGAGGTTGCCGGACGCCGCCATCCCGAGTCCGCCCTGGAGCGCTGCCCCGAGATCGGTCGCGATGTCGCCGAACATGTTGTTGGTCACGACGACCTCGAACTGCCGGGGATCCTTGACCATCTGCATGCACAGAGCGTCGATGTAGAGGTGGGAGGCCTCGATCGCGGGGTACTCCCGCGCGACCTCCGCGAACGTTCGCTGCCAGAGGTCCCCGACGAACCGCATCGCGTTCGACTTGTCCGACATCACGACGCGGCGGCGTCCGCGGGAGCTCGCGAACTCGAAAGCGTATCGGACGATCCGCTCGACCCCGAGGCGGGTCGAGATGTCCTCCTGCACCGCGACTTCCTGCGGCGTCCCTTTCTTGAGATGACCGCCCGAGCCGACGTACGAGCCCTCGGTGTTTTCGCGGAAGACGACGAAATCGACGTCGCGGGCTCCGAAGCCCTTCAGGGGGCAGAGCCTGTCGTCGAGACAGCGGACCGGCCGGTAGTTGACGTAGAGGTCGAGCTCGAACCGGGCGCCGAGAAGGATGTCGGCGGCGTGCTTCATGTCCGGTACCCGCGGGTCCCCGAACGCTCCCATGAAGACGGCATCGTAGTTCTTCGCCCAGTCGTCGAACCCGCCGGCGGGAATCGACACGCCGGTCTTCAGGAAGTGATCCGCGCTCCACGGGAAGAAGACGGGCTCGAAGGCGATCCCCCGACGCCGGGCGACCCGTTCCAGGACCTTGACCGCCTCGGCCGTGACGTCGACCCCGATCCCGTCGCCGGGGACCACCGCGATTTTCATTTGCGGGCGGACGATAGCATGGGGTCAAGCCTCGCCTCTGGCCCTGTGTCGATGGTCTATAGTCACGCTGATTGAGCGGAGAATTGAGCGTTTGCCCATGCCCAAAGGTCGGTTCCTGACCCCGTGACTTTCGCCGAAGCGGTTCGGGAAGTCATCCTCGACGCGTCGGGCCGGCCCGAGCGCCCCACGCCCGGGAGCCTCTGTGCGCGGGTCGCGCGGGAAACCGAGCGATATCTCGACCGTGTGCGGTTCGCGCAGGAGCGGTACGTCCGGCATCCCATCCTTCTGTGGGACGACTGGGAAGTCATGCTCATCGCCTGGCAGAGCGGCCAGATGACCCCGATCCACGATCACCGCGGCGTCATGGGCGGAATGGTCGTTCTCTCGGGAACGCTCGCGGAGGAGCGCTTCACGACGCCGTACGAGAAGCCCGAGCTCTCCGACAGCCGGCCCCGCCCGGAAGGCGATCTCTCCGACATCGGGCCGACCACTCTGCATCGCCTCGCCCCGACGAGCGCCCGCGCCGTCTCGCTTCACATCTACCGGCCGCCGCTGCGCACCATGGGGATCTGGGACGCCTCGGGCCTGATCTCGATCATGCCCTCGGCCTTCGACGTCGGCCCCGACGTTCTCGCGGAGACGTCGCGCGTCCCCGCCGGCATGCCCCGCTAGCGTCGCGCCCGGCTCGCCAGCACCACCGCCCGCACGCGCCCCTCCGGGTCCTCGACCTGTTCCACCAGGCGCTCCCCGTCCTCCGCTGCCGTGCCGGGGGGTGCGAGCCGGATGCGCAACGGCGCGGACGGCCGGGGTGGATCGGCGTTGAGGTCCGGGTCCAACCGATAGCGGCGGACGGCCTCGATCGCGATCGGCGAATGACCGACGCCGGGCTCGACGTCGACGGCGCCGTACCGCTCCCACCGCGCGGCGGCCCGCCCGATGCGCGTGTCCTCGCCGTGGAATCCGCGAAATGTGCGGGGGTCCGCGCCCCAGGTCAGCAACGCGTCGCGGGCGGAAAGCACGCCGCTCACGGCGATCGCGCCGACCGCGGCGAGAGCGGCGGCACGCCGGTTTGCACGCGAAACCCGGGCGATCAGCCAGAGGACCCCCGCAGCGACCGCCACGGCGGCGACCGTCGTGAGATAGCCGAAGCGCGACCCGTTCGGATTGTCCGCCTGCCCGCCCGCGACGACCGCGGCGAGGAACGCGGCCGCGTGCGCGAGGAGCAGCCCCGAGAGAGGCTCGCCCGGACGGAGGAGGGCGCGACCGAGCGCGATCGCCACGGGGACGCCGTAGAGCCAGCCGAGCCGCCGCCGGCCCGGCAGATCGTGTCGCGGCGAGGGATCCGCCAGGAACCACGGGGAGGAAAGCGCGTCGGCTGCGGCAAAGACCGGGGGAAGCACGGAGCGCTCGCGCCGCATCTCGAGGACGACGTTGTGATCCGCGGTCCGCGCGAAGTACGGAGTCGTGCGGCCTTCGCGCAGCAGGAAGAGGGGCGCGGCGCACGCCGCGAACCCCAGCAGGAACACGCCGGCGCGAACGGCCCGCGCGCGGCGCGTCTCTTCCGGTCGGGCCGGCCAGAGTGCGAAAAGCAGCAGGGCCGCGGCTGCGGGCCAGGCCGAGAGGTACACGTGCGCGCCGATCCCGGCCACCGCGCCGGCGGCCAGAGCGGCCGGCGCGCGCCCGCGGCCGCGCGCCCTCAGGAGAAGGAGCGTCGCGACGTCCACGATCGGCGCGAGCACGATCATGCAGAAGGCCCAGCGCGACAGGATGAGGTGCCAGCGCAGGCCCGCGAGGATGAGGGCGGTGAGCGCTCCCCCCGGTCGGCAGCAGCGCCCGGCCGAGCAGCGCCGCCGTGAGTAGCGAGACCGCTCCCGCCAACGCCGAGGGGAGACGGACACCGAAGACGCTCGTTCCGGCCAGCCGGAGCAGGGCGCGGTATCCCTCGAGGTAGAGGACCCCGATCGTGCCGTAGGGCTTCGACACGCCGTAGGGCGTGGCGCGGATGGCGTCGGCGAAATCCGGCGGCGCACCCGAAAGCTCGAGCGCCGGCCGGATCAGCGAAAGGTCGTCGACCCAGAGCGATTCGGGAATGCGGTCGAGCGCCGCAAAGCGCAGGGCCGCGCCGATGGCCACCGCCGCGAACGCCAGGACGAGGAGGGTGCCGCGGCCGAGGGACAGCGGCTCGAGCGACTCGCCGGCGGCCGGCACGCGAGCCCAGGAGGCAAAGAGGGCGGCGCCCGCCGCGCCCGCCGCGCCCGCGCCGGCAGCCACGGCGAGGCCGAGGAGCAGTCGCCACGGGGCCCACGCCGCCTCGGGGTCCGCCAGGACCGCGGGGCCCAGCCGACGGATGAGTTCGACCGCAACGACGAAGCCGCAGGCGAGTCCGACGCCGACGGCGGGCCAGGCTCCGGCGAACCGGAGACCCCGCGCCGCGGTCACTTCTGGAAGAAAAGGAAGAGATTGACGGCCGACGGGCCGAGCGAGAAAAAATCGCCGGAGGTCAGAGGGCGGGCGCAGTCTTCTTCGAGGACGCCGGCGAGGTCGTCGGGCGCCGGGATCGGTTCGCCGTTCAGGTACGTCCCGCAGGTCGACCGCATGTCGATCAGCCGGTAGCGCGGCCCGTCGTGGTTGAGCTGCCGAAGCACCTTGGCGTGGAGGCGCGAAACCTCGACGTTCAGGAAGGCGTCCGGCGACGAGACGCGAAAGCCGGTGACCGGCATGCCGACCCCGATGTACTCCGGCACTTCGCGCCCGATCAGGAGCTCGTCGAAGTCGAGCTTCACGAGACCCGCGTTGTACGGCCCGAGCCCGAGGAGAAAGTGCCCGGCGGGCAGCTTCAGGAGCGTCTTCTCCAGCCGCGTCGACAGCCCCGCCATTCCGTTGTCGACGAAGGATCCGAGATCCCGCTGGCGGGACTCGAGAGCCTCGCGGCAGATCGCGGAGTAAATGTCGTCCTTCATCGCCTCTCTCATTTTACGCCTCTCTGTCTCATCCGCTCGCGGCGCGAGAAGTCTCCCGACCGGAGGGAGGGAGGAGGCTCGCGCCGCGGGAACGAAGGCGCGGCGGCGGGCCAGGCGCGCGGTCGAGCCCGCATCCGGGCGAGCCGCGAGCCGGTGCGCCCGGAGGGCGCAGGCCCTCCGCAAGCCGGAGCGACGTTCAGTTCACCGGCTCCGAAGCCGCCCCCTCGATCTCTTCCGGGGACGGCTCCCGCTCGATCGTCCACCGTTCGTAAACCGACTCCGGCAACTCCGTCAGGAACCGCGAGGGCTCCAGGATGACGTCGACGCCGTACCGGTCGCGGGCCAGCATGGGATAGACGAGCGCGATCTCGTTCTTCGCCCGGGTCACGGCGACGTAGAAGAGGCGGCGCTCCTCCTCGAGCCCCTCGTCGGTCGCGACCGACCGGTAGTTCGGAAAGCGCCCCTCGGAGAGCCACATCACGATGACCCGGCTCCACTCGAGGCCCTTGGCCTGGTGGATCGAGGAGAGCACGACGCGATCGTCGTCCGGCTCGCCCGCCACGACGTCCTCGCCCGAGAGCTCGTTGAACAGCGTGATCTCCTCCAGGAAGGACGGCAGGGAGTCGTAGGTCTGTGCGAACTGGGCGAACTGCTCGAGGTCGTCCAGCCGCGCGTCGCCGTTGGGGAACTTGGCCCGTGCGTAATCTCGATAGACGTCCTCGACGACCGACCGGATCGCATCCGAGGGCGACGAGCGGATCGAGGGCGAATCGAGTCGGCCGAGAAGTGCGCGAAACGGCTTCAGCGAGGCCTCCGAGCCGCGGCCGAGGTCGGCGTTGCGCGCGTCGAGCGCGCGGAAGGCGGCGAGCGGATCCGGCCTCCCGCCGATCGCCTGCCAGACGGCCGAGGCCGAACGCTCCCCGACGCGCGGGAAGAGCTTCAGGGCCCGTTTCCAGGACAGCTCGTCTTTCGGATTGACGACGATCCGGAGGAACGCGAGGACGTCCTTGACGTGGCGCTGCTCGAAGAAGCGCGTGCCGGAACGGATCTCGTAGGGCACGCCCCGCCGCGTCAGCTCGATCTGGAGCTCGAGCGCCTGGTAGTGCGCCCGGTAGAGGACGGCGAGGTCGGCGAGCCTCTCGCCCTCGTCGTGCCATTCCAGCAGGCGCTGGCCGATGAAGCGGGCCTGGTCCGCGACGTCCGGCAGCGCGACGACGGCCGGCAGGCCTCCCGGCTCGCGGGCCGCCGCGAGCTCCTTGGGAAACTGCTTCTCGTTGTGGACGATCGAAGCGTTGGCGAGCGCCAGGATCTCGGGCGTCGAGCGGTAGTTGCGCGTGAGCCGGAACGTCCGCGCCTCCGGGTAGCGCTGCGGGAAGCCGAGGATGTTCTCGAACGAGGCGCCGCGGAAAGAGTAGATCGCCTGCGCGTCGTCGCCGACGACCGTGACGTTCTTCTTGAGCCGCGCCATCCCGTCGACGATCTCGCCCTGGAGGCGGTTGGTGTCCTGGTACTCGTCGACGAGCACGTGGTCGTAGGACGCCCCGAGCTGGCCGGCCACCTCCGGCACCTCGTCGAGCAGCCGCTTCCACATCAGCAGGAGATCGTCGTAGTCGCAGGCGTTGCCGAGGCGCTTGCGCTCGCGGTACCGCTGGAAAACCGACACGATGTCCGTCTCGAGCTCGGCGAAGTGGGGCGCATGCTCCGCGAGGACCTGGGGGAAGGGGCGGCCGGTGTTGATCGTGTACGAGTAGAGATCGAGCAGGACGTCCCCCTTGGGGAAGCGCCTCTCGAGCGTGGGGATCTTCCGGTCGGAGGTCGCCGCTTCGAGCATCTCGCGAGCGTCTTCGGGGTCGAGGATCGTGAAGTTGGCGCCGAGCCCCAGCCGCGTCCCGAACCGGCGCAGGATGCGGTTCCCGACGGAGTGAAAGGTGCCGCCCATGAGGCGGCGGGTGTCGACGGCGAGCAGCATCTCGACCCGCCGGAGCATCTCCCGGGCGGCCTTGTTGGTGAAGGTCAGGAGCAGGATCCGCGAGGGATCGTGGCCGGACTCGATCAGTCGCGAAACGCGGTAGACGAGCGTGCGCGTCTTGCCCGAGCCCGCCCCCGCGATGACGAGGATCGGGCCGCCGCCCGCGAGGACGACGTCGCGCTGCTCGTCGTTGAGCTCCCGGTCGTAGTCGACGCGGTAGGACTTCAGGCGCGCCGGCGTCCTGAGGACGTACTTTCGCTCCACGGCGGCAGTTTAGCCCCCCGCTGTAATCCGCGGGCGTTTCCGCTCGTCTTCCCGTCGGACACAGGAGGATTCGATGCGCATCATTGCGACTCGCCGTTCGATTCTGTTCGCCGCCGGGGCCGCCGCCGCGGCGCTCTCCGGCCTCTTCGCCGCGCGGTTGGCGGCCCACCCGTCCGAAACGGGCGCCGAGGGCCGCCCGCCGCGCATCTACCGGCGCGCCGTCCGCGAGCTCGGCCTGACCGAAGACCAGCAGACCCGCGTGCACGGCGTGCTTCGGGCACATGCCGACGCCATCGACGCGCAGATCAAGGCCGACGCCGAGAGCCGGCGCGCGCTCCGTGCGGCGACGCTGGCGCAGCCGTTCGACGAGGCCGAGATCCGCCGGCTCGCCGCGCGGCTCGGGGAAGCCCGGGCCGACGGCGCGGTCCTCCGCGCGCGGATCCGTTCCGAGATCTGGCCGATCCTCACGGCCGAGCAGCAGGAAAAAGCCCGGTCGCTGCGGGCTCGAGGCGGCCGCCGCGCCCGGCACCGCCTCGAGGCCCTCGACCGCTGGCTGCGCGCCGAGGGCTGAGTCGCGCCGCCCCCATCCCGGGGCCGGCCCCTGCACTAGACTCTGTCGGTGCCGCTCCGTCTCGTGACCGCAGGCGAATCTCACGGGCCCCGCCTGACCGCCATCCTCGAGGGCGTTCCGGCGGGGCTGACCGTCGATCCGTCGTTCGTCGATCGCGAGCTCTCCCGGCGCCAGCACGGATACGGGCGAGGCGGCCGGATGAAGATCGAGCGCGACGAGGCCGTGTTCGAAGGCGGCGTTCGCGGCGGCCGCACCCTCGGCTTCCCCATCGCGATCGGGATCCTGAACCGGGACTTTGCGAACTGGGAGGGCGTGATGGGCCCCCTGGCGCTCGACCCGGCCAAAGCGGACAGCAAGCGCGTGACGCGTCCCCGGCCGGGCCACGCGGACCTCGCCGGAGGGATGAAGTACGGCTCCGCCGACCTGCGCGACGTCCTCGAGCGCGCGTCGGCTCGGGAATCGGCGGCCCGGGTCGCCGCCGGCGCCGTGTGCAAGCTGTTGCTTTCGGCCTGCGGGATCGAGGTGCGGAGCGGCGTCCTCTCGATCGGGCCGGTCGTCGACGTGCGGTCGCCCCGCGCGTTCTCCGCGCTCGATAAGGTGCGCGAGGATTCGCCCCTGCGCGCGATCGACGGGTCACTCGAGCCGGAGATGGTGGCGGCGATCGACGCGGCGAAGAAGGACGGCGACACCCTCGGCGGCTCGATCCTCGTGGCCGCGCGCGGCGTCCCGGCGGGCCTCGGAAGCTTCGCGTCCTGGAACGGCCGGCTCGACGGACGGATCGGGCAGGCGCTCCTCTCGGTTCCCGCGGTCAAGGCCGTCGAGCTCGGCTCGGCGATCGAGGCCTCGCGCGGTCGGGGTTCGCGCGCGCACGACGAGATCGAGCGGGGGCGCGGCGGCGCCCTGCGCAGGCGCACCAACCGGGCCGGAGGTCTCGAGGCCGGCGTGACCAATGGCGAGGACGTGGTGGCGGTCGCGCACATGAAGCCCATCTCGACGCTCGCGCGCGGTCTCGACTCCGTCGATCTCGCGACGGGCGAGGCATCGCGCGCGGCCTACGAGCGAAGCGACGTGACGGCCGTTCCGGCCTGCGGCGTCATCTGCGAAGCGATGCTCGCGTTTGTCCTCGCCGACGCCCTGCTCGCCCTGACCGGGGGCGACCGTCTGGAAGACGTGACCGCGAGGCTCGCCCTGCACCGGGAGCGCGTCCGGCGCTACCCGCGCGGCGTCTGACCCGGACGCCATCTGTCCCGGCCTCCCGGCGAGGATGACGCATGGGTGCCCCGGCGGCTTCGGCCATATGGCATAATACAAGCTGCCAAGTGGCAGGAGGCGTCATGAGTGGCACCGCCGACATCGTCCGGGCCCTGGGAGGCCCGCGCCTGGTCCCCGCGAAGTCCCCCGGGCAGCTTCGGGCCCTCGTTCGGGAAGGCCTTCCGTATGCGTCGCTCGCCGCCGTGTCGGCGGCCTTCGAGCTCGGCGCTCCCGACGCCGTCTCGATCCTCCGCATCCCGCCGCGCACCCTCGCCCGGCGCAGGAAGGAAAAGCGGCTTTCGGCCGAGGAATCCGACCGGCTGGTCCGCCTCGCCCGCATCGCAGCGCTCGCCGAAGAGGTGCTCGGGAGCCGCGAAACGGCCGGGCGCTGGCTCGCGGCCCCGAACCGCGCCCTCGGAGGCCGGACACCTCTGTCCGAGCTCGATACGGACCCCGGGGCGGAGGAAGTCGAATCCGTCCTCCTGCGCCTCGCCCACGGGATCGTCGGCTAGAAGGGGAAGCCGTGCGCGTCTGGAGGCTCTGCAAGAAAGCGCACGCGATCTTCGACGGCGAGGGAGCACGGCGGGCAGGAGGCCGGTGGAATCGGCGCGGCGCCCCGATCGTCTACACCTCGCAGAGCCTGTCCCTCGCGGCGCTCGAGCTCCTCGTCCACGCCGACCCTGCCTTCCTGCCGGGCGATCTCGTCGCGATTCCGGCCGACGTCCCCGACGCGCTGCGGATCGAGTCGATCGAAGCGGCCGCGCTCCCCCGCGACTGGCGCCGCTACCCCGCCCCCGAGGCGCTCGCCGACCGCGGCAGCGAGTGGGCGCGCGCCGCCCGCTCTCCCGTGCTCTCGGTCCCGTCGGCGATCGTTCCTCAGGAACGCAATTTCCTGTTGAATCCGGCCCACCCCGACTTCCGGCGGATCCGGCCCGGAAAGCCCGAGCCGTTCGATTTCGATGGGCGCCTTTCGCCGCGTCGTTGACTCGTCGGTCTGCGACCGTGTAGCGCAAAAAGTCTTCTCCATACCCGAATGAGGCTCAAGCTCGCGGCGCGCGAAGTCTCCCGAAGTAACCGAGGGAGGAGGCGCGCGCCGCGGGAGCCAACGCGCAGCGAGGGGCCAGGCTCGCGGTCGAGCCCACAGGCGAGCCGCGAGCCGGTGCGCCGCATGGCGCAGACCCGGAGCGCAGCGTTGGAGACGTTACTGGCGCAAGAGCTGGACCCGGCTGTACTCGGAGAGGGCCTTGCGCACGATCCGTCGGAGGTTCTGCACCCGCCGCTCGGCCCGCTCCCGCTCTTCTTCGGCGATGCGGTTCTCCCGGCGGCGGACGACCTCGCGCACCAGCAGATCGACCGCACGCTTCCAGCGCGCGTAGGCGATCGCGACGGCGAGGTCGAAGGTCTCCGTCATCGGCCCGACCAGCATAACGCTTGCGGGCCGCCATCGCTACCGCGCCGGCAGCGCCTCGACCGGAGCCGGGGCGGACGTGGCCGCCATCTTCTCGAGGGAGGGGTCCGGCGGTCCGAGCCGGCGGTCGAGGATGCCGAAGCGCGGGTCGGTCGGCGCGAGGCCCGCCCTCCCCGACCGCCACAGCTCGTAGTGGAGCGAGGGCGACATCGTCCAGCGGCTCTTGCCGACCGTTCCGAGCCGGTCCCCCCGCGCGACCCGCTGGCCGCGCCGCACCTCGACCTTCGCGAGGTGGCCGAAAAGCGTCCGGCCCGCCGCCCCGTGAGAGAGCACGACGAGACTCCCGTACCGCGACCAGTTCGACTTCATCGAGGGAGCGACCCGCCCCGTGAAGACGACCGTGCCGTCGGCCGGGGCGAGGACCGCGGAACCAGCGGGCGCCGCGAGCTCGAGCCCCATGAAGAATTCCGGTGCTCCGGTCCAGGGGGAGATGCGCGGGCCGAACAGCACGGCGGGCTCGACGAGGCCGCCGGCGACCGGCAGAAGCGAAGGCGTGCGCTCTGCGATCGCCGGGTCCGCCTCCTCGCGCGCGGCGAGAAGCACCCGCCCCCGCTCGAGCTCGGCGAGGTAGCGCGGCAGTCCGACCGACAGCCGTTCGGGGTCGCGCCCGGCGAGCCAGCCCGCCTCCGGGTTGAGTCCCTTCGGCCATTCAGTCGGCGAAACGCCGTAGAGGAAGGCGATCCGGGCGAGGAGGCTTCCCGCGTCGCGGGCCCGATCGGCCAGGCGCTGTGTGCGCGCCGCGGCGTCGCGGAATTCCGACGCCGCCGCCGAAGACTCTTCGGTCTTCGCACGGGCCGAACCTTCCATGACGGCGCGCGCGGCCACCGCCGGCACCGTCACCCAGAGCGACACGGCGGCGAGTGCGGCCGCTCCCGCCAGGAGGATGGCGAGCTTCTCGCCGCGGGCTCCGAAGACGAGGCTTCGCACCGCGGCGCTGCGGGAAGCCGGGTGGAACTGGAATTCCACGGCCCCTACCGCCCCGGGAAAACCGCAACCAGGCCGAGCTCGCGGCGGTCCGCGGAGAGCCCGAGGCGGCGGGGAACGAACGCATGCGACAGGGTGAACCGGACGATCCGCGGGCGCTCCCCCGGGGCGGCGAGCTTGAGAGAGAGTCCTTCGCCCGGACGCAGATCGCGGCGAAACACGGTCCGGCCGTCCGCCTCGGCCGAGAGCTCGACGTTGCGCCCCTCGGGCGTGTAGTGGGCGAGCATCATGCGCATCGTCTCGCCCGCCGGAACCCGGATCGCGAACCGGCGCTGCGTCCAGTAGAAGGGACCTCCGGGACCCTGTTCCTTGGGGTGGAAGCCCATGCCGCGACGGTAGCGGAAAGCCTCCTCGGCGGAAAGGGTCGAGAGGCCCGCGACGAGAATGGCGGCGGCATAGACGGCGACGGCCGCCCGGGAAAGCCACCGTCCCCACGGCCGGGTGGCCGCTCGGGCCGGGTCGGCCGTCCTCGCGGGGCGCGCCGCCACGGCGGCGAGGAGGAAAAAGAGCAGTGACGAGTCCGGCGCGAACCAGTGCGATCCCACCGCGAGCGCGGCGAGAAAACCCAGGACCCCGGCGCCGCAACCGGCCAGGAGCGGCTCTTCCTTCCCGCGCCCGAGGGCCGCGAGACCCTCGCGCGCGAGCACGACGGCGAGGCCGAGAGTCAGCAGAAAGCCGATCGCACCGGTCTCCGCGAGCGCCTGGAGGTATGCGCTTCCCGGGTTGTCGCGCAACGGCAGGGAACGCCCGCGCTCGGCGAGAAGCGTTGGAAGCTGCCAGGAGAAAGCCCCGAGTCCGCCGCCGGCGATCGGGTCCCGCGCGAACAGGTCGACCGCGCCCGCCCAGAGCACCGGCCGCGACGACGCACGGGCGTCGGCCGGGAGGGCCGGGTCGAGAAGGAGCGCGAGGCGCGCGCCCAGAGTCCCGCGGTCCGGACGCAGAATCAAGCCTGCAATGACGATGAGGCCCGCCGCGCCGGCCGCCGCGAAAAGCAGCCGTCGCCGCGCGGACAGACGCGGCGCGAGCGCGAGGGCGGCGAGCCCCACGCCGCAGAGAAGCAGGCCGCTGCGGGACCCCGACAGCACGAGGCCCGCGGCGCACGCGGCCGCGATGGCCAGACTCCGGAAGCGTCCGGCTTCCTCGCCGACGAGGGCCGCGAGGGTGGCCACGAGCGCCAGGCCGCAAAGGATGCCGAGCGCATTGGGGTCGATGGCGCCGCCCGAGAGCCGCCCTGTCATCTTCCAGAACGCGCTGGTTTCGCCGGGAGGCATTCCCAGCCGCTCGGCGACCGCCGCCGCGCCGGAGAGGCCGCAGCCGGCGACGGCCGCACGGAGCGCCCGCGACCGGAGCACCGGCCCCGACCGCCGCAGGATGAAAAAGAACCCCGCGCCCGAAGCGAGCGCCGCGAGCGACAGCAGGGCGTCCCGGATCGCGGCGGCGTCGAGAAGTCCCTCGATGTTGACGGCGCGCAGACCGAGGCCGTGCAGGGCGGCCCAGAGCGTGCGCGCCCGCACGATCGAGAGAAGGGCCGCGAGCGACCAGACCGCCGCGAGGGTGCGCAGGGGGCGGTCCGCGCGGGAGGGATCGGGAAGGTTCTCGAAGTCGTAGAGAAACCGGAACGTCCAGCCCGCCGCGAAGCCTGCGAAGAGAAGGACCGGCCAGGCGACGGCGTCGGCCCCGCCGAAAGCCCGGTCGCCCAGGCCCGCGAGCGGGAAGAGAAACGCGAAGGCGACGAGCCCCCGGGCCGGGTTCCACGCCGCGGCGAGACCCAGGGCGAGGGCCAGGAGGAGCACGGGAAGCCGGTCGCGCGCCGCCGGCGGAAATCCGAGGGAAAAAACGACGAAAAAGCCGGCGGCCGTCGCCGCGAGGGCCGCGAGGCGCGCCACGCCTCCGGGGCGCCGCGCGGGCTCGCCGTTCATGTGCGGTGGTATTCCTGCAGCGGCGCGACCCCGGTCGCCTCCTCCTGGCGGGACCGGATGCCTTCGACCGCGGCCGTGGCCGCGGAGAGCGTCGTCAGGCACGGGATCGAGAGGCGCAGCGCCGCGGCCCGGATCGCGGCCTCGTCGAAACGCGACTCGCCGCCGAGCGGAGTGTTGACGACGAGCTGGATCTCCCCCGCCTCCATCCGATCGACGGCGTTGGGACTGCCCTCGTTGACCTTGAACACCTGCTCCGCGTCGACGCCCGCCTCCTTGAGCGCGTCGCGCGTGCCCTCGGTCGCGCAGAGCGCGAAACCGAGGTCCGCGAGTTCGCGCCCGATCGGAATGACCGCCGGCTTGTCATACGGATTGACCGTGAGAAACGCCCGCCCCTCGAGGGGAAGCCTTATCCCGGCTGCCTCGCAGGCTTTTGCAAACGCGTCCCCGAATCGCGGCGAAATCCCCATGACCTCCCCCGTCGACTTCATCTCGGGCCCCAGCAGCACGTCCTCGCCCGGGAACTTGCGGAATGGAAAGACCGGGGCCTTGATGAAGAAATCCACGGGGTCCCGTTCCGGCGGAAGGCGAAGCGATTCGAGGCTACGCTCGGGAATGGTCAGGAGGGCCGCGGCCCGGGCCATCGGGACCCCGATCGCCTTCGAGACGAAGGGCACGGTGCGGGAGGCACGGGGGTTGACCTCCAGCACGTAGAGCTTGCCGTGCTGGATCGCAAACTGGATGTTGACGAGCCCGCGCACCTTGAGGCCCTCGGCCAGCCGCCGCGTCGCGAGCCGGATCTCGTCGAGGAGCGCCGGCGGGATCTTCCAGGGCGGCAGCACCGAGAAGGAGTCCCCGGAATGGATTCCGGCCTCCTCGATGTGCTGCTGGATGCCGCCGATCCAGGTGGACCGGCCGTCGCAGAGGGCGTCCACGTCGAGCTCCACGGCGTCGTCGAGGAAACGGTCGATCAGCACGGGGTGCTCGGGCGAACTGGCCACCGCCGACCGCATGTACGCCGCGAGGCGCCCCGCGTCGAACACGACGGCCATCGCCCGCCCGCCGAGGACGTACGACGGCCGCACGACGAGCGGGTACCCGATGCGGCGCGCCGCGTCGAGGGCTTCGGCCTCGGTCCTCACCTCGGCGTGCGACGGCGCGGCGAGGCCGAGCTCGCCGAGAAGGCGGCCGAACCGGCCGCGGTCTTCCGCGAGGTCGATCGACTCGGGCGAAGTCCCCCAGATCGGGTAGCCCGCCGCCTCGAGCGCGCGCGCGAGCTTCAGCGGCGTCTGGCCGCCGAACTGGACGAGGACCCCGTCGGGACGCTCATTGTCGAGCACCGCCGTGACGTCCTCGAAGGTGAGCGGCTCGAAGTAGAGCCGGTCCGACGTGTCGTAGTCGGTCGAAACCGTCTCGGGGTTGCAGTTGATCATGATCGTCTCGAACCCGGCCTCGGAGAGCGCATAGCAGGCATGGACACAGCAGTAGTCGAACTCGATGCCCTGCCCGATCCGGTTCGGCCCTCCACCGAGGATCGCCACCTTGCGCCGGCCCGTGCGGATCGACTCGTTCTCGTCCTCGTAGGTCGAGTAGAAGTAGGGGGTCTGCGCCTCGAACTCGGCCGCGCACGTGTCGATCGTCTTGTAGACGGGGACGATGCCGAGCGCCTTGCGGCGACCGCGGACGGCCGCCTCGTCGCACCGGAGCTTCCGGGCCAGGGCGCGGTCCGACAGGCCCAGGCGCTTGGCGTCGCGCAGCTCCTCCCGCGAGAGGCCCTCGATGTCGCGTCCCGCAAACCCCTCCTCGGTCTCGACCATCCGCCGCACGCCGTCCAGGAACCAGGGATCGATGCGCGTGTGGCGGGCGACCTCGTCGACGCTCATCCCGGAGAGAAACGCCCGGCGCAGGTGGAAGAGCCGTTCGGCCGTCGGCTCCTCGAGCTTCGCCAGCAACTCCTCGCGCGAGAGGTCCCCCCGACCGTCGTCGAGGCCGTCGGCCCCGATCTCGAGCGAACGGATCGCCTTGCCGAGGGCCTCGGGAAACGTGCGGCCGATGGCCATCGCCTCGCCGACCGACTTCATCTGGATCGTCAGGCGGTTGTCGGCGCGCGGGAACTTCTCGAACGTCCAGCGCGGGATCTTGACGACGACGTAGTCGAGCGAAGGCTCGAACGAGGCCGGCGTCTTCTTCGTGATGTCGTTGGGGATCTCGTCGAGGTGGTAGCCCACGGCGAGCAGAGCGGCGATCTTGGCGATCGGGAACCCGGTCGCCTTCGAGGCGAGCGCCGAGGAACGGGAGACGCGCGGGTTCATCTCGATGACGACGCGGCGGCCCGTCTTCGGGTCCACGGCGAACTGGATGTTCGAGCCGCCCGTGTCGACGCCGACCTTGCGGATGACGGCCTTGGCTTCGTCGCGCATGGCCTGGTACTGGCGGTCGGAGAGCGTCATCTGCGGGGCCACCGTGATCGAGTCGCCGGTGTGGACGCCCATGGCGTCGAAGTTCTCGATCGAGCAGACGATGATCACGTTGTCCGCGGTGTCCCGCATGACCTCCAGCTCGAACTCCTTCCAGCCTTCGACGGACTCCTCGATCAGCACCTCGTGGGTCGGCGACTCCCGCAGGCCGTTGGCGACGATCTTGCGGAACTCCGCAAGGGTCTTCGCGGCTCCGCCACCGGAGCCTCCGAGGGTGAAGGACGGCCGGACCACGACCGGCAGGCCGATCTCCTTCAACGCCGCCTCGGCCTCCTCGAGCGACCGGACCCGCTCCGAGCGCGGGACTTCGGCGCCGATCTCGAGCATCGCCTTCTTGAAGAGGTCCCGGTCCTCGGCCAGCCGGATCGCCCGCTCGTTGGCCCCGATCAACTGCACGCCCCGCTTCTCGAGAATGCCCTTCTCCGCCAGCGCCAGGGCCAGGTTGATGGCGGTCTGCCCGCCCACCGTCGGCAGGATCGCGTCGGGCCGCTCCCGGTCGATGATGCGCTCGAGGAAGTCGACCGTCAGGGGCTCGACGTAGGTCGCGTCCGCGAGCGCCGGGTCGGTCATGATCGTCGCGGGGTTGGAGTTGACGAGCACCACCCGGTAGCCCTCGCGCTTCAAGGCGCGCACGGCCTGGGTTCCGGAGTAGTCAAATTCGCAGGCCTGACCGATGACGATCGGCCCCGATCCGATGACGAGGATCGATCGAATGTCGTCGCGCTTGGCCACCCGGGGCGGGAGTATAGCGGTCGGCGAAGCAAGTAGAATGCGCGGCAGCCTGCGGCCGGAGAACCATTGATCGGACAGACCGTCACGCATTACCGCGTCCTTTCCAAGCTCGGGGGCGGCGGCATGGGCGTGGTTTACGAGGCCGAGGACCTCAAGCTCGGCCGGCGCGTCGCGTTGAAGTTCCTGCCCGAAGAGCTCGCCCGCGACGCGCAGGCCCTCGAGCGTCTCCAGCGGGAAGCCCGGGCCGCCTCCTCGCTCCAGCACCCCAATATCTGCACGATCTACGACGTCGACGAGGACGCGGGGCGCCCTTTCATCGCCATGGAGCTCCTCGAAGGCGAGACGCTGCGCGACCGGCTGGGGCCGGGGCCGTTGAAGCTCGACTCGCTCCTCGACCTCGGCACGCAGATCGCCGACGCCCTCGAGACCGCGCACACCCGCGGCATCGTCCACCGCGACATCAAGCCGGCCAACATCTTCGTCACGAAGCGCGGGCAGGCCAAGTTGCTCGACTTCGGGCTGGCCAAGCAGGCGGGCGAGCCCGGCGGAAGCTCCGGCGGCAACACGGCCCAGCCCACGGCGATGGCCGAGGCGGACCTGACGAGCCCCGGAACCGCCATCGGTACCGTCGCCTACATGTCTCCCGAGCAGGCGCGGGGCGAGCCGCTCGACGCCCGGACCGACGTCTTCTCCTGCGGCGCGGTCCTCTACGAGATGGCCACGGGCCGGCAGCCCTTCGCCGGGAACACGTCCGCCATCATCTTCGACGCGATTCTCAACCGCGCGCCGGTCTCGCCCGTCAAGCTCAACCCGGAGCTGCCCGAGGAGCTCTCGCGCATCGTCAACACCGCGCTCGAGAAGGACCGGGACCTGCGCTACCAGAGTGCCGCGGAGCTGAAGACCGACCTGAAGCGCCTCAAGCGCGACTCGGACTCGGCCCGGAGCGGCAAGACCGCGGCAGCGGCGCCCGACCCGCCGCCTCCGGCGCGCGGCGGCCGCGGGAAGATCCTGGCAGTCACGGCGGCCATTCTCGTGGCCGCGGGCGCCGCGGGCTGGTGGGCGACCCACCGCTCCTCCACCGGCTCCGGACCCCGCGGCCAGACGACGATTGCCATCCTTCCATTTCAGAATCTCGGCGGCGACACCGCGACCGACTATCTGCGGCTGGCGCTCCCGGACGAAATCGCCACGACCCTCTCCTACATCCCCACACTCGCGATCCGCCCCTTCGCCGCGACGCAGAAGTACGCCAAGGGAGACGTCGACCCGCAAAGGGCCGGGAAGGAGCTCCAGGTCGCCGACGTCCTGACGGGCCACTTCCAGCAGGAGGGCGACCAGCTCCGGGTCACCCTCGAGATGATCGACACCGAGTCGAACCGCTTGCTCTGGCGCGACACCTCGAGCGCGCGGTCGGGGGACCTGATCGGCCTGCGGGAGCAGATCTCCGGGAGGCTGCGCCAGGGGCTCTTTCCGCTCCTCGGCGGAGCGGTCGCCGAGACGACGGCCTCGACGCGCCCCCGCAATGCCGAGGCCTACGACCTGTACCTCCGCAGCAAGTCGCTGCCAAGCGACCCCGAGCCCAACCGCCAGGGCATCGAGATACTCGAGCGGTCCGTCGGCCTCGATCCCGACTTCGCTCCGGCCTGGAACGACCTCGCACTGCGCGACTATTACGAGGCTTCCTATGGGAACGAGGCTTCGTACGGCACCGAGCGCGGCACCCCGGCCAGCGCGGCTCTCATCGAACGTTCGGAGGCCGCGTACGCGAAGGCCCTGGCGCTCGATCCGAACCTGACCGTCGCGGCGCAGGGGCTGATCGTCCTCGCGACCGAAGGCGGCAAGCTCGACGAAGCCGACGCCAAAGCGCGCGAGCTGGTGCGCCGCCGTCCCCGAGACGCCCAGGCCCGCTTCGCGCAAGCCTACGTCCTGCGTTACGCGGGCCTGACCGAAGAGGCCGCGCGGGAGTGCGACGCCGCGCTCGCGCTCGACCCGCGCAACCCGGGATTCCGTTCCTGCTACCTGGTCTTCGAGCAGCTCGGCAATTACGCGCGTTCCCGCGACTATCTCCGGCTCGACGCCGCATCCGGCTGGTCGAAACGCCGGGAGGCCGGCCTCCTTGCGCGCGAAGGCCGGCTCGAGGACGCCGCCCGCCTGTACCGCGAATTCGGAATGGAGGAGGCCGCCGTGCTCGCGCTCCCCTCCGCGCCCCGGGCCGAGCGCGACAGAGCCGCGGCCGCGGTCGAAGCGCTGTCGCGGCCCGACCGCGATCCCGAGAACCACTACTACATCGCGAGCATCCTCGCGTTCGCCGGTTATCGGGACGGGGCGCTCCGGCTGCTCCGTCTGGCCGTGGACGGCAACTACCTCGCCTATCCCGCGATGGACAAGGACCCATTGTTCGATCCGGTCCGGAAGGACCCCGAGTTCGTCGCCATCCGCGCCGAGGCGATCCGGAAGCAGAAGGAGTTCGTCGCGCGCCGCGGCGGAAGCACGCCCGCGGCCTAGGTCTTCGGGTTCGCCGCGTTGGCCTTCGCCAGCGAGTCGGCGATGAACTTCTTCCAGGCCTCGGGCGTCATCGTCTCGACGCCCTGGAGCTCGAGCCGGAAGCTCGACCAGTCGGGGTTATCGGGAAACGGGATCTCGACTTTCTCGAGCCAGCCCGACTTCGGGTCCGCCCAGATCGAGCCGGTCGTCCCGCCGATGCCCGCGCCGGAGATCCGGTGGAGCGTGCAGGTCCGGCCGTGGAGCGGCTCGTCGCGCACGTACTCGATGCGGGCCTCGCCCCGGTAGAAGAAGATGTCGCCTTCCCCGCCGAAGTTCGGGTCCAGAACGCCGATCGTGAACGAGGAGCGTGGATCGTCGAGCTGCCGCCACGCGAAATTGAGGCTGGTGAAGTCGAAGTTGTAGACGTGGAAGGGAACCCAGCGCCACGCCGCCGACCCCGTTCGGTCGCCGACTCGGACGTTCACCGTTCCGGCCTTGACGTCGGCCGCGATGACCGCCCGTTCCTCGACCGAGCCGTCGAGGGCGACGACCGCCGCCTCGATCCGATCCGCCGTGAAGATCTTCCAGTCGAAGCGGGCCCGGACCCACGCCGCATCGCCGGTGCCCTTTTCGACCTTGGCGACCTCCACGCGGTCCTTCGCCGCGACGAAGATCGACACCCGCGACGGCTTCGTGCCGTCGAGGTTGGACTTGACGTAGTGCGCGACCTCGCCAATCCGGATCCGGTCGGGCCGGTAGTGAAAGCGGCCGAGCGAGGAGCCGACGCGCGCCGGTCCCGCCGCGACGACGGCCAGCGCCAGGGCGCCGATCGCGAACATCCGGATTTTCATGGCGCGGATTCTAGCCGGGATCACTCGTAACGCAGGGCTTCGGCGACGTCGATCCGGGAAGCGCGGCGGGCGGGAACCCAGGCGGCGAAGAGAATGGCGAGACCCGAGAAGCCGACGATCGCCGCCAGGTCCTTCCACCGGACGAGAAACGGGATGTACGAGACGAAGTAGATCTCGGCGACCCCCGGCGGGAAGGAGAGCAGGCGGAACCGGGTCATGGCCCAGCACACGAGCACGCCGAAGACGACCCCGGACGCGACTCCCACGCCTCCGAGGAGCGCCCCGAGCGACAGGAAGACCTTCGAGAAGAAGCCGGGCTCGGCCCCGAGCGTCGTCAGGACGCCGATGTCCCGCTTCTTTTCCTGGACCGTCATGACCAGTGTCGCGACGACGTTGAAGGTCGAGACCGCGACGATCAGGCCGATCACGAGGAAGAGCGTCGTCTGCTGGATCGCCAGCGCCGCGAAGAGGCCTCCGTTCATCGACCGCCAGTCGGAAACCGAGTAGCCGTTGCCGGCCGCGCGCCCGATCGCCGAAGCCATCGCCTCGGTGTCCTGGACGGAGTCGAGGCGCACCTCGACGACGTTGGCCTTCCCTTCCATGCGCCCGAGCCGCCGCAGCTCCTCGCGATCGAGGAACACCCATTCGGTGTCGTACTCGGAAAAGTTCGTCCGAAAGATCTTCGACACCCGAAATCGCCCCGAGCGAGGCACGAACCGGCCGGGGCCGCCGGAAGCGTCGGCCGTCGACAGGGTGATCGCGTCGCCCTCGCGGACGTCGAGCTTGCGGGCGAGCTCCGCCCCGATCGCGACCGCCGGAAGAGCCCCGGGGCCGGAGCGGGTCACCGCCCGCTCGGCGTCCGGAAGGTACGTGTCGATCTGGGACACACGACGCTCGGCCGCGGGGTCGATGCCCTTGAGGACCGCGTCCGCGCCGTCCGGGGTCGCCGGCGACGACGCCACGCCGGTCTGATAAATCACGGCAGCGGTGGCCCGCACGCCCGGCACCGCCGCCACCCGGAGCTCGAGCGCCTCGGGGTCCGGATCGCCGCCCGAAATCAGGGGGAAGACGACGATCTCGGCGTTGGCGCCGATCAGCTTTTCGCGGATCTCCGTCCGGTAACCGGAGAGGAGCCCCATGGCCACGACGAGCGCCGCGACCCCGAGGGCGATCCCCGAGATCGAGAGGAGGGAAACCGACGAGACCAGCCGCGAGGGCCGCGACTTGAGGTACCGCACGGCCACTTCGAGGGGCAGGCTCTTCACCTGCGCGCCTCCGCCATCGACTCGAGGAAGCGGTGGAAGAGGACGTTGGCGTCGTGGGGGCCGGGCGCGGCCTCGGGGTGAAACTGCGCCGCGAGGATCGGAAGCCGCCGGTGGCGGAACCCCTCCAGGGTCCCGTCGTTGAGGTTGCGGTGCGTCGCCTCGATCTCGGCGGGCAGGGTCGCGGCGTCGACCGCGAAGCCGTGATTCTGCGACGTGATCGCCACGTGGCCCGACGCGAGGTCCTGCACCGGGTGGTTGGCGCCGCGGTGGCCGAACTTGAGCTTGAACGTCTTCGCCCCGAAGGCGAGCCCCAGGATCTGGTGCCCGAGGCAGATCCCGAAGATGGGCTTGCCCGTCTCGACGAGGCTCGCGATCGTTGCGATCGGCCCCGGAAGCGCCGCCGGATCTCCCGGTCCGTTCGAAAGGAAGATGCCGTCGGGGCGGCTTTCCAGGATCTCGCCGGCGGTCGCGGTGGCGGGGAACACGGTGACCCGGCAGGAGCCCGCCTGGAGGAGTCGGATGATGTTCCGCTTCATGCCGTAGTCGACGGCCGCCACCCGGAACTTCTTGCGGCCCCTCCCTCCCGGGGCAACGCGCGTCTGACCGGGCGAGACGGTCAGCGCGAGGTCGCTGCCGACCATCGCGGGAGAAGCCAGGACCCGGCGATGCAGCTCGGCCGGATCGTCGATCTCCGTCGAGAGACCGGCGCGCATCGCTCCTTCGCTCCGGATGCGGCGCACGAGGGACCGCGTGTCGAGGCCGTGGAGCCCCGTCACGGCGGACGCATCGAGGTAGTCCGCGAGGCTCTGCTCTCCCCCGGTGCCGCTCCAGCGCGCCGGAAAGTCCCGGGCGATGAAGCCCGCCACGTGGACGCGGTCGGACTCGGCCTCCTCGGCGCGGATGCCGTAATTCCCGACGTGCGACGCGGTCATGACGACGATCTGCCCGGCGTAGGACGGGTCCGTCAGGATCTCCTGGTAGCCGCTCATCGCCGTGTTGAACACGATCTCGCCGAAAGACGTGCCCGGGCGGCCGATCGCGTCGCCGCGGTAGACCGTCCCATCCTCGAGAACGAGGAGGCCCTTCACGCGGTGCGGCCGACCACCGGAGCCAGCCGCCGCATCTCCGCGACGAGCTCCGCGAACATCTCCGGCAGGATGGCCTGGGGCCCGTCCGAGAGGGCCTGCTCCGGCGCCTGGTGCACCTCGATGAGGAGGCCGTCGGCACCGACGGCGACGGACGCCCGGGAGAGCGGCAGGACCTTCGCGCGCTTGCCGGTGCCGTGCGACGGGTCGACGAGAATCGGCAGATGCGAGATCCGCTGGACGTAGGGAACGGCCGAGAGGTCGAGCGTGTTGCGGGTGTGGTCGGCGAAGGTGCGCACCCCGCGCTCGCACAGGATGACCTCGTAGTTGCCCTCGGAGAGCAGGTACTCGGCCGACAGGAGCAGCTCCTCGATCGTCGCCGCCATGCCGCGTTTCAGGAGCACGGGCTTGCGCAAGCGGCCGAGGCGCTTGAGCAGCGAGAAGTTCTGCATGTTCCGCGCCCCGACCTGGAGGCAATCGGCATGCTCCGCGACGATGTCGACGGTCTCGGTGTCGAGGACCTCGGTCACGATCGGGAGGCCCGTCTCGGCGCGCACCCGCGACAGGATCTCGAGGCCCTTCTCGCCGAGGCCCTGGAACGAATAGGGAGACGTCCGTGGCTTGAACGCGCCGCCACGGTAGTGCGTCGCGCCCGCCGCCTTGACGCGCCGGCCGATCTCGACGGCCTGCGCTTCGGACTCGACGGCACACGGCCCGGCGATGACGGCCAGGGCCTTGCCCCCGATCGGCACGCCCCCGACGGACACTACCGTCGTCTCGCGTTTCGCCTCGCGGGAAACGAGCTTGTACGGCGCCGAGACCGGAATGACCTCGGCGACTCCCGGCAGGTTCTCGAAGGCGCCCCGTTCCACGGTGCCGCGATTTCCGGTGATCCCGATCGCCGTGCGCTGCGCGCCCGGAATGGGATGTGCCTGGAGACCGAGGCCGTTGACCGTGTCGACGACGCGGGCGACGTCCTCCGCGGAGGCGGCCGCGTCCATCACGATCAGCATGGGGGTGCTATCATCTGAGGCACGGCAGATCGTGTCAAACCGGGGCCCCCGGGCGCCGGAGGAGGCCCGCCATCGTGAGAAAAGGCCTGTTCATCGCGCTCGTGGCGCTCCTGGCGCTTTCGGCGCCGGCGTTCGCCTACGTCATCAAGCTCAAGGACGGTTCCCTCATCTTCGCGCGGACCAAGTACTCGGTGAAGGGCGACCGGGCGATCATCACGCTCGAGAACGGCACCGTGACCGCGATCAAGTTCGACGAAATCGACGTCGAAGGCTCCGAAAAGTACAACAAGGAGAACTTCGGCAACGTCATCGCGATCGACACGCCCGACAGCCAGAAGCCCACGCCCGTCCCCGACGCGCCGCAGCCGGCGCGCATCCAGGACTACATCCGCCACAACAAGCCGCGCATGGAGCTTCCCGCGACGGGCGCGCAGAAGCCGTCCGCGGACGGGTCCGGCCCCTCGTTCGGCACGGTCGACCCGGCCCTGCAGACGGCGTTCGTCAAGGTCTTCGACGGGGCGGGAATCTCGCAGTACAAGTTGACGAACTTCCGCGGGAAGACCGGCGTCCTCATCACGACGAATACCGAACAAAACGTCTTCAACGCCATCAACGCCACGGCGCGCGCGCTTTCCGACCCCGCGAGCCGCGGCGTCTCGATCACGATCCGCGTCGTGCTCACGACCTCGTCGGGCGAGCCGGCCGGCACGCTCGACATGTCCCCCGAGCAGGCGCGGCTTCTCGTGAACGGCCAGATCACGGCGGCCGACTTCTTCGTCAAGAACGTCATTCTGTGAGCGGCGCCGAGCCGCAGACGCACGCCAACCATGTGCGGTGGGTCCCGCTCTACCACTTCGTCGTTTTCCCCATCCTGGCGGTCAACCTCATCTGGTCGCTCTGGCAGGCCCTCCGGGCGTTCTCCTTCGCCTCGGCCTGGGGCGTGGCGATGGCGCTCGCGCTTCTGGGGCTCGCCTGGTACCTGCGCGTCTTCGCGCTCAGGGTCCAGGACCGGGTCATCCGCCTCGAGATGCGGCTGCGCCTCGAAAAGGTCCTCCCGGCCGACCTCCGACCCCGCGTCCCGGAGCTCTCGACCGGCCAGCTCGTCGCGCTGCGCTTCGCCTCGGACGGGGAGCTTCCCGGGCTCGTCCGCGAGGTCCTCGAAAGCGGACTGCGCGACCGCTCGGCGATCAAGAAGAAGGTCCGCGACTGGCAACCCGACCACCTCCGCGCCTGACGGCGCGGCGCCCCACCGTCTACAGGCTCTCGTCCGGCATCGGCGTCAGGTAGTAGCGGGCGTCCTCCCCGACCGTTCGGCGGAACCGGTCGGCGAAGGAGACGAAGTCGCCGGCGGTCTCGTCCAGAAACACCCGCTCGACGCGGTGGAGCGGAAAGAAAACGGTCGCCGGCAGGACCGTGACGGTCTCGCGCCGCGCGATCTCGTGGAGCCAGCCCTCGAAGCCCTCGAGCGAGAGGCCCCGCACGGTCAGTCCCGACCCGTCGCGGTCGCGCAAGAGGCCCCAGAACTTCTCGCGCGGGTTCACGAGATGGAGGAGGACGTACTCGCCGACTTTCACGGGCCGGCCTTCCCGCCGCTCTCGGCCAGCTCGATCAGCACGCCGTGCCCGGCCTGCGGGTGGAGGAAGGCGACGCGCTTGCCGTCGGCGCCCTCGACCGGCGCGGAATGAATCAGCCGAAAGCCCTTCGCCGCCAGGTCCGTGAGCGCCGCTTCGATGTCCTCGACGGCGAAGCAGACGTGGTGGATGCCCTCGCCGCGTTTTTCGAGAAACTTCGCCACGGGCGAGTCTCCCGAGGTCGGCTCGAGGAGCTCGATGCGGCTCTCCCCCACCGGAAGAAAGGCCGCCGTGACCTTCTGCGTCGGCACCTCTTCACGCTTGACCTCGACGAGCCCGAGCGCCCGGTAGACGGACAGCGCGTCGTCGATCGACGCGACGGCGACGCCGAGGTGGTCGATCTTGTACGCCGTCACGCGCCCTTCCCCGCGGGCGCCTCGTCTTCCGCGCGGACGAACCGCTCGAAGAGGCGCCCGGCCGCCGAATAGGGGTCCTCGCGCCTCGCCGTCACGGCGGCCACGGCCTGCTCGAGGCCGTCCGGTTCGGGCGCGCGCTCTTCGACGGTCCGGCGGAACCGCCCCTCGAGAAGCGCCAGCAGCCGCGAGCGCGCTCGGACCGCGCGGCGCCGCGCCCCCTCCGGGGACTCCGCGAGATGCCGACCGTGCGCTTCGAGCGCCTTCATGGCCTCGGGCACCCCGGCGGCCGAGGGCGCCGAGGTCTTCACGATCGGCGGGCGCCAGCCCGCGGCCGGGGAGAGGTCGAGCATCATCGCGAGCTCCGCCACCGCCCGGTCCGCTCCTTCGCGCTCGGCCTTGTTGACGATGAAGACGTCGGCGATCTCCAGGATCCCCGCCTTGATCGCCTGGATGTCGTCGCCGAGCCCCGGAACGAGCACCACGGCGATCGTGTCTGCGGCTCGCACGACGTCGACCTCGTCCTGGCCGACGCCGACCGTTTCGATCAGGATCACTTCGAAGCCCGCGGCGTCGAGCACGTCGACGGCGTCGCTCGTGGCCCGGGCGAGACCGCCCATCGACCCGCGCGTCGCCATCGACCGGATGAAGACCCCCGGGTCGGTGTAAATCTCGGCCATGCGGATCCGGTCGCCCAGGATCGCACCGCCCGTGAAAGGCGAGGACGGATCGACGGCGACGATGCCGACCGTGCGGCCCTCGCGCCGGAAGGCCTGCGCCAGGCGCTGGACGAGAGTCGACTTTCCGGCACCCGGAGGGCCCGTGATGCCGATGATCCGCGCGCGGCCGGTCTTCGGGAAGAGGCGGCGGAGGATGTCGGGCACCACCCCCGAATCCCGCTCGACCTCGGAGATCGCCCGGCCGATCGAGCGCGCCCGTCCCGCGAGGACCCCGTGGGCGAGTTCGTCGGGCCCGGCGCCCGGACCGGCGGTCATGCGCCGTCCGCGAGGAGCTGCTTGGCGATGACGAGCTTCTGGATCTCGCTCGTGCCTTCGCCGATCGTGCAGAGCTTGACGTCGCGGTAGAACTTCTCGACGGGGAAGTCCTTCGTGAACCCGTAACCGCCGTGGATCTGGATCGCCCGGTCGGTGGCGCGCACTGCGATCTCGGAGGCGTAGAGCTTGGCCTGCGCCGAAAAGCGCGTGACCGGCTCGCCCGCGTCCTTCGCCTGGGCGGCCCGATCGGTCAGGAGGCGGGCCGCGTCGATCTCCGTGGCCATGTCGGCCAGATAGAACTGGATGGCCTCGAACTCGCTGATCGCCTTGCCGAACTGGCGCCGTTGCTTGGAGTATTGCAGGGCCGCCTCGTAAGCCCCGCGGGCGAGACCCACCGACAGTGCCGCGATCGAGATCCGGCCGCCGTCCAGGATCTTCATCGAGTCGACCCAGCCGGCGCCCTCGGTGCCGAGCAGAGCGTCCAACGGCACCCGGCAGTCCTCCATGACGAGCGTGCAGGTGTCGGAGGCCCGCATGCCGAGCTTGTTTTCCTTCTTCCCCACCCGAATCCCGGGATTATCGAGTTCGACGACGAAGGCCGAAATGCCGCGGTTGCCCCGGGCGCGATCGGTCACGGCCATCAGGATGGCCAGCGAACCGACCGAGGCGTTCGTGATGAAGTTCTTCGCGCCGTTCAGGACCCAGGAATCGCCGTCCCGGACCGCCGTCGTCTTCGTTCCGCTCGAGTCGGACCCGGCCTCCGCCTCGGTCAGGCCCCAGGCCGCGAGCCACTCGCCCGAGGTCAGCTTCGGCATGTACCGCCGGCGCTGCGACTCCGAGCCGAACTGGAAGAGGTGATTGGACCCGAGGCTGTTGTGCGCCGCCAGGGACAACGCGACCGACGGATCGACGCTCGAGATCTCCTCGACGATCGCCGCATAGTCCGCGTAGGAAAGGCCGGCGCCGCCGTACTCCTCGGGGAAGAGGACCCCGAGGAACCCGAGCGCGCCGAGTTTGCGGAAAACCTCGCGCGGGAACTCCTGCGCCTCGTCCCAGCGCATCACGTTGGGCCGGATTTCCGCCTCGCAGAAATCGGAAAGCGTCTGGAGGATGGCGGCGCGCTCGGCCGGGGCGGCGGTGCTCACGGGGGGATTCTACCGCCCCCGGCTACCGCGTCGAGGGGGCAGCCGCGGACACCGCTCCCGCGGGCACGATGTCGATCCCGGTGTAGTAGTGACGCAGGATCTGATCGTACGTCCGGCCGGCCAGGGCCATCCCGTACGAGCCGTTCTGACACAACCCCACGCCGTGCCCCCAGCCGCGCCCGAGAAACACGAACGCCTTCTCCTTCCCGGGGCCGTCGACCTTCGTGACCGAGAAGAGCATCTCCGGCATCTCCACGGCCTGCCGCAGCTCGAACTTCCGAAACGTTGCCTCGGCGAGATCCGTCCGGACGCGCATCTCGATCGCGCGCCCGGTCGGGCTGCGCCTGGTGATCGTGATCTCGCGCACCTCGTTGCCGGCGATCCGGCCGGCCATGCGCCGCGCGAGCTCGCGGGCCGGCACGCGCCGCACCCATTCCGTCCAGGCCGATTCGCGCTCGTACGTCGGGCCGTCGGGATCGAGCTCCACCCAGAACGCGAGGAGGCGCCCATTGTCCTTGAACCAGCGCACCCGGTCCCCCGGCCGCAGGCGCAGGACGTTGGCCGGATAGAAGGCGTCGCCGATCCGGCGCGCGAAAGGCACGTCGGGGTCGACGGGCAGGCCGACCCGGCCTTCCGGCGCCTTGACCCAGAGGTTGGAGCCTTCCCTCGAAAGGAACCGCCCGCTTCCTTCGGTGACGCCGAGTGTGCGCAGGGCGATCGAGAAGGCGAGCCCGCCGTACTCCTCCTCCTTCAGCTCGCGGTCGGCAGGAGGAAGCGCGTCGTTCGCGAACCGGAACCGCAGCAGGAACTCGTACGCGCTTCTCGCCGGCCCCGAAAGGCCGCGGGCCGCGCCCGGGGACTCGTTGAAGTAGGCCTCGTCCCGCCGCGTCAGCTGCAGGGCGCGGGCCTCGGTCAGGTCGAAGGCCGCGACGAGCGACGGATACACCGCCGCGGGCGTGAGCTTCGCGGGCGGAGTGCCCGTCCGCGCAACGCCGGCGAGCTTCTGCGCCGTCTCGAGGCTCGCCGCCCGCGTCGCCGCCTTTCGCGGGGCGAGGCGCCTGAGCACGTAGCCCCGCCACTCGAGACTGGTGCGCGCGGCCCCGCCGTCCCGGCCGACGGCCGCGCCCGCAATCTCCTCGCTCGCGAGCTCCCCGCACTCGACGGAGACGAGGTAGGGCACGGGACCTCCCGAAAACACGTTCTCGACGTTCTCGGTGACACCACCGCAGGTCGAGACGTAGAGCGCGTCGGCGAACTGCCCCTGGTAGGCCAGGACGAGTCCGCGCGTGCCGTCGACGGCCGCGGTCGAGAGCGGATCCTCGAGTGACGCGCCGCCGTAGGCCTGGCACTTGGGCCCGGGGCAGATGTCGTAGCCCTCGGCCTCGAACTGACCGCGATGCGCGAGCGCGTAGGTCCGCGCGGCGACCGCCTGGGCCTTGAGCGCCTCGATCGCGTCGAAACGCCTGGGCCCCATCTCGGCGGGCACGACGCCCCGGAGGTATTCCTCGAGGTCGACGCGGTTCACGACGTTGAGCGTTCCCCGAGGGTTCACCAGCACCCGAAGACTCCCCCGGTACGCTACGCCGTCGACCATCACCCGGACATCGGGAGCAGGCCCGTAGACGTCGACCGGCGAGGGCAGCTCGAGCGGCGCGCCGGTCGCGCCGGAAACGGCGATCGAGGCCGGCGCCGCCCCTACGGGTCGCGGGGCGCCCGGCACCACGAATCCGTCCTGGCCCTGGGCCTTGAGCCGTTCGACCAGCGCCTCGGCGTCGGAGCGCGCGGCATACCCGCCGAGGAGCACACGGTAGAGGCCCCTGTCGGCCGAGAAGGCGACCTCACCCGACGTTGCGAGCGCGGTCGAGAGACGCTCGGCGAGACGGCGCGCCGGGTCCTCCTGCGAGAACGCGCCGGCCTGCACCTGGAAAGACGCCGGCGCCCCGGCGGGTTCGCCGGACCGAAGCACGATCGGCCCCTGCAGGAGCTCGGCGCGCTCTCCCGACGCCACGACCCACAGCGTTCCCGCCGTGCCCGTCGAGAACTCGGTCAGGTCGCTCTTGAGTCCCAGCCGGTAGACGACGCCGGATGGCGCCGCGACCGTCGGCACCGCGACCGGAAGTGCCGGAACGGGAACCGGGGCTTCCACCGGCGACGGCAGCGGCGCCGGCGCAGGCGGCCGGGTCGTGCAGGCGGCGGCCGCGACGAGCAGCGTCGGAGCGAGTCCAACGAGGCGCGCGCCGCGCCGGCAGGACCGGTGGCTCAAAACCTGGACCGGATCCGCGTTCCCAGGACGTCCTTCCGGAAGTCGCCTCCCCGGAGGGGCACCATGAGGCACATCTCGTAAAGGCGGCTGCGGAGCCGGTAGCCGATGCGGTCCTCGAGCTTCTCGCGCTCGCCCGAGGACGCGTCGATCTCGTCCTCGAAGTTCGACGTCGCGACCGTCACCTTCTTGCGGTTATACCGCGAGTTGAGCAGGCTGTAGAGGACGTCGAGGACCCACGGGTGGGGCTTCGAAGCGCCGAGCTCGTCGAGGACGAGCACTTCGGCCTCGGCGTACGGCGTCAGGACGGACTCCTTCGAGAAATCGGCGTCGGGCCGGAATGACGTCTGGATCTTCATCAGGAGGTCGGAGAAGTCGACGTAGAGGCCCGTCACACCCTTGGTCGTGACGAGCTCCGAAAGGATGGCGCAGGCGAGGTGGGTCTTGCCGCGGCCGGAAGGCCCGACGAGCAGCAGTCCGGCCTCGACCGCCGGGTAGGCGTCGACGAACTCCCGGGCGCGGGTGCGCGCGCTCGTCAGGCTGACCGTGTTGTCGGAAAAATTGTCCAGCGTGCAGTCGCGATAGCGCTGCGGGATCCCCGCCGACTCGAGGCGGGCGCGCGCGATCGAGGCTCCGCGGCAGGCGCACGGGTGGGCGAGCTTGCGCCCGCCGGCCGAGTCGAGCACCCAGCCCCCCCCTCCGCAGATCTTGCAGGTTTCCGTATCCACCGTCTCCGGGCTCAATTCGTCATCAGGCCGGCTTCGATCGTGATCCGCCGGCGCCGGGGGCCTTCGAGGTACGTCTTCAGGTCCGCGAGGCTCGATTCCCACCCGGTTGCCGCCTCGCCGCGATAGGCCGCGTAGGCGGGGCCCGCGTCGGGCACGTCCTGCGCGACCGTCACGAGACACTCCTCGTCCTGCTCCGCGATCGTGAGCTCGAGCCGGATCCCGGCGAGCGCCTCGCCGAGGGCCGGCTCGTACGAGATCTCCTCGACGACGAGCCGCTTGCCGCGCTCGAACTCGGCGATCTTGCCGAGGACGGTGGCCTCGGTCATGCCGCGGGCGTTCGTGAATCCGACCGCCCAGTTTCCTCCGGGCCGCAGGCCCACCAGCGCGCCCTCGCAGAGCCACGACAGCAGGTCGGAGACGCGCGTGAAGGCGTCGAAGACGTCGGTCGCGGAGGCGTGGACGGCGATCGAGCGGACGACGGCGGCGCTCATGCCGGCATTCTAATCCCCCCCGATATACTCGCGCCCCATGCTGGCCGCCGTGCGTGCGAAGCTGTCGGAGTCCCTGCGCCTCGCGGCGCGCGAGAAGTTTGAAGTCGAGATCGAGCGGGTGGTCCTCGAACGACCGCCGACGCTCGCGCTCGGAGATCTCGCGTGCCCGGTCGCATTCGACCTCGCCAGGCCTCTGCGCAAGTCGCCGCGGGCGATCGCCGCCGAGCTCGCAGGGGCCCTGGCCCTTCCGGCCGGCGTGCGGGAGGCCCGGGTCGAGGGCGCCGGGTACCTCAACTTCTTCCTCGACCGCGGCCCGGTCGTCCGCGCGCTGCTGGCGGGCTCCGAGGCCCCGGCGGCGGCGCCCGGGAAGGTCGTCGTCGAGCACACCAACATCAACCCCAACAAGGCGGCGCACATCGGCCACCTGCGCAACGCCGTCCTCGGCGACGTCCTCGTCCGGGTCCTGCGGCACCTCGGGCACGTCGTCGAGGTGCAGAACTATCTGGACGATACGGGAGTCCAGGTCGCCGACGTCGTCGGCGGACTCGTGCACCTCCACGGCGTCACGTCGGTCGAGGCGGCCCGCCGGATCATCGCCGAACGCCGCTTCCCCGGCGGGCCCCTCCAGCCCAAGGGCTTCGCCTATCTCTGCTGGGACCTGTATGCCGAAGTGGGGCGGACATACGCCGCCCGGCCGGAGACGAAGGCCTGGCGGGACGAGGTCCTCCACGCCATGGAGCAGGGCGGCAGCGAGACGGCCCGGATCGCGGCGGTCGTGTCCGAAGCGGTCTCGCAGGCGCACCTGGCGACGATGGGCCGGATCGGCATCGCCTACGACCTCCTTCCCCGCGAGAGCGACATCCTGCACAAGCACTTCTGGGCGAAAGCCTTCGAGCTCCTGAAGGGCGCCGGCGCGATTCACCTCGAGACCGAGGGCAAGCACGCGGGCTGCTGGGTGCTGCGTCTGACCGAGTCTGCCGAGTTCGCCGGCATGGAGGAGCCCGACAAGATTCTCGTCCGCTCCAACGGCATCGTCACCTACACGGGCAAGGACATCGCATACCAGCTCTGGAAGTTCGGTCTCCTGCCGATCGACTTCGACTACGAGCGCCTCGAGCCCGTCTGGAGCACGGGGTCCGTCGAGGATGCGGAGATCCCGGCCGACATCCGGGCCCATCCGGTCTGGCGGACGGCGCACGCCGGCGGGTCCCCCGGCGCGCCGGCGTTCGGACACGCCACGCGCGTCTACAACGTGATCGACGTCCGCCAGTCGTACCCCCAGAAGGTCGTCCGGGAAGGCCTGCGCACTCTCGGCCACGACCGGGAGGCCGACGCCTCGATCCACTTCTCCTACGAAATCGTGGCCCTCTCGCCGAAGGCGGCGCGCGAGCTCGCCGACCGGTTCGGCGACGAGTACCGCCTCTCGGCCGAGGACGAGAAGAAGCCGTACGTCGAGATGTCGGGGCGCAAGGGCCTGGGGGTCAAGGCCGACGACCTCGTCGAGCTCCTCCTGGAGCGCTCCCGGGCGGAGGTGTCCTCCCGGCGGGGCGAGGAGGGCGGCGCCGAAGCGGCCGACGCCGACGCCCGTGCCATCGCGGTCGGAGCCCTCCGGTACTTTCTTCTGAAGGTCGGGCGCAACAAGGTCATCGCGTTCGACTTCGACGAGGCCCTCAACTTCGAGGGCGACACGGGGCCCTACCTCCAGTATTCGCTGGTCCGCGCCGACAACATCTTCCGCAAGCTCGACGCCGGCGGCATCGCCTCCTCCGTCGAACCATCGGCGCTGTCGGACGAGGGGTGGGGCGACGACCTCTGGTCGATTGCCCTCGACGCCGCCTCGACCCCGGACGTCGCCGAGCGGGCGGTCGAGTCGCTCGAGCTCGCGTCCCTGGCCCGCCACGCCTTCATCCTCGCCCAGGGATTCAACCACTTCTACCACCGGCAGCCGATCGCCCAGGAACCGGACGTCGAGGTGCGGAACCGGCGGCTGGCGATCGCGCGTATTTTCCGTACGGAGATGGCGGCGCTGCTCGAGCTTCTCGGGATCCCGTCGCCGCAGCGGATGTGACACCGCGACCGCAGGAGCCGCCCATGCACAAGGTCAACCTGCTCGAGAAATTCGGTCTCTTCGACGAGACATTCCACCCGAAGATCGTCGGCGACCTGAACGACCACCAGGTCAAGGTCGTCAAGCTCCAGGGCGAGTTCGTCTGGCACCACCACGCCGAGGAGGACGAGTTGTTCCTCGTCGTGAAGGGGCGGATGCGCATGGGACTCCGGACGGGCGACATCGAGCTCTCCGAGGGCGAGCTCTTCATCGTCCCGAAGGGCGTCGAGCACAAACCGTCGGCCGAGGAGGAGTGCTGGATCGTCCTGATCGAGCCGGCCGACACCCTCAACACCGGCAACGTCGTCGACGAGAAGACCGTCGCGGAGCTCGACCGGATCTAGGGCCCATGGCGAACCCGGCGTCCCGTCTCCCGGACAACGTCCCCGGCGACTTCTACGTCGACGCGAGCTGCATCGACTGCGACACATGCCGCCGCGTGGCGCCGGCGGTCTTCGAGGAAGGCCCCGGTCATTCCTACGTGCGGGCCCAGCCCTCGGACCAGGCGGAACGTCGGCGCGCGCTGATGGCGCTCGTCGCGTGCCCGACGGCCTCGATCGGAACCGTCTCGAAGACCGACGCCTCGGCCGGCGTCCTCGCCTTCCCCGAAAGAATCGACGACAACGTGTCCTTCTGCGGCTTCACGGCGGAAAGCTCGTTCGGGGCCTGGAGCTATTTCCTCGAGCGGCCGGCCGGCAACGTCCTCGTCGACTCGCCGCGCGCGGCCGGGCCGCTGCTCAAGACCCTCGCGGAGCGCGGCGGTGTGGCGACCCTGTTCCTGACCCACCGGGACGACGTGGCCGACCACGCCGCGTTCGCCCGGCGGTTCGGCTGCCGCCGCGTCATTCACGCGGACGACGTCACGGCCGGGACGCGCGAGATCGAATGCAAGATCACCGGCACCGGGCCCGCGCATCTCGACGCGGACCTGACGGTCATCCCGACGCCCGGTCACACCCGCGGCCATGCCGTTCTGCTCCACCGCGACCGGTACCTCTTCACGGGAGACCACCTCGCCTGGTCGAGACGCCGCGGCCACCTCGTCGCCTTCCGCGACGCGAACTGGTACTCCTGGCCGGAGACGATCCGCTCGATGGAGCGCCTGCTCGAGTACGACTTCGAGTGGGTGCTGCCGGGCCACGGCGAGCGCTTCCGGGCCGATTCGCCCTCGGCGATGCGGCGGGAAGTCGAGCGCTGCGTCGCCTGGATGAAGCGGCGCTAGGCGCCCGGAACGCGGGCGACCCGCAGGCCCGGATTCTCGGCAGCCACGAGGAGCAGGCGCCCGCCCTGCAGCCGCCCGAGCGCCTCGCGCACCGCCGGGGTCTTCTCGGCCGGCGCGAGGACCACGACGCAGCCTCCGCCACCGGCGCCGCAGGCCTTGCCGGCCCAGGCTCCCGCCGCCATCGCCGAGGCGATCGCGTCTTCGATGCCCGGCGAGGAAACGACGGGAGCGAGCCGGCGGCGGGCCTCCCACTCGCTCTCGAGCGCCGAACCCATCGCCCGGAAGTTGCCCGTCCCGACGGCCTCGGCCATCTCGCGGGACGCGTCCCGGATCTCGTCGAGCCGGGCCGCGACGAGGTGGTCGCCCTCCAGGCGCGCACGGAAGACCTCCCAGTTGTTCATCCCCGAGGAATGCGCCGCCCCGGTGTCGAAGAGCGTCAGGTGGCGAAGCCACACGCCACGGTCGACCTCACGCCGGTCGACGCCGACGCCGCCCGGCTGAAAGCGAAGGGTGTGCACGCCTCCGGAGAGGGGCGGGTAGTAGTCCTGCGTCCCGGCCGGTTTCCCGAGAACGCGCGTCTCGACGTCGCGAACGAACTCGACCCGGCCGTCGCCGTCGAAGGGACGATCGACGCTCGCCGCGAGGGCCGCCGTCATGGCGACCGTGAGGGCCGAGGACCCCCCGAGGCCCGACCCGAACGGGACGTCGGTCGAGAGCTCGATCTCGCGGGGCTCGTCGATCTCGAGCGCCTCGAGCACCGCCCCGGCGAGCGCGCTGCGCGGATCGTCCAGGAGCTGACCGGGCTCATTCACCGTGCGCTCGTACCCGAGCTCCGGCACCGTCACGCGAAACCCGGAGTCCCCCGCCCGCACCCGGCACCGCGCCCGCAGATCGATCGCCAGATTGACCGTGACCGACCCCGGATGCAAAACGTGCAGCGGCCAAAGATCCAGGGTTCCCCCCGCCAGATCCACCCGCGCCGGCGCACTCGCCTCAATCCACTTTGACATCGAGCCGGAATTGTACGGTCTACGCTCTGCCCGTCGCGGGCGGGCGGCCGCAAGGGCCGCCCCTACGACCGGAGCCACGGGCTCGCCGTTGGAGATTCCGCGGCAATCTCTCATCCGTTCGCGGCGCGGAGAGTCTCCCGACCGAAGGGAGGGAGGAGGTCCGCGCCGCGGGAGCCGGAGCGAAGCGGAGGGTCAGGCGAGCGGTCGAGCCTGCAGGCGAGCCGCTCGCCGGTGGCGAAGCCAGACCCGCAGCGAAGCGGAGGCGACGGTTAGTATCCGACCCGCGACGCGCGCAGGAAACCCGACTCCGGAAAGGCGACGCCCTCGACGGTCACCGTCTGACCGACCGAGGCGCTCGCGAAGCCGCGGTCCGCGGTCATCACGCGCCACCGTTCGCCGTTGTCGGCGCAAAAGCCGAGCTCGTGCACCGACTCCTCCAGAGGACATGCGCCCGCGTGGAGCCCCTCGCACTGAAGGCAGACGAAGGTCCCGGTCATCTTCCGGGTCACGGGCGAGACGCTGGAGGGCGGTGCGGCGATCGCCACCGAGCTCGCGAGGGAGAGGGCGGCGTCTCGGGGCCCCTTCTGGTCGGCCACGAGCGGAAGGATGAGAACGAGGATCGAGGCCGCGATTCCGAGGGGCGCGTAGCTCGGCTTGATCCGCGCGGTGACGCTGGCATTCAGGCGCTCGCGCAACCCGATCGGCGCACGGGCATAGTCGAGGCGGGTCCGCAGAAGCCTGCCGAGGCCACGGGCCGAGCGACTCCGGATGGCGCACGGCCGGCAGGTCGCAATGTGCTGCTGGAGGGCCTCGGCCTCGGCCCGCGGGATCTCGCGGTCGAGGTAGGCGTAAACGAGGAAACGCGCGGTAGAACAGTTCATCGAGCCATGGGGAAAAACGGCTCCCCCGGCCCTCTTATTCCGTTCTTCAGGTCCCCGTTCAGGCTCCCCGGGGGCGGGGGGGTGGCTGGCCCGGCCTCAGGCCGAGCGCGGCTTGGGCCGGGTTCTCATCTTGGTGGGCTCGGCGCCCCGGATGTACCCGTGCTTGCGGGCGTACTTGAGCAGGGCCTTTTCGAGGAGCTTGCGCCCGCGGTACAGGCGGGACATCACGGTCCCCACCGGGCAATCGAGGATCTCGGCGATTTCCTTGTAGGAGAAATCCTCCAGGTCGGCCAGGACGACGACCATTCGGTAGTCGTAGGGCAGCGACTCCAGAGCCTTCTTGACATCGTCGTCGAGGACGCTCGAGAAGAAGTCGGATTCAGGGTCCGACGGTGGCTCGGAGGCGTCCCGCCGCACGATCCGCTCGAACGAGTCCTCGATTTCAGCGAAATCGACGCTTCGCGGCTCGAGCTTGCGCTTGCGGTAGTTGTTGATGAAAGTGTTCTTGAGGATCTTGAAGAGCCAGGCTTTGAGGTTCGTGCCCTCTTCGAACTTGTCGTAGTACTTGTAGGCCTTGAAGTAGGTCTCCTGAACGAGATCTTCGGCGTCCTCGGCGCTCCGGGTCATCCGGTAGGCAGTGTTGTAGAGCGAGTCCACGAAAGGCATGACCTGGGCGTTGAAGTCCCAGGCCGAGACCGTCTTCGGCGACTCGCCCGTCTCCAGGGCATGCTGCACGTTAGCCTTCATGGCTTCCAGGAATCGCAAAATGCTTGCCCGGGCCGCACCGACAGCGCCTCGCCGTCGCTCGGACCGGGCTAACCTCCGCCTTTTCTACGGACTAGCCCACGTGCCCGTTTGTTTCTATTCTCAAAAAAAGTACGCGGAATAGGCCCGGAAGGTTTCTTGTGGGGGTCAGCCTGTCCGCCGAGGAGGACAGGTCACCCGGGGCCAGTCCGGGCCCCGGGCACCGGCCCCGCTTTCGGCCTAACGGGCGTAGATCAGGAAGCAGATCAGGAGCGCGTACAGGACCAGGGACTCGATCAGAACCAGGCCGAGCAGCGTCATTCCGCGGATGTCCTTGGCGGCGCCGGGGTTACGCGACATACCCTCGGCTGCGGCCGAGGTCGCCCTCCCCTGGGCCGTCGCGCCCGCAGCGGCCGCGAGGCCGAGCAGGACCGCGGCGCCGATCACGCCCCACTTCACCCCGCCACCCGATCCGGCCGCCGCGGCCGTCTCCTGGGCCATCGCGGGCATGGCCAGGACCAGGGCCAGCGCACACAACACAAACGTCTTCTTCAACATCCGAAAATCTCCTTCAGTTTTCTTTTCACGCCGTCTTGGCGAAAACGGTCGGCGAAACCTATCACGAGCCGTCGGCGATCAGTGCTCCTCGTGCGCCACGGCGGACCCGACGTAGACCGCCGACAGCAGGGCGAAGACGTAGGCCTGCAGGAACGCGGTGAATATCCCGAGGGCCATCATGGGCCAGGGCACCACGATCGGCACCAGGCTCGCGAAGACGTTGGTCGTCGTGTGCTCGCCGAAGATGTTCATGAAGAGGCGCAGCGACAGCGACAGGATCCGCGCGAAGGTCCCGATGATCTCGATGACGAAGAAGAGGGGCGCGATCCAGATGAGCGGTCCCATGAAGTGCTTCAGATATCCGCCGGCGCCGTGCTCCCGGATCCCCTCGTAGTTGAAGTAGAGGAACGAGACGACCGCGAGCGCCACCGTCGCCGAGAGCGATCCCGTCGGCGGCTGCAGGAAGAAAAAGACCCCGAAAAGGTTGCCCATCGCGATGAAGACGAAGAGGACGCCGATGATCGGCAGGTACTGCCGGATTTGCTTCTCGCCGATCGCCTCGCCGACCAGGTCGCGGAGGAAAGCCACCAGCATCTCGAGAAAATTCTGCACCCCGCCCGGGCGATAGCGGTCGAACCGCTTCGCGGCGAGCGGGAAGAGGATCGCGATCAAGGCCGTCAGCAGCAGGGCCATGATCGCCGCATCCGGGATCCAGGCCTCCTTGCCGTCGGGGAAGAAGAACCGGGCCATCCCGGGCGAGAGCTTCTCGACCGGCGGGTGACCCAGCAGCCGGATCAACAGGGCGTTGATCGGAGCAAAGAGAAACGAGTGATGCTCCTGCAAGTGCGCCTACCTCCTCGTCCAGAGCTCCGGGATGACCGCGAGAACGACGACGGACAGGCCCACGGCCCCCGCCGCAGGATCGAAGCCCTTCCACCGCCAAAGAACCACCCCGAGAAGCGCAAAACTCGCGATCGTCACCAGCAGAAGGGGGATCAGGGTTCGCCTTTCCGCCTTGCCCAGGCCGGGGACCAGACGCTCCGTGGCTTTCTCGAGGACCAGGAAGCTGGAAATTACCACGGCGGCACAAATTGTCAATGAAGCCCAGGCCCGCGGCCCGAACGCGAAGGCGCCGAGGCTCGCGGCCGCCCCGATCACGAAAACCCGCCTGCGAACGCGCCGAATGACCGCGTCGATGTCGCTCACCGGGAAGCCCTTTTGGTCAGGCGAACGAGGTGAACGAAGGCCGCCGCGAGGCCCAGCGCGGCGCCGACCCAGGACGGGACGCGGCCCCAACCCAGGGTCCCGGAGAGCCACTTCCCGAGGAAGTACCCGGCCGCGGGGCCGAGGAGGAAGAGCAGCCCCGCGGAGGTCGCTTCGGCGATCAACCCCTGCCGGGAAAGGCCCGCCATGGCCGGGCCCCTCAGGGCGCCAGGACGCAGGTCTTGAGAATCGCGAGGAACGGCTGCGGGGCGACGCCGATCACGATCGTCCCCGTCGCGCAGATCGCGGCGACGGCGGTCAGGGCGTAGGAGCTCTGGAGCTTCGTCGCGGCACCCTCCGTGAAGAACATCGCGGCCACGATCCGGAAGTAATAGAAGATCGAGACCGCCGACATGAAGACCGCAAGCACCGCGAGCCACGCGTAGCCGGCCTTCATGGCCGCGGTGAAGAGGTAGTACTTGCCGATGAAACCGGCCGTGGGCGGGATCCCGGCGAGGGACAGGAGAAAGAGGAGCATGACGATCGCGGCCGGCATGTTGCGCTGCGCGAGGCCGTTGAAGTCGGAGACCGACTCGCCGGCGTAGCCCTTGCTCTCGAGCAGGATGACGAGCGTGAACGCCCCGAAGTTCATGAACGTGTAGGCGAGCAGGTAAATCAGGATCCCCCACAGGCCCCACTCCGTCGAGAAGCCGAGAACGCCGAGAAGCGCGTAGCCCGCGTTGGCGATCGAGGAGTACGCCAGCATCCGCTTGACGTTCGTCTGGAGGAGGGCCGCGACGTTGCCGAGGATCATCGTGGCCGCCGAGACGAGGGCCACGACGAGCCCCCAGTCGGCGTGAAACTTCGCGAAGGCGACGTAGAAGATGCGGGCCAGGATCGCGTAGGCCGCGACTTTCGGGCCGACCGAGAAGAAGGCCGTCACGGGCGTCGGCGAGCCCTCGTAGACGTCCGGTGTCCAGACGTGGAACGGCACCGCGGCGATCTTGAAGAGCAGGCCCGCCAGGATGAGCAGGATCCCGAGCATGAGCATGTTCGAGCGCTCGGTCGTCGCGAAGAGTTTCGCGAGCTCGGGAAGCCCCATCTTTCCCGACACCCCGTAGACGAGCGAGAGGCCGTACAGGAGCACGCCCGAAGAGAACGCCCCCAGGATGAAGTACTTCAACGCGGCCTCGGTCGACTTGAGCTCGCCCTTGAAGTAGCCGGCCAAAACGTAGGAGGAGAGCGCCATGGTCTCGAGCGAGACGTAGATCGTGATCAGGTTGTTGCCGGAGGCCATGAAGAGCATGCCGACGCCCGCGAAGAGCAGGAGCGCGTAGTACTCCCCTCCCGGGTACGGAGACTGGCCGACGAACCGCACGGAGGCCAGGATCGTCAGCAGGATCGACGTCAGGACGAGGCCCTTGAAGAAGAGGGCGAAGTTGTCCACGACGAATGCGCCGCCCAGGATCGGCGTCGCCCGATCCGGCCGCGAAGCGACGAAGACGACGAGAATTCCCGTGATCGCGACCGAGAGCGTCGCGAGGAAGCCCAGAAACTCCTCCCGCGCCTTTTCGACGAAGACCGAGGCCGCGAGCATCAGCAGCCCGGCCGCCGTGAGGAAGAGCTCCGGCGAGAGCAGGATCCAGTCCGACGCCTTCGCGGAGAACGTCATGGGCGGGCGGCCTCGAGGGCGCCGGACGGCGCCGCCTTCTCCGCGAAAGCCGGCGCCTCGGCGGTCGGAGCGCCCACGATCGCGACGATCCTCTCGGCCGGCTTCCGAATGACGTCGAAGATCGGCTTCGGGTAGAGGCCGATCCAGAGGGCGAGAATGACGAGGGGTGCGAGCACCAGCTGCTCGCGCATGGTCAGGTCCTGCAGTTTGGCGTTGGCCGGGTTGGTGACCTCGCCGAAGAACACGCGCTGGTACAGCCAGAGCAGGTACGCGGCTCCGAGCACGATGCCCGTCGCGGCGGCGAAGGCCCACCAGAAGTTCCGAGCGAAGGCGCCCTGGAGGATCGTGAACTCGCCGATGAAGCCGTTCAACAACGGCAGGCCCATCGAGGAGAGCACCATGATCATGAAGTAGGTCGCGTAGATCGGCATCGGCTTCGCGAGCCCGCCGTACTCGGAGATCATCCGCGTGTGGCGGCGCTCGTAGACGACGCCGACGAGCAGGAAGAGTCCGCCGGTCGAGATGCCGTGGTTGATCATCTGGAGGATCCCGCCCTGCATCCCGGCCATGTTGAGCGCGAAAATCCCGAGCATCACGAACCCGAGGTGCGACACCGAGGAGTACGCGATGAGGCGCTTCATGTCCTTCTGCACCAGGGTCACCATGGCGCCGTACACGATCCCGATGATCGCGAGGGTCACCATGACGCCGATGACGCGGCCGTTGCGGACCGCCTCGGGGAACATGGGCAGCGAGAACCGGACGAAGCCGTAGGTCCCCATCTTCAGGAGGATCGCCGCCAGGATCACGGACCCCGCCGTCGGCGCCTCGGTGTGGGCGTCGGGCAGCCAGGTGTGGAACGGGAACATCGGGACCTTGATCGCGAAACCCAGGAAGAAGGCGAAGAAGAGCCAGACCTGGAGCGCCGCCGGCATCGACTGCGCGACCGAGGTGAGCGCCTCGATCGAGAACGTCGTCGTGCGCCCGAGGCCCTTGTAGGCCAGGAACCCGGTCGTGTTGTAGAAGTAGAGCGCGATGATGCCGAGCAGCATCAGCACCGAGCCGGCCAGCGTGTACAGGAAGAACTTGATCGCCGCGTAGAGCCGGCGCTGGCCACCCCAGACGCCGATCAGGAAGTACATCGGCACCAGCATCACTTCCCAGAACACGTAGAACAGGAAGAGGTCGAGACAGCAGAAGGTCCCGATCATGAAGGTCTGCAGCAGCAGCAGGAGCACGTAGTACTCCTTGAGCCGGTCCGTGATCGCCGAGTAGGAGCACACGACCGCAATCACGCCGATGAGGGTCGTCAAGAGGATCAGGACGAGCGAGATGCCGTCGATCCCGAAGTGGTAACTGACCCCGAGCGACGGTATCCACGAAGCTTTTTCGACGAACTGGTAGCCGTCGGCGGCGCGGTCGAACGCCCACCACAGCGGCAGCGAAACGACGAAATCGATCGCCGCCACGAGCGTCGCGAAGGCCTTGATCGCGCCCCCCCGCTCCTTGGGGATCAGGAAGACGATCGCCAGCGCTCCGAGGAGCGGGATGTAGGTGATGATCGAGAGGATCGGAACGTGCGTCAGGTTCATTCGTCTTCCTTATCGCCTCATCGGAACAGCAGATACACGGCCACCAGACAGAAAAGCCCCCCGCCCATCACGAAGGCGTAGTTCTGCACGTGCCCCGTCTGGGCGCGGCGAAACACGCGGAAGAGGGCCTGCAGCACGTTTGCGACGCCGTTGACGAGGCCGTCGACGACGTACTGGTCGAAGATGGAGGCGACCCACGAGAGGGCCTTCGTCACGGCGCCCGCGCCGTTGGGGATCAGGTCGACGACCGTTGCGTCGACTTCCCAGAACGCGCGGCCGCCGCCGAGGGCCACGCCCCGCACGAAGACCCTGTCGTAGGCCTCGTCGACGAAGTACTTGTTGGAGACCGCCCGGTAGACGCCCGGCCACTCGGCCGCCAGCCGCGCCGGGACCCGCCCCTCGCCTTTCAAGTACCAGGACCAGGCGAGGTACATGCCGATCGCGGCCACGGCCACGGCGGCGCCCATCAGCGCGAACTCGACCGACAGCGCGGCGTGATGCACCTTCTCGTGCAGGCCCTCGATCGGAAGGCGGATCGGCTTCAGGAACTCCCCGATCCGGTTGCCGCCGTGGACGATCGGGATCCCGACGTATCCCGACACGACCGAAAGGATCGCGAGCACGACGAGCGGGACCGTCATCGAGGCCGGCGACTCGTGGACGCGGGCCTCCTGCTCGGGGGTCCCGCGAAACTTCCCCCAGAAAGTCAATGCGAGAAGGCGAAACATGTAGAACGCGGTCAGGCCCGCCGTGAAGAGCGCCACCGCGTACAGGATCTTCGGCAGCCAGGGCACCGCCTCGAACTCGGCGTGGAAGACGGCGGCCTTGATGGCGTCCTTCGAGAAGAACGCGGCCAGGCCCGGCACGCCCGAAATCGTCAACGTCGCGACGAGGAAGGTCCGATAGGTCGTCGGGATCCGGGAGGCGAGGCCCCCCATCCGCCGAATGTCCTGTTCCCCGGACAGGGCGTGGATGACCGAGCCCGAGCCGAGGAAGAGGCAGGCCTTGAAAAAGGCGTGGGTCGTGACGTGAAACATGCCCTCGGCGAAGGCCCCGACGCCGCAGGCGAGGAACATGTAGCCGAGCTGGGAGATGGTGGAGTACGCCAGCACCTTCTTGATGTCGTTCTGGGCCATCCCGATCGTCGCCGCGAAGAGGGCGGTGAAGGCCCCGATGACCGCGACGAGGATCATCGCGTGGGGCGCGAGGCGGAAAAAGACGTTGCAGCGCGCGATCATGTAGACGCCCGCCGTGACCATCGTCGCCGCGTGGATCAGGGCCGACACCGGCGTGGGGCCCGCCATCGCGTCCGGCAGCCAGACGTAGAGCGGGAACTGCGCCGACTTGCCGCAGGCGCCCACGAAGAGCAGCACGCAGATGAGGGTGAGGTACGGCGTGTAGGCCGAGGGGTCGCCCGCGGCCGCCCGGAACACGGTCACGAAATCGACCGATCCGAAGAGCGCGAACACGCCGAAGATCCCGAGAATGAACCCGAAGTCGCCGATGCGGTTGACGACGAAGGCTTTCTTGCCCGCGTCGGCCGCGGACTTCTTCTCGTAGTAGTAGCCGATGAGGAGGTAGGAGCACAGTCCCACGCCCTCCCACCCGACGAAGAGCATCAGGAAGTTGGCCCCGAGGACGAGGACCAGCATCGCGAACATGAAGAGGTTCAGGTACGCGAAGTAGCGGCCGTACCCCTCCTCGTGGGACATGTAGCCCGTCGAGTAGATGTGGATCAGGAACCCGACGAAAGTCACGAAGGCGAGCATCAGGGCCGACAGCGAGTCGAGGCGGAACGCGACGTCGACCACCCATTCCCGGACGGGTCCCGGCACCTGACCGACGGAATGGTTCACGCCGAGGGGGATCCAGCGGTAGAGAGTCACGGCGTGCGCCGCGCCCCCCGCGAGCGCCTTGAGCCCGAGGTCGAAGATCGCCCCGAACGCCAGCAGGCACGCGATGCCGACGCTGCCGACGCCGACCACGGTATGGAGGGTCTTGAACGGAATGTGGACGTCGTGCTCCCCCGCCCCGTGGCCGGCGGGAGGATGGCTTCCCGCCACCGGCGCAAGCACGTGGGCCTCCCCGTGACCGTCCTCGGTGTGGCCGTGCGCGTCCCCCTTCGTCCGGTGGGAAAGGAGGTACAGCAGGCCGTTGATCGCGAAGCCCGCGAGCGGCACCAGGGGGATCAGCCAGATCAGCTCTTTCACGCCGTCATCCCCGCATCGTGTCCGCTTCTTCGACGTTCAGCGTCTTGCGCTGGCGAAACAGCGAGATCGTCAGCGCCAGGCCGACGGCCGCTTCGCCGGCGGCGATCGCGATGACGAAGACCGAGAAGACCTGACCCGTGAGGTCCGAAAGCCTCCGCGAGAAGGCGACCAGGTTGAGGTTGACGGCGTTCAACATCAGCTCGATCGACATCAGGATGGTCAGGAAGTTCCTGCGCACGAGAACGCCGAAGAACCCGATCCCGAACAGCAGGAGGCTCACGATCAGGTAGTGGTTGATCGTGATCGTCATCGGAGGCTGCTCCAGCCACAAACAGAGTAGGGGCGGGGCTTGTCCCCGCCCGGCTTCACGAGGGCGGCCGCAAGGGCCGCCCCTACTCCGGGGTGGCGATTGATCGAGCGCGTCATCAGTCCATCTTCTCCAGCGAGCGCTTCCCGAGGACCACGGCGCCGATCATCGCGACGAGGAGGAAAACCGAGGCCACCTCGAAGGGCAGCAGGTAGTCCCGGAAGAGCGACCAGGCCACCGCCTCGGTGTTGCCCGCGACCCGGCCGCGCACCATCCGGAAGGCGTCGGGGTTCGACGCGATCGCCGGCAGTTTGTCCGTCCAGAGAATGTAGGCGAACGGGATGAGGAAGAACGGGAAGAGGACGAGCGCCAGGTCCCACTGGTGCTGGAACGTCGGCAGCGTGCGGACGGTGCGCGGGTTGACGAGCATGACGACGAAGAGGAAGAGGACCATGATCCCGCCCGCGTAGACCAGGATCTGCACGGCACCGACGAACTCGGCCTGCTGGAGGATGAAGATGCAGGCGACGAGGAGAAAGGAGACCAGCAGGTACAGCGCCGAGTGTACCGGGTTCTTCGCCACGACGACGGCGATCGCGGATGCAAGCGCGAGGACGGCGAAGCCGACGAAGAGCAACCCGGCGGTTCCCGTCAGAAGCGCTCCCCCGCTCATGCGGCTATCCCCGCTCCACGACGGTGAACGGCTTGACGTTCTCGGCCGCTCGCCAGTCCGTCAGCTTGCGGATGTCGAGGTAGAGGGCCTCGTTGCGCTCGTAGGCCGCCATCTCGTAGGTCTTGGTGGTCAGCCAGATCGACTTGGGGACCGTCGGGCAGGCCTCCTCGCAGAGCTGGCAGAACATGCAACGTTTCAGGTCCACGTCGAACCGGTCCAGAACCTTTTCGTTCTTGCCGGCTTCGTTCTTCTCGCTGTGCCAGTCGATGTAGATGATGTTGATCGGGCACTCGATCGCGCAGAGGGTGCACTTGATGCAGCGCTCCTCGTCGAGCCGGAACATCCCCCGGAACCGGTCGGACGGGACCTTCTTCTGCTCGGGGTATTCGATCGTCACCTTCTTCTTGAAGAGGTGGCGTCCCGTCACCGACAGTCCGTCGAAGAGGTCGAGCAGCGTCAGCTTGTCGAGCCACTTCTTGAGCGCCATCTTCTAGCCCTCCGCCGTCTGCAGCTCGGCGGCGAGGCGGTCCCGCCGGGCGAGTCTCTGCCGGAGCTTCGCGAGCAGGTACATCACGACGAAGAGCCCGCCGAAGATCCACGACAGCCACACGAGGCCGGTCGTCCGCCCGGGGAAGAGGAGAACCCCGAACGCCACGACGAGGATGTTGGCGAGGGCGACCGGGATGAGCCACTTCCAACCGAGGGCCATGAGCTGGTCGAAACGGTAGCGCGGGAAGGTCGAGCGGAACCAGATGTACGCGAAGATGAAGCCCGACACCTTCACGATGAACCAGACCGCCCCGGGCACCGCCCCGAGGAACTTCAACGCCGCGACGTGCGGGAACGGCGGCAGCCAGCCCCCGAAGAAGACGGTCACCGCGACGCAGGAAATGATGATCATCGCGGTGTACTCGCCGAGGAAGAAGAACGCGAACTTCACGCCGGAGTACTCGGTGTTGAAGCCCGACACGAGCTCCGACTCCGCCTCCGGCAGGTCGAACGGGTTGCGGTTGGTCTCGGCGACCCCCGCCACGAAGTAGATGAAAAAGGCCACCATGCCGGGGAAGAAGAACCAGAGGTGCGTCGCCTCCTGGCGCCGCACGATCTCGACGAGCGAGAGGGAGCGGGACATCAGGAGGACGGCCACCAGCGCCAGGCCCATCGGGACCTCGTAGGACACGAGCTGCGCCGCCGAGCGCAGCCCGCCGAGGAGGGAGTACTTGTTGTTCGAGGACCAGCCTCCCAGGATGATCCCGTACACGCCGATCGAAGTGATCGCGAGAAGGAAGAGCAGGCCGATGTTGATGTCGGCCACCCAGAGCGGCACCAGCGTCTTGCCGATCTTCACCGGCGGCCCGAACGGGATGACGGAGAGCGCGGTCAGCGTCGGAATCACGGAGAGGACGGGCGCCAGGAAGTGAACGGCCTTCTCCGCCTTGGCCGGAGTGATGTCTTCCTTCGTGACGAGCTTGAGGAGGTCCGCCAGCCCCTGCAGGACGCCCTGGGGGCCGACGCGGTTGGGCCCCAGCCGCACCTGCATGAACCCCATGATCCGGCGCTCCGCGAGAACGACGACGAACCCGATGATCGCCGGGACCGTGGCGACGAGCAGGACGACCTTGAGGTAGGTCCAGAACTCGGGCGGCAGCTTCACCGGTCGACCTCCCCCAGCACGATGTCGATCGTGCCGATCAGGGCCACGAGGTCGGAAACGAGGTGCCCCTTCGCCAGCCTCGGAAGGGCCTGGAGGTTGATGAAGGAGGGCGGCCGCACGTGCATCCGGTACGGCTTGTTGGTGCCGTTGGAGACGCAATAGAAGCCGATCTCGCCTTTGGGAGACTCGATCGAGGCGTAGACCTCCTCGGCGACCGGTTTGATCACGCGCGGGACCTTACCCCGAATCTCCCCCGGCTCGAGCCGCTCGAGGCACTGCTGGATGATCCGGGCGCTCTGGCGCATCTCCTGGACCCGGACGATGTACCGGTCGTAGGTGTCGCCGTTCTGGCGCGTCGGGATGAAGAAGTCGAGCTCGTCGTAACACTCGTAGGGGCGGGCGCGGCGCAGGTCCCACTCCTTCCCCGAGGCGCGCAGGATGGGCCCCGTCAGCCCCCACTCGATGCACTCCTCGGCCGAGATCACCCCGACGCCGACCGTGCGCTTCTTCCAGATCCGATTGTCCGTCAGGAGCTGTTCGTATTCGTCGATGCGCGCCGGAAAGTCGGAGATGAACTCCCCGACCCGATCGGTCCAGCCGGGCGTCAGGTCGAAGGGAAGCCCTCCGATCCGCATGCAGTTGAGCGTCAGCCGCGCCCCGCAGTAGTCCTCGAAGAAGTCGAGGATCTGCTCGCGCTCCCGGAAGGTGTACCAGAAGGGCGTCACCGCGCCGAGATCGATGCCCGAGGTGCCGAGCCACACGAGATGCGAGGACAGCCGCTGCAATTCGTCGAGGATGACCCGGATCAGCTGGGCGCGCCGCGGGACCTCGACCTGGAGCAGAGTCTCGACCGCCAGGCAATAAGCGTGGTTGTTCGTCGCCGCGGCGACGTAGTCCAGGCGGTCGGTGTGCGGAAGGCCCATCGGGTAGGTCTCGGTCTCGAAGAGCTTCTCGGTCCCCCGGTGGAGAAAGCCGACGTCGGGTTTCGCCTCGATGATCTTCTCGCCGTCGACCTTGAGGACGACCCGGAGCACCCCGTGGGTCGACGGGTGTTGGGGGCCGAAGTTGAGCTCCATCTCCTGGACGTCGAAGAGCGTGGGGGCGTGGGGGGCGGCGTCGGGCCGCTCGGCCTCGCCCGCGGCGGCCTGCGCCTTCGCCCGCTCGGCGAAGTATGCCGCCTCGTCCTTCTCGGCCGGGGAGATCTTTTCGTCGCTCACTCTTCCCTGCTTAACTGCTCGGTTCCGAAAACTACGACAGAACTTTCCGATTCGGGTCGACCTTGCCCGGACCACCGCCCTCGGGCCACTCCTCGGGATAGATCGCCGCGCCGGTGTCGATTCCCTCGAGGGGGAAGTCCTTGCGGAGCGGATGGCCGTTGAAACCTTCCCAGGTCAGGATCCGCCGGAGGTCCGGGTGGCCCGAGAAGCGGATGCCGAACATGTCCCAGGTCTCGCGCTCGCACCAGTTGGCGGCGAGGAAGACCGAGGCGATCGACGGGACCTCCTCGCCGTCGGCGACGCCGCACTTGACCCGGACCCGGTCGTTCTTCGAGAACGAGTAGAAGTGGTAGACGACGTCGAAGCGGGGCTCCCGCGTGCGCCAGTCGACGGCGGTGACGTCCACGCAGTACTTGAAATCCTCGGCGTCCTTGAGGTGCCGCGCGACGCGCGCGATCTGCTCGCGGGCGACGACGACGGTCACCTGCCCGGCGAACTGCTTCGCGGAGACGACGGTCTCGGGCAGCGCCGCCCGGATCGACCGGACCCACGGATGGTCCGAGGCGTCGACGGCCTCGACCTTGGGCTTGGGGGCCTCCTTGGGCTTTTCGGCTTTCTCCGCGCCGGGAGTATTCTCCTCGCCCGCCAATCAGGACGCCTTGCGGATGACCTTCATCCGGTCGATCTTCTTCTGGAGGGCCATGATCCCGTAGATCAGGGCCTCGGGCCTGGGCGGGCAGCCCGGCACGTAGACGTCGACGGGAACGATCCGGTCGACCCCCTGGGTGACGGCGTAGGTCCGGTAGGGGCCGCCGCAGGTGGCGCAGGAGCCCATCGCGATGACCCACTTGGGCTCGGGCATCTGGTCGTAGAGCCTCTTGACGATCGGCGCCATCTTCTCGACGACCGTCCCCGCCACGATCATCAGGTCCGACTGGCGGGGGGTCCCCCGGAAGACCTCGGCGCCGAAACGGGCGAGGTCGTGGCGGGCGTCCATGACGGCCATCATTTCGATCGCGCAGCAGGCCAGGCCGAACTGCATCGGCCAGATCGACGACCGCCGCGCCCAGTTGATGACCGAGTCGACCGTCGTCGTGACGACGTTCTCCTCGAACCGGTTGTCGATCAAACCCATGCGTTCCCCTCGTCCCCGCGACGGCGCTCTACGCCCAGTCCAGGGCCTTCCGCTTCCAGCAGTAGAAGTACCCGACGATGAGAATCGCCAGGAAGATCACCATTTCGATCAGACCGAACAGGCCGAGACGATTGAACATGATCGCCCACGGGAAAAGGAAGATCGTCTCGACGTCGAACACGACAAAAAGGACCGCGATCAGAAAATACCGCACCGAGAACCGCGTGTCGAAGGCCTCGCTCGAGGACTCGATGCCGCACTCGTAGGGCTCGAGCTTGACGGCGTTGGGGCGCTGGCGCTGCACCACCCTCGCGACGAGAATCGTCCCGAGCGGCAGAGCCGCGGCGAGCACCGCGAAAATCAGGATGGGGAAGTAGTGACCCACCGGGCCGGCATTCTATCGGACGAAAAGGCCGCTGTCATCAAGAGGATCCGTGACCGCGCTCAGACCGTCGCGGAGGGCGACGTCACTCCCCGGGACTGAACGAGAACCGAGAGTTCTTCTCCCATCCCCCCGGGATCGACGAGGCGGAAGATCCGCCACTTCTCGGCATCGCTTCGGGCGAAATCGAAAATTCCGGCCTCCGTCAGGTACATGCCCTGGCGCGCGAGGAGGTCGGTGCGCAGGCCCTCGGCCTCGCCGGCCGCGAGCAGCACGTCCCAGTTCACGTGCGCCGTGATGTCCCGGTGGCCCGGATCTTCCAGCGGATCGCCGCCGCGGCGTCCGCCGATGTGCACCGCGAGGGTGCCGTCGGGCCGCGCGAACGGGTGATACAGGATGCGCGCCGGGTGTCCGTAGTCGAAGGCGACGAGCCACCCGTGCGTCAACGCCCGCGCCAGGCGGCGATGGACGACGGCGAGGCCGGGCGAGATCTCCCCCTTCTGTCCCGGCTGGAGCGCGATGCCGAGCTCTTCGAGGTGCCGCCGCAGCGGCTCCGCCGCGGGCCGCGCCGTCCACGCGAAGCGGTTGCCCGTCACGCCGACGCGGAGCTCCTGGAGCCCCGCTTCCGAGCCCATGACCCGCGCCACCGGAAGCGCGTCGTACAGCTCGTTCGAGAAAATCCAGCCCGAGACGGAGGCCTCCGGAAGCTCGTCGATTCCGGCGAGAATGCGCGGCGCGGGCTCGAGGGCCCGGGCCGCGATCGCCTCCCGTCCGGGCGCCGACGACTCGACGGCCGTCAGCCGGAGCCGGGAGCGGAGTTCCGGCTCGAGCGCCCGCAGGGTCTCGGTGAAGTCCTCGAGGAACTTCCCCGTGCCGGCGCCGACCTCGACGAAGTCGACCGGCCCCTCCGGGAGTTTCTCGGCGTCGAGGGCGAAGATGCGTGCGAGCGCACCCGCAAACGCCGGGGAGACGTGCGGCGAGGTCACGAAGTCTCCGGGCTCTCCGATCGAAGCTCCGCGCGCGTAGTAGCCCTCGTCGGAATCGTGGAGCGCGGACTGCATGAAGTCGAAGAAGGAGATCGGGCCCTCGCGGGCGATTCGCTCGCGGAGGCGCTCGGCGAGAGACGGCATCCGGCTTCACCCCTCGGCTCGCGCTGCCGGTCATTCGGCAGCCGGGACGTTCTATAGTCTCGCCGATGCGGTCGCGCTGGCGAACCGGTCTTTTTGCAGCCGTCCTCGCCGTGACCCCGGCGTGTGCCTCGCGGCGCGACGGCTCCATGCCGACCTACGAAGAGTATTCCGACGGCACGTCGGTCTTCGTCGACCGCCTGGCGGCCGGCTGGAGGAACGGCGACCTTCCGGCGGGGCTGTTCGCGGCATCGGTCCACTGGACGGGCCCGCTGCCCGGCGACGGGCTGACGGTCGCGCCCTCCCGGCCACCGCTCGAGATCGCCGTATACGCCGCCCCCCCATCGGCGACCGCGTCGGCACCGGCGACCGATCCGACCCTCCTCCGGCGAAAGTTCGCCGAGCTTCGCCGCCAGCTCGTGTCACTCGGACGCACCGAGGCGACGATCCTTCAATTCCGCCGGCGCGAGAAGAGCCGCGAGATCGTCGTGGGGCTCTTCCTGTCGGGCTGGAGCTCCGGCGGCCAGCTTTTCCAGACCGGTGGCCGCGTCCGCCTGATTCTGTCCCCTGCCGATCCCGGCCGCTGGATTCTCGAGTCCGGACGGGTCGAGAACTGGCTCACCGCCTCGACCCCGGCTCCCCTCTTTTCGAACGTCGCGCTGCGCGCGGGCCTCGCCCGTCCCCACCAGGCATTCTTCCCCAACGCCGCGAAGAACATCCCGGTCCCCGGCGAGCACCTGCCGCCGGGCGCAGCGGTCCTCGATTACGACGGGGACGGCCGGCAGGACCTCTTCGTGACCGGAGGAGACGGCAACCGCCTGTACCGCAATCTCGGGGACGGGACGTTCGAGGACGTCGCGGTCGACGCGCGTGTCGCGGGCCCGGAGGGCGAGGCCGCGGGGGCTCTCGCCTTCGACTACGACAACGACGGCCGCACCGATCTCTACGTCACCTACCTCCTTCGGCCCAACCTTCTTTTCCACAACCGGGGCGACGGCACCTTCGAAGAGGTGGGCGCGAAAGCCGGCGTCGCGCTCGAGGAATACTCCACCTCCGCCGCCGCGCTCGACTACGACCGCGACGGCGACCCCGACCTGTACGTCCTCGTCTACGGCCAACCCGACACCGGGCCCGCTCTCGAAGGGGACAACGCGCCCCCCAACCACCTCTACCGGAACAACGGCGACGGCACGTTCACGGACGTGACCGTCGAGTCGGGCACGGGCGACACCGGCTGGGGCCTCGCGCTCCAGTGCGCCGACCTCGACGGAGACCTCTGGCCCGACATCTCCGTGGCCAACGACTTCGGCAACAATGCCTACTTCCACAACAACGGGAACGGGACCTTCACGAACCTCGCGAAGAAGGCCGGCGTCCTCGATCCCGGCTTCGGGATGGGTGTCGCCGTCGACGATTACGACGGCGACGGGCGGCTCGACTTCTTCGTGTCGAACTATTCGTTTCCGCAGAACTGGTTTCTCAAAGACTCGCGCTACCCGATGCCGCCCTTCCCGTATTCGCTCGGCCGGCCGCTCGTCTGGCGACGCCTGACGGCGCTCTCGCGCGGCTCGTCGCTCTTTCGCAACCTCGGCGGAAACCGCTTCGAACGCACGTCGGACGAGGCCGGCGTGGCCGACACGTCGTGGTCGTGGGGCTGCGTCTTCGTCGACGCCGACATGGACGGGCGGCCCGACATCTTCGTCGTCAACGGCATGGTGACGGGCAAGAACGAGACCGAGCGCGAGATCGACTTCTGGAACCTCATGTCGGCCGAGTTCAAGAAGTTCGAGCAGGGCATCCCCATCGCCGAGTTCGGCGACGACTCTCTCTGGGGCCGGCCGCCCAAGCGCTTCTACCGCAACCGCGACGGCCGGCACTTCGACGAGCTCGCCGCGGTCACCGGGCTCGAGTCCGACGCCAACCAGCGGGGCCTTGTCGTCTTCGACGCCAACGGCGACGGGGCGCCGGACCTCTTCGCCGCCGGGTTTCTGCAGCCCAACGCGCTGTGGCTGAACCAGAACCCCTCGCACGCGAAGACGCTCGTCGTCGCGCTCGAAGGCGACCCGGCCGGGGCGGGCCCCCACCGCTCGACGCGCGACGCGCTCGGCGCGACAGTCACCGTCGAGGTGGGCGGGCTCTCGCGCACACAGGTCGTCTCGGCCGGGTACTCGTTCCTCTCCTCCGGCCCGAAGGAGCTCTACTTCGGACTCGGGGACCGTGATCGCGCGGGCCGCGTGACGGTGCGCTGGCCCTCGGGCCGAGTCAGCGGGCTCCGCGAGGTCTCGGCCGGCGCCGTGCGCGTCCGGGAGAGCTCGCCATCGCTATGACGCGCACCCGCTACGCCTGGACTCTCGCCGCGATCCTCGGCGCCGGCGCGCTGCTGCGCTTCGCGGTGGTCGCATGGATACCGACGCGGCCGGTCTCGGACTTCTTCGGGTATTTCGTCGTCGCGGAGAACCTCGCCCGCGGGGACGGCTACCGGACCGCCGGCGCCTCTGACGGTCGCCGTTCGCCCGCGTACCCGGTCCTGCTGTCGCTGCCGATGCGCGCGGCCTCCGCGTCGACCCACCTGCTCGCGTCGAAAGTCGTCAACGTCGCGCTCTTCGTCCTCGCGGGCCTGACGGCGGCGACGCTCGCGCGGCGGCTCTGGGGCGACGCCGCCGGACTGTGGACGGCGGCGCTGCTCGCCTTCCTGCCGAGACCGGTCCTGATGGCCGATCTCCTCGCGGCCGAGAACCTCGTCGCGCCGCTCCTCTTCGCCTACATTCTTCTCGCCGCCGACTCCTGGATCCGCGGGTTCTCCGGCCGGCGAGCCGTTGCCCTGGGGCTCGTCGCGGGCCTGCTCTGCCTGACGCGCGCGGTCTTCTACTTCGTCCCCCTCGTCTGGCTCGCCGGGGCGCTTGCGGCGCAGCGGCCGCGACGTGCGGTGGCCAGGGAGCTCCTCCTCATGCTCCTCGTTGCCCACGCGGTCCTGCTGCCGTGGGCCGTTCGCAACGCGCGCTCCCTCGGCCGGTTCACGCCCTTCAACCTCGTCGGCGGCGTCGGGCTCTTCATCGCCAACAACCCGAACGCGACGGGCCAGTGGTATGCGTGGCCCGAGGACCTCGAGCGGCTGCGTCCGGGAACGCTCGCGCAGGGCGATGTCGCGGTCGACGATGCGGCGCGGGAGGAAGCCCTGCGCTGGATCCGCGCCCACCGCGGGCGTGCCGCTGTCCTGTACCTGCGCCGCCTCGGCGTCATCCTGAAGGACGACGCCTTCGCGGCGGAGTTCGCGATCTTCGCCAAGGAGATCCCGTACCACGCCGGGCCCATGGCGGTCCTGCCGGGGCCGCACCCGCTCAAGGATCGGGCGGCCCTGGTCAAAGGCGTCCTCCGCGCGGCGGGCGTCCTGCTCGCCGCCGCCGCCATCGGCGGCTTCGTCCTGCTGTGGCGGCGCGCCCGCTCCGGCTCATGCGCGGACCGCGCGCTCGTCGCCGGATTCCTGGCCGCCGCGCTTTACGTCCCGCTCGTGTCGGCGGCGATGGCCGTCAACGGCCGGTATCGGTGGGCGGCGGAGGACGCGATCGTGCCGCTGGCGGGACTGTTCCTGGCGAGCCTCTCGACGATCGGAAGCCGTAAAGCAGCAGCCCGAACGCCTTGACGAGAAACGGCGCCATCTGGCCCCGCGTGGTCGGGTCCGTCGGGTAGTAATACGCCAGGTTGCAGCCGGCCGTGATGTGCCGGTATCAGTGTCTCCAGTGGAAAGACCTCCATCTGCTGGCGGGACACGGGGCTCGTCGGGCAGTAGGTCGCCCCGGGGCTGCAGCCCGCGACGACGCCGGACGCCCGCGACGAACAAGACGGGCCGGCGCGCGCCGGCCCGTAGCCGAGGAGCCCGGCCCATCCTTCAGTTCGGCCAGTGCAGACCGAGCGCCTTCGCGAGAAAAACCGCCATCTGACCGCGCGTCAGCGGCCGCCACTTCGACGAGCTCGCCGCGGTCACCGGGCTCGAGTCCGACGCCAACCAGCGCGGCCTCGTCGTCTTCGACGCCAACGGCGACGGCGCGCCGGACCTCTTCGCCGCCGGGTTTCTGCAGCCCAACGCCCTCTGGGTGAACCAGAACCCCTCGCACGCGAAGACGCTCGTCGTCGCGCTCGAAGGCGAGCCCACGGGGGCGGGCCCGTACCATTCGACCCGGGACGCTCTGGGAACGACCGTCACCGTCGAGACCGGCGCCAATTCGCGCACGCAGGTCGTCTCGGCCGGGTACTCGTTCCTCTCGTCCGGCCCGAAAGAGCTCTATTTCGGCCTCGGTGACCACGTGGCGGCCGACCGCGTGACGGTGCGGTGGCCCTCGGGCCGCGTCACCGAGCGGCGCAACACTCCCGCGGGACGGCTCACCATCCGCGAGGACGCATCCGGCCCCGAGCGTGTCGGAGCGTCCGGTGCAGGCCGAGGGCCTTTGCGAAAAACACCGCTACCTGCCCCCTCGAGATCGGATCGTTGACGCCGTCGAGATCGTTGCCTGGCCGCCCGAGACGCCGGCGGCGGCGAGCGCCTCGACGCACTCGTAGAAAGCGTGATTCGCGGGGACGTCGGGGCGGGCCGGCGACGAGTCCGGGAGCCGGCGGCGCTGCTCTCTACGGCCACTCCAACCCCAGCGCCTTCGCCAGGAAGACCGCCATCTGCCCGCGCGTGAGCGCCGAGTCCGGACAGTAGTTTCCGCCGCCGCAGCCTCCCGTGACGCCGGACTTGACGAGAGCCTCGACATACGGGAAGAAGGGATGGCTCGTCGGCACGTCGGTGAAGCTCGCGGTCGCGGGCGCCGGGCTGACCTGGCGCGTCCAGAGGACCTGGACCTTTTCGAGCGCGAGGTCGTCGGGCAAGCATGCCTGATTGAGCGCGGCGAACCGGACGCGAATGGCGTACCCGCAGTTTCGGTTGTCGATCGTGAGGTCGTTCAGGCCCGTGGACCCGAAGTACTCGCCGATCGCAAGGACCGTGGACACCTGGTCGACCAGGGTGACCGTCGGGGAGTGCACGCCGTCGGCCTGACACGTTTCGTAGAGCTGGACTTCGAGGTCCCGTGTGTCACTCGAGTCGTAGGCCCAGAGCATGAGCTGCTTGAGCTGCGCACCGTCGGGGGCGCGCAGTCGGAAATAGCCGTCCCGCGCGATTCCACCGGCGCCCGAAGAGCAACTCGTCCGGCCGACCGATCGGATCAGATCGCTGTAGTCGGTCTTCAGCTGATGGCCGAACGCCGTGCTGGAACCCGCCGCGGTCCCCCAGGTCTCCGGGGCCCCGGCGGCGGGCACCGCTCGACCGCCCTGCGCCCCGAAGCCCGCCTTCGACCACACCGCGACGTTCGCCGCGTCGCGGGGCAGGCCCATCGCCTCGAGCCGGTCCGGGTCGCGGATCGGGATCCGCTCCCCGGCCGGGACCTGGGCCACGGCGAGTGTGGCGCCGATGGCGAGTTGCGCGAAGGCCAACCCGGGCGTCAGGGCGCGCACCCGGCGTCTGCGGCTCGACATGATCGATCCCTCCCGTGCTATGGCCACTGCAGACCCAGCGCTTTCGACAGGAACACGGCCATCTGCCCGCGCGTCAGGGGCGCGTCCGGGCAGTAGCCCCCGCCGCCGCAGCCGCCGGTGACGCCGGACTTCACGAGCGCCTCGACGAACTGGAAGAACGGGTGATTCGTCGGCACGTCGCCGAACGTCGCCGTCACCGGGGCCGGGCTGACGCGGCGAATCCAGGAGACCTGCATCTTCTGGACCTGGGCGCTCGTCCCGGCGCAGTCCTGTCCCGGCTCCGCGAACTGGACGCGAACCGTGTAGCCGCATTTCTTGTTGTCGACCGGGAAGTCGTGGAGCGACGTGAAACCGAAATACTGGCCGATCGCGAGAATCGTGAACGTCTCGCCGACGAGCGTGAACGTCTCGGCGGCCGGCCCGTCCGCCTGGCACTGCTCGTAGACCCGGAAATTGAGGTCGACGGCGTCGCTCGCGTCGTAGGCCCAGAACTTGAACTGCTTGAGCAGGGCGCCGTCCGGAACGGGCAGCCGGACGAAGGCGTCGGCGGTGTCCCCCGGCTGGGCCTTGACGAGGCAGGCCGCGGAGATCACCGTTCGATCGAGATACGTCTCGCCCCCGGACTCCAGCGCGTCCCCAAAGGCGTTGCTGTATCCGACGGCCGTTCCCCACGTCTCCGGAGCTTCGACGGCCTCCGCGTCCTTCGATCGGGAACCTTCGAGGTCCGCCCTTGCCCAGACGTAGACGTTGGTGGCGTCGTTCGGAAAGCCCAGGGCCGCCAGCCGGTCGGGGTCGCGGATCGGAATCCGCTCTTCGTGCGCGATCTGGGCGAGCATCGACCGGCTGCCCAGGAGAACGGCGGCGAGCACAACCGCGCGACGGAGCACAGTCCCTCCTTTTCGGGCGACGGAGCTGCACCGGGCCTCGAGACCGCTCACGGCCATTGCAGCCCCAGCGCTTTCGAAAGGAACACGGCCATCTGCCCGCGCGTCAGGGTTGCGTCGGGACAGTAGTTCCCGTTCCCGCAGCCGCCCGTGACGCCCGACTTTGCGAGGGCCTCGACGAACTGGAAGAACGGGTGACTCGTCGACACGTCCGCGAACGTCGCCGCCGCCGGCGGGGGGCTGACCTGGCGGACCCAGACGAGCTGCATCTTCCGGACCTGGAGCTGTCCCCCGGGGCAGTCCTCGTTGGCCGAGGCGAAGCGCACGCGAACCGTGTAGCCGCATCTCCGGTTGTCGACCGTGAGGTTCTGGAGCGGCGTGAAGGCGAAGTAGTTGCCGATCCCTAGGATCGTGAAGAGCTCGCCGATCAGCGTAGAGGTCCCGCCCCCGGCTCCCGCGTCCTGGCAATGCTCGAAGAGCTGGAAGTCGAGGTCGAGCGGATCGTTGGAGTCGTAGCCCCAGATCTTGAACTGCTTGAGAGCCGCGCCGTCGGGCAGCGAGAATCCGGCGTAGGCCACGGCCTCCCGTCCCGTCGGGTGGTACCAGCAGTTGGTTTCGAGCAGGTTCCGGTCGATGTAGGCGGAGACCTGGTTCTCGAGCTCGTGGCCGAAAAGGTTGCTGTAGCCCGCCGCCGTACCCCAAGTTTCGGGGGCCTCCGGCGCCGGCGTCGCGTTCGCGGCCAGGGCCTCGTGGCGCTCCGCTCTGGACCAGACGTAGACGTTCGTCGCGTCGGGGGAAAAGCCCAGCGCCTCGAGCCGGTCGGGGTCCCGCACCGGGATTCGCTCATCGCCTGGGACCTGGGCGAGCAGGCGCCCGCCCGCGAACGCGAGAACGATCGTCGACAGGGCGGCCCGTCCGAGCATCGGCTTCCCCCTCCACTTGTTAGATCGGGAGTGGCGGCCGAAAGCCGACACCCTTCCCGGACCCTTGTGCTAGCCTCCGGAAGCAACACTCTTTAGGGCTCGAAATCCCGTGGCGCCAACGATCTCCGGGCTCATCGCGCACGCCGACGGCGGCGACCGTCCCGCGGCGGATGCCCTCTTCGCGGCCCTGTACTCGGAGCTCCACGAGCTGGCCAGCCGGCAGCTCTCCCGGGGGCCCGGCGCAACCCTCGGCACAACGACCCTGCTCCACGAGGCGTACTTGAACATCTCCGCAAGGGAGGGCACGCGATTCCCCGACCGCGCGCGCTTCATGGGCTACGCCGCCAAGGTGATGCGGGGGTTGATCATCGACTACGCCCGGAGCCGCCAGGCCGTCAAGCGCGGCGGCGGATTCGAGCTCACGTCCCTGGACCCCGACCTCGCCGAGCCGGTCGCCGACGCCGACGAGTTGACGCAGATCGGCGCCGCTCTCGAAGAACTGGCGGCGATCGACCCGCCGCTGGCCGAGCTGGTGGACCTGAAGTTCTTCGGCGGATTCTCGCTCGGCGAAATCGGAGTCATGCGCGAAGTTTCGGAGCGCACCGTCCAGAGGCACTGGGAAAAGGCGCGGGCATACCTCTACGGTGCCATCCGCCGGTCGATCTGACCCGATGACCCCTCTCGACCCGTCCCGCTGGCCATTGGTCAGCCCGCTCTTCGACCGGGCGCTCGACATGAGTGCCGGGGAGCGCACGGCCTGGCTCGAGGAGCTCCGGGCGCAGGACCCGACGCTCGCCGCCGACGTCGAGCGGCTCCTGGCGGATCACGGCGCCTCGCATCGGGAGGGCTTCCTCGAACGGTCGCCGGCCCGGCCAGGCCCGACCTCGCCTGCCGGCCAGGCGATCGGCGCCTACACGCTCGTCGCGCCTCTCGGCCAGGGCGGCATGGGCAGCGTCTGGCTCGCCCGAAGAAGCGACGGGCGTTTCGAAGGAGAGGCGGCCGTCAAGCTCCTGAATGCGAGCCTCATCGGGCGCGCGGGCGAAGAGCGTTTCCGGCGCGAGGGCTCGATCCTGGCCCGCCTCACACATCCCCACATCGCACGGCTGACGGACGCCGGCGTCTCGCCCGGGGGCCAGCCCTACCTCGTACTCGAGTACGTCGAAGGCGAGCCGATCGACCGCTACTGCGACCGGGAGCGGCTCCCCGTCGGGGCGCGCCTCCGGCTCTTCCTCGACGTCGCCGCCGCGGTCGCCCACGCGCACGCCCACCTGATCGTCCATCGGGACATCAAGCCCTCCAACGTCCTCGTCGGCCGGGACGGCCGCGTCAAGCTCCTCGATTTCGGGATCGCGAAGCTCCTCGAGGACGAGGGGGGCTCCGCCGACGCGACGGCGCTGACGCGCGAAGGCGGTCGGGCCTTGACGCCGCAATACGCTGCCCCGGAGCAGGTCACGGGCGGCGCCATCACGACGTCGACGGACGTCCATGCTCTCGGTACTCTCCTCTACGTGCTGCTCTCCGGCGCTCATCCCGCCGGGGCCGCCGTGAGCTCGGCGGTGCTTCTGTTTCATGCCATCGCCGAGACGGATCCCGCGAAACTCCCGGGCGCGGTGACCGAGGCGGGAGCGGCCGCGCGCGCGACGACGTCCGAGGCTCTGCGCCGGGAGCTTCGGGGCGACCTCGAGACGATCGTGGCGAAGGCCTTGAAGAAGAATCCCGCCGAGCGGTACCCCTCGGTGCCCGCCCTCTCCGACGACATCCGCCGCTATCTCGCCCACGAGCCCATCCGCGCTCGCCCGGACACGCCCGTCTACCGGACGGCGAAGTTCGTGCGGCGCAACCGCACGGCGGTCGCGCTGGGGGCGCTCGCCCTGACCGCCCTCGTTGCCGGCCTGGCGGGGACGATGGTCGAGGAGCGGCGGGCGAAGGTCCAGGCGGCGCACGCCGAGGTCGAGCGCTCGCGGGCCGACCGGGAAGCGAAGGTCGCGGGAGAGCAACGGGACCTTGCCCTGCGCCAGCTCTCGATCGCCGAGGACATCATCGACTTGAACACCATCGTGCTCTCGGACGCCGCGACGACGGGCAAGCCCGTCGCGGCGAGCGCACTGCTGAAGAGCGCGGAGGAGATCGCCGAGCGACAGCACGGCAGCGGCGAGAACCACGTGGAAGCGGTCATGTCGATCGGCCGCCAGTACCTGGCACAGAACGAGAACGACGACGCGCAGCGACTGCTCGCTCACGCCTACGACGTCGCCTCCACGCTGCCCGATCGGACGATTCGCGCCAAGGCGGCCTGCGAGCTCGCGAGCGTCATCGTTTACGACGGCCAGGCCGAGCGCGCCGAGGAGCTCCTCCGCGACGCCCAGGCCGACCTGCCGGACGTCCCCCAGTACGCCGTCTACCGGGCCCGCTGCCTCCTGAGGGGAAGCGACGTCGCACGGGCGCGGGGCGACGCCGTGGCCGCCGTCGAGCGGGTCGAGGCCGCCCGAAACCTGCTCCGGCGCTCGCCGGCATCGTTCACGGCGCTGGAGATCGGCGTATCCCTCAGTCTCGCCGAGTCGTACCGCATGGCCGGGCGCATGCGCGAAGCGCGCCAGGCCTCCGAGCAGGCCGCCTCCCGTCTCGAGAGCCTGGGGCGGGGCGATACGACCACCGCCGGAACGCTCTACAACAACTGGGGCCTCGTCCTCCTCGCCCTCGGGCGGCCGCTCGAGGCGGAGAAGCTCCTGCGACGGTCGGTGCGCATCGACAGCGAGGGCGGCACGGAAGGCGCGGTGCGACCGATGATCCTGAACAACCTCGCGCGCACGCTGCGGGAGCTCCATCGGCTGGACGAGGCGGCCGCCTGCGCCGAGCGCGCGTATGCGCGGGCGCGCGCGTCCGGCGCCCGAAACGTCGTCGGCGAGGCCCTGCTGGCGCGCGCCGGCATCTACCGCGAACGCGGCGAGCTCGCGCGCGCCTCGGCCGCCGCCTCCGAGCTCGAAGCGATGCTGCCCGGGATCCTGCCGGAGGGCCACATCGCCTTCGCGTCGCTCGCGATGGAGCAGGCGATGCTGGCGTCCTCGCGGGGAGATCGCGATCGGGGCATGGCCTCCGCCGACCGCGCCGTCGCGATCTGCGAAGCCAGCAAGCGGCGCACCGAGTACCTGCCCCGGCTGCTGCTCTACCGGTCCGGGCTCGAGCTCGCGGCCCTCCGCCCGGACGACGCGCGCGCCGATGCCGAGCGAGCCCTCGTCCTGAGCCGGGAAACGGCCGAGCCCGGGGCACAATCGGCCCTCGTCGGCCGCGCCGAGCTTGCCGTTGCTTGCACCCTCCTGGCCCAGGGACGGGCCGACGAAGCACGAGCTTCGCTCGCCGCGGCCGTGCGCGAGCTTCGGCCCACCCTCGGCGATGCCCACCCGGACACGCGGAAAGCCGTGGCTCTCCTCTCCCCCGCGGCGAGACCGTGACCTCGGGACGCGGGGCCCCTTCGTTCATTGCGGCCGGCGAGCGACGGCGCGCAGGGCCCTCGACAGTTCGAAGGTCTGGACGGGAAACGGCGCCATCCGGGGCCGACCGCTCGGCGGGTCGGGAGCGTCAGACGGCGATCGACCGGATCCGACCTAGGGCCACTCGAGCCCCAACGCCCGCGCCAGAAACGTGGCCATCTGGCCGCGCGTGAGCGGCGAGTCCGGGCAGAACTTTCCGGAGCCGCAGCCGCCCGTGACGCCGGCCTTGGCGAGCGCCTCGACGTACTGAAAGAAGGGATGATTCGTGGGCACGTCCGAGAAGGTCGCCGTCGCCGGCGCCGGGCTGACGTCGCGGACCCAGCCGACATGGACTTTCTGGAGCTCAAGCGCGTCGAGCTTGCACGCACCGCCAGGGTTGAAGCGGACCCGAACGGTGTAGCCGCAGTGCTCGTTGTCGACGCGATGGTCGTTCAAGGGCGTAAACCCGAAGTAGGTCCCGATCGCTCCGAAGGAGTCCACGGAGCCGACGACCGTGGTCGACGGCGGGTCGAACCCGACGCCCTGGCAGACCTCCAGGAGGCTGACCGTGAGCCAGTCGGGGTCGGTGTCGTAGCCCCAGAACTGCAGTTGCTGGAGCTTTGCGCCGTCCGGAAGGGGCACCTGAGCGATCCCCGCCGCGGGCTCGGTCCACCCGGCCGTTGCGCAGTAAACGCCTTCGTACTTGATGGCGAGGGGTGAACGTCCCTCGAAGACGAAGTCGTGCGCCATGACCGTGGTCGAGCCGGCGGCCGTTCCGAACGCCTGGCCCGAGAGCAGCCGGGCGACCAGCGCAAGCGCTCCGCCGAGTGTTGCCGTGCGATGAAACATGGCGGCCCTCCTTCCTGAAGTCGTCTTCATGGCCACGAGAGACCCAGGCCCTTCGCGAGGAAGACGGCCATCTGGCCGCGCGTCAGCGGCTGGTTCGGGCAATAGTTCCCGGCCCCGCATCCTCCCGTGATCCCGGACTTCGCGAGAGCCTCGACGAACTGGAAAAAGGGATGACTCGTCGGCACGTCGTTGAAAGTCGCCGTGGCGGGCGCCGGGCTCACCTTCCGCACCCACGACACCTGGCACTTCTGGACCTGCAGGCGGTCGCTGTGACACTGCACGTCGGGCTCCGAAAAGACGACGTGGACCGCGAGGGAGCACCGGTCGCGGTGGACGACGTAGTTGTTGAGTGGCTTGAAGCCGAAGTAATAGCCGGCGGACCCGAACGTGTCGGCGGACGTGAGGATCGTCGTCATCGGCGGAAGGCCGTCGGTCGTGGTGCACGTCTCCAGCAGGTTGAAGGTGAGGTTGTAGCTGACCTCTTCGTCGTAGGCCCAGTACTTGAAGTCCGACAGGGTCGCCCCGTCGGGAACGTCGATGGGCGCGATGGCCTCGAGCACCGGGAAGACCCCGTTGACCTCCCTGCAGTACGCCTTGTCCGGTTCGCGCCAGAGGTAAATGTTGTCGTTCGCCTGCGAATACGCGGCCGCGAGCTGATGCCCCAACACCGTCGTGTAACCCGGAGCGCTGCCCCAGGACTCCGGGCTCGAAACGGCCGCCTGTGTCGTCGGCCAGCCGCGATCCGTAACGGCCTTCGACCACCGGTAGACGTTCTGCGAGTCGCTTGGCAGGTGAAGCGCCTCGAGCTCCTTCGGATCGCGGATCGGGATGCGCTCATCGGGCGGCGCCTGCCCGCACAGGACAGCGGCCCCGAGCAGGAGGCTGCCCGCCCAGAGGATTGGACGCACCGACATGGATACCCCCCTTCCGTTCGTCGGACGGTCACGCTCGGTTTTCATGGCCACGACAGGCCCAGACCCTTCGCGAGGAATACGGCCATCTGGCCCCGCGTCAGAGCGTCGTTGGGGCAGAAGTTCCCGGCGCCGCAGCCGCCGGTGATGCCCGACTTCGCGAGCGCCTCGACGAACTGGGAGAAGGGGTGGTCGAGCGGGACGTCCGCGAAGCTCGCGGTGGCGGGCGCCGGACTGACTTGCCTCGAGTAGCGCAGGGCGATTTTCTGGAGCTGCAGCCGGTCCAGGCGGCACGGAAGTGTCGCGGGCGCGAACACGACGCGGACCGAGTAAGCGCAGTCGCGATTGTTGACCGTGTGAGCCGGGACGGGGCTCGCGATGTACTGACCTCCGCCGGAGCCGGTCGTCATCGCCGTGCTCATCGACAGGATGATCGGGCCGTTGAATCCCACGTCCTGGCAGAACTCGAGCAGGTCGAACGTCAGGAAGTAGTCCGGATCGCTGTCGAACGCCCAGATGTCCATCTCGTCGATCCGGGCGCCGTCGGGAATCTGAAATTCGCCGATGAGCGCCTGGGCGAAAAGATTGGCGGCCTCGTTCGGGCAGAAAGTCCTGCCCGGCTCTTTCTGAAAATAGAACCCGTTTTCGCGCGTGAACTCGTAGCCCATCAGGGTCGAAGTGCCGTAGGCGGTTCCCCATGTCTCGGGCGATTGGCCGGCCTCGGAGGGCTTCGGGCTGAGAAGCTCGTAGACGTTGGCGGCCTCCCGCGGCTGGCCCAGCCTCTCGAGCCGCTCCGGATCGACGATCCGGACGCGCTCGACTCCGGCCGTCTGCGCCGCGGCGATCGAGGCTCCGGCCAGCAGGCACGCCGCGATTCCCGTGATTCGTCGCATCCTTCCTCCCTTTCTCCGGCCGACTACGGCCACTCGAGCCCCAGCGCCCGCGAGAGAAACGTCGCCATCTGCCCGCGCGTCAACGGCGCGTCCGGGCAGTAGTTGTTGGAGCCGCAGCCTCCCGTGACGCCGGACCCGGCCAGGGCTTCGACGTACTGGAAAAACGCGTGGCTCGTCGGCACGTCGGCGAACGTGGGGAACTTAGGCGACGGCGCCACGTCGCGCACCCAGCTCACCTGGACCTTCTGGAGCTGAATCGCCGAGCCCTTGCAGAGGCCACCGCTCGGGTTGAACCAGACCCGCACCGAATAAGCGCAGTCGCGGGTGTTCACGCGGTGGTCGTTGAGCGGCGAAAAGCCGAAATACGTGCCGATCGATCCGAAGGAGTCGGCGGTCGCGAGCTTGATCGAGACGGGGGCGTTGGCGCCCGGCGCCTGACACGTCTCATAGAAATCGACCGTCAGCCCTTCCGTGGGCTCGACGTCGTATGCCCAGAACTGGAGCTGAGAAAGCCGGGCTCCGTCGGGGACGTCGACCTGGGCCTGCGCCTGGACGGTCTCGTAGAGGCCCCGCTCGGTCGGGCAATACGTCGCTCCCAGGTACTGCTGCAGCGCCTTGGGAGGATCGCAGCAGCTCGGCGTCTCGTCCGAGAAGTCGTGCGCCATGACCGTCGTGTACCCGGCCGCCGTTCCCCAGGTCTGCGGGTTCTCCGGCGCAGCGGCGGTGGCCGACGGGGTCTGCGCGGCGGAAACCCGGCATGCGAGCGCAAGGCCGGCGGCCAGCCAGATGCGATGTGCCATGGCGTTCTTCCTTTCGACCCGCGGCATCGACTTGCGGGTGCGCTCCGCGCTCATGGCCACGCCAATCCGAGGCCCTTGGCCAGAAAGACCGCCATCTGTCCGCGTGTCAGCGGCTGAGTCGGACAGTAGTTGCCGCCGCCGCAGCCGCCCGTGATCCCGGACTTCGCAAGCGCTTCGACGAACTGGAAGAACGGGTGACTCGTCGGGACGTCGTTGAAGGCGGCGACGGCGGGCGCCGGACTGACCTGGCGAGTCCAGAGGACCTGGACCTTCTGCACCTGGAGATCCACGGCCGCGAATGCCCCGGACGGGGCGAAGTCGATCCGGATGGAATAGCTGCAGCGGACGTTGTCGACGACGTGGCCGCCGAGGGGGGTGGCACCGTAGTACGTCCCGGGCGATCCGAATGTGTCGGCCGTCCCGAGGAGAGTCGTGGTGGTGTCCGCGCTGCCGGGCGCCTGGCAGCTCTCGAAGAGGCTGAACGTCAGCCAGTTCACAGGATCCACGTCGTAGGCCCAGAATCGGAGCTGCGTCAGGCTCGCCCCGTCCGGGAAGTGGAGATCAGCGGCGCCCTCGTGCCCGAAGTGGCCCACGGAGCCTTCCAGGCAGTAGGTCGCTCCGATCGTTCGAACGAGCCTCGCGCCGTCGATCGGTGCGAGGTTGTAGCCCATGGCGGTCGTGTACCCCGGAGACGATCCCCACCCACCCGAGTTTTGCGCCGACGCCGGCGCCTGGGCACCGAGGATCGCCGCTACGGCAAGCGAACTGCATGTCCAGAGCGCTCTCACTGCCAGCCCATCCCAAGACCCTTGGCCAGGAAGACCGCCATCTGGCCTCGGGTGAGGGGGCTGTCGGGACAGAACTTGCCGCCGCCGCAGCCGCCCGTGATTCCCGATTTCGCGAGGGCTTCGACGTACTGGTAGAACGGGTGATCGGCCGGGACGTCGCTGAACGTCGCCGTACCCGGCGGTGGGCTGACCTGCCTCTCCCAGAGCACCGACAGCTTGCGGAACTGAATGTCGTGATGGCGGCAGGTGGCGTCGCCCGGGATGAAGATGATGCGCACGGAGTAGCCACAGTCCCGGTTGTTGACCGGATAAGCGAAGAGAGGAGTGGCGTCGTAGGTCGGCCCCGCGGACCCGATCGTCGAAAGCGAGCCGATCAGCGTCGTCGTCGGGGGATTGAAGCCCTGGGCCTGGCAGAACTCGTAGAGCGTCGCCTTCATCCCGTAGTCGGGATCCACGTCATAGCCCCAGACGCTCAGGTGGGACAGCGACGCGCCCGCGGGCAGCGAGAGCTCCGCGAGGGCCTCCTGCGCGGCCCCCGCGCCGCCGGCGCCGAGGACGCAAAAGGCCTGGTCAGGCTGCTGAATGACCACGCTCGCATGCTCGGGCTTGAGCTGCATCGAGGAGAGGGTCGTGAACCCCGTCGCCGGACCCCAGGTTTGGGGAACCGACGGCGCCGGACTGGTCGCGGACTCGCTCTCTGCCACCCGCCCGACCCATCGATAGACGTTCTTCGAGTCGCGCGGCAGCCCCGCCGCCGCCAGCTCGTCTCGATCCGTAATCGCGATCCGCCTCGCGGCGCCGGCCTGCCCGGCGAGCGTCCCGGCCGCCAACAGCAGCCCCACCGCCAGACCGACCGGACGCTTCGGCATCGTCTATCCCCCGTCGAGAAAGCGGAATTCCGGGCCGAAAGACGACACGAGGCTCCGCAGGCAGGGCCGGCGGCCCGCACCTTCCGGACCGTCCGGGCTAGAATCCGGGAAACCACGTGACAGCCACGATTTCCGCGCTCATCGCGACCACCGAGTCGGGCGACCGGTCCGCTGCGGACGCCCTCTTTGCGGCCCTCTACGGCGAGCTTCACGGCCTGGCGCAGCGGCAACTCGCCAACCGGGGCTCGGGCTTGTCGATCGGCGTCACGACGCTCCTGCACGAGGCCTATCTCGACATGTCGCAGCGCGAGGGCCCGGCCTTTCCCGACAAGGGGCGCTTCATGGCCTACGCCGCCAAGGTGATGCGCTCCCTGATCATCGACTACGCCCGCGACCGCCGGGCACAGAAGCGCGGCGGAGAGTTCGAGATCACGACGCTGGACGAGGAAAAGGCGGGGGAGATTCCGTCAACGGAGGATCTGGAGGAGATCCACGCCGCCCTGGAGCGCCTCGCGTCCGTCGACCCATCGCTCGCCGAGGTCGTGGACCTGAAGTTCTTCTGCGGCTTTTCCTTCGGGGAGATCGCCGCGATGCGGGGCGCTTCGGAGAGAACCGTCCAGCGCAGCTGGGAGAAGGCGCGCCTCTACCTCCACCGCTCCATCCGCGAAGGCGCGATCGGCTGAGCCCATGTCCCTCCTGAGCGGCGATCGTTGGCGGGCGGTCGAACCTCATCTCGACCGCGCAATGGACATGGGGGCCGAGGAGCGCAGGGCCTGGCTCGAGGAGCTTCGCGCAAGGGAGCCCGAGATCGCCGCGGACCTCGAGTCGCTCCTGGCGGAACAGGACGAGATCTCGGGCGAGGGGTTCCTCGAGGGCTCTGCTCCCCCGCACCCGCCCCAGGCGTCGCTCGCGGGCCAGACGATCGGGGCCTACGCGTTGATCGAGCCCATCGGCCAGGGCGGCATGGGAAGCGTCTGGCTCGCCCGGCGCAGCGATGGCCGCTACGAAGGGCGCGTCGCCGTCAAGCTCTTGAATGCCAGCCTCGTCGGCCGGGGCGGCGAGGAGCGCTTCCGCCGCGAAGGCTCGATCCTCGCGCGGCTGGCCCATCCGCACATCGCGCGTCTCGTCGATGCGGGCGTCTCGACCTCGGGCCAGCCGTACATCGTCCTCGAGCACGTCGACGGCGAGCCGATCGACCGGTACTGCGACTTGCAACGCCTCGGAGTGGAGGCGCGCCTGCGCCTCTTCCTCGACGTCTGCGCGGCGGTCACGCAGGCGCACGCCAACCTCGTCGTCCACCGCGACATCAAGCCCTCCAACGTTCTCGTCGCGAAGGACGGCCAGGTCAAGCTCCTCGACTTCGGCATCGCGAAGCTCATCGAGGAGGAATCCGGCTCGGGCGAGGCCACGGCCCTGACCCGCGAGGGCGGCCGCGCGATGACGCCGGAGTTCGCCGCCCCCGAGCAGCTGACCGGCGGCGCCATCACCACCGCCACCGACGTGCATGCGCTCGGCACCCTGCTCTACCTCCTCCTGACCGGCCGGCATCCGGCGGGCGCGGTGCGAACCTCGCCGGCCCTGCTCTTGAAGGCGATCATCGACACCGACCCCAGGCGTCCCTCCGAGGCCGCGACGGACGCGGACGCTCCCGCGCGGTCCGCGACGCTGGAGGGGCTGCGGCGGCAACTCCGGGGCGATCTCGACACGATCGCCGCGAAGGCCCTCAAGAAGGACCCGGCCGAACGCTACGCCTCCGTGGAGGCCCTCGCGACCGACCTCCGGCATTTCCTCGCCGACGAGCCGATCGCCGCGCGGGCGGACACCATCGGGTATCGCACCGCCAAGTTCGTTCGACGGCACCGCGCCGGGGTCGCCGCGGCGCTTCTCGCGGGTCTCGCGGCCGTCGCGGGAACGGCCGCCATCGTCTGGCAGGCGCGCGAGGCGGGCCGGCAGCGAGACGAGGCCCGCGTCCAGCTCGCGCGGTCAACCGCGACCAACGAGTTCCTCGGCTTTCTGTTGAGCGCGGCCGCGCCGCCGGGGCGCAAGTTCGTCGTCGCCGACCTGCTCGAACAGGGAGAAACCGTCGTGGACAAGGAGTTCCCCGGCGACGATCCGCTCCATGCCGAGCTCCTGGCCGCGATCGGCCGCCAGTACGTGGGGACGGAGCGATGGGAGAAGGCGATCCCCGTCCTCGAGCGCGCGGCCGGGATCGCGGCCCGGTCCGGAGATCCGGGTCTCCAGGCGCGGGCCCAGTGCCCCCTGGCGCTCGCGTACCACGCCGTCACGCGCCGCCCCGACGGCGAACTCCTCATGAATCGGACGTTCGCCGCCCTTCCGGACGACCCCCGCTATGCGCTGGCGCGCGCCGAATGCCTCACCTGCCAGAGCGAGTTCGGCTACCTCACCGACGAGGGCGAGCCGATGATCCGTCACGCGCGGGAGGCGCTTGCGCTGCTGGACCGGGAGGGGCTTTCGGCGCGGCAGACGCGGCTCGATGCTCAGGGGTCGCTGGCGTATGGCTACTACCTCACGCGACAGAACCGGAAGGCCGAGGCGGCCTACGCCGCGCTCATGAAGCAGCTGGAGCGAACCGGCCGAGACCGGACCATTGCGGCCGCGGACGTGCTGAACAACTGGGGCCTGGTCTACTTTCTGGGCGACATCCGGAAGGCCGAGCCCCTCTACCGCCGCTCTCTGGACCTCCACCGCTCCATCGAGGGGGAGGATGCCGCCGGCGCCGTCATCCTCCACAACTACGCCGGCGTTCTCTATCAGCTCGGGCGGTACGACGAGGCCGAGCCTCTGTACCTGGCGACCATCCGGGCCGGGAAGGCCCGCTCGGACCAGCGACTGGAGATCGACGCGACGCTCGGCCTGGCGGCCCTCTACGCCGAACGTGGCCGGCCGGAGCAGGCCGCCCGAACGATCACCGGCGTCGACCGGTACCTCGGAACCAAGGTCTTCAGCCCCCTGCGCCGGGCCTACCTCGCCTACACCCGCGCTGTGCTAGCCCGCGAGCGGGGAGACACCGCCGAGTGTCTCGCCCAGTTTCGCGAATCCGTCCGGCTCTACGAGGGGATCGAGGCCAGGTTCGTCTACAGCCTCTTTGCGGCGGTCGGGCTCGCGCGCGCCGAGCTCGCCGCCGGCCACGCCGAGGCCGCGGAAGCCGCGGCCCGCGGCGCGGCCGAGATGGCCGAGTCGATGGTCGAGAAGGACTCGCCCTCCTATCTGCTCGGTCTCGCACAGTCCGCGCTCGGGGAAGCTGAGCTCGCCCGCGATCAGCCGGAGGCCGGGCGCGTCACCCTGCAGGCGGCCCTGACGCAGCTCGAATCGACCCTCGGCCCGGACCATCCCTCGACCGTCCGGACCCGCCGGCTCGCCGCGTCGATCGGCGCGGCCCCCTGATTTCTCGCGCTTCCGCGTCGGACCGAGTCTCTGGCCCGGAACCGGGATGGCGGCCTCGTTCGGGGCCGAACCCGCCGGGAATCCGTCGCCCCACACCGGGCGCCTCCGGCCGTGTTGAACGCCATCCCGCTGTTCGGAAGGGGCGGGCGCGGTCCGCGATGGATGGATTCGTCGGCGCGCGGCCCGCCTCGCGGCCCGCCTCGAGGACGAGGGGCGGCGGTCCCCGGGTCTCAAGGACCTCCGCGGACCGTAACCCGCCCCTCAGCCCGGCGAGTGCAGCCCGAGGGCCTTGGCGAGAAACACCGCCATCTGTCCCCGCGAGACGGGGTCGTTCACGCCGTAGAAGCCGTTGCCGTAGCCACCGGTGATCCCGGCGGCGTACAGGGCCTCCACGTATTGAAAGAACGGATGGTTCGTGGGAACGTCCGGAAAAGTCGCGGTCGCCGGGGGCGGGCTGACCGTTCTCCGCCAGAGGATCTTCACTCCGCCAATTCCCGTGGACGGCTGCAGGAACACTTCCAGGTAGTGCGCAAGAAAAACACCGTCCTGGTCCGATGTTTCCGTATAGACGTACGGCGGCACGATGTCCGCGCAAATCACACCGGCCCCGGTATCCCAATTGGTCGTGATGGGGGTGGAGATCTCTTCGACCCCTTGAGACACGCCCCCGGGGACGAGCTTCGTTGCTTTCAGCTGCACCCGCACGCCGAGATTCGGATTCGCGTCGTAGGCATAGACGCAGAGGCTGTGGATCTCCGCGCCCGACGCAAGTGTCACAGGGGCAACGTAGTATCGAGTGATCGAGTCGTTGCTGTTGAGATAGCCCGAGGTGAATGTCTGAAGCACGTACTGCGAGGCCGGCGTCGTCGGATGGAAGGCGGCGGCGCCGATGTGCGTCGCCTGAAAGCCGAGTCCGTAGCTCTCGGCGCTGCCGACAACAGTTGGGGACTGCCCCTTCAGAACCGCCGCAGAAAGAACCAGCGCGCCGAAGAAGCCCGAGCTTCGTTTCATGACGACCTCCCTGCGGCGGGATCCTATCGAACGCGACCCGGGATTCGCCTCCTGTAGAATCCCGCCACTTCCATGGAAAAAAAGCGCAAGTTCCTCTTCGTCTCGCTGACCGGCCTCGTCGGGGACATCGCCTGGCAGGTCTTGAAGGAAGGCCACGAGGTGCGCTACTTCATCGGCGACGCCGAGGAAAAGGACATCGCCGACGGGTTCGTTCCGAAGACCGACGACTGGGAAAAGGACGTCCCCTGGGCCGACGTGATCGTCTTCGACGACACGCTCGGGCAGGGCGAGAAGGCCGTCGCGCTGCGCGCGAAGGGCAAGGCCGTCGTTGGCGGGACGCCCTACACCGACCGGCTCGAGGACGACCGCTCTTTCGGGCAGGAGGAGCTCAAAAAAGCGGGCGTCACGATCATCCCCTACCGCGAATTCGACAACTTCGACGAGGCGATCGCCTACGTCCAGGAGAACCCGACCCGCTACGTCATCAAGCCTTCCGGCGCGGCGGGCAACGTCAAGCGGCGGCTCTTCGTCGGCGACGAGGAAGACGGACAGGACGTCGTCCGGATGCTCGAGGCGTACAAGAAGGCCTTCTCCGACGAGATCAAGGTCTTCCAGCTCCAGAAACGGGTCGTGGGCGTCGAGGTCGCCGTCGGCGCCTTCTTCAACGGCAAGAGCTTCGTCTACCCGATCAACACCAACTTCGAGCACAAAAAGCTCTTCCCGGGCAACAGCGGCCCCCCGACGGGCGAGATGGGCACCTCGATGTTCTGGTCCGAGCCCAACAAGATCTTCGAGCAGACGCTCCTGAAGATGGCGTCGAAGCTGGCGGAAGAGGGATACGTCGGGTACATCGACGTCAACTGCATCGTCAATAACAACGGCATCTATCCTCTGGAGTTCACGTCGCGCTTCGGTTATCCGACGATCTTCATCCAGCAGGAAGGCATGATCACGCCGATCGGCCTCTTCCTCGACGACCTCGCCCACGGCCTGGACCCGAAGCTGAAGGTCAAGAGCGGGTTTCAGGTCGGCGTGCGGATCGTCATGCCGCCCTTCCCGTTCGACGACGACGCGACCTTCGAGTCGTTCACGAAGAACGCGGTGATCGTCTTCAAGCGGGGCACGCCCGAGGAAGTTCACATCGAGGACACGAAGATCGTCGAGGGACAGTGGCTGGTGGCCGGGACCTCCGGTGTCGTCCTGACGGTCGTGGGCCTCGGCCAGACGATGAAGCAGGCCCGCGAGCAGGCCTACGCTCGCGTGCGAAACATCCTCATTCCGAACATGTACTACCGGGACGACATCGGCGAGCGCTGGGCCGAAGACAGCGACAAGCTCCACAACTGGGGATACCTGAGGTAGGCGTCCCCTTCCCCGCCGGCCCGAGTCAGGAACCCGCGGCGTCCCGCTCCTGCGCGTCGACCACGGCGATGGCGGCCATGTTCACGATGTCGGCGACGTCGACGCCCCGCTGGAGGACGTGGACCGGTCGCTTCAGGCCGAGGAGGATCGGGCCGATGGCCTCGGCACCCGCAAGGCGCCAGACCAGCTTGTAGGCCGCGTTGGCGGACTCGAGATCCGGGAAGATCAGGACGTTCGGGTTTCGCACGGTGGCCCACGGGTACTGCGCTTCGAGGAGCTCCGGGACGACCGCGTAGTCGGCCTGCATCTCGCCGTCGATCGCGAGGTCCGGGCGCGCGGCCTTCACCAGGGCCACGGCCTTCTTGACCTTCAGCGCGTTGGCGTGCGTGTTCGAGCCGAAGCTCGAGAAGGAGACCATCGCGATGCGCGGCTCGATGTCGAAGCGGCGTACGGCGTCGGCCGTCAGCTCGGCGATCTCGGCGAGCTCTTCGGCCGTCGGGTCGATGTTGACGGTCGTGTCGGCGAAGAAGTACGTCTGATGCTTGAGCATCAGGATGTACAGCCCGGACACGCGCTTGACCCCGGGCGCCGTCCCGAAGATCTGGAGGGCCGGGCGGATCGTGTCCGAGTAGGACTGTGTCAGGCCCGAGATGACGCCGTCGGCGTCGCCCGCATCGAGCATCAGGGGACCGAAGACGTTGCGCACGCGCGCCTGCCGTTCGGCCTCCTCGAGCGTCATGCCGGCGCGGCGGCGAAGCTCTTCGAGGCGTTTCGCGTACGCCGGGAGTTTCTCGCAGCGGCTGGTGTTGATGAAGTCGATCTTGTCCATCGGCAGCTGCAGGTCCCGGGCGAGCGCCTCGACCTCGGTCTCGCGTGCCAGCAGAATCGGACGACAGATGCCATCCTCGGCGAGGATCTTCGCGGCCCGAAGGATCTTCGGATGCTCGCCCTCCGGAAAGACGATGCGCTTCGGGTCCTGCCGCGCCTTCTGGATGACGACGCTCATGACCTCCCCCGAACGCGAGAGCAGCGCCTCGAGGCGCCGAAGGTACGCCCCCATGTCGGTGATCGGCTCGCGGGCGACGCCGGAGCGCATCGCGGCCTCCGCGACCGCCGGGGCCACCCACAGCAGCACGCGGTGGTCGAAGGGCTTCGGAATGAGGTACTCGCGGCCGAACGTGAATCTCTGGCCCCCGTACGCCTTCGAGACCGAGTCGGGCACGTCCATTTTGGCGAGTGCGGCGAGCGCCTGCGAAGCGGCTCGCTTCATGGCCTCGTTGATCTCGGTCGCGCGTACGTCCAGCGCCCCGCGGAAGATGAACGGAAAGCCGAGGACGTTGTTGACCTGGTTGGGATAGTCGCTGCGGCCGGTCGCAATGATGACGTCCGGTCGCGCGGCACGGGCGTCTTCCGCCGTGATCTCCGGGTTGGGATTGGCGAGCGCAAAGACGATCGGGTCGCGGGCCATCCCCGCCAGCATCTCGCCCTTGACGATGCCACCGGAGGAGAGGCCGATGAACGCGTCCGCGCCCGTGAGGGCGTCCGTGAGCGTGCGCTCGAAGGTCTCGACCGCGAACTGCGCCTTGTACGGGTTCATGTCTTCTTTGCGGCCGAGGTAGATGACCCCGGAGCGGTCGACCAGCCGCAGGTTTTCGCGCCTCACGCCATAGGAGAGATACAGCTTCGCGCAGGCGATCGCCGCGGCGCCCGCGCCGCAGAAGACGACCTTGACGTTCTCGATTTTCTTGCCGACGAGCTCGAGCGCGTTCAGGAACGCGGCCGCAGAGATGATCGCGGTCCCGTGCTGGTCGTCGTGGAACACGGGGATCTGGAGCCGCTTCTTGAGCCGCTCCTCGATCTCGAAGCATTCCGGGGACTTGATGTCCTCGAGATTGATGCCTCCGAAGGTCGGCGAGATCCGCGCGACCGTGTCGACGAACTCCTCCACGCCGTGCTCGTCGACCTCGATGTCGAACACGTCGATGTCGGCGAAGCGTTTGAACAGGACGCCCTTGCCTTCCATGACGGGCTTCCCGGCCAGCGGACCGATGTCCCCGAGGCCGAGGACGGCCGTGCCGTTCGAAATGACCGCGACCAGGTTCCCCTTCGACGTGTATTCGTAGACTTTGTCGGGGTCCTTCGCGATCTCCAGGCACGGCTCCGCGACGCCGGGGGTGTAGGCGAGGGAGAGGTCCTCCTGCGTCCGGCAGGGCTTGGAGGGAACGACCTCGATCTTGCCTTTTCGCCCCCGGGAGTGGTACTCGAGCGCTTCCTCGGCCGTCATCTTCCGCATGTTCAGCTCCCGGCGAGCTCCGCGCGCAGCGCCCGGACCGCTTCGACCGCCCCGGCCACGTCGGCCGTGCGGAGCTCCTTGTCGCGGCGACGCACGATCTCGACCTTGCCTTCTTTGAGGGCGCGTCCGCCCACGTTGACGCGGATCGGAAACCCGATCAGGTCCGCGTCCTTGAACTTCACGCCCGGCCGTTCGTCGCGGTCGTCGTAGAAGACCTCGAAACCGGCCGCAACGAGGCCCTCGTAGAGGGCGTCGGCCGCCGCCCGCGTGGCTTCATCCGAGGGATTGAGGGACACCAGCACGACCTCGAAGGGCGCGAGGGCGAGCGGCCAGACGATGCCGTCGGCGTCGTGGTGCTGCTCGATCGCGGCCGCCATCGTGCGCCCCACGCCGATGCCGTAGGTCCCCATGATCGCCGGGCGCGTCTCCCCTTTTTCGTCGGTGAAGCCGCAGCCGAGGGCCTGGGAGTACTTGGTCCCGAGCTTGAAGATGTGGCCCACCTCGATGCCCCGCGCGATGTCGAGCGGCTTGCCGCAGCGGGGGCAGGGATCGCCCGCGCGGGCCTGGGCGAAGCTCGCCCACGCCGAGACCTTCGCGTCGCGCCGCTGCACGAAGCCCGCCACGTGCCAGTCGCGCCGACCGGCCCCGGTGACGGCGTTGACGGCGTCCCGGATCGAGTGGTCGCCGACGATGGTGAGCGTCCCCGCCGGGAGCTTGTGCGGCCCGACGTAGCCGACCGGCGCGCCGGTCGCCATCTCGACCTTCTCCTCGGGAGCGAGCGCGAGATGGTCCACTCCCAGCAGATTCTTCAGGGCGACCTCGTTGACGTCGAGGTCCCCCCGAAGCAGCGCGACGGCGAAGCCCTTCTCCGTCTCGTAGACGAGGCACTTGATCATGCGCGAGGCCGTGATGCCGAGGAAGTCGACGACGTCGTCGATCCCGCCCTTGCCGGGCGTCTGGACCTCGACGAGGGGCGTCTCCGTCTCGTCTTTCCAGGGTGCGGGCCGCGGCCCCGTCTCGGCCTTCTCGAGGTTCGCGCCGTAGCCGCACGCCGGGCAGCGCACGACGGCGTCCTCGCCGGTGTCGGCGAGAACCATGAACTCTTCCGACGCGCTTCCCCCGATCGCGCCGGAGTCCGCCTGGACGACCGTGAAGTCGAGGCCGCAGCGCTCGAACGCCCTCCGGTACGCCGCGTCCTGCGCCTTGTACGAACGGTCGAGCCCCTCCGCGTCGACGTCGAACGAGTAGCCGTCGTACATCAGGAACTCCCGGCCGCGCATGAGTCCGAAACGGGGCCGGATCTCGTCGCGGAACTTGGTGCGGATCTGGTAGAGGGTCACGGGAAGCTGCCGGTACGAGGTCACGCCCGAACGGACCATCGTCGTCACGGCCTCCTCGGCCGTCGGCGCGAGACAGTACGCCCCGCCCTTGCGGTCTTCGAGGTGAAAGAGGATCTCTTCCTTTTCGTAGCGCTCCCAGCGGCCACTTTCCTCCCACAGCTCCTTCGGCTGGAGGATCGGGAGCTCGACCTCGAGCCCGCCCGCGCGGTCGATCTCCTCGCGCACGATCCGTTCGGCTTTCCGGTGCGAGCGCAGGCCGAGCGGCGTCAGGGAGTAGATGCCGGCCGCGAGCCGGCGGATCATGCCCGCCCGGGACAAAAGGATGTGGGAGATCGCCTCGGCGTCGCCGGGAACCTCGCGGACCGTCTGGAGGAAATAACGGGACCAGCGCATCGGAGACGCGAGGATAGCAGGGCGGAAGGAAAGCCGGTAAGCCGGCGGCGGTGCGCGGAAGAGGCTAGGTGCGCGATTTGGGCTGAGAGCTCCCCTCCCGGCGCTTGGGACCGACCTTCTCGACGAGGCGGAGATTGGTGCGGACCTGCTGCATCATCCGGTCCTCGATCCCCGCTCCGCGGGCGGCCGTCTTCGCCCGAGTGAACGCGGCCTTGGCTTCCTCCGCCCGCCCCGCGGCGAGGTAGGCCATGCCCAGGTGGTGAAAAGTCGAGGGCGCCGCCGCGCGCTCGCTCGAGCGCCGGAGGCACTCGATCGCCCGGTCGTACTCGCGCCTCTTGTAATGGACCCAGCCGAGCGCGGCGAGCGGATACGGCTTGAGTTCTTCGGGCGCCGCCGCGAGCGCGCGGCCCGCGTAGTCGAGGGCGAGGTCCAGGTCCTCGCCCGACTCGGCGAGGCTCGTCGCGAGCTCGTAGTAACCGACGGCCTGCGCCGTCTTCGAGGGGTGCTTCTCCAGGAACTCGCGGAGGAACTCGGCCGCGTCGCGCGGGTGGCCTTCGGCGCGCAGGGCCTCGGCGAGCGTCGAGCAGGCCGCGGCGGCCACGACGTCCTCGGGATCGGCCGCCAGCACTTCGCGGCACGCGGCGATCGCCTCTTTCCAGCGCCCCATCGAGGCGGCGAGAAGCGCGAAAGAGACTCGGATCGTGGGATTGCGCGGTTCGGCGCGCATCGCCTTGCGGTACAGCTCCTGGGCGCGCTCGAGGTAGCCGCGGGCCACGTTTTCCTCGGCGTCGCGGAACGCCGCCGCGCCCGGACCGTCGACCCGGGGAAGCTCGTAGCCCCCGCGGCGCTCGAGGACGCGGACGGCCTCCTGGTACTCGAGGCGCCGCGGGTTCTTCTCGAGGGCCTGCTGGAAGCACTCGAGGGCCCGCTTGGACCAGTTCTTCTCGAGGTAGCAGAGCCCGAGCTGAAAGATCGCTTCCTCCGACTCCGGCGCCAGGCGCAGCGCCTCCTCGAAGTGCTGGATGGCGCGCGAGAGCTCGCCCTTCTCGCGCAACACGTTCCCGAGGAGAATGTACGCCGACGGAGCGGGTGCGGCGTCGATCGCGCGGGAGAGCTCCCGCTCCGCTTCGTCCCAGCGCGACAGGTGCGCGCAGAGCGTCCCGAGCGCGAAGTGCGGCAGGAAGGCGTCGGGCTTGCGCTCGATGGCGCGTTTCAACGCCGTCTCGGCGCCCGCGGTGTCGCCGGCCTCCGAGGCGGCGATTCCACTGTAGACGAGGGCCTCGAAGTGGCTGGGGTCGACGGCCAGGATCTTCTTGAAGTAAGCCGAGGCCCGCTCGAGCTCACCGCCCGAGAAGAAGGTCTCCGCCAGGTAGAACCCGAGCTCGACGTTCGCGCGGTCGGACCGGTAAAGCTCCTCGAGGACGCGGATGCCCCGGTCGGCGTCGAGGGCCAGGATCGCGAACTCCGCCTCCCGGAGCTTCTTCATGAACGCCTCGCGGTCGAGGCCGGTCGAGCGGGCGATGATCCGGTCGCGGCGCTCGAGAAAGCGGTCTTTCTTCTCGACCGCCTGCATGCGCTCGTCCATCTTGGATTCCCAGAGGTCGACGACCTCCTCGGAGCGCACCGCGCCCCGGCGCTCCAGCGTTTCCTGGAGGGCGAGGATGCCGGTGTGGGCGACGAAGAGGTTCTTCTCGAGGTTTCCCATGGACTCGAAGAGCGACTTGACGGCTTCGGCGGTCCGCTTGACGACGTCCTCGAGCGTCGAGATGCGTTCCAGCAGGTGCTCGTCGAAAGGAATCTCTTCCTGCGGCTCCCCGCTCTCCTCCACCACCCCGACGCCCGAGAGCACGAGGAGCTTGGAGTTGCACCGGGCGCAGTACTCGTCCTCGTCCGAGTTCCTGAGGCCGCAGACCTGGCAGTACATGTCAGAGGGCGGACGGCGGACGGCAGGCCGTGGACCGGATCATGCCGCCGGGTACTCGTAGAAGCCGCGGCCCGCCTTCTTGCCGAGCCAGCCGGCGTCCACCATGCGGACGAGCAGCGGGCTCGGCCGGTACTTCGGATCGCCGAAGCCCTCCTGCAGCACCCGGAGGATCGCGAGGCAGGTATCGAGGCCGATGAAGTCGGCCAGCTGCAGCGGCCCCATCGGGTGGTTCATCCCGAGCTTCATGATGCCGTCGATCGCTTCCTTCGTCGCGACGCCCTCGCGCAGGGCCTCGATCGCCTCGTTGATCATCGGCATGAGGACCCGGTTCGACACGAAGCCCGGGTAGTCGTTGCAGACGATCGGCGTCTTGCCCATCCTCCGGCCGAGCTCGTCCACGGTCGCCGCCGTCGCGTCCGAGGTCGCCATGCCCCGGATGACCTCGACGAGCGCCATCACCGGCACGGGGTTCATGAAGTGCATCCCGATGAAGCGGTCGGGGCGGCCGGTCGCCGCGGCCAGGCGCGTGATCGAGATCGACGAGGTGTTGGATGCGAGGACCGCGTCCGGTTTGCAGATCCGGTCGAGCTTGCCGAAGAGCTCCTTCTTGACCGTCTCGTTCTCGACGATGGCCTCGACGACGGCGTCGGCGCCGGAAAGGGCGTCGAGCTCCGTCGTTGCGGACAGGCGCCCCAGCGCGGCGGCCTTGTCCTCGGCCGAACGCTTGCCCTTCGCGACCTCCCGGTCCAGGTTCTTTTGGATCGACGCGAGAGCCTTCGCCAGCAGGGCCGGGGCGACGTCCACGAGGACGACCGTGCAGCCCGAGGCCGCGGCGACGTGCGCGATTCCTCCGCCCATCTGCCCGCCGCCGACCACGCCGAGGGTGCGGATCTGCATGGACGCGGACTCTATCAAGTGCGCGGCCGTCCGCCGACCGCTGTCGGTCGCCTGCGGTCTGCCGGCCTTACCCCAGCACCAACCGGTACCGTGGGGTCCCGAACCGCGAGACGAGCGTCACGCCGACGGCCACGATCGAGGCGACGCTCCAGACGAGGGCGCCGACGAACGGCAGGAGCGAGACTCCGCCGAGCACCGCAAAACCGGCCGCGAGGGCGGCGGGCCGGCGGGCCGGCGCGACGCTCTTCACGAGTTTCTGCCCGAGGAGCAGGAACAGGGCCGCCATCCCGAAGATCTTCGCAACGACGGCGACGGCCGCCGAGGCGAGCGCGATCGGGATCGCGAGCGGTGCGGGCAGAAGCGACAGCGCGGCGCCCGCGCCGAGAAAGAGCGTCAGCACTCCGAGGGCACCGGCGAGCAGTGCGCCCGACCAGTCCTCCTCCGCCAGCATCGCGGCGCGAGCGAGCGGCGAAGCGAAAAGCCAGAGGAGCGCGAGCGCCACGGCGAGCCAGGCCGAAAGCGCGACCAGATGCAGTCCCGACAGAACCGAGCCACCGAAGGCGTTCTCCTCCCACGGCGCGCGGCGCATCTCCGAGAGATAGAGATGGAGGAGGGAACCGGGCGTCGAGACGCGGCCCTCGACCGGTGGGACCGACTGGCCGGGCGCGAGCTCGATCCGCCCGCCGAACACGAGCAGGTCCCCGGCGACGGATCCCCCGGGGGCAAACGAAACGTCGCCGCCCCAGACGATCACGTCGCCCGAGACCCGGGCCGCGATCCGCGCGTCCGCGAGGACGGCGACCACGCGACCCGGCAGCGCCTGCGAGACGACCACGTCGCGCCGGACCGACGTGATCGATCCGGGCGCCGCGAGCGCCGGGGCACCGACGGCGAGAAAAACGACCGGGCCGAGGAGGAGGCGGGCCGGCCTCATCTACGACCGACGGGAACGGGCCAGGACGCGCCGCAGGCCGAAGGACAGCGGCGGCAGAAGCAGGAGGGCGACGATGCCGAGCGAGCCCTCGCCCCGCATTCCTTCCGACAAAGCCCGGAGCCCCGTCGGGGCCAGGGCGGCCAGATCGGAGGCCCAGGCAGCGCCCGACCGGAAGAGCGCGAGGACCGGCGCCAGGGCGGCGGCTCCCAGGGTCACCTGCTCCGAGGCCGTCAGAGCGGGAAGGGCCAGGAGCGCCAGGCCGCTCACGGCGAGGCCCGCGGTCAGAAGTATCGGCGTGTTCCAGAGGGCGTAAGTTCGGCGTTCCCTCCGCGAGAAGGCCCGGAGCCGGGTGACCCGCTGTGCCAGGCCCGGAGCCGCCTCGGAGGGCTGGTAGACCCCCTCCAGAGCCTCGGAAAGCGCCCTGGCGGCGGCGATGAGGCTCTGGCAGGACGGGCATTCGCGCGCATGGGCGGCGGCATCGGAGGCCAGAAGGGGTTCCGCCCCGGCGGCAACTGCCTCGGCGTCAATCGGATCGAGAGGTCGGGGACACGGTTTCACGTCACTTCTCCAGCCAGCCTGTCCTTCAATACGACTCTGGCGCGAAAGAGTTTGTTCTTGACCGTCCCGAGGGGCATCTTCTTGACCTCCGCGATCTCCTCGTAGGACAGCCCCGCGAAGTGCCGGAGGGCGATCAACTCGCGGAAATCGGCCGGCAGCTCCTGGATCGCGCGGTGGATCGCCTGGCCGCGCTCGGTGTTCCGGAGCTCCCCGTAGGGGTCGAGCCAGTTCGACCGCTGCTCGACCTGGAACTGGCCCGGCGACCCGTCCGGATCGGGCACTTCGAGCGGTACGGTCCGGGGGCGGCGCTTTCGGAGGTGGTCGATCGCCGCGTTGCCGGCGATCCGGAAGAGCCACGTCGAGAACTTGTACGCCGGATTGAAGCGGTCGAGGGCCTGGAAGACCTTGAGGAAGATCTCCTGAGCGAGGTCGAGCGCGTCGTCCCGGCTGCCGACCATCCGGGTCACGTGGGAGACCACCCGGACCTGGTAGCGGCGCACGAGCACCTCGAAGAGATCCTCCTCGCCGGCGAGAACGCGGCGGACGATCTCCCCGTCCTCGAGCTCGGTGTTCCTCGACTCCACGCTCAGCTCTCTCCCGGCCCCGATCGCAGTCGGGCTTGGATGCCGGGTGCTAGAATCCCCCGGCATTTTAGTGTGACCGGGCCCCGTGGCCCGCGGGAGAGGCACGTGAGCACAAGCACCGAGCCCCGGTTGACGATCGATACCTACCCGACCGGCGCCGATTCCGAGAGCCCGTTCGAAGAGATGATGTCGCGGTTCGACCTGGCCGCCCAGAAGCTCGGCCTCGATCCAGGCCTGTACAAGGTCCTCCGCGAGCCCGTCCGTGAGACCAAGGTCTCCATTCCGATCGCCATGGACGACGGCCGCATCGAGGTCTTCGTGGGCTACCGTGTCCTGCACAACATCGCCCGGGGCCCTGGCAAGGGCGGCATCCGGTTCGACAAGAACGTGACACTCGACGAGGTCCGGGCCCTCGCCGCCTGGATGACCTGGAAGTGCGCGGTCGTGAACATTCCGTTCGGCGGCGCCAAGGGCGGAGTGATCTGCGACCCACCGTCGCTCTCCCGGTCCGAGCTCGAGAAGATCACGCGCCGCTACACCGCCGAGCTGATGGACCAGTTCGGCCCGGAGAAGGACGTCCCCGCCCCGGACATGGGGACGAATCCCCAGACGATGGCCTGGATCATGGACACCTACTCGATGCACGCCCGCCATACCGTCACCGCGATCGTCACGGGCAAGCCGCTCTCGCTCGGCGGCTCGCGCGGGCGCGTCGAGGCGACGGGCCGCGGCTTGATGCTGATCGTCCGCGAAGCCGCGCCGCTCAGGGGCCTGACGCTCGCGGGCAGCCGCATCGTCGTGCAGGGCTTCGGCAACGTCGGCTCGATCGCCGCGCGGATGTGTCACGAAGCGGGTGCAAGGATCGTCGCGGTCTCCGACATCCAGGGCGGCATCCACGCGGCGGGCGGCCTCGACATGCCGGCCGTCCTCGCCCACTACGAGAAGAACCGGACCCTCAAGGGATTCCCGGGCGCCGAGGCCGTCACCAACGAGATGCTGCTCGAGCTCGATTGCGACATCCTGATCCCGGCCGCCAACGAGAACCAGATCCGGCAGAAAAACGCCGGCAACATCAAGGCGAAGATCATCGTCGAGGGTGCCAACGGACCGACGACGCAACGCGCCGACGAGATCCTGAACGCCAAGGGGGTCCTCGTCGTGCCGGACATCCTGGCCAACGCCGGAGGCGTGACGGTCTCCTACTTCGAGTGGGTCCAGGACCGGGCCGGCTTCTTCTGGCGCGAGAGCGAGGTCAACGAGCGGCTCGAGGACATCATGGTCCAGTCCTTCAAGGACGTCGCGGCCATGGCCGAGAAGTACAGCGTGTCCCACCGCATCGCCGCCTACATGCTCGGCATTTCGCGCGTCGCCCACGACACGATGGTGCGAGGGCTCTACGCGTAGGGCGAGCTCCCTTCGGGCATCGGTACTCGCCTTCTTCGTTTCGGCCGCCGCCCTCGCGGCGACACCGGAGCAGGTTTCCCGGATCGACCGGATCTTCGCCGCGGCATACCCCGCCGACGGGCCGGGCGCGGCCGTACTCGTCGTTCAGGACGGCCGGCCGGTGCTGCGGAAGGGATACGGCCTGGCCGACGTCGAGCTGTCGGTCCCGATCCGACCCGAGATGGTCTTCCGCGTGGGCTCGGTCACCAAGCAGTTCACGGCGGCGTGCATCCTCCGTCTGGTCGAGGAGGGCCGGATCTCCCTTTCCGACGACCTGACCCGGTACCTCCCGGACTTCCCGACCGGCGGCCGTCGGGTCACGATCGAGCAGCTCCTGACCCACACCTCGGGCATTCACAACTACACGGAGATTCCGGGCCGGTATCCACGGCGTTTGCGGGAGGACTGGACGGTTCCGGAGCTGATCGGTTTCTTCCGGAACGAGCCCTTCGACTTCGAGCCCGGCACCAAGTGGCACTACGACAACTCGGGCTACGTCCTGCTCGGCGCGATCCTCGAGAAGGTCACGGGCCGCAGTTACGCGGACGTCGTCGCGGACTGGATCTTCAAGCCCCTCGGGATGGAAAACACGCGCTACGGGAGCGAGGCACCGATCATCCCGGGCCGTGTCTCCGGATACCAGAAATCCCCGGACGGGATCGTCAACGCCTACTACGTGTCGATGACGCAGGCCTTCTCGGCCGGGGGAATCGTCTCGACGGTCGACGACCTGGCGAAATGGCAGGCCGCACTCGACGCCGGCCGGATCCTGACGCCGGAGAGCCGGCGCCGCATGTGGACCCCCGTGACCCTTCCCGACGGCACGAAGACCCGTTACGGCTTCGGCTGGGGCATCTGGACCTGGGAAGGCCACGCCGTCGTGGAGCACGGAGGCCGGATCAACGGGTTCGCGACGGCCAACATGCGCCTCCCGGACGACCGTGTCTACGTGGCCGTGCTCTCCAACTGCCTCGGCTGCGCGGAGCCGCGCGCGCTCGCGCTGCGGGCCGCCTCGATTCTGATCGGCCGGCCCTTCGACGACCGTCCGGCGGTCGTGCTGCCGCAGGCGATGCTGGACGGCTGCGCCGGGACCTACCGGGACGAGGACGGCGACGACTGGGTCGTGAGCCGTTCGGGCGACCATCTCGCGATCGCCGCCGGGACGACGATGGAGGTCTGGCCCGATGCCGCGGACGCCTTCTTCGCGCGCGACGCCGTGCGCACGTTCCGGTTCGTGCGCGACGCCGGCGGAGCCGTCGTCGCGATGGAGATCGACGAGGGGATGACTCCGGTGACGCGGGCGCGGCGAGTTCCCCGGACGGAGTAGGGGCGGGCCTCGTGCCCGCCCGCCTACCGGAGAGTCACCTTCGGCTTCACCTCGGGCATCTCCACCGCGAGTTTGCGCTCGAGCTCCCCGAGCGTCGCCTCGACCGGCTTCCTCCACGCCGGATCGAGCAGGGACACGGTCAGGCGCCGGCCCTGGAGCGAGGTCGGCTCGATCTTGCGGGAGAGCGGCTCCCCCACGATCCGGCCCCAGCGCGCCTGGAGCCAGGCGAGGGCGTTGTCGCCCTTCGCCATGCGCCGCAGCAGGCCGTCGGCAGCCGTGTCGAGCGATGAAAAGGTGGTCTTGCTCGGCCGGGAGGTCTTCATCGGCGGGCTCCTTCCGGCGGCACGGGCCGCAGGGGCTTCTCTCCCGTCAACACGCGCCGGACATCCTCGGCAACCATCCGCGCCATCTCGCGGCGGGTCTCGACCGTGGCGCTGCCGGCGTGCGGCATCAGAACGACCCGGTCGTCGTCGAGCAGAGCCGGCGTGATGGCCGGCTCGTTCTCGTAGACGTCGAGACCGGCGCCCGCGAGCGGCCCGGTGTCGAGCGCCCGCGTCAGGGCGACTTCGTCGACGATCGCCCCGCGCGAGGTGTTCAGCAGCAGGCTGCCCGGCTTCATCTTCGCGAACGTCTCGGCGTGGAAGAGGCGCCGCGTCTCCTCGGTCAGCGGGAGGTGCAGCGAGACGACGTCGGAGCGCCGCAGGAGCTCGTCGAACGACACTCGCGGCGGATCGTCCGGGTTGCCTTCGTCGCGCGCGGTGCGCCCGGCGGCGATGACGGTCATGCCGAACGCCTTCGCCCGGCGCGCGACGGCCTTTCCGATCCGGCCCGGCCCCACGACGCCGAAGACTTTTCCCTTCAGATCCCTTCCGAGCAGCAGGTCCGGCGCCCAGCCCGCGAAGCCCCCCGCCCGGACCAGCCGGTCGCCCTCGATGACCCGACGGGACAGGGCGAGCAGCAGCGCGATCGTCAAATCCGCCGTCGCGTCGGTCAGGACGTTCGGCGTGTTGGTCACCACGATGCCCCGCGATGCGGCCGCGGCGCGATCGATCTGGTCGACGCCAACCGCGTAGCTCGCGATGATCTTGAGCCGGTCCGCCGCCTGGATGACGGACGCGGTGACCGCGTCATCGACGAGGCAGACGAGCGCGTCCACGCCCGGAATCTCGGCGGCAAGCTCCAGCTCGCCCGCCGCGTAGCCGAGCACCCGAACCTCGAAGTCCTCGCGCAGCGCGTCGAAGGGCTCCGGCAGCGCCCGCGTCGCGAGCACGACGCCGCCGCTCACCGGGCCCCCCGCTGCAACGCCTGGCCCGCGAAGAAGACGCCGGCTCCGATCCCGAGCAATACGAGCTCGCGCCGCACGTCGTGGCCGAGCACACCCACGAAGAAGGCGGCCCCCGCGACGACGAGGCCGAGGAACTGGATGGCGCGCGAGATCCGGTACATCTAGTGGCCTTCCGCAGCGACCGTGACGCGCACGATTCGGTCGTCCTGCTCGATGCGGTTCACGACGTCGGCTCCCGCGACGACCTGGCCGAAGACCGTATAGCCTCCGTCGAGGTGCGGCTGCGGGCTCTGCGTCACGAACCACTGGGAGCCGCCCGTGTCGGGTCCCGACAGGGCCATGCCGACCGTCGCCGCACGGTACGGGAGAAGGTTGATCTCGTCGCGAATTTCGTAACCCGGGCCGCCGCTGCCGGTTCCCGTGGGGTCGCCATCCTGGACGACGAAGTTCGGGACGACCCGGTGAATCGGCGCGTCGTCGAAGTACCCCTTCCTCGCGAGCGCGACGAAATTCACGACGGTCATGGGCGCCTCGGCCCCTGCGAAGCGGATCGTGAAGGCGCCGCGCGACGTCTCGACGCGCGCCGTCGAGGCCCGGCGGGCCTCGGCGAGGAGGGCCGCGTAGTCGGCCTCGGTCTCCCCGCGGTCGTAGGTCCGCCAGGGAAACTGCGACGGGTCCGCATGAAAGGTCGCGACGAGCGAGCGGCGTGCCAGGCGCGACACCAGGACCGACGGATGACGATATGCCGCTTCCACGACGGATCGCGCCCCGGGGTTCTCGGGCTCCTTTTCCGCGGCCCCGATGGCGGTGATGGGAATGTCGGGACTCGCCTCGCCGTACGAGGCGACGACCGTTTCCCGGAGCCAGACGTAGACGTCCTCCCCGCCCAGGAGCACCCGCAGATCGACGGCGGCCGACCGGACGCCGAGGTCGGAATCCGCCAGGGCTTTCTCGACGAGGGGGCGGTTGGCGCGCGCGGCTTCCGGCGTGTCGATTCCTTCCAGGACCCGGAGCCGCACGACCGCCTCGGGGTCCGACATGAGCGTCTCGCGCAGGGGCCGGGCCTCCTCGTCCTGAAGGAATTCCAGCCCCGCCGCCGCCGCACCGCGCACGAAGGGATCGGGCGAGGCGACGGCTGCCTCCACCACCGGGCCCGAGTCCTGCGGCAACGCCGCCATCACGGCCTGGATCGCAACCTGCCGGCGGCGGCCCTGGCCCGTCGTCGCGGTCGAGAACAGTCGGCGAAACGCCTCGCGGTCGGCCGTGGCCCAGCGCAGGAGCGCGAGCGCGGGAACTGCAAGATTCGGATTGGCGTCTCCGGCGAGCGCCGAGAGGCGCGCGATCGACGCCGGGGGCGCGGCCGCTCCCGGAGTCTTCTCGAGAAGAGCCGCGAGCGCCAGCATCGCGTTGATGACGACCGGCGCCCGGCGTCCCTCGAGCGCCGCCCAGAGCGCGCCGGCGGACTCGGGCCGGCCGATAACGCCGAGGGCCCGCGCGCACAGGGCGGCGGCGTCCGTGTCGGGGTCGGCGAGACCGTCGGTCAGCAGCGGAACCGACACGGCCTGCGGACGCCGCGCCAGGGCGTAGAGGGCCGCCGTGCGGACGGCCGGGTCGGGGTCCGCGGCGAGCGGTGTGGCCGCCGCGGTGGCCTTCTCGGGGTAGCGCCAGAGGGCGAAGACGAGTGGGGCCCGGCGGCCGGGCTCCGCTTCGGCGAGAGCCGCCACGAGCGCCTCTCCGGCCTCCGGCCGCTCGAGAAACCCGAGCGACCAGGCGGCCCGCGCGGCGACGGCGGCGTCGGAGTCCTTGAGGTGCCGGACGAGGCCGTCGATCATTGCCGGATCGCGCAGGATGCCTGCGGCGAAGGCCGCGGAATCCCGGACCGAAGGCGCCGGGTCGTCGAGGAGGCGCCGGAGCACGGACGCGGCGCGGCCGTCGCCGATGCGCCCGGCCGAGAGCGCCGCGTGCGCCCGCACCCCGGCGTCCGGCGACGCCGCGGCGGCGTCCAGAACGGCCTGGTCGAACGCCCGCCGATCCTCGAGGCCCAGGAGCAAGGGCTCGGCCTCGGCCATCGAACCAAGCGGCGACCCCGGCGCGGGGGTCGGCGCAAGTTCCGCTTCGGGCGTCGCCTCTGGCGGAACCGGCGAGGCGGTCGGACGCCGGCTGGCGCAGCGCGATGCCGCCAGGGACAGGATCACCGCACCGAGCGCGCCCAGGCTACGCCGCATCGCCCGCCTTTCTCGAGAACGCCCGGATTATAGATGCGGGTGCGCCGCTCTGCTTTCTGCCTTCTGCCGTCTGCGGTCTCCGGTCCGGCTACGCTCCCACGAGCAGCCGGTCGCCGAGGATATGCGGCAGCCCCGCTTTGTAGATCTTGTCGCGCGTCTTTTCCACCGGGTAGTCCACGCGGTCGAAATGAACGACATGGGCGGTGGAATCGTAGATCGCGTAGGACGCCGCGGCATTGCGGTCCCGCGGCTGGCCGATCGAGCCCGGGTTGATGAGGTATCGCATCCCCTTCCGGAGGGGATACCGCACATGTTCGTCCTTGACGAGCTCCACCAGGATCCCATGCGGCTCGAGCGTGAATACGCACGGAATGTGGCTGTGCCCGAAGAAGCAGACGCTCGCCTCCAGCTCCCGAAAATTGAGGTAAGCGTCGTAGTCCGTGAAGATGTACGCGTCCTCGTCGCGCGGCGAGCCGTGGCAGATGGCGAAGGCCCCGTCGACCGTCGCCGGCCCGAGCGGGAGGACCTCGAGAAACTTGCGGTTGCGCGGAGTCAGCTTCTCCGTCGTCCAGCGCGCGGCCTTGAGGGCCACGGGATTGAAGAGTTCCCCCGATTCCAGACCGCAAACGACCTTGTCGTGGTTCCCCCGGATCACGATCTTCTCCTTTCGGATGTTGCGGATCCGGTCGATGACCTGGTTGGGGTTGGCGCCGTAGCCGACGAAGTCGCCGAGCACGACGACACGGTCGAAGCGCTTGCGCCGCACGCGCGACAGGACCGCGGCCAGGGCCTCGTCATTGGAGTGAATGTCGGAAAGGATCAGGTATCGCATCCCGGGGTGGGCCCTCTCTCTGCTGTTGATTCGATGGTTTCGCGGTCCTCGAGAGCCGTGAGCACCCGGTCCGCCGCTTCCTCGACCGACTCGCCGCCGCTCAAAGCCACGCGGACGTTGGCCATTCTATAGAAGGGCGCCCGGGCCGCGAAAAGTCCGTCGAGCTGCTCCACGCTCTGGAAGAGCGGACGGTCCGTCTTGCCCGCGAGCCGGCCCCGCACCGTGTCGAGGGACACGTCGAGGAGCACCGAGGTACCCAGGCGGCCGATCGCGCGCCTCTGGCGCTCCTGGGCGAAGCTTCCGCCGCCCGTCGCGACGACCGCGGCCGGCAGCGACTCGGTCCCCTCCAAGAAGATCGCCTCCCGCTCCCGGAACGCCACTTCGCCGGACTCCTCAAAGAGCGCCCGGATGGTCCGTCCGGCGGAGCGCTCGATCTCCGCGTCGAGGTCGACGAACGGCAGCCCGAGTCGCTCGGCGAGCCGTCGCCCGACCGTCGTCTTCCCGCTCGCCATGAAGCCGACGACGTAGATGCGTCCCGGACGGCGACGCCGGCGGGCGCGATCCAGCGCCGCCCGCGCGTTCTCCTCGATACGCCCTCCGCCGAGAAGGCCGTCGATCATCGCGGCGGAATCCGCTCCGGCATCCCAGACGGCGTCGAGCCGATCGCCCGTGATGCCTCCGATCGCGACGAGCGGTTTGGTCCGGCCGGCGGCCGCCTGCGCGAGCGCCTCGAGCCCGAGGCCCGGCCGCACGTCCTTCGTGGCGCTGTCGAAGACCGGTCCGAAGGCGACGTAGTCCGCGCTCGGATCGGCGAAGGCCCGTCGTGCCGCCGGGACATCGTGCGTGGACACGCCGACGACCGCCGCCCCCGGCAGGATGGCGCGCGCCGCGGCGGCCGGCAGGTCGTCCTCTCCCAGGTGCACGCCGAGGCCCGCCAGGCGCGCCACGTCGACGCGGTCGTTGACGAGCGCCAGGGCGCGGAGCGGCCGGGCCAGCGCGCCGATCGCGTCGGCGGCCGCGAGCAGCGCGGCGTCCGGCAGCGCCTTCTCGCGCAGCTGCACGCACCGGACGCCAACGGCGAGGAGCCTCCGCGCGATCTCGGCATGGTCGTCGAGTCGGCTCGCGGCGCGGTCGGTGATCGCGTAGACGGGGGGAAGCCGGAGGCTCACGGCGCGCCTACGCCGAAGCGGCGAAGCGCTCCATGAAGTGCGTCGAGAACCGGCCGCGGATGAAATCCTCGTCGTCCAGGATGCGCCGGTGGAGCGGAATCGTCGTCTTGATTCCCTCCACGACGAAGAAGTCGAGGGCGCGGCGGCCGCGCCCGATCGCTTCCTGGCGGTCGCGACCCCAGACGATCAGCTTCGCGATCAGCGAGTCGTAGTACGGGGGGATCAAGTAGCCCTGGTAGGCGGCCGTGTCGACGCGCACTCCGAGGCCTCCGGGCGGGTGAAAGACCGCGATCCGGCCGGGGGACGGCTTGAAGGTATCGGGGTCCTCGGCGTTGATCCGGAACTCGATGGCGTGGCCGCGCGGGGTCATGTCGCGATCGGCGAACGACAGCGGCGCGCCCGCGGCCACGGCGATCTGTTCCTTGACGAGGTCGAGCGCCGTGACTTCCTCGGTGATGGGGTGCTCGACCTGGAGCCGCGTGTTCATCTCCATGAAGTAGAACCTGCCGTCCGTGTCGAGGAGGAACTCGACGGTGCCGGCGTTCGTGTAGGCCACGGCCTTCGCGGCCGCGATCGCGGCCTCCCCCATGCGGCGCCTCAGGTCTTCCTCGAGTGCGGCCGAAGGCGCCTCCTCGATCAACTTCTGGTGCCGGCGCTGGATCGAGCATTCGCGCTCGCCCAGATGGCGGATGGTCCCCCGGGAATCGCCAAAAACCTGAAACTCGACATGGCGCGGGTTCTCGAGGTACTTCTCCAGATACACCTCGGCATTGCCGAACGCCTTTTCGGCCTCGTTGCGCGCGGTTTCGAAGGCGCCCGAGAGTTCGCGCTCGTCCCGCGCTACGCGCATTCCGCGCCCGCCCCCTCCGGCCGAGGCTTTCAGGATGACCGGGTAGCCGGCCTTCTTCGCGAAGGCCAGGGCCTCGTCGACCGAGTCGACCGGGCCGGGCGAGCCCGGCACCGTTGCCACGCCCGCCGCGGCCACCGTGCGCCGGGCGAGCGACTTGTCGCCCATCTTCCGGATGGCGTCGGGCGAAGGACCGATGAACGCGATGTTGCAGTCGTGGAGAATCTCGGCGAAATAGGCGTTCTCCGAGAGGAAGCCGTAGCCCGGGTGAATCGCGTCGGCTTCGGTGATCTCGGCCGCCGAGACGATCGCCGAGATGTTGAGGTACGAAGCCGCCGAGGGGTACGGCCCCACGCAGACGTCCTCGTCTGCGTAGCGGACGTGCAGGGCGTCGCGGTCCGCCTCGCTGTAGATCGCGACCGTCCGGATCCCCAGTTCCCGGCACGCCGAGATGATCCGCAGCGCGATCTCGCCGCGGTTGGCGATCAGGATTTTCTTGAACATTCCGCGCGCGGGCTACGCGGCCAGCCGGATGGCGAAAAGCTTCTCGCCGTACTCGACGGGCTGCCCGTTGCGCGCGTAGACCGCGACGACCTCGCCCTCGACGTCCGACTCGATCTCGTTCATCAGCTTCATCGATTCGATGATGCAGAGGATCTTCCCTTTGACGATCCGCTGACCGATCTCGGCAAACGCCTCGGCCTCGGGCGAGGGCGATCGGTAGAACGTACCGACGATCGGCGACGTGATCACGTGCAGGTTTTCCTCCGCCGCCGGGGCCTCGGCCGCGCTCGGGGCCGCCGCTCGGAACGCCGGCAGGGCGGCATGGCCTTCGGACGGGAGCACCTCGACGACCGCGGGACGGCGTCCCTCGATCCGGAGCCGAAACCCCGACCGCTCGATCTCGAGACCCGCCAGACCACGCTCGGCCACCAGATCCACGAGCTCGCGGATCTCCTTGAGCGAAAGCATCGCTAGACCAGCTCCTTTTCCAGGGCGGCCGCGGCCTTCTTGAGCTCGAAGCGTCCGCGACCGAAGTTGCCGTCCCGGGCGAGCAGGAGGAGCAGATAGTACTCCTCGGTCACCCGGCACAGGATCGTGGCCGCGTTGTCGGACGCCACCGTGAGCTGCTGGAGGGGTCCGTGGTCCGTCAACGCGCGCGCCGCGCGGGCGGCCTTGACCACCGAGCCTGTCTCGGCGGCCAGGGATTCCATCGGGAGACCCTCCGCGCTCACGAACGAGTCGATCGCGATGCCGTCGACACCCACGAGCGACACGGCCCGCGTTCCCTCGACGCGCTCAGCGATCCGACGAAGGGTGTCCTGAAAGACGTTCATTCGAATCCCGATGATGTCACGGTCGGGGGGCGCACTTCATCCGGCGTGGACGTGCGAAAGCCACTTCTTGAGGGTCCGGATGCGCGCGAGCCGGCGCTCGAGCCCCGGGTCGGGGGCGGCCGCCGAAGCCGAGGCCGTACCGGCCGGCAGGAGCCTCGCCTCGGCGCTCCGGCGCAATCGTTTCAGGTCTTCGTCGAACGGATGGCGGCTGACGAGATCGTCATAGATCTGCAGCGCCTCGGCGTAGTGGCCCTGGAGGTAGTACAGATCGGCGAGCGCCCGACCGGTCGGCCTGGCCGGCTCGGACACGTGCCGCGCCTCCGGAATCCGCACCGGCGGCACCGCTTCTTCGGGCGCCCACGGACGGCCCTCCTCGGATTCCGAAGGGGGCGGCGTCTCGGCCCACGCGACGGGCGGCGAGGGCTGCGAACCGGGCTCGGACGGAAACGGCGCGGCCTCCGCCGGGGGCGGCGCCGGCGCGGCCCCCGACGGCGGGGCCGAAATCGGCGGCATGATGAAGACGTCCCGCGTCGGCACCAGGAACGGATCCTCGACGACGCTGGCCTTCCCGGAGTCCTCCCCGACCTCGAAGGACAGCGGCGCCAGCTCGAACGGTTCGTCGGACGGAACGGCGGGGAGTGCCGACCGCGGCGGCACCGCGCGCCGCCGGCTCTTGTCGGTCTCCTGGAAACTCGGCGGAGGGGGCGGTGCCTCGACCTTGAGGGGCCGTGGCGGCGTCACCGGCTTCGGCGCGACCTGCGTCTCGAGCTCCGCGATGATCGGGTCGACTTTTCGGTCGCCCGAGAGCGCTCGGTAGAGCTTGTACTTCTTGACGGCTTCGAGCTTGTCGCCGCGGCCGAGCTGGATGTCCGCGAGCGACTTCGCCGCCACGAGATTCCCCGGGTCCGCGACGAGCACTTTCGTAAACGTCGCGATCGCGTCGGTCGTCTGGTTGGCCTCCAGATAGACCCGGCCGAGGGCGACCTGGGCCGCGACGTATCCGGGGTGCGCGAGCAGGCCTTTCTGCAGCGCGCCGAGCGCGTCTCGCAGCCGGCCGATCTTTCGGTACTCCTCCGCCACCGCCACGAAGAGGCGCGAACCCGGATCGAGATCCAGTCGGCGTTCGAGGTCCCGAATGCGGGCTTCCGCAGTCTGCTCAGCCACGATTTTACAGAGCCGCCGCCCCCCGAAGGGGGCGGCGTTCGTCTCTCGTTACGGAGTCGGTGTCGCCGGCACGACGCACGGGATGATGTACTGGAAGGCCTGGCTGGCGGTCACCGAACACGTGGTCGTGCGGTCCGTGACGATGACGTCGACGGTCGAGACGACCTGCGGAGTCCCCGCCGGATTCCCGCCCGTGCAGGTCGGCGCCGTGGCGGCCGTCGTCGGGATCGTGACCTCGATCGCGCTGAAGCTCGAGCTCGTGACGAAGGCCGTCTGGCTGCCGAACCTGACCTCGACGTCGGCCGCAGAGAGCGGGAGGTTGGCGCCGAGGATCGTGCCCGGGATGCCGCCAAAGCCGCCGTTGGGGCACGGCAGGGACCCGCACGAGTTCGACGGGATGACCGAGGCGAGCGCCGGCTTGGAGACCACGTAGGTGAAGGACCCGCCCGTCGTTCCGGACCCGGTGTTCAGGTTCGTGATCGAGATTTCGCCGTCGATGTTGTTACAGCCCGACGGGATGGCCGGGCCCGGAATGACGACGATCTCGGTCGCCGTAACGCTCTGGATGATCGCTCCGAACCCGGCCAGCGAGACCGCGATCGGCGCCTGGAAGCCTCGCCCGAAGATCGTCATCGGCGTGAAGGGCCCGCCGAGCGGCTGCACGTTGTTGTTGAACCCGGTGATGACCATCGGCTCGGTGTACGTGTAGGTCACGGAGTTGGAAACGAGGCCCGAGCCGATGTTCCGGACCGTGACGCCCACGGGTGTCGGCGACCCCACCTGGAGCGGCGAGAGAACGACGACCTGGCTGTAGGACACCGAGACCACCTGGGCTTCCGCCGGACCGAAAAACACCTGAACGCCGCTCGTCGTCGAAAAGCCCGAGCCCACGATCGTGACCCGCGTGCCCCCTTCGCTCGTTCCTCCCGAGGGAAGAAGCGACGCGATCGTCGGCTGGCCGGATTCGGTCGTCCCGTACGAGAAGCACGTCGGGAGCGACAGCACGACCGGCTGGGGCTGGTTGGTGCCGAGCGAGAGCGTGATCTGCGCCAGCAGCTGCGGCGCGGAGAACTCGGGGAAGCCCGGCGTCTGGACCACGATCTGGTTCGCCGACACGGACTGAACCACCCCGTCGCGGGTCGTGCCGTTGACCGCGAACTGGGCCCTGGTCGTCGACGGTGTTCCGAAGAAGCGCCCGCCGTTCAAGGTCAGCTGCGTGCCGCCTTCCTTGGGCCCGAAGCTCGGGCTGCAGGAGGAGACGAAGGGCAGCGTGCTCCCCGAGGGCTGGAAGACGATCGTCAGGTTGGCCGAACCGGTGTTCCCGGACGAGGTCGCGGTGGCGTGGACCTTGGCCTGCCCCGCACCGGGGCCGCACAGCGCGGTCACGGCCACGCCGTTCTGCGTCACGACCGACACCAGGGGCTGGCCGTTCTGGGAGAAAGTTCCGAAGTCGGATGAGAAGTTGACGCTCGTCCCGTCCGGCACGGAACTCCCGTTGACCGTGACGGTCGCTTCGATCAGCGTGCACGTTCCAGCCTTGGGATTGGAGTCGTTCGTGATCAGCTGGATCGCGAGGGCGGTGCCTCCGCCGCCCGGGCCCGGGCCCGGATTCGTCGGCGCGTCGGCCGCGCAGCCGTGCAGGCCGGCGACGGCCGCCACGAGAGTCAGTAGGATGGCTATGCGGCGCATGGACCCCCCTTACCTGCCCGAATTCGCGGCCGTGGCGGCGGCAGCGGAGTATCGAAAGATGAGAATTCCGCTCGCGGTCTCGCTCTCGACACGTATGCCGGACACGGTCGTTCCGTAGAACGTGATGTCGAATGCGGTGTCGATCTCGTCGCGTCCGGTCTCCCGGTCAATTCCGCCGTTGAAGGGCAGGAGCTGATCGAAAGGCGTCTGCTGGAGGGCGGGCGCGTAGAGCACCGGGAAGTTCGAGAGCGTCGCGGTGCCATTGACCGGGACCACGATGCCCGCTCCGAAAACCTGCGCCGGTGGCACCAGCGTCCCGCCGTCTGTCCTGCGAAACGCGACGCGGTAGCTGTTGATCTGGGTGTCCGCAAAGCCCCGCGTATCGATGCCCGTTGGATCTTTCAGCGCGGACCGGAGGTTGATCGTGTCGATCTGGACGGGCGCCACGTTGGCGACGTTGATGAAGCCCGGCTGCAGTTCCATGTCTACCGTGATGAAGACGGGCGACTCGGTCTCGCCCTGCTTGTTGGTGCACCCGCTCGCAAAGACGAGCGCCGCGGCCACCAGGGCCATTCCGAAAAGGACTCTGTTCTTCATGGACGCCTCTCCCTTACGACCGGAGGATCCGGGGGGTGATGAATATGAGCAGCTCGTCGTGCTTCTCGGTCCGGGTCTTGTTCCGGAACAGGTTTCCGAGGATCGGGATCTTCCACAAGCCCGGGATCATGTTGTTCTGGTCCTGGTCGTTGATCTGGAAGATGCCGCCGATGACGGTCGTTCCACCGTCCTTGACGAGGACCTGGCCGCGGTACTCGCGGATCGTCAGGGGGACGTTCTGCCCGAGTGAGAGGTTCAGGGCGACGGCCGGCTCGCGCTTGGTGACGTTGACCGTCAGCAGGATCGTGCCTTCGGCGGTGATCTGGGGCGTCACGTCGAGTTTCAGCGTGGCATCGACGTAGATGACCGTCGTCGTGTTGTTGACGGTCGTCTGGACGGGAATCTGGACGCCCGACTGGATGAGGGCGGGCGTGTTGGTCAGCGACGTGACCTTCGGCGACGAGATGATCTTCAGGAGGCCCTGGTTCTCGGCCGCCGTCAGCGCCACGTCCAGGTTGAACGTGTTGAGGATGTTGCCGAGCACGAGCGAAGCCACCGTCGGCCCGTTGCCGAGGCCGACGTCGATGCCGCCCAGGATCTTGTTCGGGAAGATCAGGTTCGTGGTGTTCCCGGTCTCCGTGTCGGCCTTGCCGCGCACGCTCCAGTTGATGCCGAGGCTGCGGCCGAGGCTCTTGGTCGTCTCCACGATCCGCGACTCGATGACGACCTGCGGGGTGGCCGTATCGAGGTTGTCGATGAGCTGGAGCACGGCCGGCAGATACGTCGGGATCTCCCGGATGATCAGGGTGTTCGTGCGCTGGTCGACCACGATCGCGCCGCGCTTGGACATCACGCTCTGCAGCGTCGGGACGATCTCCGAAGCCTTCGCGTAGGAGAGCTTCTTGATGACCGTCCGGGTCGGCTCGGCCGCCTGGCGAGCCTCGGCGAGGCGCGCGCGATCGGACTCCTCCGCCTGGAGTTTCGAGGTCGTCGCGATGCGCATGATGTTGTTCTCGAGCACGTACCCGAGGCTGTTCTGCTTGAGGATCAGGTCGAGCGCCTGGTCCCACGGGACGTCCTCGAGCTGGACCGTCACGGTTCCGCGGACCTCCGGGTCGATGACGATGTTCAGGCCGGTCAGCTGCGAGATCGTCCGGAAAACGTCCTTGATGTCGGCGTCCTTCAAGTCGAGAGAGATCGGCTCGCCCGTGAACTGCGACTGGGCTTCCGAGATCGTCCGGGAGCGGTAGGTCGAGCCCGGCGCCTGCTGGGTCGACTGATCCGCGTCGAGGGCGGCGGCGGCCGCTTCGAAGAGGGCCTCGCCCCGGGTGGCCGGGGGCCTGGCGCTGGAGCGGGCCGTCGCGGGGGCTGACACCGGGGCCGGCGCCGGACGGGGCGCTGGCGGCGGCGCGACCCGGGTTTCGGCCATCGGCTCGGCTTTCGGGGCCGGAGCCGGCGCGGCGGGCACCGCGGGCGGCGCTGAGGCCGCGACCGGGACCGGCGGCGCGACGTCGGCCGGGGCCGGATGCGATTCTTCAACCGCCGCCGGAGGCGGTGCGGGTGCGGGCTCGGGAGCGGATTCGGCGAGGACGACCGGAGTCTGCGAGACCGGGGCGGCCTGAAGCTCGGGGGCCGGGGCGGCGGGCACGCGGTCTTCCACCGCGAGGGTCGTCGTCGACGGGGCCGCTTCGGCGGCGACCGGAGGCTCGCTGGCCACGACCGCGGCAACCGCCGGGGGCGGGGTCGGAGCGGATTCCGCGGTCGTGACGCCTTCGCCGATGACGACGGCGAGATTCTCGCCGTCCGGCACGACCGCGTGGGCCACCGGCCGCGCGAGATCGATCACGACGCGCGTGATCAATTCGGGAGTGGTCTGGAACTGAGAGACCCGGACCCGGGTCACGAGCTCTCCCTGGACGGCGATCGAGCGCTGGCGCATTTCGTTCTTCACGCCGGGCAGGTCGAGCACGATGCGCGGCGGGTTCGCCAGCACGAAGTCCTTGGGCGAGAACCACCCGTCCCCCAGAAGGGTGACGGAAACCCGCCCGTCCCTCGAGTCGACCGAGACCTTTTCCAGAGCGTGGGCCGTTTCGCCCCGCGCCAGGGTGGAAACCGCCGGGGGAGATTGCGGCGCGGCGGCCGGGGCGGGAGCCGCCAGCGGCGCGCTCGCGATCGCCGGCGCGGGTTCTGCCGCCGGCTCCGGAGCGCTCTCGGCCTCGCTCGACGCGACGGCGGTGGAGCCGTTGAAGGCAATCGCCAGGCCCTGGCCGACCGAGCGAACGTCGGGCTTGGAGTCGGGATTGTGCGCGATCGAGAGCCGGGTGATGCGCTTGCCGAGCTCGTCGAGCTCTTCGAACTTGATCGACTCGACGAGCCCGCCGCCGGGCGTCGCCGGCGCATGGAATCCAGCGGCGACGGTCGTATCGCGAAGGTCGACGATCAACAGGTCCGGGCGCGGCTCGTAGGACGTGTAGAGCAGCGGGGCATTGGACGAGAGGACGACACGGGCGCCGTCGGAGTCCTCGTTCAGGGCGGCCTGAGTGATCTTGGCCGTGGCTCCGGAGGACGACGCGGCCGCGGCCTCGACCGGTTGGGACGCGGTGGGCGCCGACGCCGCGTCGGCGGAGCTCTGGGGCTTGTGCCCCCCCGAGGAACAGCCGACGGCGGCTGCCCATGACAGCGCGAGCGCCGTAGCCGTCGCGGTTGCTCTGAATGCGATTCGCATCGTTCCTCCCGTCGCGCGGAAAAGCGTCTTCACCAGAAGATCCGTCCTCACTGCTTGACCGTCGCGTTGAGCTGCTTGGTCACTTCCCGAAACGGCTTCACGCTCTGGGGATCGTTGAGGTTCTGCCGGAACTGGACCTCGTTGGGCCCGACCCGCGTGACCTCGCCGTCGTAGAGCAGGTCGCCGGCGCGGATGAGATAGCTCTTGTTGTCCGTCGCCCGGATCTGGGCGACGTAACCCGCCCTGGTCTTCCAGATCCCGTGCACCACGAGATCGTCGATCGAGATGCCCGCGATCCCCGGCGGCCGCTGGGGCCCGCCCCGGCTCTGCTCGCGCACCAGGAGCGAGCGGAAGGGATCGCGACGGCCTGCCGGATCGTAGGAATAGGCGCGACCCGACATCGCGGACTCGTCCTGCTCGATCAGGCTCTGGCCCGGCGACTCCGGGACCGGAGCGATGACCGCCGGCGGAGTCGCCGCCGGGGCCGCGCCCGCGGTCGGAACCGGGGTCTGCGCGAACGCACCCGCCGAAACGAGCGCGAGCAGGGCGACGAGAAGCGGTGCGCGTCTCAATCCACACCTCCGCCTTCGGCCCGGCTCTTGAGCGTCTGAGCGCTCGCGCCGGCCCGTCCGACGGGGGGTGTCGCGCCGGGGGTTCCCGCCGCCGCCGTACCCGTGGCGCCGGGCTCCTCGCCCGTGTAAATGAAGGTCTTCGCGACGAAGGTCGCCGCGATCGACTTGCCCGGGACGTTGTCGAGCGACGTGATCTTCATGTTCTCGACGTTGACGATGCGGGAGAACCGGCTCATGCGGTCGAAGAAGAGTGCGAGGTTGTGGTACGTGCCCTCGACCTGGATGTCGATCGGCCATTCCGCGTAGAAGTCCTTCTGGATGAACTCGCCCGGCGTGAACTTCTTGAGGACGAAGTCTCCCTGGCGCGTCAGGGTCTCGATCCGCTTGATGAGCTCCTCGGTGTTCCGCTTGGACGGAAGGATCTGAAGGAGCTTGGTCAACTCGAGCTCCAGCCGCTTGACCTCTTCTCGGAACTGCGCGAGCTTGCGCTCGGCGGCGCGGCCCTTGGCGATCTCCTGGTTGAGCCCTTCGAGTTCGACCTTCTTGGCGGCGATCTCCTCCTGCATGGGCTTCAACAGGAACCAGTGCACGGCTCCCGCCAGCAGGGCGCCGACGAAGACGCCGATACCCAGGGCGTAGTACCAGGGCTTTTCTTCGACGCTGATGCCGAAAATGGCCATGGCCTATGCCCCCGCCCCGGGAGTCCGCGCCGGTTTCGGGCCGCCCGGCGGCGCGCCCGGCGGCGACACCGGTTTGAGCGACGTGAACGTGACCGTCATCTCCCAGGAATAGATGCCCTGCGGCCCGGCCTCGCGTCCCAGGTTCTTGAAAACCGGTTCCGCGAAGTAGGGGCTCTTCTTGAGGTTCTCCAGATAGGTCGCGACGGCGTTGGGCGACAGGGTCTTGCCCTTGAGCGTCACCTGGTTGCCCTCCATCGCCATCTCGGTCAGCCAGACGAGGTCCGGCAGCGCCTTGGACACCTCGTCCATCAGGCGGACCGGGCCCTTCTGGTTCGTCTTGAGGTTGTTGATGAGAGCGATCTTCTCCTCGAGGCTGCGCTTCTTGTCCTCGTAGCCCTTGACCTCGTCGATGATCGACTTGAGGCGGGCGACCTCTTCCTTGGCCTTGCCGATCTCCTCGTCGAGGTGACTTCGCTTGCTCGACAGGACGAGGTACATCGTGCCGATGTAGATCAGGCCGAGGGCCACGCCCCCGATGAGCAGCAGGTTGTTGAGCTTGGCCCCCGTCGGAAGGGCCGGCCCCTTCCTCTTGGCGGCCGCCGCCCTGGCCTCGGTGAGGAGGTTGATCCTGATCAAGCCGCTTCATCCCCGACGTGCCGGATCGCGAGGCCCACGGCCACGGCCAGGCTCGGCGCGTTGTCGGTCAACCACTCGCCGGACACCGAAGCGCCGGCAATGTCGATCTGGCGGAACGGGTTGAGGATCTCGACCGGGATGTTGAACCGCTCCTTCAGCTGCGAGTCGAGGTTGACCACGCGCGAGGATCCGCCGGAGATGAAGATCTGGTCGATCTTCTCCGTCGACGTCGTCGCGAGGAAAAAGTCGAAGGTCTTCTGAAGCTCCTGGGCCAGGTCGTCGGAGACCGAGCGCAGGATCGGGAGGATGTCCTGGAGCGACTGGTCGCCGGTCTTCTCGCCCTTCTTGAGAGACTCGGCGAGGTCGAAGGACAGCGAAAGCTGCTTCTGGATCGCGTCGGTGTACTGGTTGCCCCCGAAGGAGATGTCGCGCCAGAAAATGGTGTTCGAGCCCGAAAGGATGTTGACGTTCGTCACCGAGGCGCCGATGTTGACGAGCGCGACGACGCGGCCGGGCTCGACCGGGTAGTTCGCCTCGTAGGCGTTCTGCAGGGCGAAGGCGTCGACGTCGACGAGGGCCGGGGTCTTCCCGGCCTGCGTGATGACGCTCGTGTAATCGCCGATCTTGTCCTTCTTGACCGCCACGAGCAGGACGTCCATCGTTTCGCCGCCGCCCGACTCGAGGACCACGTAGTCGAGGTTGACGTCGTTGATGTCGAAGGGCACGTACTGCTCGGCCTCCCAGCGGATCGACTCGGCGAGCTCTTCCGGGGACATGGCCGGCAACGAGATCTTCTTGATGATCACGGAATGCCCGGACAGGGAGGTTCCGAAGTCCGGGTTTCGGACGGAGAGGGACGACACGATCCGGTTGACCGTGTCGACAACCAGGGAGGAATCCATGATCGCCCCGTCCACGATGGCCTCGGGGGAAAGGGACTCCAGGCCGGTCTTGACGAGGCGATAGCCTCCACCCTTCGAGTCCTTGAGTTCGACGAGCTTAATCGCCGAGGACCCGATGTCCAGACCCACTAGGTTCTTGGACTTCTTAAACAGCACGCTTCGCCCCACCGAAAAAAGAAAGACGGTTACGGGCTTTGACTTGGACTTATTCGGCTGGTTTGAAGAATAGCAAAAGGTTATTCCGTGGTCAAGAGAGAGAACCGACCGAACGTCCGAATTGGCAAAGACTTAAGCCTCTCGGACAGGTGCTCCCACCGAAGGTCAGCTGTTCTTTCTTGCGTCGATCCCGAGACCGTTGTAGGCTTCGCGGGTTTTTTCGACCCACCGTCGAGGCGAGGAGACCGATGGCCCAACATTGTCAGTTCTGCGGAAAGACCCCCATGTCGGGGCACCGTGTCAGCCACGCCCACAACGTGACCAACCGGAAGTGGCACCTCAACGTCAAGACGGTGCGCTCGGTCGTCGACGGCGTTTCCCGCAAGGTCTCCGCGTGCACCCGCTGCATCCGGTCGGGCAAGATCACCAAGCCGATTCCGCGGCCGAAGGCGAAGACGGCATAAGACCGCACCCCGACCGCAGGGCGCACGCCGTCCGTGCCGTCCGCCCTCCGCCGTCTCTCCCCTACTCTCTCTCCCCCGCCCTCGCGACGTTGTACTTCCGCACGACGTCGCGGACTCCCGGGATCGCCCGGATGCGGGCCACGATTTTGTCGAGCTGCTTCAAGCCCGTGGCTTCGAGCGAGACGGTCACGAAAGCGTTCCGGGTCTCCTCGACCCGGGCTTCGATCCGTCGGATGTTCGAGCCCTCGCCGGCGATCGCCTGGGTGACATCGGCGAGCAGGCCCGGCCGGTCCTCGGTCGAGACCTCGAGCTCGATGGCGTAGGACGCCTTCTTCTCACCGGCCCAGGCGACGTCGATCTGGCGGCCCGGGTCGTAGAGCAGGTTCTTCACGTTGGGACAGCTCTCGGAATGGACCGACACGCCGCGTCCCCGGGTGATGTACCCGATGATCTTCTCGCCGGGCACGGGATTGCAGCACTTGGCGAGCGTCGCGAGCAGGTCATTGTGCCCGACCACGACGATGTCGGGCACGCCGAAGGGCAGGATCCGCCGGACGACCCGGGAAACGGCCGACTCCTTCTTCTCGGTTTCCGGACGGGCCAGCTCCTCGGCGGTCACGAACCGCTCCAGGGCGTTTCGGGGCGCCAGCTTCCCGTAGCCGATCGCCGCGAAGAGGTCCTCCGGCCGTGAGAAGCCCCAGTGGGGCAGCTCGCGGGAGAGGCTTCCGTCGGCGTCGAGCTTCTTCAAGGTCCGTTTGAACTTTTTGAGCTCCCGCTCGAGAAGCCGCCGCCCGAGCTCGACGGCCTGCCGCTTCTCCTCCTCGTGGATGAAGTGGCGGATCTTGTGACGGGCGCGGCTCGTGACGACCGAGGACAACCAGTCCCGCGACGGTGTCTGGCCCGGCCCGGTGAGGATCTCGACGATGTCCCCGCTCTGGAGAGGCGTCCGCAGGGGCAGGAGCTTCCCGTTCACCCGCGCGCCCACGCACCGGTGCCCGACGTCGGTGTGGACGCGGTAGGCGAAGTCGATCGGCGTGGCACCGCGAGGGAAGGCGAAGACCTCGCCCTTGGGGGTGAACGTGTAGACCTCGTCCGGGTAGAGGTCGACCTTGAGGGACGACAGGAACTGGCGAGGGTCCGAGACTTCGCTCTGCCAGTCGGCGAGCTGGCGCAGCCACTGGAAGCGGGCATCGTCGGCGTGCGGCCCGAGCCGGCCCTCCTTGTACTTCCAGTGGGCCGCGATCCCGCGCTCCGCGATCAGATCCATCTCGCGGGTCCGGATCTGGATCTCGAAGGGCTGCCCCGTCTCACCGATGACGGTGGTGTGGAGGGACTGGTAGAAGTTGGGCTTCGGCATCGCGACATAGTCCTTGATCCGCCCCGGCACCGGCCGCCAGAGCTGGTGGACCATCCCGAGGGCCGCGTAGCAGTCCCGGGTCTCGGGCACGACGATGCGGAAGGCGAGGATGTCGTAGAGCTGCGCCGCCTCGACGCCGGTCCGTTTCATCTTCGACCTGATGGAGTAGTAGCGCTTCATCCGCCCGGAGACCTCCGCCGGGACGGCGGCGTCGGCGAGCCGCGCCTCGATCCGCCGGCGGATGTCCCCGATCATCCCCTCGGAGACCTTCATGCGCCGTGCGACCTCGCGGGCGAGGCGCTGATGCTCCTCGGGCTCGAGGTACAGGAACGCGAGGTCCTCGAGCTCGCCCTTGAGGCTTCCCATGCCGAGCCGGTGGGCGATCGGAGCGTAAATGTCGAGAGTTTCCCGCGCGATCTCCTGGCGCCGGGCCTCGGGCAGGAACCCGAGCGTGCGCATGTTGTGGAGCCGGTCCGCGAGCTTGACCATCACGACCCGAAGGTCGGAGATCATGGCGAGGAGCATCTTGCGAAACGTCTCCGCCTGCTCCTCGACGCGGGAGACGTAAGAGAACTTGCCGATCTTCGTCAGGCCGTCCACGAGATCGGCGACCTCCGCGCCGAACTGCTGGGCGATCGATTCCTTGGTCGTCAGCGTGTCCTCGAGCACGTCGTGGAGAAGGCCGACGACGATCGAAACGTCGTCGGCCTTGAGATCGGCCAGGATCGACGCGACGTTCAGGGGATGGACGAGGTACGGCTCGCCGGAGCGGCGGACCTGGCCCTTGTGCTCGCGCGCCGAAAAGACATAGGCCCGGCGCAGCAGTTCCTGGTCCGAGTTCGGGTTGTACGCCTCGACCTTCTCGAGGATCTCCTCGAAGTGGATCACGCTTTAAGGTTACACGACCGTCGCTCGGCTTACTCGGGGGCCTGGCTTCGCCACCGGCGCGCGGCTCGCGGACGGCGCTCGACCGCGCGCCTGGCCCCCTCGCGGCGCCTCGCTCCCGCGGCGCGAACCTCCTCCCTCGCTTCCGCTCGGGAGACTATTCGCGCCTCGAACTCAAGGGGGGAGCCGCGAAACCAGGAACGGCGTCGACAGGGAGGGTTAGCGGCCTTTTTGCTTCTTCTTGCCGGTCGGGGGCGCGTTCGGCGTCACGGGCTCGACCTTGGCCGGGGCCGGCACGACCGCGAGTTTCTTGCCGGAGCGGAAGTCCTTCCAGATCACGACGATCGCCGCCGCCACGTAGATCGACGAATACGTACCGATGATGATTCCGATGATGAGCGTCAGCGCGAACGTGTTGAGGACCTCGCCTCCGAGGAAGAAGAGGGCGACGACGACGAGCATCGTCGCGCCCGACGTCAGGATCGTCCGTGAGAGCGTCTGATTGATCGATCGGTTGATGACGGCCTCGAGCGCCTCCTTCTTCGGGGTCCGGAGGTTCTCGCGCACCCGGTCATAGACGACGACGGTGTCGTTGACGGAGTAGCCGACGAGCGTCAGGAGCGCCGCCACGACGACCAGGTTGAACTCGCGTCCGAAGAGGGCGAGCAGCCCGACGGTGATGAGCGTGTCGTGAATGAGGGCGACGATGGCCCCGACGCCGAACGGGACCGAGCGGAAGCGGAACGCGATGTAGGCCAGCATCCCGACGGTCGACCAGATGATCGCGAGGAGGGCCTTCTTCTGGAGGTCCGCCCCGACCTGCGGGCCGACGTTCTCGGCCGACAGCAGGACGAACGGCCCGGCCACCGTGTTCGCCTTGACCCACGCCTTCGATGCGTCGGACACGTCCTCGACGGAGTCCACGTCCGCCGGGGAGTGGAAGAGCCCGATCTCCGAGCGCCGGTCGATGATCCGCCCGGCAACCTGGGAGTAGTAGTCGCCCGCATTCGTATCGGCCTTCCCCGCCAGATGGTCCGGGTCGGCCGAGGCCAGGCGCGCGGCAAGCGTCGCCTTGCCCTCGGTGTTCATGTCGATCTTGTTCGGATCCGTCTCCGCCTGGAGACCCTGGCGCAGCGCCCGGAGCACCTCGCCCGCGACGTCGCGGCCTTCCTTGGCCTGCTGCTGAACGCGGATGAGGACCTCGTTCTTGTCGGCCTCTTCGTAGCGCTGGATGCCGATTTCCCCGAGCTTGGCCCCGTCCAGGATCGTGCGCATCTTTTCGATGTCGGGACGGTTCGACAGGCGGATCGCGATCGCCGTGCCCCCCGAAAAGTCGATGCCGAACTTGAGTCCCTTGTGCACGAAGATGGTGAAGACACCCAGGGCGATCAGCACCCAGGAGACGCCGATCGCCTGCCACTTGTACCTGAGGAAATCGATGTTGGTCTGACGAAAAAACTCCATGACGCTCTGCTTTCTAGATCGACACCGTGTCGATGTGCTGGCGGCGGCCGTACTCGAGCTCGAAGATCGTGTGCGAGACGAAAACCGCCGTAAACATGGAGATCAGAAGGCCGATGATCAGCGTGACGGCGAAGCCCTTGACGGGCCCCGTCCCGAACTGGAGGAGGAACAGGGCGGAGATGATCGTCGTGGCGTGCGTGTCGACGATCGTCGCGAAAGCCTTCGAGAAGCCGTTCTCGATGGCGGCGCGCGGGGCCCGGCCGCCGCGAAGCTCCTCGCGGATGCGCTCGAAGACCAGGACGTTGGAATCGACCGCCATGCCGATCGTCAGGATGAAGCCGGCGATGCCGGGCAGCGTCAGCGTGGCCTCGAAGAGCGACATGGCCGCGGCGAGCAGCAGGGCGTTCAGCACGAGCGCGAGAATGGCATTCCAGCCGGAGCGCCGGTAGTAGACGGCCATCGCGACGAAGACGAGCAGCGCGCCCACGACCGAGGCCGTGATGCCCTTGCGGATGGAGTCGAGGCCGAGCGACGGACCGACCGTCCGCTCCTCGAGGTACGTCAGGCCCGCCGGCAGCGCGCCGGCGCGCAGCACGAGCGCCAGGTCGTTGGCCTCCTCGGGCGAGAACGCCCCCTCGATGACGCCCTGCTCGGTGATCCGGTCCTTGATGTTGGGCGCCGACTGGACGCGGTTGTCGAGGACGATCGCGAGGTGCCTTCCGATGTTGGCCCCGGTCGCCGCCCCGAACTTCTGGGAGCCCGCGGCCGTCAGGAAGAACGAGACCGAATGGGCGCCGAACTGGCCCTGCGACGGGCGTGCGTTCTTGAGGTCGCGCCCCGTGATGACAGCCTGCTTGCGGACGACGTAAAAGGACCGGTCCCGCGTGCCGGGCACGGCCTTCGCCTCGACCAGTTTGAGCTCGTCGGGGAGAGTCCCGTTGTACTCCGCGAGCAGGGCCTCCCGTGTCGAGGGGCCTTTCTCGACCAGCGAGAGCTCCAGGAACGCGGTGTTCTTGATCAGGTCCTTGACGCGCCTGGGGTCGTCGATGCCGGGAAGCTGGACGAGGATCCGATCTTTGCCCTGGCGCGCGATCAGGGGCTCGGACACGCCGAACTCGTCGATGCGGTTGCGGATGGTTTCGACGGCCTGCGCGACCGCGTTGTCCTCGATCTGCCGGAGCGCGACGTCTTTGAGGGCGAAGGCCCACTTTCCGCCCGCCGTACTGTAGGACCAGTCCGGCAGAAAGCGCTTGACCGTGTCCTCGAGCTTCGCCTGGTCGGTCTGCGGGGTGATGGCCACGGCAAACGACTGGTCCGTGGGGAGCTCGACGGCCCCGATTCCGGCGTCTTTGGCCTCGCTCCGAAGCGTCTCGACGGCGTCGTCCCGCTCGGCCTTCACGGCGTCGGGCGTGTTGACCTGGAGCACGAGGTGAATCCCGCCGCGCAGGTCGAGCCCGAGCTTGATGCCCTTCTTGAGGGCGTCCTTCAGGGTCGGCGAACCCGGCCCCGTCCACTCTTTTTTGGCGTGCGCGTACCCGGTGGCCGTGTACCCGGCGATGGCTCCCGCCACGACCAGGATGATCAACAGCACGCGCCAGCGAAGCTTTTTGCCCAACTGTCCTCCCCGAAAAAAAGAACGCCGGAGTCTACAGGATGCAGCCGTCGGCTGTCATGGAAGCGGCGGCTCGACGCCGCCGACGAGAGAGGGAACGTGCCCCCAACCCTCGCCTCCCTCTCAAGTCGTTGGCGTAGTTGGAGTTGCCTCCGGCTCGCCCGCGAGGCCGGCGACGGCGCTGCGGAGCACCTTGATCTTCGTGGTGTCGCCGATCTGCAGGATCACGAACCCGCGCTCCTCGTCGAGCGCCGTGATCCGGCCGAAGACGCCGCCGCTCGTGATGACCTCGTCGCCCTTCTTGAGCTTCGAGAGCATCTCCTGGGTCTTCTTCTGCTTCTTGCGCATGGGGGCGATCAGAAGGAAGTAGAAGATGACGAAGATGAAAATCATCGGGAGGAACTGCATGAGCCCTCCCGCGGCGCCGCCCGGCGCCGGGGCCGTCTGAAGAAGCGAAGTCAGCATGGTGGCGGCATCATATCAACGCCCACGGCTCACTCGAGGGCGAACTCGAAGGTGCTGACCACCCGGATCCGCTTCGTCACCGTGCTCGTCGGACTGAACGCCCCCGATTCGTCGTTTCCGTCGGACCCGAAAATCTGGATCAGCCCCTGGTTGGCCGAGCGGATGCTGCCGACGCGGGCGCCCGAATCGGCCGCGAACTGCTGGGCCATCGCCCGGGCGCTCTTGGTGGCCTCGGCCAGCAACTGGGGCCGCAGATCGTTGAATTTCGACACCACGAATCGCGGGTTCGCGCGACCGCCCTCTTCGCCGTCGAGCAGCACGCCGGACTCGAGCAGCTCGTCGGCCGAGCCGAGCGCCGACCGCACCTGATCGACGTCCGACGTCGTCACGACGAGGGAGGTCGTCAGGATGTAACGGAGAGGATCGGGCCCCCCGGGCTGCCCGTACTCGCGGGCGCGCTTGTCGATCGTGCGGATCGGCGACCGCTCGATCGAGGATTCCGCGAACCCCTGCTTCTTCAGGAAGGCCAGTGCCGCCGCGCGGTCGGCGCCGATCCGCGCCTGGGCCTCTTTCAGGTCGCTGCCCGCGCGCCTCAAATTCAGGGTCCAGATGGCCTGGTCGGCCTTGACCTCCTTCTCGACGAGGCCCTTGACCGTGACCGTGCGATTGCCGGACCGAAACCGCTCCGCGCCGCGGCCGATGAAGAACCCCGCGAGCGCCAGCCCGGCCAGGATGCATCCGCCCAGGACGACCCGGCCCGCGAGACGGCCGTTTTTCTGCGAAGGATCCATCGTGCCCTCCCCGATCGGCCCCGAAGTCTATTGCGGTTTCGAGAACGGCAACGGCCCGGTCCTCGGCGGCACGGACGCCCGGGCGGCCTCCGCCCTGGCCCAGAACCGCAGGAAGTTCTCGCCGAGAACGCCCCGCACGACCTCCTCGGAATGCCCCCGCCGCAGGAGTTCCTCGGTCAGCTTCGGCAGCATCGAAACGTCTTCCAGGCCGGCCGGCGGGTCGGTGATCCCGTCGAAGTCGGTGCCGAGTCCGGCCGCCCCGGGTCCGCCGAGTCTCAGGACCCGTTCGATGTGGTCGACGGCGACCTTCCAGTCGGCGTCCGGGTACGAGATCGAGTCGCGCAGTTTACTGATCTCGGCGTCGCGGGCCCCGGGAGCATCCTTGTATTTCTCCCGGACCGCCTCGATCTGCGGCTCGAGCGCCTTGCGTGCGGCGAGGTAGCCGTCCACCGACGCCTGGGACAGAAAGGTCGAGCTGACGTTGACCATCACGATCCCGCCGCCGTTGGCGATCGCCCGGATCTGGTCGTCGGTGACGTTGCGCGGGATGTTGGCGAGGGCCCGGCACGAGGAGTGGGAGGTGAAGACGGGAGCCTTCGAGACCGCGATGACGTCCGCCATCGTCTTGTCGCTGACGTGGGAGACGTCGACCAGCATCCCGAGCCGGTTCATCTCGAGCACGACCTCGCGGCCGAGGTCGGTGAGGCCGTCGTGGATCGCATACGTCCTGGGGTCGAAGTCGGAGCTGAAGAAGTTCCCCGAGGAATCGGCCCAGTCGTTGGTGTTCGTGTGGGTCAGTGTCATGTAGCGCACGCCCAGGCGATAGAACGACGACAGCGCGCCGAGCGAGTCCTCGATCGCATGGCCGCCCTCGATGCCGATCAGGATCGCGATCTTGCCGTCCTTCTTGGCCTGGCGGATGCCCGCGATCGAGTCCGCGAAGACGAGGTCCTTCGGGTGATCTTCGACGATGCGGTGGATCAGGTCGATGAACTCCAGGGCCTTCTTCGCCGACCCCCCCGACTTCGCGAAGCCGGCGTTGACGTAGGCCGCGAGAAAGGGCGCCGTGACTCCTCCTTCGCGCCACCTCGGGATGTCGACGTGCCCGACGGTATTGCGGACGGCGAGGTCCTTCCAGTGCGTTTCGAGCTCCTCCGGCACGTCTTCGTGCGTGTCGACGACGATCGCGCTCTTGTGGAGGCGCATCGCGCGCTCGTGGATGTCGTCGGCGACGACGAACCGGGCGGCGGCCAGGGCGGCGAGAGCGAGGCCGAGCTTCTTCATGCGGGGCAGGCTATAACAGCGCCATGAGAACGCCAGCCCGCTTCCAGCCCCTCGCTTTCGAACGCCTGCCTCCCTGGGAAATGACCCGCCGGTCCGAGGAGTTTCTCGCTCGGATCGCGACGCGCCGCACCGTGCGCGACTTCTCCGACGAGCCCGTCCCGCGCACGCTCGTCGAAAACGCCATCCGCGCCGCCTCCCTCGCGCCCTCGGGCGCCAACCGCCAACCCTGGCGATTCGTCGTGGTCGCGGACCCCGCGTTGAAGCGGGAGATCCGGATGGCCGCCGAGGCCGAGGAGAAGGACAGCTACGAGCGGCGCATGCCCGAGGAGTGGCTCGAGGCGCTTTCCCCCCTCGGGACCGACTGGCACAAGCCGTTTCTCGAAACGGCGCCGTACCTCGTGGCCGTGTTTCGCATGGACTTCGAGCCTGGAGAACCGACCGGCGGCCTCGACGACGGCACGGTCTGGAAGCGCAAGAACTACTACGTCGCCGAGTCCGTCGGCATCGCCTGCGGCTTTCTCCTCGCCGCCCTGCACCTCTCCGGCCTCGCCACCCTGACCCACACACCCTCGCCCATGGGGTTTCTCAACCGCGTTCTCGATCGCCCGGCGCACGAAAAGCCGTACCTGCTTGTCCCGGTCGGATACCCGGCCGCGGGAGCACAGGTCCCCGCAATCGAGAAGAAACCTCTCGACGAGGTCCTCGTCATGCGCTGACGCACCGTCCCGTGACTTCGGCGACCCACGGGCGGGAGCCGGCGCCGATCCCGTAGCCGCGAGGGCCGCGAGCCCGACGGCGAGGAGGCGAGGGCCCCGCGCCTTACGCGAGCCTCAGCGGAAGCTGGCGCAGCCGCTTCCCGGTCGCGGCGAACACCGCGTTGGCGACGGCGGGGGCGATCGGCGGAGTGCCGGGTTCCCCGACCCCTCCCGACTTCTCGTTGCTCTGGACGATGTGGACCTCGACCCTCGGCATCTCGTTCATGCGCAGAACCTCGTAGTCGTCGAAGTTCCCCTGCTGGACGCGGCCGCCCTTCAGCGTGATCCGGCCGCGGAGGGCGGCCGAAAGGCCGAACGCGATCGCCGACTCCAGCTGCGCCGTGACGCCGGCCGGGTTGATGCAGATGCCGCAGTCGATGGCGGCGACCACGCGATGCACGCGGATCTCTCCCTTTTCGACCGAGACGTCCGCGACCTCCGCGACGTAGCTCTCGAACGACTTGTGCACGGCGAGTCCGCGGAACTGGCCGCCGGGCGGGGGGCCGCCCGCCTTCGCCAGCGCGAGCTCCATCACGCCGAGGTGGCGGGGCGACTTGCGCAGGAGCACCCGCCGGTAGTCGGCGGGGCTCTTTCCCGCGGCGGCCGCGAGCTCGTCGACCATGGTCTCCATCACGTAGGCGGTGTGCGAGTGTCCGACCGACCGCCACCAGAGGACCGGGACGGGCGACTTCGGCGTGTGCAGGCCGACGAAATGGTGCGGCGTGGCCTCGACGTAGGGCGAATCGACGACGCCTTCGACGGAGGTCTCGTCGATGCCCTCCTTGATCATCATCGCGAAGGGGGTGCCCTCCATGATCGACTGACCCACGATCTGCTGGCGCCAGGCCACGGGCAGGCCGTCCGGCCCGAGCCCCACGTTCAGCTTGTGCGCCCACATCGGGCGGTAGTAGCCGCCGCGCATGTCGTCCTCGCGCGTCCAGACGACCTTGACCGGCATGCCGGCGGCCCTGGCCACGTGGACGGCCTCCGCCACGAAGTCGCTCGTCGGATTGGCGCGACGGCCGAAGCCGCCTCCCAGGAACGTCGTGTGGATCCGGACCTGCTCGGGCTTCAGGCCCGTGATCGCCGCAGCCGCGCCCTGGTCGCCCGTCTGAAACTGGGTCCCCGTCCAGACGTCGCAGGAGCCGGGCCCGATCTTCACCGCGCAGTTGAGAGGCTCCATCGCCGCGTGCGCCAGGAACGGAAACGCGTACTCGGCCTCGACCGTCTTCGACGCCGAGGCGAGCGCGGTTTCGACGTCGCCCGCCGCCGCTGCCTTGAGGCCCCTCTTCGACGCGAGCGACCGGTACTCGGCGCCGAGCGTCGCCGAGTCGAGCGAGGCGCCGGGCCCGAAGTCCCAGTCGATCTCGAGGGCCTCGCGCCCGACCTTCGCCGCCCAAAAGTGGTCCGCCACGACCGCGACGCCGGACGGCACCTGCACCACCGCGCGGACGCCAGGCACCGCCTTCGCCTTCTCGGCGCGAAAGGCCTTCACCTTGCCGCCGAAGACCGGCGAGCGCGCGACGAGCGCGGTCTTCATCCCCGGCATCTGGACGTCGATCCCGAACTGCGCCGTACCCGTCACCTTCTGCGGCGCGTCGAGACGTTTCGTCGGCTTGCCGAGAATCGTCCAGTCCTTGCGGTCCTTGAGCCTCACCGAGGCCGGCGCCTTCATGCCCTGCGCCGCCTTCGCGAGCGAGCCATAGGATGCGCGGCGGCTGCCGGAGACGACGAAGCCCTTCTCGGCACGGCAGTCGGCGGGCGCAACCTTCCACTGCGCGGCCGCCGCCGCGACCAGCATCTCGCGCGCCATCGCCCCGACCTGCCGGTAGCGGTCGAACTCCGACCAGGTCGTCGTCGAGCCGCCCGTCATCTGCGCGCCGTAGACCGGGTGCGCGTACACGGGGGCCGCGGGCGCGGTCTCGACCCGGATCTTGCTCCATTCGCAGCCGAGCTCCTCGGCGACCATCATCGGTAGCGTCGTCCAGATCCCCTGTCCCATCTCGGAGTGCGCCAGCAACACCGTGACCGTCTCGTCCTCGCCGATCCGCAGGAAAGCGTTCGGGGGCGGCAGTGCCGGGGCGGCCCCGGCGCCCTGGAGCGCGAAGAGCTTTCCTTTCGGCGCAATCGTAAAACCGATGAAGAGCCCGGCCGACGTCTTCAGAAACCGGCGCCGCGAGGACCCGCCGCGTGCGCTCATGACTTCCCTCCCGCGGCCGGCATGGCGGCGGCGACGTGCACCGCCTGGCGGATCCGCTGATAGGTCCCGCAGCGGCAGAGGCTCGGCGAGAGCGCCTCGTCGATGTCGGCGTCGGTGGGTTTCGGAGTGATCTTGAGCAACGCCGCCGCGGCCATGATCTGGCCCGGCTGGCAGTAGCCGCACTGCACGACGTCGGCCTCGATCCAGGCCTTCTGCACCGGGTGAAGCCCGGCCGCGCCCAGTCCCTCGATCGTCGTGACCGCATGCCCGGCGGCTTCCGACAGCGTGAAGCTGCACGAGCGCTGCGCCTCGCCGTCGACGTGCACGGTGCACGCGCCGCACTGCGCGATGCCGCATCCGTACTTGGTGCCGGTCAGGCCGAGGATGTCGCGCAGCACCCACAGCAGCGGCATGTCCGGCGGCGCGTCGACGTCTCGAACCTTTCCGTTCACGTTGAGCTTCACGTGGCCCCCTTTTTCTCGATACTAGTGCCTCCGGCCTCAACGGCCGGAAGCGTTCAAGCTCCGTCGGGAAGCTTCCCCTCGGGTGGCGCCGCGAGCGCGGAGAGCCGTCCTTGCCCGATCGCCTCCCGGATCTCGCGCATCCAGGCCAGGTAGAAGTGCACGTTGTGCATCGAGATCAGCATCGGCGCGGAGAAGTCCTTGAGCACGAAGAGATTCCGGAGATACGCGCGGCTGTGCCGACGGCAGACCGGGCAGCCGCACTCCGGGTCGAGCGGCGCCAGGTCTTCCTTGAATCGCTCGTGCTTGATCGCGATCTCGCCGCGTCGCGAATAGGCGTGGCCCATGCGTCCGTTGCGGGTCGGCAGGACGCAGTCGAAGAGATCGATCCCGCTCCGGACCGAGGCGAGCAGGTCCGCCGGCGTACCGACGCCCATGAGATAGCGAGGGCGGTCCTCGGGCAGCAACGGCGCGCAGAGAGCCGTGACGTCCCGGATCGCGTCCTTCGACTCTCCGACGGCGACTCCGCCGACGGCGTAGCCCGGGAAGTCGAGCGCCCGGAGGTCTTCGGCCGAGCGCCGCCGCAGGTCCGCGTGCGTCCCGCCCTGCACGATCCCGAAGAGCGCGCCCGGTCCGGAGTAGGCGCGCCGGCAGCGCGCGGCCCAGGCGAGCGTGAGGCGACAGGCCTCTTCGACCTCGGCGCGTTCGGCCGGGAAGGGCGGGCAGACGTCGAGCGCCATGGCCACGTCGACGCCGAAGCCCGACTGGAGCTCCATCGCCCGCTCGGGGGTCAGGAAGTGCCTGGTTCCGTCTTCGGGAATGCGGAACTCGACGCCCTCTTCGCGGATCCGGCGCTGCGCCGAGAGGCTCATCACCTGGAACCCGCCGGAGTCGGTCAGGATCGCTCGACCCCAGCCCATGAACGCATGGAGCCCGCCCGCCTTCTCGATCGTCGGCAGCCCGGGCCTCACCATGAGGTGGTAGGTGTTCGCCAGGACCACGCGGCAGTCCCAGGCCTCGAGCCAGTCGAAGGCCACGCCCTTGACGGCGCCGCGCGTGCCGACCGGCATGAAGCAAGGCGTCTCGATGACGGCGTGCGGAGTGCGCAGCCGGCCGCTCCGCGCAGCGGAGGCGGAATCCCGGCCGGAAAGCTCGAACAACGACGGCGCTGCTAGAAGTGCAATCGCACGCCGGCCGAAGCGCCCAGCGCCTCGCGGTTCGGATTCTGGTAGTTGAAGCCGCCCGTCGGTCCCCAGAGCACGGCGAGGTCGACGGAGATGACGGGAACGCCGAAGCCGAGCCCGAGGGAGTAAGCCCAGGTCGGATTGGCCGCGGCGAAATCGCGGCTCGCGCCCACGCGGAAGGCGAAGAGGGGGATCTTGACCTCGGCCCCGAGCGACATCTGCTGGCTCTGCACCCCCGGGGCGAGGGTGTCGCTCTTGATGAAGTCGCCGTCGGCCGCGAGCGTCAGGAAGGACAGCACCGCCACCGCCACCCCGCCGCGCAGCTGCCGGGGCAGCGGCACGGTGCCGGGGCTGCCGCCGACGTCGGCCACGGTGAACTCGGGCTGGTTGAGCGACGTGCCGACGACGCCGAGCTTCAGGATCCCGAAGTTCAGCCGCGCGCCGACGTCGAAGGTGAACTTGTTCGTCGTCCGGGCGTTCTGGTCGAAGGCGTCGTTGATGAGCTCCGAGAGGTCCTGCCCCTGGCAGCTGTCCTCCCCGAAGGCGGCGCAGCGGCCGAAGTACGTGACGCCGGAGACATAGCGTGCGGCGGCGCCGACTTCGAGCATTCCCTCCAGAAATCCGCGGCCGTATGCGAGGCGCGCCTCCCGCGCCGACAGCCCCGCCAGGTAGAGCCCGGTCTGGTTGTACTGGAGTCCATTGTCCGGCCCGCCGCCCGGAACCACGTGCTCGAGGTCGACGATCGGATAGATCCCGGTGTAGGGAAGGTCACCGATCGAGAGCGCGAATCCCTTGTAGGACGCCACGAGGCCCGCCGTGCCCGAGCCGATGACAGCGGTGCCGGGCCGGGCGAGATTGACGATCCCGGCGACGAGCACCGGGAGGAGCTCCGGACGGCTGCCGTTCAGGATGTCGTCGTAGGGCAGCTCGCCGAGGTTCACCAGCGTGCCGACGAGATTGTTCCGGTTCTGTGCGGCGAAGCCCGCGAGAATCTGGAAGTCCCATCCCTTCTCGCCGGCGAGGGCGGCCGGGTTGGCCCAGGCCGCCGAGTTGTCGTCGACGGCCGCCACCTGCGCTCCACCCATGCCGGTCGCGCGGGCCCCGGCCCACGGAAACTGAGCCGAGGCGGGGGCCGCAAGGGTCCAGAGGAGGACCGAGAGCGCGGCGCAGGACAGCGACAGGCTTTGCTTTTTCACCGAACTCGATTTTAGCATCCGGCTCTGGTTGACCCCTGAAAACCTGCGTGCTAGGTTTGGCCGCCTTTCGAGGGGGAAATGCCGGATCTCGGAAAGAAGTACGACTGCTTCAATTGCCACACGAAGTTCTACAACCTCGGCAAGCCCGAGGCGATTTGTCCCAAGTGCGGAGCCAATCAGAAGAACGCGAAGTCGGACGACGCGCCGCCCCCGGCGCCGCGGCCGCCGCGCCGTTCGATGCTTCTCGAAACGATCCCCGACGAGAACCCGCCGGAGTTCGGTGACGAAAGCGCAGGCCCGGCGGAGCCGGAGGAGAGCGACCTCGACGACGACGAGCTCGAGGAAGGCGAAGACGCCGCCGACGCGGACGAACAGGAAGACGAGAGCTACTGAGACCGCGCGCGCCCGCGCGCGAATCGTCCTGCTGGGGCTGGGCTCCAATCGCGGCAACCGGAAGGAGGCCCTCGAGCGCGCGCTCGACGAGCTCGCCCGGCGCACCGTCGTCCTCGCGGTCTCGTCCTTCTACCGGACCGACCCGGTCGGCTACGCGAACCAGCCCCCGTTCTGGAACGCCGTCGCGGCCATCGCCTGGACCGGCTCCCCGGCGCGGTTGCTCCGCGAAGTGAAGGCGATCGAGCGAACGGTCGGCCGCACGCCGAGCTTCCGCAACGGGCCGCGCGAGATCGACATCGACATCCTCGACTTCGAGGGCGTGCGCCGCGCGGCCCCCGACCCGGTCCTTCCGCACCCGCGCCTGTCCGAGCGGCGCTTCGTCCTGGCGCCGCTCGCGGAGATCGCGCCGGGCTGGAGGGACGCGGAGAGCGGCCGAACGGCCGCGGAGCTGATGCGGAGCCTGCCGGCCCGGCCCGGGGTCAGGCGCCTGTCTTCCAGGCCGCGAGGTTTCGGCGGGCGTCGTCCAGGGTCTTGAGGTCCTCGACGAGGTGCAACGGCGAGGGCGAGTCCGCGAGAATGCTCTCCTCGAGCTGGATCGCCTCGGCCTTCTCCGCTTCCCCGCCACGATGCAGGGCTTCCGCCAGAAAGTGGCGATTGAGGAAGTTGCGGGGATTGATGCCGACCGCCAGGCGCAGCGCCCGGATCGCCTCGTCGCGCGACACCCAGCCCGTGATGAAGGGGATCCAGGGCGCCTCGTCGTTCAGGCGGCCGAGCACGCGATAACCGCCCCCTTCCTCGAACTGGGGATTGATCCCGATCACCGTCAACGCGTAGTCCCGGATCTTGTCGGCCGCGCCGGTCTTGGCGGCTTCGAGCTTGCCCATCGAAAGCGCCCACTCGCCCCACGAAACCGCCGCCCAGAAGTAGGTCGGCGCAGCGTCGGAACGGTCCTGGAGCTTGCCCGCCAGGGCCTCGGGCCCGAGATCGAGGATGCCCTTGATGCCTTTCTGCTCGAGGCTCCGGCTCAGGATCCCGATCGCGTCCTCGGAGACGCGGCGCGCCTTCTGGAACACGGCCTTGCGCGAGTCGGCGTCGAGACCGGTGTAGGCGCCCTTGAAGTAGAGAGCGCGCGCCATTTTCCAGCGGGCATCCACGAGGTCCGGCGCCTGCGCCGCCTTGTCGTAGAGGGCGATGGCCTGGTTGATCGGCCCCGCGCTCGCCAGGTCTCCGATCCGGCCCTCCTGGCGCCGCAGGTACAGTCGGTCGCCCTCCGTCACGAGCGGGTTGGAGGACATCGACCCCGGCACGAGGGTCCGATCGGGAAGCGACGGACCCGTGGTCGGCTGCGCCCGGACAGCGGCCGCAGCGGCGGTGACCAGGACGAGGATCGCGGCCGCGCGTGCGGACGAGCTCATGGCAGCGATCAGTCTAACCGATGCCCGGGGGGGTAGACTGCAGGTCGGAGGGATCCATGACCGAGTCGAAGCCCGTCGCGGTGAAGGTGACGATCGACGAGCCCACCGCCCACGGCCACTACGTGAACTTCGCGAACATCCTGCACAACCCGACCGAGTTCGTCCTCGACTTCGGCCGTGCCGTCCCGGGCCGTCCCGACGTCAAGATCGTCAGCCGGATTCTGACGACGCCCTTCCACGCCAAGCAGCTGCTGCGCGCCCTGCGGGAGAACATCGAGCTCTACGAGCGCGCATACGGCGAGATCCGGTCCGACTTCCCGGTCGCGCAGCCCCAGGCGGTCGACACCAAGACGAACTAGCCCGAATCGACCGGCCGGCTGTCTCGGATCACTCCCCCGCCGAGGACCAGGTCCCCCGCGTAGAAGACGCACGACTGGCCGGGGCTGACCGCGCGGACCGGCGCGTCGAACCTGATCTCTGCCGTGCCGTCCGGGCCCGGCGTCACCGTCGCGGCCGCTTCCGCGGCGCGGTGCCGGATCCGGACGCCGGCGCGGAAGGGGCCGGCCGGAGCGGCGGCCGAAAGCCGCAGCCGTGCCACGCTCGCCCGTCGGCTCTCGAGGGCCGGGCCCGGCCCGACGACGACGCGGTTGCCGGGCGCATCGACCGAGAGGACGTAGAGCCGCTCGGTCGACGCGACGCCGATGCCCCGCCGCTGGCCGATCGTGTACCGGAAGTGGCCCGCGTGCGTCCCGAGGCGCGACCCCGCAGCGTCCTCGATCGCGCCGCCTCCCGCGGGAAGCGCGAGCCCCAGCGCCGGCGCCTGCCCGGCGACGAACTCGCCGGCGCGGGTCCCGGGCGGCACGAAGCAGATTTCCTGGCTTTCTTCCTTGTCGGCGGTGGGCAGGTTCGCGCGGCGCGCCCGGGCGCGGACCTCGTTCTTCGTCAGCGCGCCCAGGGGAAACCGCGCCGCCGCGAGCTGCTCCTCCGACAGGTCGTACAGGAAGTAGGACTGGTCCTTGTCCGGGTCCGTCCCCTTCTTCAGCACGGCCCGGCCGGTCGCCGGATCCCGCGCGGTCCGCGCGTAGTGCCCGGTCGCGACGGCGTCGCAGCCCATCGCCCGCGCCCGATCCCAGAGCGTCGCGAACTTGACCTTCGTGTTGCAGGAGGAGCACGGAATCGGCGTCTCCCCGTTGAGATACGAGGCCACGAAGGGCCGGACGACGTCCCGCCGGAACTCATCCTCGAGGTTGAGCACGTAGTGCCGGATCGAAAGGGCCCAGGCGGCGCGCCGGGCGTCCGCGAGGTCGTCGAGCGTGCAGCAGCGCCCGGAGCGGCCGGCGTCGTTCGAGTGGTCCCAGAGCTGCATCGACAGGCCGACGACCTCGTGCCCCTCCTCCTTCAGGAGGAGCGCGGCGACGGTGGAGTCGACCCCGCCGGACATGGCGACGGCGATGCGCATGGGCAAACGGTATCAACTCCCCGGGGGGTGCGTCAGGCCGGGGTCACGATCAGCATGATCGTCGAGCCACCGATCGTGAACTCTCCCTGGTTCTCCAGCCGGGACTCCTCGATCGCCGTCTCTTCGACGAGCGTGCCATTGGACGAGTGGAGATCGAGCAGGACGACCTCGTCGCCGCTGACCTCGATCGCCGCGTGCTGGCGGGAGATCTCCGGATCGTCGAGGGCGAAGTCCACGTCTTCCCGGCCGATCACGACACGGGGCTTTTCGATGACGTGCATCTTTCCCGCGTCGGGCCCGGCAATCACGGCGAGGGAGAGCCGGCGGTCTTCCGGGAGCCGGGGCTCGCCCCGCGGCCGCGACGGCGCCACCGGCGCGGGGGCGGCCTCGGTCGCCCCGGACTCCCGGCGGCGCAGGTGGGTGTCGCCCGTGAAGACCGGCGGGCGCACCGGCGGCCCGGCTTCGTACGCCCGAGTGTTGACCACTTCGAAGATCGCCTGGCACTTCGAACACCGGAGCTTCTTCGAGGCCTTCCCGCCGAAGCGCTCCTCCTCGTAGTGATACCTGGCGTGGCAACGTTCGCACTCGACGATCATGCCGCTCCTCTCCGAGCGCCCGAGGCGACAGACTCCGGGACTCCGGACCCGCGGGCATCCGCGACGGCCGCCGGCAGGATCTCGACGACGCGCGCGAGCTCGGCCTCCGTCGTCGTCCGGCCGAGCGAGAAGCGCACGACGCTCCGTGCCTCGTCCGGTGAGAGGCCGAGCGACAGGAGTGCGGGCGACGGCGCGAGTGTCCCGCTGGAGCAGGCGCTGCCCACGGAAACGGCGACGCCTTCGAGGTCGAGGCGGATCAGCAGGGCTTCGCCCGACGCCCCTTCGAAGAGGATGGCCGACGTGTTGGGCAGCCTGGGCGCGCCCGCGCCGATGACACGGCAGCGCGGGACGGCCCCGAGGAGGCCGCGCTCGAAACGGTCCCGCAGCGCCGCGAGCCCGGCCGTCTCGGCCGGGATCCGCCTCCCGGCGAGCCGGGCCGCCGCGCCGAAGCCCGCGATCGCCAGGGTGTTTTCCGTCCCCGCCCGGAGGCGCTTCTCCTGCCCGCCGCCCGGAGTGTGCGCGGAGAGCGTCACGCCGCGCCGCACGAAAAGGGCGCCGGCGCCCTTGGGCCCGTACATCTTGTGCGCCGAAACCGAGAGCAGGTCCACCCCCCAGGCCCGGGCGTCGACCGGAATCCGCCCGACGGCCTGAACCGCGTCGACGTGGAAGAGGGCGCCCCGCCGGCGCACCGCCTCCGAGAGCCGGTCGACCGGGTAGACGCCGCCGTACTCGTTGTTGGCGGCCATCACCGAGACGAGTGCCGTCCCGGGTTCGACGGCCGCGAGCACGCGGTCGGGGTCGAGGGCCCCCGAGGGCTCGGGAGCGACCGAGACGACTTCGAAGGCGCCCGTCGCCGCGAGCCTCCCGGCGGCCTCGCGGACCGAGGGGTGTTCCGCACCCGTGATCACGATACGGCCCCCGCGGCCAGCCACCCCTCCCAGGATCGCCAGCGCGTTCGACTCCGTGCCGCCCGAGGTCAGGAACACCTCTCCGGGCGCCGCCGACAGCAGCCGCGCGACGTCCTCGCGGGCTTCCTCGACGATGCGCCGGGCCTTTTGTCCTTCGACGTGGACGGAAGAGGGGTTTCCGTGGACAGTTGCCACCGCCTCCATCGCCGCCCAGACCTCCGGATCGAGGGGCGTCGAGGCGTTGTGGTCGAGGTAGATCACGACTTCAGATTCTCGGATGACTTCAAATTATCCTCCCGAAACCCTTGCTTCGAAAACTTTTCTCGAGGAATAGCCGTATCGCCCTCGAGAGTTAATATCGACAACCGATGAAGGCGCGGACTCTCTCGCTCCTCGTCGTCGCCGCGCTCGTTGCGACAGGCGAGATCGCGGCGGCGCGAGGCATCCCCCAGCTTTCGGCGAAGGAGCGCACCGCGAAGCTGCAGGCGCTCCCGGCGGACGAGCGGGCGTGGCTCGAAGATTACGTCGCGCCCATCATCCTCGACGACGAGAAGAACCTCTTCCTGCAGCTGACCGAGCCCCATCAGTTCGTCGTCTTCAAGGAGGAGTTCTGGCAGCGGCGCGAGCAGCCCGGCCTCCCCGATCCCCTCGGCCCGGGATACCGAAACCGCTACCAGAGCTTCCGCGAGGCCGCCGCAACGGAGTTCGAGGGGCTCACGAGCGACCCGGGACGGGTCGTCATTCTCCACGGCATCCCGCAGATCCAGGAGTTCCGGGACTGCAACGAAGTCTTTCGCTCCGTCGAAGTCTGGACCTACGGAAACCAGACCGCCGGAACGGGGTTGAACAAGGAGCTGCAGTTCCTGTTCTATCGGCCGTCGTTCGGCGGACCGCGCCGGCTCTGGTACCCGGCGATCCCCGAGCGCGAACTCCTCGCTCCGTCGTCGTGCCTGGTGAGCGCAACCCAGGCCTGCCGCCGCGGGGGCTCGACCGCCGGACCGCCCATCGCCGCGGGCGCCATCGGAGGCGGCTCCTCGACCGGGTGCTCGGGCAACGCCGTGCCGGCGACCTGCGACGCGGCGTGCTCGATCGTCATGACGATCGAGCGCATCAAGGCACGGGGGGTGGCCGACATCTCCCTCGCGATGTCCAAGCCGCCCCCGGTCGACACGGAGGGCCTCGAGAAGCTCGCCGCGCGTTTCGCGACGCTGCCGAGCGCGGGCGCCGCACCGCTGACCGTCGATTCTCCCGCGGGCGACGCCGCGGTGCCGACGTCTCCGAACGCGACGGTCACCTCGGTCCCGGAGCTGGGAAGCGCCTCGGCGCCCGCGCCGACCGTTCGGAAGCTCTCCAAGAAGGAGATGAAGGCGCTAACCGAAGCGCTCCCCCCGAAGTACCGCGACTTCTTGACGCTGACGGAGCTCATCATCACGGAGCCGGAGAAAGAGGTCTTCCTGCAGATCAAGGAGGACTACCAGCGCGACAAGTTCATCGACAACTTCTGGAAGCGCCGGACCCTCGACTCGATCGGACTTCGGACCGACTACCGCGCGGTGTACACGCGCCGCGTCCAGCAGGCCATCGAGCAGTTCGGCGACCTCCACAACGACCGGGCCAAGGTTTTCGTTCTCCAGGGACCGCCCCAGGCCGTCATCCCGATCGACTGCCAGGACATCTACAACCCCCTCCAGATCTGGTACTGGGAGCGCATGGAGGTCTTGAAGAGCAAGCTCTACCTGATCTTCTACCAGCCGTACGGGATGGGGCCGTACAAGCTCTGGCTGCCGATCGACGGTCGCGGAGTCCTGCTCGCCGGGGTCGATTCTTCGCCCGGCATGGCCATGGGGGCCCGGGTCCCCGACGTCTCGAGGTGCTACGAGTGGCGCACCGTCGAGCAGGCGATCCAATACTCGACGGCCGCGCTCGGCTCGGGGGCGTTCTCGATGGAGGGCGCGAGCAAACTCTTCACCCCGCCGAAAGTCGAGACGGAGGGCGTCGAGCAGATCCTGACGATGACGACGGACCTGCACGCCGGCTCGACCTCGCTCGGCGTTGCGAAGCTCGTGCGCTTCCCGGAGCTCCGCGCCAACAAGATCGGGATGGACCTCTCGCTCCTCGTCCCGAAGTCGGAGCTCAAAGCCCGCGCCCTCGGCGAGGAGACGTTCTACAACGTGGACGTCATCGGCGAGGTCGTCAAGGACGAGCGTCTGATCGACAACTTCAAGTACCGGTTCGACATCCCGACCGGGGAAATCGCCGGGGAAAAGATCCCGCTGACGGTCCGCCGCTATCTCTACCCCGGCGACTACAAGCTGGTCCTGAAGATCTCGGACGGCAACGCCAACGCCGAAGGTCGGATCAGCGAGGCTCTGATCGTCCCCGAGCAGCCGGACTCTCCGCCGCCCCAGATTGCCGCGGCGCGCGCCGACGGCAAGGCGGTCGTGGGACAGATCCGGGACGTGGGCCTCCTGCCCTCGGCGATCTCGCTCCTGCCCGTTGCCAAGGAGATCGTCACGGGCCTCCAGCGATTCGAGACCAAGACGGCGGAGAACGTGAAGACGGTCGACTTCTACCTCAACGGCGCCAAGGTCATGACGCGCACGAAGCCGCCGTACGACGCCGATCTCAACATGGGGCCCCTGCCCCGCAAGCAGACGGTCCGGGTCGTCGCGTTCGGGCCCACCGGGCGGTCGATCGGCGAAGACGAGTACGTCATCAACGAGGGACGGGAGGTCTTCAAGCTGCGGATCCTGGCTCCGGAAAAGGGAAAGCGGGTCTCGGGACCGACGAGGGTCCTGGCGGCGGTCGCCGTGCCCGAAGGAAAGACGCTGCAGAAGATGGAGTTCTATTCCAACGAGGCCCGCGTCGCGACGCTCTACCAGGCGCCTTACGAACAGACGGTCTCGATCAAGGACTCCAAGTCCTTGAGCTACGTCCGCGTCGTCGGCACGCTCGACGACGGCACCGTCGCCGAGGACCTGCGCTACGTCAACGCCCCCGACTTCGTCTCGGAGGTCACGGTCGACGCCGTCGAGCTGTACACGTCGGTCACGGAGAAGGGCAAGCCGATCAACTATCTCCAGGCCTCCAACTTCAAGGTTTTCGAGGACGGCGAGGCACAGCAGATCCAGGGATTCGAATACGTCAAGAACCTGCCGATCAGCGTCGGGCTGCTCATCGACACGTCGGCGTCGATGCTCGAGTCGCTCCAGGAGGCCGAGCAGGCGGCGGTCAAATTCCTCGACTACTCGATCGCCCAGAAGGATCGCGCTTTCATCGTGTCCTTCGACAACGAACCGTACCTGCTCTCGAAGCTGACCAACCGCAAGGACAAGCTGGTGCGCTCGCTGTCGGGCCTGCGCGCCGAGGGCTCGACCGCCCTTTACGATGCCGTCGTTTACGGCCTCTACCAGTTCACCTCGGTCAAGGGAAAGAAGGCGCTGGTCCTGCTGACCGACGGCAAGGACACGGCCTCCAAGTTCGACTACGACACGCTGCTCGAGTACGTCCGAAAGTCCGGCATCGCGATCTACGGCATCGGCCTGAAGATCTCGGGCACGGACCTCGAGGTCAAGTACAAGCTGAACAAGATCGCCCAGGTGACGGGGGGCCAGACCTTCTACGTCGACAGCGCGAAGAACCTCGAAGGCGTCTACCACCAGATCAACGAGGACCTCCGCGCGCAATACCTGCTGACCTACTACTCGACCAATACCGACAACCGCGAGCGCTGGCGGAAAGTCGAAATCAAGGTCGAGCCGTCGAACCTCCAGGCGCGCACGATCTCGGGCTACTACCCGTAGCTCCTCGTCCCGGTCGCCGCTGTGCTCGGAAGCCCGGGCCAGGCCGACGTCGCCCGTCAGGGCGGCGCTGCCGCGCCCGGAGGCCGATCCGATGAGGGCCGACAGCAGGGAGTTCTACCAACCGGTCCGCCGCGTGAGCTAGGATCCGGGGCGCCTTGAGCTCCCCGAGCCCCGACCCTCGATCTCCCATCCTCGTCCTCGCTTCGGCCTCGCCGCGCCGCGCCGAAATCCTGCGCTCGCTGGCGATCCCCTTCGCGACCCGACCCGTCGACATCCCGGAGGAGCCGCTCCCGGGCGAGACCGCGGAGGCGGCCGCCGCGCGGCTCGCCGCCGAGAAGGCGGCCTTCGCCGCGCGGCGGGACCCGGACGCCTGGATCCTCGCCGCAGACACTCTTGTGTTTCTCGACGGCGCGATCCTCGGAAAGCCCCGGGACGACGCCGACGCCGCGTCGATGCTGCGCCGTCTCTCCGGCCGCGAGCACGGCGTCGTGACCGCCGTCCACCTGCGCCGGGGCGGGGCCCCGGGGCAGGGCGTGTCGGAGTCGAGCCGCGTCCGGTTCGCCCCCCTCGACGAGGAGGAGATCGCCTGGTACGTCGCGACCGGGGAGCCGCACGACAAGGCCGGCGCCTACGGGGTCCAGGGGCTCGGTGCGCGCTTCATCGCCGAAATCCACGGCTCTTTCACGAACGTGATGGGCCTTCCCGCCCGCGCGGTCTACCGCCTGCTCAGAGCCTCCCCAGATCCCGCTCTCGCGCTTCTCGCTCTCGCTTCCGGTTGAGCTTCATCTCGTACATCCGGGCGTCGGCCTCGGCGAGCGTCTTCGGAAACTCGGCCTTCGGCCGGTGGGTGGCCCAGCCGACCGAAAGGGTGGGCTGGAGCTGCTCGGCCCCGGGGATGTGCGGCAGCCGGCGGGCCATCTCCTCCGCCTTCTGCGCCGCGGAGGCCTCGTCCGAGTGCGAAAGGAGAATCAGGAACTCGTCGCCGCCCCACCGGAACACGAGGTCGGTCTCTCGCAGGCAGGCCGTCAGGTAGTTCGCCACGAACTGGAGGACTTCGTCGCCGACCTGGTGTCCGCGCACGTCGTTGATCTCCTTGAAGCGGTCGACATCGATGAGCAGCACCGAAAGGCTGGTGCCGTGGCGCCGGGAACGGGCCAGCTCGCGGCGGATGACGTCGTTGAAGTAGTGGCGGTTGTAGAGCCCGGTCAGCCGGTCGCGAATCCCCATTTCCTTGGCCTGGGAGTCCGACTCGACCAGCCGCTGCATCTCCTCCTGCAGCTGGGACTGGCTCGCCTCGAAGAGCAGGATGATGATCCCGACGCCGACGGTCATCTCGAGGAACATCTCGAGGAAGAAGGCGTACTGCAGGATGTCCGGCATGGCGGGCAGGTCCCCGAAACGGCGGTAAGCCAGGGCGAGGACCGCCCGCTCCGCGCCCCAGAAGAAGAAAGAGGCGGACAGGATCGCCCTCCCGCCGACCGAGCCCGGCGTGACGGCGAAGGCCACCGCGGTCACGAGGTAGGCCAGCGCCCGAAGAGCGGAAATCGGCGCGGCCCATGTGACGGCCGGCACCAGCGGAAACGAGGACAGCCACCACGCGGCCGCCAGGATGGGAATCGCCCAGAGCATCTCGACCGGACGCGACTCAGGCTGCTCCTGCCGGAAGCGCCAGACGCCCCGAAGCAGAAAGTAGACGTGCGCCATCAGCGCGGACGTCAGGCCGAGCAGGCCGAGGCGGAACTCTTGGGCCGTCGAAGCCTGGACGACTCCGAGCAGGACGAGGCCGACGAGGAAGAAGCCCCAGGAGGCGATCCAGTCGAGAAAGGCCGGTCGCCGGAATTTCCGGTAAAGCAGCAGGAAGACGACGAAGAGGAGCACCGTCCCCGCCGCCTGCACCACCAGAGAGAACAGGTAAGCTTGTGGCATGGGGCTGTGTTGCACCCCAGTGTAACGCGCCGGCGCACGATTCGCATCGCCGAACGCGCCCGCGCCGCGGCTCCCGTCGCGGTCGTCGCGGCGAGCGAGGCCGAGGCGGCTTCCGCCGCGCGCGCGATCCGGCGGCGTCTGCCGGGCGTCGTATTCGCGCCGGCATCGCTCGACGGTTATCTCCGCGCGCTCGAAGCCCCCCGCCGTGTGGTGCTCTGCGTCACCAACCGGAGCGCCTCGAGGGCCCGCGGATTCATCCGTCGCGCCGCCGGCCGTCTGCTGTGGCCCGCGCCGTCCGCTGACATTCTCGATGCGGTCGCCGGACTGCGTCCCGTCGCCGCCTCGGTTCCACGGCTCGGCCCGGCGCCACCGGCGCGTGTCGACGGCGCCCGGTCGGCCCTCCTGCTCGAGGGAACGGTCGATGCGCGGCGTGCGCGCACGGCCCTGCGCTCGGCCCCGCGCGAATGGATCGTCGAGAGCGCGCGCCACGTCCGCGTGGGCGCACGCGCGATGGCCGCGCTCACGCGCGCCGGTGTCGCATGGTCGGCACTCGATCCCGTCGAGCTCTTCGCGATCTACGCGGAAGCGCCGCTGCCTCCGGATCTGGGCCTACCGCCCGAGATTCCGGTCTGGATCCGGGCGCGGCCGGGCGCCTGGCCTCCCGCCCCCTAGTGTTCCGTAACGGAAGTCGCCATGCGGCAGACGGTCGTAGGGGCGGGGCTTGTCCCCGCCCGCGGGCGGCCGCAAGGGCCGCCCCTACACACGATGGCGCTATCAACACTTCGGTGACAGGACACTAGGAGCGCAGGTCCGCGACCAGCTCCGTCACCGTGTCCCGGGAGAGGACCTGCCGCGCCCGGTACTCGCCCTGTGAAACCTCGAGCACGGCCTCGGCGCCCGAGGCGAGCGCATCACGGCCCTCCGCCCCGGGCCGGAAGCGAATGTAGTGGACCGCCGAGATCCGGTCCTCCCGACTCTGCCCGGGAGCGAAAAGCGCCGGATACGTCGTCGCTCCGATCCGGAGAACGAGCCGGCCCGTCTCGTCGAGCCCGATGAAGCCGTCGAGGATCTCCTGGATGCGGCCCTGTTCGGTGATCTCGATGAAGAGCGTCGCCGCGATCTCGCCCGCTCCCGGAAGCAGCTCGTTGTAGGTCTCGACCTCGTGGAGGACCTTGTCGGGCTGCACGATCCGCTCGACCCGGAGCATCTCCTGGATCTGGAAACGGACCGTGTCGCGGTTCTCGAAGACGAGGGTCATGAGCGGCCCGAGGGCGACCCGCCGCCGGCTCTTCAGCTCGATGACGCGGCCGCGGAAGGCCGGCCGCTCCAGCTCGTACTCGTGAAGGTTCCGGATGTCCTCGGGCGTCAGGGGATTCATGGGTCAAACCTCATCGCGAAGGCCGTAGGCTTCGGCCACGATCTGGATCGGATGCTTCGTCGTCTTGCCGGTGCCCTGGCGGATCTGGACTCCGGCGAGGGCACAATCCGTCGCGACCCGGTCCGGACGCTCCCGCTCGACGACCTCGAACACGGGGCGGCCGAATTTCATCGAGAGCGGGAAGTACTCGGTCTTCATGCTCCAGGTCCCGTCGTGGCCGGTGCACTTCTCGACGGTGACGACCTCGCTGCCGGGGATGAGCTGGAGCAGATCGCGCGACTTGAACCCGATGTCCTGGACCTTGAGGTGACAGGGCACGTGGTAGACGATCTTCCCCGGAGGGCGCTGGAAGTCGGTCGCGAGGCGGCCGGCGGCGTGCCGGCGCATGAGGTACTCGCAGAGGTCGAGCGTCTTCCCGGCGACCTCCTTCGCGTCCTCCTCCGGGCCGATCACCGGGTACTCCTTCTTGAGGGTCAGGCTGCAGGTCGGCCCGGGCGACACGATCGTGTAGCCGGCGCGGACGAACGGCAGGAGCGTCGCGACGTTGTCGCGCCGGCATTCCCTGGCCGACTCGAGGTCGCCGCTCTCCAGAAATGGCATCCCGCAGCAGCGCTGCGCGGGCACGACGACCTCGCAGCCGTTCTTCTCGAGGACCGCGACGGCCGCCCGCCCGACCTCCGGAGTGTTGGCGTTGACGACGCAGGTGACGAAGAGGGCGACGCGGTCGCGCGGTCCGGCGGCGCTCGAGGGCTCCGTCGCGCCGCCGCGCCGCTCCCACCACCGCATGAAGGTCTCTCCCGACCAGGCGGGAAGAAGCCGGTCCCGGTGGACGCCGAGGGTTTTTTCCATCAGGACCCGCGCCAGGCGGCTCTCGTTCAAGGCGTTGACGACGGGCGCCGCAAAGGTCGCGACCCGTCCGACAGCGTCGACCGACGCCAGAATGCGCTCGCGGAAGGCCAGCTTGCCCTCGTTCTGGACGCGGCTCGCCCGGTCGCGGAGCACGAGGCGCGGGATGTCGACGTCCCACCGGTGCGGGGGGTAATAGGGACAGTGCGGGATGCAGAGCTTGCATTCGAAGCACAGGTCCGAAAACTGCTTCAGGTCGCCGGCGAGGAGCCGTTCGACCTCGCCGTCGACCTCCGGCCGGTCGAGGGCCCGGAACAGGACGTCGAAGGACGGGCACAGGTTGTAGCAGCGCCGACACGTGTGGCAAATGTCGACCACTCGCCGGAGCTCCCGGTCGACGGACGCCGGATCGAAGAACCCGCGGGAGGCGGGATCGAAGCTCAACCCCGCCTCCCCGAATCCGCCTGTTCCGGCACTAGATCTTGCCGAGCGTGTCGAGGCCCTTCTGGAACCGGCCCGCGTGCGACTTTTCGGCGCGCGAGAGGGTCTCGAACCATTCGGCGACCTCGGTGAATCCCTCTTCGCGCGCGGTCTTCGCGAAACCCGGGTACATCTGGGTGTACTCGTAGGTCTCGCCCTCGACCGCCGACTTCAGGTTCAGGTCGGTGCCGCCGATCGCGAAGCCCGTCGCCGGGTCGCCGACCTCCTTGAGGAAGTCCAGGTGCCCGAAGGCGTGGCCGGTCTCGGCCTCGGCCGTGTCGCGGAAGAGGCCCCCGACGTCGGGATAACCCTCGATGTCCGCGCGGCGGGCGAAGTACATGTAGCGGCGGTTCGCCTGGGACTCCCCGGCGAAGGCGTGCTTGAGGTTGTCGTGCGTCTTGGTATTGGCGAGCTTGCCCATCGTCTTCTCCTCCTGGTTATTTGAGGCCGTGCCGGCAGCTCCGGCACAGTCCGTGGAACTCGAGTGTTCGTCCCGTGACGGCGAATCCCCGGGCCTTGAGCCGCCGCTCGGCGGCGAGCACCCCGCCCGCCCGGGGAACGTCGAGCAGCATGCCGCAGCCGTCGCACGCGAAGTGATCGTGCGGCGACACGTCGCCGTCGTAGCGGATGCGTCCGGCGCGGGTGAAGGACCGCAGCCTTCCCTCGTCCACCAGCACCTGCAGGTTCCGGTAGACCGTTCCGAGCGAAATGCGCGGGGCGGCCCGACGCACCGCCTCGTAGACCCACTCGGCCGTGGGATGCGCGTCGGTCGCCATCACGGCTTCGTAGACGAGGCGCCGCTGGCGGGTCGAGCGACGGGCGGCGGACGGTGCGGAGGACAGCATATCAGTAACGATTCTCATTATTAAGACTCCCGCGGCCGGGTGTCAAGAGGCGTTCGACCCAGTCCCGATCCTCCTCCCCCGGCGATCCGCTACAATCCCCTGGCTTGTCGACGACTCCGCCGCCATCGACCGCCGGGAGGGACTTCGCTCTCGGCGTCCCGGGCTTCACCTACCAGGACCTCCACCGCGAGGACCGGCTGGCCGATCTCGACGCCGCCTTCCTCGCCGGACTCGACGCCGAGGACTCCGACCTCCATGCGCGCGTCGCCGCGTACCGGGCCGACCCCGCGTCGCTCGACGCCCTCGGGCGCTCGCGCCTCCTGGTCGACGCCGCGCGGCCCCTCGGGGCCTTCGTCGCGCGTCTCTTCGGCGTCGAGGTCGAGTGGCGCCGGCAGGGGGCCGTCGCCGGCCCCGAGGCCGTCCTCTTCCGTTTCCGGCGGGATTTCCTCCTCCGGCGCGCCGTGAAGACGAAGCTTCCCGAAGACCTGGCGGCGTTCGAGCCCTCCCCCCTTCGGGAGGTCGCGCGAGCGATCGAGCGGGACCTCCACCCGGACCTCCCCTGGGACACGGACGCGGAGCTTGCGACCTCGCGGATGGCGTCCGGGCTGCTCGACGTCGAGGCCGACTTCATCGCCGCTCTCCGGCAGAAGAAGACCCCCGAGGTCCCGGCCGCATCCCGGGACGAAGCCCGCCGGCTGGCGCGCCGCGCCACCGCCGCGGGTCCCGCCACGCCGCGCGCCCGGAGCGAGACCGACGAAGACCTCTTGCTCTTTGTCCAGGAGCTCATCGAGAAATACGCCCTCTGGTGCCACCTCCGGCGCGAGCATCCGGCCCTCGCCCCGGAAGTTGCCGGCTGGACCTCCTTCCGGCTGCCCGAAAACCTCGACTACCAGAACCTCGTCGAGACCCGGCGGCCCAACCCGGCCCTGCCCGAGGAACGCATCGGCCCGGCCCGCGGGCACCGCCGCCGGGAGGGGTTCCGGCTGACCGATCCGCGGATGACGCCGCGCGAGGTGCTCGGCGAGACGCACTACTGCCTGCTCTGCCACGATCGGGAGAAGGACTCCTGCTCGAAGGGATTTTTCGACGCGAAGACCTCGGCCTGGCAGAAGAACCCGCTCGGCATCCCGCTCAAGGGCTGCCCCCTCGACGAGAAGATCTCGGAGATGCACCAGCTGCGGCGCGAAGGCGACGCGATCGGCGCGCTGGCTCTGGTGGCGATCGACAACCCCATGTGCCCCGGAACGGGCCACCGCATCTGCAACGACTGCATGAAGGGGTGCATCTTCCAGAAACAGGAACCCGTCAACATCCCGCAGATCGAGACGGGCGTCCTGACGGACGTCCTGGCGCTGCCGTGGGGCGTCGAGATCTATGGCCTGCTGACACGCTGGAACCCCCTCAATCCGCTCCGGCCGGTCGCCCGCCCCTACACGGGACACAAGGTCCTCGTTGTCGGCCTCGGTCCGGCGGGGTACACGCTGGCGCACTACCTCTTGAACGAGGGCCACGGCGTCGTCGGGATCGATGGCCTGAAGATCGAGCCGCTCCCGGCCGACCTGACCGGGGCCGACGGCGGCGGTATCCGCCCCGTCCGGGACTGGGCGGAGATCGCCGTCCCACTCGACGAGCGGCCCCTGGCCGGCTTCGGGGGCGTGTCCGAATACGGCATCACGGTGCGCTGGGACAAGAACTTCCTGACCCTGATCCACCTGACGCTCGCTCGCCGCCGCCGCTTCGAGATCCTCGGGGGCGTGCGTTTCGGGGGCGCGATGTCGGCCGAGCAGGCCTTCGACGCGGGGTTCGATCACGTCGCGATCGCGGCCGGCGCCGGGCGGCCGACCATCATCCCGATGAAAAACAACGTCATACGCGGCGTCCGGAAGGCCTCGGACTTCCTGATGGCCCTCCAGCTCACGGGCGCCTTCAAGGAAGAGGCCCTCGCGAATCTCCAGATGGAGCTGCCGGCGGTCGTCATCGGCGGAGGGCTCACGGCGATCGACACGGCGACGGAGTTGCTCGCCTACTACCCCCTCCAGGCGGAGAAGACCCTCTCCCGGTACCAGGCGCTCTGCGCCGAAAAGGGCGAGGAAGCGGTCCGGGCGACGTTCGATCCGGAGGAACGGGACATCCTCGACCGGCTGCTCGCCCATGGCCTCGCCGTGCACAAGGAGCGGCAGCGCGCCCGGGCCGCCGGGGAGCTTCCGGACCTCGCCCGCCTGTGCCGCTCGTGGGGGGGCGTGTCGATCGCGTACCGCCGGATGATGGAGGACTCCCCCGCCTATCGCCTGAACCACGAGGAGATCATCAAGGCGCTCCAGGAAGGGATCTCCTTCATCGAAGGCCTCGAGCCGCAGGAGGCCGTCCCCGACGAGTACGGCAAGCTGAAGGCGATGCGATTCCTGCGCGGTGGCTCGGGCGAGACCGTCGAACTTCCCGCGCGCAGCTGCCTCGTGGCCGCCGGAACGACGCCGAACATCACGTACGCAAAGGAGTTCCCGGACGCCTTTGCGCTCGACGCCAAGCGGCGTTTCTTCGCGCCTCACCGCGCCGTTCGCTCCGCCGACGGCTTCCGCCTGGAGCCGGCCAATCCCGAGGACGAGACCGCCTTCTTCACAGGCTACTCGCGCCGCGGCCGCTTCGTCACCTTCTTCGGCGACAACCACCCCGCCTACAACGGCAACGTGGTCAAGGCCATGGCCTCGGCGCGCAACGGCTACCGGGCGATCGTCGAGGTGCTCGACGGGGAGCGCGGCGCGGCACCGGACGCGGAATGGGACGCCTTCGCCCGGCGGATTCGCGAGGACCTCTCGGCCGAGGTCGTCGACGTCCTTCGCCTGACCCCGACGATCATCGAGGTCGTCGTCAAAGCGCCCGCCGCGGTCCGCAATTTCGAGCCCGGCCAGTTCTTCCGGCTCCAGAACCTGGAGTCGCGGGCGCCCCGCGTGGACGGGTCGCCGCTGCTCATCGAGCCCTGCGCGCTGACGGGGGCCTGGGTCGACCCGGAGAAGGGCCTGCTCTCGATGATCGCGCTCGAGATCGGCGGTTCCACGCGGCTCTGCTCGGTGCTCCGGCCCGGCGAGCCGATCGTCGTCATGGGCCCGACGGGGACGGCCACGGAGCTCCCGGAAAACTCGACCGTCATGCTCGCCGGGGGAGGCCTCGGCAACGCCGTGCTCTTCTCGATCGGCAAGAAGGCCCGGGCCCGGAACAACCGGGTCATCTACTTCGCCGGCTACAAGAAGGCCGAAGACTTCTACAAGCGCGAGGAACTGGAGGCGGCCGCGGACGTCCTGGTGCTTTCGGTCGACCGGGGCGAGGCGATCCCGGCGCGCCGCGCGTCCGACCGCAGCTTCGTGGGCAACATCGTCGAGGCCATGGTCGCCTACGCCACGGGCCGACTGGGCCAGATCGCGATCCCCCTCTCGGCCGCGGAACGTCTCATCGTCATCGGCTCGGACCGCATGATGGCGGCCGTGGCGCGGGCCCGAAAGGACGCCCTCGCCGCGCACCTTGCTCCCGGGCACGTCGGGATCGCATCGATCAACTCCCCCATGCAGTGCATGATGAAAGAGGTCTGCGCCCAGTGCCTCCAGAAGCACGTGGATCCGGCCACCGGTCGCGAGGAGATCGTCTTCTCATGCTTCAACCAGGACCAGAAGCTCGACGAAATGGACTGGGGCAATCTCGCCGCCCGCCTGCGCCAGAACACCGTGTCCGAAAAGCTGACGAGCCTCTGGATGGACCGCCTGTTCCGCCTCGAAGACCCCCGGCGCGTGTAGCCGCCCCGGAATGGGCGGGGACAAGCCCCGCCCCTACGCCGCGAGCCCTTCGATTTCCCCCGGCACGTTCCCATCCCGTCGCGGCGCGGGAAGTCTCCCGACCGGAGGGAGGGAGGAGGCCCGCGCCGCGGGAGCCGGAGCGCAGCCGAGGGATCAGGCGAACGGTCGAGCCTCCCGGCGAGCCGTTCGCCGGTGCGCTCCGCAGGGGCGCAGATCCCGAGCAAGGCGAAGGCGACGTGCGCGGCGCGGGAGCCGGAGCGCAGCGAGGGATCAGGCTCGCGGTCGAGCCCACAGGCGAGCCGCGAGCCGGTGCGCCCGCAGGCGCAGATCCCGAACGAAGCGAAGGCGACGGTTACCTGACCGAGGCGAGGAACAGCAGGTAGGGGTTGATCGCGACGCCGGCCTTGAGGTTGTCGTCGTCCTCGGGCAGGCGCGTGATCGAGAAGTGCAGATGGGCCCCTCCGATGACGTGGCCGGTCCGCCCGACGTAGGCGATCACGTCGCCCTTGGACACCCGGTCGCCCGCCTTCAGGCCCTTCATGTACTTCGAAAGGTGGCAGTAGAACAGCAGGTACTTGCCGCTCGAGTCTTTCTGGTACAGCGAGATCCCGCCGCGCTTCTCCCGGCGCAGGTGCACGATCTCCCCGTCGGCGGCGGCCAGGACGGGCGTGCCCTTGGGCGCACCGATGTCGATCGCCAGGTGCTGCCGGTGCTGACCCCGCGAGTTCAGGAAAGAGTCCCTCAGGCGGCTCGGGTCGACGCCCTCGACCGGGATCCGGACCCCGGCGGTCATGAGGTCGGAAAGGTCCACGTCCTCGGGACGCATCCTGGACTGGGAGGACTTGGGGCGCAGAAAGGATCCGAAGCTGCGGGCCGCCCGCAGGAGAGCTCCCGCGCCTTCCGGCATGTCGTCCGCGATCGCGTCGGGCTCGGGGTTTTCGACGTCCGACTCGTGCACGTGGGCCTCGACCACGACGTCGATCGGTGCACAGAGCGGACGGGGATAGTCGACGACCACCAGGGGCAGGAAAGGCCCGTAAAACCGGGGTGCCGCAGCCACGACCGCCTTGCCGTAGCGGGGCTTGTGCGCCTTCTTCTTCGAGGCCTTCTTGTTCGAGGTTTTGACGTGAGAGACGGGCGACTTCTCGTGGGCTTCGACCTTTCGGGCCGCCGGCTTGCTCCTGGGAGCGAGCGGAGCCTTCCCCTCGGACGAGGACGGGAGGCCCAAAACGAAAACGGCGGCCAGAGCAGCCGCCGGAATGACCGACGCCTTATGCACGAGGGCGATTATCCGGAGGGAGCGGAGTGCCGTCAACCAAAAAGTCCTTGGGAATCTACAGGTTATGCTGGATCAGCATACCCGGCGCTCCCGGCGCTGCGTTCCGCACGGACGACAGTTACGCCCGCTCGAGGTAGCTGTCGTCCCGGGTGTCGACCTTGATGCGGACACCGGCCTCGATGAACTGCGGGACCATGACCTGGAGGCCGGTTTCGAGCGTGGCCGGTTTGTAGGAAGCCGAAGCCGTCGCGCCCTTCATTCCCGGCTGGGTCTCGGTGACCTTCAGGGTCACGGTGTTGGGCAGCTCGATTCCCACCGGGTTTTCCTCGTAAAAATCGACGTGGATCGCCGTGTTCGGCAGCAGGTACTTCATCTGCTCCCCGATCACCTCGTCCGACAGGGTGAGCTGGTCGTAGGTCGTCTGGTCCATGAAGTGATGGCCGGCGGCGTCGGAGTAGAGGTACTCCATCTCCCGCTCGTCGAGAGAAGCCTTCTCGACCCGGTCGGTCGAGCCGAACCGATGCTCGTTCATCGACCCCGAGCGGACGTTGCGCATCTTGGCCTGGACGAAGCCCCGCAGGTTGCCGGGGGTCTTGTGGACCATGTCGTGGACGCGGTGCAGCTCGCCGTTGTGGATGATGAGCATGCCGCTTCGAAGCTGGGTTGCCGGGATCATCGCCATAAGGAACCACCCCTCGAAAAAGACGGCGAAATCTAACAGAACGCGACCGGGCCGTCCAGCCGCGGCGGCAGCGGCGGCCCTCCGCCGCCCGGCCAATGAAAAAGCCCCGGAGGGGACCCCCGGGGCCGGTATTCGAGGCCGGATGCGGGTCAGTTGCGGGTGACGGTCCGGGGGCCGGCACGGCGCGCCGGGACGAAGGTGTCGTCCGGCATCATCAGGGCGTAGCCCCTGGCTGCATTCGTGCTGGTCAGCAGTTGCCTCCACATCTCCAGGGTGTAGTGATACTGACCGCCGCCCCGCACGGACGCGCCCGTCTGCGGGACGTTCGGGGTAAAGAGGACGTGGCTGAAGTCCGGACGCGGAATTGCCAGACCGAGGCCTGCGTTCATCGCCCGGATGAATTCGTCCGCCGCAATCGTGTAACCGATCGACGAGGGATGGAAGCCGTCGGCCGAAAAGATCCCGCCGGTCAGGAAGCTCGAGGTCAGGACGATTCCGCCGACCTCGTAGCCGTGGGCGCGCACTTCGCGGAACAGCCCGTTGATGTCCACGAGGACGCCGCCGGCGCTCGCGATCTCCGTCGCGATCGTGGAGTTGTAGGACTCGATGAAGGACTCGATTTCCTGCACTTCGTCCGGGTAGAGCAGGACCCCCGGGATCACCGCCGTCCCGGTGAACTGGCCGTCCGGCAGCGGAAGCCCCGTCCCGCCGAGGGCGACCGGCACGCCGACCCCCTGGGCCAGCAGGGACGAGGCCGGCAGCGTGACGAGCGTTCCATCGGGCACCGGGCAGCCCTTGTCGGGGGCGACGGGCGTGCAGGGATAAGTCGCATTTCCCGGGCCGAGGACACCGACGGAGCCGCCCGGGATCGCGATCTTCGAGGGCACCGTCGTCGTGAACGGGATGGTCGTCACGTCGGGGACGTTGCCGGCGACGATGGTGCGTCCTGGCAGCGCGATCGCATCGAGGACGGCGGCGTAGTCCTGCCCGAACTGGACCTCCGGCGTGACCGTCACGCCCGGCACGAAAACCCCCGACAACGCGGCCGGGAGGATGTCGTTGGCTCCGATCCAGAGCGTGATCAGGTCGGGCCCGAGCGCGTTCGCCTCGGTCACGGCGTTGAGCCCGTTGAAGGGCGAGCCCGGCACGTTGCGCAGCACCAGCACCGCGAACTGCTCGGCCGTGTTGCCGTTCAGGTTGCCCTCCGTCAGATCGGTCAGGTCGTCGACGTGGGCGCCGGGAATGCCGAGGTTGTCGTAGGGCCGCGCAAGCAGCGCGTTCAGAGGCGCGCCCTGCTGCGAGATGTTGCCCACCGTGATCGTCGACGGCGGGATGAACACCGCCCCGAGACAGGGGTTCCCGACGAGGGGGTTCGTCAGGGCGAGCTCCTGGACGAGGGGCTGCTGGAAATCGGCCTGATCGAGCTGCCGGGCGATGACCGCCGGGAAGGATGCGACCTGGTTGCGCTGAACGAGGCAGTTGCCCTCGACGCCCGCCGTCAGGGAGTCGCCGAGCGCGACGTAGTGGTCGAACTGCGCGAAGGCCGGGGCGGCGACGAGAGCGGAGGCGAGGCCCGCGGCCAGAACGAGAGAATGCAGTCTTTGCTGGTTCATCGCTTTCTCCACCCTAGAGGGCCAACCGGATGCCGGCCGTCAGCACCAGGCCGGTCTCCGAGTACGTGCCGAAGTAGTTGTCTGTCTGCGGAGGCGTGAGAATCGCCCGGTCCTTGAACGCGATCCAGGCCGCGCCGACGTCGAAGCCCCAGCGCTCCGTGTTGTAGCCGAATCCGCCGGTGTACACGTTGCGGTCGGCGTCCGGCAGGAGCGGGCCGACGTCGAAGTCGGGCTGGGGCGTGTTGTCGTAGTAGTAGCCCGCCCGGATCGCCCAGGCCCCGAAGGCCTTTTCGAGCCCGACGCGGTAGGCCCAGGTGTCCGACCAGTCGGTAACCCGAAGGATGTCCCGGCCGACGAGCGTCGGGAAGGTGATCGCGAGCTGCTGAAAGCTCGACCACTCCGTCCAGTCCGCCTCGAGAGCGAGCAGGAAGCCGGCAGGAAGCTGGATTCCGACCCCGAGGTTCAGGCTCGACGGGAAATCGATCGCGGTCTTCACGGGCGGATTGCCCGGCGGCAGCGACGCGGCGACAGCGGCGTCGAGGACGGGGTTGCCCGTCGGCCGCTGCGTGAACGTCGCCTCGCCGTCGTAGTTGACGTTGATGCCCGCCCGGTATGATGCGCCGATCGAGAGGGCCTCGACGGGCTTGAACATGAGGCCGACGTTCCAGCCCCAGCCCCCGTTGGAAAGCAGGTCGCTGTTGAGCTTGACGTGCGCGACGGGCACGACGGCTCCCGTGAAGGGATTGACGGCTGCCTGGTTGCGCTCGAGCTGGACCTTGGAGAAGCGGTAGACCACGCCGGCCGCGATCGAGAGCTGCGGAAAGAGGCGATAGGAGAAAACGAGGTTGGTGTCGAGCGACTGGACCACCGAGTTCTGCGAGATGAACATGCCGTTGTAGGTCGTGTTCGGGTCCTGCCACCTCAGCCCCAGCCCGTATTGCGCGAACCCGCCGAGGCCGAGGTTGAGCTCCTCGGTCAGGGGAACCACGGCATACCCGTCGGGGAAGAAGTACCAGTTCTGCTCCTGGTAGGCGACCGCGCCTTCGCCGGGATACGGGTTGGCCCCGTCGATCTGGCCGTCGGTTCGCGTCAGGAAGTTGACGCCGAGGTAGCCCTCCATGTGGTTCATCCAGCCGATGCCCGCGGGGTTGTAGAAGATCGCCGTGGGATCTCCCCCGACCCCCGCGTACGCGAGGCCCATGCCCGTCGCACGCGCGCCGTGGGTCATGACCTGGAAGCCCGATGACAACGCCGGAGCCGTGACCAGAAGGCCCGCGACCGCCAGGGTCAGGCAGAGCGGTGCCAGGACGCGATGTCGCTGTCTCAAAATGCTCCTCCCTCAGCTTCTGTTGGAAACGGGTTCAGGACGATTCGGTCAATTCCCACGCTAGTGACCGGTGACCGAGATGTGAATCGCGGCACAACGAGACGCCCAATCGAAGGAGTGGCCTCCGGGACCGGACATTAGCCCGGAATCTAGACCTCGCCGCGCCTAAAGTCAAAGGAAGACCGCCCGCCCGGGCCTTAGAATCACCCTGCTTTGTCCCACGAGAACGAGGCCCCCCCGCGCGACGGATCCCCGCCGCAAGCCGCCGCGCGCGAGAAGCCGGTCGGCATCGGCACTGTCCTCGGCGACCGCTACCGGATCGAATCCGTGCTCGGCTTCGGCGGAATGGGCGTGGTGTACCGGGCGCGCGATCAGCGGCTCGACCAGGAGATCGCCCTCAAGCGAATCCGCCCCGACCGTGTCTCGCCGCAGCGGCGGGAGACGCTCCGGCGGGAAATCATCCTGTCGCGCAAGGTGACCCACGAGAACGTCTGCCGGGTCTACGACCTCGTCGAGATCAACGGCGAAGAGTGGGTCTCCATGGAGTACCTGCCGGGCAAGACGCTCAAGGAGATCGAGGAGAAGGAGCGCACACTGGCTCTGGGGCGCGGCCTCTCGATCGCCAAGGGCATCTGCGGGGGTCTCGCCGCGGCGCACCGCATCGGCGTTCTCCACCGCGACCTCAAGCCCGAAAACGTCATCGTCGGCGACGACGGTCAGCCGCGCTTGATGGACTTCGGCATCGCCGTCGAGACGGCCCTCGTCTCCGGGGAGAAGGGCGACACCGTTCCGGGAACGCCCGAGTTCCTAGCGCCCGAACTGCTCAGCGGCGGAATGCCGTCGGTGAAGACGGACGTCTATGCCATGGGCGTCCTGCTCTACGAGATGTTCACCGGCCGGGTGCCGTTCGACGACGAGGACACCGCGCGCCTCGTGCGCCGGGTCGTCACGGAGGCGGCGCCGAAGGTCGAAACACTGCGGCCGGACCTGCCGCCGGAGCTCCGCGACATCCTCGAGCGCGCGATCGCGAAGGACCCCGAGGCCCGGTTCCCCGATGCCATGGCGCTGTCCGACGCCATCTCGGCCTTCGAGGGGCAGGTCCTCGACCGGGTCCTCGCCGAGGTTTCCGTCACCCGCGCACGCATGGTCAAGCTCATGGTGATCCTGGAGGCGAACAAGTCCCTCGCGGAGACCTTCGACCCGACCGAGACCCTCCGCATCATCCTGAAGACGGCGATCTCCGAGACCGATGCCGAACGCGGGACGATCTTCCTGCGCGAGCCCGGCTCGGACGAGCTCGTCAGCCAGATCCTCGAGGGGGGTGCGGTCGATCCGATCCGTGTCCGGGTCGGGAGCGGCATCGCCGGGACCGTCGCGAAGACGGGCCAGGTCATCAACACGGTCAACGCCTACCAGGACGCCCGCTTCGACAAGAGCGTCGATGCGGAGTCGGGGTTCAAGACGGTCTCGATGGTCGCGGCCCCCCTGCGCACGCCCCGCGGCGAGATCGTCGGGGTCGTCGAGGTCCTCAACAAGCGCCGGCGCGACTTCACCAAGGAGGACGAGGAGTTCCTGGCCGAGGTCGGAACGCACGCCGCGCTCGCCGTCGAAAGCGTCCGGGAGCACGAGGCCGCCGTCCGGCAGGCGCGGCGGGACGGGGCTGCGGCGATCCTCAAGGGCGTCGCGCCCCTGCTGAACCCCTCGACCTGGCCGGACACGCCGGGCTTCGAGTCGGCGCCGCTGCGCTGGCACGCGGAGGAGCCCGGCCTCTCCGTCTACGCCGTCGAGGCGCGCCCCGGCTCGCTCGCGCTCCTCCTCGTCGAGGACGCGCGGGAGCTCGAGGAAGCGGTCGGACCCATCGTCCGGGCCTCGCGACTCGCCCGCTCCCTGCTCCCGTCGGCGGCGCCCTCGGAGATCGTGCGCCGCGCGGGCGAGCTGGAGCCCGGGGTGTCCGTGACCGCCGCGCGGTGGGACGGCGACCGAATCGCCCTCGCGGCACGCGACGCCCGGGTGCCTTACCTGCTGCGCTTCGGCCGCCCGGTCCCGTTGGAAGTGCGCGAGTCCGGTGGGGTTTCCGAGACCGCCCTCGAGACCGCCGCCGGCGACCTCCTCGTCGTCGGCTCGCAGGGCCTCTTCGCGCTCCAACCCGCGGGCAAGGCCGCGTCGCCGGAGAAGGCCGTCCAGCAGATGGCGCGCGCGTGCGAGACGCAGACCCTTCCCGCGGGGTTCGCCGCCCTGGTCGCCGACTGGAAGAGGGCCGGCGTCTCGCCCGGCCGCCGCGAGGTCTTGCTGCTCGCCGCCAGGCGCCGCGTTTAACCCTCGCCGAAGGGAAGCGTCCGAGCCCCCGGCCCCTCGCACCCGTCGTAGATCAGACGCCCGCCCTCCACGACACGGGCGAAGAGCGGCAGTCGGTGCGGCCGCGCCGGCCCGGCCGACAGGATGTCCTCGACGCTCTCGCCGCGCGCGACGAGGGCGTCCGCGATCAACGACCGGTGGCACTTCCAGGGCAGCGCCTCGGCGCACAGCAGCGCCGCACGCGCGCCCCCGGAAAGCGCGAGGACGCGGGCCAGTCCCGTCTCGAAGTCGCGGCTCTCCATGAAGTCGGCGAAGCCGCGAAAGCCTTTTTCCCGCCAGGCGACGTGCAAGGAGTCCCGCCGCGGCGTTCGCCGCCCGCCCAGCTCGGGAAGGCCGGCGTAGTCGATCCCGGCCGCGCGGAGCCCTGCGGCGAGGGGTGCCGCGTCGAAGTGCGGCCACTTGCGCGAGGCCGGGTACCGGCGGACGTCGACGATGCGGTCGACGCGGTGGGCCCCGAGGAGCTCCAGGAAGTCCTCCGGGGAACGATTCGAGTGGCCGAGGGTCAGGACCGCTACGGCATCACCGCCACGGCGAGCGCCCCGGGACCTCCGTGGGCGCCGAGCGCCGGTCCGCACTCCACGATCATCACGTCGGACTCGGGATAGTGGGCGCGGATCTCGCGCGCGACTTCCTCGGCCGCGTCCTCGGCATCGCAGTGCGCGACGCCGAAGCGGCGCGAAGCGCTGACGCGCTCGCCGGCCTCGTCGAAGACGAGCGACATCATTTTCCGGCGGGCCGCCGCGTAGCCGCGCGCCTTGCCCGCCGGCACGGCCACCCCGTCGCGGGACATCGTCAGCACGGGGAGAAGGCCCAGGACTCTCGCGACCAGGCCCTTCAGGGGCGAAACACGGCCGCCCCGCACGAGGTGCTTGAGTGTGGGGACCGCGATGAACGTGCGCACCCGGTCCGCCGTGTCGCGGGCGACTTGCGCGACCTCTTCGGCGGTCCGGCCGGCGGCAGCGGCCTCGGCGGTGGCGCGGACCACGAGCCCGAGCCCGACCGAGACGTTGCGGCTGTCGACGTGCGTGATTTTCGTCTTCCCGACAGGCCGCGCTCCGACCGTCGCCGCCTGGTAGGTGCCGGAGACCCCGGCCGACAGATGGACCGACACGATCGAGCCGGCGTGCGCCGCGACGTTCTCGTAGACCTGCGTGAAGTCGGCGGGCGGGGGCTGCGAGGTCTTGGGGGCCTCGTCGGTCACGGAGAAGCGGGCATAGAACTCGGACGGGCTGATCGTGACCTTGTCGAGATAGTTCTCCGAGCCGAAGAAGACGCGCACCGGCACGACGCCGACGCCGAACTCCTCGAGCAGCGCGGCGGGCAGGTCGCAGGTCGAGTCGGTCACGACGCCGACACGGGACAAGCGGTTCTGGTCGAACCGGGACTCGTGCTGCGCGCGCATGTCCTCGACCTTCGTCTGGGCGACGTCGGCGAACTGCGCGACGACCGCGAAGAGCTTCTCCGGCTCGTTGGTGTGGACGTGAAGCCGCACGCGGGCGGCGCCCCCGGCGAGCACGATCGAGTCGCCGAGGAGCGCGACCTCGCGGCGCACGGCGTCGCGGTCGATCGCATCTCCCTCGAGGAGTGCCTCGGTGCAGTAGCGGAAGAGGATCGACTCCGGCGTCTTGTCGAAGACGGCGGGCCGGACCTCCTCGGGCTCGACCGGTGGCGGCCCGAAGCGCGTCGCCTCGCGGACGTACGTGACGATCCCCTCGAGGAGATAGACGAAGCCCTGCGCCCCGGCATCGACCACGCCCGCCTTCTGCAGGAGCTTCATCTGCTTGGGCGTGTTCTCCAGAGACGTCTTCGCGGCCTTGAGCGACTCGGGAAGCAGGACGCCGAAGTCCCGCACCTCGGCCGCGCGGTCGGCGACGTGGCGAGCCCAGTCGCGGATCACGGTGAGGATCGTCCCCTCGACGGGCCGGGCGATCGCGGTGTAGGCCGACTCGGCCGCCCGGACGACGGCGGACCCGAAGGCGCCGGTGGTGATCCGCGGCGCGTCGGGCAGGCCCTCGGAGAAGCCGCAGAAGAACTGCGCGAGGATGGCGCCCGAGTTGCCGCGGGCGCTGCCGATCGCCTGATCGGCCAGGGTCTTCGACATCTCCCGGATGTGCCGCTGGCGGATGCGGGAGATCCCGGCCGCGACCTTCTGGAGCGTCGAGGCCACGTTGGTGCCGGTGTCGCCGTCGGCCACCGGAAAGACGTTGATCTTGTTGAGGGCCTCCGCGCGCTCGGCGACGAAGTGCGCGCCCGCGATGAACGCGCGCGAGAGGCGATTCCCGTCCAGGTAACGGATCGCGATCAAGGCTTGATCGTCGCGGGGTACGCGTCGGGCGCGTGACCCGCGTCGCGCGAAGTCCGGTACTCCTCGGCCACGGCCGGCAGGCGGTCGAGGTAGAAGAGGACGACGCCGCAGCCCATGCACGCCCACGGGAACACCTTCTCGACGCCCCACGAAAAGATCCCGGTCTTCCAGGGCTTCTTCCAGAAGTACGACGTGTAGCCCGACGTGTTGGACCGAGAGCGGAGCATCTGGCCCCCGCAAAGCGGGCACTTGCGCTGAAAGGCTTCGCTGCTCATGGCGGTCCGGGGTGGGAGGATATCAGGGCACCCGGGGGCGCCGTCGCTCAGGGTTTCGCGGCTCCGGTTTCCGGAAGGATCGTCTTGGACTCGCTCGCGTTCCCCGGGCTCCGGCCTACGGCCGCCAGCGCAGGACGAGCTTCTTGGCCGCGCCGACCTCGTCGACCCGGCGGACCGGCGTGGTGTGGGGCGCCCCGTGCACGACGTCGGGCGCCTCGGCGCACTCCCGCGCGATCTCGCGCATGGCCTGGATGAAGGCGTCGAGGCCGGGTTTTCCCTCGGTCTCGGTGGGCTCGATCATCAGGGCGCCGTGGACGATGAGCGGAAACGAGACCGTCGGGGGATGGAACCCGTAGTCCATCAGCCGCTTGGCGATGTCCATGTTGGAGACGCCCAGCTCGACCTGCTTCTTGTCCGAGAGCACGACCTCGTGCATGGACGGCGCGTCGTATTTGAGGTGATAGACGTCGGAGAGTCCGGCCCGAATGTAGTTCGCGTTCAGGACGGCGCCGCGGGCGACCTCGCCGATGCGGTTGCCGTAGGCGGCGATGTACGCCAGCGCCCGCACGAACATGCCGAAGTTGCCGAGGAAGGTCCGGAGGCGGCCGATCGAGTCCGGCCGCTCGAAGTCGAGGAAGAAGCTCCCGTCCTCGCGCCGTTCGACGGTCGGGCGCGGGAGAAAGGGGACGAGGCCCGCGCCGACGGCGACGGGACCCGAGCCCGGCCCTCCCCCGCCGTGCGGCGTCGAGAACGTCTTGTGGAGGTTCATGTGCATCACGTCGACGCCCATGAGCCCGGGCTTCGCGATGCCCACGAAGGCGTTGAAGTTCGCGCCGTCGCAGTAGAGGTACCCGCCCTTCGCATGGACGATCCCGGCGATGTCGAGGATGCGGTCCTCGAAGACGCCGAGCGTGTTCGGCACGGTCAGCATGAGCGCCGCCACGTCATCGGTCATGGCGGCCTCGAGGGCCGCGAGGTCGATCGTGCCGTGGACGTTGGACTTCAGCTCCTTGACCTTGTACCCGGCGAAGTGGGCCGACGCCGGATTCGTGCCATGGGCCGAGTCGGGGATGAGAACGGTCGTTCGCGCGCGACCCGCCTTCTCGAGGGCGCGGCGCACCATCAGGATCCCGGCGAGCTCCCCCTGCGCGCCGGCCGACGGCTGGAGGGTGACGCGGGAAAGCCCGGTCAGCTCCGCGAGGATGCGCTCGAGACGCCACGCGAGCTCCAGGGCGCCCTGCGACACGGACTCCGGCGCCAGCGGATGGGCGGCCGCGAAGCCCGGGAGCCTCGCCATCTCCTCGTTGGTGCGCGGGTTGTGCTTCATCGTGCACGAGCCGAGCGGGTAGAGGCCCTGGTCGATCGAGAAATTGAGGCGCGAGAGTCGCGTGAAGTGGCGGGCGACCTCGACCTCGCTGATCTCCGTTTCCCCCGCGATCTCGCCGCGCCGGAGCGCCTCGGGGATGGCGTTGGCTTCGGGCACGTCCAGCGCCGGCAGGCGGTAGCCGACCTTTCCCTCGCCCGACAGTTCGAACACGAGCGACTCGGGCCGCGGCTCCGGCCGGACTCGAACGGGCGAAGCCGCCGTCTTCTCCTCGATCTCGAGGCTCACTGCGCCCTCCCGCCGAGGGCCGCGACGTAGTGGTCCATCTCGGCCCGCGTGTTCATTTCGGTGGCCGCGACGAGGAACTGCCGCTTGTCGCCGCCCCAGCGCGAGAGCGGAATCCCGCCGAGAATCCGGCGTCCGGCGAGCCGATCGAGCAGGGCCGCCGCCGTCCTCCGGCGCCTCGACGACGAACTCGTTGAACGTCGGACCCGACAGCGGGATGCGGAAGCCCGGGATCTTCGCGATCCCGGCCTTCAGGTACTCCGCCTTCGCGTGGCTCTGCGCGGCGACCTCCCGCAGGCCCTTTTTCCCGAGCAGCGACATGTGGATGTTGGATGCGAGGGCCATGAGGCCCTGGTTCGTGCAGATGTTGGACGTCGCCTTCTCGCGCCGGATGTGCTGCTCGCGCGTCGAAAGCGTCAGGCAGAAGGCGCGCCGGCCTTCGGCGTCCTGCGTCTGCCCGACCAGGCGCCCCGGAATCTGGCGCTGGTGTTCGGACCGGCAGGCCATGAAGCCGAGGAGCGGCCCGCCGAGGTGCATCGGCACGCCCAGCGACTGCAGCTCGCCGCAGGCGATGTCGGCCCCGCCTTCGCCCGGAGAAGCGAGAAACGCCAGCGACGCCGCCTCGGCCACCACGGCGACGGAGAGCGCGCCAGCCTTCCGCGCCGCCGCCGACCCGACGTTCCAGCCCTCGACGATCCCGTAGACGTTGGGCGACTGCACCGCGACGGCGAACGTGTTCGCGTCCGCGGCCGCGGCGAGGGCTCCCGCGTCGGTCGCTCCGTCGGCGCCCACGGGGACCTCGACGACCTCGAGACCCAGGTTCGCGAAGTAGCTCCGGACCGTCTCCCGGTACTCGGGGTGGATTCCGGCCGACAGCACCGCGCGCTTCTTCCCCTTCGAAAGGCGCTCGGCCATGAGCAGCGCCTCGACGAGCGCCGAGGCGCCCTCGTAGAGCGACGCGTTGGCGACCTCGAGCCCCGTCAACAGGCAGACGTGCGTCTGAAACTCGAAGATCGACTGCAGCGTTCCCTGGGAAACCTCCGGCTGGTACGGCGTATACGCGGTCAGCCACTCGGCCCGGTAGAGCATCTGATCGGCGATCGCCGAGACGTAGTGGTTGTAGACGCCGCCTCCCAGGAAGAACGCCGTGTCCCGGGCGCTCGCATTGCGGGCGGCGAGCCCGCCGAGGAAGCGGCGGATCTCGATCTCGGAGAGCGGATCGGGAAGGTCCGGAGCTTGCCGCACCGCGGCCGGCACCGTGGCGAAGAGGTCGTCGACCGAGGCCGCGCCGATCGCGGCCAGCATCTCCCGCCGCTCGGCGTCGGAGACCGGTAGGAACTTCACTTTTCCTGCTCTTCCTCGCGCACGTATTTCGCGTAGGCGTCGGCCGACATGAGCTTCCCGATCTCCTCGTCCGTCGACAGCTTGACCTTGATCAGCCAGCCGTCGCCCTGCGGATCGTCGTTGATGATGCCGGGCTCGGCCACCGCGCCCTTGTTGATCTCGACGACCTCGCCCGACACCGGGATGAAGAGCTCGGAAACGGCCTTGACCGATTCGACCGTCCCGAATTCGTCGTTGGCGTTGTAGACGTGTCCGACCTCGGGAAGCTCCAGGTACACGATCTCGCCAAGCTGCTTCTGCGCATGGTCGGTGATCCCGATGATGCCGGTGTCGCCGTCCACGCGCACCCACTCGTGGCTTTCGCTGTAATGCAGGTCGTCCATCAGCTTCCCTTCCTCTTGTAGAACGGTGTCGGCACGACGCGCGCCGCGGCGACGCGTCCCCGGATGTCGACTTCGAATCGGGTTCCCACGGCCGTCGCCGCGGCCGGCAGGAGCGCGAGGCCGATCGGCTTGCCGAGGGTCGGCGAGTGCGTACCCGAAGTGACGAGCCCCGGCCCCGCCGCGGTCTTCGCGCCGTAGCCGTGGCGCGCAATTCCCCGGTCGGTCATCTCGAAGCCCACCAGCCGGCGCGGCACGCCGGCCGCCTTCTGGGCGGCGAGCGCCTCGCGGCCCAGGAAATCGCCCTTGCCCATCTTGACGATCCAGCCGAGGTCCGCCTCGAACGCCGTCACGGTGTCGTCGATGTCGTTGCCGTAGAGGGCCATCTTGGCCTCGAGCCGCAGCGTGTCGCGCGCGCCGAGGCCGCACGGCAGGACGCCGTCGCCGCGGCCCTCCTCGAGGAGGCGGCGGAAGATCGCCTCCGCGTCCTCGGGCCGGCAGTAGACCTCGAAGCCGTCCTCGCCCGTGTAGCCCGTCCTCGAGACGAGGGCCGGGGCCCCGGCGACCTTCCCGTCGCGGAAGCCGTAGTAGGGCAGGTCGGAGGGGTCGGGATCGGCGACGCGCGCGAGCAGCGCGGCCGCCCTCGGTCCCTGCACGGCGATCAGGGCCCAGCGGTCGCTCTGGTTCTCGGCCCGCACGTTGCCGCGGGCCCGCTCGGTCAACCAGGCGAAGTCCTTGGGGGTGTTGCCGGCGTTGACGACGAGGAAGTAGTCGTCGGCGGACCTACGGTAGACGAGGAGGTCGTCGACGAACGTCCCGCGCTCCGTCAGGAAGGCGGAGTAGTGGATCCGCCCGTCCGTCAGCTTCGAAACGTCGTTGGGCGTCAGCCACTGAAGGCTCGCGAGCGCGTCCGGCCCCGACACCGTGAACTCGCCCATGTGGGACACGTCGAAGAGCCCGACGCGCTCGCGCACGGCCCGGTGCTCCTCGAGGATGCCCGTGTACTGGACCGGCATCTCCCAGCCGCCGAAGTCGACCATCCGCGCCCCGAGCTCGCGGTGGAGTCCGTAAAGCGGAGTTCGTTTGAGGGCGGCGGGGGCTTCCGCGGGAGCGGCCATGCAGGGAGGGAAACTAGCACAACGGGTGCGCGGCCGGGAGATTCGGCCAACCCGGCCGTTCGACGGGTAGAATCCGCCGAGATTTCGGGGGGGCCGATGGGTTCATCCGGGTTCGTCCAGCCGTGACCGACTCGCCCGCGGAGCGGGCGCGCTCCGCGGCGCGCCACTGCGAAGAGGCCGGTCTGTCCGTCGAGGCCGACATGCTCTTTCGGCTGGCCGAGACGCTGGAGGCCCAGGACCGCGCCGCGTCCTCGTCGTCACTCGCGCGCCTCCTCATCGCGTCCGGCCGCATCGACCAGGGTCGGCCCTATGCCCTCGACGGCAACGATCCGGTGCTCGTCGCGCGCCTGCTCCTGGAGGCCCACGACTTTCCGGAGGCACGGCGCCTGCTCGACCAGGCCCGGAAACGCGACCCGTTCGACCCCCGAATCGCGTCGGCGCGCGGTCGCCTCGAGTTTCTCGAGAAGCGGTTCGCCGAGGCGGTCCGGGACCTTCTCGAGGCCGCGCTCCTGCGGCCCGACGGGTTGCCCGACGCGGCCGACCGGCGATTCCTCCGCGCCGCACGCGCGCTGGCCCCGGGCCCGATCGCGAGCTGGCCCGAAGCCGTCGGCGCAGCGCGCGGCCGCCTCGCCGAAGAGGCCGAGCGGCGCGCGCCCGGCGTCGTGCTCCCGGACCGTTCCGCCGGCCTGCTGCGCTCCCTCATCCGGCGCAGCGCCGGTTCGACCGAGGGCGCTCTCGACCGGGCGCGCCGCCTCGCCGAGATGCCCGCCCTGCAGGGCCTGGGCGAGAGCGCTCTGTTCGCCGCCGCGGCCGCGGGCGAGATGCGGCGCCTCGCGACCGGAAGCTCTCTCTACCGAACGGGCGATGCCGCCAGCGAGATTTCGTTCGTCGTCCAGGGAACGATCGATCTGGTACGGCCGACCCCGGTCGGCGACCAGCCGATGGGCGAGGCGCAGGCGGGTGACCTCGTCGGCGAGGAAGCCCTCGTCGGCGCCCCCCGGACCTGCGACGCCCGGGCGCGCGGACCGGTGACGCTTCTGGGGTTCACGACCGACTTCTTCTCCTCGGAGCCGGACCGGGCGGTGTGGCTGCGCTACCTGCGGACGCGGCTGGCGCGGCGGCTGGCGCGGCTGAACGACCTCTTCCGCCAGTTCTTCCGGGACGATCGCGGCGCCTCGGGCGCGACGGCGCTCCGGGGCGCCCCCGTCGCGACGTCGGCCTCCCTCTCGCTCGAGGACCGGTCCCGCTCGCTGACGACGGTCGGTCTGAGCGAGTCGGATCGCTTCCTCTTCGCCGTCTTCGCCGACGAGAAAACCTATCCGGCGGAGACCGTCATCTTCCGCGAGGGCGACTCGGGCGACGCGATCTGCGTCATCGCGCGCGGCCGCGTGCGCATCTCCCGGCAGATCTCGGGGGGCGAGGAGGCCTTCGCGTTCCTCGATGCGGGCGAGATCTTCGGCGAGATGGCGATCCTCGATCCCGGCGCCGGCCGCTCGGCCGACGCCCTCGCGCACGAGGACGCCGTGGTTCTCGAGCTTCCGCGCGCCCGGTTCGAGGCACTCGAGGCGTCCGATCCCGAGGGCTGCGCGGACCTGTCCGCGCTGCTCTGCCGGCTCGCGGCCCGCCGCGCCGTCGAGACGGCCGAGAGGCTCGCCAACTGGAGAGTGCTCGCGGGGCCCGGCTAGCGTCCTGTCACCAAAGTGTCGCCATGGTGTGTCGGGGCGGCCCTCGCGGCCGCCCGCGGGCGGGGACAAGCCCCGCCCCTACGACCACGTCCGTTACGGAACAGTAAGAGCGGCGCCGATTCTCAGTCCGAGCGGGTCTTCAACTTCTCGTCGACCTTCGCGCGGTCCTTGCCGGCGTTGGCGGCCACGAGGATGCGGACGAGCGTCGGCCTGTGGCCGGGCGCCGAGAGCATGATGTCGTGGACCGCGGGGCCCGAGAGCCTGAGCGGCGAAGCGGGGCCGAAGGAGGATGCGGGACCCAGCGCCCGGCCTTCCTCCGAGACCCCGGCGTCGGCAGGCTCGACCGAGAACTCGACCTCGGACGTCGTGCGGTCGTAGACCGCCGGAAGTTTTTCGTAGGGCATCCGGTCGTGCCGGTCGAGCTCTTCGTCGATCGAGATCGAATCGCCGGCGTCCGCGACGACGTCGATCTGAAGGGTCTTCGTCCGGTAGCCCGGCAGCTCCATGCGGACGTAGTGCGTGCCCGGCTTTCCGAACACGAATGCGCGGCCGCCGCCCCGGTTGTCCCAATCGTCGGCGATGCCCACGTACTTGCCGTCGACGTAGAGACGCGCCTGCTCGGGACTCGAGGTGAAGCGCACGCTCCCCCGTGTCTCGTACACGGCGTCGATGCGATCGGGATGCGCCGGAGCGGCCGGCGGCGGGGGCGCCGTGGCGGCCTTCGTTTCGGCTGTCGTCGGGCTCGGATGGGGACGCGCGGTCGGTCGCGGCCTCGGCGTGTCCGCGAGCCGGGGCGCGCCGACCGTCGCTTCGTCCGCCGCGTCGGGACCCGGAGTCGGCAGGACGATCGGGGTGGGCTCGGGCAGCGGGGTCTCGGCGGCCGCCGTCGGGACGGCGGTCGGCGCGGCCGCGACGGCAACCGGGGGCACCGGGGCCGTCGCCTTTCTCTCCCGCAGAAGGAGCACGGCCGCGATCGCGACGGCCACGATCGCGATGACGACGCCCGCGAGGCCGCCCCGGCTGTGGCGGGGTGGCGGCGCGGCCGGGGCCGGCGTCGTCGTGGCGGCCGAACCGGTCGGACCCGCCGGGGGCGGCGGGGAGGGAGGCGGTGGCGCGACGACCACGCGGCGGGTCATCTCCGACTCGCGCTGGAACTTCTCGATGCGATTCAACTCGTGGATGAACTCGGCGGCCGTCGCGGGGCGGCGGTCGGGCTGCTTGGCGAGGAGCCGCAGCATCACCTCCTGGGTGGAGGCCGGGAGGCTCGCCTTGATGTCCCGGGGGTTCTTCGGCTCGGTGTGGAGAATCTGGTAGACGAGCGTCGTGATCGACTCCCCGGGAAACGGGCGCTTGCCCGTCAGGAGCTCGTAGAGCACGACACCCAGGGAAAACAGGTCCGACCGCCCGTCGATCTTGTCTCCGCGCACCTGCTCGGGCGACATGTAGGCCGGGCTCCCGATCATCTGCCCCGTCCGGGTCAGGTCCGACGGCTCGGCCCCGAGGAACTTGCCGATCCCGAAGTCCGTGACCTTCACGCGCCCGTCCGTCGCCACGAGGATGTTGCCCGGCTTCATGTCCCGGTGGATGACGCCCCGCTCGTGCGCGTGCCCGAGCGCTTCGGCGGCCTGCCGGATGATGCCGACCCGCACCGCGAGCGGCAGGTCGTCGGGCGCCGCGAGGTAGCGTGTCAGGGGACGGCCGTCGACGTACTCCATCGCGATGAAGCAGAGCTCGCCGTCGCGGCCGACGTCGTACACGGTGACGATGTTGGCGTGCTGGAGCCGGCCCGCAAGCCGCGCCTCCTTCAGGAACCGTGCCTCGAGCTCGGCGGCGTTGTCGTCGCGCGCGGCCTCGGAACGGATCGTCTTGATCGCGACCGGCCGGTCGATGTCCGGATCGTGAGCGAGGTAGACGACGCCCATCGCTCCCTGGCCGAGAACGCCCGAGATCTCGAAGCGCCCGAGCCGGGAGCCCGGGGGGAGGACGCTCATTCCCCGGCCGGGTCTGCCAGGTTCTTCTCCGCGTCCCGCTCGCGCTCCGCGATCAGGGCCTTCGCCTCGTCGGCGCGATCGGGAGGCACGAGGACGCGCGACGCTCCGAGCGCGCCGAGGTTCTCGGGCCACGGCGAGGGAGCCCCCTCGATCTCACACGGGATGTCTTCGGACTCCAGCAGCCCGGCGATGATCTCGGCTTCCTCGTCATCCCCGACCGCGGCCACTTCGACCCACTCTTCGCTGTCGACCATGCGCCTCTACCCCTGCCCTTCCTACTTTTCGACGCGCAACGACGCGTCCCCTGCTTCCACGACTCGCCCGATCACGGCGCCCGCCGGCGCCCCGAGCGCGCGGCACCGGGCAGCGTACGCCTCGGCCTCGCTTTCGGGCAGCGCCACGAGCAGACCACCCGAAGTCTGCGCGTCGCAGACCAGCAGGAAATCGTCTTCGGAGACGCCGTCGGCGACGGCGGCCCGCGTCCGCATGTTCTTCGCGTTGTTGCGCGATCCTCCCGGCGCCACGCCCTCGGCGACGAGGCGGCGGGCCTGGGAGAGGAGCGGAACGCGCGACATCGAGATGCGTGCCGTCGTGCCCGACGCCGCCATCATCTCGTAGGCGTGGCCGAGCAGCCCGAACCCCGTCACGTCGGTGACGGCGTGGATGTCGAATCCGTCCATCGCCTCGGCCGCGGCCCGGTTCAACGTGCACATCACCTCGACGGCCTCGGCGAGCGCGGCGTCGGAAAGCCTGCGCGCGGCGGGGGCCGCCGCGCCGGCGGCCGCCGAGTCGCTGCGGCCGGCCCGGATCGTGACCCCGATGCCGAGCGGCTTGGTCAGCACGAGGGCGTCGCCCGGCCGCGCGCCCGCGTTGCGGGTCACGCGCGCCTCGTCCACGACGCCCGTCACCGAGAGCCCGTAAAGCGGAATGTCGTGGTCGATCGAGTGGCCGCCGCCGATGACCGCTCCGGCCTCGGCGACCTTCTCGGCTCCCCCCTGGAGGATCGCCTCGAGAACCGCGTGCGGCAACACCTGCATCGGGAACGCCACGAGGGCGAGCGCGAGGACCGGGCGGCCGCGCATCGCGTAGACGTCGGAGAGCGCGTTGGTCGCGGCAATGCGGCCGAAGAGACGAGGATCGTCGACGACGGGCGTGAAGAAGTCGATCGTCTGGACGATCGCCTGTCCGCCGTGGATCCGGTAGACCGCGGCGTCGTCCGATTCCGCGTTTCCGACGAGGAGGTCCGGATCGCTCCCCGCAGGCAGCCGCGCGAGGATCGCGGCGAGATCGAACTGGCCGATCTTGCAGGCGCAGCCCGCGCTGGAGGCGAACGTCGAAAGCGGGCGGTGGGGCGCCGGGCCGGAGGTCACGCCGGGATTATAGGATTTTCGATTCGACGGCCCGGGGCCGAGTGGGCGCTAGTCGTCGTCGCCGCGCAGCAGGAAGCCGAGGACGAAGCCGACGGCGGCCGAAATTGCGAGCGAGGTGCCCGGGTTCTCGCGCACGTAGCCGCGCAGGTCGTCCCACAGGTAGCCGTAGTCCTTCTCGATGCGCTTGGCGGTCGACTTCACACTCTTGCGCACGTCCTCGCTGACGTCGTCGAACTGGTCCCGCGCCTTCGTGTAGGAGTCGCCCAGCGTCTCCTTGGTACGGTCGATCTTTTCCTCGACGAAGTCACGGGCGCGGTCGAACGGGGTTTCTTTCGCCATGATCACCTCCGGTACGGGGCCGCATCATATACCCTTGACGGGCCTGCGGATGGAAGAATCGTGAGCACCGACATCGCGAAAGCCAACCCGGACCGCCCCCGGGCGGAATGGACCTTTCGGGGCGTGATCGTCGAGACGCTTCGAGGCTTCCGCGCCGATCGGGGACTCGACCTCGCGGGCTCTCTTGCCTTCACGACGCTTCTGACGGCCGTGCCGCTTCTCGCAACCTTCTCGCTCGTGCTGGTCGGTTTCTTCGAGGAAAACGACGACGAGATCCTGGCGGTCTTGAACGCCGTGGTCCCGTACCCCCCGGCCCGCTTCGCGGCGACGATCCGGGACTTCATCATCGAATCGAAGGCGATCTCGACCGTCGGGGTCATCCTGCTGGTCCTCGCCTCCGTCCGCCTGGTCTTCGTCGTCGAGGGGGTCTTCAACGCGGTCTGGGGGGCGCCCCGGCGCCGGGCGCGCGTCACCCGCGTTTTTCTCTACACCTTTGCGCTGGCGGCGCTCGGGCTCGTCCTCGGCGGCATCGGCGCGGTCCTGCGGGCCATGCGCTCCGCCGACGCGAGCTCCTTCGTGAGCTCCGCCCCCGTGGCGGCGGCCGCCCCCTTCCTCCTGAAGGCTTTTTTCCTGACGTTGCTCTACCGATACGTGCCCAATGCGCGCGTGCGCCTCGCGCCCGCGGCCGTCGCCGGCGCGACCTGCGCGCTCGGGCTCGAGCTGCTTCGACTCATCTTCGGCGTCTACGTCGAGGCGATGCTTCGCATGAACCTGATCACCGGCTCACTCACCTTCGCCCTCTTCGCAATCCTTTCGCTCTACTTCGCGTGGGTGCTCATCCTTTTCGGCGTCGAACTCACGCACGTCCTCCAGAGGGAGAGCTCGGGAGCGACGGGCGACCGACGCCGCGAGGGACGCGCCGAGAAAGCGATCCGGATGCTCCTGTCCATGTCGTCCGTAGAGCCGTCGCCGCTCAAGGACGTCGAGACCAATCCCGACGCCTCGGCCGCCGAGGCGCTGGCGATCCTCGAGGACCTCAAGAAGGCCGGGCTGATCGACGGAGACGCCACCGCCGGCTATCGGCTGGCCGTATCCAACCGGCAGATCACGGTGGCCCGCGTCATCGACGCGCTCTCCCCCGGCCTCCTCCACGTCAATCCGCACGGCCACGACCGCGTCGCGGTGGTGCTGGAACCGCTCTTTTCCCGTCTCGAGTCGGAGCGCCGGGCGCTTCTGTCGACGACTCTCACGCAGCTGCGCCCGCGGGGCGAGGCCCCGCGGCCGCCTGGGGCCTGAGCAGCTTCAGGAGGGGCGGCGTCACGAACGTGGTCGCGAAGACCGCCACCAGAACGGCCACGAACACGCGGTCCGGCAGCGCCTTGTCGGCGAGCCCTAGGGAGGCGAAGATGAGGCCGACCTCGCCCCGCGGCACCATACCCGCGCCGATGAACGAGCGGCGCACCTTGCCCCACGCGCAGAAGCCCGCGATGAACTTGCCGACGAAGCCGATCACCGTCAGGCCGAGCCCCAGGAGAAGGCCGGGCCGGTTGTCGGGCACGGCCGGATTGAGCAGCCGGACGTCGACCTGGGCACCGACGAAGACGAAGAAGAGCGGGGCAAAGATGTCGACGACCGGCTTGAGCGCGTGGTCGATGTCGTGGCGCCGGTTGGTGCGCGCGAGCGCCATCCCCGCGGCGAAGGCCCCCACGATCGGGGCCGAGTCGACCTTCTTCGCCCCCCACGCGACGAGCAGCGCGAAGGCCACCGCGGCCGCCCCGAGCATCCCCCGAACGCGCGACTGGCCGACGATCCGGACGAGCCACTGACCGAGCGGGATCCCGGCCACCAGCGCGACGAGCAGGAATCCGATCGCGAAGCCCGCGGACTTCAACGCCACGATCGGCTCGAGGGAACCGGTCTGGGCGATCTTGCTGACGATCGCGAGGACCACCAGGCCGAGGACGTCGTCGATCACCGCCGCCCCGAGGATGATCTGCCCCTCCCGGGTCTTCAGGACGCCGAGCTCCGAGAGGACCCGCGCCGTGATGCCGATGGAAGTCGCCGTCAGAGCTGCGCCCACGAAGATCGCCGTCAGCGTCTCGTAACCGAGAGCGCGGGTCAGGGCGTAGCCCCCGATGAACGGGAGGGCCATGCCGGCCAGGGCCACGGCCATCGCCGGCCCCCCGACCCGCAGGAGCTCCGCGAGGTCCGTCTCGAGGCCGACCTCGAAGAGAAGGAGTGCGACGCCGATCTCGGCCAGCAGGAAGACTCCGTCGGACAGCGGAACGAGACCGAGGAGGGAGGGCCCCAGCACGATGCCGGCCAGCAGTTCGCCGAGCACGGCCGGTTGCCCGACACGCTCGGCGAGCGCGCCGAAGATCTTCGCGCCGATCAGGGCGGCGGCGAAGGCCAGCAGGAAGGCGCCGAAGTCGATCCCGTGCTCCATGCAAAACGCATCCTAACGGATCGGAGCCAGGCTTCCGCCGGCTCGGACCGGATGGAGCGGATCCCGGTCGGACCGTTCCGACCGCCGTTTCGAGAGACCCAGGCGCCGTGGGCCGGGTGAGGAATATTGGTGGAGCTGACCAGGATCGAACTGGCGACCTCCTGAGTGCGATTCAGGCGCTCTCCCAAACTGAGCTACAGCCCCACGCGGAAGAGGGCGCGGAGAATAGCACGCCGGGCGCGCAGGCGGCAAACCCGCGCACGGGCATGCCGACCCGCAACGCGGCTAGTCCTTCGCCTCCGGCTCCTCGTTGGGATCGGATCCTCCGCCGCGCGTCCATTCGCCCGAGTCTTCACCGAGCCCAAAGTCGGCCGGTGCCTTCTTGAGCCCCTGCTCGGCCGGGACTTCCTGAAAACCATAAGCGTCGCGGGGATTGTCGACGGACGCGGGATCCTCCGGCTTCTTGGAATCGTTCATGAGCATTCCTCCAATGCATGAGCATTCCTCCAATGCGAGTCCGCTGCAAGAGGCGTACCGCGCCTTTCGTCCCCGCCGAGCGCGGCCGGGCCGACATGGACTACACTGCTCCCACAAAATTTCTGAAATCCGGAGGAAATCCATGATGCGTCGGTCCGCCGGGATCTGCGTCATAGTTTTGCTCAGCCTGTGGGTGGGGACGCCCCCGCTGTCCGCTTTCGTGCAGCCCTCCGCCTCGGAGGTCGCCGCGAAAGCCTTCCGGCATCCGGCGCTGTACGTCCCGGAACGCAACGAGCCCGCGAGCTCCGTCCGGACCCTCGCGCCTTCGATTCGCGATACGGAGCTCGCACAGCTCGGGGCGACGGCGGCCGGCGCCTTTTTCGACTCGCGAACCGGCCGCTGGAGCTCGCTCGTCCTTTCGAGGCCGCTGCTGCCGGGCTCCGGAGTCGGCAACCGGGTCTCGTGGATCTCCGGACATCCGCCCGCCGACGACGCACAGTGGCGTGAGGCCGCGGCGGCCGCTGTCCTCGAGTACGTGCGCGGGCAGGCGGCCCTCCGGGTCGACCCGTCGCAGATCTCGAGCACACCGCGGGCGGCCGTGCTTTCCGGTGGCGACCTGGCTTACGTCTACATCCCCCGCGTCGTCGACGGCATCCCCGTACGCGGAAACGCCGTGACGGCCACGTTGAACCACGGCAACCTCGTCCTGCTCGGCCTCGCGAGCTGGGGGGACATCGACGCCGTCCTCGTTCCGGCGATCGCCGCGTCCGACGCCGCCGCGCGCGCCGAAGCGTTCCTCGAGCCGTTCCAGGTCGAAGGCCGCCCCAAGGGACCGCACCTCGAGCTCGTCCCGGCCGACGGCGGCGACGCGCTGTCGTATCGCCTGGTCTGGGTCATCGAAAGCCGCGTGGCCGGAGACCTCGGACGGTGGGAGACGCTCGTCGACGCGAAGACCGGCGAGGTCCTGGCGCTGGAGGACCGGAACCAGTACGCGCAGCACCAGGTCGTCGGCGGCGTCTTCCCCGTCTCCAACGACGGCTCCGGCCCGGAGGGCACCGAGCAGGCCGGCTGGCCGATGCCCTGGGCGGATGTCGCCCCCGGCGGAACCAGTTTCACCGACGGCGGCGGCAATGCCGGCTGCATTCCGGGCTCGATCTCCACGACCCTCGCGGGCCGGTTCGTCAAAATCCTCGACACCTGCGGAGCGGTCAACGAGACGAACGCCGGCAACATCGACCTCGGCGGCAGCGGCGGCACCGACTGCACGGTCCCCGCAGGACGGTCGGCCGGCGACACGCACTCCGGGCGCTCCGGCTTCTACGAGCTCAACCGGATGAAGGAGCAGGCGCGGGGCCAGCTGCCGTCGAACGCATGGCTCCAGCAGCAGCTGACCGCGAACATGAACATCAACAACAACTGCAACGCCTTCTGGAACGGAGTCACCGTCAACTTCTACCGCCAGGGTAACGGCTGTGGCAACACGGGCGAGATTGCCGCGGTCTTCGACCACGAGTGGGGCCACGGCATGGACAACAACGGCGTCAACCCGACCATCACCTCGCCCGGCGAATCGATCGCCGACATCTACGCCGCCCTGCGCCTGAACACCTCGTGCATCGGCCGGGGCTTCTTCCTCGTCGGCAACTGCACGGGCTACGGCGACGCATGCACGGCGTGCTCCGGAATCCGGGACATCAATTGGGCCGACCACACGAGCGGCGTCCCTCACGGCATCACCTGGATCGGGACCAATTGCCCGGCGCAGGGCACGGTCGGCCCGTGCAACCGCGAAACCCACTGCGAAGGCATGATCGCTGCCGAAGTCGCCTGGGACCTCGCGACGCGCGACCTGACGGCCGCCCCTTTCAACTTCTCGACCGGGCTGGCGCGCGAAGTCGCGACGAGGCTCTTCTACCTCGGCAGCCAGGTCGTGACGAGCTGGTACACGTGCGCCGCGGGCGGGGGCTGCGGCGCCACGGGCGGCTATCTCAACATCCTCGCGGCCGACGACGACAACGGGTCGCTGGCGGACGGCACGCCCCACATGACCGCCATCTTCGCGGCATTCAACCGGCATCAGATCGCCTGCGCCGCGCCGACCGTGGTCGACGCGGGTTGCGCGGGCGGCCCGACCGCCGCACCGACCGTGACCGTCCAGCCCGCCGACCGGTCCGCGAGCCTTTCCTGGACGGCCGTCGCCAACGCCTCGTCCTACGCGGTGTACCGCACCGAGGGCCTGGGGTGCGAGTTCGGCAAGGTCAGGATCGCTGAAACCACCGAGACCACGTTCCTCGACGAAGGCCTCCAGAACGGCCGGACCTACGACTACAACGTCTCCGCCGTCGGAACGAGCGACGCATGCTTCGGCCCGATGAGCTCCTGCGCATCGGCCGTTCCGGCCGCCGGGCCAAATTTCGCGCTGGTGTCCGCGGTCCCGACCGTTTCGGGCGGCGACGGCGACCCCTTCCTCGACAACTGCGAGATCGCGACGGCGAGTTTCGACGTCGCCAACACCGGCAGCGTCACCGCAGACGAACGTGCGGATCGTGGCGATCGAGCCCCTGAGCCACCCGTCCACGATCATCGTCTCGCCGCTGCCGGTCGCCGTCGCGGGCAGCGTCGCCGAGTGCGACACCGCGCAGCCGCGTCCTTCCAGCTCCAGGCCCAGGGCTTGGCGTTCGGCGAGACGAGCGACGTGCGCGTCACGCTCGCCTCGACCGAGCTCGACGCGCTTGGCCGGACCCGGTCGGTGATCCTGCGGTTCGAGAACGTGGAGAGCGATCTGCAGCCCGTCGCTTCGCACACGTTCGGTTTCGAGACGGATCTCGAAGGCTGGCAGGTCGTCAGCGGAACTTTCGTCCGCACGACCGGGGGCGGCGCCAACGGGACGGCCGCCCACGTCTCATCGTCGAGCCGGCGCCAACTTCGCCTGCGACGTGATCCGCAGCCCCCTCTTCCGAATCGGAGTGTCGACCTCGACGCTTTCGATGTACGAGCGCTACGCCATCGAGCCGACGTCGGACACGGTCTACGACCGGGCCAACGTTTCCGTGTACGACCCGTCGACGGGCACGAGCACCGTCATCGCCATGGACTCGGGCCAGGCATACACCGGAGGTTTCAACATTCCCGGGCCCTGCGTCCTCGATCGCGAGACCGGGTGGAACGGCACGAACCCGGGCAATCCGGCGTTCGTGACGAGCGGATGGAACGCCGCGCACCTCTCCCCCGCCGGCGTCTTCGACGGCAAGCTGGTGCGCCTCGAGATCGCCTACGGCACCGACGAGTCGATTGCGCTCGCCGGACTCGATTTCGACGAGGTCACGTTGACGAACGTTTCTCTGATCGTTCCCGACGCGCAGTCGGACGTGTGCGCCCCGGGCAGCAACGTCGCTCCCGAGGCCCTCCACGTGGATTCGGCCGGCAACGGCGTCCTCGAGGCGGGCGAGTCGGCCGTGATCGAGCCGTCCTGGCAGAATCCGGACGTCGGCGCGACGGCCGTCACGGGGTCGCTCTCGAATTTCACCGGCCCGGCGGGCCCGACCTACACCATCGACGACGCGAGCGCCGACTACGGGTCGATCCCGGGAACGGGGTCGGCCTTCTGCACGGACTGCTACGCGGTGTCGATCGCCGCGGCGACCCGGCCGGCCGCGCACTGGGACGCCCAGGCGGACGAGGTCGTCACCGGAGGCACCGGGCCGAAGGCCTGGGTTCTCCACGTCGGCGAAAGCTTCCCCGACGTCACCTCCGGCAGTCCTTTCTACCCCGCGGTCGAGAACGTCCTCCACAACGGCGTGACCGCCGGTTGCGGCGGCGGCCTCTACTGCCCGGGTGGGACGGTCACCCGGCAGCAGATGGCGGTCTTCCTGCTCAAGGCCAGGGAAGGCGGCAACTACGTTCCACCCTCGTGCGTGACACCGGCCTTCCCCGACGTGCCCTGCTCCAGCTCCTTCGCGCCGTGGGTCAACGAGCTCGTCGCGCGCGGCGTCACGGCAGGCTGCGGCGGCGGGAACTACTGCCCGGCCAACCCGACGACGCGCGAACAGATGGCGGTCTTCCTGCTCAAGACCGAGGAAGGCTCGGGCTACACGCCGCCCGACTGCTCGATCCAGCAGTTCGACGACGTCCCCTGCTCCAGCGGTTTCGCGATGTGGATCAACGAGCTCGTCGCGCGCGGCGTTACGGCAGGCTGCAACATCGGCCTCTACTGCCCGACCAACTCCGTCCTGCGCCAGCAGATGGCGGTCTTCCTGGTCAAGACCTTCGGACTGCAGCTGTACGGTCTCTAGTTGGATATGGAGTGACCGGTTCAAGGCTTTTTTGGGGTGGCGGGCGGGAGAGTGAGCCGGGCCTGGCGGTGGCGACGATGATCACACTGATATGCGCGGGTTGGGTACCGCATGAAGGTGTTTCGTCGGGAGCTTCCGTCAGACTACGGTCGCGGGTCACGGTAAGCCGTGCCGCATTGGGGCGACGAGGGTTCTCCTTTCGAAGCCGCGGGTCCGGGCTCACTCTGCCGCTCGCCACAGAGACCGGTTGCATGGATAGGATCAGGCGACTTGCGCGATAGACCAAAGGAAGCCGGCGAGTTCTCTGGCGACGGCGACGACAGCCTGCGTGGAGCGTTTGCCGCGATGGATCAGACGCTGGTATTTACGGTGAAGCCTGGCTTCCGCCTTGCGTGCGATGGCGATGACGTGGAGAGGTTGTCCCTGGCGCCGTCGTGTCAGAAGGGGGCTTGGCCCGGGGCGATGCCGATAGTGCCAGGCGGCTTCCACCAGGACGTGGCGCAAGTGCGCGTTGCCGGTCTTTGTGATGGCACCCTGCCGGCGTTGCCCGCCGCTGCTGTGCTCGCTGGGGACCAGGCCGGTGGCGGCCATGAACTGGGAGGCCTTGCGGTAACGGCGCAGATCTCCCACCTCGGCGATGAGAGTCAGAGCCGTGCGCGTGGCGACGCCGCGAAGGACCTGGAAGTGGGAAGCTTTGGCGGCCAGCTCGGGGCAGCGGGCAGCTTCTTCGAGGAGCCGATCGAACCGAGCAACCTGCTCGAGCCCTTCGACGACGACCGCCTGGTACTCCTCGAAAACGGCCTGAGAGTGAGGCTGCTCGAAGCGCAGGGAGCGGATCCAGTTCCAGTGGCGCTGCGTCCAGGCTCTGCCATCGCGGTACCGATGTCCGTGCCGAAGCAGGAACTTGCCCAGCCGGTGACGGCGCCGTAGCAGGTCGACCTTGGCGTCTTCACGGGCGCGAACCAGGTCTCGCAGCGCTTCCTGTCCCTGGTCGGGGATGGTGACCAGAGGTCCTGTCACTGAAGTCTTGATGGCGCCATCGTGCGTCGGGGCGGCCCTCGCGGCCGCCCTCGGGCGGGGACAAGCCCCGCCCCTACGACCGCCCGCCGCAGAGCGACTTCCGTCACGGAACACTCGCCCTGCCGTCGCCGAAGCGATCTTCCCGTAACGCGCCGGGCCTCGACCCGTCGGGCGATCAGCCGAGGCGGCCGCTCTGAAAGTCTTCGAAGGCCTGGATGAGCTCGGCGCGGGTGTTCATCACGAACGGCCCCATCCGCGCGACCGGCTCGCCGATCGGACGGCCGGCGATCAGAAGCGCGCGCAGGGGCGCGTCCGGAGGAGCGGCGAGGCGCACGTCCGCGCCGTCCTGGCCGAACAGCACGAGGTCGTGGGGCACGGCTGGCGTCCGGTCCGGCCCGAAGAGGCCCTTCCCTTCGACGACGTACGCAAACGCGTTGAAGTCCTGCGGAACCGCCTGGACGTGCGAGGCATCCGCCGAGAGCTCGAGGTCGAGGTAGACGATCGGGGTGCGCGTGTCGATGACCGCGGTCGCTCCGAGGGCCTCGCCCGCGATGACGCGCGCGCTCACGGACCCGTCCGCCGACTTTCCGACGGGGATCTTTTTCGCCGGGATCTCCTGGTAGCGCGGGGCCATCATCTTGTCGCGGCGCGGGAGGTTGACCCAGAGCTGGAAGCCGTGCATGCGGCCGCCACGGGCGGCGAATTCGGCCTCGGGCATCTCCGAGTGCACGACGCCCGCGCCGGCCGTCATCCACTGGACGTCGCCGGGCGTGAGCCGCCCGCGGTTCCCGCGCGAGTCCTCGTGCTCCATGCGCCCCGAGAGCAGATACGTCACGGTCTCGAATCCGCGGTGCGGGTGATCCGGCGCGCCCTGCGCCTCGCCCGGGCCCAGATCCGACGGCCCCATCTCGTCGAGCAGAAGGAACGGATCGATGTGGTCGAGGCCGGCGTTGGGGAACGGACGGTGGACGAGGAAGCCGGCGCCCTCGAGGGTTTCGATCGACGGGACGACCCGCCGCACGGAGCGTGTGTTCGCCATGGCAACCGGATATACGCGCCGGGAAGACGGCCGGGTTCAGCGGTGTTCTAATCGGCCCGATCAGGAGGAGACACATGGCCAAGGCGACTTTCGGTGCGGGGTGCTTCTGGGGCGTCGAGGAGGACTTTCGCAAGGTCCCGGGCGTGCTCGCGACGGCGGTCGGCTACGCGGGCGGCCGGACGGAGAACCCGACCTACCAGGACGTCTGCACCGACGCGACCGGGCATGCCGAGGTCGTGGAGGTCGAGTACGACCCCTCGAAGGTCGACTACGAGACGCTCCTCGACGTCTTCTGGAACGGCCACAACCCGACGCAGCTGAACCGCCAGGGCCCCGATGTCGGCACCCAGTACCGCTCCGCGATCTTCTTTCACACGCCCGAGCAGCAGGCCGCCGCCCGGGCCTCGAAGGAGCGGCTCGAAAAGAGCGGCCGCTTCTCCCGGCCGATCGTCACCGAGATCTCCCCCGCCCCGCGCTTCTGGCGGGCGGAGGAGTACCACCAGAAGTACTTCGAGAAGCGCGGCGGGGGCTCCTGCCACGTCTGAGCGGTCCGGGCCCGTGATAGATTTCGCGCCCGCAAATTGCCGGCCGCCTGCCGGCCTCACAACACGCTCAAAAGGAGACGCGTCATGAAAAAGGCCCTCGCCCTCTTCCTGTTTCTCGGAATCGCCGCATCCGCCGCGGCGCAGCAGCCCGGCACCGGCTCGGCTCAGAAGGCCGCGATGCCCGAGCTCTCGAAGTCCGACGTCGACATGGCCAGGCTGCAGCAGGCTCTGACGACCAAGCGGCGCGAGCTCTTTGCCGCCGGAATGGGCGGACTGACGGCACAGCAGCAGGAGGCCTTCTGGGGGGTCTATGCCGACTTCGAGAAGGAGAAGGACACGTTGATGTCCTCGCGCATGAACCTCCTGAAGCAGTACACCGACAACTTCGCGACGCTGACCGATGCCGACGTCGTGAAGATGGTCAACGAATCGGCCGAAATCCAGAAGATGACCCTCGATCTGAGGATGAAGTACTTCGCCATCCTGAACCAGAAGATCGGGGCGAAGGCCGCGGGCCGCTTCGCCCACATCGACGACTACCTGACGACGATCATGCGCCTGGGGATCCTCGACAACATGCCGGCGCTGCAGGCCGGCAAGTAGAGGCGGGTGGCCGCCGGGCTGTGCCTGGCGGCGGTCGGTTTTCGAGGGGCGGCTTCGGCCGCCCCCGTCATTTGGGCTTCGTCGCGAGGCGCTCCCGGATCACGCCGAGCGCCGCGTCGCGTTCCTTCCCCGCGAGCGTCAGCCGCGGCGGGCGCACGCGCTCGGAGCCCGTCCCGGTCTCCTGCTGCACGAGCTTGATGAGCTGCACGAACTTGGGCACGACGTCCATCCGCAGGAGCGGCAGGAACCAGTCGTAGAGCTCCCGCGCCTCGCGGGTCCGGCCCGCGGCGCCGAGGTCGAAGAGCCGCACCGATTCGAGCGGCAGCGCGTTGACGAGGCCGGCGACCCAGCCCACCGCACCGGCCGCGATCCCTTCGAGGATCAGGTCGTCGACGCCCACGAAGATCGCGAGCCGGTCGCCGAGGAGGCCCCGGATCGCGGTCACGCGGCGGACGTCGGCGCTCGATTCCTTGACCGCCTCGAGGTTCGGGTGCGTCCGCGCGAGCTCCCGGAGCTCCTCCGGCGAGACGTCCGTCCCGTAGGCGATGGGGTTGTTGTAGAGCATGCACGGAAGCCGCGAGGCTCCGATGACCGCGGAAAAGTGGGACGCCGTCTCCCGGGCGTCGGTCCGGTAGACGTACGGGGGCAGGACCATCAGCCCGTCGCAGCCCTTCTCCTCGGCCAGACGCGCCGTCGCCACGGCCTCGGCGGTCGAGAGGGCCGCGATCCCCGCGACGAGCGGCGCCCGGCCCCCGAGCACGCGGCGGCAGGCCTCGAGCACGGCGCCCTTCTCGGCGAATGTCAGCGTCGCGGACTCGCCGAGCGAGCCGAGCGGCACGAAGCCGCGGCACCCGGCCGCGAACATCGCCTCCAGCCGGACCGCAAGGAAGTCGAGGTCGAGCGAGAGGTCCTCGCGGAAGGGCGTCGTGACCGCCGGAAACACTCCCTGCCATTTCATCCGGACTCCTCCATCGCCGCGAGACTGCCGAGCGCGGCCGGTTTGACGGGCGGGCGTACCGTATCCGAATCCCAGCCGAAGAGAAACTCGATCGCGGGCGCGCAGACCCGCCCCTGGCACGGGCCCATACCGGCGCGGGTCGCGAGCTTCGCCTCGCGCGCGCTCGCACAGGCGGCGAGCGCCGCGAGGCGCACGTCCTCGCAGCGGCAGACGATCGTGTCCGCGCGGACGGCGGCGGCGAGCTCCGGCCGCGGCCGGAAGACCCGGCCCATGACGGAGGCGATCCGGCGCCCGCGATCCCGCGCGGCACACAGGCGGCGCTGCTCCGCGCCGGAAGCGGCCGCGCGCGCGGCGGAGAGGCCCGCGATCTGCCCCTCGGCCAGGGCGACCTCGAGCCCCGCGACTCCGCAGGGCTCGCCCGCGGCGAAGACACCCGCGAGGCTCGTGGACTGCGCCGCGTCGACGGCGACGGCGCCGCGGCGGACCGCGCACCCGACCAGGCGCGCCAGCTCGACGTTGGGAACGAGGCCGTAGCCGACCGCCGCGAGATCGCAGTCGATCCGGAAGCGGTCGCGTCCGTCGGTCAGGACGACTCGCTCGAGGCGTTCGTTGCCCTCGGCCCCGGCGATCCAGGTCCCGGAGCGGTACGGGGTAGGGAAAAACCCGGCCCGGTGGCGGGCGGCCTCTGCGATCCTGCCCGGGTCGCCGAGTAGCGCCGCGCCGAACCGCAGGAGCGACGACGCCCCGGCCTGCTCGGCCACGAGCGCCACGTCGGCCCCCGCCGCCGCGAGCGACGCCGCGACCGGAAAGAGCAGAGGCCCGGAGCCCGCGACGACGGCCCGGCGGCCGCCAAAGTCGGCTCCCATCTTCTTCATGGCCTGCGCACCTCCGGCACCCATGACACCCGGGAGCGTCCAGCCCGGAAACGGGAGAAAGAGCTCCCGCGCCCCGGTCGCCAGAACGAGCGCCCGCGCGCGCGCGGAGAGCACCGACCCGTCCCCGGTTTCAGCGAGCACGCGGAATCCTGGACCCGAGGCAACGGCGTCGACAACCGAGGCGCCGCTCCGCAGGACCGCGCCCGAGGCCGCGAGCCGGTCGAGCCACGGACGCGCGGCCTCGGGGGCGGGCTCTCCCGGGAGGTGCCGGTGGATCTGGCCTCCCGGCGCCGGGTTCTCGTCGAGCACCAGGGTTCGCGCGCCGGCCTCCGCTGCGCGACAGGCGGCCGCGATGCCCGCGGGCCCCGCTCCGACGACGGCGACATCGCATTCGATCTCGTCCACGCGCGGGACCGGCACCGGCGCGCGCTCCGGCCCTCCGGCCATCTCCATGCAGGCCCTGCGGTGCGCGGCGCCGCCGAGGGTCACGCGGCATTCGAAGCAGATTCCCATCGCGCAGAGCACGCCGCGCGGCTCGCCCGACACGGAGCGGCGAAGACCCGGGCGGCCTTCGTTCTCCCGGAGGGCCGCGACGGTGAGCCTGTCCGGCCGCGCGTCAGTCATGCGCGGAGGGCGCCGGAAATGCCCGCGCCGGCGAGTAAGGCGTCGGATCGATCGCGCTCGCCCGGCCGAGGACGGCGTCGGTCACGAGTTCCGCGGTCCCGAGCGCCGTCGTGATGCCGAGCCCCTCGTGGCCCGCCGCGACGACGAGGCCGGGCGCTTCCGGGTACCGGCCGATGAGCGGAAGGTTGTCGGGCGTCGCGGGCCGGAAGCCCACCCAGGTGCGGATCGCGGAAAGGGCGGCGAGGGCCGGCACGAAGTCGAGGGCTCGCCGGATCATCCGGGCCCGGATCCGGCGGTTGATCGAAGCGTCGAGACCCGCGAACTCGCGCGAGGAGCCGAGCAGCATCTGGCCGGTCGCGCGGGGCTGGAGGTTGAACGCCACCGACTCGGGCGCCGGAGTGTGCGCGCTCTTCAGGTATCCGAGCTCCACGAGCTGGTGCCGGCAGAATCCGGGATACCGGTCCGTGATGACGAGGTGGCCCTTGCGCGGCGCGACCGGAAGCCCCGGCGTCAGCAGCGGCGCGGCGGTCCCGGCGGCGTTGACGACCGTGCCGGCCTCGAGGGTGCCCTGCCGGGTTTCGACCCGCCGCCCGAACACCGCGAGCGCTTCGACCCCCTCGCGCCGGACGGCTCCCCGGCGCTCGGCCCTCGCGAGAAGCCACCGCGCGGCGTTGACGGGATAGAGGACGCGATCGCCCGGGACGCGGAGCGCGCCCGCCAGACCCGGGCGCAGGTTGGGCTCGAGCCGCGCGAGGTCCTCGGGCGACAGCTCCTCGACCTCGACGCCCCGCCCCCGGTAGAGCGCGGCCTTCCGGCGCACGTGCTCCCGCTCCTCCTCGTCGGCCGCGACCCACAGCGTTCCGGCCGGCTCGTCCTCGCAATCCGCGGGCAACTCCGGGGCGAGCTCGGTCCAGAGCCGCCGGGAACGCTCGGTCAGGGCGAACTGCGCGGGCGAGTCGTCCATGACGACGATGTGACCCATGGCCGAGGCAGTCGCTCCGCCGCCGGCGAAGCGCGCTTCCAGGACCTCGACCGACAGGCCGGCCCCGGCGAGCGCGTCGGCGCACGCCGCTCCGACGATGCCCGCGCCCACGACGAGGACGTCAGGGGCGGGCATCTCCTCCCAGGGCAAGACCGTGCCGGAACGGGTCGCGCGGATCGAAGTAGAGCGTCGCCTTCCCGGTCACGAAGGCCCGCCCCTGGATGCGGGGAAGAAGCTTCCCGCCGCTCTCCTCGAGCCAGCCGGTGAAGAGGCTCCCCGCGATCGATTCCTGACGGTAGCGGTCTCCCGTCGCGAGCTTCCCGCGGGCGTGGAGCGAGGCCATCTTCGCCGACGTCCCGGTTCCGCAGGGCGATCGGTCGTAAGCCCCGCCCGGGCACAGCACGTAGTTGCGACTGTCCGCATCGGGGCGGCCGGGAGGCCCATAAAGAATGACGTGGTCGACGACGGCCCCGCCCTCCCCGGTGATCCCCTGATCCGCCAGGGCCCGCTGGATCGCGAGCGCCGCCGCCCGCAGGCGCTCGAGATTGTCGCCGTCGACCCGCTCGATGCCGTCCCGCACGAGAAAGAACCAGTTGCCGCCGTAGGCCACGTCGCCGACCACCGGGCCGAGACCGGGGACCTCGACCGCCAGGTCCCGCGCGAGGCAGCGGGCCGGGACGTTCTCGATCGTGACGAGCCCGTCGACCGAGAGCTCCGCCGCGACCGGGCCGACGGGCGTGTCGAGGCGGACCCGTCCGGGGGCTATGCGCCCGAGGTGCTCGAGGGTCCGGACGACGCCGATCGTCCCGTGGCCGCACATCCAGAGCGGGCCGACGTTGTCGAAGAAGACGACCCCCGCGACCGCGCCGTGGGAGACGGGCGGCGTCAGAAGCGCGCCGACGATCGCGTCGTGGCCCCGCGGCTCGAGGACGACCGCACGCCAGAGTGGCCCGAAGCGCGTCGCGAGCTCCTCGCGGCGCCCTTCCATCGTCGCCGACTCGAGCGCGGGCCACCCCGCGACGACGACGCGCGTCGGCTCCCCTTCGGTGTGCGAATCGACGACTTCGATCGACTCCGGGAACCGCGTCACACCGGGTCTTTCGTCAGGACGCCGTCGACCATTCGCCAGATCCCGCGCGGGTTCTCGTTGCGGAGCTCCTCGGGAAGCGCCGCCGGCGGGAAGTCCTGGTAGCAGACCGGCCGCGCGAAACGAAGGATCGCGGCCGAGCCGACCGAGGTCTCGCGGGGGTCGGTCGAGGCCGGGTAGGGTCCGCCGTGGTGCATGGCGTGGCCCACCTCGACGCCCGTCGGAAAACCGTTGAAGACAAGGCGGCCGGCTTTCCGGCGCAGCACGGCCACGAGCTCCGGGAACTCCTCGAGGTCCCGCTCCGTGCCGTGCACGGTCGCCGTCAGATGGCCGTGGAGCGCGCGCGCGAGCTGCAGCATCTCGGGCCGGGAGGCGCAGCGGACCGCCACCGTGGCGGGTCCGTAGATCTCGGAGGACAGGCGCGGGTTCCCGAGAAACGTCCGTGCGTCCGTCAGAAGCAGGGCGGCGCGGGCTTCCGTCTCGGGATGGGCGCCCGCCGACTGCGAACGCGCCGCGATCGCCACGCCCTCGATTCGCGCGGCCTCGACGACACTCTGGTCGTAGGAGGACTTGATCCCGGCGTGGACCATCGTGCCGGCCGCCGCACCCGCCAGCAGGTCGCCCGCCGCTTTGAGGAACGCGCTCGACGCGGGCGCGTCGACGAGCACCGCGAGCCCGGGGTTCGTGCAGAACTGCCCGGACCCCAGCGTGACCGAGGCCGCAAATCCTTTCGCGATCTCCTCGCCGCGCTCCTGGAGGGCGCCCGGCAGCAGGAACACCGGGTTGGACGAGCCCATCTCGGCGAATACGGGAATCGGGTCCGGGCGCATCGCCGCGGCGTCGTAGAGCGTCCGGCCCGCGACGAGCGAGCCGGTGAAGGCCGCCGCGCGGATCGCGGGGTGCGTCACGAGCGTGATGCCGACCTCGGGCGAGCGGCCGTGGACCATCGAGAACACGCCCTCGGGCATCCCGGTCTCGCGGGCCGCCATGCGGATGGCGGAAGCCGAGAGGTCGGAGGTCCCGGGATGCGCCGGGTGCGCCTTGACGACGACGGGACATCCGGCCGCGAGCGCCGAAATCGTGTCGCCGCCGGCGACCGAGAAGGCGAGGGGGAAGTTGGACGCTCCGAACACGGCCACGGGCCCCGAGGGGATCAGCATGCGGCGCAGGTCCGGGCGCGGCTGCGGCTTGCGGTCCGGAAGCGCCCGGTCGATCCGCGCCCCGACCCAGGACCCCTCCTCGATGAGCTCGGCGAAGAGCAGGATCTGTCCTACCGTCCGGGCGCGCTCGCTCTCGAGCCGCGCGACCGGAAGCCCGGTCTCGGCGCCGGCGCGCGCGAGCAGCCGGTCGCCGAGAGCAATCGTCTGCTGCGCGACGGCGCGCAGGAACTCGGCGCGACGGAACGCGGAGAGCGCGGCGAACGGTTCGAAGGCGCGCTCCGCCGCCCGCGCGGCCGCGTCGATGTCGCCGGCCGTCGCCTCGACGAACTCGCCTTCGAGCGTTTCCCCCGTCGCCGGGTTCCTCGCCTGGAACGCGGCCCGGGTCTCCGGGCCCGACCTCATCGCCGGTGCCGAGCTCACGGCCGGGCGGAACCGGCCTGCGGCGATCCTCCGGCCGCGACCAGTTGCTTCTTCAACGACGCGATCTGGGCGTCCGAGCGCTGCCCGGCCGGCAGGCTCTCGGCAAACCGGACCGCCTCTTCGAGGGTCTGGCGCGCCGCCGCCGCGTCGCCCATGCCCTTGTAGGTGTCGATCCGCACGGCGAGGACGCGGATCCGGCGCGGGCCGTAGACCCTCGCGAGGGCGCGGTCCGAGGCCGCGAGGGCCTCCGGGTAGCGGTGCAGCTCGTTGTAGACGAGGGCCAGCCGCGCCGGCGGGTTGTAGTCGCGGGGAAAGTCCTTCTCGGACTGCTCGAGCATCGGAATGGCCTTCGCGATCTCGCCGGCGGCGTCGAAGGCCCCGAGCCGGTCGGGATCGAGGGCCGTCCGCTGCTCGGGAGTTTTGACCGCGGCGGCCTCGCCGTCGAGATACGCCACCCACGCGCGCGCCACCGTCTTCGCGCCGGCCTCGTCCTTGGCATCCTCGCGCGCCTCCACGATCGAGGAGTAGAGGGCAGACCGGTCGTCGGCCTGGAGCGGAATCCGCTTGTTGTCGACGATCGCGCGAGCCTCCGCCTCGAAGGTCTTGACCGCCTCGGCGCGTCCCGGCGCGTCGGCCGGCATCCGCAGCGAGCAGTCGAGGCCCGAGCCCGCCACCGACGCGGCCGAGGGCCCCGTCTTCATTCTCGGCAGCGCCGCGCCCGCGGCCGCCGAGCACTCGCCGTACTGCTTCGTCACCGACAGGCTGAAGAGGAGGGCATCGAGGGCCCGAGCGTACTCGGTCGAGCTCACCGCGAGAAGCTTCAAGGCGTCGCGGTACGCCGGCACGGCCTCCGCGTACTGGCCCTTGCCGTAGAGGGCGTCGGCCGCCGCGAGCGTCTGAGCGGCGCCCTTCGCCCCTCCCCGCACCGCCCGTTCCCCGTCGGCGAAGAGCTTCTCGAGCTGGCCCACGCTCGCGCCGCCGACCCAGCGCACGGCGATCGTCTCCTTCGCGGGATCGATCACGTACATCGAGGGCCAGGCGCGGATCGGGTACTTCTCCGAGAAGGCCGCGTTCTGCGCCTTCTCGGTGTCGATCGAGAGCCACACGTACCGTCCCGCGTACTTCGCGAGGGCCGGGTCCGTGTACACGAAGGCGCGCATCGAACGGCACGTATGGCACCACGGCGCCCAGGCCTCGGCGAAGATCGGAAGGTTCTTCGCCCGGGCCTCGGCGAGGGCCTTCGGGTAGTCGTCTTCGATGAACGGAAGGACCGGCCGCGCCTCGGGAGCGGAGGACGGCGGCGGCGAGGCGAGCGCCGCCGGGACGGCCGAAACGACGAGCGCGAGCAGGAACAACCCTCGTGAGGTTTTCATGATGGCCCCTTCCCCGTCCGAAACGATATCTCACCGTCGTAGAATCGGGCGCGACTGAGGAGGAACGAGGATGAACCGTCCGTTCGGAAGGCTCACGATGGTTTCGGCGGCGCTCGTCCTCGCGGCGGCCCTCGGCGCCCAGGAATCCGCCAACAAGACCCCGTCTTCGAAGGAGAAGGCGCGGCTCGAGGCCTGGCAGAGAGCCTCGACGCCGGGCGAGCCGCACAAGAAGCTGGAAGCGCTCGTCGGCACGTTCGACACGCACGTGCGGTCGTGGATCGACCCCTCGAAGCCGCCCGAGGACTCCACCGGGACGTCGGTCAACAGCTGGGTGCTCGGGGGCCGCTACGTCGAGCAGCAGTTCGACGGCACGATGATGGGCGAGCCCTTCACCGGCATCGGCTACATCGGGTACGACAACGTCCAGAAGAAGTACGTCTCGGTGTGGCTCGACACGTCCGGCACCGGCATGATCTACCTCGTCGGCGGCACGGAGGCCTCCGGGAAGACCATCCTCGGGCGGTCGACGATGTGGGACCCGGTCAGCGGGAAGGAGTTCCCGGTCGAGTCCAAGCTCGTGATCACCGACAACGACCACCACACCTTCGAGCTCGTCGGCAAGGCTCCCAACGGCCGCATGAGCAAGCTCGTCGAGATCCGTTACACCCGCAAGAAGAGCTAGTGTTCCGTAACGGAAGTCGCCATGCGGCAGACGGTCGTCGGGGCGGGGCTTGTCCCCGCCCGCGGGCGGCCGCAAGGGCCGCCCCTACACACGATGGCGCTATCAAGACTTCGGTGACAGGACACTAGGTTTCCTCGATCGGACGCAGCGCGACGCGGCCTCCGTGCCGGACGTGCGGGCACGACCTCGCCACCGCCGTCGCGGCCGCCGCATCCTTCGCCGAGAACACGAAGTAGCCGCCGAGCGGAAGCGGCCCCGCGGGGGCGTTCGAGGTCCCGAGGTCGAGGCTGCCCGGCGCGAGCTTCTCGCCGGTGATGTCGCTGCCGGCGCGCCGGAGGCCGATCGCCCAGTCGCGGTACTCGGCGACGCGCGCCGCCATCTCCTCCGCCGACAATCCCCGCTCGTCCGGGGCGTCGTAAAGAAGCAGCACGTACCGGGGCATCGCCGGAACTGCCGGGGCGCCCGGCGCGTGAGCGCGTCGCCCGCCCACGACGAGGCCGAGCGCGAACAGGGCGAGACCCGCCGCGGCGGCGAGCGCCCGGATCCGGGCCGTCCGCCCGCGCCGGGCGAGGAGACCGCCCGCCGCGAGCCTCGCGACGACCGCGTCCTCGAGACCGACCGGCGGCTCGGGGCCGGCCGCAAGCGCGCTCAGCATCCTCGTCTCCTCGGGTGTCCGGTCGTCCTGCTCATTCATGGGTTCCTCCCGGAAAGGCGCGCGCGCAGAGCGCTTCGCGCCCGTGAAAGCTGGCTTTTCGAGGTCCCGACGTCCACGCCCGTCAGCGCGGCGACCTCCTCGTGCGTGTAGCCCTCGACGTCGTGGAGCAGGATCGCCCTCCGGTACCCCGGCGCGAGGGAGGCGAGCGCCCGCTCGAGATCGAGGCGTTCGATCTCGCGCCGGATCGGCGGCGCGGGCGGAAGGTCGTCCTCGTCCGGCAGCTCCGCCTCGCGGCCCGCCGTCCGCTCGAACTCGCGCCACCAGCGGATGGCGATGCCGGCGAGCCACGTCTTCAGCGACGAACGCCACTGGAATCCGGGCAGTCCGCGCGCCGCGCGGACCCAGGTCTCCTGGACGCCTTCGTCCGCGGCCGCCGTGTCGCCGCCCGAAAGCCGCAGCAGGAACCGGTACAGGAAGGCGGCGTGGCGCCGGTACAGCTTCCGGAACGCGGCCTCGTCGCGGCCTTCGAGAAAGCGCGCGACGAGGTCCCGGTCGTCGTCGTCGGGCGCGCTCACGGCCGGCGCGTCTGGACGATCTCTTCGAACCACTTCTCTTTTCCGTTCTCGTACCAGGTCCACCGCGAGACGACCCGGTCGTCCGCCTCGAAGCGGAACACGGCCTTGTCCATGTGGCCCCGGTCGCGCGTCGGAAGGTTCGCGCCGTCGACGAACGTGAAGACCACCGTCCGCCCGCCGTCGGCGAAGGCCGTCGCCTCCAGGCGCGGCGCGTTCTTCGCGACGCAGTAGTGCGTGAGCATGAGCCGGTCGCCGTCGAGGTAGAAGGTCGTCGCCATCTCCTGCCCGGGGTGGGCGTCGAAGGACGTCTCGAGGACGGTCGAGCCGCCCGCGATCGTCCGGTACCGGAGGGTCTCCTCCCAGCCCTTCGTGCTGCGCCCGACCCATTGCCCGTCGGCGGCCTTGAAGCGCGCGAAAGCCGACCGGGCGAGTTCGGGCGTCGCGGGCACCGTCCCGGGCGGATCGTCCGCCTTCAGGAACGCCGCGGCGGCGAGGGCGCAGAACCCCAGAGCGAACCCGATCCGCATGGGAACCTCCTTTCGGTCGCCCATGAGTGCGGCCGGCCGCCAAAAGGGTTGCATCGCGCGTCGCCCGACAGCCATCCGCGCGGCTACGGCTCCCCTTCCACGCCGATGCGGAACACGGCGCGGAGATCCTCTCCGGGCGGAACCAGCCGCAGCCCCCGGCCGCTCGTCAGCGCGGAGGTCGGCGCCGTCATGGGCTCGAGCGCGACGAAGTCCTTTCCGGAAGGCGCGAAGATCTGGGCGTGGGTGTATCCCGCGACGAGCTCGATCGAGACTCGGAGACCGCCGGCCGAAATGGCAAAGCAGGCGCCGTCCGAGACGAGCGCGAATCCGTCGTCGAACGCGCGGTCTCCGAGCGGCGCATCGAAAGCCTCGAACGGCGACTCTTCGCCGGTCGGAATTCCGCGCGGATCGAGGACGAGGCGCTGCATCTTCGGAAGCACCAGCCGCCACCGCCCGCGCGGGATCTCCGGAATCGCGACGTACGGGTGAAATCCGAACGCCGCCGGCACCGGGCCGTTTCCGGCGGCGAGCACGGTCTCGATCGTCAACCCGTCCGGCGCCAGCGTGGCCTGCATCGTCATGCGGTGGGGGAACGGAAAGACGGACAGGAGATCGCCGCGGTTCCAGTCGAGTCGTGCCGCGAGGCGGTCCACTCCGGCGTCGGTGACGCCCCATGCGAGTCGGGACCACGGGACGCCATGGATCGGCAGACCGGCCGGATCGTAGTGGAGCAGCGGAGAGGCGGGATCGAGCTCCACGTTGCGGCCCGCCGCGCGGTAGCGGAGCCCCGCGAGCCGATTGGCCCACGGGTGGAGGAGCGGAATCCCGGCGGTCGAGCCTCTCGCCGCCGAGGCCTCGAGATCCTCGACCCGGCGCAGCAACTCGACGCCTCGCTTCCGAAGCGACGCGCCGAGCATTCCTCGACCCGGCAGAAACGTCGCTTCGAGATCCCCCGCCGACAAATGCGGCGCGGCGGACTCCGCCAACGTCAAGGCGCGACTTCGCCCCGCGCGGCCCGGTCGGCGAGCACGAGCGCGTTCCGCGAAGCGACGCGTCCGGCCGGGATCGCGGGGTCGCCGGAAAGCAGCCGGGGAAGCATCGCCGCCTTTTCGCTCCCGGTCACGAGCCACAGCACGCGGCGGGCCCGGTCGAGAACCGGATAGGTCAGCGTCATGCGCCGCCGCCCCATGTAGACGCCGGTCATCGCCACGTCGCGGTCGGCGACCGTGAGGACGGGGTCGCCCGGGACGAGCGAGGCCGTGTGGCCGTCCGGCCCGAGGCCGAGGTGCGCCAGGTCGAGCACGGGCGGCGCGCCGCAGATCTCTTCGAGCGTGCGTGCGTACGACCGGGCGGCCGCCTCGAGGTCGGCCGCTTCGACCGGCATCGCGTGGATCTGCCCTGCCGGAAGCGGCGCCTGCGCGAGGAGGCTCTCGCGCAGGTGTGTGAGGTTCCGGTCCGGGTCCCCCGCCGGCGCGACCCGCTCGTCCACCTGGACGACGTGGACGCCGGACCAGGGAACGTCCTCATTTGCCAGGTCGCGCAGCATCAGCCACGGTGTGTGGCCGCCGCTGACGGCCATGACGAACCGTCCGCGCGCTGAGACCGCCGCGCGCGCGTCCTCCGCGATGACGGCCGCGGCGCGGCGAGCCGCCGATTCGGTGTCGGCGAGGACCTCGATCCTCACGGTGCGTCCTCTGCGAACCACACGACCTGCCCTCCTCCGAAGTCGAGCAAACCCTATCCCACAGGCCGGGTCTCCACGCCGGGCCGGCGGCAAACGCCTCGAATCACCGCCACATGTCATCGCTCGCCATGGGACCAAGGCCTATGGCCGGATTGTGGACGCCGTCCTATCGTGGTCCGCGGAATGAGAGGCCAGCCCGATCGCCGGCACCCGTTCATCGCCTCGGAGGGATATATTCCGCTGATCTCGATCCCGTGATCAGAGATCGACTTTCGGAGGGACCATGCCGCTTCGCAGGCGACAACGACCGCTCTCAGCCTTGGTGCTGATCGCCCTGGCCGCCGCGTCGGCATGCGCCAAGAAGGAACCCCCGCCAGCCCCGCCGCCCACCGTCGAGGTCGCGCCGGTCATTCAGAAGGACGTTCCGATCTTCCAGGAGTGGATCGGATCGCTCGACGGCTTCGTCAACGCCGAGATCCGGCCGCAGATCGAGGGCTACGTGCTCCGGCAGGCGTACCGGGACGGCTTCCTGGTTCGCGCGGGCGAGACGCTCTTCGAGATCGACCCGCGTCAGTTCCAGGCGACGTACGACCAGGCCAAGGGCACACTGGCCCAGTACGAGGCCACGCTCGCCAACGCGAAAACGACGGTGGCCCGGTACCGGCCCCTGGCGGCGGAAAAGGCGATCAGCCAGCAGGAGCTGGACGACGCCGAAACGCGGGAGCGCACCGCTCAGGCCAACGTGGAAAGCGCGCGCGCCAGCCTTGAGAAGGCGAAACTCGATCTCGACTGGACGAAAGTCACTTCGCCCATCGACGGCATCGCGGGCGTCGCGAAGTCGCAGGTCGGTGATCTCGTCAACCGCCTGACCGTCATGACGACGGTCTCGCAGGTCGACCCGATCAAGGTCAACTTCAACCCGAGCGAGCAGGAGTACCTGACCTGGGTGGCCAGACACGGCCCGCCCGAGAAGACCCTTCTCGCCGACAAGGACCTCGACAAGGGGCCCCTGGAGCTCATCCTCTCGGACGGCTCCGTGTTCCAGCACCACGGCCGGGCGATCCTCGTCGGCCGCGAGGTGGACGCGAAGACCGGCACGATCCAGCTCGCGGGAGCGTTCCCGAATCCGGGCAACCTCATGCGGCCGGGCCAGTACGCGAAGGTGCGCGTGGCGATGGACGTCAGGAAGGGGGCGATCCTCGTTCCGCAGCGGGCGGTTGCCGAGCTGCAGGGCACTTACCAGGTCGCGGTCGTCGGAGCGGACAACAAGGTGACCATCAAGGTGGTCAAGGCGGGGCCGGTCGACGGGTCCATGTGGGTCATCGAAGAGGGATTGAAGCCCGGAGACCGGATCGTGGTGGAAGGTCTGCAGCGGGTGAAGTCCGGGATGACGGTCGTGCCGAAGGAGGCCTCGAGCCCGGCGGCGCCGGAGGCGGAGCCCGCCAAAGAGACCGGGAAGTAGGGCCGTGGGCGCCTTTTTCGTCCGCAGGCCGATCGTCGCGATCGTCATCGCGATCCTGATGACGATGGCGGGGGCCGTCGCCATGACGAAACTCCCGACCGCCCAGTACCCGGACATCGTGCCGCCCCAGATCCAGGTCACGACGACCTACACCGGCGCCGACGCGATCACGATCGAGCAGTCCGTCGCGACGCCGATCGAGCAACAGATGAACGGCGTCGACTACATGATCTACATGCAGTCCACCAACGCCAATGACGGGACGATGAAGCTCACCGTCACGTTCGACGTCGAGACCGACATCAACTTCGACCAGGTGAACACGCAGAACCGCGTCTCGCAGGCGCAGCCCAACCTGCCGGCGGACGTCAACCAGTTCGGCCTGACGGTCAAGAAGGCCACGAGCAATCCCCTGCTCATCGTCTCGCTGTATTCCCCCAAGGGAACGTACGACGCGCTCTTTCTCGGCAACTACGCGACGATCAACGTCAACGACGCCATCTACCGCGTGCCGGGCGTGGGCCAGATCCAGAACTACGGGACCGCCGACTACGCCATGCGCATCTGGGTCAAGCCGGAACGGCTGGCGAGCCTCGGGCTGACCGTCCCCGACCTGATGAACGCGGTGAAGCAGCAGAGCACGGTCAACCCGGCGGGAGGAATCGGCACGGAGCCCGCCCCGCAGGGCCAGGAGTTCACCTACACCCTCCGCGCCAAAGGCCGCCTCGAGACCGCCGAGGAATTCGGAAACGTCGTCGTGCGCCTGAACCCCGACGGGTCCATGGTGCGCCTGAAGGACGTCAGCCGGATCGACCTCGGCGCCCTGAACTACCAGCAGCGCGCGCGCTTGAACGGAAAGGCCTCCTGCCCCATCGGCGTGTTCCAGGTCCCGGGCTCCAACGCGATCGCCGTGGCCGAGGGCGTCAAGGAGACGATGAAGGGGTTGAAGGAGCGCTTCCCGGACGACCTCGACTACGTGGTCGCCCTCGACACGACGCTGCCGGTCACCGAGGGCATCAAGGAGATCGAGCACACCCTCTTCGAGGCGATCGCCCTCGTCATCATCGTCGTGTTCCTGTTCCTGCAGGGGTGGCGCGCGACGCTCATTCCGCTCCTCGCCGTGCCCGTCTCGCTGGTCGGCACGTTCATCTTCTTTCCGATGCTCGGGTTCTCGATCAACACGCTTTCCCTCTTCGGCCTGGTCCTCGCGATCGGCCTCGTCGTGGATGACGCGATCGTCGTCGTCGAGGCGGTCGAGCACCACATCGAGCACGGTCTTTCGCCGAAGGACGCCACGTTGAAGGCGATGGAGGAGGTCACCCAGCCGGTCATCGGAATCGCCCTCGTCCTCTCCGCCGTCTTCATCCCCGTCGCCTTCATGGGCGGAATCCAGGGCCGGATGAACATGCAGTTCGCCATCACGATCGCCGTCTCGGTCCTGATCTCGGCCTTCAATGCCCTGTCGCTGTCGCCGGCGCTCTGTTCCCTCATCCTGAAACCCAAGAAGGAGTCGAAGGGGCCGCTCGCGAAGTTCTTCGCCTGGTTCAACCGGGTCTTTGCGAGGTTGACCAACGGCTACGTCAACCTCTCGCGCCACCTGGTCCGGAAGGTCGTCGTCACCCTCCTGATCCTCGGCGGATTCGTCGCGCTCTCCGGCCTGCTGGGAAAGAGGCTCCCCTCGGGCTTCCTTCCGGACGAGGACCAGGGCTACTTCTTCATCAACGTCCAGCTTCCCGATGCCTCTTCGCTCCAGCGGACGGATGCCGTTTGCCAGAAGATCGAGAAGATCCTGGCGGAGACCAAGGGGGTCAAGTACGTCACGACGATCGCGGGCTACAGTCTGCTCTCGGGCGCCTCGGCGCCGTACACGGGCTTCTACTTCGTCTCCCTCGATCCCTGGCACGAGCGCGAAGGCAAGGAGATGGAGGTCGGGCCGATCATGCAGCGGTTGAACGGCGTCTTTCGAGCCCAGCTTCCCGAAGCGAGCGTCGTGGCTTTTCCTCCTCCGGCGATCCAGGGCCTCGGCACGGGCGGCGGCTTCTCCCTCTGGCTCCAGGACCGGAGCGGCGGAAGCGTCGAGTACCTGAACAAGAACCTCCAGAAGTTCCTGGAGGCCGCGAGAAAGCGCCCCGAGCTCGCCAACGTCAATAGCGTCTGGCGGCCCTCGGTGCCCCAGATCTACGCCGACATCAACCGGGACAAGGTCCTGAAACAGGGCGTCGCGGTCGGCGACGTCTACCAGAGCCTCCAGGCGTTTCTCGGCGGCATCTACGTGAACCAGTTCAACCGCTTCGGGCGCCAGTGGAAGGTCTTCCTGCAGGCCGAACCGTCGGGACGCGTCAAGGCCGAGGACATCAACCAGTTCTACGTCCGAAACAACGACGGCCAGATGGTGCCCCTTTCCGCCGTCGCGACGACCCGGGGAATCGCCGGGCCCGAGTTCACCAATCGCTTCAACCTCTTCCGGGCTGCGCAGGTCACCGGCATCCCCGCGCCCGGGTACAGCTCGGGGCAGGCCACGGCGGCGCTCGAGACCGTCGCGAAGGAGGTCCTGCCGCGGGAGATGGGCTACGACTGGGCCGACATGTCCTACCAGGAGGTCAAGGCCGCCGGCGCGGGCGGGCGGGTCTTCGTCCTCTCGATCGTCTTCGTGTTCCTGATCCTCGCCGCCCTCTACGAGAGCTGGTCGCTTCCCTTCAGCGTCCTGCTGTCCGTGCCGGTCGCGGTCTTTGGCGCCTTCCTGGGGCTCCTGATGCGCAAGTTCAACCTCGACGTCTACGGCCAGATCGGTCTCGTCATGCTGATCGGCCTCGCCGCCAAGAACGCCATCCTGATCGTCGAGTTCGCCGTCCTGCAGCAGAAGGAGGGCAAGAGCCTCGTGGAGGCCGCTCTCGAAGGAGCCAAGCTGCGGCTGCGGCCGATCCTCATGACCTCCTTCGCCTTCATCCTCGGCTGCGTGCCGCTTTGGACCGCTTCGGGCTCGGGGGCGGTGTCCCGCAAGGTGCTGGGCACGGTCGTCATCGTGGGAATGCTCGCCGCGACCGGCATCGCCATTTTCCTCATCCCCTCGCTCTTCGTGATGGTCGAGAAGCTGGCCAACCGCGGGAAGGAGAAGGAAGCTCCGGGCACGGCGCCGGCTCCGAAACCGAGTCCGGCGGGCGGAGGGCACTGACATGCGAAAGCTCGCCGCAGGCCTCGTCGCGCTCGCTCTTCTGACCGGCTGCGCGGTCGGCCCGAACTACGAGCGCCCGCCCGTGACGGCGCCCGATGCCTTCCGCGAGGTCCAGGGGCCGCCCGCCCCCGCGGCCTCCGTCGCCGACCAGCCCTGGTGGGACGTTTTCGGCGACCCCGTCCTCGCGCAGCTCATCGACCAGGCGCTGCAGACCGGCTACGACGTCCGGATCGCCGCCGCCCGCGTCGAAGAGGCCCGGGCGCGGGCCGGCATCGCCCGCTCGGAATTCTTTCCCCAGATCGGGTACGGCGCCGGCTCGTCGCGCGGGCGCAACTCGGTCTACGTGTCTCCCTACAGCACCTCGACGTTCAACGCCCACCAGGTCAACGTGAACTTCGGCTGGGAGCTCGACATCTGGGGCCGCATCCGCCGCCTGAACGAGGCCGCGAAGGCCCAGTACCTCGCGAGCGAGGACGCCCGGCGCGGCGTGCTCCTCTCGCTCGTGTCGGAGGTCGCCGCGACCTACTTCTCGCTGCGCGAGCTCGACGACGAGCTCGCCATCTCGAAGAAGACCGTCGAGGCGTTCCAGGAAACGTACAGCCTCTACAAGCGCAAGCTCGACGAGGGCGCGGCCTCGGCCCTCGAGGCGGCTTACGCCGAGGCGGCCCTCGGCCAGGTCGCCGCGCAGGTCCCCGAAATCGAGCGGCGCATCGAGGCGACCGAGAACCAGCTCAACCTGCTTCTGGGAAGAAACCCGGGGCCCGTTCCCCGCGGCGAGGCCCTCGCCGCGCAGCCCGTGCCTCCGGAGATCCCGGCGGGCCTTCCGTCGGAGCTCCTGCAGCGCCGGCCCGACGTCCGGCAGTCCGAGCAGCAACTCATCGCCGCCAACGCCCTCGTCGGGGTCGCCACCGCGAACTTCTTCCCGGTGATCAGCCTGACGGGGTTCTTCGGAGCCGTCGGCCCCCAGCTCGACGACTTCTTCTATCCCGCCGGGAAGACCTGGTCGATCGCGGCCGGGCTGCTTGGCCCGCTCTTCCAGGGGGGCCGGCTCCGCAGCGAGTATGGCGCCACCTACGCCCAGTGGGAACAGGCGAAGATCCAGTACGAGCAGACCGTGACGGGCGCTTTCGCGGAGACGACGACCGTTCTCTACGCCCGCCAGAAGATCGGGGCCTCCGTCGCCGAGCTCGAGCGCACCGTGACCGCCTACGGAGAAATGGTCCGGCTGTCGACGATCCGCTACGACTCGGGTCTCGCGAACTACTTCGAGGTCCTCTACGCGATGCAGCAGCTCTTTCCCGCGGAGATCGCGCTCGCCCGCACGCGTCTGGACCTCCTGATCGACTACGTCGACGTCTACAAGGCCCTTGGTGGAGGCTGGAACCTGCAGCCCGAGGACACCAACCCCACCTGGCTCTCGCCGTCGGCCGCGGCACAAGCCGCAGCGCCGAATCCGTAGCGGTCGCCCATTCGAAAGTCCCGCGCGGTCTTCCGGCACACGGTGAAAGCAACGCGCTGCCCACTGAGGTCACGACCATGATCCTCGCCGTCTTCGTCGGCCTCGCTTTCCTCTACAGCCTCGTCTCCCGGCGCCTGGAACGGACCGTCGTGACCGCACCGATCGTGTTCACGGCGGCGGGGATGGCCGCGTCCTTCGTGCTCACCGAGCTGCACCAGCGCGAGAACGCCCTGGCGCCCTTTCTCGCACTGGCGGAAGTGGGGCTCGTCCTCATCCTCTTCACCGACTCCAGCCGCACCGACCTCCGGGTGCTGAAGAGCATCCGAAACCTCCCGGCCCGCCTGCTCTCGACGGGGATGCTCCTGACGATCCTCCTCGGCGGCCTCGCCGCGCTCGCCGTCTTTCGCGGGCTCTCGGTCTGGGAAGCGGGCATCCTGGCCGCGATCCTCGCCCCGACCGACGCGGGTCTCGGGCAGGTCATCGTCAGCAGCCCCCGCGTGCCCCTTCGGATTCGCCAGGCCCTGAACGTCGAAGCGGGATTGAACGACGGGCTCTCCGTCCCGTTCCTCCTCTTCTTCCTGGCCCTCTCGGCCCCCGGGGGCGCCCGCGGGAGCCTGACGCGCTTCATCGTCGAACAGCTCGGCTACGGGGCCCTGCTGGGCGCGGCGGTCGGCCTCGCCGGAGGCTGGCTGCTCGGCCGGGCCAGAAAGCGAGAATGGTCGGCGAAGTCTCTCGAACCGGTGGGCCTGGCGCTGCTCCCCGTGCTGTGCGCCCTGGCGTCCGAGCCGATCGGGGCGAGCATGTTCATCGCGGCCTTCGTCGCCGGGCTCGCCGTTCAGCCGGGATTCCCGGATGCGGGCAAGCACAGCATCGAGTTCACCGAACAGTGGGGGCAGCTTCTGAGTTTCGCCGTCTTCTTTCTGTTCGGCTTTCTCGTCGCCCGCGATCGACAGCAGTTCGGGGCGGCCGCGGCGATCTATGCCGTGCTGAGCCTCACGGTGGTGCGGATGCTGCCGGTCGCGATCGCCCTCCGGGGGACCCGTCTCTCCCGGGCGACCGTTCTTTTCATGGGCTGGTTCGGGCCCCGGGGGCTCGCGTCCATCGTGCTCGGGCTCGTGTACCTGGAACGCGCGGCGAGCCCGGCCGCCGCGTGGATCCGTTCGGCGGTCATGCTCACGGTCCTCCTCAGCATCATCGCGCACGGGCTGACCGCCCTGCCGGGAATTGCGCTGTACGCCCGCAGCGTCGAAAGACTGCCCGACGACTCCCCGGAGCGCCGGGAGCCGTCGCCCTCGGTCGCCTCGAGCAGTGCCGAGCCGACATGACCCCGATCGGCCCTCCCAGGTCCCGCACCGCCCTCCGCGCGGCTGTGGTGGCGCTCTGCGCGTCGTTTCTCGCGGGGCCGGCCGCGGCGTTCGACAGCAAGGGCCACGTCGTCATCGAGGCGCTCGCGTACCGCACGCTGATCGAGGGGCACGGCGGACAGGCAGCGCAACCCGACGTCCTGCGCGACCTCTTCAACGACGGCGACCTCGCGGCGCCCCTCTGCTTCGGCTGGGGCGGAGACGCTCCTTCGTACTGCGCCGACGCCGCGACGGCGAATCCGCTCCTCGACTGGCCGAGACCCCTGACCGACCAGCCCGACGCGGCCTTCCGGCGGCAGTTCAGCGACGCCGGGCAGTGTTTCCACTTCATGGCGAAGCTCGAGGACGCCGAGTCCGAGCCCGTCGGCGACACCACGATCCCGCGAGCGCTGGCGACTTCGGCGCTCGTGCGCTGCCGGGATCTGCTCGACGCGCTGCTCCGCCAGGTCGTCATCGACGGCGGGCCGGGGACGCGGCGCAGCGGTTTCGGGCTGTACGAGCTGATGCACGCGGTCGGCGACTCCTTCTCCGGAGCGCACACCCAGCGCCGGCCGGGAAGCGGCGAAATCGAGGAACTCCGCATCTGGAAGCCGCTGACGCACTTGCCGGGGCTCGCGCCGGAGAAGGTCGACCGAATCCCGGATGAGTCGTTCCACAACTGGGACGACCACCGCGACAAGACGTACGTCGTCGAGGATCGTACGACCCTCGATGGCCGGCGATGCCGGGACCTGACGGACTATCCGTACAAGGTCCCCTTCGAGTGCCTCTCGGAGGAGGGCGACCGGGCGCGGCAGGCGCTCGTCGAGCTGCTCGTCGTCGTACGCGACCTGCGCGCCGCGCAGAAGGCCGACCCCGCGGCCGCGGCACCCGCTCCCGAACAGTCCGAGAAGTGGCGCGCCTACAAGGAGTCCTGGTTTGCGGCGGCCTATCCCTGCCGTGGCGAGGAGTGCTCGGAGCGCCAGCCAGCCGATACGGCGCCCGGGGCTTACGGCTTCGTGGGCCTGGGCACGACGTATAACGCGACGCGGAAGTTCTTCGACGTGACGGCCCAGGGCATGATCCTCAAGTACAGCTGGAACCTGAATCCGTTCGTCTACGCGCTCGCCGGCGAGGTCGGGTATCGCCGCTACGACGACGGAACGGGTGCCGGCCTCGCCGGCCTCGAGCTCGATCTCATTCTCCCGCTCGGCAAGCGCGCCGCGCTCGGGTTCGTGCCCGCGGCCTGGCGCGTCGCGTTCGGAGGCGACCGGACCGGTTCGGAGATCACGACGGAGTTCTTTCGCTTCGACTACCTCCTCTCCGACCGGCTCGCGCTGACCTTCCGCGGACCTCTCGAGGTGAACTGGCGCAAGCCCGCGGCCGAACTGTCGTTCGGGCTCGGGTTGAGCTACGCCCTGCGCTCCGCGAAGCTCGCCGGCGGCTCCCTGATCGAGCGGCACAGCGACAAGGTCGAGCGCCGCGACGAGACGTGGTCCCCGCCCGTCGCGCCCTACGGCCGTCTCGAGGGCCGCATTCCGTCCTGGTACGTCGGCACGGGCGCGACGACCGTCGAGCCTCCCGACGTCGCCAACGAGGGGCGCCAGTACGGGGAGGGCTCGATCGGCGGTCTCGCGCTGTGGGACCGGGACCGCTGGGGAGGAAAGTTCCTCTGGGCGCCGGGAGCCTCGCTGTCGGTCGGCGCGCGGGCGACCACGGGCGAGTCCGCGTATCTGACCGGCGTCTTCGGCCTGGACCTGCGCTGGTACGCGCTGCGCGTTCTCGGTCTCTCGATCACGCCGGTCCGCATCGAAGGCGGCCCCAAGGTCCGCGGCGACGATGAGCTCGACCCGTCCCCCGGAGTCCACGGTTCTCAGGGAAGCCAGTACTACTTCCAGGCCGGATCGCGACTGGGCGTCGCGTTCAACGCCGGCATCGTCGACATCCTCGTCCAGGCGCCGACCATCGCCTGGAGCTCGAGCCCGTTCGCGGCGCGCGAGATCCTGAGCGTCCAGCTGTCGATCCGGCTGAACTAGGCGCCGAGGATCGGTTCCCGGTTCATCCCTGCCGCCCGGCCACCTGCTCGCGGACCAGGCGCGCATCGAGCTTCTCCTTCGGGGTTTCCAGCGCGTCCTCGGCCGTCACGCGCCCGAAGAGGTCGAGCAGGCGCGCGATCAGGCCCGTCCAGCCCGTCTGGTGGCTGGCCCCGAGACCGGCCCCGTTGTCGCCGTGGAAGTACTCGTAGAAGAGGACGAGGTCGCGCCAGTGCGGATCGTTCTGGAACTTCGCCGTGCCGCCGTAGACCGGACGGCGGCCGCTCGCGACCCGCACGAAGATGGCCGCGAGGCGGCGGGAGATTTCCTTGGCCACCTCGAAGAGGTTCATGCGGTTTCCGGAGCCGGTCGGGCACTCGACTTTGAGGCCGTCGCCATAGAAGCCGTAGAGATTCAGCAGGCCCCGGACGATCAAGGCGTTGACCGGCATCCAGATCGGGCCCCGCCAGTTCGAGTTGCCCCCGAACATCCCCGTGTTGGACTCGGCCGGCAGGTACTGAACGCGATGCTCCTCTGCGCCCGCGTGGAAGACGAACGGGCTCTCGAGGTGACAGCGCGAGAGGGAGCGGATGCCGTAGGGAGAGAGAAACTCGTTCTCGTCGAGGAGGACCGAGAGGACGCGCTCGAGCTTGCGCCGGGTCAGAGGCGAGAGGAGACGGCGCCCGGCGTGGCCGATGAACCCCTCGACGGTCGGGGCCACGTGGGCGATCACCTCGGGGTGGCGCTTGCGGAAGATCGCGATCAGCTCCATCAGCCTCGGGTGGCGCGTCACCATGTCTTCCTCGAAGACCGTGCTCGCGCATAGAGACAGCAGCCCGACCATCGAGCGGACCTTCAGCCGGAACGCCTCGCCATCCGGCAGCCGGAGGACGTCGTAGTAGAAACCGTCCGCCTCGTCCCACATGTCGTCCTGCCGCCCGCCAACCCGGTCCATCGCGTAGGAGATCCAGATGAAGTTCTCGAGGAACTTGAAGGCCGTCTCCTCGTAGGCCGGATCGTGGTCCGCGAGGATGAGGGCCATCTCCAGCATGTTCTGGCAGTAGAAAGCCATCCAGGCCGTTCCGTCCGCCTGCTCGAGGGACCCGCCGGTGGGAAGCTTCGCGCTCCGGTCGAAGACGCCGATGTTGTCGAGCCCGAGGAACCCGCCGGCGAAAACGTTCCTTCCCTCCGGGTCCTTCCGGTTCACCCACCAGTTGAAGTTGAGCATCAGGCCCTGGAATGCGCGCTCGAGGAACCGGAGGTCCTCCCGGCCCAGGTTCTTCTCGAACTTGTAGAGAAAGAGAGTCGCCCAGGCGTGCACGGGCGGGTTCACGTCGCTGAAGTTCCACTCGTACGCCGGCATCTGCCCGTTGGGATGGGAGTAGAGGCTTTTGAGCATCAGGAGGAGCTGCTCCTTGGCGAAGTCGAAGTCCACGAGCGAGAGCGAAATCGTGTGGAACGCGAGGTCCCACGCCGCGTACCAGGGGTACTCCCACTTGTCGGGCATGGAGATGACGTCGCCGTTCAGCATGTGAAACCAGTCGGCATTCCGGACGCCGCGTTTCGCGCCGCCGGTCAAGGGATGGGCCTGGTGCTCCTTCAGCCAGCGGTCGAGGTCGAAGTAGTAGTACTGCTTGGACCACAGCATCCCCGCCAGGGCCTGGCGGTGGACGAGGCGCTCGTCCTGCCCGAGAGACCCGGGTGTGATCCGCTCGTAGAACTCGTCGGCGTCGAAGAGCCGCTGCCGGAACACCTCGTCGAACGCCGGACCGAGCGGCTGGCCCGCCGTCCCGGCCGCGAGTCTCAGACGGAGAACCGAACACCCGCCGGCGGGGATCTCGAGGATGTAGCGGGCCGCCGCCTTCGTCCCGGTCTTCCCGGGGTTCACGGCGTCGCGCTCGCCGGCGATGACGTAGCGGTGGAACGCGTCCTTGACGTACGGCGCCGGGTTCGGCTGGCCCCAGAGCTTCTGGACGTTGCTCTCGTTCTCGGCGAAGAGGAGCTCCGGCGCGCCGTCGCACGAGAGCGTCGTGTCGGGCAACTCCGGGTGGGACGCCACGATCGCCCCGCCGGTTTCGCGCAGGACGGGTCTCTCGCCCTCGTCCCCCCACGACCAGGTGTTGCGGAACCAGAGCTGCGGCAGGACGTGCAGGCGCGCCGCCTCCGGACCGCGGTTGTGCACCGACACGCGGATCAGGACGTCCTCGGGCCCCGCCTTGGCGTACTCGACGAAGACGTCGAAGTACCGGTCGTCGTCGAAGATCCCCGTGTCGAGCAGCTCGTACTCGGGCTCCTCACGGGTCCGCCTCCGGTTCGTCTCGAGGAGGTCCCGATAGGGGAACTCCCGCTGCGGGTACTTGTAGAGGTACTTCATGTACGAGTGGGTCGGCGTCGAGTCGAGGTAGAAGTAGTACTCCTTGACGTCCTCGCCGTGATTCCCCTCGCTGTTGGTCAGACCGAAGAGGCGCTCCTTCAGGATGGGGTCCCGCTCGTTCCACAGAGCGAGGGCGAAGCAGAGGCGCTGCTGGTCGTCGGAGAACCCGCCCAGGCCGTCCTCGCCCCACCGGTAAGCACGCGAGCGGGACTGCTCGTGCGGAAAGTAGTCCCAGGCGTTGCCGTCCTCGCTGTAGTCCTCGCGCACCGTCCCCCACTGCCGTTCGCTGAGGTACGGGCCCCACTTCTTCCACGGGACTTTCTTCTCCCGGGCCTCGTTGAGCCGCTTCTGTTCGGTACAGTCGACGAACCCGGGATCTTTTCTGGACTCGACCATGGCAGCCTCCATGCGTCCTCGCGTCGCCACAGGGGATTACGCGATCGTCTCCCTCTCCGGAGACTCGATTCTGACGGCCCCGACCGGGAGTCGAATGATTCATTCCGATCAGGGATCCCCGGATAGGATCCGTCGGGACCGGTTTGGGCCGGCCGGATCCCGAGCGCCTACGGATTCATGGAAAGCGAGCAGTACGTGCCGGCACGAATGTCACTGTATTCGTCCTTCAGGATGCGCGTGATGTGGGGGTAGAGAAAGTCCCCGTGCTGCCGAAGCTCCGCAAGCACTCGCTCGATCGGCCAGCCCTGTTCCCGGATTCGGTAGAGGCCGACGAGAAGCCCGGTGCGGTCCCGTCCCGCTTGACAGTGCACGTAAATCGGTTGTGCCGCCGGATCCGTGAGAACGGCGTAGGCCTTCCGGATCCCGTCGCACGAGGTCGCGTCGCCGATCGTCGAGGCGGCAAACGGAATCGAATACAGGACGATGCCGTACTCTGCGCACTTCTTCGCCTCGCTCGAATCGTCATCCGCGTTGAGCTTCAGGATGGTCCGGATGTGGAGGTCGCGCTTCAGGACGTCGTACTCGGTCTCGCGGGGCTGGGCGCCCCGGTAGATCTGCTCGGGAACGACCACGCCGAGGTTCCGCGGAAAATCCGACCTGTAGACGAGGGGCGCGCAGGCCACCGAAAGGGAACCGACCAGAGCCAGAAACCTTCCAGTCCGCCGCCTCACCCTTCGACCTCCCGATACGCTCCGAGCGACGACCCGTCGTCCGCGTCCGCATTCTGCCATGGAATCGTCGAGGTCTCCGGCCGCCCCGGGATGAGACCTTGGTCCCATAGGCGCGGCGCCCGGTCCGGCTATCATGGAGCGCAGGGAGGCCGCCATGCGTTTGGGAGCCTGCATCCTCACGGCCCTGGTTCTCGTCGCCCGCCTCGACGCTCAGGAGCCGTCGAGCCCGCCTCCGCGGCCCACTCCCCTCGTCGGCAGCAAGGCTCCCGCGCCCGAACCGCCCCTCGAGATCTGGCAGTTCGATCTCGACCCGACCGGTCAGGCGTTCAGCCTCGGCAAACCGGTGCTCGAGGGCGATGTCTACGTGTTCACGGCGTGGCCGGACAAGCAGGCTGTTCGCCTTCCCCGGGCCAAGGTGAAAAAGGTCACCCAGCGAACGAAGGACATCAACCAGGAGGTCGTGTACCGGGTCGACCTCGTCCCGACCGGCCGGGTCATCACGGGCGAGAACCCGGTCCTCAAGGGAAAGACCTACGTCCTGAAAACCTGGCGCGACGGCACGCTCATGAGCCTGCGGACGGAGGACGTCAAAGCGATCACCCGCGTGACGGGAATCCCGGCGTTCCGGATCAAGCAGGAGGAGAGGGGCGGCGCGCGCATCGACAACCTTCCGATGGAGGGCGGCGGCACCGTGACGATCCTGCCCGGCGGTCCGCAGGTCGCGCCGGTGCCGGCTCCGGCCCAGACCGATTCGGGCCAGGGCAACTGGCTCTACCAGGGACAGCCCGGTGTGACGGACGCGTATGCGCCGCCTTCGGCCGTCGTGTCTTCACCGGGCGACGTGCCCAAGGCCGCCCCGACGCCGCAGCCTCCTCCCCGCTGACTTCCGAGTAGGATCTCGCCAGCCATGGACACGCCTGGCGGCCAGACGCGAAGCCTCTCTCGACTGCCCGCCTGGCTCGGCGGCTACAGCAGGGAATGGCTGAGGCTCGACGTCGTCGCGGGCCTGACGGCCGCCGCCGTCGTCATCCCGAAGGCGATGGCTTACGCCACGATCGCCGGGTTGCCGGTCCAGGTCGGCCTCTACACGGCGTTTCTCCCCATGCTGATCTACGCGTTCCTCGGTTCGTCGAACGTGTTGAGCGTCAGCACGACCACGACGCTGGCGATCCTGACGGGGGCCATCCTCGCCAACGCGGCCCCGGCGGGCGATTCCTCCGCGCTGCTCTCGGCTCTCGCCACCCTGACGCTCCTCGTCGGGGCGATCCTCCTCGCCGCCTCGGTACTGAGGCTGGGCTTCGTCGCCGACTTCATCTCGGAGCCCGTCCTCATCGGCTTCAAGGCGGGCATCGGTGTCGTCATCATCCTCGACCAGCTTCCCAAGCTCCTCGGGTTCCACATCCCGCGGTCGACGTTCCTTCGCAACGTGGTCTCGACCGTGCAGCACATCCCGCAGACGTCGCTGCCGACGCTCGGCGTCGCGGTCGCGATGATGGCGATCCTGGTCGGTCTCAAGCGGTTTGTCCCCCGGGCGCCCGCGCCCCTCGTCGTGGTGGCGGCCGGGATCGCAGCCGCGGGGCTGCTCGCGCTCGAGGGCCGCGGCGTCGAACTGGTGGGCCGGATTCCCAGGGGGTTTCCGTCGATCACGCTTCCGGACTTCTCGGTCGTCGGGGGGCTCTGGTCGGGCGCGATCGGCATCGCGCTGATGAGCTTCACCGAGACGGTCGCCGCCGGGCGGGCCTTCGCGCGGAGCGACGAGAGGCCCCCGCAGGCCAACCGGGAGCTATTCGCGACGGGGATCGCGAACGCGGGCAGCGCCCTGCTGGGCGCCATGCCCTCCGGCGGCGGGACGAGCCAGACGGCCGTCAACCGCAACGCGGGCGCCCGCACGCAGCTCGCCGAGCTCGTCACGGCCGCGGGCACGCTCGCCACGATGTTCTTCCTGGCCCCGTGGATGGGCCTCATGCCCCAGGCGACGCTCGCCGCCGTCGTCGTCGTCTACTCGGTCGGACTGATCCAGCCGGCGGAGTTCCAGTCGATTCTCCGCATCCGGCGGACGGAGTTCGTCTGGGCGCTGGCCGCGTTCGCCGGCGTGATGGTCCTCGGAACGCTCAGGGGGATCCTCGTCGCGATCGTGCTGTCTCTCATCGCCCTCTCGCAACAGGTGGCGGATCCTCCGGTCCACGTCCTGGGACGCAAGCCCGGGACCGGCGTCTTCCGGCCGCGCACGAAGGAGCATCCCGAGGACGAGTCCTTCCCGGGACTGCTCCTGCTACGGCCGGAGGGACGAATCTTCTTCGCCAACGCCGAGAGGATCGGCCAGAAGATCCGGACGCGCGCCGACGAAGCCGGGGCGAAGGTCGTGGCGCTCGACATGAGCGCCGTCTTCGATATCGAGTACACCGCCCTCAAGATGCTCGTGGAGGGCGAGAAGCGCAGCCGCGAACGGGGAGTCGCCCTGTGGCTCGTCGCCCTGAACCCGGCGGTCCTGGCGATGATCCAGCGCTCGTCCCTCGGAGAAACCCTGGGGCGCGAGCGGATGGTCTTCAGCGTCGAGCTCGCCGTGGAGCGATACCGGAAGCTCGCCGCGGCTTCGCCCCGATCCTGAGCCGGCCGCGACTCACTTCTCGGCGAGCAGCTTCGCCTTCGTCTTCTGCAGCTCGCGAAGCTTCGCCTCGTCGACCTTCGGGTACTTCAGCCCAAGCGACGACAGCGTGTCGATGACGGCGGCCGCGACCACGATCCGGGTGAACCACTTGTTGTCCGCCGGAACGACGTACCAGGGCGACCGCTTCGAGGCCGTGTTGCGGATCATGTCCTCGTAGGCGCGCATGTAGTCCTTCCAGTAGCCCCGTTCCTGGGCGTCCGTGGGAGAGAACTTCCAGTTCTTCTCGGGATTCTCGATGCGCTCGAGGAACCGCCGCTTCTGCTCCTTGCGGGACACGTGCAGGAAGAACTTGCGCACGACGACGCCGTTGCCGGCGAGATACCGTTCGAAGGTGCGGATGTCGCGAAAGCGCTCGTTCCAGATGTCTTTCGTGACGAGCTCGCGGGGGATCTTCTGCTTCCTGAGGATCTCCGGGTGAACGCGAACGACGAGCACATCCTCGTAGTACGACCGGTTGAAGATCCCGATCCGGCCGCGCTCGGGCAGGTTTCGCAAGCAGCGCCACAGAAAGTCGTGGTCCATCTCCTCCGGCGACGGCGCCTTGAACGACACGACCTGGCAGCCCTGCGGGTTGACGCCCGACATGACGTGCTTGATGGCGCCGTCCTTGCCCGCCGCGTCCATCGCCTGGAAGATCAGGAGCACGGCCCAGCGGTCCTGGGCGTAGAGCATGTCCTGCAGCTCGGCGAGCAGATCGACGCCCTGCTGCAGCGCCTCCTTGGCGGCCGGCTTGTCCTCGGCCTTGAGCCAGGCGGTGTCTCCCGGGTCGACGTCCTCCAGCCGGAAGCCCTTCCCGTCCCGGACCCGGTATCGGCGCGCCAGCTTCTGCGCCCGTTCGACCAGTTCGTCGAGCTTCATGCGGGGGGCGGCCTTCGCCTCACCGCGGCGTCTCCCTTCCGTGGCTTCGCCTTCCGTTTCCTCCTCCGGCGCCAGAATCCTCTTCATGTGACTCCGTCCGTCCTCCGGATGGTGCGGCCGCGTCGCCCGCCGCCTCGATGGCGGCTCTCTCCTTTCCCGGCGTCGGCCCTCCCACGTTCCCCATCAGCGGGCCACAAGGAGGAGCCAGGGCGTGCCGACGAGCAGGTAGAGGACCAACCCGAAGGCCGTCGTGATGGCGCCCAGGCGGTACAGGTCCCTCTGCGACAGGTAGCCGCTTCCCGCGAAAAGCAGGTTGGCGCTCGAGCCCTGCGGCGTGATCGCGGAGAAGTAGTTCGAGGCGAAGAGAAGCTGGAATGCCAGGGGAAGCGCCGGCACGCCGAGCCGGATTCCCACGCCGAGGAAGACGCCGAAGAGCGCCAGGAGGTGCGCCGTCTGGCTGACGAACAGATAGTGCAGGAGCACGTAGGCCACGACGAGCAGTCCGCCGGCGAGAAGCGGCGTCATGCCCTCCATCGGCCGGGCCACCCGCTCCCCGACGAATCCCATGAAGCCGAGCCGGTTCAACTCGCCGCTCAGGGTGAAGAGCGCGGCGAACCAGATGAACGTTTCGAGGACGTCGCCTTGCCTGGCGATGTCGGCGAGTGTCAGGACGCCGGAGGCAAGCAGAACACCCAGGCCGAGGAACGCCACCGCCGTCGTGTCGATCCCTAGCCGATCCGCGGTCGCCCAGAGGGCCACCATTCCGACGAACGTCGCCGCGACGATCTTCTCGTGCCGGGTGGCGGGCCCGAGCGCCGCGAGGGCTGCCCGCGCCTCGGCCGGCGCCCGGGGCGTGGCGGTCACTTCCGGCCGGATCACCTTGTAGAGGAGCAGGGGCAGCAACGCGATGCCGACGAGCGTCGGCACCGAGGCCGCGGCCAGCCACGAGCCGAATCCGATGTCGATGCCGTAGGTCGTCGCGATCTCGGCGCCGAGCGGGTTGGCCGCCATCGCCGTCAGCCAAAGCGCCGAGGAGAGCGCCAGGCTCGCCATGCCCGAGAACACGAGGAAGCGGCCCAGACGCGGGCGCTCTCCGCCGGGCTTTGCGCCCGCCGCCTCGGACACCGAAACGGCCAGCGGGAAGAGCACGCCGGACCGGGCGGTGTTGCTCGGAAAGGCCGGAGCGATGACGGCATCAAGGATGAAGATGCTGTACCTCAGACCGAGGGTGGATTTTCCGAGCAGGCGGATGGCATGGTAGCCCAGGCGCTGGCCGAGGCCGCAGGTGATGACCGCCCGCGCCACCAGGAAGGCGACGACGATCAGCAGGATCGTCGGGTTCGCAAAACCCGAATAGGCCTCGGCCGGCGAGAGGATCCCCGAGAGCGAGGCCGCGGCCAGCGCCAGGACCGATGCGTCAGGATCGGGAAGGCGCCGGCGACGACCGACAGAATCGCCCACGCGAAGATCGGAAAAGTTAGCACGCCGCGGCGCCCAAGCCGTCCGGAGGCGACACGAGCCACAGCCCGGCCGCGAGGGCGAGCGTCGCGATCCGGGCGACGGTCGTGCGTCGGTCCGCGCCGCGGCTCACGCGCTCCACGATGCCGCGACGAGAATCTCGCGCCCTCCGGATCCCATCCGGGAACTCATCCTGCCCGCCTCCCGTGTCGCCAGAGTCGATCCTCGGCCGCGCCGAAGCGACGAACCTGATTCGGCTGCATCAGCCGCAGGCTCCAGCGCCCGTCACGTCGACGTGGCGATTCTGCCGTCCGGCGCTGGTTGAGGGCAAGCCGCTCGAGGCGCCCAACCCGACGTCCAGCGCGACGACGCAGATCCTCCTGCAGCGGGTCCCCCAGCGGCACCCGTGTGTTACCGTCGATGGTGATGACTCGGATGACGGTCCTTGCGCTCGCCGCTCTCATGACTTCGGCCGGCAGCCGCGCGCAGCAGGCCGCCGGAGCCGCCCCGAAGGCGACGCCCGAAGTCGGGAGCCAGGCGTCCGCGGCCCCGAAGAACGAGGCGCCCCTGGCGATCTATCAGATCGACCTCGACCCCTCAGGAACGGCGTTCGCTCTCGGAAAGCCCGTCCTGGAGGGTGGCGCCTACGTTTTCAAGGCGTTTCCGAGAGCGGACCCTGGTCCACCTGGACCCGTCGAAGGTCAAGACGATCACGCAGCGCACTAAAGATCTCGAGCACGAGCTCGTCTACCAGATCGACCTCGTACCGACCGGCCGCATGATCGCCCGCGAAAATCCGACGCTGAAGGGAACCACATACGTCTTCAAAACCTGGCGTGACGGGACGCTCATCAGCATGCGGCAGACCGACGTCCGGAAGATCACGAAGGTCACGGGCGTGGCGGCCTTCCGGATCCAGCAGGAGGAGCGCGGCGCGGCCCTGAACGCCGACCTCCCGATGCAGGGCGGAACCGCGACGATTCTGCCCGTGCCCGGATCCGCACCGGGGACCGGAGCCGGCCCGACGCCCGGGCCGGGCAACTGGAGCTACCAGGGGGCACCGGGGGTCACGGACGCCTACGCGCCGCCCTCGGCCGTCGTCGGCTCCCCCGGCGACGTTCCGAAGGCTGCCCCCCAGCCGACTCCCCCTCCTCGCTGATCCGCACCTGGAGTGAGTCCCATTCGCACAACGGCCGGTCCCGGAATATAGGATGGGACGTTCCGAAACGAGGAGGACATCGTGCCAACGCTCCAGGCTCTCCGAGCCCGACTCTCAGGGGTTTACGGCGCAGCGCTCGTCGCGACGCTCTGCGGGATGCTCGCCGCTCCGGCCGGCGCGGTCCCGGCGACGCAGGATGCTCCGGCGGCGGCTCCGGCCGCGCAGGCGGAAGCGACCCCGGAATCCGCGAAACTCACGCCCGACCAGCTCGACTCGCTGGTCGCGCCGATCGCGCTCTACCCCGACCCGCTGCTCGCCCAGTGCCTCGTGGCCGCGACGTATCCGATCGACGTCGTCGCCGCGCAGCAGTGGCTGGCCAAGAACGGCACCCTCAAGGGCGAGGAGCTGACCAAGGCGGCCGAGAAGGAGCCGTGGGACCCGAGCGTCCAGGCCCTGGTGCTGCTGCCCGAGGCACTGAAGGTCCTCTCGGAGAACATCAAGTGGACGCAGGATCTCGGCGACGCGTTTCTCGCGCAGCAGAGCGACGTCATGGACGCGGTCCAGCGTCTGCGCCTGAAGGCCAAGGACGCGGGCAAGCTCGACTCGACCGAACAGCAGAAGGTCGAATCGAAGACCGTGGAGTCGAAGACGGTCATCGAGATTCAGCCCGCGTCGACGCAAGTGGTCTACGTTCCCACCTACAGCCCGACAGTGATCTGGGGCCCGCCGGTCTACCCGTATCCGCCGATGTATTACCCGCCCTACTACGCCGGCGGAGCCTTGATCGGGTTCGGCGTCGGGATCGCCGTCGGAATCGGGATCTCCGGCGGCTGGGGCTGGAACTGCGGTTGGCACGGCGGCGGCAACACCATCAACATCAACAACAACAACAACTTCGTCAACAACAGCAACCGGCAGAACAACGTCAGCAACCGCAGCGGCAACAGCAACTGGCAGCACAACTCGCAGCAGCGCGGCGGAGCGCCCTACAAGGACAAGGCCACGGCCAGCAAGTACGGCGGGAACGCGCGCGGCGACTCGGCTTCGAGCCGGCAGGCCGGCGCGAGCCAGCGCCAGTCCCAGAGCATGGATCGCGGCGGTGCGAGCAGCCGTTCGGGCGCGAGCGCGAGCAGCTTTGAGCCTCCAGAGCTTCGACCGCGGCGGTGAGCAGCGTCGTAGCCAGGTCGGCAGCCGCAACGTCCCGTCCTCGGGCTCCCGCGGCTCGTCCGCGTTCGGCGGAGGAGGCGGATCCTACAGCGGGAGCAGCGCGCGGTCGTCGAGCTCGCGAGGCTCGTCGAGCATGGGCGGGATGTCGCGCGGCGGTGGCGGCGGGCGGCGGCGGTAACGGCGAGGAACGAAAATGAATATGAACCCGATGCATCACACTCACCGCGCTTTTCGGCTCTCGGCTTCGCTGGCGATCGCGTGCGCGTTCTGGGCCATTCCGGCCCGTGCCGCCAACCCGCCCGCGGCGCCGCGCGCCTTCGACACGCCGCAGCAGGCGGCCGAAGCCCTGGTCAAGGCCGCCGAGGCGGGCGACACGGCGGCCGTCGACGCCATCTTCGGTGCCGAAGGCAAGGGCATCGTCGCATCCGGCGACCCCGTCGCCGACAAGAACAGCCTCGCGAAGTTCGCCGAGCACGCCCGCCAGAAGATGGACGTGACCTTCGATGTCGCCGACCCGAAGCTTGCGATCCTGGTCGTCGGAAACGAAGACTGGCCCATGCCGGTTCCGATCGTCGAGGAGAACGGGAAGTGGCGCTTCGACGCGAAAATGGGGCGCCAGGAGCTCCTCGCCCGGCGCATCGGGGGCAACGAGCTCGACGCGATCGCGCTCCTGCGCGGCTACGTCGATGCGCAGTGGGAGTACGCCTCGGAGCCGCGCGATGGCAGCGGCGTTCGCCAGTACGCACAGAAGTGGGTCAGCACTCCGGGCACGCAGGACGGGCTCTCGTGGCGAGACACGAACGGCAATCCGGCGGGTCCGATGGGCGACGAGATCGCCAAGGCTCTTGCCGCCGGCTATACGAAGAAGAGCGAGCCGTACAACGGCTACTACTTCCGGACCCTGACGGCCCAGGGGGCGTCGGCGCGCCTGGGCGCCCGCGACTACGTCGTCAAGGGGATGATGATCGGGGGCTTCGCGGCGATCGCCTGGCCGGCGAACTACGGCGTCACGGGAGTCCAGACGTTTCTCGTGAACAACGACGGCGTCGTCTACCAGAAGGACCTCGGCCCGGACACCGCGAAGCTCGCCCCGAAGATCAAGGCCTACAACCCGGACAAGACCTGGACCGTCACCGACGACGCGCAATAGCGGCGGATCGCGCTCGTCGCCGAGACCTGGCCCACGCCGCGCTGCCCCGCGCTGCGCGAATGCCTGCCTCGATTCGTTATGCACCATCCGGCCGGCTGTTGCGCTAGCCTTCTTCCTGTGTGCGAAAGCTCGGTCGGTGACGGTACCAGCCTGATGGCGGGGCAACCGCCTTCTTCAGAGGTCGACCTCGAAAACCGTCTCGAGTTCGAGACTCTGATCTCCGACACGTCCGCCTCGCTTCTCGCGGCCATGCCGGAAGAGCTCGGCCTTGCCGTCGAACGCGCGCTGGATCGTGTCCGGGTCTTCTTCCGGGCCGACCGGTGCGCGCTGCTGTCGGTCAGCGCCGACCAGCGGGTGGTCAACCTCCGCCTGGCGTCCTACGCCGCGGGACTCCCGCGCGTGCCCGAGAACCTGAACCTGGCGCAGGTATTTCCCTGGTCGTATCGGACGCTGCTGGTCGAGCGATCTCCAGTCTGCGTTTCGCGGCTCGCGGATCTTCCTCCGAGGAAGTCATCGAGCGCGAGGCCTGGATTCAGTTGCCGATCCGGTCCGCCCTGACGCTCCCGATCGAGACCGGGGGGGTCATCGGTCACCTCATCGTCCTCAACACCGTGCACCAGGAGCGCGAGTGGCCGGACGTCTTCGTGACGCGTCTCCGCATGCTCGGCGAGATGCTCGTCGCCGCCCTGGAACGCGAACGGGCCCTCGCGGCTCACCGTGCGAGCGAGTCCCGCCTCGCGGCCGGCGCCGACCTCGCCGGCCTCGGGTTCTACGAGGTGGACTTCGGCAAAGGCGTCACATATGCCGACGACCGGTTTCGCGACCTCTGCGGAGTTCCCGCGGAACGGGCACAGGGCCTCCAGGTCCTGGAGTTCTGGATGGAGCATCTGCATCCCGACGACCGCCCGCGGGTGATGGAGCTGCGCCAGCGTTTGCACGACGGGAGACTGGATCGGCTCTCCGTCGAATATCGCTTCGTGCATCCGGCCCGTGGGGAAACGCTGGATCCAGCACCTGGCTGGCGTCGCCAACGCGCGACGCCGCCGGCAGCGCCGTCTGCACGTTCGGCGTCCTCCGCGACATCACGGAGCCCAGGCGAGTCGAGGAAGCCGATGCACGACCTGAGCCGGCGACTGATCCGGGCCCACGAAGACGAGCGTGCGCTGCTGGCTCGCGAGCTGCACGACGACCTGACGCAGCGGCTCGCCGTGCTGGCGATCGACGTCGGGCGCGCCGAGCTCGCCGCGTCGGACGGGGCGCAGTCCGACACGATGAGGGCGGTTCGCGAGGGTCTCGTGCGCCTCAGTGAGGACGTCCACTCCCTGGCGTACCAGCTCCACCCGTCGGTCCTGGAGGAGCTCGGCCTGGCCGACGCGCTGCGGGCCGAATGCGAGCGGCTCGCACGCCGGAGCCGGGTCGATCTCTCGCTCAAGCTCGACCCGCTGCCCGACGCCGTCGGGAAGGACGCGGCGCTGTGTCTCTTCCGCGTGGCGCAGGAGTCGCTGAACAACGTGATCCGCCATGCCAGCGCCCGCTCCGCGACGCTCACGCTGCGTTCGCTGGACGGCGGCCTGCTCCTCGGCGTTCGCGACGACGGCGTCGGCTTCGATCCGGCCGGCCCGCGAAAGGGGAGAAACCTCGGCCTGGCGAGCATGCGCGAACGCGTTCGGCTCGTCAACGGCACGCTCGACGTCGAGAGCGCGCCCGGCCAGGGCACCGCGATCGTCGTCTGGGTTCCCACGGAAGGGGGGGCGCGATGAGCCCCCCGCATCGCCCGCGGGTGCTCCTCGCCGATGACCATCGCATGGTGGCCGAGGCGCTGAAGAGCCTTCTCGCCCCCGAATACGATCTGGTCGGCGTGGTGGAAGACGGGCACGCGCTCATCGAGGCGGCAAGGACCCTTCGGCCGGACGTCATCGTCGCCGACGTCACCATGCCTCTCCTGAACGGCATCGACGCCCTGGTCCAGCTGAGGAAAGCCGGCGATCGGGTGCCCGTGGTGTTTCTCACCATGCATCGGGACGCAAGTTTCGCGCGGAGGGCGCTCGACGCCGGGGCGTCGGGCTTCGTGCTCAAGCACTCGGCGCCGGCGGAGCTCGTGACGGCCATCCGCGCGGCACTCGAAGGAAAAACCTACCTCACGCCGCAGCTCGCGGGCGAGGTCCTGGGAGCGATGAGGCGCGGGCCCGAGAAGGCCGGCGACCCGGTCGGAGGCCTCACGCCGCGGCAGCGCGAGGTGCTCCAGCTCCTCGCGGAGGGGCGTTCGGCCAAGGAGATCGCCTCGAGCCTCTCGATCTCGACGCGGACGGTCGAGTTCCACAAGTACCAGATGATGGAGGCCCTGGGCCTCCATACCAACGCTGAGCTGACCCACTTCGCCATCAAGCACGGCCTCGTCGAGCTCTGATCCCGGCCCGAGGGCCTCGTAATTCTCCGGCGCCGAGCCCCGCAATTTCCCGAGGTCACAACGCTTCGACGCTCGAATAGCGTCGGCTCGATGGTGGCCACCGACAGGAATCACGACGAGCGCGGTCCCGCAGAAGAGATCGCCCAGATTCCCGAGAAGTCTCTCAGCTGCGTTCTGCTCGCGGATCGCCATCACGGTCTCACGGAGGGCGTGCGCGGGCTCCTCGAGACGGCGTTTGGAACGGTGGTCATGGTTGCCGAGGAGGGGTCGCTGCTCGAGGCCGCGGGCCGGCTCCGGCCCGATGTGGCGGTCGTCGATCTCTCCCTCGCTCGGGACAGCAGCCTGGGTTGGTTGCGGGCCGTGCGGCAGCGCTGCCCAGACCTCAAGGTGATCGTCCTCAGCGTCCACGACGAGCAATGCGTGCGGAGCGCGGCCATGGAGGCCGGCGCCGACGCTTTCCTGCTCAAGCGCGCGATCGCAACCGACCTGCTTCCCGCCGTCGCGCGCGTCCGCGGAGGGGATGTCGCCGCACCGCACGAAAAGGAGACGAATCATGAAAGTCATCATCGTCGGCGGAGTGGCCGGCGGAGCGTCGTGCGCGGCGCGCCTGCGCAGGCTGGACGAGAAGGCCGAGATCCTGATGGTCGAGCGCGGCCCGTACGTCTCGTACGCGAACTGCGGGCTTCCCTACCACGTCTCGGGCGTGATCCCGAAGGAGTCGAGCCTGCTCGTCGCGAACGAGCAGATGTTCCGCGGCGCACTTCGCGATCGACGTGCGGACCAACTGCGAGGCGATCTCCATCTCGCCGAAGAAGAAGACCGTCGACCTGCGCAACGTCGCGACCGGCGAGGTGACGACCGAGTCCTACGACAAGCTGGTGCTCTCGCCCGGGGCGCCGTCGGTCCGTCCGCCCCTGCCCGGCATCGACCTGCCCGGGATCTTCCAGGTGCGGACCGTGCCGGACGCGCGGACGATCCGCGAGTGGATCGAGAGGGGCACGGCGTTCCTGGCCGGGATGTACAACTACTCCGGGATCCAGTTCGTGAAGCCGCCGAGGCGCGCCGTGGTGATCGGCGGCGGCTTCATCGGCCTCGAGATGGCGGAGAACCTGGTCCACCTCGGGTTCGACGTGACGCTCGTCGAGATGCTCGATCAGGTCCTCGCCCCGCTCGACCGGGAGTTCGCCCGCCTCGTCGAGGAGCACCTGAAACGGCACGGCGTCCACCTGGCGCTCGGCGACGGCGTCGCCGGATTCAAGCAGCTGGACGGCGGCGCGCTCGAGGTGCAGACGAAGTCCGGCAAGACGTATCCGGCCGACCTCGTGATCCTCGCGCTCGGCGTGCGGCCGGACACGACGCTGGCCAAGACGGCCGGGCTCGAGATCGGCGAGCGCGGCGGGATCCGCGTCGACGAGCACATGCGCACCAGCGACCCGGACATCTTCGCCGTCGGCGATGCCGTCGAGGTCAAGGACTTCGTCACCGGCGAGTGGAGCCTCGTGGCGCTGGCCGGGCCGGCGAACCGGCAGGGCCGGATCGCGGCCGACGTGATCGCCGGGCGCGATTCCCGCTTCCGCGGCACGCAGGGCACCTCGATCATCGGGCTGTTCGGCGGCGCCGCCGCCTGGACCGGCGTCAGCGAGAAGACGCTCAAGAGGCTCGGCGACGAGGACTACGAGAAGATCTACCTCTTCCCGAACTCGCACGCCGGCTACTACCCGGGCGCGAAGATGATCGGGATGAAGGTCCTCTTCCGCAAGTCCAACGGCCGCCTCCTCGGGGCGCAGGCGCTCGGCGAGGACGGGCCGGCGGTGGACAAGCGGATCAGCGCGCTGGCCGTGGCCCTCCAGATGGGCGCGACGATCTACGACCTCGAAGAAGCCGAGCTCTGCTACGCGCCCCAGTTCGGCAGCGCGAAGGATGCCGTCAACTTCGCCGGCATGGTCGCCGCCGACGTCCTGCACGGCGACATGCCGCTCGTCCACTGGGACGACGACGGAGGCGCGTTCCTGCTCGACGTGCGCCAGCCGGTCGAGCTGGTCGTCGAGAGCGTGCCGGGCGCGGTCAACATCCCGCTGGGCGCAGCTTCGCGCGCGCCTCGGCGAGCTGCCGCAGGACCGCGAGATCCAGGTCATCTGCCGCTCCGCCCAGCGCGCCTACTACGCGACGCGCATCCTGCTGCAGAACGGATTCAAGGCCCGAAACATCTCCGGCGGCATGCTGTCGCGCGCGATGTTGTCGGCAGAAGCGAGTTCCTGAACATGACCGACGCACGAATAACGTCAATAAAGAAGGAGAACGCACGATGCCAACGGCAGTCGCGAGACAACGAGTTCCACAGGGCGCATCAAGGTCGACAACGAACGGATCGAGCGGCTGCGGGACCAGTACGTCCACACGCCGCTCACCATCGACTTCGAGCGCGTCCGGTTCATGAAGAAGGTCTACGAGGAGAACGCCGGCTCCCAGCAGATCGTCCAGCGGGCCAAGTTCCTGGCCTACGTGCTGGACCACAAGACGCTCTACATCGACGACAACCTCTTCGTGGGCAGCATGGCGAGCTCCACGAACGCGGTCTACACCTACCCGGAGTGGAGCGTCGCGTGGATGAAGGAGGACAAGATCGTCGAGACCTCCAAGACCCCGGAAGACCGCGAGGCGAACGAGTGGGCCATCAACTACTGGGAGAAGCGCGGGCTCAAGCCCCGGTGTGACGAGATCTTCCAGAAGAAGTTCGGCTACGACGCGAATGTCGCCGTCGAGGCCGGACTCTTCATGGACTTCGCTTCCTGGCCGGGTGGCGGCGGCAACCTGAACTACCCCCTGGCCTACCACCACGGCCTCGCCAGCGTGATCAAGGACGTGGAGGCGCGGCAGGCCGCGCTCGACATCCGCCTGCCCAACGCGCCCAAGATCTACTTCTACGAGGCGTGCCTCATCGTGCTGAAGGCGGTCGTCCGGTTCGCCCACCGCTACGCCGCGCTCGCCCGGGAGATGGCCGCGAAGGAGAAGAACCCGGAGAGGAAGCAGGAGCTCCTCGACATCGCCGCGATCTGCGACCACGTGCCGGAGCATCCCGCGCGCAGCATGAGAGAGGCCATGCAGGCCCACTTCTTCTGCCACATCGTCGGCGAGCTCGAGCAGGTGGGTTGCGGCTACTCCGAGGCCTACTTCGGCCAGATGATGGAGCCGTACTACCAGCGCGAGAAGGCGGCCGGCCTGCTCGGCCCGGACGAGGCGACCTACCTGCTGAAGCACCTGTGGATCAAGCTGAACGAGATCAACTACTACTACGGCAAGCGGGTCGGCACGATGAACTCCGCCGACCTCGGCCAGAGCATCACCCTCGGCGGATTCACCGAGGACGGCGGTGACGCCACTGCGGAAATGGATTACCTGATCCTCGACGCCTCCGGCTACCTGAAGCTGACCCAGCCTCCGCTGACGTGCATGTACCACGACGAGCTGAAAGGCGCCTTCCTGGAGAAGGTCCTGGACGTGATCGGCACCGGCATGGGCATGCCCCAGTTCGTGAACGGTGACATCGCGGTCACCCGGGCGCTCGATCAGTGGGGCGCAGCGGGCGCCACCCTCGAGCAGGCCCGGCGTTCGGCGGTGGGCGCCTGCGTGGGCACCTACGTTCCCTTCGAGACCGGTCACCCGGTGGAAGGCCAGACCAACCTCGCGAAGTGCCTCGAGCTGGCGCTGAACGACGGCAAGAATCCCGCGACCGGCATCCAGGTGGGGCCCAGGACGGGCGATCCCGAGAAGTTCAAGGACTTCGAGGAACTGTATGCGGCGTTCGAGAAGCAGGTCGACTTCATGTTCTTCACCTGCCGCAACCACTCCATGATCGCCAACATCCTGTGCGCGGAGTTCCTGCCCTGCACCTGGCGCTCGATCCTGACCAAGGGCTGCATTGAACGGGGCCTCGAGGTCTGGAACGGCGGCGCCAACTTCTACTCCGTCGGCATGCTCTGCACGGCAGGTGTGGATGCCGGCAACGCGCTGATGGCCGTGAAGACGCTGGTCTTCGACGACAAGAAGATCTCCATGGCCGAGCTGAAGAAGGCCCTGGCCGCCGACTTCGAGGGCGAATACGAGAAGGTCCGGAAGCTGTGCCTCGACGCGCCCAAGCACGGCAACGACATTCCGGAGGTGAACGCGCTCGTTCGCCGGGTCTACAACACCAACTGGGAAGGCTTCCAGAAGGTCGGCGGCAACTTCCTGAGCAAGGACATCAAGTCGACGCCCGACTGCTACACGAAGAGCATCCACAACTACTTCGGGCTCGTCACCGGGGCGCTGCCCACCGGCAAGAAGAACCGGGTTGCCCTCACCGACGGCAGCATGTCGGCCATGCCGGGCACCGACACCCACGGGCCGACGGCGCTGGCGGCGTCGGGAGCGAAGAGCATCGACGCGGTGAAGTACACCTCGTCGCACATGAACATGAAGCTGCCGCCCGACCAGCTGAAGACCCGGAAGGGCCGGGAAACCCTCCTGCGCCTGGTCAAGACCTTCATGGACCTCGGCGGCGGGCACATCCAGTTCAGCGTCCTGGACACGAACATCCTGAGAGACGCGCAGAAGAACCCGGAGAAGTACCCCGACCTGGTCGTCCGGGTGGCCGGGTTCTGCGCCTTCTTCACGCGGCTGCACCCTGGCGTGCAGGACGAGATCATCGCCCGCACCGAGCAGGAGTTCGGCATGTGCGGCGCCCGCAAAGACCTCAATTGAACTGGGAACATGGTTCGGCGTGGCGCCCTGCCACGCCGACCTGTGCCCGCCTCACCTGCGACGAAGACGAGAGGAGCGAACGGCATGGCGAAGAAGTCGGTCATGGCAGTTTCCTGAGACGCATCGCGATCAACGTGGGCGCCGGCTACGTGCCCGGGATCAACGCCGTGATCATGGGCGCGGCTCTGGCGGCCGGCGAGCTGGGATGGGAGATGGTCGGCATCCGGGACGGGTTCGACGGGTTGCTGCACCCGGATCGCTACCCCGAGGGCGGACTGGTGTCTCTCAGCCCCGAGCTGATCGAGAACCTGGATCCGGCGGGCGGTGGTCTCCTGGGCCAGTCGGTCCGGGTCGATCCGTTTCATGTCCGCAAGTCAATGACGACGACATGGTCGAGGAAGTCGACCTCTCCGATGATCTCTTGAAGCGGCTCAAGGCGGAAAAGATCGATGCCCTGATCTCCGTCGTCGGTGGCCGTGGGCTCAGCATTCTCTACAAGCTCCATCGCAAAGGGCTCAACGCGGTGTGCGTGCCCCGGTCGATCGAGAACGACATCGCCGCCACCGCGGTGTCCTTCGGCTTCAACAGCGCCTCAGCTTCACCATCGAGATGCTCGACCGGGCTCGTCAGGCGGCGCAGTCGGCCCGCAAGATCGCCGTGGTGGAGGTTCTGGGAGAGCAGACCGGATGGCTGGCGCTGCAGGCCGGCATTGCCGTGTGCGCCGACGCGGTGCTGATCCCCGAGATTCCCTGCGATCTGCAGACGGTGGCGGCGAGGTTGAAGGACAAGTGACATCCAGGCGGCCTTACGGGCTGGTGGTGGTGGCCGAAGGGGCGAAGTTCGTCGACGGCCCGAAGCCCAGGCACCGCCGTCCTCGCTCAAGGCTTCTCTGTCGCCGCTGGCAACGGGTGATGCCAGCGACCACGTCATCCGGCGGTCGGGTCAGGCCGCCGAGACCGTGGCGAACGGGCTGCAACTGCTGATCGCCGAGGAAACCTATCCGCTGGTCCTGGGTCCCTGGGTCCGGGGCGGCACCGCCACGGCCGTCGATCGCCAACTGGGGCTGGCTTACGGGGCCGGGGCCGTACGCGCCCTGGATGCCGGCAACAAGGGGTGATGGTGGCCTTCGTTCCACCGGACATGAAGTTCGTGCCGCTGGCGGAAGCGATCAACAAGGTCAGAACGGTGCCCGCAGACAGCGTGTTCATGCAGATCGCCCGCTCCCTCGGCATCTGTCTCGGGGGGGAGGCACTATGAAGAATCCACCCATCAACGCATCCGCTCCGACCGGATCGTCCTGAACATCCAGCGCTACTGCAGCCACGACGGTCCGGGCATCCGCACGACCGTCTTCCTCAAGGGCTGCTCGCTGCGCTGCAAATGGTGCGGCAATCCCGAGAGCATCGCCCCGAAGCCGGAGCTGGCCTACGACCCCAAGAAGTGCGTCGGCAAGAAGGAATGCGGCCTCTGTCTGAAGCCGCCCTTCCCGGAAGGCGCCTTCTACGTCGTGGAGGGCGCCGACGACAAAGTCAATGTCAACTGGCATCTGGCCATGGACTGCGACGAGGCGGCGGTTTCGCTCTGCCCGACGAAGCGCTCTCGATGTTCGGCAAGCGGATGACCGTCGACGAGGTGCTGGACGAGGTGGAGAAGGACGCCTCCTTCTACCGCTCTACCGGGGGCGGCATCACCCTGAGCGGCGGCGAGTGCCTGCTGCAGCCCGACTTCAGCGCCGCGCTGCTGGACGGGGCGCACAAGCGCGGCTTCAACACCGCCATCGAGACGGCGGGCAACGTGCCGTGGGCATTCATGGAGAAGGTCCTGCCCCACGTCGACACGATGCTGCACGACCACAAGCTGACGATCCCGGAGCGGCACAAGAAGTGGATCGGCGTGGGCAACGAGCGGATCCTGGCGAACTTCAAGAAGGCCTACGAGACGTTTCCCGACATCGACTTCATCGCCCGCACGCCGCTGATTCCCGGCATCAATGCCGACGAGGAGCACATCCGGGCGGTGCTGGCGTTCATCCGCCCGCACAAGAACGTGATCGACTACGAGCTGCTTGCCGTATCACCGCTTCGGCCTGGGCAAGTACGACATCCTGGGCGAGGTGTACGAGCTCGACGACTACAAGACGCCGTCCGACGACCTGGTCGCCCACCTCCAGGCCATCATCGACGAGGCCTTTGGCCGCAGCGGCGCGGCAGTGCCGGCCGTGGAATGACGCGCCACGGCGAGGGCTAGAAGAAGGACCAAATACCATGCCCATGTACCCGAAGAACATGTTCTTCACGTCGGAATCGGTCACGGAGGGTCATCCGGACAAGGTGTGCGACCAGGTCTCCGACGCCGTGCTCGACGAATGCCTACGCCAGGACCCCCGGGCGCGCGTGGCCTGCAACACGTACGTGACGCTGGGACTGATGATCATCGGCGGCGAGATCACCACGACGGCGATGTTCAACGTCGACGGCCTCGTGCGCAAGCTCGGCAACGAGATCGGCTACAGCTCGCCCCTGTACGGCTACGACGTCAACACCGGTGCCATCCTGCGCTCGTTCCACCCCCAGTCGCCGGACATCGACCAGGGCGTCTCGCGCGGCGCGCAGCTCGGCGCCGGCGACCAGGGGATGATGTTCGGCTACGCGTGCCGGCAGACCCCGGAGCTGATGCCCCTGCCGATCATGCTCGCGCACCGGCTGGCCATGCGGCTTGCCGCAGTGCGCAAGCAGAAGCTGCTCCCCTTCCTGGGTCCCGACGGAAAGTCGCAGGTGACGGTGGAGTATCGCGACGGCAAGCCGCTGCGCGTCGACTACGTCGTGCTCGCCTGCCAGCACACGCCGGATGTCGTGACGCGCGACGGCAAGTTCATGACCGAGGAGGCGAAGCAGCAGGTCTTCGACGAGGTCGCACGCCCTGTGCTCGGCGACCTGATCGACGCCAGGACGAAGTTCACGGTCAACGGCACGGGCAAGTTCCTGGTCGGCGGACCGCAGGCCGACACCGGGCTCACCGGGCGCAAGATCATCGTCGATACGTACGGGGGCTGGGCCGTGCACGGCGGGGGCGCTTTCAGCGGCAAGGACCCGACGAAAGTGGATCGCTCGGCAGGGTACATGGCGCGCTACGTCGCCAAGAACGTCGTCGCCGCCGGGCTCGCCGACGAGTGCCTGCTGCAGCTGGGCTACTGCATCGGCCTCGTCGATCCGGTCTCCGTGATGGTGAACACCTACGGCACCGGCACGCTTCCGGACGAGGCGCTGTCGGCGCTCGTTCGCGACGTCTTCCCGCTCTCACCCGCGGGCATCATCGACCACCTGCGGCTCCGGGAGCCCGTCTACCTCCAGACCGCCGCGTACGGACACTTCGGCCGCAGTGATTTCGCCTGGGAGCGCGTGGACGCCACGGATGAGCTGCTGGCCAAGGCGAAGATAAGTACTGAGGCCTTGAACACTGTCATGCAGTTTCTTCAGACCACGTTTTCCCCATTGGTGTTGATCTTCACCGTGTCCAACCTGGCGGCCATGGGCCTCCAGGTGAAGATGCCCGACGTCGTCGTGGCGTCGCGGAACAAGAAATCCCTGGCGCTGATCTTCGTTTGGGGCTGGGTGCTGGGGCCGGCGTTCGGCTATCTGATCACCAGGTTCTTCCGCTGGCGGAGCCGTACGTCATCGTGGTGCTCCTCACCAGTCTGGCGCCCTGCGCGCCGTTCCTCCAGCAGATGGTGGGAAGAGCCCGTGGAGACATGGGCTTCGCGGGAGCCCTTATACCGCTGGTGGCGGTCGGCACGGTCGTGTTGATGCCATTGATGGCGCCCCTGTTGATCGAGGGGCTGACGATCAGCACCTGGGCGCTCGCGAAACCGCTTCTCCTGACCATACTCCTGCCTCTGTTGATCGGAGCGGCGATCCGGCATTACGCCGGAACTGTGGCGACCAGGATCTTCCCGGCGGTCAAGGGGCTGGCCCTGCTTTCCACATTGCTGACGATCGTGTCGTGTCTGGTGATCTACGGCCGGGGAATGCTCAACACGGCGGGTGAACTTGCCCTCCTTTCAATGACCCTGTTCATGGTCGGTATGGGCCTGATCACGTATCGCTTCGGCTTCGGCATGAAACAGAATCAGCGCAGCGTCATGGCGCTCGGAATGGGCACGCGCAACGTCGCTGCAGTGTTGGCGGCGGCTCTGGCCATTCCGGACGCGGACCCGCGCATCGTGGTGATGGTCGTCATGTGGACCTTGTGGTCGGTCGTCCTCGCGGCCATTGGCGCCAAGATATTCGCCAGGCAGGCGGGCAGGGCCGTTGAGGCTGGTGCGGCATGAACCTCCCCAGCCTGGCCCGCCGCTATCTCCCGATTCTGGCCTGGGGGGCCGATATTCCGGCCAGACGTTCACCAACGACCTGATCGTGGCGGGGATCGTCACGGTCATGCTGATCCCGCAGTCGCTGGCCTATGCGCTGCTGGCCGGGCTGCCGCCGCAGGTCGGGCTCTATGCCTCGATGGCGCCGCTCGTGCTCTATGCGATCTTCGGCACCTCGCGCGCGCTCGCGGTCGGCCCCGTCGCCGTGGCCAGCCTCATGACCGCGGCCGCCGCGGCGACGGTCGCGTCCCAGGGAACACCGGAGTATCTCGGGGCGGCCATCGCGCTCGCCGCCATCTCGGGGTTGCTGCTGGTCGGCCATGGGGCTGTTGCGGCTGGGATTTCTCGCGAATTTCCTCAGCCACCCGGTCATCTCGGGCTTCATCACCGCCTCGGGCATCCAGATCGCGGCCGGCCAGCTCGCGCCCGTGCTCGGCATCAAGGCGCACGGCGAGAGCTTCGTGGACCTGCTGAAATCGATGGTGCCCAACCTCGGTCAGATCAATCTTCCTACCGCGGTGATCGGCTTCGCTTCGCTGGCGTTTCTCTTCTGGGTGCGCCGCGGACTCAAGCCCCTCCTGCGCAGGTTCGGGTTCGGCGAGCGGCCCGCCGACATCCTGGCGAAGGTGGGCCCGGTCGTGGCCATCGCCGCGACCACCGCCGCCGTCTGGGGCTTCGGGCTCGCCGCGCACGGCGTCAAGATCGTCGGCACGGTTCCCCAGGGCCTGCCCAAGCTCGCCCTGCCGCCGTTCGAGGTCGGGCTCTGGACGAAGCTCCTCGTCCCGGCGCTGCTGATCTCGATCGTCGGCTATGTGGAGTCGATCTCCGTCGCCCTGACGCTCGCGGCCAAGCGCCGCCAGCGCGTCGACCCCGACCAGGAACTGATCGCGCTCGGCATGTCCAACATCGGCGCGGCCGTCTCCGGCGGGTTTCCCGTCACGGGCGGCTTCTCGCGCTCGGTGGTGAACTTCGAAGCCGGCGCCGAGACCCCCGCCGCCGGGGCCTTCACGGCGGTTGGCATCGCGCTCGCCACGCTGTTTCTGACGCCGCTGCTGTTTTTTCTGCCGAACGCGACCCTCGCCGCCACCATCATCGTCGCGGTCCTGTCGCTGGTGAACCTCCGCGCTCTCAAGTCCACCTGGCACTATTCCCGGGCCGACGGCGCGGCGATGGCTGCCACGATCCTGCTCACTCTGTTCGAGGGCGTGGAGGCGGGGCTGCTGGCGGGCGTGGGCCTCTCGATCTTCCTCCACCTCTACCAGACGTCCAAGCCGCACGTGGCGGTCGTCGGCCAACTCCCGGGGACCATGAATTTCCGCAACGTGGCTCGCCACACCGTGGTGACCGACCCCGAGATCCTGTCGCTCCGGGTGGATGCCAGCCTCTATTTCCCGAACGCCCGCTTCATCGAGGACTTCGTCAACCAGGCGGTCGCGGCCAATCCGGCGGTCCGCCACGTCATCCTCGAATGCCCGGCGGTGAATACGATCGACGCCTCGGCGCTCGAAAGCCTCGAGGCGATCAACCACCGGCTCAAGGACGGCGGGATCACTCTCCACCTGTCCGAGGTGAAGGGCCCGGTCATGGACCGCCTGAAGCGGTCGCATCTTCCTGGAAGAGCTGACCGGCAAGGTCCACCTGACCCAATACGATGCCGTGTCCAGCATCAATCCCGATCTGGCGCGCCGCACGCTGGGAGCGCAGCGGGATCATACGCAAGACCGATCGCACTGTCTGAGTAGAATTCAACAAGATAGGAGACGTATACCATGACCAAGAAGAGAAGAAAAAACTCAGCACGGTGCCGCTGAACTGGAACGAGGTGTACTACACCAACTGCCCGCTCGTGTCCGCCAGCAATGTCGACCAGGAACTGGGCTGGACCAAGGAGGAGTACAAGAAGATCGGCGTCAAGTACGCGCTATCTCCGCGCCGCGCGCCGAGAACGACTGGTACCCGCACTACATCCACAACCTCGACAACCTGATCCGCTTCGGCGGCCTGTTCCCGCCCGTCCACGTCCACGCGGACATCCGCCGGACCCGGCTCCTGGGCGTGACGCACGCGCCGCGCGAAGGCGGCTGCATGATGGTGCGCGCCCGGGACGACATCTACCGGATGGCCGACCTGAAGGGCAAGAAGATCGGCCTCTCGAAGAGCCTGAACACCATCAAGAACGACTGGTGGCGCATCCAGGAGGAGCAGGGCATCGAGCTGATGCTCCGGCTGAACGGCATGACCCGCGACGACGTCGAGATCGTCGAGTTCCCCTACCCGGACGACTGGTACGACAAGCCCGAGATGCTGGGCCCGCTGATGGAGAACCCGTCCGAGCTGTGGCTCCAGCGCGACCACAAGCACGACCTGGCCTTCCGTCCGCTGGAGACCGCGCTGAGAAGGGCCTCATCGACGCGATGTACACGCAGAGCAGGCCCTTGCAGCAGCTCTCGGAGGCGACCGGCAAGTTCAAGGCGATCGAGGACCTGTCCCGGTATCCGGACTGGACGCTGCAGGTGGCCAACATCCCTGCCGCCATCACCTGCACCGACGTGATGGCCGAGAAGCACCCCGAACTCGTCGTCACGTTCATGAAAGGCATGATCAAGGTGGGGCGCTGGGCCAACGAGCACAAGCACGCCGCGGCGGCGATCCTCGACAAGCAGACGTTCTACCTGGACGTCGAGCACACCTACCGGGGCATCAAGCACATCGACATGGTGCCCAACCTGTCGCCCCAGAACCTGGTCTCCGTCGAGATCGGCAAGGACTTCATGCTGAGCCACGGCTACATCAAGAACGACTTCGACGTGCAGAAGTGGGCCGCGCCGGAGTTCCTCGAGCAGGCCGCGCGGGAGCTGCTCGAAGAGCAGTGGAAGAAGGTGACCACGGCGAAGCTTCCCGAGACGACCGAACTGCAGGCGGCGTCGCGGCGGATCGGGTAGCCGGAGAAGGCGGGTGCGTGGCCGGGTCGGGACGCTGCCCCGGCCACAACACCGGCGGCGTAATGGTGAGGAGCACCAAAACTAGAAAGGACCTTGATGGCGCCGACAATGGACCGTCCAACCGAAGTTGATTGTGATCGCCGCCTCGACATATCCTGCCGTCACCGAGACGACGCGCCGAGGTGCCTGACTTATGTCAGGCCCGCGGCTGACGGAATCGTTCGGTGATCGAACGCCCTCTTGAGGCGGGTCGAACGGGCTCCGGAGGGATTCCTCGGGCACGCGCCGCAACCGTGCTGCTTGCTCTGCTGACCTTGACGGCGCCCGCGGCGGGCCAGGAAGGGACTGCCAAAGAGAAGCACGCCCTGCCGACCCAGCCGGTCTTCGCCAGGGGCGGCGACTTCGACGCGATGAAGAAGCGCCGAGCGATCCGGGTCCTGGTCACGTACAACAAAACGAACTACTTCATCGACAGGGGCGCGCAGCGCGGGCTCACGTATGACGCATTCAAGATGTTCGAGAACGAGCTCAACAAGAAGTACAAGACCGGCAACTTGACAATCCACGTCGTCTTCCGCCCAGTCGGCCGCAGCGAGCTCGAGGCGGCCCTCCTGGACGGCCGTGGGGACATCGTGGCGGCCAATGTGACGATAACCCCCGAGCGCCTGGAGAAAGTGGACTTCTCGATCCCGACGGTGAAGGACGTCGCCGAGATCGTGGTCTCGGGCCCGACCGCCGCACCGATTGCGACCGTCGACGATCTTTCCGGCAGGGAGGTTTTCGTTCGCAGAGGATCGATCTACCACGAAAGCCTCGAGAAGCTGAACGCCGACCTGGGCAAGCGGGGCAAGAAGGCAGTAACACTTCGATTTGCCCCGGGGACTCTGGAGGACGAGGACCTGCTCGAGATGACGAATGCCGGCCTCGTCCAGTACGTCGTCGTGGACGACATATTGGCGCGCTTCTGGGCGAGCGTGCTTCCCGCCCTGAAGCTCCACCCGGATGTCGTGCTTCGCTCGGGCGCTCAGATCGCCTGGGCGATCCGCAACAACAGCCCGTTGCTGAAGGCCGAGCTCGACGAGTTCCTGGCCAGACACCCCGAGGGGTCGGCCTCCTACAACATGCTGTTCCAGAAGTACCTGAAGAGCACGAAGTTCGTGAAGAACGCGGCCGCACAGGCGGAGATGCGGAAGTTTCAGCAGACGGTCCAGTTCTTCAAGACCTACTCGGACAAGTACGACATGGACTATTTGCTGATGGCGGCGCAAGGCTACCAGGAATCGCAGCTCAACCAGAATGCGAAGAGCAAGGTCGGCGCTGTCGGCGTGATGCAGGTGATGCCTTCGACCGGGCAGGAGCTGAAGGTCGGCGACATCTCTCAGCTCGAGCCGAACATTCATGCCGGCGTGAAGTACATGCGGTTCATGATCGATCAATACTTCGAAAAGGAGCCGATGGACAGGGTGAACAAAGGCCTCTTCGCGTTTGCGGCCTACAACGCCGGGCCGGGCCGGATCCGGAGCCTGCGCACGGAGGCGGCGAAAAGGGGCCTCGATCCGAACCAGTGGTTCAACAACGTCGAGATCGTGGCTTCCGAGAAAATCGGCCGGGAGACCGTGACCTACGTGGCGAACATCTACAAGTACTACATCGCCTACAATCTCATCACAGAGACCGCGGAGGAGGGGCGCAAGGAGCGCGAGAGCGTGAAGGCCAAGCAGTGAGCCGAGTCTCCCCGACGGACGAGGTTGCACCACGCCGGCGCGACACGGAACTGCCACGATTTCGTCGCATGAAGCGAGGCGCACCCGGCGGATATCCATGAGCCGAACATTCGACGATCTCCGGCGAAATCCCTTGTACTGGCTGGTCGTCTTCGTCCCGGTCGTCTTCGTCACGGAGATGCTTCGGCCGGAAAGCCACACGCCCGTCTTCCTCCTTTCGGTCGTGGCCATCGTCCCGCTCGCCGGCCTGCTGTCGCACGCGACCGAGAGCGTCGCGGCGAAGACCGGGGACGCGATCGGCGGGCTCCTGAACGCCACGCTCGGCAACCTGACGGAGCTCGTCATCGCCATCGCGGCGCTTCGGGCCGGCATGTTCGACCTCGTCAAGGCGTCGCTCGTCGGGGCCATCGTGACCAACAGCCTCTTCATGCTCGGAGCGGCGCGTTCCTCCTCGGCGGCCTCCGGCACCACAAGCAGGAGTTCAACCCGCGCAACGCGCGAGTCAGGCAGGAATGCTGCTGCTCGCCTCGATCGCCCTGCTCATCACGTCGGCCATTGTCGCATCGACCATCTCAATGTCGCCGCCTTCATGCTGCCGCTCGCGCCACGACCTGTCTGATCCTGCTTGGCACCTACGCGCTGAGCCTGCTCTTCTCCCTCAAGACGCATCAAGGATTCTTCCAGAGTGCGGAGGGCGGAGAGCACGACGAGACGCCCTGGCCGCTCCCGGCCGCCCTGGGCGCGCTCGCGTCGTCGACGGTTCTGATCGCCCTCGTCAGCGAGATCTTCGTGGGGTCGGTCACCGAGGCGGGCAAGTCCCTCGGGCTCTCGCCCGCCTTCGTGGGGTTCGTCGTCGTCTCGCTCGTCGGCGCCGCGGCAGAAATGACCGCGGCCTTCTCGGCGGCCCGCAAGAACCGGCTCGATCTCTCCGTGGGATCGCGATGGGGAGCTCCGTCCAGATCGCCCTCTTCGTCGCCCCGGTGCTCGTCCTGCTGAGCTATTCGATCGCTCCGTCGCCCATGGACCTCTCCTTCGCCGGCGGCCAGGCGTTCATGGTGCTTATGACCACGCTGACGGTCGCCTTCGTCGTCGCGACCGGCCAATCGCCTGGTACTCGGGCGTCCAGCTCATCGCGGTCTACGCCATCTTTGCCGCGACGCTCTACCTGATGCCGAACTGAGCCGCGGCGGCCGAAGGAGCACACGATGCCCGAGGAGAAGAGCCGCCGAGTCCTCGACCCGACCGAGCGTTTCTCCGAGATCCTCTTCGGCCTCATCATGGTCCTCACTTTCACGGGCGCGCTTTCGGCGGCAGAGAGCGGCCGCAGGAGGTGCGCACGATGCTGATCGGCGCGATCGGCTGCAACCTCGCCTGGGGAATCGTCGACGCGACCTTCTACCTCATGAACGCGATCAGCCGCCGCGGGCACATTCTCGTTTCGTACTTGCACCTGCGAGAAACGGCCGGGCCCGAGGAAGGCAACGCCCCGATCGTCGAGGCTCTCCCGCCGCTCGTCGCCTCGATCCTGCGCCGGGAGGAGCTCGATTCCATACGCCAGCGTCTCCTCGCCCTGCCCGAGCCTCGCCGGCAGCAGCGCTCGTGCGCGCACGATTTCCGAGGCGCGCTCGGGGTCTTTCTGCTCGTCTTCCTTTCGACCTTCCCGGTCGTCGTTCCCTTCCTCTTCATACGCGATGCGATGCCCGCTCTGCGCGTCTCCAACGCTGTGGCGATCGCTCTGCTGTTCTACGGCGGCTACAAGCTCGGAAAATACGCGGGGTACCGCCCGTGGCTGACTGCCCTCGCCATGGTCGCCATCGGTCTGGTGCTCGTCGCGCTCACGATCGCGCTCGGCGGATGACGGCCGCTCGTCTCCTCGCGCTCGCGATCGTCATCGCGCTGCCCGTCGGGGTATCGGCCCAGGAGCGGGCCGCGGCTGCGCCTCCAGCCGCCGAACAGAAGCCCGCCTGGGAGTTCAACGCCAGCGTCTTCGGCTACTTTCCGCCGGAGGACACGAACTACGGCCAGCCGACGATCATGGCCGACCGCGGGGCGCTCCATCTCGAGACCCGCTACAACTACGAGGGAATCGACACCGGCTCCGCGTGGGTCGGCTGGAACGTCGGCGTCGGCGAGAAGCTGCGGCTCGATGCGACTCTCATGGCCGGAGGGGTCTTCGGCGAAACGAAGGGAGTCGCCCCGGGCTACGAATTGACGGTCTCCCTGGGCTCCTTCGAGCTCTACAGCGAGGGCGAGTACGTCTTCGACGTCGAGGACTCGGACAACGACTTCTTCTACAACTGGGCCCAGCTTTCGTACTCCCCCCTCGACTGGCTCTCGGTGGGGCTGGTGTCGCAGCGCACGCGCACGTATGAGACGGGCCTCGACGTCCAGCGCGGTTTCCTGGTTGGCCTCAAGCGCGAGAACCTGAGCCTGACCGTCTACGTGTTCAACCCCGGCTGGGAGACGCCCACGGTCGTCACCTCGCTCGCCGTCAGCTTCTAACGTCCGAGCGCCCCGGAGCGACGGCCCGCGAGGCGTTCGCCGCGATTGCGCTTCCCGAGCCATACGGAGAGCCCGGCCTCCGAGCCGCATCTCGACCGAAGCGAAAGCCGCCGCTCCCGCCGTGCTACCCTCCGTGAGTCCCAAGGCAACCGAAGAAGGAGTCAAAATGAAAGTCAGGGGAAGTGTGTCGAGAATCGGGTTGGCGGCGGCCTCGCTCGCGCTCGCGAGCGGCCTCACGCTCGCCCAGGATCTCGTCGTCGGCTCGGCCCCGGCGGCGCCGAGCTCGTTCGGACCAAACACGGCCGTCTATTCGATCCCCGTGGACGCGTTTTCCCCGGTGGACTCGGCCACCTCGTGGAACTTCGACGTCTCGAGCTTCGCCCGCTATCGGACCGGGGGCGTGTCGGGGTGGTTCGACGCTCCCGTCAACCTCCCGTCGGGAGCCCACATCGACGGCGTCGCGATCGAGGTTTATGACAACGATGCCGCATACGAGATTTCGAGCTGGCTCGGAATCCACGTCGGGAGCGCCGCCGGGACCAACGCCAACTTCGTGAACGCCGCCAACACCTTCGGCACGCCGGGCTGGACGTACGTCACCAACCTGAACGTCAACGTCACGGTCGACAACCTCAACAACGCCTACTTCATCCAGGTCAACCTGTACACAACGCCGGATTGCACAAGCTGCGCCGTGTGCTCGTCTACTATCACCTCCAGGTCAGCCCCGCCCCGCTCGTCGCGACGTTCGGCGACGTGCCGACCGGCCATCCCCAGTTCCAGTTCATCGAAGCCCTGGTCGCCTCCGGCGTCACGGCCGGCTGCGGCGGCGGGAACTACTGTCCCGGCAATCCGCTCACGCGCGGACAGATGGCGGTCTTCCTCAGCAAGCTGGTCGGGCTCTCCTGGCCGAACTGAACCCGCTCCTCGCGACGTCATCCGCGGCCGGCCTTCGGGCCGGCCGTTTGCTTCCCGAGACCGGACTACCCTCGCCGCCGCCGGGCCAGGCGATTGACGACCCCTCGGATCACGAGGTACGGCAGGACCGCCAGCAGCGCCGCTACGATCAGGGCCTCGCCGGGGTGGAAGGCGCGAAGAACTACGGCCTGATAGGCCAGGTCGAGCCCGGCGGCGACGAGGAGCACGCGGCCCTGATCCCGCCACCCGTCCCGCAGGATCGCCGCGCGTTCGGCCCCGCTGGCCGAGAACAGGGACCGGAGATACGGCAAGCGCCCCTCGCGGGCGTCGCGCCGTCCGGACCGGAAGGCGAAATACGCCGAGACGACCGGCTGCAGCACGAGCCGGAAGCGCATCGGTCCGCTGAGCGGCCGACGAGGTCCTCCCACACGCGAACGAGAAAGTCTTCGATGGGGCCTCCCGGGCCGGAACGTTTGCATCCTCTCACGACGGGTTCGTCGCCTCCATTTCCGGATGTGCCCGACGTTCTCGCCCTCGACGAGGGAACCCCGAGCTCCCGCGCGATCGTCTTCGACGCGCGGGCGGGCCGTCGGCGCGGCGCAGCGGGAGTTCCCGCAGCACTTCCCGCAGTTCGCCGGGTCGAGCCTCACTCTCGATCCGCTTCTAGGCCGTCTGCGGAGCGTCGAGACCCTGGTAGGACGGGAGCGGGCCCGTCAGACGCTGCACGACCCAGATGAAAACGCCCGTCAGCACCAGATTGAGAGTCAGGCTCAGCATCGCGATGGTGACGATCGGGCCGCCGAGCCCGTAGCTCAGGGAGACGATGAGGACGCCGGCACCGACCTCTCCGCGGGGCCACATACCGATGGCCAGGGCGAGCCGTTCCCGCCAATGGGCCTCTCGCCGGTAACAGAACGCCGGGAACATCTTGCCGAGGTTGGAGAGCAGCGTGATCGCGAGGACGTGGAGGGCGATCCGACCTCCGCTCATCGGCGGCACCTTCGCCGTGACGCGCCCGGCCGGCTGAGCCCTCGCGATTTCCGCGGCGGCCGCCGTCGCGGCCGGAGGAGCCCCGCCGTGCGTGCTGGAGGCGTCCAGCCCGTCGACCGGCCCGCCCGGCGCGGCGGCGTCTCCGCCCGCGATCCGCGGCATGGACAGCCCGACGAGGACCATGAACGCGGCGGCGACGAGGGCGGCGGCGCGCACTTCGGCGGGAGTGCCCAGGCCATGGTGGCCGTCTCCCGCTCCGCCCTTCGGGTAGGCCATCACGCAGCCGAGCACGAATGCCGGGAGCAGCACCTCGATGTGAACGGGCACGGAATCGTCGATCAGCTTCGAACCCGCGTAGGCGAGCTCGCTTGCGGCGGTGATCACGGTCGCGTAGGTCAGGACCCATGGCCAGGTCACGGGAATGGAAACGCGGTGCAGCAGGACGTAGGCGACCACGAGCATCGCCGCCATCACGAACACGATCAGGCCCAGCTGCCACGCCAGGCCCACCATCATCATCTTGAGGGGGATCATGAGCAGGACCGTGTCGAGATCGTCGAAGATCGCGAGGACTCTCGCCTTCCGGTACAGCCAGGTCGCGCCGAGGCCGGCCGCGGCGAGCATCGAGAACAGAACGCCCGCCGACGTCGGTGCGGCAAACCGGCCGGCCAGCAGAGTCTCCTGCCAGGCGGCCGCGGTCCCCCGCAGGTCCGGAGGAAGCAGGACGAGGACGAAGTAGAGAGTGACCAGGACCCACGGGAAGCTCGCGGCCGTGAAGGCGACGACGTAGTCCCATCCGTACTGCCGGAGGTTCGATTTGTCGACATCGAACTCGTATCCGACGTGGATCATGATGAACGAAAGGCCGATCATCGTGAGGATCCGGACGAGGTCGCCCAACGCGGCGTAGGCGGGCCCGAAGACGCCCGGCAGGGCCTGGGATCCCGCCAGCCCGATCAGAAGGAGGACGGAAAAGAGCAGGACTTTGCGCATCGGCGGCATCCTAACGCTCTCCGACCTCTCGGCGCGATTTCCCGCCGGAGCGTGCCCGCGGGTCCGGTCCTCACTAGAATCGATCCGCCGTGCCCTACGTCCTCGCCCTCGACCAGGGAACCAGCAGCTCGCGCGCCATCGTGCTCGACGCGTCCGGACGCGTGCTCGGCGCCGCGCGGAGAGAGTTCGCGCAGCACTATCCCCGCCCGGGCTGGGTCGAGCACGACGCCGACGAGATCTGGACGACGACGCGCGACTCGGCGCGAAGGGCGCTGAAGGCCGCGGGCCTCGGCGCCCGGGATCTCGCGGCGATCGGCATCACCAACCAGCGCGAGACCGTCGTCGTCTGGGACCGCGAGACCGGGCGTCCCGTGCACAACGCCATCGTCTGGCAGGATCGGCGGACGGCCCCCCTGATCGAGCGCCTGCGCGCCGCGGGTCGCGAGCCCGCGATTCGACGAAAGACGGGCCTCCTGCTCGATCCCTACTTCTCGGGCTCCAAGCTTCGCTGGTTGCTCGACAACGTCCCCGGCGCGCGCCGGAAGGCCGCCGCCGGCCGCCTGGCGGCCGGAACCATCGACTCCTGGCTCGTCTGGAACCTGACGGGCGGCCGCCGGCACATCTCGGACGTCTCCAACGCCTCGCGCACGATGCTCATGAACCTGCGCACGGGCCGCTGGGACACCGCCCTCGCCCGCCTCCTCCGCGTTCCGCCTTCCGTCCTCCCCGAGATCGTGTCGAGCGGCGGTCACGCGGGAGACACGGCGCCGAAGGTCCTCGGCGCGGCCGTGCCGATCACGGGCATTCTCGGCGACCAGCAGGCGGCGCTCTTCGGGCAGCTCTGCACGCGGCCCGGCCTCGTCAAGTGCACGTACGGCACCGGCTGCTTTCTCGTCATGTTCACCGGGGCAAAGCCCGTCGCCAGCCGCCACCGCCTGCTCTCGACCGTGGCCTGGCGCATGGGAAAGGGGCCGATCGAATACGCTCTCGAGGGAAGCGTGTTCGTCGGGGGCGCCGCGGTGCAGTGGCTGCGCGACGGGCTGAAAATCATCGCCGGGGCGCCGGACGTCAACGCACTGGCCGCGACCGTTCCCGATTCCGGGGGCGTGGTGGTCGTCCCGGCCTTCACCGGCCTCGGTGCGCCCGAATGGGACGCGACCGCCCGGGGCGCGATCCTCGGGCTGACCCGCGGATCGACCGGGGCACACGTCGCCCGCGCCACGCTCGAGGGAATCGCCTTTCAGGTCGCCGACGTCATGACCGCGATCGAGGCCGACACCGGGGCGCGCCTGCGCGAGGTGCGCGTCGACGGCGGCGCCGCGGCGAGCGATCTGCTGATGCAGTTCCAGGCCGACCTGCTCGGCGTGCGGGTGGTGCGCCCCGAAAACCTCGAGACGACGGCCCTCGGTGCCGCCTTCATGGCCGGGCTCTCCGCCGGCGTCTGGCCCGACCTCGACGCGCTCGCGAAGACACGCTCGGTCGGGCGCACGTTCGCGCCGGCAATGCCGCGCCGGGAAAGCCGCGCCCGCCGGGCGCTCTGGCGCCGCGCGGTCGAGCGCGCCCGCCACTGGGCATGAATCGCAAGATCATGCTCCGCCGGCTCGGCGCGGCGGGGACCTGGGACGTCGTGGTCGTCGGCGGCGGGGCGACCGGCCTCGGCGTGGCGGTCGACGCGCAGAGCCGCGGCTACCGCACCCTCCTCCTCGAGCAGGCCGACTTCGCCTCCGCAACTTCGAGCCGCAGCACGAAGCTCGTGCACGGCGGCGTCCGGTACCTCGAGCAGGGGGACCTCGGCCTCGTGATGGAGGCGCTCCACGAACGAGGGCTGCTTCACGCCAACGCCCCGCACGTCGCCCGTCACCTCCCGTTCGTCGTCCCCCGCTACCGGTGGTGGGAGGCGCCGTTCTACGGGATCGGGCTGAAGGCCTACGACCTGCTGGCGGGCAAGCTCAACCTCGCGCCGTCCCGGATCCTCGACCGCGACGAGACGATCGCCCGGATTCCGAACGTCGAACGGGAGGACCTGCTCGGCGGCGTCATGTACTTCGACGGCCAGTTCGACGACGCCCGAATGGCGGTCACGCTCGCGCGCACGGCCGACGATCAGGGCGCCTGCCTCCTGAACTACGCGCGCGTCACCGGCCTCTCCCGCCGCGGCGGCGTCGTCTCGGGGGTCGGCTTTTGCGACCTCGAGTCCGGCGAGGACCACACGGTCGAGGCCCGTGCCGTCGTCAACGCGACGGGGATTTTCGCCGACGGCATCCGCCGCCTCGACGACCCGGGGGCGCCCGCGGCGGTCCAGCCGTCGCAGGGCGTGCACCTCGTCTTCGACCGCAAATTCCTCGCGGGCGACTCCGCGATCATGGTTCCCCACACCGACGACGGCCGCGTCCTGTTCGTCATCCCCTGGCACGGCCGGGCGCTCGTCGGCACGACGGACACGGCCATGCCGCAGCCGGAGATGGAGCCGCGGCCCCTTCCCGACGAGATCGAGTTCATCCTCCGCAACGCCGGCCGCTACCTCGCCATGGACCCGACGCGCGCCGACGTGCTGTGCGCCTTCGCCGGGCAACGGCCCCTCGTCCGCGTGCCCGGCAAGGCCACCCGGGAACTCTCGCGCAGCCACGAGGTACTGATCTCGGCCTCGGGGCTCGTGACGATCGTCGGCGGCAAGTGGACGACGTACCGGCGCATGGCACAGGACACGCTCGAGCGCGTCATCGAGGTCGGCGGGCTGCCGCCGCGTCCGTGCTCGACCGAGACGCTCCGCCTGCACGGGTGGAAGGCGTCGGAACCGGCGACGCCCGCCGATCCGCTTTCCCTCTACGGCAGCGATGCCGCGGCGATCGAGGAGCTCATTCGCGAAGAACCGGGCCTGCGTGCGCCGCTCGACCCGCGCCTGCCTTACGCCCGCGCGCTCGTCGTCTGGGCGGCGCGGCACGAGATGGCGCGCAGGCTCGAGGACGTCCTGTCGCGCCGGACCCGCAGCCTCCTGCTCGACGCCGCGGCCTCGGTCGACGCGGCGCCGGAGACCGCCCGGCTGCTCGCCCGCGAACTCGGGCGGGACGCCGCCTGGGCGTCGGCGGAGGTGGACGCTTACCGGCGGCTCGCCGCCGGCTACCGCCTCACGGCCGGCGAGAGCGCGGCGCTCAGTTCGCCGGGGTCGTCGCCGGCGGATAGCCCGCGAACATCTCGGCGATGATCGCGATCAGCTTTTCCTCGCGCTCCTCGTTCGTCTTGTTCTGCGCGATGTAGCCGTTCACCCGGCCCTGCCAGACCGCCTCCTTGTGCTTCGCGTCCACGAGGTCGACGAGGATCGTCCCCACCGGGATCTGGTAGATCTCCGTGTAGCTCGGTCCCCAGGCGCCCCAGCCGTAGCCCCAGCCCGGATCGTACGAGACGACCTGGGTCTCGGCCGAGAGGCGCGCATGCACGACCGCCCAGAGATCGGGGCCGGCGCCGACGTCGACCTGTCTCAGGCCGTCCTTCTCGAGCTGGTCGGAGAGGACGTCTCGAAAACGCTTTTCCCAGACCGGGTCCTTGATGGAGCCGTCCGGCTTCCAGGCCCAGGTCCTGTACTTCTTGAAGTCGGCGTGCTGGTCCCACCCGACCTTGATCTTCGGGGCCGAGGCGCAGGCGAGTGACCCCAGGGCGAGGAGCGTCGCGAGGACGGCGTTGCGTTTCATGGCGCGCATCCTCTCACGCTCGGGTGGGACAGCCCGTCACTTCATTCCTTCCCGAAGCTCGATGAGAACGCGGTCACCGGCATCGAGGCGGATGAAGCCGAGGCGCGGGTATTCGATGTCGAGGATCACGTAGACGGTGAGCGAAAGCATGGCCGCGAACCCGAGGACGTGGACCCAGCTGCGGGATTTCGATCCTGCCATCCCGTCCCCGGCGAAGAGCGAGGTCGCCAGGGCGAGCACCGCCAGCATCCAGTAGATGACGACCGGGGGGTGCGTGCGCGCGGCCATCGTCCGCTCGGTCACGATGTCGAACATGTCGTTCAATGCCGACAGGAAAGAGTTGCCGCTCGGTCCCGGAGACCCGCCCTTGACCGCCGCGACCGCCTGCTTCCAGATACCGCCCTGCAGCCGGATCGAGTGCGCGAGCTCGGCCTCGGCGGCGCGAAGATCGGGAAGCCTCTGGTACGTCAGGAGTCGGGAGTCGAGATACTCCCGGAAGAGAGCGCGCATGGGCTCCTGGGCCTCGGCTGGCAGGTAGTCGATCCGAAGCCACGCCGTGCCGATCGCGTTGGCCTCCTCGGTGATGAGCTTTCGGCGGGCGTCGAGCCGGTTGGCCGCCCCCGAAAACGTGAACGCGATCATCAGCCCGAGGAGGCCGAAGAGAGCGCCCTCCACGGCGGACACCCCCGTGCGGGCTCCCTGGGGATCGCGCGCCAGGCGACGGCCGCCGATGCGCCGGCCGACCTCCAGCATGATGAGCACCCCGACGAAAAGACACCCCGCGAAGGCGACGCTGATCTCGGCCAGAGTCATGATTCTCCTTATGGTCTCCATCGGGCGCCGGCAAGTGTATATTCGCCGGCTGATCGGAGGTCCATATGTTCCGACAGCTCTTTCGGTCCGGAATCGCCGGTCTCATCTCGGCCTGGGTCGCCGCCGTACCGGTGGCGCAGGCGCAGCAGTCCACCCCGGCCGCCCCCGCGACGGCAGCCGCGACCGCGGCCGCCCCGAGCGATCCGTGGCCGCGGCGGCTCGTCAACGGGTCCAACACCTTTCTCATCTACCAGCCGCAGGTCGACTCCTGGAAGAACAACCAGCTCGAGGCCCACGCGGCCGTGTCCGTCCAGGAATCGGGGAGCAAGGACCCGACCTTCGGCGTCATCTGGTTCACGGCGCGGACCGACGTCGACAAGGTCAACCGGCTGGTCTACCTCGAGGACCTGACGATCACGCGCTCGAGCTTTCCGTCGGCGCCGCAGAACGCCGCCGCGTGGATCGAGGCGCTCCACGAGCTCGAGCCCTCCAAGCGCTCCAAGGCGATCTCGCTCGACCGCCTCGAGGCCAACCTCGGCATCCTCGCCGCGAAGACCGAAGGGGAGTCACGGCCGCTCAACGACGCGCCGCCGAAGGTCCTGTTCTCTAACGTCCCGGCCGTGCTCGTGTTGATCGACGGCGCGCCGGTCTTCAAGCCGCAGGCCGGCACGGACCTTCAGCGACTCATCAATACCAGCTCCATCGTGCTGAAGGCCGACTCGGGCGAGATGTACTTCCACCTCTTCGACGGCTGGATGGAAGCGGCCTCGGTCGGCGGACCGTGGAAGGTCTCGGACCCGCACTTGGGACGCAAGGACAACCTCGACAAGGCCCTCAAGGCGATCCTGGCGGCGAAGAACGGAGACCCGATGACGGGCGGCTCGTCGGACGCGAAAGGCGTCAGGCCGTCCCTGAAGAACAAACCCGTCCCGGTCGTCTTCATGGAAACTCAACCGACCGAGCTCATCGTCGTCGGCGGGGAGCCGAACTACGAAGAGATCCCCGGGACGAACCTCCTCTACATCAAGAACACCACAGGGCGCGTATTCAAGGACATCGGGAACCAGAACACCTACGTGTTGATCGCCGGCCGCTGGTTCAGCGCGCCCGACACCTCCGGGCCCTGGACCTTCGTCCCGACGGCGACCCTGCCGGCGGACTTCGCGAAGATCCCCGACGACAGCCCGATGGAAAACGTGAAGGCGTCCGTGCCCGGGACGACGCAGGCCCAGGCGTCCGTGATCGCGGCGAGCATCCCGCAGACGGCGACGGTCAAGCGCACCGCCCAGGCCTCCAAGATCACCTTTGACGGGACCCCGGAGCTCAAGCCCGTCGAGTCCACGTCCCTTCAATACGTCGTCAACGCGTCCACGCCGATCATCGTGACCGGACCCCATGCCTACTACATGTGCCAGAGCGGCATCTGGTTCACGTCGAGCGCGATGACCGGCCCCTGGATCGTCGCGGCCTGGGTGCCTCCGTCGATCTACACGATCCCGCCGTCGTCGCCGCTCTACTACCTGACCTACGTGCAGGTCTACGGCTCGACGCCGACCGTCGTGTACGCCGGCTACACGCCCGGCTACACCGGGGCGATCATCTACAACGGCGTCGTCGTGTACGGCACGGGCTACGACTACTCGCCCTGGGTCGGAACGGTCTGGTACGGACCACCCGTCACCTACGGTTACGGCGTCAACATGGCGTACACCCCGTACACGGGCTGGGCCTTCGCCTTCGGCATCGGCTGCGGATTCGCGATGGGCGCCGCGATGTGCGGCTACGGCTGGGGCTACTACGGATGGGGCTGGGGCGCGGCGTGGGGCGGCTGGTACGGCCACTACGGCGCCGCGGCGTGGGGCTACGGGGGCGGCGCCGTCTGGGGGCCGGGCTACGCCCGCTGGTCCTCGGGCAACGTTTACAGCCAATGGGGATCGACTTCGGCCGTGACGCGCAGCGGCGGCGGGTACAACGCCTGGACCGGCAACGCGTGGCACGGCCAGGAGGGGACCTTCTACAACTCGAAGACCGGCGCCCAGGGCTGGGGCCAGCGGGGTCAGGCCTACAACGTCTACACGGGCAACTACGCCTCCGGCGGGCGCGGGGCCGCCTACAACCCGACGACCGGAGCCTCGGCCGCCGGCGGCCGTGCGACCGTCGGCAACGCGTACACCGGCAACTCGGTCACCGCATCCCATGGCACGGTCACCGGGGCGGGAGGCAACACGTATTCGGGCGGGGCGATCCACGGCGACCAGAGCGGCGTCGCCAAGGTCAACGGCAACTACTACGCCGACCACAACGGCAACATCTATTCCAACACCGGCAACGGCTGGCAGAAGTACGTCGGCGGCAGCGGCAGCACCTGGCAGGGAGCGTCCTCCGCGGAATCCAAGAACCTCGACAACTGGTCGAACGCCCGATCGACGGGCGACCAGCGGTGGAGCAACTTCTCGAACAGCGGCTGGGGAAACCACGACTGGGGCGGCGGCTCGGGCGGCGGCGACCGGTCATGGGGAGGGGGCGGCGGCTGGGGCGGCCGGTCCGGCGGCTGGGGCGGCGGCGGCGGATTTCGCCGGTGACGGCCGGCGCCCGCATGGAATACGATAGCCGTCACAAAATTGACGCAGTCGACAAAGTCGGAAATTGAGGAGTAGCACGAATGCGAAAAGCAGCGATCTTCCTGGTGGCTCTGGCCGCAGCCCTCTCCGTGGCCTGCTCGACGATGACGGTTGCCGTCGACTACGACCACACGGTCAACTGGTCGAAGTACAGCACCTTTCAGTTGATGGAAGGGACCAGGGATCCGATCACGTTTACGCAGAAGCGGATCGAGGACGGGATTACGACGGCCCTGACCTCCAAGGGCTGGCAGCCGACGACCACCAATCCCAGCATCCTCGTGTACTCGCACACCGTGTTGAGCCAGCAGAGGCAGTGGAACGCCACGAGCATGGGCGGGTTCGGCTATCGCGGCTGGGGCGGTATGGGCGGGATGGCCACGGCCACGGAGACGAACATCCCGATCGGGACGCTGATCGTCGACCTCGTCGACCCGAGCACGCACGAGATGGTCTGGCGCGGGATCGCCAAGGACCAGGTCTCCGGCAACGGCGAGGACCAGGGCAAGGTCGGCGAGGCGATGCAGAAGCTCTTCGCGAATTTCCCTCCGGGCTCCGGGAAGTAGGGCGCCCGACCGCACTCGAGTTTCCTGGGCGGCCGGGATGTCCGGCCGCCCTTTTCTTTGCGCCTCACGGCACGGGAGCAACATGCGATTCCAGTCCCTTCGGCGGGTCTTCGTCTCGGCGGCGCTCGCGCTCGGCCTCGCGGCCGGGGCGTCCGCGCAGCAGCTGATCATCAAGGGAGAGTTCGGAAACAAGGCGGGCGTGATGCCTCCGCCGGGGCTGTATGCGGGGATGTTCGGGGACATCTCCTGGGCCGACCAGCTCGTGGGGCCCGACAAGAACGCCGTCGATGGCCCGAACCTCACGCAGGAGATCTTCGGCCCCCTCGTCCAGTACGTGTCGAACTTCAAGCTCTTCGGGGCCAACTACGGCGCCCTGGTCGCGATGCCGTTCGCCAACGCCCGGCTCGAATCTCCCCGTCTGGGCGTGGCGGGATCCACGGGCATCGCGGCGTCTCAGCTCTGGGTCGTTCCCGTGATGCTCGGCTGGCACAGCGACAAGCCGATGCCGCTGGCCGCCGGCGGCACGGACATCATCGTCCACTACGCCTTCTACGCCCCGACGGGCCGGTACGAGCCGGGGGCGCCCAACAACACGTCGCTCGGCATGTGGACCAACGAGCTCTCGTTCCGGATCACGGGCTACTTCGACAAAGCCCGGCTGTGGCACGGCTCGGCGTCGCTCTTCTACGACTTCAACTCCAAGAAGGAAGGCCAGGACTGGAAGACCGGCAACCCCTTCACGTACATGTGGGGCCTCGGCCGCGACTACGGCGAGAAGGGCGGCATGTTCAGCGGCTGGGTCGGCCTGGCAGGCTACTCCCAGTTCCAGGTCACCTCGACGACCGGCATCGACGCTCCCCTGCTCATGCGGGAGAACAAGTCGCAGATCAACGGCGTTGGCCCGGAGTTCACGACCCTGCAGGGGGCATTGACCGTCCGGTACTTCTGGGACTTCGGAGGCAAGTTCACGACCCGCGGCCAGGGCCTCTACGTCCAGTTCGCCATGCCGCTCCCGTTCTGACCGGATCGCCCCGAGTCGCTCGTGGCGCGCGTTTTCGGAACCTCCATCGCGGCCCTCGTCGCCACGGTCGTGCTGACGGCGGCGCCCGTGGGGGCGGCTGAGAACGAAACCGCGCCGCGCCGCGTCCTCATCGTCAGCTCGTTCGGGAACCGGTTCGCCCCGTTCGGCGCTTTCACGGCTTCGATGCGGAGCGAGATCGCCCTGAAATGGCCGGGGCCCGTGGAGTTTCTCGAAGTGCCGCTCGAGATGGCGCGATTCGCGCAACCAGCGGAGGAAGGGCCTTTCGCGGACTACCTCGTCGCCCTCCTCGGCAGCCGCCGCGTGGACCTCGCCGTCACGGTGGGCGGCGCCGCGGCCCAGTTCGCGCTCCGCCACCGCGACCCCATCTTCACGGCCGCTCCCCTTCTGATCACGGGCCTCGACGCCCGCCGGGTGCGGGACGTGCCCGAATCCCCCAACCAGGCCGTCGTCGCGATCCACCTGGAGCTCGTCTCGGCGATCGAGAGCATCCTCGACCTGCTTCCCGGGACGGCCCGGATCGCCGTCGTGATCGGCGACTCGCCCCTCGAGCGGTTCTGGCGCGTTCAGGCCGAGCGGGAGTTCGCCGCATTCGCCGGCCGGGTCGAATTCCAATGGCTCGATCGCCTTCCCCTCCCCGCCATGCGTCGCGCGGTCGCGGCGCTTCCGGCGAAGTCCGCGGTGCTCTTCGGCCTGCTGAACGTCGACGCCGCCGGCGTGGGACACGAGGAGCACGAGGGACTCGCAGCAATCCGATCGGCCTCGAGCGCGCCGGTCTTCGGCCTCTTCCAGAGCGAGCTCGGCCGGGGCATCGTCGGAGGCCCTCTCGTCGACATCGACGGGGAAGGCCGTCGCGGCGCGGCCGTCGCGTTGTCCATTCTCGCCGGCGAGGCGCCCTCCCGCGCGCCCGTCGGCCCCGTCGAGCCCCTGCGCAACGTCTACGACTGGCGGGAGCTGCGGCGCTGGCGCATCGACGAGCGGCGGCTCCCGAAGGGCAGCGAGATTCGCTACCGCCCGCCCTCCCTCTGGGAGGCATACCGCCGACCGGTCCTGATCGGCTCGGCCGTGCTCGCCGTCGAAACGTTCCTTCTCCTGGCCCTGCTCGCGCAGCGGGCCCGCCGGCGCCGCGCGGAGGAACGCGTCCGGGCCCTCAACCGCCGCCTCATCACCGCCCAGGAGGACGAGCGCAAGTCGATCGCCCGTGAGCTCCACGACGACCTGAGCCAGCGCCTCGCGCGCCTCTCGATCGACGCGGCGCAGCTGGAAAGGCGCTCGAGCTCCGCCGACGGGGCCGGGGGCGCGGCCGAGATGCGCGGCGAGCTGTCGCGCATTTCCGAGGACGTGCACCGGCTGGCCTATCAGCTCCACCCTTCGACCCTCGACGACCTCGGCCTGACCGAGGCCCTCCGCATCGAGTGCGATCGCCTCGCGAGCCTCGAGTCGCTGCCGGTGCGGCTCCAGGCACCGGAGTCGATCGCCGGGCTCTCGCGCGACGCCGCGCTGGGTCTCTTCCGCATCGCCCAGGAGGCCCTCCGCAACGCGGCGCGCCACGCCGGTGCGAGCGCGGTCGACCTCGCCATGGAGCCCGAGGCGGGCGGGGTCCGCCTCTCCATCCGGGACGACGGCGCCGGCTTCGACCCGCTGGCCGAGCGCGCCCGCCCGGGCCTCGGCCTCGCGAGCATGCGGGAACGGGCCGAGCTCCTCGGCGGGCGCATCGACATCCGGAGCGCTCCGGGGCGCGGCACGACGATCGAGGTCTGGGCGCCGTCGGAAACGAGGGCCTCGTGAAGCGGGCCCGCGTCCTGCTCGCCGACGACCACCGGATGATGGCCGAGGGCCTGAAGCGTCTCCTCGATCCCGAGTTCGAGCTCGTGGGCCTCGTCGAGGACGGACGCGCGCTGGTCGAGGCCGCCGCCCGCTTGAAGCCCGACGTGATCGTCGCCGACATCACGATGCCGCGCCTGAACGGGCTCGACGCGATCCCGCTGCTGAAGAAGGACAACCCCGACGCGCGCGTCGTCGTCATCACCATGCATCGCGAGACCGCCTACGCGCGGCGGGCGCTCGCGGCGGGCGCCTCCGGCTTCGTCCTGAAATCCTCCGCCCCGGCCGAGCTCATCGCGGCGATCCACGCGGCGCTGGCGGGCCGGACGTTCGTGACCCCGGAGATCGCCGGCGACCTGTCCGTGACCGACAGCCGCTCCCGGCGCCCCGCAGGCGACGCCGCCGCGTCGCTGACCCCGCGCCAGCGGGAGATCCTGCAGCTGCTGGCGGCGGGAAAGGCCGCCAAGGAGATCGCGGCCCTCCTCGGCGTGTCGACGCGAACGGTCGAGTTCCATAAATACAAGATGATGGAGACCCTGGGCCTGCGCACCGGCGCGGAGCTCGTCCGATTCGCCTTCGAGCATGGCATCGCGGTCCTCTGAGCGGCGAATCCTCGGAAACGGCTGCACCTCGTAGATTTGCGAGGTGCGCGCGGGCCCCGCCGCGGCGAGACTGCTTTCACATGCCCTCCGACCCGGACCCGGCGACGGCCCCGCCGAGCTGCCTGCTGCTCGCCGAACGCCATCAGGGCCTGCTCGAAGGCATCCAGGGCCTCCTCGGTTCGATGTTCGCGGCCGTCGTGACCGTGTCGAACGAGGCATCGCTCGTCGAGGGCGCCCGGCTCCTGCAGCCGGCGCTCGCGGTTCTCGACCTCGGCCTCGCGACCGACGGTCTCGGCGCGCTTCGACGGCTCCGCGAGCTCCGACCGGAGCAGAAAGTCATCCTGCTCTCCCCCCACCCCACCCGGATCGCGGCCGAAGCGGCGCTCCGCTGCGGCGCCGACGGCTACGTCCTCCGGCAATCGATCGCGGAGGATCTCCTCACCGCGGCCGAGACCGTCCTCGCGGGAGGCCGCTACTGCTCGCCGCGCGTCGGCGAAGTCCCCGCGGCGGTTCGACCGAAAGCACGCCCGGCTGAACCGGAATCGATGGCCCCGATCGCGCCCTCGCGCCCGGAATCCGAGTCGTGAGAACCAATCTCTGTCGAATATGATGCACAGCCGCGCGCCACGGAAACGCAAGGAGGCTTTCAGATGAGATCGAAGGAATCCCGATTCGGGCTGTTGGCACTCGCTCTGACGGTTGCCGTTCCGGTCTTCGCCCAGCAGTCCGCTCCGCCGGGCTCCCCGGCCGCCACGACGTCGATCGACGGCAAGCAGCTTCCACCGCCCGACCCGCCGTTCGGCGGCGTGATCAAGGAGAACGCCCTCGAGTCGAAGGCCTGGTGGGCGCCCCGCGTCGTGCCTCCCAGGGGCGCTCCGAACGTCCTTTTGATCATGACGGACGACTCGGGCTACGGCGTGCCGAGCACGTTCGGAGGAGTCATACCGACTCCGGCCCTCGACCGCATCGCGAAAGCCGGCCTGCGCTACACGCAGATGCACTCGACGGCGCTGTGCTCCCCCACCCGCGCGGCCCTGATCACCGGACGCAACCATCATTCGGCGGGCTTCGGAGTCATCTCGGAGCAATCCACGGGCTTCCCCGGCTACAACAGCATCATCGCCAAAGACAAGGCGACGATCGGCCGGATCCTGCTCGACAACGGCTTTTCGACCTCGTGGTTCGGCAAGGACCACAACACCCCGACGTTCACCGCCAGCCAGGTCGGTCCCTTCGACCAGTGGCCGCTCGGCATGGGATTCGAGTACTTCTACGGCTTCGTCGGCGGCGACACGAACCAGTGGGAGCCGAATCTCTTCCGCAACACCACGCAGATCTATCCGAACGTCGGGCACCCGGGATGGAACCTCACGACGGCGATGGCCGACGACGCGATCGACTGGATGAACCGGATTAACCAGATCGATCCTTCGAAGCCGTTCTTCTGCTACTACGTGCCCGGGGGCACCCACGCCCCGCACCACCCGACGCCCGAGTGGATCCAGAAGATCAGCGCCATGCACCTCTTCGACAAGGGCTGGAACGCCCTGCGGGACGAGATCTTCGCCAACCAGAAGCGGCTCGGCGTGATCCCGGCCAACGCGAAACTGACGCCGTGGCCCGACAAGCTCCTGAAGCGCTGGGAGCAGCTGACCCCCGACGAGAAGAAGATGTTCCTGCGGCAGGTGGACGTGTTCGCCGCCTACGTCGCGTACACCGATCACGAGATCGGCCGGGTCATCCAGGCCGTCGACGACATGGGCAAGCTCGACAACACGCTGATCATCTACATCAACGGCGACAACGGGACGAGCGCGGAAGGCCAGCTCATCGGAACCCCCAACGAAGTCGCGATGTTCAACGGCGTCCAGGTGCCCGTCGCCGACCAGCTCAAGTACTTCTACGACGTCTGGGGCTCGGACAAGACGTACAACCACATGGCCGTCGGCTGGGCCTGGGCGTTCGACACGCCCTTCACCTGGACCAAGCAGATCGCCTCGCACCTCGGCGGCGTGCGCCAGGGAATGGCGGTGTCCTGGCCCGGCCACATCACGGATCTCGGGGGCATCCGGAACCAGTTCCACCACGTCATCGACGTGGTGCCGACGATCCTGGAAGCGACCGGAATCCGACAGCCCGACTCTGTCGACGGCATCAAGCAGTCGCCGATCGAAGGCGTCAGCTTCGCGTACACGTTCGACAAGGCCAACGCCAACGCCCCGTCGCGGCACAAGACCCAGTACTTCGAGATGATGGGCGACCACGCCATCTACCACGAGGGCTGGATGGCCTCGACGAAAGTGATCCGGTCGCCCTGGGACGTCGTCGGCGCCGTCAATCCGGATCCCTTCAACAACGTGACCTGGGAGCTGTACAACCTGACGAACGACTATTCGCAGTCCGAGGACCTCGCGTCGAAGAACCCCGAGAAGCTCAAGGAGCTCAGGGCGATCTTCCTCGAGGAGGCGAAGAAGTACCAGGTCCTTCCGCTCGACGCGTCGGTCGCGACCCGGCTCGTCGCTTCGCGTCCCAACATCACGGCCGGGCGCAACGAGTTCGTCTACACGAAGCCGATGGTCGGCCTGCCCCAGGGCGACTCTCCCCTGCTGATGAACTGCTCCTACACGGTCACGGCGGACATCGACGTTCCGCAGGGTGGCGCCGAGGGCATGATCCTGACCTCCGGCGGCCGCTTCGGCGGCTACGGGTTCTATCTCCTGAAGGGCAAGCCCGTCTTCCTCTGGAACATGGTCGACCTCAAGCGCATCCGCTGGGAAGCGCCCGACCCCCTCGCGCCGGGACGGCACACGGTGGAGTTCGACTTCCACTACGACGGCCTCGGAGCCGAGACGCTGGCCTTCAACAACATGACGGGCATCGGGCAGAGCGGCACCGGAACCCTCAAGGTGGACGGGAAACCGGTCGCGACACAGAAGATGGAGCACACGATCCCGCTCATCTTCCAGTGGGACGAGAGCTTCGACATCGGCTCGGACACGCTGACCGGCGTCAACGACGCCGACTATCAGCCGCCCTTCGCGCTGACGGCGAAGCTGAACAAGCTCACGGTCAAGGTGGACCGGCCGCAGCTCTCGCCGGCGGACCTCCAGAAGCTCGAGGCCGCCCAGCGCAACAACAAGATGAGCGAGTAGCGGAAAAGCAGCAAGAACCGGCCGGGGCGGTGCGCCGCCCCGGCCCTTCTCTCCAAGGTCGGACAGGATGGCACTCCCGTCGGGCAGCTGGGGTAGCATCCCCGCCGTCGATGGGTCGGCCCGAGCGTCGGGATGGAATCCCCGAATCCGCGGCGGCCGAGAGCCGGAGTCGAAAAGCCGAACCCAAGGAGGACCCCGATGCCCCGGATCCCGCAGATGACCCGACGACTCGGACTCGCGATCGTCGCCGCCCTCCTCTCGGGAGCGCTGGCCGCCCAGGAACCCCCGGGCGAAAAGACCGCCGCGGACAACTCCGAAGACCTCGCCAAGAAGCTGTCGAACCCGATCGCGGATCTCGTGAGCATCCCGCTCCAGTTCAACTGGCAGGAGGGGTACGGCCCCAACGACGACCTCCAGTTCGTCATGAATTTCCAGCCGGTCGTGCCGTTCCACATCACGAAAGACTGGAACATGATCGGCCGATTCATCGTGCCCTACATCTCGCAGCCGGAGCTCGGCCCCGGCGTGGGCCCGGTTTCGGGCCTCGGGACGATCACCTTCTCGACGTTTTTCTCGCCGGCCAATTCGCAGGGATTTACGTGGGGCGTCGGCCCGGTTTTCGGGCTGCCGATGACGTCGAACCCGCTGCTCGGCGGCGGCCAGTGGCTGATCGGCCCGACGGCCGTGGGCCTGTACCAGACCGGCGGCTGGACGATCGGCGCCCTCGTCAACCAGCAGTTCTCGATCGCCGACACGGGCAAGACGGATCTGCCGACCTTCAGCCAGGCCTTCATCCAGCCCTTCTTTGCCTACACGAACAAGGACGCGGTCACGTTCACCCTGCAGTCCCAGTCCACCTACAACTGGGAGGCGGCGCCCGATCAGCGCTGGACGGTTCCGGTGAACCTCCTCGTCAGCAAGCTCACGAAGCTCGGCCCGTTCCCCTTCAGCATCCAGGCGGGGGGCGGCTACTACGCGGCGAAGCCCGACGTCGGCCCCACCTGGCGCATGCAGCTCGCCTTCATCCTGCTTCTTCCCGCGGCCAAGTGAACAGGAGGGAATCTATGACGATAATCCGGTCGACCCTGCCCCTCGCGGCGGCCCTGCTTTCGGCCCTTCCCCTGCCGGCCCAGGACGCCGCCAACCAGGCCATGCGCGCGCAGATCGCGCAGAAAGTCACCGCCGCCCGCCAGGCCAACGCGACGGCCATGCAGCAGTACACCTGGGACCAGCGCACGGAGGTCCTCGCGGACGGCGTCGTCAAGGACACGCGCGTCGAGATGGTCAACTGGGTCAACGGCCGGTACCAGAAGAGCCTGGTCAGCGACCAGGGGCCCTCCCTGCCCCGCTTCGGCCTGCGCAAGCGCATCGCCGAGGCGAAGCAAAAGGAGATGAAGGAGTACGTCGCCGGGCTGAAGTCCCTCCTCCAGCAGTACACGCTCGATTCCAGCCCTCAGCTGCTGACCTTCTACAACAAGGCCCAGGTCAGCGGCCCCGACGCGACCGGCCTGCTCGCGCTCTCGAGCGGCAGCGTCATCGCTCCCGGCGACTCGATGACCCTCTGGATCAACGCCGCGACCCACAAGGCGGCCAAGGTCTTCATCGCGACGAATTACCAGGGCACTTCCATCACGATGAACGCGACTTTCAACACGCTGGCCGCGGGGCTGTCCTACATGAACTACGCCGACATCCAGATCCCCGCCCGGCAACTCGAGCTGCAGGTCTCGAACTTCAACTACAACCGCAACAACTAGAATCGTCGAGCGAAAGGAGGATCTGTCATGACCCGTCGCCGCCGCGTCCTCGCCCTGATCCCCGCCTCGCTTCTCATCTGCGCCGTGCCCCAGGCGCAGCAGCAGCAGCAGCAGTACCCGCTGATGAACATGATCGCCCAGAAGATCATCGACAAATACAACAACTCCACCTGCGTGCAGCTCGCCGAGCAGAAGAGCGAAAAGCCGCAGGGCGAGGAGGCGCGGATGAAGGAGCGCGTCATCGCCGCGCTCAAGGCGGATCCCCAGATGCGGCAGGCGTTCATCGACAAGGTTGCCGCGCCCATCGCCAACAAGCTGTTTCAGTGCGGGATGATCCCGTAGCCGGAGACACGATGCGCCGCCCGAATCGTTTCGTTCGACCGCTCTCCCTCGCGCTCGCCCTCGGCGCCGGGGCGGCCTTCGCCGCCGCTCAAGCCGCGGCCCCGACTCCGAAGCCGCCGGCACGCGCGAAGGCCGCGAAGCCGGCCCCCCCACCCGTCTTCGACCCGAAGGCGATCGAGGTTCTCAAGGCCTCGTGCGAAAAGCTCGCGGCCGCCGGCTCGATGAGCTTTACGGCTCTCGGCGCCTACGAGGTCACGAGCCTGGCGGGGCCGCCCATCGTCTACGGCCGGATCTACGAGACGACGCTCCAGCGCCCCGACAAGCTCAAGGTCCTGACGCTCGGCGACGGACCCGTCACCGAGTTCTACGACGACGGCAAGGTCATGATGAGCTTCCATCCGGCCGAGAACCTCGTCGCCGTCACGGACGCCCCGCCCACGATCGATGCCGCGCTCGAGAAGATCTTCGACGTGGCCGGGACGTACTTTCCGTTCACCGACGTGATCGTGTCCAACCCCTGGAAGGACCTCTCCGACGGCCTCACGACCGCGTTCTACCTCGGCGAGTCCATGCTCGTCGGCGGGACCACGACCGACGTCATCGCCTACGAGGACGACGGCGTCTTCGTCCAGATGTGGATCGGGAAGGAAGACAGGCTGCCGCGGATGGCCCGTGCCATCTACTACGACGACCCCTTCAACCTGCGCCACTCGGTCCAGTTCTCGAACTGGCAGCTCAACCCGTCCGTCGACGCGAACGGGTTCACGACGGCGAAGGCCGCCGGCGCCGACCGCATCGCCTTCGGCAACCCGAGGATGAAGTCCGAAAATCCGCCCGGCGCGAGGCCCATCGGAATGAAGCCGACGCCCCGACCCGTCTCCAGGCCCCGGTGAGGAGGAACCCATGCGGAAGATGCTCGGAATCGTACTCGCGGCCGCGCTGACCGGCCTGCTCGCCGCGGCCCCGGCGGCAGCCTGGGCGCACTCGAATGCCTACGGCGGCCACTCGTCCGGCTCCTACGGCTCGGGCGGGTCCCACACCAACGCCTACGGCGGCAGCACTTCGGCGAGCTACGGGTCCGGCGTGACGCACGACAGCGCCTACGGCACCTCGACGCACGCCCAGTACGGCGAGGGCGCCACGCACACCAACTACTATGGCGGCACGACGCATGCCGGCTACGGCGGCACGTACCACACCGGATACTACGGCGGCGCCTACTACCATCCGCCGACGGCCTACTACCCGTACCACCCGGCGTACCACCCGTACCCGACGAGTTCGTGCGGCGGCTGCGGCTGGGCCGTCGCCGGCGCGGCGATGGCCGGGGCGGCCATCGGGGCTTCGGCAGCCAAGTCGAGCGCCCAGGCGTCCTCGACGGCCTCGTACCAGTCCGGCTACGCGGCCGGAGCGGCGAGCACCTCCGCGGCGACGTCGAGCGCCTATGCCGCCGGTGTCGCGACCGGCGCGGCCAACACGACGGCCGCCTACAACGCGGGTGTCGCGACCGGAACGGCGATGGCCTCGCATCCCAAGGGCTCGGTGGTCTACACGCTCCCGTCCGGCGCCGTGCACACGACGATCAACGGAACGACCTATTTCGTATCGAACGGCGTCTGGTACCTGCCGTCGTCCGCCTCGAACAGCGTCGTGTACACGATCGTCCCGGCTCCCTGACGCTTCGGACGAAGATGGCGGAGGCGACCGGCCGCCTCCCGGTTCCGGTCGCCCCGGCCGGCTAGCGGAGGTAGATGCTCACGATCAGCCCGAAGCCGTTGACGTCGCCGGCCGAACCGCTGTTGTAGTCGCGCTGGAAGTAAAGCTCGGGCACGACCCTGTCCCAGACGTGGACCTCCAGGCCCGCGGTGGCGCGGGTCTTCACCCAGCTCCCGTCGTTGAAGTCGTAGAAGAACTCTCCGTAGGCGTAGGGGTTCAACACCCACGAGCCGAGGTCGACGCTGCGATCGATCCGGAAACGGTTCCGGTATCGCGGGTCGAATTCGCCGCCCGTGAAGTTCAGATCGAAGCGAGACCGATCGCTCGCGAGGAGCTCCCACGGCAGAGAGAGGCGCGCGGTCGCTTCCGCCGTAAAGGCGTTGGTGGCCGGCTGACCAGCGTCCCCGGCCGTGTAGCCGTAGCCGGCGCGGAGCAGAATTCGATGCGTGCGCACGACGTTGGACGGGCCGGGGAGTCCGAGCTTCGTCAGCGGCAGAATGTAGTAGTCGAGGTAGACCCCCGCCGTCCCGTCCTGGTCCGAATCGTCGGTTCCCTCGCGCGTCTTGCTCACGGGAACGTAAATCCGCATGTTCTGATTGAGCCGGACGAACGTGTCGATCTCCGGCCAGAACTGGGTACTGACGTCCTGCGCCACCGCGGTCGCGGCGAGCGCGTGGCCGGCGACGAAAGCCAGGCATGCCGCGAACCGCGGAACCATCGCTACCGGCCGACACGCGGCCGTCCGGGCGGTCGTGGGCGCACTCACGGTGAATTCATGCCAGCCTAGCAGATCCGCACGGAAGCGGCTTCGGGGGAAGACCGGTCCGTTCGAGATCCCGGCCCTTCCGTCACCGAGGTCGGCATGAGATCGAGAGGCCTATTGCGGATCGGCGCCGGCGCGCCGAGTCGACGCCGAAGCGAAGAAAAGGCCCCCGCGCCGCCGGCGCGGGGGCCCTCGAATCGACCAGGTCGGGGCTAGTTCTTGACCGCGACGATCGTGATGTCGTCGGTCTTGTTGTCGATCACGGCCACGCCGCACGCCGTGTTGGCGCCGCTGCCGTTGAACTTGCAGCCCACGAGCCCGGAGGCCTGCGACTTGCACTCGTCCTTGTCGACCTCGGCCACCCACCACCCCGAGTTGGCCGGCTTACCGTAGACGTTGCCCTCGGCGTACACGGCAACGAGCATCCCGCCCGAGCCCGTGCCGCCGTTCATGCAGTTGAACGTGCCGTCCTTGGAGTAGTAGAGGACCTTGTCCTCGTCGTCCCACAGGGCCTGCACGTCGTCGACGTTGCCGTCGCCGTCGATGTCGATCCTGTCCGCCCACACCGAGTCGGTGTCGGTCGGGGAGTTGGCCGTATTCACCGTCGCCTTGCCCTTCCCGAGCGAGGTGCCTTTGGTCGCGTTGGCCGGAGGCGGCGTTCCCGCCTTCTTGATCACCGCCGAGGGATTGACCTTGACCGGGGCCGTCGTGCTCTGGGCCAGAAGCGCCGAGGCGCTCATGGCGCACACGGCGATGCCGGCGAGAACCCTCATGAGTCGAATCATTGGCATGTCCTCCTTGTATTTGGCGCGACAGCCTATCGCAGGTCCGTGAAGACCCGGAGCTGTCCGCCGGTTCAGTACTTGACCATGTATTTCTTGGCCTCGAGGCAGACGCTGAAGGCCTTCTTGAAGTTGTCGAGCTGCTGGGCCGTCGCCTGCTGGGCGGCGCCGGCCTGCTGTGAGACCTGCGCCTCCGCCGAGGCCTGCGACTTGCGCCCTCGGGCACGACCCACGACCGCTCCCGACGCCGCGCCGATCGCGGCGCCCTTGCCGGCATCTCCGCCGATTGCTCCGAAGAGCGCGCCCGCCGCGGCCCCACCGGCCGCGCCCTTGAGACCCGAACCCTTCGCCGTCTGAGACGCCTGGGCCTGCGCGCTTGCTGCCTGCTGCTGCTGCGCCTGGGCCTGCTTCTGGAGCTGGAACGGGTCGGTCCCCGTGTTCTGGACCGCCCAGTTGTAGCACTCGGCTTCGTCCTGCGACTGCTGCGCGGGATTCTGGCCCGTCGTCGGAAAGACATAGACGTTCATCGTAGCGGCGAGGGTCTTTGGTGCCGGCGCGCTCTGCGCCTCGACGCGCGTTCCCCAGGTCGCAGTAAGCGCGGCGAGGCCGGCCGCCACCAGCATGCGTTTCATGGTCATCCCCCTATTTGCCCTGGGGCATCGGCGTGCACGCCCCGAAAATCGACACCGTGGCCCCGTCCCGCGCCACGGCGACCGAAGCCATCCCGCTCTCCTCATCGATGACGAAAGAGAAAGCACGGCCGGCCTCGACCCCTTGCAGCACGATGAGCCCGTCCTCGCGCGAGAGCGAGCGGATCGGGGTCATGCGGTTCTCGCCGCTCGCCCTCGTCGTCGAGAAGGTCCGGTCCTTGAGGTCGACCTCGATGAACTGCGGGATGTTGAGGTTCCAGGGCGCCTCGGATGTGCACCCTCCCGACTCCAGGCACCGCGTCGCCGCGACGGCGGTGCAAAGGACCCTGTCCTGGCCCGTCAGGTCGTCGGCCGCCGCGGGCAGGGCGGCCGCCCCGAGGGCGAACACCAATGCTACCGTTCGTTTTCTCATTCCCATTTCTCCTTTCGCCGTGGGGCGCCCATTCTACGGCCGGCCGGCCCGTCTCGCGCCGGGCGTGATATGAAATCGCCTCTCGTTCTCGGAGGGCGAAAAATGCAGCTCGGAATGATCGGCCTCGGGCGCATGGGCGCCAACATGGTCCGCCGCCTCATGAAGGCCGGCCACGAATGCGTCGTTTGGGACCGGAACGCCGCGAGCATCCGGGAGCTCGCGGGCGAAGGGGCCGCGGGGGCCGGCTCGCTCGACGAGTTCATCGCGAAACTGAAGCCGCCGCGCTCCGTCTGGCTCATGGTGCCGGCCGCGGTCGTCGAGTCGTCCGTCGCCGAGCTCGCCGGCAAGCTCCAGAAGGACGACGTTCTGATCGACGGGGGCAATTCCTACTACATCGACGACATCCGGCGACAGAACGCGCTGCGGCCGCAGGGGATCCACTACGTCGACGTCGGGACCTCCGGCGGCGTCTGGGGCCTCGAGCGCGGCTACTGCATGATGATCGGGGGCGACACCGACGCCGTCCGGCGCCTCGACCCGATCTTCAAGACGCTCGCCCCGGGCCCCGGCGACATCCCGCGGACGCCCGGGCGCGAGAAGGCGGGCGGCACCGCCGAGGACGGCTACCTGCACTGCGGGCCGTCCGGGGCCGGCCACTTCGTCAAGATGGTCCACAACGGAATCGAGTACGGCATCATGGCGGCCTACGCCGAGGGCCTCAACATCCTCAAGAACGCCAACGTCGGCAAAGGCCGGCGCGAGGTCGACGCAGAGACGACGCCGCTGCGGAACCCCGAGCACTACCAGTACGACCTCGACCTGCCGGATGTCGCCGAGGTATGGCGCCGCGGCAGCGTCATCGCGTCGTGGCTCCTCGACCTGACGGCGATCGCGCTCCTGAAGTCTCCCGATCTCGCCAACTTCTCGGGCCGGGTCTCGGACTCGGGCGAAGGACGCTGGACGATCCTCGCCGGGATCGACGAGGGCGTGCCCGTCCCCGTCCTCTCCTCCGCCCTCTTCGAGCGCTTCAGCTCCCGCGGCGAGGCCGGATTCGCCGACCAGCTGCTCTCGGCGATGCGGTACGAGTTCGGCGGCCACGTCGAGAAGAAGGGCTGACCCCGTGGCGCCGGAACGTCGGACGCTCTGCGTCGACATCGGCGGAAGCGGGATCAAGACCCTCGTCGTCGACGCGGCCGGCAAGGCCGTGACGGAGCGCCTCCGGGTCGACACGCCCCGCCCCGCGACGCCCCGCGCGCTGATCGCCGCGATTCGTTCCCTCGCCGACAGGCAGGGCGTCTTCGACCGGGTGTCCGTGGGCTTCCCTGGTGTCGTGCGGGCCGGCGTCACGGAGACCGCGTTCAACCTCCACCCCTCCTGGGTCGGCGTCGACCTCGACCGCGCGCTGACGAAGGCCCTCCGGCGTCCGGTGCGCGCCGCCAACGACGCCGACGTCCAGGGCCTCGGCGCGGTGCGCGGCCACGGGGTCGAGCTCGTGATCACGCTCGGGACGGGGTTCGGCTCCTCGCTCTTCGTCAACGGCCGGCTCGTGCCCAACCTCCAGCTCGGCCACCACGCCGCCTGGAGCAGGAAGACCTACGAGGACATGCTCGGCAACGCGGCCCTCGAGAAGGTCGGCAAGAAGAAGTGGAACCGGCGCCTCGGCCGGGCCATTGCGTCCCTCCATGCGCTCTTCAACTACGACCGGCTGTACATCGGAGGCGGCAACGCCGGGAAGATCCGCATCGAGCTGCCCGACGGAGTCAAGACGATCCGCAACGTGGAAGGCCTTCTCGGGGGAGTCGCTCTGTGGAACGGGAAGGAGCACGACTATGGCGTCCGCTGACGCCGCGACCGCCTCCGACGCCCTCGTCTTCTTCGGAGCGACCGGGGACCTCGCCTACAAGAAGATCTTCCCCGCGCTCCAGAGCATGATCAAGCACGGCCACCTCGCGGTGCCCGTCATCGGCGTCGCGAAGTCCGGCTGGACCATCGAGCAGCTCCGCGAGCGCGCGCAGGCGAGCCTCCAGGAATACGGCGGTGGGGTCGACCCGGCCGCGTGGAGCCGCCTCGCGGCCCAGCTCCAGTACATCGACGGCGACTACGGCGACGCGGCGACGTTCACGAAGCTCCGCGCGGCGCTCGGCGCGGCCAGACACCCCACGCACTACCTCGCGATCCCGCCGAGCCTCTTCGGCAGCGTGATCCAAGCGCTCGCGAAGTCGGGCTGCGCCGAGGGCGCCCGCGTCGTCATCGAGAAGCCCTTCGGCCACAACCTCGCGACGGCCCATGCGTTGAACGCCACGCTTCACTCGGCGTTTCCCGAGGAGTCGGTCTTCCGCATCGACCACTACCTCGGCAAGGAAGCGGTCGAGAATGTCCTGTTCTTCCGCTTCGCCAACACGTTCCTCGAGCCGATCTGGAACCGGAACTACGTCGACTGCGTCCAGATCACGATGGCCGAGAAGTTCGGCATCCAGGGCCGGGGCAGGTTCTACGACGAGACCGGCGCGATCCGCGACGTGATCGAGAATCACCTGCTCCAGGTGGTCGGCTACCTCGCCATGGAGCCTCCGATCTCGGTCGACGCCGACCGCATCCGCGACGAGCAGGTCAAGGTCTTCCGGGCGATCCGGCCGCTGAAGCCCGAGAACGTGGTGCGCGGCCAGTTCACCGGCTACACGAAGGAGCCGGGCGTGAAGCCGTCCTCGACGGTCGAGACGTTTGCGGCGGTCCGCCTCGAGGTCGATTCCTGGCGCTGGGCCGGCGTCCCGTTCTTCATCCGGGCCGGCAAGAACCTGCCGCTGACGGCGACCGAGGTCATGGTGGACCTGAAGCGGCCGCCCCTCTCGCGCCTCTCCCCCGAGGAGAGCAACTACGTGCGGCTGCGCCTCGGGCCCGAGCTCTCGATCTCGATCGGCGCCCGCGTCAAGCGCCCCGGGCCCGAGATGGTCTCGATGCCGACGGAGCTCGCGGCCGTCAAGGACGCGGGGGGCGAGGAGGTCGAAGCCTACGAGCGCCTCCTGACCGACGCCATGAAGGGCGACCAGACCCTCTTCGTCCGCGAGGACGCGGTCGAGGCCGCGTGGAAGGTGGTCGAGGGAGTTCTCGACGACGTCACCCCCGTTCACTCCTATGCCCCGGGCTCGTGGGGGCCGAAGGAAGCGGATCGTCTCGTGTCGGGCTACGAGGGGTGGCACGACCCGGGCCCCGGCGCTTGAAGCCCGCCGACACCGCCGAGGGCCGCCGGGTCGCCGAGAACGACCGGCGCTCCGCCCACTGGAACCGCTGGGGGCCGTATCTCTCCGAGCGCGCCTGGGGAACCGTCCGGGAGGACTACAGCGCGGAGGGGACGGCCTGGGACTACTTCCCCCACGATCACGCGCGCTCGCGCGCCTACCGCTGGAACGAGGACGGGATCCTCGGGATCTCGGACCGCCACCAGAGGATCTGCTTCGCCCTGGCGCTCTGGAACGGGAAGGACCCGATCCTCAAGGAGCGGCTCTTCGGCCTGACGAACTCCGAGGGCAACCATGGAGAGGACGTCAAGGAGTGCTGGTTCTACCTCGACGCCACGCCCACACACTCGTACTTGAAGGGGCTCTACAAGTACCCGCAGGCCGCATTTCCATACGCTCACCTCCTCGAGGAGAACCGGCGGCGCGCCCCGGGCGACCCCGAGTACGAGCTCATCGACACGGGGATTTTCGCCGGGGGGCGCTACTTCGACGTCTTCGTCGAATACGCGAAGGCGTCGCCCGAGGACGTCCTCGTCGAGATCACGGCCCACAACCGGGGGCCGGAGCCCGCCACACTCGACCTGCTGCCCACCGTGTGGTTCCGCAACACCTGGTCCTGGGACGGCTCGGCGCGGCCGAGCCTCGCCGCCGACGCGAACCCCGGACGGATCGCGCTCGAGGACCCCGAATACGGGAGCCTGTACCTGCAGTGCTCCGCCGACGCCGAGCTGCTCTTCACCGAGAACGACACGAACACCGAGCGGGTGTTCGGGAGGCCCAACGCGGCGCCCTTCGTGAAGGACGCGTTTCACGCGTACCTCGTGAGCGGCCGGCGCGACGCCGTGAATCCCGCGCGGCGCGGCACGAAGGCGGCGGCGTGGACGCGGGCTGCAATTCCGGCCGGCGGGCAGACCCGCGTCCGGCTGCGCCTGACGAAGGACGCCGTCGGACCGGACGCTCTCGGGGCCGATTTCGACCAGACGATCGCCCGCGCCCGGGCCGAGGCCGACGAGTTCTACGCCGCGACGATCTCCGGCAAGCTCGCGGCCGAAGAGCGTCTCGTCATGCGCCAGGGCCTGGCCGGGATGATCTGGTCCAAGCAGTACTACGCCTACGACGTGCGCCGCTGGCTGCTCGGCGACCCCGCGGAACCGCCCCCGCCGCCCGAGCGCCGCCGCGGCCGCAACCGGGACTGGACGCACGTCTACGCCGCCGATGTCCTCTCGATGCCCGACACCTGGGAGTTCCCGTGGTTCGCTGCCTGGGATCTCGCGTTCCACTGCGTCGTGCTCGCCCTCGTCGACCCGCAGTTCGCCAAGGACCAGCTCATCCTGATGCTGCGCGAGTGGTACATGCATCCCAACGGCCAGATCCCCGCCTACGAATGGGCCTTCGGCGACGTCAATCCCCCGGTCCACGCCTGGGCCGCCCTGCGGGTCTATCAGGTCGAGATGCAGAAGACCGGAAGGAAGGACCGTGTCTTCCTCGAGCGCGTCTTCCACAAGCTTCTCCTGAACTTCGACTGGTGGGTGAACCGCAAGGACGCGCTCGGCAACAACATCTTCCAGGGCGGCTTTCTCGGCCTCGACAACATCGGCCTCTTCGACCGCAACACGCCGCTGCCGGCGGGCTGGATCCTCGGCCAGGCGGACGGCACGAGCTGGATGGCGATGTACTGCCTGAACATGCTCGGCATGGCCCTCGAGCTCGCCGTGGACGACCCGGCGTACGAGGACGTGGCGAGCAAGTTCTGGGAGCACTTCGTCTACATCGCGCACGCAATGCACCACATGGGCGAGGAGGGCTTCAACCTCTGGGACGAGCAGGACGGCTTCTTCTACGACGCGATCCGGAAGCCCGACGGCGCCCACGTGCCGATCCGGATCCGCTCGTTGGTGGGGCTCATCCCGCTCTCGGCCGTCGTCACCGGGGAGGCGGCGCTCCTCCAACGATTCCCGGGGTTCGTGCGGCGCATGAAGTGGTTCGCCGCAAACCGCCCGGACCTGATCGCCTCCTCCGCTTCGATGAGCCGGCACGGCGGCAGCACGCGGGTCCTCTTCTCGCTCGTCACGCCGGATCAGCTCCGCCGCGTTCTGCGGTTCATGCTCGACGAAAAGGAGTTCCTGTCACCCCACGGGATCCGGTCGGTGTCGCTCTACCATCGCGACCATCCGTATTCGGCCGACACGGGCGGCGTGGAGCACCGGATGACCTATGACCCCGGCGAGTCGACGACCGGCATCTTCGGCGGCAACTCGAACTGGCGCGGCCCGATCTGGTTCCCGATCAACTACCTCATCCTCGAGTCGCTCCGGCGCTACCACCAGTACCTGGGCGACGACTTCCAGGTCGAATGCCCGACGGGCTCGGGCCACATGATGACGCTGCTGCAGGTGTTCGAGGAGCTCTCCCGGCGGCTGGCCACGATCTTCCTGCCCGGGAAGGACGGCGGCCGCCCCGTCTTCGACGGCATCGCGATCTACCGCGACGATCCCCACTGGAAGGACCTTCTCCTCTTCCACGAGTACTTCCACGGCGACACGGGAAAGGGCCTCGGCGCGTCGCACCAGACCGGGTGGACGGGCCTGGTCGCCAAGCTCCTCGACGAGCTCGCCGGGGAGACCTTCCGGTTCAGCGTCAGCGAACAGTAGCTCTCTAGTACCCGGGATTGAAAAATAAGGGGTCAGGTCTCGTTCTTTCGGATTTCAGGCGCGGCGCGACTCGAGCGGAAACGCGTCGGAAATCCGAAAAAACGAGACCTGACCCCCTCAGTACCCGGGATTGGGGAAGCTGTTCCCGGTGTCCGGCCCGTACCACTTCTTGTTGTTGAGGTCGTAGCGGTAGCCGACGGCCGTGTACGGGATCCGGACGATGTCGAAGAAAGTGTAGAGCAGTACCCCCCACCACTTGTCCTTCGGGACATTCAGGGCCTGCATGATCTCTCCGAAGTTGATTCCGATCTCCATGCCGATTTGTCGCTGCCGGACGACCGGGTCGGCGTACGGGTAGCCCTTGGTCCCGTAGGTGATCGAAAACAGCAGGAAACGCGCCGGGCCGGGGTTGAACTTCGCCCGCTGCCCGAGGCCCGAGATCTTGAGGTCGCCCGTGTAGATCTCGGCGGAATAGTCCTTGCCGAGACCGCCGACTTTGGCCGTGGGCGCCGGGACGATGCCGAACCGGAACCCGATGAGATCGGTCAGGCCGAAGTGCAGAAGGGCGAGACCCGAGGCCGCTCCGAGGGTGTCGCTCGCGAGGTCCTCCCAGGAAAACCCGTACTTGTTGGTGCCGTCGCCGATCTCGGTCGCGGCGCCTGCGAGAAACGCCGTGCCTGCAGCGAGCAGGGCCGACTGCTCGTTCGAGGCGTGAAACGCCTTGTTGTACTCGTTCATGACCCGTGTCACGCCGTAGTAGGAGACGAAGTGAGAAGCCTTGTCGGCACCTCCGGCGTAGGTGTTCCGTCCGAACCAGCCCTCTTGCGTGACGTGGAACGGGAAGTGCGGCTCCTCCTGGAAGGCATTGAGCGCGGACCCGGCGATGGCGAGGGCCGCGCCGGCACCGATCCAGACCCACTGGGGCTTCCTGGGGGGCGGCGCGACCTCGACCGCAGGCTCCTCGAGCACGAGCGGCCGGGGGGCCACGACGGAGCGGAACGATTCCTCGAATCCCGACCCGGCCGCGAGCTCCGTTTCGGCTCCGGCGCCGAGCGCGCGCATCGCGGGCACCGCGGCGGTGAGCGCGGCGAGGAGGACCCGGCCGGAGCGTCTCATGCGGCCGGCGCCGCTCCCCCGCGGGCGAGGGCCCGCAACGACAGAAGGCTCGGGCGCGACGCGGCCCCGGGGGCGGCAGAGGATTCCGTCATGCGCGGGGGATCTTAGCTGACAGGATCAGCGAACGCTCGCCGAAAGGGCGGCGCCGGTCGTCGTCTGGAGAAGGCGGGAAAGCTCCTGGAGCGCCGCCTTGTCCGACAGGATGCCGACGTGGGGGTCTCCGTACCCGCTCATGCCCATGTCCACGGCCCGCGCACGGGGATCGACCTGGCTCGCGAGGGCGATCGTCCCGTCGCCCACGGCGAGGGCCGCCGCCTCCGCGGGGGTCCGTCGAGGCCACCGGGCGTCGTCAGGCGTGATCGCCCTCGGCGTCGGCGGCGGCGCTCACCGGTCCGTGGTGGAGGCGCCAGACGATGACGAAGTAGAGGATGGCGAGCGGAAAGCCGACGGCGAACCATCCGAGCGCGGTCGCGAGGCCCGACGGGTCACCGCCGCCGTTGTACGCCGTCACCGAAAGCGCACCGCCCCCGCTCGCGCGGAGCATCACCGGAAACACGCAGACGGCCGTCGCCGTCGAGAGGCCCGCCAGGAAAGCGCTCGAGCCGAAGAACGCCGCGGCCGCCCGGCCGCGGGCGAGCGCGGAAAACACCGCCACGAGGCCCGCGAGGGCGACCGCTCCGAGCGCCCACGCCAGCGGCCGCGCCCGGAGCGCCGGAACGAAGGTCGGGTTGACCTTCGCCGTCGCGAGCGTCATCAGGGGCCACAGGACGGCGACTCCGGCGTAGAGCCGCCGCGCGGCGCGCCGGCTGCGATCCCCCACCGCGCCGTCCGTCCTCCACGCGAGGAACGCCGCGCCGTGCGCGGTCAGCGCCGCGAGGGCGAAGACTCCGGTCGAAACCGTGTACCAGTCGAGAATGCCGACGGGCTCCCTCGCCGTGAAGTCCGTGAAGAGCGCGAGCTCGAACCATCCGTCCGCGGAAAGCGGCAACCCGCGCAGCAGGTTGCCGAGCGCCGCCCCGAAGAAGACCGGGAGAAGCAGGCTCGCGAGGCAGAAGAACAGGTCCCACGTTCCGCGCCAGAGCCGATCGGCCACGTGGCTCCGCAGCTCGATCGCGATCCCCCGGAGGATCAGGCACCAGAGCACCAGGAAGATCGCGAAGTAGAAGCCCGAGATCCCCGCCGACAGGACGCGGGGGAAGGCGACGAAGAGCGCGCCGCCGGCGGCGAGCAGCCAGACCTCGTTGGCGTCCCAGAACGGGCCGATCGCGCCGAGGACCTGTCGCCTCTCGGCGTCGTTCCGCGCGACCAGAAGGTGCAGCGTCCCCGCGCCGAAGTCGTATCCGTCCAGCACGACGTACGCCGTGAGCATGAAGACCGTGATCGCGTACCAGATCTCAAACATGCGCCGCCTCCGGCCCCCGTGCGCCGTCCGGCCCGCGCGCGATTTCGCGAGCCACGAGAAAGAGGAAGAGCACGGAGAGAACGGTGTACAGCCCGCAGAAACCGATGAGCGTGAAGATGACCGTTCCCGAGTGCACGCTCGGGCTCGCACCCTCGGCGGTTCGGAGCAGCCCGTAGACGAGCCATGGCTGCCGCCCGAGCTCGGCCGTCATCCAGCCGGCCATGACCGCGATGTACGGGAAGGGAAACGACATCATCAGGATCCAGAGCATCGGACGGTTCGTGTCGAGCCGGCCGGTCCAGGCCAGGGCGGCGGCGAGGAGCATGATCCCCACGAGGATCGTCCCCAGCCCCGCCATCACGTGAAAGCCGTAGTACAGCAACGCGATGTTGTCCGGCCAGTCGCGCTCGGGGAAGGCATCGAGGCCGCGCACGTCGCTGGAGAGGCGCCCGAACGCCAGGATCGAAAGCACCCCTGGAACCTCGACGGCGTTGTCCAGACGGCGCTCGGCGACGTTGGGCTGGCCGATCAGGTTGATGCCCGCCCGCGGACCGCTTTCGAACCGGCCCTCCATCGCCGCCAGCGCCACGGGCTGGTGGCGCGCCACGAGCTTGGCCTGGCGGTCCCCGGTCGGGTAGGCGACGAGCAGGCTCGACACCAGCCCGGCCGCCACGCCGATCTTGAGGAAGAGCTGGGCCTGTTCCCGGTGTCGGCTCTGCAGTAGGTAGAAGGCCCCCAGCGCCGCGACGACGAAGGACGCCGTGACCACCGTCGAGACCATGTTGTGCGCGTACTGCGCGATCGCCCAGGGACTCAGGACGAACTCGCGGAGGCTCTCGAGCTGGAGGGCGCCGTCGGGTCCCCGCCGGAAGCCCGCCGGGTACTGCATGAACGCGTTCGTCGCCGTGATGAAGTACCCGGAGAGCCAGCTTCCGGCAAAGAGCGCCACGGCCGCCGCGAAGTGACCCTTTCGTCCCAGCCTCTTCTCTCCGAAAACGAGAAGCGAGAGGAAGGCAGACTCGAGGAAGAAGGCGAAGAGCCCCTCCATCGCCAGCGTGTGGCCCACCACGTTGCCGGCATAACGCGAGAAGCGGGCCCAGTTGGTTCCGAACTGGAACTCCATCGGGATCCCGGTGACGACGCCGAAGGCAAAATTGAGGCCGAAGATGCGGATCCAGAACCTTGCCGCGTCGTTCCAGCGTTCCCCGCCACGACGCAGGCCCAGGGCCTTCATCACGACGATGAGAAAGGCCAGGCCCATCGTCAGGACGGGGAAGAGATAGTGATAGACGATCGTGAAGGCGAACTGGAGTCGGTGCCAGAACAGGGCTTCGCTCATCGCGGGAGGCGGGCCTCCCTCGGAAGGCGGATCCGGACATTCGTTGACGGGGACACGAGGGCGCGAGTATATTCTCGGCCCCGTCGGATGCCACAATCGCGACGTCCCGACGACCCCTGAGGAGTAACCCATGAAAATGAGCATCTTCGGACCCCGTATCGAGTCGATCTTCGCGCTCGCGCTCGCCTGCCTCGCGGCACCGCTCGCGGCGGTCGACGTCCAGCTCGCGGCCGTTCAGTTTCCCGAAGGCAAGAGCGTCGACCTGGACTTCGCCGCCACGAGCCGCGTGGCCCCCGCGCAGGCGGAGGCCGAGGTCCGGTTCAAGAACGGACAGGCGAACGTCGAGGTCTCCTACAAGAAGCTGCCTCCGGCGATCCTGTTCTCGGGCGACGTGACGTCCTACGTCGTGTGGGCCGTGGCACGCGACGGCGCTACCGAAAACCTCGGCGAGCTGATCGTCCGCAAGCAGAGCGGCGACGCCGAGTACCGCACGGGGCAGAAGGAATTCGGCCTGATGATCACCGCCGAGCCCTACCCGCTGGTGCTGAAGCCCTCCGAGCTCGTCGTCTTCACGTCGGTCGCGCCTCCTCCCAGAAAGTTCAAGAGCTCGCCCGTCACGCTGTCGGCGTTCGCGCCGGCGCCGCGCCTGGGCAATCCCACGATCGGCAGCATGGTCTACGCCGGGAGCGAGCCGCTCGATCTCGTCCAGGCCCAGAGCGTCTTCCAGCAGGCGCAGCAGATGGGCGCCGAAAAGTACGCCCCGGACGCCATGCGGGACGCGTCGATCACGCTCGCCCAGGCCACGAACTCCTACAAGGGCGGCAAAACCAAGCTCGGTCTCGACTACTCGCGCCGCAGCCTCTCGCAGTCCTCCGCCGCGATCCGCACCACCCAGCAGAAGATGGCCGACGAGGCCTCCGCGGCCGAAGCCGCCCGCCGCGCCGCCGAGCTGCAGGCGCTCGAGCAGCAGCGGACCATGGCGCAGAACCAGGCCGCCGAAGCCCAGCAGCAGACCCTCGCCGCCCGCGAGCAGGCCGTCGCGGCGCGCGAGCAGGCGGCCGCCGCCCAGTCGCAGCTCAACCGGGCCGAGCAGCAGGCCGCAGCCGCGCAGCAGCAGATGACGCTGCTCCAGCAGCAGGCGCAGGCCGCGCAGCAGGAGGCCGCGGTCGCCCAGGAGCGCGCCGCCGCCGCGGGTCTCTCGGCCGAGGCCGCCGACGCGGCCCGCCGCGACGCCGACGCCGCCCGGCAGAAGGCCGAAACGCTCGCCGCACAGGCGAGCGCCGCCCAGGCCCAGGCCGAGAAGACGACGGCCGAGGCGTCCGCCGCCGCGGCGGCCCTCGAGGTGCAGAAGCAGCAGCTCGAGACGCGCGTCGGCCAGACGGAGGCGGAGAACGCCCGCCTTCGCGCCGAGCGCAACGACCTCGAGGGACGCCTGAGCGGCGCCCTCTCCGAGGTGGCCCAGATCAGCCAGTCCGCCCGGGGAGTCGTGGTCAACCTGCCCGACATCCTGTTCGACACCAACAAGGCGACCCTCAAGCCGAACGCGCAGGTTGCGCTCGCAAAGCTCGCCGGCATCGTGTCCCTCTTCCCCAACATCAACCTGCGCATCGAGGGCCACACGGACTCGACCGGCGGGGACGCGATCAACGTACCCCTCTCCCGGGACCGCGCGAAGTCGGTGATGACGTTTCTGGAGAGCCAGGGCGTCGCCGCCAGGCGCATGAGCGCGGAGGGCTACGCCGCGCGCATCCCGGTCGCTGACAACGCGACACCCGAGGGACGGGCGAAGAACCGCCGCGTCGAGATCATCCTCGCGGAAGGCGTGATCCAGGGAGCGGGACAGTAGCCGAAACCCAACGGGGTCAGGTCTCGATTTTTCGGTTTGCAGGTAGGCAGCAGTCAAGCCGTCACGCCGCCGAAAACCGAAAAATCGAGACCTGACCCCCTAGTCTTTCGGCCCCGGCGTCGTGGCCTTCTCGATTTCCCCGGTCATCGGAACGAACCGCACCGGGACGATGTCCTTCTCGCTGACGCGGCCGTCCGTCTCCCGGGTGAAGACCTTGAGCTCCTGGAAGAACCCTCCGACGGGGATGACCATCCGCCCGCCCGGAGCGAGCTGATTGACGAGGGGCTCGGGGATCTTCTCGGGGGCCGCGGTGACGATGATCCCGTCGAATGGGGCGCGCTCGGGCCAGCCGCGGTACCCGTCCCCCTCGCGCACGGTGACGTTCGAGTAGCCGAGGTCTTTCAGCTTCGTCGAGGCGGCCTGCGCGAGGTCCGGGAGAATTTCGATCGAGTAGACCTCGGCGGCGATCTCGGAAAGCACCGCACTCTGATAGCCGGAGCCCGTTCCGATCTCGAGAACGCGAGCGCGGGCCGGCAACCCGAGCAGCTCCGTCATGAGCGCGACGATGTAAGGCTGCGAGATCGTCTGGCTGCCCCCGATCGGCAGCGGGTGGTCTTCGTACGCGTGCGCGCGCTCCCCCGGCTCCACGAAGAGGTGGCGCGGGACCTTGCGCATCGCTTCGAGGACGCGGGGATCGCGCACGCCGCGCGAAGCGATCTGCGTCTCGACCATGCGCGCGCGCCGCGCGGCGTCCGAGTCGGTGGGCGTGGCCTGCACTTTGGATGCCCCCTTCCCCGGCGAATCGCAGCCGAGTACGGCCAGAACGAGGACAAGGCCCGCGCCGGTCCTCCCCGTCACGGTGCCGCCGGACCGTTCGCGATGCGCCCGCCGACCACGGTCATGATTGCGGTGATCCTCGGGATCTCCGCGTCGGGCACGGTCAGCGGATCGCGCGAAAAGACGGTCAGGTCCGCGGCGTACCCCGCTTCGATCCGGCCTCGCCAGGACTCCTCGAACGCCGCGAAGGCGGCATCCGACGTGAAGAGGGCCAGCGCTTCGGATCGGGTCAGCTTCTCCGAAGGCCGCCACCCTCCGGCGGGCCGTCCGTCGAGACTCTGCCTCGTCACGGCAGAGTAGAACCCGAGGAGCGGGTTCTCGGATTCCACCGGGGCGTCACTCCCGCCCGCAAGGCGCGCCCCGGCATCCTTCAGCCGGCGCCAGGCGTATGCGCCGGCCACACGGGTCGGCCCGAGCCGGGCCTCGGCCCACGGCATGTCGGAGGTGGCGTGGGTGGGCTGCACGGACGCGATGACCGCGAGCCGGGCGAACCGCGGGAAATCCTCGGGGGCGATCACCTGGGCGTGCTCGATCCGCGGGCGGGTCGCGCCGACCGGCGCCCGCGGCACCGACCCGGCGGCCGAGGCGAACGCGTCGAGCGCGATCCGGTTGCCACGGTCGCCGATGGCGTGGATCCAGAGCTGCCATCCGGCCTTCCGCGTCTCGCGCGCGATCTCGGCCAGCCGTTCGGGCGACGTCACGAGCAGTCCCGTCTTGCCGGCCTCGTCGGTGTAGTCGGTCAGAAGCGCCGCGCCCCGGCTGCCGAGCGCACCGTCGGCATACGCCTTCACGGCACGGACGGTCAGGAAGTCCGGACCCCCGCCGACGTGCTCCCCCCGGGCGAGAAACGCCGGCAGGGCCGCCGGGTCCGGCGATACGGTCGCATAGACGCGGATCGGAAGCCGGCCGGAGGAGGCCAGGCGTTCGAGCGACGCGATCGCCTCCGCGTCGTATCCCGAGGCGTCCTGGATCTCGGTCAGCCCGACGCGGGCGCATGCCTTTGCGCCCGCGAGGAGCCACCGGTCGAGGTCGGCGGCTCCGGGACCGGGCATCGCCGTCGCCACGAGGTCCATGGCGTTGTCGACGAGCACTCCGGACGGGGTTCCGTCGCCCCGGCGCAGGATGCGGCCTCCTTCGGGGTCTTTCGTCGCCGAGTCGATGCCGGCCGCGCGCAGCGCGGCCGTGTTGACCCAGAAGGCATGCCCGTCCACCCGGCCCGCGACGGCCGGCCGGTCCGGGATCACGCGGTCGAGCGCCCGGGCGTCGGGAAATTCGCGACCCGGCCAGAGATTCTGGTCCCAGCCCCGGCCCTCGACCCACGTTCCCGGCGAAAGCCCCTTCGCCGCCTCGGCCATTCGGCCCGCCGCCGCACCGGCGTCCGCCGACGCCCGCAGGTCCGCGATCGAGAGCGCCTTGCCGACCCCCAGCAGATGCAGGTGTGCGTCCGCCCAGCCCGGGAACACGAAGCGTCCCGTCAGGTCGAGGACACGGGCCCCGCGGGCGAGCTCCCTCGCCCGGGCGGGGTCCCCGACGAAGGCGACCTTGCCCCCTTCGAGAAGGATCGAGGCCCGCGAGGGCTTCGCCTTCGCGGACACGTAGACAACGCCGTTCTCGAGGAGGAGGGGCGCGGGAACGACGGCGGCCGGCGGGTTCGACGCGAGGAGCAGAAAGGCGGCGAAAAGCGCGACCACCCCGGAATCTTAACCGAGGCCCACGGCCCGGTCAGGCTCGCCGGACGATCAGGAGGGTCTGGTCGTCGTACTGCGGCACCGTGGCGGCGAACGCCTCGACCGCGTCGAAGACCTTCCCCGTCAGCTCCTCCGGCCCGCTTCCCTCGGCGACGAGCGCGGTCAGCCGGTCGAGACCGAACTCCTCGTCGGACGCGTCGAGGGCCTCCGAGACGCCGTCGGTGTAGACGCACAGCAGGTCGCCGCGCGCCATGACCACGCTTTCCTCCTTCCAGGAAGCGTTGGGAAACATGCCGAGAGGCACGCCGGTCGCCTTCAGCTGCTCGATCTTTCCGTCCGCACGCCTCAGCAGGGCCGGGTTGTGGCCGGCGGAAACGTAGCGCAGCACGCCGGAATCCGGCTCGACCAGGCCGAAGAAAACCGTGAGGAACTTGCGGGTCGCCGCGTAGCGCTGGAGGTGGCGGTCGATCCGTCCGATGAGGTCCGTGACCGTCTTGGCCTCGTCGATCTGGAGGTGCACCGCGGCGTGGACGGTCGACACGAGGAGCGCCGCCGGAACGCCCTTGCCCGAAACGTCCGCCACGAGAAACGCGAGGCGGCCGCCGGAGAGGGGAAACCAGTCGAAGTAGTCGCCTCCCACCTGCCGCGTCGGCCGGTTGCGGGCGGCCAGCTCGACGCCCTCGACCACGGGAAGGTCGCGCGGAAGGATCTGCCTCTGGATCGACGCGGCGACCTCGAGTTCGCGCTCGATGCGCTCCTTCTCGATCGCGTCCTTGTGCAGCCGCGCGGTCTCGATCGCGGCCGCGGCCTGGTTGGCGAAGAGCGACAGCAGGCGCGCGTCGGTCGGGGTGAAGTCGAGGACGCGCCCGTCGCGGGACTCCTTGTCCGCCACAGCCAGGACGCCGAGGCGGCGCCCCGGCACCGAGATCGGAACCGCCAGGAACTTGTTGCAGCTCCCGTCCCGCATGGCGTCGGTCGTCGACTCGTTGTTGATCAGGCCCCCCTCGGGCAGCGTCCAGGTCACGCACTCGGGCGAGACGAGAATCTCGCCGCCGACGCTGCGCTCGAGGAGGATGTGGTCGGCGCCCTCGAAGAGGACGAGGCCGCCCTTGCCCGCGTCGGTCAGCGAAATCGAACGGAAGAGGACCTCGTCGGCGAGCGCCGAGAGATCGAGCTGGCCGCCGAGGGAGAGCCCGAGGTCGTAGAGCGACTCGAGCTCGAGCAGGCGCGCCTTGAGCTCGAACTCCGCATCGCGCACCTGGCGTGCCAGGCGGTGGGAACCCACGACGGAGCCGAGCAGGAACGCGAGCAGCGCCGCGTGCTCGGGAGGCTCGCCGCCGGGTGCGTCCACCAGGCGCAGGAGGCCGTGCACCTCGCCCTCCGCGGCGAGCGGAAGCCAGAGGTGCCCCTCCCGCATGAAAACCCCCGCCGGCAGCGGCTCCGGGATCTCCCCGGGCTCGACATTCCCGGCCAGCCGCTCGCCCGTACGGACCCACGCATTCCGCTCGCGCAGATACAGCGTGGCGTCCCGGGCGCCGGTCGCGAGCAACGCCGCCTCGGCGATGCGGGAGTGAATCGGCGAATCGCCTTCGAGGACCCCGCCGACCCGTTTCCAGAGCTCCTCGAGTCGCTCGGCCGGGGTCGTGGGAACCGGAGCGGTCATGGTTGCGACCCTGGTCAGGCCGGCTGGCTGACGCTCCGCACGGCGTCTTCCTGGGTCGGGTAGATCTCGGCGTACTGGGCCAGTCCCATGATCCGGAACGTCTTGTCGATCGTCGGCGTGAGCCCGCAGAACGCGAGGGCGCCCTTCTTGTCCATGACCCTCTCGAGGACCTCGATCAGGATCGAGATACCGATCGAGTTGACGATCCGGGTCTTCTCGAGGTTGAGCACGAGGGCGCGCACGCCCTGGTCGAGGTGGGCGTACGCCTCGCGCGCGATTTCCTCCCCTCCCTGGTTGTTGATGTAGCCGTCCGTCCAGAGGATCGCCACGTCGCCCCGCCGCTCCGAGGACACCTTGCAGGTCTCGCTCACTTGTACTTCCTCATTCGGATCCGCGTTCCCCACTCGCCGGAGGTGATGTCGACGTCGTCCATCAGGCTCTTGATGATCTGGAGTCCCCAGCCGCGCTTGCGGTGGTTCGAGAACGTCTTCTCCATGCTCGGCTCCTCGACCCGCGACTGGTCGAACCCCCGGCCCTTGTCCACGACCTCCACCTCCAGCCACTGCCGGCCCTTCGGTTCCTGCCCCAGCCGGAACGTCAGGTGGAGCTGCTCGTCGCGGCAATCGGCGTGCTCGAACGCGTTGATGCACGCCTCGACGAGCGCGAGTCGAACCTCGTCGATCTTATCCCGAGACATCGCGATGTACTCTCCGAGCGCCGCAGCCTGGGCGGTCGCCACGATCTCCATCTCCGGAGCCACCGGGATGGTCATCGAGACCTCGCGAGCGCCGGCGCTCGCGAGCCCGGGCGGAGCAGTTCCCCCGTGCGACATGGGACGGCTCGAGGCTCCTAGAACCGGAGGAAGAGTTGCAGTGACCGGATCAAGACGGCGGGAAGTCTATCGGACGCGGCGGCGAGGAGGACGAGGGAGATCTCGCCCGCGAGCAGCCCCCACAGGAGGTTGGGCACCTCCAGGGCTTCCAATCCGATCGCGAGAGCTTTTCTCATCACTGCAGCCGGAAGAGAGCGCAAGAGTCCTGCCACGTCCGCGCAGGCCCGGAACATCGACCCAAACGCATGAAGACAAACGCATTAACGGCATCTTTCGGGTAAAGACGAGCCACCGGATAATCGTATCACAATGACACATCGGTGACATCAGTGGCACTGAATACGATTTCTAATAAACTGATAATAAAGACTTTATATATAGAATCGGGACAAATCGATACAGTAACTTAATGTCCCACCTGACGCTTCCGGTACAACGTCCGGCGGCTGATGCCGAGAAGCCGCGCGGCGCGGCTCTTGTTTCCGCCGGCCAGCCGCAGAACGCGCTGGATGTGGCGGTCTTCCAGGGCCCGCAGGTCCGGGATCTCTTCTTCGCCCGAGAGCGGCGCCGGAGCTTCGGCCAGCCGCAGGGCCGGCTGAGGAAGCCACTGGAGGTCTTCGCGCCGGATCGTGTGCCCCTGCGAAAGCGCCGCGGCCCCCTCGAGCAGGTTCTCGAGCTCGCGAATGTTGCCCGGGAAATCGTGGCCGAGAATCGCGACGTAGGCGTCGCGGTCGAGCACCGGAACGTCCCGGCCTTCCCGCGCGGCGAAGCGCTCCAGGAAGTGCCGGACGAGCTTCGGGATGTCCTCCCGGCGTTCGCGCAGGGGCGGCAAACCGATCTCGACGACCCGCAGGCGGTAATAGAGGTCCTCGCGAAACTCGCCGCGGGCGATGCGCTCCGGGAGCCGCGCGTGCGTCGCCGCGAGCACCCGCACGTCGATCGGGACCCGGCGGCGGCCGCCGAGCCGCTCGATCTCCCTCTCCTGGAGCACGCGCAGGAGCTTGGCCTGGAGCGAGGGTGGCATGTCGCCGATCTCGTCGAGAAAAATCGTCCCGCCCTGCGCCGTTTCGAACTTGCCGGCGCGGGCTTCGACCCCCGTGGCCACGCCGCGCTCGATACCGAAAAGCTCGGACTCGAGGAGTGTCTCGGGAAGAGCCGCGCAGTTGATGGCGACGAAGGGCTTGTCGGCCCGGTCGCTCCGGGCGTGGATCATGCGCGCGACGAGCTCCTTGCCCGTGCCGCTCTCCCCCGTCAGGAGGACCGAGATCTTCGAGGTCGCCACCCGCGACACCAGGTCGAGCACGCGCCGGGCGGCGGGCGAGTCCCCCACGAAGAGACGGCCGGCCGCCGAGCGCCCGGTTTCGTCGAGCAGGCGCCGGTTCTCCTCCTCGAGGCGCTCGCGCTCGCGCGTCAGGCGCTCGAGGTGGCGGCGGTTCTCGATCGCCATCCCGCAGAGGCCGGCGAGCGAGACGAGGAAGCGGCCGTCCTCGGGATCGAAGGCCGTCTGCGCCCCCCGGCGGACCTCCTTGTCCGCGAGAACGAGGACGCCGAGCGGCCGGCCCCCGCCGAAGATGCGGGCGCCCACGGCCGTCAGGACCGGTCGGCCGAGCAGCTTGAACTTCTCGCGGGTGATGGCCGTCTCGGCCGCCAGCACGTCCCGGAGAAACTCGTCCTGCGCCACCAGGGCCTCGGAGGGCCGCTTCGGGAAGCCGACCCGGGCCTCGGCTCGCCGCGCCCCGCCGTCGGCGAAAGTCGCGAGATACCCCCGCGAGGCGTCGAGCACTCCGACGACCCGGGACAGGACGTCCTCGACCAGGGCTTCCTCGTCCGGCAGGGCGCCGAGCGAGAGACCGGCGTCGTAGAGCGTCTCGAGGAGCAGCAGCCGGTGCTGCGTCTCGAAGTGGCGGGATTTCTCCATGGCCTGGCGGCCGCTACTTCGCGGCGGCCAGCACCTTTTCGCGGCGCAGCTCCGCGACCGCCGTCTCGGCCCGGCGCGTCGGCGCCCAGTTGGCGTTCCACTTGCGGTTCTCGGCGATCAGCTTTTCGGCCTCGTCGAGCTGTCCCTGCCGGGCCAGAGCGAGGGCCACCCGCGCGCGGGCCTCGTAGATGTAGCGGCGCTGCTCGAAGTTCTCGTAGGGCGAAGGCGGGTTCGCGTTCTTCTTCCAGTACTCGAGGGCCGCAGCGTCCTTGCCGAGCGCCTCGAGCGCCAGCGCCGTCACCATGTTCGCGCCCGGGAAATGAGGCTTGTAGCCGGCGGGGAGCGTCTCCTTGGCGAGGAGCGCCTCGCGGCGGGGTGCGAGGGTCTCGACGATCTTGAGCGCCTCGGCCGGACGCCCCTGGACCAGCATCTCGACGGCATCGATGTAGGCGGCGTCGAGCTCGGCGTACTTGCTCGCCGTCTTGATCGCCTTGGCCTCTTCCGCGAGCCGGACGGCTTCTTTCGAGTCGCCGGCGTAGTAGGCCGCGCGCATCGCGCGGGTCAGGTATCCGCGGCGCATGTCGTCGAAATCGGTCATCTTCGCGGCCTTCTCGTACAGCTCGATCGCCTTCGGGTAGTCTCCGAGGCCCTCCTGGCAGACGGCCAGATGCGCGACCGACTCGACGAAATCGGGCTTGATCGCGAGCGCGCGGTTCAGATTTTCGATCGCCTCGTTGTAGTGGCCCGAGTACGCCTGGACCTCGCCGAGCGAGTCGAAGGGGTTGGCGTAGTCGGCGGCGATGAACTGGTACCGCTTGAGGTTCTCCATCGCCTTCTCGTAGTCGCCGCGGTACCCGTAGTAGTAGCCGATCTGGTTGTAGGCGTCGGCGTTGTTGGGGTCGACCGAGAGCAGCTCCTCGAAGATCTTGATCCCTCGGTCGGAGTTGCCCTTGCCGACCTCGTAGCCCGCGAGGATCTGGGCCGAGCGCGTATCGGCTGGAAACTTCTGGTGGATCTCGCTCGCGATCCGGAGCCCGTCGTCGCGACGCTTCTCCGAGAAGGCCAGCGCCATCTCCACGTGCAGCCGCTCCCTCTCGCTCAGGCGGCCCTGCTCGCGGGCCGCCCGCTTCAGGAGGGCGTTGCGCTGGTCGTCGTCCTTGGCCTGCCGGGAGAGGCCGACCATCGCCATGGCAAAGGTCGGGTCGAGCTCGAGGGCGCGGGCATAGGCGAGGCGGGCCTCCTTGAAGTAGAACCGGTTCTCGTTGGCCACGCCCTCCCGGTAGGCCTCGTAGGCCGCGTCGGAGGTCGTCGTCACGTCCCGGCGCTGGGACATGTAGAGGGCGGCCGAAACCCCCGCCGCCAGCAGGAGCACACCCGCCGAACCCAACAGAAGCCAGCGCCGTTTCTTCATGGAAGAGCCCCTTCTAACCCGTTCATACGTATGGGAGATGTCCGGGTTTTATCCCAGAATCGCCCAAGATCCGCCCCAAAAGCCTATTCCACACGGAGAAACAGAAAAGTCATGTCGTCGTATTGCTCCGCCCCCCCCACGAAGTCCCGGAGGTCCGCGAGGACGCCCTGGGCCACCTCGTCCAGGGTGCCGGCCTGGCGTGCCGAGACCGAGGCCATGAGCCGCTCTTCCCCGTACGGGTTCATGTCCGCGTCCATGGCCTCCGTGAAGCCGTCCGTGTAGAAGAAGATCAGGTCCCCCTTCTTCAGGTAGAGCTCGCGTGTGTCGTACGGGACTTCGCGGAACGCGCCGAGCGGCAGCCGGTGCTCCGGCGGCTCGATCAGGCAGGGGCCCCCGTTGCTCGGCCGCAGAAGAATCGGCAGAGGCTGGCCCCCGATCGCGTAGCGCAGGCTCATCGCTTCGGCGTCGAGGAGAAAAAACCCCAGCGACACGAACATGCGGCGCTTGATCGCATAGATCCGGCGATTGGATTCCCGGAAGAGCTGCCCCGGATCCGACGTCGTCAGCGCCCGCGAGTAGACGATCTCCTTGGACGCGACCATCAGGAGGGAGGCGGGGACCGACTTGCCCGAGACGTCGCCGATGACGATTCCGAGCCGGCGGTCCTCGAACGGGATGAAGTCGTAGAAGTCGCCGCCCACGACGCGCGCCGGGATCGAGCCGCCCAGGAATCCGAAGCCCGGCATCTCCGGGACCTTTCGCGGAAGCAGGCTGATCTGGATGTCGCGGGCGATCTCGAGGTCGCGCTTCAACTCCGCCTGACGCGTCATCTCGTCGTGCAGGAGGGCCGTCTCGATCGCCAGCGCGGACTGGTTCGCGAGAGTCGAGAGCAGAGACAGGTCGTCCCGGTCGAAGCGCTCTCCGGAGAGCTTCTCCTTGAGCGCGAGGACGCCCATCAGGCGCTCGCGGTACACGAGCGGGACGAGCAGTCGGAAGCCCTCCGCGGCCAGCCGCTCGCGAAATTCCTCGCTCTCCCCGTCGGCGAAGTGAAGCGAAATCTCCGCGAGGTCCGAGGGCTTGCCCTCCTGCCGCAGAACGCGCCGCACCGCGGCCGACGGGGAGAGACGGTCCCCCCGGTGTCCGCGCCGCTCGAGCCACCCGTCGCGGTCCCGCAGCCAGATGGAGGCCTTGTCGAGTCGCATCGTGGCCGCGACGCTCGAGGTCAGGTAGTCCGCGATGCGGCCGAGGTCGAGCTCTCCCGTGATCGCCTCGCTCATCTCGAGCAGCGCGGTCTGGTAGTCGAACTTTTCGCGGAAGAAGAGCTTGTCGAGGGGCGCCTGGAGCCGCCGGCGGAGGACCTCGAACAGCGAGATGCCGACGAGGAAGAAGCCGAAGTTGAAGAGCGGCGAGGCCGAGAGGCGCGAGGAGGAGAAGACGAGGTTGGCGAGCGCGACGACCAGGGCGTAGAGGCCGAGGAGCACGGCCGTGGTCGCGGCGTAGAGGAAGGTGCGCCGCACGATGACGCGTACGTTGAGCATCTGGAACCGGACGATCGCGTAGGCGAAAGTCGCCGGGATCAGGATCATCGGGATGATCCCGTAGAAGGCGTACTCGTCGATGCCGAAGGCCGACGGCAGGACGATGAAGAAGAGAACGAAGGGGACCGTCCCGAGGATCGTGCCGACGAAGACGTGGAAGGCCTGCCGGCGCTCCCGGGGGTCCTCGAGGGTGAAAGCCGAGTGCGCCAGGGCCGCCAGGCCGAGCACCAGGTAGTCGCCGAGCAGGATCCAGGATGAAAGCGGCGCCCCGGAGAGGACCGTGACCCTCTCGCCCCGCACCTGGCGCATCACGTCGTACAGGAAGACGAAGGGCGGGACCGCGTAGAGCACGTACAGGAGCCCCGGGCTCGTCGACAGGAACTCCTGGAGCCCGGTCTTCCAGCGCGGCGGCGGCTCGCCCGTCCATTCGTCCGTCCGGGCGAAATGGAGCCGCTTGGCGCGAGGGAAGATCAGGAAGAAGTGCAGGAACACGGCCGGCAGCAGAAACAGGCTGACCGTCCCGGTGTTCTGGACGAAGACGTCGATCCACCAGTACGAGGCGGGGCGCAGCCGGCAGACGAAGAAGAGGAGGAAGAGAACGCAGAGCAGGAAGAAGATCCGGGCAGATCGCTCCTCGGGCACGCGAACGAAGACGAAGAGGCCGATCAGGAAGAACAGGAACCCGACGACCACCGCGTAGAGGTAGGTCCGGCCGCCCAGCCGCTCCGAGGAGAGCTCGAGGCGGACCGTGCGAAGCTCCGTGCCGGTCGGAGTCCCGCTGGCCTCGACGCCCGGGCACGGGCCGTTGCGGACGAGGTAGTCGACCCGCTCCCCGATCCGATGGCGCCGGAGCTCCGCGGAAGCGTCGGAGCTCGAGTTGACGATGCGCTTGCCGATGCCCTGGACGCATTCCCCGGCCCGGATCCCGGCCTTCTCGGCGGGGCTGCCGGGAAGGACCGTGCGGACCTCGATCCCCTCCCGCCCATAGGGGAGGGGGACGATCCCGTCGTAAGGCCGGGCCGAAAACATGTCGGCGATCGACGCGATGGCTATCGCGAGACCGACGAAGCCGACGGCCAGAAACCACACGGGCCGGGGCCCGGACGCGGCGCGACCCTCTACCGGCACTCGTCTCCCCCCTTACGCCGACGGAAGCAACAGAAAGATCACCATGTTAATGGCATTCCCCGGCCGAAAATGCCCGCTGCGGGTATTCTTCGGCCAGTGCCGTTCGTCACGTTCGAAGGCGTCGAGGGCTGCGGCAAGTCGACGCAGCTCGCGCTCGCGGCCGCGCGGCTGCGAGCGGAAGGCCATGCCGTCACGACCACCCGGGAGCCCGGCGGGACGCCGATCGGCGAGAAGATCCGCGCGATCCTGGTCGACCCGTCCCACGGGGCCCTCGATCCGATCGCCGAGTGGCTCCTGATCGAGGCGGCGCGGCGTCAGCACGTGCGCGACGTGGTCCGTCCGGCGCTCGAGGCCGGCCACGTCGTGCTCTGCGACCGCTTCAGCGACTCGACCGAAGCCTACCAGGCCGCCGGCCGCGGGCTCGACCCGGCCTGGGTCGCCGGCGTGGATGCGCGGGTGCGCGAAGGCCTCGCGCCCGACCTGACCCTCGTTTACGACTGCGACCCGGCCGAGGGCCTCGCGCGGGCGCGCCGCCGCGATGCCGACTCCCCCGGCCGATTCGAGGCTGAGGAGCTCGCGCTCCATGAGCGGGTGCGCGCCGCATTTCTCGCGATCGCCCGTCGCGAGCCCGGCCGGATCGCGCTCGTCGCCGTCGACGGGCCTCCGGAGCAGGTCTTCGCGCGGACCTGGCAGGTCCTGACCGAAAGGCTCGCACTTCGATGACGCTTGCGACTGCCGACGCCCTCGCGCGGCTCGCCGCCGATCCGGAGCGCTTTCCCGGAGCGCTGCTGCTGACGGGTCCCTCCGAAGCCCGCCTCGCCGAAGAGTCGCTCCGCCTCGCCGCGCGGCTGCTCTGCCCCGGCAACGATCCCGGGGCCGAATGCTCGAGCTGCCGGCGGGTCCAGGCGGGCATCCACCCCGACCTGCTCACCGTCGCGCCCGAAGGCGTGCAGATCAAGGTCGACCGCGTGCGGGAGGCGCTCACCTTCGGGGCCGGCCGGCCCTACGAGAGCGCGCGTCGCGTCGCGCGGATCCTGCGAGCCGCCGAGCTCGGCGTCGAAGGGGCCAATGCGCTGCTCAAAGCGCTCGAGGAGCCCGGGGAGCGCTTTCGGTGGATCCTCTCGACGAGCCGCCCGGAGTCTCTTCTCCCGACCATCCGATCGCGCTGCACGGTCGCGACCCTTCCCGCCCCGGGCCCGGCCGAGCGCGCCGCGGTCTGGACGAACCTCGGCTTTTCCGAGGCGGACGCCCGCGATCTCGTTCTCTTCGTCCGCGAGGAGAGCGAGACGGACCCGGCCGAGAGGCTCGCCGGGGGAAGGGCGCTTCGCCAGTTGGTCGTCGGCGCGCTCGAAGAGGGCCTCAACGGCGGGCGGCCCGCGGTCCTCCTCCTGCTGGCGGAGGCCGTGGCATCACTCGAGAAGAGCGACGCCCGCCTCCTCGCCGAAATCCTCGCCGACGCGGCGCTCGCGGCCGAGGCCCCGCAGTCGCAGGGCCTCCGTCACGCCCCGGTGGCGGGCCAGCTCGCCGAGATCGCCCGACGGACCGGACCGGAGGTCCTGCGCGATGCCGCCGTCGCGGCCGCGGACCCTCCGGCGGACAACCGGCGGGGGAACCGCCGGCTGCACTACGAGAAGGTGCTTCTCGGGCTCTGGGAACGCGGGCGGTCCGGGCGGCCGGTCGAAAAATAAAAACTCGAAGGAACGACGGGGAGCCTCCGGCCCAGCGGGCTCGGAAGGATCGGGAAGAGTGCGGACCTGGGAGCTATCAGACTGACGGAAGGTGTGGCAAACTAGGATGGCAGACGCCGCCAAGCCCTCCGCTCCCCTAATCGATTCCTTCGAGTGCCCTCAGTATATGTCCAATCGCCCATTCGGGCACAAGACCGCGTTGCGGCCCCCCGGCCCGGTCAGGGCTTCTCGAGGCTGATCTCCACCTTCTCCGTCGATCCGGGGGCCACGTCGACCATGCTGGCGTCGGATGAAAAGCCCGGCCGCGAGACCACGATCCGGTGCGGGCCCGGAGAAACCGAGAGTCCGCGCGTGAGGGTCGAAAGCTCCTCGCCGGTCCCGGCGAAGCGATCGTCCAGGTAAACCGCGGCGTCGCCCGGCTGGATGCGGAAAGCGATTCTCCCCCGCGCCGCGGGCGCGGGAGCGGCATTCGGCGCCGGAGTGCTCCCCCCCGACGACGGAGAGGGCGCCGGCTCCTGCACGCGCCACGGCTCGGCCGGCGGAGCGCCGGAGCTCTCGTCCGGCGACTCCATGCTCACCGCACCCGACGTCGTGTTCTTCGGGTGCCCGAAGAAACGCTGCACTCCTCCCTCGGGCTCCGGCGTTTCGTACGACCCGTACTGCTTGGCGCCCGGAATCTTCTTCAGCTTGTTGTCGAGCTTCACGAAGGCGCCGGGCTGCGCGTCGACGTCGACGGTCTGCGATTCGAATCCGTCGAGGCGAAACTCGAGCTGGTAACGCCCCTTCGCCTGGAGATACAGCATGTCGGGAAATCCGTCGAAATCGTCGGCCGTGCCGATGTAGCGGCCGTCGAGGAACACCCTCGCCTCCTCGGGTGAAACGTCGGTCTTGACCGCGGCCCACGCGCCGGGCGAAGTGCTGATCGAGACGTAGCCTCCGGGAACTCCGCCGTAGTAGTACGGATAGCCATAGCCCCACCCGTACGGGTATCCGGAGTAGTAGCCGCCCCATCCCCACCACGGGGAGAATCCCCACGAGCCACCCCAGCCCCAACCCCAGCCGCCGTAGTAGCCGCCGCGATAGCCGCCGTAATAGCCGCCACCGTGATAGCCGCCGCCGCCGTGATAGCCGCCGCCACCGTGATAGCCGCCGCGCGGGCCGACGTAGGTTCCGCCATGCGGCCCGGAGTAGCCACCCCGGGGGCCGCCCGAGGAACCACCGCGCGGTCCGCCGTAGCTTCCGCCTCGCGAGCCTCCTCCCCCGGTGGGCCCCCTGTGGCCCTGGGCGAGAACGATCGACGAGGGAACCAGCGACAAGGCCGCGACGACGACCGCGAGCCGCATGAGCGCTTTCATGACGATCCTCCGGTTCTTATTAGAGCAAAAAAGGAGCCACGGTCATGATGAAATCCACCCACGCAAGTCGAAGAAAACAATGAGGCTCGTGGAGGACAGTCGCGGGCTCTCGCGAGGCTGTCTGACCTCGGGGAAGGTCACTGCGTCACCCGGGAGAGATTCCTCCGACCGCTTCGAGCCCGCGCTTCAGGCCGCGGAGGTAGTCGTCGCGCAGCACGCGATCGAGCGCCCGCCGCGTGCCGGGCAACGAGCGCTTCTCCGCGAGGGCTGCCCAGCGCGGCAACAGTCGCTCGGCGAGCGTAAGGCGCCCGGCGAGAAGTCTGGCCTGCGGGACCGCGAGAAAGTCTCCGAGCTCGGGGTGCTTGCGGTAGAAGATCGCCGCCGCCTCGCCGGCCTTCTCCTGCCGCCGGCGGAAGGACGCGAACGTGATGTCGTGGTGGTGGCGCGTCACGGCTTCGGGCCGGTACAGCATCCGCATGCCGCGCTGCATCAGGCGGTACGCCACCTCGATGTCCTCCCACGCCGCGTGCGGGAAGCTCGTGTCGAAGAGGCCGGCCTCCACGAGCAGCGCCCGCGGCAGCGAGACGTTCGAGGTGTAGAAGAAATTGAAGGGCACCTGCTCCGGGTCGCGGATGAGCCCGTAGCCGAACTGGAGCCCGTACTCGTTGATGTGGTGGAGAAACGGCGACACGCGCAGGTCCCGCGGCCAGGTGGTGTAGCCGAGCACGGCAATCGGATACGGCCGGGCCTCCGCGTGGGCGCGCCCGTGGACCGCGAGAAGGGACGGCTCCGGCACCGTATCGTCGCCGAGGAAGAGAATCACGCGGCCCCGCGCCTCGCGCACCCCGCGGTTGCGCGCGGAGGCCGGCCCCCCGTTCTCCTGAGAAAAGAATCGGAACGGGTACGGCGGCCGGTACTCGGCCAGGCGCCGGGGCGTGTCGTCGCCGGACCCGTCGTCGACGACGACGACCTCGAACTCCGGCGGGCCGGCCTGGTGCGCGAGGGCGTCGAGCACCGGGAACAGGGTCTCGGGCCGCCGGTAGGTGGGGATGACGACCGTGAACGTCACGGGCGGCCCTCGAAGATCTGCTCGAGCGTCATCCGCACCAGGCCGGTGGCATTCCGGAGGAACGGCGCGAAGAAATCGGACCCGAAGCGCTCGTCGCCCGGATAGGTCGGAACGATCCGCAGCGGAAATTTCGCGAAGATCTCGGCGTCCGGGCGCCGGCGCGCGGCCTGCACCGCCCGCCGCTTCTCGGCGAGCGCCGCGTGATGCGCGTGGATCCAGGACAGCGCGCGCAGCTGCGCGACCGTCAGGGGATCGTCGACCGAGACGCGCGACGCGAAATCCTCGGAGATTCCGAAGAGCGCGCGGAGCGCCGGAGCGCGCCGCGAGGGCGCCGCATAAGGATCGCGGCGGAGCTCCGTCGCGCCGGGGTTGCGCGCCGCGAGCATCTGGGCGACCCGCGTCAGAAACGCCATCAGAACCGCGGGCATCAGGTCGCGGAAGTGCTCCGCGTCGAAGTTCTTGTAGGCCGTCGAGAACGCGTTCTTCTCGAAGAGGAAGCCTCGGGCGAAGACCCCGAGAGCCTCGCCGGTCGCGCCGCCGCGGTGGAGCGCCCAGGCCCGGGGCTCGGCCAGAATGCGGCGCCCCGCGATCCACTGCCGCCAGCCGAAGTCCACGTCCTCGAGGTACGCGAAGTAGTCGTCGTCGAAGCCGCCGGAGGCAAGGAAGTCCGCCCGCCGGACCGCCATCAGGCCCCCCGAGGCAAAGAGCCGCTCCTCCCCCGGCTCGGCCGGAGGAAGCGATTCGACCGCGCGCCCGACGTGGGCGGCAAACGCGTGCCCGTCGAACGTCAGGAAGCCTTCGGAAAAGTCGTTGCGGCGCCCGGTGCGGTCCGTCATCCGCCCGCCCACAGCGACGACATCCTCGTCGGCGGCGGCGAGGGCCGAAACGAGAAGGCGCGGCGCGTCCGGCCGCACGACCGCGTCGTCGTTGACGAACAGGACGACGGGGGCGCGGGCCGCCCCGACGCCGAGCCGGCAGCCCGAGGCGAACCCCACGTTGACCGCCGACGGGATCCGCCGGACCGTCGGGTGCCGCCGCAGGATCTCGTCCTGGGGGGTTCCGGAAGCGTTGTCGACGAGCAGGACCTCCGCCGTCAGGCCCTCGCGGGACGCGACCTCCAGCGCCGCGAGGGCCTCGAGCAGATGCTCGAGCCCGCGGTGGTGAACGACGACGATCGAGACTTCGGGTGTCGGCACGACCGCCGAAGACTATCGAATGTGTCGCGACAACGGGCGGCCACGAGGGCCGCCCCTACGACCGGGGCCCAGCTCGAGCTGCACTCTCGCGCTCAAGGCCCTCGACGTAGGGGCGGGGCTCGTCCCCGCCCTCATCGAAAGAGCCGCGAAAGGCGCGATCGGCCTGCGCCGGGCGGGCGCAAGCGGGCGTCGTCCCGGATCGACGCGCGCCTCCCGGATCCACGCGGCCAGGGGCTCCGCCACCCGGACCCACGCGCGGCCACGGGCGAAGGCCCGCGCGGCATCCGACATCGACGCGAGGCGAGGGCCGTCGGAGAGCAGGGCCTCGATCGCGGCCGCCAGTGCCCCGGCTTCCCGGGCGCACTCGATCGCAGCACCCGCGTCGGCGAGCTCGCGGGCGAGCGACCCGCCGCCCACGGTCACGGAGGGTACCCCCCCCCACGCGGCGTCGAGCAGGCGCGTCCGGTACGAGAGCTCGGTCTCGAGGCCGTCCGAGCAGATCGAGACGAGCAGGTCGCAGCCCGCGTAGAGATCGGCGCGCCGCGCGTAGGGCAGCCATGGCGAGAAGAGGACCGAGCGGCCGCCGGGGTCGATCGCCGCCGCGCGCTCCCGGGCGCGGCGAAAGACGACCTGCGGCGTCGTCTCGGGGTTGGGGTTCTCGAAGAACAGCAGGCACGCGGCAGGCTCTCGCCGAAGGACCGCAGGCCACGCTTCCAGGAGAAGCTCCGGGTCATACCAGTCGTAGACGCCGCCGAACAGGACGAGGGGCCCCTCGCCGCCGGCACCGACCGCGCGCCGTCCGTTCTCGGCGTCGCCCGCAGCCGCCTGGCTCGGAACGCCGAAGGGCACGACCGCGAGCAGCCGCTCGAGCGTCGGGTCCTCGGGAAAGTTCGACGCGCCGATCCGTCCGGCCGCAAAGAGCGCGCCCGCGTAGAAGAGCCGCTGTTCGTTCGAGGCGCACAGAAAATAGTCGCCGCGCGCGAGCGAGAGATCCAGGGTTGCGTGGTCGTGCCGCGCCGTGGCCTCGCCGAGCACCTTCGCGTAGTGGAGGTTTTCGATCGGGAAGGGATCGTACAGATCGACCGCGCAGGGCAGGTCCGGCACTTCGTGGAACCATCGGTTGGCGGCGTGGCCCGACACGACGGCGGCGGCGGCCCCGCGCGCCGCCCCGGCCAGGCGGCCCGGAACCGCGGCCTCGACCTCGACGCCGTCCGCGGCCTCGCGAGCCTCCCCGACGTCGTTGGGCACGAGGAGCCGCGCGCCGAGGCCCGCCGCCGAGAGCGACCGCGCCAGCTCGAGCGCGCGGATGCCCATGCCGGCCATGCGGGGTCGGACGGGCTCGGGGGCGAGAACGATGGCCGTCTTCAAGGGAGCGCGGCGCGGGCCCTCAACGTCTCCCCCGCAGCTGGTCGAGAAACAGGTGCAGCTTCCAGGTCTTCGAGCCGTAGATCTGGTTCAGGAGGCTGTTGAGCCGCTCGATCTCGACGTGCGACGCGAGGACGAGGCCGTCGTACTCCTCGTTCTTGGCGAAGACCTCGGCCAGCCGCGCGTGGAGGAGCTCGTTCTCGGCCGTCAGCCGCGCGCGCTCGCTCTGACGCTCACGCTCGCAGCGGCCGAGCGCCTCGGTGATGCGGCGGTGGCCCTCGCGCAGGAACCGCAGCTCGCCCTGGGAGACGCCGTCGCGGTCGTACCAGAACGCCACCTGGGCCCGCATGCGGTCGAGGACCCGCCCGAGGCCCGCGTCCGTCCGGCGCGCCGCGTACCGCTCGAAGATCTTGCGCCGCGCGTCCTGGAAGGCGCCGGCACCCGCGGCGACGTGGGTCGGGTCGTTCGATGCGGCCTCGAACACCCGGTACTCGCACGTCACCGCGCGCAGGTGTCGGAACGGAGTCTCGGCCGCCAGCCGAATCAGGAAGTCCCAGTCCTCGGAGTAGTCCAGGCCTTCGTCGAAGCCGCCGACCTTCGTGAAGAGCTCCCGCGGCAGGAGCAGCGTGTGGATCGGGATGTAGTTGGCGTAGAGCAGGTAGTCCGGGTCGAAGTCCAGCGAATACTGGAGCGTCCGCACCCGCGGCTCCCAGCCGCCCTCGGCCTGGCCGTAGACGATCGTGACGGCGTCGGAGTAGACGACCGGTTCGGGCCCCTGGCGCTGGCCGCCCGCGAGGCGCTCGAGGTGGTCGGGGAAGCACCGGTCGTCGTCGTCGAGAAAAGCCGCCAGCTCCTGGTCCGCCACCGCGACCCCGCGGTTGGCCGCCGCCGACCGGCCGCGGCGCTGGCGCGGCTCCTCGAGCAGAACGTCGAAGACGTCGCGAAAAGAGTCGGTCACCTCGCGCGGCGAGGCCCCGCCGTCGTTGACGACCACGACTTGCCTCGGCCGGGCGGTCTGGGCCCGAAGGCTGTCGAGCGCCTCGCGGAGCAGTGCGGGACGGTTCCGCGTGCGGATCACGACGGCGATCGGCGCCGGCCCGCGCCCGCCGTCCGAGACGATCGACGGCCCGATCGCGCGACGCAGATCCTCGAACGACGTCGTCGAGGCGTCCGCGTACGTCAGCACCCGGTACGCCTCGACCGGGCCGCGTCCCGAGAGCGTGATCCGGCGGTACGCGTTGAGTCCGCGGATCGCGCCGGCGTAGTCGCGGACCGCCTGCTGCGACGCATAGGCCGCCAGAGCAGCGTCCTTCCGGTCCGCCACCGAAGCGACGTCCACGAGCACGTTCGGAAGCATCGGATTCGAGAGCTCGTAGAAGGCGATCCGGATGTACCGGAACGCGTCGTGGTCGGGGTCGCCGGCGCGCGAGGCCGCGATCGTCTCGAAGAGAACGCGTGCGAGCGCCCGGTGGTCCGGATGGATCTCGGCCGGCGACGGACAGAGCACGAGGTCCGGCCCGAAGTCGAGGAGCTCCTCACGGATCGCGGCTTCGAGCTCGCGGCCCCGATCGGCGAGGCTCCGATCCGGAAGGCCGGCGAAGCGTGGTTCGCCGAGCCCGAGCTCCGCCGCCGCCTGAACCGCTTCTTCGCGGCGCCGCGCCGCGTAGTCGCCCGCGTCTTCCGGTGCCACGCCCTCCTGGGCCGTGCCGTCGGTCGCGATCCACACGCGGATCGCCTCGGCCTTCCCGGCGTTCCAGGCGAGAACGCCCCCGGCGCCGAAGGACTCGTCGTCCGGGTGCGCGGCCAGGACGAGGATCCTCGCCCCGGTCAGCTCCGTCGCCTGGTAGGGAATCAGGGCGTCTTCACGCGGCATGCGGGTGACCGCAGTTTAGCCTCGCGCACCGGGGAGCGCCAGTTGCGCGCAAGGCAGCGGGTCCGCGAGCGCGCTCCGCGCTCAGACGACCGAGCGCCTCGCGCTCACACGAGGTCGTAGAGCGACGGCACGAACGCCAGGCGCTCGGCGAATCGCTTCGCGACGTCCTCGTCGAACACGCGCGCGTCCATCGGGAAGCCCGCGTCGATCCGCTCGCCGGGAAGCGCCGCGATCGGCCCGCGGCCGGGCCCGCCCGGCGGCTCCCAGAAGGCCAGGCGCCGCGCGCCGAGGGAGCGGGCCTCGGCGGCCGCGGCGGCGAAGAGCGCCGGCAGATCGCTCCCGTCCCGCTCGAGGCTCAGGTAGTCGACGACGGTCGCCGTCTCGTCGGCCACGGCGGAAAGCGCCGCCCACCCGGTCATCTGCCCGGCCTGCGAGCGCCAGACCATCCGGTACCAGCGCGTCGGCCGCGCGTGGAACCGCCAGTTCACCCGCCCGCGGTCGCGTACCGGGGCACAGGCCGCAAGGCGCCGCGCCGCCGCCCAAAGGGGGTCGAACGACTCGTCGACGAAATCTCCCGCCCCGGCGTCCGCGGGAGGCGCCGGGAAGGCGTCGAGGTCGGTGCGCACGATGCGGACCGGGAAGAGCGTCCGCGTCACGGCGATCCGCTGCGACACCCGGAGCGCGCGCGGGTTGGGAAAACCGTAGCAGAGAGGCATCCCGGTCCGCCGCACGCTCTCGTAGAACGCGTCCACCATCGAGCGGTAGATCCCGCGCCGGCCGCCGAGTCCCCGCACCGCGGGATCGGTCGCGACGTCGCCGACGGAGTAAAGGAGCCGCGGCTCGCCGTCGAGAAGAAAGCCCGTGCCCCAGCCGGCGTAGTGGCCGACGATCTCGCCGCCGACCGTGCCCACGACACCGTACCAGCCGTCCGGGTCCCGCGCGAACTTCCATTGCCACTCCTCCTCGGCGAGCGGCGCGCCGAACACCCTTTCGAAGAGCCGCCGGATGCCCCCCGCGTCGGCCTCGGTGGCATCGCGGATCTCGAAAGCGCTCACCGCTTCTCCCAGACGAAGGTCTCGAGGGCCCGGCCGTCCGCCTCGCGAAACACGCGGAGATACACGCCCCCCGGCGGGAGCGACGCGAGGACCTCCGGCGGCAGCCGGAAGTCGTGGTCGAGCGGAGCACCGGCGAAGGGAACGAGCGACGGATTCGTCGAGACGGCGACCCAGGCGCCGGGCCGCGCGGCGAGCGCCGGCTCGTCGATCTTCGGAAACCTGCTCGGCGCCCGCAGCCGGGCCGCGCGGCGTTCGATGAGCCAGCGCCCCGCCGCGCCCCAGCGCCGCTCGCGATAGAGGCGGCGCGATACCTCGCGGCGGCGCTCCGTCTCGGGATTGCGGCCGGAGCTCCGGGCGAAGAGGTGGCGCACGGGCGCCCGCGCAACGAACCGGAGCGCCAGGCCCGCGGCGCGGACCCGGTCCTCCCACTCGGACTCCTCGTACTCGAACGGGAATCGCTCGTCGAATCGGCCGACGCGGTCGAAGACGTCCCGGCGGGCCGCGAGCACGGCTCCGACGAGGTATCGGGCGTCGCCCCCGTCCCTCCAGAGGCGCAGCGTACGGCGGGCGAAAGCCGGGAACGAGCGCCACCCGAGCTCGCCCAGCAGCGTCGGACCCGACTCGGCCGGGAGCCGCAGACGCCCGCCGGCGTCCCAGTGACAGAGGGGTGCCGCCGCGCCGACGCGCGGCTCCTCGATCGCCGCCAGCAGCTCCGTCAGCGCGCCCTCGCCGAAGACCACGTCGGCGTTCGAGACCAGAAGCCGGTCGCCGCCCGCACGCGCGAGGCCCGCGTTGACGCCTCCCGAGTAGCCGCGGTTGTCGTCGAGAAAGACCCGGATGTCGGCCGGCACGGCCTCGAGCGCGCGGACCTCCTCCGGCCCGGAGGCGCAGTCGACGAGAACGATCTCTCCGACGATCGACTCGTGCCGGAAGCCGTCGCGGAGCGAGGCGACGCACGCGGCCGCCTCGGCGGCGCTCCGGTGACTGACGACGATCGCCGTGAGGTGCCCGCTCACGACGCCTTCCCGAGCGCTCCGAGGAACGCGTCCTCCAGCCGCCCGGCCACGCGGGCCGCGTCACAGCGCCGGGCCGCCGCGGGGCCCGCCGCGCGCGCCCGTCGGCGGACGTCCTCCGCGAGCAGTGCGGGCAGCGCGTCGGCGAGGCTCTCGGCGCTCCCGTCGCGAAAGTACGCGGCGGCGTCGCCCGCCATCTCGCGGTGGCCGGCCGTATCGGACAGGAGGACGGGCACCCCGCTCGAAAGCGCCTCGAGCGCGGGCAGGCCGAAGCCCTCCTCGGCGCGCGAGGGCCCGACGAAGAGGTCGCAGGATCGGTAGGCGAAGGGCATGCGGTCCGGTGGCAGCCCGTGGTGGTACTCGTCCGTCAGACCGCGCCGCCGTTCGTCCTCCTCGCACGGAAGGTACGACACGCGGCGCAGGCGGAATCGCCCGCCCCGCGCGCGCCAGAGCGCGAGGCCGTCGAGGGCGATGCCGATGCCCTTCAGGTCCACAACCGTCGGCCCCACGACGAGGACGACGGGCGGATCCGCCGCCGGCCGCTCGGCCCCGGGCGCGAAGGCCTCCGCGTCGAAAGTCTGCCCGACGTCGAGTGCGGGACCGAAGCCGAGGGCATCGAGCCTTGCCGCCAGCGTTCCCGAGACCGCGAGCTTGCGCGTCGGGAGCCGGTACGCGGCTTGGATCTCGGGCCACGCGTCCCGGTAGAACGAGAACTGCCCCTCGTAGCCCTGACAGAGATGGAAGACCGGCCCGCGCGCTCGGGCGACGGCCGGGGCGGCCGTCGTCCAGAATGTCGCGACGCGCACGTCGGCCTCGGCGAGAGCCGGCGAATCCGAGAATGCCGAGCGCTCGAAGTGCGCCTGCGAGAGCCGGAACCACGCCGGCGCCGCCTCCGGCGAGACGACCGAGACGCGGTGGCCCCGGCGCGCAAGCGCCTCGGCCTGCATCAGGACGACCTTGACTCCCCCGGAGAGCTCGGTCGACTCGAGGAGATACGCGACCTTCATCCCGCGCGCGCCGTCGCGACCCACTGGTAGGCCGCGAGGCTCTTCCGGTCGGCATCGGGCCAGGCGTCGGCGAGCCGCGCAAACGCATCGGGCTCGGGCGGCGGCGCCCCGGCTTCGCCCTCGAGGGTCTCGAGCCGCCAGCCCGCTTCCTCGATCGCCTCGCCGAGCGATTCGCGCGTGAACCAGCGCAGATGTCCCGCGTCGCAGAGACCCGAGGGCGCCGGATCGAACCGCCCGACCAGCAGATCGCGCACGATCGAAAGATGGCCGACGTTCGGGACGCTCACGACGAGACGCCCCCTCTCCTTCACGACGCGCCGAGCCCGCGCCAGCGCTGCGATCGGTTCGGACAGGTGTTCCAGGACGTCCGCGAAGACGACGGCGTCGAACCGCTCCCCGGCCGCCTCGAGGCCCGGGAGGACCTCGACGAGGTCGCCCTCCAGGACGCGAGTGCAGGTTTCCCGGGCGCGGGCCGCCAGGACGGGGTCTCTTTCGATTCCGACGACCTCCCAGGCGCGATTTCGCGCCCGGGAGAGGCCGAGTCCACCCGAGCCGCAACCCGCATCCAGGATCCGCAGAGGACCGTCCGGAAGGTGGCGCGTGATCTCCGGCCGCTCCCGTTCGGAGGGGTCCGCAAGGGTCAGGACCGGAAAGGAAACGCCTTTCCGAGCGGCCTCCGAATCCAGTAACCGTTCAAATAGATCTTTGAAGGTCTCCCCGGGGGCAGGCGGGAAATCGACCGTGCGGAAGCCCACGGCGACGGCCCGTCCCTCGGCCGGGGTGCGAAGGGTCGTTGCGAGCTCCCGCAGCGTGTGGGCGAAGGCCCCGGGGGCGAGCGTCGCCGCGCGCCCGACGGCGAGCCTTCCTGGAGGCGGCTCCGGGATCTCCCCCAGGGGGATCGCCGCCGCGTCGCCGACGAGGACCCACGCCGGCGCGCCGGAAAGCGCGGGCGACGCGGGAGTGTCCGTTCCCCACTCGATCCCGGTGCCGGCGCCGGAGGCCCGGCTCCAGCGCAGCCGTCCAAGCCGCTCACCGAAGCCGGGCGGCCGGATGCCCGAGCGAAACGCCATCGCGCGGGTCAAGACGAGGCGGCGACCCGGTCGGCCGCAGCGGCCTCGGCGGCGCCGCGCTCGGGAAACATCCAGACGTGTCGCGGCCGGAGCAGGCCGACGACGTACTCGGACGCCGCGACCGAAAAGCCGGGCCTGAGGATCCGCGCGTCGTGGACGTGGAGCGCCGCCTCGTCGCCGAGGTACGCGTAGACCCGGAATTCGCCCTGCGCGAGCGGGAGCTCCGGGAGCGCCAGTCGCAGCCGGTAGCTCGAGCGTCCCGTCAGCGGCGCCCAGGGCTCGTGCCGCGTGTCGGCCGCGAAGATCTGGACCCCGTCCTCGCGATCGACGCCGATCCGCACCTGGAAGGCGAGGGTCGGGTCCGACGTCTCGAACGCCACGTCGATGGCGACGGTCTCCCCCGCCGCGAAGTCGGTGCGGGCGTAGCCCGAGCCGTCGTGGACGACAACCTCCGTGAGACGGGCCGGCCGCCGGCCGTCCGTCGCCGCGGCCGCGACCTCGGCCGCCGCGGGCTCGTGCGTCAGGGACCGCTCCTTCTTCTGCAGGAAGGCCTCGTAGGCGCGGACGACCGTGAGCGCGTTGCCCTGCGCCGCGACCTCGCCGTTCTTGAGCCAGATCGCCTGGTCGCACAGGAGCGCCACGTAGTACAGGGCGTGGGAGCAGAAGAAGAGCGTCCCGCCGCGGCGGTGGAACTCCGTGATCCGATCGACCGACTTCTTCTGGAAATACCCGTCGCCGACCGCGAGGGCCTCGTCGATGATCAGGATCTCGGCGTCGGCGTGGGTCGCAACCGCGAAGGCGAGGCGCAGGACCATGCCCGAGGAATAGGTCCGGACCGGGCGGTCGAAGAAGTCGCCGAGCTCGGCGAAGTCCCGGATCTCGGGCAGGCGCCGCCGGATCTCCGGCCCGTTGAGGCCCAGGAGCGCCGCGTTCATCCGGGCGTTCTCGCGGCCCGTGAAGTCGGGGTGGAAGCCCATGCCGAGCTCGAGGATCGAGGCGACCGTGCCGCGGCGCTCGATCGTCCCGGACGTCGCGCGGGTGGTGCCGGCGGCGATCTTGAGGAAGGTCGACTTGCCCGCGCCGTTCTCGCCGATCAGCCCGAGCGCTCCGCCCCGCGGGAGCGTGAACGACACGTCGGAGAGGGCGTGAAACTCCCGGTGCCGCCGCCTCCGGAACAGGACCTCGCGCAGGCGGTCCGAGGCCGAGTCGTAGACCCGGTAGGTCTTCGAGATCGACTCGGCGCGGACGGCGAAGGTCTCCGCCATCACTCCCCGATCGCGAACTCGCATCGCCGGCAGAGGAAGTCCTCCGGCGCTTCCTCGACGCCGTAGGTCCAGAGCCGCAGCTTCGCCATCGTGTCGCCTCCGAGCAGGCTCGCGACCGACTCGGTCTTCAGGTCCCCGACGGTCAGGCGCTCGTAGTAGTCCTGGCAGCAGAGGACGGCCTTTCCGGTGGCCGTCACGTGCAGGTGCTCGAAGGGTCGCGAGCCCATGAGCTCGCAGCCGCGCAGACGCTTCTTGGCCGGCGGCTCGGGGACGAACGTCCCGCTCGCCGGCCGGCTGCGGATCTTGAACGGCCGGACGTCCCAGCCCTTCGGCGCGAAACGCGCCGTGATCGCCGCGACGTCGCGGCGGTGCGGCTCGTCCTCGTCGCCGAGGACGACGATCGCCGTCTCCTCGGCGAGCGTCCTGGCGCGCATGGCATCGACGTTCGCGAGGACCCGGTCGAGGTCCTTCGTCCCGTGGAGCTTGAGGTAGCGCTCGGGGTCGAGGGTCGGCAGGTTGATCCCGACGTACCGGAAGCGGCCGACGGCCTCGAGCCGCTGTGCCCGATCGGGGGTGAAGTGGGAGGCGTTCGTCAGGATCGAGACGGGGAGACCCCGCGAGAAGAGGAACGCACAACGCTCCTCGAAGAGCGGATCGACCGTGGGCTCGTTGTAGTTGGAGAGGAAGACGTGGACGCCCCGGCCCCCGGCCTCCGCGACCTGGTCGACGATCGACTCGAAGAGCTCCCGGCTCATGACCTCCCGCTCGCGCGGGTCGACCGAGACGGGGCAGAACGGACACCGGTGGTTGCAGCTCGTGCAGGTCTCGAGCGAAAGGAAGAGGAGGTGCGTGCGGCGGGCCTCGGCCGCCGCGTCGTCGATCAGGAAGCGCGCCGCCCGGAGGTGCTCGAGGGCCGCCGCGTCCTCGACGCCGGCCCCCTCCCCCGCCGCGACCCGCTGAAGCGTCCGCCAGACCTCGCCGTCGCGCGCGAGGGAAACTCCCGTGACGGGGTTGTAGACGGTCTCCCCGCGGTGGTGCAGGAACGGCGAACGCATCTCCGGCTCGAGGAGGGCGGCGCCCCGCGGGGCGCGCGAAGGGCCGCTTTCAGTCATGTCGTCCGGTCCATTCTAGCCCTGCGATACGGATCCGCGCCTCGCGCCGTCTCGCCCGCGGGCCGGCCTCAAAGGAAAAGGGCCCCGGCGAGGGGCCCTTTCCGGCGTGGCAGGGGACGGGCCTCAGTTGACCCGCTTGCCCTGGATGAAGACGGTGTCCGTCGAGATCTGGTCGACCGTCACGATGTAGGCTCCGACCGGGCTGCCCGAGAGCGACTGGACCTTTATCGTCATGGCGTTGCCGTCGATGCCCGGGAACGTGTCCGCCGTGACCGGGATCTGGGCGAAAGCGCCGGTGTGATCGGGGTTGTTGAGCTGGTAGTCCAACGTCGAAGCGACCGACCCGTCCTGGCGCACGGCCGTCACCCGGACCGAGGTCGGCAGGTCGCCCTGCGAGAAGATCCCGACGTTGGTCCGGAAGCGCAGGTTGGCCTGGGCCCCCGGCATCACGAGCACTCCGCCCCCGCTTCCCGGAGCGACGCTTTCGTCCGAGGTGTAGGTCGAGAGCTGCATGCCCGCCGTCCCCGTCGAAAGGTCGGCGTAGATTCGGCCGCCGATGATCAGCGGCGCGGTCGCGACGTCCGTGGGCGCGAGGTACGAAACCTTGAGGAGCCCGAGGATCGTCCCCGTCTTGAGGTCTTCGGGCGTCGCGTCGTCGAGATAGTTACCGACGATGTCGTCGATGGAAACGCCCTGCCCCGCGCCGATCTGGAGCCCCGAGAACACGATCTTTTCGATCGTGCTTCCGACCGGCGTGTAGTGGTACTCGAGGGTCAGAGTCCGCGGAAGCGTGCTCGGGTTGTAGAAACGCAGGTCCGTGCGCCAGTGCGTGTTGTTCTCCGGAACCTCGATGCGGCCCACGCCCGACACGTAGTAGCTGACCGGCGTGCCCGGCGCGACGTCGATCCGGGGCGTGTCGTCCGAGACCTGGACGAGGTCGTTGTTGCGGCGGTCGAGCACCGAGGCATAGGCCTGGAGCGTGCCCGACGTGCTGGACGCCTTGATGATGTACCGCTTGGCCGGGTCCGGCGTGAAGAGGTCGGTGTCGTTGACCCCCGCCTGGCTGTAGGGCGAAACGTTGAAGTCGTTGCTGCCGACCGTCTCGCCGTCCTCGCTGATGACATCGAGGTGGAACACGCCCCCCGTGCTCGAGGCGTTGAAGAGCGAGACGTTGAAGCGGTAGAGGGAGTCGTTGCGCAGGCCCACGAGCGTCTGGCCCGCGGTGACGGACACGGCCTGGGCGTTCGTCGGGCCGTACGGCCCGGTCACCAACGAGGGCAGCGCCGTTCCGAAGGAAGACCCCTGCGACGTGAAGTAGACACGCGCGGTCGCGATCGGAGTCTGGTTTCCGCCGTCGAAGCGGGCCAGCAGAATGCCCTTGCCCGCGCCGCTGCGGTCGAGGATGTCCGGATCGCCCACCACGTCGACGCCCGACCAGGACTGTCCGCCGTCGAGCCGGAAGCTCTTGAGGGAGTCGAAGGGGAGCGTCGAGAGGTCCGACGGTATGTCGTCGGAGAACGCCGCGAAGTAGAGGGTGATCGTCGTCGCCTGCGTGCCGGGGTTGGTGATCGAGAGGTCCGTGGCCCAGTCGCCGGATTCCGACAGGATCGAGCCCGCCCCCGGGATCATGAGGGCCTGGAAGCTCGGCGGAGCGACCGCGAATCGAGTCGTGCCGGTCGACGTGCCGGACGTGGTCGTGCCGCTGCCGGTCGCGGTCATCGTCGTCGTGCGCGTGCCCTCCGCGGTGAAGACGTGGCTCACGGTCCGGCCGGTCGCCGTCCCCGCGTCGCCGAAGTCCCAGGCGAAAGTCGCTCCCGGGTCGGGCTCGGTCGCCGTGAAAGTCACGGACTGGCCGGCGTCGACGTTCCAGGAGTTGTTCAGCCCGTTGTAGGTCGCGCCGGTCACGGTGAAGAGATTCGACGGCGGTGGCGGGCCGCCGGTGCCGATCACGACCGACTTCGAGGCGGTCTTGGTCGTGCTGCCGGAAGCCGCCGTGACTTTCACGACATACGTGCCGACCGCTGCGTAGGCGTGTGTCGCCGAGGAGGAGCCGCTCGCCTGCGTCACCGGCTGGACCACCGGCGCCGCGATGCAATTCGGAACGATCGGCGGGCAGCCGCCGCCTCCCCCTCCACCACCACCTCCGCCCCCTCCGCCGCCGGAATCTCCGAAGTCCCAGGTAAAGGTCGGCGTCGAGGGGAAATCCGTGGCCGTGGCGGAAAAGCTTGCGGCGACGCCGACGACGCCGGAACTCGGGCCGCTCATCGAGACGGCCGGCGAGCTACCGCAATCGGGCGGGCATCCGCCGCCGCCACTGCCGCTCGTCGCCGTGTATTTCGACGCGCGCGTCGTGCCCTGGACGGTCACCTTCAGGTAGCAGCTCTGCGAAGACGAACAGGCCGCGGGTGAAAAGGTCTGCGGGCCGTAGCCCGCGGTCGATCCGAGCAGCGTGTCGCTGCCCGAAATCGAGTCGTTCGAGTCGCCGCTCCTGTGGAACTGCGCCCCGGGATGCGGAACGCCCGCCGGGAGCGTCTCGTCGTCGAAGAGATAGTAGGTCGTGCCCGTCGTCAGGCTGAAGGTCGGCGGGTTGCCGAGCGGGAAAACGCCCTGGCTCTGGTTCGAGTCCTTGTAGACGCCGAGGGCCGGCACGGGCGCGAAGTCGGTGACCGTGAAGGTCTTGGAGTCGCTGGCGGTCCGCGCGACGCTCAGGTGATCCGTGAAGTTGTACGTCACGGTCACCGTGTAAGGACCGACCGCCGAGGGCGCCGTGATCGTCGCCGTGCCGTTGAGCGGATGGAAAGACGAGGCCAGCGTGCCGCTTCCGCCCGAGGGGGTGATCGCCCAGGTGACGGAGTTGAGCGTGGCGGCGGAGGCCTTCTGCATCAGGTTCCTGAGCGTCAATGTTCCGTTCTTCAAAACCGGATTCGGCGACAGCGAGAAGTTCGGCACGAGGTCGACCTGCGAGACCGTGCCGGTCCTGGTGACCGCGAGGCCGTCCTTGTACGTCGCGACGAGCGTGAATGCCGTCGCCGCCGTCGGGACCGTGACGACCGTGCCGATCAGGTTCGTGTTGCCCGGCGTGAACGTCCACGAGAACACGGCCTCGGAGAGGTTGCCCTGGGACGCGCTCGCGTCGCCGTTGTTCGCGTTGCCGGCCAGCACCTTAAGGTCGTTCCCGTCGTAGCCGACGATCGAGACCGCGGGCGACTGCACCGCATAGCCCGGAGAAAAGTACGTGTTCGTGCTCGGGCCGTTGACGTTCGAGGTCTTCAGGCCGAGATAAAACGTGCCGCTCGCGGGGCCTCCGACCGAGCCCCAGCACCCGGTGCCCACCGAGAGGTTGCCGCCGACGGCCGGGTCGCACGGCCAGTAGGCCGGATTGATGTCTTCGAGCTCCGAATTCTGGCTCGGGCTCCCGCTCCACCCGGCGTCCGCGGCGAACGGGCCCGATCCGCTCGGCGTGATGATGTCCCATTGGACGTTGGTGATCGGCTGGGCCGAGGCCGAGGTGTCGAGGATCTGCCACTTGTCGCCGAAGTAGTTCTTGGTGTTCTCCGGGCTCGGCCGCGACTGCGCCGAGAGGTTAATCATCGTGGCCGAGGCCGTTGGAGGCGCCGTCGGGTCGGCCGCGATGCAGGAGATGTCGACCTTGTCCGTCCGTACCGGGCTCTGGCTCGTCGGAATGCCGGGCGGCGGCGGCGTGAGCACGCGGTAGATGTAGGCGGTGAAGACGGCGCCCTGCTGCTTGACGTGGGCCTCGAAGCTCGTGCCCTTGAAGGTGACGCCGGACAAGCCGGAGTGCTGGACCGACCGGACGAGCACCGGGTTCCCGCCGTCGGTCATCCACTTCGTGTCGTAGATGTCGACGAACGAGCCGCCCGCGCCGGCGTCGCGGTAGAAGAAGAGCGCCGGGTATGGCTGCGGGCCCGCGACCTCGACCTGCTTGATGTTGCCGGCGATCGAGAAGACGGCCGTGAGCGTGGCGTTTGCGGGGTCGTACCGGTACACCTGGAGCCCCGACGCGGACTCGGCGGCAAGGACGAAGACCTGTCCGTTGACGGCCGCGATCTCGAGCTGAATCGGATAGCCCGCGGTCGGCGCGCTCGCCTTCTCCGTCGCCACACCCGTCGACGGGTTGATCTCGGCGTAGTGGATCGAGCTGTCGCCCTTGGTGGCGCCCACGAGGACGTCCTTGTCGTAGCCCCCGGCCGAAACGTGCCGCGCACGCAGACGAACCCCGTCGGCCGGTCCCACGCCCGAGCTCCAGCCGACCGCGAGGCTCGGGGTGAGTGCGTTCTCGACCGACGGGCTCCCGTCGAGGTTCGTGACGTCGGCCACGTAGACGTTGCTGTTCGCGACCGGGAAGTATCCGAAGAACTTGCCGGACGTCGGGGAGTAGATCGCCGCGACGCGCGCACCGAGCGCCACGGCGCCGGGAAGGTTGACCTGGTTTCCGAAGGCCGGGGAGCCGTAGTTCGAGGTCTTCGCGACCTGGGCCGGTAGACCCGAGAAGTTCGCGCTGCCCGGAACGCCGCCCTGGTTGTACGGCTGCCAGTCGGACACGAGTCGCGCGTTGCCGTTGCCGTCGTCCGCGACGTCCATCGAGTTGGAGCCCTGGTGGCAGTCGCAGCGGATCGTGATGATGCCCTGGTTGGAACCGCCTTCCTTGCCGATGACGATCGAAGAGTACGGGTTGGGGTTTTCCGGCGCCGTCAGCCGCGCCTGCGCGAAGCCCCACTGCGTCAGGACCCAGTTGAAATCGTCGCCGTTCGCGGTCGTCAGGGCCGAGCTGCTGGGAAGCGTTCCCGAGCCCGCGGGCAGTGCGGTCGACAGGTTGCCCTGCAGCACGCCGCAGTTGGGCGTCTGCGCGAAAACGACCGTGGTGAGGGTGAAAAGCACAAAGGCGGCCGCGACGGCCAGCCGACACGTGGAGCGATTCATGGGCAAAGGATCCTCCGGAAAGGGTTCGACGAGTGCCGATTTGAAGAACGCCTCAGATCCGATTTCATCTTCCCCTCAATTTCGACCTTTAGCACCTAGGAGAAACTGAAATCAGACCTTCGCGACCACCCTGGGCCAAAAAATAAGGGTGGGCGGGGCTTGCGCCCCGCCCACCCGTTGAAACCGGACTAGGAACCGAGGTTGTTGACGCCGTAACCGACCGGGATCGACGAGATCGTCGGGTAGATGGTCTGGACCGTGCCCAGGATGTAGAGCGGGTTGCAGGCCGACGGATCGAGCTGCGTACCCGGGATGAGGACGGACTCGAGAGCGACCGCGCCCTCGAACGAGTAAGCCGCCCACGCCTGATCGTAGAGAGTGCCTTCCGAGTTGTTGACGAAGCTCATGTCAACCCAGCCGGCCACCGCGCCCGCAGGACGCGAGAAGGCGGCCACGTTGCGCTGCTGCGTCTCGTACGGGAAGTTGAACGTGGGGTTGGTGCACGGCGAGGGGCAGGTGCCCTGCGTCGTGGTGTTCTCGTCTTCGTCGAAGAACACGAGCGTGACCGTCGGCTCTTCGATCTTGCAAGCCTCGAGGAGCGAAGCCGGAGCGGCCGGCGACGAGCGCCAAACCTGGAAGTTCGTCGTGATGGTCGCGCCGAGATCGAACCAGCGCACGGCCCAGTTCAGGCCGAGCGGCTCACGCTGGTCGCCGAAGCCGACGTTCCAGGGCGAGGTCTGGAGGAGGTCGTTGACCGCGGCGGCCTGGTTGCAGTTCGGGCAGTTGTTCGGCGCCGAGTCGATGAACGGGCTCCAGTAACGGGCGTAGAAGGTGCGGACGGGGGTTTGGGGAGTAAAGTAGGCCGCGTCGCCGAACGTCGTGTCCGTCTCCATGTTGACCGTGGAGATGCCGTAGGTCGGGAGACCGTCACCCGAGGTGAAGATGATCTCGCCCCACAGGTTGTTCTCCATGCCGATCGCATCGTTGTAGAAGTAGTTCGGATCGGTCGGATCGGACAGGTTGCAGTAGTTGGCGTGGTCGATGACGATGTACCCGATCGCCCGGTCGTCCAGGTCATCGGTGCCGCAGTTGTACTGCAGGTTCGAGATCAGGTCGCCCAGGTCGTAGTGATCCGAGTAGTCCGTCGTCGCCTGCGTGTTGTCCTGGCCCGTCGCCGGAGCGAGGGGACGGACGCGCAGGAAGCCGTCCGGGTCCGGATAGACCTTGGCGGAACCGTTGCGCTGGCAGGCATCCTTGCCGCTGGCGTTCAGCGTGTTCGGCAGGAAGCCGTCGATGATGTCCGAGATGCGCATCGGCTGAACGTCGAATCCGGTCAGCGCGACGTTGAAGTCGAGCTGAAGGACCGAGTACCGGTCGTACACGTTGACGTGAGCGATCATCGGCGCCGCGGAGGCGTTCATGATCGTCACGAGCGTGTCGAGCGTCTCGGGGCCCTCGCGCAGGACGTTGCCGTCAGGACCGATGCTGACCTGGAAGTACGGGACGAGCAGCGTCGCAGCCGGACGCTGGTCAGAGGTGCACGTGACGGCGAAGGCCGAGCTCGCAATCGCGAACACGGCGACGATCGCCAGGCACGTCATCAGGGTTTTCTTCATTGAGATCTCCTCGTAACAGTTAACTGTTCGAAAACACACGATCGGGACTTCCTTCCTTCGAACGATCCCATCACCTCCCGCACTTCGATTTATTACACCCGCGAAAACCTGAGTACTGTTCTAGTTGGGGCACCGGGTGCCCCGGGTCTGCAGGGATGATCGCGCCCGCGAATACCCCTGTCAAGAAAAAAGCGACGAAATTATGCTTTCGGGTCATAGGAACCGGCTTAAAACGATTCGAACGAAGCCTTTAACCCGGCGCTTCAACGCTTGTTGAGGAAAACGTCCCACCCGCCTGGCCTCGTCGGGTCGCCGGAGGTCACCGTCTTCGACAGGACGACATCGAGCTTTCCATCACCGTCGAGGTCGAACAGGCGTACGCACTGTCCGGCCGAGTCGAGGGTCGGCTCCTCGGACTCGGCCGCCTCGCGAAAGCTGCCGTCCGCCTGCTGGAAAACGACGCGAAGCCGATAGGCCTGGTTGTCCGGGAACACCAGGTCGTCCAGGCCGTCGCCGTCGATGTCCCCGACGGCGATGGCGTAGTTGTACGCCTTCCATTCGTTCTTTCGCCAGGCCCGATGGCGGGTCCAGGCCCCGTTCTCGAACGCATAGATCGAGAAGCCGGCGGCCCTCCGGGCATCGGGAACGTTGGCCTGCATCGAGAACCCGTCGACGAACGCCGGCGAGTGCCCCTTGCCCCAGGTCCCGGCCGCCTCACCGAAGTGGTACGCGTAGGGCTCGATGGAGTCGAACTGGACCGGCGAGAAGGTGCCGTCCCCGTTGTTCTTCCAGAGCAGGACGAGCGCCCCGGTGTAGTGGCTCCCGGTGAGAACGTCCTTGCGGCCATCCCCGTTGAAGTCCCAGGCGACCAGGCTGTTCGAGTAAAACCCGCCGACGATGCCGTCTTTCTTGAACTCCCAGCCGCGGTCGCGCCCGAGGAACAGGTAGACGCGGACCTGCTGCCGGTCGACGCCCTGGACGGTGCCGGTGTTGCCGCCGGCGGTGTCGCGCGAGGCCACGAGGTCGAGCTTGCCGTCGCCGTCGGCGTCGAGAAGCACGACCGCCTGGCTCGAGAAGTCGCGCGTCGGGAGCCCCGCGCGGACGACCTCGAATCCGCCCTTTCCGTCGCCGAACAGCGACACGAGACCGCCGCCGTGCGAAGCGCTCACGACGTCCATGTGGCCGTCGCCGTCGATGTCGCCGCAGGCGACGCCGCCGTAGTCGATCGAGAATCTCTCCAGCGGCTTGCCGCCCTGGGACACCGAAACCTTCCAGGCCGCGAAGCCACCCTTGCCGTCGCCCAGCCATATGTGGAGCTCGCCGTCTCCGATCCGGCTCGGCGGGGCCACGATGTCGGGGATCCCGTCGCCGTTGGCGTCGGCCATCACGAAGGAAGCGCGCCACATCCCGTCGGCGGGAAGGCCGGTCGAGGCGACCTTTGCGAGCTTGAGACGGCCTTCCACGCGCGGCGGGAACAGGTCCGTGAAGTCTTCCCCGGTGACGCCGCGCGAGACGGGACCGCCCTTGGCCCCCTCCGGCACCCGCACCATCGTGCCGGAGGCCCGCTCGCGCTCCTTCTCCCGACGCTTGAGCTCCTGCTCCTCCGGGATCGCCTTGGGCGTCGACGTGTAGTAGTACTCCTCGTCTTCCTTGAAGAATTCGACCGGGGGCCCGAGCATCGGGATCTTGAAGTGCCGGTCGTCGACCTTCCTGTATTCCGATTTCTTGTAGCGCCGGATCACGTAGGTGGGCGTCTCCTCGACGACGTTCGGGTCGATGCGGGAGAGGATCCCGGGCGTCGGCGACGGAGAAGGCGCATGGGTGGCCGGCGGCGGCGCCTTGGGCTTCTTCGGCGTCGGGGCCTGCGCCCAGCAGACGGCGGCGGCCGCAAAAATCAGGAAGGGGGCTCGCTTCACGAAAACCTCCAAGTGATGACTTCGGGGAACATCCGGAAACGGGTTGGCCGAGCGGGAAACCCGCTGGCAGGGACGTTTATTCGCGCTCCCGACATTCAAATCAGATCGGCGAAGTGGGGCCGGGCGCGCGCGAAGAGGCCCGCCCCGAGCAGGGCCACCGCCAGGCAGAAGACCGTCAGGTACACGAGCGAAGCGGGCGCCGGGGCCGCGTGCAGGGTGAAGGCCCGGCGGAACAGATCCACCAGTGCCGCGACGGGGTTGGCCTCGATCAAGGGCCGCAGGCGCGCCGGAACGAGGGAGGCGGGGTAGACGATCGGGGTTGCGTAGAAGCCGACGGTCAGCGCGATGCCGACGGCGTGGACGGTGTCGCGCACGAAAGCGGTCAGCGTGGCCACGATGCAGCCGAGGCCGAAGGTCATGAGGATCTGCAGTGCGAGGGCGGGCACGAGGAGCGCAAGCCACGCGACCGACAGGTGCCCGAGGGCGCCGAGGTACACGGCGAAGATCGCGAGGGCGATGACCTCGTTGACGACCGCCGCCAGAACCACCGACAGCACCAGCGTCTCCACGGGAAAGACCGTCTTCTTCACCATGGCCGCGTTGTCGACGATCACCGACGAGGACCGGGAGACCCCCTCCTGGATCGCCATCCACGGGAGTAGTCCCGCCATCAGGAACTCGGGAAAGCTCGCATAGCCCGTCTCGACCGGGACGCGCAGAACGAGCGAAAAGACGCCGGTGTACAGAAGCATCCAGAGGACCGGGTTCGCGAACGCCCACAGGAGTCCCAGCCCCGAGCCCGCGTAGCGCGCGCGGACGTCGCGAATAACCATCTCCTTGAGGAGAAAGGCCTTAGAGGCGATCTGGCCGTTTCTTCTGGGCATGCCGAAGAATCCGGAGTATAGACGTGCGACCTATGTTTTAATAGCATTTCCGGAACAAGCCATGTCTTCCCATTCACCGCGCAAAGTCGCTCTGGTTGGCTCGCGGATTCGCGAGCTGCGCAAAGGGCGTCACCTCACCCAGACCGAGCTCTCGGAGAAGATCGGCGTCGCCCAGTCCGACCTCTCCCGCATGGAGCAGGGCGAATACAAGGTCGGCCTGGACACGCTCTTCAAGATCCTCCAGGTCTTCGACCTCAAGATGGGCGAGTTCTTCGGCGAAACCGAGACCCCCGCCGAGAAGGACGCGCGCGACCTCGTCGGTGAGATCGGGACCCTTTCCGAGGGGGCCCGGCAGGAAGTGCGCGACTTCGTTCGTTTCAAGCAGCAGCAGGAAGCCGATCCGCGCGGGGTGGACGATGTGGCCGCCGACACCGACGGGGAAGAAAAGCGTTGAGACGCCGGGATCGTGGCCTAGAATCCGGGGGTAAGGCCGCGTGCCGATAGAAATGGGCGACCGCCGCAAGCACCTGGAGTTCCTCCGCAAGACCGCCAAGGAAGCGATCTGGAGCGGAGACTATGAGCGCGCCCTGACGCTCTACGAGGACGGCCTCGCCCTCTCCCGCTCCTGGAAGGACCGCGAGATCGAGGACCTTTTCACCTGCAACCGGGCGACCACGCTCCTCGAGATGGATCGTCAGGACTTCGATCTCTCGCGCTTGAAGGAGATCGTGCTGCGCTCGCCGGGCTCTCCGAACTCGGCGCTGGCCGCGTACGCCTCGGCGCACGCCCACGAGGTGCGGGGCGAGTACGCGAAGGCCACCTTCTACGCTCAGACCGCCCTGCAGAAGTGCCGCGATCTCCGGCTCGAAGAGTGGACGGCGGCGGCGACGAACCTGCTCGCCAACCTGGAGCTCCACGAGAGCCGCTTCGCCGAGGCGCGCACGCTCTTCCAGGAATCGCTCGACCGCTACGAGTCGAACGGACAGGCGCAGTCCAACGAGGCCGCCGTCGTCGCGGACAACCTGGGCTATTGCCACATCGCGCTCGACGCGGTGCCGGTGGGCCTGCCCCTCGTCGAGCGCTCGCTCTCTCTCCTCGAGTCGCTCGGCACGCGCCAGGCGATGGACTACCCGTGCCTCGACCTGTGCTTTGCGTCGCTCAAGCTCGACCGCGCCGACGAAGCCGAAGGGTGGGGCGTGCGGGCCCTGGGACTCGGCCGGGAGTTCGGCCGCGACGACGTCGTGAAGAACGCCCACTACCTCCTGGCCGAGACGTACAGCGAGCTCGGGAAGGACGGCGCGGCCGAGGAGCACTACGACGCGCTCGCCACCTACTACCCGAACTTCCCCGCTCTCAAGAACTACCTTCACCAGATCAGCCTGATGGGCATGATCAACCTGAGGGCCTGATGCGGCGCGCCGGCCTCTTCCGCGCCTTCGCGCTCGCCGTCCTGGCCGCGGCGCTGCCGGCGTTCGCGATGGCCCTCGAAGAGAATTCGCTGCTGACGACCGACGGAACACTCCACGTCGTGCGCTCCGGCAAGGCCGTCGACCTCGGCATCTCGGACGCGAGCATCGACCCCGAGAGCATCGTCATCGACTGGTCCGCGCGCGCCCAGGACGGGAGCGTGACGACGCAGGTCCTGCCCGGCACCGTCTCGTACCAGGACAAGCATGGACTGCAGCTCGAGTACGACGAACAGACCAGCACCCTTCTCCTGCTCTGGACCGAGAACGTCTCGGCCTTCTCGCACATCCGGATCGGCGTCTACCGCGACGGCGTCTGGACGAACTCGCCGCTGCTGCCGAGCGAAGGCATCTCGCGGGCGCGCAATCCGCAGATGCAGGTGACGCACCAGCCGGTCCGGTACCTCGACGCGTCCAACGTGACCACGTGGAAGACGTCGTCGATCCTGTCGGTGATCTGGTGGGAAGAGGCGCAGTACACGCAGGCCCGCCTGGCGACCCTCTTCCTCGACGAAGGCAGCTTCGACCCCTCGAGCTTCGCGATCTACGACCTGCCGGCGCTCCTCGGCGGCGGCGGCGATACGGCGGCCGGCGACATCCCGTCCGGCAGCTACCTCTTCCCGGCCCTGCAGACCGACGGGCTCGGCGGCGCCTTCGTCGCGAGCTTCGCCGACCTCCACTCCCGGCGCCACGAGGTCGTCCGCATCGCCTTCCCCGAGGACCAGGGCAAGCCCTCCGAGGCCGGCAACGTGAACTGGCAGCGGCGCCACATCCCGATCGTCGGCGTCTATGCCGAAGGGCCGATCTCGCGCATGACGCCGATCGTCGCCGGCTACGCCGGCGGGGCTTCGATCACCGTCGGCACCTCGATCGGCGCGGGCTACCGCCCGACCCTGTACTGGCTCGACGGCGAATCGCTCAAGTTCTCGCGTCTGGGCGATACCGACTGGGAGCCGGTCCGGTCGATCGCCGTCGACGAGTCCATGACCTACGAGAAGGCGCTCGCCCTCGTCGTCGGCATGGGCTCGCGCAAGTAGCCGTCGCTCCGCGAGCTCCCGGGGTCTGCTTCGCACCGGCGAGCGGCTCGCCAAATACGGCTCGACCGCTCGCCTGACCCCGTCCGCTCGCTTCGCTCCCGCGGCGCGGACCTCCTCCCTCCCTTCGGTCGGGAGACTATCCGCGCCTCGTAGGGATGTTTCCGTACGGCTTCGTTAGAATCCGCGCACCGAGGAGGGATCGCATGGCGTTGCTCGAGGTGGGAGACAAGGCACCGGCGTTCAAGACGAAGGACCAGGACGGGAAGGCCGTATCGCTTTCGGACTTCAAGGGGCAGAAGGCGGTCCTGTACTTCTACCCGAAGGACGACACGCCGGGCTGCACGAAGGAGGCCTGCTCCTTCCGCGACGCCTGGTCGCAGTTGAAGCGCCGCAAGGTCGCGGTCCTCGGAGTGTCCGTCGACGATGAAAAGTCGCACAGGAAGTTCGCCGAGAAATTCTCCCTTCCCTTCACCCTCCTCGCCGACACGGACCGGAAAATCGTGAACGCCTACGGGGTCTGGGGCGAAAAGAGCATGTATGGCCGCAAGTACATGGGGACCAACCGCGTCACGTACCTGATCGACGAAAAGGGAAAGATCGCGGCGGTCTGGCCGAAGGTCAAGCCCGACGGCCACGCCGAAGAAATCCTCGCCGCCGTCGACGCGAAGTAGCGAGCGTGGCGTCGATCCTGGAGCGGGTGCGGGGCATGATCCGGGGCGACGTGCCGCCGCCTCCGGTGGCGACGCTCGTCGGGTTTCGCATCCTCGAGGTCGAGCCCGGCCGGGCTGTCTTCGAGCTCGAGGCCGGGCCGCAGCATGCCAACCCGATGGGCACCCTGCACGGCGGCGTTCTCTGCGACCTCGCCGACGCCGCGATGGGGATCGCGTACGCCTCGACGCTCTCGGACGGCGAGAGCTTCACGACGCTCGAGCTCAAGATCAACTTCCTCAAACCGGTCTGGACCAGCCGCCTGACCGCGACCGCCCGGGTGGTCAAGCGCGGAAAGACGGTGGGCATGACGGAGTGCGACGTCGTCGACGAAGGCGGGAGCCTCGTCGCGCGCGCCTCGAGCACGTGCATGACGCTCGCCGGAAAGACGGCCGAAGGGCGTTAGCGCCGTCGGCGCGGCGCCGCCCGCCTCAGAGCCCTTTGGGAAGGTCGCCGCGGACGTCGCCCTCGTACAGCGAATCGAGAAGCGTCGCCGCATCCATTCCGGCCGGGCTCTGGCTCTTCGGGATCATCACGCGCACGCTGTAGATGTGGTCGCCGGCGCCGACCGAACGCGGGTCCTTGACGCCCTTCCCCCGCAGCCGGAACCGCTGGCGCCCCTGGGTTCCGGGCGGGATCTTCGCGGTCACGGTGCCATGGATGGTGGGCACGCCGATCTCGGCACCGGCGTAGGCCTCCTTCACGGTGATCGGGACGACGCCGTGGATGTCGTTGCCCTTGCGCTCGAAGTACGAGTGCGGCGTCACGCGCACCGTCACGTACAGATCGCCGACCGGCCCGCCGCGCGTTCCGGGCGCGCCCTTGCCCGGAACGCGGATCGTCCCGCCGTCCTCGGTTCCCTCGGGAATCTTGATGCGCACGCGCTCGGACTCCGCGACGACGCCTTCGCCGCGGCAGGTCGCACAGACGGTCTTGCCGGTGCGCCCCGTTCCTCCGCACGTCGGGCACGCCTTCTCGCGCCGCAGTGCGAGGGAGGCCGTGCCTCCGAGGACCGCGTCGCGAAAGGGAACCTCGATCTGCCCCCGGATGTCTTCGCCCGGCTGGGGCCCGGACGCCCGCCGGCCGCCGAAGATGTTCCCGAACAGGTCCCCGAAGTCGCCGCTCTCGAAATGGATGCCTTCGAAGGGCGCTCCGGCCCCCGCGCCCCCCGGAAACCCGCTCGCCCCTGACCGCGGGTCAAAGCCCGACCCCGGACCGGCGTGTCCGAACCGGTCGTAAGCCCGCCTCTTGTCCTCGTCCTTCAGGACCTCGTAGGCTTCCTGGACCTCCTGGAATCGCTTCTGGGCGGCTTTGTCGCCCGGATTGACGTCGGGGTGGAGCTTTCGGGCCAGGCGCCGGTAGGCCTTCTTGACCTCGGCTTCAGAGGCCCCCTTCGGCACACCCAGGACCTCGTAGTAGTCGCGTTTTGCCATGAGGTCGCGGGCATTATAGCGACGCCCGAAATTAGACCATTGACACCCGTTCGCAGACTAATATTATTAGTCTTAATCTTCTAAGTATCTAATCTTATAAGGCAGCGACGAGGGCGTTTTCCGCTCATGAGCATCGACGAAATCGACCTGAGGATTCTCGACATGCTCCAGCGCAACGGGAAGTTGTCGCAGGCGCGCATTGCGGGAGCGGTCGGCCTGACGACGCCCTCGGTCAATGAACGCATCAAGAAGATGGAGCGCCACGGGATGATCAAGGGGTTCGTCGCGCTCCTCGATCACGAGAAGATGGGATTGCCCCTGACCGCCTACGTGGACGTCGCGCTCGAGCACCCCCGGTTCGAAAAGGGCTTCGTCGACGATCTCGAAAGGCTGCTCGGCGTGCAGGAATGCCACTACCTGGCGGGTGATTTTGCCTATCGGCTGAAGGTCAAGGCCGCGGATCCGGCGGGGCTCGCGGACTTCCTCCAGAGGCGGATCCTGTCGATCAAAGGGGTCACGCGGATCCAGGCGCAGATCTCACTCTCGGCCAAGAAGGAATCGACGCTGCTGCCCCTGATTCCCGACATGCTCGAGAAGGAGAAGGAGCCGAAGTAGCTCCGTCGGCCGCCGCGGGGCGCCCGAGTCCGATTCCTAGAAGCGCGCCACCACTCCCCCGTCCGCATTCACGAACTGTCGATGCGGGTGGGCCGAGACGTTGTGGTACGTGAGCCGGATCACAAGACCGACGTTCTTCCAGATCTTGAACTCGCCGTCGGCCCCGGCATGCCAGCCGAAAACGGTCTCGTCGCGGTCGGCGTACGGCTCGGCCGCCGGGGGCACGGCGTCCGGCCGGATACCGTAGCCGCCGATCCCGGCGAAGAGCCCCGACGTGAAGAACCCTTCCCAGAAGAGGTACGACACGCTGACGATCCCGTAACCGATCCGCTCGTCGAGCTGGGGCAGCGTCAGGGCTCCGCTCGCCGTCTCGACCGTCGACCCCGAGCTCGATTGCTGCGTCCACATCGAGCCGTAGGTCATGCGGAGGGCCACGTCGTCCTCCATCTTGTATTCGAACCAGCCGGTCGCCTCGCCCCACTTGAAGCCCGAGAACTCGACGTCGCTCGAGACGTCGTTGACGATGCCGGCCGATCCTCCGACGCCGAACCGCTGCGCAATGGCGGGCCGCGCCAGAGCCGCCAGAGCCGCGAACGCGACGAGCGCCGTCCGATTGATCTTCAAGGAAACCTCCCTCGCTGCCGCACTCTATGCGAATGCCCGGGCGGGATAAGGCTACAATCCCGCCGCCTCGTTTTCTACGGACCGGAGTGCGAAAACGCTGAGGTCGGACGTCGTGATCGAAGTCGCAAGGGCCGCGGCGCGGTTCGTCCTGCCGTCGGATTGCCTCGCCTGCGGGGATCGCCCGGTGGAGCGGTGCTTCGCGGGCGGGGTCTGCGAGGGCTGCTGGCGGCGTCTGCCGCCGCGCGAGGGCGAACGCTGCGCCCGGTGCGACGAGACGCTGCCCGGGGCCGCCGCTCCGTCGCTCTGCGGCCGCTGCCTGCTCGATCCGCCGCCCTTCGCAACCCTTCGCGGCGCCGCGCCGTACGCGCGCCCGGGGCGGGAAATCCTCCTCGCCTTCAAGTTCCGCGGCGCCGACTACCTCGGAGCGCGCCTCGCCGGCGTCATGGTGGAACGCCTCCCGAGGCCCGACGCCGCCGAGATCGCCTGCGTGCCGACGACCGCGCACGCCCGCCGCGCCCGCGGGTACAACCCGGCCGAGGTCCTCGCACTCGAGCTTTCGCGCCGGTTGAAAATCCCCTTCGCGCGACGCCGGCTGGTCAAGCGCCGGGAGACCGAGGTCCAGAGCCGACTCCCGCTCGCCGAGCGCGCCTCGAACGTGCGCCGCGCCTTCCAGGCTTCCGGGCGTCCGGCCTCGCGGGTGCTGCTCGTCGACGACGTCGCGACCTCGGGCGCAACCGCGCGGGAGTGCGCGCGGCGGCTGGCCGAGGCCGGTGCCGAGCGCATCGATGTCTGGTGCTTCGCGCGCGCCTCCCGCGCCGACACCCCGGAGGCGCCATGAAGGCCCTGAACGCGGTGATCGTCCGCACGCTCCCGCTCGTTCCCAGGCCGATCGTGAAGCGCTTCGCCTCGCGCTACGTCGCGGGCGAGACCCTCGACCAGGCGATGGCGCTCGTCGCGCGCCTCAACGGCCAGGGGTGCATGGCGACGCTCGACGTGCTCGGCGAAGACGTCACGCGGCGGGAGGAGTGCGAGCAGACGACGCGGGAGTACGAGAGGGCCCTGGCCGAGATCGCGGCCCGCCGGCTGGACTCGAACATCTCGGTCAAGCTCACGGCCCTTGGCCTCAAACTCGACCCGGCGTTCTGCCGCGCGCAGTTTGCGCGCATCGTCGAGGCCGCACGCACGCACGGAAACTTCATCCGCATCGACATGGAGGACTCCTCGGTGACGGAGGAAACCCTGCGGATCTATTTCGAGTCCCGGAAGCGATACGAGCGCGTCGGGATCGTGCTCCAGGCGTACCTCCACCGCAGCCCCGACGACGCGAGCCGGGTGGCCGAGATCCTCGGCAACGTGCGCGTGTGCAAGGGCATCTACGTCGAACCCCCGCAGATCGCGCACCAGGACCGCGAACGCATCCGCCGGGCCTACATGGAGCTCGTCGACGTCCTCTTCGACGCGAAGTGCTACGTCGGCATCGCCACGCACGACCCGCTTCTCGTCGAGCGCTCGCTCGCGTCGATTCGCCGGCGCGGCCTCGGCCGCGAGCAGTACGAGTTCCAGATGCTTCTCGGCGTCGCCGGAACGCTTCGCCGCCGCCTCGTCTCCGAGGGGCACCGCCTGCGCGTCTACGTGCCGTACGGGGAGGCCTGGTATGCCTACTCGGTGCGGCGCCTCAAGGAAAACCCCTCGATCGCCGGCCACGTTCTGAAGGGCCTCTTTTCGGGCGATCGCGGGTCCCGCTGATCCCGGGAGGAGGCCACCCTTTCACGGGACGAGGGCACCCCTTTCCGGGATCGGGCGGTGTCCCCGGATGAGGTCTCGGAAACTGTTGAGGAATAGTGGCTTTCCCGACTCCGTTGCCCCGACCGAGGAGTCGCCGACACGGTGGCAATTGACAGGCAGGAAATCTATACTTCGGAACTGGACCTTCGGGCCCGGCATATGACACGGCGCCTCGCCTCACTCGCGTTCTCGGCGCTGCTCCTCGGCGGAGCGGCACGACTGGTCTACGCGGCCCCTCCGGCTCCTCCGATCTCCGGTGTCGTACGTCACCAGCAGGCGCCCGTCGCGGGCGTCCTCGTCATCGCCTACAACCTGGGCGACTCGTCGCTGACGCGGATGCACACGGCGACCGACGGGACGTTCGTTCTCCCCTCGGCGCCCGCCGGTGTTTACGACCTGATCGCGTACAAGCGCGGTTTCGAGCCGGCGATGCAGCAGCTCTGGCACCAGGCCACGGCGGACCAGATCTCGGCGGTCTCGATCGCGCTGACGAAGAAGGGCGGCGATGCGCCGGCCCCGGTCGAGCCCGTGACGATGTGGGACCTGCGCGAACGGCTCCCGACCGACGTGCTGCGCGAGCTCGGCATCGATCCCGCTCCGGACGAGGCACCGAAGGAAGCGGCGGCCGCGCCCGCGCCGCGCATTCCCGTTTCGCGCCTGCTCGCGGGCGAGGTCCAGACCATGACCGACGTCTCCGCCGCCTCGACGAGCGCGCTGTCGCGCGCGGCCGTCGGCCTGCACGGCGGCCTTCCCAACGGCTGGCAGTACGGCCTCAGCGGCGACTATTCGGCGCTCGGCGGCCAGATCGAGGATGGCGAGACGACCGGCAACACCGCGGGCCTCGCGCTCGACGTCTCGCCGTCGGCGGCCGAAAAAGTCCGTCTCTCGACGCGGCGAAACACGCTGTCGTTCGGCGACAGCCCCGCGAGTCTCCAGTCGCACGCCGTGTCCTGGAGCCGCGGCGCCGAAGAGGGCCGCGTCGAATCGGTCGCCGCGCGCTACATCGAGGAAGCCAACCTTTACCGCGCGACTGCGCTCGGCACGACGATCTTCCCGCTGGCTTCCCGCACGTGGGAAGTCAACGGTCAGTACAGCCGCGCCGCGACGGACACGCCGGGCGTATCGGTCGCGATGACCTACCGGCACAGCGAGGCGACCGTCGGTCCTTCGGGCGTCGGCATCGACGGCGCGTTCTACCAGTCGGCGCCCGACGCGGACCTCGCGGCCGGCACCTCCGTCAAGCTCACGGACCAGATGCTTCTCCAGGGCGGGGTCGTCGCCCGATACATGGGCAGCGGCACTTCGGCCTACGGGATCGCTCCCACGGCGGGCGCGAGCTACGACTTCGGGCCCGCCACCCTCTACGTCCGCGGCCTCTACCGCGTCGCCGGGTCGACCGCCAACCCGACGGTGATGCCGCGCGTCGGCTCCATCGAGGACAGTCTCGAGCCCGCGGCCACGCAGTCGTACGCGATCGGCGTGTCGCGCCGCGTCGGGACGGACTCGATGCTCCAGCTCGAGGTTTCGCAGCAGCGGATGGGCGAGCTCGTGCGGGCCTTCTTCGAGGGCGACTTCCTGACCGACTTCGACAGCCTCTATCTCCTCGACGGCAACTCCGTGCGCCAGTACCGGGCCACGGTCGAGAAGAGGCTGACGGACAAGCTCGCGGGCAGCGTCTCGGTTCGCTACGGCTCGATCGACGGCGAGGTTTCTCCGGAGTCGGCCGGCTACTACGGCATCACGGCCAATGCCGGGCACTTCTACTCCGCGCGCGCCGCGATCCAGGTGCTCCCGACGCGGACCGGCTTCGCCGTCCTCGTGCGCAGCCTCCGGCAGAACCTCCAGACGCCGGCTGCGGCACTCGCCAACGATGCCGACAAGCTTGCCCTCTCGGTCGCGCAGGATCTGTCGGTCATCGGCCTGACGCCCTTCGGCGCCGACTGGAAGCTTCTCGTCGCCTTCGAGCAGGCGAGGGGCACGGCCGTCGCGGACCCCCAGGACGAGAAGTCGACCGCGAACCGGCTCCTCGGCGGCGTCGCCGTCTCGTTCTGACGGGCGACCCGAACGCGCCCCGATGCCTCTTCCCGGGCAGCCCCTCCTTCGGTTGGCCACCGCTTCGGGTTCGCAGCCACACTAGCCACGGAGGAGAACACGCGTCGATCGTTCCCGGGCGCGCGGACACCTCGGCGACGAACCCACGTTCCCCGAGCGCCATACGGTCAGTGCGACAGGCATCCAAAGTTTTTTTGGACTATATTCAAATTCTTGGTTAACAACGGGGATCCAATCTTCGGGTCACTACTGAGGCCTTTACCATCAATCGTTTAGCTTCGCTTCCAGGAGCCCCCTGCGTGGCATTCGGATTGCTGGATTGTCCGGTGTGAATCGCGTGGCGAAACGAGCTCTATTCGCCGCCCTGGCCGTCGTCACGCTCGTGACGGTCGGCATCGCCTTCGTCTCGTTCGCCCGCAAGGTGGACAGTTTCACCAACGCCGGCTTCGCGTACGACCGGGAGGGCGAGGCGCTGCTTCTGCGCTCCGTCGAGCCCGACAGCGCGGCCGCCCGCGCCGGCCTGAAGGCCGGCGATCGAATCATCCTCGCCGACGGGCAGACCGCCGCGTCGCTGGCTCACCCCGAGCGCACGCTCGCGCGCAAGCCCCTGCCGCACCGCCTCGTCGTGATCACGGCGGGCGAAGTGCGGGGCGTCTCGCTCGGCGAGCCGTCGGTGCGCTTCGACGTCACCTACATGTTCCTCGCCTTCGTCGGGTTCCTGTACCTCGTCATCGGTCTCTTCACGATCGCCCGCGAGCGCACGGGCGTGGCGGTGGTGTTCTGGGCCCTCTGCCTCGCTTCATTCGGCGTTTACGTCCTGACGCCCGCGGGCCCGCGCGACACGCTCTGGAAAATGGCCTGGGTGGCCGAGGACGTCTACCGGGCGTTCCTGCCGGCCCTCCTCCTCCACTTCTTCCTCGTCTTTCCGCGGCCGATCCGCGAGCGGCGGGTCATCCCGGTCCTCTACCTGCCGGCGGCGGCCTACGTCCTCGCGGAGATCGCGCTGCTCTCCGCGCGGCCGACGCGCTTTTCGGCGGCCATGCTCGAGGCCACCACGCGGTTCTGGTTTCTCTATCTCGCCGTTTACGGCGCCGCCGTCCTCGCGCGCGTGGCCCAGTTCGTTCGCCGCCACCGTGAGGACGCCGAGGCGGACAAGCAGGTGCGCTGGATCGGTCTCGGGGTCACGGTCGGCCTCGCGCCGTTCCTGATCCTGTCGGTGCTGCCGCGAGCCTTCGGGCTCGAGTCTCCGCTCCTGTCGAGTGTCGCCGTCGTGCCGCTCGTCTTCATCCCGCTCGCCTTCGCCTACGCGATCCTCAAGTGGCGCCTCTGGGACGTCGAGATCTTCGTGCGGGAGGCGGTCGGAACGACCGGAGCGGTGCTGCTCGGCGGCATGACGTTCGTGCTGCTGAACTCGCTTCTCGACCGGACGCTCGGCGACATGGCCTCGGCCGGCAAGAACATCATCGCGTTCGCCTCGGGGCTCGTGCTGGCCTCGATGCTCGTCCCCGTCAAGAAGCGCATCACCGACGTCCTCGAGAGGATCCAGTACCACGATACCTACCGCGCCCGCCGGGCGTTGCTCGACATCGCCCGCGACTTCGCGACGCCGCGCCCGCGCGAAGAGGTCGTCCGGGCGATCGTCCAGCGCGTGGAGGAGGCTCTCCGCGTCGTGCCTTGCTCGCTCTTCCTCTTCGAGGGCCCCGAACGCGACCCCGACGCCGGAGCCCTGGCCGAAGCCCTCGGCACCGAGGACCGGCTGCGCCTGCGCGGGACGGCCTTCGGGACCGCGCCGCCGGCGGCCCTCCTGCGCCTCCACGCCCTCGGCTACCGGGCCTTCTTCGCGATGCGCTGCGGCGGAAACCTCGTCGGCGCCCTGGGCGTCGGCTACAAGGACGGCCGCATCCCGCTCTCCTCCGAGGACGAGTCCCTGATGACGGCGGTGCTCGCCCAGGCGAGCCTCGCCTACGAGAATGCCCGCCTCTATGGCGCGCTCGCCGAGCGCCTCGAGGAGATCCGCACGCTGCAGGAGTACCAGGAGAGCGTCATCCGTTCGTCCTCGTCGGGCATCGCGGTGCTCGACCCGGACGAGCGGATCCACACGGCGAACCCCGCTTTCGCCCTCCTGACCGGGAAGAGCGAGGACGAGCTCCGCGGCCTGCCGCTTTCGAGCGTCCTGCCGGGCGTCGACCTCGGCAAACCGCCGGAGAACGGAGACGAGTGGCGCCTCGAAACCCGCTTGCGGACCTCCGCCGGCGACGAGCGCGATCTCCAACTCTCCATCTCCGCGTTCCGCGACTCCCCCGACCGCCGCGTGCTCGTCGTCGAAGACATGACGGACCGCATCCGCGCAGAGCGCGCGCTCGCCGAGCGCGAGCGGCTGGCCTCGCTCGGTGTGCTCGCGGCCGGCGTGGCCCACGAAGTCAACACGCCGATCGCGGGCCTTTCCTCCTACGCCCAGATGCTGCTGTCCGAGACCTCCCCCGGCGACCCGCGCTACTCGATCCTGAAGAAGATGGAGCGCCAGACCTTCCGCGCGGCCCACCTCGTCAACAACCTCCTCGAGTTCGCGCGGCCCCGCCAGCGCACCCCGCAGAAGACGGACCTGCGGCTGGTCCTCGCCAACGCGGCCGAGTCGGTCGAGACCGCTTTCGCCGGACGCACCCTGGAGCTCGAAATCGACGCGGACGGCCCGCCGGCGCTCGTCATCGGCGACCCCCGCGAACTCGAGCAGGTCTTCGTCAACCTCCTGACCAACGCCCGGGACGCGTCGCCCGAGGGCGGCACGGTCACCTGCCGGCTCGAGTCCCGGGGCGAGACGATCCGCGTCGTCGTCGCCGACCGGGGGCCGGGTGTGGCGGTCCCGCCCGACCGGATCTTCCAGCCGTTCTACACGACCAAGAAGTCCGGCGGCACGGGGCTCGGGCTCGCGATCTCGAGGGACATCGTCCGGCGGCACGGGGGCGAGATCGCGCTCGGGGAGCGGGACGGCGGCGGCGCCGAGGCCCGCGTCGACCTGCCCCGCGTGCCCCAGGGTTCCCCATCGTGAGAGTCCTCGTCGTCGATGACGAGGAGGTCATCCGCGACGTCCTCGGAACGCTCCTGACCCGGGAAGGCTACGACGTGACGGCGGCGGCGACGGCCGGCGAGGCGGTCGCCCTCTTCGAGGCCGAGCCGTACGACGTCGTTCTGCTCGACCTGATGCTGCCCGACCGGCCCGGCCTCGACGTCCTGCGCGACATCCTGCGGCGCGACCCGGACGCGGTCGTCGTCATCGTCACGGCGTACTCCTCGATCGAGGGCGCCATCGAGGCGATGCGGCAGGGGGCGTTCCACTACATCCCCAAGCCGTTCCAGAACGAGGAAGTCCTGCTGACGCTCCGGAAGGGCTCGGAGGCCCGGCGGCTGACCGAGGAGAACCGGCGCCTGCGCGAGGAGCTGTCGCTGCGCTACGGGCTCGGCCGGATCGTCGGGAAGTCCGAGAGCATGCGCAAGGTCTTCGAGCTCGTCCGCCTCGCCGGCCCCTCGCGATCGACGATCCTCGTCGAGGGCGAGAGCGGCACCGGCAAGGAGCTCGTCGCGCGCGCGATCCACACGCACTCGCCCCGGTCGGGCGCGCCGTTCGTCACCGTCAATTCGGGCTCGATGCCGACCGACCTGCTCGAGTCGAACCTCTTCGGCCACGTCAAGGGAGCGTTCACCGGCGCCATCGCCAACAAGAAGGGCCTCTTCGAGGTCGCCGACAGCGGCTCGATCTTCTTCGACGAGATCGGCACGATCTCGATGGAAACGCAGGCCAAGCTCCTGCGGGTCCTCCAGGAGAAGGAGTTCATGCGGGTCGGCTCGGTCGACACGCAGAAGGTCGACACCCGCGTCATCGCCGCGACCAACGTGGACCTGAAGAAGCTGGTCCTCGAGGGCAAGTTCCGCGACGACCTCTACTACCGGCTGTGCGTCATCAGCATCTCGATCCCCCCGCTCCGCGAGCGGCGCGAGGACATCCCGCTGCTCGCCGAGCACTTCATGCGCTACTACGCTTCGGAAAACTCGAAGCCGATCGGCGGTCTCGACCCGGAGGCCTACCGGGCCCTGCTCGACCACGACTGGCCGGGCAACGTCCGCGAGCTCGAGAACGCCATCGAGCGCGCCGTCGTGCTCTGCCCGCCGGGCGGCAAGATCGGTCTGTCGCTCCTGCCCGAGACGGTCCTCTCGCCGGACCGCGGGGAGCTCCCGATCCGGCTTCCCGAGAACGGCGCGACCTACAAGCAGATGGTCGAGGAGTACGAGAAGCGCCTCATCCGCACGGCCCTGCGCCGCACCAACGGCGTGCAGAAGCGGGCGGCCGAGTTGCTGAAGATCAAACCGACCACCCTGCACGAAATCATCAAGAGGCTGGAGATCCGCGAGTAGCGGAGTCGCGTAAGTTCGACCGCGGGCTTCGAGTCGCTGCGCGGAAAGCAACACTCCGCAAGGAGCTGGCGCGCTTCGAGGGGGTCAGGTCTTCGTTTTTCGGAGTCCCGGTTCTCTCGTGGCGTAATCTTCGACTCGTCGGAACTCCGAAAAATCGAACACCTGACCCCGAGCGCGGCTCTAGGGAAGCCGTCGCACCATCACCAGAGTCCGATCGTCGGCGAAGGGCTCGCCCTGGGCGTGCTCTTCGAGCACGCGGGCGAGGTCGGCCTCGATGTCGTTCGGCGACTTCCCGACCTGCGCCGCGATGAACTCCTTCAACTTCGGCATCCCGAACTCGTCGCCCGCCGGGTCGTTGGCCTCGGTCACGCCGTCCGTGTAGAGGCAGAGGAGGTCGCCCGGCGCGAGGGTCAGCTTCGAGGAACCGTAGGGCTTTCCGGGAAAGAGCGCCAGCGGCAGGCCGTGCGAGCCGAGCTCCTCGGTCGTCCCGTCGGTGTGGAGCAGGAGGCCCGGGTTGTGCCCCGCGTTGGTGTACTCGACTTCGCCCGTCGACGGCTCCAGGATCAGGAGGAAGAACGTGATGAAACGGTCGGGCCCGGTCCGCCGTGAAATCGCCTCGGACAGCCGGCCGGTCATTTCCGCGACGGGGACGCCCTCGTCCGCCCAGGCGTGAAACGAGGCCTGGAGAGAGGCCATCAGGAGTGCCGGTCCCACGCCCTTCCCGCACACGTCGGCGATCGTCGCGTAGATCTTGCCGTCGGGCCGCGGCCGAAAGTCGAAGTAGTCGCCCGAGACCTGCCGCGACGCCACGTTCGAGCCGTGGAGCTCGTAGCCGGGCAGGGGCGGGGGGTCCTCCGGGAGGAGCCGCTGCTGGATCTCGCGCGCCAGCGCGAACTCGCGGTCCATCTGCCGCTTCTCGGCGTTCTCCTCCATCAGGCGCGCGTTCTGGATCTTGGCCGCGGCGACGTTGGCGAGCGAGGTCAGAAGGCGCAGGTCCGCCTCCTCGAAGGAGCGGTGACCCACGCGACAGTCGACGTAGATGAGCCCGACGACCTCGCCGGCGTTCTCGAGAGGCGCCGCGAGGACCGACTTGATGCCCGAGAGGCGGATCGAGTCGGCGAGCGAGACGCCCGAACCCGTGGTCGTGTCCATGAGGAGGAGGCCGTTGCGTTTCTCGACGACCGCGGCGACCAGGGTCTTCGACAGGCGGATGTCTTCGGCCGAGATCCCCTCGGCCACCCGCACGACCGCGGGCGCGAGCTCACCGGTCGCGCTCGAACGCAGCAGGACGAGGCCGCGGTCGGGATGGAGAGTCTCGAAGACCTTGTCCATGAGGAACCCGAGGAGCTCGTCGACCGAGATGTCGCGCAGGAGCTCGACCGTGAGCTCGTTGACCACGCGCAGGGACTCGATCAGCTTGCCGAGCTGCTCGGCCGGCAGGCGCGGGTCGGTCTCGGTGGCGTGCGCGCGGAGCAACTCGGCGGAGGCTTTCAGGATGGTGTTGTCCAGAGGATCTTCGCCGCCGCCTTCGATCCGGACGCGGGTCGTCGACTCCGACTCGACCTTGAGCGTCACGCCGCCGACGGTGATCCGGTCGCCGGGCTTGAGCGGCTGGACCGTGGTCAGGCGCTCGCCGTTCAGGAAGGTGCCGTTGCGCGAGCCGAGATCCTCGACCGTGAGCGCCCCGTCGTTGCCGCGAACGATGCGGGCGTGCTGACGCGACAGCATCTTGTCCGAGATCGGCAGGTCGTTCATCGACGACCGACCCACCGTCGTGACGGGTCGGTCGAGCGACAGCTTGCGCGCGGCCATGCCGGGGGCGGTGACGTAGAGGTAAAACACTTCTTCCCTTAGAGTTGGGCATTCTACCCCGCCCGGGCGGCGGGGACCCCCGGCGGGCCCCAATTCCCTGCGGCGGGGCCCGGGCTTGCGCCCGGGGGCCCGGATCCGTAGAATGCGCCCTCCCATGAAGCCGAACATTCACCCTGAGCTCCACGAGGTCCTCGTCCACTGCGCCTGCGGCGTGACCTGGACCACCCGCTCCACGAAGAAGGAGCTCCGCCTCGAGATCTGCAGCCAGTGCCACCCGTTCTTCACCGGCAAGCAGAAGCTGGTCGACTCCGCCGGCCGCGTCGAGCGCTTCCGCAAGCGCTACGAGAAAAAGGCCTCCGGCGCCTCGGCGTAGCTGCCCTCACGCGGGGATGGACCCCATCGCATCCCGGCCCTTTCTCTTCGCCGACCTCTAGCGGCCGGATCGGCGTCCGTCCCGCCGTCTGCGGAACGCTGACGGCCGAAAGCTGCGCATGTTCGAAAGACTCGAAGACATCCGGCGCAAGTACGACGAGGTCCGGGCTCGCCTCGCGGACCCCGACTTCGTCCAGGACCACCGTGCGGTGCGGGACGCCCAGAAAACGCTGACGGAGTTCGAGCCGATCATTCGGAAGATGGAGGAACACGGCCAGCTCCAGCGCGAGCTCGACGGCGCGCGCGAGCTGACCGAGTCCCTCTCGCCGGGAGACGAGCTCTACCAGATGGCGGCCACCGAGCGGGCCTCCCTGACCGAACGGCTCGCCTCGACCGAGGAAGCGCTCAAGGTCCTCCTCCTCCCGAAGGACCCGAATGACTCGCGCAACGTCTTCCTCGAGATCCGGGCGGGCACCGGCGGCGACGAGGCCGCCCTCTTCGCGGCCCAGCTCTTCCGGATGTACCAGCGGTACGCGGAGCGGCGTCGCTGGAAGGTCGAGGTCGTCGACCGGGACGACACCGGCATCGGCGGCATCAAGACCATCACGGCGATCATCGAGGGCGAGGGGGCCTACTCCCGCCTGAAATACGAGGGCGGCGTCCACCGGGTGCAGCGGGTTCCCGCGACCGAAAGCGCCGGCCGCATCCACACCTCGGCGGCCACCGTCGCCGTCCTGCCCGAGGCCGAGGACGTCGAGATCAAGGTCGAGGAGAAGGACATCCGGGTTGACCGCTTCTGCGCCTCCGGCCCCGGCGGCCAGGGCGTCAACACGACCTACTCCGCCGTGCGGCTCACGCACCTGCCGACCGGCCTCGTCGTCCAGTGCCAGGACGAGCGCAGCCAGATCAAGAACAAGGCCAAGGCCATGCGCGTTCTCAAGGCGCGGCTCCTCGAGGCCGAGCAGCAGAAGCAGGTCGGCGCGATCGCCGCCGAGCGCAAGAAGATGGTGGGTTCGGGCGACCGGTCCGAGAAGATCCGGACGTATAACTTTCCGCAGTCCCGCATCACCGACCACCGCATCGGATTCACAACCCACCGACTCCAGGACGTCCTCGACGGGAACCTCGACGAGCTCGTCGAGCCCATCTCCTCCCAGCTCCAGGCCGAGCGGCTCAAGGACGAGCTGGCGAAGGCGTGAGGGCGAACCCGTCCGTCGAAAGCGGTCGACAGGAGCCCTTGACGACCGCTGACTGCTTACGGCCTACTGCTGACCGCTCATGACCACCCGCGAGATTCTCCAGCACGCCGCCGACCGCGCGGCCGAGACCCACTCGGACGCCACCGCGTGGGACGCCCGCCTCCTGCTGGGCCACGCCCTGGGAGGCGCGCCGCCGCTCGCCCTCGATCCCCGACTCGAGGTCGATCCGCAGGTCCAGAACCGCTTCTCCGCCCTCTGGGAGCGCCGCCTCACGGGCGTCCCGGTCCAGCACCTCATCGGCGAATGGGACTTCTACGGCCGACCCTTCCGGGTGGACGGCCGGGCCCTCGTGCCGCGGCCCGAGACCGAGATCCTGGTCGAGCAGGCCCTCCGCGAGTCGGGCGACGCGCGCCGCGTCCTCGACGCCGGCACGGGAAGCGGCATCATCGCCATCACGTACCTGCTGGAGCGGCCCGAGGCGACCGCGGTCGCGCTCGACATCTCGCTCGACGCCCTCGCCCTCGCGCGCCAGAACGCGGGCCTCCACGGAGTCCTGCCGCGGCTTTCGCTGCTGGCCTCGGACTGGCTCTCGGCCCTCGGCGGCGGACGTTTCGACCTGATCCTTTCGAACCCCCCGTACCTCGCACTCGGGGAATCGCCGAACCTGCCGCCGACGGTGCGCGACCACGATCCCCGCCGGGCCCTCTTCGCCGGAGACGACGGGATGACCGCGATCCGCCAGCTCCTCGCCACGGCGTCGGGATATCTCGCTCCGGGAGGCGTGCTCGTCTTCGAGATCGGCTTCGGCCAGTCGGAGGCCGTGCGCTCGGAGATCCTGGCCCGGCCCGTCTGGCGGTTCGTGCGAATCGAGGCCGACCTCGAGGGCATTCCCCGCATCTGCATCGCCCGCCTGGAATCGCCCACCGAAAGGGTCAGTAGAATCCGGAAGCCGTGGACAAGTTCGTAATCGAGGGCCCCTCGCGCCTTTCGGGCGAGGTCGAAACCTCGGGCGCCAAGAACGCGGCCCTTCCGTGCCTGGCGGCCGCCCTGCTGACGGCCGAGCCCGTGCGCCTCACGAACCTTCCCGACGTCGCGGACATCCGCACGATGCGGCGGCTTCTCCAGCACACGGGAGCGAAGATCGAGGCGGAGGCGGGGGGCGTCGTGATGGAGGTCCCTGCGGTCGTATCGGCCGACGCCCCGTACGATCTCGTCAAGACGATGCGCGCCTCGGTGCTCGTGCTCGGACCGCTCCTCGCCCGGGCCGGCGCCGTCCGCGTGTCGCTGCCGGGCGGCTGCGCGATCGGCGTGAGGCCGATCGACCTGCACCTGAAAGCCTTCGAGAAGCTCGGCGCCGAGGTCCGCCTCGAGCACGGCTACGTCGAGGCCAAAGCCGGTCGGCTCACGGGTGCCGAGATCGCCTTCGAAACGGTGACGGTCACCGGCACCGAGAACGTCATGCTCGCGGCCGTGCTGGCGCGCGGGACGACGCGCCTCGTCAACGCGGCGCGTGAGCCGGAAGTGACGAACCTCGCCGTCATGCTGAACGCGATGGGGGCGCGCATCACCGGGGCGGGCGCGGAGACCATCGTCATCGAGGGCGTCGAGAGCCTGCATGGTGTCGAGCACCCCATCATCCCCGATCGCATCGAGGCCGGGACCTACGTGATCGCCGCGGCGGCCACCCGCGGAGACGTCGCCGTGCGCGGGTGCGCGCCCGAGCACCTCTCGGCCCTGACCGCACGCCTCGCGGTGACGGGGGCGCGCCTGGACACGATCGGCGATACCGTGCGCGTGCGCGCGGAGGGCCGGCTCGTCTCGCACGACGTCGCGACGGCGCCCTACCCGGGCTTCCCCACCGACCTCCAGGCGCAGTGGATGGCCCTCGCGACCTCCATGGACGGAGTCGCCACGATCACCGAAACGATCTTCGAGAACCGCTTCCAGCATGTCGCCGAACTCGTACGCATGGGCGCCCGGATCCGGCTCGAGGGCCGCTGGGCGGTCGTCGAGGGGCCATCCCGCCTGACCGGCGCCACCGTCATGGCGAGTGACCTGCGGGCCTCGGCGGCCCTCGCCATCGCCGCGCTGACGGCGGAGGGCGAGACCACGATCGACCGCGTCTATCACCTCGACCGGGGCTACGCGAACATGGAGGAAAAACTCGTTGGCCTCGGCGCCAGCGTGAGGAGGGTGAAGTGACCGACTGCCTCTTCTGCAAGATCGCCTCGGGCGGGATCCCGTCGAAGAAGGTCTTCGCCGACGACCGCGTCTACGCCTTTCACGACATCGCGCCGAAAGCGCCGACCCACATCCTGGTCATCCCCCGCAAGCACATCGGCCGGCTCTCCGAAGCCGGCCCGGGGGACGAGATCCTGATCGGCGAGGTCGTGGCCCGCGCCGCGGCGATCGCGCGCGACCTGAAGCTCGAGCACTACCGCCTCGTCGCCAACAACGGGGAAGGGGCCGGCCAGACCGTTTTCCACCTGCACTTCCACCTCCTCGGCGGGCGCCCGATGTCCTGGCCGCCGGGCTGACCGTCGCAAGGGCGCGCCGCAGGACCTGCGCCTCACGGCGCACCGGCGAGCGGCTCGCCAAGGGGCTCGACCGCTCGCCTGATCCTGCGTCACACCCTTGCTCCCGCGGCGCGGGGCTCCTCCCTGCGGTTACTCGGGAGACTCCCCGCGCCGCGAGCAATTGATTCTGTTGAGGCGGAGAATTTCAGTTGGGCGCGGTCACCGGGGCGAAGTTGGCGTGCACCAGCATCCACTGGCCGCCCTGCTTGACGTAGACGCGAGTCGACTTCGCCATGGCCGGCGAGACCTTGCCGTCCTTGTTCCTGACCGAGGCGATGTAGTTGTAGGAGAGGATCGCCGTGTCGCCGTAGACCTGCACCTTCTCGTTGGCCATCTCGGCCGTGATGAGGGTGTCGCTGCCGCTGAAGTTGCCGTCGACGACGTGCTGCATCGTGGCCTTTCCGTCGATCCGCGTCGGGTAGGCGCCTTCGAACACGGTGTAGTCGTCGGCCACGTTCTTTCCCCAGGCCGCGGCGTCCTTCTTCATCTCGGCCGCCCAGTGCGCCCGCGTCAGCGCGATGACTTCGTCCGCGACCTGCTTGTTGGACGCCGGGGTTTTCGCCGCCGTCTGTCCGAAGAGCGGCAGGCTTGCCGCCGCGAGGATCCCGAGGCACCACACGATGCGCATCTTCACGATGTCCTCCTGTTGGGGTCAGCCCTGAATTTCTGAACTTTGCCGGACTGAGTTGCGGGCCTGCCGCTCCAGCGCCAGCAGGCTCGAAAAGAGGAAGTCGTGGGTGGGCGTGGGCACACCCGCCGCGCGGCCCAGACGCACGACCGCCCCGTTCCAGGCCTCGAGCTCGGAGGGCCGCCCGTCCGTGATGTCGCGCTGGAGAGACGTCGTCCCCGCGGGATCGAGCGAATCGAGGAAGGCCATGCCCTTCTCCACGGAGCCGTCGGGCAGGGCCACTCGGCGCGCACGCCCCACGGCGAAGATCTCCTCCATGCCGCGTTCGAGGAGACGCCGGGTCTCCGGCATCGAGCGCGTCACACCGATCGAAACGCGGGTGACGGCGCCAACCCCTCCGAACGGAACGACGACGAGGAGCTTCTCCCACAGCGAGACCTCGATGTCGGGCGGTATCGTGGCGCGGACGCCGGCGCGCTCGAAGGCGGCGCGCAGGCGCTCGGTCCGCTCGCTCGGCCTCCGGTCGAGCTCCCCGAAACGAACGGAGTGCACCTGGCCGAGGCTCCGGATCCGTCCCGGCGCCGCGATCCAGCTGAACGTGGCGCAGAGCCCTCCCACGACGCGATCCGCGCCGAGCACGGCCGAGAGCTGGCCCGCCGCCTCGACGCCGTTCTGGAGCGGGACGACGAACGTCTGCGGCCCGAGGAGCGGAGCCATCGCCCGGGCGGCATCCTCGACCTGCCAGGTCTTGACGCCGAGCAGCACGACGTCGACCGGCCCGACATCGGCCGGTGCGTCCGTGGCCAAGTCGGGACGCACGGTGGTTTCGCCGGCGTCGGTCTCGACGACGAGCCCCCGCTCGCGGATGGCCGCCAGGTGGCTTCCTCGGGCGATGAAAGCCACAGCCTCTCCGGACCGCGCCAGATCGGCGCCGAAGCGCCCTCCCGCCCCGCCGGTCCCGAAAATCGCCACTCTCATAGGCCCGCGGACCTCCCGACGTCACAACCTTCACTCATTCAGGGCTGCCCCCCCACGACGGGGAGGACGATGCGGGAGGGGTGCGCGGCGTCGTGGTGGATGCGAATCGACGCCTTGCGGGTCTTCGCGGAGCGCATCTCGGACTCGCCCGTCTGGAGATTGCGCGAGAAGTGGGGCATGAAGCTGCCGCAAAGGACGACGCGCACCCGGTGCCCCTTCGCGAAGAGGTTGCCCGTGCGCAGGTTCGGCAGGCGCAGGACCGCGATCTCGCCGGCCGCCAGCGGCTTCGCCTCGACCCCGCCCTCCCGCTCGCTGACCCGCAGCACGTCCGGGCCGGGGCTCGAGAGGTTCCAGGCCGTCCCGTCGGGGGCGACGTCCTCGAGCTTGACCCAGAGGTCCGCGTCGGGAGCGTCGGCGGACAGGAAGATCTCCGTCTCGATCGTCCCGATGACGCGGAGCCCTTCCGCGAGCGGCTCGGTCTCGAACACCAGCGTGTCGGGACGCCCGGCGAGGGCGCGGTAGTCGTGCGCGCCGGCCGAATCGGCGTAGGGGTCGACGACCGGGCGGGCCGGGTCCGAAACGAAGCCGCTCGCCTCCCCGTCGCCGGCCGGCGCGTGGCGGGCGAGCGCTCCTCCGCCGGCAAAATAGAGCGACACCGGCCGGGTCCCCTCGAGCGGCAGCGTGTCGCCGGTCCGCCAGACGTTCTCGCCCATCACGAAGGCGCGCACGCGCGGACCGCGCTCGACCCCGTTCTCGATGCCGCGGACGTAGCGGTCCATGAACCGCACGATCTCCCGGGCGTACCCCAGCCGGGCCTGCGGGCCGAAAACACGGTCGCCCGAGCGGTCTTCCCCCTCGCCGCCGTGGACCCAGGGCCCGAGGATCACCTGCGTGCGCGCGTCGGCCTCGCCCCGGCGGGCCGCGACGAGCCCGAGGAAGTTCGTCATGGCACCCTCCGGGCCGTAGGTCTCGTCGTGCCAGCCCGAAATGTTGAGGACGGCCGCCCCGACGCGGCCGTAGCGTCCGCGGATCTCGGACCAGTCCCACCACGGCTCCCCCGGCCGGTGCGCGAGCCAGTCGAAGTAGTACGGCGCGGGCCCGCGCAACTCCGGCACGTCGGTCACCGGGAGCCGGTACGGGAGCTTCCGCTCCAGCCGCTTCCACTCGGCGCGCGCCTCGCGGCCGGTCCGCGCGCCCGGAAGGGCTCCCCGCACCCGCGCGTCGGGCGCGATGTTGTTCCAGATCCACGGCAGCCAGGACAGGTCCCAGGCGCCGCCGGCGTAGAAGAAGTTGCGGGGCGTCGAGAAGGTCATCGCCGGGACCATCGCCTTCAGGTGCGGCGGCGATTCGACGGCCGCGAGCCACTGGACGGCGCCGGGATACGAGAGACCGTAGGTCCCGACCTCCCCGGTCGACCAGGCCTGCGCGGCGGCCCATTCGATGGTGTCGTAGCCGTCGGCGCCCTCGTTGCGGTACGGCGTGAATGCGCCGCCGGAGTCGTAGCGCCCGCGGACGTCGACGAGCACGACGGCGTATCCGGCCTCGAGCGCGGCCCTGGCCACGTCGTCTTCGGACGCGCGCTTGCGATCGTAGGGGGTGCGGTAGACGAGCGTCGGGTAGCGCCCGTCGGCGCGCGGCCGCAGAACGTCGGCCGAGAGCTTCACGCCGTCGCGCATCGGGACCGCGATTCCCCGCAGGTCGGCGCCCGCCGGCGCCGCGGACGCCGTGCCCGCGAAGAGCGCCGCCAGGATCGCGAGCAGGACGTTCAAGGCGCGGGCGTTCGGACGGCGGGCGGCGCCGTCGAGACGAGCACGGGCGTGCGCCCGGCCGGAAGCTGCGGCGGGATCCGGTAGATGCCGATCCGCGCCTTCTGCCGGAGCTCCTTCATCCAGCGGTCGACCTGGTCGTCGAAGGCCCTTTCGGAGGCCCGGCGGCGCATCTCATCGGCGACCTTCTCGTAGGGCTCCACGGGCCGTTTCGCGGCCTCCTGCTCGGGCACGTAGTGGTTGGCGTACTCGGCGCGGGCCTGCTCCTCGTCGGCGTAGGCGATCGGCGCGAAGCGCTCGCGGAGATACCGCTGAATGACGAGCTGGCGTTCGAGCGAAGCGGCGACGTCGTCCTCCGTCAGGCCAGCCCGCGCAAACTCGGCCGCGGGGTCGCGGCCCTCGGCCTTCAAGCGGTCCTGGAGCTTCTTCATCGCCTCGGAAAGCTGCGCGGCGTCCGGCGGTGCGGGGCCGAACCGCGATGCGTCCTGAAACTCGAGCTGCTGTTGGATCAGCGCGTCGAGAACCCGGCTGCGGAACGCTTCCGGACTCTCGCCGGGCTCGGGCTGGAGGGCCGAGACGACCATCGCCTTGCGCACTTCGCTCTCGGGAATCGCGGTGTCGTTGACGGTCGCGGCGATCCGGTCCAAAAACTCCCCGGACAGCGACGCGGCGGCGGCGATCGTCACGGCGGCAAGTCCGGGCCACGGGCGCACCCGGCCATGATACCGGGACGCTCCGTGCTATTTTCCGTCTCTCCGTGAGCGAGATCGAAAAACCCGGGAGGCTTCTCGTCGTCGGGACGCCCATCGGGAACCTCGAGGACCTCTCCCCGCGCGCCCGGCGCGCTCTCGCCGATTCCGACGCCATCTTCTGCGAGGACACGCGCGTGACGGCCAAGCTCGCCGCGCGCTTCGGCATCGCCGCACGCCGCATCGCCTGCCCCGCCCCGCGCGAGGCCGGCCGCGTCGCGGAGCTGCTCGAGCGGCTCTCCCGTGGCGAGACGGTCGCGCTGGTGTCCGACGCCGGGATGCCCGCGCTCTCGGACCCGGGCGAGCGGCTGGTCGCAGCCGCCGCGGCGGCCGGGCACCGGATCGAGGTCGTGCCGGGCCCCTCCGCCCCGGCGGCGGCGCTGGCGGTCTCGGGCCTGCCCGCCGTTCCGCACGTCTTCCTGGGCTTCCTGCCGGCCCGGGAAGGCGAGCGCCGACGCTTCCTCGACGGGCTCGCCGCGCGCACGGAGACTCTCGTCTGGTTCGAGGCGCCGCACCGCCTCCGGGAGTCTCTCGCGGCGGCGGCCGCGGTGCTGGGCCCGCGCCGCGCGTGCGTCGCACGCGAGCTGACGAAGCTGCACGAGGAGGTCCTGCGCGGCGCGCTGCCGGACCTGGCCGCGGCGATCGCCGCCCGGGGAGGCGGCCGCGGCGAGGTCACCGTCGTCGTCGAAGGTCACGGCGGCGACGCCGCCGCCGTCGCACCCGACGAGCTCGACGCCCTCATCCGCGAGGCGCTCGCCGGAGGCGCGGCGCTCAAGGCCCTGTCCCGCGAGATCGGCCGCCGGTCGGGCCGGCCGGCGCGCGAGATCTACGCCCGCGCCCTGGAGCTCTCGAGACGATGACGAAGCCGATCGTCCGGGTTGCCCGCTTGACGAAAGTCTTCAAGTCGTTCCGGCGCGAGGAGGGGCTGGGCGCCGCCTTGAAGTCGCTCGTCCGCCGCACGGCGACCGAGCTCTCGGCGGTCGCCGACGTCAACTTCGAGATCGCGCCCGGAGAAATGGTCGGTTACATCGGGGCCAACGGCGCGGGCAAGTCGACGACGATCAAGATGCTCACGGGCATCCTCACCCCGACCTCGGGCGAGATCCTGTGCAACGGCTTCGTGCCGCATCGGGAGCGGACGCGCTACGTGGCGACCATCGGCGTCGTCTTCGGCCAGCGCACGCAGCTCTGGTGGGACATCGCGGTGGTCGAGTCGTTCCGGCTCCTGAAGGAGATCTACGGCCTGACCGAGGCGCAGTACCGCGAGCGGATGGATCTCTTCGACAAGGTCCTGGGACTCAAGGCCTACCTCAGCCAGCCCGTCCGCAAGCTCTCGCTGGGCGAGCGCATGCGCTGCGACCTCGCCGCCTCGCTCCTCCACCGGCCGCCGCTGCTCTTTCTCGACGAGCCCACGATCGGCCTCGACGTGGTCGCCAAGGCCAACGTGCGGGAGTTCCTCCAGGAGATCAACGGCCGCGACGGCACGACGGTCCTTCTGACGACGCACGATCTCGCCGACATCGAGACGCTCTGCAGGCGGGTCATCGTCATCGATCACGGTCGGCTGCTCTTCGACGGCGCCCTCGACGAGCTGCGCGACCGGATCCTGCCCGTGACCTCGATCGTCTTCGACGTGAAGCACGCTCCGGCGCCCTCCGAGCTCACCTTCGACGGCGCCCCGATCCGCGAGGTCGGCACGCTCCGCTACCGGCTCGACCTCGACCGGCGCGTCGTGGCGCCGGCGACCGCCGTCAAGGACATCGTCAACCGCTTCGAGGTCTCGGACCTGAAGATCGAGGAGCCGGAAGTCGAAGAGGTCGTCAAGCGCATCTACCAGGAGGGGATCTCGTGAGCGCGGCCACGGTTCTCAACGCGCCGTCCCGCGGCGCGACGACCTGGCGGGCCGCCCTCCCCTTCGCCCGCATCGGCTTCATGAACATGCTCGCCTACAGGGCGCGCTACTACGTCGGCGTCCTCACGTACCTCTTCAACGTCGCGGTCTACTTCTTCATCTGGCGCGCCGTCTTCCGGCATGCCGACACGGTCGGCGGCCTCACGCTGCAGCAGATGATCACCTACGTCGCCGTCGGCTGGGCGATCCGCTCCTTCTACTTCAACGAGATCGACCGGGACCTCGCGACCCAGGTCCAGGAGGGCCGGCTCGCGATGAGCCTCATCCGGCCGGTCGACTTCCAGACCGTGATGATCGCGGACGCCGCCGGCCAGTCGGCCTTCCGAGCGGTGCTCTTCACGATCCCGATCTCCTTCGTGCTCGCGCTCCTCTTCCCGCTGAAGCCTCCGTCTTCGGTCGCCGCCGGAGCGTTCTTCCTGGTCTCGGCCATCCTGTCGTTCTTCCTGGTCGCGGCGCTGAACTTCCTCGTGGGCCTCGTCGCGATCCGCTCCAAGTCGATCCTCGGGATTCTCCGCGCGAAGTACCTCGTGTTCGAGCTGCTCTCGGGCCTGCTGATCCCGACGACCCTCTTCCCGGAACCGCTGCGGACGATCCTGATCTGGTCGCCCTTCCCGCACATCAATTTCACCCCCGCGACCCTCTACCTCGGCAAGGCCGCGGGCCTCGGGGCCGCCCGGCTCCTCGCTCTCCAGGCGGGCTGGACGCTCGCCCTCCTCGCCCTCGGCCAGTGGGCCTGGCGGCGTTCGCGGCTGCGGATCACGATCCAGGGCGGATGAGCGCCGTCGCGACCCTCGCCCGCCACGGCCGGCTGTTCGGCCTCTACTTCTCGCAGTACGCGAAGGCCCGGCTCGAATACCGCCTCGACTTCTTCTCCAGCGTCTTCGCGTCGTTCCTCGGGACGGCGGCCTCCTTCGGTTTCCTCCTGATCGTTTTCTCGCGCGTGCCGGCCGTCAAAGGCTGGACCTTCGAGGAGATGGTCTTTCTCTACGGGTTTTCGCTGATTCCGCTGGGCATCTTCAACGTGCTGTCCTGGAACCTCTACCAGTTCCCCGACCGGTACCTGATCGAAGGCCGGTTCGACCGGGTGCTCGTGCGGCCGGTGTCGTCCGTCTTCCAGGTCCTCTTCGAAGCGTTTCGCCTCGAGTCGCTGCAGGAGACGGTGACGGGCCTGGCGGCGGTCGTCTGGGCCTCGCGCCGCCTGCACCTCGCGTTCTCGCCGCTCGACTTCGTTCTCTTCGTCCTGTGGGCCGCGTTCGCGTCGGCGATCTATCTCGCGATCTTCGTGGGACTCTCGGCCACGTCGTTCTGGATCGAGGACCGCGTCGGGATCGTTCCGCCGATCTTCAACCTGATGCAGTTCGGGCGCTACCCGCTCTCGATCTACGACGCGTGGATCCGGTTCGTCCTGTCGTTCGTGATCCCGTTCGCGTTCGCGACGTTCTTTCCGACGCTCCGGTTCTTGAAGCGCCCGGAGTTCGTCCGGGAGTTCTGGGCCGTTCCCCTCGTCGCCGCCATCACCGTCTCGATCGCTCTCGTCGCGTGGAACGTGGGCGTCAAGCGATACCACTCGACGGGGTCGTGAGGCGGGCGGGGACGGGCCCCGCCCCTACTCCGGACGGGGCGAGAGTTCCGCGTCGGCGTGTCGGGGCGGCGGCCCCTACTCCGGACGCGGCGAGAGTTCCGCCTCGGCATGTAGGGGCGGCCCTTGCGGCCGCCCGACTTCGCGCCTCCCGGCGAGCAGCGCCGCCGCCCCCGCGACCAGAAGGGCGGCCGCCGCCCAGCCAGCGGTCCGGTCGACGGCCGCGGGTTGTGACAGGAGCGCCAGGACCTCCCGACCGCCCACGGTGAAAATCCCGAGCAGGACCCAGGCCGCGGCGTGGTCCCGCAGGACGAGGGCCGCCGACGCCGCAAGCCATGCGGCGATGAGAATCGAGGGCAGCAGGTCGGTGACGAGCACCGAAGGCGTCTGGACGCTCGACGGAAGCATCGCGAAGAGCACCGCGACCGCGCCGAGGACCCTCCCGGCGGTCGTTCGGAAGAAATTGGTCCGCAGGGCGAGCGCCGCGACCGAAGCGACCACGGCGAGGAGGAACATGCCCCGGGCCGCCGCCCAGAGGACCTCGAGTGCCGGGACCGCGTACCCGAGGCTGTCCGGAAGCGTCGGGTCCGGCTCGTAGAGCGACGGCACCCGGGACGCGATCACGTGCACCCAGCGGCTCAACCCGAGAAGGCCTGCGGAGGCGATCGCCGCGCGGAGCACCGCGTCCGGGAGGGTCCCGCCCCGCCGCAGGGCCCCGGCCCAGCCGGGCCGTGCGCCCGAAACGAGCACGAACCCGACGAGCGTGCCGAGCAGCGTCACGGCGAGGCCCGCGGTCATCGAGACCGCGACGCCGACCTGGAAAAGCGACATGGGCGTCTCGGTCGTGTAGCGGCGAAAGACCGCGGGCACGGCGTTGGCGAGACCGGCCGCGGCGATCAGGGCCGCCCAGGCGAGCGGCCGCCGCGTCTCGGCCCACCGGAACCCGGGCTGTCGCACGCGCCGCAGGAAGAGGATGATTCCGACCCCGACGAGCGCTCCCATCGCGGCGATCCGGACCGCGAGAAGCAGCCAGTCACCGGTCGACCGGCTTCGCTGCTCGCGGAGAAACTCCTCCGGCACGTGAATCGTCGGAAGGAAGGCCGCGAGCTGCCGGCCGTGGAAGACCGCGGTCAGCCGGGGGCGGGCGTCGCCGATCCCGCCGGGATTGGCTTCGAGCACCACGGTGGTGTCGACCCGCTTCGGCCGGGCTTCGGTGCCGACGTTCAGGACCGTGTAGGCGGCCGCCGGGTAGCCGAGCTTTCCGGCCGCGTCGAGGGCCCGCCGCTGCGCGACCTCCGGCGACGGAGGGTCCGCGGCCGCAGCGTCCTCGCCGATCGGATGAACGAACGCGACGACACGCGACCTCCGAGCGTCGATGAGGACCTTCCACTCCTCTTTCTTCTCGGGCTGGTAGTACCGAACGACCCAGTAGGCCAGCGGAAGCTCGCGCTCCGAGAGGCGCCGGAAGGCCGCCGGGCCGCCTTTTTCGACCACGTATTTCGCGGCCTCGTCCGAGAAGGCGGGAATTCCGCCCTCGTCCTGGGGCTTGGCCGCCCGCAGCGCTTCGTCCTCGGAAAAGCCCGTGCCCGTGTAGGTCACGCGCCGCCACGGCGAGGGATCGACGCCGTTGACCTCGAGAAACCGCCGCGCGATCGCCTCGGCGAGGGGCCGCCCGGTGGCGTCCTCGGCGTCGGGCTCGACGCGGTCGCCGGGGATGACGAGGGACGACGCGAGGAGGAGGGCCAGCACCCCCATTCCGACGAGCGTCTGCCGGGAAAGCGGCCGGACCGGGACCGCGTCGAGCGGGGCCGCGGCGGGCGACGGCGCCGGTGCCGGAACGAAGCCGAGGTCTCCGTTCGAGAGACCTGCGGCGGAGAGAAAGCCGCCCCGCCGCGCGCGGAGCACGAGGCACACGAAGAGGGGAAGCAGCAGGATCCCCGAAGCGATCGCCCCGGAGACGACGTAGTACGAGTTGCCCGAGCGCAGAAGCAGGAGCGCCGTGTAGATCGCGTCGACCGTGAAGTGCCAGACGAGCAGCGGCACGACGCCGTAGCGCAGCATCAGGAAGCCGATCAGCACGCCGGCGAGCCCCACCTCGAGGCCCCGGATGTAGAAGGGCTGGTTCGGATAGGTCGAGTGCCCGAATCCCCAGATGAACGCCGGCACCACCACGGCGACGAAGCGTCCCGCGCCGAGCTTGTCGAGGAACGAGATCGAGAACATCCGGCTGATGCCCTCTTCGGAGACCGCGGGCAGGAATCCGATCAGCAGCACCGTGGCCCAGGGCAGCGCCGTGTTGAGCATGTCGCTGTACGGCACGTCGGCCGGCGCCCACGCGCCGAAGTGCCCCGCCACGACGTAGAACACGGCCTGGTACGCGAAGAAAAAGGCCGCCAGGGCGTAGCCCAGGACGACGCTCTTGAGGAAACCCTTCGACTGGATGCCCCGCAGCGAAAAGGCTCCGGCGAGAGAGATCTTCTCCGGGAAACGCTCCCGGTAGACGGGCTCGGCCGCGGCGACGACGAAGGCGATGCCGGCGCCGGTGCCGATCGCGCCGAGCAGGCCGAGGACGATCTGGCTCGTCATGTACGACTGCAGCGAGCTCGCCGTGTCGTAGCCGAAGAGCGTCAGCGGAAGGTCGTTGGCGACCGAGAGCAGCGACAGCACGAACCCGATGCCGCCGAAGGCGGCGACGAGGCTCCACCGCACGTCCTTGCGGGCAATCTTCCCGACGAGGACGCCCAGCATGGCGAGGACCGTGGCGATCAGGCCGGCCGTCGCGACCTGGCCCGCCGCCGTGTTCTTGGAGCGCAGCCGGTCGTAGTCCCGCACCCAGGTCTCCGGGACATGCACGAACTCGCGGAAGGCCGTCACACGGTCCCCCGAGACCGTCGTCGCGTAGCGGATCGTGGCGTCGGCGAGCTTCACCCCGGCCTTCTCGTCCACGAAGCCCCAGTCCGTCCGGTTCGGCCGCGAGACGGGTGTGGCCTCGATCGCCTGGAGGCTCGCCTCGGGGAGTCCTCGCGTGGCGAGGAACGCCAGCGCCCGCGCGCGCGCCTGCTCGCGAGACAGCCGCGCCCCCGGGGCGTCTTCCTTCAGGACCGACCGGAACCCGATCAGGTCCCCGAGCGGCGAGAAGGTGGCGCGTTCCTCCTCCTTGACGCCGGAGCGGAACCAGCGCATCCGCCAGAGCCAGATCCTGGCCTCGCGGCCGTAGAGGCGGCTCGCTTTCTCGAGCCCGAGCTCGCGCTCGAGGTACGTCTTGGCCGTCTCGTCGACGTCGAACTGTCCTGCAAAATGCGTCCCGGCGAGCTTCGAGCCGCGCTCGGCGAGGAACGCCTCGGCGAGCTTCCGAGCCTCGCCGCGATTGACCTTGAACTCGATCGAGGCCTCGGGAAAGGCGTGCCGGAAGAGGGAGGCGGTGATGGCCGCTCCGGCCACGATGACCACGAGACAGACGGCGAGAAACCGCAGGTCCTTCCGGTCGAGTTTTTCCATCGCGTTTCGCCTCACGCCGGTAGGGGCGGCCCTTGCGGCCGCCCGGGCGGGGACAAGCCCCGCCCCTACCCGGCCAGCACGCTCCCGCCGTTGACGTTCACGACCTCGCCCTGGAGGTGGCGGGCGAGGTCCGAGACGAGGAACAGGATCGGGCCCGCGATGTCGGCCGCGGAGGCGATACGTCCGATCGGGATCGTCTTCTCGATGTCGGACCGGACGATCGGGTTGGCGAGTGTGGCGGCCGACATGTCGGTGTCGACCCAGCCCGGGGCGACGCAATTCACCCGGATCCCGCGCGGGCCGAGCTCGGCGGCGAGGGACTTCGTGTACGAGATCAGCGCGCCCTTGGAGGCCGCATACGCCGAGTGCCGCGCCTCGCCGCGCTGGCCGGCCGTCGAGGAGACGAAGACGATCGAGCCGCCGTGCTTCTCGAGGTGCGGCGTGGCGGCGTCCGTCACGAGGAAGGCGCCTCGCAGGTTGATCGCATAGGTCCGGTCCCAGACCTCGACGTCGCCCCGCCCCGACACGTCCTCGTCCCAGATCCCGGCGTTCAGCACGACGATGTCGAGCCTCCCCCAGGCGGCCACGACATCTCGGACGAGCTGGCGGGCCTCTGCGACCTGCGACACGTCGCCGGCGAGCGCCATGACTTCGCCGCCCGCCGCCCGCATCTCGCGCACGAGGCTGTTGGCCGCGGCCTCGTCGCGCAGGTAGTTGACGGCCACGCGGGCTCCCGCCCGGGCCAGCAGTTCCGCCGTGGCCCGGCCGATTCCCCGGGAACCCCCTGTGATCAAAGCGGTTCTCGGGGCAAGATCAATGTTGAAACTGTCTGGCTTCATGCTCCGTATATTAATTTAGACATCGACACCTTCCTCAAAAACAGGGCGGCGCCACCGTGGCAGCCGCCCCCCGCGTTTCTAGGGGTCTGACGTGAAGTTTCGAAGCTCCCTCGGACTCCTCCGAAGAGAGAAACTTCAGGTCTGACCCCACTCGTCCTGACCCACGGCTGAAGAAACCTCAGGTCTGACCCCACGCCTAGGCGCCCGCCACGAGCTCCCCGAGGTAGGCCGAGAGCGTCTCGAGCGGCGCGCCGGAGTTCTTGAGCGCCGCATCGACGTCCGCGGCGCGCGCGAGCGCCCGCGCGAGCTGCCGCGTCGTGTACTTGGAGGAACGCTGGGCCGACTTGTAGAGGCCGAAGGGGTGCGCTCCGCCCTGGGCCGACTCGAAGGGCGACCGGCCGAAAGGAGCGGCGGGCGCCATGAGGCGCGGAAGAACCCGGGCCTGGAAGGCCTGGTAGGACATCGAACCGTCGAAGCCCGTCGCTCCCCCCTCGTCCAGGCGTGCCCGAATGAGCAGCATCCGCCGGACCTCGCCGGCCAGCATGCCGAGGAGCTGGACGGGCCAGATGTCCTCGATCTTGCGGAATTCCCGGTCGCCGGCCCGCACGTCGCGGCCGTCGAGAAGGCGCTCGAGCCGCGCGAGCACGTCTCCCGCTTCGCGCCGCCCAAGGGCGTCGAAGAGGCCGTAGACGTCCTCCGAGGACTCGTCCTCGACGTTCGACTCGATGTCGGCCGCACGGATTCGCCCGCCCTTGCCCGCCCACTCGAGGAGCTTCTCGAGCTCCAGGGCGAAGGCCGCCGCCCGCGAGTCCGTGCGCACGAGGAGGCGCTCGATCGCCGCAGGGTCGAGGACGACTTCCCGCTCCCTGGCGCGCGAAGTCGCCAGGCGCCTCAGCGCCGGCTCGGCATCGTCGCCGACCGAGGTCTCGAGAACCAGGCCCCGTTCCGCGATCTCCTTCACGAGGTCGACCCCGGCCGGCGGCGCGACCGCCGTCAGGAGGGCGACGGTGCCGTCGTTCTCGTCCCGGGCCAGCAGCGACCGCAGAGCCGATCGCAGAACGGCGGCCCCTCCGCTTTTTTCGTCCGGCAGCTCCTTGAGGATCTCGGCCAGCAGCGGCGCCTCGTCTTTCTTGCGGACCTTGCGGGCCGCAAGCTCCGCCGTCTCCTCCGGACCGGCCTCCAGCGACAGATCGAGGGCCGCCAGAAGTGCGCGGGCCTGCTTAAAGGCTTCACGCCGCTTGCCGGCCTCCCAGGCCTCGACCGCCTTCGTCAGGAGCCGCCCCGGCGCCTCCGTGCCGAGGAGCCGCGAGATGTCGAGCTCGACGATCCGCCGCTGGGAAAAAAGCGAGCGGTTCAGCAGCGCGTCCGAGACCGCTTCGACGGGCGCGTCGTCCTCGAACCTCAGGATCTCGGCGTCGTCTTTGCCGGCCAGAATCTCACGCGCCCGCCCGGCCGCCTCCTCGACGAAGAACTCGACGTCCCCGGTGACGAGGATCGCCGCGGGCGCTTCGGCGAATCCGGGAACGGCTTTGTCGGAAAAGATCGCCTTGGCCACGAGGCGGAGTCTAACGCGGCGTCAGCGGGGCTGCAGTTCAAGCGGGCGGCGCAAATCGAGCCGATGTATGGCGTTTGGAGCGCCGCAAGTCGTCGTCCACAGCGTCCGCCCGCCCTCGCCGCCCGCCAGACCACGCGCGGTCGAGGAGAAGCGGTCCTCCTGTCCCATCAGCGTCCAGGTCGCACCCCCGTCCATCGTCGTACGCACGCTGCTATAGAAGGTGAAGAAGTCCGGTAGCTCGGAATTCACGGACGCGTAGGCGATCCCCGGCCGGGTGAGGTCTGGAATCAGGTCAACGACCGAAGGGATTTCGGGCTCATAAATCTTGACGTCGCTCGTGCTCCACGTCACGCCCCCGTCGGCGCTGCGCATCACACCCCCCCAGCCTACCGACCAGACGATGTCGGACGACGTGGCGTCGAATCCCCGCAGACGTCCGACAAAGGTCTCACTGATTCGGGACCAGTGCTCGCCGCGGTCGACCGTTCGATAGACACCGGTGGTCAGGCTCGTCAGCAACACGCCGGGCGTGCGCGGATCGGCAATGAGCTCGAAGATTCCGACGAAACCCTGGCCTGCGTACAAACCGTGGCTTCGCTCGACCCATCGCTCGCCTCCGTCCGACGACATCCAGACGTGGGGCGCCAACGATCCGTTGTAACAGCAGTCGCTCGTAACGTAGAAAGTCTCCGGCATGAATGGATCGACGGTCAGATCGCCGTAAAGGTAAGAAGGCGCGGAAAGGGAGCGCTCCCACGTCAGGCCCGCGTCGCGGCTGACATAGAAACCCTGAGCGACGGCGTACAGCGTCGCCGAATCGGCGGGGCTGACGACGATCGAGGCAATGTACGTCGGTGGAGCGGGAAGAGCCGTCCATGTGGCCCCTCCATCCTCGGAGCGATGCAGGTCGCCGGGCTGGCCCGAGTAGCCGTACAGCACGCCCGAAGAGGCTTCGACTGTCCCGTTGAAGCAGCCCGGAGTCTCTCCGACCTCGACCCACTCCTCCCTCTGGCTGAGGACGGGCGCCGCCGCCGCGAGCGGCGCGGCGAGCAAGATCGCGAAGAGGCCGCGCGAAAGAACGAGGCGCCGGAGGCACGGCATCGTCTGGAGTATACGTACGCCTTGCGTCCGGCATCGGTGGTCGAGAGCGCGAACGACCCAAGGCGCTCGCCTCCTCAGAAAAAAGGCCCCGCCGGCGTCACCGGCGGGGCCCCACGAGCAAAGGAACTTTGCGGGCTTAGTTGGGAAGCATCCCCTTCTCGGCGAGCTCCTGGCAGTCGACGCAGTACGGGGCCCAGGGCACCGCCGTGAGACGCTTCTCGGCCATCGACTGGCCGCAGTTGATGCAGAGGCCGTAGCAGGCGTCGTCGATCCGGCCGATCGCGTCGTCGATCTGAAGCAGGGTCGAGCGCTCGCCGTCGGTCAGCGAGTACAGGAACTCGCGGGTGTACGAGGACACGGCCTTGTCGGCGATGTCCTGGGTGGATTCGTCGCTGGTCTCTACTTCGGCGCTTCGAGTCTTGGCGAGGTCGGACGAAAGGCTCGCCTTCTTCTCCTCGAGAAGGCGGCGGAATTTCTCCATGTCCTTCTTGCTCATCCGGACGGCCTTGGCCGCTGTCGAAGGCATTCCTGATACTCCTTTTCTCGCGCCCCCTCTCCCGGTCCGAAGGGGCAGAATTTTGGATCCGAGATGATAACCGATTTGGATCCGAAGGCGAGCGAAATCCGTCACTTGACGCTCGGTTTCGCGGACTGCTTCTTTTCGCGCTCCCACAGGAACTTGCGCGAGACGCCGAGCCGCTTCGCCGCGAGGGAGCGGTTGCCGCCCGCCCGGCGCAGCGTTTCCTCGATGTAGGCGTCCGAGAGCTCCCGCAGCGTCCAGCGCTGCTCGACCGCGGCGGAGAGCAGCGACTCCGGCGCGCCCAGCGCTCCGGTCGGGAGGTCCTCCGGCCCGATGTCCGCGGACTCCGCGGTGAGCACGGCCTTCTCGACCGAATGCAGCAGCTCGCGGACGTTGCCGGGCCACGCGTGGCGCACGAGGGTGGCCTCGGCGTCCTTCGTGAAACGTCGCCCCGGCCGCTCGTAGGCGCGCGCGGCGCGGCGAAGAAATTCGCGCGCCATCGGGAGAACGTCCTCGCGTCGCTCGGCCAGGCGCGGGAGTCGGACCGACACGACGTCGATGCGGTAGAACAAGTCGTCGCGGAAGGCGCCCCGCTCGACCAGGGACGCGAGGTCCCGGCGCGAGGACACGAGGAGCCTCGCACGGAAGGGATGCGTCGTCACACCGGCCAGGCGCCGGAAGTTCTTTTCCTGGAGGACGCGCAGGAACTTGGCCTGGGCCGCGGGCGACAGCGAAGAGACCTCGTCCAGGTAGACCGTGCCTGCCCCGGCCACCTCGAGGAGCCCCTGCTTGGCCGACACGGCCCCGGTAAAGGCCCCCCGCTCGTGGCCGAAGAGCTCGCTCTCGAAGAGCTCGTCGGAGAGGTTGGCCGCGTCGACGCGCACGAAGGGAAGTCCGCTGCGGGTCGACACGTCGTGGATGCCGCGCGCGAGCCGGTCTTTGCCCGTTCCGCTCTCTCCGAGAATGAGGATCGTGGACGGCAGGTCCGCGGCCCGCTCGATCGCCTCGATCTCGCGCGCGAGCGCCCGGTTCCGGGTACGAAAGTGCGACGCAAGCGACGGCGATCTCTTCTCTGCCATGGGATGCCGCAGTCGCCGCCGCCTACTCCCGTCCGGCCCCGTCGGGGGGCCGCCTCAGAGCCGTCTATTCTCGTCCGGCCCCGTCGGGGGCCGCATCAAAGCCGCGAGATCCCGTCGGCGGCCTCGAGCCGGCGTCCGAAAACACCGGTCTCGTCGGGCGCGTCGCCCCAGAGGCGCTCGAGAGCGTAGAACTTTCGCGCCTCTTCCTGGAACACGTGAAAGACCACGTCTCCGTAGTCCATCAGGATCCAGTGCGCCGCGGCGAGGCCTTCGACCGAGTGGGCCGGGCCGAGCTTTTCGGCGATGGCGTCGGCGATGGCACGGGCCTGGCGGTCGGAGCTCGCCGTCGACAGGACGAAGTAGTCCGCCATCGTCGTGAGATCCGTGAGGTTGAAGACGAGGACGGCGGCGGCTTTGCGGTCGAGCGCCGCGGTGAGACCTTCCCGGACTTTGTCCTGGGCCGAAAAGCCGGGTTTCAACGTTCGCGCGTCCCCGGCTTGTAGAGACCGTGCTTCGTGATGTACTCCGCGACCGGCCCCGGAACCCGCCCCCCGAGGCCCTGGCCGGCCGCGAGATCGTTCCGAATCGCCGTCGCAGAGATTCTAACCGATCCGGCGTCGAAAACGGACAGCCGATCCGGCAGGCCGGCGATTTTCGGGATCTCCAGCCGGTCCCCGACGTAGGGCTCCCGGTGAAACGCCGCGACCCGCGCGATCTTCAGGATTTCCTCGGGCTGTCTCCAGCGTCCGAAGCCGGCGAGCAGATCCGTACCCATGAGAAGCCACAGTTCGTCGCCGGGATGGCGCGCCTGGATCGCGGCGAGCGTCTCGATCGTGTAGGAGGGCGGCTCACGGTCGAGCTCCTCGAGGTCGATCGTCCAGTCGGGCCGGTTCTGGGCCGCCAGCGCGAGCATTGCGACGCGGTGTCGGGGATCGGTCGGCGCAGCCTGCTTGTGCGGCGAGAGGCGTGCGGGCACGTAGATGACGCGACGGAGCTGGAACTTCATCGCCGCGGCTTCGACGGGAAGGACGTGGCCGTTGTGGACCGGGTCGAAGGTTCCGCCAAAAACCCCGATGCGCATGGCCGTCAGTCTAGGCCCGGTCGGTCCCGGCGGCGGGTTCGGGCTCTGGCGCGGGCGCCGCGGACACGGCATGGAACAGGTGCGCGACGAGCTCCGGGAGCCCCGCGTGCGTGGCGGCCGAGATCTCGAAATACGGCAGGCCCCGGCGCTCGGCCGCCCGCCGGATCGAGGCGAGGCGTTGCGGATCCGACACCGCGTCGACCTTCGAGGCGACGATCACGCGCGGACGCCCGGAGACATCCTTCGAGAACTTCGCGAGCTCGTCTTCGATCGTCGCGACGTCGGCCTCGGCGTCGCCCGCCGCGGACGCGTCGACGAGATGGCAGAGGAGCCGGCAGCGCTCGACGTGCCTCAGGAACTGCAGCCCGAGCCCCGCGCCGCGATGGGCGCCCTCGATCAGGCCCGGGATGTCGGCCACGACGAGCGTCCGGGCGTCGTACGACGTCACCACGCCGAGGTGAGGCACCAGCGTCGTGAACGGGTAGTCGGCGATCTTCGGCTTCGCGGCCGAGATCGCCGAGATGAGCGTCGACTTGCCGGCGTTGGGGAACCCGATGATCGCGACGTCGGCCAGGAGCTTCAGCTCGATCGCGAGGTGGCGCTCCCCGCCGGGCAGGCCCGGCTTGGCGAAGCGCGGCGCCTGGCGAGTGGGCGTCGCGAAGTGCTGGTTGCCCCATCCGCCGTTGCCGCCTTTGACGAGGAGGACGCGCTCCCCCGCCGTCACGAGGTCGGCGACCCGCTCGCCGCTGTCCCTGTCCGTAACGACGGAGCCGAGGGGCAGGTGGACTTCGACGTCGGCTCCGGTCTTGCCGTGGCAGTTCGAGCCCATGCCGTGCTCTCCGCGTTCGGCACGGTAGTGGTTCTGGTGCCGCAGATGGTAGAGCGTGTTGTAGGCCGGATCGGCGACGGCCCAGACCGACCCGCCGTGACCGCCGTCGCCGCCATTGGGCCCGCCCTTGGCCACGAACTTTTCGCGCCGGAAGGCGATGCAGCCGTTGCCGCCGTCGCCGGCCTTGACGAATATCTCGGCGGTGTCGATGAACATCAGCGGTGCCCGGGGTCAGGCGGTGGGGCCGAGCTCGGGGTCAGGTGTTCGAATTCTCGGAGTTCCAACGAACTCACGATAACGCCGCGCAAGGACCGGAACTCCGAAAATCGAAGACCTGACCCCCTCGAAGCGCGCGAGCTGCTGGCGGGCTGCTGTTTTCCGTCCGCCCCTCGAAGCCCGCGGGACTTGCGGACTGCTACGCGACCGGCTCGATCGAGATGAGGCGCCCGAGGCGGCCCTTGTCGTGGAACCGGACGATGCCCGAGATCTTCGCGAAGAGCGTGTCGTCCTTGCCCCGGCCGACGTTGACGCCCGGAAAGAACTTCGTCCCGCGCTGGCGCACGAGGATGGTCCCGCCGGGGACGTTCTGGCCGCCGAACGCCTTGACGCCCAGGCGCTGGGAGTTGGAGTCGCGGCCGTTGCGGGAAGAGCCCTGTCCTTTTTTGTGTGCCATGGAACTACCCTTCGATCGCCTCGATCTGCACTTCGATCATCGTCTGGCGATGACCTTTCGTGCGCCGGTACTGCTTGGTCCGCTTCTTCTTGAAGACCAGGACCTTGCGCGTGCGCACGGTCCCGAGGACCTTGGCCTGGACGGTCACACCCTTGAGGGCGTCGGCGCCGGTCCGGACACCCTCGTCGCCCGAAACGAGAATGACGCTCGTCCCCGAAAGCACCAGCTTCTCCCCCTTGGAGATCTTCTCGGCGGCCGGCTTTTCGATCCGGACGACGTCGCCGGCGGCGACCCTCAGCTGCTTCCCGCCGGTGCGGACGATGGCGTACATAGAGCGGCGAATCATAAAGGTTTCCCGGCCAATGTCAACCCCTCACGGGATCAATGACTTAGGGAGAAATCTCAGTCCTCGTCGATCGTGTTCGGCAGCTCGTCGCGATCGTCCGCCTGGCGGGGAAAGTGCCTCGAGAGCGTCTCGGCCACGCGCCCGATGGCGTCGAGGACGCCTTCGGTGAATTCGCCCTTGCGAAAACGCTCCTCGAGCGACGCCGCGACCCCGGTCCAGAAGTCCTGGCCGGCCTTCTCGTGGATCGCCACGTCTCCGAGCACGCGGAACTTCTTCGCGCGCGGAGCGATGTAGAGCAGCACGCCGTTCCGGCCGGCGGTCTTCGTCATGCCGAGGAGATGGAAGCGTCGCAGCGCACGCTCCTCGATGTCCTTCGGCACGCGCCGGGTGACGTGGACGCGGATTTCGGCGGAGGTGCGGCCCTCGGCCGACGCGATCGCCTGGACGATGCGGTCCGAATCGAAGTCGGAAAAGTAACTGGCCATCGTGCGCTACCAGCTTCCCGAGGCGCCGCCGCCCCCGAACGAGCCGCCTCCGCCGGAGAAACCCCCGCCTCCTCCGCCGCCGAAGCCTCCTCCGAAGCCCCCGCCGCCCCAGCCTCCGCCGCCCGTCCACCAGCCGCGACCCCCGTGCGAGCGAAACGCGCGCCGCCCTCGCATGAAGATCGGAAGGAACACGAAGACTCCGAAGAAAATCGCCGCCACCGCGCAGCCCGAGAGCTGGCCCTGGCCGCGGCGCCGCCCCTCGTCCACGGTCCGGCCGGTCCCACGATACTCGCCCCTGGCGGCCGCCATCATCGCCCCGGCGCCCGCGTCGATGCCGCCAGGATAGTCGCCCGCCCGGAAACGGGGGACGATCTCTTCATCGATGATCCGCTTGGCGATCGCATCGGGGATCGCGCCCTCGAGCCCGTAGCCGGTTTCGATGCGGACCTTCCGGTCCTCGGTGAAGACGAAGAGGATGGCGCCGTTGTCTTCTTTCTTCCGGCCCGCGCCCCACTTCTGCCCGGCCCGAACGGTGAAGTCCTCGAGCGTGAAGCCTTCGGGGAGTTTCCGGTCGACCCACACGAGGATCTGGTCGGAGGTGTCGCGCTCGAACTGCTCGAGCTTCGCGTTGAGGGCCTCGGCCTCGCCGGGACCGAAGACGCCGGCCCGGTCGGTGACGTAGCGCTGCGGCTTCTCCGGGATCTGCGCGTCGTAGCGGTCGGCGAGCGCGACCCCGGCGAGGAGGACGGCCAGCGCCGCCAGAGCAACCGCGCGCCGCGCCCCCCGGCCCAATCCTGCCCCCGTTCCCTGCCTACGGCTTACGGATTGCCGGATCCTACTGCGCCGGCGCCGCGGTCGGCGCCGGGTTGTTGAAGTTGAACTGGACCTTGGGCGCCTGCTCCGCTCCCGGCGTAATGGCCTTGAAGTACGGCTTCTCCTTGAAGCCGAGGAACCCCGCGATCAGGTTGGTGGGGAACTTCTTCAGGACGGTGTTGTAGTCCTGGGCCGACTCGTTGAATCGCTGGCGGGCGACCGTGATGCGGTTCTCGGTGCCCTCGAGCTGCGCCTGGAGGTCGCGGAAGTTCTGGTTGGCCTTGAGCTCCGGGTAACGCTCCGAGACGACGAGGAGCCGCTGGAGCGCGGATCCGAGCTGGTCCTGCGCCTGCTGAAAGCGGGCGAGCGTCTCGGCGTCGGCCGGCGCCTTGCCGGGCGTTATCGTCGCGCGGCCGACCGAGGCCCGCGCCTCGGTGACGGCGGTCAGCGTTTCCTTCTCGAAATTCGCCGCGCCCTGGACGGTCGAGACGAGATTGGGGATGAGGTCCGCGCGCCGCTGGTACTGGTTCTCGACTTCCGACCACGAGCGGTCGACGTCCTGGCCCTTCGTCACCAGCTTGTTGTAGGTCCCGGCGAATGAAATGCCGAGGATCACCACGAGAATGACGAGGATCGCGAGACACCCGAGGCCGAGCTTACCCATGCCGTTCCTCCTCCCAGCGACTTTCGAACGATCACGAAACGGATGGGAATGATACCGGATAAGGGCGGCCGCAAGGGGCCGCCCCGACTCTGTCGCCGGCCTCAGCCCTTGCCGGCGCCGACTCGGGCGAGGATCTTCGAAGGCAGGAGCGCGCGCAGCGTCGCCGCCCCCGAGCCCGACCAGCTCAGCCGTGCGGCGGCGGCCTTGCGCATCGGGATCTCGAGACCCGGCCGGCCCGCCACCAGGCGCCCGAGAAGGGCTCCCAGGTGCGGCTCGTGGCCCACGAGGAGGATCGCCTCGACCTTCTCCGCGCGGACCTCGTCGAGGATTTCCTCCGGGTCGCTCGAGGGCTCGAGGGCCTGCGTTTCGCGAAGCTTTTCCTGGAGGTGCAGCGCCCGCACGACCGGATCCGCAGTCTGGCGAGCCCGCGCGTACGGTGAGGTCAGGACGACCTGGATGCCCGGCTCGAGCTCCGCGATCCCCCGCGCGACCTCGCGCGCCCGCTTGTGGCCGTCCTCCGTCAGGGTCCGATCGGCGTCCTTCCCGGAATCGGCCCGGTCCTCCGCGGACGCATGCCGCAACAGCCAGATCTCCATTCCTCCACCAGTGTAGCCGAGAGACGGATATCCTTATTGCAATGTCCCTGGAGACCGGAGAGCAGATCGGGCCCTACGAGATCCTGGCGCCGCTGGCACGCGGCGGGATGGGCGAGGTTTACCGGGCCCGCGACAACCGCCTCAGCCGCGAGGTCGCGCTGAAGATGCTGCCCGACGCGGCCGCGCACGACGCCGACAGCCTCGCCCGCTTCGATCGCGAGACGCGCGCCGTCGCCGCCCTCAACCACCCCAACATCATGGCCATTCACGACACGGGGTCGTTCCGCGCGATTCCGTGGGCGGTCACCGAGCTCCTCCAGGGCGAGTCCCTCGCCGAGCGCCTGCGGAGCGGCGCGATTGCCCCGGAAAAATCGGTGGAGATCGCCGCACAAATCGCCGATGGCCTCGCGGCCGCACACCTGCGGGGGATCATCCACCGCGACATCAAGCCCGACAACATCTTCGTGACCAACGAGGGCCGGGCCAAGATCCTCGACTTCGGCATCGCGCGCATCGAGCAGCCGGCGCGCACGCCGGGCATCGCCGGGGCGCGAAAGACGCATACGAGCTCTCAGTTTCTGGTCGGCACGGCCGGGTACATGTCGCCCGAGCAGGTCCGGGGCAAACCCATCGACGCGCGGACCGACATCTTTTCGCTCGGCGCGACCTTCTACGAGATGCTCACCGGCCGCCGCGCCTTCGCGCGCGAAAGCCCGGTCGAAACCTTGGGGGCCGTGCTGCGCGACGACCCGAAGAGCCATCCGGAGGCGGAAAAAATTCCGGAGGGGCTGCGGGGGTTCGTTTTCCGCGCCCTCGAGAAGGACCCGGCCGATCGCTACCAGACCGCCCGGGACCTCCTCCTCGACCTGCGGGCCTGGCAGGCCGAACGGATCTCCCGGGCGGCCGGGCGGGTCCAGTTCCGCACGGAGCCGCCCTGGAAGCACCGCCGCACGCGCGTCATGCTCCGCGCGATCGGGGGCGTTCTGCTCTTCGTCCTGGGCCTCTGGGCCGGGTCGTGCTGGGAGCGGGGGCGCCAGAGCGGAAGCCACCAGGACGCGGCTCCGGCCTCCTCCCGGCCCTAGCCCGAAAGGCCGCCCGATGGCGGGTGGCCACTCCGCGACCGACTCTCGAGCGGTGTGACGAGCTACGCCGAGGCGAGGCTGGAGTCGAGGCCCTCGCCGAGGACCGGAAGCCCGGACGGGTGCGCCTTCGGGACCGGGATCGCGCCCGCGCAGCACGGCTCCCGGCACGCGTCGTAGAGCGTGCGCCGTTGCACCGGCGTGTAGCCCGCGTCCGCGATGACGCGCCGCATCTCGCCCTGCGACATGCGGTTCCGGGCGCCGGCGGCATAGACCACGTTTTCCTCGATCATGATCGAGCCGAGGTCGTCGCCGCCGAAAGAAAGCGACACCTGGCCGATCTTCGGGCCCTGCGTGACCCAGGAGCCCTGGACGTGGCGGATGTTGTCGAGGAACAGGCGCGACACGGCGAGGGTCTTCAGGTACTCGAAGCCGCCGGCCTCGTCGACCTTGCCGTCGAGCTCGGTGTTTTCCTTCTGGAAGGTCCAGGGGATCCAGGCCGTGAAGCCGCCCGTGCGGTCCTGGAGGTCCCGGACGACCTGCATGTGCTCGACCCGATGCGCACAGGTCTCCCCCACACCGAACATCATGGTCGCCGTCGTGCGCATGCCGAGGCCGTGGGCCGTCTCGTGGACGTCGATCCACTTCTCCGTCGGGGCCTTGGTCAGGGACCAGATGCGCTTGCGGACCGAGTCCTCGAGGATCTCGGCGCCGCCCCCGGGAATCGACTGGAGCCCTGCGTCCTTCAACCTTGCGATGACGTCGCGCATCGGCCACTTCGTGATCTTCTGCAGGAAATAGACCTCGGGCGCCGAGAGCGCGTGGAGGTGGATCGTCGGAAACGTCGACCGGATGAACCGGAACATGTCCTCGTAGAACGAGAACGGAAGGTCCGCATGCACGCCGCCCTGGAGCAGGACGCCCGTGCCGCCGAGGTCGAGCGTCTCCTGGATCTTCTCGCCGATCTGCTCGTGCGAGAGCACGTAGGCCTCAGGGTGGTCGGCCGACGGCCGGTAGAACGCGCAGAACTGGCAGCGGTAGACGCAGACGTTGGTGTAGTTGATGTTCCGGTCGACGATGTAGGTCGCGACCGACGGGTCGTTGTTGCGGTTGCGGACTTCCGTCGCCGCGGCGCCGAGCTCGAGCAGGTTGCCCTCCTCGAGCAGGGTCACGGCGTCGGCCGCGGGCAGGCGTTGGCCCGCGAGCGTCCGGTCGAGGATGTCCTGAGTGCGCCGGCCCGTCATCAGGGCCCATTCTAATTCGTTCCTCGCCGGGTGGCGGGGCGAGTCGGTCAGCTGCGATAGTCGGCGTTGAGCGACACGTAGTCGTGGCCGAGGTCGCTCGCCAGGACCCGGGCGCTCGCCGTCCCGGCGCCGAGGTCGATCGTGAGCGGCACGCGCTCGCGCGCGAAGACCCGCGCCGCGTCGCGCTCGCGATAGCCGACGGGCTCGCCCCGGGAGACGAGGAGAACGCCTCCCGCGCTCAGCGAGGTGCGCCGCCCCGAGAACCGGGCTCCGCTGCGGCCCACGGCGGCGAGGATCCGGCCCCAGTTCGGGTCGCCCCCGTGGAGCGCCGTCTTGACGAGCGGCGAGGTCGCGACCGCGTGGGCGGCCAGGCGGGCGTCCCGGACGGACGCCGCGCCGCGGACGTGGACGTCCATCACGCGTGTCGCCCCTTCGCCGTCCCGGACGATCCGCCACGCCAGCTCGGCGCAGACCGCCTGGAGCGCGCGCTCGAAATCGGCCGCCTCCGGGCCGCCGGCGAGCGGGGGCCCCCCGACGCGGCCCGAGGCCATCAGCAACACCGTGTCGTTGGTCGACGTGTCGCCGTCGACCGAGATCGCATTGAAGCTGTCGTCGGCGGCGCGGCGCAAGGCCGCCTGCAGGTACGCCGGCGAGGCCGGCGCGTCGGTCATCACGAAGGCCAGCATCGTCGCCATGTTCGGATGGATCATTCCCGCGCCCTTGGCGAAGCCCACGATCCGGGCGAGGCGGCCGCGAACCCGGAAGCTCGCCGCGGCGACCTTCGGCCCGACGTCGGTCGTGAGGATGGCTTGCGATGCGGCGTCGAGCCCGCCCGGGGAAAGACGCGCCGCCGCGTCGGGCAGCGCCGCCCGGATCTTCGCGTCCGGCAGCGGGACGCCGATCACGCCCGTCGAAGCGAGAAAGATCTCGGCCGGATCGCACCCGAGCAGCTCGGCCGCCCGGCGGCGCACGCGCAGGGCGCACGCGGTTCCGGCGCGGCCGGTGATGGCGTTGGCGCAGCCGGAGTTGACGACGGCCGCGCGAACACGCCCGCCGCTCTTGCGGAGGGCCGCCCGCGACAGGGCGACAGGGGCGGCCGGAAAACGATTGCGCGTGAAGATCGCCGCCGCCGTGGCGCCTCCCTCCGCCACGATCAGCGCCAGGTCGGGACGGCTCTTGCGAACTCCGGAACGGACTCCCGAAGCGACGAATCCCCGCGGCAGCTTCATGGCTTCTTCCCCGCGCGGCGGGCCCGGATCCGTCGCCGCGCCGCCGCCGCCGCCCGAGCCACGTTGCCCGGCGCCGTGCCCCCGAAGACGCTCCGCCGCGCCAGGGCGCGGCCGAGGTCGAGAGCGCGCAGGTCCGCGGCCGAAATCCCGCCCGACGGCCCGAGACCGACGAGCGTCGTCCCGGCGCTTTCGGCCCGCGCGACCTGGCGCCCGACGATCGCGTGGGCGCGCCGGAACGACACGCCGCGCGCGGCGAGCGCGTCGGCGAGCTCGGTCGCGAGGAAGCGTTCGTCGGCGGCCGCCGCCCGCATTCTCGGACGGTCGACCGCCAGGCCCCGGACGAGCTCGGCGGCCGCCGGGAGCGCGGCGGAAAGAGTCGCCCGCAGGCGGAACACCGGCTCCTTGTCGAGCTGCAGGTCCTTGTTGTAGGCGAGCGGAAGTCCCTTGAGCACGGCGAGGAACCCGGCCACGTCGCCGGCCGCGCGGGCCGCGTGGCCGCGAAGGAGCTCGAGCAGGTCCGGGTTGCGCTTGTGGGGCATCCTCGAGGAGCCGGTCGACAGCCGGTCCGGAAGCGAAAGGAACCGGACGTCGTCGGAGGCGAAGAAGACGACGTCCTCGGCCAGGCGCGACAGGTGCGAGAGCAGCAGCGCCCCCGCGTACAGGTAGTCCGCGGCCGCATCCCGGTCGGAGACGGCGTCGAGCGAATTGGCCGTCGGACGTGCGAAGCCGAGGTCCCTCGCCAGCGCGGCCCGATCGACCCGGACCGGGCTTCCCGACAACGCGCCGGACCCGAGCGGGCACTCGTCGGACAACGCCGCGGCGGCCTCCAGCCGCGCGGCGTCGCGCAGCAGCATCTCGACGTACGCGAGGCACCAGTGGCCGAAGGTGACCGGCTCGGCGCGGCGCAGGTGCGTGTACCCCGGCATCGGCGTGCCCGACTCGTCCGCGGCCCGGGACACCAGAGCGTTCGCGATCTCCAGGACGCCCGCGTGCGCCTCGGAAAAGGCCCGGCGCAGGTAGAGCCGGAGGTCCACGGCGACCTGATCGTTGCGCGAACGGCCCGTGTGGAGGCGGCCGGCCAGCGCACCCACGCGGCGCGCCAGCCTCGCTTCCACGAACGAGTGGACGTCCTCGTGGCCGTCGGCCGGCGCCTCCTCCCGACCGATGGTCTTCAGGGCGCGCGTGAGCCGGCGAACCTCGGCGGGCTCGAGAACCCCGGCCCGTCCCAGGGACCGGGCCCAGGCGATCGAGCCTTCGACGTCTTCGGAAAGCAGCGCGCGGTCGACCGGGAGGGAGTCGTTGAGCCGCGACAACGCGGCCGACGGCCTCTCCCGGAAGCGCGAGCCCCAGAGGTCCCGCCGGACGGTCACCGCGAGCCCCGGACGCTCCGCGGTTCGCGCTCCACGCCGATAGGCGCCAGCCGCCGCCGGCCCCGATTCTGGAGGCCGAACAGCCGGATGAAGCCGCCGGCGTCCTGCGGCGTGTATCCCGCCATGTCGAAGGACGCGAGCCCCTCGTCGTAGAGCGAGCGCTCCGAGCGGCGTCCGCACGTCGTCACGGCGCCCTTGTAGAGCTTCAGCGTGACGGAGCCCGTGACGCTCTCCATGATCGAGGCGAAAAAGGCCTCGAGGCCGTCGCGCAGCGGAGTGAACCACTGGCCGAAGTAGACGAGCTCGGCGTATCGCAGCGCGAGGCGTTCCTTCTCGCGGACCGTCTCCCGGTCGAGCGTGATCGATTCGAGCGCCCGCAGCGCCGCGACGAGCAGCGTCCCGCCGGGCGTCTCGTAGATGCCGCGGGACTTGATCCCCACCAGGCGGTTCTCGACGATGTCGGCGCGGCCGACGCCGTGACGGCCGCCGAGCGCGTTGAGGGCCCGCACCAGCGCGGCCGGAGAGAGACGCACACCGTCGACGGCCACGGGAAACCCGGCCTCGAATTCGATCTCCACGCGTTCGGCCTCGTCCGGCGCCGCGGCCGGATCGGCCGTCAGCTTGAAGACCGAGGGGTCCGGCTCGCAGGCCGGATCCTCGAGCGGGCCTCCCTCGTGCGAGAGGTGCCAGAGGTTTCGGTCGCGCGAGTAGGGATCCTTGCGCGTGGCCGGCACCGGGATCCCCCGCGCCGCGGCGTAGTCCATGGCGTCCTCGCGGGAGGTGATGTCCCACTCCCGCCAGGGCGCGATCACCTCGAGCTCCGGCGCGAGCGCCTGGTAGGCCAGCTCGAAGCGCACCTGGTCGTTGCCCTTGCCGGTGCAGCCGTGGGCGAGCGCGTCGCACCCCGTGGCGAGGGCCACCTCCACCTGCTTGCGGGCGATCAGGGGGCGCGCCGCGGCGGTCCCGAGGAGGTACTCGCGTTCGTAAATGGCGCCCGACCGCAGGATCGGAAAGAGGTAGTCCCGCGCGAACTCCTCGCGCAGGTCGAGCAGGTGGAAGTCGGCGGCGCCCGTGCGGCGCGCCTTCTCGGCCAACCCCGCCGTCTCCTCCTCCTGCCCGACGTCGGCGGCGACGGCGACGACCTCGCAACCGTAGTTCTCGCGCAGCCAGGGAATGATGATGGACGTGTCGAGCCCTCCCGAGTAGGCGAGGGCCACGCGGTGGATCTTCTTCATGCGGAAATCGGCTCCTTCAGAACGGCGTCGAGGACGCGGATGAATTGCGCCAGGGCGGACCGTGGCACGACGTAAGGAGGCAGGAGGCGCAGGACGGACTGACGTGCCGTGCCGACGACGAAGCCCTCCGCCAGCAGGCGCCGGGCGACGGGACCGGCCTCGCGATCGAGCTCGAGGCCCCACATCAGGCCCCGGCCCCGAATCGCGACGACGGCCGGATTGCGGCGGGCGAGCGCCGCCAGCCGCGCTTCGAACCAGTCGCCCATGCGCGCGACCCGGTCGAGCAGGCCGGACGCGTCGATCTCGTCGAGAAACGCGAGGCCGAGGGCGCAGGCGAGCGGGTTACCGCCGAAGGTGGAGCCGTGCTGGCCGGGAGCGAGGACGTCGTCGAAGGACCGTCCGAGGAGCACGGCTCCCAGGGGAAGTCCTCCGCCCAGGGGCTTGGCCAGGGTCACGACGTCCGGGCGCACACCCGAGCGCTCGAACGCGAAGAGCGTGCCGGTGCGCCCGAGACCGCACTGGATCTCGTCGAAGACGAGAGTCGCACCGGACCGATCCGCCGCGGCGCGCGCCGCGCGCAGGTAAGCGTCGTCGAGCGGGATGATCCCGGCTTCTCCCATGACCGGTTCGAGCAGAATCGCGGAAGTCCGCTCCGTCACCGCGGCGTCGAGAGCCGCCGCGTCGTTCGGCCGGACGAACCGCGCGCCCGGCAGCAGCGGCTCGAACGGTTCGCGATACGGGGCGTGGCCCGTCACCGAGAGAGCGCCCAGGGTGCGCCCGTGAAAGCTCTCCTCGAGCGCCACGACTTCGTCGCGGCCCGGCCGGCGCAACCGCGCGAACTTGAGAGCCGCCTCGTTCGCCTCCGTGCCGCTGTTGCAGAAGAAGGCCCGGGAAAGGCCCGAGGCTCGCGTCAGGCGCTCGGCCAGCCGGCCCTGCGCCGGATGGTAGAAGAGGTTCGACACGTGCCAGACGCCGGTGGCGGCCTCCCGCAGCGCCCGGCGAAGGCGCGGGTGGTGGTGCCCGAGCGCGCTGACCGCGATCCCGGCGAGCAGGTCCCAGTACTCGCGGCCGTCCGCGTCGAGAATCCGCGCCCCGCGGCCCGCGCGGGGATGAAAACGGGAGCGGGCATACGTCCGCGCAACGCTCGCCGCGTCGCGGGCCTCCACCGCCTCGCAGGACTCAGGCGACGGCGACATGCGTCCCCCCCCGTCCGCCCGCGAGGGCCTCCGCCTGGCGCTCCGGCCCCGCGATCACGACCTCGGCGACCCCGGCCGCCGCGGCGTCGAGGCAGGCCTCGAGCTTCGGCCGCATGCCTCCCGAAACCGCCGGGCTCTGGAGCAGCCGCCGCGCGGCCTCCGGATCGAGGTCCTCGATCCGCCGTCCGAACGCATCCGAGACGCCTTCGACGTCGGTCAGGAAGATCAGACGCCGCGCGCCGAGGGCCGCGGCCACGGCCGCCGCCACGGCGTCGGCGTTGACGTTGAGGGGGGTTCCGTCGGGCCCCGCCGCCAGCGGCGCGAGGACCGGCAGGAGGCCCGCCGACCGCATCGCGTCGAAGACCCGGCGGTCGACGCTCGTCACCACGCCCACCCGCCCGAGGTCGACTCCGGCGAGCGGTGGGTGCACGTCGGCCCGCACGGCCCCGGCGTCGAAGCCCGCGAAGCCCGAAGCGGCCGCTCCCCGGTCCGTCAGATCCTCGGCGAGGCCGCGGTTGACCGCCCGGAGGACGTCGACGACCACGGCGAGCGTCGGCCCGTCCGTCACGCGCAGCCCCTGGTGCGTGCGCCGGGGGATGCCCCGCACCGACAGGGCCGCATCGATGCGCCGTCCGCCGCCGTGCACGAGCACGACGGCGTCGCCGCGGCGCGCGCTTGCGGCGACGGCCGAGAGAACGGTCTCCCGCGCGCCGCGATCTTCGAGGAGGCTCCCCCCGAGCTTCACGACGACGGGCGCCTCGGTCGGCGTCACGACAGGCCCTCCGCCTCGCCCCGGCCGAAAAGGAGGTTGAAGTTCTGCACGGCCTGCGAGGCGGCGCCCTTGAGGAGGTTGTCGATGACGCAGACGACGACCGCCCGCCGCCCGTCCCCGAGCAGGGTGAAACCGATGGCCGCGCGCGGCGTGCCGACGACGGCGTTCAGGTCGGGCAGCGTTCCGGCGGGCCAGACGTCCACCAGCGGCGATGCACCGTAGGCATCGGCGTAGAGCCGACCCAGCTCCTCGGCATCCACCGGCCGCGCGAAGCCGACGTGCATCGTCGAGAGGATTCCCCGCACCGCCGGCAGCAGGTGCGGCACGAACACGAATGGCGCGCCCTCGGCCAGTCCGAGCTGCTGGCGCATTTCGGGCTCGTGGCGGTGGGTCCCGGCGCCGTAGGCGCGAAGGTTTCCGGCGACCTCCGAGAAGGAGAGCGCGAGGTCGCTCCGCCGGCCCGCTCCGGACGACCCGCTCTTGCAGTCGCACACGACCGCCTGCGTCGGGTCGAGGAGCGCGGCGATCGGCTTGAGCGCGAGAAGCACCGACGTCGGATAGCAGCCGGGGTTGGCGACGAGCCGTGTCCGGCCGGCCGGCGCTTCCATCCATTCCGTCAGCCCGTAGACCGCCTCCGCGAGCAGCTCCGGGCGCGGATGCGGGAATCCGTACCAGGCCGGGTAGGCCTCGGCCCGGTCCAGCCGGAAGGCGCCGGACAGGTCGATGATTCGCAGCTCCGGGTCCCAGTCGAGAAGCAGCGGAGCGAGCTCCGCCGACACCTCGTTGGGCGTCGCGAGGAAGACCGCGTCGGGATCGGCCTCGAGCAGCGCGTCGACGTCGAGGGGGCCGGCGTCGGGGCCGGACCGGCCGGCGAGGCTCCGGTGAATCCGGGAAAACGGAACGTGCGCTCCTCCCGGGCCCGAGTAGAGGGGCCCGAGCGACACGCCGCCGTGCCGCGCGAGCAGGGCGACGAGCTCGGCGCCGGCATAGCCGGTGGCGCCCACGACGGAGACGGATGGCAAGGCGTTCGAGTTCATGGCGAGAAAACGGGCCTCACCGCGCCTAGGCGCGGCGGCGCGCCGGCGCGGGCCGGCGCCGGGACGTGAATCGGGCGGGTCGGACCGCGCCCGCCGGTCGAAGCGTGTCGCGCAGTCTCCCGGCGAGCGCGCGGGCCTCGGCCTCCGAGCGCGCGGCGAGGAAGATGGTGTCGTCTCCGGCGATCGTCCCGATGACGCCTTCGGGCGAGGCGGCATCGAGAGCCAGGGCGACCGGCTGCGCCTCCGCCGGGGGCGTGCGCAGAACCACGAGCGTCCCGGCCGGCTCCACGGCCAGGACGTACTGGCGCATGAGCCGCTGAAGCTTTTCGAGACGCCGCCCGGCCACCGAGGGCTCCGGAGCGCCGGGCGCGGGCCCGGCGGAGCCTTCCGGGACGCGGTAGCCATCGGCGCCCTTGACGAGGCCGAGCTCGTGAATGTCGCGCGAGAGGGTCGGCTGGGCCGCGTCGAGGCCCTCGGCCTTCAACAGGCGCCGCAACTCGCCCTGCGACCGGACCGTCCGCTCGCCCAGGAGGCGCCGTATCGCCTCTCGCCGGCGGAGCGCGACTCCGGAATTTTCATTCATCGCAACGAATAATGATCCATGCCCGGGCGCAAGTCAACCCCGTTCCCGGGCGGTGAGAACGCCGGCGGCGGACCCGCTCAGATGAAGGCGAGGGGCCGCGCCCGCGGGATCAGGCCGTCCTCGGCGGCCAGCCGGTAGTAGAGGCCGAGGCCCTCGAGATCGCCGGCATCGAGCTCGTAGTGGAGCGCGTGGCGCAGGTAGTCCTCGATCACGGGGGCGGAGAGGCCCGAGGCGGACGCCTCCTCCTCGACCATCGCCGCGAACGCGGCCATCCCGGCCTCGTACGAACGGCGGAGCATCGCCGAGAGCCCGGGGGTCGCGGCGTCCTCGCGGGCGGCCCAGAAAGCGAAGACGAACGGGTGCCCCGAAAAGGCCCTCCATTCGGCGGCGAGGTCGAGGACGACGTGGCCGTTGAGCCGGGCCTTCAGGGCGGGGTCGCCGATGATGAGCCGTGCATCCGCCGGCCGCCCGTCATCCCCCGTCTCGGCATACTCGGGCGCCAGGCCATAGACCCTCTTCAGCAGGATCCGCGTCAGCGCCGCCGACGTGCGCGACGCCGGATCGAGGGCGACCGACCCGATCTTCTCGCGCGAGACGTCCGAAACGAGAAGAACCGACCGGACTTCGGACGAAGCCGCGATGCCGAGCCCCGGAACGACTTTCAGTCCCGGGATCCGCTGGTACTCGATCGAGGGGATCAGGCCGACGTCGGCCTCCCCCGAGGCCAGCCGGGCGGCGCAAACCGAAGGAACGTCCCGGGACACGGAAATGCCCGGCGGCGGGTCGTGGAGCAGGCCCCACGTCAACGGCCGGGCGTTCAGGAAGTCGACGACCGAGATTCGCAGCACCGGTCTCCCCTTCGAGTCTCCGCCGTCGCTCGTCGGCGGCGGCGCGGTCACCCCTGCTGCATCAGGCTCAGGAACTCCGCGTTGGTCTTGGTCTTGTCGAGCTTCTCGGTCAAGAGCTCCATGGCCTCGACGGTCGAGAGCGGGTTCAAGACCTTCCGAAGGACCCACACCCGGTTGAGCTCCTGCTTGTCCATCAGGAGCTCTTCCTTGCGGGTGCCCGACTTGTTGATGTCGATCGCCGGGAACACGCGCTTGTCGACGAGCTTGCGGTCGAGGTGGACCTCCATGTTGCCGGTGCCCTTGAACTCCTCGAAGATGACGTCGTCCATGCGCGACCCCGTGTCGATGAGCGCGGTCGCCATGATGGTGAGCGACCCCCCCTCCTCGACGTTGCGCGCGGCGCCGAAGAAGCGCTTGGGGCGCTGCAGGGCGTTGGAGTCGACGCCTCCCGACAGGACCTTGCCGGACGGCGGCACGATCGCGTTGTACGCGCGGGCGAGACGCGTGATCGAGTCGAGCAGGATCACGACGTCGCGCTTGTGTTCGACGAGGCGCTTGGCTTTCTCGATGACCATCTCGGCGACCTGCACGTGGCGGGCCGCCGGCTCGTCGAAAGTCGAGGAGATGACCTCGCCCTTGACGGAGCGCTGCATGTCCGTGACCTCCTCGGGCCGCTCGTCGATCAGGAGGACGATGAGCGTGATCTCGGGGTGGTTCGTCGAGATGGAGTTCGCGAGCGCCTGCAGGACCATCGTCTTGCCGGTGCGGGGCGCCGCGACGATCAACCCGCGTTGGCCCTTGCCCACGGGAGCCACGAGGTCGAGCACGCGGGACGTCATGTTGGCCGTCTCGAGCCGGATCCGGCCCTCCGGGTACAGGGGCGTCAGGTTGTCGAAGAAGATCTTCTCACGCGCGACGTCGGGGTGCTCGAAGTTGACCGCTTCGACCTTGATCAGGGCGAAATAACGCTCCCCTTCCTTCGGCGGGCGGATCTGGCCGGAGACCGTGTCGCCGGTGCGCAGGTCGAACTTGCGGATCTGCGAGGGCGACACGTAGATGTCGTCGGGCCCGGGCAGGTAGTTGTACTCCGGGGCGCGCAGGAACCCGAAGCCGTCGGGCAGGCACTCGAGGACGCCCTCCGAGAAGATCAGGCCCTTCTTCTCGGTCTGCGCCTGCAGGATCTTGAAGATGAGGTCCTGCTTGCGCATCCCGGTGGCGTTCTCGACCTCGAGGTCCTTGGCGATCTTGAGAAGCTGCGGGATCTTGATCTCGTGGAGCGCCCGGATGTCCAGTGTGTCTCCGGGCTCGACGGCGACCTCCTCGCCGGTCGTGTCCGGCAGCCCTTCCGGAGGCGCTTCGAGCGTCTCGACGTCGGACTCGTTGGTGCCTTTTCTTCTGGCCATCTGTGTGTCCTCTTGCTGTTTTGAAATCGGCGGAAACCGCCGCGAAGTCACGGGAGCGGGTACGGGGGGCTTCGGAGCCGGGGGGAGCCCGGTCGGGCCCGGTGCAGCGATTCTAGATCAAAAAGACCCTTCCAGCGGGAACCTCAGTTCGCGACGATCTCCCCCTCGGCGGGCTTGGCCTCGGGGTCGATCGAGGAAGCCAGGCGCGGGCTCTCCATCGCGATCTTGATGACCTCGTCCATGGTGTGCACGAGGTGGAACTCCATTTCGCTTCGGATCTCCTCCGGCAGGTCGTCCAGGTCCTTGTCGTTCTCGGCCGAGAGGATGATCGTCTTGATGCCGGCCCGGTAGGCCGCCAGAAGCTTGTCCTTGACCCCGCCGACCGGCAGGACCTTGCCCCGAAGCGTGATCTCGCCGGTCATGGCGACGTCCTTCAGGACCGGGATCTTGGTGACAGCCGAGAACAGGGAAGCCGCCATCGTGATCCCCGCCGAGGGGCCGTCCTTCGGGATCGCGCCTTCGGGCACGTGGATGTGGATGTCGAACTTCTCGTGGAAGTTGGGGTCGGCGTCGTACATCTCGGCGCGGCTGCGGACGTAAGAGACCGCGGCGCGGGCCGACTCCTGCATGACGTCGCCCAGGGAACCCGTGATGGTCAGGTTGCCCTTGCCCTTGAGCAGGCTCGTCTCCGTCATCAGGATCTCGCCGCCGGCCTCGGTCCAGGCCAGGCCCGTCGCGATGCCGACCTCGGACACCTCGCCCTTCCGGCGGTTCCGGAAGCGGGGCTTGCCGAGGAACTCCTTCAGGTTCTCGGGGGTGATCGCGATGGGGGTCTCGACCTTCGTCTGGACGATGCGGCGGGCGACCTTCCGGCAGACGCCTCCGATCTCGCGCTCGAGGTTGCGCACGCCCGCCTCGCGGGTGTGGCTCTCGATGATGGCGAGGATCGTGTCGTCATTCATCTCGACCTGGCCTTCCTTGAGCCCGTTGGCCTCGCGCTGCTTGGGAACCAGGAACTGGCGGGCAATCGCGACCTTCTCGTTGGGCGTGTAACCCGAGAGGTGGATCTGCTCCATGCGGTCCTTCAGGGCCGGAGGAATGGGATCGGAGATGTTGGCCGTGGCGATGAACATGACCTTCGAAAGGTCGTACTCGACGTCGAGGTAGTGGTCGACGAACGTGCTGTTCTGCTCGGGGTCGAGCACCTCGAGGAGCGCCGACGCCGGATCGCCCCGGAAGTCCGAGGACATCTTGTCGACTTCGTCGAGCAGGAAGACCGGGTTGACCGTCCCGGCCTTCTTCATCATCTGGATGATCTGGCCCGGAAACGCCCCGATGTAGGTGCGGCGGTGGCCCCGGATCTCGGCCTCGTCCCGCACGCCGCCGAGCGACAGGCGCACGAACGGGCGGTTCAGGGACCGGGCGATCGACTTGGCGAGCGAGGTCTTCCCGACGCCGGGAGGGCCGACGAAGCAGATGATGGAGCCCTTGGTCTTCTGGACGAGCTGGCGGACCGCCAGGAACTCGAGGATCCGTTCCTTGATCTTCTCGAGGCCGAAGTGGTCTTCGTTCAGGATCTTCTCGGCCCGGGTCAGGTCCTTGGACTCCCTCGAGGCCTTCTTCCAGGGCACGCCCACGAGCCACTCGATGTAGTTGCGGGAGACCGTGGCCTCGGCCGAAACCGGCGGCATCGCCTCGAGACGCCGCAGCTCCTGGTCGGCCTTCTCGCGGACCTCCTTGGGCATGCCGCAGGACTCGATCTTCTTCTTGAGCTCCTCGACCTCGTCGGTCCGGTCGTCCTTGCGTCCGAGCTCCTGGTGGATCGCCTTGATCTTCTCGTTGAGGTAGTACTCCTTCTGGGCCTTCTCCATCTGCTTCTTGACCTTGTTGTTGATCCGGCGGTCGATGTTGACCTTGTCGATCTCGACCTCCAGCAGGTCCTGGAGCTTCTGGAGACGCTCATACGGAGACTCGGCCTCGAGGAGCGCCTGCTTGTCTGCCGTGGCGACGGCGAGGTGCGCCGAGAGCGTGTCGGCGAAACGCTCCGGATCGTCGATCTTGAGGGAGGCGGCCAGGCCCTCGAAGGCCAGGTGGTGCGACAGCTTCGCGTACTGCTCGAAGAGGGCCAGCACCTTGCCCATGTAGTCCTTGAGGCTCTCGGGGTCCGCCGCCTTCATCGGGACGGGCTCCACCGCGACGGCCAGGTACGACCCGCGCCGCTCGAAGGCCATGATCCGGCCGCGGCGCACTCCCTCGACCATCACCTTGATGTGGCCGTTGGGGAGCTTGAGGGACTGGGCCACGGTCGCGATGACGCCGACCTCGTAGATGTCCTCGGGCGAGGGATCGTCGAGCTGGGGGTCGCGCTGCGCGGCGAGGAAGAGCCGCTTGACCGGAGTCGCCAGGGCCGCTTCGAGGGCGCGGATCGAAGACTCGCGGCCCACGACGAAGGGCTGCATCATGTGGGGGAAGACCACCATGTCCCGCAGTGGAACGAGGGGAAGGTTTTCCAACTCTCGGTTGGTGGGGTCGGCTGTTTTCATTGGCTGGTGTGTCCTTTTGGGTTCGGGTCGAGGCGCGGAGGCGCGGGACGGAACAGGGCGATCGACGGGCGCCTCAGCCCGCCTTGCGCAGGATCGTGATGGGGTTGGTGTGGTGCTTGACCACGTCGCGCGTGATGACGCACTCCTCGATGTCGTCGTCCGAGGGGATCTGGTACATCACGTCGAGCATCAGGTCTTCGATGATGATCTTGAGTCCCCGGGCTCCGACGTTGCGGGCCAGGGCCTCCTCGGCGATCGCCTCGATGGCGTCGTCCGAGAACCGCAGCTGGACGTTCTCGAACTCGAGCATCGTCTGGTACTGCTTGACGAGCGAGTTCTTGGGCTCCCGCAGGATCTCGACGAGCGCCGCCTGATCCAGCTCCGAGAGGGTCGCGACGACCGGCAGCCGGCCCACGAACTCGGGGATCATGCCGTATTTGATGAGGTCCTCCGGGTGGACCTTCTCGAGGAGGGCGCTCGAACGCTTCTCCTTCTTGGTGGCGATCCGGGCGCCGAAGCCCATCGTCTTCTCGGTCATTCGCCGGCTGATGATGTCCTCGAGGCCCACGAAGGCGCCGCCGCAGAGAAAGAGAATGTTGGTCGTGTCGATCTGGATGAATTCCTGGTGCGGGTGCTTGCGGCCTCCCTGGGGAGGCACGTTGGCGACGGTCCCCTCGAGGATCTTCAGGAGCGCCTGCTGCACGCCCTCGCCCGAGACGTCGCGGGTGATCGACGGGTTCTCGCCCTTGCGGGCGATCTTGTCGACCTCGTCGATGTAGACGATGCCGCGCTCCGTCTTTTCCTTGTCGTTGCCGGCCGCCTGGTAGAGCTTGAGGATGATGTTCTCGACGTCCTCACCGACGTATCCGGCTTCCGTCAGGGTCGTCGCGTCGACGATCGTGAAGGGCACCGACAGGAGCTTGGCGAGGGTCTGGGCCAGGAGGGTCTTCCCGGTCCCCGTCGGGCCGATCAGAAGGATGTTCGACTTCTGGAGCTCGACGTCGAGTTTCCGGTTCTTTTCCAGGTAGTCGATCCGCTTGTAGTGGTTGTAGACCGCGACCGCCAGCTTCTTCTTGGCCTGGTCCTGCCCGATCACGTAGCTGTCGAGGAATTCCTTGATCTCTTTGGGCTTGGGAAGCTTGGTCTCCGGGGCCTGGGTCTCGAGGACCCGGTCCTCGGCGATGATGTCGAGGCAGATGTCGACACACTCGTCGCAGATGTAGACCGTGGGCCCGGCGATGAGCTTTTTGACGTCCCGCTGGCTCTTGTTACAGAAGGAGCAGCGCAGGACATCGCCGTTCCCGGTTTTCTTCGACATTCAGCCTCCGGAGGGATAGGGGCATTGTAGGGTCGCCCTTCCCTCCCCGTCAACCGATCCCGAGCCGAAATCTAGCATACCCGATCGGGTTAACGCCCGCGCGATCAGTGAGATTCCACCCTCGGTCTCGCCGCCCCCGGTCACCTTCACGTACGAATCTACGTGCCAACCATCACCAGCGATTCTTGGAGGCCAATTCGCGCTCGCTTCCCTGTCCTCGAAACGCCACTCCGGTGCCAGGTTCGCGGCGCGAGAAGTCTCCCGACGAAGGGAGGGAGGAGGCTCGCGCCGCGGGAGCCGGAGCGCGGCGAGGTATCAGGCGAGCGGTCGAGACTGGGCCGCGGCGGTCGCTGCGCGACCGGCGGCCGAACGTCTCAAGACGAGGGCCCTGATCGAGTTCTACCCTGCAGCTTTGAGGGCGACGTCGTCGCGGCGATGGTAGATCTCGTCCACGAGACCGTACTTCTTGGCGTCCTCGGCCTCGAGGATGTAGTCGCGGTCGGTGTCCTTCCCGACTTTGTCGACCGGCTGCCCCGTGTGCTGAGCCAGGATCTGGTTGAGCCGCTCCCGCATCTTGAGCAGGTCCCTCGCGTGGATCTCGATGTCGGTGGCCTGGCCCTGCATGCCGTAGGCGAGGGGTTGGTGGATCAGGAAGCGGGAGTTCGGCAACGAGTACCGCTTGCCGGCCGCCCCGGCCGCCATGAGGACCGCCGCCATCGAGGCCGCCTGGCCGACGCAGATCGTGGACACGTCGTTCTTGACGTACTGCATGGTGTCGTAGATCGCCATGCCGGCGGTGATGGAGCCGCCGGGAGAGTTGATGTAGAAGGCGATGTCCTTCTCGGCGTTCTCGGACTCGAGAAACAGCATCTGGGCGATGATCAGGTTGGCGATCGTGTCGTCGACCGGCTGGCCGAGAAAGATGATGTTGTCCTTCAGGAGTCGGGAGTAGATGTCGTACGCCCGCTCGCCCCGGCTCGTCTGCTCGATCACCATGGGAACCAGAACCATGCCGCCTCCCTCGTGCTCGTCGTCCATCGTGGTCATCCGGTAACCTACTTCACTTCCGCCGGCATTCCCGAGGGTAGCACCTTCGCACCGGCGATCAAGAGGTCCACCACGCGGCCCAGCCGCATTTCGTCGCGCAGAGCGTCGAGTCCTCCGGCCTTCGTCATCTGCTCCCGCAGCACGGCCGGTTCGACGCCCCGCTCCGCCGCCGCCCGCTTGAACTCGGCCTCGAGCTCCGTTTCGGACACTTCGATCTTCTCGCGCTCGGCGATCGCGTCGAGGAGGAGGTACTCCTTGACCCGGCGCTCGGCGCCCGGCCGCGCTTCCTCGCGAAGCTTCGCCCAGTCTTCCTTTTCGGGGTCGACCCCGCTCGCAGCGAGGTAGCGCGCGTAATCGCGGAGGGCCGAGGTCGTCTCGGACTCGACCAGGACTTCCGGCGCCGGAACGTCCCGCCGGGCGAGAAGGTTGTCCAGGATCGCCCGACGGAATTTGCGCCGGCGTTCGGTTTCGCGTTCGTGACGCAGGCGCGCGCGAACCCTTTCGCGCAGAGACTCGACGGTCCCGCCTTCCGAGACGGCCTGCGCGAACTCGTCGTCCACGGCGGGCAGCTTCTTCTCCTTCAGGGCGGCGAGCGTCACCTGGTAGTCGACGGTCTTCCCGCGGAACTCGTCGTTCGGGAAGTCGTCGGCGAAGGATTTCCGGAAGGAGCGCGTCTCCCCCGGGAGGGCTCCGCGGAGGGCGTCGTTGATCTCGGGCATCGAGTCAGGGTGCCCGACCTCCAGCGTGACCTTTTCGTCTCGAAAATTCCGGGGGTCCTGCCCGGGCGCCAGGATCTCGACGAACGAGCCCGCGATGTCGGCGACGGCGAAGTCGCCCGGGGCTGCGGCCCGGCCCTCGATGGGGTGGAACTCGGCGTGCGCCTCGCGGATACGGTCGATGACTTTGGCGATTTCCTCCTCCGTCGGCTCGACCGCCTGGTCCTCCACCGGGATGTCCCGGTACTCCCCCGGGTCCACGGCCGGCTTCAGGTCGAGGCGCGCGAGGAACCGGATCGGGCCCGGAGGCTCCCAGGACAGGTCGTCGACCTGGGGCCGGCCGAGGATCGCGAGCTTGCGCTCCTCGATCGCCGAGGCTACCGCGTCCGGGAGCAGGTGCTCGAGGACGTCGCCCTTGATCTCGTCCGCGAATCGCTTCGCGACGACGTCCTCGGGCGCCTTGCCCTTGCGGAAGCCCGGGAGCGCGGCCTTGCGGGTGTAGGCCCGGCGGACCGCCGCGAAGGCCTTTTCGACCTCGTCGGCCGGGATCTCGATCTCGAGGACCGTGCGGGTGGGGGATTCCTCTTTGGTGGACAGAATCGGCATAGGGGCGGGATCTTACCTCCGGTCCCGGCCCGGAGCGGTCCGGACGCTGGTAGGATCCGCCGCACCGAATTCTCCGCCGCCCCCTCGGCCGGCGGCGGTCCACGATCTTGCCGCAAAAATAGGGAGGCTTCATGAGGATCCCCACCCGGACGCTCCTGGTGCCCTTTCTCCTGCTCGGCCCGATGGCGGCGCTGGCGGACGTCGACCTTCGGATCCCGGTCGTGACCCAGGTGCAGGGCGCCGTCTTCTACCGGACCTCGCTGATGATCGGCAACGGCAGCAGCAGCCGGCAGCCGCTCATCGAGCTCCGCCTCGTCTATCGCTCGAGCGTGGACCACACCATGCAGAGCGCCACCCTGCAGGAAGGGATGCTCGCCCCCCATCGGGTGCTGACCTTCGAGGACATCATCCAGCACTTCAAGGACTCGGGCGTGATCCGCTCCGTCGACCGGACGGCCGCGATCTTCGGCACCCTGACCGTGTCGTTCAACGCCAACGGCCAGCTTCTCGAGGACTCCATCGCCGAGGCGCGAACGTACAGCCCGGCCAACGGCGGCGGGACCAACGGCATCGCCTATGTCGGGCGCAACATCGTGACGGCCGGCTCGGAACGGATCAAGGCGGCCGTACGGAACGGCCCCCTGGGCGCCGACGGCACGACGCGGGCAAACCTCGGATTCGTAAACGAGGGGGCGCGCACGGACGTCGACGTCATCTATTACGACGGCTCGACCGGAGTCCAGCTCAAGGCGTTCACGATCCCGGACCTCGCGGCCGGCGAGGTCGTCCAGTTCAACAACGTTTTCTCCGGCCTGCCGGCCGGTACGACGAAACTCATCGTGTTTGCATCGGCACAGGCGGCGGGAGGGCGCATCTCGGGTTACGGCGTCCAGCTCGACAGCGTCACCAACGACGGGTCCTTCTTCCTGATGTTCGAAGATACCGACGATTGCTACACCGTCCCGCCGGTCTAGGCCGTCAAGGTCGCGGGCGCAATTCCCGGGCCGCGGGGCGGGCGGCGGCCGGCGGCGCGGGGACGGCGCGGGCGGGCAGCGCCTCGAGCGCCCCGGCGACGTCGAGCCGTCCCCAGCCGAAGACGGGGTTGGGGACGGCTCGGCCGGGGGCGCCGCCGCAGTCGATCGCGGACTCGAGCGGCACCGCCGTCGTCTCGAGCACGGTCTCGGTGAGATCGACGTCCCCCGCGAGCGACGGGACCGCAGACCAGAGCAGCGCGATCGCGCCCGCGACGTGCGGCGAAGCGCCCGACGTTCCGCCGAAGACCTCGTACATCCCGGACACGTCCCGGGAGGAGGTCGTCCGCACGTTCACGCCCGGGGCGCAGAGGTCGGGCTTGTTCCGCCCCGACCCGTCGCGCGTCACCGGCCCGCGCGCGCTGAAGTTCGCGATCGTGTCATCGAGGTCCGTAGCGCCCACGGTGATCGCCTCGTCGTAGATCGCGGGCACGTCGGAGAGCGACCCGCACGTCGGACCGGAATTGCCGGCGGCGAAGCTCCCGGCGATCCCGGCCGCGCGCAGGCCCGCGACCGCCGACCGGAGGACCTCCGGGTCCGTGCAGCCCTCCGCCGCCTGGCAGGTCCACGAGTTGTTGACGACGTCGGCGCCGAGGTCCGGCCGCGGGTTCTCGCCGTTCGCGTCGGTGGGCGCGAGGAAGAACTCGAAACACTCGACGTACCGTGCCGGGGTCCCGACGCCGATGTCCATGTTGCGGCAGCCGATCCAGCGAGCGCCGGGCGCGACGCCGACCCGGTTCTCTCCCCCGTCGTCGCCGACGGCGAGGCCCGCGACCGCCGTTCCGTGCCCCTGGTCGTCGCACGGCTCGAGCGCGTCGACACCGCAGGCGTTGAGGTACGTGTTCTCGTGGACGGCGTCGTGCCAGTTGTAGGCGTGCGACGCTGCGCCACCGTCCCAGCCGCGGTACTGGCGCATCAGCGCGGGATGGCGCCAGGCCACACCCGTGTCCGCGATGCCGATCACGATCCCCTGGCCGGTGAAGCCCCGGGCCCATACCGCCGGCGCCCCGATCAACGCGAGGTTCGGCTCGATCTCCAGCGGCGCCGTGCCCCGGCGATCGACGTGATCCGGCGACGCGACGCGCGAAAGCTCCGCTGGCCGGTTCGCCGCGACCGCGGCCACGCCGGGTACCCGGGCGAGCGTCCGGGCGGTCGCTTCGTCGGCCTCGACCTCGATCATGTTGACGAGATAGTGCGGTCGGAAACGGACGCCGGCGTGCGCGAGCCACCTCCTCAAAGGTGCCTGTGACGCCTCCGCGCGCTCGCGCAGCGTCTCGAAAACGAACCGGCGCCGGTCGGCCCGGTCCGCGATGGCCTCCGACCCGTCGAAATCCGCCCGGTCCCGAAGAACCACCAGGAACGAGGCGCGCTCCCCCGTCGCCTTCGCGCGGAAGATGGCGGGGTCGACCGGAGCTGACGGCGCATCGGATGCCGAGGCGGCCGCGACGAGAAGAAGGACGGCGAGGTTCATGACGATTTTTGCTGGTGCGAGAGGAGGGATTTGAACCCTCAAGGGTTTTACCCCACGGGATCCTAAGTCCCGCGCGTCTGCCAGTTCCGCCACTCTCGCGACGGGAGAATGATAGCCCCGGCCCTCAGTTCTTCGGCATCTCCACGCCCCAGTAGTACTTGTCGAAGAACGTCCCTGGGTCCCGCGCGCCGGCGGCCCGGAGGAGCCTCACGATTTCCTTCGTCGTCCCGAACTTCCACGCGAGCTCGCTCTGGATCGACTTCAGAAACGCGCGAAAGGCCGCGTCGCCCATCTCCCGGTGGAGCGCCGCAAGCAGGATCGGCCCCTTGTCGTAGAGCAGGCCCTTGCGGATCTCGGCGCGGCGCACCGCGTCGGCGGTGATCCAGACGCGGTTGGCGAGCGGGATCGGCGCGGCGTCGTTCGCGAAATCGGCCCCGCGCCGCCAGCGCTTCTCGACCCCCACGGCGACGGCGGGGCTGCGCCGGTCCTTGAGGAAGAGAAAGGCGCAGTACTCCGAGAAGGACTCGGCGAGCCACTGCTCCTCGTCGCTCGGGATCCGGACGACGACGCCCCAGTACTGGTGCGCGATCTCGTGAGCGAAAACCTTGGCGATCTGCTGCGCCTCGAACCGGCTCATGTCGCCGACGAGCGGATCGAACGCCTCCTTCGTGATGAACATCGTCCCGGGCGGCGCCTGCCCGTACCCGTAGTCGTTGATCTCGAGGATGTTGAACTCGGAAAACGGGAAGGGACCGAGGAACTCCCGGTAGTAGGCGATGATCTCCGCCGCCGCGTTCGTGAGCTGCTTGCGGCCGCGCGGGTTGTCGAGGGCGTACGTCGCGACGCGGATCGTGACGCCGTCCCGGACCTCCTCCTCCATGTCGTACCGTCCCGCGAGCACGACGGCGAACTGCACCGGCCGGTCGACGCGCGTCTCGAGGACGTTCAGGCCGCCCTCCTCCTCCCGCCGCACGGTCGTCCCCGGCGCGAAGGGGACGAACGGCTTCGGAACCCGCACCACCGCATGCCACGCGTATTCCTGCCCCGCCAGGGTGGGCTGCGGGAACCAGGGCCAGATCCCGAGCTCCCAGTAGTTGTCCCCGCGAGGCCGGATGAGGAAGTCGCCGTCGATCTCGAAGCGCAGCCGCACGGGCTGGTCGGCGGGCGCCGGCTCCGCGAGCTCGACGACGAGCTGGTCCATCCGGTGATCGAAGGCGAGCGCCCGGCCCTTCTCGTCGGTGACGGTGCGGACCCGCTCCGACCGTGCCTCGAGATTGGAGCCGGCCAGTGCGTACTCGGTGCTGTTGAGGTCGAACCGGAAGGCGGCGGCCGGGCGGCCGCGCGGGACCAGCGTTTCCTCGACCCGGAGCGTCGCGTCGTTGCCCGCGGACGCGGTCAGGTCGACCCCGACGTCGGTCAGGGAGTAGCGCGCGGGCGGCGGATCGCGGGGATCCCGGCCGATCGGCTGCAGCGACAGCGGCGCGAGCCACAGGAACTTGCGGAGCTCCTTCTCGTTGGATTCGCTCGCCTGGAGCGTCGCGAGGCCCTCGGAAGGATCCTCGGTTCCGTCGAAGACGTAGAGCAGGTCCTCGCGCCCGCCCTCGATCTCGGCCCAGACGAGCGGGGCGTCGGGCGCGTCGAGCGCCTGCATCGCGAAGTCGTGAGCGAGGGGTGGAGCGTGCATGCGGCCGAACTTCTCGCGCTCCCGTCGGAAGGCGTCCGCGAGCGGCGGCGCCGGCGCGCCGGCGACTTCCGGCAGGGCCTGGCCGCGCGCGAGCCACAGCACCCGCTTGACCGTGTCGCGCAGGCGGACGCCCGCCGCGGTCTTCTCGGGCTTGAGCCGGGAGCCCTTCTTCGCGTCGAAGACGACGACCGGCGCCTCGAGCGGATCGACCGACAGGTACTCGAAGGCGCCGGAGCCTTCGAAGAAGATTCCGACGACCTCTTCGCCGGCCCGGACCGGGGCCGCCCGGCCCGCTCCGAGCTCGCAGGATGCGTGCGGTCCCGCGAGGCGGAGCGTCGTCACCGTCACGGCCTCGCCGACCTTCAACTGGTCGAAGCGTTCGAGGAGGCCCGGCAGGGCCGCGGGCCCCGCGGCAAGAAGCGGCCCGGCGCCCGCGAGCGCCGCCGCGAGCCAGGTGAGCGACGCGCGTCGGAACACCGGGATCAATCCTTCGGCATCTCGATGCCCCAGTAGTACCGGTCGAAGAACGGCATGTAGTCCTTCTTCGTCATGTACTGGAGCAGGCCGGCGAGGGTTTTCGTCGAGCCGAACTTCCAGGCGAAGGACTTCTGGTAGGACTTCAGGAACGTGAAGAAGGCCTCGTCGCCGAGCTCCTTGTGGAGCGCGTACAGAAGGGCCGGCCCCTTGTTGTAGAGCAGGCCTTCGCGGATGAAGTAGCGCGTCGCGGGGTCCTTCGAGACGAAGGCCTCGTTGGCGAGCGCAATCGGGATCTGGTCGCTGCCGAACGTCGCCCGGCCGCGCCAGTGTCGGACCATGGCCTTGTAGGCGGCCTCGTTCTTGTATGCCTTCATGAAGAGCGCGGAGCAATACTCGGCGAAGGACTCGGTCAGCCACTGCTCCTCGTGGCTCGGCATCTTCACCACGGTTCCCCAGTACTGGTGCGCGATTTCGTGAGCGAACGCCTCGTTGATGCCACGGGACCCTCCCTCCCGCATCTCGGCCGTCATGATGGGATTGAACGCTTCCCTGGTGATGAACATCGTCCCGGGCGGGGCCTGGCCCCAGCCGACGTCGTTGATCTCGATGATGTTGAACTCCGGAAGCGGGAACGGCCCCAGAAACTCCTGGTAGTACTGGATGATGGTCCCCGCCAGGTTCGTGAGCTGCTTGACGGCGCGGGGGTTGTCGAGAGCGTAGGTGGCGACCCGGATCGTGACGCCGTTCTTGTCCTCCTCCTGGATCGTGTAGTCGCCGGCGAGGATCACGGCGAAGCAGATCGGCTTGTCGACGCGCGTCTCGAGCAGGTTTTCGTCGCCTTCCGTCGTCCGCCGCACGGTCTTTCCGGGCGCAAACGGGACGAACGGCTTCTTCACGCGAACCGTCGCGTGCAGCGTGTAGAACTGTCCGGCGAGCGACGGCTGCGGGAACCAGTCCCAGACGCCGAGCTCCCAGTAGCTGTCGCCGGCCGGCGAGACCAGGAAGTCCCCGTCGATCTCGAACCTCAACTTCAGCGGCCGCTCGGCGGCGGCCGGCTCGGCGAGCTGGATCAGGGCCTGATCGTGGTCGTGCACGAACTCGAGCGACCGCCCCGCCTCATCGGTGACCTTGCGGAGGCGTTCCATGCGCCGGGTCAGGTGGTTTCCGAGGTAGGTATAGATGGTCGATTCGAGGTCGAGCCTCACCACGGCGAGCGGGCGCGCGATGGGAACGAGCGTCTCGACGACCGTCATCGAGGCGTCTCTGGCGGCCGAGGCCCGCAGATCGATGTCGACATCCGCCAGGACGACCCGCGGCTTCGGAGGATCGCGCCGATCCCGCCCGACCGGCTGGTCCGAAAGGTCCACCGAATAGAGGTTCTTGCGCAGCTCGGGATCGTCGGATTCGCTGGGACGCAGAATCGCCAGGGCCTCCCAGGAGTTGTTCAGCTCCGAGCGGCGGTAGAGAAGGTCTTCGCCGCCGCCGTCCATCTCGACCCGAACGAGCGGTAACGTCGGAGCATCGAGCCCCTGAATCGCGAAGTCGTAGGACATCGGCGAGCGAAGGCGGCCAAACACCTCCCGCTGGCCGGCAAGGGCCAGGGGCGCCGCCGCGGCTCCCGCAAGGACCGGCAGCGGCTCGCCCCGGGCGATCCAGAGCATCCGCGTGAAGCGATCGGCGATCCGTACGCCCTTGTCCGTCTTCGTCGGCTTGAGGCTGCTGGCCTTTTTCGTGTTGAACATCACCAGCGGGGCTTCGATCGGGTCCGCCGACACGTACTGCATCTCGCCGCTGCCTTCGAAGTAGAAGCCCACGGTCGTTTCGCCGGCCAGCACGGGAGCCGCGCGTCCGGACTGGAGCCTGCACTCGAGGTGTCCGCTGGCGACCGTCATGGGCCCGATGGTCACGGCGCTCCCGAGGGCCAGATGGTCGAACTGCTCGATGGCCGCCAGGAGGCCGTTCGGAGTGTCGGCGCGCACGGCAGTCGCGAACGAGGCGAGAGCGGCGGCCGCCAGCGGGAGCGCGCGCGTCGTTTTCACATGTTCATTCTAGGGGCCCGGACATAGAATCCGGCGAGATTCGGATGACTCTCCAGCCCGGCTTCCGTCTCGGGACGTACGAGATCCTCGACATGCTCGGCGCGGGGGGAATGGGCGTGGTCTATCGCGCGCGCGACCGGAAGCTCGGCCGCGACGTCGCAATCAAGGTCCTGCCCGACGATCCCGCCGGCGACCCCGGGCGCGTGGCGCGGTTCGAGCGCGAGGCGCGGATGCTGGCCGCCGTCAACCACTCGGCGATCGCGGCGATCTACGGCGCCGAGGAGGACGGCCCGATCCGGTACATCGTGATGGAGCTCGTCGAGGGCGAAACCCTGGCGCAGCGGCTCGATGCCGGCTCGCTGGCGATCGCCGACGCGCTCCGCATCGGCGCCCAGATCGCGGAGGCCCTCGAGTTCGCGCACGAGAAGGGAGTTCTCCACCGGGACCTCAAGCCGGCGAACATCAAGGTCACGCCCGAGGGCAAGGTCAAGGTCCTCGACTTCGGGCTTGCGAAAGCGATGACGCTTCCGTTCGCGGGAGACATCTCGCGTTCCCCGACCGTCGTCCTGGACACCTCGACCCAGGGAGAGATCGTCGGGACACCCGAGTTCATGAGCCCCGAACAGGCCCGCGGAAAGGAGACCGACCGACGGACCGACGTGTGGTCGCTCGGCTGCATCCTGTACGAAATGCTGACGGGCCGCCGGGCCTTCACCGGGGAGACGGTGCCCGACGTCCTCGCAGCGATCCTCCACAAGGAGCCGGACTGGGCCGCCCTGCCCGCGCGCACGCCCCAACGGGTGCGCGACCTCCTCGTCCGGTGCCTCGAGAAGGATCCGGGGCGGCGGGTGCGCGACGCCGGGGATGTGCGGCTCGAGCTCGAGGCGACGCTCGCGGGGCTTTCGGGCGCCGGCGTCGTCGGCGAGGCGCCGCGGCGGTTCGCCTGGAGGGCCGCCGGCGTCGCAATCCTCCTCGTCGCCGCCGCGATCGGAGCGTACTTCGCGCTCCGCTCGCGGACACCCTCAGCCGGACGGCCGCGGCAGATCGCGGTGCTGCCCTTCCGCAACCTGACGGGTACGCCCGACGGCGAGCTCATGGGGCTCGCGATGGCAGAAACCGTCAGCGCGCGCCTGGCCAACGTCCCCGGACTGCAGGTCGTCACACCGCGCGCGACTGCGGAGGAGATCGAAGCCGATCCGAGCTTCACGCGCGTCGCCCGCCGTCTCGGCGCGAACACACTGCTCGCGGGAAGCCTCCAGCGCGAGAACGAGCGTTACCGGATCATCTACCGCCTCGTCGACGCGGATGGACGGCAACTCGCCGCCAACGCCCTGGACGGATCGGAGATCTTCGCCCTTCAGGACCGTCTTGCCGACGGCGTCGTCCAGGACCTGCGGCTGCGCCGCGGAACCCGGCGGACGCCGACGCCCTCCGGGCTCGACACGACGGCGCTCCAGGAGCGATATCTCCAGGCGATCGGACTGCTCCAGCGTTACGACCGTCGGGACAGCGTCGAGCGGGCGCTCGCCATGCTGCAAGCCCTCGCACAGGAACGGCCCAGCTCGGCGCTCGTGCAGGCCGCACTCGCGCGCGCGAACCTCGCCATGTTCGACTTCACGAAGGACCAGGCGTTCGCCGACCGGGCGATCGCGACGAGCGAAACCGCGCGCGAGCTCGATCCGGGCCTGCCCGAGGTGGACATCACCGTCGGCGAAACGCTCCTCCTCACGGGGCATCCGAAGGAGGCGTCCGAGGCCTTTCGCCGCGCTCTCGCCGCGAACCCGGACAAGGTCGACGCGCTGCTCGGCCTCGGCCGGGCGCTGGAGCTCGCCGGCGACGACGCGGCGGCCGAGGACGCCTTCCGCCGGGCGATCGCGCTGCAGCCGTCGTTCGCCGTGTTCAACCAGGTCGGAGCGCTCCGGGCGGACCGAGGGCGATGGACGGACGCCGAGGCCATGTTTCGGCGGGCCACCGGGGTCGCCCCCGACAGCTACCGCGCGTGGAGCAACCTGGGGGGCGTGGCGGTCCAGGCCTGCGACTTCCCGGCGGCGGCCGAGGCCCTGCGCAGGGCCCTCGCCCTGCGGCCCGGCGACCCGATCGCCGCGTCCAACCTCGGCCTCGCGCTTCTCTGGACGGAGCATCCGCGCGAAGCCGTCAGCTCCCTCGAGATCGCGACCCGGAACGCGCCCAATGATTTCCAGGTCTGGGCCGCGTATGGCGACGCCCTTTCCGAGAGCGGCGCGAAGACGGAGGCCGCGCGCGCCTACGAAAGGGCCGTGGCGCTCGGCCGCGACGCGTTACGGCTCAATCCCGCCGACGTGGCGGCCCATTCCGTCCTGGGAGCGACCCTGGCTCGCTCCGGGAGGCTCGAGGAGGGCGCGAAGGAGCTGCAGGCGGCCCTCGCGCTCGACGACCGGCATCCCAATGTCCTGGCCGACGCCGCCACCGTGGCCGCGCTGCGCGGCCAGACGGGAGAGACTTTGTCCTGGATCCGCCGGGCTGTCGCCGCCGGCTACTGCCGCGAGGTCATCGCGCGCCAGCCGGAGTTCGCATCGCTCAGAGGCCTGCCCGAGTTTCAAGCGATCATCGCTGCGCCGCGCAAGGCGGCGGGCCGTTAGCGGGAAAAGGAGGACGTCATGGCGAACGGAGCTACCCGGTGGGTGTCGATTCTGATAGCACTCCTGATCGGAGTCGGCCTGGGATGGCTGTTGTGCAGCAGGCCGGCCGCACGCCCGGTCTACGGAAGCAATTCCATCCTCGTCGGGCCGACCGCGAAGCAACTGACGATCCCGACGCTCGAAATTTCGATCAAGAACCATGACGTCGTCTGGTGGAACTCGCGTGACCCGGGCAAGGACCTCTTGATCGAGTTCGAGGAGCAGGCCTTCGAGGATCCGAAGCAAGGAAAATACGGAAACTTTCGCGTCAAGTGCCAGGGCCCGAGTTGCTTCTCGGGACCGATTTGGGCCAACGCCGAACCAAAGAAGTACAAGTACTGGCAGGTCCTCGTCGACCCTTCCGATCCCACCAACGAAGACAAGGAAGACGGCTGGATCGTGATCCAACGGTAGAAGACGGCAGGACCAGACGGGTTCACTCGCCGGGATCGCTGACAATCTGCGGCGATCCGCGGCTTCGGCCGGACGTTTCTCGTCACTTTCGCCTGCGTGCCGTGCAAGAAGCCCCGTGCTTTCAGCACGTTAGTGTCTGGCGCTGCCTTTGCTCTCTGACCATGGCGAGAGGCACCCGGCCAGGCCGGGCGTGAAGCACACCATGTACGACGTCGCTGTGGATCGAGCCGCCATGAGGGAAGAGATCCTGGGGCCCCTGTTCCAGCGCCACGTGGTCAGCCTGTCCGGGACGGTCGACGAGCGCTGGCTCGAGTCGTTCAAGAGCGTGCAGAAGGATTCCGACCTGTTCCAGCGTTACGTCCTGGATCAGCGCAAGGGCCTCGTGTCCTTCACCTGCCGGGCGAGCGACGGTCCGACCGTGGTCGAGACGTTTCTCGAGCGGCTGGCGCTGCTCGTCGAGATGGTCAACCTCCACGCCACCTGCAACGCGGCCGGCCGGGAGCCCGTCGAAGCCGCGGGCCTGTCACTCTGAACCGTTTCGGCTCGTAGGCCCTTCCGGGCCGCCAGCCGAGCGGGCAATTCGGCCACCGGCGGGGCTCGCCTCCGTCGTATCCTTGCTGCACAAAGGCTCCGACGATCCCGGCGCCAACCTGACGTCAATGGAACTCATTTCCGTTCGCATCGAGGAATCTCCTCTGGCGCGCCGACGCGTGCGTCTCGTCGGGGACGTCGTGTACGACGATTCGCCCGGGGCGCCGGAGTCCTACTGGTTCGAGGTCGGCGAAGAGCACGCCGCGTCCCTCAGCCTCTCCGGAAACCCATGGCTCGCCTGCCTGCTGCCGCTCGCGGCCACGCTCGGAGAGGACCTTCGCCTCGGCGTGCCTGTCGATCCGACCCTGGCCGAGGGCGCCGCCCGGATCCTGAAGCTCTGGACGCAATGGTATCGCAGAAGGTTCCCGGAGCTTCGAGCGGTGACCGTCCACGCCGGCCGCGAGCCCTCTCGGGCGGGCTCGGGCCCACGGGAAACCGCGGCCTTCTTTTCGGGAGGAATCGATTCCTTTTACACCGTCCTCCGCAATGCAGAGACGACCGGCCGCGCCGCCTCCCCGAAGATCGACCGCCTTCTGTGGGTCGGCGGATTCGACCTTCCGCTCGAAGCGCCCGAGGAGGAATTTCGCCGCCTTCGGGGACGGCTCGCGCAGACGGCGGAGGAGCTCGGCAAGTCGTTCCTCGACGTCAGGACGAACCTCCGAACGCTGCGGTTTCGCGTCGCCCGGTGGGGACAGGTATCGCACGGCGGCGCGCTCGCCAGCGTCGCGCTGGCACTCGAGCCCCGGTTCCAGGCGGTCTACGTTGCCGCAACGCACGAGAGCGGAGTGGTGAGGCCCTGGGGATCGCATCCCGAAACCGACCCCCTCCTGTCGACGAGCGTCACGCGGTTCATTCACGACGGCGCCGGGATCCGGCGCAGCCTCAAGACCGAATACGTGTCCCGGTCCGAAGTGGCCATGCGCTCCCTGCACGTGTGCTTTCTCTCGGGGTCCGCGGACAACTGCTGCGATTGCCGGAAGTGCTACCTCGCCATCTTGAACCTGGAGATCATCGGCGCCCTCTCACGGTGTTCGGTTTTTCCTCGACCCCTCGACCTCTCGCGCGTCCGACGCATCTACCTCCGGGGTCCGGCGTACCAGCGCCTTTATCGCGACCTCGAGCTCCGGGCCCGGGCGGCCGGGCGCCCGGAAATCGCGCGCGCCATCGCCGCCTGCCGCCGAAGGTCCCGAATTCTGAGACCGATGGTCCGCTCGCTCGACTGGATGCGCGTGCGGCGGGGTCTCTGGCGCATCGCAAGACACCTTCGCCCCGCGGTCCTGCGGCGTGTGGTTCGTTAGGCGATGTCGATGAAAGCGACGGCGAAGCCGCTCTCCCCCACCGTCGCGGCCCTCGGCGCGCTCGTCGGCGGATTCGCATTCGGGATCGCCCTCCACGGCTCCGAGTCTCCCTGGGTCGGGCGGCTCGTCGAGGCCGTTGCGGTGGTCGGCCAGATCTGGGTGGCGTCGCTCCGGATGGCCGCGTTGCCGCTGGTCATCGCGCTGACGCTCTCGGCGATCGTCGGCGCCCGGCGCGAGGGATCGATCGGCTCGCTCGGAGTCCGCACCGTGGCCCTCTTCGGCGCCATGCTCCTCGTGGCCGGATTGATCGCCTTCGCCGTGACGGCGCCGGCGGTTGCCCTCTACCCCGTCGACGCCGAGACCGCTTCGACTTTCCTCGCGCCGGTGTCGGACGCCGCAACCTCGGTCGCCCCGAACCATCGGCCGCCCGACTCGCTCGGCGGCTGGCTGCTCTCGCTCGTCCCGACCAACGTCTTCCAGGCGGCGTCGAACGGGGAGATTCTCCCGATTCTGCTCTTCACCGTGCTCTTCGGTTTCGGGGTCCGGAGGCTCGAGAGCGAGCCGCGGGAGCTGCTGGGACGGGTCTTCCGGGCGCTCGCCGACGCGTTGATGGCGATCGTGGGCCTGCTCCTCCGGCTGCTGCCCGTCGGAGTCTTCGCGCTCTGCGCGGCGTTTGCATTCCGCGTCGGGGTTCGCGTAACCGGCGTGGTGGCGGGGTGGATCGTCCTGGTTTCCTCGGTCCTTCTGCTGGTGACGCTCCTCCTCTATCCGCTGACCCTTCTCGCGGGCGGCGTCTCCCTGCGCCGCTTCGCCCGCGCCGCTGCGCCGGCCCAGGTCGTCGCCGCCAGCACGCGCTCCTCGATGGCGTCGCTTCCGGCCATGGTCGCCGGCGGCCGGGAGCACCTGGACTTTCCCCCGTCGGCCACCGGTTTCGTGCTGCCGCTGGCGGTCGCGTCCTTCAAGCTCAACATGACGATCTCCGGGCCCGTGAAGCTCCTGTTCCTCGCCCACGTCTTCCAGCGGCCCCTCGGCGCGACGCAGCTCGCCGCCTTCCTCGCGATCGAGTTGATCCTGAGCTTCAGCACGGCCCCCATTCCGAGCATGGGGACCGTGAGAAGCATCCCGGCCTACCTGGCGGCGGGCATTCCGATCGAGGCGGTGCTCCTGCTCAACGCCGTGGACGCGATTCCCGACATCTTCAAGACGCTCACGAACGTCACCGCCGACATGAGCGCCGCCACGATCCTCTCGCGGCGGGAGCGCCGGCACGCGGCGCCGGCGACAGCCTCGGGCCCCGCGAGCGCTACGGCGCGATCTTCTGGTAGTTCGAGTTCGTGACCGTCACCTGAATCGCCTTGCTCGGCGCATTCACGACCGTCGAGGCCGGGAAGTTCGTGCCGTCGGGCAAAGTCCCGAACTGGACCGCGAGAGAGATCGGCTGCGAGGGGTCGTCCGTGTACGAGTTGACGTTCAGGTTCGCGAGCTTCTTCGTGGTCATGTTGAAGTCGAGGGTCATCGAGTCGCCCGGCTTCGCGTAACTCTTGAAGACCAGGCCTGCCTCCCCGGCTCCCGGCCGGTCGAGGCTGACGTTGCCGGCCTGGAACGCCTGCTCCATCTTCTGGCCGTCGGGCGGAACGTAAAGCCCGATGACCGTTCGGACCGACTGCATGTACTGGGTGATCTCGTCTTTCTTCTCTTCCATGATGCGGCCCCGCAGCGGGCCGGTTTTCTGCTGCTGGGGCGGAGGCCCGACCGGCGTCCGCGCGACCTTGCCGTCGGGTCCGTAACGACAGCTCATCTGCTTGGTGCTCTTGACCTCGCCTTTCAGGGCGAACTGGATGGTCTCCGTCCACGCGTACTTGTGGAGGGCCGCCTTGTTCGCGGCCGAGGCCTCCTTGATGGCCGCGAGCTTCGACTGGATCACTTCCTTGATCATCCCGCCCTGCTGCGCCAGTGCAACGCCCGCGCCCCCGACGGCCAGCGTCGCGACGAGAAACCGCCGACCCGAAAGAATGAGACCGCGCATCATCGGCACTCCTTGTTCTGTTTTCGGAAATGCCGGTAGATCTTATCCCCCCGCCCCTGCCTGTGTAAGATCCCGAGTGGAGAGGAGAACTCCATGAAGGTCGTGCGATTGGCCGTGCTGCTTCTGGCCGCGTCCGTCGTCGCCGGCTGCACCACCACCTCGCGTGGCCGCGGCGTCACCGAGTCAGGATTCCTGGGCTCCGACTATGCCCTCCTGAAACCGGGCGAAAAGGGCCAGGCGGCCCTCGTCTACCTGAGGCCGGGAACCGACTGGGCGTCCTACACGGACGTGCTGCTCGACCCGGTGACGGTCTGGCGGGACCCCGCCACGACGAGCAAGGGCATCCCGGCGCAGGACGCGCAGACGCTGACGAATTACTTCTTCGACGTCATCCGGCAAGCGCTCGAGAAGGAAGGCTATCGGCTCGTCGACGCCCCCGGTCCGCACACGCTGCGCGTGAAGGTGGCGATCACCCAGGCCCACGCCTCCAACGTCGCCCTCGACGTCGTGTCGACGGTCGTCCCGTCGGCGCACGCGCTGTCCTCGCTGGACAAGCTCATCACGGGCAAGCCGGCCTTCGTGGGCGAAGCCCAGATCGAGGTGAAGGTCACCGACGCGGCGTCCGGCGAGCTCCTCGCCGCGGCGATCGACCACCGAGTCGGCGGCAAGACGATCAGCGCGTCCCAGTTCAGCTCGTGGGGCGACGTCGAGACGATGATGCGGCTCTGGGCCGGCCACGGCGGCTACCGCCTCTGCGAGCTCGCCGCCCGAACGAACTGCGTCGCGCCCTAGCTCGCGTTGGGCGCCGGGTCGACCGGTCGGGCGCCGTCTGCGGCCGCCGCGGGGCGCCGACGCTCGGCCCACCCGCGCAGCACGACGAAGAACGCCGGGACGAAGAGCAGGGCGAGGCAGGTCGACGCCAGCATGCCCGTCGACACCGCGAGGCCGAGCGACTTGCGCGCGCTCGCGCCGGCGCCCCGGGCGAGCAACAGGGGCATGACGCCGAGGATGAAGGTGAACGACGTCATCACGATCGGGCGGAACCGGGCCTGGCAGGCGAGGACGGTCGCGTCGACCAGGCTGCGCCCGGCGGCCCGCCCCTCGAGCGCCATCTCGACGATGAGGATCGCGTTCTTGGCCGAGAGCGCGATCAGCAGGACCAGGCCGATCTGGACGTAGAGGTTGTTTGCGACCCCGAGGCCGAGCAGCGCGCTGACCGTCCCGAGCAGCGCGAGCGGCACCGCGAGGATGACGGCCGCCGGGGTGATCCAGCTCTCGTACTGCCCCGCCAGGACGAAATACACCAGGAGGATCGCGAGGGCGAAGATGAAGTACGTCGAATCCCCGACCAGCTTTTCCTGGTACGACATCGCCGTCCACTCGTAGGCCATTCCGGCCGGCAGCGTCTCGTCCGCGATCTTCTCCAGCGCCGCCATCGTCTGGCCGGAACTGAAGCCCCGATTCGCGCCTCCCTGGATGGTCGCCGAAGGGTACAGGTTGTAGAGCGTCACGACCGCCGGTCCCAGCGATTTCTCGAGCCGCGCGAGCGTGCCGAGCGGGACCATCGCCCCGGCGTTCGACCGGACGTAGTAGCCGGCGAGGCTCCCCGTCTCGCGCCGGAACGGGGCGTCGGCCTGCGCGTAGACCATGTACTGGCGCCCGAAGAGCGAGAACTGGTTGACGAAGCTCGAGCCGAGGTACGCCTGCACGGTCGCGTTCACGTCGCCGACGTTGACACCGAGGTCCTCGGCCGTCGTCTTGTCGACGTCGATGGTCACCTGCGGGACCTGGGCCCGGAGCGGGGTGAGCGCGATGCGGATCGCGGGGTCCGCGTTCGCGCGGTCGACGATCGTGTCGGCGGCCTTCTGCAGGCGCGCGTAGTCCCCGCTGCCGTCGGTCAGCTCGACCTGCATCTGGAAGCCGCCCGAAAGCCCGAGGCCCTGGATCGGCGGCGGCACCAGCACCATCGTCCGGGCGGCCTGGAAGCGCGCGAGCCGGGCCGAGAGGTCGTCGTAGATGTGCAGGAGGTCCTCGTTCTTCCCGCGCTGGCTCCAGTCCTTGAACAGCAGGTAGATGATGCCGGAGTTGGCGAGCGAGGCGTTGTTCTCGATCGGCGAGACCCCGCCGATCGTGATCGTGCGCTCCATCGCCGGGTTTTCGCGGCAGATCCGGCCGAGCTCGTCCATGACGGCCTCGGTGCGCTGGAGCGAGGCCCCGTCCGGCAGCTGGACCGTGACCATCGCGTAGCCCTGGTCCTCGGTCGGAATGAAGCCGGTCGGGACGCGGGTCAGGCCCCAGACGGCCAGGCCGATCAGCACCAGCGCGATCGCCGCCATCCGGCCGCTCCTCTCCACCATGAACCGGATCAGCCGCACGTACCGCCGCTCCACCGGCTCGTACACCGCGTTGAACCCCCGGAAGAACCACGCCTTCTTCGCCCCCGGGTCTCGCGCCCGCAGCCACAACGCGCACTGCGTCGGCTTCAACGTCAGCGCGTTGACCGCCGAAATCAACGCCGTCGCCGCAATCACCAGCGCGAACTGCCGGTACATCTGCCCCGTGATCCCCGGCATGAACGCCGGCGGCAGAAACACCGACATCAGCACCAAAGTGATCCCGATGATCGGACCCATCAGCTCCCGCATCGCGTCGATCGACCCCTGCCTGGGCGTCTGACCCCGCTCCACGTGCTGCGATACCCCCTCCACCACCACGATCGCGTCGTCCACCACGATCCCGATCGCCAGCACCACTGCGAACAACGTCAGCAGGTTCACCGAAAAACCCATCGCCGCCATCGCCGCAAACGCCCCGATGATCGTCACCGGCACCGTCGTCGCCGGCACCAGCGTCGCCCGCCAGTCCTGCAGAAACACCACGATCACCACCAGCACCAGCAGCCCCGCCTCGAACAGCGTCCGGTACACCTCGCTCACCGACTCCTTCACGAACGTCGTCGTGTCGAACGGAATCGCGTACTCCAGACCCTCCGGGAAGTCGCGGGAGAGCTCAGCCATCCGGGCGCGCACGCGGGCCGCGGTGTCCAGGGCGTTGGCCTCGGGAAGCTGAAAGATCGCGATGCCGCCGGCCACCCGGTCGTTCATCTTGAAGAACTGGCTGTAGGTCTGGGCCCCGAGCTCCACCCGGCCCACGTCGCGGATACGCGTGATCTGGCTGCCGGACGTCTTGACGATGATCTGCTCGAACTCCTCCGCCCGGGACAGGTTGCCGCCGACGTCGATCGTCAGCTGAAAGGGCTCGCCGGCGGGGGCCGGCGGGCTGCCGATCTGGCCGGCGGCGACGTACGCGTTCTGCGCCCGGATCGCGGCGATCACGTCCGAGGGCATGAGCGAACGCTCCAGCATCCGCTGGGGATCGAGCCACACGCGCATGCTGTACTGGCCGATGCCGAAGACGGTGACGTCGCCGACGCCGGGCACGCGCGCGAGCTTGTCGTGGAGCTGCAGGGTCGCGAAGTTGGACAGGTAGAGCCCGTCGTACTGGCCGTGGGTCGCCGTCAGCGTGATGATCTGGAGGATGGCCGTCGACTTCTTCTTGGTCACCACCCCCTGTTGCTGGACCGGCTGCGGCAGCTGCGCCAGGGCGGCGGCCACCCGGTTCTGCACCAGGACCTGCGCGAGGTCGAGATCCGTGCCGACCCGGAAGGTCGCGATCAAGGTGTAGCGGCCGTCGTTGGTCGCCGTCGACTGCATGTACAGCATGCCTTCGACGCCGTTGACCTGCTGCTCGATCGGCAGCGCCACCGTCTCGACGATCGTCTTCGAGTTCGCGCCCGGGTAGTTGGCCGTGACCTGGACGGTCGGCGGAGTGATCGGCGGGTACTGCGAGACCGGCAGTTCGCCGAGCGCCACCGCCCCGAGCAGGATCGTCACGAACGCGATGACGTTCGCGAGTACCGGACGCTCGATGAAAAACTTCGCCAGCACCGGGTCGCCCGTCAGTTCCCGGGTCGTCGGGGCGGGGCTTGTCCCCGCCCCCCACCCCGTGGCGACCGAGGGCGGCCGCAAGGGCCGCCCCTACTTCGGAGCATGATCCGCCGGGGTCTTTCGCTCGATGAATCGCTGCAGGACCACGAAGAGCGAGGGCACGAAGAGGACCGCCAGCCCGGTCGAGGCGAGCATGCCCGAGGCGACCGCGACGCCGAGCGAGCGCCGCGCCGCGGCCCCGGCGCCGGTCGCGAGGACCAGGGGCAGCACGCCGAGGATGAAGGTGAACGAGGTCATCAGGATCGGCCGGAAGCGCACCCGGGACGCCTCGACCGTGGCTTCCGGGATGCTCAGTCCCTTCTCCCGTCCCTCGCGCGCCATCTCGACGATGAGGATCGCGTTCTTGGCGGAAAGCGCGATCAGCAGCACGAGACCGATCTGGACGTAGATGTTGTTCGCGATGTTGAGAAGAATCAGGGCGGCCGCCGTCCCGAGCAGGGCCATCGGCACGGCGAGGATCACCGCGGCCGGCGTGATCCAGCTCTCGTACTGCCCCGCCAGCGCGAAATAGACGAGCAGGAGTGAGAGCGCGAAGATGAAGATCGCCGAGTTGCCGACCAGCTTTTCCTGGTAGGACATGGCCGTCCATTCGAAGCTCGTTCCGCGAGGCAGCACGCGGGCGGCAATCGCCTCCATCGCCGCGAGAGCCTGGCCCGAGCTGTAGCCCTCGGCCGGCATCCCGTTGATGGTGGCGGCCGGGAACAGGTTGTAGAGCGAGACCACCGAGGTCCCGAGGGCCGGCCGGATCTCGGCGAGCGCTCCGACCGGGACCATGCTGCCGCCGGCGCTGCGGACGTACAGGCTCTTCACGTCGTCGGTGTTCAGGCGGCGGAGCGGGTCGGCCTGCAGGTACACCATGTAGTTGTGCCCGAAACGCGTGAAGAGATTCACGAAGGTCGAGCCGAGGTAGGTCTGCACGGTGTTGTAGACGTCGCCGACGTTCACGTTGAGCGTGGCCGCCTGCGTCCGGTCGACACGAACCGTGACCTGTGGCACCGATGCCCGGAACGCGGTGAACGCCCCGACCACCTCGGGGGACCGGTTGGCTTCGCGGACGATGTCGTCGGTGACCCGCTGAAGCCGCTCGAAGTCGTAGGTCCCGTCGGTCAGCTCGACCTGCATCTGGAACCCGTTCGAGGCCCCGAGGCCCTGGATCGGCGGCGGGACCAGCACCCGCGTGCGGGCCTCCTGGATCGCCGCGAGCTCGCGGTCGAGATGCGCCGTCACGGCCGCGAGGTCTTCCCCCCGCCCCCGCTCGTTCCAGTTCTCGAGCATCAGGTAAACGATCCCGGCGTTGGCGAGGGACACGTCCCCGTCGAGAGGCGAGGGCCCCCCGGTGCCGATCGCGATCGCGTGGGCCGCGCCCGGCGTCGCCAGCCCGATCCGGGAAACCTCGTCCATGACCTTCTCGGTCCGCTGGAGCGAGGCCCCGTCCGGCATCTGCACGGCGATCATCACGTAGCCCTGGTCGTCGGTCGGGAGAAAGCCGGTCGGGACGCGGGTCAGGCCCCAGACGGCCAGGCCGATCAGCACCAGGGCGATCGCCGCCATCCGGCCGCTCCTCTCCACCATGAACCGGATCAGCCGCACGTACCGCCGCTCCACCGGCTCGTACACCGCGTTGAACCCCCGGAAGAACCACGCCTTCTTCGCCCCCGGATCCCGCGCCCGCAGCCACAACGCGCACTGCGTCGGCTTCAACGTCAGCGCGTTGACCGCCGAAATCAACGCCGTCGCCGCAATCACCAGCGCAAACTGCCGGTACATCTGCCCCGTGATCCCCGGCATGAACGCCGGCGGCAGAAACACCGACATCAGCACCAAAGTGATCCCGATGATCGGACCCATCAGCTCCCGCATCGCGTCGATCGACCCCTGCCTGGGCGTCTGACCCCGCTCCACGTGCTGCGATACCCCCTCCACCACCACGATCGCGTCGTCCACCACGATCCCGATCGCCAGCACCACTGCGAACAACGTCAACAGGTTCACCGAAAAACCCATCGCCGCCATCGCCGCAAACGCCCCGATGATCGTCACCGGCACCGTCGTCGCCGGCACCAGCGTCGCCCGCCAGTCCTGCAGAAACACTACGATCACCACCAGCACCAGCAGCCCCGCCTCGAACAGCGTCCGGTACACCTCGCTCACCGACTCCTTCACGAACGTCGTCGTGTCGAACGGAATCGCGTACTCCAGACCCTGGGGAAACGCGGGGGCAAGCTCCGCGAGGAGCCGGCGGACCCCCTTCGCGGTGTCGAGGGCGTTGGCCCCCGGCAGCTGGTAGATCGCGACGCCGCCCGCGGGCCGCCCGTCCATCCGGAAGACCTGGCTGTAGCTGCGCGCCCCGAGCTCCACCCGGCCCACGTCGCGGATGCGCGTGATCTGGCCCGTCCCCGCCGTCTTGAGGATGATCTTGTCGAACTGGGAGGCGTCCGAAAGCGCGGCCGGCACTTCGGCGGTGAGCTGGAACTCCTGCCCGGCGGGCATGGGCGGCATGCCGACCTGGCCGGCGGCCACGTACGCGTTCTGCGCCTGCAGGGCCGAGATGACGTCCGAGGGCATCAGCGAGCGCTGCCGCATCTGCTCGGGATCGAGCCACACGCGCATGCTGTACTCGCCGACGCCGAAAACCACGACGTCGCCCACACCGGGCAGGCGCGAGAGCTTGTCGGAAAGCTGCAGCGTCGCGAAGTTGGACAGGAAGAGCGCGTCGAACTTGTCGCCCTTCGAGGAAAGCGTGATGATCTGGAGGGGCGACGTCTGCTTCTTCTTCGTCACGACGCCCTGCTGCTGGACGGCCGAGGGAAGCTGCGCCATCGCCGCCGACACGCGGTTCTGGACGAGAACCTGCGCGAAGTCGAGATCCGTGCCGACCTCGAAGGTCACGGTGAGGGTGTAGCGGCCGTCGCCGGTGCAGTTGGACTGCATGTAGAGCATTTTCTCGACGCCGTTGACCTGCTGCTCGATCGGCAGCGCCACCGTCTCGACCAGCGTCTTCGCGCTGGCGCCGGGGTAGGTGGTCGTGACCTGGACGGTCGGCGGAGTGATCGGCGGGTACTGCGAGACCGGCAGGACACCGAGCGCCACCGCCCCGAGCAGGATCGTCACGAACGCGATGACGTTCGCGAGTACCGGACGCTCGATGAAAAACTTCGCCAGCATCACGTCGCCTTCGCTTGCTCGGAGACCTGCCCTACGGGCACCGGGCCGCGGCTCGTCCGGATGTGGACTCGACCGCGGCCCTGGTCTCCGCGCCGCGCTCCGGCTCCCGCGGCGCGAACCTCCTCCCTCGCCTCGCTCGGGAGACTATTCGCGCCGCGAACGTAATCACCATATCTGCGTGAGGACGATTGCGAGGTTCACGGTTTGGAAGCGCTCGATGCTGCCGGAGCTTCGGTCGGCGCGACCTTCTCGCCCACCCGCGCGTTCAGCAGGCCGTTGACGATCACGCGATCGCCCTCCGCGAGACCGTTCCGGATGGCGAGACCGCCGGACGCGGTCCGTGGCCCCTTCTCGATCGACCGGCGCTCGACCACGTCGGAGCCGTTCACGACGTAGACGAAGTCGCCCTGCTGGTCGTTGCCGACCGCGCTCGCCGGGATCACGAGCATCGGCTTCGACCCGCCGAGGGGAATGCGGACGCGGGCGAACAGTCCCGGGAACAGGGTGGTGTCCTCGTTGCGGAACACCGCCCGGAGGGCGATCGTGCCGGTCGAAGTGCTCAGCGTGTTGTCGGCAAAATCGAGCACGCCGACGTGCGGATAGCCCTTCTCGTTCTGGAGGCCAACCTCCACGGGCGCCTTCCCGATGTTGGACCCGATGCTGATGTTGTACCGGCGCATCTCGTCTCGCAGATGCAGACCATCACGCTCGTTGAGGTTGAAGTTCACGTAGATCGGGTGGAGCTGCTCGATTGTGGCGAGGATCGTCGGCCCGGAGGATCCGACGAGATTGCCCGGGTCGACCTGCCGGGCGCCGAGCCGCCCGTCGAAGGGCGCGGTGACCTTCGTGTAGCCCAGGTTGATCTTCGCCAGCTCGAGCTGCGCCTTGGCCTGGTCGCGCTGGCTGACCCAGTTTTCGACCGTCGTCTCGGCCGTCGCGTTCTCCTTCATCATCGCCTGCTGCCGGTCGAGCTCGGACTGGGCCCGGACGAGCGCCGCCGCGTTCAAGGCCACCTGCGCCTCGTACGGAGCCTGCTCGATCACGAACAGGAGCTGGCCTTCCGGCACGACCGCGCCGTCCTGGAAATTCACGGATTCCAGGTACCCGGGGACGCGGGCCACCAGGTTGACCGTCTTCGAGGACGCGACAGTGCCCGTCATGTCGAGGTACTCGATGACCGGCTCTCGTTGCGGCGGCTGGACCGTCACGGCCGGCACGGCCGGCCCTCCGGCCGTCGCGGGCTTCCGGCATCCCGCGGACAGCGCGGCCAGAACGACGGCGCATCCGATCGAGCGACTTCTCCGGTTCACGGTTCCTCCTCCGGCGAGACCTTCGGCATGTGCTGCGCCGTCTCGAGCATTCGGCCCCAGTTCGTCCGCCGGGCCATCTCGGCCTTGACCTCGTCGGAAACGACGTCCTGCCCTTCGCGGATCTCCCAACCCCCGCCGAGCGCGCGGTAGACGGAGATCAGCCCGAGGGCCACGTTCCCCCTGGTCGAGGCCACGGTGTCCTCGACCGAAAGCTGCGACTGCTCGGTCGTCAACACGGTCGTGTAGTTGGTCTCACCCGCCTTGTACTGGAGCAGCGAGAGGTGCGTGGAGCGCTCCGCGGCCGTCGCGGCCGTATCCAGGCTCGCCAGCGCCTCGCGGGAGGTGGCGAAGGCCGAGAGGCCGTTTTCGACCTCCTGCTGGGCCGTCAGGACCGTGTTCTGGTAGTTCAGGACGGCCTGCTGAAAGACCGCGTCCTGGACGCGGACCTGGTTGACGAGCCGGCCGTAGTTGAAAATCGGGAAGAAGAACGACGCTCCCGCCTGCGCGACGCGGTTCTGCCACAGGAACATGTCCGAGAGCGAGCTCGGACCGAGGCTGGTCGAAGCGACGCCGAACGCTCCCGACAGCGAGAACGCCGGGTACATGTTCGCAACGGCAACCCCGATCAGCGCGGACTGGGAGGCCGCCGCCAGCCCGGCCGCACGCACGTCCGGCCGGCGGCGCAGGAGGTCCTTCGGGATCCCGACGGCGACCTCCGGTGGCGCGACGGGAACCGCGCCGTCGCCCTTCAGGCGCCCGTCGACCGCGTAGGGCGTCTCGCCGAGGAGGACGGCCAGGGCGTTCTCCGCCTGCCGCAGCGAGTTCCACAGGTTAGGGATCTGGGCCTGCGTCTGGGCGAGGAGCGTCGCGGCCTGGCGCACGTCGAGCTCGCTCGTCTCGCCGTACTTGAACTGGACCGAGGCCACGCGCAGGCTTTCCTTCTGGACCTCGACGTTGCGCTCGGCCACGCGGATGCGCTCCTGCGCCGTGCGGATGTTGACGTAGGTCGACGCGACGTCGGCGATCACCGTGACCAGGGCGTCGTCGTACGACGCGACCGTGTTCAGGTAGGCGGCGCGGTCGGCCTCGATGCCCCGCCGGATCTTGCCCCAGACGTCGATTTCCCACGTTGCGGCAAAGAGCAGGTTGTCGTCGCCGCGATTCACCGTGACGGGGGTGTTCACCTGATCGAAGCTGATGCCGCCCGTGATCCCCTGCTGCTGCGGAAACAGGTTACCGATCGACTGGTTCAGCTGGGCGCGTGCCTGGAGAACGCGGGCCCCCGCGATCTGGAGCGAAAGGTTGTTCCGGTACGCGCTCTCGACCAGGCCGTCGAGCACCGGATCGCCGAAAACCCTCCACCAGTGGGCGTCGACGGCGTTGAGCGGCTTCTCTTCCAGGGCCGGAGCGGGAAGCCAGGCCGGGCCCACGTCGCTCTTCGGGGTGGAGTAGTTGGGGCCGACCATGCAGGCGCCGGCGAAGACGAGCGAAAGCGCGAGCCCGGCGCGGGCCGCGAATCTCCCCGCTCCTCCGGCGCCCATCGGCGCGAGGCGGTTCCACGGACGCGTCCGAGTGCCCGAATTCGAGCTCAAAACTCGGACGAGGCTATAACGAACGACGCGCACCGTGGCAGCCCCGGAATTCTTGTGATTTGATTTTCGGGGCGGGTTCCGGCGCGCCCCGCGCGACCCGATCAGCAAGCGAGGAGGCCCACGTGACGCTCTCGAGCCGCATCTCCGGATTGCTGATCGCGTTCGGCTTCAGCCTCGCCGCGCTCGCCTCGGCGCAGACGTCCGCGCCCGCCGCCGAGCCGACCCGCCCCGCCTACGTCCAGGACTTCGAGGCCCACACCGGGGATCCGGCCGGCGGCGGAGGCTCGTCTCGGAGGGGGCCGCTGTCGATCATCCGCGGCGCGCGCTCGAGCCAGAAGGCCGTCGCGAGCGCGGGCTCGCTTTCCGGGGCGATCGCCGACGAGTTCAAGGCCCGGGGCTACACGTCCGAGCGCATCTCGCGGGAAGCGGCGCTGCCGAAGGCGGGCTGGCTCGTGACCGGGATCTTCTACGCCATCGACTCGCAGACGGGGATGATCAAGATGCCGTCGTTCCTCACCGGCCAGCCCGACCCGGTGAACACGAAGATCACGGTGAGCGTCGCCGATCTCGCCGCCGACCCCGCCGCGCCGTTCATCGTGTTCGGCGAGGCCGAGGCCCTGCGCGGCCAGGGCCCGCCGGTCGGCTGGAATCCCTACGTCGTGGCGGCGAAGTTCGTCGTCGACAAGGTGGAGTCGGCCGCCGACATCAAGAAGCTGGCGAAGGAAATCGTCGACACGATCCTCACGAACAAGCAGGTCATCGAGGCGAAGGACCCGGAGGAGAAGCCCTGAGCGGGACTTCGCGCCCGCCGGCACACAGATGAAGCCCTTCGACGCGGCGCTGCGGAAGATGCGTGCGTTCTGCCTCTCGCTGCCCGATACGAGGGAGACCCCGACCTGGGGAGAGCCCCACTTCCGCGTGGGCGACAAGATCTTCGCGGGCCTCGGGGAAAAGAAGGGCGTGCTGTCGATCGCGTTCAAGCTCGAGCTCGACCACGCCGACGCGATGGTGCGTCGGCCGGGCTTCGCGCGGGCGCCCTACGTCGGCCACAAGGGCTGGGTGTCGATGGACGTGACCGGCGCGACGGACTGGGACGAAGCCCGCGCGCTGATTCAGCAAAGCTACGAACTCATCGCCCCGAAGAAGACGGTGGCTCGATGGCTGGGCCGGAAACCGGGGAAGCCGGGCCGCCGGACCCCTCCGAAGCGCCCGACGACGGGCAATCCCCGGCGGTCCGCCGCGCGCGGAGGCAGCGCCTGAGTCTCTGGTGCGTTTGACTCACGGCGCTCGCGTCGCCCGCGGCTAGCATGGCCCCGGAGGACAGAATGCCCAAACTTCGTTTTGCGATCCCGCTCGCCGCCCTGCTCGCCGTCGCGGTCGTTCGGGCGCAGCAGCCCCCGAGCGGCGACCCGGAAACCTGCGCCAAGCGCTGCCAGGAAATGAAAGCGTCGCACCAGAAGGCGATGGAAGCCCGGCAGGCGGCCTGGAAGGAGATCGAGGCCCAGCTCGAAATCGCACGCAACGCGCGCGGCGACCAGAAGGTTGCGGCGCTCGAGTCGGCGGTCGACAAGCTCGTCGCCTACGAGGCCTCGGCGCCGCACGCGATGGCGGAGTGCCCCATGACGGGTGGGACGATGCCGGGACACGGGCCCGGGCCCGGACACGGACGCGGGCACGGCCCGATGGCCGGAGCCGGAATGGCGTGCTGCGCCCGAAGCGGAGCGGGAGCGGCGGCCCACGACTGCCCGATGATGAAGGGGTCGGCCGGCCCGCCGGAAGCCTCGAAGCCGGCCAACTGAGCGCGCCGTTCGCGCGGGCTACGCCAGCCGGTCGAGAGCGCGCTGCAGCTTTTCCCGGACGGATGCGGCCACCTCGGCCAGGGCCGGGGTGCCGCGCGCCGCGACCGTCTGCATGGGATCGATGGCGCAGACGACCGTGCGCCCTTCTCCGGCGTCGTAGACGATGACGTTGCATGGGAGCATGAGGCCGACTTCGAGTTCGGCCTCGAGGGCACGGTGCGCGAGAGGCGGGTTGCATGCGCCCAGGATCTTGTAGCGCCGGAAGTCGACTCCGAGCTTTTTCTTCAGCGTCTCCCGAACGTCGATCTCCGTGAGCACGCCGAACCCCTCGGTCTGGAGGGCCTCGAGCACGCGCGCGAGCGTGTCCTCGTAACTCGCCTGCAGGACCCGCCGAATGCCGAAACCGCCGTCGGCCCGGGTCTTCTCTTCGGAAGTGTCCGCGATTTCCATCACCGCATCTCCACTCCGGCCGCGACTCCGGTCTCGATGGGCGCCGGCGCCGTCACGGCGACGACGTCGAACGCCGGCGGTTCGAGCAGGTGGCGCTTGACGGAGCATTGATCGACCGCCCGCAGGACCGCCTCCCGATACTTTTCGGGGAAGCCCTCGGGCAGCACGATCTCGATCCGGATCCGGGACGCGAGCTTTCGGGCCGGATCCCATTCCGGCTCGACCGACAACCCGAGGCCGTCCATGTCGAGGCCCCGCTGCTGGAAGAACCGCAGCACGTAGAAGCCGGCACACGTCCCGATCGACGCCAGGAAGAGGTCGAACGGCGAGGGGGCCGTCCCCGTCCCGCCGGACCTCGTCGGCTGGTCGGTCCGGATAAGGAAGCCCTCGTGCAGCGCTTCGACCCGCAGGCCTCCCGGAAACTGGATCTGCATGGATCCAAGCTACGGCCCCGAGCGGCCGCCCGCCTGATGCAACCGCATCAGGCGGGTCCGGCGGCGCGCATCCCCTACGGCGCCAGCGTCACCATGAAGAGGTGCGACGACATCCGCCGGCAGGTGTATGCGTGCGTCCGGCCGTCGTCGCTGATCGCGATCGGGCCGATCTGGAGGACCCCCGTCAGATCCTGCGGGCCCAGCGTCTGGTAGGGCTCGCGCTTTCCCGTCGCCAGATCGAGCCGTTCGATCCGCGCCGGGACGTCCCACACGGGCGCCACCAGCAGCGAGCGTCCATCGGCGCTCCAGCGCACCACGGAATCCTCCGCAGTCGCCCCGGGCACCGGGCGGGAATCGCCGCCGTCCACCGGGTAGATTCGCAGGCCTTTTCCGCTTTCCCGCACCAGCACCTGGCGGCCGTCGGGCGAAACGAATCCGTCGGTCGTTCCCTCCGGCGTGATGGCTCGCGCCTTTCCGCCGTCGACATCCTGGATGTAGCAGCGGATCGCCCTCCCCGTTTCGTGGCCGCAGACGAAGGCCCTTCGTCCGTCCGGGAAGAGCTGCGCGGTCTCGTAGCTGACGAGGCCGCCGCGGTCGAGCCGGCGGGCGGAGCCCGGCCCCGTCGGATAGAGGACGAGCTGCTGGGGGTCCGTCGGCACGACGGCGAGCGCCCACTTGCCGTCCCGCGAGATGTCGGTGGCGGTGCCGTCGCCCAGCCGCACCACGGGCGAGCCGTCGGTGCCACGGATGCAGGCCGAGTAGTTGTTGCCCACGCCGCCGCTCTCCTCCGTGAAGAGAAGAGTCTTGCCGTCCGGGCTGAGCGCGACCGCGTACGACAGGTCCAGCCAGGAGAGGTCGCGCTCCCGGTCCTGTCCCGCGGCGAGCGTGGGGACCTCGCGATACAGGTCGTCGCGGCTCGCGATCCAGCGCCCGTCGGGCGAGACGTCCTGGATCGTCAAACCGCCGGCGCTCTGGAGAAGCGTTCGGCGCACGCCGGTCAGCGACACGGCGTAGACGGCGAAGTTGTTGTAGGCCGTCCCGGCGGAGAACATGACCTCGTCTCCGGTGGCGGACCACGCCAGCCCCTCCTCGCCCCAGTAGCCGTCGGAGAGGACCGTCTTCTTGCCCTGGAGGTCCACGACCGCCACCAGGCCGCGATCGTCGTACTTGATGGGATGCTCGAAGAAAGCGATTCGGTCGCCCTTGCGCGAAAACCGGGGGTTGCTGAAGTACCCGCCCGACTCGGCCAGGACCCTTCCGGCGGGAAACTCCAGCCGGTCCTTGCCGCCGACGTCGCGGATCACCGCGAGATCGGAGCCGTCCGGGGACCAGTCCGCCTCGCGGACGTGCTCGAGGATCTCCCGCGGCGCGCCGCCCTCGAGGGGCATGCGCGCGAGCGTGCCCTCGAACAGGCTGTGCCTCAGGTATCGCGCGCCGGTCAGGATCGCGAGCTCTCCCCGCGAGGAGATCGACAGCAGCTGAACTCCCTGGAGGCCGCGCGCGCTCGCGCCGGGATAGTCGGGGCGGATCGAAAAGATCTGCGGCGCGTTGCCCGAGGGCGCCGCGCTGTACACGACCGTCTTGCCGTCCGGGGCAAACCGCGCGTTGAAGATCGGTTCCTGGCGGTACGTGAGCTGCTTGAAGACCGCCGTCGGGGCGCGGACCGTGCGGGCGCCCCGTCCGAGAACGAAGGCCCCTCCGACGGCCAGCGCGGCCAGGACCACGAGGGCGGCGGGAAGCCAGCGCCGACCGACGCCCGGCGCGACGCCCGCAGCGGGGCGGATGGCCGAGGAGTCCCCCGAAAGCGATTCGAGGTCGAAGGCGAGATCGTGCGCGGAGTGGAAGCGTCGCTCGGGATTCTTCTCGAGACAGTGGCGCACGATCCGCTCGAGGGCCGGCGAGATGTTCCCGTTGGTCACCGACAGGTCGGGGGGATCCTCCTTGAGGATCGCCGACATCGTGTCCGCCGCGGAATCGCCCCGGAAGGCTCGCTGGCCGGAAAGCATCTCGTAGAAGATGGCGCCGAAAGAGAAGATGTCGCTGCGCGCGTCGGCCGGCCGGCCGCGCACCTGCTCGGGCGACATGTAGCCGAGGGTGCCGAGGACGACGCCCGGCTCGGTATGGGCCGTGGCCGTCGGCAGGCTCGTGGCCTGGCCGCCCTCCTCGGTGTGCGTGAGCTTGGCGAGTCCGAAGTCGAGGATCTTGACGCGGCCGTCCTTCGTGACGAAGACGTTCTCGGGCTTCAGGTCGCGGTGGACGATCCCCTTCTCGTGCGCGGCGGCGAGGCCGTGCGCGATCTGCAGGGCATGGTCGATCGCCTTGCGGGCCGAAAAGCGCCCGCTCGCGAGCTCCGCGCGAAGCGTCTCGCCCTCGAGGAGCTCCTGGACGACGTAGGGCGCGCCGTCGTGCGTGCCGATGTCGTGCACGGCCGTGATGTTCGGGTGGTTGAGGACGCCGGCCGCGCGCGCCTCCTGCTCGAAGCGCCGCAGCCGGTCCGCGTCGTCCGCCATCGAGGCGGGGAGGACTTTGACCGCGACCTCGCGGCCGAGCCGCGGGTCCTTCGCCCGGTACACCTCTCCCATCCCGCCCGCGCCCAGAGGCGCGAGGATCTCGTACGGGCCCAGGTGCGTGCCGGCTTCGAGCGTCATGCGTGAGGCCGGCATTCTACCGACGAATCGGCCGTGCCCGCGGCGGGTTGCAGCCGGACCCGATCGGTCATAGCGTAAGTACCGACTGGATCGCCCGGCCGAACTCCCCGGGCAGGAGGTGCGTGTGAACCGTCGCGACTTCTTGCGGTCCGCTGGCGTCGTCTCCGCGAGCCTGACTCTCCCCAGGACCGCGCGGCTGCTCGCCACAGATTCGCCGCCGGGAGCATGGCGCACCTTCGACGTGACGACGCGCGTCGAGGTCCTGAAGTACGCCGGACCCACGCGCGTCTGGCTGCCGGCAGCCCTCATCCGGGAAACCCCGTTCCAGCGAACGCTGTCGAACGATTTTCACGCCGAGGGCGGCTCGGCCGAGCTCGTCCGGAACCGGGAGCAGGCTCTCGGCATCGTCGCGGCGGCGTTCCCGGCCGGCGCGAAGCCGATCCTCACCCTCACGAGCCGCGTTTCGACGCGGAACTACTGGGTCGATCTGTCCGCTCCGGGCCGGGCGCCCGGGCCGGACAAGGCCGAGCTGGAGTACTTCCTGCAGCCGACGACGCTCCTGCCGACCGACGGCATCGTGAAGAAGCAGGCGGCCGAGATCACGCGCGGCGTGGATACGGACGTCGCGAGGGCGCGCGCGATCTACGAATGGATCGTTGACAACACCTTCCGCAACCCGAAGACGCGGGGGTGCGGCGTCGGCGACATCCGCTTCATGCTCGAGTCCGAGGACCTCGGCGGAAAGTGCGCCGACCTCAACGCGCTCTACGTCGGCCTCGCCCGCGCAGCGGGACTGCCGGCGCGCGACGTCTACGGCATCCGCGTCGCAAAGTCGGACCTGGGGTACAAGAGCCTCGGGGCGTCCTCCGAGAACGTCACGAAGGCGCAGCACTGCCGCGCCGAGGTGTACCTCGACGGCTACGGCTGGGTCCCGGTCGATCCCGCCGACGTGCGGAAGGTCGTGCTCGAGGAGCCGCCGGGGAACCGGGCGCTCGACGACGAGATGGTGAAACGGGCCCGCGCGCGTCTCTTCGGATCGTGGGAAATGAACTGGATCGCCTACAACTTCGGGCACGACGTCGCCCTGCCCGGGTCGAAAGGGGCGCCGGTCGGGTTCCTGCTGTATCCGCAGGCGGAATCGAACGACGGCCGGCCGGACTGCCTCGACTTCGAAAACTTCAAGTACGAGATCACCGCCCGCGAAATCACGTAGGGCCGCGTCTCGACCGAGCGGGCTCGCCCGAGAGTCGCGGGTCCTTTTGGTGCTCTCCGGCCCCGCGGCGCATCGCCCCGTTCACCTGCTGCTTTCCAGCCGTCGGCGCGCCCAGCGGAAGATCCGCGCTGATTGCCGGCCGCGCCCCAACCAGACCAGAGGCAGGGCGGCCGCGGAAGCCACGACGAGGCTCGCCGGAGGCGAGGGCCAACGCCACGACTCGAGCGCCGCCTGGGCCGCGAGCCCCCCGAGCTTCTGCTCCGAGGCCCGGATCGCCGCGTCCAGGAGAATCTCGCGCATCCGGCGGCGCACGGCCGCATCGTGAAACCAGGCGCTGCCGCGGATCCGGTTCGCGATCGACAGCATGGCCCGGCCGTAGCTCTCGGTTCGCCGGCGCGTCGCGGCGCTCGCCGAAAGGCGATCGTTCGAGTCGACGTCGACGAAGCAGGTCGCCTCCGGGACATGAGTCAGCGTCGCATCCAGGCAGCCCGCGCGGGCGTCGTGCTCGTGGTCCTCCCAGTGCCACGTCTCGCCCCATCCGCCCATCCTCTGCGTCAGGTCGCGGCGCCAGAGGCAGGCGCTCGTGTGCCAGGGACGCTTCCAGAGAAGGATCGGGAGAATCCGATCGTGCGGCTCGTCGCTGCCCCGCCGCAACACCGATGGCTGCCCCCCGCGCACTTCCATCGCGGCGCTGTAGGCCATTCCCGCTTCCGGGGCCGCGGAGAGGGCCGCCAGCAGCGAGGAGAGGTGCGTCGGGGCCCAGAAGTCGTCGGAGTCGAGATACGCCAGGTACGCTCCGGTCGCCAACCGCCGGCCCGTCTCGCGGGCGGCGCCCGGACCGCGGTTCTCGTCCAGGCGCGCCACACGGACCTGGCCATCGAAGGTCTCCGGGGAAAAGACGAACGCGGGGCGGGAGGCATCGTCCACGACGATGAGCTCGATCGGGCGATGGGTCTGGCGCGCGACCGAGCGGATCGCCCGCGTCGCGAGCTCGAACCGGTCGTGCACGGGCACGACGACCGAGACGAGCGAGGATGGCGACTCGGCGGTCACGTCGGCTGCGAAGGCGCCAGACGCCGCCGGGCCGAGCGGCGGACCTGCCGCAGCACGAAGCCCGCAATCGTCGCACGGAGTCGGAGGTCGTCGCGCCAGGGAAGTCCGCGCCGCGAGACCGCCGTCATCGCCGAGGCGGCGGCGGCGGCCCACGATCGCGCCCCGAATCGCCAGCTTCGCGAAAGGCTCCCCGGCAGGTAGTACTTCGTCACCAGGCGCTCCGGGACGCGCACGAATCCCCCGAGCAGGCTCATCTCGAGCAGCCAGGGCCAGTCGGCCGAGAACTCACCCGCCCGGTGCCGGCGCAGGCCACCGATCTCGCGCGCGGCCGCGGCGCGGAACACGCCGCGGTTCGGAATCCACCACGATCCTTCGAGCCGCGCAACGCGCCGGGCGCGCTCGATCCGGTCCGTCACGCCTTCGAGGCGCGTGTAGGACCGCTCCTCGACGGTGCCGTCCTGGCGGACCAGCCGCAGGTCCGAGAACGCCATCACGGCGGCGGAATCGGACTCGAGCTCGGCCACGCAGCGCTCCACGTACTCGGGCTCCGGCAGGTCGTCCTGAAACGCGAAGAGCAGATAGTCGGCCCGCGCCTCGGCGAGCAGGGCGTTGACGTTGCCGACCCAGCCCAGGTTCCGGGATTGCCGGATGACCCGGAAGCGCGGGTCGTCGGCGGCGCGACGCTCGCAGATCGCGGCCGTGTCGTCGGGCGAGGCGTCGTCCGAGATCAGGATCGAGAGGCCGGGATGAGTCTGGGCCGCGAGCGCGTCGAGCGTGCGTCCGACGAAACCGGCCGCCTTCCAGGCCGGCACCAGGGCAAGAACCGAGGGTGGAGAGCTTAAGGCGCCCGTCATCCCGCCTGCCCCGCACGGAAAGCCTCGACGCGATCGGCGGCCAGGAGCGCGAACATCGGCGCCGTGGTCAGCTTGCCGGGGTCGACGCTGTGGTACCCGCCGTGAGACGAGACCCCGATCCGCGTCCGGTCGTGCAGCCCGCTCGCCGCGTCGTCCACGTCGCTCCTTCCGAGCGCCACGATCGCTCCGGCGTCGACCAGGATCGGCTCGCTCCTCCCCATCCCCGGATACCAGGCATCGATGGCCTCGAGAATCCCGGCGGCGACCTCGCGCGCGACCTCCGGGTCGACCTCTCCCCGGCAGGCCGCGTCCCACGCGCGCGGTGGCTCGATGTCCTGGCTCCAGCCGCGCAGACCCGCCGGATACCAGGACAGATAGGCGGTGCCATCCGGGCGGATGACGACATCGCCGTACCGGCCGAGCACCATCGAGACCGACGGCGCGCCCGAGAGTGCCGGCGGGACGCGCGCGATGACGCGGAACTTGAGGCGGTGCAGGACGTCGGCGGGTGGCTCGAGCCCGAGCTGGCGGTCGAGCGGCAGCCGGCGCTCCCAGCAGGCGTTGACGACCTGCCGGGCGCGGATGCGCCACGGGCCGCCAGGGCCATCGCCGCCCACGACGAACCCGTCCGGCTCCCGCTCGATGGAACGCGCCGCGTGCGAGCAGCGGAGCGCGATTCGGGGAGAGTCCGCGAGCGCCCGGCGCAACGCCGCCGCGAGCGTCGACGTGTCGACGGCGAGCTCGGAGGTGGCGAACCCGGCCGACAGACGCTCCGGGTCGAAGTTTGCCGCGAGTTCCCGGTCCGCAAGCGGCCGAAACAGTCGGTCGGGCCTCTCCCCCAGGTAGTCCAGAGCGGGGTCCGCGGCCAGCCGCTCGCGGCAGCGAGCCTCGACGGCTTCGTAGTGCCGGGCGAGCGCGGCGGGCCCCAGCAGCGAATCACGGGCCACGAGGTAGTGAAACGGCGTGGACCTCGCGAGCCAGTCCCCCTCGGCGCCGAGCCACCGATCGAGTATGGCGCGGAAACGAAGCGCGCCGTCGAGCTGCAGGAAGGCCGTGTCGCGCGAGCGATCGTTGGCGTAGATCAGGCCGAGGTGGATCTTCCCCTCGTTGCGCAGGCTCGCCCGGTTGAGCGGTATCTCGTCCTGCTCCACGAGCGTCACCGCGACGCCGCGCCGCGCGAGCTCCAGGGCCACGCCCGCGCCCTGCAGGCCGGCCCCCAGGACGAGGACCCCCGTCTCGAATTTGGTCATGAGAGTGTGAACCCGCGATTGTATCCAACGCCGGCAGGGCCGTCGGATTCGGGCAACGCGTCAAGATCTCGACCCGGAACGGAAAGAGCGAGGAGAAGATCGTCGACGTGGTCTGGAGCGGCGATCGGAAGATCGATCCCGGGACCGGTAAGCTCCCCGCTGACGGCAACACCGTGGACCCGAAGACCGCCACCGAATCCAACTCCATCGGATCGGCCGAGCTGATCGGGGAGTGGAGGGACCCCGCGTTCGACCCGATGGCCAGCGCGACCTACTACGCCCGCGTCCTGAAAATCCCCACTCCCCGCTGGTCGACTTACAGGTCGGCGAAGCTGGGCCTCCCGCCCAACCCGACCGTGCCGGCCACCGTCCAGCAGCGGGCCTGGACCTCGCCCGTCTGGTACACGCCAGCGCACTGAGACTCGAGAGGCGAATCGGTCGGCGACCGCGGCAGGAGGGCTCGGACCCTTCCGCCGCGCGTAGCGCACGCCTACTTGGCGGCGGCGGCGAGCGCCTCCGAACGCTTCCGCATCTCTTCGGGCGAGACATCCTCGATGTGGGTGGCGACGTACCACTGGTGGCCGAACGGGTCCTCGAGCCCTCCCATCCGGTCGCCGTAGAACTGATCCGCCACGGGCCGCTTCAGCTTGGCACCGGCCGCGACAGCGCGCTCGACTGTCTGATCCACGTTCTCGACGTAGAGAAGCAGCGCGATCGGAGAACCGCCGACCGACCTGGGCGAGCGCGCCTGCATCTCCGGGTTCTCGTCGGCGAGCATCACCATCGAGTCGCCGATCCTGATTTCCGCGTGGCCGACGCGGTCACCCGGGGCGGGCATCCGGACCATCTCTTCGGCCCCGAAAACCTTCTTGTAGAACTCGATGGCTTTTGCGGCGCCGTCCACGATCAGGTACGGCGTGACCGAGTGGTAACCCTCGGGAATCGCTCTCACCTTTCCAGACATGGTCGCTCCTTTCCGGGTAGAACTGGAACCCTAGCCCAATTCGTATCAAATCCGCCCCACGAAAATCGTGTCTTGAAACGTAAAGTTTTCGGCGGGGGCGCGAACTGGGAAGGCGGCTTCGGCGTGCCTCGCGCGATCCGCTGGCCCGACGTCATCAAGCCCGGATGCCCACGATCACGGCGCCCGACGTGAAGGAGCAGCTCCTCAAGGGTATGAAGGTCGGCGACAAGACCTTCAAGGTGCATCTCGACGGCTACAACATCGCCGACGCGCTCGCGGGCAAGGCGCCCGACCCCCGAAAGGAGTTCTTCTACTTTCAACGACGACGGGTCCTTCGCGCTGCGCTACAACCAGTGGAAGCTGGTCTTCGCGGAACAGCGCGCTCGTGGCTTCGACGTCTGGCAAGATCCATTCACGCTCCTGCGCCTGCCCAAGCTCTTCAACCTGCGTTCGGATCCGTTCGAGTTGGCCGAACACGACAGCGTCGGCTATCCGGGGTGGCGGATCGACCGTGCCTTCCTGCTGGTTCCGGCGCAGCAGTACATCGCGCAGTTCCTGGGGACCTTCAAGGAGTTCCCTCCCAGCCAGAAGGCCGGAAGGAGGCTTCTCGCTCGACGACGTGCTGCTGTCGCTCCAGCAGGGCGGCAAATCGGCGAACTGACGTTGGCCCCACTGAACCCGCTGACGCGACACACCGGGCCGCATCCGTTCCATCGGGCGCGGCCCGGTTTCTGTTCCGCGACCAACGCGGCCGAAGCCGCCCTAGTTTGGAAAGTGAAGACCCAGGGCCTTGGACAGGAACACTGCCATCTGCCCGCGCGTAACCGGATTGTCCGGACAATAGTTTCCGCCGCCGCACCCGCCGGTGATGCCGGCGGCCGCGAGGGCCTCCACGAACTGGAAGAAGGGATGCGAAGTCGGAACATCATTGAACGTGGCGGTCCCCGGCGCCGGGCTCACCTGGAGCCGGTACCAGAACGTCGCCCCGGCGTTCTGGTTGGCCACGCCGACGACACCGTGCGAGGTGCACAGCTCATAGGCCGCGTCGTCGTTGGTGATCTGGATGGGCGGGGCAATCGCATGAAAGAGTTTCTCTATTCCGGGCGAGCCGGCGGTCGTGAATTCGAACGGCGTCGTCGTCGTGCTCGCGCTCAGGTCCCGGAGAAATAGGAAGTAGCTCACATTGCCCGACGCGTCCGAGTCCTGCGTGTAAGTCGTGATTCCTTCGAGCAGGGCGCCGCTCGGGAGGTTGACTTGGGTGCATTGCGTCGTGTTGGCTCCGCCGGTTCGCTGGGCGAAGCCGGTGAAGACGTCAGTGCCCCACTGTCCGTCACCCTGCGGCGAAAAGCCCATGGGAGCCAGGTTGAGCTTGGTCAGGTCGGCGGTACCGTACGTCGGCGCCAGGCTCCTCGACTCCGGTCCAAAGGTATTGGGCCCGACGACGTATCCCGGCGCACCGACATTCTGGCCGAGCAGGGGAAGCGCAGCGCCGAGCGCGAACAGGGCCGCTGCCGGAAGCACGATCCTCTTCATTCCGTCCTCCTCTGTCGCGGTGAGTCGAGCGACATCGTCAGACTCTATCCGCCTTTTGGCGCGATTCCGACCTCCCCCGCGTCCGGGCGATCACGCGCCGCTCTCGGGCGTGGAGGAGTGGATCCGGTGTGTCTGCATCAGGACGCGTGCAAGTCAGCCCCGTATGCTCGTTGCAGCCATCGCACGGAGATCAAGGAGGCCAGGATGCACGGGAAGACGCGGATCGCGGTGCTGACTATCGCCGGGGCGATGGCGGTGGCGGCGGCTCCCACCGTGACCTGGCGCACGATCGCCTGGAACAACCTCGGCATGCACTGCATGGACGCCGAGTACTCGGTCTTCTCGATCCTGCCACCCTACAACACGCTCGAGGCGCAGGTCGTGGATCCCTCGGGCCACCTGATCACGGATCCCGCGGGTGTGACCGTGACCTACGAGGCCGTGGCCGACCCGTCCGGCTCCTTCAACGCGACGTCGATCGGCAAGACCGATTTCTGGCAACACGTCCTCGCCCTTTATGGCGCTTCGTTGCCGGACGACGTCGGCCTCGCCGGAAACGCGATGCCGGGCGCGGCCAACGTTCCGCAGCCGATGACGTTCGACGCCACTCGGAGCGTCTTCGGCGCCGAGGGCATCCCGATCACGCCCTGGGACGACGCGCACGGGAAGAATCCTTACCCGATGATGCGGGTCGTCGTCCGCGCCGCTGGCGGAGCGCTCCTCGCGAGCACGAACGTCGTCCTGCCCGTATCGGACGAAATGGATTGCCGCATCTGCCACGGCTCGGGAAGCGTGGCGGCTGCCCGGCCCGCCGCGGGCTGGGTGAACGATTGCGACTCGGACCGCGACTACAAGCTCAACATTCTGCGACTGCACGATGACCGGCAGGCCGACGACCCCGCATACGCCGATGCGCTCGCGCTCGCCGGTTACGACGCGGCCGGCCTTTTCGCGACGGCGGCCGTGCAGGGGACCTCCGTGCTGTGCGCCCGCTGCCACGCGTCCAATGCCCTGCCGGGCACGGGTCAGGCGGGGATCTCGGCCATGACCGAGGCCGTGCACGGCGGCCACGCCAGCGTCACGGATCCCGTGACCGGCCAGACCCTCGATGCGGCGACGAACCGCGCCGCCTGCTACCGCTGCCATCCGGGCTCGGAGACCCGCTGCCTGCGCGGCCCGATGGGGACTGCCGTCGCGGCCGACGGGTCGCTCGCGATCCAGTGCCAGGAATGTCACGGCTCCATGAGCCGCGTCGGCGCAAAAAGCCGGCAGGGCTGGCTGGAGGAGCCGACCTGCCAGAGCTGTCACACGGGCACGGCCACGAGCAACAACGGCCAGATTCGCTACACCACCGCGTTCGAAACGAACGGAGAGCCGCGCCTGGCCGTGAATCCGACGTTCGCGACGAGTCCGAACACGCCGGCGGCGGGGATCTCGCTCTACCGCTTCTCGACGGGGCACGGAAACCTGCAGTGCGCGGCGTGCCACGGTGCGACCCACGCCGAGTATCCGAGCTCGCATCTCAACGACAACCTGCAGAGCCTGAACCTTCAGGGACACGAGGGAACTCTGGCCGAATGCTCCTCCTGCCACGGCAGCGACCCGGTCACCGTCAGCGGCGGGCCCCACGGAATGCACCCGGTCGGCCAGGGCTGGGTCAACCGCCACGGCGACCTTCTCGAGTCGGCAACGGCGGGCGTCGCGGACTGCGCCGCCTGTCACGGGACCGACTACCGGGGCACCGTGCTTTCCCGGGCGGCCGACCACCGGACGCTCTCGACGGACTTCGGAACCAAGGCCTTCTGGCGGGGCTTCGAGGTCGGCTGCTTCGATTGCCACGGCGGACCGGCGGACGACCATGCCAACCCGAACCACGCGCCCGTCGCCGCCGGCGCCACCGCGGGCACGACCGCGTACCTGCCGGTGTCCGTCCCACTGGCGGCCAGCGACGTCGACGGCAACCCGCTCGTCTATCGGATCGTCTCCCAGGCCGCCAACGGCACCGTGGCCCTGAGCGGGAGCATGGCGACGATCTCACCGGCGCCGGGCTTCGTCGGGAACACCAGCTTCACGTTCGCCGCGGGGGACGGCTCGACGTGGTCCAACCTGGCGACCGTTTCACTCGCCGTCGGCGGGAGCTTCGCCGACGTGCCGGCGACTTCCACGTTCGCCTCCGTCGTCGAGCGCATCTTCCACGCCGGGGTCACGGCCGGCTGCGGGGCCTCCCCGCTCGAGTACTGTCCCGGCGCGAACGTGACCCGCGCGCAGATGGCCGTGTTTCTGGAGCGCGGAATGCGCGGATCCGCCTATGTGCCTCCCGCCGCCACGGGGCTCTTCGCCGACGTCCCGGCGTCCTCGCCCTTTGCGCCATGGGTCGAGCAGCTCTTCCACGACGGGGTCACGGGAGGCTGCGGCGGGGGCAACTATTGCCCGACCGCGCCCGTGACGCGGGCGCAGATGGCCGTATTCCTGACCAAGGCGCGCCACCCCGCGGGGTGCACCTATCCCTCGACCGGTACGGTGTTCACGGACGTGCCGGCCGCCTACTGGGCCGGAGGTTTCATCGAGCAGCTCGCCCGGGAAGGTGTGACGGGTGGATGCGGCGGCGGTCTGTACTGCCCGGAATCGACGGTGCGACGCGACCAGATGGCCGCGTTCCTGGTCAGGGGATTCCGGCTACCGTAGCCCCCTCGCAGCGCAACGGCTGGCGGCGGCCATTTCTCCGAGCGCCTGCGCACTTCTTCATCCCAGGCGCTGATGAGGAAAGACGGGTTCGAACAGTGAGCCTCCAGGGTGTCGCAGCGCCTCCCGGCGTCTGACGGCGCGGGCCCCGCCGGCTCAGGCCGTCCAGCCGAACAGGATCGCCGTGCGCTGGATCGTCCAGAACGCCCCGAGCGTGCCCACGGCGTAGCCCGGCAGCGCCTCGGCCCAGCGCGGCCAGACGATCTCGAGGATGCGGAAGGCGCGCTCGAGGAGGAGCACGAGCAGGACGAACCCGACCTGCCCGATCTCGACCCCGACGTTGAAGCTGAAGAGCGCCAGCGGCAGGTCCGCCCGCGGCAGGCCCGCGCTCGTCAGCGCGCTCGCGAACCCGAAGCCGTGGATCAGGCCGAAGACGAAGGCCACGACCCAGGGATGCTCGATCGTGAAGCTCGTCTCGCCCGCGCCACGAGCGGACGATCTCGGGTCCGAGGAAGAAGATCGAGAGGGCGATCGCCGCGTTGAGCGGAAGCACGGGCGCCTCTGCCCACCCGAACGTCGCGATCGCGAGGGTGATCGAGTGGGCCACGGTGAAGGCCGTTATCGTCTTGACGAGCATCCAGCGGTCCTTGACGATCAGGACGAGGCCGAGAACGAAGAGCAGGTGGTCCAGGCCGAGGGCGATGTGCCGGATCCCGTGGACCACGTACGAGCCGGCGACCGCGAGCCTGGTCTGCGCGGCGGTGATGTCGACCCAGGGCCGTGACGGACGGACGATGGTCGTCCACTTTCGGCCGTCGGCGAGCTCGACCCGGACCAGCACGTCGGTGATCGTCGCCTGGAGGCCGGGAAACTCGATCCGCTGGCCCGCGAGTCCTCCCGGCCCGGCGTCGATCGTCCGCCGCTCGACGAGGGAGTCGGTCAGCTCCTGGACCGTCGGCTCCTTGAGGTTGGCGACGCCGGCGGGCACGTGCAGGACGACGGGCAGCCGCATTCCGGAGAGAACCGGCGTGCGCCACAGCAGTTCGTAGCGGCCGGGAGCCGTCTCCTTGACCTCGAGGTAGGCGGGCCGCGCCTCGTGGGCCGCCGCGGGGGAAGCCAGCACGAGAAGAAGGCCGGCGAGGCCGAGCCGCCGGTGCTTCATGAGGGCGGCGCGGCCGGCGCGGCTGAGGGCGGGCCCTCCGGCGGCGCCGGAAGCATGAGCTCGTACTTCGCGCGCATGGCCTGGTAGGCCTTGTCCCACGCCTCGGCCTTGCGCGCCGCGAGCCACGCCGTCTTGACGTCCGGCTCGACTTCCTCGAACGCCGGGACGCGCTCGGGCGTCAGGGATTCGACGAAGACGAGGTGCCAGCCGTAGCCGGATTCGATCGGGCCCGTCCAGCGTCCCGGCTTCTCGACGAAGAGCGCCTTCGCGAACGGAGGGCCGAAATCCTTGGCGACCTGGTCGGGTGTGCGGTCGGCGAGATAGTCCTGGAACATGAAAGGGTCGCCGAAGGCGGCGGCGCCCGCCCAACTCGCGGGCTTGCCGTCGAGCTTCGGCAGGGCGGCCTTTGCGTCCGACCAGGCGCTCTTGCCGCGGCGGTCGGGCGAAAAGTACAGGTGCCGGAAAGTCAGCCGCGCCGGCTGCATGAACAGCGTGGTGTTTTTCTCGAACCAGGCTTTCAGCTCCGCGGTCGTGGGCTCCTTGGCGGCGGAAACGTCCTCGGCGAGAAACTCCATCTTCTGCGCCATCCGCCGCTTGACGATGGTGTCGTCCTTGTCGAGACCCAGGGCGAGGGCCTCGCGATAGAGGATCTCTTCCTTGATCCGGCTCTCGATCAGGCCCAGCATCTCCTGCTCGTTCGGCGGGCGCTGCCACTGCGCCGCGAAACCGATCTGCAGCTGGCGCAGGTCGTCGAGCGTGAGGACGATCTGGCGCGGCGGCGCATTCCGGTCGGTGGCCGGCTTGATGACACGCGAGATCGCAAAGAGGGCGGCGCCGATCAAGAGAAAGTGGACGAGCGGCTCGCGCAGCCAGCGCTTCACGGCGCCTCCCGCCAGTGCGTCGAACCCGTCCCGGCCCCGAGCCGCGCGGCGAGATTCCGGAGCGCCTTCAACGCCGCCGTTTCAACGGGCGGGTCCCCCGCGGCTCAACGGATGGGTTCCAGCTCCGCCACCGCGGGAATGATTTCGTAGTTGGCGTAGCCGAATTCGTTCGACCGCGCGCCCAGGTACTTGTCGCCGACCTTGTAAACGCTGAGCTCGATCGGCGTGCCGACGAGGTCGGTGACGATCTTTCCGTGCGCGATGGTGTAGGTCCGCGAAGTCCCCAGGTAGCTGGCTTCGATCGAGTCGCCGGCGAGACTCGGCATGACCTTCGTCCCGACGTACCGGACCTGGAACTGACCCTGATTGGCCGGGTATTGCTGCGTGACGTAGCCGGCCTCGGAAGGCGTGAGGCTCGTCGCGTCCCCGCCCTTGCCCAGGGCTCCGTAGACGGCCATGTACTTGTGACCCGTCACGGTGTTCTGGACCCAGACGGACTTTTCCTCGATCAGGGCCTTGAGCTGATCGTCGTTGAGGGCCACCGCGCCTTTGCTCGTCAGGTCGGCGACGGTGGCGCTCGCCCGGGCGTTCCGGCGATCCGCGGCGCTCGGCGCGTACCAGATCGGAGAAGTCCAGGCGCGCTCCTGGAGAGTGGCGGCGACGACTTCGGGCGGGGCCATCCCGAGCTTCTTCGCCTGGATCGTCGTCCAGCGCGGCGTCGGAATCTCCAGCACCCGGGCGTAGTAGAAGGCATGGAGGCTCGGGTCGAACTCCGGATCGGTCCACATGGTCTTGAGCTCGACAGCGCCGATCGTGTTCGTGTACGTGGCGTTCTCGACGTCCACGGTGCTGCCGACCGGCGGCACGACGCCGGTCCACTTGTCCGCCTTGCGGTCGCCCGACCAGGCCACGTCGAAGACCTTCTCGAAGCTCTGCCCGCTCTTCGCCCAGCCCTTCACGATCTGAATCCGGTCGAGATTGCCGGAGGTGGGATCCTTCACGGCCCAGACCAGAAACGTCGGCGCCTTCCCGGCGGCCGGCGGAAGGTCGCCGCCCATCGGCACGCCCTTCGCGTAGCCGGCCTTGACCCAGTCCTTGTCGGCCAGCATGGCCGCCGTGTACTCCCATCCGCCGAAGAGACGCACGCGGATGTGCGGTCCGGTCACGGCGAAAGTCTCTTTCCGCTTCATGCCGTCGAAAATCGCCGCCCGCGTGTTCTCCTCGGCCCAGACCGCGGTCAGGCCGGCCGTGCCCTCGGTGCGCGCATCGAAGAACCCGCCAACGAGATTCCCGGCCATGCGCACCTCGATGGTGCCGTCCGTGAACGAGTGGCCACCGAAGAAGTTGTCCTGCCGGTACGGCACCGCGGTGTTGTGCGAGTCGGAGGCCGCGCCGAATCCGAACTTGTACGGATTGAAGCCCCGGGTGTCCGCGAGCGCGACTCCGTCCTTCAGTGCCTGCCGGGCATAGCTGCCGGCGATGTGCGGCACGCGGCCGGGAGGGTTGCCGAGAAGCACCGACATGATTTCGAAATTCGCGTACTCGTCGTTCGGGGACAGGACCGGGTGGGTCTCCGAGGTTCCCTTGAGCTGCTTGATCTCGATCAGGGGCTCGTTGCGGTTCCGCGAGGCCGCATACGCGGCGTCGATCGGGCGGCCCTTGGAATCCACCTCCGTCGGGTACATCCGGCCGTCCGAGAGGTTGGCGTTGTGCGAGATCGCGAGGAGGTCGTTGCCCGCCTTGCGCTGGCCGTCCATCCAGTTCCACAGATCCACCGGATGGTACGAGTTCAGCGCACTGAACGGCGTCGGCGGGACGTGCGAGCACTCCCGGAAGAAGACGTTCCGGTGGAGGTTCATGTTGTTCGGCATCGCGGTCCACTCGTACGAGCAGAAGGCGGTGAATTTCCCGGGCTGGTTCGCCTGGTTGGCGAGCTCGATGTTCTTCTTCCAGACCGACCCGGCGATCTCCGGGGACATCAGCGCCTGGACCGGCGGCCCGGGAACGAGCGTGTTGATGGCGTACAGCGCGACGCGCTCCATCTCCTCCTTCGTCCTCGCCTTCAAGATGAGAGGCTGCGCCTGGGGGATCTTGCTGACCGGAGACTTGGGGTCGTTGGCCAGCTGGACGACGCCCGCGTACTCGGAGTGATCCGTGACACCCGCCCAATCGAGCGGCGTGTCGATCTTGACCTCGTAGCCCAACGGGTGCTTGATCGGCTGACCCTTGAAGTACTTGTACGCATCGCCCGGCGTGGTGAGGGTGTTACCGATCGCGAACGCGTCGAGCGACCAGCTCGTGTGAACATGCGTTTCGCCGAAGTAGGCGTTCTTGTCGGGGTTCGGTTGGGCCGAGGCTGTCGAGCCGGCGAAGGTCAGGACCGCGAACGCGACCGGGAGCACCGCACCCTTCGAAAACATGAAAAGTCTCCTTGCGCAGGGTCCAGAACTGCGGTCTCGGGATCAGATCACCAGGCCGCGGGGAGGGTCAAGTCAGAGGCTCCGCACCACTCCGCAGCGAGGCAAGGCGGCTGCGCCCGGTCGCGCGATTCGACGCAGCTTCCCGCGATGCCCGAGCGCGCCACCACGGGCCGGGACCCATCGATTCGTGGACCCGCCGGTCCGACCGGTCAGGCGCCCCGCGGATTCAGGGCGTCTTCGACTTCACGTCCAGGAGCCGCACGGGCTCGCCCTGGTAATTGGAGATCTGGACTTTCCCGTCCTTGCCGATCGAGGCCTTGCCCGCCAGCACGATCTTTCCCTCACCCGTCTCGCTGCCCTTCTTGAAGCGCATTTCGATGATCGTGGCGTCGTACTTGCTCGCCTGGGGAGCGCGTGTCTGGTTCCCGATCGCCCGGTCCGTTCCGAGAACGACCTGCCGGGTTCCGTCCGGAAGCTCGTTCGACCGTGCATAGAAGAGGGCGACTCCCATCGTGTTCGGCATCTTGATGTAGCCGACCTGCGGCAGCTTCTGCAGCTCCACGAGCATCGCCGGCTGTCCCGCGTCCTTGAGAACTGCGAGCAGCATCTCGCGCTCGGCGTCGGTCGACCACCGGGTGACCGTGATCTCGACGATCCCGGTTGCTCCGCGCTGCATCTGGAACGCGCGGGCGGTGAAGGTCTCGATGGCCTTGTTCCCGGGCTCCGGGCGTGTCTGCGGCGCCTTCTGGGCCGACGCGGAGGCCACGACACAGGCAAACCCGATCGCCGCCACGGCGACAGCGATGCGTTTCTTCATTTTCCGCTCCTTGTTGACGTTACTGACCACTGCGGTCTGACTGGATAACCGTCCGGCAGCATACTTTAGTCCTTCAACCTCGTTTGTCGTCGGCCGGTCGCGACCTCCGGGCGCAAACCGCTCGTTCGGGGATCGATGCCTCCGACCCATATAATTCGGCGCCGAGATGCCGATGGCCCGTCTGCGACGCCTCGTAGTCCTCGTGTGTCTCGCCGCCCCGGGGCCACTGCTGACGGCCCAGCCCTTCGATCCCGCAATGTTTTCGGGGATGCGATGGCGGATGGCGGGACCGTTTCGCGGGGGTCGCGTCCTGACGGTGACAGGAGTCCCGGGGCACGCGGAGCGCTTCTACTTCGGCTCGGTCGGCGGCGGCGTCTGGCAGAGCAACAACGCGGGCCGGACCTGGGAACCGATATTCGACGGCCAGCCGATCGCATCGATCGGAGCGATCGCCGTGGCGCCATCGGACCCGAAGGTGCTCTATGTCGGCTCGGGAGAGGCCGACATGCGTTCGGACATCTCCTACGGCAACGGCATGTACAAGTCGATCGACGGCGGCCGGAACTGGCAGCGCCTGGGGCTCTCGGACAGCCGGCAGATCGGCCGAATTCTGGTGGATCCGAAGGACCCGAACGTCGTCTTCGTCGCGGCGCTGGGTCACGCGTACGGGCCCAACGCGGAGCGCGGCGTGTTCCGCTCCCGGGACGGCGGAAAAACCTGGTCACGGGTCCTCTTCAAGGACGAGAACACGGGCGCGATCGACCTGGCCTTCGATCCGGCCGACTCGCGAACGATCCTCGCCGCCCTTTGGCAGACGCGCCGGCCGCCCTGGAACACCTACCCGCCCTCCAACGGCCCGGGCAGCGGCCTCTATCGATCCTCGGACGGGGGCGACACGTGGGCGCCGGTCACCGCGGGCCTCCCGTCCGAGAAGCTCGGTCGCATCCGGATCGCGTTCGCCCCGAGCCGGCCGGGCCGCGTCTATGCCCTCGTCGACGCGCGCGCCGGCGGACTGTACGTGTCCGACGACGCCGGTGTTCGATGGCGGCGCGCGAGCGGAGACCGGCGGATCTGGGAGCGCGGCTGGTACTTCGCCGGCGTGACGGTCGACCCCGGCAACGCCGACGTCGTCTACGCGTGCGACACGGCGCTATACAAGTCGACCGACGCCGGCCGGACGTTCGAGCCGTTCAAGGGTGCCCCCGGCGGCGACGACTATCACCAGCTCTGGATCGATCCGGGCGATTCGCGGCGGATGATCCTCGGCAGCGACCAGGGCGCCGTCGTCAGCGTGGACGGAGGCCGGACCTGGAGCTCCTGGTACAACCAGCCGACCGCCCAGTTCTACCATGTCGCGACCGACGATCGCTTCCCGTACTGGATCTACGGCGCCCAGCAGGACAGCGGAGCGGCGGCGATGCCGTCGCGGACCGACTCCAGGAGCCTGACGCAGCGCGACTGGCGGCCGATCGCGGCGGGCGGCGAGAACGGGTACATCGCCCCTGACCCCGGCCATCCCGACATTCTCTTCGGCGGCAGCGTGGGGCGCTTCGACCAGCGGACGCTGCAGGAGCAGGACGTCGATCCCACGCTCGCGTACCCCGGCGACTATCGCTCCGAGTGGACCCTGCCGCTCGTCTTCTCGCCGGCCAATCCCCGCGCCCTCTACTACGCCAACCAGTTCCTCTTCCGGACGATCGACGCGGGAGGGCACTGGGAGAAGGTCAGTCCGGACCTGACGCGCGAGGAGCCCGGCGTGCCGGCCACACTCGACCCCCGGACGGCGGAGGACAGCGCCGTGAAGGGCCCGCGACGCGGGGTCATCTACGCGATCGCTCCGTCGGGACTTCGCGAGGACCTCGTCTGGTGCGGCACGGACGACGGGTCGATCTGGCGGACCCGCGACGGCGGGAAGCACTGGGAGAACGTCACGCCGCCGGACCTGACGGCCTGGTCCAAGGTCGGGGTGATCGAGGCCTCGCACTTCGATCCCGAAGCCGCCTACGTCGCGATCGACCGGCACCGGCTCGATGATCTCGGGGCGTACGTCCTGCGGACGCGCGACGGCGGGAAGACGTGGGCGTCCATCGCCAGGGGGATTCCGGACGGCAGCTACGTCAACGTGGTGCGCGAGGACCCGGCGCGCCGCGGGCTGCTGTATGCCGGGACCGAAACGGGGGTCTTCGTCTCTTTCGACGAGGGAGACCACTGGCAGTCCCTCCAGCCGAACCTGCCCAATTGCTCCGTCCGCGACCTCTCGGTACGCCAGGGGGATCTCGTCGCCGCCACGCACGGCCGGTCGTTCTGGGTGCTCGACGACCTGGCTCCCCTGCGGCAGCTCGATGCGAAGGCCGCCGCCGCGCCGGCCTGGCTCTTCGAGCCGCGAACGGCGATCCGCCTGAACCCCGCTCCGTTCCAGGGAACGCCCGATCCCAGGGACGAGCCCGGGGCGGAGAATCCGCCCCGCGGGGCGATCCTCGACTACAGTTTGAGAACGGCTTCGCCATCCCCGGTGGCCCTCGAGATCCTCGATGCGCGCGGAGAGCTCGTTCGCCGATACGTCAGCGACGACGAGGTCGATCGCCCGGACCTGCAGAAGATCCAGGTGACTCCGGACTGGGTCGAGGTGGCGGAGACTCCGTCCGCGGCCTCGGGGATGCATCGCTTCGTCTGGGATCTTCGGTACGCCGCGCCCAAAGCGCTGCCGCGATCGCGCCGGCGGGAGCCGGCCCGCGGGGTCTGGGCGCCGCCGGGGAGCTACACGGTCCGTCTCGTCGCGAACGGGCGCACGCTCTCACAGCCCCTCGTGGTCTCCAGGGATCCGCGGATTTCGGCGACGGATGCGGATCTTGACCAGCAGTTCGAGCTGGCGAAACGGGTGGAGGCGGAGAGAGTGCGGCTGGCCCCCGCGCTCGCAGAGGCCCGCACCCTTCGAGAACGAATCGCGACCCTGCGTGCCGGGTCCGCGGGATCGGCCCGGGAGGCACTCGATGCGTTCCTGAAGAGCCTCGATCGCGCGGCGGGGCCCCCGCTCGGTTCCGAGGAGTACTTCGACGAAAGCGAAGCCGAGAGCACCAACCTCCGGCGCCTGTGGTCGGGAATGTCGCGCTTTCAGCAGGTGATCGAGAGCGCCGACGTCGCACCGACACCCGACGCCCGGGCCGGGTTCGAATGGCGGCAGGAGGAGGTCTCGCGGGGGCTCGCGCGCTGGAAGGACTTTCTGGATTCCGAGGTTCCGGCCCTCGACAAGGCCCTCGAAGCCGCCGGTCTTCCGCACCTGGAGTGAGTGGTCTCGAAGTGCCGGCCTTCGAGATGATCGGACGCAGCCTCGGCCACTACCGCATTACCGCGGCCATTGGGGCGGGCGGGATGGGCGAGGTCTACCGGGCCACCGACACGACGCTCGGGCGGGACGTAGCGATCAAGATGCTCCCGGCGGCGGTGGCGCAGGACCCGGAGCGCCTGGCTCGCTTCGAGCGTGAGGCCCGTTCGCTCGCTTCGCTGAACCACCCCAACATCGTCACCATCTATGCGGTGGAGGAGGACGGCGGCAGCCGGTTTCTCGCGATGGAGCTGGTGGAGGGCGAAACCCTCGACACCCTTCTCGCGCCGGGCGGCCTCCCGCTCCCGCGCTTCTTCGAGATCGGCGTGCCGCTCGCCGACGCGTTGTCGGCCGCGCACGAGCGCGGCATCGTGCACCGCGACCTGAAGCCCGGCAACGTGATGGTGACGCGCGAGGGGCGGGTCAAGGTGCTGGACTTCGGCCTCGCCAAGCTCGAAGCCGCGGACTCCCGACCCGATCTCACGAGCACGCCGACGGAGAGCCGCGCGAACCTGACGAGCGAGGGCCAGGTCTTCGGCACGGTCGCTTACATGTCTCCGGAGCAGACGCGGGGCGGCAAGGTCGATGCGAGGTCCGACGTCTTCTCCCTCGGCGTCGTTCTCTACCAGATGCTGACCGGCGAGCGGCCGTTCCAGGGCGCGAGCGCCGTCGACATGATCTCGTCGATCCTGCGCGACACTCCGGCATCCGTCACGGAGAAACGCGGGGATCTTCCGCCGCACCTGGCGAGGATCCTGCGCCGCTGCCTCGAGAAGGACCCGCGCGATCGCTACCAGACCTCGCGCGACGTGTACAACGAGCTCCGCGATCTGCGCAACGAGACCTCGTCGGCCTCCGCGGCCCCATCGACGCGGTCCGAGCCCGGGGTCTCGGTGAGTATCCCGGAGACAGTCCCTCCTCGCGCACCCGCCTTCTGGAAACGGCCCGCCTTGATGGGAGCTTTCGCGGTCGTCGTGCTTGGTGCCGCGCTCTATGTCGCGAAGCGTTCCGGCGCTCTCCACCTCGCGTCTCGCGCGCCCCGGGCAGGCGGGCCGCACGCCATCCAGTCCATTGCGGTGCTTCCCCTCGACAACTACTCGGGCGACCCCGGCCAGGACTACTTCGCCGAAGGCATGACCGACGAATTGACGTCGGATCTCGCGAACATCAGTCAGCTTCGCGTGATCTCCCGCGGCTCGGTGATGCAATTCAAAGGCGCCCAGCGGCCGCCGACCCCGGAGATCGCGCGCCTGCTCGACGTCGACGCGATCGTGGAGGGCTCGGTGATCCGCGCGGGCGACAAGGTCCGGATCACCGCCCAGTTGATCGACGCGCGGTCGGACCGGCACCTCTGGTCCAAGAGCTTCGAGCGCAACTCGCGCGACGTGCTCGCGCTGCAGGACGAGCTGGCGTCGGCGATCGCGCGCGAGATCCACGTCCGGCTGACTCCGGAGGAGCAGTCGCGGCTGACGCGGGCGGCCAGCGTGAATCCCGAGGCGTACGACGCATACCTCAAGGGCCGGTATTTCTTCAACCGCCCGAGCGACGAAAACCTGAGCAAGGCGATCGCGCTGTTCGAACAGGCGATCGAACTCGATCCGAAATTCGTGCCCGCCTTCTCCGGCCTCTCGGACGCCTACCTCTGGGCGGGATTCAACGAGGGGGTGCTCACCGCCAAGGAAGCCGGGCCCAGGGCCAGGGCCGCGGCGGAGAAGGCGATCCAGCTGGACGATGCGTCCTCCGAGGCGCATACCTCTCTGGCCGTGTACAAGGCCTGGTATGAACACGATTGGGCGGGGTCCGAAACGGAATTTCGCCGCGCACTGGCGCTCAATCCGAACTACTCATTCGCTCACGATCAGTTCGGCCTGGTGCTCGGATTCGTGGGCCGGCTCGACGAATCGGTGGCCGAGACCACCCGCGCGGCCGAGCTCGATCCGCTGTCTCCGCAGATCCCCATCGATGGGCTCATGGCCGTCGCCTGGCAAAGCCGCTACGCGGCGGCGAGGGACCTCGCTCGGAAGGCGGCGAATCTCGATCCGACCTTCTTCTTTGCTCCCTTCATGGATGGGTGGATCGACATCCAGGAGGGGAAGGTCAACGAGGCCATTCCGCATCTTCAAAAAGCCAGGGCGCTGGAGTCTCCCCCGTTCGTGACCGCATGGCTCGGTTACGCGTATGGGGCTTCCGGCGATCGAAAGGGTGCGATGGCGGCGATGGACGAGCTGAAAGCGGCCGCATTGCACGGATACGTGCCCCCGTTCAACCTCGCGATCGTGCATCTCGGTCTGGGCGACCGCGCGCGCGCCCTCGATGACCTCGAACGGGCCTACGACGCGGATTCGCAATGGATGATCTACCTCCGGGGCGACCGGATCTTCGATCCGCTCCGCTCGGAACCGCGCTTCGCGGCGCTGATGCGGAAGCTCGGATTCGAGGAGTGAAGCCCGCAGCGTGTGAGCACGCCTGTGCGAGCTGCGAGGAAGACGTGAGTGGTCAGCCGTGTGGGACTCGGACCTTCAGGAAGTTACTGACAGGTCAATGAGTTGCGACTGCTTGTCCGAGCCTTTTGTCCGGTGAGTCATCCAGCACCACTTGATATCCTTCTCCGGCACCCGCTCCCCAGCCCCTGAGGGGTCCAGCTGAGTCAACTGCAGACGGAGTCCCAGCGGACAGATCGGCACCCTGCCGGCGAAAGGAGAATTCCTATGGCTCGGCACATCGTTCCAGCAATTCTTCTGTCCTCGTTCATCGCGTGGCCCTCCGTGGCCCTTTCCGAAGGAGGTTGTCTGGATTCGAGTTTCGGATCGGGTGGAAAGGTCACGACCGACCTCACTCCACAGACGGAAGAACTTTACGCGCTCGCCCTTCAGCCCGACGGCAAGATCATCGCGGCTGGCTTTGCGGGGCGAGGTGACCCCGTCTCGTATTTCGCACTCGCCCGGTACAACGTCGACGGCAGCCTGGATCCGACGTTCGGGAGCGGAGGCAAGGTGACCACCAATTTCAGCGGGAACGAAGACGCGGCGACCGGGGTCGCACTCCAGCCCGATGGCAATATTCTCGTCGCGGGAGTCGTCGCCCTCGGCTCCTCTCCCCCCTTCAGCTACGATTCTGCGGTTGCCCGTTACCTCCCCGATGGAACCCTGGATCCGAGCTTCGGCACCGGCGGATACGTCACAACCGACTTCGGCGGCGAAAGCGACGCCGCGTGGGAAATCGCAGTCCAGTCGGACGGCAAGATCGTTACCCTCAATACCATCGGCGGGTTTTCCTTAGACACTCAGTGGGGGCTCGTCCGCTACAACGCCGACGGCTCGCTCGATGGCAGTTTCGGCAGCGGCGGGTTGGTCACCACCAATATCGGGTTGCAGGACGATCGCCCGACCGCCCTGGCCCTCCAGCCGGATGGAAAGATCCTGGCGACCGGGCTGACGTTCGACGGATCGAACAATCAGGTGGCCCTGCTCCGCTATGACTCCAACGGGATCCTCGATCCGAGTTTCGGATCGGGTGGAATCGTGACGACCGGCTTTCCTGGCCAGGATGCCGGAGGATTCGACCTGCTGCCGCTCCCGAGCGGCCAGATTCTGGTGGCGGGAGGGGGTCCGGGAGCGGGCAGCCCGGATTTCGCCGACTTTCTCCTCCTCCGCTACAACTCGAACGGATCTCTCGACACGACATTCGGCACGGGTGGATTCGTGTTGACAGACATTCGCGGCACATCCGACAACTGTCAGGGAATAGCCATCGATGCGTCGGGCAAGATCATCCTGGTCGGCCAATCGTTCGGACTCGCCGCGGGCAGCAGCTTTTCGATGGTGCGCTACAACCCCGACGGCAGCCTCGATGCCTCGTTCGGCACCGGAGGGAAGGTGCTGACGGACTTCCTCGGCAGCGGCATCGAGGGCGCTTCGGACGTCCTGATCCAGGCCGACGGCAGGATCGTTCTGGGAGGATCGGTCGAAACGAGTAGTTTCGTCGACGAGTTCGCCCTCGCCCGCTATCTCGATGACGGGTGCAATCGGCCCCCGGCCTGCAGCGCCGCCCGGCCGAGCGCGTCCCGACTCTGGCCGCCCAACCATTCCCTTCAGACCGTTTCCATCCTCGGTGTCACCGATCCGGACGGCGACCCCGTCGCAATCGCGGTCACCGGAATCACCCAGGATGAGCCGACAGACGGGTCCGGCGGAGGAGATACCGGCCCGGACGGCTTCGGCGTGGGAACCTCCCAGGCGCAGGTCCGCGCCGAACGCTCGGGCTCCGGCAACGGCCGCGTCTACGCCGTCCATTTCTCCGCCTCCGACGGCGAGGGCGGCGTCTGCAGCGGCTCGGTCTCGGTCGGCGTCCCGCACGACCAGGGCAAGGGTTCCGTTCCCGTCGACGACGGCCAGCTCTACGATTCGACCTTGTTCTGAGATGAAGGCAGGGTTTTCAGAGGTCAGGAGATACAAAGGCCGATTCTGAGTTGACGCGCGCGCAGGTCAGGGCCGAAAGGAGAAGGGGTCCGGCGTTGCGCCGCGCTTGACCCTGACGACCTTGTTGATCCGCTGAATCGCGACATCGGTGCCGGCCGCGAGGCGCAGCTGCGTCACGCGGTCGTCAGTCAGCCTGACAACCTTGAACGAAGGCATCCTTCCAGAGCCCTGGAGTCGCGCCTCCGACTCCAGTGTCGGAGCCCCCCTTCACTTCCCCGCAACGAGGTTTCTGGAAGCGCGGGTTCTCGCGGAGCGGGTCGAAGTTGGAATCGACTACGAGACGAATGGGGCAAACGGGATCAGCGCAACATCATCCAGAGGTACGCGTACTCGAGCGCCGTGACCTGAGCCTTTTCCTTGTTCACCGCTCCGCTCCCGTGGCCTCCCTCGGTGTTTTCGAAGTAGTAGACCGGGTGGCCCTGCGCTTCGAGCTTCGCGACCATCTTCCTGGCGTGGGCCGGGTGCACGCGGTCGTCGCGGGTGTTCGTCCAGAAGAACGGTGTCGGGTACTTCGCGTCCGGCCGGAGGAGCTGGTACGGCGACCACGTCTGGATGTAGGCCCAGTCCTCGGGCTTGTCCGGGTCGCCGTACTCCCCCATCCAGCTCGCGCCGGCCAGGAGGTGGCTGTACCGCCGCATGTCGGCCAGGGGCACTTGCGCGACGACGGCATGGAAGAGGTCCGGGTAGAGCGCAAGGGTTCCGGAAACGAGGAGGCCGCCCTGGGAGCCGCCCATGATCCCGAGGTGCCGCGCCGAGGTGATCTTCCGCGCCGCGAGGTCTCGCGCCACGGCCGAGAAGTCCTCGAAGTTGTGGATGTGCTGCTCCTTCACCGCCGCCTTGTGCCAGGCGGGGCCGAACTCTCCGCCGCCGCGGATGTTCGCGAGGACGTACACGCCTCCGCGCGAGAGCCATGCGGCGCCGAGGATTCCGCTGTAGGTCGGGACCCTCGAAACCTCGAAGCCGCCGTATGCGGTCAGCAGCGTCGGGGCGGTCCCGTCCCATTTCACTCCCTTCGGCCGCACGACGAAGTACGGGATCTTCGTGCCGTCCTTCGACGTCGCCTCGAACTGCTCGGTCGTCATCCCCTTCGCGTCGAAGAACGCCGGCATCGTCTTGACTTGAACGGGGCCCGCGCCCTTTTCGGAGAGCCACAAAGATTTCGGCGTCGTGAAGTCCTCGTACGTGAAGAAAAACGATTCCGACTGGTCGCTCGTGGCCGTCAGCTCCGCCGTACCGATGCCGGGCGTGGGGATCTCGGAGCGCGTCCAGCCGCCGTCATCGTTCAAGGAGAGGGTGGTGAGGCGGCTGTGCACGTTGTCGAGCGTCCGGAGCAGCACTCGGTCGCGTGTCCGGTCCACGCCGGCGAGCGACACGCGCTCGCTCGGCTCGAAGAGGACGTCGAACCGCTTCGCCCCGCGCAGGAGATCGTCGACCGTCCCGGCGAGAAGAGACCCCTCCCGGTAGGTCCGGCCGCCGACCGTCCAGTCGCTCCGCAGAGAGAAGAGGAGACGGTCGCGGAAGAAGAGGCGGGGACGGGCGTCCTCCGGCAGGTCCAGCCGGACCAGGCGATCGCCGAGGAAGAGAAACGTCTCCTCGCGGAAGAGCACGGGCGTAAGCGTCACCAGATCGTACCGGCCGTCGCTCAGGATCTCGGTCCTCCCGAAGGAGCCGACGTCATCCGCCCGGCCCTCGAACACGGTCCGGGCGTCGGACACCGGGGTGCCGCGCTTCCAGAGCTTCACGAACCGCGGATACCCGGACGACGTCAGCGACCCGGGCCCGAAGTCCGTGCCGAGCCAGAGCGTGTCCTGGTCGTGCCAGGCGATGAAGGACTTGGCCTCCGGCAGGACGAAACCGCCGGACACGAACTCCTTCGTCGTCGTGTCGAATTCGCGCTGGACGGACGCATCCGAGCCTCCGGGGGAGAGGCTGACCATGCACCTCACGTACGCGGGCGCGAGGCAGCTCGCCCCGTGGAACACCCACGACTTGCCGTCCGCCTTCGCGAGCGCGTCGACGTCGAGCACCGTCTCCCACCGCGGAGCGGCCGTGCGATAGGAAGCGAGCGACGTGCGGCGCCAGATCCCCCGCGCGTGCGCGTCGTCCTTCCAGAAGTTGTAGACGGCGTCGCCGAGGAGCTCGGGCGTCGGGATCTTTTCCTTCGAATCCAGGATCTCCAGCGTCCGGGCGTCGATGGACTTGTATTCCGGACGGGCCTCCAGGACCGCCAGCGTCTTTGCGTTGTGCGCCCGGGCCCAGGCGAGGGGCTTCTCCCCCTGCACGTCCTCGAGCCACTGGAAAGGGTCCTCGACGACCGGGGTCCGGGCTGCGCCCACGGCCGCCAGTCCCGCGAACGCGAGCGCCCCCGCCATCCACCGATTCGCCCTTGAAAACGACTTCCTCATTCCCTGTACCTCCGGAGGCTCGCGATCATAGCGGGGTCGCGCCCGGGGCCCCCGTGCCGGAACCGGCGGCCCGGGAAGCCTCAGCGGCTCGCCAGGCCTCCCGCGATTTCGCCGCCATCGATGATCACCGGATGTCCCGTAATGTACGGTGCTTCGTCGGAGGCCAGGAACGCAAAGAGAGCGGCGATCTCGCCGGTCGTCGCATGGCGGCCGAGCGGAATCTTCGCGTCCACCGCGGCCTTCATCTCCGGCGTGTACTCGGCTTCCTGCATCGCCGTCCAGACGTACCCGGGACACACGGCGATCACCCGGATCTTCGGCGCCAGCTCGAGCGCCATCGTGCGCGTGAGCTCGATCACGCCGGCCTTCGCCGCGTTGTAGTCGGCGTACCGCGGATAGCCGTTCATGCCCGACGTCGAGCCCATGTTGATGATGACGCCGCCGGCGCCGGCGAGCATGCGTCGGGCGGATTGCTGGGCGACGAAGAACACGCCGTCGAGGTCGACGCCCATCACCCGGCGCCATTCCTCGGGCGTGATGTCCATGAAGTCGTGGCGCAGACTGATGCCGGCGTTGTTGATGACGACGTCGACGCCGCCGAGCAGGCCGTCCAGCTCTCGAAAGGCGGCGTCCACGGCGGACGCGTCCGCGACGTCGGCCCGGATGACGCCGGCGAGGTTCGGATGTCTCCGGCGAAGGGCCCGCCCCCCGGCCTCGTCCCGGTCGATCACCGCGACGCGCGCCCCTTCCTCGAGGAAGCGTTCCACGGTCGCCGCGCCGATTCCGCTCGCGCCGCCCGTGATCACGACCCGCTTGCCCGACAGGCCCTTCATCCCACTACTTCCCTCAGCCGGCGATGCCGCCGCCGTCGACGACCAGCGCGGCGCCCGTCATGAACGACGAATCGTCCGAGGCGAGAAAGAGGGCCGCCCGGGCCAGCTCCTCCGGCGTCCCGACCCGGCCGAGCGGACGACTGGCGGCGCCCTTCATGTAATCCTCGTAGCTCATACGACGGGCTTCGGCGTCGGCGGCCAGCATCGGCGTCTCGACGTCACCCGGGCAGAGGCAGTTCACGCGGATGCCCTGTTTTCCGTGATCGATCGCCATGGCCTTGGCCATCACGATGAGCCCGCCCTTGGCGGCGCAGTACGCGACGGCGTCGTCGCCGCCCTGGATGCCCCAGCCGGAGGACTGATGGATGATCACGCCGCGCCGCTGCGCGATCATCGTCGGCAGGGAGTATTTGGACATCAGCCACGCCCCCTTGAGGCTCGAGTCGACGGTCGCATCCCACTCTTCCTCGGTGCAGTCGATGGCGTTGTGCGGATGAAAGACTCCGGCGTTGTTGAAGAGGATGTCGAGGCGGCCGCCCAACGCGCGCAACGTTTCTGCCACGACGCGCTTGCAATCGCCGGCGAGCCGGACGTCCGCCCGGACGAAAATGGCCGTGCCGCCGGCCGCCGTGATCGCGGCGACCACGTTTCGGCCACGCGTCTCGTCGCGGCCGGCCACCGCCACCTTCGCGCCTTCCCCCGCAAAGAGGAGGGCGGATGCCTCGCCGAGGCCGGACGTGGCCCCGGTGATGATGGCGACACGGTCTTTGAGCTTCATGCCAGGAACCTCGATCGCGATCACCGCAGCTTATCTTCCTCCCCGGCCGGCCGACGCGAGGGCGCCTGTTGAACCGCCGGTTCGGATCGAGACCCCGCTTCGCGGCCTCGGTGCGCAGGCTCGGGATCCGGCCCGGGCCGGTGTTGGAGGGCGGAATCATCACCGCCCCGCGGCTGGATCACATGACAGGGCGACGTGTGAGTGGTGAGCCGTGTAGGACTCGAACCTACAACCTAGAGATTAAGAGTCTCTTGCTCTACCAATTGAGCTAACGGCCCACTCGGGACGCGGAGAATAGCCGATCGGGGCGAAGCCGGCAACCCGGGTGGCTCAACCGCCCCCCACCAGCTCCACGACCTCGTACACGTCCCCTTCCGCGAGCGTCGTCGCCGCGTACTCCGCCTTCGGCACGATGTCGCGGTTGCGTTCGACGGCGACACGCGGGGTCGCGACGCCGAGGCGCTGGAGCAGATCGGCCACCGAGGCCCCGGCCGGCACCGACAGCCGCTCGCCGTTGACGGTGATGTCGAGGGACCGCTCGGCGCTCATTTCCCCTTGATCGCGAACTGCAGCTCGGCGCTGGCGTCCGGCGTGGTGACCCGGATGACGCAGGCGGCCGTGCCGTCCTTCTGGGACGGGACCATGAACGAGATCGGGCAGGTGCCGTCGGCGGCCGTTTTTCCCTGGAACACCGTCGAAACGCGCGCGGAGGTCGACAGGATGCGCACCTGGACGTGCGCGCCCGGCACGGGACGCACGGGCGAGCCGGACACGGCCCTGAGCCGGGTCTGCACGGAGCGGCCGGCGGTGAAGTCCGGCGCCGGGGCGAAGGCGACCTCGATTTCGTCCGGCATCGCATCCGACGCGAGGTAGTCGAGAATCATCTGGTCGAGGCTGCGGTCGACCGCCACGGGCGAAGAGGTTCCCGGCGGCGCCGTCGCGTCGCCTTTCGTCATCGTGTTCGACCCGTCGAGAGTGGCGTCGTCGTCCGGACCGGCCGTCGCCGACATCCCCTCGGGGACCTGGACGCCGCCGTTGGGCCCGTCGAACCTGCCCCTCTGGATCGCCGCGATCATCGTGCGGTGCTGCTGCTCCATGAGGTCCTGGACGGCCGTGTCGTCGCGGCCGGTCGCCTTCATCACTTCGGCGTAGGAGGTGCGCTTGGTCGCCAGGATCTCGCCCCCGACGTAGACGAGGGACTCGACACAGGGGTTGGATTCCCCCTTGTCCTCGGTCTGGATGTGGAACACCCGGTTCCGGTGCTTGACGTCGGTGTTGAATCCGGTGATCACGGCCGTTGCAAATTGTAGCGCGGGCGCTTTTCCGTCACAGGAGCTCGAACCGGGCCGTGAAATGCCGCAGAAGGGGCGCCTGGTGCACGATCTTCACGCCGCGCAGGCGCCCCGGGTCGCGCTTGAGCCCTGCCGTGACCTCGGTCACGTACTCCAGGTGGCTGTTCGTGTAGACGCGTCGCGGCACGGCGAGCCGCACGAGCTCGAGCGCGGGAAGGATCTCCCGGCCGGGATTCGACGGGTCCGGCTTGCCGAACATGACGCCGCCGATCTCGACTCCGCGGATTCCGCCCTCGAGGTAGAGCGCGATCGTCAGCGCCTCGGCCGGGTAGTGCTCGGCCGGGATGTGGGGCGCGAAGGCGCGCGCGTCGATGTACACGGCGTGGCCGCCGATCGGCTCGACGACCGGAACGCCCGCCGCCGCGAGGGCCTCTCCGAACGCCGTGACCTGGCCGATGCGGAAGGCCAGGTAGTCCTCGTGCAGGACCTCCCGGAGGCCGATCGCGATCGCCTCGAGGTCCCGGCCCGCGAGGCCGCCGTACGTCGGGAAGCCCTCGATCAGGATGAGCTTGTTCTTCAAGCCCTCGACCCAGGTCTCGTCGCGCAGGGCGAGGAAACCGCCGATGTTGGCGAGGCCGTCCTTCTTGGCGCTCATGGTGCAGCCGTCGGAGAGCGAGAAGACCTCGCGGACGATCTCGGTCACGCTGCGGTCCTTCTGGCCCTCCTCCCGCTGCTTGATGAACCAGGAGTTCTCCGCGAAGCGGCAGGCGTCGATGATCAGCGGCACACCGAACTTCCGGCAGACCTCCGCGGTGCCGCGCACGTTGGCCAGCGAGACGGGCTGGCCGCCGCCGGAGTTGTTCGTCAGGGTCAGCATGACGAGCGGAACCTTTCCGCGGTTCTCCGCCAGACACTTCTCGAGCCGGGAGAGATCCATGTTCCCCTTGAACGGATGCCGCACGCGCGGCTCGCGGCCCTCGGGGATGACGAAATCGAGCGCGACGCCGCCGTTGGCTTCGACGTTGGCTCGCGTCGTGTCGAAGTGCGTGTTGTTGGGAACGATGTCCCCCGCCTTCAGCACGGTCGAAAACAGCAGGTTCTCGGCCACGCGCCCCTGGTGGGTCGGGATCACGTACGGCAGCCCGAAGATGGAGCGGATCGTCTCCTCGAAGTGGAAGTAGTTGCGGCCGCCCGCGTAGGACTCGTCGCCGCGCATCAGGCCGCTCCACTGTGCGTCGGACATGGCCGACGTGCCCGAATCGGTCAGGAGGTCGATGTATATGTTTTCGGAGGCGATGCCGAAGACGTTGTAGCCCGCGCGCCGGAGGCCTTCCTCGCGCGCGGCGCGGTCGATCCGGCGGATCGACTCGACGACCTTGACCCGCCAGGGCTCGGGCGGCAGCCTGGAATGCCGGAGGAGCGGGTCGGGGGCGCTCATGGCTTTGCCGAGGCAACGTGCCGGCCGTGCTTGTAGACCGCGTGGATCCGCCGCAGGTTCTTCGGATCGCGCACGGGATCCGCCGAGAGGATCAGGACATCGGCCCGCCTTCCGGGCTCGAGCGTGCCGCGGTCCGCGTCGATCGACAGGGAGCGCGCCGCCGTCTGCGTGGCGGAGCGAATCGCCTCGAGCGGCGTGAGCCCCGCCCTCACAAAGAGGTCCGCCTCGATGGAGACACCGAGGCCGGGAAACGCCCACATGTCCGTTCCGAGCGCCACCGGCACGCCGGCCGCGTGGAGTTTCCGGAGATTCTCGCCCAGGACGCGCAGGCGGCTCCGCACGTTCTCGAAATTCGGAAAGCGCTCCCGATACAGCGAGGAATAGGCGTCCGACCGGAATTCCGCCAGGGCCTTCGGGGAGAGACCCCGTTCCACCAGGGGATCCGAAGTCACGCCGGCGATGAAGCCGCGTGTATCGGCGAGGAACTCGAAAAGGTCCATGGTCGGGACGTAGAAGACCGGACGGCTCCGCATGACGGCCACCGTCGCCTCGTCGATCGGGTCGAGCACGCCGTGGGCGAGGGCCGTCGCTCCGGCGGCGATCGCGGCCCTGGCGTCGGCGAGGTTCGGGGCATGCACGGTGGCGCGCAGGCCGAGCTCCCGCGCCTCCCCGATCAACGCCGAGACGACTTCGGGATTCACCTTGGATAGCGCCGGCTTCGGCGCGCGGCACCAGGCCATGTCGTCCAGCATCAGTTTGATCTCGACGGCGCCGAGCGCCCTGGCCCGGCGGACCGACGCCCGCGCCGCCTCGGGAGTGGCCGGAAAGCGATCCAGACTCGCGTCGGCCGGATGGCCCTCGTCCCACCAGCCGCCCCTCGTGGTGAAGATCGGTGCCGCCGGGAACACCTCCGGGATGTCGGTGCGGTCGCCCGAGGCCCGGGCGAGCCGCTCGGACGCCGCAACGTCCTCCGTCATGAGGCGCACGGACGTCACTCCCCAGGCGAGCATCGTCTCGAGATCCTTCTCGGACTCCGCGTGGACGTGGGCGTCGACCAGGCCGGGCAGGATCCATTGCCCTTCGGCCGCGACGAGCTCGGCTCCGGCCGGGAGCGCCGCCACCGCCGCGGGCGACGCCGGTCCGACCGACACGATCCGGCCGTCGGTCACGACGAGCAGAGAGTTCGGGATCGGCGGAGCCCCGGTTCCGTCGATGAGCGTGGCTCCCCGGAAGGCGATCGTGGTGGCCAACAGAACTCCGCCGCTCAGCTTCGTCTCATGAGCAAGGAGTCTCCACTCTCAGAGCCTGACACAGACGTTCTTCGCTTCGGTGAAGAAATCGAGCGACTCGAACCCGCCCTCGCGCCCGACGCCGCTTTCCTTCATTCCCCCGAAGGGCACGCGAAGATCCCGCAGCAGCCAGGTGTTGACCCACACCGTCCCGCTGTCGATCGCCGCGGCGATCCGGTGGGCCTTCTGGAGGTCCCGGGTCCAGACACTCGCCGAGAGGCCGTAGCGCGTGCCGTTGGCGAAGGCGATCGCCTCTTCGGGAGAATCGAACGGCGTGACGGTGACGACGGGCCCGAAGATCTCCTCCTGCATCACCCGCCGGCTGCAGTCGAGCCCTGTGATGACCGTCGGCTCGAGGAAGTAACCGCCCTTGACACGCTCGGGGAGGTTCGCCGGGCGCTTTCCGCCGACGACGATCGTTCCGCCTTCTTCTCTCGCGAGCGCGACGTAGCCTTCGACCTTGCGCCGGTGCGCCTCGCTCACGAGCGCGCCGACGTCCGTCGACGCGTCTTGCGGATCTCCGATCCGAAGCTTCTTCGTCGCCTCGACGAAACGGTCGAGGAACTCGCCGTAGATGCTCTTCTCGACGAACAGACGCGAACCGCACAGGCAGATCTCCCCCTGGTTGGAGAAGCTCGACTGGATCGAGGTCGGAACGGCCTGCTCGAGATCGGCGTCCGCGAAGACGATGTTCGGGTTCTTCCCTCCGAGCTCCAGGGACACCTTCTTGAAGAGCGGTCCCGCGTGAGCCATCACGTCCGCGCCGGTCTTCGTACCGCCGGTGAAGGAGATCAGCGGGACGTTCGGGTGCGACGTCAAAGCGCGGCCGGCGCTCGGCCCGGTGCCGTGCACGATGTTGACGACGCCGGGCGGAATCCCCGCTTCGGCGATCAGCGCGGCGAGCCGGTCGGCCGTCAGGGGCGTGAGCTCCGAGGGCTTGGCCACGCAGCAATTCCCGGCGGCGATCGACGGAGCGATCTTCCAGGACAGAAGGTACAGCGGCAGGTTCCAGGGCGAGATCAACCCGGCGACGCCGAGGGGCTGCCGGAGGGTGTAGTTGAGCGCCCGATCGTCGGTCACGTGCGCGTGCGTTTCGGCGTGAAGGATCGCCGTCGCGAAGAAGCGGAAGTTGAGGACCGCCCGGGGCACGTCCATCCGTCGGGCGAGCCCGATCGGCTTTCCCGTGTCTTCCGACTCGAGCCGCGCCAGCTCGTCGAAGTTCTCTTCGACGAGATCGGCCACCCGGATCAGGAGGCGGGAGCGCTTTTCGGCAGGCGTCCTGCGCCACGGCTCGAACGCGCGGGACCCGGCGGCGACTGCGGCATCGACGTCCTCCGGGCCGCTTTCGGCGATCTCGGCGATCACCTGCCCCGTCGCCGGATCGACGTCGGGAAGGTACCGCCCCGAGCACGGCGGCCGGAACTGCCCGTCGATGAAGTTGAGGACGCGTTTCACCGCGGGGAATCTTATGGTACGAAGCGAGCCAGCATGAAACGAGAAACGCCTCGCGGCCCTCTCTACTACGCGGACTACATCCAGATCGATCGGCTGCTCGGCAGCCAGCACCTGCAGAGCGCCCTCCATGGCCGGCCAGCCCACGACGAGATGCTCTTCATCATCGTCCATCAGGCCTACGAGCTCTGGTTCAAACAAATCCTGTGGGAGCTCGACGCGGTGCTCGCGACCTTCCGCGGTTCGAACGTCCCGGAGGAAGAGCTCGGGCAGGCGGCCCTGCGGCTCGGGCGCATCGTCGAGATTCAGCGCGTCCTGATTCAACAAGTCGACGTTCTGGAAACCATGACCCCTCTCGACTTCCTCGATTTCCGGGACCAGCTGATCCCGGCCTCGGGCCTGCAGAGCGTTCAATTCCGGCTGATCGAGAACAGGCTGGGGATGCGGCGCGGGGACCGCCTTCCCCTCCACGCCGCCCAATACACGTCGCGCCTCCGCCCGGAAGACGCCGCGCGCGTCGAGGCGGCGGAGAAGGAGCCGTCCCTCTTCGATTTGATCGAGGGTTGGCTCGAGCGCACGCCGTTTCTGAGCTTCGGCGGTTTTGACTTCTGGCAGGAGTATCGCCGGGCGGTCGACGCCATGCTCGCCTCCGACCGCGTCTCGATCCGGAACAACCCGACGCTCACCGACGAGGAGAAAGCCCTCCAGCTCGCCGGAGTCGAGGCGACCGCAGAGCGGTTTGCGGAGGTGTTCGAACCGGGGCCCGGCGAGCCCGTCGCGGGTCCGGGACGCCACTTTTCCCGGCGGGCGCTCCAGGCGGCGCTCCTCATCAATCTGTATCGGGACGAGCCGATCCTGCAGCTGCCGTTCCGGTTGCTGGCGCTCCTCGCGGACATCGAAAGGAATTTCACGACCTGGCGCCAGCGCCACGCCCAGATGGCGATGCGCATGATCGGCAGCCGGATCGGCACCGGGGGAACGTCGGGTCACGAGTATCTCGACCGGGCGGCCGAGCGTCACAAGGTCTTCGCGGACCTCTCGGCGCTTTCGAGCTTCTTCATTCCGCGCTCCGCGCTTCCGAAGCTTCCGGCCGAGGTGAGGAGCCGGATGGGATTCCGGTTCCAGGCTCCTTAAGCCTCGGCAATGATCTTCAGCTCGACCGAGATCGGAACCGGCAGCGCGACGACGCCCACGGTCGTTCTCGTCGGCCGGCTTTCGAGAGCCTCGAAGTACTCCCCGTAAACCCGATTGAACGCCGCGAAGTCGCGGTCGATGTTCGTCAGGAAGACCGTGACGTCGACCACCTTCTCGAGCGAGCTCCCGGAATCTTCCAGAATTGCCTGGACGTTCTCGATGCACGCGCGCGTCTGAGCCTCGATGCCTTCGGGAATCTGCTCGGTCACGCGATGCCGCGGCCCGATCCCGGAAAGAAAGAGCAGGGTCCCGACCCGGCGAGCGTGCGGATAGGGACCGAGAGGCCGCGGCGCACGGGAGGACACGACGGTCGGGTTCGCCTTGCTGTTGGAGGAACTCACGCCGCTTATACTAAACGCCATGCTGTCGAAGGCGCTGAATTTCGAGCGGTGGATCGACGAGCACCGAAGCTTCCTGAAGCCGCCGGTCTGCAACAAGAAGGTCTTCGAGGAAGACGACTTCATCGTCATGGTCGTCGGCGGGCCGAACAACCGCAAGGACTACCACATCGACGAGGGCCCCGAGTTCTTCTATCAACTCGAAGGCGAGATGGTGCTGAAGACGATCCAGGGTGGAGAGGTCGTGGACATCCCGATTCGCGCCGGCGAGATCTTTCTCCTTGCGCCGCGCATCCCGCATTCGCCCCAGAGGATGCGGGACTCGGTGGGTCTCGTCGTCGAACGCAAGCGGCTCCCGCACGAGAAGGACGGGCTTCAGTGGTACTGCGACAACTGCACACACCTGCTCTACGAGGAGTTCTTCACTCTCGGCAACGTCGAAAAGGACTTTCCGCCCGTCTTCGACCGGTTCTTCGGCGACGAGAAGAAACGCACCTGTAAGAAGTGTGGCGCGGTGATGTCCCCGCCGCCGCCCCGCGACTGACTTGCTGAAGATCGACGTCCACACCCACATCCTTCCCGAAAGGCTGCCCGACTTCTCCAATCGGCCCGGAGGCGAGCGGTTCGTCCGGATCGAGCACGCGGCGCCGGGCCGCGCGCGAATGATGATCGACGGGACGCTGTTCCGCGAGATCGAAAGCAATGCATGGAGCGTCGAGGCGCGGCTCGCGGAATGCGACGCGGCGGGCGTGGACGTTCAGGTTCTCTCGACGGTGCCGGTCATGTTCAGCTACTGGGCGCAGCCGCAGGCCGCGCTCGAGCTTTCGCGCCGCTTGAACGATCACCTCGCCGAAATCGTCGCCGCACATCCGACGCGTTTCGCGGGTCTCGGGACGATCCCGATGCAGAGGCCGGATCTCGCGATCTCCGAGCTCGAGCGCTGCGTGCGCGAGCTCGGGCTTTCCGGTGTCGAGATCGGCTCGAACGTCAACGGAGCGAATCTCGACAGCCCGGAGCTCTTCCCGATCTTCGAGGCGGCGGCGGCGCTCAACGCCGCCGTTTTCGTCCATCCGTGGGAGATGGCCGGCAGGGATCGGATGACGCGTTACTGGCTCCCCTGGCTCGTCGGGATGCCCGCGGAAGTTTCGCTCGCGATTTGCTCGCTCATCTTCGGCGGGGTGCTCGAGAGGCTGCCGGCCCTGCGGATCGCATTCGCACACGGCGGCGGCGCCTTTCCGGCGACGATCGGGCGAATCGTCCGCGGCTTCGAAGCGCGGCCCGACCTGTGCGCCGTGGCCAACGACGTGTCCCCGCGGGAATACCTGCGGCGGATCTACGTCGACTCGCTCGTTCACGATCCCCTGATGCTGCGTTACCTCGTGGAGTTGATGGGACCCGATCGGATCACGCTCGGCAGCGACTACCCGTTCCCTCTCGGCGAGGCCCGGCCGGGAGAGCTCATCGATCGGTCCGGATTTCCGGAGGAGACCCGCGCCCGGCTTCTGCACGGCACGGCTCTCGAATGGCTCGACCTTCCCGCCGGGCGATTTGATGCGCGACTCGGGTAGCCCGTGAGCCAGCCCTTCCAGCCCGGACGCGACTTCGCCGTCGCCCTGGATCGGGACGATCCGCTCGGGCGGTTCCGGGACGAATTCCACGTTCCCCGGAGCGAGGAGGGCGAGGAAGAGATCTATTTCGTGGGCAATTCGCTCGGGCTCCTTCCCAGGAGGACGCCGGGGTACGTCGACGAGGAGCTTGAAAAGTGGAAGCGGCTCGCCGTCAAGGCGCATTTCGACGGGCAGAACCCGTGGCTGCCCTACCACGAGCTCCTCGCCGAGCCGATGGCTCGCCTCGTCGGCGCTTCGGCGACCGAAGTCGTGACGATGAACTCGCTCACCGCCAACCTTCACCTGATGATGACGAGTTTCTACCGGCCGACCCGCGAGCGACATCGGATCCTCCTCGAGGATCGTGCGTTCCCCTCGGACGACTACGCGGTCGAGTCCCAAACCGTCGTCCACGGATTCGACCCCGCCGAAGCCCTCGTGCGGCTGCGGCCCGACGGACACAAGGGACCCACGATCGATACCGCGGAGATCGCCCGGATTCTCGAGAGCGAGGGGGAGTCGATCGCTCTGGTCCTCCTTCCGGGAGTCCAGTACTACACGGGTCAGGCGTTCGAGATCGGTGAGATCACTCGCCTCGCGCACGCGAAGGGGTGCGTCGTCGGCTTCGACCTGGCGCACGCGGCGGGGAACCTGGTCCTGCGACTCCACGACTGGAACGTGGATTTCGCCGTGTGGTGCACGTACAAGTACCTGAACTCGGGCCCGGGCTCGGTGGGCGGCTGCTTCGTCCACGAACGGCACGGCCTGCGCCAGGATCTGCCTCGCCTCGCCGGCTGGTGGGGCCACGACAAGAAATCGCGCTTCCGGATGGAGCCCGGCTTTCGGCCGATCCCCGGCGCGGAGGGATGGCAACTCTCGAACCCTCCGATCCTCTCGCTGGCGGCGATCCGGGCTTCGCTCGCCGTTTTCATGGAAGCCGGCGAAATGGAGCCGCTGCGGGAGAAATCGGTCCGCCTCACGGGCTACCTCGAATGGCGGCTTCGACGGGACCTCGGCGATTCGGTCGAGATCCTCACCCCCGCCGACCCGGGCCGGAGAGGGTGCCAGCTCTCGCTTCGCGTGAAGTCGAGCGGCTCGGGAAGAGCCGTGTTCGACAAGCTCGAGGCCTCCGGCGTCACCTGCGATTGGCGCGAGCCGGACGTGATCCGGGTGGCGCCCGTCCCTCTCTACAACCGGTACGAAGAGGTCCACCGCTTCGTCGAGATTCTTCGGCGCTCGCTCTGATCGCCCCGCCGTGCCTCACCGTGTACGCCCGACCGTTACGTGATACAGAAGCGCCGCGAAATGACCATCCCGGAGACTCAGGCCCCGGCCCCGCCTCCGGCATCGGGGCTGGCTCGTGAGATGGGGCTGCTCGGCCTCGTCGCCACGGGTGTCTGCTCGATGATCGGCGCCGGCATCAACGTCATCCCCTTCATGATCCAGCGCCACGTCCCCGGCATCGGTCCGAACGTGCTGCCCGCATTCCTCTTCGCGGCCCTGCCGGCCGTTCTGGCGGGACTGGCGTACGCGGTGCTGGCTTCGGCCATGCCGCGCGCCGGCGGCAGCTACGTGTACGCCAGCCGCGCGCTCGATCCCTACCTCGGCTTCGTCGCCTCGTTCTCGCAGTGGTTCTCGCTTTGCGTGGCGATCGGCGTGGTCTCCTACCTCATCGTTCCGTTTCTTCGCGACATCGCCGTGGCCGCGGGATCGTCGGCGGTCGCGGCCACCCTCGAGAACGGACCGATCCGGCTGGCGATCTCGCTCGCCTTTCTCTGGGCGGCCGTGTTCGTGAACGTTCGCGGCGTGAAAGTCTACGAACGCCTGATCGTTCCGCTGATGTTCCTGACGTTCATCCTTGGCGCCGTGGTGATCGTCGCCGGGTTCTCCTTCGACCACCTCGCGTTCGCCGCCGCGCTGCAAGCGCGCGAGGGTCGAGCCGTGGTCGCCGTCGACGCGCCGCCACTCCCGTTGTCCGTGCTGCTGCCGGCATCGGCGCTGCTGTTCGCCTCGTTCATCGGCTTCGATTCGATCGCTCAGGCCGGGGGCGACGCCAGGCGCCCGGGCCGGAATCTGCCGCTCGCGATCGGCATCTGCGTCGCGTCGGTCGGCATCTTCTACATGCTTTTCACCGCCGCGGTGTATCACGCCGTGCCGTGGCAGTTCATCGCCGCCGAAGCGCAACGTCGCGATCTGACGGCCCCGGGTCTGCTGGGATATCTCCTGCCTCCCGCGTGGACGGTTCTGATCGTTTCCGGTGCGGCCGTCGCTCTGATCAAGGACTTGCCGGCGATGCTGCTCGGAGTGTCGCGACTCATGTTTGCGTGGGCCGAGGACGGCATCTTTCCGCGCGCGATCGCGGCGGTGCATCCGCGCTTCCGCACGCCGCATGTCGCGGTCCTGGCGAGCGCCGTCATGGCCACCCTCGGGATCGTCGGCAGCCACGTGGCGGGCGATTTCTTTCTCGGCGTCGACATTCTCGTGACCTCGATGCTCGTCAACTTTCTGCTGATGGCAATTTCGGTGCTGACCCTCCCCGCGCGCAACGCCGCGCTCGCGCGAAGGGTCACGGTGCTGCCGTCGCGTGCGGCGCAGCGGCCGCTCGCCGTGGCCGCCATCGTCGTGCTGGCGATGTTCCTCGGAGTTCACACGTGGAGGGACCTGACCGCGCCCGCAGCCGCCTGGTATTTCCGCTCGACGCCGGTGTGGCTTCTGGTGATGGCCGTCGGCTCGTTCATCTATTTTCGCGAGACGCAGAAGCTGCGCCGCCAGGGCGTGGACCTCGACGCGCGCTTCGCGGCCCTTCCTCCCGGATAGGACTCATGACCCTCACCGTGGAACGGGTCGCGCTGACCCCCGATCTCTCCATCTCCCGCGTGCTGACCGGCCTGTGGCAGATCGCCGACATGGAGCGCGACGGCCGCGCGCTTGACCCCGAGCCCGCGGCGCGGGCCCTTCGCGTCTACGTCGACGCCGGCTTCACGTCGTTCGACATGGCCGATCACTACGGGTCGGCCGAGATCGTGGCGAGCCATCTGCGCCAGGGTGCGGGCGCGGCGCATCCCGTGCAGCTGTTCACGAAGTGGGTGCCGAAGCCGGGGCCGCTGACGCTCGACGACGTCCGTGCGGCGGTCGAACGGTCGCTGCAGCGGCTTCGGACGCGCCGGATCGATTTGCTGCAGTTCCATGCGTGGAGCTATGCCGATCCGAGCTGGATCGACGGCCTGCGGCATCTGGAGACGCTGAAGTCCGAGGGATTGATCGCGCACATCGGCCTGACGAACGTGGACGCGGCGCACCTGAACATGGTTCGCGCCACCGGCATCGAGGTGATTTCGGACCAGGTCTGCTTCTCGCTGCTCGATCGGCGAGCGGCCGGGGCGCTGTCGGCCGTGTGCCTCGCGCGCGGCGTCCGGCTCCTCGCTTACGGAACGCTCGCCGGGGGCTGGTTGTCGAATCGATGGCTCGGTCAACCGGAGCCCGACTGGGAGAGCGGCGGCACGTGGTCGCAGATGAAGTACGGCCGCTTCATGCGCGTCGCCGGCGGGTGGGATGCCCTGCAGCGGGTGCTGCGCGCCGCGGATGCGGTGGCGCGTCGACACCAGGTGTCGATCTCCAACGTGGCCTCCCGCTACGTCCTCGAGCAGCCGGCCGTGGCCGGCGTCATCATCGGCGCCCGGCCCGGCGAGCGAGAGCACATTGCCGACAACCTGCGGGTCTTTTCGTTCTCCCTGACCGGCCGAGGATCGCGAGGAGCTGGAGGCGGCGCTCGCGACCCTGGACCCGATTCCGGGGGACTGCGGCGACGAGTACCGCAGGCCGCCGTTTCTGACGGCGTCCGGCGATCTGAGCCATCACGTGGAGTCGTTTCCGGCGCCGTACTCGGTGGAGCAGCGCGCCGGCGGCCGCGTGATCTGTTTGAGCGGGACGCCGTGGGAAAGCATCGGCGGGTTCTCTCGTGCGACACGGCGCGGCACGCATGTGCACGTTTCGGGGACGACGGCGACGCACGGCGATCGCCCGATCGGAGGCACGGATCCCGCCGCCCAGACGCACTTCGCGATCGACAAGATCGAAGGGGCCCTGCATTCGCTGGGGGCGAAGCTCGAGGACGTCGTCCGCACGCGCGTGTTCGTGGCGCGCCTGGAGGACTGGGAGGCCGTGGCGCGCGCCCACGGCGAGCGCTTCCGCCACATCCAGCCCGCCAACACGCTCGTCGCCGCTTCTCTCGTCGGCGGCGAGTATCTCGTCGAAGTCGAAGCCGAGGCGGAGGTGTCGGGCCCGTGAGGCAGGCGGTGAAGACTCCCCGCGACACCCCCGAGATCACGCTCGTCGGCGCCGGTCTCGCCGGATCGCTGCTCGCGATCCTCCTTGCCCGGCGCGGGCACCGCGTGAAGCTGCTCGAGCGCCGCTTCGATCCCCGAAAGGGCCGAGCCTCGGCCGGCCGCTCCATCAACCTCGCGCTCGCCAATCGCGGCATCGCGGCGCTCGAAGAGGTCGGCTTGATGGAGAGCGTCCGCTCCGAGCTCATTCCGATGGCCGGCCGGATGCTCCACGACGAGGAAGGGCGGCTCAAGCTCGTTCCCTACGGCAACAAGCCGCACGAGGTCATCAACTCGGTTTCGCGCGCGGGACTGAACGCGCTCCTCCTGGATGCCGCCGAAGGGACCGGCCGAGTTTCGATCCACTTCGGAGCGACGGTCTCCGGCGTCGATTTCGCCCATCGAAAGGTGCGCTTCCTGGCCGGCGAAGATCCCGAGCGGCACGAGCAAGCCATCCCCTACGACGTCCTCATCGGGACGGATGGCAGCGCCTCGGCGGTGCGCGCCGCGATCCTGGAGCGGACCGGCGGACGGCTCGACGAGGAGCCGCTCGGCCACGGGTACAAGGAGTTGTCGATTCCCCCGGCATCCCGAAGCGGCGGCGGCTTTCGGATGGAGAAGGGAGCCCTGCACATCTGGCCTCGGGGCGAATACATGCTGATCGCCCTCCCCAACGTCGACGGCAGCTTCACCGTGACGTTGTTTCTGCCGAATCAGGGAGAAGAAAGCTTCGAGGCCCTGACGACACCCGAGACCGTCCGGGCGCTCTTCGAGCGCCGGTTCGCCGACGCGATGCCCCTCATGCCCGGCCTCACCGAAGACTTTTTCGCAAACCCCACCGGCCATCTGGAGACCATCCGCTGCGCGCCCTGGTCGTTCGAAGATCATGCGCTCGTCCTGGGCGATGCGGCACATGCGATCGTTCCCTTTCACGGGCAGGGCATGAACGCGGCGTTCGAAAGTTGCAGCGCCTTCGATCAGTGCCTCGAAGATCCGGATCGCCCGTGGAACGAGATCTTTGCGGAGTTCGAAACGCGTCGCCGGCCCGATACCGACGCGATCGCCGACATGGCCCTGGAAAACTACGTCGAGATGCGGTCGACCGTCCGGGAGCCGAAGTTTCAGTTGAAGAAGGACCTTTCCTTCCGCCTCGAGGAGAGGCACCCCGGCCGGTTCATCCCCCGCTATTCGATGGTGATGTTCCACACGATTCCCTACGCCGAGGCCAGGCGGCGGGGAGCGATCCAGGAGGAGATCCTGGACGCGTTGACGTGTCGGGCGGCGTGCCTCGATGAGGTCGACCTCGAGCGCGCCGACCGGCTGATCGCCGAGCGGCTGGGGGCGATGTAGCTCGGAACCCCGCGGCCGGAGGCTGCCCGGCAGAGCGTCGGCTTCTACGCGCAGAACCGTCGAGCCGCGAAGCACTCCGAGCGCCCTCTCCGGGCGAGGGTGAGACTAGTCCTCGCGACTACTTCTTCCTGGGTTCCCGCTTGCGGAACACCAGAAAGGTGTCTTTCGCGCCGCCGGGTTGGAGGGTGCGGGTCTGTCGGGTCCACGTCTTGCCGCCGTCCTGGAGGCGCCAGATCATCCGCTGCCTCGCGGCATCCGGCGTTTCGTCGGTCCCGACGACGGCCTGGAGCCAGAGCGACTGGCCGTCCTTGCCCCACGCCGCTTCGAGCGTGCCTTTCTGCCCGGCGCCCAGGGCCTTCTCGTAGAGCCTGCCGTCCACGATGATTTCCTCGGCCGCGATGTTCGGCCGCGGGCCCCTCGATCGGCTCGATCCAGATGCGGTTGCCGTTCTGGCGCACCTCGAGCACCGCTCCCTCCATCTGCCGGGCGACGCCCTGGCTCGCGGCCGGGTCGAGCACCCAGGTGCCCGCTGAAGTCGAGGGGCGGACGGGCCTTCTTCGATTTCGCCGGCGTGCGCGCGGGCTTCGGCGCCGCCGTCGGCGACTGCGCGGCGAGAACGGCCGCCGCGAGGATCCCGCACGCCGCGGCCAGGCCGGCGCGGCCTCTCAACCCCGCGCCCTCGCCCGCGCCGCGCCGAGGGCCCGGCGCAGGTACTGCCCCGTGTGCGACGCCTTGATGGCGGCGACGTCCTCGGGCGTTCCCTCGGCCACGATCCGGCCCCCGCCGTCGCCGCCCTCCGGACCGAGGTCGATCACCCAGTCGGCGGTGCGGATGACCTCGAGGTTGTGCTCGATGACGATCACGGTGTTGCCCTTTTCCGTCAACGACCGGAGCACGCCGAGGAGCTTCTCGATGTCGTCGAAGTGGAGCCCCGTCGTCGGCTCGTCGAGCAGGTAGAGCGTGCGCCCCGTCGAGCGCCGGGCGAGCTCGCGGGCGAGCTTCACGCGCTGCGCCTCGCCGCCCGAGAGCGTGGTGGACGACTGTCCGAGCTGGATGTACCCGAGGCCCACTTCGACCAGTGTACGGCAGATGTTCGCGATCGACGGGATGTTCTGGAAGACCTCGAGCGCCTGCTCGGCCGTCAGCGCGAGGATGTCGGCGATCGACTTGCCCTTGTAGTGGACCTGCAGGGTCTCCCGGTTGTAGCGGCGCCCGCCGCAGACGTCGCAGGTGACGTAGATGTCGGGCAGGAAGTGCATCTCGATCTTGATCTGGCCGTCGCCCGAGCAGGCCTCGCAGCGCCCGCCCTTGACGTTGAAGGAAAACCGCCCCGGCGCGTATCCGCGGGCGCGGGCCTCGGGCGTGCGCGACATGAGCTCGCGGATCGGGTTGAAGACGTTCGTGTAGGTGGCCGGATTCGAGCGGGGCGTGCGGCCGATCGGCGCCTGGTCGATCGCGACGACCTTGTCGAGCTCGAAGATGCCCTCGAGCTTGGCGTGCGCGCCCGGCTTCTCCGAGGCCCCGTGCAGCGCCCGCGCCACGGCGCGGTACAGGATGTCGTTGACGAGCGTCGACTTGCCCGAGCCCGAAACGCCGGTGACCGCGGTCATGACGCCGAGAGGAAAGCGGGCGTCGATGCCCTGCAGGTTGTGCTCGCGCGCGCCGCGGACGACGAGCGCCTTGCCCGAGCCGGTCCGGCGGCTCTCCGGGATCGGAATCGAGAGCTCGCCGGAAAGGTACTTTGCCGTGAGCGACGCGGGAAACCGCTCGAGGTCCTCGGGCGGCCCCTCGGCCACGATCCGCCCGCCGTGCAGGCCGGCGCCGGGGCCGAGGTCGACGACCCAGTCGGCCGAGCGGATGGTCTCCTCGTCGTGCTCCACGACGATCACCGTGTTCCCGAGGTCGCGCATCGACTGGAGCGTGTCGATGAGCTTGCGGTTGTCGCGCTGGTGGAGGCCGATCGAGGGCTCGTCGAGGACGTAGAGCACGCCCATCAGCTTCGACCCGATCTGGGTGGCGAGCCGGATGCGCTGGGACTCGCCGCCCGACAGGGACGCCGCGCTGCGGGAGAGGTTGAGGTAGCCGATGCCGACGTTGTCGAGGAATCGCAGGCGGTCGCGGATCTCCTTGAGGATCTTGCCGGCGATCTCGCGCTCGCGGGCCGTGAGCTTCAAGTCCTCGAAGAAGGCGATCACGTCGCTGATGGTCTCGCAAGACACCTCGTCGATCGGCCGGCCGCCCACGCGCACGGCGAGGGCTTCGGGCTTGAGTCTCCGGCCCCCGCAGGCCGGGCACGGCTCGGCCGACATGTAGGCCTCGAGCTCGGCGCGCTGTTCCGGGTTCTCGGTCTCGCGATACCGGCGTTCGATCATCGGCACGAGGCCCTCGTAGGACGAGCGCCAGTGGTACTCGCCCTTCTCGGCGACGTAGGAAAACTTGATCTCGTCGTCGCCCGACCCGTACAGGATGACCTTCTGCGCCGCCTTCGAGAGCTTGCCGAAGGGCTCGTCGAGGCGGAACTTGTAGTGTTTGGCGAGCGTCGCCATCTGGCGGGAGCGCCAGTTCGTCGAGCCCGGCTTCAGGATCGCGATCGCGCCGCTTTCGATCGAGCGCCCGGGATCGACCACGAGGCGGTCGGGGTCGACCTTCAGGTTGGTCCCGAGACCCGAGCACGCGGGGCACGCGCCGTACGGCGAGTTGAACGAGAAGAGCCGCGGCGTGATCTCCGTCAGCGACGTGCCGCAGTCGGGACAGGCGTAGTTGGCCGAGAGGACCTCCTCGGGACCGTCCGCGACCGAGAGGACGATGAGGCCGCCCGAGACCCGCGTCGCCGTCTCGATCGAGTCGGCCAGCCGCTTGCGGTACTCATCGTCGTCGGCGGGCTTGGCGACCAGCCGGTCGACGACGATTTCGATCGTGTGTTTCTTCTGCTTGTCGAGCTCCGGGGGAGAGTCGAGGTCCACGAACTTCCCGTCCACCCGCGCGCGGAGGAAGCCCTCCTTGACCATCTCCGCCATCTGCTTCTTGTACTCGCCCTTCTTGCCGGACACGTAGGGCGCCAGGACGACGAACTTGCTGCCGAGCGGGAGGCGCAGGGCCCGGTCCACCATCTCCTGGACCGTCTGGGCCTGGATCGGCCGGCCGCACTTCGGGCAGTGGGGCTGGCCCACCGAGGCATAGAGCAGGCGCAGGTAGTCGTAGATCTCGGTGACGGTGCCGACGGTCGAGCGCGGGTTACGGGAGGTCGTCCGCTGCTCGATCGAGATCGCCGGCGACAGGCCCTCGATCGAGTCGACGTCGGGCTTCTCCATCTGCTCGAGGAACTGCCGGGCGTAGGCGGAGAGCGACTCGACGTAACGCCGCTGGCCCTCGGCGAAGACCGTGTCGAACGCGAGGGACGACTTCCCCGATCCGGAGACTCCGGTGATGACGACGAGCCTGTTGCGCGGCAGGTCGCAGGAGATGTTCTGGAGATTGTGCTGCCGCGCGCCGCGGATCCGGATGGCGTCCATGAGGAGCGGTGATTCTAGACCGACCGACCGACCGACCGACCGGCCGGCCGACCGGCCAATTGGCGTCCGTTCGACCGGGCCGGCCGCCGGTTGGGAAGGCCGAACAAACTACTATTCCCGCATGTTCTCCTCCACCGACGCCAAATTCGTCGTCCTCGCGTTCTCCTCGCTCTTCTCGGTCATCAACCCGATCGAGGCGGCCCCGATCTTCGTCGCGATGACGGCCGGCATGCCGAACGAGCGCCGGCGGATGGCGTTCCGCGCGTGCTTCGCGGCCGCGTTGATCCTCGGGGTCTTCGCGCTGACCGGAGGCGCCATCTTCTCCGCGTTCGGCATCACGCTCCCGGCGTTCCAGATCGCCGGCGGCATCCTCTTCACGATCATGGGGCTCTCGACGCTCCAGGGCGACGACCGGCACGAACGCGCGGAAGTGGTCGTCCGGGGCGACCCCTCGATCGTGCCGATCGGAATGCCGTTGATCGCCGGGCCGGGCGCCATCTCGACCGTGATGGTCCTCGTGGGCCAGGCGCGTGACGGGGGTCACAGGGCCGCGATGGCGATCGCCATCGCGGCGAACATCCTCCTGACGCTCCTGGTGCTCCTCGCGGCCCCCGCCATCGTGCGCCGCATCGGCGAGACGGGCCAGCGCATCGTCTCCAAAATCATGGGTTTGATCACGGCCGTCATCGGTGTGCAGTTCGTGCTCAACGGCGTCGAGGCCGTTGCGCTGGCGATTCTCCGCGCCCCCCGAAGCTGAAAGTCCCTCCGCGATACCTGTCCTTCGGGCCCGGTTCGGTGCGGAAAGGGACAGGAGACGTAAAGCCCTGACCCCGCTATCATTACCGGACACACAATGAGCGTGCCTGTCCGGGCTCTCGTGGTGGACGATTCTGCGTCCAACGCCGGGCTCCTCTTCGAGGAGCTGCGTCGCGGAGGCTTTGATCCCGACATCCACCGCGTCACCACCCGCGCGGAGCTCGAGGCGGCACTTTCCTCCGGCTCCTGGGACGTCGTCCTTTCGGACGTCGCCGCGCGCTCGCTCGAGGCGTTCGACGCCCTCGCGCTCCTGAAAGAGCGCGACATCGACGTTCCCTTCCTCCTCGTCTCCGAAACGATCGGCGAAGAGACGGCGATCCGCGCGATGAAGGCGGGCGCGCAGAACTGCATTCCCCGCGCGAGCCTCGTACGGCTCTGCCCCATCCTCGAACGGGAGCTCCGCGAGGCGCAGATCCGCCGCGAGCGGCGGCTCGCACAGAAGGCGCTCTCCGAGAGCGAGCTGCGCTTCCGCACCCTCGCCGAAACCGCGCCCGACGCGATCCTGACGGTCGATCCGGCCGGCAGCCTGCTCTTCGCCAACCGCGCGGCCGGGCACCTGTTCGGCTACCCCGTCGCGGCCCTGATCGGGCAGCCGGTGACGTCGCTGCTGCCGGACTACGGGCCGCGTCCCCGGGCAGCCGAGAACGGCCCGCCCGAGCGCTTCGGCGCGGCCGGCCAGCATGCCGATGGCCGCGTCCTCCCGCTCGAGCTCACGACCGGCGAGCTCGTGCGCGACGGCCGCCGCCTGACGACCGTCTTCGCCCGGGGGCTCGCCGAGCGCGCAAGCGAAGAGGCGCGCGAGATCGAAGAAGCGCTGCGCCTCTCGGAGAAGCGGTACCGCACCCTCTTCGAGAGGAACCTCGCCGGCGTCTACCGCTCGACGCTCGAGGGCCGCATCCTCGACTGCAACGAGTCCTTCGCGCGGATCTTCGGCTACGCCTCCCGCGAAGAGGTGCTGCAGCAGGCCGCCTGGGACTTCTACCTCAAGCCGGAGGACCGCCAGGCCGCGCTCGCGAAGCTCCTCGAGCGGCAGAGCCTGACGAACTACGAGCTCTGCTTGAAACGCAAGGACGGAAGCCGCGTCTGGGTCCTCGAGAGCGAGAACCTGATCGAAGGGCCGGACGGCCGGCTCTCGGTCATCGAGGGCACGACGATCGACGTCACCGAACGCAAGCGCGCCGAGGAACAGGTCAAGCACCTCGCCTTCCACGATCCGCTCACGAACCTTCCCAACCGGCTGCTCTTCAACGACCGGCTGACGCTCGCGGTCGCGCAGGCCCACCGGCACAACCAGCGGCTCGCCGTGCTGTTTCTCGACCTCGACCGGTTCAAGGTCATCAACGACTCCCTCGGCCACTCGGTCGGCGACGAGCTGCTGCGTCAGGTCGCCGAGCGGATCCAGGAGCACGTTCGCGAGGGCGACACCGTGGCGCGTCTCGGCGGGGACGAGTTCATCCTGCTCGTCCCGGGCATCAGCGCCGAGGAAGACGCCGCCAAGATCGCGAAAAAGGTCTGCGACGCCATCCACGATCCGTTCTGGATCGACGGTCGCGAGCTCTTCGTGACCACCAGCGTCGGCGTGGCGGTCTATCCGTCCGACGGGCACAATGCCGACAACCTCGTCCGAAACGCCGACTCGGCCATGTACCGGGCCAAGGAGCAGGGCCGCGACAACTACCAGCTCTACACCCCGGCGATGAACGCCAAGGCCATCGAGCGCCTCTCGCTCGAGAGCCGCCTGCGCCAGGCCGTCGCCAACGACGAGCTCGAGCTCCACTTCCAGCCCTTCATCGACCTCAACACCGCCGAGGTCCTGGGGGCCGAGGCGCTCCTTCGCTGGCGTCACCCCGAGCTCGGGATGATGGCGCCCGGCGAGTTCATCCCGATCGCCGAGCTCTCGGGGCTGATCGTCCCGATCGGCGAGTGGGTGCTCCGCACGGCCTGCGCCGAGGCGCGCAAGTGGCACGAGAAGGGATTCCCGAAGCTCACGGTCTCGGTCAACCTCTCCTCGCGCCAGTTCCAGCAGGCCGATCTCGTCCGCCAGGTGACCGACGCGCTCGCCGAGACGGGGCTCGACGCGGACAAGCTCGACCTCGAGATCACCGAGTCCAACGCGATGCAGAACGCGGAGCACTCGATCAACACGCTCTGGGGCCTCAAGAAACAGGGCGTGCGGATCTCGATGGACGACTTCGGCACCGGATATTCGTCGCTCAACTACCTCAAGCGCTTCCCCATCGACCGCATCAAGCTCGATCAGTCCTTCGTCCGCGACCTGCCGGGCGACAAGGACGACGCCGCGATTGCGATGGCGGTCATCGCGATGGGCCGCAGCCTCGAGCTCGTCGTGATCGCGGAAGGCGTCGAGACCGAAGAGCAGCTCGCGTTCCTGAAAGAACGCGATTGCGACCAGCTCCAGGGGTTCCTGTTCTCGCGTCCCCTCCCGGCGGAGGCGTTCCAGTGCTTCCTGACCGAATCGCGCGGTCCGGGGGCCGAGCAGGAACGCTCGCGCTTCGCCCGGATCCACTGACGAAGAGGCTCGTTCGCCGCATTCTCCCGGGTTGAGCGGGCCGCTCCCCTCGCCGAGGGCCCGGAATCGGGTACGATCCGCGGTCTATGAGCACCGTCGCATCGCCGGCCGCCGCGCCGAAGCGTTTCAAGTCGATCTTCACGTCCGCCGGGCCGCGGGAGCGGGAGGACAACTTCGAGTCCTACTGGACCTACACCCAGCGCCATGACGGAGAGATCCTCGAGGAGAGCAAAGACCTGACCCGGAAGAAGGAGATCCTCGCCGCCTTCCATGCGAACCCCGTCCGGTCGCACCAGCCCCTGCCCGACCCCGAGCGCTTCTACCGCAACTACGTGAAGCTGCAGGAGGATCCCTCGACGTTCGACCGGAAGACCCTCCTGCTGACCTTTCTCTACAAGTTCGCCCGCCACGAGTGGGCCGGGATCTCCTGCGCCTGGGACGCGACCCCCTCGATCAAGTACGCCGTGCGCACCACCCAGCGCATCAGCCGGTACCACCTCTGCGAGGAGTTCAGCCACGTCCGGCTCTTCCACGAAATGTTCCGGACCTTCCACCTCGACCGCGTCGAGTGGGTGCCGCCGGGCGACGGCATGCGCCGGATGTATGCCGTCTTCTCGAGGTTCCCGGGCGTCCTCATGAACCCCCCGGCGTTCGTCAGCGAGCTCATGGGCCTGACCCTGTACCTCCACATCGACACCGCGATCGACGACATCATGGCCGACGAGCCCGCGGCCCGCGACCGCGTCCGGGCGCTCCTGCGGGAGATCATGACCGACGAGATGGCGCACGTCGGACAGCGCCGGAACTTCATCGGCCGGGTGGGCATCCACGTCGCGCGCGCCATGGTCGGGCCGATGTTCCGCGCCTTCTACCGGGACCTGCCCGAGGCGAAGTACCTCTTCGACATCGGGCAGATGGTGCGGGAGGCCCGGGCCTTCTCCTACACGACGATGCCCGAAGACGTCATCGCGCGGAGCTGGGTGCCGTCCTACTGCCGGGCCTGACCTCGGTTCTCGGAGCAGGGCCTATCCCCGCCCCGGGCGGCCGCCAGGGCCGCCCCTACAACCTCCGGGTCATGCGCAGGCCGTCGAGGCCCGCGCCGTAGTAATCGGGCAGCGTGCGGGTCGACCGAAAGCCCATCTTCTCGTAGAACCGGATCGCGTGCGTGTTGCGCTTGTCGACCTCGAGACGCACCTCGCGCACGCCGGAGGCGGCCATCCGGGCCTTGAGCTCCGAAAGGAGTCGCTGGCCGAGCCCCCGTCTCCGGTGCGAGGCCGCAATGTCGATCGTGACGACGTGGCCCCGCGAGCCCGCAGCGTGACCGATGGCGAACGCCGCCAGGCTCCCGTCGTCCCCGTCCGCGGCGAGCGCGATCGCGCCGTCGCGGGTCAGGAAGTCGCGGATCTGGCCGCGGGTGTATGCGATGCCCTCCTCGAAGCAGCTCTGGTCGAGCCGGTACGCCTCTTCGAGATCGCCCGGGCGGAGATCACGGATCGAGTCGTCGTCGGGACCCGCAGTCACGAGCGCCGCCTCATCTGTGCCGCATCTCCCGGTCGGCCTCCCGCTTGACCTCGCGGTCTCGGATGGCGTCGCGCTTGTCGTGGAGCTTCTTGCCCTTCACCAGAGCGATCTCGGCCTTGGCATGGGAGCCCTTGAAGTACAGCGAGAGGGGCACGCAGGTCACGCCGCGGGTCGCGACGGCACTGGCCCATCGGTCGAGCTCCCGTCGGTGGAGCAGAATCTTCCGGTCCCGCTCCGGAAGGTGATTCGTCCAGGATCCCGCGCCGTACGGGGAGATGTGGGCCCCGACGAGATAGGCCTCCCCGTCGCGAAACTGGACATAGGAGTCCTTGAGCTGGGCCCGGCCTCCCCGCAGCGATTTCACCTCGGTGCCGGTCAGAACGAGCCCGACCTCGATGCGGTCCTCGATGAAGTACTCGTGAAAGGCCTTGCGATTCGACGCAATCGGCTTGACTGCCTGGGTCTTCGGTCGGGCGTTCTGGGGCTTCATGGCGCGGTCCGGCCGGGCAGTCTAACCCGGCCTTCCCGCAAGTCTTCGCGCTCTCCCTGGAGGACACCGCTGTTCAATCGTCTGACGGTGAGCGGATTGCGCCGTTTTGGGCGCGGATGTGCTAAGCTTTTCAAGAATAAAGGGATACCGCAGTAGTACTACTTCAGCTCGGAAATTTGCATTAATACTGCGAGGGATCGGGTTCCGTAGACAGAGGCATGCGCCAGCAGACAACACTGAAGACGACGGTCTCCATTGACGGCGTCGGCCTCCATTCCGGCCATCCCGTGCGGGCCCACTTTCACCCTGCGCCCGCTCATCACGGCCTGGTTTTTCTGCGTCGGGAGCACCCCAACTGCCCCATCCCGGCCCGACTCGAGTCGGCCTCCAGCTTCGACCTGGCCACGACCCTCAAGCTCGGCGAAGTCTCGATCGGGACCGTCGAGCACGCCCTCTCGGCGGCCGCCGGCGTCGGGCTCGACAACTGCCTGATCGAGATCGAGGGGCCCGAGGTCCCCATTCTCGACGGCTCGGCGCTTCCCTTCGTTCGACTTTTCCACGCCGCCGGGTTCGAGCGCCAGGATGCGCTCGCCCGGCCGCTGACTCTCGCAGGCTCCGTCGAGGTGATCCGCGAGGATCGCCGCGTCGAGTACATCCCGGACGGTCCCGGCCTGACCATTACCTACGAGATCGACTTCCCCCACCCCATCGTCGGCCGCCAGGAACTGACCTTCACGCTGCGCCCCGAAGAGTTCGCATCGCGCATCGCACCGGCCCGAACCTTCGGGTTCGCCCGGGAAGTCGAGGCCATGCGCTCCCGCGGCCTCGCCCGCGGAGGCTCGCTCCACAATGCCGTCGTCCTGGACGACAAGGGGATCATCTCGGGCCCTCTGCGGTTCCGCGACGAATTCGTCCGGCACAAGGTCATGGACCTCATCGGCGACCTCGCCCTGCTCGGCCGGCCCCTCGAGGGCCGGATCCACGCACGCAAGGCCGGCCACGCCCTGCACATCGAGTTCGCGCGCGCCCTGCACGCGGCGCTGACGAGCCCGGCGGTGGAGCCGGCGGACGAAGAGGTCGCGCGGCGGGCGGTCAGCGGCGAGCCGTAGGCACGGCGCCGCTCACTCGCCGAGCAGCTTCGTCTCGAGCACCTGTTCGGACGAGAACCCTTCCAGTCGCAGGAAGTGCTCGGCGGCGGCGTAGAGGGCCTCGGCCGGTGTGAGCCCCACGATCTCGGATCCCACGATCGCGACACCGTGACGCTCGGCCTCCGAGCGCACGCATTCGAAGACGCGGTGGAGCGGAGTCTTCTTGAAGTTCGTCATGTTGATCGAGACCTGGACGAGGCCCCGGTCGGAGAGCTCGACACCCATCGCCTTGACATAGCGGAAACCGCCCGAAAGGTGCCGGATCGCCTTCGCGATCCGGTCGGCGACGGCGAGTTCCCGGGTCGCGAGGTTGATGTTGTAGGCGATCAGGAACGCGCGCGCGCCAACGGCGACGACGCCGGCCGAGGGATGGGGCTCGCCCGGCCCGAAGTCCGGCTTCCACCGGGCCTCTTTCATCTTCTGGGCGAACCCTTCGAACTGGCCCTTGCGCACCTCGGCGAGGTTGCGCCTCGCGTCGGACGCGGCGGACTCCTCGTACAGATAGACCGGAACGCCGAAGCGCTCCCCGATTTCGGCCCCCGACTCCCGCGAGAGCGCCACGCAGTCATCCATCGAGGCGCCCCGGATCGGAATGAAGGGGACGACGTCGACCGCGCCCATCCGGGGATGCTCGCCCTGGTGGCGGCGCAGGTCGATCCGCGGGATCGCCGCCTCGAACAGCGCCGTGACGGCTCGCCGCACCGCCGAGGCGTCGCCGACGAAGGTCAGGACGCTGCGATTGTGCGACGCGTCGGACGAGACATCGAGTAGCCGAACGCCGGCGACGGCCCGCACCGCGGCCGAAATGGCGTCGATCGAGGCCCGGTCACGCCCCTCCGAGATGTTTGGAACGCACTCGATGATCGTCGGCATGCCTCAAGTTCCTGACTGGGCAGTTTATAATCAGCGGCAACGTGAACACGAACACCGTTCCCTCCACGGCACCCTGGTGGTGGCCCCGATGAGCAGCACGCCCGCCCCCGGGGCGTACCCCGGGAACCCCTCCCTTCCCAAGGAGGTCCGGGGGAAGATCCTGTCGACGTTCCGCCACACGCTGAACCTCTTCCGGGAAGGAAAGAGGGACGACTGCGTGATCGGCTGCGACTTCATCCTGAAGATGGATCCGCGCTTTTCCCCTGCCCGGCAGCTCATGGAGAAGGCGAAGAACCCGGCCGCGGCGGTCGACATCGCGTCGCTCGAGGCGATCGTGGCCGAGACGCCGACGCCGCAGGAGCGGATGGGCTCGATCGACGCGGACAAGCTCCTCGTCCGCGCGGCCGAGAGCCTCAACGCCCGCGACTTCGAAGCCGCCATCGCGTCGGCCGAGCAGGTGCTCGTGGCGCTGCCCCGCAACCGCGACGCGACCACGATCCTCGCGAAAGCCAGGCAGCGCCGGGACGCCGGCCCGCAGCTCGACGCCGCCCGCCAGCGGGCGATGGTGGCCCTCGATTCACGCCAACCGGCCGAAGCGCGCGCCGCCCTCGAGAAGATCCGGTCGATCGATCCGGACCATCCGTCGGTGACCCTCCTCGAAAGCCGGCTGGCCGCGCTCTCCTCGAAGGAGGTCGGCGAGTCGACCAACCCGGGATTCGCGCTCCTCAAGGACGAACCCGGCGCGGCGACGCCGTCGCCCTCCTTCGAGCTGGCGTCGGCGGAGAGCCCCGACGACGGGGGCATCGGCAACCTGAGCCTCGACTCGCTCTCGCTCGACGAGCCGCTCGAAAGCGCGGCGGCCGTGCAGCCGCCCGACTTCGGCGGGCGTCCCCCGACCGGGCCCCTGTCCCTCGACGAATTCCCCGCCGCCGAGACGCCTTCGGCCTTCGACTCCGGGCCGAGCGGCATGTGGAGCGAGCCTCCCGCCGCACCGGAGGCCCCCGGCGCCGCGCTCGACGGCTACCCCTCGGCCTTCAGCATGGGCGCCCCCGAACCGGAACCGGAGGCGCCGTCGCCGCAGCAGGAGATCGACGGCCTGCTCGCCCGCGGCGACACCGCCGCCGAGGGCGGCAACCGCCAGCAGGCCATCGAGATCTGGTCCCGGATCTTCCTCATCGACATCAACAACAGCGAAGCCGTCGGACGAATCGAAAAAGCGCGTCAGGAGATGGCGGAGGGCAATCGCCGCGTCGCCGAGAGCCTCCGGCTCGGGCGCGAGAAGTTCGAGGCCGGCGACTTCACTGCGGCCCGTGAGGCGTTCCTCGGAGTCCTTGCGCTCGACGAGACCGATGCCACGGCCCGCTCCTACATCGACCGGATCGAACAGGAGCTCGCCCGCCCCTCGGCGGGCCTCGACCTTTCACGCAAGGCACCGCAGGGCGACATCCTCGCCGAGGAGATGACCGAGGTCGCCGAGCCCGAATTCATGGACCTTCCCGAGCCAGCGCCGGCGAGGCCGACGGAGGGGCCGGAGAAGGTCCGCGGCCCGATCGACCGCCGGTTCATCTTCGCGGTCGGTGGGGCCCTCCTGCTCGCCATCCTGGTGGGCGCTTTTTTCCTGCTCCGGAAGGGCCCCGGGCAGGCGGCCCCGGCCCCCCCCGGGGGCGGTGCGTCGCTCGAGCGCGCGACCGAGCTCTTCCGCGATGGCAAAGTCCCGGAGACGATCGCGGAGCTCAAGAAGATCGGGCCGAACCATCCCGACTACGCCCGGGCCCAGAAGCTGCTGGCGTCCCTGTCGCGAAAGACCGACTCAGCGGACACGTCGGCCGCGAGCGCGTCTCCCGCCGAGGGCGGCACCGGGACCAGCGTGTCCGCCGGCGGACCGCCCCCGGAGGCCGTTGCGCAGCGGGAACTCGCCGAAAAGGCGCTCGAAGAGAAGCGATACATCGAAGCGCTCAAGAACTTCAACCTTGCCGCCTCGGCGTTTTCGGCCGATCCGTCGTTCGCGCAGTCGATGGGCGTGGCGTCGGACAAAGTCACCGAGCTGACGCCGGCCGTGAAGCTCTACAACGAGGCCGAATACGAAACGGCCATCCCGATTCTCTGGCGGATCTTTCAGGCCGACCGGACAAACCGGGACGCGCGCTCCTACCTGCTCCGCAGCTACTACAACCAGGGGATCGCCCAGCTCCAGAACGGCCTCTACCCCAAAGCCGCCGAGAGCTTCTCCGAGGTCGTCGCGATCGAGCCGGGCGACGAGGATGCCGTCCGGCACAAGAAGTTCGCCGAGAAGTACGTCAAGGGTGACCTCGATCTGATGGGCCGCATTTACGTTCGGCACGTGCAGCAGCGTCCGTAGGCTCCATCCGCGTGCAATCGAACGGTCCCCTCGACGACTTCCCCCTCTTCGACGCCGCTCCGGGCGACGCGGCCGCGACGCCGACCGCCGAAACCGCCGCCGCCCCGATCCCCGGCCGCGCCGCGCCCCTGTCGTCGCGCCTTCCCGCCGCGGCCGCGGACGTGGCCATGGTCCTGCTGCTCGCGGCGCTCGCCATCCTCGGGGCGCGCCTCGTCTCCGGCCAGAGCCCGCGACTTTCCGGATACGGATGGGTCGCCGGCTTTCTGGTGTACCTCTGGGGCTTCTCGACGATCGTTCCGATCATGGCGTTCGGGCGGACGGTGGGCATGGCCCTGGCCGACCTCTCGGCCCGACCGGACGGCTCACACGCGGGTCTGACGGCGGGGGCGGCGTTTCGCCGCTGGCTCGGCACGCTCGCCACCGTGTTGACCGGCGGACTCCTGCTTCTCTGGAGCGCCCGGGACCCCCAGGCGCCCACCCCGGCCGACCGGCTCTCCGGGTGTGCGTTGACCGTTGACTGAGCTGCGAGGGCCTCTGCGCGTCGCGGTCGCGCAGATCGACACCACCGTCGGCGACTTCCAGGGCAACGCCACCCGAATCCTGGACGCCGGCCGCCGGGCCGAGCGCGAGGGCGCAGATCTCGTCCTGTTTCCGGAGCTCGCGGTCTGCGGCTATCCCCCGCGCGACCTGGTCGAGCGGCTCGCGTTCACGGTCGCGAGCGAGGAGACGGCCGAACGCATCGCCCGGGCGTCGGGCGCGGCGACGTGGATCTTCGGATCGCTCCAGCGAAACCGGGCGCGGTCCGGGCGGCGTGTCTTCAATACGGCCATCGCGGCGCGGCGCGGCCGGCCAATCGCGAGCTACCGCAAGCGTCTCCTGCCGACCTACGACGTGTTCGACGAGGGACGGTACGTCGAGCCGGGAGACCGCGGCCTGACGCTCAAGATCCGTGGGCGTCGCGTGGCCGTCACGATCTGCGAGGACATCTGGAACGACAAGACCTTCTGGCGGCGCCCGCTCTATCCGACCGACCCGGTGGCGGAGCTGAAACGCGACGGCGCCGATCTGCACGTCAACATCTCGGCCTCGCCGTACTCGCTCGGAAAGAACCAGCTCCGGCGAAGGATGATGGCGCAGATCGCGCGCCGCACCCGGGTCCCGCTCGTCCACTGCAACCTCGTCGGCGGCAACGACGGCCTCGTCTTCGACGGCGCCTCGACGGCGTTCGACGCGGGCGGCCGGCTCACGGCGGCCGGGAAGCGGTTCGCCGAAGACTTCTGGATGATCGAGGTCCCGGGCGGACGCGGCCCCTTTGAACCGGCGGACGCCGCGCTCCCGGGCCTGCGCAAGGCGCTCGTCCTCGCGCTCGCCGACTACGCCGCCAAGTGCAGCTTCCGGACCGCCGTTCTCGGCCTGTCGGGCGGGATCGACTCGGCCGTCTGCGCGGTCCTCGCGGTCGAGGCCCTCGGGGCCGACCGGGTGCACGGCGTCGCGATGCCGGGACCCTACTCCTCCGAGGGGAGCCTCCGCGACGCGAAGGACCTCGCCGAGCGCCTCGGGATCGCCCTCCAGGTCGTGCCGATCGGACCCGTCTTCGACGCCTACCGCGCGACGCTCGCCCCCGCGCTCGGCGCGGGAGGAGGCGCGACGACCGAGGAGAACCTCCAGGCGCGGATCCGCGGAGCGATCCTCATGGCGCTGTCCAACCGGTTCGGGCACCTCGTCCTCTCGACCGGGAACAAGTCGGAGATCGCCGTCGGCTACTGCACGCTTTACGGCGACATGGCCGGGGGTTACGCCCTGATCTCGGACGTCCCGAAGACGATGGTCTACGCGCTGGCCGAGGAGCTCAATCGCGACGCCCAGCGGATACCGCGGGCGACGATCGAAAAGCCCCCGTCCGCGGAACTCCGGCCGAACCAGAAGGACACCGACTCGCTTCCGCCCTACGACGTCCTCGATCCGCTGATCGAGGCCCTCGTCGACCGGGCTCTGCCTCCGGCGCAGGCGGCGCGCGCGGCGAAGGTCCCGGTCGCCCTGGCGCGGGACATCGCACGCCGGATCGACGCCGCCGAGTACAAGCGATTTCAGATGGCGCCGGGGCCCAAGGTCACCGAGCGCGCCTTCGGCGAGGGCCGCCGCTACCCCATCGCCCAGAAGTTCCGTGGCTGACGCGTCCGAGAAGTACGCCTGGAAGGAGATTCCGGGCTCCTCCCACGCCCTCCTGCGCGAACGCGTGCTCGCGATGCCGGCGGGGCTGCGACTCCTCGACCTCGGGGCCGCGGGAGGGCACCTGGGCCGCGCGGTGCGCGCCCGGTGCGCCTACCTCGCCGGCGTCGAGCCCGACGCCTCGCTGCCCCCGTCCTGCCGCGAGGGTTACGACGACTGGCGTGCCGCCGACGCCATGTCGGCCGGAGACTGGGACGCGCCGTTCGACGCGGTGGTCTGCGCCGACGTGCTGGAGCACCTGTCCCGGCCGCAAGACCTGCTCGCTCGCATCCGCGCGTGGCTCCGGCCCGGGGGCACGCTCCTCGTTTCGGTCCCGAACGTCGCCAACGTCACGGTGCGCGCCGCCGTCCTCCTGGGACGGTTTCCCTACGCCGAGCGCGGCATCTTCGACCGCACGCACCTGCGCTTCTACACCCGCCGTTCGGCGCGTCAGCTCGTCGAGGACGGCGGGTTCCGCGTGCGGTCCGTCGCGGCGACGGCGATGCCCTACGAGCTCGCCGCCCCCGTCCTCGGGCGGGCCCCGCTCGCCTGGCCGGTGCGGGCCCTCGCCCGGGCGACGGCCCGCCTCTGGCCGACGCTCTTCGGCTACCAGATCGTGATCGAGGCCGAAAGGCCGTGACCGCGAGCCTCGTCATCCCCGCCTACAACGAGGCAAACCGGATCGAAGCCTGCGTGCGCGGCGTCGCGGAGTGGACGCGCGGCCGGCCCGGCGGCCTCGACTGGGAAGTGCTCCTCGTCGACGACGGCTCCGCCGACGACACCGCGACGCTCGCGCGCCGGCTCGCAGCCGACGAGGGTCTCGCGGTCAAGGTGATCTCGTACGCGGAGAACCGGGGGAAAGGCGCGGCCGTCCGGACTGGCGTCCTGGCCGCCTCCGGGGACCCCGTCCTCGTCTGCGACGTGGACCTGTCGACTCCGCTCTCCGAGTTTTCGAAGCTCGCCGCGAGGCTTCCGACGCACCCGGTCGCGATCGGCTCGCGCGCGCTGCAGCAGGACCTCGTGGGGCGAAAACAGGCGCCCCACCGGGTCCTTCTCGGCCAGGCCGGCAACCGGCTGATCCAGCTTTTCGCCGTGCCCGGGATCCAGGACACCCAGTGCGGCTTCAAGCTCTTCCGGGGCGACGCCGCGCGCACGCTCTTTCGCGAGGCGCGCATCGACCGCTTCGCGTGGGACGTCGAGCTGCTGTACCTGGCGCGGCGGGAAGGGTTCTCGATCGCCGAGGTGCCGGTTCTCTGGTTCAACTCACCGGAGTCCAAGGTCCGGGTCGTGCGCGACGCCGTCCAAACGCTGTGGGACGTGCTCCGGATCCGGTGGATGCACAGGAAGTAGCCGACCGCCGTCCCGACGTCCATGCGGCCGCATCGGACCGACTGGAGTTCGGTGTGATAAATCCGGGGGCGAGGGGGAATCCCATGTCGAACCGCAGAGTCCGTTTCGGCGCCTTCGCGCTGGCCGTCGGGATCGCCGTCACCGCCGCTCCCGCCTCCGCCCAGAGCGAGCAGCAGAAGCTGGTCGACGAGTGCCTGACGACCTGGAACAACTTCCAGTCCGACCCGAACCTGACCTGGTTCCGCGAGCACGACCAGGACGCCGTCGGCTTCCTGATCGCCGCAAAGGTCGTCAAGGCCGGGTTCATCTTCGGGGGCTCGGGCGGCCGCGCGGTCCTCGTCGCAAAGGGCGACAAGGGCTGGGCGGGCCCGGCCTTCTACACCATGGGAACGGCGAGCGTCGGTTTCCAGGCGGGCGTGAACGCCTCGGAGATCGTCACGCTCGTGATGAACAAGAAGGCGCTGGAATCCCTGATGTCCGGCAGCGTCAAGGCCGGAGCGAATGCGAGCGTCGCGGCCGGGCCGGTCGGCGTGGGGGCCGGGGCCAAGCCGAACGCCGACTTCCTCGTCTACTCCCGGTCCAAAGGCCTCTACGGCGGCGTCGACGTCAACGGGACCGTGATCAAGCCGACCGAGGACTGGAACAAGAACTACTACGGGAAGCTCGTGTCCCCGATCGACATCATCATCCGCGGGGAGGCGAAGAACAGAGACGGCGCGGCGCTCGTCGCGGCCGTCGAAAAGGCCACGGCCACGCCGGAGAAGAAGTAGCGCGACTTCCGGGGCGGCCGCGCGGCCGCCCATTCCGGCTACGGCGCGCCCGCCGCTTTCAGCCGCGAGAACGCCACCTCGTACGTCTCGTTGAGCCCGAGGTGCCGGTATTCGCCGGCGAGCGAGTCCGAGCCCGGATCGTACAGAAGCGCATAGTTGTTCCCGGGGTAGCCCCGGTCGGTCAGCTCGACGAAGAGGATCAGCCGGCCCGCGTCGATCTTCCAGGCCGCGCGCGAAACGCGGATCGGCTGCGGATTGAAGTACTTCGCGTCGATCGAGCCGTCGGCGCCGGCGCGGGTCACCTCGATCGTGTAGTCGGAGTCCGAGCGCTGCCAGCGTCCGACGAGCCGTCCGGGGTCCGTCGCCGGAGCCGGGGCCGCGCCCGGCGCGGCCGGAGGCGGCGGCGGCTCGGCCGCCGAGATCGCGGGCGCTTCCTTTCGGCAAGCCGCCAGCAGGACGAGGCCGGCGGCTAGGAAGAGCGCGGTCCGAACGCGTGCGTCTCGATGTCCACGACGATCCATTTCTGTCGCCCTCGCCGGTTCCGAGTTCATGTCGAACGATCCGGAGCGGGATCATAAGCCGGGCGCCTGCGGCGGGAAGCGCCGCACGATAGCATCTCCCGCATGCCGGTGACCTATCGCATCGACCCGGAGCTTCGCCGGATCGTGACGCACTGTTCCGGCTCCGCGACGCTCGCGGAAGTCCTCGCGCATTTCGACGAGCTCGAGTCCGACGCCGACTGCCCGGTCGGCGCCGACGTTCTCCTCGATCTCCGGGAGATGACCTCGGCGCCGAACATCGGCCAGATGCGCTCGGCCGCCGCGCGCGCCGCCGACGCCGCCCGGAAGGTCCGGTTCGGCTCGATCGCCATCGTGGTCGCGAGCGAGATTCTCTTCGGGATGGCCCGGGCCTTCGAGGCGTTCACGGAGGCATACTTTGCCCGCACCGGAGTCTTCCGGAGCCTTGAGGCGGCCGAGGAGTGGCTCAAGAAGGCGAGCGCGCACTGAGCCCGGACGCCAGGCCTCCCCGGATCCACAGCGGGATGTCCCGGCGTTTCCTCGACGAGGACGGGGCCCGGGGGGCGGGTGGGAGGGGCGGGATGGGGCGAGGGCTTCGAATCCTTTCGGCCGCGGCCGCCATGGCGCTCCTGCCCCGAATCGCATTCGCCCACACCGAGAAGGGCGCGGCGGCCGGGTTCGCGGCCGGGTTCCACCATCCCCTCTCGGGCTGGGACCACATTCTCGCGATGGTCGCCGTCGGCCTGTGGGGAGCGCAGCTCGGCGCACCCGCGATCTGGATCCTTCCCGTGACCTTCCCGATGATGATGGCGTTCGGCGGCTTCCTCGGCCTCGTCGGAGTGCCTCTTCCGGGCATCGAGGTCGGAATCGCCCTCTCGGCGATCGTCCTCGGACTCTCGGTGACCTTCGAGTGGAAACCGAAGCTCGGCGCCGCCATGACGATCGTCGCGGTGTTCGCGATCTTTCACGGCTTTGCGCACGGCAGCGAGCTCGCGCCCGGGACCTCCGCGCTCGCGTACAGCCTCGGCTTCGTGGTGGCGACCGGGTGCCTCCACGGCGTCGGCATCGCCATCGGACTGCTCCACGAACGCCCGGCCGGGCGCCGCCTCGTGCGGGTCGCCGGCTCGGGAGTGGCCGCGGCCGGCGTCTTCTTCCTGTGGCGGGCCCTCTTCCCGTGAGCCCGGTCCTCGCGCACCTGGTGTCGACCGGCGTGGGCCCGTTCTACGACGGCGCCGCGCATTTCTTCGCGTCGTTCGAGGAGGTCCTGCCGGTCCTCGCGCTGTCGCTGTTCTCGGGTCTGCGCGGGCCCGCCGGCGGCCGCCGGCTGATCGGGGTGCTTCCGGTGGCGTGGATCGCGGCCGGAGCGGCCGGGCTCGCGCTTCGAGGCAATGGTGCACCCGCCCTCGGCACGACCATCCTGATGCTCGCCACCGGAGCGCTGCTCGCCTGGGACCGCGAGCTGCCGCCCGCGGGGGTCGCCGCGGCGGCGGCGGCCGTCGGTCTTTGGGCGGGGTTCTGGAACGGCCGAGCGATGGCGGCGGCGGGCGCCGGCGCGACGGGGATGCTCGGAGCCGCGAGCGCCGCTCTTCTCGTCGCCGTTCTCGCCGCGGCGCTCGCCGCGGCGCTGCGGACGGGATGGACGCGGATCGCGATTCGCGTCGCCGGCAGCTGGATCGCGGCCCTCGGGATTCTCGCTCTCGGCTGGACGCTGCGGAGATAAGATCGTCTCGATTTTTCACCGGAGGATCCATGCGCTCGAGAGCTTTCTCCGCCGCTTGAGCCCGAAACGCGGCCTCGGCCTCCGTGTGCTGATCGCGCTCGCGCTGCTTTCTCCGTCCCTGCCCGCCCTCGCCCAGAAGACCGACGTCGTCACCCTCGTCAACGGCGATCGGGTCACCGGCGAGATCAAGACCTACGGCTCGGGTCGGCTCACCGTCGACACGTCGCACTCGAGCTGGATCAAGATCAAGTGGAGCCTCATCACGTCGATCTCATCGGACAAGCAGTTCGACGTCGAGACGATCGACGGGCTCCATCACTACGGCGCGCTCGCGCCGTCGGACCCGCCGGGCAAGCTCATGGTCGTGTCCGGTCCGCAGACGATCACGGTCGACTTCTTCGACGTATTCGGCCTGACCCCCGTTTACCAGACTTTCTGGAAGCGGTGGGAGGGCTCGCTCGACCTCGGTTTCAACTACACGCAGTCGTCCAACCTCGTCCAGTTCAATTTCGACTTCGAAGGCACCTACCGGGTCCGCGAAGCGGAGATCGTGACGGACCTGACCGCCTTTTTCAGCCGCCAGGACAACGTGACGGCCGCCTCGCGCGCTTCGTTCGGCCTTCGCTACGACCGGTTCATCGGGAAGCGGTGGATCCTCGAGGCCGGCCTGGGCTTCGACCGCAACATTCAGCTCGGCCTGGACCTGCGCGAGTCCCTGGGCTTCGGCGGTGGACGCTACCTGATCCAGACGAACCAGGCCTCGCTCGTCGCCTTCGCCGGCCTCACCGGCAACCACGAGATTCCCGTGTCGGGAACCGACACGAACAGCCTCGAGGGCGTGGTCGGGGGCCGGTACTCGTACTTCATGTACGACTTCCCCAAGCTCACCGTGGCCGCCGCTCTCGGCGTCTACCCGAGCTTCACCGTCTCCGGCCGCGTGCGCGTGGAAGCGACCGGCTCGGTCAAGCGCGAGATCATCAGCGACTTCTACCTCGCGATCTCGATCTTCGACAGCTTCGACAGTCGCGATCCCACGACGCTCGAGCCCCGGAACGACTGGGGGCCGACGCTCTCGATCGGCTGGCAGTTCTAAGGGGACGGGGGCGCCGAAAGCCTGCCCCGGAGCAGTTCCTCCGAGCCGGCGCCGAAATGGCGCAGCGTCGCCAGGGCCTTCGCCATCGGAATGTCGGTCGGACGAACCCGGTCTGCCGGCAGGAAATAGATCGCGCCGGAGGCCGGGCTCGGCGCTCCCGGCACGTAGACCGCGCAGTGGCCGTCCGAATGCGTCTCGACCAGGACCGCGAGCTGCCAGGCATTCTCGAACCGCGCCAGGACGACCCGGGCGGCCTCCTCCCCTTCGAGGCCGGTCGAGCCCTGCAGGATGCCCTTGACCATGGCGTAACCCGGCATCTTGCCGAGGATCGTCCACTCGAGCCATTCCCGGACACGGCGCCCGGCGGCCGTCTGGGCGGCGAGTCCGAGCACGAACGAGCCGATGAGGATGACGACCGCCGAGAGGACCGTGGTCAGGCCCACGCCCATGATCCGGTGGTCCGGGAAATGGGCCGCCAGCGGGCCGACGACCTTGCCTACGAGGTCGAGGCCCCGCCGGAGCACCAGCCCCATGAGGATGAGCGGGATCACGAAGAGGAACCCGCCGACGATGGTCGCCTTCACGAACCGCGGAATGAGCTTCATGCCGTCACCCGGCGGAAGCGGACCGCAAGCGCTCCGGCGGCGAGCGGCACGAGGCCGGCCGAGGTCCGCGGCAACGACGTCTGGATCAGCCAGGAGGGCCCACGGACGGCGAAGGCCGGGAGCAGCAGGTACGCGGCCAGGCCGCAGGCGCCGAGGGCGAGCATCCAGCCCGCTTCGGGCGCCCGGCGTCCGAGCGCGGCGAGGGCGGCGACGAGCCCGAGCTCGGCCCAGCCGACGGGACCCGGCAGCCGCGCCGCCGCCACGAGCGCCGCTCCCACGTCCCCGAGCGAGAACGCGGCGAGATCGAAGTCCCGGAGCGGGAGCGTCCCGCGCCACGCCATGTGCAGTCCCTGCACGACGAGGGCCGTCGGCAGCGCCGAGAACGCAACCTTCCACCGGCGCTGCTCGCCGAAGAGGAGGGCGATCGCGCAGCCCGCCGCCGCGAAGAACAGGCCCTCGTTCTTGGTTGCCGTGATGAGGGCGGAGGCGACGGCGACGCGCCGGTAGGCTCCCGGATCGCCCTCGAGAGCGTCGCCGAGCGCGGACCCGAAAAGCAGCAGTCCGAGCGACAGCGGCACCTCGGCCACTCCCGTCAGGAACGCCGAGTACAGCGGCTCGAAGCAGGCCAGAAGCGCGGCCGCCGCCCACGCCACGCCGCGCGAAGCGCCGTGCCGGCGCAGCCAGCCGAAAAGGACCACGAGCGTCGCGACCTGGAAGAGTGGGAAAAGGAGCGCCATCGCGTGGTCGTCCCAGCCGCCCGTCAGAAACGAGACGCCGGCGTAGAGAAACGGCAGGCCGATCGGGTACTCCGGATGGGAGAAGCCGAGAGCCGGGTCTTCGACCAGGTTCCGCGGCACCGCTCCGGCGGCGTGGATCGTCTTGCCCTTGAGGCCCCAGATCGCGATGAAGTCGTTCGACCACATCGGCTCGGTCAGGGCGCGGAGCAGATAGAGGAGCACGCCCAGCGCCGCGAGGCCGGCGAGCAAGGGAACGATGCGAGCGCCGGCGGATTCGGGCGGAATCACCCGCGCAACGGAGGTCTCTTTCACGCGGAGGAGACGCCCGGCGGCGGCGGCACCGGCCGCGAGAACGAGGAAGGCGGGCCAGCCAGGAGCGACCCGCGCGAGAAATGCCAGGGGAACCATCGCGGCCACGAGCGCGGCGCCGATCGCCCAGCTCCACCCGAGGCGCTCCGCCCGATGGGCGCGCCCGGGGGGACAGACGGCCGGCGAGGCCAGCCATCCGGCGGCCCAGGCGACCGCGGAGACTCCGGCAATTCGGGAAAGCGAGACGAGGAAATTTCCCATCACTCGGGCACCGCGAGCGCGCCGTCGTCCCAGGCGTCGAGAACGCGGGCGTCCGGCGGGCGGCCCGATCCGTAGATCGCCGCGACCCAGCCCTCGGGCGGGCGCTCGGGCGAGAAGCGCACCGGGCGCGGCGCGAAGACGTAGCTGGCGAGATACAGGTACGGCTCCCCCGCCGGAGTGCCGTAGATCGCGACGCCCGCCGCCGACGCGGGCAGGCGGCGCCGCGCATTCTCGAGGAACGCGAAGTATCGCCGGTCGAAGGCGGTCCCCGAACCGCCCAGCCGGCGAACGGCGAGGTCCCGGGGCGCGAAGCGGACGAGCGAGCGCAGGCGCCGTGGAACCTCCCCCCACGGCTGCGACGCCAGGATCAGCGCGGCGAGCAGGGCCGCGGCCGCGACGGCAGCGCCGCGCCGGCTCACACCAGCGGGTAGGCGGCGCAGAGCTCGGACACCGTGCGCCGGACCTCGTTCAGCACGGCCGCGTCGTCGCCGGCGTCGAGCGTCCGTGCGATCGACGCGCCGATCACGCCCATCTCGGCGATCCCCATCCCCCGCGTCGTGACCGCCGGTGTGCCGAGGCGGATGCCCGAGGCCACCATCGGCGAGCGCGTGTCGAACGGGATCGTGTTCTTGTTGACCGTGATGTTGACCCGCTCGAGGAGCTTCTCGGCGTCCTTGCCCGAGATGCCCTTCTCGCCGACGTCGACGAGCACCAGATGGATGTCCGTTCCGCCCGCCACGAGCCGGAACCCGCGACCGGAGAGCTCCGCCGCGAGGGCCTTCGCGTTCGCGACGACCCGCTTCTGGTACGCGACGAACTCCGGCGCCGCCGCCTCGGCGAACGCCACGGCTTTCGCCGCGATGACGTGCTCGAGCGGGCCGCCCTGCACGCCCGGAAACACGCTCCGGTCGAGATCCTTCGCGTGGGCCGCGCGGCAGAGCACGAGTCCCCCGCGCGGGCCGCGCAGCGTCTTGTGCGTCGTCGTGGTGACGAAGGGAGCGTGCGGCACCGGGGACGCGTGCAGGCCGGCGATGACGAGCCCGGCAATGTGGGCGATGTCGCACATCAGGGCGGCGCCGACCTCGTCGGCGACCGCGCCGAATTTCGCGAAGTCGATCTCCCGCGCATACGCCGAAGCCCCCGCGATGATCATCTTCGGCCGGTGCTCGCGGGCCAGCCGCGCGAGTGCGTCGTAGTCGATCCGCTCGTCCTCCTTCCGGACGCCGTAGGCGACGACCCTGTACTCACGGCCCGAGAAAGACAGCGGGTGGCCGTGCGTCAGGTGCCCGCCGTGGGCGAGGTCCATGCCGAGGATCGTGTCCCCGGGCTTCAGCGCCGTGAGGTACACGGACATGTTGGCCTGCGAGCCCGAGTGCGGCTGAACGTTGGCGTGCTCCGCCGAAAAGAGGGCCTTCGCGCGGTCGATGGCGAGCTGCTCGACCTTGTCCACGTATTCGCAGCCGCCGTAATAGCGCTTGCCCGGGTATCCCTCGGCGTACTTGTTGGTCAGGACGGAGCCCTGCGCCTCGCGGACCGCCCGCGACACCCAGTTCTCGGAGGCGATCAGCTCGATCCCGTCGTTCTGTCGGCGCCGTTCGGCCTCGATCCAGCGGGCGACCTCGGGATCGACGGCCGCGAGGTCGCGGTCCATCAGAGCGGCGGCGGGAGTTGTCGCGGGCGGCATGCGGCTCCTTTGTCTACCGGAACGAAGGGTCGGGCACCGGACCCGATTGTAAGGCGGCCGGCGACGGTCCTACTCGATTACGAGCTCACGATATTCGTTGTTGCAGTAGCTGTCGGTCATTCCGGCCAGGTGGTCGGCGATCGCCCGGTAGAAGCCGGGCCGCGTCCGGTAGTGTTCCTCGGCCTCGCGCTCGACCTGGCCGAGCGGCACCTCCCGCAGGAACCGCACACCGAGATCCCGCTCGAGCCCGCGAAGGACGTCGTCCGGCAGCAGGCGCGGGTTGTCGCGATACGCCGCGAACAGCCCGGCGAGGACCCTCCGTGCGTGCCCGTCGTGCCGCGACACCGGGAAGGAATGGATGATGTGGCGGTAGACGAACTCGCGCAGCTCCGTGTACAGCCGCTTGCCCGCATCGGTAAACGCGACGAGGTCGCCGGGCAGGCGGTCCCGCCGGGCGTAGAAATCGTCGGCGGTCGCGACGCGGCTCGTCTCGAGCCAGCGCTCGATGCGGGCGCGCGAGCCCTCGACGAGGTCGGCCGTGAGGGCTCCGATCATGCCGCGGATGAGCGAGGCCCGGCGGGCCGACGGATCGCTGTCGTACCCGCGCGCCGCGCGTACCTGGCGCGAGATCGCGAGCACCTCGATCGCCTTCTCCTCGGTCAGGGGAAGGCCGTCCTCCAGGTCGTGTGTTTGCTGCGCGATCTCGTCGGACCAGTTGACGAGCTGCGCCTCGAGGGAACCTCCCGACTCGAGGCGGAGGCCCTCCGGAAAGTCGAGCGGAAAGGCGAAGTCGCGAGGCCAGGCCGTGTGCTTGAGCACGCCCTCGCGCACGTCGTGCGTGAGGTTCAGCCCGGGCTCCTCGTAGCGCTTCTCGAGCCGGTCGACGACCCGCACGGACTGGAAGTTGTGCTTGAAGCCGCCCGCCTCCGGATGGCTGTCCCGGAGCAGCCGGTCGAGCACGTATTCGCCGGAGTGCCCGAAGGGCGTGTGCCCCAGGTCGTGGCCGATCGCGACGGCCTCGGTCAGGTCCTCGTTCAACCCGAGCGCCCGCGCGGCGCTGCGCGCGATCTGCGCGACCTCCAGGGTGTGCGTCAGGCGCGTCCGGAAGTGATCGCCCTCGTAGGGGATGAACACCTGCGTCTTGTGCTTGAGACGGCGGAACGCGCGCGAGTGGATGATGCGGTCGCGGTCGCGCGCATAGTTGGTCCGAACGTCGCCGGGGCTCGAAGACACGGGGCCGTACGGCCGCGCGGCGCGCGCGCTCTTGGAGGCGAAGATCGCCAGGCGCTCCTCTTCGAGCTTCTCGAAATGGTCTCGCGTGAAGGCGGCGGCGGTGGTCATCGTTTTTCGTCGAGGCGGCCGGAGAGAAGCGCGCGCGCCTCGCCGACCAGGTACAGGGAACCGGCGATGATTATAGGTTCGGGACGGGGCTGGCCGAGAAGCTCTTGCAGCGCCCCCTCGAGGCCGGGGGACGCCGCCGCGTCCGGACGGGCGGACTCGAAGCGCCGCAGGAGCTCTTCCACGGAGGCGGCGCGCGGCGAGGCGAGGGGGACGAGCCGGACGCGCCCGACCACAGGGGCGAGCGAAGCGGCCATCGATTCGATGTCCTTGTCCGCCATGGCGCCGAACACGAGGTCCGGCCGAAGGCGCGCGCCGGCGAGAAACCGCGCAAGCGCTTCGGCGCCGGCGGCATTGTGGCACCCGTCGAGCAGGACCGTCGCGCCGCGGACCCGAAACGCCTCGAGGCGCCCCGGCCAGCGCACGGAGGCGACGCCCCGAACGACCGCCTCCGGATCGACAGCCCCCCGCAGAAGTTCCGCCGCGCGCACGGCCGTCGCGGCGTTTTCGATCTGGTGCCGGCCCGGAAGGGGCGTTTCGAGCTCGTAGGCCCCGAGCGGCGTCTCCAGACGGAACCGCGAGCCTTCGAGGCCCGAACGCCGCACCTCGACCCGCGTCTCCCGGGCCAGCTCGTGCAGCGTCGCTCCGATCCGCGCGGCCGCGTCGCGGAACACGGCGCGGACGCCGGCGTCGGTGCTGACCGTCAGCGCCGGCCGGCCCGCGCGGAAGACACCGGCCTTCTCGCCGGCGATCGACTCGAGGGTCGGTCCCAGGTCCTCGACGTGATCGACTCCGATCGACGTCACGACCGAGGCGGCCGCGGGGGCGACGTTGGTCGCATCGAGGCGTCCGCCGAGCCCCACCTCGAGAACGGCGAGATCGACCCCTCGCCGGGCAAACGCCACGAACGCCGCCGCCGTCATCGCCTCGAAGTAGGTCAGCGGGAGCGCCGGGGCGCGGTCGGCCGCGGCGAAGACCTCCGCGAGTCTCGCGTCCAGCTCTTCGGTCGGGATGTCGTCTGCGCCGATGCGGATCCGCTCGGTCACCGACTCGAGGTGCGGGGAGGTGTACAGCCCCGTCGCGAGCCCCGCGGCATCGCCGATCGAAGCCAGCACCGCAGCGGTCGAGCCTTTGCCGTTGGTCCCCGCGACGAGCACGGACTCGACGGCCCGCTCCGGCCGGCCCAGGCGCCCGCAGACATCGTCGATGGCGGCGAGCCCGAGCTTGATCCCGCGCAGGTCGAGGGATTCGAGGCGCGAAAGCGCCGGAAGCCGCGGCATGAACCGCGTCACACGAGACCCGACATGCGACGCGGAGCTTACAGGACGGCCGGCGTGTTCTTCGGTCCTCGTCCGCGCCGGCTGCCGCCCGCATTCGGGATCCGCGCCGCGATCGCGCGGAGCGTCCCCGTTCTCCAGTCGAGCGCGCAGCCTCGTCGAGGGGCGAGCCCGCTGCAGCCGGCGAAGCGTCAGGCCGGGCGCCCGACGGCAGTCGGTCAGGGCTGACCCCGGCCTGGCCTCGGCCTGGCCCCGGCCTAGCCGTAGAGCAGGCGCAGGGATCGGGCGAGCGTGCTCTTCATCTCGGAGCGGTCGACGATGAAGTCGAGCATGCCGTGCTCGAGGAGAAACTCCGAGCGCTGGAAGCCCTCGGGCAGCGTCTGGCGGATGGTCTGTTCGATCACGCGCGGGCCGGCGAAGCCGATGAGGGCGTTGGGCTCCGCGACGTTCAAGTCCCCGAGCATCGCGAAGGAGGCGGTCACGCCGCCGGTCGTCGGGTCCGTCATGACGGAGATGTAGGGGATCTTCCCCTCCGCCAGCCGGCCGAGCGCAGCCGAAATCTTGGCCATCTGCATGAGGGACAGAATGCCCTCCTGCATCCGCGCCCCGCCCGAGGTCGAGACCAGGATGAGCGGCTTTCTCTCCGCGAGCGCGCGCTCGGCCGCCCGTGCGATCTTCTCGCCGACGACCGAGCCCATGGATCCGGCCATGAAGAAAAACTCCATGGCACCGATGATCACGGGCATCCCTTCCATCGTTCCCGACCCCACCACGATCGCATCCGACGTCCCGACGTGCTCCTCCGCGGCGCGCAGGCGGTCGCGGTATTTCTTGCTGTCACGGAAGCGCAGCGGGTCCGAGGAGCGCAGGTCCGTGTCGGACTCGACGTACTTCTCGTCGTCGAACAGCATCCGGAGCCGCTCCGGCGCCGAAAGGCGAAAGTGAAATCCGCACTTCGGGCAGATCTTGAAGTTCCGGGCGAGCTCCTTGTTGTAGAGGATCTGGCGGCAGCTGTCGCACTTGACCCACAGGCCCTCGGGCACCTTGCTGGTGCGCCCTTCGCGGGGCTCTTTGGGGGCGCGGTCTTTCTTGAACCACATGGGAAGGTGCGAATGCTAGCAGAGCGAGGACGGGAGCGGGGGCCCCGGACCCGCTCAGGGCTCGTCGGAATGCACTGGCAGGATGGAACTTCGGGGCGCCAGGCCCCCTCCGCGGTCCTCGAATCGGACCCCAAAGGCCCGCTCAAGGTTATCGGCGGTCAGGACCTGCGCCCGGCTTCCCTGGGCCACCGTGCGGCCCAACTTCAGGAGCAGGAATCGGGACGCGAGGTCCGCGGCGAGGCCCACCTCGTGGGTCACGAGGAGGACGGTGGTCCGGCGCTCCCGGTGGACCCTCCAGAGCGTCTCGAGGTACTCGAGGCGATGCCGGGGGTCCAGGCCCGCGGTCGGCTCATCGAGCAGCCACACCTCGGCCTCCTGCGCGAGCGCCCGCGCCAGAAACACGCGCCGCCGTTCGCCGCCCGACAGCGCCGCCGCGTCGCGCTCGGCCAGGCCGTCGACGTCGCAGGCGCGCATCGCCTCGAGCGCGAGGCGCCGGTCCGCGGGCGTCTCGGCCACGAAGCCTCGACCGTGCGGAGCCCGCCCCTGCAGCACGAGATCGAGCGAGAGGATCGGGAAGACGAGATCGACGCTCTGCGGAACGTACGCGATGCGGCGGGCGGTCTCGCGGCGCGGAATCGACTCGAGCGGCCGGCCGTCGAAACGGATCTCGCCTCCCGCGACCGGGAGCACGCGCGCGAGCACCTTCAGCAGGCTCGACTTGCCCGAGCCGTTCTCCCCGAGGATCGCGACGACCTCTCCCGCGGCGACGTCGGCATCCAGACCCGAGAGGGCCGAGTTCGGCCCGTAGCGCGCCGAGAGGCCTCTCGCTTCGATCAGGCTCATGGGTTCCTCAGGAGCAGCCACGCGAAGAGCGGGGCTCCGATCGCGGCCGTCAGGGCGCCGATGGGCAGCTCCGCCGGCGCGATCGCCGCGCGCGACACCGCGTCGGCCGCGACGAGCAGGCCCGCGCCGGCCAGGAAGGACAGCGGCAACAGGGTGCGCTGATCGTTGCCGGTCAGCAGGCGCACCCCGTGGGGCACGAGCAGCCCCACGAATCCGATGACGCCGGCGAATGCCACGGCCGCCCCGGTCAGAAGCGACGCCGCCAGAAAGACTACCCGCTTCGCGCGTTCGACGTCGACGCCGAGAGCCCCGGCGTTCTCCTCTCCGACGGCGAGCAGGTTCAGGCGCGGCGCCATCGCCGCGAGCACGGCGGCTCCGACCGCCGCGTAGGGCAGGAGCACCCCGACCCGCAGCGGCGTGGCGTCCGCGAGGCTCCCCATCATCCAGAAGAGCATGGACCGCGCGGCCTCGCCGGAAGCCACCGAGAACGCGGCCAGCAGGAGCGCCGAGAAGAACGCGTTGGCGACGAGACCGGCCAGGAGGAGCCGCTGCAGGTCGAGCCGTCCCCCCCGCCGGGCGAGCGCCGCCACGCCGACCGACGCCACCGCCGCACCCACGAAGGCGGCGGCCGGCGACACGAGAGGCGAGGCCCCGGCGAGCGCCGCGCAGGCCGCGCCCGCCGCGGCGCCGCCCGAGGTGCCCAGCAGAAACGGGTCGGCGAGCGGATTCTTCAACAGCGCCTGGAGGGCGGCGCCCGCGAGAGCGAGGCATCCGCCGACGAGCGCGGCCAGGGCCACGCGGGGCCAGCGCAGCGCCGCGAGCAGGAGGGCGCGCTCACCGGCCGCGCCCTCGCCCGAGACCAGGTCCGCGATCGACAGCGACACGCCCCCGACCGAGAAGGCGATCGCCGCCAGGACGACGAGGGCGGCGAGTCCCAGCCCGATCGCGGCGGCGCGGCCGCCCGCGGTCCTCGGGCCCTTCACCGGATCTCGGTCTCCAGCCGCTCCAGCATGTCGAAGACCCGCGGGCCCGGCCGCGTCAGGGCCGACTCGTCGAGCCGCACGATCCTCGCATGCACGATCGGCCCCCGCGACAGCGGCCCCGAGGCGAGCGCCGCATCGAAGGCCGCGCGGGTCTCGGAGGACTCGGGCAGGACGAGCACGTCGACCTCGGCCGTTGCGAGGTACTCGCGGGAGAGCACGGGCCAGCCCTTGCGGTCCCGGACGAGATTGTCGGCCCCGGCCTCCGAGAGGACGTCGTTCAGGAACGTGCCGCCGCCCGCCGCCTGCGGCGGGGCCGGCCAGACGAGGAGCAACGTGCGCGGGCGCGCCTTTCCCGCGGCGCGAGCCCGCACTGAGGCGCGGCGGCGCCCGAGCGACGCGGCGAGCTCCGCCGCCTCGGTCGGACGGCCGAGCCGATCCCCCACGATGCTGATCGCTTCCAGGACGGCGTCGAGGGAGCCCGACGGGGCCACCGCGACCGGAATTCCCGCCGCGGCGAGCGCCTCCACGGCGCCGCGCCCGTTGCCCTCGGCCACGGCGAGGACGAGGTCGGGATCGAGCGCCGCAACCTTTTCCGGGTCGACCTCGAGGCCTCCGACCCGCGGGATCGCCTTCGCCGCTTCCGGAAAATCGGAGTGTTCCGACACGCCCACCAGCGTATCGCCCGCGCCGAGCGCGAAGACGATCTCCGTCAGGTTGGGAGCGAGCGCGACCACGCGCCGCGGCCGGATCGCGCCGGCGGCCGGCGTGACGCCCGGAGGCGCAGCCGGGCGCTCGGCGCGGCATCCGCCGAGGGCCAGGGGAATCGCGAGGAGTGCGCCGAAGACGGGAAGCGCGAAGATGCGGCGGCGCCCTCGGGCGCCGCCCCCGACGGAGCCGGTTATCCCTGGGCCTCGGCCTCTTCGAGCTCGTTGCGAACGCCGAGCCGCTGGCACGCCGCATCGTACATCTGGCGCGCGGCCTTCTGGGCGTTCTGGAGCTCGGCCAACCGGTCCTTGACCTTGGCGAGCTCCTCCTGAATCTCCCCTTCGAGCTCCTCGATCTCCCGCTTGGTCACCGAAAGCGTGTTTTCGTAGAACTTCTTCTGATCCCCTGAAAGGGCCATCCCGCTGACCTCCTCAATTCTTCGTTAGGGCTTCAAATCGACCAACACCGGCCGCCACATTTTGACGGCAATGCCGTTCTTGGTGGCCGGCCGGAACTTCGCGTTCTTGACTCCCGCGAGGACGGCGTCGTTGATGTCGGGCATTCCGGCAATGCCCTGCTGCAACCGCGAGTCGGCCACGTTGCCGTTCTCGTCGACGAGCACGAGGACCACGACCTGGCCCGCGACGCGGCGCTGTTTCGCCATCGGCGGATAAGCCACGCGCGGCGGTGCGATGAGGGCGGGCTCGACGACCCCCTCGCCCGGGCCGACCAGATCGCCGCGGTGCAGCTCGGGCTCCTTCTGCGAAAGCGTCGGCAGCTCGGTCGGGACCGCGGTCGGCGGAGGCGGCGCGGTCGGGACCGCGGTCGGCGGAAACGGCGTCGGTTCCGGAGGCGCCTCCGTCGGCACCGGCGGCGCCTCTGCGGGAGCGGCCGCCGCGGTCGTGGCGCGGACCGCGGCCGCCGTCTTTTCGAGTTCCTTGCGCTTGGCGGCGACCTGCCGCTGTACTTCCGCCTCCACCGCCTTCGCGTCGATCGCGGGCGCCGTCGGAACGGGCGGCTCCGCGGCGGGGACGGCGGTCGGCCTGGCCGGGGCGGCGGTCGGGACGGCCCGGGCGGGCTTGGCGGACACTCCGGGTCGCGTCAACTTCCAGGCGGCGAAGCCGGCGAGCGCGACGGCCGCCACGACGATCGCGGCGTAGAGCGGCGCGCGGCTCTTCGCCTCGGCTTCTTCGACCCGCACGCCGAGCGAACCGAAAATTTCTTTCGGCGGAGCCGGTTCTTTCGCAACGGCCGGCGGCGGCGGGCTCGGTGGCTCCCTCCGCGCCGGCGCCCCGGGCCCGGGATCGGCGGCGCGGGTCTGCGGGGACGCCCGGCGCGCGATCGGCGCGCCCTTGGACTTGCGCTTCCTGGCCGGCTCCGGCACGGATTCCCGTTCGGCCTGCGCCACCGCCTCGCGGGCCTTCGAGTCGGCCACGGCGGTCTCCTCGGCCTGGAGGCGGTGGAGGTAAATGGCGACGTCGGCGCTCCCGGGCGCGGGCGTGTAGGAGTACAGAACCGAGTCGAGATCGCGCAGCAGGTCCGAGGCATTCGCGTAGCGCTCGTCGGGGTCCTTGGCGAGCGCCTTCAGCACGATGGCGTCGAGATTGGTCGGCACCTCCGGATTCATCCGGGAGGGCGGAATCACCTCGGCGCTGCGGACTTTCTCGAGGACGGTGATGTCGGTATCGCCGCGGAAGAGGCGCTCCCCCGTCAACATCTCGTGGAGCACGACACCGAGCGAGAAAAGATCGCTCCGGCGGTCGATCGGCTTGCCCCAGGCCTGCTCGGGCGACATGTACTGGATCTTGCCCTTCAGGGCGCCCGACTGCGTCCGCGAGGCCTTCGATGCCGCCTTCGCGATCCCGAAATCGCAGAGCTTGATTTCGCCCTCGTAGGAGATGAGGATGTTCTGGGGCGAAACGTCGCGATGGACGATGTTCAAGTCCTGGCCCTCGGCGTCTCGCCGCCGGTGCGCGTAGTCGAGCGCCGACGCGACCTTCGAGGCGATGTAGACCGCGAGCGGGACCGGCAGCTGCTGGGAATGGGCGTGACCCGACTGCTCGATCGATCGCAGGTCCCGGCCGTCGACGTGCTCCATCGCGATGAAGTAGCCGCCCTCCTGGATCTTTCCGAGGTCGTAGATGTGAATGATGTTCGGGTGGTTCAGCTGCGCTGCGAGCTTCGCCTCGTCGGCAAACATCGTCACGAACTCTTCATCGTCGGCGAGGTGCGGCAGGATCTTCTTGATCGCGACGATCTTCTGGAACCCCTCGACGCCCGTCCGTTTGGCCTTGTAGAGCTCGGCCATGCCGCCGCTGGCGATTTTCTCGATGATCTCGTACTGGCCGAAGCGGTCCGGGCCCGAGGAGGGCACGGCGGCCGCGGGCTCTTCGCGCCGACGGGGAGCCGGGGCACTCGGGGTCGGCGGAGGCGGAGTCGCGCCCGCGGGGGCCTTCGGCCTCGGCGAGGTCACTCCCGAGAGGGTGTCCGAGATCATCCGGTCGACGTCGGTGTTGGTCGAGAGCTTCGGGCGCGGCGGCGCCGTCGGGGTTGGCAGCGGCACGACCACGGGCGGCGGCGCGGGAGCCGGCCTGGGTGCCACCCCCGGCCGGGACCCGATGTTCAGACCCGACAGCGTGTCGCGAAGCCTCTTCTCGACGTCGTCTCCGCCGGCCGTGCGCGCCGGAGGAGCCGCCGGCGCCGCGGGCAACTCGACGGCCGGAGGCTCGGGCGGAGGTGGCGGGGCGGAGGCCTCGGCCGCGAGCTCCTCGGGGACGTCGTCCGTGAGGCCCGACAGGACGTCCGAGAAGATGTCGTTGGAAGTCAACGGTGAGGCCGCGGCGGCGACCTGCGCCATGTCGATGCGCATCGTCTTGGCGCCGACGTCGGAGGAGTCGAGGGCGTCCCGCACCGATTCCAGGAGATCGTCGTCGCTGAACGGCCGCACCAGGATGTCGAAGGCGCCGACCTTCTGCGCGTCCGCCTTGCGGTTGTTGCCCCGGTAGCCGCTCATCATCAGAACGATGGGGGGCGCGGTCGCCCCGCCCTTCTTCCGGATCTCGCGGATGACCTCGGCGCTCGGCAGGCGGGGCAGCATGCCCGACAGAAGGACCAGGTCGAACTTGCTCGAAGAAAAGGCCTGGAGGCCCGCCTCCCCGTCGTGCGTTTCGGTCAGCGCGTGACCGAGCGGGGAAAGCAGCGTACGAATCCGCTCGATGTACCGCGGCTCGTATTCGATCAAAAGAACTTTTTTGGGCATGAACTGAAGGCTATTGTCGCCGGAAACGCTGGGAAATCAAGGAGAACGGGTGGGAAACCACGAGCCGCCGGCCGCAAGCAGTCGATCCGAGCGCGCGGCGCGCTCGATCCTTCACGGCTCACACCGACCGCCGGCCGCCGACTCTCGCATCCGCCGCGGCGGCTCATATAATCCGCCGGTTAGGAGTCACGCATGTCCGGACACAGCAAATGGAGCACGATCAAGCACAAGAAAGGCGCCGCCGACGCCAAGCGCGGGCGCATCTTCACCAAGCTCATCCGCGAGCTGACGATGGCCGCCAAGCAGGGCGGCGGCGCCCCGGAGGCCAACCCGCGCCTGCGCAAGGCGATCGACGACGCGAAGGCCGTCAACATGCCGGCCGACAACATCAAGCGGGCGATCCAGCGGGGAACGGGCGAGCTGCCCGGCGTCACCTACGAAGAAATCACGTTCGAAGGATACGGGCCGGGCGGAACCGCCGTCCTGATCGAAGCGCTGACCGACAACAAGAACCGCACGCTGCCCGAGATCCGCACGATTTTCTCCAAGCACGGCGGCAACCTCGGCGAGACCGGGTCGGTCCGCTTCCTGTTCCAGAAGCTGGGTTACATCACCATCGAGAAGAGCAAGGCGAGCGAGGACGCCGTCATGGAAGCGGCCATCGAGGCCGGCGCCGACGACGTCGGAACGACCGACGAGTACCACGAGATCAAGACGTCGCCCGAGGAGCTCCCTGCGGTCAAGACGCACCTGGAGTCGAAGGGCTTCCCGCTCGCCGTCGCCGAGGTCTCGATGATCCCGACGACCGAGGTCGCACTCGACTCTCGCAAGGCCGACCAGATGGTCAAGCTGATGGAGGCGCTCGAGGACCACGACGACGTCCAGAACGTCTGGGCCAACTTCGACTTCGCGGAAACACCCGCGGCCTCGTGATCATCCTCGGGCTCGATCCCGGAACCGTCGCGACCGGTTTCGGGGTCGTCGCCTTCGACAGCGGGCGCCTCCGGCTCGAGGGCTGCGGCGTCTGGCGGCCGCCGCCCCGCATGGAGTTCCCCGCCAAGCTCGACTTCCTCTTCACGGCCGCGGCGGAGCTCTTCGGTCAGGTCCGCCCGGCGGCGGTGTCGGTCGAAACCGTATTCGCCGCCAAGAACATCTCCTCGGCGCTCAAGCTCTCGCACGCCCGCGGCGTCCTCCTCGCCGCCGCCGCCCGCTCCGCCGTCCCCGTCTTCGAGTACGAGCCGCGGCTCGTCAAGAAGGCCCTCGTCGGCTACGGCCAGGCCGAAAAGGAGCAGGTCCGGGCCATGGTCCTGTCGCTTCTGGCCCGCCAGCGCTCCCGCATCCCGCTCGACGCCGCGGACGCCCTGGCCCTGGCCATCTGCCACATCCACGCGGGCCCCGCCCGCTAGTCTCGGACAACCTTTTTCGGGCTGATGCCCCATCCGCTCGCGGCGCGAGGAGTCTCCGCGAGCGCAGCGGAGGACGCCTCGCGCCGCGGGAGCGAGCGCGCGGCGGGGGATCAGGCGGGCGGTCGAGCCTGCAGGCGAGCCGCCCGCCGGTGCGCCCCCGCGGGGCGCAGATCCCACGCCCCGCGCTCGCGACGGGGGTGCTAGCATCTCGCCCGTATGTCGTTCCAGGGTTCCATCCAGGAGCTCCCGGTCCCCGACATCATCCAGCTCGTCTCAGTCTCGGGGAAGACCGGGATGTTCATGCTCGTCCGGGGATCGGAGCGGGGCTTCATCTACCTGCGCAACGGGCGGATCGTGCACGCCGAGCTCGGGCCCCTCACGGGCGAGGAGGCCGTTTACGCCCTGGCGATCTGGTCGACCGGGGACTTCCAGTTCACCCCCGGCAAGGAAGCCGACTCGGTCACGATCGAGAAGACGAACACGTCCCTTCTCATGGAGGCCGCCCGGAGGCTCGACGAGTGGAAAGTGCTCGCCCGCAAGATCCCGGGGGTCGAATACGTCCCGACGCTCAAGCCGCGCGAGGTCGGCGAGCCGATCACGCTGTCGCCTCCGGAGTGGAACCTCGTGATGTTCATCGACAGCCGGAAGTCCGTCGAGGACCTCGCGCGAGCGACGAACTCGAATTCCTTCGATACGGCGAAGATCCTCTACGGCCTCGTCACGGCGGAACTCGTCGAGATGCGCTCCCGCGAGGCGGCCGCCCGCGCCATCTCGGCGGCGGCAGCCGCCCCGGCCTTCCCTGCGGCCGCGAGCGCCTTCGCTCCGGCGGCGGCGCCCCGGGGCGCGCCGGCGGTCGGCGGACCCGTCTCGATCGCGTCGATCGCCACCGCGGCCACCGCGGCGGGCGTCCTCGGCGACGAAAAGAAGATCCTCATGATCCTCTGCACCCGGGTCAAGCAGGAGGCCGAGACCGCCGTCGGTGAATCAAACCTCCCGGGCCTCGACCGCCCCTACAAGCAGGCGCTCGCCGAAATCGACCGAGGCCGAGGCGTCGAAGCCGTGCGAGACCTGATCCGCTACACCGAGAAGGCCATCTCCTCGATCCGCGGGCCGGCCATCATGAAGACCTTCCAGGACAAGATGTCCCTGGTGATGCAGCCGAAGGTATAGACGTCGCTGCGCGCTGCGTTCCGGGCCTGCGCCACCGGCGCACCGGCCTGCGGCTCGCGGACGGCGCTCGACCGCAGGCCTGGCCCTTCACTTCGCGCTTCGCTCCCGCGGCGCGGACCTCCTCGCTCCCTTCGGTCGGGAGACTTTCCGCGCCGCGAACGGATGGGGCCGTGCCGCGAAGAAAGGGTTCTGGCGCCCGGGGCCATCATCGGACGACGCTGCGCCTGAGGGCGAGTAAGCTCGGCCGGACGCCGCAAGCCCAAAAGCTCGATTCGCCTCGATCGTCCGGCCGACAGCTTCAACTCGGCCCACAGCCGGGACCCCCCCGGCACCTGACCGGATGGACGGTATACCCCTGTACGAGCAGAAGATGTTTGGCAATAGGCCACTTTTGGCTTATTCTATTCGGCAGCTACGTTTCCCCCGACCGGGCTCGAAAGGAGACATTTTCATGATGGCGAAGCGGACCGTGCTCTTCGGGATGCTGATCTGCCTGACCGCCGCCGCCTTCGGGCAGCCCGCGGTCGTCGCCCCGAACGCCAACGGAGACGTCGGGCTCTTCACGATGTCGACGGCCGACAACCCGCGCGCCGGCCAGTTCACTCTCGGCTTCTACGGCTGGTACGCAGCTCGAACGGCCGGCGAGTACTACCCTAGTCAGCCCGACCAGACGCGCTACTTCGCGCAGTATGGCGGTAACGCTTCGGTGGGCCTCGGCCTGACGAACTGGTGGTCGATCTTCGTGTCCGGCGGCGCCCAGGTCACCCGCAGCGGCGGCGGCTGGGACGCCGGGTACATCAACGGCATCGGGATCGTCGGCCCGTTCTCGGCGAGCGAAGGAACGAAGATCCGGGTGGGCACGAAGTTCAACTTCCACTCGGAGGCCGATCAGGACTTCCGTGTCGCCGGCTGGCTGGCCGCCCACATCCCGGTGGGCGATCCGGTCGTCCAGTCCGGCAACGGGAACCAGATCGAGGCGGTCAACTCCCCCCGCACCGACTGGGAATGGGGCGGCGCGGTTTCGAAGTCGTGGTTTACGGGCATGATTTCGTACACGCTGGCGGGCGAGCAGGACAACGACGTCCGGGTGCCCAACCTTCTGCGTTTCGGCGTCGGCGCCGAGATTCCCGTGGCGCCGCTCATCCATTTCATCGCGGAGACGTACTACAACGTGCCCGACGGCGGTGACAACCCGGAGCCCGACTGGGCCATGCTCCTCGCGGGCGCCCGGATCTGGTTCGGCCAGTCCGGCTGGGCCCTCTCGGCGGCCTTCAACTCCAATCTGACGATGCTCTTCACGCACGGCGTCAACCCGAACCCGTTCGGCGGGATCCTCGGAGTCACGTATGCCGCGTGGCCGCCCGCTCCGCCGCCGCCCGTCGTCGTTCCGGCGCCCGAGCCGGTCGTCGAGCCCGCGCCCGTGGTGGCGCCCCCGGTGACCATGACCTCCCCGCCGCCCCCGCGCCCGGCGCCCCGGTCGACGTCGGACGAGATCTTCTTCGACGGCAAGAGCGCCCGCCTGACGAACATCGCCAAGGCGGTCCTCGACGGCGTCGCCCTCCGAATGAAGAACGACCTGAACTCGACGGCGGTCGTCACCGGCTACACGGACAACACGGGAACGGAGTCGGCGAACGTGGAGCTCGGCTCCAAGCGCGCCCAGGCGGCCAAGGACTACCTCGTCACCCGCCACGGCATTGACCCCGCCCGGATTTCGACGGCTTCCAAGGGCGCGGCCGAGCCGGCCTACGACAACGCGACGGCCGACGGAAAGATGAAGAACCGCCGGGCCCAGATTGTGGTAACACTCGTCTCTGGAACGTGATCGAGAAGACCCCCGAACGCGCCTCAACCCAACCCCCTCCCCCCGAGGGGGTTTTTTGACGGTGCGGCCCGGGGTCGACGAGCCCTCTTCCGGACGCGTCTCGGGTTTCGGCGCCATCACGGCGGCCGCGGTCGTCGGCCTGCTCTACTACGGACAGCCGCTCCTCGTCCCGCTGGCGTTCGCGCTCTTCCTGTCCTTCGCCCTGCGGCCCTTCGTCTCCCTCCTCGAGCGGGCCGGCGTGCCACGCGTGGCGGCGATCCTGCTCATCCTCTTCGTCATCACGGGGGGACTGGCGCTCCTCGTCATCAACGTCACGGGCCAGATCAACCAGTTCTTCGCGGAGCTACCGCGATATCAGACGCGCATCCGCGACCTGCTCGCCGGCGTCACCGACTTCGTCAACAAGGTGCGCGAGCGGATGGGTTCGATCCTCCCGGCCGACACCCCCGGGGTGCGCGAGGTCAAGCTCACCGAGTCCCAGCTCGAAACGACGCGCGCCTTCGTGGCGCGTCTCGGGGCGACGGTCGGGATCTTCCTGTACGCCGCGACGATCCCGTTCCTGACCTTTTTCATGCTCAAGGACCGGGAGAAGTTCGGCCGGGTGCTCGCCGGCATGCTCACGCGCAGCGAGCGCCTGGGCGAGTCGGACGTGACGGGGGCGATCTCGCGGACGATGACCGCCTACGCCCTCGGGCTCTCGTTCGTGATGCTCATCATGGCCGGGGCGACCACGCTCGGACTCATGCTCCTGCGCGTCGACTACTACTACGTCCTCGGACCGATCGCCGGCGTCGCCGTCCTGCTCCCCTACGTCGGGGTCATCCTGTCGACGGTGCCGGCCGTGGCCGTGGCGTACTTCCAGTACGACGGCGAAAAGGCCCTGCTCGTCCTGCTCGTCTACAGCCTGATGCAGTTCCTCGAGGGCAATGTGCTGACGCCGTTCATCGTGGGCAACAAGGTGCGTCTCTTCCCGCTGACGGTGATGATCGCTTTCATCTTCTGGGGCACGATCTGGGGCATCTCGGGGGCCGTCCTCGCCGTGCCGCTGACTTCGGCGATCAAGGTCGTGTGCGAGCACGTCAAGGGCTGGGAGGGCATGGCCCGCCTGCTCGGCGAGCCGGACCTGCCCCACTTCAACAAGAAGAAGGGGCCGGAGAAGTCGGCGGAGGCCGCCGGCTAGTTTTCCGTAACGGAGGCCGCCATAGGGCGGACGGTCGTAGGGGCGGGGCTTGTCCCCGCCCGCGGGCGGCCGCACGGGCCGCCCCGACACACGATGGCGCCATCAAACTTCGGTGACCGGACACGAGAGCTTCCGTTCCGGGAGCGGCCCGAGATCCGATCCCGCCGGCCCAGGCTCAGGAATGCGGGGTCGGCTTCGGCGCGGCCTTGTCCTTGTCCGTGACCTTCTTCGCCTCGTCGGAGACGGCGTCTCCGGCCTTCGTGGCTTCCGTGCCCACGGCCTTCCCGGCCTCCGTCGCGCCTGCGACGGCCGCATCGCCGGCTTTGGTCGCGTCGGTCGCCACGGCCTTCCCGGCCTTCGAGGCGCCCTGGCCGACGTCCTTCGCGACCTTCTTCGTCTCGGCGCCGACGGTCTTGCCGGTCTTCGCCGCGTCCTTGTCCACGACCGCGGCGGCCTTCTTCGTGTCCTTACCGACGGCCTTGCCGGCCTTCGCGGCGTCCTTGTCGACGGCGGCGGCGGCCTTCTTCGTATCGGTGTCGACAGCCTGATCGGCCTTGCCCGCATCGCTGGCAACGTCTTTTCCGGCTTTCTCCGCGTCCTTCGCCGCCTCCCTGGCGTCGCGGCTCGCGTCTTCCTCGAGCTTCTTGAACTCGGACGGCTTCTTCGTCGGCGCGGGCGCCGACTCCTGCGCAACGGCGGCGAACGTCGAGGCCGCCACCAAACCCACGGCAAGAATCCAACGTTTCATGATGTGGCCTCCTTCAGACCGGCGGCAGTCTACCCCGCTGGCGCAGCCATCGAATTGTGACCCGGGCCAATTCCGGCGCGCCCAGATGCCTTCAGTGCGGGGTCGATCGGGCCGGCGGGGCGCCGCGGAGCGACTCGAGGACACCCGCCGCCTCCGCGCTCTGCGGGGCCAGGGCAAGGAGCTTCTCGGCGTAGCCGATGGCGGCCTTTCGGTTGCCCACCTTCACCGAAAAAGACGCCAATGCTTCGAGGATTTCGCGGTTGGCAGGGTGACGCGCGTGGGCCGCGGCGAGAACTTCAATCGCTTTCGGGGTCTGGCCGACCGAATCGAGAGCGATCCCGTATACGTAGTCGTAGCGGACGCGCTCCGGCGGAAGCTCGGCCGCCAGCCGAAGCTCCACCAGGGCCTCCGTCAGCCTCTTCTTCCGTACCAGGGCGAGGCCCAGTGCGTGATGAAGGCCGGGATCGTTCGGAGCGGCGACGATCCCCTCCCGCAGCGTCTTCTCGGCCTCCGCCTCGCGCCCCTCCGCGCGGTAGAGGTCTGCGAGGTTCGCCCAGCCTCCCCCGAGCGCCGGCCCGAGTGCGATCGCCTCCCGGTACTGGGCTTCGGCCTTCGTCCGATCGCCGCGAGCCATTGCGAGCGCGCCGAGGTTCAGGTGGGCTTCTGCCCGGTCGGCGTCCACATTCTGCGACTTGACGTACTCGTCGAGCGCCACCTCGAAATCGGCGCGTTCGGAAGCCGTCATCGCCTCCCCGGGAAGGGCCGTCAGGGCCTGCGCCGCTTCGATCCGGACCGTCCGGATGGGATCGCGCAGAAGGGGCGAAACGAGCCGAAGCCGCTCGCTCGGCTCGAGAGCGCCCGTCTCCGCCAGCGCGCCGTGCCGGACGAGGGGGTCGGGGTCCGACAGCGCTCGGGCGAGAGCCGCACGCGGCGCGGGACTGCGAGGGTCGAGCATCGAGGCGGCGGTGGCCCGGCGGATGGCCGGCCGGGAGGCGTCCGTGACGAACGCCGCGAGCGCCGACTGGCCGCCCTCGAGCTCCTCGCGCCCGGCGTGCGCGATTTCCCCGTAGTGGGTCTCCTGCCGCACCTTTTCGCCCCACCACTTCTTTGCCGCGTCGGCCGCCCATCGGTTCGACTTGTCCCGGTGGCATTGCGTGCACGCGTTCGGCGTTCCGAGCGTGAGCGAGAGGTCCGGCCGGGGAATGCGAATGCTGTGGTCCCGTCGCGCATGAACGACCATGTAGTTGCGGGTCGGCATGTGGCAGGCGACGCAGCTCGCGCCGGTCGAAGTCGCCTTGTGGAAGTGGTGCTTCGGCGATTCGAACTTCTCCGTCAGGTGGCAGGCCAGGCAGACGCGGTCCGCCGAGCCCTTCACCTTCAGGTCGTGGGCGTCGTGGCAGTCGGTGCACGTCACGCCGGCGGCGTACATCTTGCTCTGGAGAAACGAGCCGTACTCGTAGACCTCGTCCTGGATCTGGCCGTCGGCGAAATAGAGCCCCTCGTCGAGGAGGGCCGGCCGGTGGGTCTGAAGAATGGGCTGCCCGTAGACGTAGTCCTCGGAGACAACCGACCGCCGGGAGTGGCACCGCGCGCAGGTCTCGATCTCGATGCGCGAGGTGCGGGGCGCGCTGCGTTTTGCGATGCCGGTCTTCATGTCCATGTCCCAGGAGGCGCGCACGGGGTCCTGGAGCGTCACGGCCATCCCCTTGTCCGGCGCGTCCTTACGCGCCCGCCCGGCCTTCACCGCCTCGGCCCAGGCCACGTGGGCAGACCCCGGACCGTGGCAGGCCTCGCAGGAGACGTCGAGCTCCGACCAGGTCGTCGCGTAGCTCTTCGTCGCGGCGGAGTAGCCCTTCTTCACGTTGGTCGAATGACACTCGGCGCACATGAAGTTCCAGTTCTGGTAGGCCCCGGTCCAGTGGAGCGGATCGCGGAAGGACACCTCTTCCTTCGGATAGAGATGGAACCAGCGCTGGCCGCCGTCCTTCTTCGGCCGTGCGTCCCAGCAGACGTTGAGCGCCTGGTAGCGGCCGCCCGGGAACGCGATGAGGTACTGCTGCAGCGGATACACGCCGAAGGTGTAGGCGATGGGGTACTCGTGGAGCTTCCCGTCGGGGCCGTCGGTCTTGACGAAGAACTTCCCGTCCTTCTTGAAGAACGTCGACGTCACGCCGAAGTGGGTGAACGAAGCGCCGTCGAAGTTTCCGAGGACGGTTTCGGCCGTCGCCTCTTCCATCGCCCGGTCATGATGCGAGCCCTTCCATCGCGCGTCCTCCGTGGCGTGGCAGGGAGCGCAGGCCTGGCGTCCGACGAAGGTCGCGCCCTGCGCCAGCGGCGGCGCGGGCGTCGGCGGGGCGGCGCCGCCGGACGATTCGGCACCCCGGCACGCGAGGCCGGACAGGGCCAGCGCGGCCGCCGGGAGAAGGGTCAGGGTCCCGCGCCCCGGCCGGGTCCGGGGCGGCGCGGCGAGCTTCACGTCCGCGAGGCCGGCGACCCGGGCGCGCGCTCGTACCGGCGAGCGAGCGCGCGATAGGCGAGTCGGGCCGGCACGGAGCCCGCCAGAAGCACCACGATCAGGATCAGGCCGCGCCAGAACGCGTGGTCCACGACGCGCTTGAGATCGTCTCCGGTCTGCTGGCCGATCTTCGCCAGCGCGGGGGCGGTCTCGTTCGCCGAGCGCAGAAGCGTCGTGAGATCGCGGGCCATTCCGCCGACGTCCACGGCCGCCTTGCCGAAGTCGAGCGGGTCGAACGGCTTGCCCGGCTTGGCGGGGGGCGCGTTCGGGTCGGGCGGCGGCGACACGTAGCGGACGAAGGCGTCGAGCGACTGAATCGTCCCCGTCAGCGACCTGCCCATCTCGCCGCCGGCGTTCATCGTCTCCCGCAGCTGCCCGAGGAGCGTCTGGATCGTGGCTTCTTTCGCGTCGAGCTCGGCGAGGATGGCCTGCCGCTCGGCGGCGACCCCGACGAAGACCTGGTCGATCGCGGCCTTGCGCTGCGCGTCGACGAGCTCGGGGATGCCCTCGGCCGTCTTCGATATCGATTCGATCGAAAGGGACGTGCGATTGAGGTCCTCCGTGACTCCCCGCGCCGCCGGCTGCTCGGCGACCTGGAGCGCCAGCAGCTCCGCCTGCCAGCGCATCAGGGTCGGCGCCCGCTCGGCGTAGGCGACGACGCGCTCGGCGAGCTCGCGGCTCTGGTCGATGGCGACCGTCGTGGGATCGAGGCCGGCGAAGGGATCGAGGTAGAGCAGGCTGAAGATGCTCGAAGGCCGACCCCTGGCTGCCTGCGCCGTATGGCCGAGGTTCAGGGCGAACTCGCGAAACCGCGCGCCCGCAGCGTCCTCCTCGTCGGGGTTCTGGGCGCGCCACTTGGTGATGAGATCCCGCAGCTCCTGGCTCTGCTCGGTTGACAGAAACGACCCCACCAGCGCCCAGGCGCTCTTCTCGAGCTGCTGGTGGGCCGCGACCAGGCGCGCCGCCGCGCTGCCGAACTCCTTCTGGAACTTCGGTTTTTCGAGCGTCATCCGCGACACCGTGGCGAGCACGGTCAGGTCCAGCGCGTTCCAGACCGGGTTCTCGCCCGTGGCGTCGGCGTAGGCCGCCGTCCCCTGCTCGATCTTCCACTTCAGCGCCGCGACCTCGGCCTGGCGCGTCCCGAGCTTCTTGGCCGCGCGGTCGGCGGCGTGGGCGACCGAGTTGACGTAGTCGTCCGCCAGGCGCAGAACCTCGACCTGGAGCGTGGACATGGTCAGGCCGCTCTGGCCCAGGCGCGCCTCGGTTTCGCTCGCCGATCGCCGGAACGGCAGGTGCGCGCAGCCGGCCGAGAACACGAGGGCGGCGACGAGCCCTCGGCGCGCGATCGAACCCGACACCGACAAGCCGGTTGCGCTCTTCACCGTTCCGCCGCCCCCTTCCAAATCGTCGGCGGGATGATACCGCCAGCGGACGCCGGTTCCGGCCGCGTTCCAGGCGGAGGCGCCGGCTAGACCATCATCTTCAGCATGGGATCCCAGAGCTTCGCACCGTCTCGGCACGAACGCAAAACATCGTCTTGCCGACCGTCTCCCTCCTGCGACATGCTCCCGGGCGCCGCCATGATGGATCTGCCGGTCGTGCTTCCGATGGCCTTCGTCATGGTCGCGGGGCCGCAGATCGTCACGGCGATCCTGCTGGCCACGAGCGAGCGCGCCCGCCGCGACTCGGCGTTCTTTCTTCTCGGTGCCGGCGCCGCCACGGCCATCGGCGTGACGGCCGCCTACGGGCTCGTCGGTCTTCTCGGAAAGCACGCGTCGCGGATGCCGGGAGACGCGCGATTCGAGCGCGCCGTCGACCTCGCCATCGTCGCCCTGCTCGCGTTGCTGGCGTGGAAGGTGTTCCGGAAGCGTCACGACACCGAGCCGCCGCGCTGGATGGCGAAACTGGAAACGGCCACTCCTCTCTTCGCCCTGAAGATGGGATTCCTGCTCTTCCTTCTTCTGCCGGGCGATCTCGTGAGCATGGCGACCGTGGGCGCGTACCTGGTCCACCATGACGCCCCCTGGTGGCACAGCCTGCTGTTCGTGGCCTTCACGGTTCTCCTTGCGGGCCTGCCGCTTCTCTTCCTGCTCCTGCTGGGCCGCCGGGCTGCTCAGGCGCTGCCGAAGGCGCGCGCCTGGATGACGGGCAACGCCTGGATCGTCAGCGAGATCGTCATCGGCTTCTTCCTGTTGATGACCCTCAAAGACCTGCTCGGCGCCTGACCGGAAGCGCGACCGGTGCCGCGGCGAGCTTCGAGGCCCGTGGGAGACGCGACCGATCTCCGCGCTCCGCGTCTACAACTGGAACTGCAGCCGAAGCTGGTAGAAGTCCGTGCGCCCATCGAGCCCCGCCCGCCGCAGGCGGCCGTAGCCGTAGTTGAACTCGAACCGCCACTGGCTCGTCGGGTACCACGATAGAGCCGCGCTCCACCGATCGAACACGCCGCCCTCGACCGCGCCGCTCGTCAGGTCGACGGACGAGTATCGCGCCGCCACCTCCCAGGCGCCGAGCCCGCCGTGTTTGAACGAGAACGGCGCGGCGGGACGGATCATGCCGAAGGCGCCGATGTCGCGGTCGTAGGGTCGTGTTTCGCCCGTGAGCGCCCAGGCCGCCATGACGTAGAACCCGTCGAACCGCGGGTCGCCCGTCTGCGGGGAGGAGATGCCGCTCGACGTGTATTCGCCCGAAAGCGCGAGCGGTCCCTCGACCGCGGCGAGCTCCGCGCCGACGGAGGTCCCGTGGTCCGCGGGCAACGCTCCGGTATCGACGAAGTCGGGGGCCTCGTAGACTTCGGGAACGCTCCTGGACCTGAGGGTTCCGTTCTGCGCCTGCCGGTAGACCGCCGAGACCCCGACGTGGAGGAGCCTTCGCCCGCCGTCGGCGTCGACCGGCAGGCCGCTCACGCGGCCCGCGAAGATGTTGCCGCTGTCGCGGAACGACAGTCCGTCGTCGAGCCAGTTGTTGAACCACCCCGCCGAGTACGTCATGCGCCCGGCCGCCAGGCTGTCGGAGAAGCGAACGCCCACGACGTGGGAGTCGACGAACGTGAAAGCCGTCGTCATGACCGAGCGCTCCATGAACGGAACGTCACGGGCGTTCTCGATCATCTCGAGGCCCACGCCCTCTTTCTGCTTGCCGATCGTGACCGACCCGAGGACCGGCAGCGGAATCGAGAGGTACAGATACGTGGACGTCCAGGTCCGGGAGTCGGTCGGATCGAGGCCCCTGTAGTTCCCGCCCACCCGAAAGCTCCACGGACGGGAGAACTTGATCCGGCCCGAGAGCGACAGATCGTCGAGGCGGAAGAGCTGCTCGGTCTCGAGATCGCCGACCTGCTGCTTGCTCGCCGCGTCCTGGGCATAGAAAGCGCCGTCTTCCATCGCGGCGAACCCCAGCCGAACGGAGAGCCAGGAAAGGTCGATTTCGCTCCAGTCGCGCCGTCGCTCGGCGGCCGGCTCCTCGGAACGCCGATCCGGCACCGTTGGCGTCTGCGCCCGCAGCGTGACCGGACAAGCGAGAACGACGGCGAGGATCGTCCGTTGCGTTCGCCGCCCCGTCACGAGCCGGGCCGCGGCGGCCTCATTTCCCGAACTCCTGTTCCCGTCGTTTCCTCGAGCGAAAAGTGACGGGCGGCCCTTCGGGCCGCCCGCCGGACATCGCAACCTGCCCGCCCGCGTGACGGGCTACTCGCCGGCGTGACTGGCGACGTGGGCCTTCTTGAGCTGGTCCATGACCTGAGTCAGGTTGTAGCTCGCCGGATCCTGCATCGGCGGGAACTGCTGGTAGGTCTCCAGCTCCTGGAGCCACAACGACTGCCCGATGGGGAGCATGTTCCAGTCGTAGACGTATGCCGTCACCGGCCCGGCGAGGGCGCCGCCCATGCCGGTCAGCGTCTTGTACTGCTCGCCGAGCGACGTCTCGAACGGGTCGCGCCGGATGTTGACGACCTGGGCCCAGTGGTACGGCAGGGCGCCGGAGATGAAGCCGGCCGGTGCGTCGGAAACCATCGTGAAGTAGATCTTCCAGTTCTTGTAGCGCACCGCCGAAGGATCCGCCCCGGAGTAGTAGAAGAAGACGTCGGAGGCCGACTTCGGCGACTTGCCCGTCAGGTAGTCGATCTGGTTGTGGCCATCGAGCGTGGTCTTGACGATCCCAGGGTACTTGCCGGCCTCGATCTGCTTCTTCAGGTCGTCGCCCTTCGGGCCGCCGGCGATCTCGACGAACGTGGGCACCCAGTCGAGGGACGCGAAGATGTCGTTGAAGATCGTTCCGGGCTTGATGACGCCCTTCCAGCGGATGACACAGGGGGAGCGCATGCCCCCTTCCCAGGTGCTGAGCTTTCCGCCCTTGAACGGCGTCGTGCCGCCGTCGGGGTACGTGATCGTCTCGGCGCCGTTGTCGGTCGTGAAGACGACGATCGTGTTGTCGAGCTGCCCCATGTCCTCGAGCTTCTTCAGGACGACGCCGATGTTGTCGTCCATCTGCTTCATGCCGGCTTCGTTGACGCCCCAGTCCTTGCCGCCCGCCTGTCCGACCATCGCCATGTACTTGTCCGACAGCACGGTCGTGATGTGCATTCGCGCCGGGTTGTACCAGACGAAGAAGGGCTTGTTGGTTTTCTTCGGATCGTTGCGGTCGAGGAAGTCGACGACGTGGGAGGAGATTTCCTCATCGACGGTCTTCGAGCGCTCGAGCGTCAGCGGTCCCTGGTCCTGGCAGTTCTGGCTCTTGGACGTGCCGTCCGCCGACTTGCACCAGAGGACCGGCCGCGGAGGCGTCAGGCAGGTGGTCGTCCTCGGATCCACGGCCCCCGGAACTTCCGACAGGCCGGGGATGGGCGTGTTCCTGCACGGGGGAGCGACCGTCTGCTGCGTGGGCGTCTTGTTGATGTCCGGGAAGCTGACGCCCTGCATGGCGTCCAGGTGATACAGGTACCCCCAGAACTCCTGGAAGCCGTGCGCCGTCGGCAGCGCGTCGGTGTGGTCCCCGAGGTGGTTCTTGCCGAATTCGCCGGTCGTGTAGCCGAGGTCATGCAGGAACACGGCGAGCGCCGGCGTGCCGGGCCGCAGGTAGGACGGGCTGCCCGGCAGCTGCGGCGGGATCATGCCGGTGCGCAGAGGATGCATGCCGGTGAAGAAGGCGTTACGCCCGGCCGTGCAGCTCTGCTCGGCGTAGTAGGTGGTGAACATCGCGCCTTCGTTCCCGATTCGGTCGATGTTCGGCGTCTCCCCGACCATCAGGCCGCGGTGGTAGATGCTCGGCTGCATCCAGCCGATGTCGTCTCCCATGATGAAGACGATGTTGGGCTTCTTGCCCGCCGCCTGGCCGAGCGCCACCACGCTCACCGCGAGTCCCATCAGAACGGCCGGAACCAATCGAAGGTTGATCCTGGACATGGGTTCGTTCCTCCTTTGCAGGGCGCTCATTTCTCGATCTTGACCTTGAGTCCCTCGGCAGCGATCTTCAGGCTCACGCCCTTGGATACGCTCGTTAGGACGATCTGCACTTTTTTCGGGTTGATGACCGCCGTCGCGCCCTTGCCCTCCTGGACCGCGATTCCCGCGCTGGCGACGCCGTAGATGCCGTCGAAGTCGTCAAGATTCTTGAGGTCGTACACATTGCCCGTCGCTTGCGCTTTCGTCACGCCGACCTCGCCCACCGAGAGGCCCTCGACCTTGAACTTGTAGGTCTTGCCCTTGTAGGAAAGCGTCCCGTGGCCCCAGCTCCAACCAATCCCGACCGCGACGGAACCCTCGGAGAGCTTCACCGTGGCGTCCGGCTTTTTTTCGGCCGCCGCCGAGACCGACGCCCACCCGAGCCCGGAAACGGCCAGAGCCGCCGCCAGCCGAAATCCGATCCTTCGACGCTGTTTCATCTGGAAAGCTCCCTTTTGGCTGTTCGTTGCTCTTCGACTCTTTTGGGCCGAAGAATAACGACCCCGAGGGAAGGGAGGAATTGGACTTTGGTTCAACGCGAGTCCGGGCCCGCGGGTGGCCGGATGGTGCGCGGCTTCGACTCGAGGGCCGGGCTACGGGACGACGCCGGCGCGCCCGGCCATGCGGACCAGCTCGGCGAGCGACGCCGCCCGCATTTTCTCCATCACCCGGGATCGATGGACCTTGATGGTCTGCAGCGAGGTTCCCAGACGCGCGGCAATCTGCTTGTTGGGCAGGCCCCCCGCCACCAGGGGCAGCACTTCCCGCTCGCGGGGCGTCAACAATCGCAGTCGCGCTTCGATGGCCTGCCTCTCGAAACGGTCCGCGAGCGAAATGATGCTGCGCGTGATCGCCGCCTCGACCGCGGCCAGGAGGTCCGAATCCTGGAATGGCTTGGTCAGGAAATCGATCGCGCCGGCCTTCATCGCTCGGACCGCGGCCGGCACCTTGCCGTACCCGCTGACGAAGACGATCGGCAGCTCGGGCGCCCTCGACTCCAGCGCCTTCTGCACGTCGAGGCCGCTCAGGTCAGGCATCTTGAGGTCCAGGACCAGGCAGCCGGGCCCCTCGTGGGGGCTCCGCGCCAGAAACTCCCGGGGCGAGGCGAACGCCTCGACGTCGTGCCCGGCGGCCCGGAGAAGCCGGGCGACGGCGCGAAGCATCGACGGGTCGTCGTCGACGACGAACACGATCGTGCCGGGAGTGCTCACGCCGGAAGGCTCCCGATGGTCGGGAAGGCGCAACGGAATGCGGCCCCGCCCTGCGCGCCGTTCTCCACCCGGATCTCGCCCCCGTGCGCCTCCACGATCGAGCGGCAGATCGAAAGCCCCATGCCCAGCCCGTGGGTCTTCGTCGTGTAGAAGGGCTCGAAGACGCGCTCGAGGTTCGGGCCCCGGATGCCGGAGCCGCTGTCGCTCACGGATACCTGCACGCTCCCGTTTGCCGCAACCGTCGCAACACGGACCTCGCGCTGCTCGAGCGGGCATCCCGCCACGGCGTCGAGCCCGTTGACGACGAGGTTGAGGAACACCTGCTCGAGCTGTACCCGGTCGCCGAAGACGACGAGCGAGGAGGGTGCGAGGTCCGGAAGAATCGAGGCCCCGCGCAGACTGGCTTCGACGGCCACCATCCGGACCACCGAGCGGACGATGTCGTTCAGATCGACGGCGTCCCGTGGAGTTTCCTCTCCCCGAAGCATCGCGCGCATCCTCTGAATCACATGACCGGCCCGCTGGTCGTCCTCGATGATGTCGCCCACGGTCGCACGCACCTCCTCCAGGTCCGGCGAGTCGCGCGAGAGGAGCCTCCGGGCCGCCTGCGCGTTGGCGAGAATCGCGCCGAGAGGCTGGCCGAGCTCGTGGGCCAGAGACGAAGCCAGCTCTCCGACGGCTCCGACGCGGTTGAGGTGGGCGATCTCCCGGTCCCGCATGTGGGCCTCGGCGGCCGCCTCGTGCCGGCGCGTGACGTCGACCTGCACCACGACGGCCCCACGACCGGGCCGCTGAAGCTCCTCGACGTGCATTTCGAACCAGCGTGCGCGGCCCGTTGCGCGAAGCGAGTACTCGAGAGCCCCGTGCTTCGTCTCGCCCTGCAGCACGCCCTGAACGAGGCGAATGCCGGCCTCGCTGGACGGCGCGACGGACGGTCCGGCCCGCCGCCACGCGGCGACGTAGTCCTCACCGATCGGGATTCCGCCGGCCGGGCCGGCTTCGCCCGCCCGGGCGAAGGCCTCCCAGTTCTGATTGACCTGCATGACCCTTCCCTCGCCGTCGAGAACGGCGACCTGACCCGGAAGCGAGGCGAGGGTCGCCCCGCTCAACGCCTGCGCCAGGCCGCGCCGGCGGCGCTCGAAGAGCAGGGTGGCGATGAGCGCCGCCTGGATGACCAGCGCCGTGATGCCGCCGGCAACCAGCCGTGGATAGCGGCTCCAGAGGGTGTCCTGGCGAAACTGGACCTCGCTCCCCGCGGGAAGACGATCCGCCGGAATGTGAAACCTCCGGAGCTCCCGGTCGTCGAAGACGACGCGGCTGAAGGTCTTCCGAATCGCAGGGATCGACGATGCGGGCTCTCCGGCGAGAATCCGCCGTATGGCGCGTCCCCCTTCCATGCCGACGTCTTCGTAAGAGAGCACGTACCCGCCCACCATGCCGTACCCGACCATCGTGGCATGCACGCTGAAGATCGGTCGGTTGGAGAACGGTGCGAGCTGCCGCAGCGCCTCGCGCGGCACGAAGGCGCGGCCGGCCCCGTCGACCCGGATGCCCCAGTAGAACACGACCGTGTCCTCCGGGAGTCGGGCGATCCGCTCCTTCAGCTCGTCCATCGGAAGCCCGGCGAGGTCGATGAGCTCCAGGCCGTGGGCGTTTGCCCGAATGTCCGCTCGGAGGTCCTCGGACTCGTCCGCCTCGATGTCGGGAGCCCCGCTGACGAACGCGATCCGCCGCGTGCCCGGGAGGATCGCCCTGGCGAGATCGACGGTCTCCGCGATCGGGAAGCCGGCCAGGACGGGGACCACGCCTTCCGGCAGCGGCACGTCCCGATAGACACGTTCGTTCTCGAGGAGCACGATCGGAACTCTCGGCCAGAGCTCCCGGGCCAGCGGCTGGAGGAAATCCAGCCCTCCCTTCGTCACGACCAGGATGGCGTCCATCTTCCGGTCCCGGTATTTCTCGCGCAGCCAGGCCGCGCGCGTGCCGGCCCGACCGGCCTCCGGAAAGCGCGCGAGATCGAGATTCTCGACGTAGATGTCGGGCCGGACTCCCGACGATGGAGCTTCGAGCACGCCGTAGATGCCCCGGCTGATCTCGCTGACCCACGGGAGATGCGGGTCTTCGGCATGAACGACCAGGACGGACTTCGGCGCGCCGGGCTCGGTCCCGCGAGCGGCTCCGAATGTCGGGGCGACGGCCAGCGCCGCCACCGCCAGAACGGCGAGCCTCCCGAGCCGCAGGCGGCGGGCTCGCGTCGGCTGCCGCCCCCGAGGTGGGCTCATGCCGCGGAAGTCTATTGCGGGCGCCGCCCTCCGGTCACCTCGGCGATGGCGCCGAACAGCGCTTCCTCGTCGAAGGGCTTCCGCAGGCAGGGAACCCCCGGGGCCGCCCGGACCACGGTTCCGATGTCTTCGTGGGCGGTCATGAAGACGACGGGAACGTCCATGCCCCTCCGGGCGAGCTGCGCGCGAAGGTCGAGCCCGCTCAGGCCTCCCAGATAGACGTCGAGCAGGAGGCAGCGATGGCTCCGGGCGGAATCCCGTTGCAGGTATTCCTCGGCGGACGAGAAGGCCTCGACTTCGTAGCCGGCGCCGCGAAGGAGTCTTCCGAGCGCTCTCCGAAAGGCCGGATCGTCGTCGATCACGGCGACGGGCAACGACGCGGACGGGCTCTCCCCGGTCTTCCGGGCGACGCTTTCGTTCACGGCCAAACCGTAACCCGGCCGTCGCGTGTCGACTATTGGACCTTGTGACTACGCCCGGGGACCGGGCACGAGCTACGGGGCGAAGGAGAAGATCTCCTTCCAGTCGTTTTTCATGCTGATGACGATCCAGCCGTCCTTCTTCGCCTCGTCGTACAGCGCCTGCGTGAACGTGCCCACCTTCGTGTCGGGCAGGCCGGCCGCGGGCCCGTACGCATACTCGCGTTTGGCGTCGTCGTGCAGGACCAGCATCGCCAGGCGCTGGCCGCTGCCGGCCTTCGTGTACTCCAGCATCTGCCGATCGCCATCCGAGTTGCCAAAGGCCGCGTGCGGCCGGCGGCCGATCATCAGGTGGATGCCTTCGGGCTTGCCCGCCTTGTCGTCGTTGAGGAGGAGCTTCGGCTCCTTCGTCAGGAACGGCTTTCCACTCGGGTCGTATCCGTATTTCGTGGCTCCGGCCGTGCCGACGACCTGCTCGGGCGGGACGCCGTAGGTCTTCTCCGCGTACGTCCGGACGAAGTCCTGGCCGCCGCCCGTGACGATGTAGGTCTTGTAGCCGTTGGCCCTGAGGTACTTCAGCACTTCCTGCATCGGCAGGTAGGTGAGGTCCGTGTAAGGCCGCTTCCAGCGCGGATCCTTCGCCGCGGCGAGCCACCTGGCGGCCTCGGCCTGAAAGTCCTCGACGCTCATGCCCGACAGCGCCGCCGCGACGATCTTCAGCAGCTCCGCGGTCGGGAGCTTCGCGATCGCCGCGCGGTCGCCGGACATGACGGTCTTGAAGGGCTCGACGTTGGCCAGCTCCGGCTTCGCCTTCACGATCGCCGGGACACGGTCCAGGCAATACACCACCTGCGAGTAGACCGGGTGCTCGACCCAGAGCGTCCCGTCCTGGTCGAACGTGGCGATGCGCTCGGCCGGCGCGACGAAGCTCGGACTGCCCGGCGTCGTCGTCGTCCGGACGAACTCGACGATCGCCTTCCTGGCGGCGCCGTCGTTCCAGGAGGGAAGCGGATCCGCCTGGGCGAGCAGCGCCGCGGCCGGAACCAGACAGGCGACGAATGCGGCCAGAAGTCGGCGAAGGCCGGGTGTCATGGCACCTCCGGAATCGGGGCGGCCTCGGGGCCGCCCCGTCTGCCCCTACTTCTCGAGCTTGACCTTGAGTCCCTCGGCCGCGATCTTCAGGCTGACGCCCTTCGAGACGCTCGTGAGCACGATCTGCACTTTCTTGGGGTTGATGACCGCCGTCGCGCCCTTGCCTTCCTGGACCGCGATTCCCGCGCTGGCGACGCCGTAGATGCCGTCGAAGTCCTCGAGGTTCTTGAGGTCGTACACGTTCCCGGTCGCCTCCGCCTTCGTCACGCCGACCTCGCCGACCGAGAGGCCTTCGACCTTGAACTTGTACTCCTTGCCCTTGTACGTGAGCGTGCCGTGGCCCCAGCTCCAACCGATCCCGATGGCCACCGAACCCTCGGAGAGTTTGACCGTGGCGTCCGGTTTCCTCTCCGCGGCCGCCGAGACCGACGTCCATCCGAGGCCGGTCAGCACCAGCGCGGCCGTCAATACCAGACCGATCCTCGAGAACTGTTTCATCTGCTCAAACCTCCCTTTCGTGCCCATCTCTGTTCTTCGGTCGAATTCTCGTGGAGCATCCTACCAAGCGGGCAGGTTCGGCCGACGCGATATCTGGTCGACGGCTCAACACCCCGCGCCTGGCCCGTTGGTCAGGCGATTCGGGTCACGCGCCGGGTGTATTTCCGGCCCAGCGACAGCAGGCTTCCCGCGAGACCCGCCACGGCCCCGGCGAGCGGAAGCAGCAGCGCTGTCGTCAGCGGCAGGAATCCGACCCAGAAGACCGAGAGCACCGGGTGCGGGTCCCGGGCGAGCCAGTGGGTTGCGAGCCGGTAGGTCCCGTAAAGTAGTCCGAGCGCCAGCGTTCCGCCGAGAAGCCCCTCGACCGTCGCGTAGAGCCAGAACGGCGCCCGCACGGCGCCCTCGGTCGCGCCCATCAATCGCATGATGCCGACCTCGTCCCGGTGCAGGTCGAGCGCCAGGCGCACGGCCGACGCGACGGAAAGGATCCCGGCGAGCACGAGGATCCCGCCGAGGAAGAGACCGGCGTTGCGCACCAGGCCGATCGCGTCGCGAAACCGGCGCGCGAACTCCTCCTCGGACTCCGCGGACTCGACCCCCGGCCAGAGCTTCGCCGAGCCGGCGATCTCGATCGCGGTTCCGCGCGGGGCGTCGGGCTTGAGGACGACCTCGACCGACGTCGGGAACGGCGCGTCCTTCAGCTCGGCGAGCGCCGCCCCGATGTCCGGAAATGCGCGCCGGAACCGCGCGAGGGCCTCTTCGCTCGGGATGACCCGGACCGCCCGCACACGCGGGTCGGGCGTCAGGCGGGCCCCGAGTGCCCGCGCATCGGCGTCCGGCTGCAGCGTGATCACGACGGAAGCGGGCTCCCCCGCCTCCGGGACGTTGAGGCGCGAGAGGTTGCGCGCGACGAGCGCCAGGAGGCCGGGGACGTACACGGCGATCGCAATGAGGACGATCGCCGCGAGCGTCTGCCGCGGGCTCGATTTCGCAATCGACCAGGCTTCGCCGACGACGTAGCGTGGCTTAACCACGGGCGGGGCTCCAGCTCACGACACCGGGAGAAACGGCGCCTCGCGCACGATGGGGGCGGCCTCGCGCGGCCGGTCCGGGTCGTGAAGGCGGCCGCGCTCGAGGGTCAACGTCCGCTTGCCCATGCGGCGGATCAGCTCCAGGTCGTGCGTCGCCACGACGACCGTCGTCCCGCGGATGTTGATCTCGACGAAGAGCCGCATGATCTCTTCGGCGAGCACCGGGTCGAGGTTGCCCGTGGGCTCGTCGGCGAGCAGCACCGTCGGCTCGTTGACGATCGCGCGCGCGATGGCGACGCGCTGCTGCTCGCCGCCCGAGAGCTCGTCCGGGTAGGCGTTCATCTGGTGATGCAGCCCCACCCGCTTCAGGACGTGGTACGCCCGGCGCTTCTGCTCGGCGCGCGCGAGACCGAGCACGTTCTGGACGTAGGAGATGTTCTCGAAGACCGTCTTTCGGGCGATCAGCTTGAAGTCCTGGAACACCACGCCCATCGTGCGGCGCAGGTATGGGATCTGCGACTGGGGCAGGACGCCGATGTTGCGGCCGTTGACGATGATCTGGCCCGTCGTCGGGGGCTCCTCGAGGAAGAGCAGGCGCAGGAGCGTCGACTTGCCGGCCCCCGAGGGGCCCGTGAGGAACACGAACTCCCCCGAGTCGATGCGGAAGGAAATGTCGAGGAGGGCGTCCCGGAACGTCCCGTACTTCTTCGAGACCCCGAAGAGCTGGATCACGGCGTTCCCGCCGGAGCGGACTCGAGGGCGCGCGTCAGCGCCTCGCGGACCGCGGCAGGGTCCGCCCGCCCGCCCGTCTTCTTCATGACCTGCCCGACGAACCAGCCGAAGGTCTGCGTCTTCCCGGAACGGTACAGCGCGACCTGCGACGGGTTCGACCCGACGATTTCGGCGATCGCCGCTTCGAGCGCGCCGGCGTCGCGCAGCGCGCCGAGCCCCTTCTCCTCCACGATCGCCGCGGCGTCGGCGGGAGAATCGAGCATCGCCGCAAACACTTCCTTGGCCGACGCGGCCGAGATCGCCCCCGACTCGACGAGGGCGAGGAGACCGGCGAGGCGGGCCGGGGAGATCGGGAAGGTCGAGGCCTCTTCCGCCGAGATCCGGCGCTCCTTCATGAAGCGCAGGACCTCGCCCGTGACCCAGTTGGCGGCGAGCTTCGGGGGCGAGCCGACCTCGAGGGTCTGTTCAAAGTAGTCGGCGAGTTCGCGCGCCGACACGAGCGTCTCGGCGTCCTGCGGCGCGAGGCCGAAGGTCTTCACGAAGCGCGCGCAGCGGGCGCGCGGGAGCTCCGGCATCCCGGCGACCGATTCCGCGATCCAGGCGTCGTCGACGACGAGCAGCCCCAGGTCCGGCTCCGGGAAATAGCGGTAGTCGTGCGCCTCTTCCTTGCCGCGCATCGAAACCGTGCGGCCGCCCTTCTCGTCCCAGAGACGCGTTTCCTGGACGATCTTCTCGCCGCGGGCGAGCGCTTCCGCCTGCCTCTCGATCTCGTGCTCGATCGCCTTCGCGACGAAGCGGATCGAGTTGAGGTTCTTGATCTCGACTCGTGTGCCGAAGGGCGCGGTTTCCGACGGGCGCACCGAGACGTTGGCGTCGCAGCGCAGGTTCCCCTTCTCCATGTCGCCGTCGCAGACGCCCGTGTACCGGACGAGGCGCCGCAGCTCCGTCAGGTACGCGGCGGCCTCTTCGGGAGTCCGCACGTCGGGCTCCGAGACGATCTCGCAGAGCGGAACGCCGGCCCGGTTCCAGTCGACGAGCGAGACGTCGGTCGGCACGTCTTCGAACGGCGTGTCGTGGAGAAGCTTGCCGGCGTCCTCCTCGAGGTGGATCCGGACCAGCCGGATCGTCTTTTCGCCCTGCGGCGTGTCGATCGTGATCGCCCCGCCGGTCGAGAATGGCCGGTCGTACTGCGTGATCTGGTAGCCCTTCGGAAGGTCCGGGTAGAAGTAGTTCTTCCGCGCGAACTGCGACTCGGGGCGGATCGTCGCCCCGACGGCCGTCGCGAGCCGCAGGGCGAGCGTCACGGCCTGGCGGTTCAGGACCGGCAGCGTTCCCGGGAACCCCAGGCAGATCGGGCAAGTGGCCGAATTCGGCGGCGCGCCGACCGTCACGGGGCAGGCGCAGAAGATCTTCGAGCGGGTCTGGAGCTGGGCGTGGACCTCGAGCCCGATGACCGGAAAGACCTTGATTTTACTGGGCGTTTCGGCTGCCGGCACCGACGAATATTAACACGCAGGCTCCCCTACAATGGCACCCGTGGACTGGATCGAAGACATCCGCGACGGCGTCGTCGCCATCCGGCCGGCGAACGCGCCGGAAGGCCTCGTCGTCGCCTTCTCGGAGCGCGGCGTGGCCCCCGCGGACGAAGCGACGCCGACGGCGTATCTCGCGCGCCGCTTCTCGCGCGCGATCGGTCTCGACGGAACACCCATCCACTGGGCGCACCAGGTCCACGGCAACGGCGCGGCGACCGTGCGCGAAACGGCCGGCGGGGAAGCCAACGTCGGCCATTGCGACATCCTCGCGACGGCGCTTCCGGGCGCCGCGGTCGTCGTCCAGTCCGCCGACTGCGTGCCGATCCTCCTGGCGGCTCCGCCGGCCGTCGCCGCGGCCCACGCGGGCTGGCGCGGCTCGGCGAAGAACGTGGCCGCCGAGGCGGTCCGCGCCCTCGCCGCGCTGGGTGCGGCGACCGGGACCATCCGAGCCTGGATCGGCCCCGCCATCGGACCCTGCTGCTACGAGGTCGGCGGCGAAGTCGCCGCCCAGTTCGCCGGCGACTTCGTCCGCGCCGGATGCGGCGGCGGGTTCCGCCTCGACCTGAAGCGAGTCAACGTCGCCCAGCTTCTCGGCGCCGGTGTCCCGAAGGAGTCGATCGCGGTCCACCCGGCCTGTACGAAGTGCGGAGGGGAACGCTGGGCGAGCTACCGTCGGGACGGACCCAGGGCGGGGCGAATGATCGCGCTCATCGCGAGAGCGGCCGGGGCGCAGGCGCGGGGCGTGCCCCCGCCCTTGCGGCTTTCCACCTAAGCCGGCGTCAGGTCCGCGTAGCGCGCGACGAACTTCTTCTTGCCGGCGCGGTCGAAGTAAACCGTCAGGCGCGTCTCTTCGCCCGAGCCTTCTTCCCCGAGGATCACGCCGTAGCCGTAGCGGGGGTGGCGGACGCGCTTGCCGCGGCGAAGGGGCCGGTCGTCGACCTCCTGATTTTCGTCCTCGGCCTCCGCCACGAACGAGCGCCCGGAGAAGGCGGCGGGTGCGGGACGGCCGAACATGCGCTCCTCGAGCGCCGACTTCGGGATCTCGTCGACGAAGCGTGAGGGCCGGCGCGGCTCGACACGGCCGTACACCAGCCGGCGGTCGGCGAGCGTCACCGTCAGGGAGTCCTTGGCCCGCGTCATGCCGACGTACAGGAGCCGCCGCTCCTCTTCGAGCTCCTCCTCGTCTTCGGCCGACTGGCCGTGCGGAAGGTAGCCTTCCTCGAGCCCGACCAGGAACACCTGAGCGAACTCGAGACCCTTGGCGGCATGCAGCGTCGAGAGCGTCACGGCGCCGCCGCCGTCGATCGCGTCCTCGTTCGTCGCGAGCGCGACGGTGTCGAGGTACTCGGCGACCGTCGAGTCCTCGGCGTTGCGGCGCTCGAACTCGCGGGCGGAGGAGAGGAGCTCCCGGATGTTCTCTCGGCGGGCCACGTCCTCGCGGTCCTCGGAGCCCTCGTAGAGCGCGCCGTAGCCCGTGACGGCCAGCAGATGCTCGAGAAGCTCCGAAGGCGTCGACGTCTCGACCTTCGCGTGAAGCTCTTCGACGATGTCGCGAAATCGCGCGAGGGCGGTCCGCGCCCGGTCCGGGACGCCCACGGGATTGGCCGAGACTTCCCACCAGGACTTGCCGGTTTCCTTGACCGCGGCCGCGAGCCTGTCGAGCGTCGCGGCCCCGATGCCCCGCGCCGGGACGTTGACGACGCGCCGGAAGGCGAGGTCGTCCTGGGGCCGGGCGGCGAGCCGGAGGTAGGCGAGGACGTCCTTGACCTCCGCCCGCTCGTAGAACTTCATGCCGCCGACGACGACGTACGGGATCCGCCGGCGCACGAGGTCCTCTTCGAAGGGCCGGGACTGGGCGTTGGTGCGATAGAGAATCGCGATCTCGCCGGGCGGCCGGCCCGAGCCCGCGATCTCGCGCGACACGGCCTCCACCTCGGCGCGGTCCTCCTCGAAGTGCCAGAGCCGCACGGCCGCGCCGTCGCCGCGGTCGGCGCGGAGCTTCTTCTCGCGCCGCCGCCGGTTGTGGGCGACGACCCCGGAAGCCGCCGCGAGGATCTTCGCCGTCGAGCGGTAGTTGGCTTCGAGCGCGATGACGCGCGCGCCGGGAAAGTCCTCCTCGAACCGGAGGATGTGCTCGATCTCGGCGCCCCTCCAGCGGTAGATCGACTGGTCCTCGTCGCCCACGGCGCACAGCGAATCCGCCGCCGCCCCGAGGAGCTTCACCAGGGCGTCCTGGGAGGAGTTGGTGTCCTGGTACTCGTCGATCAACAGGTGCCGCACGCGCCGACGCTCCTCGCCCGCGACCTGAGCGTTGGATGAAAGCAGGCGCACCGACCTTCCGATGAGGTCGTCGAAGTCGAGGGCGCCGGCCGACGCCAGCTTTTTCTCGTACAGGGCGTAGACCTGCCCGATCCGCTCGCCCGCAAAGTCCGTCTGCTCGGCCCGGAACCGCTCGACCGAAACCAGCGCGTTCTTGGCCTGCGAGATCCGCGAGCGGACGGCGTTGGCGGGCAGCACGTCGGTCGAGAAGCCCAGCTCCTCCATCGACTCCTTGATGAGGGCCATCTGGTCGCCCGAGTCGGCGATCGAGAACCGCGGCGGAAGGCTGGCTTCCCGGGCGCGCCGGCGCAGCAGCCGCAGGCACCAGGAGTGAAACGTGCCGACGAAGGAGGAGAGCGGCGCCCGCGCGACGAGGGCCTGCGCGCGCTCGCGCATCTCCCCCGCCGCCTTGTTCGTGAACGTCACCGCCGCGATCGTCCGCGGGTCGGCTCCCGCCTGGACGAGGCGGGCCAGCCGGTGCGTGATGACGCGCGTCTTGCCCGAGCCCGCGCCGGCGAGGACGAGCAGCGGCCCGCGGTCGTGGAGGACGGCTTCGCGCTGCTCGGGGTTCAGCCGATCCAGGAGGGGCTCGTTGGGCACCGAGGGATCATAAGACAGACGGCGGACGGCCGATGCCCGTCCGCGTTCCGCGAACTTACTCGACCGTCACCGACTTCGCGAGATTCCTGGGCTGGTCGACGTCGCACCCGCGGCGCACGGCCACGTGGTACGCGAAGAGCTGGAGCGGGACGACCGACACGATGGGCTGGAGCTCGGGAATGGTCTCGGGCACGAGGATCACGTGGTCGGCGATCGACGCGAGCTCCTCGTCGGGCCGCGTGCCGAGGACGATCGCGATGCCGTCGCGCGACTTGACCTCCCGAAGGTTCGAAATCGTCTTCTCGCGCCAGGCGTCGTGGGGCGCGAGGACGAAGACCGGCAGGTTCTCGTCGACGAGCGCGATCGGGCCGTGCTTCATCTCGCCGGCCGGGTAGCCCTCGGCGTGGATGTAGGAGACCTCCTTGAGCTTCAGCGCCCCCTCGAGAGCCACGGGGTAGTGCAGGCCGCGGCCGAGAAAGAGGAAGTCCTTCGCGTGCTGGTAGCGCCGGGCGAGCTCCTCGATCTGGGGTTCGATCGCGAGTGCGTCGCCGATGGCCTTCGGCAGGTGCGCCAGGGCGCGCCGCTCCTCGGGTGACAGCACGGGCGCCAGCCCCCGCGCCGCCCGGAGCTTCGCGGCGAGGAGGAACAGGACGGCGAGCTGCGTCGTGAACGCCTTGGTCGACGCGACGCCGATCTCGGGGCCAGCGTGGGTCGCGAAGACGGCGTCCGCCATCCGCGCGATCTGGCTTCCGGGCACGTTCACGATCGCCGCGATGGGCGAGCCCGAGCGCCGCGCCTCCGAGAGCGCGGCCACGGTGTCGGCCGTCTCGCCGGACTGCGAGATCCCGATCGTCAGCGTCCGCTCGTCCACGACCGGCCGACGGTAGCGGAACTCGCTGCCGTAGTCGACTTCGACCGGAATGCGCGCGAGGCCCTCGATCAGGAACTTGCCGACGAGACCGGAGTGCCACGAGGTGCCGCACGCCAGCAGCAGCACGCGGTCGAAACCCTTCACGCGCTCGAGCGTCAGCAGCGGCGAATCGAGGTAGAGCTCGCCCGTTTCGAGGGAAACCTTGCCGCCGAGCGTCTCGGCGACCGCCGTGGGCTGCTCGTGGATTTCCTTCGCCATGTAGTGCCGGTAGCCGCCCTTCTCGGCGGCGACCGCGTCCCACAGGATCCGGTGGACCGGGCGCTCGAGGCGCGCGCCCGCGACGTTGTGGACGGAGACGCCCTTCGCGTCGACCCGCGCCACGTCCCCGTCCTCGAGGAAGATGACGTCGCGGGTCCAGGGCACGAGGGCCACCGGGTCCGAGGCGATGTAGTTCTCACCGTCGCCGAGCCCGAGGGCGATCGGGGGGCCCGAGCGCGCGGTCACGAGGACCCCCGGCTCGCGGCTCGAGGAGACGACCACGGCGTAGGCGCCGGTCAGGTTCTTGACCGCCGCGCGGACGGCCGAGAGCAGGTCGCCCTGGAACGCGGCTTCGACCTCGTGGGCGAAGACCTCGGTGTCCGTTTCGCTCTTGAACCGGTGTCCCGCCTTCGCGAGCACGGCCTTACGCTCGGCGAAGTTCTCGAAGATGCCATTGTGCACGACGACGATCTGACCGGTGCAGTCGGTCTGGGGATGGGCGTTGATCTCGGTCGGCCGGCCGTGGGTCGCCCAACGGGTGTGGCCGATGCCCGTCGCGCCGACGGCCGGCGCACCCGCGAGCTTCTCGACGAGCTTCCCGAGCTTGCCCGGCGAGCGGTGGATCGTAAAGCTGCCGTTGGAGAGCGTGGCGATCCCGGCGGAGTCGTAGCCGCGGTACTCGAGTCTCTTCAATCCCTCGAGCAGGAGCGGTCCGGCTTCGCGGGGGCCGGTGTAACCGACGATGCCGCACATGGAGCTACCTCGAATGGAAATGCCGCGGCGCCACGGGCCCCGGCCGACGTCTTGTCACGGAACGCTCCATTGTATCCGAAGGCGAGCCCGCGGCGGGGCCGGGACGGAACGACCGAGCGGCGTCGGCTATGTCCGGTCGGACTTTTTCGCCTTGCGCCGGGCGGCCCAACCGGGCTTGTTGGTCTGGGGCGCCCGCGAGAGAGCCAGGGCCCCATCGGGCACGTCCTCCGTCACGGTGGTGCCCGCCCCCACGTAGGCCCCGGCGCCGACCGTCACGGGTGCGACGAGCTGGACATCGCTTCCGACGAACGCCCCATCGCCAATCTTCGTCGGGTGCTTCTTCTCGCCGTCGTAGTTGCAGGTGATGACACCGGCGCCGATGTTCGCCCCGGCGCCGATCTCCGCGTCGCCGAGGTAGGAGAGGTGCTGCGCCTTGGCGCCCCGGCCCACGCGCGTGTTCTTGGTCTCGACGAAGTTGCCGATCCGGGCCTCCTCCCCGATGGCCGAGCCCGGACGAAGGCGGGAGAACGGCCCCACCCGCGCCCGCGGGCCGATCGACGCCTTCTCGCTCTCGACGTGCGGTCCCACGACCGCCCCGGCCTCGACGCGCGTGTCGACGAGCCGCGTGAAGGACAGGACCTCGGCGCCCTCCGCGAGCGTGGTCTCGCCTTCGAGCGAAACGAAGGGATGCAGCACCACGTCCGGCGCCACGCGGACCCCGGGGGCGATGCGCACGGTCGCGGGGTCGAGCACCGTGGCGCCCGCGTCGAGAGCCCGATCGACGCCGCGGCGCCGCTCCATTTCCTCGGCGGCCGCAAGATCCCGGCGCGTATTGACGCCCCAGGCCTCCCGCCAGTCCTCGGCCTCGATCGCCTCGACCCGGCCTTTGCCCGCGGCGAGGATCGCGACGGCGTCGGTCAGGTAGTACTCCCCGGCCACCGGGTTTTTCCGGATCCGCGCGAGCGCCCGGGCGAGCGCGTCGCGCGCGAAGCAGTAAACACCGGCGTTGACCTCGCCGATGCGCTTCTGCCGCGCCGAGGCGTTCCTGGCCTCGACGATCCCCCGGACCTTCCGGCGGGCGTCCCGAACGACTCGCCCGAAGTCTCCGGGCTCCGGGGGACGGAACGTCAGGAAGACGAGATCGAAGCGTCCCTCCGCCTGCCGCGCGACGAGCCGCGCCAGCGTCTCGCCCGTCAGGAGCGGCGTATCGCCCGCGAGGACGAGGACGGGGCCCTCCCCGGCGGGGAGCGCCTCGAACGCCCGCCGGGCGGCATCGCCCGTCCCGAGCGGCGGATCCTGCAGAACGAAGTCGACGGCGCGGCCCGAGAGCGCGTGCTCGATCCGCTCCCGGTCGGCGCCCACGACGACGACGATTCGTTCGGGCGAGAGGTGCGCGAGCGAGTCGAGGACCGCCTCCACGAGCGTGCGGCCCGCGACCCGATGCAGCACCTTGGGGAGCGAGGAGCGCATCCTCGATCCGACGCCCGCCGCGAGTACGACGGCGCGCGGAGCCGCCGGAGACTGGCGCCCCGAAGCCGGTCGACCTCCGGAGCGCCGCTTCATCGCCGCAGTATAGGCCGACGGCTTCCGGCTTTCGGGCCTACGAGGCGAGCAGCTTCTGGAACTCGGGCGCCTCGCGGACCGGGTCGAAGTCGCGGTCGTGCCGGGCGAGAACGCGGTGCCGCTGGTCTTCCTCGATCGCCTTCTGCAGGTGGCCGAGGGTGATGCCGAGCTCCCCCTGCTGCGCGTAGCAGCAGGCGAGCAGGAAGTCGACGCGGCCGCCGCCGTTCTTGCGGGCCGCGCGGCCGAGATGCTCGATGGCCTCCGCCACGTTGCCGCGGTTCTTTTCGAGGACGGCCGCGTAGTAGAAGTCCTCCGGCTCGGTCAGCGCGGGCCGCGGATCGCGCCGCTGGCGTTCGCAGACCGTCAGGTACACGCGGGCGCGGTCGACGAGCTCGCGCTCCTCGGGATACTTCTGGATCAGGTCGAGGAAGTGGCGCTCGGCCTCGTCGAGCTTCTTCTTCTGGAGGGCCGACACGCCGCGGTCGTAGTCCTTCCGGGCGTTTTCCGTGTGCTTCGAGAGCTCCTTGAACGTCTGCGGCTTCTTCGGAGCGGGGGCGTCGCCGGCGCCGCCGAGGAGCCCGAGGGCCTTCATCTTCTTCTCGAGCTCGTCGATCCGGACCGACAGGGCGTCGGCGAGCGCCTGCACGCTCATCTTCGCCGCGTTGTCCCTCAGGAATCTCAACTCCGCTTCCGCCCAGCGCTTGCTCATCTCGATCACACCTCCAGGCCGATTTCCAAAAAACGGCGTATTGTAGGGAGGCCCCGCCGTGGTGTCAAATGAGGGGAATCGCCGGACCCGTCCGAAACGTTGATTCGGGCGGACAGTGCCCGAGAAAAGCGAATGAGCCGAACCATCCGTTTCGTCATGCTGGCCGCGGTGCTCGCGGGCACGGCGGCTCTCCGGGCCGAAGCGGACAAGGCGCTGACGGCGACCGGAACGATCTCGCGCCTGCAGGCCACGGCGAGAACCGTCGTCGTCGCGCTGTCCGATGGCGGAGAGGCGACGTTCGTGTGGAACGCCGACACGAAGATCGGCGGGGTCCTGACGCCCGGGGCCCGGGTCACGGTGCGCTACGTGACCGGCGCCAACGGCGGCAATCTCGCGCTCCAGATCACCGTCGCGCGAAACTGAATCGCGGTGTGCTCGACTTCGGGCTCGGTTTGCTAGAATCTCCGCGCGCCGCGCTCGGACGCGGCGAGGAGGAATCCAGATGGGGATGTACATCATCGCGGAGCCGTGCATCGGGACCAAGGACACGGCGTGCGTGGACGTCTGTCCGGTCGACTGCATCCACCCGCGCAAGGACGAAGCCGGCTTCGAGGCCGCGGAAATGCTCTACATTGACCCCGATGTCTGCATTCAGTGCGGCAACTGCGAGCCGGCCTGCCCGGTGACGGCCATCTTCACGGAGGAAACCATCCCCGAGAAGTGGAAGCATTTCCTGCAGACCAACGCGGACTGGTACAAGAAGTAGGGGCGGGGCTTGCCCCGCCCGGGGCGGCCAACGGCCGCCCCGGCTCCATTCCGTCCGTCACTTTCCTTTCAAGACCCTCTCGAGAAACGCATCGGTCCGCGCGTCGGCGTCCCTGGCGTCGGCCGGGCGAAACACCTTCGGGTCCCTCGACGACGCGAAGCCATGGCCGGCGTCCGGATAGATCTTGAAGTCGACACTGTGGCCGTCCTTCTTCGCGGCGGCCGCGAACTCTTCGACGTCCTTCGCCGGGATTCCCTGGTCCTCCCCGCCGAAATTCCCGAGCAGTGGCACCTTCAGGCTCGCGATGGTCGACGGGTCGGTCATCAGGTGGCCGTAGTAGATGACGGCGCCGCTGAGCGTCGGCTCGGCCACCGCCAGATTCAGCGAGAGCCCTCCGCCCATGCACCAGCCGACGGACCCGACTTTCGCGGAGTCGACGTCCCCCCGCGCGCGCAGATAGGCCACCGCCGCCTTCAGGTCGCGCAGCGCCCGGTCGTCCGGCATCCCGCGCATCAGCTGGTGCGCGGTGTCCGAATCCGTGGCGACCTTTCCTCGATACAGATCGATGGCCAGGGCCACGTAGCCCTGCTTCGCGAAGCCGTCGGCCTTGCCCCTGGCCCAATCGTTCAGCCCCCACCACTCGTGGATCACGACGATCGCCGGTTTCTTTCCGCCGCCCCCGGGCGCCGCGAGGTAGCCCGAGACCGTTTCCGGGCCGCTCGAATACGAGACCATCGTGCCCGCCGTCGCGAACCCTGCGAGCGCGAGTCCGCCGACGAGCATGACGAAGAGCTTTCTGAGCATGGTGCCTCCCTGAGCTAATCTTATTGCGGTGGAGCTGCTCTTCCTCATCGCCGAGCCGGACCCCGAGTCGCGGCTCCAGCTCCTCTACGACCGCCTCGCCTCCCGGTTCGGCCTCGATGCCGCCCGCGTCCGCCTCTCCCGTCGCAAGCTCACGGGCGGGGAGATCGTGTACGGGCCGCCCCACAGGATCGTGATCTCCGCGCACCTCTCTCCGGCCGAGCAGGAGGACACGCTGCGCCACGAGGCGGCCCACGCCTGGGTGTGGCGCATCGACGGCCCGCGGGCCGGGCACGGCGCGCTCTTCCGGCGCCTGTCGCGAACGCTCGGAGCCCGCGACGGCGGTGCCCCCGAGACCGCGGCGCTCCGGGAGTTCCGCGAGAAGCGCGCCCGCGTCGCCTATCGGTGCGAAGGCTGCCGGCGGATCTTCCGCCGCTTCCGGCCGTTCCGCGGCGCGCGCGAATGCCTGGCCTGCCGCCGGGCGGGTCGGCCGGCGCGCCTGCGCCGCGTCGCGCCTCCATGACCTCGCAGCGCCGGGGGCTCCTGCTGGTCGCGGCGGCCGCGCTGCTCTGGTCGACCGGAGGCATCGGGATCAAGTCGCTGTCCGAGCCGCCGCTCGTCATCGCGTTCTACCGGTCGGCCACGGCGGCGATCGCCCTGCTCGTCATCTTCCGGCCGCGCGCCTGGCGCTGGACCCCGGCCTTCCTGATCGGCCTCGTCAGCTACGCGGCGTGCCTGACCACTTTCGTCCTCGCGACGAAGTGGACGTCGGCGGCCAACGCGATCTTCATCCAGTACTCCGGAGTCATCTGGGTCCTGCTCGCCTCGCCGCTGGTGCTCCGCGAGCCGCTGCGCCGCCGCGACGCGCTCGCCGTGGCGGCCGCGTTTTCCGGGATGCTGCTCTTCTTCGTGGGCCGCTTCGAGGCCCGCGGCCTGCGGGGCGAGATCACGGCCCTCGCCTCGAGCCTCTTCTTCGCGACTCTCGTCCTCGCCCTGCGGCGCGAGCGCGGGAGCGCGGCCGAGGCCGTCGTCTGCTGGGGCAACGTCCTCGCCGCCGCGGCCCTCCTGCCGTTCGTGTGGGGCGAGCTCGCGGTGCCGCCGCGCTCCGCCGCGATCCTGACGTTCCTCGGCGTCTTCCAGATCGGAGGCGCCTACGCGCTCTTCGTCCGGGGCCTGCGGCACGTCACGGCGACCGAGGCGTCGCTCATGGGGATGCTGGAGCCGATCGCGAACCCGATCTGGGTCTTCCTGTTCGTCGGCGAGCGTCCGACCGCTCTCTCCCTCGCGGGGGGCGCGATCGTGCTCTCGGCGATTGCCTGGCGCACGCTGACGGGCGGCACGCCGGTCCCGGAAGCGCAGCCGCCGGACTGATCCGGGCGCGCCGCCGACCTGACTGTGAATTCTCGAGACGTTGCTCCCTACGCCGGCTCTCCCTTCCTGATACGACTCCTGAAACGGCCGCGCAGCGGCACGTAGGGGCGCCCCTTGCGGGCGCCCTCTCCTGTGCCAATCAAAGCGGCAGCACGCGAATCGTCAGCGCGTCGGCGGGCGGCCAAGAGGGCCGCCCCGACAGCCAGGGTCCCACCTCCCCACGTTGAGTGAACAACGTGTTGAGAAACGACAGCTATCCCGGCAGGTCGAACTCGCGGCGCAGGCGATCGCCGTCGGCGTCGAGCGCGGGCGGAGGCTCGAGGCGCCGGGCGGCGCCCTCGACGCGGATCGGAGAGGCGACGAAAGTAAAACCTCCGGCCTCGAGGACCGCCCCGAGGGCGCGGGCGGTCTCGCTGCGGAGCGCTTCGAGGGGCCCGCGGACCGGGCCCGCGGGGATGCCCGCGGCGCGGCAGCGCGCGACCCAGGCTTCGCGGGTCTCGCTGCGGAATATCCGGGAAAGCTCGGCCTCGAGGTCCGCGCGGTGGCGCACGCGACCCGCGTTGGCGCGGTAGCGCTCGTCGGCGGCCCACTCCGGACGGCCGACCAGCCCGGCGAGTCGCTCGAACTGACGGTCGGTCCCGACGCCCAGAACGAAGTCGCCGTCCGAGGCCCCGAACGTCCGGTAGGGAACGATCTGGGGGTGCGCGTTGCCGTGCCGGGCGGCCTCTTCGCCCGTCACCAACGCCGACTGCGCGACGTTGATGAGCGATCCGAGCGTGGCGGAGAAGAGGTCCGTCTCGACGTGCGTCCCGCGCCCGGTGCGCTCGCGCGCCGTGAGGGCCGCGAGGATCCCGATCGCCGCGTAGCAGCCCGCGAGCAGGTCCGACACGGCGACACCCACCTTCGTCGGGCCCGACTCGGGCGTGCCGGTGATCGCCATGAGTCCTGCGCCCGCCTGCGCGAGCAGATCGAATCCCGGGGCCGTCGCATCCGGGCCCCTCGGCCCGAAGCCGGTGATCGAGGCGGTCACCAGGCGCGGGTTCTCCCGCCGCAGCTCTGCAACGGTAAGCCCGAACTTCTCGAGGCCGCCGGGCGGGAAGTTCTCGACGAGGACGTCCGCGCGCCGCGCGAGCCGGCGCACCGACTCGGCGCCTGCGGGCGTGCCGAGATCGAGGGCGATCGATTCCTTGTTGCGGTTGACCGAGAGAAAGTAGGCCGAGAGCCCGGATCGAGGTTCGTACGGAGGGCCCCACCCCCGCGTGACATCGCCGTCCCGGGGATGCTCCACTTTGACGACGCGGGCGCCGAGGTCGCCCAGCATCATCGTGCAGAAAGGGCCCGCGAGCACCCGCGAGAGATCGAGAACGAGGATGCCCTCGAGGGGCGCGCCCACCGCGGGCCTACCGGGCGGCCGCCGGCGCCGGGCGCCAGGCGAGAGGGCCGGGGAGGAAGTGAAAGAGACCGATCGGCGACACCTCGACGCCCTCGACGCGGCGCGAGACGGCCCAGTACTGGTCGGCGCCCCACAGGAAGTCCGCCGGCGGGTCCTCCGCGAGGAGGCGGTGCACCTGCCGGTAGAGCCCGATCCGCTTCTCCGGGTCGGTCTCGAGGCGCGCCTGCGCCATGACGCGGTCCGCCTCGGGATTGGAGTAGAACCCGGTGTTCTGGCCGTTCGGGGCGTGCTGGCTCGAGTGGTAGTAGGGAAAGGGGTCGAAGTTCGGCGGCAGGAAGAACCGGGCCGTCAGGTAGCCGTCGTAGTCGCCGGCCTGCGCGCGCTCGGCGACCTGCGCCGCGTCGAGCGCGACGATCTTTAGCTCGACGCCGACCTGGGCGTAAGCGCTCCGCAGGATCTCCGCCAGGTTGCCGTCGATCCTTCGTCCGGCCTTGACGAGGAGGGCGAGCGACGCCTTGCGTCCGTCCTTGCGCCGCACGCCGCTCTTGTCCGACTTCCAGCCGGCCTCGTCGAGGAGGCGCCCGGCGAGCGACGTGTCGAAGGCGGCCGGCGCGACGTCCGGCGCGTTGGCGGGGACTCCCGGCGGAAACGGGCCCGACACGAGGGTCGCCCCGTCGGGGGGGTAGAGGAGCTTCGCGGCGTCCTCGCGGGACCAGGCGTGCGAAAGCGCCCTCCGCACGCGCCCATCCGCGAGGAAGGGGTTGCGGAGGTTCCACAGCAGGAGCACCTCCAGGGGCTGGGGGACCCGGAGCAGCCGATTGCGCGACATGAACTCCGGGCTCGACTCGGCGATCGCCCGCTGGTCGCGGCTGACGCGAAACTCGTCGAGCTCTCCGCGGGCGCCCGCCTGGAAGCGGGTGCTGTCGCTCGGGATCACGCGGAAGACGACCTCCGCGAAGCCCCCCTCCCCCGCGTCCGGCCGCCGGGTCAGCCGGATGGCCCGGTTGGGCTCCCACGAGGCGAAGCGGTACGGTCCGCTGCCGACCGGGGCGCGGTCGGTTTCGGCGCGGCTCTTTGCCCGGCCGTAGGCCGCCGCCGACACGATCGGGAGGTTGAAGGCGAGGAGCCGCTCCGCGTAGGGGCGCGAGAAGCGCACCCGCACGGTCTCGGCGTCCGGGGTCTCGATCGCCGCGACTTCCTCGAAGGAGTCGCTCCAGCTCGCCGCGTGGACCTTCGGGTCCCGGATGCGCTCGATCGTGAATCGCACGTCGTCCGACGTCACCCGTGTTCCGTCGTCCCAGGTGGCCGTCGGGTCGAGACGGAACTCGTAGGTCAATCCGTCCGGCGAAACGGTCCACGACTTCGCCAGCGCCGGGACGATCGCGAGCTGGCGGTCGAGCCCGACCAGAGGCCGGAACATCATCCAGACGACCCGAAGCTCCTCTTCATCCGTGATCATCGTCGGGTCGAGCGTCGCCGGCTCCCCCAGCAGGTGCAGCGAGAGCGGAGCGGCGGGCGGGGCCGGAGGCTCGCGGCGGGCGCAGGAGACGGCCGCCAGGAACCCGAGGCCGATTCCGAAGCCGGCGAGAACGAGGAGGCTTCGGGAAAGGCGCTTCATCGGCGGCGGCAGACAGAATAGCATCCCGGGCGTGGCGACCGTCGTCCTCGACATCGAAACCGCCGGTCAGCCCTGGGACTCGCTCGACGACGCGCAGCGCACATACCTCGCCAAGAACGCGCGCTCCGACGAAGAGCGCGACAAGCTCCCCGAGACGCTCTCGCTGTGGCCGCTGACGGGAAAGATCATCGTGGTCGCGATGCTCAATCCCGAAAGCGGGCGCGGCCGGATCTGGTACGAGAAGACCGACGGGCGTTCCGAAGAGACCTCGACCGACCGGCGCTTCACCTTCGTCGGCGACGAGGAGGCGGTCTTCCTCGCCGAGTTCTGGAAGGCGATGCGCCGCTTCCAGCGGTTCGTGACGTTCAACGGCCGCGGCTTCGACGGCCCGTTCCTGATGCTGCGCAGCGCCGCCCTCGGCGTGGCCGTGACCCGCAACCTCGTCGGATACCGCTACTCCCTCAAGCCCCACACCGACCTGCTCGAGGCGATCTCCTTCTTCGGCGCCTCCCGCAAGTGGAACCTCGACTTCGCCTGCAAGGCGTTCGGCGTGGAGAGCCCGAAGGAGCAGGGAATGGACGGATTTTCGGTGGGACCGTACTATCGGGCCGGGAGGCTGCGCGAGATCGCGAACTACTGCCGGCGGGACGTCGAGGCGACCGCGCGGCTCTATAAGAAGCTCGAAAAAACCCTGTTGCCGGCCCTCGAAATCCGCTAGAACCCCTGTGCTACGATGACCGCCCTAAAACAGAACTGAGCATGCGGGAGGAACCGCGTAAGCGCGCCATGGCTCGCAAACCCGCCAACGAGAGATCTTCCGAGCGCGTCCGCATCGGCGCTCCCGCGACGCTCAAGTGGGGCGAGCAGGAGCTGACGGGCTTCGTCGAGGTCGTCAACACCAACGGCATGTTCGTGGCGACCCCCAGGGCCCCCGAGATCGGCGACTACGTCGAGCTGGTGTTCTCTCTGCCGGGCGACCGGCGGAGCTTCCGCGTACGCGGGAACGTCGTCTTCCTCGACCAGGCGCCGCCGGCGGGCGCCCGGCGCCCCGGCTTCGGAGCCCGTTTCGAGAGACCGCCCGTCACCCTCCTCGACGCGATCCGGAACCTCCACCGGGACCACTGAACCGTCGCTCCTCGCGCCGCGAACGGATGCCTCCGTGCCGCGAAAAGAGAGAGCGTGGGTTCAACGACCGGCTGTCGCAATGCGTTCGCGGCGCGGATAGTCTCCCGAGCGAAGCGAGGGAGGAGGTCCGCGCCGCGGGAGCGAAGCGCGGCGAGGAGGTCAGGCTTGCGGTCGAGCCCACAGGCGAGCCGCAAGCCGGTGCGCCGCCAGGCGCAGACCTCCTCGCAAGCGAAGCGACGGTTAGTCCGGCTTGGCCTGCGTCAGGGTCAGCGTGCTGTAGGAGAACTCGATCGTCGCCGTGACCTCGGTCAGGGACCCCGTGCCGGCGGACGAAAAGGTGGCTGGCTGCACGTTGGTCAGCTCCCAGCGGGCCAGGATGACCTGCTGGAGGTCCCGGGCCACGATCGAGACGCTCTTGGAAACCGGGTTGTCGTTGGCGGTCGCGTCGTTGAGCCACGACATGAGGCGGTTGAGCCCCTTCTGGGTGACGGTGACGGCGAGGCGCCGCTGGTCCGGCGAGTAAGCCGTGTTGAGCTGCCGGGAGTCGGTCTTCGCCTGCGGATCATGGTTGAACTCGATCCGATAGCCGATCACGCCCTGGACCTGCGCACCGTCGACGATGAACTGGAAACTGTTCTCGCGCGGATCGCCGCCGATCTGGGCGGAGAGGACGGCGGGCGACAGGATCGCCATCGCGATCAACAGGGGACGAAAACGAAGCATCGTTCCTCCAAAAAAGAGGGCTCAGCCTAGCATGGGCCGGCTCGATCCGCCCCGGGACCCGGACGCGGCGACGACGGAGCGAGCGCCCTCCCGTTTGCCGGTAGAATCGCCGCGGAGGGATTGCGTGACGCCCGACGACATCGCCCCCGAGTTCCGCTCGGAACCCAAGGACTACGCGAAGCCGGCGCCGATCGAAGGGGTCCGGACGCTGCGACTGACGCGGTTTACCGACGACCGCGGTTTCTTCCTCGAGATCTTCCGCGCGAAGGCGAACCATCCCGCCAGCCGCGACCTCGCGGAGTTCTTCGCGGGCGTGCCCGTCGCCCAGATGAACTACTCGATCGTCGACGCCGAGGGCCACATCAAGGGTCTCCACTACCACCTGAAACAGGACGACATCTGGTTCGTGCCGCCCCCGTCGAAGGCCAAGTTCATCCTCTTCGACGTCCGCGAGCGCTCATCCACGTTCGGAAAGACTCAGGTCATCGTGGCCGGCGGCGGCCAGGACGTCCTCGTCCGCATTCCCGCCGGAGTCGCGCACGGCTACCGCCCGCTGACGAACCCATGCGCGCTCCTCTACTTCGTGACGGAGACCTTCGATCCGGCGGCGCCGGACGAGCTGCGGATCCCCTGGGACCACCCGGCCGTCAAGGACCTCTGGGCCGTCCCGAACGGGTAGCCGTCGCTCGCGCTTCGATCGGGGTCTCGCTGCGCGACCGGTGGGCGGCTCGCCAGACGGGCTCGACCGCCCACCTGACCCCTCGCGGCGCGCTCGCTCCCGCGGCGCGAGGCTCCTCCCTCGATTACCTCGGGAGACTCCTCGCGCCGCGAACCTGATTCCCCTCTTCCCGAACCGATCGACGACGATCCAAGAGTCGCTCCAAGAGCGGAGACTCCTAGCGGCCCGCCGCGAGCTTCTCCATCGCGTCTTCCGGCAGCGTGTAGCGGAGCCAGTCCTGCTCGGGGCGGGCGCCGATCCGGCGATAGAAGCGTATGGCGTCGACATTCCAGTCGAGGACGGACCACTCGAGTCGGATCGCGCCTCGCTGCACGCCCTCGCGTGCGAGTTCCCGCATGAGGGCCTCGCCGACCCCGAAGGAGCGCGCGGAGGACTCCACCACGAGGTCTTCGAGGAACAACATGGGCCTCGCGCGAAACGAGGAGCCGATCGCCTGCCAGAAGACCGCCATCCCCGCGATCCGGCCGTCCCGCTCGGCGACGAGCGCCTCGATCGTTTTCTCGTCGAAGATCATGGCGCAGAGCCGCGCGGCCTCGTCGGCATCGGGCAGCGGAAGTTTCTCGAACGTGGCGAGAACCCGGTAGAGCTCCGACATGCGCGGCCAGTCCTCGCGGCGCGCGGGACGGACCGCAACCGTGGCCAGCGAGGTCACCTCGCCGCCGCGACCTGGGCGAAGTCGACGTAGGACAGCAGCTTCAACGCCGCGTCCCGATCGATGTTGGCCCCCTGGGCGAGCACCAGGCGCGAGGGCAGCACGACGACCGTGACGAGGGTCGTCGGGTTGCCGCCCGAGCGGTCTGTCACAGCGAAGGCCTTCTTGCCGGCGATGGTCGTTTCCTTGGTCTCGACGCTGCCGACCCTGGCCGATTCCGCGACGGCCTTGCGGATCTCGGGCTCCAGATCCTTCTCCTTGCCGTAGTCCTGGACGACCAGGCGAAACTGGCGCGTGACGGTGGGGCCCTCGATGCGCTGGTAGAAACGCGAGACCTCGGTGAAGACGCCCATTTCGTTCTCGTCGGTGTCGGGCAGCGGGTCGCGCGGCGCAGCCTCGTAGCCCGGGATCTGGGCCGGCAGGCCGTTTCGGAGCGACCCGGGCCACGCCGTCGGCGCCTTCTCCTGCGCCGCGAGCGCCGAGGCGACAGCGAGCCCTAAAACGGCAACGGAAAGCGTGCGCATCGCGAAAAGAATAGCGCAATCGTTGCTAAACTCGGGTGAGTCGCCGTCATCCCATGGACGAGCTCGAGCGTGCGCGGATTCGCGTGTACCGCAACGACCCCGCCGGGCGGGGCGAGCGGCTCGTCGCCTCCGATCCGCCCCTCTTCGTCGACGAGGGCGCCTGGGCCTTCCGCGTCGAAGGGCGAACGCCCGATCCGAAGCCGTACCCGCCCGACACGGGCGAGTTCCTCCACTGGCAGCTCGCGTCCGCCCTCGAACGCGGCAAGCGGCTGTGGCAGGCGCTCCGGCCCGGCGGGCGATGGGTGTCGGGAGAAGTCCTCCCGGCCGTGCCGGTCGCCGGCGACGACCTGAACGCGTACTACGACCGCCGCGCGCTGCGGTTTTTCCGAACCCGTGACGCGCGTACCGGCGAGCTCGTCCAGTCGGGCGACAGCGTCGACATCGCCGCGCACGAGCAGGGGCACGCCGTCCTCGACGCCCTGCGGCCGGACCTCTGGGACGCGCCGCACTTCGAGGTCGCGGCGTTCCACGAGGCCTTCGGCGACCTTGCGGCAATCTTCGTGGCTCTCGCGGAGCCGCCGCTCGCCTCGCGCGTCGTCGAGGAAACCGACGGCGACCCGGCGCGCTCGAACCTCGTCTCGCGCCTGGCCGAAGAGCTCGGCGGCGCGGTGCGCGACCGCTACGGCAACGACGCTGCGATGCCGCGGTCGCTCCGCGACGCGGTCAACGCCTTCCGCTACGCCGATCCGAAGACGCTGCCCGACGCCGCGCCCGCCACCGTCCTTTCGGCCGAGCCCCATTCCTTCTGCAACGTGATGAGCGGCGCCGGGTGGGACCTCCTCGTCGCACTCTTCCGCGCCGACCCAACCGGGAATCGCGTCGAGGCTCTGCGGAATTCAGCCGCGGCGCTCGCCCGGCTCGCCGTCGCCGCGTCGGAAGCGGCGCCCTCCGGCGCCGACTTCTTCGGCCGGGTGGCGCGGCGCCTCGTCCGGGCGTCGCGCGAGGGCGCAGACCGGCCCGTGCCGGCGCTCGCGCGCGCTCTCGTCGCGCGCGGGCTCCTCTCGACCGCCGACGTCGGCGAGGAGCTCGAGCCCGACGCGGACCGCGGCGTCTTCGCGGGGGACGACGGTGGCCCGATGCCGCCGGCCCTGCGCGCGGCGATCGAAGCGAGGCTGCCGCCGGCCCGGGGCGGTGAGATCGTCACGCTCGCTTCCCGTCGCGCGGGTTCCCCGCCGCGCCTTCTCCGCGGACGCCGCCGGCGCGACCTCGTCCTGCGCGGGACGGAGTACGGCCCTGCCGACGGCGCCGCGGTCGAACTCTCGGATTCGTTCGCCCTGGCGTTCGAGGGATCGGGCATGCTGCGCGCCTCTCGCTTTCATCCCGCGTCGGACCGCGACGCCGCGGACGCCCGCGCCTTCGTCCGGTTCCTGGCGCGCCGGCGCGCGATCGCCGACCAGGCCGAAAGTCGCGCCGCGACCCGGCGCCTCGCAGCCGAGGGGAAGTCCCACGCCGTGGTCCGCGAGGAAGACGGGGTGCGCCGCCTGCGTCGCGTGTGGATCGCGAAGGAGGAACGATGAAAAATCCCCTGTATCTCGCGGGCCTCGTCCTGGCGGCCGCACGCTGCGCGTCGGCGCCTTCCGCCGAGGTCGTCCCCGCACCCGAGCCCGTGACGCCGGCCGACTTCGTCGCGTCCATCGCCGACGTCGCCGCCGGCCGCAACGCCGCCATGGCCGAGGCCGGCCTCGTGCTGGCGAAGATCGAGTTCCGGCTCGCCGTCGGCACGGAGACGAAGAGCGGCGGCCGGATCGAGGTGCTCGTGCTCGACGCCGAGGCGGCCCGGCGGACCGAAACGTCTTTTCTCCAGGAGCTCACGCTCGTGATCCCGGCGTCCGGAGGCCGCGGCGCGGCGGGGCGCCCGCTCGTCCCGGGCGTGCGCGAGTTCGTCGAGGCCGCGATGAACACGGCGCGCGACCTCGCGCGCGCGACGGCGGCGGCCGGGCTGCCCCAGCGGCTCCGGTCGGTGGAGTTGACCGCGAAGATCACCCGCTCCCGCACGCACTCGGGCGGGGTCGCCGCGACGATCCCGGCCTGGGTCAAGCCGTCGATCGGCGCCGAGCTCGCGCGGGCCGCGGAGGACGAAAATACGGTCCGGATGTTCTTCGAGGCGCGCTGAGGCGGCCGTTCAAGGCCCAAAAAAAAGCGGCCCCTTGCGGGACCGCTTCTTTCTATCCTCGGGGAACCGAAACTACTTCTTTGCTCCGAGGATGGCGTCCTTCGCCTTCTTCGAAACGCGGAACTTCACGACGCGCTTGGCGGGAATCTTGATCTCTTCGCCCGTGGCCGGGTTGCGGCCCATGCGCGCCTTCCGATTCACGAGAACGAGCTTTCCGACGCCGGGGATCGTGAAGCTGTTCTTCGCTTCCTTGTAGGCGAGCGCCGTCAGGTCGTCGAGGAACTGCGTCGCAACCCGCTTCGTCGTGCCCGTGGACTTGGAAAGATGATCGGCGATGGAGGACTTCGAAAGCGCCTTGGTGTCTTTGGCCATATGCACTACCCCTTTTCTCTGTGGAATCGCCCCTTCGGGGCGTATCAAACTGGGGCCGTATTCTAGTCCCCCCGGCGCGAGGTGGAGCAAGAAAAATTCGCGCCCGCCTGCGAAAAACGACGAACTCGTCTTTCTCTCGCGTCGCGCCGCGGACGAGGTAAGATCCGGCGTCCGATGATTCGCGCCCTCGCTCGGGATCCTGGAACCGTCGGCCGCGGACGATCGGAAACCCGACGCGCGCTCGCGAAGGCCGTCGTCCTTTTCGCCTGCCTCGGCGCGGTCGGCTGCGAAGGCACGTCCGCGTCGATGGGCGCGCGCATCCTCGACCGGTACCGCAAGGTCTCCGGTGCCAAGCCTTTGCCCGCGGGAGGGATGATCCGGATCCGACTCGCGCGACCCGCGGGCGAGGCCGGAGAGCCCGGCCGCGAGGAGGTGCTCTGGGAGCCGGGACGCTATCGCGACACGGTGTCTTCGGCCGGTTTGACGACGGTGCAGGGGGTGGAATCGGCGCGCGCTTTCTTCGTCGACGGCGACGGCGTCACGCGCGTCGCCTCCGAGCCGGTCCTTCGCGATCTCCTGACACGGTCCTACTTCTGGCGGCGCGCCTGGCTGTTCCGCGATCGCGAAAAGGCCCTCCTGAGACTCGGGCCGGCGCAGGGCGACGCGGTTTCGGTACGGCTCGACGTCCTCGGCGGAAACACCCTGACCCTGGCGTTCTCCTCGAAGGACGGGCGGATCCTGTCGGCCCGGGCCCCCCGCTTCCACCTCGAGTTCCAGTCACCCGAGCGCTTCCGCGACCTTTCCGACGGGGCACGGCCGGTCGAAGGCGAGATCGTCTGGACGGGCCTGCCGACGGGGCGCATGCCGAGCCCGGAAGTCGGCGGTGGACGCGCGCATTTTGCCGAGGCGTCGTCGCAGCTCACCTACACCCGCACCGGCGGGGCCCTCGTCGTCGACGCCCGCATCTCCGGAATGCCCGTCCGCCTCGCGATCGACGCCGCCGCCGCGGGGCCGATCGGCCTCTCGCCGGCGCTCGCGGCGCGGCTCCCGCTGACTTTCGCGACGGACGTCTTCGGCCGGAAGCTGGCCGCCGGCGCGACGCTCGAGGCCGGCGCCGCCTCCTGGCCGTCCCTCTTCGCCCAGATTTCCGACGCCGTGCCGGCCGGTGCGGACGCGGTGGCGGGGGGTTGCCTTTTCCGCGAGGCCGTCATCGAGCTCGAACCCGTCGGGCGCCAACTCGCCATCCACGATCCCGAGAGATGGGTCGCGCCGGAGGGCTACGTCCGGATCGTGATCGACGACGACAACGACCGTCCCGTCGCGACGCTGCGCAGCGGCTCCGAGGCATTGCGGCTGACGGCCCCGAGCGACGTCGGCGCCGCGGCGATCGGGCTTTCGGCGGCGAGCGCCGACCGGGCGGGCTTCGCGGGCGCGACGGAGGCGGAGGGGCTCAAGTGGGGGCCGCTCCGGCTGCCGGAACTCCGCCTCTCGATCTCGTCCGGCGGACTCGCACCCGACTGGGGCGACGACGGGCGGCTCGGGTTCCCGATCTTCGAGCGCTGCCATGCCTTCATCGACATGCCGCAGCGCTGGGCGTACGTGAAGCCGCTCGACTAGTCGTCGCGATCGCGCCGCGAACGGCGATCACCGCTCGGCGAAACTCCAGGGTCCGAGCCAAACGAACGGCCGTTCCTCGACCCATCGTACGGGCGTACCCGGGCTCGCGGCGCGACGGTTACAGGGCGCCGCGCTCCTGTATCGGCACGAACGCGATCTCGGCGTCGCAGCGTCCGCACAGAACCTTGTCCAGTCCCTCGAGCCAGCGCGCCGCGAGGCGAAGCTCGCTCGCGCAGCCGGGGCACGCCATCGAAACGTACTCGTCGCCGGCGGCTCCGTTCTTGTCCGGGGCGCCGCGGCGCGCCAGGCCTCCGCGCCGCGCGGGGTCAAAAGGGACAACGTTGGGTTGGCTCACCGCCGTTCCTCCTGTCCGAAATGCCGTTGGGCCTCCGCCACGGCAGAAGCATCCGAATCCGCCAGGGTCAGCCGCGCCCGCTCCGGGCCGCGGGACTTGCGCACCGCGAGCAGCACGACGCCCAGCAGGAACAGCACGCCGCCCGTCGAGAGCAAACTCGCGATCGCGGCACGCACGGGCCGGGGCGCCTCGCGCAGATCGCGCCCGCCGGCGCCGACCACGACGCCGCCAAGGAACAGGCAGAGCACCGAAACGAGCAGGAGGGTCCGCGGGCGATCATCGGAGCGGCGCGCGGGCTGCGACCAGACGAGTCTCACGCCTTCACCGAAAATCCCGGGAACGCGGACGGCCGGGACGGCCGCCACGGGGCTGCGTCGCGAGCGAGGTCGAATTCCAATCGGCCCTCCGCAGCGTCGGGGGGGCGAAGAATCACTCTTCGTCCCCGATTTCAACGTTTTCATTCTACCCGCCGGCCGCAGCAGCGGCAATGGAATTATGCTTGCGCCCCGTCGAAAGGAACTTCATGCGCCGTCTCGCACCGCTGGCTCTCGGCTTCGTGTTTCTCGCCGCCGCTCCCGCGACCTCACCCGCCCCGCCCGCGCCGCGCGGATTCCTTCCGGACGGCGTCGCCGCGCAGCAGAAGGTCGAGCGCGAATTTCGCGCGATCCCGGACCCCGCCGTCGCGCGCGAGACGATGCGGCGACTGGCGTCGGCACCGCATCACCTCGGCTCGCCCGAGGGCGCGAAGAACGCCGCGTGGATCCTGGCGAAGTTCCGGGAGTTCGGCCTCGAGGCGCACATCGAGACGTTCGACGTGCTCTTCCCGACTCCCCGGGAGCGGCTCGTCGAGCTCGTCGAGCCGGTGAAGTTCCGCGCCGCGCTCGCCGAGCCGGTGCTCCGGGAGGACCCCACCTCCGGTCAGACGGCGCAGCAGCTGCCGACCTACAACGCCTACTCGATCGACGGGGACGTGACCGCGCCGCTCGTCTACGTCAACTTCGGCGTCCCCGCCGACTACGAGCGCCTCGAGCGCCTCGGAATCGACGTGAAGGGCAAGATCGTCATCGCGCGCTACGGCGGGAGCTGGCGGGGCATCAAGCCGAAAGTCGCGGCCGAGAAGGGCGCCGTGGGCTGCATCATCTATTCCGACCCGAAGGACGACGGCTTCTTCGAGGGCGAGGTCTATCCGAAGGGCCCGTTCCGTCCCGAGATGGGCGTTCAGCGCGGCAGCGTCGCGGACATGCCGGTCCATTCCGGCGACGCGCTGACCCCCGGCGTCGGCGCCACGAAGGACGCCGTGCGCCTCGACCGCAAGGACGCCCCGACGATCACGAAGATCCCCGTGCTCCCGATCTCGTACGGCGACGCCAAGCCGCTGCTCGCCGCGCTCGAAGGGCCGGTCGCGCCGGCGGACTGGCGGGGCGCCCTGCCGATCACCTACCGCGTCGGACCGGGACCGGCGAAGGTGCACCTGAAGCTCGTCTTCGACTGGAAGCTCGTGCCCGCCAACGACGTCATCGCGACGATCCCGGGCGCCGTCTGGCCGGACGAGTGGGTCATCCGCGGCAACCACCACGACGCCTGGGTCAACGGCGCCGAGGACCCGATCTCGGGCCTCAGCGCCCTGCTCGAAGAGGCCCGCGCGTACGGGCAACTTCTCGAGAAGGGCTGGCGTCCGAAGCGCACGATCGTGCTCTGCGCGTGGGACGGCGAGGAGCAGGGGCTCCTGGGCTCGACCGAGTGGGCCGAGACGCACCAGGACGAGCTCCGCGCGAAGGCCGTCGCCTACATCAACACCGACGGCAACGGCCGCGGGTTCTTGAACGCCGGCGGCTCCCATTCGCTGGAGGGCCTGGTCTCGGCGGCTGCGGGCGAGGTGGAGGACCCCGAGAAGAAGATGTCCGTCCTCCAGCGCGCCCGTCTCAAACAGATCGAGGACGCGGGCAAGCCCGAGGATCGCAAGCGGATCCGGGAGCGCGCCGACCTCGAGATCGAGGCTCTCGGCTCGGGTTCGGATTTCACTCCCTTTCTTCAGCACGTCGGGATCGCCTCGCTCAACCTCGGCTACGGCGGGGAGAGCCCGGGCGGCATTTACCACTCGATCTACGACGACTTCACGTGGTACTCGCGCTTTGCCGACACGGATTTCGTCTACGCCCGCGCCCTGGCGCAGACCGGAGGAACCCTGACGCTGCGCCTCGCCAACGCGGACATCCTGCCCTTCGAGTTCACCGGCGCCGCCGAATCGATCGCCCGCTACGTCAAGGAGGTCTCGGACCTCGCCGACGCCAGACGCCGGGAAACCGAGGAGTGGAACCGGCAGATCGAAGAAAACCTTCCCTGGGCGGTGGCGGATCCGAGAAAGCCCTTCGTCGCGCCCAAGCCGCGCATCGTGCCGCCGCACTTCGATTTCGCCCCGCTCCAGAACGCCTCGGACTCGCTGATGTCCGCCGCCGGCGCGTACTCGCGCGCCTTCGATTCCGCCATGGCGCCCGGCGCCGCGGCGCTGTCTCCCGAGCGGATCGTCTCGCTCAACCGCGCCATCGCCGCCTTCGAGCGCAGCCTGACCTCCGAGGCGGGGCTGCCCAACCGCTCCTGGTACCGCCACTTCGTGTATGCCCCCGGCGCCTACACGGGCTACGGCGTCAAGACCCTCCCGGCCGTCCGCGAGGCCCTCGAAGAGCGCCGCTGGGACGACGTCAACAAGGCCGCCGAGTCGACCGGCGCCGTCATCGAGAAAGCCGCCGAGCAAGTCCGCACCGCCGCCAAGCTGCTGCAGTAGTCGCGCCGCCCCTCCCCGCGGCACGGCTTCATGCGTTCGCGGCGCGGAGGTCCGGCTCGCGGTCGAGCGCGCATCCGCGCGAGCCGCAAGCCGATGCGCCCGCAGGGCGCAGACCTCCTCGCAAGCAAAGCGACGGCTTCGGCGCCGCCCCTACGACCGGAGCCGCTCCAGCCTCATTTCCGCCGCAATGCCCCTGCCGTTCGCGGCGCGGATAGTCTCCCGACCGAAGGGAGGGAGGAGGTCCGCGCCGCGGGAGCGAGCGCGCAGCGCAGGGTCAGGCTCGCGGTCGAGCCCACAGGCGAGCCGCGAGCCGGTGCGCCGTCAGGCGCAGACCCGGAGCGCAGCGCTCGCGACGGTTACGGTGCGATTCCCCCGCCCCGCATGCGCTCGTAGATCTCCTGCGCGTCGGACTTGCCGAGCGCGATGGCGCAGGTGCCGTCGCAGCGCGCCGTGACGCGGCCCTCGCCGTCGAAGATCTCGCCGGCGGCAAAGACGAGGTTCAGCCCCGCGCGGATGAGGCGGGCTTCGGCCACGATCCGGTCTCCCCGCGTGGGGCGAAAGAACGACATCGCGAGATTGACGGTCGCCGACCGCGTGTCGGGCCGCGTCAGCCAGCCGACGGTCCCGACGACGAGGTCGAAGAGCCCGGCGAGCACGACCCCGTTGACGGCGTCGGTGCCGAGGCCGCCGCGGTGGATGTCCCGGACCGGATCGATCACGGCGCGCACGCGGTCGAGGCGCTCGAATTCGAGCCTCGCCCCGAAGTGCTTCATCGCCGGCGAGTCGTTCCACATCTGGCCGAGCGCTCGCAGCGACTCGAGCGTCGGGTAGGCGGGCGAGAAGGGCTGGCCTTCGCGGGTCATCCGGGGCCGAACTCTACTTCAGCCCCTCGACGACGAAGAGGTCGGATAGCAGGCGGCTGTAGGTATAGGCATAAGACTTTCCGTTCGGCGTGACGGCGACGTTCGAGATGCGCTCGACGCCCGAGGGGTCGAGCGGCATGAGCTCCTTAAAGAGCTCGTGCCGGCCACTGGCGAGGTCGATCGTATACACCCGCGCGGGGAGGTCGCGCTTCCAGACGAAGAGCGACTTGCCGTCCGGACTGAACCGCAGCGGGAATTCGCCGTTGTCGAGGCCCGCGATCGGACGCGGCGTGCCTCCGTCCAGAGGAAACAGCACACCCTTGTGGTCCGGGCCGATCGCGGCGACGAGCTCTCCGTCCGGCGAGATCGCGAATCCGGGGAAAGCCGTGTCGATTCCCTCGACCGTCACGGGCCGCGGATTCCCGCCGTCGACCGACTGCACGAAGAGGCGCACGCCGCGCCCTGGAGCGTTGCCGGCCACGAGCACGTTCTTGTTGTCGGGAAGCCACGCCGCCGACTGGGACGGAGTGACGCCCGGGACCTCGAGCCGCCGGGCCTGCCCGGCACCGGTCGGAAGCATCATCAGCGAGGGAGGCGAGGAGAGTCCCGCCAGCGCCCACTGGGTGTCCGCTGACAGCGACAGGGCGGCGCCCTCGCCGAGCTTGACCACGGGCGAGCCCGACTTGCGCAGGTAGACCGTGTAGTTGGAGCCGCCGGCCTCGCCCTCCTCGTCGAAGAGCAGCGTGTGGCCGTCCGCCGAGATGTCCGCGACGAAGGAATAGTCGAGCCACGAGAGGTCCCGCTCACGCGCGTCTCCCGGCAGGAGCCCCAGAGTCCCGACCCGCGAGCCCCCGCGCGCCAGCAACACGCGGCCGTTGGGGGAAACGTCCTGGAGACGGATGCCGCCCGGCACCCGCACGAGGACCCGGACCGTTCCCGACGGGGTCACGGCGTAGAGGGAGAGGTTCGCTCCGGTGTCGGTCGCCGTGAACCAGATCTCGTCGCCCGACGGCGACCACGCCAGTCCGCCGACCTTGTTCCATCGGGGCGTGATCGTCTTTCTCTGGCCGGACAGATCGAGGAGATCGACGGTGCCGGAATCGTCCTGGGAGAACGGGTGGTCGACGAACGCGATGCGCTTGCCGTCGCGGGACAGCTTCGCATCGCTGACGTACCCGGTCGTCTCGTAGATCACCTTGCCGATCGGGAACTCGATCCGGGCCTTTCCTCCGACGTCCCGCACCACGAGGAGGTCCGAGCCGTTCGGCGCCCAATCGGCCTCCTGCACGTTCTCGGCGACGTCGCGCGGCGCCCCGCCGGTCAGCGCGGCCCGGGCGAGCGTCCCCGCGCACACGGAGGGATGCGTTCCCCGGCAGTCGACGTCGATTGCCATCTCGCCCGAAGGCGAGATCGACAGCAGGTTGGCGCTCGGAAGCTCGAGCGGCAGCGCCTCGGGACTCGACGGGTGCTTGAGGAAGAGCTTGCGGGGATTGCCGTCCCAGGAGGCGCTGTAGACGATCGTCTGGCCGTCGGGAGCGAAGCGCGCGGCCTGGATCGTCCCGCTGCCGAAGGTGATCTGCTGGAAGGACGGCGGCAACATCTTCCCGAAGTGTTTCTGCACCGCGACCCCGGCGCCGAAGGCCGCGGCGAGGGCCGCCGCCGCGCCGATCCACGCCAGCCAGCGGCGCCGGGGACGGGCCGCCGCCGCCGACACGGCCGTCGCGCCCGAAACGGCACCCGTCGAAGCCTCGGAGAGATGCTCGCGCACCGCGCGCACGTCGCGCGCCAGGTCGCGCGTCGAGGCATACCGCTCCTCGGGATCCTTCTGCAGGCAGCGCTCCACGATCCAGCGGAAGGGCGCGGGCACCCCGGCGTTGAGCTGGCCGACGGGCTCGGTGTCCTCGCGGATGATCGCGGTGAGCGTTTCGGCCGTCGTCCCTCGCTGGAAGGCGCGCCTGCCCGTCGCCATCTCGTAGAAGATCGAGCCCATCGAGAACTGGTCGGTGCGGTAGTCGAGGGGCCGGCCGCTCGCCTGCTCGGGCGACATGTACCCGATCGTCCCCATGACCGTGCCCGCCTGCGTGGCCTGCGCAGTGGGGGCATTGGTGACCTGGTCCGACTGGTCCTTGAGGAGCTTGGCGAGTCCGAAGTCCAGGATCTTGAGCGCCCCGTCCTTCGTCACCATGACGTTTTCGGGCTTCAGGTCCCGGTGGACGATGCCGGCGGCGTGCGCTTTGGCCAGGCCGTCGGCGAGCTGGAACGCGAGATCGAGGAGCCGGCGCGTCGGCAGCGGGCCGGCGCCCATCGTTTCGCGAAGGGTCCGGCCGTCGATGAGCTCCATCGCGATGTAGACGGTGGACGCGTCGGACCCGATGTCGTGGATGGTGACGATGTTGGGATGGTTCAAGGCCGACGCCGAGCGTGCTTCCTGCTCGAAGCGATTGCGCCGGTCGACGTCGTCCGCGAACTCGGGCGCGAGGACCTTGACCGCGACTTCGCGTCCCAACCGCGAGTCGCGGGCGCGGTACACCTCTCCCATGCCTCCCGCACCGAGAGGCGCGAGGATCTCGAAAGGGCCCAGTCGGGTTCCCGCAGCGATGGTCATGAGCGTTCGCGGCGCGACCAAGTTTCGCGAGGTACCGAGCGAAACGACTCGCGCCGCGGGAGCCGGAGCGCCACGAGGAGACCAGGCACGCGGTCGAGTCCGCATCCGGACGAGCCGCGGGCCGGTGCCCGAAGGGCAGGGCTCCGAGGAAGCGGAGGCGACGGTATTCCGGCAGCGATGGTCATGGATTCGGGCGTCGCGGGATTCTACCCAGAATCACCGTGGAATCCCGCCCTCCGAACGGAAATCGCATGCGGTCGGCCCTGCGGCGCCTCGCCTCGTTCCTCCGGCTCGCTGCGACCGCGCGCGCGGCCGAGCCTCCGGCGCTGTCCCTGCTCCAGGACGCGACCGTTCTCGAAAAGGCCGCCTTCGTGATGAGGGAAGGCAAGGTCTACAAAGACTTGCAGTCGCCGCGGCCGCGGCGGCCCTGCCCGGCGGGACCACGCTCGAGAGCCCTCGAGCGAATTGATGCAGCTGCATCATGGCCTCCCTCCACGCGCGGCCCCTATGTTGATTGGAATTCGGAGGGCTCGTGCACCGAGACCTATTGCTTCCGCAGCGGCCTCCCCCGCTGCAACCCCGGACCGCACGCGAGTCCTCCGCTCTTCCTGCCCCGCGCCCCTTCGCCGATCCGGAAGGAGCGCCTTCGTAGTCCGGCACCGCCGGAAGGAGGCATCGCCCATGCCGCAGTCCACGCGTTGGTTCCTGGATGAGCTCGATCGCCGGGGCGTCTCGCGCCGGGACTTCATGTCCTTCTGCGGCGTGATGGCCGCCGCCCTGGCTCTCCCGAAGAGCGCGGCCGCCACCATTGCCGCAGCGATTCAGAAGACCCAGAAGCCCGTCCTCGTCTGGCTCGAGTTCCAGGATTGCTGCGGCAACACCGAGTCCTTCCTGCGGGCGGGGCGCCCGACGGTCGCCGAGATCGTCCTCGACACCCTCTCGGTCGACTACCACGAGACGATCATGGCCGCCGCCGGCGATCGCGCCGAGGCGAACCTCGCGAAGGCCGTCAAGGACAACAAGGGCAAGTACATCGCGGTCGTCGAAGGCTCGATCCCGACCGGGATCGACGGCGCCTACTGCACGATCGGCGGCCGGGCCGCCCTCGATATCGCCCGCGAGGTCTGCGGCGACGCCCTGGCCACCATCGCGATGGGGACCTGCGCCACGTTCGGCGGGCTTCCCGCGGCCGCGCCGAACCCGACGGGCGCGCTCGGCGTCGCCGACGCCGTCCCGGGCGTCAAGAACCTCATCAACCTCTCGGCCTGCCCCGCCAACGTCGAGAACCTGACGGCGTTGATCGTCTACTACCTGACGTTCAAGGCCCTTCCGCCGACCGATTCGTACCACCGACCGCTCTTCGCGTACGGCAAGGCCATCCACGACAACTGCGAGCGGCGGGCCCACTACGACGCCGGGCAGTACGTCGAGGCCTGGGGCGACGACGGACATCGCACCGGCTACTGCCTCTACAAGATGGGCTGCAAGGGTCCCGTCACCTTCCAGAACTGTCCCAACGTCCGCTGGAACGGCGGCACCAACTGGCCGATCGGCTGCGGTCACCCGTGCATCGGCTGCGCCGAGCCCGATTTCTGGGACAAGATGACTCCCTTCTACCGCCACCTCGAGGGCATCCCCGGCTTCGGCGTCCAGTCCAGCATCGACAAGGTGGGCGTGTGGTCGACCGTCGGCGTCGGCGCCGCCTTCGCCACCCACGGACTCATCTCGCTCGCCAAGCGCTGGAAGGCGGGCTCGCCGCCGCGCAACCTCCCCGAGCCCCCGGAGAAACCGGCCGCGACCCAACCGCCCGCGGAGAAAGGAGAGCGGTCATGACCCACGTCGTCGTCGATCCCGTCACCCGCATCGAGGGCCACCTGCGGATCGAGGCCGAGGTCGACGGGGGGAAAGTCCAGGACGCCTGGTCCTCCGCCACGATGTTCCGCGGCGTGGAGCTCATCCTGAAGGGCCGCGATCCGCGGGACGCCTGGGCCTTCACGCAGCGCATCTGCGGCGTTTGCACCACGGTGCACGCGATCGCCTCGATCCGCGCCGTCGAGAACGCCATCGGCGCGAGCCCGCCGCCGAACGCCCGTCTCCTGCGCAACCTGATCATCTCCTCGCAGTGCGTCCAGGACCACGTGATCCACTTCTACCACCTGCACGCGCTCGACTGGGTCGACATCGTGTCGGCGCTCTCGGCCGACCCCGCGAAGACCTCCGCTCTGGCGCAGTCGATCTCGGACTGGCCGCTCTCGAGCACGACCTACTTCGCCGGCATCCAGGGCCGCGTGAAGGCGTTCGTCGAGCGCGGGCAGCTGGGCCCCTTCGCCAACGCCTACTGGGGCCACCCGGCCTACAAGCTGCCCCCGGAGGCGAACCTGATGGCGGTCGCCCACTACCTCGAGGCGCTCGACTGGCAGCGCGAATTCATCCGGATCCACGCGATCCTCGGCGGAAAGAACCCGCACCTCCAGAGCTTCCTCGTCGGAGGCATGGCGACCCCCATCGACCCGGACCGGCAAGCCTCGTTGAACGCCGGATCGATCGCCGAGATGCAGGAGCTCATCAAGAAGGGCCGCGACTTCGTCACGCGCGTCTACATCCCGGACCTGCTGGCCGTCGCGTCCTTCTACAAGGACTGGGCCGGCTACGGCGCGGGGGTCGGCAACTACCTGGTCTATGGCGAGTATCCCGAGGACGACGGGCCCAACGCCCGCCTGTACTTCCCTTCCGGGGTCATCCTCAAGCGCGACCTCTCGAAGGTCGAGAAATTCGACCCCGCCAAGATCACCGAGCAGGTCAAGCACTCCTGGTACGAGTACGACGGCGGGGACGACAAGGGCCTCCACCCGTTCCAGGGCGAGACCCGGCCGAAGTACACCGGGCCGAAGCCGCCCTACGAGCGGCTCGCGACCGACGCCAAGTACAGCTGGCTGAAATCGCCTCGCTACGACGGCGAGCCCATGGAGGTCGGTCCCCTCGCCCGGATGCTCGTCGCGTACGCCTCGGGCCATCCGCGCGTCAAGGAGCTCGTCGGGGCCGTCCTCGGAAAGCTCGGCGTGGGCCCCGAGGCCCTCTTCTCGACGCTCGGCCGTGTCGCCGCCCGCGGAATCGAGACCCAGGTTCTCGCCGAGAAGATGGACGACTGGGTCAACGCCCTGGCCGAGAACATGGCTCGAAGGGAGCTCCGCATCGCCGACAACTCGAAGTGGGAACCCGCCACCTGGCCGAAGGAGTGCTCGGGCGCCGGCTTCCACGAGGCGCCCCGCGGCGCGCTCGGCCACTGGGTCCACATCCGCGACGGCCAGATCGCCAACTACCAGTGCGTCGTGCCCAGCACGTGGAACGCCGGGCCGCGCGACGCCGCCGGCAACCGCGGCCCCTACGAGGAGGCCCTGCGCGGCACGCCCGTTCACGACCCGACCCAGCCGATCGAGATCCTGCGGACCGTACACTCCTTCGACCCCTGCATCGCCTGCGGCGTCCACGTCGTCGATGCCGAGCGGCGCGAGCTCGCGCACGTGAGGGTCCTGTGAGCACCGCCCGGCCGCTCGCCGATCCCGGCTCGATCCCGCCCCCCGCCGACACGGACCTCGTCCGCGTCTACGTCTGGGAGTGGCCCGTGCGCCTGGCGCACTGGCTGATCGCCATCTCGATCTTCGTCCTGTCCTGGACCGGCCTCTACATCGGCCGCCCGTTTCTGATCTCCGCCGGCGAGGCCCGCTTCGAGTTCGTCATGGGAACCGCGAAGACCATCCACTACTACGCGGCGATCGTCTTCACGATGTCCGTCCTGGTGCGGGTCATCTGGATGTTCACCGGGAACCGGTTCTCGCGCTGGAACAAGTTTCTGCCGGCCGGCAAGCGCCGGCGGCAGGCCATGATCCCGACCCTCAAGTACTACCTCTTCGCGCTGCGCAAGCCCCCGGGCTTCATCGGCCACAATCCTCTGGCCGGACTCACCTACACCCTGGTGTTCTTCATCTACTTCACGATGATCGCCACGGGGATCGCGCTCCGCACGGTGGGCGCGGACGTGCACTCGCCCCTCCGGATCTTCTCCTTTCTCGTGCCGCTCCTGGGCGGCCCGCAGTCGGCGCGCTGGATCCACCACGTCGGCATGTGGCTCCTCTGGGGCTTCGCCGTGCACCACGTCTACAGCGCCATCCTGATGTCGCAGGTGGAGGGCAACGCCACCATCGAATCGATCTTCTCGGGATACAAGTTCGTCCACCGCGACGACGTCTACTACTCGGGCTACCGCTTTCTCGCGCGGAAGGACGAACATGGATAGGCCCGGCCGTCTGCTCGTCCTCGGGCTCGGCAATCTCCTTTGCGGCGACGACGGCCTCGGCGCGGCCGCCGTCGCCCGCCTCGACCGCGACTGGGAGGCGCCGGACGGGGCGCTCGTCCTCGACGGCGGCACGCTCGGCCTCTCGCTCCTGCCATACCTCGAGGACACCGAGGACGCCATCCTCGTCGACGCCATCCGCGACGACGCGCCGACCGGAGCGCTCGTCCGGCTGACCGGCGACGACGTGGCGCCCGCGGTGCTCCACCGCCTCTCGCCCCATCAGGTCGGGGTGGCCGACCTGCTCGACGGAGCGCGTCTCCACGACCGCTACCCGCGCCGGCTCGTGCTGCTCGGGCTCGTGCCCCTGACGCTGGGGCTCGGAATCGACCGCTCGGCCGATGTCGAGGCCCGGATCCCCGGCCTCGTCGAGGCGGTCGTCGAGGAGGCGCGCCGGATGGGCCACGCCTTCGCGCGCAGGACGGAAGATGAAAAAGCCTCTCGTTTTTGCGGCGATGTGGCTCGCGTTTTCGGCCTGTAGGGCCGGAGACGGCAGCCTGCCGGAGCCGTACCGGAGCCTCGCCGTGCCCGAGAAGCGCTTGCGCTCGACCGAAGCGCGCGCTCACGGCCGCGCGCTCTTCCTGCAGCACTGCGCGCTCTGCCACGGGGAGCGCGCCGACGGCCGCGGCGTCCGACAGCAGGCGCTGAGCACTCCCCCCCGCGACTTCACCGATCCGGCCTGGCGCGCGCGCACCTCGCCGCGCCGCGTCTTTCACGTCATTCGCGAGGGCTCGCCCGGCACGGCGATGCCCGCCTGGAAAGCTCTCGACGAGCAGGACGCCTGGGACCTGACGGCCTACCTGCTCGCGGTCGGAGAGCGGCCGTGAGCGGGGAGGGACGGCGCATCGAGGTCCGGGGGATCGTCCAGGGCGTCGGGTTCCGCCCCTGGGTCTACCGCCTCGCCCGCGAGGAAGGCATCGCCGGCCGGGTTTGCAATGGAGCGGAGGGAGTGACGATCGAGGCCTTCGGACTCGACGCGTCGCTCGATGCTTTCCTCGACCGCCTGCGCTCGACCCCGCCGCCGGCCGCGCGCATCCGCGAGCTCGAGTGGACGCCGATCCCCGCCGAGCCGACCGGGGAATTCGTGATCGTCGAGAGCCGCGGCGAGGGAAAGCGACGCGTCTCGATCCCGGCCGACCTCGCCACGTGCCCGGATTGCCTTCGCGAGGTCTTCGACCGCGCCGATCGGCGCTACCGCTATCCGTTCACCAACTGCACCAACTGCGGCCCCCGCTTCACCATCGCCCGCGGCGTCCCGTACGACCGGCCCGCGACGACGATGGCGCCGTTTCGCATGTGCGACGACTGCCAGCGCGAGTACGATTCGCCGCTCGACCGCCGGTTCCACGCGCAGCCCAACGCCTGCCCTGCCTGCGGGCCGCGTCTGACGGCCCTGGATGCCGGAGGCGGGCGTCTCGACGCGGCCGATCCGATCCGGGCCGCGGCGGACGTGCTCCGCGGCGGCGGGATCGTCGCCCTCAAGGGCATCGGCGGCTTTCACCTGGCCTGCGACGCCACCTCGCCCGCGGCTGTTGCGCTGTTGCGCCGCCGCAAGCGGCGCGACGAGAAGCCCTTCGCCGTGATGGTCGCCGACCTCGAAGCGGCCGGCGCCGTCGCCCTTCTCGGCGATCTCGACCGCGAGCTCCTGGCCTCGACCGAGTGCCCGATCGTTCTCGTCCCGCGCCGCGGCGGCGGCCCCCTCGCGCCCGGAATCGCCCCACGCAACCCCCTCGTCGGCCTCCTCCTGCCCTACTCGCCGCTCCACCACCTGCTCCTCGCCGACGCCGGGCGGCCCCTCGTCATGACCTCCGGCAACCTCTCGGAGGAGCCGATCGCGTACAAGGACGGCGACGCCTTCGAAAGGCTCGCGGGCCTGGCCGACCTCTTCCTCGTGCACGACCGCGAGATCGAGTCCCGCTCCGACGATTCCGTCGCGCGCGTCGTCGCCGGCCGCCCCGTCGTCTTCCGGCGCTCCCGTGGCTACGTTCCGCGCGGCGTCCCCGTCCGGCGGCCGTTCGAGCGTCCCGTCCTCGCCTGCGGGGGCCACCTGAAGAACACGTTCTGCATCGGCCTCGGTGACACCGCGTGGCTCGGACCGCACATCGGGGATCTCGACGGCCTCGACACGGTCCGCGCTTTCGAGGAGGCGATCGAGCGCGCCGAGCGCTTCCTCGAGGTCCGGCCCGAGATCGTCGCGCACGACCTCCATCCGCTCTACGCCTCGACGCGTTACGCCCTGGAACGGCCGGAGGCGGTCAAGGTCGCCGTCCAGCACCACCACGCCCACGTGGCGAGCGCCATGGCGGAGCACGGGCTCGAGGGCCCGGTCTACGGCGTCGCCTTCGACGGCACCGGCTACGGGACGGACGGCACGGCCTGGGGCGGCGAGCTCCTGCTCGCGCACGCCGACCGGTTCGAACGCGTCGGGACGCTCCGCCCCATCCCTCTGCCCGGCGCCGACCACGCCATCCGCGAGGTCTGGCGCATCGCGGCGTCGCTGCTCTGCGATGCGTTCGACGATCACCCCCCCTTCGACGCGTTCCCCGTCTTCGCGCAGATCCCGGCCCGCCGGCTCGAGCTCGTCCGCCAGATGGCCGCGCGGGGAATCCAGGCACCGCTTTCCCGCGGCGTCGGCCGGTACTTCGACGCCCTGGGGTCCCTCTTTCTCTCCCGGCCCGTCTCGCGTTTCGAGGGCCAGGTCGCCCTCGAGTGGAACTTCGCCGCCGACCCCCGCGAGCGCGGCGCCTATCCCTTCGAGCTCGCGACCGACGAGGGCCGGCGGACCCTGGACCTGCGCCTGCTCGTCCGGGCCGCGACCGCCGACTTCCTCGGCGGGGCGAACCCCTCCGAGATCTCGGGCCGGTTCCACAACACGCTCGCCGGGGCGACCGCGGCGATGGTCCGCGCCGCGGCCGACGAGGCTGGCCGGTTTCCGGTCGTACTGACGGGCGGATGTTTCCAGAACGCGCTCCTGACCGAGCGCGTCCTCGACGCGCTCGCGCCCGAGTTCCCGGTCTACCGGCACGGCGAAGTGCCGCCCGGCGACGGCGGTCTCGCCCTCGGCCAGGCGCTCGTCGCCGACGCGGTCGCGCGCCAAAGCGAAGGAGGTCTCTGATGTGCCTCGGAGTTCCGGGCCGCGTGCTCTCGGTCGAGGGCCTGACGGCCACCGTCGACTTCTGGGGGATCCGGCGCCAGGTGCGCCTCGACGTCGTCGACCAGGCCGTCGCGCCCGGCGACTACATCCTCAACCACGTCGGCTTCGCCATCCGCCGCATCCCGGCCGAGGAGATCGGCGAGACGCTCGCCCTCTACGAGACCCTGCTCGCCGAAGCGCGCAAGGACGACCTCATGGCCGCGGACGTGCGGGGCGAGATGAGCGGCACGGCGCCGGAGGGCCGCGATGATCCCGCGTGAGCTGCCGGCGGCCGCGCGCGAGGTCAAGTTTCGCGACCCGCAGCTCGCCCGACGGCTCTCCTCCCAGATCGCGCGGCACACCGCCGAGATCGGGCGCTCCCCCGTCTCGGTGATGCACGTCTGCGGAAGCCACGAGCAGGCGATCGCGAAGTGGGGGCTGCGCGCGAGCTTCCCGAAGGACCTGAACGTCATCATGGGCCCGGGCTGCCCCGTCTGCATCACGGACACGCCCGAGGTCGACGAGGGCGTGGCGCTCGCGAGGCAGGGCGTCGTGATCGCGACCTACGGCGACATGGTCAAGGTGCCCGGGACGGTCCAGTCCCTGGCCGACGCGCAGGCCGCGGGCGCCGAGGTGCGGGTCGTCTACAGCGCGGAGCAGGCGGTCGCTCTCGCCCGCGAAACGTCCGAGCAGGTCGTCTTCTTCGCGACCGGGTTCGAGACGACCGCGGTCGCGACCGCGGCCATCGTGCGGGGCCCGCTGCCGGCGAACTTCTCCGTGCTCTCCGCCCACAAGTACATCCCCCCCGTGATGGAGATCGTCGCCGAGATGCCCGAGACGCGGGTGGAGGGGTTCCTCGCGGCCGGCCACGCCGCCACCATCACGGGCTGGGGCGTCTTCGAGGCCTTCGTCGAGCGCCACGGGATCCCGGTCGTCGTCGCGGGCTTCGAGCCGCTCGACATCCTCGCCGGCCTCGCGCGCCTGGTGGAGCTGATCCGCGACCGGACACCGCGGGTCGTGAACATGTTCCCGCGCTGCGTCACGCGCGCCGGGAACCTGCGGGCGCAAGAGGAGCTCTGGAGCGTCTTCCGTCCCGTCGGCGGCCGCTGGCGCGGAATCGCCCACGTCCCGAACGGGAATCTGAGGCTGCGCGACGAGTGGGCCCGCGTGGACGCGCGCCGGCGCTTTTCGATCGACCTGACGGGACTCTGGGACTACGCCCCGCCCACGCTCGCCGCGAGCTGCATCTGCGGGGACATCATGTCGGGGATCGCGTCCCCGAAGGACTGCACCCTCTTCGGCCGCGAGTGCGTGCCCGACACCCCCGTCGGCGCCTGCATGGTGTCGAGCGAGGGGACCTGCAAGATCTGGCACCAGTACGGCGGCATTCCCAACCTCGGAGAAGCCCTGTGAAGATCATGACGATTCTCGAAGAGCGGGTCACCCTGAAGCAGGGAGCGGGGGGCCGCGCGATGCGCGCCCTCATCGAGGACGTGTTTCTGAAAGAAATGCCGGCGCCACCCGAAGCCTTCAAGGGGATCGGCGCCGAGGCGATGGACGACGGCGCGGCGCTCTGGCTCGGAGACCGATACCTCGTCGTCACGACCGACTCCCACGTCGTCCATCCCATTTTCTTTCCCGGCGGAGACATCGGGCGCCTCTCGGTCTCCGGCACCGTCAACGACCTCGCCATGATGGGGGCGACCGAAGTGCTGGCCCTGACCTGCGCCGCCGTCCTCGAGGAGGGCTTCCCGCGCGCCGACCTCGAGCGCATCCAGGCCTCGATCCGCGAGACCTGCCGCGAGGCGGGCGCCGCGATCGTCACGGGCGATACGAAAGTGATGGGCCGCGGCGAGCTCGACGGCATCGTCCTCAACACGACCGGCCTCGGCCTGACCGACCGCGTGATCCCGGACTCGGGCCTCGCCGCGGGAGACCGCATCCTCGTGACCGGCACCATCGGCGACCACGGCCTGGCGATCATGGCGGCCCGCCACGCCCTGGAGCTCGAAGGCGCGCTCGCTTCCGACGTCGCGCCCATCAACGGCCTGATCCGGGCGGCGCTGGCCGCCGCGGACGGCGCGGTCATCGCCATGAAGGACCCCACGCGCGGCGGCCTCTCCTCCGCCCTCCACGAGATGGCGGAAAAGAGCCGCGTCGGCATCCTGCTCCAGGAGCCCGCGGTCCCCGTGGCCTCCGCCGTGCGCGCTGCGGGCGACCTGCTCGGGATCGATCCGCTCCACGTCGCCAACGAGGGCAAGGCCGTCCTCGGCGTGCGTCCGGAAATGGCCGAGCGCGTGCTCGCGGCCCTCCGCGCGCATCCCCTCGGGAGGGAGGCCGCCATCGTCGGCACGTGCGTTGCCGAGCGCCCCGGCTCCGTCATCCTCGATACCGGGTTCGGCCGGAGGCTGCTCGCCGAGCCCGAGGGCGAGCCGCTGCCCCGCATATGCTGACGCTCCGCCCGCGCGTCGCCGTGCTCTGCTCCCGGCGCTGTCCGGGGCTCGGGAATCTCCTCGAAGGCCACCGCCGCCGGGAGTGGGACCTCGCGGGCTGCCTCGTCTCCGACGGCGGCCTTCCGGAGAGGCGGGAGCTCGAGGCCGCCAGGGTCCCCGTGCGGGACTACCCCATCCGCTCCTTCTACGCCGGCCGGCCGCTCTCCGACCTCGCTCTGCGGCGAGCGTACGACCGCGGAGTCGTCGAGCGCCTCGAAGCCTGGCGGCCGGATCTGGTGCTGCTGTCGAGCTATCTCTACCTCCTGACGGCGCCGGTCCTCGAAGCCTTCCCCGGCCGGATCGTCAACGTCCACGGCAGCGACCTGGCGCGTGCGCGGCCCGACGGGCGTCCGCTCTACCCCGGGTTGAACGCGGTGCGCGACGCGATCCGGGCGGGCGAGCCGGAGACCCGGGCGACCGCCCACACCGTGACCGAACGCCTCGACGAGGGGCCGATCCTTCTGCGCTCCCGGGCCTTTCCGGTCGCGCCGTTGGTCGCGGACCTGCGCCGCCGCGGGCTCGCGCACGCCGTGAACGCCTACGCCTTCGCGCACCAGGAGTGGATGCTCGAGACGGCCTGGGGCCCGCTGCTGACGGGCACCATCGACTTGATGGCGGGGCGTGCTCAGGAATCGATCCACGCCGGGGAGCCCGCTCGGCGACCCGTGCTCGCCATGGGAGGAAGCCGGCCGTGACGCACATCCGCGTGGAGCGCGACGGCGCGATCGGCCTTCTCACGATCGACCGGCCCGAGCGCTTCAACTCGCTCGACGTCGAGACGGCCCGGGACTTTCGCAAGGCCGGGCTCCTGCTCGCCCGGGACCCCGCCATCCGGGCCGTCGTTCTCTCCGGCATCCCCGGCGCCTTCTGCAGCGGAGCGGACCTGAAGTACATCCGGTCGGGCGGAAACCGGGAAGACCTCGGCTATCTCCAGGGCGCGCGGCCCGAGCAGGCAGGCTACGGCGAAATCTTCAAGCAGATCCTGGAGTACATCCACAGCGCGATCTCCGAGATCAAGCGCGCTCCCAAGCCCTTCGTCGCGGCCGTCGACGGTGTCGCTGCGGCCGGCGGGTTCGGGATCGCGATGGCCTGCGACCTCGTCTACGCCTCCGACCGGTCGAGCTTCGAGTGGGCGTACGGGAAGACCGGGCTGACGGGAGCGGAGAGCTCGACCTTCTTCCTGCCGCGCCTCGTCGGGCTTCGCCGGGCGATGGAGCTGGTGCTCCTGAATCCCCGCCTCGACGCGGCGCGGGCCCTCGAGTACGGCCTCGTCAACGGGGTCTTCCCCGCCGCTTCCTTCGAGGCCGAGGTCCGCGCGATCGCGCGGCGCCTCGCTCAGGGGCCGACCGAGGCGCTCGGCATCGCCAAGAGCCTGGTTCAGCAGGCGGCCGGAGTCGACCGGCTCGACCACCATCTCGACCGCGAGCTCGAGCAGCTCGCGCGGATCGCCGACGGGGCGGATTTCGCGGAGGGCCTCGAGGGGTTCTTCGCTCACCGGCCCGCGCGCTTTGACGGGAGCTGAGGCCGGTGCACGAGTACTCGATCATCCAGGCGCTCGTCGAACGGGTCGAGGCCGAGGTCGCGCGGCGCGGCGCGGCGTCCGTCCACCGCCTCCACGTCCGGATCGGCGAGGCGTCGGGCGTCGAGATCGAGCTGCTCAAGACGGCATACGGCGTCTTTCGCGAGCGCACGCTCTGCGAGACCGCGGACCTCTCGATCGTCCCGGTCCCGGCACGGTGGGAATGCCCGCGCTGCCACGGAGAGATCCGGCGTGGATCGATTCTGCGCTGCCCGGAGTGCGCGGTCCCGGCACGGCTCGCGGCCGGGGACGAGATTTTCCTGGACTCGATCGAGATGGAGGTTGCGGATGTGTGAGGACTGCGGCTGCGGCGATCCCGACATCGTTCCCGTCGAGGTGCACGACCGGATCCTGGCCGGAAACGACCGGACCGCCCGGCACAACCGCGAGCATTTCACCCGGCAAGGCCTGCTCGCAATCAACCTCATGGGCTCGCCCGGCGCCGGGAAAACCGCCGTCCTCGAAGCCACCGCGCGGGCACTCGGGGGACGCGGGCGCCTCGGCGCGCTCGCCGGCGACCTCGAGACCGACCGCGACGCGCAGCGGCTGATGCGGGCCGGCATTCCCTCGGTCTCGATCACGACGGGCTCGGCCTGTCACCTGGACGCGGAGCTCGTCCACCGCGCCCTCCACGGCTTCCCCGTCTCCGACCTCGACGTGCTTTTCGTCGAGAACGTCGGCAACCTGGTGTGCCCGGCGGTCTACGACCTCGGCCAGGCCGCCAACGTCGTCGCGTTGTCGGTGACCGAGGGCGAGGACAAGCCGGTCAAATACCCCGTCATGTTCCGCAAGGCGGACCTCGTCCTGGTGACGAAGACCGACCTGCTTCCGCACCTGCCCGACGTGAGCCTCGCGGCGATCGAAGACGCGCTGTCGCGCGTCATGCCCTCGCCCCGCCTGATCCCCGTCTCCGCCCGCACGGGGGCCGGCATCGAGGCCTGGCTCGACTGGCTCGAGGAGCAGCGCTGCGCCGCGGCCCTCCCGCTCGAGTCCCGGGTGCGCGAATGAACGGTCTGTTCGCGGCCCTGGCTCTGGGCGCCTTCACCGTCGGGAGCCTGCACACGCTGGCGCCGGATCACTGGGTCCCGTTCGCGGCCCTGGCACGCGCCCGCGGCTGGTCCGCGGGACGGACGCTGCGCATCACGCTCGCCTGCGGCTTCGGCCACGTCACCGTGTCGGCCCTGCTCGGCGGCCTGGGGCTTCTTTTCGGCATGGGTATCATCGAGCGCTTCGGCCGGCGGATGGAGGCCGCCGCCGGCGTGCTTCTCGTGGGGTTCGGCGCCGCGTACGCGATCTGGGGACTCCGCCGGGCGGCCGGAAAGAAGCTCCACGGCCATTCCCACGTCCACTACGACCACGTCCACGATCCGGGCCGCATGACGGCCCGGACGCTCTTCCTCCTCTTCTGCGCCGATCCCTGCGTGGCCGTGATCCCGCTCCTCTTCGCGGCCGCGCCCCTCGGGGCGGCCTCGGCGGCCGGGATCGTTCTCGTCTACGAGGTCTCGACGCTGGCGACCATGGCCGTCCTGGTGCTCCCGGCGCGCGCCGGAGCCTCCTTGCTTCGCGCCCCGTGGCTCGACCGTTACGGAGACGCCGTGGCGGGCGTCATGATCGCGGTCATCGGGCTCGCCGTCGGCGCTCTCGGCATCTGATGCCCGGGCGGAGGCGGCCCCATCCGATGATGTGTTTGCACCATGCGCGGAGCCGGCAAGGCTGTCTAACCTCGAGATCAACGCACGGAGGTGTGTGATGACGCTTCTGAACCTGTTTTTCGTCGTCCTCGCCCTCTCCACGATCCCGGTGATCTTCATCGCGATTCGGTCCTACTCCCGCTATCGGGGCACGCGGGTGGTCACCTGCCCGGAGACGAAGCAGCCGGTCGCCGTACGGCTGGACCGGGGCCACGCCGCGGCCACCAGCCTCGCCGGCGACGCGGAGCTGCGCCTGGAATCATGCACGCGCTGGCCCGAGCGGCAGCACTGCGGGCAGGAGTGCATCGCCCAGATCGAGGCGTCCCCCGAGGGCTGCCTGGTGCGCAACATCCTCGCCCGCTGGTACGAAGGAGCCTCGTGTGCCCTCTGCGGAAACCCGATCGAGATTCACTGGGGCGACAACAGGCCAGCGCTTCTGACTCCCGACCGCAAGACCATCGAGTGGGACGAGATCCGGCCCGAAACGCTGCCGTCGATTCTCGCCACGCACGAGCGGGCCTGCTGGAGCTGCCACGTCGCGAACACGTTTCACGAAAAGTTCGCCGACCGCGTGACCGAGCGAAAGGCCTCGCCCGACCGGCACGCCTCCTGAGGCGCGACCGCACAGCCTCGAGACCGACGTAAGGCCGCCGTGCCGGTGGAACGCCGCCGGGACGCCGCGTGGATCTTTTTCGAGAGGGACTGGCGGAGGCGCTGGTTCTGAGCGATCCTCACCAACCAGCGAAGGAGACCAGATGAAAGCCAGGCCAACGACCCGGGCGGAAGCTTCGGCTCTCCGCCTCTCGACTTTCGTGTTCGCAATCGCTCTGGCGGTTGGATCGAGCGCGCCCCCCGCTCGAGGTGCGCCGTCCGAGCCGGACCGAATGCCGACAGTCCTGCCCTCGGACCCGTGGCAGGTCAGCCAGCTCATGAAACCGGAAGACCTCTCCGCATCCCTTTCGAAGGCCACGGGCGACAAGCCGTTGGTGCTCTATGTCGGCCCTCGATTTTCCTTTCTCGGTGGTCACATCGCGGGGTCGACCTTCGTCGGGCCAGCCTCGAAAACCGACGGCCTCCAGGCGCTGAAGGAGGCGGTGAAGAGCCTCCCGCGGGACAAGCCGATCGTTCTTTACTGTGGCTGCTGTCCCTGGAAGGACTGTCCCAATATCCGCCCGGCATTTCGCGCACTGAAAGACATGGAGTTCAGCAACGTCCGGGCTTTGTACCTGGCCACGAATCTGCGGCACGATTGGGTCGCCAAAGGATTTCCGACTCAGAAGGGAGACGATGCCAGATGAGGACGGTTTCCTGAATCCATAGTTCCCGGTGGCCCGGGACAGCACCCGCTCATCGGGCGCTCCCCATCCTCGGAGCTCGGCCCGGGACGAACGGACCGAAAGCGCGGACGAATCGGGACGCGGCTCCGATTCGCCGATCATTCTCCGTTCTCGAACCGATGCTTCTGGGCTAGCCTGTTCGCATGCATCCGCGCCTCGCCATCCCGGCCGCTCTCCTGTCGCTCGCAGCCCTCGGCCGGGCGGCCGGCGCCGGGGCCCAGGAGCCCGACCGGCAGGGCGCGGTGCAGGAAGAGGTCGTCGTCGAGCGTGTCGTCATCGACGCGCACGTCATCGGATCGGACGGGAACCCGATCCCCGACCTGACCGCCGAGGACTTCCGCGTCAAGATCGACGGTCGCTCCGTCATCCTCGAGGACGTCGAGTGGCTGCCGGGCGACAAGCCCGAAAACGACGCGTCGGCGCTCGTGGGCATCGAGTCGGAAGAGGCCGAGCGCTTCCGGCAGGACGCCCCGCCGGGACGCCTCATCGTTCTCTTCTTTCAACACGACGGCAGCCAGACCACCCGGCTGCAGGGCTTGATGCGCAACGCGCAGCAGGCCCGCCGGTTCCTCGACACGCTGCTGCCGACGGACCGCATCGCGGTCGCGTCCCACGATTCGCAGCTCAAGCTCCGGCAGGACTTCACGTCCGACCGCGCCAAGATCGAGACCGCGATCACGTCCTCGATCCGCACCTCGATGCCGCCGGAGCCGGACCCCGCGAGCCAGCCCTCGATCGGGCGCTATCTCGACCGCGCCGCGGCGAAGAAGGCGGGAACGACGGATCGCGCCATCGAGGTCCTCGCCCGAGCCCTCGAGCCGCTGCCCGGCGGCAAGTCCATGGTGTTTTTCGGCTGGGGCCTCGGCAGCACGCAGGGCGGGGTCAGCGGCCCGGTCGCCTCGGAGACCAAGGACTACAGCGACATGATCTACTCGCTCGGTCGCGCGCGCGTGAACCTCTTCACCCTCGACGTCGCCGACGCCGACTACCATTCGCTCGAGGACTACCTCAAACAAGTCTCGCAGGTCACCGGCGGGAGCTACCACAAGACCCACATCTTCCCCGCCCTCGCGATGGAGCTCGTGCGCCGGACGATCTCGGGCCGCTACATCCTCGTCGTCGTGAAGCCCCGCGGCACCCGCGGCGACCACCAGATCGACGTCGAGCTCGTCGGCAAGAAGGGCTACGTGTACGCGAGGCAGTACTACCAGGATTGAATCGCGGGGATCGAGCCTGACTCCAGCGCCCCGGTTTGTAGGGGCGGGGCTTGTCCCCGCCCGGCGTCACAAGGCGGCCGCAAGCCCCGACGGCCATCAACGGCCGGGAGCCCTTACCGCCGCTCGAGCGTCGCCCGACCCCCGGTTTCCTTCCCCAGTCCGTCGGACGCGAGGAACGCCTTTGCGGCGGCGTCGCCGCGAAGGGTCGCGTCCCAGAAGGCGACGGTCACCGCTTTCACGTCCTTGAAAATCGCGACCTCCCCTTCGGCCGAGGGCGCTCCCTTGCCGCGCCCCGCGAGCGCGGCACCCGGCTCGGCGTGCCGACCCGTGAAGGACAGGGCGGATGCGCCCCGCAGCAGGAGAGCAAACTTGTCACCCGGCGGCGAGAGCCGGAAGGCGTCCAGGCGCCACGATGAATCCTGCCCCTTCGGGCCCCTGTCGCGGGAGCCGGTCACGACCATGAGGGGCCGCGTCACGTCCGACCACGAGCTCTTCGTGAAACCGCGCCATCCCTGACCCGGCGGCGAAAGCAGCAGGAAGGCTTTCGGACGGGGATCGGCGAAGCTCTTTCCCTTCTCTCTCTTCGCCAGGTCCACGGTCGCTCCCGCGACGAGGCCCGCCGTGCCGGCGCCCAACGCCTGGCCCCCCGCACCGATCCGCGTCCCGTCGAGCCGGCCCGCGAGCGGGGGGACGCGCTCGCCGATCGGCCCCAGGGAATCGAGCACGAACGCGAGGTCGCGGGCCCGGTTCTCCCACACCTTCGGCTCTCTGGCCCCCTTGCCGGAGGCGGCGTCGGCGTGGGACGGCGCGAGAACGACGTATCCGCGGGTTGCCCAGAAGCGCAGGAGCGGCCGCGAGTCTTTCGCCGCACCCGCCTCGCCGTGCGAGAAGACGATCACCGGAAACGGTCCGTCGCCGTTGGGATGAGTTACGGCAATCGAAATCTCGCGACCCCGCGCCGCGTCGTTCAGGCGGACGTCGGCCTCGGACACGACCGCGATGCCGCTCCGGGCGAGCTCGGCGGCCGGCGGCGCGACGGGCGGCGGGGCCGGGGAAGTCGGGGCCGGCGGCGCCGCGGGCGCGCAGGCCGTCACGAGGCAGAGGCCGAGTGTCCCGAGAAATCGCCGCATGGAGCTCCGTGAAAGTTCAGGGCCGGAAGATGAGGTCAGCATATCCCCGGACGGTGTCGAAGCGGGGCGCCGCGCTCTGGATCCACGCCGCCCCGACGCGAAACGACACGGACCGCCCGAACTCGGCCGGGATCAGCCGATCCAGGCGCGCCTCCGCGCCCGCAACGCGCACCGGTACGGGGCGAGGGGACCCCGGGTTCCACGCGCGCAGCCACTCGCCGTAGAGAACGAGCGGCCAGGCCGACGCCTCGACCTCGGCGCGATAGGCCTCGAACTTCTCGCCGAGCTGGACGGCGAAGGGCAGCGCGCGGCTTTCGATGCGATTGCGGTCGAAGCCGGGCGGCAGGATCGTCGAAGGCGAGCCGCCGATTGCAAACACGTCGAAGCGCGTCGGCTCGCCGCCCGTGTCCCCCCAGCGCGCGCCCGCCGAGAACGTCGCGATCGGCGTGACGCCGAAGAGCCGTCCGTGGCCGGCCGCCTGGGTCCAGCCGCGGCCGTCGGTCTCGCCGACCGACCCCGCGGCCTCGAGATCGATCCCCGCCCCCCAGCGGCCGCGCGTGCGCCGGTACACCGCGCGCAGGCGCGCGTTGCCGAGGGTGCGCCCGAAGTCGCGGCCCGTCGAGAGCGCCTCGTAGCTCGCGACACCCTCGCCGCCGTCGGCCTCGAGGCGTCCCCAATCGAAAGCCCGGGCCCAGGCGGCCTCGAAATACCCTCCGCGGCGTTCGACGTCGAGGGCAGGCCGCGGAGCGAGGCTCTGGCGGCCGGGCTTCTCGAGCGCCGAGAAGAGCTGGAGCGAGACCGCGAACGGCAGGCCGCGCCACGCCGCCGCGATCGCCCCGCCGCGGGGCCCCGGCGTGTTGCCGACGGATCCCGCCGCGAGCCAGTGCAGCCGCCCGAGCACGTCGCCGCCGTCGACGCCAAGCTGCACCGTGTCGCCATCGGGTCCGATCGAGAAATTCAGGAGCGCGCGAACGGTCTGCGAAGGCCAGACCGAGTAGGGCCGCTCCGGCGAGGTCGGCTCCGGCACGATCGAGGGCACGGGCGCGCTGCGCCGCGGGGCGAGCGGTTCCTCCCCCGCCGGAGCCGGCGCCGCGAGCTCGAGCCGCCGCACGTCGACTCCGCGCGCCGTCCAGTCGAGGAAGTAGACCGCGCGGCCGTCCGGCGACGGCGCCGGAGCGAAGGCGCCGCCGGTCACACGGGTGCGGACGGGCGCCGGACCGGATCCGTCCGCCGGCGCCGCGACGACATTCCAGGTTCCCGACCCGTCGGCCGTCACGAAGATCGTCGAGCCGTCCGAGCTCCACGCCGGGGCGGCGGCCGCCGCGCCGCCGATCCCGATCTCGGTGATCGCCCCGCCCCCGGCCGGCACGACCACGAGCCGCCATCGGGCGTCGCGATGCAGCAGGGCCGCGATGCGCGTCCCGTCCGGCGAGAAGCGCGGCTCGGCCCAGACGGGCCAGGCGTCGGGGGCGAGGCCGTCGCACCGGATTTCGCGGGTCTCGCCGCTCCCGAGATCGACCCGCACGAGCATCGACACGCCGAAGCGCGACCGGACCGCGACGGCGAAACGGCCGTCGGAGGAAGGGTCGGCCTGGGAGACGTCGGCGCGCCGCGTCACGCGCTCGACCGAGCCTCCCGCCCAGTCCCAGAGGTACAGGTCCCGGCGCAGCACCCCCTCGGCGTCCGGCGCGCGCCGCGAGAAGAGCACGCGCCGCCCGTCCGGCATCCAGCGCGGGTCCGACGGCGAGTAGCCGTCGAGCCGCGGCAGTGTCCGGAGCGGCGCGCGCTCGGTTCCGGAGGAGGCGAGGTCCCAGACCGACAACAGGCTCGTACGCCGCGAAGGATCGCGGCGCACGAGCAGCTTCGAGCCGTCCGGCGAAACCTGCGGCGAGAGCGTCGAGCCCTCCAGCGAAAGCACGAGGTCGCCCTCGACGAGGCCCGCCGCCTTCAGCCGCTTCTCCTCATCGAGCGCCCGGGCCGAAGACTCGGCGACGAAGCGGTCGTAGAGGTCCTTCGGGGAGTCACCGTAGATCTCCCGGAAGCAAGCGTCGAAGCCTCCCGCGAACCGCGAGGCCATCCGCCGCCAGAGCTCGGGCAGGCTCTCCGGACCCGCCCGGGCGACGAGCCACTCGAGGTAGGCCGACCCCGCGAGATACGGCATCGAGTCCGAGAGCCAGCCGTCTCCGCCGTCGAGCTCGGAGTAGGGCGGGAGCTTGCCGGCGAGCGCGAGCCCGCGCAGCACCATTGCGCGGAAGCTCGAGGCCGGACGCCCCGAGCCCGTCAGCCTGCCTTCGACGAGCGTGGCATAGCCCTCCATCAGCCACCGCGGCGAGCCGAGCGCGAGCGGACCGAACGGCGCGGGCGAGAGCCGGGGAAAGACGCCGCGCCATCCCGAGGCGGGCCGCGCGAGGTGAACGACGTGGGCGATCTCGTGCGTCGCGAGCATCTCCGTCCAGTCGCGAAAGTCGGAAAGCTCCGTCGCCGTGCCCGGCGGCGACGTCCACAGAACGATCTCGGGCCGATCCAGGAACGGCACGGCCGCGCCGTTGGCGTCGGCCGCGGGGTCCGACACGACGACGTCGATCGGACGATCGGGAGAAAATTCCACGAAGGCGGCGACGCGCGCGTGGATCGGCTCGAGCTCGCCGGCGGCATGCCGCGCCCACGCCTCGAACGGGGCGGGAAAGTGGACGCGGAAGTGCGTGGTCTCGACCGTGCGCCAGTCGGCCGACGGCCCCTGCGCCACCGCCGCGGACGCCAGTGCGAGAAGAAATCCGACGAGCCCGCCGCGGCGCATCGCCGAAAGGCTATCAGCGGGCCGCCTGTTAAAATCGCCGCGAATTTCCGGACCCGGGAAATCGAAGGAGAGGACATGCGCAAGGCTCTTCGCTCCGCCCTCGCCCTGGCCGTGCTCTGGACGCTCGCCACCGCAGGCGACGCCCAGACCTGGACGCCCATCGGGCCGTGGACGGGAGAGGTCCGGGCGCTCGCGATCGACCCTGCGAGCCCGGCCACGCTCTACGCCGGGACGTTCGGCGGAGGCCTGTACCGGACGGCGGACGCCGGCGCGACGTGGAAGCTGTGCGACGCGGGCTTCCCCCGCGACGCCGTCGTCGAAAGCGTGGCCGTCGACCCGTCGTCTCCGATGACGGTCTGGGCCGTGACCAACATGGAGGGCGTTTACCGCAGCGTCGACGGCGGTGCCACGTGGAAGCGCGTCCTCGCGATCGACCGGCAGGAGTGGGCGGCCCTCGCCGTCGACCCGAAGGGCGTCGCGTACGCGGCCGGGGACACCACGGGGCCCAGCCCCGGCGTCCACCGCTCGGGCGACGGCGGGCGGACCTGGACCCACTCGGACCGGGGGTTTCCGCACAACTTCCGGCTCCGCGCCCTCGCGATCGACCCGAAGACGCCCGCGACGATCTACGCCGGAACCATCAGCGACGGCGTCTTCAAGTCCACCGACTCCGGAGCCACCTGGATCCCCTCGAGCAACGCGATCGAGAAGGAAAACATCCATGCCCTCGCGGTCGACCCGGTCGGCCCCGAGACGGTCTGGGCCGGGATCAACGGCGCCATCTACCGCAGCGACGACTACGGGAAGACCTGGGCGAATAAGAGCCCGGACAAGTGGCGGCCCTTCGCCGGAGACGCCTTCGCCATCGACCCGGCCGACCCGAAGATCGTCTATGCCGCCGTCCCGAATCGCGTCATCAAGACGACCGACCTCGGGCGCAACTGGACCGAGATCGCAAAGGGATTCAACTGGATCAACTTCTCGGCGCTCGCCCTCGATCCGGCGGGAGCGCTCTACGCGGGCACCAATCGCGAAGGGGTGCTGAAGACGGCCGACGGCGGCCGGACCTGGTCGCCGACGACCGAGGGCTTCAGCGCGGCGGACGTGAAGGCGCTCGCGGCCGACCCGTCCGCGCCGGGCACGCTCTACGTCGGGACCGTGCAGGGCAACGTCGCCCGGACGACCGACGGCGGCCGGACCTGGACCCGCCTCCACACGGGGATGACGACGACCGACGTGCGCGCGATCGCGATCGACCCGGGGTCTTCCAGGATCCTCTTCGCCGGGACGGACGAGGGCATCTTCCGAAGCGACGACGGCGGCGAGAACTGGGACCTCGTCCACAAGGACATCGTCGTGACCCGCAGCATCCTGGCGTTCGTTTTCGATCCGGCCGATCCGAAGCGGATCTACGGCCGCGACCCCGACACCATCTACGCCAGCGACGACGGGGGCAGGTCGTGGAAAGAGATGCCGGACCTCGAGCGCGGCTCGAGCACCAACGGGTTCTTCGGCTTCGCGGCGTTGCCGGGCGCCGCCGGCTCGCCGGGGGCCCTCTTCGTCAGCACCGACGCCGGGCTCTTCAAGTCGACCGACGGCGCAAAGACCTGGGGCCCGAGCGGCGCAGGCCTTCCCCACTCGCGGATCCAGACGATCGTGGTCGATCCCGCGACGAAGACGATCTTCCTCGGAACCGAGGACGAGGGTGTCTTCCGGAGCTCCGACGGCGGCTCGACCTGGACCGCGGGCCACCAGGGTCTGGGGCGCGCGAACGTCCAGGACCTCCTGGTCGACCCGGCCGAGCCGAAAACGCTCTATGCCGGGACCTGGAAGAGGGGCGTCTTCCGTTCGCAGGACCTCGGGACGACCTGGCGTCAGGTCGGCGGCGAGCCGCCCCACCCCGACATCACCGCCCTCGCGCCGGACTACGCCAACCCGCGCCGGATTCTGGTCGGCACCGCCGGACGCAGTGTCTGGAGCCTGGATACGAGGGCCGTCGCGGCCCCTCCCGCCCCGACGCCGGCGAAGAAGGCCCCCGCGCCGCCGAAGAAGAAGCCGTAACCTTTCGCGACCCCGGCCGTCTCCTCCTTCGAGATGGAGGAACCATGCGTCTGAAAGCGTCCCTTCTGGCGGCCCTGTTGATTCTCCCCACGGCCTCCCGCGTGGAAGCGGCCGGCGGCCCCGAGACGACCCCGAAGGCCCGGGAAAAGAAGAAGATCGTCGTCGTCAGTCCCGAGAGGGAAATCGTCGTCGGCGACGACGGCGTCTTCGTCGAGGGCGACGACGACGGCGAGATGTTCGCGGACCTGCGCGACTTCGAGCGCCTGCCCGACTTCAGCTGGTTCGAGGGCGGCGGCTACATCGGCGTGCGTCCCGTCGAGATGACACCCGACCTGCGGATTCACTTCGGCGCTCCGAAGGAGGCCGGCGTGTTCGTCGGCAAGGTCGAGAAGGACTCGCCGGCCGCGAAGGCGGGCCTCCAGGTCGCCGACATCGTGACGACGGCCGACGGCGAGAAAATCGGGTCGACGCGCGACCTCGTGCGCGCGATCCGGCGCAAGAAAGAGGGCGAGACCGTCAAGCTCGAGCTCCTGCGCGACCGAACGCCGAAGACGCTGACCGTGACGGTCGCCGAGCGCGAAGGCAAGGTCCGTGTCGGCGACTTCGGTCCCGGGATGCGCAAGTTCAAGTTCCGCCACTGGCCGGTGCCCCCGGTCCCGCCCGCGCCCACCGTCGCCCCGGTCCCTCCCGGCTCTCCGAATCTCCGGGAGCGGCTCGACGACCTCGAAAAGCGCCTCGACGCGCTCGAAGGGCGCACTCCGAAAGACTGAACGAGATTCCTCAACCTTCCTCACGGGCCGCCGGCCGATCCGGCGGCCCTTTTTTTCGCCTTCCCGGCGGGTCGGCCCCGCGAACGGCGGGATAGAGTTATCGAAACCGCGACGCCGTCGCCGAACCCGGGAGGCCCGCCCATGTCGGAGCTCCGCCGCGACCTCACGCTCTACGACGCCATGAACCTGGTGATCGGCACGATCATCGGTTCCGGCATCTTCCTCGTGCCGGCCGAAATCGCACGGGCCGTCCACCGGCCCGGCTGGATGCTGGCGGTCTGGGTCATCGGAGGGGTCCTGACCATGCTCGGCGCGCTGTCGCTCGCCGAGCTCGGTGCCGCGATGCCCGACGCCGGCGGAATCTACTCCTTCATCACCCGGGGCTTCGGCCGGCTGCCGGGCTTTCTCTGCGGCTGGATGCTCTTCACGGTCGCGACCTCCGGCTCGATCGCGACCCTCGGAGCGGCCTTCCCGATCTACCTCGGAGCCTTCGTTCCCCTGAACCCGACGACCACGAAGGTGGTGGGCGTCCTCGCGATCGCCCTCCTGACGTGGATCAACATCGTCGGAGTCAAGAACGGCGCACGGGTCGGCAACGTGCTGACGGCGCTCAAGGTGGGCGGGCTCGTCGTCATGGTCGTCGTGATCTTCCTCCTGCCGGGCCCCGCGCCGGACACAACGCACGCGCCCGCGGCGCCGCTCCCGACCGGGCCCGTGCCGCTGGCGGCGGTGGGCGTGGCGCTCGTCGCCGTGCTCTGGGCGTACGAGGGATGGCACGACGTCAGCTTCGCCGCCGGCGAGATCCACGAGCCGCAGAAGAACTTCCCGCGGGGCATCATCGGCGGCGTGGCAATCGTGATCGCGCTGTACCTGCTGGCCAACCTCGCGTATCTCAAGGTGCTCACGCCGGCCGAGATCGCGGCCTCCGACCGCGTCGCCTTGACGGCGATGACGCGCGTGACCGGCGAGTGGGGCGGCAAGCTCCTGACGGCGGCGATCCTCTGCTCGATCCTCGGCGCGATGAACGCCCTGATCCTCGCCGGGCCCCGAGCGTACTACCAGATGGCCAAGGACGGCCTCTTCATCGAGCGCGTCTCGCGCGTGCATCCGAAGTGGCGCACGCCCGTCGAGGCCCTGCTCTTCCAGGGCCTGTGGTCCGGGTTCCTCGTCCTCGTCATCGGCGGCTTCGCGCAGCTCTTCACCTACGTGATCTTCGGGGGCTGGATCTTCTACGCCCTCGCCGTGCTGTCGGTGATCGCGCTGCGCAAGAAGGAGCCCGGCCTCGTCCGGCCGTACCGCGTGCCCGGCTACCCCTTCGTCCCGATCCTCTTCGGAGCGACCGCCCTGGCGATCGTCGTCAACACGCTCGTCGAGACGCCGCGGGAGTCCCTGTTCGGCCTCGGCTTCATCGCGCTGGGGATTCCCGTGTACTGGCTCCAGCGGAAGCTCCGGCCGGCCCGCTGACGGGCTTCGCCTCGCGGCCGATCGCCTTCGTCATCTCCTCCAGGCGAAGCCGATCGAGGCTCTCGATCGGGAGCGCGGTGAAGATGCCGAGGCGGCGGTAGATCTCGATGGCGACCTTCTTGATGGCCTCGCGCTGTGCGTCTTCGCCTTCGACCCCGTCGGGGTCCTCCGAACCCCAGTGGGCCACGATCGGCTGGCCGGGCCAGACCGGACAGGACTCGCGGGCCCGGTCGCAGACCGTGATCACGAAGTCGAACCTGACGTCACGGAATTCCTCCCAGGACTTGCTCCGGGCGCTGGTGGGGTCGATGTGGTAGTCGTTCTTCAGGAGCTCGAGCACGTGGGGATTCACCCGGCCCCGCGGGCTCGCACCGGCGCTGTAGGCCTCGAACCGCTTCGGATCGAGCCTCCGGAGAAAGAACTCGGCGAGGATGCTGCGGGCGGAATTGCCCGTGCAGAGAAAGAGGATCTTGAATTTCTTCCGGGCGGATCCATCGTCCATCGATTCCTCCCTGCCGCGCGTCGGCGCAGCCTCGTTTCGCTTCACGCACCCATGACGCCTTCCTCGACGAAGCCTCAGCAGCAGGCCGCCGGAAGCGACGCCTTCTCCGCGCCCTCGGAGTTCGACGCCGCGGCCGCGGGCTGGCAACAGGTCATGGTCGAATCGGCCTTCCGTTCGACGTCCTCCAGCACCGTGTAGACCTCCCAGCGGTTGCCGTCCGGGTCCGTCACCCAGAACTTTTCCTGCAGCGCATAGCAGCAGGCCTCCCGCTTCTCCTCCTCGGTCGGAAGGCCGCGCACGCCCAAGGCGCCCTTCCACTGCCTCACCTGTTCGGGCGAGTCGACTCGGATGCCCAGGTGCGAGAGGGCGCCCGAACCGCGGATCTCGCCGGGCTGGAGGGCGAGATGGATCTCTGGTTCGTCGGCGACGAACTTCGCATAATCCGCTTTGAGCTTGCGCGGCTCGCCGAGAAAGCGCCGATAGAAGTCGACGGAACGGGAAAGATCCGAGACGTTCAGAGAGATGTGGACCGCAGATGCCATGAGAGCCTCCATTTCGAAAGATAGTGAATGATCGATGTATCGAGCCAATTTTTTTAGACTGCCTTCGCCACGGCCTCCGCCAGGCCGGCCAGGGCGGCCTCGTTTCTCCGGTAGAACACCCATCGGCCCCGCTTCTCGGCCTCGACGAGGCCGCTGCGCCGGAGCAGGTCCATGTGATGCGAGACGGCCGCCTGGGAAAGGCCCACGGCGGTCTCGATGTCGCAGGCGCAGAGCCCACGCTCGTCGCGGGCGATGAGCTCGCAGCAGGACTGGCCGCGCGACCTCAGCAGGTCCAGGATTTTCAGACGCGTCGGGTCCCCCAGCGCCTTGAAGACGACCACGAGCTCATCGGCGCGCTTCATACATCGATAAATATAGAACTGACGAAGCACCCTGTCAAGCCCCGGCCCGAGATTCCCCGAGAAACGGGCTAATTCATTCTGCCGGCGCGGCTTCTCGGCCTGAGAGAATCTGCGTGAAGACATCTCCAGCCAGCTTTTTTCTGCCCGATCGGCCTCGCCGGCGGACGATTTCTGCCATGCGCCGGCCAGATCGAGCCGGCCACGCATCCGGGTCGCCCGCATCTTGACGAGGGCGATCGGGGAGCCGTATATTTCGTGAAGTGACGAAATGATGCAACCGACGCCTTCCCCACCGGCCAGGCCCGCGTACGCCCCGAAGAATGCCGCGACGTCGGAGGAGAGCGTTGCCAGGAAGCTTTCCCTCCTCGACCGCTACCTGACGGTCTGGATTTTCGCCGCGATGTCCCTGGGCGTGGGAATCGGCTACTTCATCCCGTCTTCGCACGCGTTCATCAGCCGCTTCGACGTGGGCACGACCAACATCCCCATCGCGATCGGCCTGATCCTCATGATGTACCCGCCGCTCGCGAAGGTGAAGTACGAGCAGATGGGCCGGATCTTCCGCGACTGGAAGATCCTCGGAATGTCCCTGGTGCAGAACTGGATCATCGGCCCGATGCTGATGTTCGGTCTGGCGGCGCTGTTCCTGCACGGTCATCCGGAGCTGATGGTCGGCTTGATCCTGGTCGGCATCGCCCGCTGCATCGCGATGGTGCTGGTCTGGAACGACCTGGCCAGAGGGAACAGCGAGTATGCCGCCGGCCTGGTGGCGGTCAACAGCGTATTCCAGGTCCTCTTCTACGGCCTGTTCGCCTGGGTGTTCGTGACCGTGCTGCCGGGCTTCCTGGGTATCGACCTGTCGGTCGTCCAGGGCGCCGGCGGAAAGACGCTCCAGGACATCACGATCGGCGAGATTTTCGGGAGCGTGGCGGTCTACCTGGGTGTCCCCTTCGCGGCGGGCATTCTCAGCCGCGTCATCCTGCTGCCCACGAAGGGCCGGGAGTGGTACGAGAAGAAGTTCATCCCCCGCATCTCGCCGGTCACTCTGGTTGCGCTGCTCTTCACGATCGCGATCATGTTCAGCTTCAAGGGCGACAAGATCGTGCAGTTTCCGATGAAGGTGCTGCTGGTCGCCATTCCGCTGACCTGCTACTTCGCGCTGATGTTCCTGGTCACCTTCTTCATGGCCCGGCGGCTCGGGAGCGATTACAGCCGCAGCGCGACCCTGGCCTTCACGGCCTCGGGCAACAACTTCGAGCTGGCGATCGCCGTCGCCATCGCCGTCTTCGGCATCACCTCGGACGTCGCGTTCGCCACGGTCATCGGCCCGCTCGTCGAAGTGCCGGTGCTGATCGGACTGGTCCACGTGAGCCTGTATTTCCTTCGCCGGTTCTATGGAGGCAAGGTCGAGGGCGACGGCCTCGGGGCGGCGACGGCGGAAATGCCACGGGGCTTCGCACTCGAGAGGACGACGAAATGATGCCAAAGCTCCCCGAGCTCGTGCGTATTCACAAGGCGCTGGCCCATCCGGTCCGGCTCCGCATCCTCGCGATGCTGCGACGCGGTCCGCTCTGCGTCTGCCAGTTGACGGCGGTCCTGCAGCTCGCCGCCTCCACCGTCTCGGCCCACCTGTCGGACCTGCGCCGCTCCGATCTCGTCCTGGAGCGCAAGGACGGGAAGTGGGTCGAGTACCGCCTTGCGGACGCTGCTTCCGACACAGCCCTCGCCAGCATTCCCTGGGGAGACCTCGAGAAGGACCCGATAGTCGCGCAGGACCGGGCGCTTCTGAAGCAACTGCGCAAGGTGCCCCTCGAGGAGCTCTGTCGCGTCGACCTCGATCTCTCCCGGCTCGGAATCCGGCTCCCCGTCCGGGAAGCTCCCGCCTCTTCGAAAGGCACGCAAAGCGCATGACTCCGCAGGTCCAGGCCACGCCCGCGCGAACCTTCCCCTCCGGTGGCTCGCTCCCGGTCTTCAATCCGCCCGCGGCTCCGCCGGCCTCCCTGCCCCGCCGCCTCGCCCTCGTCGTTGCCTCAGGTCTCGCCTGGCTGCTCGTCTACCTCGAGCCTCCCGACGGTCGCGGCGGGATCACCCATGGGCTCCTTGGACTGCCGCCCGCGGGCCGCCTGTCCGAGGCGGTCCAGTTCTTCACCTACGACGCGCCGAAGGTGTTTCTCCTCCTCGTCGCCGTCGTTTACGCGGTCGGGATCGTCCACACCTTCGTGACGCCCGAAAGGACGCGCCGGCTCCTCGCCGGCCGGCGTGAGGCGGCCGGCTATCCGCTCGCCGCGGCGCTCGGCGTCGTGACACCGTTCTGCTCGTGCTCGGCGGTGCCGCTCTTCATCGGATTCGTCACGGCGGGCGTGCCGCTGGGCGTCACCTTCACGTTCCTGGTCGCGGCGCCCATGGTCAACGAGGTCGCACTCGTCCTCCTCCTCGGGCTCTTCGGCTGGAAAGTTGCCGGACTCTACCTGATGACCGGTCTCGCCGTCGCAACGGTCGCCGGCGCCGTCATCGGGCAGCTCCACATGGAGGGCTCGGTGGAGGACTGGGTCTTTGCGACGCGGGCGAGCACCGAGCTCCGTGTGAGCGCCCCCACGTGGGCGGAGCGGCTCGGCGACGCAGCGCTGTCGGTGCGCGATGTCGTCGGAAAGGTCTGGCTCTACCTCGTCGCCGGCATCGCGGTGGGGGCCCTCATCCACGGCTACGTCCCGACCGACTTCATGGCGTCGTTCATGGGCCGGTCCTCGTGGTGGGCCGTGCCGCTCGCCGTCCTCATCGGCATCCCGATCTACTCGAACGCGGCGGGCGTCATACCGGTCGTCCAGGCGCTCCTCGCCAAGGGGGCGGCGCTCGGGACCGTGCTTGCGTTCATGATGGCCGTGATCGGGCTGTCGCTGCCCGAAACGATCCTCCTCCGCAAGGTCCTGAAGCGCCGGCTCATCACCGTGTTCATCGCCGTCGTCGCCGCGGGAATCCTTCTCGTCGGCTACCTCTTCAACGCCATTCTCTGATTTCGAGCCAACCGGAGGCGCCCATGCCGGACACCATTCGAAAGATCGAGATCCTCGGCCCCGGCTGCAGCCGGTGCAAGGAGACGTACCGCGTCGTGCAGCAAGTGGTGGCCGATGCCGGTGCGGCTTTCGAAGTGACGAAGGACGATTCCATCGAACGCATGGTCGAGCTCGGCCTTCTCGCGACCCCCGGAGTGGTCGTGGACGGGGCCGTGGTGCTGTCGGGCCGCGTTCCGAAGCCCCAGGAAGTCCGCAGGCTCCTCGGGCTCGGATGACGAAGGGAGTCCTTTTCCTCTGCGTCGCGAACTCCGCCCGCAGCCAGATGGCCGAGGGCCTCGCGCGCGCGGCGTTTGGCGATCGAGTCCCGGTAGCGAGCGCAGGCTCGCACCCGACGGCCGTAAACCCGCTCGCCGTCAGGGCCCTCGCGGAGCTCGGCATCGACATTTCCCGGCAGCGCTCGAAATCCGTCGATGCCATCGATCCCGGCACCGTGAGCCTCGTCGTCACCCTCTGCGCGGACGAGGTCTGCCCGGTTTTCCTCGGCAAGGCCCGCCGCCTCCACTGGCCGCTCCCCGACCCGGCCGCAGCCGCGGGGACGGACGCGGACCGCCTGGCGAGGTTTCGCGAAGTGCGCGACGAGATCCGCCGCCGGTTGCCGTCCCTCCCCGAGGCTTTCACCGGCGTCCTCGACCCCGAGAGACGCGGGAAACCTCCCGCAACCGGCCGATCCGCAAACTAGGGCTTGCCGGCTCCTTTCGGCAATCGCGCCCGCTACCGCGCCCCCGCGGCCTCGAAGGACTCGCGAACGATCGCGAGGGCCTCCTCGACGTCGGAGCGTCCGACGTTCAGGGCCGGAGCCACGCGGAAGACGTTGCCCTCGAGGCCGCTCTTGCCGACGAGGAGGCCGCGCCGGCGCGTCTCCTCGAAGACGCGGTTGGTCAGCGCCTTCTGGGGCGTGCGGTTGCCGGCGGTCTCGTCCTCGACGAGCTCGATCGCCTGCATGAGGCCCATGCCGCGGACGTCGCCGACGTTTTTCGGGAAGCGACGCTTCAGCTCCTCGAAGCCGTCGCGCAGGATCTTCCCCATCCGCTCGGCGTTGCCGGGCAGGTCTTCCTCCTCGATGATCCGGATCGTCGCGTTGGCCGCGGCGCACGCGACCGGGTTGCCGCCGAACGTCGAGATCGTCAGGGCCTTCAACGACGCCGCGATCTCGGGCGTCGCCACGCAGGCGCCGAGCGGCAGGCCGTTGGCGATGCCCTTGGCCATCGTCATGATGTCGGGCGCGACGCCGTAGTGTTCGATGCCCCAGAACTTGCCGCCCGTGCGGCCGAAGCCCGTCTGGACCTCGTCGCAGATGAAGACGCCGCCGTACTTCTTCACGATCCCGACGGCGATCTCGAAGTACTCCGGCGGCGGCGTGATGAAGCCGCCGACGCCCTGGATCGTCTCGGCGAGGAAGCCCGCGATGCGGCCGGAGGTGGTCGTTCGAATCAGCTCCTCGATGTCCTTCGCGCAGGCGACGCCGCAGGAGGGGTACGTCAGCTTCAGCGGGCAGCGGTAGCAGTACGGCGACATCGCGTGCTTGATGCCCGGCACCTGCGAGGGCAACGGCCGCCAGCTCGAGACGGCCGTCAGCGACTGCGCCAGCATCGAGCGGCCGGAGTAGCCGTGGCGCAGGGCCACGATCTCCGACGCCCCGGTGTGGAGCTGCGCGAGCATGACCGCGGTCTCGTCGGCCTCGGTGCCCGAGGTCGCGAGGAAGCTCTGCCGCATCCGTCCGGGCGCGAGGCGGGCCAGCGTCTCGGCGAGCTCGACGGCCGGGATCGTCGGGTAGAGCGTCGAGACGTGCGAGAGCCGGCTGATCTGCGCCACGACGGCGGCATTGACCTTCTCGTTGGCGTGGCCCACGGAGACCGTCAGGATGCCTCCGAAGAAGTCGAGGTACTCGTTGCCGTCGGCGTCCTTGATCCGCAGGCCCTTGCCCTCGGTCAGGACGAGGGGCTCGGCGTAGTACTGGATCGTGGCGGGAAGCATGTACTCCTTGTGCTTCTCGCGGATCTCGCGCGACGTCGCGCTCGTCGGGGCCTGGGTCTTCGTCGTCGTCGCCATCGCAATCACCTCGAGCCGGGATCGGCGTAGGGGCGGGGCTCGTCCCCGCCCGGTTCAACGGGGCGGCCAAAAGGGCCGCCCCTGCGACCGGGGTTTAAAACCAGCGTGAAATCACAACTTTCTTGTCCGTGTAGAACTCGTAGGCATCGCGCCCGTGCGCCTTGAGGTCGCCGAAGAAGCTGTCCTTGGCGCCGCCGAAGGGGAACTGCGCCATTGGCGCCGCCACGCCGATGTTGACGCCGACCATCGACGCGGTCGCCAGGCGGGCGTACTCGCGCGCGGCCTTGCCGCTCGAGGTGAAGATCGACGTCGCATTCGCGTTCGGGTGAGCCTGCATGACGCGGATCGCCTCCTCCAGGCTCTTGACCGGGGCGATCGAGGCGACCGGCCCGAAAATCTCCTCCCGGCCGATCGTCATCGACGGCGACACGCCGTCGAAGATCGTCGGGCCGAGGAAGAAGCCCTTCGCCCGGCCGGCCGCGGGGTGCGCCCGACCGTCGAGGACGAGACGCGCGCCCTCGGCCACGCCCTTTTCGATGTAGGAGAGCACGCGCCGGCGGTGCGCGTCGCTGATGACCGGGCCCATGCCGACGCCGGGGGCCGCGCCGTCCCCGACCTCCAGCGCTCCCGCCGCCGCGGCGAGTCGTTCGCGTGCCTCGGCGTGGACGGGGCCGACCGGCAGGAGCACGCTGCCGGCCAGGCACCGCTCGCCCGCGCAGCCGAAGAAAGACTCCGTGACGATCTCGATCGTCCGGTCGAGGTCGGCGTCGGGCATGACCACGACGAAGTTCTTGGCGCCCCCCAGCGCCTGGACCCGCTTGCCCGCGTGGGTACCGCGCCGGTACACCGCCTGCGCCACGGGCGTCGAACCGACGAACGAGACGGCGCGGATGTCGGGGTGATCGCAGATCGCCTCGACGACCGCGCGCCCGCCGTTGACGAGGTTGACGACGCCCGGCGGCAGGCCGCACTTCTCGAGAAGCGTCGCCATCAGGCGCTGCGTCAGGGGGACCTGCTCCGACGGCTTCACGATGAACGTGTTGCCCGTCGCGACGGCGAACGGGAGAAACCACAGGGGAACCATCGCCGGGAAGTTGAAGGGCGCGATCGCCGCGCAGACGCCGAGCGGCTGGCGCAGCACCTGGCAGTCGATGCCGGAGGCGATGTTCTCGAGGCCGTACCCCATCATGAGCGAGGGAGTCCCGCAGGCCACCTCGACGCACTCGATCCCCCGCCGCACGCTGCCTCGCGATTCGTCCAGCGTCTTGCCGTGCTCGCGCGTGACCGTCGCCGCGAGCTCTTCGAAGTGCTCCTCGAGGAGTTCGCGAAAACGGAACATCGTCCGGGCGCGGGCAACGACGGGCGTGTCGCGCCAGGCCGGGAATGCGGCCTTCGCGGCGGCGACCGCCCGGTCGAGGTCCTCGCCCGTCGAGAGGGGCGTGCGCGCAATGACGTCGCCCGTCGCGGGGTTGTGGACGTCGAGGAACTCGGAGGCCCGGGAAGCGACCCAGGAGCCGGCGATGAAGTTGGGCAGCGTTTCCAGCGAGACCTCCCGGGAAGAGGACGGCGGACAGCCGACGGCCGTCCGCGGAGCTGACTATAGCTCCGCTTTTCCTGGGTCCGCGGTCCGGCGTCTGAAGTCTTCTCTCCCGTCTATTCGTCGCAGTCGGGACAGCCCAGAAACGGGATCGGGTCCGACGGCGAGGGGTGGGCGTCGCCGGCGATCCCGGCCCACGCACCCCCGTGGGCGTGCCACAGGTAGCACTCCAGCCGGTAGGCCTCGTTGGCGTCGTCGGCCAGGATCCAGCCAAAGAGGATGTTCGGGACGGCGTTCCGGGCGTGCTGAAGAAGCCGCTGGCGCAGGTCGACGTCGTCGCGCCCGACCCGCTCGGAGACCTGCCCGTCGGCGCCCACGCTCTTCAGGAAGAAGACACCGGGCCGGCCCGGAGGGACGTTGCGGGCGACATTCTGTTCGGTCAAACGGATTGCGGGCTGGATCCGTACGCTCGGTGGGAGGCCCGGAAAAAGGGAAAGCTGCGCCGGATCGAAAGGTGGAGGTTGCTGGCGTGCGCGCCCGGCGAGCCTCATTGGTGGCGTCATTTTAGCAGGCCGGCGCGCGATTCTCGACCTCCGTCGCCGTTTCCCCGCCGGCTTCGCCTGTACAATCGCGCCCGCTTGCTAGGAGGAGGACCGATGGAACGCAAGACTCTCTCGCTGACGATGCTCGGTGCGCTGGTGTCGGGCGCGCTGCTCGCCCAGGCCGCGGTCGCGCCGACGCCGCCCAGGGCCGTCGGTGTCCCGGGCGGAATGGCGGGCACCAGGATCGCGGGCACCATGCGCTGCGACAAGGGCACCCGCAACGCCCTGGAGGTGGGTGACGAGGCGGGCCACGCCCTGGCCATCGGCAAGAGCCCCTGCACCTGGACCAAGCCGATGACGATGGGCGGGTCCACGACGAAGGAGGGCACCAGCTCCGTCCTGAGCGATGCGCGCGGGGACGTCTCGTCGGACCACGGCTACCACGTCGGAACGATGGCGAACGGAGACAAGTACTTCGTGCGCTTCGACGGCCGAACCGAGTCGAGCAAGAGCGTCGTCAAGAGCCAGATGGGCCGATGGGGCTTCACCGGCGGCACCGGAAGTCTGACGGGTCTCCAGGGCCGCGGCACCTACAAGAGCACGGGAGCCGCCGACGGCTCGACGACGGTCGAGGTCGAGGGCGAATACCGGCTGCCCACGCCGGTCAAGTAACGCCGTGCCGGCCGCAGGGAGATCACGCATGAGCACGCCGAGAGCCCTGGTCGCATGCGCCGCGCTCGCGCTCGCCTCCGCCGCCGGAGCCCTGCCGCCGCCCGGGGCCGGGGATTACGAGATGACGACCTACCAGGTCGCATTTCTCCGGAGGGGACCGGCGTGGACACCGGGGTCGACCGCCGAGCTCGAGAAGCTCCAGGCCGCTCACCTCGCGCACATCGGCAAGATGGCGGAGAGCGGCAAGCTCATCGTCGCCGGGCCCTTCACCGACGGCGGGGACCTGCGCGGCATGTTCATCTTCCGTGTCGACACGCTCGAGGAGGCGAAGGCGCTCGCCGAACAGGACCCTGCGGTCAAGGCCGGGCGCCTCGTCCTCGAGTGGCACCCCTGGTTCGCGGCGAAGAACATCGTCGTCACGCCGCATGCCCAATCGCCCCCGGCCGCGCGGCCGTAATTCCGGGGCCGTCGAGGAAGACACCGGAATAGAATCGGCGCGCGCCCGGGTTGCCGGTGCGCGGAGGTATCCATGCGCCCGGCCATCCTGCGGATCATGCTGACGGTTCTCGCGTCGTTCGCCGCCGCGGCCGGCCCGGCCGATCCGGGCCCGGAGGCGCCGCCCGACTGCCCCGCGATCGACCCTCCCGCCGCCCCCGCCGGAGTCCGTGCGTTCATCGATCCGGCGACCGGGAAGCTCCGGCCGCCCCGCACCGAAGAAAAACGCCAGCTCGTCTCGACGGCCCGCGGCCGGTCGTCCCGGACCTACGAAGTCGTCGTCCGCCCGGACGGGACACGCCTCGTCCAGCTCGACGACGCGTTCTCGATGAGCGTCGTCGCGACGACCGGCCCCGACGGCGCCCTCCGGTATCGCTGCGTGACCCGCCGGACCGCCCCGCCCGCCGAGGCGAAGTGACCGTGGCGCGCTTCCACCGGCTTGCCGTCGCCGCGTTCGCCGCCGCGGGCCTCCTCGCGGCGGCCACGGCGCGGCCCGACGCCCAGATCACGATCGTCAACAACGACGGCACGGGCGAGGGCTTCAACGACGCGACACCCGCCACACCCGTCGGCGGCAACACGGGGACGACCGTCGGACAGCAGCGGCTGATCGCCTTTCAGCACGCGGCGGCGATCTGGGGCGCGCAACTCGACTCGCCGGTCGAGATCCGGATCCGCGCGACCTTCGATCCCCTGCCGTGCGACGCCACCACCGCGTCGCTCGGCCAGGCCCGGCCGAACGTGATCGTGTCGGATTCGCCCGGGGCGCCGCTGCCGGGCGTGTGGTACCCCCTGGCCCTGGCCAGCAAGTTCGCCGGGACCGACGTGACGCCGGGCGGCGACGACATCGTGGCCCAGTTCAACTCGCGGCTGGGCGAAGTCAACTGCCTCGAGGGTTCCGGCTGGTACTACGGTCTGGACGACAACCACGGCGACCGGATCGATCTCGTCACCGTGTTGCTCCACGAGTTCGGCCACGGCCTGGGGTTCCTGACGCTCGTCGACGAGTCGACCGGCGCCGAGTTCCTCAACCAGCAGGACATCTACGAGTCCTTCATCCTCGACACCACGACCAACGAGCACTGGACCGAGATGACGCCGGAGGGGCGCGTCGCCTCGGCGACCCGGACCGGCCGCCTCGTCTGGGACGGTGCGAACGGCGTCTCGCGGGCGCCCGAGTTCCTCGGGCCCCTTCCCGTGCTGACCGTCGAGTCGCCCACGTTCCTCTCGGGCGACCGGGCGATTGGTTCGGCCACGTTCGGACCTGCGGTTTCCGAGGGTCCCGTGTCGGGAACCCTCGTCCAGGCCCAGGACGCGAACGACACTGCCGGCCCGTCGACGACAGACGCCTGCAGCGCGCTGACCAACGCCCCCCAGATGGCCGGCCACGTCGCGATCGTCGACCGCGGTACCTGCCTCTTCGTCGAGAAGGCCGCCAACGTCCAGGCCGCCGGAGCGATCGCGATGGTCGTCGTCGACAACGAGCCGTCGGATTCTCCGGCGGGCATGAGCGGAGACGACGCGTCGATCACGATCCCCTGCGTACGCCTCACCCAGGCCGACGGCGAGCTCCTCAAGGCGAATCTCGCGGGTGGAATCTCCGTATCCCTCCGCACCAATCCCCGGCGGCTCGCGGGAACCGCGGCGGGGAACAGGCCGCTCCTCTATGCGCCCGATCCGGACGAGCCGGGCTCGTCGATCTCCCACTGGGACACGAGCGCGACGCCGAACCTTCTCATGGAACCCAACCTCAACGGCGACCTCGGGCACGACGTCGACCTCACGCTGCCGCTCCTGCGCGACCTCGGCTGGCGGTCGGACACGGTGCCCGCGCCGCGGCCGCGGTCGGCGCCCGCGCGCAGTTCCACGGACCGCTCGACGCAGTCCGTTCCCGAGCGCCCGTAGCCGACAGCCTCAGTCCGCGGCGAGCTTCTCGATGCCGGCCCACTCCTTGTCCGAGACGGGCATGACCGAGAGGCGCGAGATTCGAACCAGCGGAAACTCCCGGAACGCCGGTGAGGCCTTGATCTCGGCGAGCGTGACCGGCCGCGCCAGCTTCTTCACCGGGACGACGTCGACGGCGTGGAGCTTGCCGCTCCTGTCCTTCGGGTCCGGGTAGGCGTCCCCGGCGGCCTTCGCGATTCCGACGACGGACTTCTCACCGCCCGTGTGGTAGTAGAAGATCCGGTCGCCCTTCTTGACCGAGCGCAGGTGCTTCTGGGCGAGCGGGTTCTTCACGCCCGTCCAGCTCGTCTTCCCGTCGCGCACCAGGTCGTCGTACGAATAGTGCGTCGGCTCTTCCTTGAACAGAAAGTTCATTGCTCCCCCTCACAACGCGACGGTCCGGGATTCTATGCGAGGGAGCGCCGGGATTCGCGTATGCTTCGCCGCTGCGGCGCCTGTCGGCGCCCGTCAATTGAGGAGGAACCAGACGATGCTTCGACGCAACCTGATTCTTGGAACGGTCGTGGCCCTCGCGGCGGCCACGGCGGTGACCGCCCAGGACCGCAAGCCTCTCTCCCCCGCCGGGACCGCGAGCGCGATGGTCGACGGCACCTGGAGCGCGCCCGACAAGGACGGCAACCGCAAGTACAGCGGCGGGAAGTGGCTCGAGGTGACGTACAGCCGCCCGATGCTGCGGGGCCGGACGGACATCTTCGGCAACGGCGCCGACTACGGCAAGGTGGTCTCGGACAACGAGAAGGTCTGGCGCACCGGCGCCAACGCCACGACGAAGTTGAAGACCGAGGTGCCGCTGATGATCGGCGGCAAGCGCGTCGAGCCCGGCACCTACGACGTCTTCGTCGAGTTGAAGGAGCCGGCGTGGACCTTCATCCTTTCGACGCAGCCGACGCAGGACAAGTACGACCCGAACGACAAGACGAAGATCTGGGGCGCCTACGGCTACGACCCGAAGTTCGACGTCGTGCGCGTTCCGATGACGATGCTCCAGCCGAAGGCTTCGATCGATCAGTTCACGATCGGTTTCGTCGACATGACGAACGACGGCGGCAAGCTCGCCATGGCCTGGGAGAAGACCGCGGCCATCGTCCCCTTCACCGTCGCCAGGTAAAAGGCCTTAACCCGCCGTGAAAAAGGTCGGGGCGGCCCTCGCGGCCGCCCTCGTTTTCGCCTCCGCGGCCCCCGGAGAGGACCGCGCCATCCCCTTCTGGCCGGACGCGGTGCCCGCGGCCATCCACGCCGAGATCGACGGAGTCGCGACGCTCGAAACCGTCCGCCAGCTCGGTCAGTTCCACCGCGTCCAGGGCTCTCCGGGCTTCACCGCCGCGGCCGAGCTCATGAAGCGCAAGGCCACCGCCGCGGGGCTCGCCGACGCCGCGATCGAGCGCTTCCCGGCGGACGGGAAGACGAAGTACGCGCACTTCCTCTCGCACGTCGGGTGGAACCCCGTGTCGGGCCTCCTCGAGGAGGTCGCACCGACGGCGCGCCTCGTCGCCTCGTTTCCCGACCTGCCGGTCGCGCTCGCCGACTACAGCCAGGACGCCGACGTCACGGCCGAGCTCGTCGACGTGGGCGCCGGCACCCGTGCGTCCGACTACGCCGGTCGGGACGTGCGCGGCAAGATCGTTCTCGCCGACGGGACGCTGCCCGCAGTGCACCGCCTCGCCTGCGAAGAGCGGGGAGCGGCGGGCTTTCTCTCCGCATATCCGAACCAGAAGACGCCGTGGTCCGGCGACGACCGCGACCTGGTCCGCTGGGGACACCTCTCCCCCTACCAGCTCCAGAACCGGTTCGCGTTCATGGTCTCGAAGCGGCAGGCCGAGGACTACCGGGCGCGCCTGAAGGCCGGGGAGAGAATCGTCCTGCGCGCGCGCGTCGCGGCGAAGATGGTGCCGGCGAGCTACGACGTCGTCGTGGCCACGCTCCCGGGCACCGACCCCTCCGCCGGCGAGATCGTCGTGACGGCCCATCTCTGCCACGAGTCGGCCGGCGCCAACGACAACGCCTCCGGCAGCGCGGCGATCCTCGAAGTCGGCCGCGCGCTCGCCGCGGCCGTGCGCCGCGGGACCCTGCCGCGCCCGAAGCGCACGATCCGCTTCCTCTGGCTTCCCGAGATCACGGGCTCCCAGGCCTACCTCGTGCGCCACCCCGAGCTCGTGAAGGACTTCGTGGCCGGAGTCCACATGGACATGGTCGGCGGCGTCCTCTGGACGACGAAGGGAACCTTCCACCTCTCCCGCACGGCCGAGACGCTGCCGCATGTCGTCAACGCCGTTGCCGAAGCCTGGTTCGTCGAGGTCCTCGCCGCGTCCCGGAGCTACGCCGAGGGACGGGAACCGAGCGCGTATGCCGGCTTCGTCTGGCCGCCCGGATCGCGCGAGAGCTTTCTCGGCGACGTCCGGGCGATCGAGATGGGCAGCGACCACGAAGTCTTCGAGGCCGGGGGGTTCCGCGTGCCGATGGTCTATTTTCACGACTACCCCGACGTCACGATCCACACCCAGAAGGACCTGCCCGAGAACCTCGACGCGACGAAGCTCGGCCGCGTCGCTTACATCGGCGCCGGGACCGTCTGGACGCTCGCGGCGCTGCCGGACGCGGAAGCCCCGCGCCTGCTCGCCGTCGCGCGCGCGGAGGTCGAGCAGCGGGTGCTGGCCCGCGGGGCGGCACCGGGACCCGACCCGGCGCTCGCCGCCCGCGAGGCCATGCTGGCCGGCATCGGCACGCTCGAGTCGGTCGCGCGATTGTGCCCGGCCGTCGCGGCGGACGTCGCAAAGGACGTCGAGCACTTGAGGTCCGCCCTGCCTCCCGCGCCTCCCGCCTCGGACCGCCGGCGGCCGCTCCGGAACCCGGACGTCCGCGGGCCGCTCAACGTCTACTACTACGACTACTTCGCGGACATCCCGGGCGCCGACCTCACGGGAATCGCGCTCGCGGCGCGGCCGGACGGCGAGGTCCTCGCCTACGAGGCCCTCAACCTCGCCGACGGAACGCGCTCGGTGTCCGAGATCCGCGACGTGCTCTCCGCGAGGTACTCCGAGGTCGAGGCGGCCGCCGTCGCCGAGTATTTCGAGCGCCTGGCGAAAGCCGGCGCCGTTTCGTTCCGGTGAAGATCGCGCAGATCGCGTCGATCCGGTTTCCCGTTCCTCCGCGCTCCCACGGCGGGACCGAGATCGCGATCGACCGGCTGACCCGGGGCCTTCTCGCGCGCGGGCACGAGGTCACGCTCTTCGCCTCGGGCGATTCGACGACGCCGGCGGCCCTGCACGCGGTCGTCGCCCGCGCCGCGAGCGAGGACCCCGCCTCGACGAGCTACCTCGAAAACGAGCACGAGACGCGCAACGCCGCCGAGGCCTATCGCTCGGCGGAAGGGTTCGACGTGCTCCATTCCCACTGGCCGACGCCCGCCGCCTACTTCTCGGACCGGACGGCGCGGCCGAGCGTGATGACGTACGCCTACATCGAGAAGCCCCTCCACGACTACTACCGCGCGCACTATCCGGGCCTCCAGGGCGTCTGCATCAGCGAAGCGCAGAACCGGATGCTCGGCGGCGGACTCCCGGTCGTTCCGTACGGCGTCGACGTGGAGCGCATTCCGTTCGGCGCCGCGCCCGGGGAGTTCCTGCTGACCGTCGGCCGGCTCGTGCCGCACAAGGGGGCCGACCGCGCGATTTCGATCGCGCGCGCGGCGGGGCTTCCGCTCGTCATCGTGGGCGCCGTGACGCCGTACCTCGCCGAGAGCGAGCCCTTCTACCGCGAGCGCGTCGGTCCGCACGTCGACGGCCGGAGCGTCGTGCACCACGACGAGCTTCCCAACGCCGACGTCCTGGCGCTCATGGCCCGCGCGAAGGCCTTCCTCTTCCCGATTTCCTGGGAGGAGCCGTTCGGCCTCGTCGTGGCCGAAGCGATGGCGTCCGGGGCGCCCGTCGTCGCGACCCCTTCCGGGTCGCTCCCCGAGCTCGTCGAGCACGGGGTCACCGGGTTTCTCGGCCGGACCGACGAGGAGCTAACCGCCTTCCTCGGCGAGGTCGGCCGGATCGACCGCGCGGCCTGCCGCCGCCGGGCCGAGGAGCGGTACAGTGCCGGACGCATGGCGGCCGATTACGAGGCGCTGTACCGGAGGCTCGCGGCCCGATGAGCTTCGACTTCTCGGCCGGGAACCTCGACCGCGAGTTCCCCGTCCGCCGGAACCTCATTTACCTCAACCACGCGGCCGCTTCGCCCCTGCCCCGCCGCGTGGCCGACGCGATCGTCGCGCACGTCGAGAACGTACGGGACCGAGGCGTCGCGGACTGGCGGCGGCACTACGGCGACATCGAGAAGACCCGGGCGAAGACGGCGCGGTTCATCGGCGCCGCGCCCGAGGAGATCGCGTTCCTTCCCAACACCTCCTGGGCGGTCAACCTCGTCGCCCTCGGGTTCCCGTGGCGCGCGGGCGACAACGTCGTCACCGACGACATGGAGTTCCCCTCCAACGCCTATCCCTGGCGCGCGCTCGAGCGCCGGGGGGTGGATTGCCGCGTGGCCGTCAGCCACGGGGGCCGCATCACGCTCGATTCGATCGCGGCCCTCCTCGACGCGCGCACGCGCGTCGTCGCCGTTTCCTGGGTCGCGTTCCACAACGGCTTCGTTTTCCCGCTGCGGGAGATCGGCGCGCTCTGCCGTGAGCGCGGCATCCTGTTCTTCGTCGACGGGATCCAGGGCCTCGGCCTGCTGCCGGCCGACGTCCGCGGCGCCGGGATCGACGTCCTCGCGGCCGACGGCCACAAGTGGCTGTACGGCCCGGAGGGCGGCGCCGTCTTCTACGTTGCCGACAGGGCGCGCGACCGCGTTCCGGCGATCGCCTCGGGCTGGTGGAGCCTCAAGACCGAGGGCGACTACCTCGAATACCGGGCGACTCCGTACGAAGGCGCGCGCCGCTACGAGCCCGGGACCCTTCCGATCGACCACGTCCGCGGCATCTCGGCCGCGATCGATCTCTTCGAAGAGATGGGCGAGGGCGTCGCCCTCGAGCGCGTCCTCGGTTTCGTGCGTGCCCTCGCCGAGGGCCTCGGCCGGCGGGGCTGGCGGATCGTCACTCCCGAGCCTTTCGCGTCCGGGATCCTCGCCGCCCGGCCGCCCGGCGGCGAGGTCGTGCGGTGGGCAAAGGCCCTCGAGCAGCGAGGCATCATCGTCGCACCGCGCGAGCGCGCCCTGCGCTTTTCGCCTCACGCCGGAAACGACGAGGCCGAAATCGCGCGCGCGCTCGCGGAGATCGACGGAATCGGCAAAGCCGGGTAGCCCCTCAGGGCCTCGGCTCGACCTCCCGCGTCGCTCCACGCCCTTGGGCGCGGACGACCGCGCCGCGCGGGGCGGGCGGCAGGGCCTCGGCAAGTCGGTAGACGGCGCCGCCGCGGGTTCCGGCGAGAAGCGTTCCATCCTCGAGGACGGCGAGCGAGAGCACCTGGGGATTCGAGAGACCGGTTCCGGTGGACGTCCAGGTCGTGCCGCCGTCCGCGCTCTCGAATGCGCCGACGGAAGTGCCGGCATAGATCGGTCCGCCATCCCCGTCCTGGACGAGCGCGTAGACCGCGGCCGAGGGAAATCCGCCCTGGACGCGCGTCCAGCTCGTTCCGTCGTTGTCGCTGACGTAGAGACCCGGGTCCGCGCCGGCAAAGACCCGGTGTGCCGAGACGGACGAAACCACGGCCCGCACGGAGCCGGAGACGCCGGTGCCCTTCTTCGTCCAGCTCGCTCCCCCGTCGGTCGAGAAGTAGACGCCGTCCTGCGCCCCCGCGACGACCGCCGACGACGACGTTCCGGGCGCGAGCGACAGGGTCTGGACGCCGCTCGTTCCCGTCGCCGCCGCCCAGCTCGCGCCGCCGTCGGAGCTCCGGTAGATGCCCGAAAGCGTCGCGGCGAGAACGTCCGAGGCGCTGCGGGGAAGGATCGCCCGGACGACCGTGCCCGGAAGGCCGGCATCCACGCGCTCGAAGTTGGCGCCGTCGTCGACGGATCGGAAGATCGCGTCCGCCGTGCCTTCGAAGATGACCCCCGGAGCGAACGGATTGAACGTCAGCACGGTTCCGAAGCCGACGATCGGGAGCGTGTCCCACGTGCGTCCGAAGTCGGTCGATTCGGCCCCGCGGGCCGTACCGAGCGCCAGCACGCGGCCCGGTGTGGCGGGGTCGGCCGCGAGGCTGGCGACCGACATGACGTTGACCCCGGCGCCGGAGAAGAACACGCCGAACGTGTCGCTCACCCACAGGCCCCCGGGGTCGAGCGGCGGGTTTCCCGTCCCCACGAGAAGCCTCGCCCCCGAACCGGGCGCCGCCGGCCAGGCCGCAATGGCGTTGGCGAAGCGGGCCGCCAGATCGAGGTGCTGCCAGGACGCGGCAGCGAACGGCGCGGCCCAGCCGCCGTTGACGTTGGCGAGGTACGCGATCCCGCTGGAATCGACCACCAGGTCCTTGACGGCGAGCGCGCCGGCGCCGGCGCTGAACGCCCCCCAGAGCGCGCCGTCGTCGATCGAGCGGAACGCGCCCGCGTTGGTGCCGGCGTACAGCGTCGTCGGCGTCGTCGGATCGACGGCGATCGCGGAGACGTGGAGGTTGCCGATGTTGCCGTTGAGCTCGGCCCACGTGGCTCCTGAGTTCTCGCTCCGGTAGATCCCGTTGTCGACCGTCCCCAGGTAGACCCGCGCGGCGTTGGTCGGGTCGACCGCGAGGGCGTCCGGGCGGTAGGTCGACGCCGCCGTCGTCAGGCTCTGCCAGGTCGCGCCGGCGTCGCCGCTTCGCCCGACCCACCCGGAGAGACTCGCCGCGTAAGCCGCCGCGCCGGTCGGATCGAAGACCACCGCGTCGATCGTGTCGGCCGGGACGGGCGCGCCGAGCGGCACCCAGGTCGCGGCCCCATCGACGCTTCGAAACGCGCCGACGTTCGTGCCCGCGAGAACGATGTCCGCGTTCACCGGTGAAACCGCGAGGCTCCGGACGTCGAAGTTGGTCAGGCCCGAGCTCGCGATGCGCCAGCTCGCTCCTCCGTCCTCGGTCTTGAAGACGCCGCTGCCATCGCCGGCGAGGTAGGCGATGTCCGAGTCCGACGCCGCCGCCGCGACGACCTCGACCGCGCCGCCCGCCGGCCCGACGCTCGTCCACGAGGCCGCGGCCGAGGACACGGCGGCCGCGCCGGCGAGGACGAGGACCGCGACGCCGCGCCGCAGAATCTCAGAACGCAACCGTGTCCGCCACACTCGCCAGATTACCGTGATCTTCGAGTTCCTCCCGCGCCGGCTTTCGCATGAACGGTGCCACACGCGCGCGCCGAGCGGTCGCCCGCCGTTCACGCATGCCGCCTTCGCCCGGCGCCGGTCCTGTCTCGAGAAAGGGACGGTCTGTCCCCGGATCCGTCCACGCCCGGCAAACCGCGGGAGATGTCCGGATCCCGGCAGAGGCGGAGTTCGTCCGCCCACTTCCGCCATTACGCTTCCGGCGGAACGGCGTCGATCTCGAGGCCGGACTCGTCGGCGAGGGCGGTCCGGTTGCGGCCGGACTTCTGGGCGCGGGCGAGCGCGGAGCCGGCGGCGATGAGGAGCGCGGAGTCGTCGGACCCGGCTTCCCCGCCCTCGGCCGCAACGCCGAGCGAGAGGGTCACCGGCACCGGGCCGGCCGAGGTCAGAACCGGCCGGTTCGAGAAGCTTTCACGGATGCGCTCGGCCACCGTGAGGGCGCCGAGGCCGTCGGAGCCCGGCAGGACGATCAAGAACTCCTCGCCGCCGTAGCGGCCGACCGAGTCGTAGGGCCGGACCGAGGAGTTCATGCGCCGCGCGGCCTCGCGCAGGACTTCGTCGCCGACGGGGTGGCCCAGGTTCTCGTTGACCTTCCGGAACTCGTCGAGGTCGGCGAGCACCACGCCGACCGACCCGCTCTTGCGCCGCGCCCGGTCGCGCTCCTTCTGCAGCACCTCGAGGATCGAGGCGTGGTTCCAGGAACCGGTGATCGCGTCCCGCGTCGACTGGATGCGCAGAGCGTCCTGCGAAGCCTTCAGCGCCTGCTCGGTTTCGACGATGCGTGCGCCGGTCCGGATCCGGGCGCGCGTCTCGATCGATTCGAAGGGGGCGAAGAGAAAGTCGTCGGCGCCGGCGTTGAGGCCGTCGTAGAGCTCCTCCTGGCCGCGCGCGTCCACGAGCAGCAGCACGTAGGCGGTCGGAAGGTCGGGGTGGAGCCGAAGGCGCCGGCAGACGTCGATTCCGAGCATCCCCTCCATGCGCCAGGCGAGGATGGCGAGGATGGGCTTGCGTTCCGCCTCGAGCTTCGCCCAGGCGTCGACTCCGTTGCGCGAGGGGGTCACGTCGTACCCCCACCGGGTCAGCCAGCCCTCGAGCTGGCGCATCCGCTCGGAATCGCTGTCGGCGAGGAGGACCCTCATCGTACTGGCGCGGATCCTAGCAAAGTCTCGCCCGGCGCCGTCCTAGAGGCGGTCGAAGCCGACGAGCTCGATCTTCCGGGCGCGAACGAGGGCCCGGATGTTCGGGTCGCACAGGACCTCGATCTCCCACTCGCGCTCGTCGACGTAGGTCGATCCCCGGCGCAGCGCCTCGTCGGCGCGCCCCGGGTGGCACATCAGCTCGGTCGTGCCGTCTCCGAGCTCCGAGAGAATGCGCTCCATCTCCTCGAACGACGCGCCCTGCGCGTAGAACGAGTCGATGAATCGGTCGGGCGTCCGCACTCCCGCGGCGCGCAGGGCGCGACGGGCGTCCTCGCTCGAGGCGCGCACGGGCAGGGACCGCTTCTTCGCGACCGCGGCGAAGACCGGGGCGACGGAAGGGTGAAGCGCGACGTGATGGTGCGAGTCGAGGTGGGTCGGAGGCTTGCGCGCGAGGACCTCGAAGATCCCGATCTGCGCCTCGAGCTCGAGGAGCACCTCCTCGGGCGGCAGGCGCGCCGGAAGCTCCTCGCGGGTGCGGCGGAAAACTCCGCCTGGAGCCAGGTGCGGCACATCCCGGGCTGCCGCGGCGGGCCGGCCGCCGCCCGTCAGGGCGAAATGGAGACCGAGCGAGAGGTCCCGGCCCCGCTCGGCCGCTTCGCGGATGCCGCGGGCGGCGGCCGTCTCGAGCACCATCGTGGTCGCGGAGGTCACCATGCCGTGGGCATGGGCCTCGAGCACTCCCGCGTTGACCCCCGCGGAGCGTCCGAAGTCATCAGCATTGACGATGAGGCGTTTCACGCGTTCGGCCACATTCTGCAACAGTTTCGTCGGCGATAATGGCGCCCCGATGGCGACGCGCGGAATCCGGGGAGCAACCACCGTCGACGCAAACGCCGCGGAGGCGATCAAGGAGCGCACGCTCGAGCTGCTCGGGATCCTGGTCGCGTCGAACGGCATCCGGCCCGAGGACCTCGCGAGCGCGACGTTCACGGTCACCGCCGACCTCGACGCCGAGTTCCCGGCCCTGGCCGCTCGCTCGCTGCCGGGGTGGGACGAGGTCCCGCTGCTGTGCGCGCGCGAGATCCCGGTGAAGGGCTCGCTCGAGCGCTGCATCCGTGTGCTGCTGCACTGGAACACGGAGCGTCTCCAGCGCGAGGTCCGGCACGCCTTCCTGCGCGGCGCCCGTCGGCTGCGCCCGGCATGGGCGGTCCGCGTGGACGGCGACGAGCCGTGAAGCGGGTCGCCGTCGCCGGCCTCGGGCTGATCGGAGGCTCCCTGGCGCTCGCGCTGAAGGCGCGCGGCTACGACCGTCAGCCATCGGCGCGCGAGGCGGCCCGGCGACGAGGCATCGACGTGGCCGATACGCTCGCCGAAGCGCTCGACGGGGCCGGGATCGCGGTCGCGGCCGTCCCGACCGACGCCGCGCCGGCACTTCTCCTCGAGATGTTCCGCACCGTGCCCGCCGTGATTCTGACCGACACGGCTTCGGTCAAGCGACCGATCGTGGATCGCGCGACCGAGCTGCCCTCCGGAGCGCGATTCGTGGCCGGTCATCCCATGGCGGGGTCGCAGAAGAGCGGCGTCGAAGCCGCCTCCGCCGACCTCTTTCAGGGGCGCCCGTGGGTCCTCTGCCGGACCGCCCGCTCGGACGAGGAGTCGCTCGCGGCCGTCGAGGGAATCGTCCGCGCCACCGGCGCCCGGCCCGTCCTGCTCGACGCGGCGAGCCACGATGCCCTGATGACGTGGGCGAGCCATCTTCCGCTCGCGGTCGCCGCGGCCCTCGCGAGAGCCGCGGGAAGGGGCGCAGGGCCGCAGCTCACGACCGTCGCGGGCCCGGGATTCCTCGACACCACGCGCGTCGCCGGGCAGCCGGCGGCGCTCGCGCTCGAACTCGCGCTCGCGGACCCCGCGGCGCTCGCCGACGCCGTCGACGCCGTGCGGGCCGAGCTCGCCACGCTCGGTGGGGCCCTGCGCGCGAGCGACGCGGCCGCGATCCGCGCGTTTCTCGACGATGCCTCGGCGAGACGAAGGGATCTGGGGCAGGCCATCCCATAGGCCGCGCCGGACGGAGAGTCACCCCATCCTGCGGCCCGGCATAGAATCGTGGCCCTCGCGGCGCCGCCTCGAAGGCCGCGCCGCAGGCAGGAGGAACACCATGCATCCGACGAAGAACGATCTCCCGCAGAAAGTCCGCTCCAAGGCCGGCTCCGTCCTCGCCGATCGCCTCGCCGACGCGACGGACCTGATGCTCCAGACCAAGCAGGCCCATTGGAACGTCAAGGGTCCGAATTTCATCGCGCTTCACGAGCTCTTCGACAAGGTCAATGACTCGGCCGAGGAGTGGGTCGACCTGATCGCCGAACGGATCGTGCAGCTCGGCGGGCAGGCCGAGGGCACGCTCCAGGCCACCGCCGCGCGAACGTCGATGACGCCCTACCCGATCTCGATCGTCAGCGGCAAGGACCACGTCGAGGCGCTTTCGTCGGCGCTCGCGTCCTTCGGCAAGAAGGTCCGCAGCGCCATCGACAAGACCGACAAGCTCGGCGACAAGGACACGGCGGACCTCTTCACCGAGGTCTCGCGAGACGTCGACAAGTACCTCTGGTTCGTCGAGGCCCACAACCAGCGCGCCGAGTAGCCGGGTGGCCGCCGGCTCGAAGTGGCGGCTTCTTTCGACCGAGGCGGTGCACCCGCGGTCGCGCAACCTCGACCGGCTCGGTGTCGAGGGCGTCGTCGCGCTGATGCAGTCGGAGGACGCGCGGGCGGTCGCGGCCGTGAAGGCCGCCAGCCGCGACATCGTCCGCGCCGCCCGGGTGCTGCGGGAGGTCTACCTCGCCGGCGGGCGGTGCTTGTTGTTCGGCGCCGGGACGAGCGGCCGGCTCGCGGTGCTCGAGGCCGCGGAGCTGCCTCCGACCTTCGGCACCGACCCCCGCCGCGTACGGGCCTTCATGGCGGGAGGCCGCGGCGCCGTCTTCCGGTCGCGCGAGGGGGCCGAGGACGCGCGGGACGCGGGTGCACGGGCGGGAGCGCGGGCGACGGCCCGCGATCTCGTGATCGGCGTCTCGGCGAGCTCGGTGACGCCTTTCGTGCGGGGAGCCCTCGACGGCGCGCGGCGGCGCGGCGCCCGCACGGTCCTGCTGACCGCGCACGCCGCCGACGCGGCGCGAACCCTCGCGGACGTGGTGATCGCGCTCCGGGTCGGGCCCGAGGTCGTCGCCGGCTCGACGCGTCTGAAGGCCGGCACGGCGACCAAGCTCGCCTTGAACCAGATTACGACCTCGGCATTCGCGGCCTCGGGGCACGTGTTCGGGCCCTGGATGCTGGACCTCTCGCGCGGTTCGGCAAAGCTCCGCGACCGAGCGGCGCGGACCGTCGCCGCCGCCTCCGGCGCCGCCCCGGCGCGGGCCCGCCGGCTGCTTGTCGCACGCCGGCGGCGACGTCCGCCTCGCAATTCTCATGGCGGCGACCCGCCTCGACCTCCGCGCGGCGCGCGCGGCGCTCGCCTCGGCCGGCGGGGACCTCAGGGCTGCTCTGGAGGGCTCGCGGAAAGGGCCTCGACGGCGAGCCTGACGGCGCCGAGGGCCGGCTCGTCCCGCAACGCCAAGACGCGCGCTCCGGGAGCCGCCAGCCGGTCCGCGACCGACGTCTCGAGCGTCGGCACCGCGCGGAACGTCCCTCCCGAAAGCACGACGTCGTAACTCTGCCCGGCGAGCCCGAGACGCTCGCGGACGCTCGCCGCGGCGAGCACCAGCTCGTTCGCCGCGGCCGCCAGGATCGACTTTGCAGCCTCGTCGCCCGCCAGGGCGGCCTCCTCGACTTTCACCGCGAAGTCGGCGACGCGGTGGCGCGGGAATTCTCCGTCGTACACCGCGCGCAGGATCTGCTCGGGCCGCGCGATCTCGAAATGCGCGATCAGCGCCGCCTGGAGGCGCGTGGCGGCTCCCCTTCCGTCGGCCGCGCGGAGCGCCTCGCGCACGGCCCGCACGCCGATCCAGAAGCCGGACCCTTCGTCGCCGAGGTGCCACCCCCAACCGCCGGCCCGGGCCGTCTCGCCGCGCGCGTTTTGTCCCCAGGCGATCGACCCCGTACCGCAGACGAGCGCGAGCCCGACGCGCGCGGGCGACCCGGCCACGAAGGCGATCCGCGCGTCGTTGGTGACGACGACGCGTTCGCGGAACCCGAGCCGCCGCAGGATCGCGCGGAGCACCGCTTCGTCCTCGGCACGGTCGGCCCCCGCGATTCCGAGCGCGAGCGCCTCGGGACGCGGCGCTCCCGGTTCCTCGAGCCCCTCGACGAGGCCATGGAGGACCTTCTCGACCTCGAGCTCGCCGTGGGTTCGGAGGTTCGCTCCGCCGGACTGCACCCGGCCGAGGACGCGACCCGACGCGTCGGCCAGGAGGCCGACCGTCTTGCTGCCCCCGGCGTCGACCCCGAGGACGCGGTGCTCGCTCACGCTTCCCGCGCCTCGCCGACTCCGACGCCGAAGCGCGCGGCCACGAACGCCGCGGCTCCGGCCCCGACGACGAGGCCCACGACGCCGAGGCCGGCGAGACGGACCCAGTCCGACGCGGAGGCCGGGGACAGGGTGCGGACGAGCGCCGGCACGAAGTCGAAGCCGGCCCCGGGCGAAAGGCGCGCCGCCTTGAGGGCGCCGAGCGTCGCCGAGATCGCGAGGGCTCCGGCGAACCCCACGACCGCCGCGCCGACGGCGACCCCGGCGAACCGCGCGCGCGACACCGGACGGGCCTCGATTCGCTCGAGGGCGTCGAGCCTCGGCTCGCGGCCGCCGATCGGCGCGAACCGCTGGAGCAGCAGAAGTCCCGGAATCGACGCGGCCGTGCAGACGAAGAAGAACGGAGTCCAGCCGAGGGCATCCGCGAAATAGCCCGCGATCGGTCCGGTGACCGTGCGGCCGAGCGCAAAGATCGACGAGAAGAGCGCGTACTGCGTGGCCGAGAACTTCCGCTCGGTCATTCGGAGCAGGAGCACCCCGAAGGCCCCCGTGGCCATGCCCTGGCAGAAGTTCTCGAGAGCGATCGCACCGTACATCGCGAGGCGGTGCGACATCGGCTGCACGACGGCCCCGACGATGCCGCCCGCGCAGGGCAAGCCCGGCGTGAGGTGATCGACGAGGACCTGCCCGAGGAACCCGACGTCCTGGAGCGCGCCGAAGATCCACAGGCAGCGCGTCAGACCGAAACGCTCGGTCGAGGCCCCGCCGAAGAGCGTTCCCGTGATGAGGCAGGTCAGGCCGATCGTCGCCGTGGCCAGGCCCACGTCCTCGGGGACGTAGCACTTCTGGATCAGGAACGGCCGCACGAGCGCCGTCGCGAGGTTTTCGCCGAATTTGTAGAAGAACAGGAACCCCAGGATCGGGAGGATGCCCTGCCGCCGGAAGAGGTCGAGAAGCGGCCCGAAAACCGCGTCCCGCAGCGTCCGCGGGGGCGGAGGCGGAGCGGCCGGCTCGGGGGACCAGAGCACGACGGCGGCGAGCGGCACGAACAGGAATGCGACGACGGCGAGCACCGGGGACCAGCCGAGGCGCTGCCCGAACGTGATCGTGATCGCGCCGGAGACGAGAACGGCCGTCCGGGCGAGCGCCGAGCGCGCGCCGACGGCGAGCCCCTGCTCCGACCGCTCCAGCACCTCCACCGCGTACGCGTCGATCACGATGTCCTGCGACGCGGACCCGAAGGCGATCAGGAGGGCGAGCAGGGCGATGACCGTGACGTCGGCGGTCGTGCCCCATCCCGCGAGCGCCAGGACCGAGGCCATGAGGACGAGCTGGCAGACCAGGATCCACGACCGCCGTCGCCCGATCGCGCCGAAGCGCGGACCGAACCGGTCCATCAGCGGCGACCAGAGAAACTTGAAGGTCCACGGCGCCTGCGCGAGCGAGAAGAGGCCGACCGTCTTGATGTCGACGCCGCGGTACGTCAGAAAGGCCGGGAGCGCGATCCACACCAGGCCGAGCGGAAGCCCCGAAGAGAAAGACTGGAGCGTGACCGCGCCGATGCGGCGCGAGGAGAGCGCCGCGCGCAGGCTCGTTCCCATTCCCGCGCGGCCGCTCGAAGGCATCGGCGATCAGTCTACGATCCTTGACAGCCGAAACACCCGTCTGATCTCGTACCACCCCATGCTGACCTTGCTGACGGCGCCCGTACTCGCGGGCCTTCTCGCGCTTCCACCCGCCTCGGCCGCCCCGGTGATCGCCCCGCTGCCCCAGCTCTACCCGGAGCTCGAGGCCTTCTACTTCGACCTCCACCGCAATCCCGAGCTCTCCTACCAGGAGGTCCGGACCGCGGCGAAGCTCGCGGAGAAGCTCCGTGCGCTGGGCTACGAGGTCACGACCGGCCTCGCCGGCACGGGTGTCGCCGCGGTGATGCGCAACGGGAAGGGCCCGACCCTCCTGATCCGAGCCGACATGGATGCCCTGCCGGTGGAGGAGAAGACCGGCCTTCCCTACGCCAGCACGGCCACGGCGAAGAACGCCGACGGCGAAACGGTCCACGTGATGCATGCCTGCGGCCACGACGTCCACGTGACCACGCTCGTCGGGGCGGCCACCCTGCTCGCCCGGGCGAAGAACCGCTGGCGGGGAACGCTCGTCCTCGTCGGGCAACCGGCCGAGGAAGGCGGCGGCGGGGCCTCCGCGATGATCCGGGACGGGCTCTACGAGCGCGTGCCGAAGCCCGACTTCGCCATCGCCCTCCACGACTTCGCGTGGCTGCCGGCCGGCAAGATCGGCGTCACGCCGGGCTTCGCGCTCGCCAACTCCGACCGGGTCGAAATCACGATCTACGGCCGCGGCGGCCACGGCTCGGCCCCCCAGTCGACCGTCGACCCGATCGTCATCGCGGCACGCGTCGTCACGACGCTCCAGACGATCGTCTCCCGCGAGACCGATCCCCGGGACCCGGCCGTCGTGACCGTCGGATCGATCCACGGCGGCACGCGGGCCAACATCATTCCCGCCGAGGTCCGGCTGGAGCTCACGGTCCGCTCGTTCACCCGCGAAGTCCGGGAGAAACTGCTCGCCGCGATCGAGCGCATCGTGAAAGCCGAGGCGGCCGCCGCCGCGGCGCCGAAGGAGCCGCTCGTCGTGGTCGGGCCGGGCGGATACACGTCGACGTACAACGACCCGGCGCTCGCCCGCCGCGTGGCCGCGGCCTTCGAGCGGACCTTTGGAAAGGCCAACGTCGTTTCGCCTCCGCCGGTCATGGGAGCCGAGGATTTCGGCGACTTCGGGCGGGCGGCCGGAGCGCCGTCGCTCATCTTCTGGATCGGGGGAGCCCCCGCCGGGGCGTATGCCGCCGCCGGAGGAGACACGACGAAGCTGCCGTCCCTGCATTCGGCGTTCTGGGCTCCCGACCCGGAACCGACGCTGAAGACCGGCGCGGCGGCGCTGGCGGCCGCGGCCATGGAGGTTCTCTCAAAACCGTGAGCGATCTGGCTTAGGATTCCGCTGATGGCGAGCGCCCGTCCCCTCAAGCGAACCCGGCCGGGCCGCACGCGACCCGAGAGCCAGCGGTTCACCGAGGCCGCCAGCCTCTACGGCATCCCGAACTGGGGCAAGGGCTTCTTCCACGTCTCCGAGGATGGCATGCTCGTCGTCCGGCCGACCCGGGAAGCCTCGCGCGGGGTGGCGTTGAAGCAGATCGTCGACGAGGTCGCCCGGCGCGGCATCTCGACTCCGATGGTCATCCGGTTTCCGCAGATCCTTTCGACCTCGGTCGCCAACCTCAACGACGCCTTCGCCCGCGCGATCGACGAGTACGGGTACCCGAACGTCTTCCGGGGCGTCTTCCCCATCAAGGTCAACCAGAAGCGCGTCGTGGTCGACCACATCGTCGAGGCCGGCCGGCGCTACGGCTACGGTCTCGAGGCGGGCTCGAAGCCGGAGCTCCTCGCCGCGATCTCGGCGGACCTTTCGCCCGAAAGCATCATCACCTGCAACGGTTACAAGGACGAGACCTTCGTGCGCATGGCCCTGAACGCCGTGCGCATGAAGAAAAAAGTCGTGCTGATCCTCGAGAAGGTCTCGGAGCTCGATCGCATTCTCGGAGTCGCGCGGGCCCGGGGCGTGCGGCCGCTGCTCGGCATGCGCGCGAAACTCTACGCGCGGGGATCGGGCAAGTGGGCCAAGTCGGGCGGCGAGGCCGCCAAGTTCGGCCTCACGACGCCGGAGATGCTCGAGGCGGTCAAGATCCTCAAGTCGAAGAAGATGCTCGACTGCCTGGTCATGCTGCACTTCCACATCGGCTCGCAGATCACCGACATTCGCAGGATCAAGGACGCGATCCGCGAGGCCGGGCGCGTGTACGCCAAGCTCCGGGCGCAGGGGGTGCCGATCCAGTACCTGAACCTCGGCGGAGGCCTCGGGGTCGATTACGACGGCTCCAAGACCGCGTTCGACTCGTCGATGAACTACTCCGTGCAGGAGTACGCCAACGACGTGGTCTACACGATCCAGCAGATCTGCGAGGAAGAAAAGGTGCCCGCGCCGACGCTCGTGACGGAATCGGGCCGTGCCGTGACCGCCTATCACTCCGTCTTCGTCACCAACGTGCTCGACGTCGCCGATCGGATCGAGCAGGGCCGGCGCGTTTCCGTGACGGCCTCGGACCCCAACGTCCTCCAGGAGCTCGCGTCGATCTACGAGACCGTCAACGCGAAGACGATCCGCGAGAGTTACCACGACGCGCTCCAGTACAAGGAGGAGCTCTTCACGCTGTTCAACCTCGGCCATCTCTCGCTCGAGGACCGATCCAAGGGGGAGATCCTCTTCTGGCAGATCTGCGAGAAAATCCACCGCGACCTGAAGTCGTTGAAGGAGATCCCGGAAGAGTTCGAAGACATGGAGACGATGCTGGCGGACAAGTACGTCCTGAATTTCTCAGTCTTCCAGTCGCTGCCGGACGTCTGGGCGATCGACCAGCTGTTCCCCATCCTCCCGATCCACCGGCTCAACGAGCGCCCCGCCGAGTTCGGCACGCTCGCCGACATCACGTGCGACTCGGACGGAAAGATCGAGAAGTTCATCGATCTGCGCGACATCAAGGAGACGCTCCCGCTCCACGCCCTGAGGAGCGGCGAGCCCTATTACATCGGGGTCTGCCTCATGGGCGCGTACCAGGACGTGCTCGGCGACCTCCACAACCTCTTCGGTGAAGCGCACGAAGTCCTCGTGACCATCGACGAGCAGGGCCGGGCGCACATCGACGACGTGCTGCCCGGCGAATCCTGCGAGCGTGTCCTCGAGTACATGAACTACGACCGCACCGAGATCCTGGCCGCGATCGGCAAGCAGCTCAACCGCGTGGCCGGACGGGCGCTCAGGAAGGACGAGGCGCGCGCGATCTACCGGGAGTTCGAGGAAGTCTTTCCCAGGTACACCTACCTGGAACGGTGAGCGGCACGGCCCGGAATCACCCGTTCCTGCGGTGCGCCGCGGTGGGCCTCCTCGCCACGCTCGCCCGCGCTGCCGCGGCGCAACCGGCGCCCGGTCCCGGGCGCGAGCTCGCGATCGGGGTCTTCGAGGCGCCGCCCTGGGCGATGAAGGACGGGCGCGGAGAGTGGCAGGGGCTGACCGTCGACCTCTGGAAAGACATCGCCACCGACCTGAACTACCGCTATCGGTTCGTCGAGGGCGGCCCCGACGCCATCCTCGACCAGATCAGCCAGGGCACCCTCGACTCCGCGGCGGCGCCCTACGCCGCCACGGTCGAGCGGGAGCGGGAAGTCGACTTCACGCACGCCTATGTCGTCTCGGGGATCGGTATCGCGATCCTCCGGGCACGCGAGGAGGACCGGTGGCTCGGGGTCCTCGAGGCGCTCTCGACGCCGACGGCCCTCCGGCTCTACGCGGGCATCGTCGCGCTGGTGTTCCTGGCGGGCGCCGCGCTGTGGCTCCTCGAACGCCGCCGCAACGCCATGTTCGCGGGCCGCGCCGTTCAGGGCATCGGGTCGGGGTTCTGGTGGGCGGGCGTGACGACGGTCGGCGTGGGGTACGGCGACAAGGTCCCGATCACTTTCTGGGGCCGGCTGGTGGGCCTCTTCTGGATGTTCGTCAGTCTCATCCTGATCACCTCGTTCACGGCGTTCGTCACGGCCAAGCTGGCGCTCTACGACGTGGTCCGCATCCAGGGCCCCGGGGCGCTGCGCCACGCCGTCGTCGGGACGGTCGAAGGCTCGGCTTCCGCCGACCTGCTGCGGCGCGAGGACCTGGCCCACCGCGTCTACCCGAGCGTGGAGGCCGCCATCCAGGGCCTGCGCGCCGGAGACGTCAAGGCCATCGTGTACGGCTCGGTCGTTCTGCACTACTACGCCGAGCGCGACGCCGGACACCGCATCGAGGTCCTTCCCGGCCACCTCGAATCGTTCAACTTCGCTTTTCCGCTCAAGGACGAAAGCCCGATGCGCGAGCCGCTGAACGACGCTCTGCGCCGCGTCCTCAGCGAGTCGCGCTGGAACGACCTGAAGGACCGTTACCTCGGCAAGGAAAAGACGGAGGGCGTGGTCGAGTGACTCGCCGGAACGTAGCGAGCGGGGCCCCCTGGGAGCCGATCGTAGGCTACTCGCGCGCGGTCCGGGTCGGCAACGTCGTCCATGTCTCCGGGACGACCGCCACCGGACCGGACGGCAGGCTCGTCGGCGCGGGCGATGCCTACGCGCAGGCGGCCCGGGCCCTCGCCAACATCGCCTCGGCCCTCGAGAAGGCCGGAGCGCGGCTGGCGGACGTCGTGCGCACGCGGATCTATGTCGTCGACATCGGCGACTGGGAGAAGGTCGGCCGGGCGCACGGCGAGGTGTTCGGCGACGTGCGTCCGGCCGCCACGATGGTCGAGGTCTCCCGGCTGATCGATCCGGAAATGCTGGTCGAGATCGAGGCCGAGGCGATCGTCGAAGCCCCACCCCGCCGGGCGCCCTGACCAGGGCGCAAAGGTCGCCCCGCAGGACGTTAAAGAAACGACCGCCAGGTGTCGTTTCTCAACAGTTTGTTCACGCAATGCGGCGATGTCAGACGTCGGCTGTAGGGGCGGCCCTTGTGGCCGCCCGTGGTCCCGCGGACGATTCGCTGCCGCTCGATGGGCCCCGGAGAGGGCGCCCGCAAGGGGCGCCCCTACGTGCCCGGGCGCGGCGGGTTCAGGGTCGCTTCAAGAAGGGAGAGCCGGCACCGTGAACAACGTCTTCAGAATTCGCAGCTAGGCCGGCAACTCGATCGGCGTGACCGCCGCCTGGTCCTCCTCTCCGGTGCGGATGCGGTAGACCTTCTCGACCGGCAGGACGAAGATCTTCCCGTCGCCGACCGACCCCGTTCGCGCGGCGTCGACGATCGCCCGCACGGTCGGCTCGACGAAGTGGTCGGAGACACCGATCTCCAGGCGTACCTTTTCGGCGAGCTCCATCTTGACGGTCGTACCGCGATAGGTCTCGACCCGCTCGGTCTCGCCGCCGTGCCCCTCGACGCGGTGGAGCGTCAGGCCCCGCACCTGCGCCCGGAAGAGCGCCTCGAGCACCTCGGGCAGCTTCTCGGGCCGGACGATGGCGACGACGAGCTTCAGCCGGAGCCTCCCTCGGCGGGAGCGGCGGCGGCCACGGCGAGCGCCGGACTCGCCGTCTCGGAAAGGACCAGGATCGCGCCTTCGCCGCGGGCGTAAGCTTCCTCGCCGTGCTGGGTCACGTCGAGGCCCATGCCCTCGTCGCGCACACCGGCCCGCAGCGCAACGAAGGCCCCGACGAGCTTCAGGAGGCCGAAGGTCGCCAGGCCGCTGTAGGCCATCACCGCCGCGACCGAGACCGCCTGCACCGCGAGCTGCCGGGGGTTGCCGAAAAGGAGGCCGTCGGCCGAGCCGTTCCAGGCCTTTTGCGCCAGCACTCCGGTGAGCAGGGCGCCCACCGTCCCGCCGAGACCGTGCGCGGCGACGACGTCGAGCGAATCGTCCAGGCGCGTCCGCGCGCGCCACAGCAGCGCGAAGTAGCTCGGGAAGGCGGCGATCCCGCCGAGCAGGATCGCCGAGAGAGGCCCGACGTAGCCGGCCGCCGGCGTGACCGCCACGAGGCCCACGACGATCGCCGTGGCGGCGCCGACCGCCGTCGCGCGGCCGGTCCGCGCGAGGTCGAGCAGCGTCCAGACGACGAGCGTCGCCGTGGGAGCGAAGAGCGTGTTGACGAAGGCGAGCGCCGCGGGGCCGCTGGCGGCGAGGGCGCTTCCCGCGTTGAAGCCGAACCAGCCGAACCACAGGAGACCCGCTCCGAGCAGGGTGAAGGGCACGTTGTGCGGCAGAATCGCCTGCCGGGCGTAGTCCTTGCGGGGCCCGAGCACGAAGGCGGCGACGAGGGCGGCCGCGCCGGCGTTGACGTGGACGACGGTCCCGCCCGCGAAGTCGAGCGCGCCCAGGCGGCCCAGGAACCCGCCGCCCCACACCCAGTGCGCGACCGGTGCATAGACGAGAAGGCCCCACAGCGTCAGGAACGCGAGGTACGGGCCGAACCGCATGCGTTCGACGATCGCGCCGGAGATCAGGGCCGCCGTGATGATCGCGAACGTCCCCTGGAATGCCATGAAGAGCAGGTGCGGGATCGTTCCCCGGGGTTCGAGCCCGACGCCCGAGAGCAGGGCACGCGAGAAGCCTCCGGACCAGCCCGAGCCCGGGCCGAACGCGATCGAGTAGCCGAGAAGCGCCCAGGAGACGCCCACGAAGCCCAGCGAGACGACGCTCATCATCATCGTGTTGAGAGCGTTTTTCGAACGGACGAGGCCCCCGTAGAAGAACCCGAGCGCGGGGGTCATCAGCAGAACGAGAGCCGTGGAAACCAGGATCCAGGCGGTGTCGGCCTTGTCCACGGGTCACCAGCGTAGCAGACTGCCGTACCTGTGGCCATAGAATTCTGCACTTCTTGCAGCATTCCAGCGTCATCAGGACGAGAATCTGACGAAACCGGCACGAATGACACCAGAATCTTGCAGGGATGTCAGAAAAACGTCGCCATCAACCTCGAGCGAGCCATCCACCTTCTGCGGCGCTCCCCCGTACCTTCGCGGCGCGAATACTCTCCCGACCGGAGGGAGGGAGGAGGTTCGCGCCGCGGGAGCGAAGCGCCGCGAGGGGCCGGGCTTGCGGTCGAGCGCGCATCCGCGCGAGTCGCAAGCCGGTGCGCCCGACGGGCGCAGGCCCTCGAGCAAGCGGAGCGACGGTCAGTTCAGCAGGTACTCCTTCATGAAGAGGACCGTCGCGTAGAACTGGTAGTCGCGGTTCGATTTCTTTGCGAACCCGTGGCCTTCGTCCTTCGCCATCAGGTACCAGACGGGGGTCCCGACGCCTCTTATCTTCTGGACCATCTGGACCGACTCGGACATCGGCACGCGCGGATCGTTGGCGCCCTGGACCACGAAGAGGGGCTTCCGGATCTTCTCGGCGTTGTTGAGGGGCGCGGTCTTCTCGAGAAACGCGCGCACCGTCGGATCCCGCTCGTCGCCGTACTCGACGCGCCGCAGGTCCCGGCGATAGCCCGACGTGTTCTGGAGAAAGCTGACGAGATTGGAGATCCCGACGACGTCGACGGCGCACCGGATCCGGTCGCTGTCGAGGTACGCGACCGCGAGCGTCATGTGGCCGCCGTAGCTCCCCCCGGCGACCATCACGCGGCCGGCGTCGAGATCCGGGCGCTTCGCGATCCAGTCGAAGAGGGCGGCGATGTCCTTGTAGGACCCCTCGCGCCGCAGCCCGTTGTCGAGCTGAAGGAAGGTCTTTCCGTAACCCGAGGAGCCCCGGACGTTCGGAAGGATCACGGCCACGCCCAACTCGTTGACGACGTAGTTCCAGATGCCGAGGAAGTCGGGGCGCGACTGCCCTTCCGGGCCGCCGTGGATCTGGATCAGCACGGGGCGCTTGCCCGGAAACTTCGCCGCGTCCGGACGGTAGAGGAAGCCCGTGATCTCGCGGCCGTCAAAGCTCTTCCAGGCCGCGAGCTCCGGCTCGGCGAACGTCTCCGGGTTCAGGCCCCCGAGCTCGCTCGACGTCCAGCGCTCGAGCGTGCCGGTCTTCATGTCCCACGAATAGGCGTCGGCGCTGGAACGCGCCGTCTCCATCGTGAATCCGATCGCGCCGCCGTCGCGGTGCCAGCGCAGACCCCCGATCGTCGCGAGCGGGAGCTTCGGCCCCGGCAATTCCCGGCGGCTCGCCGTGTCGAGGAGCCGCAGGACCGACACTCCCTTTTCGTTCGTCACGTAGGCCAGCGTGCGCCCGTCGAGGGACAGGTCGAAATCGTCGACGTCGGCAGTGTCGGCCGTCAGGAACTCGATCTTCTTCGTGGCGAGGTCCATGTAGGCCAGTCTCTGGAACTCGGAGCCGGAATCGACGGTGACGTAGAGGCCCTTTCCGTCCCGGGCGAACGCCGCGTTGCCCCAGGCCACCTTCTCCCCGCCCTTCGGGGTCAGGAGCGTCTTCGCGCCGGTGGCGACGTCGGCCAGCCACAGGTAGCTCTCGTTGATCGAAATGCCTTCGTCCAGGAGGAGCTTCGAGTCGTCCGGAGACCAGTCGGCGACACCCCAGCCTCCCCCGCTGAGCTCGAGGACGCGCCGGTCGGACTTCGGGTCCTTCACGGCCAGGACGTAGATGTCGACGTCGTTGCCGGTGCGCCGGGTCGAGCCGTAGGCGATGCGGTCGCCGCCGTTCGACCATCGCGCTCCGGTGTTGCGCGACTTACCGTCGGTCAGCAGGGTCACGTTCCCGTCGGCGAAGTCGTACCGGTAGAACTGAAAAAACTCGTTGCCCCCCGTGTCCTTCGAGAAGATGAAGGACTGGCCGGTCTTCGGGTCGAAGCGCGCGCCGCTGACGCGGTCCGGGTAGAAGGTCATCTGCGTGCGGGCCGCGCCCGGCGATCGGACGAAGTGGGCCTGGGTGACGTTGCCGAAGCGGGTCGAAATCAGCATTTCCCGCCGGGTCGGGTGCCAGCTCGTGAAGGTGGCCGAGCGGAAGTCCGTGTACCGGCCGACCTCGTCGGCGAGCGAGGCGGGAATCCGTGGAACGCCTTCCGCGACGAGGCTGTCGGGCCGGGGCACGACCGCCTCGTCGGCGGACGCGGCCGGGGCCGTCTGGGCCGCGGCAATCGGCGCGGCGAGCAGGACGAGCAGGACGTATCGAGCGCGAAGCAGCACGGCGGTCCCCCTTTCCAAAGCGAAACGGCGTTCCTCTACCCGGTGCCCGCCGGCCCCGAAAGGATCTCCCGGGTCAGGGTACCGCGGGCGCCGGCGACCAGTCACCGAACGGAACCAGGGTGGGCCCGACCTCGTGGCAATCCCCGAGGTCGCCTCCCGTGTGAACGGCGCCCGTCCGGTACCAGAGCACGAGGTCCGTCGCGAGTCCCTCCGGAGGATTCAGGTAGTTGTTGAATTTGATGGCGCACCCCGGTCCCGACTGGCCCGAATCGTCGATCTCGTTCGGGTTGTACTTCAGAAGCCACACGTCGCCGACCGAGAAAGAGTCGGCCGGAAGCTCCGTCTCCGCGCCCGGCACGAGGCGATAGCCCCGACGCGTCGTCGCATCGGCGACCGACCAGACCATCCCGGGCTTGTCGAGCCTGCGCATGGCCTCGGTGGGAAGGCTGACGGTCGGATATCGCGGGCCCGGCCGGCCGCGCCCGGCCGAGGGATTCGGCCCCTCGGTCACGACGTCGCCGGCCGCGCCGTCGATGTCGAAGTCGAAGCGCCAGTAGGCATGGTGCTTGTGCGTGAAGGCGATGCAGGAATCGGCGATCGCCGCGAACCCGATGATCGGTTCGATCCTCCCGTCGAGGTGAAACTTCCACTTCATGGCGTATCGGTACCACCCGGCCTCCGCCTGCGTCGTCAGAATGAGCTGGTCGGCGAGCTTCTCGGCGGCCACGCCGGTGAAGCTGCCGACATCGCCGCCCGTGCCCCCGACGTCGCATACCGTCACGGGAGGAACGGTCGGCTCGGAGTACCCCGGCGAAATCTCGTTGTCCGACTGAAAGCGGACCTCGATGTTCATCCAGTCCCGGAAACAGCCGCAGCCGCCCGGCAGGTACTGCACGTTCAGGATCGGCATGTGCGCCTGCTTCAGAACCAGGTGCCCGTTGAAATAGACGTTCCGGAGATCGATGCCCGAGCCCCGGGTCGCGCTGCTCTGCGCCGGACGGACCCAGCAGAACTGCCACACGGGATCGGTATCCGGCCAGGACATCAGGTGCTCGTCCCCGGCGCAGGCGGGCTGGGCCGCGGCGGGAACGGCGGCCAGCGCCGACCCGAGGATGAGCAGGAAGCCGAGCCGGCGGAGCGCCCTCACGGGAGCGTACCGGTCGGGACGAAGACGGGATAGGCGATCTCGCGCTTGACGAGATCGACGACGGTCCAGCGGACGAGGCCGGCGCGATCCGGAGACAGCAGCTGGATCTGGAGGCACCGGCTCCCCGGACCGCAGCGGCGCCCCCGGCCCTCTTCGAGGATGAAGCCCCCCTCGAAGACCGCGTTCCGGCGCGCGGCGATGCGCCCGAGCTCCGGGTCCTGCCGGACCAGGTCGCGGGCTTCGGCGATCTCCTCGGGGGATGGGCTCGGCTGGCTCTGCTTGATGTCGCGCGTGCCGTCGATTCGCCTGCCGGCGCCGTAGAAGTATCGTTCCTGTGCGATACCCCGGCCGTAGTCGAACACCAGCTCGACGCGACGCACGTAGTCGCGGCCGTTGGGAGCCTTGATCGTCTCGTCCCAGGTCCGGAGCAGCCTCACCGGCCGCGACGTCCTGGTGACCGCATTCTCGGGCCGCGCCGGGGCCGCGACGAGCATCCCGGCCACCGCCAGGGCACAAGCCGCGAAGTCCTTCCGCCACACCTTCATCGTCGCGATTCGAGAAATCCTAGCAGAAGGCCGACGGTCCGGGGACCCGCGACGGCCGCCGCCCACTACCAGTTGCCGATCGGCTCGAACATCGGGCCGACCGTGTGACAGTCGCCGAGGTCACCGCCGAGGTGGAGCGCACCCGTCCGATACCAGAGCACCGTGTCGTCGCTGAGCGTCTCGCCGTTGAGGAAGGCGTTGATCTTGATCGCGCAGGCGGGGCCGCTCTGCCCGGCGTCGTCGATCTCCAGGGGCTTGTATTTCAGAAGCCACACGTCCCCGACGCTGAAAGTGTCCGCGGGCAGATCCGCCTCCGCTCCCGGAACGAGCCGGTACCCCCGGCCCGTCCGCGGATCGACGATCGACCACCAGAGACCCGGCTGGTCGTTGCGCCGCATCACTTCGACGTCGAGGAGGCCCTTGCCCACTCCCTCCGGCCCCTCCGTCGCGACGTCGCCGTCCGGGCCGTCGATGTCGAAATCGAGGCGCCAGTAGGCGTTGTGCCGATGCGTGTTGACGACGCAAGCGTCCGCGACGGCCGAGAACCCCATGGTCGGCTGGAGGCGCCCGTCGAGGTAGAAAGTCCATTTCATCTCGTAGCGATACCACCCCGCCTTGTTCTGGGTCGACAGGATCAGCCGGTCGGAGAGTTTCTCGGCGGCGACTCCCTGGAAGCAGACACGGTTGCACGGGTCGACGTCCACCGCGGGACAGACATCGACGCCCTCAGGTTGTGCGCAGACCGTGATCGGAGGACAGGTCGGCTCGGCATACCCGCAGCCGGTGCCGTTCGGAGGCGGGCAGGGGTTGTCGACCAGGAACGGCTGCTCCGTGTAGAGCCAGTCCCGGTAACAGTGATTTGCACCGCCGCAGCTACCGACGTCGTACTGGACATTGAGGACCGGCACGTGCCCGCGCTTCAAGACGAGGTGCCCCTTGTAATAGACCTCGCGAATCTCGATCCCGGAGCCGTTCGTGGCGCTCGACTGGGCGGGCCGGACCCAGCAGAAGTCCCAGACGGGATCCACCGTGGGCCAGGTCATCCAGTGCTCGTTCGGGCCGACGCATCGCGCCCTCGCCACGGCGGCGGATGCGGGCCTCGCGGCTGCCGCGACGACCAGGGCGAGCAGGAGAATGCGGGCCTTCACTTGACACCCGGGTGCTCGGACGGCACGAACGTCCGATAGACGACGCGGCGCCTGACCAGATCCACGCCGGCCACGCGGATCAGCCCCGAATGGTCGGGCGACAGGATCTGGATGAGCACACAGCGCGATCCGGGACCACAGGGCTTGGTCCGCCCCTCCTCGATGATGAACCCCCCCTCGAGGTCGGCCCGGAATCGCCGGATGATCCGCGCCATCTCGGGATCCACGCGCACGATGGCGAAGGCCTCTGCGATCTCCTGTTCCGACGGCGTCGGAGGATTGACGACGATGCGGCGGTTCGAGATCTGGCGGCCGTCCAGCGTGTAGGTCCGCTCGAACGCCGCCGCGCGGCGGTAGTCGTAGAGGATGTCGACGCGGCGCGGAACGTCGCCCTGGGGCGTCTTGATCGAGTCGTACCAGGACCGCAGGAGTCGCACGGGCCGGGAGCTCAGCGAGGGCTCGGTCTGACCGGTGGCCACGGCGACCAGGCCGAGAAGGAGGGCGAGAGACGAAAGGGCTCGACGCATGGGGACCTCACCTTGTTCTGCCCCGACGAGGGCATCCTATGGGCCGGTCTCCTCCGAGTCAACCGACGCCCCCGTGGACAGGCCCGCCCGGACGGCGAAGGCTCAGGGGTGGGGGGTCACCTCGCCCGGCTTCGCCGGCGCCGCTTCGGCCTTCTTCGGCTCGGGCTTCGCGGGCTCGTCCTTCGGCATCGGCTTGCGCGGGAACATGCCGTCGCGCGTCGCCGCGTCGTAGGCGAACGAGGCCAGGATGACCGAAGCCTGCATCAGGTCGTTCTTCTGGAGCCGCTCGTAGACGTCCATGTTCGTGTGGTGCGTCCGCGTCTCGTATTCGAGGGCGTCCTGGACGAACTGGAAGCCCGGGAGCCCGACGTCGTCGAAGGACTGATGGTCCGTCCCGCCGGTGCGGTTCATCGTCACGAGGGTCGCGCCGAGATCGTGGAAGGGATCGAGCCAGGCCTCGAAGATCGGAACGGCCGCGGCATTGTCCTCGCTGTAGATGCCGCGGATCTTTCCGGTGCCGTTGTCGACGTTGAAGTAGGCCGACAGCTTCGCGTGCTCGGGCTTGACCGTGAGCGGGCCCGTCTTCTTCCGGAGGTAGAACGGTTTCTCCTTCTCCTCGGCCGACGGCTCGGGCCGGGACGCGAAGTGCTGCGACACGTAGGCGCGCGAGCCGAAGAGTCCCTGCTCCTCGCCGCTCCAGAGACCGATGCGGATCGTCCGCCGCGGCTTCGCCCCGACGGCCTTCAAAATGCGCATCGCCTCCATCGCGACGACCGAGCCCGCGCCGTTGTCGGTCGCGCCGGTCCCGCCGTGCCAGGAGTCGAGATGGGCGCCGACCATGACGACCTCGTCCTTCCGGTCGGTGCCGGGGATCTCGGCGATCGTGTTCCACTGCATCAGGTCGTCTTCGATGAACCGGGCCTTGACGTCGATCTCGACCTCGACGGCCACGTCCCGGTCGAGCATGCGGGCCACCCGGCCGAAGCTCTCCGGCTCCATCGAGAGCGAGGGAAGGCCCTGCGGGGCTCCCTTCTTCCAGGTTCCGGCGCCCTGCACGGAAAACGTCCCCATGTCGCCGCGGCCCGCCGCGACGACCGCGAGCGCCTTCTCTTCCTCGAGAAACTTGCTCACGGCCTTGCGCAGCTCGCGGCGCTTGATGTACTCCGCCCGGTTGTACCGCGGCGGCCCGCCCGGCATCTCGTACTGGTACTCGGCCGCCAGCGTCTTCTCGTCGTAGCGCACGGAGTCGGGCTTCTCTCCGAGCGGGATGTCGCGCATCTCGCCGAAGAAGACGATCGTGCCGGCGAATTTCCCCTTCAGCTTCTCGAGCTCGTCCGCCGACTTGACGTTCAACCGCGTCGCTTTCGCGCGGACCGGTCCCGCCGTCCCCGGCGTCCAGGCCTCGGGAATCGCGACGAGCTCCGCCGAGCCCGGGGCGGTCATCCGCACCGTGCAGCCCGACCAGGTCCAGCCGCGGCCAAACGGGCCCCAGCTTTCGAGGTGGGCATTGGCGAGCCCCCAGGACGCCAACTCGTCCCTGGTCCACTCGTTGGCTTCCTTCATCTCCGGCGAACCCGTCAGGCGCGGCCCGATGCGGTCCATCATCTCGGAGGCCGACTCCATCACCTTGGAGTTGTTGAAGCCCTCGAGGCGGATCCGCGTGATCATGTCGAGGTCCACCGCTTCGGTCGCGGGAAGGGAGGAACCGGCGAGCGCCATGAGGCCGACGGCGGCGATCAAGCGTTTCAAAGCACACCTCCTGAACAAAGCCGCGGCACGGTACCACCCACCATCCCCGCGGTCAAACCTCGGCAGGGTCCCGGGCCGGCGAAAAGGCAGCGAGACTTCGCGACCGGATCGAATCGATCCTCTCTCAAGCCTGGCGGTCGCGACGACTGCCGGGGTCGAAAGGATCTTTGATCGTGAAAGATAGCGTCGAAGGCTTCCCCCGACAGGCGAAGACGGTTTCTATTCCACGATCCCATTAGCGCTTTTGCCTCCTTTTGACGCCTATCCAATCAGGATGACGTTCCCGAAGGGAAATCGCACGGTTTCGGGCGGCGGGTCGCATGTCGCGCTCTGGAGGGCGCCGATAGCGAGCGCGGGACCCTCGCCGGAAGTCGACGCGATGGTTCCGGTTCCTGCCGCGCCCGGCCAGCGGCGGGTTCCTCGTGTAACAACCGGGCCGAACCGGGCACTGGCCTACAAAGGGTCACAGCGAAGGAGAGAGTCCAATGCGCAATCGCCGGCTGATTCAATCCCTTCTGGCGGCGGTCCTCGCCACCGGCGTCACGGCGGCGCTCGCCGAGCAACCCGTCTGGGTCTCGAGCGGACCGGCGGACGTCGGAGCCATTTACGACCTGACGGCGGCGGACGGCATCGTCTACGCCGCCACGCCGGCCGGGGTCTATCGCTCGACACCTTCCGGGCAGGGCTGGGAGCTCGCGGGCCTGCATCGCGAGTACATCTCCGCGATCGCGGCCCGGCCAGGCTCGCCGGTCTTCGTTATTTTCGGCCAGGGCGGCCTCGCCGTCAGCCGCGATGCCGGTGACTCCTGGGAGATCCTTGCGCCCTCCGGTTCCGGGCTGTCGACCGTGGCGATCGACCCCCGGGAGCCCTCGACGGCCTATCTCGCCGGCTGGGCGGGGGTCCTCTGGAAGACGACCGATTCCGGTGCCAGCTGGAAACGACTGCCCGAAAAAAATACGGCGTACTTCGCGATGGAATTCGATCCGCACGATGACGCGCTCGTCGGCATCGGTTACAACGTCCTCAATGGATCGGGCAGATTCCGTCGAAGCCGGGACGGCGGTGGGTCCTTCACGACGGTTTCGGTCACCGGACACGCCACGGATCGATGGACCTCGATCGGCGCCGGTGTCGAAGGCTCGAGCCGGTTCTACGCGTTCACTCCCGGCTCCCTCTGCCGCACCGCCGACGGCGCCGCGACCTGGACGTGCTCCCCTTTCGGCGCGTACCTCGGGCGCATCGTCGAGGTTCCCGGCCCCTCCGCGGCCGCTCTGCCCGTTGTCGTCGCAACCTCGGAGCGGGGGTTGCTCGTCAGCTCCGACGGCGGCGGCACGTGGCAGACCGCGCAGCCGCTGGCGCCGCGATACCTGAATGCGGCGACGTTCGACGCCGCTTCGGGCGCCGTCTACGCCGGCACCGAAGGGAGCATCTATCGCAGCACCGACCGCGGCGCGACCTGGAGCTGGCACGGGCAGGGCCTCCGCTCGTCCTGGATCAGCGCACTGGCCGTCGATCCCTCGAATCCCGCGACTCTGCTCGCGAGCACCGGCGGCCTCACGTCCGGCCAGGGGCCCGGCCTCTTCCGCTCGACGGACGAGGGGCAGAGCTGGTCCCATGTGGAAAGTCCGAACGCACTGTCCGGGTTCACCTCGCTCGTGGTCGATCCGGGCAATCCATCGGCCCTCTACGGGGTCGCCTTTGGCACGTTCTACCGCTCCCGGGATGCCGGGAATTCGTGGACGTCGTTTCGGGTGTCGAACGCATGGCCGCACCTCGTGGCGAAAGACCCCCGGTCGCCCGCGACGCTCTGGGCGGGCGACGCAGATGGGATTTCTCGCAGCGACGACGGGGGCGACAGCTGGCAGAGAGCCAATCTCGCACAGGGGGTCTACAGCCTCCTCTTCGACAGTCACGACCCGGCGACGCTCTACGCCGGCTCGTACTTCGACATTTCTTACGGTTACTACTCGTACCCGGAAGGCGGCTCGATCTTCGTCAGCCGCGATCTCGGGGCCACCTGGACACGCACAACCGAGGAGAATCTCGGCGCCACCCCCGTGGCAATGGCGGCCGATCCTTTTGCCGCAGGCGTCGTTTACGCCGGCACCAACGGCGCCGGCGTCCTTCGCAGTGTCGACGCCGGGGCGACATGGTCGAAGGCTTCGCCGTCTCCCCCGAGGTTCGTCTCCGATCTCGTCGCCGATCCCCTTCGGCCGGGCCATCTGTACGTCGCTGCCGACGGGACGGTCTACCGCAGTCGCGACGGCGGCCGCAGCTGGGAGCCTTTCGGAAGCGGGCTCGACAGCCCGTACGTCGACGACCTCGCCATCGCGGCCGGAGGCCGGCGCCTCGTCGCCGGCACGAGCGGCGCGGGCATTTACCAGATCGATCTCGCCGCCGACGATGGGCCGTCTTTCCCCTGCGTCGCCGACGCGAACCGGCTCTGCCTGGTCGGAGGCCGGTATGCACTCGAAGTCGCCACCAGCCGCGGTCCCTGGAGCCCGGCGGCGGCGCACTCGCTCACGGACCGAGCCGGCTACTTCGGCTTCCCGGAAGTCACGGGCGACCCGACGTTCCCCGAGGTCGTCGTCAAGATGCTGCCCGACGGCGCCCTGGGGCCCGGGGGACCGGCGATCTTCCATGCGAGCCTGACTTCGCTCCCCTACGTGCTGACCGTCACCGACACGACCACGGGGAAGCGGCAGCTCTACGCGGGCAACGAGGGAGGGGGGAGCTGCGGAGGGGTGGATCGGCCGTTCCCGGATGGGCCGACGGCAACCAATCGATCCGAAGCCGCCGCCGCGACCGCACCTTCCGACGGCGCGCTCACGCTTCTCGGCCACCGGTTCTCCGTGACCCTGCACGCCCGCCATCCCCGCACCGGCCGCGAGTCGAACGGCTTCCCGGTCGCCGGGAGCGACCGGTGGGGCTACTTCAGCATGCCGGACATCACGGGCGACGCGGCGCTGCCCGAGGTCGTCGTGAAGATGGTCGACTTCCGCGCAATCAGCGGAAAGTTCTGGGTCTTCACCACGGGGCTGACCGGCTTCGACTACACCCTCACGGTCACGGACTCGACGACGGGAGAAGTCCGGACCTACGAGAGCACGGACGCCTTCTGCAGCACTTCCGACACGTCGGCCTTCTCGGATTGAGCGTCGTCGCGAGAACAACGGGTGATACCCTGACGACTTTCCGACACTCGGGGGCCCGGACGTGAGCCACAGGACAGCCTCGTTGCGAAGCGCCGCCGCGGCGGCGCTTTTCGCGTTCTCGCTCGCGGTCCCCGCCCGGGCCGACGAGCCGGGCTTCGTCCTCCAGGGCGAGGGCGGCCTCGTCACCGCCCTGGTGGTCGACCCCATCGCGACGGCCACCCTCTACGCGACGACCGGGCGAGGTCTCTACCAGTCGCGTGACGCGGGCGCAAGCTGGAGGTCGCGCGGGCGCGGGCTCGACGCGCATTCGGTCCTCGCCCTCGCGATCGACCCATCCGCGCACGAGACTCTCTACGCCGCCACGGACACCGGGGGCGTCTTCCGCAGCACCGACGCGGGCGAAACCTGGCGGCACTCGAGCGAGGGCCTGGATCTGCGCTACGTCGGCACGATCGCCGTCGATCCGCATCGGCCGGGCTCAGTTTACGCCGGCGGCGAAGGCGGCCGCGTCTTCCGCAGCCTCGATTCCGGCGGGTCGTGGAGCGAGCTTGGCGCAACGACCGCCCGAGTCGCGGTGACGACGATCGCCTTCGATCCCGTGACCGCGGGCACGGTCTACATCGGGACCAACAGCGAGGGCTTCTTCAAGAGCACCGACGGCGGGGCGACCTGGCTGCGGCCCTTCAAGGCCATGAGCAAAGGAACGATCTGGAACCTGACGGTCGACCCGTCGGCCCCGGGGACGCTCTACGCCGGCACGCACGACGGCCTCTACCGCAGCGACGACTTCGGGACGAGCTGGCGCCCCCTCCACAAGCGGCTCAAGAGCTACAACGTCCTCGCGCTCGCGATCGACACCGCGGACTCGAAGACGCTCTACGCGGCAACGGCCATCGGGATCTACAAGTCCCCGGACGGCGGCGTCTCGTGGACCCTGCTCAACAAGGACCTCTACGTGACGGCGATCGCGCTCGATCCGCGCTCGCCCTCGGTGCTCTATGCGGGCACGCAGCTCGGCGTGCTCAAGAGCGACGACGCCGGCGCCAGGTGGGCGCCCCTGCGCCTGGGCGCAGATCCCGCCGCGGCGCCGGCTCCGGGGGCCGCCTCCTCGGCCGCTCCGACGGCATCGACGCTCCCCCGGTTGCCGGTCGTCCGGCGGCCGCCGGCGCCGGGTGCGCCCGCGGCTCCCGGCGCGGCCTCCAGTCCCGGCTCTCCGGCGTCGGGTCTGCGCGCCCTGCCGGTCCGGCCTCGCCCGACCCCGGCGGCCCAGCGGCTACTCGTCGGCGACGAATAGCGTCAGCGCAAAGCTCGCGTCGGACTCGACCCACTGCTGGTGCAGGCGGAAACCCGCGCCGGCACCCATGCGGACGACCTCGTCCGCGTCGTATTTGTATGAGCTTTCAGTCCAGATCCGCTCGCCGCGGGCGAAGGCCACCGTCGTACCCGCCCTCGGGATCCGCACGGTCTGGTCGGCGACGGACTCGAGATGCATCTCGACCCGGCGCTCCACCGGGTTCCACACGGCCCGGTGGGAGAACGCCTCGAGGTCGAAGTCGGCCAGAAGCTCCGTGTTCATCCGCGCGAGGAGGTTCTTGTTGAAGGCCGCCGTCACTCCGAGCGGGTCGTCGTAGGCGAGGAGGAGCTCGGTCTCGGGCTTGACGAGGTCGGCGCCGAGCAGCAGAGCGTCCCCGGGACGCAAGCTGCTGCGGATGCCCGCCAGGAACTCGTCGGCGGCCGGCCGCTCGAAGTTGCCGATGTTGGATCCGAGGAACAGGACGAGCAGAGTCCCGTTGGCGGGCCGCTGCGAAGCCGCGTGGCGCAGGCCCTCCTCGTAGGTCGCCCGATGTCCGACGACCGAGACGTGCTCGAGGGCTCCGAGAGTCCGCTCGGAAAGCTCGAGGGCGTCGGCCGAGATGTCGATCAGGTGGACCAGGACGCGCTTGCGCCGGTGGCGCAGCGCCTCGGCGAGCATCGCGAGCTTCTCGCCGCTGCCGCAGCCGAGCTCGACGAACGTGATCGGGTCCTCGAGGGAGCTGACCATGTCGGCGGAGAACCGTGCGAGCAACCTCGCCTCGGCACGGGTGATCCGGTACCACGGCAGCCGGCAGATGGCCTCGAAGAGGGCCGAGCCCAGCCCGTTGTACAGGTACCGGGACTGGACCTGTTTCGGGTCGAGCGCGAGGTCGCGGCGCACGTCCTCGGCGAAGTCCCGGACCGCTTCCGCTGGAGGCGCCTGGGCGCTCAGGGGGATCACGGGTTCACCGTCCGGAACTTCGCGTAGACGTACGGGTAGTTCCCCCGGAACCAGTTGCGGAAGCTGCGCCGGACGAGCTCTTTCGGGGTGGCGGGCGAGGCTCCCTTCAGGACGTAGTGCTTCCCGTCGAAGAAGTCGGCCGAGTATTGCGGATACGAGGGCATGGGTTCGAAGCCGGGGAACGGCGCGAAAACCGTCGACGTCCACTCCCAGCCGTTGCCGACGAGATCGCGGACGCCCCAGGCGCTCGTCCCGCGCGGGTGGGCGCCGACCGGCACCGGGTCCGGATCCAAACCCGCGTCGAAGTGGCCACGCCTGGCATCGGGCGGCGCGTCGCCCCAGGGTTGCGCGCGTTCGCCGCCGCCCGGCTCGCCGTAAGCCGCCCGGTGGTACTCCGCTTCCGTCGGAAGACGCCGGCCCTCCCAGCGCGCCCAGGCGGTCGCCTCGGCGTGCGAAACCCACGCCGGCCAGGCCATGGGCAGCGGAAAGAGGTCCCACATCCCGCGCCACATCCAGGCGCCCCGGTGGAGCTCCCAGAAGAGCGGGTTCCGGACGTCGTGCTCGGTGCGCCAGGCCCACCCTTCCGCGTCCCACAGCGCCTCGTCCCCGTAGCCGCCCGCTTCGACGAACTCCAGGAAGTCGCGGTTCGAGACGCTGTCGACGTCGATGTCGAAGGCACGGACGTCGATTTCGTTTTTCGGGAACTCGTTGTCCCAGCCGAACGGGATCTCCCCGCGGCTCGCGCCGAGCGTCGCGCGCCCCGGGTCGACGCGCACGCTTCGCCGGGGCGGCGGCTCGCCCCCGAGGCGCGGCGCCCGGAGGCCGGCGGGACGGATCTTCTGGTCGTAGGGCAGGCGGTGCAGGATGTAGGAAAGCGTCTCCTGGTGCATCGGATCGTGCTCGAGCACGGTCCCGGCGGCGAGGCCGCCCGCGAGCACCGGCCGGCTCGCGTCCGCGATGTCGGCGTCGGCGATCGCCGCGAGCACCTTTCGGTCCGCCGCGGCGGCGTAGCGGCGGATCGCGCTGCGCGAGGGCCACGGCCGGGCGGCGCCGGGGACCGCGCTCTCGTCCTCGGGGTCGATCCCGCGCTCGAAGAGAATCTCGAGCTCCTCGTCGATCCCGGGCTGGCCGAGCCCGCGCTTGATCAGCGTGTTCACGGCGAAGGCCGGAAGGTGGCCCTCGTAGAAACAGATCGGATTGCGCAGCGCGATCGGCCGCGCCTCGTAGGCCTCGGGGCGGACAACGTCGAAAATCGCCTCCGCGCGCTCCCGGTTCCGGAGGTACCCGGCGGCGAGCGCTCGTCGATCCAGGTCCAGGGCGGTCGGCATGTGGCCAAGATATACCTGCAAGGAAGATGCTAGATTGGGCCCTGCGGCGGCCGCGTCCCCGGGTTGCGGCCCCGGCCAACGACGTGCACGAAGGGAGTCTCATCGCCATGGATTCGGAGGTCAATGTGGTCAACGAGAACGACGAACAAGGCAAGATCGTCCCCATCGCGCCCAAGAGCCGGCGCAAGGCCGCTCAGCGCAAGCCCGCGGCGCGAAAGGCCTCGGCCCGCAAGCCCCGGTCCGCGACTCCGCGCAAGAAGCCGGCCTCCCGCCGGAGGGCGCGCCCGACGACGATCGAGGGCGTGATCCAGTCGATCACCGGCGGCGTCTCGGTCGCGCGCGCCGCCATCGCGGAAGCGTCCGGACAGGGGGCCACGGTCGTCCGCCGTGCCGTCGGCAACGCGTCGAAGGTCTCGCGCAAGACGGTCACGCGGCTCGCCAACGAGTGGAAGGTCATGGACCCGAAGAAGAAGGCCCGCGTTCTCGCCGCCCTCCTCGGGGCCGCGGCCGCCGCCTCGGCGCCCCTCGTGCGCAAATCGTTCAAGCGATAGTGCGCTCGCGCCGCACCGCTCTCGCGCTCGCCGCGGGGCTCGCGGCGTTCTTCGTCTGCGCCGCCCCGCGGGCCGAGCAGGCCGCCGCCTCGTATTACAGCCTCTCGCCCCCGACGGCCGGAGGCCTCGAGGCGGTGGACCGCGCGCTCGCGCGCCTCTCGACCCACCGGCGACTGCTCGTCGTCGGAGCGCATCCGGACGACGAGGACACCGAGATCCTGGCGTTCGTCGCCCGCGGGCTCGGCGGCGAAGCGGCGTACCTGTCGCTGACCCGCGGAGAAGGCGGCCAGAACCTGGTCGGCCCGGACCTCGGCGTCGGCCTCGGCCTCGTACGCTCCCAGGAGCTCGGCGCGGCCCGCCGGCTCGACGGCGCCCGCCAGTACTTCACGCGCGCGTACGACTTCGGTTTCACGCGATCGCTCGACGAGGCCTTCACGAAGTGGCCGCGGGAGGCGCTCCTCGAGGACGCGGTGCGGGTCATGCGGCGCTTCCGCCCGCAGGTCGTCGTCAGCATCTTCAACGGCACCGCCCGCGACGGACACGGACAGCACCAGGCCGCCGGCGTCACGGCGCGCGAGGCCTACCGCCTCGCCGGCGACCCGACCGCGTACCCGGAGCTCGCGGCCGAGGGCCTGAGCCCCTGGAAGCCCCGAACGCTCCTCCAGGAAACGGGCTACTGGAGGGACCAGAGCTCCACGACCGTCGTCCTGCAGACCGGAACGGTCGAGCCCCTCACCGGCCGCTCCGTCTACCAGATCGCGATGGCGAGCCGCAGCCTCCACCGATCGCAGGACATGGGTCAGCTCCAGGAGCCCGGACCGAACCAGACCATGGTCGGCTGGGTCGACGGCGGCGCCGGCCGCGACGGCCATGACCTCTTCTCCGGCGTCGACACGCGCCTGCGGGCGATCGCAGCCGAGGTCCGGGATCCCTCGCGGAGGGCGGAAATCGAGAAGCGGCTCGACGCGGTCGAGGCCGGCACCATCGAAGCGCGGCGGCGCCTCTCGACGCCCGACCTTTCGTCGACGGTCCCGACGCTGGCCAGGGTGCTTTCGGATCTGCGCGCCGCGCGCGGGCTCGTGCAGGACGGCGACGGCGGCACGGCGATGCTCCTCGACGAAAAGCTCGCGCTGGCGCAGAGGGCGCTTGCCGGCACGGCCGAGGTGACGCTCGATGCGATCTCGGACCGCGAGACGGCGGCGCCCGGCGAATCGCTCGAGGTCACGACCTCGATCTGGAATGCGGGCGGACAGGGCGTCTCGGTCGAGAGCGTCGCGCTCGAATCGCCGGTCCGCTGGACGACGGCGCCGGCTGCCGGCGCGCGGACGGTCGCTCCCGGGAAGCTCGAAGAGTGGAAATCCCGGGTGAGTCTGCCCTCCGGAGCGCCCGCCACGGTCCCGTACTTCCTCGAACGCCCGCGTCAGGCCGATCTCTACGACTGGAGCGCCGCGGCCCCCGGCGTGCGGGGCGATCCCTTCCAGCCGGCCCCCGTGCGGGCCGTCGCACGCCTGACGATCGCGGGCGAGACCGTCGTCCTCGAGCGCGACGTTTCCTTTCGTGTGCGCGACCAGGAGCTCGGCGAGGTCCGCCGTCCGGTGCGCGCCGCCCCGGCCGTCGAGGTCTCGGTGGAACCGGACCTGCTCGTGTGGCCCCTCGGCGAGCCCTCCCGACGCCTCGAGGTCGCTCTCCTCTCGCATGCGGCGGCCCCGGTCTCGGGCCGCCTCGAGATCATTCCTCCGGCGGGCTGGCCCGCGCCGGCGGCCCGGCCGTTCACGCTCGCGAAGGCCGGGGAACGCGTCTTCTTCGACGTCGACCTCCACGCTCCCCCCGCCCTCGGGGCGGGACGCCACGAGGTCCGCTTCGCCGCGCGACTGGACGGAGGAACGGCGGCCGACCTCGGGATCCGCCTCATCGACTACGGATACATCCCGCGCACGCCGATGCCGGAGCCCGCGGCCGCGAAGATCTCCGCCGCCGACATCCGTTTTCCGCCGCTCCGGCGCCTGGGCTACGTGCGCGGTGCGGCGGACCGCGTGCCGGAGGCGCTCACCGCGCTGGGTGTGCCGGTCGAGATTCTCACCTCACGCGACCTCGCCGCGGGAGACCTCTCGCACTACGACGCGATCCTCGTCGGCAGCCGCGCCTACGAGACAGACCCGGCGCTGCCCCGCGCCAACGGGCGCCTGCTCGACTATGCCCGCGCCGGCGGCCTCCTCGTCGTCCAGTACCAGCAGTACCCGTTCGTGCAGGGAGGCTACGCCCCGTTTGCCCTCGAGATCGCGCGCCCGCACGACCGCGTGACGGACGAGACGGCCAGAGTGACGGTGCTCGACCCCGCGAGCCCGATCTTCACGACGCCCAACCGCATCGGTCCCGAGGACTGGTCCGGCTGGGTCCAGGAGCGGGGCCTCTACTTCGCCCACACCTGGGCTCCGGAGTACACGCCGCTGCTCGCGATGGCCGATCCGGGCGGCCCCGAGCAGAAGGGCGGCCTGCTCGTCGCGAAGCTCGGGCGCGGACGCTACGTCTACACGGGCCTCGCGTTCTTCCGACAGCTCCCCGCCGGAGTGCCCGGCGCGTATCGACTGCTCGCCAATCTGCTCGCGTGGAAACCCTGAGCCGAAGGAGGCCGAAATGATCCGCCGATTCCTCGCCGCCGCCGCCCTGGTTCTCACGGCATCCGCCGCCTTCGCCCAGTTCGAGGGGGAGGCGACCTTCAAGGTCACGACCCGGCGCGAAAAAGGCGCTCCCCTGGAGGGCACGGCGCACGTTTTTTCGTCCAGGACCGGGTTTCGCATGGAGTGGGACATGGCGACCGGCGCGTCGGGCCGGAAAGGCCCGGCGCAGATCAAGATGGTGATGCTCGCCCGGCTCCCCAATCCCGACAAGATCTACATGGTCAACGACGCGAACCGGACCTACTCCGTGTGGGACACGAAGAAGGCGCGCGAGCAGGCGAAGACCGCCCCGAAGGAGACGTACACCGTCGAGAAGCTCGGTACCGACCGCGTCGCCGGGTACACCTGCCAGAACGTCCGCGTGACCTCCTCGAAGGGCAGCGTGTTCGACGTCTGCGTCAGCAGGGAACTCGGGGCCTCGAGCGACTGGCTCGAGGCGATGAACCGCGACAACCCGGACGCCGGCTCGTGGCTCAAGTCCCTCCGCGAATCCGGCATCGAAGGCTCGCCCGTCCGGTGGTCGGTACGGTCGAAGGGCTCGGCGGAGCCGACGATGGTCATGGAGCTCGTGCGGGCCGACAAGAAGGCCCTGTCCGCGGCCCTCTTCGAGGTCCCTGCGGGCTACAAGGAGACCGGACTGGCCATGGGCGGCCTGACACCGGAGCAGGAAAAAGCGATGGCCGACGCGCGGGCGCAGATGCAGGAAGCCCTGAAGGACATGACGCCCGAGCAGCGCAAGCAGTACGAGGAGATGATGAAGCGCTACGCCCCGACGCCGGCTCCGTGAGGAGGCCGGCCCGCCACGTCCTCCTCGCCGCCTCGCTCTGCGCCGGTCTCGCCGCCTGCCGGGGCGACGGCCGCGCGCCGCTGACGATCTACTCGCCCCACGGCCGCGACCTGCTCGGCCTCATGGAGAAGGAGTTCGAGCGCGCCCATCCGGAGGTCGACGTCCGCTGGCTCGACATGGGCTCGCAGGAGGTCTACGACCGCCTGCGCTCGGAAAAGGCGAACCCGCAGGCCGACGTCTGGTACGGCGGGCCCGACACGATCTTTGCCCGCGGGGTCCGCGACGGCCTGCTCGCCCCCTACCGGCCGGGCTGGGCCGACGCCGTCGCCCCTTCGAGCCGTCACCCCGGCGACCTCTACTTCGGCCTGTACCGAACTCCCGCGATGCCCGTCTACAACTCGAAGGCGATCGCCGCGGCGGATGCGCCGCGCGAGTGGGACGACCTGCTCGACCCGAAGTGGAAGGGCAAGATCCTCATCCGCGATCCTCTGGCGTCCGGGACGATGCGCGCCGTGTGGGGCTACATCCTCGCCAGGTCCGTCCGCGAGACGGGATCGCCCGCGGCCGGGTTCGCGTGGCTCGCGAGGCTCGACGCCCAGACGAAGGAGTACGTCTTCAACCCCATCCTGCTCTACGAGAAAATCGTGCGGCAGGAGGGCCTCATCACCATCTGGGACCTGCCCGACACTCTGCTCGAACGCGAGCGAGGCTCGCCGCTCCAGTACGTCTTCCCGAAGAGCGGCACGCCGGTGATCGACGATTCCGTGGGCCTCGTCGCCGGCAGCCGCCACGCCGAGACCGCGAAGGCGTTCATCGACTTTCTCGGGAGCAAGCCGATGCAGCGCCTCGCGGCCGAGAAGACGTATCGGCTGCCGGCGCGAACGGACCTCGGCGAGGAGCTGCCCGCGTGGGCCCGCGAAGTCGAGCGCGACATGGTCGTCGCCGAGATCGACTGGCCGCTCCTCGAGAAGGACGGCTCCGAGTGGATGGCGACCTGGGACCGCACGATCCGCGGCCGGGGAGCCCCGAAGACGCCGTAGCGCGGTGGCGCCCCGGACACGGCGCCTCCTCCCCCACCACGTCGTCCGCTCGCTCGTCTTCGAGCGCCTCCCGCCCGTCGCCGCGTCGCTTCTGCTCCTCCGGGTTTGAGATACCGTTCGCCGCAATGTCGGACTTCCTGCGGCTCGAGGCCCTCGACAAGCGCTTCGGAAACGCCGCCGTCACCCGCGGCGTCACCCTCGCGGCGGCGCGGGGGGAGATCGTCGCCCTGCTCGGGCCCTCCGGCAGCGGCAAGACGACGATCCTCCGGCTGACCGCGGGCTTCGAGACGCCGGACGCGGGCCGGATCGTCGTCGAAGGCGAAGACGTGACCTCGCTTCCCGCCGAGCGCCGTCGCTTCGGAATGGTCTTCCAGCACTACGCGCTCTTCCCGCACATGACGGTCGGGGAGAACGTGGCCTTCGGGCTCGCGCCGGGGCGCGCCTCGAGGGCCGAAACGGCGGCGCGCGTTGCGGAGGTCCTCGCCCTGACCGGTCTCGCCGGCTTCGAGAAGCGCCGCGTGACGGAGATCTCGGGGGGCCAGCAGCAGCGCGTCGCCCTCGCGCGGGCCCTCGCGCCCTCGCCGCGGGTCCTGCTCCTCGACGAGCCCCTCTCGAACCTCGACCCGGCGCTCCGCGAGAAGACGCGGCGGGAGTTGAAGCGCGCCATCCGTCGCATCGGGATCACGACCCTCTTCGTGACGCACGAACAGGAGGAGGCCTTCGAGCTCGGCGACCGCGTCGCCGTCCTGAACGCCGGCGGCCTCGAGCAGATCGGGACGCCCGAGGAGCTGTTCGAGCAGCCGGCCACGCGCTTCGTCGCGACGTTCATCGGCCGCTCGAGCGTGATCCCGGTCCGCTGGGAAATGGGCGCGCGGATCCCGACGGGGCCGGTGTGGCCGGCGGTCGCGGGCGGGGCCCTCGCGGAGGGCTCCGACGCCGACCTCGTCGTGCGTCCGGAAGCCCTCGAGTTCTCGGCGCGGGCGCGCCCGGACGCGCTCGAAGGCGAGGTCTCCGAGCGACGATTCGCGGGGCGCTCGGCCTATTTCCGGGTCTCGACGGCAGCGGCCGGCGAGGTCGAGGTCCTCGCTCCACCCCACGCCGCACGCGAGGGGGACCGGGTGCTCGTCGTCCCGTCGCCGGGAGGGCCCGTGCCGCGCGTTTTCCCGAGAGAGCCGTGACCCGACGGGGCGGAGCATTCCTCGCCGCCGGTCTCCTCGTCCTGCTCTTCTGGCTCGTGGGCTATCCCCTGGTGCTGACTTTCCTCGAGGCCCTCGGCGCGCCCCGCTTCACGCTCGCCCACTTCGCGGAGTTCGCCCGCCGGCCGGCCGAGTGGCAGGCCCTCTGGGCGAGCCTCTGGATCTCGCTCCTGACCGTCGTCTTCTCGGCGGCAATCGGCGTGCCCCTCGCCTTCCTCTTCGAGCGCGCCGAGTTCCCGGGCCGCCGCACGCTCGGCGTGCTCGTTGCGCTGCCGGTGGCGTTGCCGCCTCTCGTCGGCGTCATCGCCTTCCTCTTCCTCTACGGCGAGAGCGGGTTCGCCTCGCGTGCCGTCCAGGCGGCGCTGCGGCTCGAGCATCCGCCCTGGCGCCTCGCGGGGCCCGGCGCAATCCTCCTCGTCCACGCGTACTCGATGTACGTCTACTTCTATCTCTTCGTCCGCGCGGGGCTTTCGCGGCTCGACGCGGCGTACCTCGAAGCCGCCGCGAGCCTCGGCGCCGGCCGCGCACGCACCGCGCGGCGCGTGACGCTTCCGCTCCTCTCGCCCGCCCTGACCGGGGCCGCCCTGCTGACTTTCATGACCTCGCTCGCCTCGTTCAGCGCACCCTATGTCTTCGGCGGCAGCTTCCGGGTCATGACGACGCAGATCGTCGCCTCGAAGCTGAACGGCGACATCGGACTCGCCATGGTCGAGACCGTGGCGCTGGCGGCGATCGGCTTCGCGGGTCTCCACCTGCTCCGGCGCACCGAGGGGCGGTCGGTCGTCGGCACCGTGCGTGGCATCGCTCCCCGGCGCCGCAACCTCGCCGGCGGCCGCTTCGCCGTGGCCGCGGCGGGCTGGGGGCTCGCGCTCCTGCTGCTCCTGCCGCACGCATCGCTGGTGCTCCTGTCCTTCGTGCCGCGCAACACGTGGACGACCGAGGCGCTGCCCCCCGTCCTCGACTTCGGAAACTACCGGAGCCTCTTTTCGCAGCCCGAGCGCCTCCAGCCCATCGCCAACTCCCTCTGGATGGCGGCGGCGGCGACCATCCTCGCGCTCGTCCTCGGCTTCGCCGCCGCGTACACCGGTGTGCGCCGGCGCGGCCGCACCGGGGCGGCCCTCGAGTGGCTGGTCGCGGCGCCCTGGGCCCTTCCGGGCACCGTCTTCGCGGTCGCTCTCGCCGCGGCCTTCAGCGTGCATCAGCCCTGGGCGGCGCGCTTCGTCCTCGTGGGAACCGCGGTGATCCTGCCCCTCGGGTACCTCGTGCGAAGCCTTCCCCTGACCGGAAGGGCCGCGTTCGCGGGGCTGCGGCAGCTCGACCCGGCGATCGAGGAGGCGGCGGCTTCGCTCGGCGCCTCTGCGGGACGCCGGCTCGTGCGCGTCGTCCTGCCGCACCTGCGGCCCGCCCTTCTCGCCGGCGCGAGCCTCGCGTTTCTCTCGGCGCTCGGCGACTTCGTCGTTTCGATCGTGCTGTACACGTACTCCACCCGGCCCATCGCGATCGAGATCCTGTCGGCCCTTCGGCTCCAGGAGATCGGAGCCGCCGCGGCCTACGGGGTGCTTCTGACCGTGCTCTCGGCCGCGGCGTTCCTCGTCTGGGGGCGCCGGGAGTAGTCGTCCGTCAGGGGTTCGGCCGCGTCACGATCCGGGTGCCGGGGGGAACGTCCGAGGCGCGCGGGATCGCGACGTAAGCGAACGCGTCGAGCTTGACCGCCGGCGCGGCTCCGGGATTGACGACCGTCACGGCCACGAGGCCGCTCGCGCCGCGAGGAGTGACCGCGGTCAGCTGCGTGGGCGAGATCACCGACACGGCTTTCGCCGGCTTCGTCCCGAAGAGCACCGCGGTGGCGACCGTGAAGTTCGCGCCCGTGATCGTGACCGTGTCGCTTCCGCGCTCGTAGCCGGTCGCGGGCGTGATCGCGCCGATGACCGGAGTCTGCGGCGCGGGACCGTCGACGCGGTAGACGAAACCCCCGCCGGTCCCGACGTAGATCTCGCCCGTCGAGTCCTCGCCGAACGTCGTCGGGTGGTCGACCGAGATGGGAAGGAGCTCCGAGGAAAAGTCGCCGCCGCCGGACGGCCGGGCGCCGAAGAACTCGCCCGAGCAATAGTCGGCGTACACGTAGGTGCCGTAGAGGTCGGGAATCGCGAGGCCGCGGTAGACGTAGCCGCCCGTGATCGAGCATCGCCCTCCGCCGTGCCCGTACTCGAGGATCGGCCCCGTGAAGCTCGGCGAGAAGCACACGGGCGTGTTCGCCGGACAGTTTCCGGTGTTGCCCGTGCAGAGCGTTCCTTCCATGATCTTCCACCCGTAGTTCGCTCCGGAACCCGAGCCCGCGGGCTGAAAGTCGACCTCCTCCTGCGTCCCCTGGCCGACGTCGGCAATGAAGAGGTCACCCGTCAGGCGGTCGAACGAGAATCGCCACGGGTTGCGCAGGCCGATCGCCCAGGCTTCGTCCGGCCCGCCCGCACCGACGAACGGATTCCCGGCAGGGATGGCGTAGTACGGCGGGGCGACGATGCTCGGGTCGACGTCGATGCGAAGGAGCTTCCCGAGGAGCTCCTGCCGCCCCGCCTGCGGATCGAGACGCTGCGCGTGACAGTCCGGATCGTTCGCCCGAGCCGCCGTCGCCCATCCCGACGTAGAGCTGCCCGTCCGGGCCGAACTGGAGCTGGCCCCCGTTGTGGTTCGTGAACGGCTGGTCGATCGTCAGCAGGATCCTGGCGCTGAAGGGTCCGCCACATTCGGGTCGCCGGACACGGAGTACCGTGCGACCACCGTGTCGCCCGACAGGTTGGTGTAGTCGACGAAGAAGAAGCCGTTCGAGGCATAGTCCGGGTGGAACGCCGTCGACAGGAGCCCCTGCTCGGTGCAGCACGCTTCGAGGGCCGAAATGTCGAGGAACGGCGTGGCGAGCACCTGCGTCCCGTCCCAGATCACGATCTGGCCGCGCTGCAGGGTGATGAACAGCCGGCCGTCGCCGGCGTTCGTGATGGCGGTGGTCCCGGTCAGCGGGCCGGCGATCTGGGTCAGGTGAATCGCCGGGGCCGCCACGGCTTCTTCCGCGCGGCCGGAACGGGAGGCCGAGGCCGACGAGGCCACGGCCGCGATCCCGAACAGCCCCGCCGCGAACCATCGCGCACGCATCCGCCGATGATACGGCAGCGCCTGCCGATGCCGATGTCTCCGGCCGGCTACAGCTCCATCACGCTGTCGAGCCCGCGCCTCAAACCGGTGAAGGATCCGACGCGGCGGATCGCGAGCAGCGTTCCGGCGATGTAGGGCTGGGCGCCCGACCCGGAATCGTGACGGATCGAGAGACGCTCGTCGGGCAGGCCGAACAGCACTTCGATCGACGAAACGAAGCCGGGAAGCCGGACCGAGTGCACCGGAGTTCCCGAGAGCGAGGCTCCCCGCGCCTCCGGCTCGCCGAGCGTCCGCTCGACGGGCACGGCGATCTCCGGCCGCCGCACGCGCGACAGCCGCCCCGCGAGCTCGCGGGCCGTGCCGGACGGCGCGTCGGGCTTGGACGCCCGCGCGTACTCGATGACTTCCCACTGAGGGATGAGGCGGGCCGCCATCTCCGCGAAGCGCTGCAGCAGGACCGCGGTGAGCGCGAAGTTGCCGGCCGCGAGCACGCCCACGCCGCGCGCTTTCGCCGCCTCGTCGATCGCGGCGTATTCGGCGTCCGTCAGGCCGGAGCTCCCGACCACGACGTTCGCGCCCCGGGAGATCGCCGCGTGGACGTGGTCCCGGACCGAGGCGGCGCTGGTGTAGTCGACGAAGACGTCCGCGCCGGACTCGAGGGCCTCGGCGACGGTCGAACGCACGACGACCGGCGGGAGAGCAGGGTCACCGAGCGCCTCGGCGAGGGGCCGTCCGGCAGCCCCGCGCGCCGCCGCCCCCGCGAGCTCCAGGTCCGGCGCCGAAGCGATCGCCGGCGCGAGCCCGCGGCCGACCCAGCCCGTCGCCCCGGCCAGGCAGACGCGGGTGCGGCCGCTCAACGCGCGGCCGAAGCCGCGCCGAGCGGCAGCTTCAGGATGACGGCGTCCCGCATCGCGTCCGGCGTGATCGGCTTCTTCTCGTTCTGAAACTTTCCGCCCTGGCTGTTGGCGGTGAAGTACAGGGCGCCCTCGGCCGCCACGCCGAGCGTCGGCTCGTCGAAGTCGGGATGGTTCATGACGAGGATCTTAGCGCCGGCGATCGTCGCGCCGTCGGCGGAGAGCTCGAGCCGCGTCACCCGGTTCGGCTCGACGCCGTTCTGGATGCCGTAAAGGCTCCCGGCCGCGTAGACCAGCCCGTCGATCCCGTTGAGGGCGGCGTCGGGGGGCACCGGGAGCGGCATCACGCTCTTCGAGGCGAGGTCGACGCGAAAGAGCGACGTGTAGTCGGAGACGTAGAGGGTCCTGCCGTCGGGCGTGACCGCCATGCCCTGCGTGCCGCGAAAGGCGCCGGACTCGAGGAAGAGCTCGATCGCGCCGGAGCCGGGGCCGAGCGTCCAGATGCGCGGGCTGCGGCCGTCGTTCACGAAGACGCGGCCGTCCGGTGCGAGCGCGAGGTCGTCGAACGCCGCGGGCGGCTCGGAGGCCGGCGGGCGGAACTCGCGGCGCAGCCGCCCGCTGTCGAGGTCGAACTCGAAGAGCGCGCTCGCCGGCGGATCGCCCTTCTTGAACCCCTCCATGTGCGGCATCGCTTCGCTCGCGACCCACAGGGCCCGCCGCTTCGGGTCCGCGGCGATCCCGCAGGCCGAGCGCAGGCCTCCCTCGGCGGACTTCACGAAGTCGGACGCCCTTCCGCTCGCGTCGACCCGCACGACCTTGCGCTTGCGGATCGACGAGACGAAGAACGACTTCGTCTTCGGATCGTAGGCGACGCCCTCGGGCACCAGCCCCTTCTCGCGAATCGTGAAGGCGGTCACGACGCCGGAGGAGATGCGTTGCGTCCTTAGCGCGGCCATCGCGTCGCGGACCTTGCGGTAGCCGTCGGACTGCCGGATCGAATCGAAGTCGGTGTCCGCGTCGAGGTCGGCGACCGCGCCGCGCGCGGCGATCCCCTGAAGCGACTTCACCGCCGCGTCGGTCTGGCCGTTCAACGCCTGGCCGCACGCCAGGTTGTAGAGCACGTAGACGTCGCCGGGCCGGCGCGCGGCGATCTCCTCGGTGATCCGCAGGAAACCGGCCTTGTCGCCGGCGTCGTAGGCCGCCCGGGCCTCGCGCGCGAGCGCGGCCGTCGTCTTTGGCGGCGCGGGCGTGGGCTCGGGCGCGGAGGAGGACAGGGCCGCGGCCAGGATGATGAACAACGGCATCGGTGGACTCCTCTGCGGCCTGTACGGGCCCGGAAGCCCAGAGTTTCCCGAGGATCGGACGAGCGGGCCTACGGAAGGATGGCGTAGGCGCGGACGGGGAAGCTGCCGAGACCGCGAAACGGCGCCGGGACGCAGTGGAACCTGAAGCCCGACTCCGGCAGCTCCCCGAGGTTGCAGAGGTGCTCGACGATCGGGATTTCGGAGGAAAGAAGCAGCGTGTGGGCCGGACGCACGCCGTCGCCCGTGTCGTCGATGTTGAACGAATCGATGCCGACGAGCGCCGGCCCCGCGCCGGCGAGGTGCTCCGCGGCCGCCCGGGTCAGGTAAGGATGCCCCTCGGCGTAGCGGGGCGTGCGCCAGTGCGCGTCCCATCCGGTCCGCACGAGCACCGCGCGACCGGCCAGGTCCCGGCCCGCGAAGAGCTCCTGGTCGAGCGCGCGGCCCTTCCCGGCAGCGTCGATCACGACACCCGGCAGGTCGGCGAGTCGATCGAGCGGGAGGGAGGCGACGTCCTTGCCGTGCGCGAAGCGGTGAAAGGGGGCGTCGAGGTACGTTCCCGTGTTCGCGACCATCCGAACGCGGGCGATGTGGAAGGTCGTTCCTCCGGCATAGTGACCGCGCGAAGCCTCGCGGCCCAGGAAGTCGGAGATCACCGGTCCCGGCAACCCGGGGTACGTGATCATGCCGTGCTCGATCGCGTGGGACAGGTCGACGAAACGCCCCATGGGCCGGAGAGGCTATCAAAAGCCGGAGGCGGACCGCTCACTCCCCCCGGGCTCACGCCTTCGCGCGCCAGAGTCTCTTCAACAACTGAATCTGCCCCGTGTGGTACACGTCGTGGGAGGCCACGCCGTACAGGAGCTGCGCCGTCGCATAGCGGCTGCCACGCGGCTTCTTCGCGAGCGCCGCGGGCCGGAGCGCCCGGACCGCCTCCATGAGCCTCCGGTGCTCGTCGCCGAGACGTGCGAGGTCCGCCTTCCATGCGCGCGTGTCCGACGCGCCTGCCGCGGGGCGGGCGAACCAGTTGCTCCCCTTCTCGGCGAAAGCGCCGCGCCTTTCCCCGGTCAGCATCCGCCGCACCGCGTACTTCCAGTACGTCGCATGCACGACGAGCTCCCAGACGCTGTGGCGCCCCCTGGCCGGGCGCCAGGAGGCCTGGGCGGCGGTCACGCCGCGGAGGCTGCCGCGCAGGTTCGGCCCCTGCCAGGCCTTCCTGTCGTAAGACTCCTCCAGGAGGGCGGTGAGCAGCCCGAGCTCCGACCGGCGCGCCTCCGTCACGGCTCTTCCGCCGCGAACCGGACGCGCGACAGCCCGTCGCCCGCGGAGGCACCGGTCCCGTCCGCGGCCACCTCGTAGTGGGTCACGTGTGGCTCCTTGCCGAGGAGAAACCGGTCATCCTCCGGGTAGTAGTGCGCCTTCTCGGGATCGGAGCCGGCAAAGCGGCGGATCGCGTCGAAGTCCCGCCAGAACGAGATGAGAACGAACTCCGCCGCGCCGTTCTCGATCCGGCGCAGCGCGAGCACCCCCTCGTTGCCGGGCGTTGCGCGATAGTCCGCCAGCCCCGAACGCTCCAGGAACGCCATGTACTCGTCCGCGTCCGCCGCCCGCGTGTGACCCCGCCAGATTCTGGCGATCATGATGCCCTCCCGGCTCTCTGCGGCTCGGGCGCCGCCTCCAGAGCCACTTCTTTCCGGACCCTTCGCCCTCCGTACCGGATGATCACCGCGACCGAGCCCACGATCGCGAGCGCCGCGATGACGGTCCGCGCCGTGACGTCCTCGCCCGCGAACACCCAGCCGAGAAAGACCGCGACGACGGGATTGACGTATGCGTACGTCGAGACCCGGGCCGGCGTCGTCGCGCCGAGCAGGAAGATGTAGGCCGTGAAGCCGAGGAGCGACCCCGCGACGATCAGGTAGAGGAGCGCGAAGAGCGACCGGCTCGACACGGCGGCGATCGAGAAGCCCCGCCACTCGCCGACGAGCGTCGACGCGCCGAAGAGGATCGCGCCGCCGGCGATCATCTCCATGGCCGTCGCCATGAGCGTCGAGGCCGGCAGCTTCGCGCGGCGCGCGTAGAGCGAGCCCGTCGCCCACAGCAGCGAAGCGAGCATCAGCGCGCCGGCCCCGATCAGATCCACGTGCGCGCCGCCGGCGAACTTCCCCGGGACGACGAGGAACGCGAGGCCCGCCAGGCCCGCGCCGAGTCCGAGGAGCACGACCCCGTGCGGCCGCCGGCGGTGCTGGATCCCGTCGAGGAGCGTCATCCAGATCGGCACGCAGGCGACGATCAGGGCGGCGAGGCCCGAGGGCACGCGCTGCTCGGCCCAGCTGACGAGCCCGTTGCCGCCCAGCAGCATCAGCCCGCCGATCGCGGCCGCCGGTCCCCAGTGCCGCCGCTCCGGCGCGGGCGTGCCCCGCAGACGCAGCCAGCCGAAGAGCAGGAGGCCCGCCGTGAGGTGGCGCATGCCGGCCATCAGGAAGGGCGGGATCGTCTCGACGCCGAAGCGGATCGCCAGGTACGTGGAACCCCAGAGAAGGTAGACCGCCGCGAAGGCGAGGACGAGCTGCCCCCGCGAGGCCGGCCGGCGAAACGCGCCCGAATCAGGCATGGAGCGTCTCCGGGGCCTTGGCGCAGCCGAAGTCCTCCTCGGGCGACGGCGCCGCCGTTTCGCCGCCATGCCGGATGATCAGCACGACCGCGCCGACGATGACCGCCGCCGCGATGAAGACGCGGGGCGTCAGCGCCTCGCCCGCCAGCGCCCACCCGAGGAGTACGGCCACGATGGGGTTGACGTAGGCGTACGTCGCCACCCGGGAGGCCGTCGTGACGCGCAGCAGCCACAGATACGCGCTGAAGCCGACGATCGATCCGAAGACGAAGAGATACAGGGTCGCCACGACGGACTTCGCCGAAACGGCTGCGGCATCGAACCCGGACAGCTCGCCCGCGGCGGCGCCCGCGAAAGCGAGCAGCACGCCGCCGGCGAGCAGGGTTGCGGCGGTCGCCATCACGGGCGAGGCCGGCAGCCGGGAGCCGCGGGAGAAGAGCGACCCACCGGCCCACGCGAACGTGCCGACGACGAGGACGAGGCAGGCCCCCAGGTGGAAGCGCTCGCCGCCGAACAGCGCGCCCGGGCCGACGAGCGTCAGCAGCCCCGCCGACCCCAGGGCGAGGCCGGCGAGCACGTACCCTCCGGGCCGGCGGCGGTGAACCATCGACTCGATCAACACGAACGAGATCGGTTCGGTTGCAACGACGAGGGCGGCGACCCCGGACGGAAGGAACTTTTCCGCCCAGACGACGCCGCCCGTGCCGCAGACGAAGAGAAGGAACCCCGTGACCGCCGCGCCGCCCCACTCGCGCCGCGTCGGCGCCGCCACGCGCCGGGCGCGCGCCCAGCCGAAGAGCAGCACGCCGGCGAGGAAGAAGCGCACCCCCTGCGTGAAGAAGGGCGGCAGCGTCTCGATCGAGAACCGGATGCCGAGGTATGTGGACCCCCAGAGCAGATAGACCGCGGCAAATGCCGACACGAGGGCGAGCCGCGAGGGGCCGACCGTTCGCTCAGACACGCACCGGCTCCTCCCGGGCGACGGAAGTCCCGGGCACGCCGATCGGAAGCTCGGCGGTCTCCTTGACCGTCTCGAGGACGATCGTCGTTCGCGTCGACGTGATCGTCTCGATGGCGGCGAGCCGCTCGCGCAGCAGCCGGCCGATCGAGTCCGTGTCGGCGGCGCGGACCTTGGCCAGAAAGCAGTCCTCGCCCGCGACGTGGTGCACCTCGAGGACCTCCGGGATCGCCGCGATCCGGCGGGCCGTGGCTTCGCCACCCGGCTTGTCTTCGGCGCGTATGAAGATGTAGGCGAGCAGCGCAAGCTCTACCGCCCGGGGATTGACGCGCGCCGCGTAGCCTTCGATCACCCCGCGCTCTTCGAGCTTTCTGATCCGCTCGAAGACTGCCGAGGGGGCGAGGCCGACCTGCCGGGCAATCTCGGCGTTTGACGTTCTCGCGTTCGACTGCAAGATGTTCAGGATAATCGCATCAGTGGCGTCGATCATTCTGGAATCCTACCCAATGACAAACTATTCGTCTACAAGCCTCAGGGATTCGGGTCCGGTCAGGGATCCGACAAACAAGGGGATATATCCATTGTGGTTATAGTAGCGCGATGCGAATACCTGCCGCCGCTCTGCTTTTCGCCCTGGTCGCCTCCGCCGGGGCGCAACCGTCGGAACAGTGGCCGATCGGGACTCCTTCGTCGGGAAGCCTCGACGCCGCCCGCCTCTCGGAAATGGAGCGCGCGATATCGGCCGGCGAGTTCCAGAAGATCACGAGCATCGCGATCGCCCGCAAGGGCCGGCTCGTCTACGAGCGCTACTTCGCCGGCACCGACGCACAGACGCGCCACAACACCCGGTCGACGACGAAGACCGTCACCGGGATGCTCGTCGGAATCGCGATCGACCGCGGGCTCCTTTCCGGAGCCGAGGCCCCGGTCCTTCCCTTTTTCCCCGACCGGCAGCCCCTCGCGAATCCCGATCCGCGCAAGGCGAAAATCACCGTCGAGGACTTTCTGACCATGAGCTCGCTTCTCGAATGCGACGACGAGAACCAGTTCTCGCGCGGCAACGAGGAGCGGATGTACCTGATCGAGGACTGGGTCAAGTTCACGCTCGATCTGCCGATCCGCGGCTTCCCCGCCTGGGTGTCGAAGCCGGCCGACTCTCCCTACGGCCGCAGCTTCAGCTACTGCACCGCCGGCGTCGCGACGCTCGGCCCCCTGCTCGAGCGGGCGACGAAGCGGCCGGTGCCGGAACTTGCGGCCGAGACGCTCTTCGTGCCGCTCGGAATCGAGAAAGCCGAGTGGCAATACTCGCCCCTCGGAAACGCGCAGACGGGCGGCGGGCTCGGACTGCGCACCCGCGACCTCGCGGCGCTCGGTCAGCTCTACCTCGACGGCGGGACCTGGAAGGGAAAGCGGGTCGTGCCCGCGGCCTGGGTCGAACGCTCGGTCGCCCCGCATGCCTCGATCGACGACGCCACGGACTACGGTTACCTCTGGTGGCTCCGGACCCTGTCCCGCGACGGAAGGAAGATCAAGACCTGGATGATGCAGGGAACCGGAGGCAACAAAGTCATCGTCGTCCCGTCTCTCGGCCTCGTCTGCGTGATCACGACGACGAACTTCGGGGTCCGCAATGCGCACGCCCTGTCGGACCGGCTCTTCGGCGACTACGTTCTGGCGGCCGCCGGCACCACCCCCTAGCTGTGAATTCTCAAGACGTTGCTCCCTACGCCGGCTCTCCCTTCCTGAAACGACTCCTGAAACGGCCGCGCAGCGGCACGTAGGGGCGCCCCTTGCGGGCGCCCTCTCCTGTGCCAATCAAAGCGGCAGCACGCGAATCGTCAGCGCGTCGGCGGGCGGCCAAGAGGGCCGCCCCGACAGCCAGGGTCCCACCTCCCCACGTTGAGTGAACAACGTGTTGAGAAACGACACCTAGCGTCCTGTCACCGAACCCGCCCCTGCGACCGTGTGCCGTAGAGCGACTTCCGTTACGGAACCTCGCGCTCAGGTCGCGAAGTAGCGCGCCTGGGGGTGATGCAGGACGAGGGCCGAGACGGAGGCCTCGGGATCCATCATGTAGCCCTCCGTCAGCTCGACGCCGATCCTGCGCCCGTCGAGGAGACGGAAGAGGGTGACCTGGTCGGCGAGGTCCGGGCAGGCCGGGTATCCGAAGCTGTAGCGCTTGCCGCGATAGCGCGCCTGGAACCGGTCGACCATCGTGAGCTCCGGCGGGTCCGGAAAGCCCCAGGCCGCGCGGAGCTTCGCGTGCAGCCACTCGGCCGCCGCCTCGGCGGTCTCGACGGCGAGCGCCTGGAGCGCGTGGCAGAGCAGATACTCGCCCGCGTTCTTCAGCTCCTCCGCCCGGGCGCGGATCCCTTCCCCGGCGGTCGTCAGAAAAAGCGCGACCGAGTCGGCACCACCGGCGCCGCGGGGGCGCACGAAGTCCGAGAGACAGAGCCGTTCGCCCGCGACCTGCCGCGGAAACGTGAAGCACGCCTCTCCGCCCGCGGGGACGGCAACGTGCAGGGTGTTGCCCTCGGATGACGCGCCGAAGAACCGGTACATGGCCCGGGCGCGGATCCAGCCCGCCGACTGGACCCTCGCGATGACGGCCTCGAGCTCGGCGAGCTTCGGATCGCGCGATTCCTTCAATTTCCGGTAACTCCCGCGCAGCCCGAGGTGCTTGGCGTAGAGCATGTGCGGGTTGAGCCACTTCCAGACCTCGGCGAGGTCGAGCTCCGGCAACACGTGCTCGGCCCCGTCGGGCGACGCGACCGCGTCGGCGACCGCGACCTCCGTGCTCCGGACGGCCGGCGCCGCCAGCGGCATCTCCTCCTCGGGCCGCGCGGTCGCCGCGATCGCCGCGCGGCGCTTGTCCGCCTCGCCGGAGAGCGCCGTCCGCGCGTCCTCCCCCGACAGGATGCGGTCGGCCAGCGCGAGCCCGCGCATCGCGTCCTCGGCGTACACGGCGAGGCCCCCGTACGCCGGCGCGATGCGGTGGTCCGTGAACTTCTGCGAGAGCGCCGCGCCGCCGACCAGCATCGGGGCCGCCACGCCCGCCTTCGTCAGGTCCTGCGCCGTCGTGACCATCTGCTGCGCGCTCTTGACGAGAAGGCCCGAAAGACCGATCAGGTCCGGCCGGTGGGCCTCGAACGCCTCGATCAGCTTCTCCGGCGGCACCTTGATGCCGAGGTTCACGACCTCGTATCCGTTGTTCGACAGGATGATCTCGACGAGGTTCTTGCCGATGTCGTGAACGTCGCCCTTGACGGTCGCGAGAATCACCTTCCCCTTGCGCGAGCCCGTCGTCTTCTCCATGAACTTCTCGAGGTGCGTCACCGCGGCCTTCATCGCCTCGGCCGACTGCAGGACCTCGGCGACGATGAGCTCGTTGGCGTTGAAGAGCCGCCCGACCTCGCGCATGCCCTCCATCAGCGGTCCGTTGATGATGTCGAGCGGTTCGAGGCCCCCGGCCCGCACGGCCTCGAGGTCGTCGACGAGGCCCTCCTTCGAGCCCTCGAGGATGTACCGGGGCAGGCGCTCGAGCGGCGTCCCTGCGCGCGCCTTCGGGACCTTCGGCGCCGAACCCTTCGCCTTGAAGTAGTCGGCGAACGCGGCGACCGGGTCGGCGCCGCGGTTGAAGATCAGGTCCTCGGAAAGCCGCCGTTCCTCCTCCGGGATCGACGGATACCGGACGATCTTTTCCGTGTTCACGATCGCGAGGTCGAGACCGGCCTTCGTCGCGTGGTACAGGAAGACCGAGTTGAGAACTTCGCGGCCCGCCTCGGGAAGGCCGAACGACACGTTCGAGATGCCGAGGATCGTCTTCGACTCCGGGAACTCCGCCTTGATCAGGCGGATGCCCTTCGATCGTCTCCTCGGCGCTCCCCACGTACTTCTCGTCGCCCGTGCCGCACGGGAAGACCAGCGGGTCGAAGAGGATGTCCTCGGGCGGGAACTCGTACTTCTCGGTCAGGAGCGTGTAGCTCCGCCGCGCCACCTCGAGCTTGCGCTGCCGCGTCACGGCCATGCCGTGTTCCGGATCCTCGTCGATCGTGCCCACCACGAGGGCGGCGCCGTAGCGCTGGGCGAGCGGCAGGACCGCCCGGAACCGCTCCTCGCCGTCCTCGAGGTTGATCGAGTTGAGGATCGCCTTGCCCTGGCTCCACTTCAGGCCGAGCTCCATCACGTTGGCGTCGGTCGAGTCGAGCATCAGGGGCGCCTTGATCATGCGGATCGCGCGGGAGAGGAACGCGTTGGCGTCCGCGACCTCGTCGCGGTCGGGGTCCTGGAGGCACACGTCGATGACCTGCGCGCCGTTCTTGACCTGCGCGCGGGCGATCTCGGCGGCGGCGTCGAAGTCCCCGGAGGCGATGAGCCGCTTGAACTTGCGGCTGCCCAGGACGTTGGTGCGCTCCCCGACGAGGACGGGCCGGTTGTCGACGTCCACCTCGAGCAGGTCGATGCCCGAGACGAGCGTCTTCGCGTGGATCGCGGGCCGGCGGGGCTTGCGGCCCTGCGCGGCCGCCGCGATGGCCCGGATGTGGTCCGGCGTCGTGCCGCAGCAGCCGCCGACGATGTTGACCCAGCCCTCGTCCATGAAGCGCGCGAGCTCCCGCGAGATCGACTCCGGCGTCTCGGAATATTTCCCGTCGGAGTCCGGAAGCCCCGCGTTCGGGTAACAGGACGTCAGCGTCTTCGCGATCCCGGACAGGGTCCGGATGTGGTCGGTCATGAACTCCGGGCCCGTCGCGCAGTTGATCCCGACCGAGAGCAGCGGCGCGTGCATCACGGACGCGTACAGCGCCTCGACGCCCTGGCCCGCGAGCATCGTGCCCATCGGCTCGATCGTCACCGAGACCATGACCGGCGCGCGCCAGCCGACCTCCGCGAAGGCCTGCTCGACACCGATCAGGCCCGCCTTGAGGTTCCGCGTGTCCTGCGTCGTCTCGAGCAGGAGCACGTCGGCCCCGCCCGAGAGCAGGCCGATCGCCTGCGTCCGGTAGTGGACGATCATCTCGTCGAAGGTCACGCCGCCCGTCACCGTCATGGCCTTCGTCGTCGGCCCCATGGAGCCCGCCACGAAGCGCAGCCGCCCGGGTGTCGAGGCGGCTTCGGCCGCCTCGCGGGCGATCTCGGCCGCCCGCCGGTTGATCTCGACGGCGTTCCCCGCGAGCCCGTACTCCGCGAGCACCAGCGGCGTGCCGCCGAAAGTGTCCGTCTCGACCATGTCGGCGCCGGCTTCGAAGTAGTCCGCGTGCATCCGCCGCACCAGGTCCGGCCGCGTCAGGACCAGGTTCTCGTTGCAGCCCTCGAGGTCCGGCCCCCCGAAGTCCGCCGCCGACAGGTCCTGCGCCTGCATCCAGGTCCCCGTCGCCCCGTCGAGGACGAGGATCCGCTCGGCGAGAAGCTCCTGCAGAGCTTCCGCGCGCTCGCGCTGGGTCGGGGCGGTCGGTCCGGGTCGGTTCATAAAGGACGGATTATGAGGGATCCCAATATGGGATTCCGGGGGCTAGACTCGGCCTTCCAAAGAGGGCTTTGAGGGGCGCTCGCCGGACTATGCTGCGAGCGAATTTCGGAGGAGGACACCATGGGGCGTCGCGCCGATGCACTGGCCGATCGGATCGAGCAGGGAGCGGCCGGACTGGCCGCGTTTGCGGAAGGACTCTCGGACGCGGACTGGAACCGTCCGATTTCGGCGGGTGGGACGGACCGCCGTTCGATCGGAGTCATCGTTCACCACGTGGCGTTCGTCTATCCCATCGAGGTCGACGTCGCGAAGAAGGTCGCCGGCGGACAGGCCGCGATGGACGTGACGTGGGAGGTTATCGGCCAGATGAACGCCAAGCACACCGCCGAGAATTCGAGAGTGACCAAGGCCGCCGCGCTCGAGCTGCTGCGCCGCAACTCCCGGGAGGCGGCCGCCCGCGTGCGCGGGTTCACGGACGAAGAGCTCGACCAGACGGCCCCCTTCGGTTTGAGCTTCGGCGCTCCCGTGACGGCGCAGTTCGTCCTGGAGGACCACGCCGTGCGGCACAGCTGGCACCACCTGGCGCGCATCCGCAAGACCCTCGGCCGGTAACCCGACTCCGGGGAGGCCCGGGGTCCGGGCGCACGTGACCCGAAAGGGTGGCGGAATACGCGTAATCCAGACGAGGTGCACCATGCGCCCTGCGCGGACGGCTCGGCTCGCAACTCTCGGATTCGGCCTCTCCCTCGCCCTCCCCCTGCACGCCGCGACGCTCACGGTCACGACCACGGCCGACAGCGGCGCCGGGTCGCTGCGGGACGCGATCACGCAATCCAACGCGTCCGGGGAACGGCGGACACGATCGCCTTTGCGATCGCGGGCTCCGGCGTGCACACGATCGGTCTCGACACCGCACTGCCGATCGTGACCGACCCGGTCGTCATCGACGGAACGACCCAGCCTGGCTACGCGGGCGTCCCGCTGATCGAGCTGACCCCCAACACGCCGATCAGCACATTCCGCATCGATGCCGGCGCAACGACGATCCGGGGCCTGAACATCCACGGCTTCGGAACCAACCTCCAGTTCTTCACGAACGGAGGCAACGTCGTCGAAGCCTGCTACATCGGGACGGACCCCACGGGGACGACGGGCTCGACGGGGAGCGGCATCAACATGCAGAACGCCGGGAACGGCCGGATCGGAGGGTCGACGGCGGCCGCCCGCAACGTCATTTCCGGCATGAACGGCTACGGCATCACGCTCATCGGGTCGAACAACACCGTGATCCAGGGCAACCTCATCGGGTCCGATCCCACCGGCGCCGCGGCCCTCGGCAACGGGAGCGGGATCTCCGTCGTGTCGAGCACCGGCGTCACGATCGGCGGCGCCGTCCCCGGCCTCGGGAATCTCATTTCCTCGAGTACGGGCGACGGAATTCACGTCACCAGCTCCGGCGACGTCGTCATCGCGGGGAATCTCGTCGGGACCGACGTGACGGGAACCCTGCCCCGGCCCAACAACTTCGGGTTCGATGTCAACAACCTGACCGGTCCGATCACGATCGGGGGGTCCGATGCGGCGGCCCGGAACATCGTCTCCGGCAACAACCTCGGCATCTTCCTCAACAACGGCGTCCACGGAGGTACGATCCAGGGCAACTACATCGGCACGGACATCACCGGAACGCTTCCCCTGCCCAACAACCTCGGCATCCTCACCAACACCCTCGACACCACCGACCTGCTCATCGGGGGCGCAGGGCCGGGCGAGGGAAACATCATCGCCTTCAACCGGGGCGCCGGTAACACCCATGGCATCTGGAACCTCGGGCTGCGGGTGACCATGCGCGGGAACTCGATTCACGACAACGAAGGAATCGGAATCGACAACGGCACCGTCGGCGTCGACCCGAACGACCCGGGCGACACGGACGGCGGCGCGAACGGCGGGCAGAACTTCCCGCTCATCTCCTCGGTCCAGCTCCTCGGGCCGCAGGGCGCCGGCACGCGCGTGACCGGAGTGCTTCGAAGCCTGCCGGGCACGACCTACACGCTCGATTTCTACGGCAACACGGGCTGTACGCCCCGGCCGCAGGACTTCCTCGAGGGCGAGACGTACCTCGGAAATGCGCAGGTCACGACCGACGGGGCCGGCGCTGCCCCTTTCGACGTGCAGCTTCCGTCCGCCATCGCGCCCGGAGACTTCGTGTCGGCGACGGCGACCGATCCGGACGGCAGCACGTCGGAGTTCTCGCAGCGACTCCCGTTCTCGGTCTTTCCGACGTCCGGGCCGGCGCCCGGTGGCACCATGCTGACCGTCCAGGGGACCGACTTCGCGGCCGGCGCGGCGGTGACGATCGGCGGGCAGTCCGCCGCCGGTGTGAACGTCGGGAGCTCGACGCAGATCACGGCGCAGGCGCCCGTGCTCACCGCGGGAACGGTCAACGACCTGACCGTGACCAACACCGACCTGACCACCGGCACCCTGCCGAAGGCCTGGGTCGCGGACTTCGTGGACGTGCCGAGCTTCCACCAGTTCCACTCGTTCGTCACGATCCTCGTCCGAAACGCGATCACGGCCGGTATCGGCGGCGGTCTCTACGGCGTGGACCAGTCGACGCTGCGCCAGCAGATGGCCGTCTTCCTGCTCAAGGCCAGGTACGGCGTCTGCTACGTGCCGCCCCAGTGCGCCGGCATCTTCAGCGACGTGCCCTGCCCCTCGATCTTCGCCGACTGGATCGAAGACCTCGCCGGCCGGGGCATCACCGGCGGCTGCGGCACGGGCGTGTACTGCCCCCAGAACCCCGTGCGACGCGACCAGATGGCCGTCTTCCTGTTGAAGACCAAGTACGGCGCGGGCTACGCGCCGCCGCCCTGCACCGGCGCCTTCGCCGACGTCGCCTGCCCCTCGACCTTCGCCGACTGGATCGAGGAGCTCGCCGCGGAAACGATCACCAGCGGCTGCGGCGGCAACAACTACTGCCCGCTCAACCCGAACACACGCGGACAAATGGCCGTCTTCATCGTCAAAACCTTCGCGCTCCAATGAAATAAGGTTGGGATTGGTGCTCCGGGACTCGCCACGTCGGCGTCTGTCCCCGCGGCCCGGAAAGGACAGGCTCCGATGCGATCGACGAGGCGGCTGCCCGGCCTGCTGTTCACACTCGCCCTTGGGACGGCGCTCGCCCTTCCGGGCGACACGTTCACGGTGGTCAACACCGACGACAGCGGCGCCGGTTCCCTCCGGCAGGCGATCCTCGATGCCAATGCGAACCCCGGGGCCGACACGATCGAGTTCGCCATCCCGGGCCCGCCGCCCCACACGATCACGCTCGCGACGCTGATCCTGCCGGCAAGCACCGGCCCCGTGACCATCGACGCCACGACGCAGCCCGGCTACGCGGGCTCACCGATCGTCGTCCTCGACATGAACGACATCAACAACAACGGCGGCCTGCGCCTGAGCGGCGGCTCGAGCACGGTGCGCGGGCTCGTCCTCAACCACTACGTGAACGGCATCGTGATGGATACCAACGGCGGCAACGTGATCGCGGGCAACTACATCGGCACCGACGTGACGGGCACCCAGGATGGCGGCGGCAACGAGGGGACCGGCGTCCTGATCAACAGCGGCTCCGGTAACCTCATCGGCGGATCCGACCCGTCCGCGCGCAACGTCATCTCGGGCAACGGCGGCAACGCCATCCGCATCGTGTCCGGGGGCAACGTCATCGCCGGCAACTTCATCGGGACCGACGTAACGGGAACGGTGGCCCTGCCGAACCACCAGGGGATTTCGCTCGTGAGCGCCTCGAACACCGTCGTCGGCGGGATGAACCCCGGAGAAGGGAACCTGATCTCCGGCAGCGCGACCGAGGCCATCGCGATCACGCTGAGCGACTCCGTCTCGATCCTGGGCAATCTCATCGGAACCGACGTCACCGGAACCCTGCCCATTCCCAACAGCGGCACCGGCGTCGTCTCGGCCAACAACAACGTCACGAACCTCGTCGTCGGGGCACCGGGGGCCGGGAACGTGATCTCCGGAAACTCAGGCTCCGGCACCCCGAGCGCGATCTACCTGATCAGCGGCGTCAGCGGGTCCGTCATTCAGGGCAACCTCGTCGGGACCGACGTCACCGGCACGCTGCCCCTCGGCAACACCTTCGGTATCCAGGTTTCCCAGGCGACCGACGCGGACAATCTCATCGGCGGGACCGGCCCCGGCGAGGGCAACATCATCGCGTTCAACCAGGGCTTTCTGGGTTTTTCCGCCGGGATCTGGAACAAGGGCGTGCGCAACACGATCCGCGGCAACTCGATCCACGACAACTTCGGCCTCGGCATCGACAACGCCCCTCTGGCGGGCCCCACCCCGAACGACCCGGGCGACGGGGATTCCGGCCCCAACGAGAACCAGAACTTTCCGATCATCGTCTCCGTGATGCCCGCGGCGCCGGTCGGCAGCGGCATCGGGAGCACCCGGATCCAGGGCGTCCTGCACTCGGCCCCGTCCACGACGTACGACCTCGATTTCTACGCCAACGACCCCTGTGCCGCCCGCCCGCAGGACTTCCTCGAAGGCACGACCTACCTCGGCTCCGGCCAAATCACGACCGACGGCAACGGCGACGGCCCCTTCGACGTGACCCTGCCCGTCTCGATCGCCGACGGCGCGCCCGTCACCGCCACGGCCACCGACCCGGACGGCAACACCTCGGAGTTCTCCCAGCGGCTGCCCTTCTCCGTTCTCCCCCGGTCGGGGCCCGATGCCGGCGGGTCGCCGATCACGATCTCCGGAACCGACTTTGCCGCCGGGGCGACCGTCACGATCGGCGGCCAGCCCGCCACCGGCGTGAACGTCACGAACGACACGACGATCACGGCCATGACGCCGGCGCTGCCTGCCGGCACGGCCAACGATCTCGTCGTCACCAATACCGACGCGACCGCCGGGACCCTGGTCCGCGGATGGATCGCGGACTTCCTGGACGTGCCCCCGGCGCAACAGTTCCATGCCTACGTGACGACGCTCGTCTCCAACGCGATCACGTCCGGGATCGGCGGAGGACTGTACGGGGTCAACGACTCGACGCTGCGCCAGCAGATGGCGGTCTTCCTGCTCAAGGCCAGGTACGGCATCTGCTACGTGCCCCCGCAGTGCGCCGGCATCTTCAGCGACGTGCCCTGCCCCTCCATCTTCGCCGACTGGATCGAGGACCTCGCCGGGCAGGGGATCACCGGCGGCTGCGGCACCGGCGTCTACTGCCCCCAGAATCCCGTCCGCCGCGATCAGATGGCCGTCTTCCTCTTGAAGACCAGGTACGGCTCCTCCTACACGCCCCCCATGTGCTCAGGCACCTTCGCCGACGTCCCCTGCCCGTCGCAGTTCGCCGACTGGATCGAGGAACTCGCCGCCGAAATGATCACCAGCGGCTGCGGCGGCGGCAACTACTGCCCCCTCAACCCCAATACCCGAGGCCAGATGGCCGTCTTCATCGTCAAGACATTCTCACTCGAGTGACGCCCATGAAGATCGACGCTCCTTCTTCACGGTGCGCATCGTTCGCGCAAAGCGCGCTCGGGAACACCGCCCAGGCGCCGCCCGGGGTACCCGCGCTTTACGAGGCTGCGAAGGGAGACACTTTGCCTTCCTGAGAGCCCGGTGCCGTCGCCGTCCCCCGAGCGCCTATACTGCCCTCGATGGCGGGCGTCGCGCTGCCGGGCGAAGAACTCGTCGAAAAGGGCCTCGCGGATCTCGCGCGGGGCGAGGAAAGCGTCGAAGCGCTCCTCGTTTCGATCGGCGCGCCCCGTCTCACGCGGATCGGCCTCCGGATCGTCCGCCCGATCCCGACCCCCGAGCACCGGCTCTACGCGCTGCTCTCCCGCTCGGGCCCCGATTCGGCGCACTCCCGCTACAACGCCCTCATCCGGCGTCTCGTCAGCTACGAGCGGGCCGCGGAATGCGTCGCCTCGTAGACGCGGATCGGCTCGAGCGTTTCCTGTCGGAGCTGGCGAAGGCCAGCCGATCGGACGTTCGCGTGTACCTGACCGGCGGCGCGAGCGCGGTGCTCCAGGGCTGGCGTTCCTCGACGCTCGACGTCGACATGAAGTTCGTCCCGGACAGCGATGCGCTGCTCCAGGCCATCCCGGCGCTGAAGGAATCTTTGGAGATCAACGTCGAGCTCGCCGCACCGGATCAGTTCATTCCCGAGGTGCCCGGCTGGCAGGACCGCAGCCCGCTCATCCGGCGCGAGGGCCGGGTTTCGTTCCATCACTACGACTTTCTCTCCCAGGCGCTCGCCAAGCTCGAGCGCGGTCACGCGCAGGACCTCGCGGACGTCACCGAGATGGCGCGGCGCGGACTGATCGAGCCCGCGGAGCTCCTGCGCCGCTTCGAACAGATAGTGCCCGGGCTGACCCGATACCCCGCCGTGGATCCGGCCTCCTTTCGCCGGGCAGTCGAGCAGTTCGTCCACGAGGTCTCGAGCACTTGAAGCGGAGGGCGCGGTCGCTACCGGGCCGGAACGGCGGCCGCCTCGGCTGAGCCCGCCGCGCGCGCCTTTTCGAGCAGCTCTGCGGCTTCTTCGGATCGTCCCGCCTGATCGGCCGCACGCGAGAGCTCCAGCAGCGTCACGTCGTCCGAGCATGCCCACATGAGCGAGAAGTCGTGCCTCTCCCGGCGCCCGAAGAGATCGAGTGCCTCCTCGAGCGACGACTCCTCGCCCGCGCGGGCGAGGCCGGCGAGGGCCTGGACGAGCAGGTGCCCGCCCCCGAGCGCGCGCGGACGGCCGCGCAGGTGCGCCACCGCCTGGGTGAATGCCGCCCGCGCCGCGCCGACGTCTCCCTGTTCGAGGGCCGTCCGTCCCAGAGCGCAAAGGCACAGGCCGCGAAACGTGTCGCGGTACATGAAGTCCGACCGTTCGACCGCCTCGAGTCCCCGCAGGCAGGCCGCGCGCGCCAGCTCGAGCTCGCCGCTGCGGCGGAGGCATTCCCCGAGATATCCCGCGACACCGGCGGTCGGACCGGTCGCCGACTCGCCCTCGAGCGCCACCGCCTTCTCCAGGCACCAGCGGGCCTCGGACGGGTGGCCGAGGTCGAGATGGGTCCAGCCGAGGGCTAGCCAGGCGAAGCCGTGGCGCGGGTCGAGCTCGACGGCCCGCTGGAAGAGCTCCAACCCCTCCGCCCTCCGGCCGAGGAGCCCGGCGCAAAACCCGCCGAAGTACGAGGCGTAGACGTTCGCGGGCTCGAGCTCCATCGCGCGCTTCTCCTGCGCGTACGCCTCTTCCGCCCGGCCGAGGCGTGACAGCGAGTAGCCCAGCCAGATGCGCGGCTCGGCGAGGTCCGGGTCGGCCGCGATCGCGCGCCGCGCGTAGCTCTCGGACCGCTCGAGCTCGGCGCGGTCGGTCTGGAAGGGGAACCGCATTGCGTGCACGGCCGCGAGCCCGGCGAGCGCGGGAGCGTAGGCCGGGTCCGCGCCGACCGCCTCCTCGAACAGGGTGCGCGCCTGGTCGAGCGTGCCTTTCTCGAGCCGGTGGAAGAAGCGGCGACCCCGCGCGTGTCGCTCGAAAACGTCGATGCGCGGCGCGACGCGGACCGAGGGCGCGGAGCCTCCCGGGCGCAGGCGTTCCGCCGCGGCCGCGGACACCCGGTCCTGCATCGTGAACATCTCGTCGATGTCGCCGTCGATCTTTTCGGAGGCCGCGGTCTCGCCCGTCACGCCGTCCTCGAGGTGCGACGTCACCCGCAGGCGCCGGCCCGCGCGCTGGTAGGCGCCGGACAGCACCCACCGGCAGCCGAGGAGGCGCCCGACCCCGCCCGTCCCGTCGCTCCCGGCGAGGGCCGCGCGAACCTTCTCGCGGGGCACGATCGAAACGCCGGGAAGCCGCGCGAGATCGGCCGAGAGGCTCTCGGCAAACCCGCTGCCGATCCAGTCGTCGTCGGGATCGCGCGAGAGGTTGCGAAAATCGAGAATCGCGAGCGTGTCCGGAAGCGAGGCGACGAGCTCTCCGGAGCCGAGGGCCCGCAGCTCGGTGAGAAACGCCGCGGCCGACGGATAGCGCCGCCCGGGGTCGCGTTCGAGCGCGCGCGCCAGCACGACGCGTGTCTCCGGCGGAACGCCCGAGGCCGTCGGGGGCGCGACTTCGGCCGCCAGGATCGCCGCGATCCGGTTCGCCGCCGTCTCCCCGGGAAAGGCCGGCCGCCCCTCGATCGCCTCGTAGAGAACGGCGCCGAGGGAGAAGAGGTCCGACCGTTCGTCGAGCGGCTGCCCTCGCAGCTGCTCGGGCGACATGTACCCGAGCGTCCCGATGACGGCGCCGGGCCCGGTCAGCGCGACTTCCGTGGCGGCCTCGCCCTCGGCCGGACCCGCGACCAGTTGCGCGATCCCGAAGTCGAGGAGCTTGCCGAGATTGTCCCCGGTCACCATGACGTTCTCGGGCTTGATGTCCCGGTGGATGACGCCGGCTGCATGCGCGTGCACGAGCGCCTCGAGAAGCGACGCCGTCATCGAGAGCGCCTGCGGGAAAGGCAGCGGCCCGGAACGAAGCCGATCGCGCAGCGTCTCGCCGGCGACGAACTCCATCGCGAGAAACGCGACGCCGTCGGCCTCCCCGGCCTCGAAGAACGTCGCGATCGCCGGATGCTGGAGCCGGGCGCTCGCCTCGGCCTCCCGGAAGAGCCGCGCGCGGGCCTCCGGTGTGAGGGACGACGAGAGCACCTTGACGGCGGCCATCCGCCCGAGCGCCAGGTCGCGGGCGAGGAACACCTCACCCATCCCTCCCGCCCCCAGGCGCTTCTCGACGCGGTAGTGAGAAAGGGTGCGGCCGAGCAACGTCCCTCCCCGGCGCCGATTATCTCCTCGCGAGCGAGGCAAACCGCCCACTTCGAGCAAAGGCCTCTGCCGTCGGGCTCCCCCGGACCTCGAGCAGTAGTATCCGACTCAAAAGGAGGGATCCCATGTCCAAACCCAAACTCCCACTGGCGGGTGCCGTTCTCGCGGGTTTGACCCTGATTGCCGTGCCTCTGTCGGCCCAGGAGATCAAGGGCTCGGGCCGCAACATGTTCGTGCCGGAGGTCGTCGAGACCTTCACGCTGGCGGACGGCACGGCGGTCAACCGCGTGTCGTTCAAGGGATTCATCACCGCGGACGATCCGTCGAACCCGCTCCACGAGGCCAGCATGGTCTGCTCCGGCACTTCGGTCGTCGCGAAGAACGGAGCGCCCATCCGCTCCGCCGGCACCTGCGACTCGGTCGACGGCGACGGCGACGTGGCGTTCTACTGGTGGCGGGCCGATGCGAGCGGCGGCCGCTGGGGCTTCATGGGCGGCACCGGGAAGTGGACGACCGTCGAGGGCGGCGGCACCTACGCGCCGTCGACGCAGTACAAGGACGGGCGCCAGACGAACGCGTGGAAAGGCACCTGGAAGGCGAAGTAGCCCGCCGGCCGCCCGTCGCCCGGGACGAAGGGCACCGGGGGCCTCCGGATGAGCCCTCGGCGCCCGGCGCGGGCGGTGTCATGCTCCGGCCGTGATCGACCAATCTCTCGCCCACTACCGCATCACCGCGTCGATCGGCGCCGGCGGGATGGGCGAGGTGTACCGGGCCACGGACACGAAGCTCGGGCGCGACGTGGCGCTCAAGGTTCTCCCGGCGGAGATGGCCGCCGATCCCGAACGGCTCGAGCGCTTCCAGCGGGAGGCACGGGCGCTCGCCGCCCTCGACCACCCCGGCATCGTCAGCGTGTTCTCGGTCGAGGAATCCGACGGCGTCCACTTCCTGACGATGCAGCTCGTCGAGGGACAGTCTCTCGACCTCGTCATCCCCGAGGGCGGGCTCGACGCCGACCGGCTCCTCGAGATCGCCGTGCCGCTCTCCGACGCGCTGGCCGCCGCCCACGAGAAGGGCATCGTCCACCGCGACCTGAAGCCCGCCAACGTCATGATCGCCGAGAGGGGCCGGGTCAAGGTCCTCGATTTCGGCCTCGCGAAACTCGCCGCGGCCGAAACCGGCGACAACCTCGGCTCGCAGCTTCCGACGGAGATGCACACGCGCGACGGCGTCGTGATGGGGACGATGCCCTACATGTCGCCCGAGCAGGTCGCGGGCCGGGTGGTGGACCACCGGACCGATATTTTCTCGCTCGGGGTCATCCTCTACGAGATGGCGAGCGGGACTCGGCCGTTCCGGGGCAACTCCTCGGCCGAGCTCATCTCGTCGATCCTGCGCGACACGCCCTCGGCGATCCTCGAGTTGCGTGCGGATCTGCCGCGGCACCTGTCCCGGATCATCGGGCGGTGCCTGGAGAAGGACACGCGCGATCGGATGCAGAGCGCGCAGGACCTCCACAACGAGTTGAAGGGACTGCGCGCCGAGCTCGCATTTGCCCCCGCCTCGGGTGTCTCGCTCTCCACGCCCGGCCGTGGAAGTCCGGCTCCCTCCTCCGGATCGCATCCCTCGCGCCCGGTGGCCCCGTGGATCGCCGTGCTGCCACTCAAGGGCCCGGCTGGAGATGCCGAGCTCGATGCCTTCGCGGACGGCCTGTCCGAGGACATCACCACCGGTCTCTCGCGCTTTCCCTTTCTATTCGTCGTTTCGCGAAACTCGACGCTGCAGTTCAAGAATCAGTCCACGGACGTGCGCTCGATCGGCAGCCGGCTGGGGGCCAGCTACGCCCTGGAAGGCGCCGTCCGCAAGGCTGGCGGCACGGTGAGGGTCAGCATTCAGCTGCTCGACACCTCGACCGGCACGACCCTCTGGGCGGAAGCGTACGACCGCGACTTCGCAAAGCTCGGGATCTTCGCCGTGCAGGACGAGATCACCGACCGGGTGGTGGCCACCGTCGCGGACCCCTACGGCGTCCTCGTTCGCTCGATGGCCCTGGCGGTTCGGGACAGGCCCATCGAGGAGCTCACGGCGACGGAGATGGTGCTGCGCTTCTACGCATACTGGCACCAGATCCGGGCCGACGAGCACGCCCGACTTCGCGCGGCCCTCGAGCGGGGGCTCGAGCGTGAGCCCGCGCATGCGGACGCCTGGGCCTGCCTTTCCCGTCTCTACTCTCACGAGCACCAGCACCGCCTCAATCCCTTGCCGGATTCGATCGAGAGGGCGCGCAACGCCGCCCGCCGCTCGGTCGAGATCGATCCCACCTGCCAGCTCGGGTGGGAGGCGCTGGCGGATGCGGCCTACTTCGCCCGCGACCTCGGGACGTTCCGCACGTCGGCGGAGCGGGCGATGTCGCTGAACCCGCGCAACACGAGCACGGTGGCCACCATGGCCATGCTGATCGCGTTTTCGGGCGAATGGGAACGGGGCGTCGAGATCACGCGGAAAGCGATGGTCCTGAACCCTCACCACCCGGGCTGGTACCACTTTGCCCCGTTCTACAACCACTTTCGAAAGGGCGAGTACGAAGAAGCCCTGGAGACGGCGAAGCGAATCAACATGCCCGAGTTCTTCTGGAGCCACTTCGTGACGGCCGCCGTCTGTGGCCGGCTGGGCCGGCGGGAGGATGCCCGGGCCGCGCTGGACGCCCTGGAACGCCTGTTCCCGGCCTATCGCGAGGATCTACCGGCAAACGAGGAGCTGTGGATTCTGGACGCCGACCTCGTGGAGCGGCTGATGCAGGGCCTGGCGGAGGCGGAGGCTCTCGCCGCGTCGTCGCCGGCGGCCGCGTCGCTGGCCGAGCGGGCGCGCACACCTCCCGTCGGCCGGGACGCCGAGCACGCCGGGGTGCGTCCCGCCGCGTCGCTGGACTCGGGCGCCACCCGCGCCGAGGACGGTTTCTGGGTGGCCGTGCTGCCGTTCAAGTCCAGCGGCGCCGACGCCAACCTCACGGCCCTGGCCGAGGGGCTGACCGAGGACATCGTGACGGGCCTTTCGCGCTTCTCCTACCTCAGGGTCATCGCGCGCAGCTCGACTTCGCGACACACCGGCGAGGCGGCCGACGTCCGATCGCTCGGCAAGGATCTCGGCGCCCGGTACGTGATGGAGGGCAGCATTCGCCAGGCGGGTTCGACCCTGCGCATCGCCGCGCAGCTGGTCGATGCCGGCTCCGGGGCACACCTGTGGGCCGAGACCTACACGCGCCCCCTTCACCCCGACCAGATCTTCGAGCTGCAGGACGAGGTCGCACCTCGGATCGTCTCCACGGTCGCCGACATGAACGGGGTCCTGCCACACACCATGAGCGAAGCCCTGCGCGGCCGCCGCCCCGAGGAGCTCACTCCGTACGAAGCGGTCCTGCGCAGCTTCGGCTACATGGAGCGCCTCAACGCCGAAGAGCACGCCGCGGTGAGGGACGGTCTGGAGCGAGCGGTCGAAGCCGCCCCCGGCAACGCCGATGCCCTCGCCATGCTGTCGACACTCTACGCGGACGAGCACAAGCACGGCTTCAACGTGCGGCCCGATCCCCTCGGCCGCGCCCTCGACGCCGCGCGGCGGGCGGTCGCCGCCGCGCCCTCCAACCACCTTGGGTACCACATGCTCGCCCAGGCCCTCTTCTTCCGCAGGGAGTTCCAGGCGTTCCGGAACGCCGCGGAGCGAGCCGTCGCGCTCAATCCCATGGACGGATGCACGACCGCATTCATGGGCATCCTCATGGGATATGCCGGCGACTGGGAGCACGGCTGCGCTCTGGCCGCGCACGCGATGCAACTGAACCCCCACCATCCCGGCTGGTACCGGTTCGCCAGCTTCAACAACGCGTTCCGCAAGGGAGACGACCGGGGCGCGCTGGACGTTGCCCTGAAAATCAACATGCCGAGCTACTTCTACACGCACGAGGCTCTCGCGGCAGCGTACGGTCAGCTCGGCGAGAAAGAAGCCGGGCGCAATGCGCTGCGAGAGCTGCTGGCCCAGAAGCCGGACTTCGGCCTGGTCGTGCGCGAGGAGCTGGGGAAGTGGGTTGCGGACCCGGCGCTCCTCGAGCGGCACGTCGACGGACTGCGCAAGGCAGGTCTCGAAATCCCGGAGGTGTCGGCCGCGCCAGCCGATTCCACGCCGATCGCGATCGCCGTGTTGCCGTTCGCGGACATGAGCGCCGCCCGGGACCAGGAGTACCTCTGCGAGGGAATGGCCGAGGAGATCATGAACGCTCTCGTCCGGGTCGCCGGGATTCGCGTGGCGTCCCGGACCTCGGCCTTCCGGGCGCGCCGGGACGGAGCCGAACTACCCGCGATCGCCCGCGCCCTCTCGGTCGGCCACGTTCTGGAGGGCAGCGTGCGGACGTCGGGAAGCCGGCTACGCGTCACCGCGCAGCTGACCGACGCCGCGACCGGCTACCAGATCTGGTCCGAGCGTTTCGACCGGGAAGCGAGCGACGTCTTCGCGGTCCAGGACGAGATCGCCGCCGGCGTCGTCGAAGGGGTCAGAGCGCGCCTGGCTCCGGGAGCGCGCGCAATCAGGGCCCGCCCGCCGGTCGCCAACCTCGAGGCCTACCGGCACTACCTGAAGGGCCGGCACCTGCGGTACACCAAGAACGATCAGGCCGACGCCCTGAAGGCCTTCCAGGAGGCGGTGCGCCTCGACCCGTCCCACGCCGCCTCATGGGAGGGGCTGGCCGAAGTCCACATCCTTGCCGCGATGTACAGCCTGGTGCCTGCGCAGGAGGCCTTCGCGGCGGCGAAGAAGGCGCTCGCAAGGGCGGCGGCGCAGCAGGGAGAGTCCGCGGACTCCCTGTTCGTCGAGAGCATGATCGCCTTCGCCGAGAGGGACTGGGAGGCTGCGGAGCGTGCTCTGCGGCGGGCCGTCGACCTTCGACCCGATCACGTGCAGGCCCGCTGCTGGAGCGCGCTCCTGCTGACCCTTCTCGGGCGGACGAGCGAAGCGATGCCGCACCTGCAGCACGCTCGCGAATCCGACCCCCTCGCACCGTATCCCTACGCCATGAGCGGCGTCGCCCTGCTGCTGGACGGGCGCGCGGCCGAGGCTGAAGCGCTCTTCGCCCAGGCCCTGGCCTTCGACAGGGAGAACACGCTGGCGCTGTGGGGGTCGGGACTGGCGCGGACCGCCCTGGGTCGGTTCGAGGACGGGCTCGCGATGCTGGAGCGCGCGGCGACGCCGTCCCACCGGGGCGGGTTCATTCACGGCGCCCTCGGATGGGCCCTGGCGGCGGCCGGTCGGATCGACGAGTCCAGGGCCATCCTGAAAGAGCTGCAGGCCCGACCCGTGACGGCGCCGGCGGTCGTCCCGGAGGGCTGGCTTCTGGCGGCGCTGGGTGAGAAGGACGCGGCCTTCCAGGTTCTGCAGCGCGCCGAGGCGGAGCGCCAGGGCATGCTGCTGCTGGTTGGCTTTCCCGGCTTCGACCCGCTACGCTCGGATCCGAGGTTCGAGGCGCTCCTGGCGAGCCTGGGGCTCTCGTTCTGGGCCGGCCGATGGCGCGGCGGTGCGGCCGGGGAGGTTTCGCGTTGATCGGGCCTGTCCTGATGACGCCAGATGGGAAATCCTTTGTTTACCTTATCGCCGGATGCTCGATGATCTGTTTCTGGTGGCGGGACTGAAATGACTTCGGAGCTCGAGGCGCAATGACTCTGTCGGCGGGCTCTCGCCTGGGCCCCTACCAGATCCTCGCGCCGATCGGCGCCGGCGGCATGGGCGAGGTGTATCGCGCGAAAGACGCGAAGCTCGGGCGCGAGATCGCGGTCAAGGTTCTGCCCGAGCTCGTCGCTTCGGATCCGGATCGCCGCCAGCGGTTCGAGCAGGAGGCTCGCTCCGCCTCCGCCCTGAACCACCCCAACATCCTGACGGTTTACGACATCGGCGAGATGGGCGGGACCGTCTACATCGCCATGGAGCTGGTCGAGGGCAAGACCCTGCGCGAGCTCGTCGCCTCGGGCGAGCCGCTGCCGACCAGGAAGCTCCTCGACATCGCGGTCCAGACAGCCGAGGGCCTCGCCAAGGCGCACTCCGCCGGCATCGTGCACCGGGACCTGAAGCCCGAGAACATCATGATCTCGAAGGACGGCTACGCGAAGATCCTCGACTTCGGTCTGGCGAAGCTGATCGAACCCGACGCCCAGCAGGCCTCCGCGGCTCCAACGGCCGGGGCGGCCCCGACGGAGCCGGGCACGGTCATGGGCACGGCCGGCTACATGTCGCCCGAACAGGCACGCGGACAGTCGATCGACTTCCGGTCCGATCAGTTCTCCCTCGGGACGATCCTCTACGAGATGGCGACCGGAGAACGGGCCTTCCAGCGCGAGACCAAGGCGGAGACGCTCGTCGCCATCATCCGCGACGAGCTGCCGCCCCTTTCCCACGCCGCGCCGGGAACGCCGGCGCCCGTGCGCTGGATCGTCGAACGCCTGCTCGTGAAGGACCCGGAGGAACGGTACGCATCCACCAAGGACCTCGCACGCGATCTCAAGAGCGTCCGTGACCACATTTCGGAGACTTCCGTGTCCGGCGGACTCGAGACGGCCGAGCCGGCGAAAGCGCCACGGCGCCGGTGGCTCGCTCCCGCCGCGCTCGCGTTCATCGGCGGAGGCGGCATCGCCCTGCTCGCGGCCCGAAGCCTCGAGCTCTTCGCCCCGGCCCAGCCGACCTTCCAGAGGCTCACGTTTCGCAGCGGCGCGATCCTCACGGCGCGCTTCGCTCCCGACGGAAAATCGGTCATCTACGGCGCAGCCTGGGACGGGAATCCCGTTGAGATCTTCACGACCCGGCCGGAAAGCCCGGAATCGAAGTCGTTCGGCCTCCCGTCGGCCGATCTGCTGGCCGTGTCGGGCACGGGGGATCTGGCGATCTCGCTCGGCTGGCATCCGGTGATCGGATGGGAGTCGTCAGGCCGGCTGGCCCGCGTGCCCTCGAGCGGCGGCGCGCCGCGAGAAGTGCTCGAGGCCGTGGAGGGAGCGGACTGGCCGCCCGATGGCCGGGAAATGGCCGTCATCCGCCGGGCCGGAGACCGGGCGCGGCTGGAGTACCCGATCGGTACGGTGCTTCACGAAGCGACCGGCTGGCTCAACAATCTGCGTTTCTCGCCCGACGGGCACTGGCTCGCGTTCATCGAGCACTCGGAGCGAGGCGACAACACCGGCCGGCTCAGGCTCCTCGACCTGGCGAAGCGGTCCCTCGTCGAGGGCCCGCGGATCACCGGCACGTCGAGCTTCACGTGGTCGCGTCGGGGCGACATCGTGGTCGGAGGCGGGGGAATGAGCGCGGGCATTCAGAAGCGAGTCTCGACTTCCGGCAGGGAGCGCCCCTGGCTCTCGCTCGCCGGTGGATTCACCCCCGAAGACATCGCCCCGGACGGGAGGCTCCTCGCCAAGCGGATCAACTACAGGAGGGAGATCGTCGGAGGGAGGGCGGGCGAGGCGCGCGAGCGCAACCTGACCTGGCTCAACTGGTCGTATCCCGACGACATTTCGAACGACGGCACGATCCTGCTCTTCGATGAGCAAACCCTCGGCCGGGACAACTATCTCTGCTACGTCCGGAAAACGGACGGTTCTCCGGCCGTGCTGCTCGGCCAGGCGCGGGGATTCGCCCTGTCCCCGGATAGCCAGTGGGCCTTGACCACCAATTCCGACGCGTCGCAGCTCACGCTCCTGCCGACCGGCGCCGGACGACCGAAGCCGCTTCCGAAGGCAGGACTGTCCTATCAGTGGGCGACCTTCTTTCCGGACGGCGGACGGCTCCTCTTCTGGGCGAACGAGCCGGGCAAGGGCTCCCGGCTTTTCCTGCAGGAGATCGACGGAGGAACGCCGCGGCCGTTCACGCCGGAGGGCTTCGACCTCCCCTATGGCGGAAAGCCGATCAGCCCGGACGGCCGAGTCGTCGTGGCGCTCGCCCCGAACCGGTCGGTCCAACTCGTGACGATCGACGGCGGACAGTCGCGCGCGCTTCCCGGCACCCTCGAGGGCGACAACCCGTTCGGATGGACCACCGACGGCCGCTCACTCTACGTCCTCAGGGCCGGAATGCCCGCGCGTGTCGACGTTCTCGACGTCGCCACCGGGGCGCGCCGCCTCTGGAAAGAGCTCAACCCCCCGGATCCGGCCGGCGTCCTCGCCATCGGGCCCGTCCTGGTCACGCCGGACGGCAGGTCTCACGTCTACTCTTATCGGCGTGTTCTCGACGATCTGTTTCTGGTGACGGGGCTGAAGTGAATTCGGAGCTGGAGGCGCCATGAGCCTCTCGCCCGGGGCTCGCCTCGGCCCCTACGAGATCGTCGCGCCGATCGGCGCGGGCGGCATGGGTGAGGTCTACCGCGCGAAGGACGCCAAGCTCGGGCGCGAGATCGCGGTGAAGGTCCTGCCTTCCGCCACCGCCTCCGATCCCAATCGCCGCCAGCGCTTCGAGATGGAAGCGCGCTCGGCCTCGGCGCTCAATCACCCCAACATCCTGACGATTTACGACATCGGCGAGGCCGACGGGACCGTCTACATCGCCATGGAGCTCATCGAGGGGAAAACCCTTCGCGAGCTCGTCGTCGCGGGCGAGCCCGTGTCGACGAAGAAGCTCCTCGACGTCGCGGTCCAGACCGCCGAGGGCCTCGCCAAGGCTCACTCCGCCGGCATCGTTCACCGGGACCTGAAGCCCGAAAACATCATGATCTCGAAGGACGGCTACGCGAAGATCCTCGACTTCGGTCTGGCGAAGCTGACCGAAGCCTCTTCCCAGGACGAGTCCGTCGCCCCGACCGCGATCGCGGCGCCGACGCAGCCCGGCACCGTCATGGGCACCGCCGGCTACATGTCGCCCGAGCAGGCGAGCGGCCAGCCAGTCGACTACCACTCCGACCAGTTCACGCTCGGGGCGATCCTCTACGAGATGGCGACGGGCAAGAAGGCGTTCTCGAGGAAGACCGGCGCCGAGACGCTCGTCGCAATCATCCGCGAGGAGCCCGAGCCGCTTTCGCAGCTCGCGCCGAGGGCCCCGGCGCCCGTACGCTGGATCGTCGAGCGCCTGCTCGCCAAGGATCCCGAGGAGCGCTATGCCTCGACCAGGGACCTCGCGCGAGACCTGAAGAGCGTCCGCGATCACCTGACCGAGACTTCCGTCTCTGGCGCGATCGAGACGGCGGAACCCGCGAAGCCGCGCCGCCGCGGCTGGGCCATTCCCGCGGCGCTGGCGGCCATCGTCGGCATCGCGGCGGGCTTTCTCGGTCGCGGTCTCGCGACTCCGCGGGCGCAGCCGCCGGTCGAGCTCACGCGCCTGACGTACGCGCGCGGGACGATCCGCTCGGCGCGCTTCGGACCCGACGGCCAGACCATCGTCTATGGCGCCGCCTGGGACGGGCTCCCGATGAACGTCTTCACGACGCGGGCCGACAGCCCCGAGTCGCGCTCCCTGGGGCTGCCGAAGGCGGACGTTCTGGCGGTCTCCTCGAGCGGCGAGCTCGCGGTCTCCCTGGATCGGCACTACCTCTTCGGCTACCAGACGGTCGGGACCCTGGCGCGGGTGCCGCTCGCCGGCGGTGCGCCGCGGGAGCTTCTCGAAAACGTCGAAGACGCCGACTGGTCTCCTGACGGGACGCAGCTCGCCGTGACGCGCCAATCGGGCAACCGCAGCCGGATCGAGTATCCGATCGGGAAGGTGCTGTACGACGCAGCGGGATGGGCCAGCAGCATCCGCGTCTCGCCGGATGGCCGCCACATCGCCTTCATCGATCATCCCCTACGTGGCGACAACAACGGAAATCTCCGGATCATCGACACGACCGGCAAAGTCGTGGCCGACGGCCCGTTTGCCCTGCGCGGCGTCGCCTGGTCGCCACGCGGAGACGAGGTCTGGTCGAGCGGGCGAGGCATCTGGGCAACCTCCCTTTCGAGAGGGAGCCGGCTCGTCTGGAACTCTCCGGGAGCCCTGATCCAGGACATCGCGAGGGACGGGCGCGTGCTCCTCGGCACTAACTCCTCACGACGCGAGATCGTGGGATTCTCGGCGGGCGACCGGGAGGAGCACAACCTGACCTGGCTCAACTGGTCGTTTCCCAAGGGCCTGACCCGCGACGGCAGGACCGTGCTCTTCGAGGAGCAGAACATACAGCCCCAGGGCGTCTATACGCGAAAGCTCGAGGGTTCGCCGGCCGTTCGGATCGGCGAGGGCGGCGCGTGGGGCTTCTCGCCCGACGGGCGCTGGGCACTGACGACGAAGCGCGACCCGGGCGACCACCTCGTGCTTCTGCCGACGGGTACCGGAGAGCCGAGGCAGCTCCCGAAGAGCGAGGTCCACATCCAGTCCGCGACGTGGTTCCCGGACGGGCGCCGGGTCCTCATCTCGGGCAACGAGCCGGGACATGGCTCCCAGCTCTTCGTCCAGGAGATTCCCGACGGCCAGCCGCGCGCCATCTCGCCCGAAGGCGTCACTTTTCTGTTCGATGTCGTGTCGCCGGACGGAAAGTCGATCGCGGCCACCGGTCCGGACCGGCGCGTCGCCATATACCCGGCCGAGCCGGGCGAGCCCCATCCCGTGCCGGGGGTGGAGCCGGAGGACGTTCCGCTGCGATGGACGGGCGACGGAAACTCGATTCTCGTCTATCGCCCCTCGGCCCCGCCGCTCCGGGTCGATGTCGTCGATATCCGGACCGGACGGCGTACGCTCTGGAAGGAGCTCCAGCCTCCCGATCCGTCGGGCGTCGAGCAGGTCGGCCCGATCCTGATCGCCCCGGACGACACCTCCTACGTGTACTCGTACCGGCGCGCGCTCGACGAGCTTTACCTCGCAACCGGATTGAAGTAGCTCAGCCCAGTCGGGCGACGCCGTCCCTCGCGGCCCAGATGTAGACCGGATTCGGATTCAGCGCGTGCTCGCGGAAGCATGCCTCGGTGAACTTGATCGCGTGCTCGTCGCTGGTCGCGATCGCGCGATCGGCGAGCTCGACGCGGGACGGCAATGCGCCAACGGCTTCGGCGGGCGTCGCCCTGAACCCGTTCGCCGACGCGAACGAGGCGCAGGCCTGCCACGTGTAGCGGAGCAGCCGGCGTCGCTCATCGGCCGACACGTAGGGCAGCAGCGTCCGGACCGCTGCCGGCCCCGTGACGCCGTGGATGAACGTGATCGTGCTGCCCGGTGGAACGCTCGCCAGGTACACAGCCGCGAAAGTCGCCGTCAGGTCCGAGAGGAAAGCCGACGCGTCACCCGACGGATCGACCGCGTCGGCAACGGACGCAAACGGCGGAAAGGCGTCGAGCGGCGCCAGCCGATCGGTGATGTTGCCGTGAAAGACGCGGCGCCCGGGCGGAAGCTCCGGGACCCCGGCGATCGCCTGCGAGGGTCGGCGCCCCGCGGGCGGCCGATGAGGAACCGCCGCCTCCGGCAGCGCGTTGTACGTGGCCGCCCAGTAGCCGAGCCCCTCGGCGAGCTCCCGGACCCGTGCCGGGCTCTCGGCGGCCTCGAGGCTCCGCACCGCGTGCGACGTGCGGATCGCGCCGTGGAAGGCCGCCGCGACGACGCCGGGAGAGAAGCGTGCGGTCCAAACCGCGAGCACCTCCTTCCAGGGGTGCTCGGCGAGCTCGCGGCGGAAGAAGGCGATCCAGTCGCCGACCCGTCCCTGAACGCCGAGCGCCTCGCGCCATGCCGCCGGGTCGATGCGGCTCGCCCCGGCGGGGTGATCGTTGAGGCGCTTCCGGTACATCTCGACCCACGGGACCACCGCGTCGGGGCGCTCGAGCGCGACGAGGGCCTCGGCCGCCATCGGACCGTGGTTGGCGAGGCCACCGTGGTACTCGGGCCCGGTCGGCGCCAGGAGACTCAGTGCCGCTTCGATCGCCTCGGAGGATTGCATGGCATTGTCCTTCGATGCCGCGGGCCGCGCGAGGATTCGCGGGGCCACGCACGTGGCGGAGGCGGCGGTGGCCGCGTGACGGAGGAAGCGGCGGCGCGAGTGGGCCATGAGCGTTCCTCGCGAATCCTATCGCTTTGGTAGACTGCCCGCCGCCCGCCGATGGACGCCAAGCGCCGCGAACTCCACCCCCTCGTCGCCCTCGATTATCGCGTCCGCGTCCCGGCGATGCTCATCGTCGCTTTCGTGGTCCTGTCCTATTTCTGGGACTACCCGAAGAGCTTCTGGCTCTGGACGGCGATCGGATTCACGGGGCTCGTCTGGCCGCAGCTGCTCTACGTCGCGGCCCGCATCTCGCCGGACAGCCGGGCCGCGGAACGCCGCAACCTTCTCTTCGACTCTTTCCTCCTCGGCTGCTGGGCGGGCGGCATGAGCTTCTGCCCGCTGCCGAGCATCATGATGATCACGGCAATCATCGCGGCCTGCCTCTCGATCGGCGGCGTCCGGTTCGCCATCTGGGCGGCCGGCGCCGTCTGCGCTGGCATGCTCTTCGTCGGATCGTTCATGGGGTTCCACGTCGACACGAGTGCCTCGGTCATCACCACGATCCTCTCGGTGCTCGGGACGTTTTCCTTCACGTCGATCTTCGGCTACTACTCCCACGTCCAGACGCGCCGCTGGCTCGCGGCGAAAAAGGAGCTGGCTGCCCAGAACGAGCGCATCCAGGAGCAGTACGCCGTCACCGAGAGCGCGCTTCAGTCGGCGCTCGAGGCCAACGAGGCCGCGAAGCAGGCGAGCCAGGCCAAGAGCGCGTTCCTGGCCAACATGAGCCACGAGCTGCGCACCCCCTTGAACGCCATCCTCGGATACAGCGAAATGCTCTCGGAGGACGCCGAGGCCGCGGGCAACGCCGATCAGCTGGCCGACCTCAAGAAGATCCTGACGGCCGGGCGGCACCTGCTCGGCCTGATCAACGACGTTCTCGATCTCTCCAAGGTCGAGGCCGGGAAGATGCGCCTCTACCTCGAAACCTTCGAGGTGGCGGGGGCGGTGCGGGAGGCGGTCGAGACCGCCCGGCCCCTCATCGAGAAAAAGGGCAACCGTCTCGAGGTTCACTGCCCCGACGGCCTCGGAAGCATCCGCGAGGACGCAACCAAGGTTCGCCAGGTGCTGCTGAACCTCCTCTCGAACGCGGGCAAGTTCACCGAGGGGGGCCTCGTGACCCTCGACGTGCGCCGCGAGGTCGGCCCGGCCGGCAACTGGGTGTTCTTCCGTGTCTCGGACACGGGAATCGGCATGACGGCGGCGGCAACGGCGAAGCTCTTCGAGGCCTTCGTCCAGGCCGACGCCGGAACGTCGAAGAAGTTCGGCGGCACCGGGCTCGGCCTCGCGATCACGCGCAAGCTCTGCCTGTTGATGGGCGGCGACATCGCGGTCGAGAGCGTGCCGGGCCGGGGCAGCACGTTCACGGTCCGCCTTCCGGGCGAGATCGAAAACTTCGACGGTGACGCAACCTCCGTGCGAATCTCGACGCTCGCGGGCGTCAAGCTCCCGCCGGGCGGCCCGGCCGCCCAGCGGCCGCGCCCGCTCGTCCTCGTGATCGATTCCGATCCCGCCGTCGGCGAGCTGATGGCTCGTCTCGGCGCCCGGGAGGGATTCGATGTCGCGATCTCGACGACCGGAGCCGAGGGCATGCGCCTCGCGTCCGAGAATCGGCCCGAGGTCATCACCCTCGACGTCGTGCTGCCCGACACCGACGGCTGGAAGCTCCTCGAGGACTTGCGCGCCGACGCCGCCCTGCGCCGCACGCCGGTCGTGGTCGTCACCGTCGTCGACGACCGAAGCCGGGGACTCTCGCTCGGCGCCGCCGACTATTTCGTCAAGCCCATCGACCTCGACCGGATGGCCGGCGTCCTCGCGCGACGCCGGCCCGGGGCGGCGGCGTAGGAGCACCCCTGGCACGCATACTCATCGTCGAAGACAACGAGCTCTCCCGCGACATGCTCTCGCGGCGCCTCGAGAAGCGCGGCTACGAGGTCGCGATCGCCGGGGACGGCGAGGAAGGTGTCGCGAAGGCGACGACCGAGGGACCCGACCTGATCCTCATGGACCTCGCGTTGCCCGTGCTCGACGGATGGGAGGCGACCCGGCGGATCAAGGCCGAGCGGGGCACGGCGGACATCCCCGTCATCGGACTGTCCGCGCACGCGATGGCCGAGGACGAGGCCCGGGCGCGCGTGGCCGGTTGCGATGACTTCGACACCAAGCCCGTCGAGCTTCCGCGCCTCCTGGGGAAGATCGAGGCGCTCCTGCGGCGCGCGCCCCGCCCCTGACGCCATGCGCACCGAGACGTCGGTCGCGGCGCGCCTCGAGAGCCTCGAGGCGGTGCGCGCGTTCGTCGAGGAAGCCTGCCGGCAGGCCGGAGTCGACGCTTCGGCCAGCTTCGACCTGAAACTCGCCGTGGACGAGGCGTGCACGAACATCATCGAGCACGGGTACGCGGGCCGACCCGGCGAGACGATCGTCCTCGCCTGCGAGGCCGACGGGACGGGCGTCCGCGTGACCATCGTCGACCGCGGACGCTCCTTCCATCCGTCGGACGTTCCGCCCCCCGACCTGTCCTCGGACTGGAAGGAGCGCCGCATCGGCGGTCTCGGCTGGCACCTTATCCGGAAGTCGGTGGACGAGATAGATTACGGACCGGATCCGTCGGGGGGGAACCGCCTGACGCTGGTCAAGAGGAGCCATCGCCCATGAACATCCGCGTGGAACGCCGCGCGCACGTCACGGTCATCGCGATCGCCGGGAGCGTCGACGGATCGACCGCTCCGGCCCTGGTCGCGTCGTTTCGCGAAGAGGTGGCCGGAGGCTTCATCCGGATCGTCGGAGACTTCTCGGGCGTCGAGTACACCTCGAGCGCCGGGCTGCGCGCGCTGCTCGAGACGGTCAAGGAAACGCGCCAGCGAGGCGGGGACCTCCGCCTCGCCGCGGTCCAGCCGGACGTCTGGCGCGTGCTCGACCTCGCCGGCTTCACGGGCATCCTGAAGGTCTTCGGCGGGATCGACGAGGCCGTGGCGAGCTTCCCGGCCCAGGGCGCGTGAGCGCCGCCCCACCCCCGCGTTCGCGCATTCGGGTCGCGGTCGTGATCGGCTCCGGGTCGGTCAAATGCGCCGCCGCGCTGGGGCTCTTCAAGGTCCTCCAGCGCGAGCGGATCCCGATCGACATGGTCGTCGGTTGCAGCGGCGGCGCGCTCTATGCGGCCTTCGTCGCGATGGGTCACGACCTCGCGGACGCCGAGGCCAAGACCCGCGAACTCTGGACCAGGGAGATCACGCAGAAGCGGAACACCCGCGCGCTGCTCTCCGCGATGCTCCCGAAGCTCTTCCGATTCGACGAGCGGTTCGGACTCGTCGACGACCGCCTCGTGCTCGAGCGGCTGCGTCGGGGCTTCGGCGAGGCCCGCTTCGAGGACGCGAAGATCCCCCTGCACCTGACCGCGACGGATTTCTTCACCGGCGAGCAGGTCGTCTTCTCGAAGGGCGGCGTGGTCGACGCGATCCGCGCCTCGATCGCCATCCCCTACATCTTCCAGCCGTGGAAGATCGGCGACCGGACGTTCGTCGACGGGTTCCTCTCCGACCCGATGCCGATCGGCGTCGCCATCAAGGAGGGCGCCGACGTCATCATCACCATGGGCTTCGAGAGCCCGTATCAGACGCGGATCTCGAGCGTGATGCGCTTCGCCTTCCAGCTCTCGTCGATCACGTCGAACAACCTGCTCAAGGCCAACTACGCCTTCCACAATCTCGCGCACCACCACGAGATCCTCCCGATCATCCCGCAGTTCGAGCACAAGATTCACCTCTTCGACACCGACAGGATTCCCTACGTCATCGAGGAGGGCGCGCGCGCGGCCGAGAAGCAGATCCCCTATCTCCGCCAGCTCCTCGCGCCGCGGGGCGCGTGACGGCGCCTCCCGGCCGCCTCCTCGTCGTCGACGACACGGAGGTCAACCGCGACCTGCTCAAGCGCCGCCTGCGCGCCCTCGGCCACGAGGTCACGATGGCCGCGAACGGGCGCGAGGCCCTCGAGGCCCTGGCCGCGGGCGGGATCGACCTCGTGCTGCTCGACATCATGATGCCGGAGATGGACGGGTTCGAGGTCCTCGAGAAGATGCACGGGGATGCGGCGCTCCGCACGATTCCCGTCATCATGATCTCCGCCGTCGACGAGATCGAGAGCGTCGCCCGAGCGATCGAGCTCGGCGCCGCGGACTACCTGCCGAAGCCCTTCAACGCCGTCGTGCTGCGCGCGCGGGTGACCACGACGCTCGAGAAGAAGCGGCTCGAGGACGCCGAGCGCCTCCACACCCGCGCGCTGGAACGCGACCTCGAGATCGGCCGCCAGATCCAGCGCGACTTCCTCCCCGACGCGCTCCCGCAGCCCGACGGCTGGGAGATCGCCGCGGCCTTTCATCCGGCGCGCCAGGTCGCGGGCGACTTCTACGACGCCTTCGCGCTCGAGGACGGGCGTGTCGCCCTCGTCGTCGGCGACGTCTGCGACAAGGGCGTCGGGGCCGCGCTCTTCATGGCCCTCTTCCGAAGCCTCCTGCGCTCCCACGCCGAGCTCCACGGCGCGGGCACCCCGGCGGCGCCCGCGGCGCGCAGCATCGTGGCCCTGACGAACGACTACATCGCCCGCACGCACGGCCGCTCGAACATGTTCGCGACCATCTTCTTCGGGATCCTCGATCCCGCGTCGGGCGCGCTCGCCTGGGTCAACGGCGGGCACGAGCCGCCGGTCCTCCGCAGAGCCGCCGGGGCGATCGAGCGGCTTTCCCCGACCGGCCCCGCCGTCGGCGCCCTTCCCGGGATGGAGTACTCGGCGCGCACCGTCGAGATCGGACGGGGCGACCTTCTCCTCGCGTTTACCGACGGCGCCTCGGAGGCCCGCTCGCCGTCCGGCGCGCTCTTCGGCGAAGCCACGATCCTCCGGCTCCTCGACGAGGTTCCGCGATCTGCGCGCCAGGCCCTGGACGACATCGTCGGAGCGGTGCGGACACACGAGGAGGGAGTCGATCCCGGAGACGACCTCACGCTCCTTTCCGTGCGGAGACTCTGAGGCCGTCGGGTCCCGTCCGCGGCGTCCAAAGTCTGATACTCCGGCGTTTGAAACTTTCGACGGCGCCGCGACCGACCGACGGTACGCCGTTCGGGTGCGGTGCGCGGGCCCGCCAAAACGAAGGCTGGCGGCCCTCATTTTCTTCCAGACCCCTCGCGGCCTCCGCATTTCGAGCTGGCCCGCAGGTTGCTCTTTCATCTCGATCATGAGCGAATGCTTCAGCGCGACGGTGGCCGTGAACACTCCACCTCCCGCCCTCGGCCCCGCCGCCGATGCGGCGCCACCCCGCGCTGCCCGGGCGGGCCCCGATCCCATGGTGCGCTTTCACGAGGTCGTGTCGGCCGCCGTCGATCTCTTCAACAAGGGTTCGCTTCGCCAGGCTGCCCTCCTCCTCGAGAGCGCGGAGCGCTGGCAGGCGGATCACCGGCTCGATTCCGCGAGCGTCATGCTCGTCCGGGACCGTATCGGCCTCGCGCTCGACGGGGAGCGGATCCTCCGCGCGGCCGGCCGGATCGAGGAGCGGCCTTCGCTGCGGACGGTTCTCGGCTTCTTCTCCTCTTACGCCGTCGATCACCTTCTCGAGTCGCTGCGTCTCGAACCGAGGCGCGACCGCCGCCGGTGGCTCCTCGCGGTGCTCGAGGCCCACGGGGAGCGCGTACGCTCCGCCGCCGTGGCGCGGCTCCGACCGCCGCTCGGAGGCGACTTCGGCGAATCGGAATGGTACCTCCGGCGCAACCTCCTGCATCTGCTCCGGCGCATCGCGCGCGCCAGCGAGACTTCGGTCGGCGAAGACGTCGACATCGGCTCGCGCCACGCCCGCCTCGGTCTGCCGTCGCTCGTCGTGAAGGAAGCGATTGGTCTTCTGGGGCAGATCCGCGACGAGCGCGCCGAACTTGCTCTCGTGCGCCTGCTCGGGGAGCTCGCGGACATGGTGCCCTTCCGCGATTCGTTCGGCGAGACGCGGAACCTGACGTCCGTCGCCGACCGCGCCGCCTCGGCGCTGGCATCGTTCCCGACCCCGACGGCCCGCCACGCCATCCTGAACTACGCCGAGCGTGTCCATCTGGAGTCGGGGCGGCCCATGTCGGCCCTCGCGGTTCTCGGCCGCCTGGACCTCTCGACCGACGAAGCGACGGTCGACCGGCTGATCGGCCTGATCCGGCGCAGCCGCCCTTCCGGCTTCGCCGAGCGGCTCCGCGCGATGCGGTCGGACGAGGATCAGCGGGACATGGTGCCCATGATCGAGGCGCTGTCCGGAACCCCGCTGCCGGTCGTCCGGCGCACTCTGGAGCAGATCGTCGCGCATCACCCGACGGAGATCGCCGGGAAGGCGGCGTCCCGGGCGCTCGCGCGGCTGCCGAAGCGCGAGCCTTAGAAATCGCAGACCGTCAAACCCCGACTCGATGTTCTTGATCGCCCGCTCGGCCGACCAGCGGACGCGCGGCATCTTCTCGAGCTCCTTCAAAAGAGGAAACGCCGTCGTCGCGGCGGGGTTCCCGATCGAGCCGAGGGCGGCGGCGCAGTACGCGGAGGCGGTACGGAGAGCCTGAGAAGAAGGGACCGGCGCTCCACGCGGTGGCGCCGGTCCCGCACCTTGGACGCCGTCTAGAAGGTGATGACCGTCTGCCCCACGAACCGTCGGGGCGGTATTACGTGTGTTCCACCGAACACCGAAAGGATGTTGTACACACCCTGCGTATTGAAGGCGTTGAGAATCATGAACTGCAGCGCCAGGGGGACCTTGATGCTGGACAGGTCGTAGCCGATCTGGAAATCGCAGACCGTGCGCGGCTTGATCCGGTTGGGGTCGAGCTCGGTCCCGCTGTTGACGTTGACGTAGGGCGCGGCGAACGCGTTGTCGGGGTCCTGGAGCAATTCCTCCGGATTCGCGTCGGTCACCAGGCCCGAGTCGTAGCGCACATTGGCTCCCAGCCACAGGCCCGTCTTCGAGACGTCGTAGTAGAGGCCTGTCTGGATCTGGAGCTTCTGGTCATGGTCGATCAGAAAGGGATCGCCCGTGATCGCGTCGAGCGACTCCTGGTCCAAGAAGAGGCCGCCCGCCGGCGGCGGATCGTAGACCGCGTGGACGTGGCCCGCCGACACGAAGCCCCGAAAGCCCGCCGTCGGCGCCAGATCGAGGCGCAGGTCCCAGCCCTCGTACCGGCCGCTCGCGAAGGAGATCGGGAAGACGATGCCGGTGGTCAGGAACTGGTCCTGGTCGCCCGCATTCTTCGAGCGCCTCCACCAGTAATCGAAGTCGAGGCGGAGCCTCGAGCCCAGAGCCTGCTGCAGGCCGACCGTATACGCGTTCTGACGCTCGGACTGCACCGGCAGGATGCCGCCGCCGAGCGGCCGGGAATCCTGGACGGCGGGCGGCACGATCGAAGCCGCGGCCGACGACGAGCTCAGCAGAATGTTCTCGAACTCCGGCGTGTAAATGATCCGGCTGTACGTGGCGCGCAGGACGGAGCCAGTCTGCGGAATGTAGTACGCCAGCCCGAGACGCGGCGACCACTGAACGGTGGTGACGGGGAGGTCGTTATTCTCGTAGCGCACCCCGATGTTGGCCGTCAGGTTGTTCCAGTGGATCGTGTCCTGGACGTAGGCCGCGTAGTACTTGTTGGTACTGGTGTCGCTGAACTCGAAAAAGTTGCCGCCCCGCGTCAGGTCGTAGGGCGCGACGTTGGGATTGTAGTCCGGTGATTCCGGATCGTTGAAGGTGGGGTCGGTGATGCCGAAGCGGAAGAACTCCTGCATCGGGTAAGCCTTGAAGACCCCGCCCACCTTAATCTCGTGGATTCCGGGCGTCCAGGAGAAGGAGGGAGTGATCCCGAAATTGTCGAGGGATCGCTTCGAGTCGGCCGTGATCGGCGTATCGCCCACCGACGGATATAGCGTGAAACGCGCCAGCCGGGCGTAGGCCGTCACGTCGAGAACGGTCGAGGCCGAAAGCACGTCCTGCCAGCCGAAGTTGTAGTTCTGATCGTAGGTCTGCACTTTCTCCGCCTGGCCGGCGTCCTCTTGCGAGTAGCGGTTGGGAACGTCGCGGTCCGTACGCCCGAGCAGCGCGGAGAGTCGGAAGGCATTCGAGAAGCCGGGCGAAGCGGCATCGAGTCGAATGAACCCCCGCTGGGTGTTGCCGTCGTTGTTGAGGTTGTCGGGATTCGGCGCGTCCGTGAAGTAGTCGGACCCGGCCGCATTCAGCGACGCGAAGTAACCGAAGGACTGCGTGCCGCCGCCGAGCGAAACGCCGCCCTGGTACGTGTCGAAGGTCGCAAAGCTGCCGATCACGTTCCCCTTGAACGGCGAGCCGAGGCCGGACTTCGTCGTCATGTTGATCACGGCGCCGACCTTCTCGCCGAACTCCGCCGGGATGTTTCCGTAGATCACCTCAATCGACTGGGCGATCGACGGGTCGATCGAGTTGGAGAAGGTCACTCCCGTCTGATCCGCAATCGTCTGCCCGTCGATGACGTACTCGCTCTGACTGTGAGCGCCCTGGAAGTGGAAGCGGCCATTCTCGTCGAGTGCGAAGCCGGGGGTCGAGGTCACGATCTCTTCCATGGCGCGCATCGGGACGGCCGCCGGGGCGCGCTGGATGAACGACTTGTCGATGTCGATGTGGGAGGTGGTCGTGTCGGTTTCGAGCTGGGCGGCCGTGGGCTCGCTGATCACGCTCACCGACTCGGTCACCGCGGGCAGCTCAAGCTGAATCCGGACCTCGCGGGGGATGGACGTCCGGAGGTCCAGGCTCTGGTGCACCGCCTTGAAGCCCTGCACTTCGACGTGCAGCTCGTAGGGATTGAAGGGGACGTTGAAGAAGCGAAAGGCGCCGTCTCGACCGCTGGTGGTCTCGGCCTTGAATCCGGAGACGTCGTTGCGCAGCTGAACGAGGACGGCCGCCATCGGCTTGCCGTCGGGCCCGGTGATGACGCCCGTGATCGAGGCGGCCGATCCGGCCGCCCGAACCGCGCCGGGAAGGGCGGCCAGCAGGCCGCCGACGAAGACCACGAAGGCCAAACGCCTGGAAGAAGCCATAAAACTCTCCTCTTCGAAATGGGCTCGGGCCCGGCGGCACCGGAAGGTGCGCGCGCCGGCAGCTCCCATCGTGGGTGCCGCCCGAGGCCGGTCAGTTCGAGGCCCTAGAGGAGAACGGGAGGGGCGCGGGAGCCGTGCGGGAGGCGGGCAAACGAGCGAGAAGTGGCCGCGCGCGCGGCGACCGCCATGAAGGCTGCGAGAAGCGGCACGGCGAAGCGGGCGGCGGCCGGCATTCCGGCGCCGCGATGGATCGAGCAGGCCAGACACGGGTCATCCTTGACGTGCGCTCCCGAATGCCAGTGCACGGCCTTCGTCAGGGGACTGTGGCTCGAAACGACGCGGTCCCCGCCGGTGCTGCCGGCGACCGCGCCCGCGAGGTCTTCGTGGTGATGGAGCGCTCCGGCCGCCCCGACGGAGGCGAGGGCAAATAGCGCAGCGAAGCGTCTTACGGAAGAAGCCCGCACAAGATCACAAGGCTACGGCGGCCCACTCGAGGAGTCAATGGCGAACCGTCGAACCCCTACTCGATGTTCTTGATCGCCCGCTCGGCCGACCAGCGGACGCGCGGCATCTTCTCGAGCTCCTTCAAAAGAGGCAGCGCCTTCGTCGCCGCCGGTTTGCCGATCGCACCCAGCGCCGCCGCGCAGGAACGCAGCACGTGGATCTGCTCGTCCTTGACGGAGCAGGCGGCCATGAGCTCCGGCACGGCGGGCGCCGCGCCCTTGCCGATCGCCGCGATCGCGTTGCCCGCCATCATGCGCACGTTCGGGTCGGGGTCTTTGAGCGCCTTCGTCAGGGCCGGAAGCGCCGGCTGCGCCGCCGGGCCCTCCTTCACGAGCGCCATCGCCGCCAGTCCCCGCGTGACGGGATCGGGATCCGACAGCGCCTTCGCGAGGTCCGCGACGCCGCCCGAGGGCACGCGCGGCTCCTGGATCCTCGCCGCCGCCGCCCACGCCGCCGGGCCGGTCTTCGCCAGAACGATGTCGTCGATGCCGACGACGTAGCCGCTCGAGTCCTCGCGCTTGCCGAGGCACTGGAAGGTCAGCGTGTGCCGTCCCTTCGTCAGGCGCGGCCAGCCGACCTGGTAGTCCGCGCCCACGTAGGTTTCGAGCGCATAGCCGTCGAACTGCATCTGCGGCCGAACGTCCGCTCCGGGCTCGTGCTCGAGCACCGGCGCGACCGGCGGCTTCCCGTCGAGGAGCACCGTGTAGACGCCGTAGTCCGAGCCTTTCGCCATCTGGGCGTAGACCTCGTAGTCGCCGTTCTCCGGCACGTCGAACGGGATCGTCACGCTCGACCCCGGCCCCTGCCCCTCGAAGACCACGACGTCCTTGGACCAGAAGAGGTCCGGAAAGACCGAGACCTTGCCCTTCTCCGTCTTGATCTCGGGCATCGACCGCTCGACCTCGATCTGAAGCGCGTTGCCCTGCGGGAGCCTCGCCGCGCCGTACGGGACGGCCGGCTGGTCGAGCGCGATGCCCTGCTGGTACCAGAACGCGACGCTCGACATCAGGTCGACGCGCTCGCCGAAGCCCGACTTCACGGCGCCGTCGGCATTGAACGTCCAGCCCTTGTGCTCGATCTCGGCCTTGAGCGACTTCTCGAACGGGATGGGGTCGACGAGGTGCCACCGGTAGGCCGTCATGCGCGAGCCGAGGCCCGTGCCCTCGGCGACCGTCACGCCGTAGTAGGGAGCGTCGTTGACGTGCAGGCCCCAGGCGTCGTTGAAATAGTCCTCGCTCCCGGTGCCCTCGATCGAGGGCTTCGGCGCGCCGTCGACCCAGAAGAAGTCGTCGCCCTCGCCGAACCAGCCGGCCTCGGCCTGCACGACCGACATGACCGTGCCGACGTAGTGACCCTTGCCCTTCGCCTCGAGGAACACGTAGTTCGAGCCGTCGGCCGGAGCCGGCAGCGACTGCCGGTAGCGGGCGTGGAAGTACATCGTGTTCTCGGGAAGCGACGGCAGCTTCTCCCAGTCGACGTGGTAGTAGAGGTTCGCCACGCGGCGGCGGCCCTCGTTCGTCACCGTGATCCGGCAGGACTTCCTGAAGGGCATGGGCCAGTAGCTGTTGCGCGCGCGGCCGTCCGAACTGTTGACGATCATGATCGACTTGACCTTCGCTTCGAAGCCGTGGCCGACCGCGAAAAAGTCACCGATCGGCGCATCGACGCTCGGCACGGCGCTGCCGTCGTAGTAGACGCGCAGCCGCAGGAGCTTGGGCCAGCCGTACTCGTTGTCCGCGATCGTGACCCACATGTGCGTGACGACGCCCGGCCCCTGCAGGTCGGCGAGCACGGTCGTCTCGCCGGGGATCGGCCGCTTGCTGTCGTCGTTGGAGTTCCAGTCCTCGTTGTTCGAGGAAGACCGAAAGGCCGCGAAGTTCTTGGGTTCCGTCAGCCGGAACGGGTCGGGTAGCCCGGGGTTGATGCTCTGGGCGAGTGCCGGCAGGGCGCCGGCGAAAAGCGCCGCGGCGAGGATTCCGAGCGTCCGGGATGTCTTCATGGCCTCACTCCTTCGTGTTTCAGGGCTGTGCCGGCGGAAGCGCGTTCCAGTTCAGGATCCCGTTCCACAGGAAGCGATAGTCGGAATGGTTCAGATCGCGATGCATCGGGTTGAAGTTGAACGCCAGCACCCGGCCCTTGCCCGCGGGCACATCCAGGATCGCGGGCTGGCCTTCCAGGTCGTCGCCCTTCTTGACCCCGCCCGAAACGACGAAGGCGGGGTCCGTGCCCTTCTTCTCGCCCGCGGGAGCCGGAGCGTCGGGGTCCCGCTCGCGCTTGGGGAGCTTGGTCCCCCACTGCAGGACCACGAAACGCTGAAATTGAGGCCGAACGGCGTAGATCGGGAGGTCCGTTCGGAAGGCCGAAGTCAGCGTCGGATACCCGTAGGCGAGCGGGTGATCCGGGCGCAGGAACTTGACCGTCAGCTCGACACCGGGCGTTTCGACGGACGTCCCGCTGCGGTTGACGTTGCGCACGAGGCCGCCCTCGAGCGCCAGCGCCGAACCGTTGCCGAGCGTGATCAGGAGCCCGCCACGTTCCAGGTAGTCCTGGAGGTTCGCCATGCCCCTCCAGCCGATTCCGCCGGTGATGTCCTCCGACGCGTCGGGCACGCCGTGGCTCGGGAACTCCGGCGTCTTCGTGTAGGGCATCGGCCCCCACTTGGTGTCGATGCCGAGGACCTGGCCCTTGAGGCTCGAGTAATTGTTGCCGTAAAGAATGACGTCGTAGCGGTCCCGGAGCCGTCCCGCGCGGATCTCCTCGTCGCGGATGTAGTCGTACGGAATCTGCTCCCGGTCGAGCGCGAGCCGCAGCCAGCCCGTCGACTCGGTGTCCTCCCACAGGTGCCAGACGGCAACGCGCGGGATGGGCGCGTCGTGGAGGGCGATCCTCGGCGCCGAGGCCGTGCTCTCGAAGTCGAGGCCGAGCTCCTTCGCCACGGCGTCGAGTGCGGCGCCGAGCCCCTCCTGCGCCGGGACGATCCAGGAGCCGGCCGGGTAGCTGGCGCTGCCGATGTTGAAGCTCGTCTCGGCGATCGAAACCTTGAACCGCGACAGCCGGAACCGCGCCGCGAGAAGGGCCTCCTGCCCGGTGTCCTTCAGGAGGTACGCCGGCCCCGGTCCCGTAACGCGCCCGGTCACCGCCGGTGCGGCCGTCAGCTTCTCGACGGCGGCCGTGCGGATCTTCGCGTCCTCGATCTTCGTCGCGTTGAGGCCATAGTGCACCGGCAGCGCCCACGAGACGTCGTCGTAAGGTTCGTAGGGGGTTTCGGTCGGGAACTTCTGAGGCTCGAGCAGGTCGACGGCGTAGTTGCGGTAGGGCTGGTCGAGGAGAACGACGAAGTCGCCCTTCGCGAACGTCCCTTCCTTGACGGTCACGGCCTCGGTCAGGCGCGCGACGTCGATCCGGTGTCCGCGCAGCAACTCGACCATCTGCGCGACGCGGCGCGGATCGCCCTGGTCCCGCGGAATCACGAAGGCGAAGGGGTTGCCCTTCACGCCCTTCTGCCAGGAGTTGTAGCCCTTGCGGTAGAAGTTGCGGAGCATGTCCTTCGCGTTCTTCGACGACCAGTCGAGAATCGCGAGGCAGCCCGTCTCCATGTAGTTGGTGTTGTTCCGGAGCGACCAGCGAAACTTCTTGTCCGGGGGCCAGGGCCGGTACCACTCGCGGTTGGTCACCGCCGCGTCGACGTAGCGGTTCTCGGACGGGCGCAGCGTCCGCTCCACGGTCTCCGCCGTGCCGTTGCCGAACGTCTCGTATCCCCGGCCGAGCGAGTTGTGGTTCGACGCGACCGAGTCGAGGTAGTGGAGCCCCCACGACTCTCCGAAGCCCCAGGTCCACACGCCCGGCATGCCCATCGACGTCAGGCTCTGGACCTCGTGGAAGGAGGTCTCGAGCCACTCGGAGATCGCGATCGGATCGAGGTTGACGTTGTACGGGCCGGTGCCGTTCCACGTGTGGAGCAGCGGGATCGACTCGTGGAGGTCGTGCACGACGGTCGGGTGGTAGTCGTAGAACATCCGGTGGACGGCCTGCGTCAGCTGCAGTGCCTTCTGGTGCGTGTCCCGGTTGTTGTCGTGGAAGACGTAGTGGCCCCAGTACGGCGGCGTTCTCTCGGGCAGGTTCTCCCAGTCGGTCTTGCCCTTCAGGTACCGGTAGAACCAGTCGACCATCTTGTCGCGGCCGTCCGGCTCCGAGACCGGGTTGATCAGGACGACGACGTTCCTGCGGATGTCGCGGATCATCGGCTGCTCGGAGACGGCGAGCCGGTAGGCCAGCTCCATCACCATCTCGGGGCTGCCGGTCTCGGTCGAGTGGAGCCCGGCGTTGAAGTAGTAGATCGGGCGCGCCGTCGCGATGACTTTCTCGGCGGCCTCGGGGCTCGTGACCCGGGGGTCGGCGAGGGCCGCCGTCGCCGCCTTGAGCCGGTCGAGGTTCCGGATCCCCTCTTCGTCGGCGATCGCCACGAGCAGGATCTCGCGTCCCTCCTCCGACTTTCCGATCACCTCGACCCGAACGCGGGGCGTCGCCTTCGCGAGCGCGCGGAAGTAGCCGTAGATCTGGGCCGTGCGCGACAGCTCCCCTTCGGCACCGGCCACGTGGCCCAGAAACTTCGTCGGCGACGGTACGTTCGCCGAGGCGGGAACGTACGACACCCAGGGGCTCAGGAAGCGCGGTTCGGTTGTGAACTTCGCGATCGCCTCGACCGAGCCGGGCTCGGCCGCGTCCGGCGAGGGGTCCGACGCATTCGCTGCAGCGCTGGCGATGAAAAGGAGGCCGACGCACGCGACCCGCCGCCCGAACCGGACCATGGGACCCTCCTCACCCACCGAACGCGGCGTCGCGCCGCGGAATAGAAACCCGAAGCCGCGGGTAATCTAACAAGAACTCGGCAATGACGTATCGGCCGCGGGAGGCGAATGGTGAGAAAACTGGCAGTCATGGCGAGTCTGGCCCTCGCGGCGCTGCCCGGGGCATCGCTCTTCGCCCAGGCCCGCACGCCCGCAGCCCCTCCGGCGCCCGGGGACCCGGTGCTCGTGGGCGCGGGCGACATCGCTTCCTGCCCGGGGAACGGCGACGACCAGACGGCGGCGCTCCTCGACAGGATCGACGGCACCGTCTTCACGCTCGGCGACAACGCTTATCCCAACGGCACGGCACGCCAGTTCGCGGAGTGTTACGACCCGACATGGGGGCGGCACAAGGCGAGGACGCGGCCCGTGCCCGGAAATCACGACTACCGCACGACAGGCGCGGCCGGCTACTTCGGGTACTTCGGCGCGGCCGCCGGCGACCCCGCGACCGGCAACTACAGCTACGACCTGGGGACCTGGCACATCGTCGTGTTGAACAGCAACTGCGGAGAGGTCGGCGGCTGCGGGCCGGGCTCGCACCAGGAACGGTGGCTGCAGGCGGACCTGGCGGCCCACCCGGCCCCCTGCACGGCGGCGATGTGGCACCACCCCCGCTACTCCTCGGCCGCCCACGGCGACGACCGCGAGATGAGGAACCTGTGGCGGGTCCTCGACGACGCCGGCGCCGAGCTCGTGCTGTCGGGCCACGATCACACCTACGAGCGCTTCGCCCCGCAGGACGCCGACGGGCGGCCGGAGCCGCGCGGCATCCGGCAGTTCGTCGTCGGCACCGGGGGCAAGGAGCTCTACGAGTTCGGGCGGATCGAGGCCGGCAGCGAGGCCCACAGCAACCAGTCGTTCGGGGTCCTCAAGCTGACGCTCCACCCCCACGGGTACGACTGGGAGTTCGTGCCCGCCCGCGAAGACGCATTCCACGACTCCGGATCGGCCGAATGCCATTGAGCGCGCGGGCGCCGTTCCGACGATAGATTAGGCGCTCCGGAAGGAGGCCTCCCATGCACGAAGCCCCGGCCGATCCGCACCTCAAGTTCATCCGGCCCGTCAAGCCGAGCGCGAAGGGCTGCGAGGACTGTCTCAAGATCGGAGGCCGCTGGGTCCACCTGCGCCTCTGCCTGACGTGCGGACACGTCGGCTGCTGCGACTCCTCGCCGAACAAGCACGCGAGCGCGCACTTCCGCGCTTCGACCCATCCCATCGTCCAGTCTTTCGAGCCCGGCGAAGACTGGCGCTGGTGCTACGTCGACGAGGCGTTTCTCTGAGTCGGATCGCGTCCCCGGCGGCGGCCCGACCCCGCCGCGGGCTCCTCGACCGGCGGTTCGTCGCCGTGCCGCTGTCCTACATCTTCTGGGCCGCGTGCGTGGTGATCGTCATCGTGTGGACCCCGCTCGTGGCGGCGATCCGCCTCTTCACCCACCGTTCGGACCCGAACCGGGACCGCGTCGGACGCTTCCAAAGGCACTCGGCCGCCCTGGCGGCGCGCATCAATCCCTTCTGGGACTTCCGGGCCGTCGACGAGGTCCATCCCGACCCGCGCAAGCCGCACCTCTTCGTCGCGAACCACAAGTCGCTCGCCGACGTGTTCCTGCTGTGCCTTCTGCCGTGGGAGATGAAGTTTCTCTCCAAGGACTCGATCTTCAAGATCCCGCTGCTCGGCTGGCAGATGCGGACGTCGCGGGACATCCCGATCGAGCGGGGCAACCGGGACAGCGCGAAGGAAGCCATCGAGGCCATGCGCGACCGGCTGACCCGCGGCAGCTCCGTGATCGTCTTCCCCGAGGGCACACGCAGCCCCGACGGCTCGGTCGCGCCGTTTCGGGAAGGGGCGTTCCGCCTCGCGATCGAGCTCGGCGTCGACGTCGTCCCGCTCGCCGTCGCGGGAACCGAGAACACGCTCCCGAAGCACTCGCTCGTCTTCCGGCCGGCCACGGCGACCGTCACGGTCCTGCCTCCCGAGTCCGTCGCGGGCCTGGGCGCGGCCGACGCGCCGCAGCTCGCCGAGCGGGTCCGGGGGGCGATCGCTCGGGCGATCGGCGCTCCCGCCGGCGCACCGAAATGAGTGCCTCGGCCATTCTCGACGCCGCTCTGGTCGACGAGGCCCGGCGCGCCATCGCGGGGCGCGTGCGCCGCACACCGGTCGAGGAGTCGCCCGGACTCTCGGAGATCGCCGGCGTGCCGGTCTCGCTCAAGCTCGAGTGCCTCCAGCTCACCGGCTCCTTCAAGATCCGTGGCGCCTACTTCGTGATGTCGCGGCTTTCCGCGGCCGAGCGCGCGAAGGGAATCGTGACGTGCTCCGCGGGCAACCACGGCAAGGCCGTCGCCTGGGTCGCGCGCGAGCTCGCCGTGCCGGCCGAGATCCACGTTCCGAAAAGCGTCGACGAGGCGAAGTACCGCGCCATGGTGGCGCTCGGGGCGCGCGTGGTGCGCTCGGAGTTCGACGGCTTCGACGAGACCGAACAGCTCGCGAAGGCCGAGGCGGCGCGGTCGGGGCGGCCGTACCTCACCGCCTTCGACGACGCCGCGATCCTCGCCGCAAACGGCGGAACCCTCGCCGCCGAGACGCTCGAGGATGCCCCGCAGGCGCGGTCGTTCCTTCTGCCGGTGGGAGGCGCGGGACTCGCAGGCGGCTTCGCGTTTCACGCGAAGGGCATCCTTCCCGACGCGCGCATCATCGGCTGCCAGCACGCCCTGTCGCCCGCGCTCGCGCTTTCGCTCGAGAGGGGCGAGGCGGTGTTGAAGCTTCCGCCCGTCGCAACGACCGCCGGCGGGCTCGAAGGGGGCATCGGCAAGGCCGGGTTCGACGTGCTCAAGACACGGATTGACGGGGTGGCGCTCCTGACCGAGGACGAGATCTTCGACGCCGTGCGCTTCATGCTCGACCGGCACCAGTACCTCGTCGAGCCATCCTCCGCCGTCACGGTGGCGGCCGTCCTGACCGGCAAGGCCGGCCGACTCGACTCCCCCGCGGTCGCCGTCATCTCGGGACGAAACGTCGCCCTCGCGACGATCCGAAGGATCCTCGCGGCATGAAGATCGTCGGGCCCGGGCAGATCCGCCGCGCGGTCGACTTCCCGCAAGCCATCGCCGCCATGCGCGAGGCCGTCATGGCGCAATCGCGCGGCGACCTCGACACGCCGATGCCGATGCACCTCGACCTGACGGCGGGGGGAGGCGGCGAGGTCCACATCAAGTCCGCCTACCGCAAGGGCGGCCGCCACTTCGCCCTCAAGGTCGCCGGTTCGTACGCGAAGCGGCCGTACGGTTCGATCGTCCTCGTCTCCGTCGAGACGGGCGAGACCGTCGCCTTCTTCGACGACGGCGGTCATCTGACGGACCTGCGCACGGCCGCGGTCTCGGCGATGGTCGCGAAGGAGCTCGGCCGCCGCGACCCGGTCCTCGGCATTCTCGGCACCGGCGTCCAGGCGAGGCTCCAGGCCGAGCTCCACGCGGCGGTGCTGCCTCTGGCGGAGGTCCACGTCTGGGGGCGCAACCCCGACCGCGCCGCCGCCTGCGCCCGCGAGATCGGCGTGAGGCTGCCGGGGGTGCGCGTCGTCGCCTCGGCTTCCCCCGCCGATGTCGCGGCGGCTGCGCGGCTCATCGTCACCGCCACCGCTTCGCGGGCGCCGCTGCTGTCCGCCGCCGACGTCCGCCCGGGCACGCAGATCTCGGCCGTCGGCTCGGACTCGCCCGGCAAGCAGGAGCTCGATCCCGAGATCCTCCGCCGCGCGTCGCTTCTCCTGTGCGACTCGCTCGCGCAGTGCGAGCGGCTCGGTGAGCTCCAGCACGCCCTTTCGGAGAAGCCGCGCGCCATCGAGATCGGCGCCTTCTGCGCCGCGCCGCCAGCCTACGACCGCGCCGGCGTCACCGTCGCCGACTTCACGGGACTGGGCGCCGAAGACCTCTTCATCGCCGAGGCGTGCGCCCTGGAGCTCTGAGGGCGCCGGCCCCGGAAGGTCTAGAATCGGCGCTCGATGCCACGGTCTGTCCGGAAAAGTCCCGCCCCGTCCGATGCGTTGTTCGCTCTCGCGGCGACGGTCCACTGCGTCGCGGCATGAGCCGCTTCCTCTGGATCTGTCTGGGCGGAGCGGCGGGGACCGGCGCGCGCTACGTCCTGTCGGGTTGGGCGGCCACCGCGCTCGGCGCCTCCTTCCCCTACGGCACCCTCGCGGTCAACGTGCTCGGCTCGTTCCTCGCGGGTCTGCTCATGCAGGTCGGCCTCGCCACGCCGGTCCTGTCGCCGACACTGCGCCTGGCGCTGACGACGGGCGTCATGGGCGGCTTCACCACCTATTCGACCTTCAACTACGAGACGATCCGCTACGTCCAGGACGGGTCGTGGGAGCTCGCGGCCGCCAATGTCTCCCTCACGGTGGCGACCTGCCTCGTCGCCGGCTTCGCGGGAATCGCCGCGGGGCGCTGGATCTTCGGAGGATAGAGAGGAGAGGCCGCATGCGCATTCTCGACGGCGAACAGGTTCTCGCGCGGATCTTCATCGGCGAGTCGGACCGCTGGCACCACCAGCCGCTCTGGATGGCCCTGCTCCAGCGCCTCCGGAAGGACGGCTATGCCGGCGCGACGGTGCTCCGCGGCATCGGCGGTTTCGGCGCCCGGAGCGTCCTCCACACCACCATCCTCGAGCGGCTGTCGCAGGACCTTCCGCTCGTCATCGAGATCGTCGACACAAGCGAGCACATCGAGCGGCTCCTGCCGGTGCTCGACGAAATGGTTCCCGAGGGCCTGGTCACCCTGGAGAAGGTGCGGGTGCTGAAGTATTCGCCCGGACGGCGGCCGCTCGACGAAGGCGGCTAGCGTGGGGAGTCGGTCGTCCGGCGCAGGGGCACCGTGACCTCGACGATCGCGCCTTCCCGGCGGACCGTGAAAACGGCGTCGTCCCCCCAGCGCTTGCCGGCCACGGCGCGGGCGAGGGTCTCGCGGTCGGGGACCGGGACGCCGTCGAGCGTGAGCAGCACGTCGCCGTACGCGAGGCCGCCGCGCGCGGCCGGAGAGTCCTCCTCGACGTGCATGATCTCCAGGAGACCGTCCCGGGCCCGGACGTTGGTCGAAACCCCGAGATCCGGATAGATCGGGTCGGACTCGGGCGGCGTGCCCCAGACGAAGTTCGCGTACGCGGCCTGAACGGTCCGGACCGGTCCCTTCTTCGCGTCCTCCACGGACACCGGGATGACCGACGCGACGCCTCCGGTGAAGGACCGTCGGACCTGCCGCTCGATGCCGAGGCCGTACTGGACGTGCCCGGCGCCCACGAGGACGACGACGACCGTTTCCGGGTCCGGGCTCGCGAGGAGCGGTTGGATCGCGTGGAGGCCCATCGTCGCGTCCCAGGTGCACTGCGCGTCGAGCATCGACTGCCACGCGGCCTCGTCCATCCCGGCGTGGAAGCTTCCCTCCTCGAACTCGGCGCGAAAGAGGCGCAGGTGCTGGGCGTTTCTCGAGTCGATGTCGGTCGGGACGTGCGCCGCCTCCTCCGCCGTGAGGCCCTGGAAGCCCTTGCGCCGCACCGCCGCGACGACCTCGCGCGGCGCGTTGATCGCCACCATGGGAATCCGATGGTCGCGGGCGAAGAGGAAGATGTCGCGGTAGTAGAGCCAGTTGTATCCCCAGTTCCGGTACCAGTGCGAGCCGTCGAGAAACGCCTCCTCGGAGAGCCTCCCGGCGCTCCAGTCGTCGAGCCACTTCTGTTCGGTGTACGGGTACATCTCGAGGCCGATCGTGACCCGGCGGCCGGCCCGGACGAGCTCCTCGATGACCCGCTTCTCGACACGATGCGAGTCCACGTCGGTGTGGCCCTCGCCCACGAGCACGAGCCCCGAGCCCTCGAGCCGCCGCGGCAGCTCCGCCGGAGTCAGCAACGCGCCGGTCGCCGTGTCGGTGATCGCGTCGAGCACGACGGCCGTCTCGCACCGGCTCCGGGCCGGGTCTCCGACAGGCAGGTGGAGGATGTCTTCGCTCGGAGCCGGGACGGAAAGGACGGCGAAGAGGAGGGCGGGCGCCGCGGCGCGGGCTACGCCCACGGCGCGATCGAGACGACCTCGACCGGCCCCTCGGCGAGGTTGACGCGGTCGCCCGGGCGCGAGCCGATCAGACGCTGGGCGAACTCGGACTGGTAGGAATAGATCGACTCTTCCGGCCGCGAGTCCCAGGGACCGAGGATGACGACCTCGCGCTGTGCGCCGGCCCCGTCGCGCAGGCGCACGCGCGTCCCGACGCGGACTTCCGAAGCGTCGACGCGCGCCGGATCGAGCGTCCGCGTGCGGGACAGCTCGTCGGAGAGCGTCGCGATCCGCGCCGAGAGGTACTCGTGCTTCTGCCGCGCGGCGTGGTATTCGAAGTTCTCGCGCAGGTCCCCGTGCTCCTTGGCGGTCTTCATGGCCTGGGCGTTGGCCGGAAGGTCGACCTGCCTGAGCCGCTGGAGCTCCTGGCGGCGCGCCTCGATCGAGGCCGCCGCCGCGTAGAGGTACTCGCGCGCCGGAGCGCGCAGCTCCGGAAACTTCATCAGGAGCGCCTCGCGCACGGTCGCCCTCCGGTGCTCCTCCAGGCCCGCCACGCGATCGAGGGCATGGAGCAGGTCCCGCGCCTCCTCCTCGGACGCCGCGAGGCGCACGAGCGCCACTCCGAGCCCCCCCGGCTCGAAGAAGTCCTTGAGCCGCGACCGCAGTCCCGAGAATTCGTCCATCCGGAGGGCGTCGGTCATCGCCACGAAGATCGCGGTCGATTCGGCCTTCCCCTCCGCGTGCATCCGGTCGAGCAGCCAGACGAACGCGCGGGGAGCCGAGCGCGGCGAGCGAAGAATCTTGCGGGCCACGTCCACAGACTTGTCGCCGAGCGCGGAGAAGAGCGTCGTCAGGATGCGGGAGTCCTCCTCGCGGCCGATCTGCTCGACGAAGATCTCGGCCCAGTCCTCGCGGAAGGCGTGGATCGCCTCGAGGGCCGCCTCGCGGGCCTGGTGATCGCGAATGTCGGGCAGAGCCTTGCGCACGTCGGTCGAGAGCAGGGCCTCCGCGGGAAAGGCCTCCGGTGCGTCCGGAACGAGGCGGAGGGCCGCCCGGGACAACTCCCACGCGAGCGCCGGGTCCGCCGCGCCGATCCCCGCCGACTGCTGCGCGAGCGCCTCGCCCATGTAACGCGCCAGGTCCTTCGAGCGCTTCGCGTGCTTGCGGGCGAGGCCGATCCGCGCCGCCGGGGCCGCCTTCTCGAAGGCCCGCCGGACGCTGTCGTCGGCCGCACCGGCGCTCTCGCTCCAGGAGACCCTGGCCGACTTGGCGCTCCCGGCCACCAGCACCTGCTTGTGCTTGCGCGCCGCCGACCAGAACGCCGTCCAGCGTTCCTCGGGCACGATGCCGGACAGGCGGTTCTTGACCTCCTGCAGGGTCAGCGCGCCACCGAAGCTCGCGAGGAGCTGCCGGAGCGTTTCGGCCGGGTCCGCGGCGGCCAGCGCCACGAGCGACTCCGGGTCTTCGACCTTTCGCCGCAGGAAGTGGTCGGGCGCGAGCGCCACGAGCGTTTTCTCCGCCGAAACGAGCGAGAGCGGGATTTTCGTGCCGCGGATGCCGAGCCGCATGACGTCGAGCGCCGGGTTCATCTCGGTCAGGCGCCCGGCGCCGCGGCCGGGAAGGAAGTAGACCTCGTCGGGGTGGAAGCGCAGCCAGCGAGCGATCTTTCCCGCCGAGTCGGAAGGGTCCGTAGCACCCTCGACCGGGAACTTCGCGGCGACCGCCGGGAAAGCAGGGTGGGACCCGAAACGCGCCTTCAGCGCCGCCGCGAGGTCCTTGCGGATCTGCGGATCGGCCGGCGACATGCGCGCGATCTCGAGCAGCACCCGGATGCGCGCGTCGTCGGCGGCGGCGTCGTGGTAGTCGGCCAGAAACCGCAGGAGCTTCACCGCGGCCGCGCCGCCGCCCTTCTTCTTGACTGCCGCGGCGACGCCGAAGAAGAGCGACAGATCGTCCGCATCGTCCTCCATCCGCTTGGTCCAGAGCCCCTCGAGAGCGTCGAATTTCTTGGCCTCGATGAGCTCCTGGAACTCCGGCGGGGTCTGCATGACGGACATGGACCTTTGATAGTAGCCTACGAAGGCGAATGGCGCAGACCAGCCTCGTGACGGGGGCCAATCGGGGCATCGGGCTGGAGCTCGCGCGCCAGCTCGCGGCCCGCGGCGACAACGTGGTCGGCACGGTCCGCGACCCGGAGGCGGCCGCCGAGCTGCGCGGCCTCGGCACGCGGGTGGAAGAGCTCGACCTCTCGAGCGGGAAGAGCGTCGGGGCCCTCGCCCGGAGCCTCAAGGGCCTGCCCATCGACCGGCTCATCCACAACGCCGCGATCGGCGTGGCCGGACCCGCCGCGGCCGAGGTCGATCCCGACGATCTCGAGACCCACCTTCGGATCAACGCCATCGGGCCCTTCCGCCTGACCCAGGCGCTCCTGCCGAACCTGCGCGCCGGCGCGGGCAGGCTCGTGGTCGCGATCTCGAGCGGCCTCGGGTCGATCGCCGAAAACACGACCGGCGGATGGGTCGCCTACCGCGTCTCGAAGTCGGCCCTTCACCAGCTCATGCGCACGTTCGCCGCCGAGCTCTCACCCGACGGCCTCGTCTTCGTCCTCCTGTCGCCGGGCTGGGTCCGCACGGGCATGGGCGGCCAGGATGCTCCCCTCTCGCCGGAGCAGAGCGTCCGCGCGATGCTGAAGGTCATCGACCGGCTCGGGCCGAAGGACTCCGGCCGCCTCTTCAATGAGCGGGGCCGAAGGATCCCGTGGTGACTACGACACGTCGACGGCGGGCGAACGGAGGAACTCCGGCCGCGGTGTGATGCCGAGACCCGGCGACGTCGAAGCGGCCATGCGGCCGTTCGAGCGCTGCGGCGCGCCGGTGGCCGTCGACACCGTCACGTAGCTGTTGAAGTCGGTCGAGGTGAAGAGCAGCTCCGTCGGCGTCGAGTGGGCGAGATGGGCGATCGCGGCCGTCGCAACGTCCCCTCCCCAGGAATCCTCGATCGTCATCGCGATCCCGAGCGCGGCGAGCAGGTCCCGCGCCTGCCGCGCGCGCGTCAGCCCGCCGAACTTCCCGATCTTGATGTTGACGACGTCCATCGCCAGGTCGCCCGCCGCCCGCAGAAGGATGCCGAGGCCGTCGATCGTCTCGTCGAGGACGAAGGGGTGGTCGGTCCGGCGGCGGATCGACAGACACTCCTCGTACGTCGCGCAGGGCTGCTCGATGTACACGTCGACGTCGCGGACCGCACGCACGACCCGCGCCGCCTGGTGCGGCAGCCAGCCCGTGTTGGCGTCGGCGATAAGGACCTCGCCCGGCGCGAGCACGCCCCGGACCGCGCGAATCCGCTCGACGTCGACGTCCGGATCGCCCCCGACCTTGAGCTGGAAGCGCCGGTAACCCTCGGCGCGGTAGCCCGCAACCTTCGCCGCCATCTCCTCCGGCGATTCCTGCGAGATCGCGCGATACAGGACGAAGTCTTCGCCGTACCGGCCTCCGAGCAGCGACGCCACCGGAAGGCCGGCGACCTGCCCGAGGATGTCCCAGCACGCAATGTCGACGCCGGACTTCACGTAGGGGTGGCCCTTCAGGGCCGCGTCCATCCGGCGGTTGAGACGCTCGAGCTGTGTCGGGTCCTCGCCGAGGAGACTCGGCGCGAGCACGGCGAGGCCGGCGCGCACCCCCTCGGCGTAGGCCGGCAGGTACGCCGGGCCGAGCGGGCAGACCTCTCCGTGGCCGACGACGCCGGCGTCGGTCTCGACCCGCACGAGGGTGGAGTCGAAGACCGCGACCGACTTGCCCCCCGACCACTTGTAGCTTCCCTCGTGGAGGGGCAGCTCGACCTTGTAGGCGGCGATCCGTCGAATTTTCATGGAGACGAACTGTAGCAGTCTGGTGAAGAATGGGCGCAGAAATGGGAGCGAGCGATGCGACGGAGCTTTACGGCGACGAGGTTGACGTTGCGCCCCGGTAGCAAAGACGTCCGGCCGACGTTCGCGCAGCGAACGCCCGCGGCCCGGTAGCCATGACCGCCAAGGCGATCCTCTTTGCCGCGCTCGGCGTCGTGACCCTCGTCTACCTCGTGGCGTGGTTCCGGCACGCGCGCCGGGGCCGGGGCGACCCGCGCCCGGGGACGACGCAGCTCGCCATCGGCTTCCTGACCAATTTCTTCGACACGCTCGGAATCGGGTCCTTCGCTCCCACGACGTCGATGTTCAAGCTCAACGGCCTCGTCCCGGACGAGAAGATCCCGGGGACCCTCAACGTCGGCCATGCGCTGCCGACGATCGCACAGGCCTTCATCTTCATCGCGATCGTCGAAGTCGACATGACGACCCTGATCGGGATGATCGCGGCGTCGGTGGCGGGCGCGTGGATCGGCGCCGGCGTGGTCGCGTCGTGGCCGCGTCGCCGTGTCCAGATCGGCATGGGCCTGGCGCTTCTCGCGGCGGCCTCGTTCTTCGCGATGACGAACCTCCACCTGTTCCCTCAGGGCGGCGAGACAAGCGGTCTCACGTCCCCGCTCCTGTGGGCCGGCCTCGCCGGCAACTTCGTCCTCGGCGCGCTGATGACGCTCGGGATCGGGCTCTACGCGCCCTGCATGATCCTCGTCGCCCTGCTCGGCATGAACCCGCGGGTGGCGTTCCCGATCATGATGGGCTCCTGCGCGTTCCTGATGCCGATCGGGAGCCTGCGCTTCATCGCAAAGAACAGCTATAGCTTGAAGGCCGCGGTCGGTCTGGCGATCGGCGGCATCCCGGCCGTCCTCTGCGCCGCCTTCCTCGTCAAGTCCCTGCCGCTGGAGCTCCTGCGCTGGCTGGTCGTCGGGGTCGTCGTGTACGCGGCGGTTGCGATGCTCCGGTCGAGCCGGTCGGATGCGGCCGCACGCGCCCCGGGACCCGTGCCGACGCCGACGCCGTAGACGGGCGCGAGAGCCGGAGGACTCCGGCTTCGCGGTTTGCGTTCCAAATCCGTCGCCGGGGCGCCGACGCTGGCGTCACTTCTTGATCGGCTTGCCTTCCGTGTCAACCAGCACGACCTCGCCCAGCGTGAGCCCCTTCAAGCCCGGCCCGATCTTCGCGTAGTCACCGACGAGCACGATCGCCGCTTTCTCCGGCCGCGCATACTTCGCGGCGGCGGCGTTGGTCTCGGCGAGGGTGGCCTTGACGGTGTCGTCGTACTCGCGCTGGAGCTCCGACATCGGCAGGCCGCTCGCCCACAGGTCGGCGACCTGCTCGTTGATCCGGCCGAGCGTCTCGAACTGCTGGGCATAGCCGCGCACCTTGCGCGACTTGGTGTCGGCGAACTCCGTCTCCGACAACGGCCGGGCCGTCATGCCCTTGAGCTCCTTGTCGAACTCGACGACGGCTTCGCTGGTCTTGTTCGTCTGGACTCCGCCCGCCGAGTACCAGATCCCGGCGTCCTCGTAGAGAGCGAGCGTCGAGAAGACGGCATAGGAGTAGCCCTTGTCCTCGCGCAGGTTCAGATTGAGACGCGTTCCGAAGCCCCCGCCGCCGAAGACAGTGTCGGCGAGCGACAGGGCGTAGTAATCAGGCGTCTGGCGCCGGGGGGCCGGGAGGTACTGGGTCACGTACGTCTGGGCGGCGTCCTGCCGGTCGACGACGTAGACCTTCCCGGCGGGTGCGGGCGACGGGGGCGCAACGGCGACGGCGGGCGCCGCCCCGCCGGACCAGGACCCGAAGTACTTCGTCGCGAGCGCGGTCGCCTCGGCCAGCGTCACGTCGCCGGAGACGACGAGCGCCGACGAGCCCGGCTTCCAGTAGTCGGCATGGAACTTCGCGAGGTCTTCGCGCGCGAGCTTTTCGATCGTCGACGGCAGGCCCTGGACCGGGCGGCCGTAGGGATGGTCCGGTCCGAACGCGAGGATGGATCGCACCCGGGCGCCGACGGCGTTTGCGTTCTTCTCCTGCTGCGCCAGCGTGTCGAGGTGCCGCTTCTTCTCGCGGTCGAATTCCGAGGCCGGGTAGCCGGCGTTTCGGATGACGTCCGAGACGATCGCCATCGCCGGGTCGAGGTTGCGCTTGAGCGACTCGAAGGAGACGCGGGCGCTCTCGCGGCCCGCGGCGCCCGTGATCGCGACGCCGAGGTCGCCGAGCGCGTCCTCGATCTCGAGCGCCTTGCGCGTCGGCGTCCCCATGTCGAGCTGCTTGACCGTCAGCTGGGCGAGACCGGCCTTCCCGGCGGGATCCGCCTCGGCACCGGCGCGGGTCACGAACGTGATGGCGACCTTCGGGAGCTCCGGCCGCTGAACGACGAAGAGATCCATCCCGTTGGGAAGCTTCGTCGTTTCGACCTTCGGGGCCTCGAAGGGCTTGTCGACCCCGGAGGCCGGGACCTTCGACCGGTCGAGCGCCGCCTCGGAGGCCCGGCCCGACTTTTCGACGCGGAAGCGGACGAGGAGCCGGTTCTTCGTGTCGAGATAGCGGGCGACGGCCTGCTTCACGGAGGCGACGGTCGCGTTGCGGTACCGGTCCATGTCCCACTCGAGCTTTCCGGGGTCGCCGAGCAGCACGTTGTACTGGTTGAGGCGGTCGGACTTGCCTCCGAACCCGCCGATGCCCTCGAGCGCCGTGACGAACGCGAACTCCTGTTTCGTCTTGGCGCGCGCGAGCTCCGCCGGCGTGGGACCCGTCCGGGCCAGCTTCGCGAGCTCCTCCGAGACGACCGTTTCGATTTCCGTCAGCGCGACGCCGGGGCGCGCCGTCGCGATCACCGCGAACCAGCTCGCGATCTCCGAGGAATTCTGAAACGCCTGGACGGCCGTGCAGAGCGGCCGGTCGTAGACGAGCGCCTTGTTGAGCCTCGCGGAGAGCCCGTCGGCCAGGATCAGCGAGGCGAGGTCGAGGTCCGCGTCTCCGGGCGCGAAGCCCTGGGGCGTCGGCCAGACCATGTAGACGCGGTCCTGCGACACGCGGTCGGAGGCCTCGACGATTTTTTCGCCGTTCAGCGTCGGGATGTCGAGCCTCGGTCGGTCGAGCGGCGGTCCCGGCGGGATCGGCCCGAAGTACTTCTCGACCAGCCGCTTCGCCTCGACCGGATCGAAGTCGCCGGCGATGACGAGCGAGAGGTTGTTCGGCGTGTAGTAGGTCTTGAAGAACTCGGTGACATCCTCGAGCGAGGCCGCCGTCAGGTCCTCGTGGCTCCCGATCGTGGGCCAGGAATAGGGATGGCCCGCCGGGTAGAGGTTTTCGAGGACGAGCTTGTACCAGCGGCCGTAGGGCGTGTTTTCGAGGCCCTGGCGGCGCTCGTTCTTGACCACGTCGCGCTGGTTGTCGAGCTTCTCCTTCGTCATCGCCTCGGTCAGCGTGGCGAGGCGGTCCGACTCCACCCACAGCAGCGCCTCGAGGTTCGCGGAAGGGACGGTCGCGAAGTAGTTCGTTCGGTCCTGGTTGGTCGTGCCGTTGACCCCGCCCTCCTGGAGGTTCGCACCGAGGGTCTCGACGTATGTGAAGTAGTCCTCCTTCGCGTTGCCCGAACCCTGGAACATCAAGTGCTCGAAGAGGTGCGCGAAGCCCGTGCGCCCGACGCGCTCGTTCTTGGAGCCGACGTGGAACCACTGGTTCACGTGGACGATCGGGAGCTTCCGGTCGACGTGCAGGATGACCTGCAGGCCGTTCCCCAGCGTGTACTTCTCGAACACGATCCTGGGGGCCGCGTCCGCCCCGGCCGCAGGCACCGGTGACTGGGCCAGGCCTCGGGGGGCGAGGGCGACCAGGGTCGAAAGGGCGAGGGCGGCGCGCAATCTGAGGTTCACGATTCTCCTCCGTGTCCGGACGCAGTTCGACCCTCGAGGGGTCGCTCAAAGATACGCAGGAGCCGCCGGCGGGTTTCACCCGGCCGGCGGTCGTTCCGGCGGTCTGCGGCTCCCGTTTCTCAACAGGTTGTTCACGCAATGCGGCGATGTCAGACCCAGGCCGTAGGGGCGGCCCTTGTGGCCGCCCGCGGACACGCGGATTCGCGTGCCGCCGCTCGATGGGCACCGGAGGGGGCGCCCGCAAGGGGCGCCCCTACGTACCGGGCGGTTTCAGGGGTCGCTTCAATAAGGGAGAGCGGGCACAGTGAGCAACGTCTCGAGAACCGATGCCTAGCGGGAGGCCCGGTGCTTCGCGGCCAGGGACTCGAGAAAACCCGCCGGGAGCGTCCCGCGGATCGAGACGCCTTCACCGTCGGCGTCGATCTGGAACCGGCGGATCACCGCGACGAGCTCGGGCGCCTTGTCCGAAATCGCCAGCCTCCACATCGCGAGCATGCCCCTCAAGGCGTCCTCGAGGAGCGCCCGGTTCTCGGCATCCGCCGAAAGCCCGGTCGCGGCGAAATCCACGCTTCCGTCCCGCACCGTGGCCTGAAGCGCGATCAGGGAAACCGACTTCATCGCTCCCATCAGGGCATGCGACGGCTCGCCGCCCTTCCCGTCGGTCGAATCCGGGCGCGCCGACGGCATCCTCGCCAGGTCGACGAGGGCCCAGGCCGAGGCGTTCTGGTCGACCCGCCCCAGGTAGCGCCCGAGACCCTGGCCGGAGGTCAGGCCGCCCTCTCCTCCGCTCTCGCGCCGCGCGAGGGCCGCGACGACGGTCGCCTCGTGGCCGCAGACGAGGAGCGTCCGGTTCACGAGCGCAACGGCACCGCTTTCGCCTGTCCGGTCGGCAAGGAGGTAGAACTCTCCGGCGGGCGAGGTCCGGAGCTTCGCACCGCGCGCGGTGAGCGCCGAAGCGATGCGGGCCAGATCGAACCGGCCCTCGAAGAGGACGAGTCCGGACTCCGGCCCCCCGGCGGCGGACCGCGGCGACATCGCGACGATCACGGTGTCGATGTCCTCGCGCGGCGTGAGCCCCGTTTCGCGGAGGAACCGGGCGGCGTCGTCGTCGCCCGACATGTGGTCGATGTCGGAGAAGACCTTCGCGCCGATCGGTGTCTGGCGCAGCTCGTTCCAGCGCATGACGCCCACGGTCGCGGCGTCGGCCGGGACGAGGGCGAGCGGGTCCTCGGTCCGGCGCACGGCGAGGACGCCGGCGGCGGGAGCGAGCAGCAGGATCGCGGCGGCCGCGACGCGAAGAACCGAATGCGAGCGTTGCATGGTCAGAAGTCCTTTCTCGAAAAGAGCCACGAGGCGAGGCCGAGCGCGGCCAGGCCGAAGAGGGCCGTCGAGCCGTAGACGGCGAAATGGTTGATGTCGGCCAGGCGCTCGGGCGCCTCCTTTCCCGCGACGAGCGCCACGGCCGCCTGTCCCAGCTGGGCCGTCTTGGGAAGCACCCAGTAGAGCCCGTCGACCACCCGGGCCGCGAACTCCGTCGAGACCGCCGCCGAGATCCGGTCGTGGGCCGACAGGATCGCGGCGAAGAAGAACACGGCGTACGTCGCCATGAGCGCGACTCCGGTCGAGGACGTGATCACGCCCACGAGGAACGCGAAGGCCATGAGCGTCGCGATCGTGAACAGGATGACGGCGCCCGAAAGCAGGAAGCGGGGGTGGAAGACGCGGGTCTTCCACACCACGATCAGCCACATCGAGCCGATGAGGTAGAGCACGTTGGCGCCGGCGAGCAGCAGCCCGCCCGCATAGCGCGAAAGCAGGAGCGGAACGCGCCCGATCGGGCGGGAGAGGTAGAGATCGACCGTGCCCTTCTCCTGGAGGCGCGGCACCAGGTGCGCCGTCGCGAAGAGCGCGAGGAACGTGCCGACGAGGTAGAGAACGCCCGAGAAACCGGATTCGAAGCCGAGCACGATCTTGTCGATCTCGACCGTCCGGTCGCCGAGGTCGACCGACTGCCCGAAGAGCTTCGCGCCGGCGAGCGCACCGTCGACGATGTCGAGGTTGACGGCCGCCGCGAAGATCAGGATGAAGAGCGACGACAGCGTGAAGTACGCGATCAGAGTCCAGCGCGCGGCCGCCTCGCGGAAAACTTCCTGGACGCTCGCGGCGAAGGCCCTCATCCGTCACCTCGTTCGCCTGGCACCGTAGGGGCGGGGCTCGTCCCCGCCCGGCTCGGCAGGGCGGCCGCAAGGGCCGCCCCTACTCCCGGAGTGGAGCCGCCTTCCCGCACGAGGTCGACGAAGACGTCCTCGAGGCTCGAGCGCACGGGTGTCAGCTCCTGCAGCCGGCCGCCGGCGGCCCGCAACCGGTCCACGAGGGCGTTGACGTGATCGAGGTCGCGGGTCGTGAGATCGAAGTGGCCGTTGACCCGCTCGACCGAGGCGCCCGTGTCGCGGAAGGCCTCGACGAGCGCTTCATCGACTCCCGTCGCGACGAGCCGGTATCGCGAGCCAGCGGCGGTCAGGTCCTCGATTCTCCCGGCGGCCGCCACCCGGCCCGCGCGCAGCACGGCGACCCGGTCGCAGGTGCGCTCGATCTCCGAGAGCAGGTGCGAATTGAGCAGGATCGTCTTGCCCCGCTTCGCCTCCTCCTGAAGGAGATCGCGGATCTCCCGGCGGCCGACCGGGTCGACGCCGTCGGTCGGCTCGTCGAGAAGGAGGACCTGCGGGTCAGAGACGAGGGCCGACGCGAGCCCCAGCCGTTGCGTCATTCCCTTCGAGAACTTCTTGACCCGGACGTCGGCCCACTGCGACAGGCCCACCCGCTCGAGAAGCCGGGGCGCGCGCTCGCGGATCGCCGCGGAGTCGAGACCCGACATGCGGCCGAAAGTCGACAGCGTCTGGCGGGCCGTGAGGTAGCCCGGGAACCGGTGGCCCTCCGGCAGATAACCCACTCGCCGGCGGCTCTCCGGGTCCGCGGCGGGCAGGCCCATCAGGCTCGCCTCGCCCTTCGTCGGGTGGGTCAGGCCGAGCAGGATCTTCACGGTCGTCGTCTTGCCCGCCCCGTTTGGCCCAAGCAGGCCAAAGACTTGGCCCGCTTCGACCCGAAGGTCGAGGCCGTCGAGCGCGGTGATCCGGCGCGACCCGAACCGCGTCGCATAGACCTTCGAGAGGCCGTGGGCCTCGATGGGAGCCTGTGCCATCGAAAACAAGAACGAAAGCTGGACCCGGAAGTTCGGGCTAAAAGAAGGCGAGCGCGGCGGTGCCGTCCGTGTGCAGGTCGAGCCGGGCGCCTGTCCCGAGCTCGATCGACCTGGGCTCCGCGGGCTGCCGGGTCAGCGACATCTCGAGCCGCACGATGCCGTGCGCGCCGTTCGGGGTGGCCGGAACGACGTCGATCCGCACGCCCGGGCCGGTCCAGGAAACTCCCGTGTCCTTCGGCTCGCCGCGGAAGCCGAGCGCCGCGAGCTCGCGGCCGAACGCCTGCGCGCGCTCGGGCGGAAGGGCCAGGCGCACGCCGGTCACGTCCTTCAGGAGCGGGTCTTTCACGGGCGAGGTCAGCGCCGCCTTCGCCTGATAGCGCTCGAGAACGGAGCGTCGCGAGATCCCGGACAGCGCCGGGCGCAGCTCCGGGTGCCACTCTTTCAGGAACTTCGGCGAATATTCCATGACCCAGGACACCAGGATCGGGTCGGTCGGCTCGAAGCCCGTCATCCGGAACCAGGGGACCGTCCGGCCCGCGGTCTCGCGCGGCCGCTCGAGGCTGCGGACCTTGCCGGCGCCGAGCGCCTCGAGCGCCTTGCGAACCGCCGCGCTCGCACCCGCCTCCTCGACGCCGAAGGCCACGCCGCTCTGCCCCACCGGGCGCCGGCGCGCGGGATCCGCGGCCAGAAACTCGAAGTAGGTGCTTTCGCCGTAGAAGTAGAGCCCGGTCCAGGAGTCGTCGCCCGACTTCGTCGTGCGCCGCTCGAACTGGGCGAACTCCGCGCGGAGGAATTCGGAGTGATCGACGGCCGAAAATGTGTCCCGGTCGAGAACCCGGTACACATGGTTGAGGTCGACGCGCGGCATGGCGGTCTCCGGTGCGGCCCCGGCGCCGGCCAGGCCGGCGAACAAAACCGCGGTCAGAAGGACGAGGGGCAACCGTCCGCGTGTCATCTCACCGCCCCCGGGGGGCGGTCGAGACGCGGGCGGGCCATCTGTTCGAGCTCGAACACGAAGCAGAAGATCGCGAAGAGCGCCCAGATCGAAATCGCGATGCCGAGCGGGCTCGGACGCGTGTCCCCCAGGCGGACGATGAAAAGGCCGAACGAGCTCCCGACGAAGACGAAGGCGAGCCGGCTGACGAAGAGCAGCGCGTGCCCCACGAGCTCGCCATGCGGCGCAGTCGCGGTCCCCCCCGTCAGGCGCCGGCGCGTCCAGTAGCACGCCTGCATCACCACGACGGCCGCCAGGAGCTTGTAGATGATGTACTCGCCGGGGCGGTCGCCGCCCGGCCCGGCCAGCAGCCGCCGGTAGAGCGGGAGCCAGTAGTAGAGGACGACGGCAAACGCCGCCGTTTCGACGGCGAGCAGCGTCGCCGAGGCGACCGGGGGCTTCGCCACGCCGCGCGAGCGTCCCTAGCCGGCCTTCGACCACGGCGGGACGATGCCATTCGATCGCGCGTAGGCGATCGACTGACCGAGGTGCTCGTGCATGTGGTACAGGATGCGCGCGAGCACCTGCCGCTCGGTCAGCTCGTTGTCCCCGAAGGTCTTGACCTTCTTGTCGAGGTCCGACGGCGTCACGATGCTTCCCGCGGCGCGCGCGTTCGCGACGGCCTTCTTGAGGAGGGGCACGATCGCCGACTTGTCGGTCACGGTCTTCTCGCTGTCGCGCGTGACGCCATCCATCCGCTTCATGCCGAGGAAGCTCGGAAGCATCGAGTCGCTGACGACGACGTGCATGAAGACCTCGCCGATCGAGCGCACGCCGGGGGCCGGGCGCCACGTGTACTTGTCGGCCGGAACGGCCTCCGCGAGGTCGATCAGCTTCTGTCCGACGGAATCGACCTCGGCGACGTAATCGCCGAGAAAGCCGGAGGCCGCCGCGGACATTGCCGGCGGCGAAGACACCTGGGTGCTCGTCGTCGTCGGGGCCTGGGCCGAGGCGGCCGCGGCGGACAGCACGAGGAGAACCGCGGGGGCGAGGAGCTTGTTCATGGGGCCTCCTGATCTCGTCGGCGGGAGAGTATACGGGAGGCGTGGCGATTCCGTGGAGGCGGCCGGCCGTGCTTGCGGCGGCCGTCATCGGTATTCTCGCGGTCGGCATGCGCTTCGAGAACTCGCTCCTCTACTTCCCGGTGCGGGACCTGGCGTCGTCACCGGAGGCGCACGGCCTGCGTGCGGACGAGCTCGCCCTTCCGACTGCCGACGGCGAAACGCTCGCCGGCTGGTGGATCCACGGCTCCGGCGACCGCGCGGTCCTCTTCTTTCACGGGAACGCCGGCAACGCCGCGGACCGGCTCGACCGCGCCCGAATCCTCAACGAGCGCTTCGGCCTCGACGTCTTCCTCGTCGACTACCGGGGCTACGGACGCTCGACCGGCTCCCCCTCCGAGGACGGCCTCGACCGCGACGCACGCGCGGTTTACCGGGCGGCGAGGGAGCGCGGCTTCCCGCCCGACCGGATCGTTCTCTTCGGCGAGTCGCTGGGCTCCGCGGTCGCCGCGCGGCTCGCGTCCGAGGCGCCGGCCGGCGCGGTCATCCTCGAAACCCCGTTCCTCTCGATCCGCGACATGGCGAGGCGGCACTATCCCTGGGTTCCGGCCTTCCTCATCCGCAGCCGTTTCGACAACGCCAGCCGGGTCCCGGCGATCGCGGCTCCCAAGCTCTTTCTCGTGGCCGAGCGCGACGAGATCGTGCCGCCCGAGCAGGGACGCCGCCTGCATGCGCTCGCGCCCGAGCCCAAGACGCTCTTCGTCATCCCGGGCGCGCACCACAACGACACGTACACGGCGGGCGGCGAGGCCTACTGGAGCGCGGTCGGCGATTTTCTGGCCGCGAGCGCGGCCGCCGGCGTCAGCGGCCGCTGACCGGCGCCACCAGCCGGTTGTACTTCTTCAGGATCCGCTGGAGCTCGTCGTGCGGCAGCGCCCGAACGGTCAGGCCGTCGGCGCCGGTCATCGTCCGGGCGGCGACCATGGCGTTGATCACCGCCTCCTCGACGGACTGCACGGCGGCCGCGAAGAGCGGGTCCATGCGGTCGTTGGGGAGCGCCGTCAACGCGACCGTGCCCTTCGGCGACGCGGCGCCGGGATTGGCGGTCGAGAACGCGATGAAGATGTCTCCCGAGCCGTTGGAGGCGATCGACCCGTCGCGGGCGAGTCCGAGGCCGACCCGGCGCGCCATGCGCTTCAACTGGTGCGGCAGGAGCGGCGCGTCGGTCGCGAGCACCACGATGATCGAGCCGCCGTCCTCGTCGCGGGAGCCGGGCCCGGCGATCTCGCGTCCCACCGGGACCCCGGCGATCAACAGGTTCTGCTTGCGGCCGTAGTTGCACTGGACGAGGGCGCCGACGGTGTAGCCGCCGGCGGAGGCCGCCAGGATGCGGGACGAGGTGCCGATGCCGCCCTTGAAGCCGTTGCAGATCATCCCGGTGCCGCCGCCGACGCTTCCCTCCGCAACGGGTCCGCCCTGCATGGCGTCGAGCGCCTCGAAGACGTTCGCCTCCTTGACGTGAAAGCCGTTGATGTCGTTGAGCTCCCCGTCCCACGTCTCCGCCACGACCGGGTTCGACCAGAAGTAGCCGGTCGCGTCGGGGCCTCCCTGCTTGACCCGCCAGGCGATCGTGCCCTGGTGCACCGCGCCGACCGAGTGCGTGTTGGTGATCATCACGGGCCCTTCGAGAAAGCCCGACTCCTCGACCCAGGTCGTGCCGGTCATCTCGCCGGCGCCGTTCAACGCGAACCAGCCGGCGAAGACGGGATCGTCGAGCGACGCGCGCCCGCGGGGCACGACGGCCGTCACGCCCGTGCGGACCGGGCCCTTGCCGACCTGGAGCGGGCCCTCGCCCCGGATGATCGTGCTCTGCCCGACCGCGACGCCCCGGACGTCGGTGATCGCGTTGAGCGGCCCGGGAGTGCCGTCGAACGGCACGCCGAGATCGCGCGCGCGCGGCGAGGTCGCCGTCGGGACCAGAAGAGCCGCCGCGAGCAGGAGTGCAATCAAGGCTGCCGCGGAGGATACAGAAAGGGCGGTCCGCTCCCAAACTTCAGAACGTCCGGGCTGCCCCTGCGGGGGCCCAGGACACCCATCCGCATCCTCGTTCCGCACCTCTCCGGGCCCGCGATTATCCGCGATCGGCCCGAGGGACGCCTCGGCCTCGGCCTGGTGTGGTAGACAAAGGGGGTGACGACGGTCGGCATCTTCGGCTTCGGGCGGATCGGCCGCAACCTCTTCCGCCTCCTGTACGGGCGCGACGACCTGCGCATCGGGGCGGTCGCCGATCTCGCCGAGCCGGAGGGCGTCGAGTACCTTCTCCGCTTCGACACCCTCCTCGGCCGGTTCCCCGACGAGGTCTCCGCGAAGGACGGGTTTCTCTACTGCGCCGGCCGGCGGATCCCCCTCATCACCGGCAAGGCGCAGCCCCCGATTCCCGCCTGGGGAGCGCTCGGCGTCGACACGGTCCTCGAGGCGACCTCCCGCGGCCGCCGCCGCGCGGATGTCGAAGCGCACCTCCAGGCCGGCGCGAAGCGGGTCATCCTGCTCGCGCCGCCACTCGAGCCGCCCGACGTCACGATCGTGCGGGGGCTCAACGACGACGCGCTCTCGGCCTCGCACCGGATGATCTCGAACGCCTCGTCGACCGTGCACTGCCTGGCGCCGGTCCTCCGGCTCCTCCACGATGCCTTCGGCGTGCGGCGCGCGATCTTCACGACGATCCACTCCTACACGAGTGCGCACCGCCTCGCGGACGTTCCGGCCGAGGACAAGCGCCGCGGCCGGGCCGCCGCCGAGAACATCATTCCGCAGGAGTCCCGCTCTCCCGCGATGATCCTCGACCTGATCCCCGAGCTTCGGGGGCGCCTCTCCGGCTATGCGATGAACGTTCCCGTCTCCAACGGCTCGGTCGTGGACCTCGTCTGCTGGCACGAACGCCCGGCGACGCGGGACGCCATCAACGAGGTCCTGCGCACCGCCGCCGGCTCCGGGCGCTGGCGCACGGTGCTCCGGTACGAGGACGAGCCCATCGTCTCGTCCGACGTGGCGCGGTCGAGCTTCTCCTCGACGTTCGACTCGCTCGCCACGATGACGCTGACCGACCGCGTCTCGAAGACCCTCTCCTGGTTCGACTCGGGCTACGGATACGCGCACCGCGCCGTCGAGCTCGTCGAGCGCTGCGCCGCCCTGGAGAAGTCGTCGTGACGATCAAAGTCGGAATCAACGGGTTCGGCCGCATCGGGCGGAGCGTCTTCCGCATTCTCGCCGAGCGGCCCGACGTCGAGGTCGCCGTGATCAACGACCTCTACGACAACGACCACCTCGCGTACCTTCTGAAGTACGACACCGTGATGGGCGTTTTCGACAAGGACGTCTCGACCGACGGCGAGAGCATGACGGTCGCGGGCCGTCGGATCGCGATGACGGCTGTCAAAGACCCGGCGCGGATCCCCTGGGGAGAGCGCGGCGCCGACGTCGTCATCGAGTCGACGGGCAAGCTTCTCGTCCGCGCCGAGCTCGAGAAGCACCTGCAGGCCGGCGCGAAGAGGGTCGTCCTGACGGTCCCGGCCAAGGACGAGATCGACGCCATGATCGTCATGGGCGTCAACGACTCGACGCTGCAACCGGGCCACCGCATCGTCTCCAACGCCTCGTGCACGACCAACTGCCTGGCCCCGCTCGCGAAGATCCTCGACGAGGCCTTCGGAATCGAGGAAGGCTTCATGACGACGGTGCACGCCTACACCAACGACCAGCGCCTGGCCGACGTGGCCCACAAGGACCTGCGCCGCAGCCGGGCCGCGGCCGAGAACATCATCCCTACGACGACGGGCGCCGCCCGGGCCGTCGGCAAGGTCCTGCCGAACCTGAAGGGACGCCTGGACGGCATGGCCATCCGGGTCCCCGTGCCGGACGGCTCGGTCGTGGACCTGACCTGCCGCGTCCGCCGGCCGGTCTCCGCCGCCGAGGTCAACGGCGCCGTCCGCGCCGCCGCGCAGGGCTCCCTCGCCCGCATCGTCGAGTACAGCGAGGTCCCCCTCGTCTCCTCGGACATCATCGGCAACCCGCACTCCTCGATTTTCGACGGGCTCTCGACGCAGGCCGCGTCCGACGGTTACCTCAAGGCCGTCGCCTGGTACGACAACGAGTGGGGCTACTCGAACCGTGTCGTCGATCTCGTGGAGCGGCTCGCGGCGCTCGGAGACTGACCCCGGTGCTCCCGGCGATCCTCGGCCTCGCCGCCCTTCTCCAGACCGCTCCGCCCGGGACGGCGACGGCGTTTCCGCCCGGGCAGGTGGTCGAGCGGGTCGTCGTGAAGGACACGCCGGCACAGAGCTACGCGTTGTACCTGCCCTCGGGCTACGCTCCCGGGAAGCTCTGGCCGGTCCTCTACATGCTCGACGCACGCGGCCGGGCGCTCGTCCCGCTCGAGCTCTTCCGGCCCGCCGCCGAAGAGTTCGGCTGGATCCTGGCGTCCTCCTACAACTCGGCGAGCGACACGAAGGACGACCCGAACTCCCCCGCGATGACGGCGATGTGGAACGACGTTGTCCGCCGATTCTCGATCGACGGAAGGCGCGTCTACGTGACGGGATTCTCGGGCGGCGGCCGCGCCGCCGTCGGCATGGCCTACGCTCTCCCCGGGCGCATCGCCGGCGTGATCGGCGCCGGTGCCGGCTTCGAGGACGCCCGGGCGTCCATCAAGGCGGTCCCGTTCGCCTACTACGGAACGGTCGGCGACCGCGACATGAACTACTACGAGATGCGCTCGCTCGAGGAGAAGCTCGAGAAGGCCAAGGCGACCTTTCGGATCGCGTACTTCGAAGGCCCGCACACCTGGATGCCGCCGGAGCTCGCGCGGGCGTCCGTCGCCTGGATGGGGCTCCAGGCGATGAAGGCCGGCACGCGGCCGAAGGATCCGGAGAAGGTCGCGGCGCTCCAGCTTGAGGCCAGGGCCCGCGCGGCGGCGCTCGAGGCGGCGGGTCGGCAGGCCGAGGCGTGGGCGGCGTATGCGCACGCCGCCGAGGATTTCCGCGGCCTGGCCGACGTCGACGGCGACGCTCAGAAGGCCGAGGAACTCGCCCGGCTCCCCGAGGTGCGGACGGCCCTCCAGGAGGCGCGCCGCCGGGACGCGCGCGACGAAGCGACGCTCCGCGCCGTCAACACGAAGCTCCGCAACGCGCTTTCCCAGCCCGATCCGCCGCTGCCGACGCTTCTCGCGGCCGAGCTCGGGATTCCGGGCCTCCGCAAGAAGGCCGCGAGCGACACGCCCGAGGAGCGCCTCTCGGCCGAGCGCATCCTCGCGAACCTGCGCGCGGCGACGTCCTTCTACCTCCCCCAGGAGATGCTTGCCCGGCGCGACCCCACGCGCGCCCGGGCGCTGCTCTCCGTCGCCGCCGAGATCGATCCGGACAACCCGCTCGTGTACTACAACCTCGCGTGCTACGCCGCGCGGGCCGGCGACGCGTCGCGAGCGATCGCGGACCTCGATCGGGCGGTCGCCCGGGGCTTCCGGCGCTTCGACCTCATCGACGAAGACGCCGACTTCGCGCCCATCCGCGGCGACGCCGCCTTCCAGAAGTGGCTCGCCTCTGCGCGGGCCACGGCGCCGGGCGCCTGACCGCGGCCGGGGCGGCGACGCCCGGGCGCGCGCATATGATCCGGGCCACGGAGCGGAGGACGATGGACGCAGTTTCCGGAGAGCGGCCGCGCGCCGTGACGGTCATCGGCTGGATCTGGCTGGTGGCGGCGACGCTGCGTTTCGTGAACGGCCTCCTGGGACTCGCCGTCTGGAAAATCGGGGGCCTCGACCGCGGCCTTCCTTTCCGGGCGCTCCGATCGGGCGGGACGAGGATCCGGGTCCTCGGGCTCGACACGATGCTGCGCCACGCCGCGGGGATCCTGGTTCTGCAGGTCCTGGTGTCCGCGCTGCTGGCCTGCGTCGCCGTCGCGCTGCTTCGCCGGCGGACGTGGGCGCGAAGGGCCGTCCAGACCGCGTCGTGGCTCGGCATCGCGGTCATGGCGGGCCTGGGTGCCTACGTCTACGCTTCGACCGCGCAGCTCGCGTTCGAGTCGCCCGAGGCCGCGTCGGAGATCCGGATCGCGGGCGCGGCCGCCGGCGTCTTCGTGGCGCTCCTCGGAGCGGTCTTCTTCGGCGGAACGATCTTTCTGCTCCGTCGGCCGGACGTGCGCCGCGCGTTCGAGTCGCCGGTGCCTTTCCAGCCGTCATGAGTCCGGCGCGCGCCGACTTCGCCGCGACCGAATCCGGGAGCGTCCTCCGGGCGGCCGTCGAGCGGCTCGCCGAGGGATTCGAGGGTCTGCCGCCCTCCGGCGCGACCATCCCCGGCGGCGCGGAGATCGCCCGGGTCATGGAGGAGGTCGCGACCCGTCTCCAGAACAACTATCCCTACTTTCACCCGCTCTACGCGGGCCAGATGCTGAAACCGCCGCACCCGGTGGCGCGCCTCGCCTACGCGCTGGCGATGTGGATCAATCCGAACAACCACGCGCTCGACGGCGGCCGAGAGAGCTCGAAGATGGAGAAAGAGGCGGTCGGAGCGATCGCCGCGATGTTCGGCTGGAGCGACTTTCTCGGTCACCTCTGCGGCGGCGGGACCATGGCCAACCTCGAGGCCCTCTGGGTCGCGCGTCAGCTGCGGCCGGGCGAGACCCTCCTCGCGTCGACGCAGGCCCACTACACCCATGCGCGGATCGGCGCCGTGCTCGGGATTCCCTTCGAGACGGTCTCGTGCGACCGCCTCGGCCGCATGGACGCCGGAGCCCTCGCCCGAAGGCTCGAAGCGGGCGGCGTCGGCACCGTCGTCGCGACGATCGGGACGACCGCGACGGGCTCGATCGATCCCCTGCCCGAGATCCTGGAGCTGCGCGCCCGCCACGGGTTCCGTCTCCACGCCGACGCCGCCTACGGCGGCTACTTCGGCCTCGCCGACAACCTCGCCGCCGCGGCGCGCCGAACCTACGACCGTCTGGCGGAGGCGGACTCGATCGTGATCGACCCGCACAAGCACGGACTCCAGCCCTACGGCTGCGGCTGCATCCTGTTTCGCGATCCGGAGGTCGGCCGTTTCTACCGGCACGACTCGCCGTACACCTATTTCAGCTCGGAGGAGCTGCACCTGGGCGAGATCAGCCTCGAATGCTCGCGGGCCGGCGCCTCGGCCGTGGCTCTCTGGGCAACACAGCGCCTCCTCCCCCTCGATCGGGGCGGCGAGTTCGCGGCGGGCCTCTCCGACGGCCGGGCGGCCGCGCTCGCGTTTCACGCGGTGCTTTCGTCGGACGCCCGTTTCCTTCCCGCGTTCGCGCCCGAGCTCGACATCGTCGCGTGGATTCCGCGCGAAGCGAGCGCCACGGCCGTCTCCCGCCGGGCGCGACGCATCTTCGAGGAGGCCGCCCGCCGCGACCTCCACCTCGCCCTGGCCGAGCTGCCGACGGACTTTTTCGACCTCGGCGCCGCCGGCATCGCCCGCGACGCGGACTCGGTGACGTGCCTCCGGTCCGTCCTGATGAAGCCCGAGCACCGAGCCTGGGTCGGGCGGATTTGCGCGATCCTCGACGCCGCGGCGGACGCCGCGCCCTGAGCGCCGGCTACTTCCGGTCGCGCTTCCCCATCGCCGCCAGCCGCTCCCGCATGACCACCACGCGCTCGGCCGCACCGGGCGCGAGCGCGATCGCCTTCTCGATGTTCGCGAGGACGCGCGGGTTCTTCTGGTCCCGGCGCATGTCGGACACGAAGGGCGAAAGCTTCGCCCAGACGAAGAGGGCCTCGCCGCCGGATTCGAAGAAGAGCACGGGGTGGACGACGCCGTGCGCGACGAACGAGCAGGCCATGTCCCAGTAGCCCGTGACCATCCGGTAGCTCTCGTTCTCGGGCCCATTGGTGCTCGTGACCGCGCGGACGTCGTCGTAGGACCCGGGGAAGAAGTCGGACCGGAACCACTCGCGGGCGGCGCGGAGCTTTGCCTCGCGGCGAAGGTCGTAGAGCCGCAGCACGATCTGGGCGTCTTCGTAGGTCGGCGGGATCGCCATTTCGGCCTCCTCTCCTAGTGGACCGGCGCCCGGCCCTCGCGAAAGGCCGCGGCGTAGTCGCGCGCGAACTGCGGAAACGTTCCCGCCGGACGGCCGGTGACGCGCGGGACGGCGTCGGAGACGGTGCTGGCGTACCCCTCGCGGATCGACGCGAAGACCACGAGCATGTCCTCGGCGAGCCAGCGCGCAACGCCCTCCGCCAGCATCTGCTTGAGCGCGTATTCGGGCGCGACGTGCACGTAGGTGACCTTGCGTTCGATCGCGTGACCGATGGCCTCGGCCATGGCCTCGAAGGAGAGCGCCTCCGGCCCCGTCAGGTCGTAGATCTTCCGATCGTGGCCGGGCTGCGCCAGGGCGACGACGGCCACCGACGCGACGTCGCGGGCGTCGACGATCGACACCTCTCCGGACCCGCAGGGCAGCGCGAACGCGCCGCTCGTCGCGATCGCCGGGGCGAACCGCAGCATCTGCTGCATGAAGAGATTGGGCCGCAGCATCGTAAAGCCCAGCCCCGAAGCCTCGATCTGCTTCTCCGTCGTCCAATGCCAGCGGCCGATCTGTGTCGCGGCGTCCGGGCCGCCGGCGACCGAGACCTTGACGACCTGCTTCACGCCCGCCCGGCAACAGGCCTGGACGAGGTTCCCCTGCAGCGCGACCTGGTCCTGCTCGGCCGGCGAAGCGAGGAAGACCCGGTCGACCCCCGCGAGCGCTCGATCGAGCGCCTCCGGCTGGCCGAGGTCGCCCACGACGACCTGCACCCCGGGGAGACGCACGGGCGTGGCGCGAACCGGATCGCGCACCAGCGCGCGCGCCGGGACGTCCGCCGCCGACAGCTGCCGGCAGACCTCCTGCCCGACCTTACCCGTGGCGCCGACGACGAGGATCACGGTGGGACCTCCCGGGTCAGGGATTCCTTCCTGCCATTCTACAGTCCGGCCCCGGCAAGTCCTCGCGCGGTCTCGTTGGCCGGCGGCCAGACCCCGACCCCTACGGGATCAGCAGGACTTTTCCGGTCGTCACGCGGCCCTCGAGCGCCCGGTGCGCGTCGGCCGCCCGGGCGAGCGGAAACTCGTGGCCGATCCGCACCTCGAGCCGCCCGTCCCGGATCCAGCCGAATACATCGCCCGCGCGCTCGAGAAGCTCGGCGCGGGTCGCGATGTAGACGAACAGGGACGGGCGCGTCAGGTAGAGCGAGCCGCGCTGGGCGAGAACCTGGGGATCGAACGGGCCGACCGGCCCGCTCGACTGGCCGAACAGGGCCAGCATCCCGCGCGGCGCAAGGCTCGCGAGGCTCTTCTCGAAGGTCGTCCGGCCGACCGAGTCGTAGACGACCTGGACGCCCTTCCCTTCCGTCAGCCGGCGCGCCTCGACCTCGAAATCCTGCGTCGTGTAGTCGATCGTGGCGTCCGCGCCGGCGCCTCGGGAGAGCGCGGCCTTCTCGGCCGTCGATACCGTCGTCAGCACCCGGGCGCCGCGCATCTTCGCGATCTGCGTCAGGAGCAGCCCGACGCCGCCGGCGCCCGCGTGCACGAGGCAGGTGTCGCCCGGTTTCAGCGGGTAGGTCGAACATGCCAGGTAGTGCGCTGTCATCCCCTGCAGCATCGCGGCCGCCGCCTGGCGCGTCGAGACCCCGTCGGGGATCGTGACCAGCCGCTCGGCCGCGACGGCTGCCTTCTCCGCGTATCCGCCCGTGGCGCCGGCCCAGGCGACGCGATCGCCGGGACGCAGGTCCTTGACGTCGGGCGCGACCGAAAGCACGGTGCCCGCGCCCTCCCGCCCGAGCGTCAGCGGCATCGGCTCCTTGTAGAGGCCGGTCCGGTGGTAGACGTCGATGAAGTTGACGCCGGAGGCCTCGACGCGCACGAGGGCCTCTCCCGCGGAGACGGACGGGTCGGGGACGTCCTCGAAGCGGAGGGCCTCCGGGCCGCCAGGAGCGTGGACGCGGATCGCCTTCACGGGGTGCTCTCCGGCGGAGCGTCGGGGAAGGCCACGATCTTCTTCTTGATCGGCTTGAGCGTCTTCAGGAAATCGTAGATCGCCCCGAGGTCCTCGCGGGTCATCCCGGCCAACGCCGGCCAGGCCATGACGGTGTTCTTGCCGGGCGTGGCGATCGGGGCGTTGTCGCCGTCGAGGTGCTCGAGCGATTTGAAGCGGTCGATGAATTCCTCGCGAGAAGCCTGGCCCATGTAGTTGTCCGGATCGGGCGTGAGGTTGGCCGAGACGACGCGGCCCCAGGGCCCCGGCATCAGCCAGCCGCCCGAGAACTCCTGGCCGGCGATCGGCCGGCCCTTCGAGTCCATCGGAGTGTGACACACCATGCAGCCACCGATCGTCGCGAGGTACCGGCCGTAGGCGACCGTGTCCTTCGGATCGGGGTCCGGCACCGGCCCGTCGAGCGGCTGTGGAGCGAACTTGACGAGGTAGTTGACCGGAAAATCGAGACGGCGGGCAGCGACCGCGTGATCGATGGGCTTGAGCGTCCGCAGATACACGATGGTCGACTTCGCGTCCTCGTCGCTCATGACGCGGAACTTCTCGTAGGGCATCATCGGGAAGAGGGCCGAGCCGTCGCGCTTGATCCCCTCGCGCATCGCGCGCAGGATCTCGCCGTCCGTCCAGCGTCCGAGGCCGTGCTCGGGGTCCGACGTGATGTTCTGCGCCTGCACGAGACCCGGCACGCCGAGCTTCTTGTCGAACGCAAACCCGCCCTGACCCTCCGTGCCGGGCCTGATCGGGATCGCAAAGCGGTCGGCCCGGAAATCCGAGTGGCAGCCGAGGCAGTGGGTGACGTGCTCGGTGAGATACCGGCCCCGGGCCAGCCGCTCCGGCGTCGCTTCGATCTTCTCGGCCGAAGGCGGACGCATCGCCGGCTTCTTCAGGGCGAGAAACGCGACGAGCCCTCCGGCGCCGAGCGCCACCACGAGCACCAGCCATCCCAGGACCTTCAGAAAGCGCATGCTTCGAGTCCCTCCCGGCCGCGTATCAGACCATAATCGCGCCAATGACGGTCGAGGAGACGCGGGAAGCCCTCGCGCGGTTCTACACCGCCCTGGCGGCCCGGGACGCGGCGACCATGGGGGCCGCGTACGCTCCGGATGGCGCGTTCAGCGATCCGGTCTTTCGTCTGCGGGGCGCCATGATCGGCCGCATGTGGCAATCGCTCCTCGGCCGCGCCCGCGAGTTTTCGGTGACCTGGGAGATCCTCCGGGCCGAGCCGGACCGGGGCGAGGTGCGGTGGACCGCCCGGTACCTCTTCGGCGGAAAACGCCCCGTCGTCAACGTCATCGAATCGGACGTGCGCTTTCGAGACGGCCGGATCGTGGAGCAGACCGACCGCTTCGACTTCCCCCGCTGGGCCGCGCAGGCCCTCGGCCCCCCCGGCCGCCTCCTCGGCGGATTCGAGTGGTTTCGCCGCTCGGTCGCACGCAAGGCGCGGCGCGGTCTCGGGCTCTAGCTTCGGAGCGAACGGTCCCGTTCGCGCCTCGGGATGACCGGCGGCGGCGCTGTCGCGCGCGGCGGGTCAGTTGACCGGCTCGTCCTCGGCGGCCTCGGCCACGGGCGTGGGCGAGGCGTGGTGATGGACCATCCGCCACTCCCCCTGGATGCGTCCGAAGAGATTGGTGGCCTGCATCCGCGCGGCGTCTCCGTCGTCCTCGGCGCCGAACGGAACGATCACCTCGACGCACGTGACCCAGGCCAGGTCCCCCGCGACGGCGATGCGCACGTCCTCGCACTCGACGGACCAGGGCCTCGAGTTCGAGAAAATGTTCTCCCAGGAGCGCGAAATCTCCTCCCAGCCGTCGAGCCGGTGCCAGCCGGGGTGGATGCAGCTCGCCGACGGGTCCTGGAGCCACACTTCGGCCATGTGGGAGAGGTCGCGCACCTCGAGAGCCCGGTAGAAAGCGAGGTTTGCGGCGGCGACCGCTGTTGCCTCGGGCGTCACCCTCGTACCATATACCGAGCATGACCCGCGACACGGACATCGGTGGGGGGGGCGGCGGACGCTTTCCCGCCACGCGGAACTCCGCGGTTCTCGCGGCGCAGAGCGCCGACCTCGTCGAGCGCGAGCGGGGGCTCGCGATGCTGGTCGAGACGTACTGGCGGCCGACGTACAAGTACCTGCGGATCCGCTTCCGCGAATCCAACGAGGACGCCAAGGACCTGACGCAGGGCTTCTTCGCCCGCGCGCTCGAGAAGGACTTCTTCGACGGCTACGATCCCGAGAAGGGCTCGTTCCGAACGTACCTGCGGACGTGCCTGGACCGCTTCGTCGCCAACGAAAGGAAGGCCGCGGGACGGGCGAAGCGCTCCCCGGGGACGCCGCTCATTCCGCTCGACTTCGACGGCGCGGAAGGAGAGCTCGCGCGGCAGGAGCCGCCGGATCCGGCGTCCCTCGAGAACTACTTCCACGCCGAGTGGGTCCGCGCCCTCTTCGGCCTGTCGGTCGAGAAGCTCCGGGAGGAGTGCATGTTGCGCGGCAAGGACCTGCCGTACCGGATCTTCGAGCGTTACGAGCTGGAGCGCGACCCGGACGAGAAGCTCACCTACGAGCGGCTCGCCGAGGAGTTCCAGATCCCCCCGACCCAGGTCACCAACTTCCTCGCCTTCGCGCGACGCGAGTTCCGCCGGATCGTGCTCGAGAAGCTGCGGGAGATCACCGCGACCGACCACGAGTTCCGTCAAGAGGCCAAGAGCCTTCTCGGGGTCTCGGGATGAGGTGGCTGTCCGACCGCACCGTCGAGCACCTCAAGCGCGTCGCCGAGTGGCCCGACCTGGCCGAGACGAAATACCGGCTCATCGAGGAGCTCGGCCGCGGCGGGATGGGCACCGTCTTCCTGGCCGAGGACCGCGTGCTCGGGCGCAAGGTCGCGGTCAAGGTCGTCGGCACCGGCGCATCCGACCCGGGGGCCGCGGCCCGGATGCTCCGCGAGGCCCGGGTCATCGCCCGCCTCGAGCACCCCGGCATCATCCCGGTCCACGACGCCGGGACGCTGCCGGACGGCCGCATGTTCTACGCGATGAAGCGGGTCGACGGGCGCCGGCTCGACGAGATCGCCTCCGGCGCGCCGCTGCCCGAGAGGCTCCGCACGTTTCAGAAGGTCTGCGAGGCGGTCGCCTTCGCACACGCGCACGGAGTCCTGCACCGGGACCTGAAGCCCGAGAACGTCATGGTCGGCCCCTTCGGCGAGGTCCTCGTCATGGACTGGGGCGTCGCCCGAGTGGTCGAGGCCGCTCCCGAGGCGAGGCCGCAGGCGCCCGCGGCCTCGCCGCCCGGGGCGACCGCGGAGGGCACGATCGTCGGGACTCCCGCGTACATGTCGCCGGAGCAGGCATCGGGTCGCTCCCGTGTCGGGACCGCGACCGACGTGTATGCGCTGGGCGGCCTGCTCTACTTTCTTCTCACCGGACGGCCGCCCTTCGACGCCGAAACCGCCCGCCGCCGCACCCGCGGCGAGGCAGGCCTCGAGCCCGAGCCGGCCCGGCGCGCCGACGCCTCCGTGCCGGCCGCCCTCGAGGCGATCTGTACCCGCGCGATGGCGGCCGAACCGGCCGCGCGCTACGCCTCCGCCGAGGAGCTCGCCGCGGAGGTGGCACGCTACCTCGACGGCGCCCGCGTTCTCGCCTACCGCGAAGGCCCGGGCGAAAAGGCGGCCCGCGTCTTCGCCCGGTACCGCACGCCCATTCTTCTCCTCGCCGCCTATCTCCTGATGCGTTCGCTCCTGCTTCTCTACGGCCGCGGCCGTTAAAGAAAATCCGGCCCGCGTTGAATCTATGGGAGGAGGGACGATGACCAAGCCAATCTACGGACTGATTCTCGGCGGAATTCTCGGGGTCTTCGACGGGCTCACGGCGTACTTCACCCCCGAAGTGCGCAACCAGCTCCTCGGCATCGTGCTCGGCTCGACGTTCAAGGGTCTGATCGCGGGGCTGTCGATCGGGTACTTTTCCAAAAAGGTCGACAACCTGGGACTCGGCATCGTCTTCGGCCTCGGCGTCGGCCTGCTGCTCGCGTTCGCGGTCGCGGCCTTCCCGGACGCCAACGGAAAGCACTACTACTTCGAGATCATGCTGCCCGGGGCGATCGTCGGCGCCATCGTCGGCTACGCCACGCAGAAGTACCGCTCGCGCCTCTCGACGGCCTAGGCGGCCGCTCGACCCGCGAGCCCAACCGTCGTCGACGACGACCAGGAGGAGCCATGCCTCGACCCGTTCACTTCGAGATCCCCGCGGATCAGCCGGAGCGCGCGTCGGCCTTTTATCGCGACGTCTTCGGCTGGCAGTTTCAGAAATGGGACGGCCCGATGCCGTACTGGCTCATCACCACGGGGCCGGAGGGCGAGCGCGGCATCGACGGAGGCATGATGCCCCGCCAGGCGCCCGGCACCTCGACCGTCAACACGATCGGCGTCGCGTCGATCGACGCGACCCTGAAGACGATCGAGGCGAAGGGCGGCCGGACGGCGGTGCCGAAGATGGCCGTGCCGGGTGTCGGGTGGCTCGCGTACTGCATCGACACCGAGGGCAACACGTTCGGCGTCCTCCAGCCCGACGAGAAGGCGGCGTAGAACGCGTGGTTTATCGATTCGCGCCCCGGTCGTAGGGGCGGCCCTTGTGGCCGCCCATCCTCGGCGACTTCAGCCGAACTCGAGGGCTGCTGAGGAGGGAGGGGACAAGCCCCTCCCCTACGTACGAGGGCCCTCTTGATCCATTCTGCTCAAGCGAGCGCCGCTATCTTCTCGAGGTCGACGTTGCCGCCGGAAACGAGGGCCACCACGCGGGCGCCTCCGGGAAGACCGGCCTTACGCGCGACGAGCGCCCCGACCGCCGCCGCCCCCGCGCCTTCGACGTACAGCTTGGCGCGCGTCAGCAGCAGCCGCATCCCCTCGCGGATCTCCTCCTCGGTAACGCCGACGATCTCGTCGACCGCCTCGACGGCGATTCCGAGGGGCAGGGCTCCCACGAAGGGCGGTGTCATCCCGTCGGCGAGGGTCTCGGGTCGCGTCACGGTCACGGGCTTTCCGGCGGCGAGCGCCGGCGCGAGCCCCGGCCCCGCCGCGAGTTCCACGGCGAGGATGCGAACGCCCGGTGAGAGCTGCCGGACCGCGGACGCCACGCCTCCGAGCAGTCCCCCGCCGCCGACCGGCACGACGACCGCGTCGAGCTCTCCCGCGTCCTCCACGATCTCGAGCCCCGCGGTCCCGGCGCCGGCGAGCACGACCGGATCGTCGAACGGATGGATGAACGTCAGGCCGCGCGCCGCCTGCTCTTCGTGCAGGCGGTCGAACAGCGTCGCCCGGTCGGGGTGGAGAACGATTTCGGCGCCGTAACCGCGCACCGCGTCGATTTTCGACTTCGGGGCCGCCGTCGGCATGACGACGACGGCGGCCGCGCCGGCCACCCGCGCGGCCCACGCCACCGCCGCCGCGTGGTTGCCGGCGGAGACCGTGATGAGGCCACGGGCCCGCTCCTCCGCGGGAAGCGACAGCACCTTGTTCAGCGCGCCGCGCGCCTTGAACGAGCCGGTCTTCTGGAAACTCTCGCATTTCAACCGGAGCCGCACCCCGGCGCGATCGCCGATCAGCCCGGCCTCGACGAGCGGCGTCCGGTGCACTTTGCCCCGGAGTCGTCCGGCCGCCGCGCGAATGTCGTCGAGCGGGATCATGCGCCGATCTTAGCCCGGCCCTCCGGCGCCGGGCCCGTCGGCCTACCGGAGCTCGTTCTTGTAGACCGTCCCGCCCTTCATGACGAAGCCGACCTTTTCGAGCGTGCGGATGTCGGCGAGCGGATCGCCCGAGACGGCGACGAGGTCCGCGAACTTGCCCGGCTCGATCGAGCCGACGCGGTCCTTCCACCCCAGCAGGTCCGCGGCGTTGATCGTCGCGGCCTGGATCGCCTCCATCGGACTCATCCCGTACCGGACCATGTAGGCGAACTGCCGGGCGTTGTCCCCGTGCGGATAGACACCGCCGTCGGTGCCGAAGGCCATTTTCGCTCCGGCCTCGACGGCCTTGCGGAAGTTCTCGCGCTGGAGCCGGCCGATCGTCTTTTCCTTTTCGATCGACTCCGGCAGCATGCCGACCTTCAAGCCTTCCTGGAGGATGTAGTCGTCGTTGTAGATGTCCATGACGAGGTAGGTCCCGTGTTCCTTCGCCAGGCGGATGCCCTCGTCGTCGATCAGGCTCGCGTGCTCGATCGAATCGATGCCCGCGAGAATCGCCTCCTGGATCGACTGGGTCCCGTGCGCGTGCGCCGCGACCTTGCGACCCAGGCGGTGCGCCTCGTCCGCGATGGCCTTCATCTCCTCCGGCGTGTACTGGGGCGTGCCGGGCTGGTCGCCTTTCGAGAGCACTCCCCCGCTCGCGCAGATCTTGATGAGGTCCGCGCCGTACTTGACGACCTCGCGCACTTTGGCCCGCGCCTCCCACGGCCCGTCGGCGACCCCGGTTTCCTTGACGTGGTACTCGAACGGCAGCAGGTTGTTGTCGCAGTGGCCGCCCGTGATCCCGAGCGCCGGCCCCGAGACGACGAGCCGCGGACCGGGGATTTCTCCGGAGGCGATCGCGTCACGCAGCGCGACGTCCGCGAACCCGCCGGCGCCGACGTTGCGCACCGTCGTGAACCCGGCGAGAAGCGTCCGGTTCGCGTTGGCGACTCCGTCGATCGCCTCCCGCGGCACCGAGTGTCCGAGCGACTGGTAGCCGTGGTTGGCGGGGCTTCCGGTCAGGTGATCGTGCATCTCGATCAGGCCCGGAAGCAGCGTCGCCCCCCCGAGGTCGATCACCCGCGCGCCCGCCGGGATCGCGGCGGACGGGCCGACCGCCACGATCCGGTCGTTTTCGATCACGACCATGGCGGGCGAAACCGGCGGGCCACCCCGGCCGTCGATCAGCCTCGCGGCCTTGACGACGACGCGCACGGGAGGCGGAGTCGGTGCCGGCTCCGCGGCCGGCAGCGCCGCGGCGCACAGTCCGAGGGCAGGAACGAGAACGAAGCGCTTCATGTCCTGTGTCCGGGCTCGGCGTCAGGGCGCCGGGGAAAGTTCCTTCAACCGGGCCTCCGCGTGGGTCCGCGCCTCAGCGTTCTGCGGCGCGGCCTCCGCACCCGGGGCCGAAGCAGTTTCGACGCACTTGCGATACATCGCGACGGCGCCGGCCCTGTCGCCGCTCGCCTCGAGCGCCTCGGCGAGACTGTCGTAGGTATTGGCGGACGCGGGATAGAGCTCCGTGTTCAGCTGGAAGAGCGCGATCGCCTTCGCAAAGTCCTTCTTCCGGAGGAGCTCGTAGCCGCGCTCGTTGATCCGCGTCTCGGCCAAAGCCGGGTCCGCGGGGTTGGCGGCCTGCAGCTTCTTGTACGCCGCGACCGCCTCGTCGACGCGGCCGGCCTCGAGGTCCTCGGCCGGAACCCGCGAGTTCGGGTCGACCCGGGGCGCCGTACGCGTCGTCGACTCCTCCGCGATCAGCAGCTGCGCCCCGCCGTCTTCCCGCCGGCCGAACGTGTACCGGGTCTCGGAATCGCGCCGGACGAACGATTCTCTCGACACGGGAACGAGCTCGAACTTTCCGATGAACGGTCCCGTCACTTCGAACCCGCCGCCGGCCGGCGTGACGACGAGCACGTCGTCGGAGTCGACGCGGTACCGCCCGGCGAAACGCGCCAGCTCCTCGGCCGACAGTTTCACCGGCGTGATCGGCGCGACCTGGAACCCGTCCCAGAAGTAGGCGGCCGCGATCGCGCGCAGGATCTCCGGCATGATCTTCATCCCGGCGTCTGAGTTGGTCATCACGACCGCACCGTAGCCGCGGTTCGAGCTCGCGTACAGGAGGGCCTGGAACCCGGCGTCGGCACCGTTGTGCGAAAAGTACTGCGCGCGGCCCTTCTCCTCGACGGCGAGTCCGAGGCCGTAGCCGTCGAGGCGCGGCGTGAGCATGTTCTGCGCCATCGCCTTCCCGAGCGGGCCCTTGCCGCCCGCGACCATCTTCTGCAGGCCGATGGCAAAGCGGGCCAGGTCCGACGGGTCCGTCCAGAGCCCGGCCGCCGCCATCTCGGGATAGACGTGGCGCTTGCCCGGGACGGGCTTGCCGTCGGCGTCATAGCCCGCAGCGGCCTCCGCCACGCGCGCCGCCGGAAGCGGCTGGTCGTACGTGCTCGCTTTCATTCCGAGGGGGCCGAGCACGAGCTTCTGCATCAGAGCCGGAAACGGCTGGCCCGTCACGTCCGTCATCGCGAGCTGCGCGATCGTGTAGCCGCCGCCCGAGTAGCGGTACCGGGTGCCGGGATCGAGGTCGACCCGGACCGCGGCCGTGTTCGCGGGCGCCGCGCCGTCGAGGACCTGGGGCACCGTCGGCACCGCGTCCCCCGCCGCGTACCCCGGAAATCCGTGGATGGTCAGTCCCGCGGTGTGCGAGAGCAGTCGCTCCAGCGTCACGGGAGCTTTTCCCGTGTGGGCGTTGGCGGGCACCTTCCAGGACTTGAGGAACTGATTGATGTCCCCGTCGAGCTTGAGCTTCCCGTCTTCGACCAGGACGAGCGCGCCCATCGCGGCGACCGGCTTGCTGATCGAGCCGGCCTGGAAAAGCGTCGAGGTCGTCACCTCCTGCCTGGCCTCGGCGTCGGCCATGCCGTAACCCTTGGCCCACTCGATCTTCGAGTCCCGGATGACGGCGATGCTGACTCCCTCGACGTGGTAGAAGCGCATGCGGTCGGCGATCGACCACGTCTTGTCGCCCTCGATGAGGACCGGCGGCCGCAGCCCGTTCTCGACCTCCGCCGTGCGGTCGTCCGGAGGGGGCGCGAGGGCGATCGCGGAGCCGGCGAGGACCGCTCCGGCAACCAGGGGCACGAGCAGGCGACGATTGAGCACGAGACAACCTCCTTCGATCGGCGGCGATGGGCGATCGGCGCGAATTCTACAGGGGATCGAGGGTCGCCAGAACCGGCGCGTGGTCGCTCGTCCCGACTTCCCGCCGGACGACCCCGTCCCGGGCGCCCTTCGCCAGGGCCTCGCTCGCCAGAATGTAGTCGATCCGCCAACCGATGTTGCGCTGCCGCAGGTTGCGCCAGGGCGCCCACCAGGTGAACAGTGCGTCGTTGTCGGGATCGAGGGCACGCCCGACGTCGACGAGCCCCTGTCCGATGAGCTGCCGCATCAGGGCCCTCTCGTCCTCGCGCTGGCCGACGGCCCCCGCCTTCAGCTCCCTGGGATGCACGTCGCGGTCGGTCAGCGCGACGTTCAGGTCTCCGCAGAGAAGGAGCTCCCGCCCGCTGTCGCGCACGGCGCCCGCCCACTTCACGAGCGCCTCGAGGAAGCGCAGCTTCGCCGCGTAGTCCTTCCCGCCGTTGGGCACGTAGACCGACGCGATGAGCCGAGGGCCTACCTCCGCCGTGACGATCCTTGTCTCGTGGTCGAAGGCGGGATGGGCGAAGACCGGGCGCTCGGGGCAGAGCGCCCGGGACAGGTGCAGGGCGACCCCGGAATAGCCGCCGGCCCCGTGCCAGTAGCACCAGTAGCCCGCCGACTCGAAGAGCAGCTCCGGGACCTGCTCGGGCTTGGCCTTGATCTCCTGGAGGCAGACGACGTCGGGTCGGTCGCTCGCGAGCCAGTCACGCACCTGCTCCTGACGGGCGCGGATCCCGTTGACGTTCCAGGTCGCGACCCTCATCGCGGGGCGGGCGTCTGCGCGAGCCGCTCGGTCAGCTCCGCCCGCGCCGTTTCGAGCGCGCTGCGGCGGTCGGGGTTCCCGGTCTTCCCGAGCAGGTCCTCGATCCGCGCCAGCGAAAGCTCGAGCGAGCGCCGGCGGGCCAGCCGTTCGGCCGCTTCGCGCGACGGCCGCGCGGCGGCGTCCCGGGCCGCTTCGCGGGCGTGCTCTTTTTCGGCCTCCATGTCCTCTTCACTCTTACCCCAGCCTCGGGCCATGGGCAAACGCTACACCCAACCGGAGTAAGCTGAAACGGCCCATGCCCGATCCGCCGCGGGCTTTCGGCGCCGGCCGTGTCGAGGACAGGGGCGGCGAAACGGTCGTCCGGCGGTGCCCGGTGTCCCTGTCGAGCCCGAGCGCCCTCCAGAGGAAGGCCGTCTGATCCGCCCAGGACTCGGCGCTCTGCTCGGGCGTCGCGCCGAAGTTGTGGCCGGCGCCCCACATCACCTTCAGAAGGACCGGATTCGGGCAGCCCTGTGCCGCCTGCATGGCCGCGGTGAACTTGTAGGCGTGCAGCGGGACCGCAACCTGGTCGAGCGCTCCCGACATCACCAGCGTCGGCGGGTAGCAGGTCCCCGCCTTCAGGTTGTGGTACGGCGACCAGGCGTAGAGGGCCCGGAAGTCGTCCGCGTCGCGCGGCGAGCCGAACTCCGGCAGCCAGTACGACGCCTGGCTGAAGAGATCGAAGCGCACGAGGTCGAGGACGGGCCGGTCGATGACGGCGGCCCCGAAGAGGTCCGGCCGCTGGATGATCGCCGCCGCCGCCAGCCCTCCGCTGGCGCTTCCGCCGTTGGCGACGAGCCGCGTGGCCGACGTGTAGCCGTGGGCGACGAGCCACTCGGCCGCCGCCACGTAGTCGTCGATGACGTTCTGCTTCTTCCGTTTCGCGCCGGCTTCGTGCCAGGGCTCACCGTACTCGCCGCCGCCACGCAGGGACGGCTGCGCGTAAACGCCGCCGAGCTCCAGCCAGTTCAGGACGAAGGGTTGATGCCACAGGAAGGAAACCCAGCCGAAGGCGCCGTAGCCGTACATGAAGGCCGGGCGGCGGCCGTCCCGCACGAGTCCTTTGCGGTACGCCACGAACATCGGCACGCGTGTCCCGTCCTTGCTGCGGTAGAAGACCTGCTCGACCGTGATCGCGTTTCGGTCGAAGGGGGCCGGACCGTCGAGGAAGACGGAGCTTCGCTTGCTCGCGAGGTCGAGTCGATAGACCGTGCTGACCTCGGTGAGGCTGAGGAACCGGTAGAAGACCTCGGGATCCCGCTGGCTGCCCGAAAAGCCTCCCCAGACGAGGCCGCCCGTCGCGAGGTCCGGCTCGAACTCCAGCCGCCCCTCGCGATCGAAGACGCGGAGCAGCGCGCGCCCGTCCTTCAGGTACATCAGCACGAACCGGTTGCCGAACATGCCGAGCGCGTTCCCGCCAACGGCGCTGTTGGCGGCGATGGGCTCGTCCCTTTCCGCGACGACCTCCTTCCAGTGCTTCGGGTCCGGACGTGTCGAGTCGACGGCGACGACGCGGCCGCGCGGCGCGCCGCGGTCCGTGAAGAACCAGAAGCGCGTGCCTTCGGAGCCGAGGAACGTGTAGTTCGCGTCGGCCACGGCCATCAGCGGCGCGGCGGGTCGAGCGGACAGGCCGGTCTCCCGGACGAGGACCCGGTTCCGGTTGCTGCTGCCCTCCCGGAGCGTCAGAACGAGATGGCGGCCGTCGTCGCTGACCGTGTAGCCGACGAGAAGACCGGGCTCCGGAGGGGGCTCGTACACGAGTCTCTCTTTCCCGTCGGCGAGGCCGAAGAAGCGCACCGTTGGACGAACCGGCGTCGCCTTTTCGTCGCCGATTCCCGGGGGCCTCTCGTAGCGGGTGAAGTAGAACCCCCGGCCGTCGCGCTCCCAGGCGAGGCCGCCCGAAATGGTGTGGGTCTCGAGAGCCGGCGTCGGGCGGTCGGCGCCGCTCGTCGCGTCGAGGACTCCGATCCGAAGCCAGCGCGACTGGCCCTCGGAAACCGTGTAGGCCACGAAGCGGCCGTCGGGGCTCGGCGCGATGCCGCTCAATGCGGCATCCGCGCCCGGGAAGCGCGATCGCGGATCGAGCAGGAGCCGCGGGGCGCCGGACGGTCCCTCTTGCACCCAGAGGCCGGTCGGCGTCCCGGTCGACGTGATCTTCACCAGAAAGTACATTCGCCCGGCCTTCACCGGCGCCAGGAACCGCTCGCCTCCGGAAAGCTCGAGGATCCGCCGGCGCATCGCCTCCCGGCCCTCGACCGGCGCCAGGTAACTCTTCAGGAGCGCATCCTCGGCGCGGATCCACGCCGCGGTTTCGCCGGACTTCGAGTCCTCCAGCCACCGGTAGGGGTCCGGGACCGCGACGCCGTGAAGGTTCTCGACGGCGGTGTCCCGCCGCGCGGGCGGATAGGTCAGCGCGTCGGGCGAAGGTGCCCCCGCCCCGACCCAAATCCGGAGCAGCAGCGAAGGCGCCCAGGCGATCCAGAGAAACGCGGCCATCCGACCTCCCCGGCCGCCGCCCGTACGGGAGGGCGGCCATTCGCGGGACAACGATAGAGACCGCTCCCCGAAAGGTCTTGTACGGTGTCAACCTCCGTGGGACCGATCCGTATCACCCTCGAGATGAGCTTCCATCCGTGCACGCCGGCCGACCGGCCCGAGACCCCCCCGATGCCGGGGCCGTACTTCGGCGGGAGCCTTCGCTCCTCCCGCACCCACGCCGGCCTGAGGGTCTCGGAAGTGGATTACGTCAGCGCGACGAGTTGGGCGGCCCATACGCACACCCGCGCGTTCTTCGCCCTGCTCCTGCGCGGAACGTACGTCGAGGCCCTGCCGTCCCGCCCGCTCGAATACCGGCCGCTCGACCTCGGATTTCATCCGGAAGCCACGCGGCACACCGACCGGATCGTCGACGACGGGACGCGGTTTCTCCTGGTCGAGGTCGATCCGTCCTGGGTCCGGCGCCTGACGGAGTGCTCTCCCGGCGCCGCGATCGAGCCCCGGCTCTGCGGCGGCCGCAGCGCGTCGCTCGCGGTGCGCCTCTACCGCGAGTACCGCTCGGGTGCGCCGGCCTCGTCTCTGACGATCGAGGGGATCGTGCTGGAGATGCTGGCCGGCCTCGCGCCGGACCCATCGGCCGGCGCGAGGGCGCAACCGCGCTGGCTGCCGACCGTGCTCGACATGATCCGCACCGAGCGTCCCGCGCGACTCTCCCTCGGCCAGATCGCCCGCGAGGTCCGACTGCACCCGGTCTATCTGTCGCGGAGCTTCCGGAAACGCACCGGGCGCAGCGTCTCGGAGTGCCTGATGGACGCGCGGATCCGGTTCGCGGCCCGCAAGCTCGCGACCCCCGAGGCCCCGCTCGCCGAGATCGCGCTCGACGCGGGCTTCGCCGACCAGAGCCATTTCACGAAAGTCTTCCGGCGCGAAACCGGAATGACGCCCGGCGCCTTCCGCGATTCGCTGGCTCCGCGGGCGAAGCGCCGCTGAGGGTCGCTTCCGTCACGATCCGGCGGGAGGAACACCGGCTCGCCGGCCCGCGCGGCAACCGCGCTCAACCCGAGTGCGCCAGGATGAACGCGGCGGCCTCGGCGATCGCCTCCTCGACGTTTTCGGTCTCGGTCCGGCCGGAGCGGACCGGGGGCTTGAATGAATGGTCGCCTTGCTCGATCCAGTGGACGCGGATCACGGGCGACAGGCCGTAGCCCCCGACCTCGTCCGGCAGGCCGAACGTGTCGCGCGTTCCCTGAAGGATCAACGTCGGCGTCCGGAGCGGCTCGAGGTGCCGCGTGCGGAGCTTCGCCGGCTGGCCCGGCGGGTGGAACGGATACCCGAAGCACACGAGGGCGCGCGCCCCGACCTCGTCGGCGATCATGCTCGCGATCCGGCCGCCCATCGACTTGCCTCCGACGGCGACCCGCGACCCGCCGCCGAAGTCCGCCACGGCCTGCGTCCAGCGAGCGCGCAGCACGGGCTCGCGGTCCGGCGCGCCCCGCCGGCCCTCCGACCGCCGCTTCGCCATGTACGGAAACTCGAAGCGCACCACGCGGACCCCGCGCCCCCCGATCCCCGCCGCGACGCGATTCATGAAGGCCGAATCCATGGGGGCCCCGGCGCCGTGGGCGAAGAGAAACGTGGCGTCCGTTTCCGCCGGCCCGTCGATCCGAAAGTCGCCTTGCACCGTTTGCTCCACCTCAAGAACGTCTCAGCGTTTCGTTAGCGCAATGTGAATTCGCGCGGCCCCCGGCCTCTTCCATCCTAACTTCACCTTGCCGGCCGCCCGTGAACGAGACGGCTGCAAAGGAGGTCGAGATGATCGCGACGAGGAAAACAACCCCGGTTCTCATCCTGGCGCTTTCGATTCTGCTCTCCGCCGCCGCCGCCATCGCGGCGCCCGGCGCCGGCCGCTGGTCCGGCACCATCGCTTCGGTCTCCGGCGACGACCTGGCCCTCGTGGGCGTCGACCAGCACTTCCGCCTGGCGGGAGGCGTGACCGAGCTCCTCTCCGGGAGAGCCCTGTCCTCGACGGACCTGGCGCCCGGAAGCGCGGTGACTCTTCGCATCGGGGCGCGGGAGGCGGACGGCCGCTTCCGGGTGGACGGGGCGGTCGTGGAACGCAAGGACGCGCTCGGCCTCGAAGGGGAGATCACGTCCGTGGCGTCCGACGGCCGGAGCATGGAGGTCATGGGCGTCCGCGTCGAGCTCGACGGGCACACGGCGTTCGCCGGCCGCGGCGCCGGCGGTCTCGTGCGCTCCGGAGCGGACCTTCGCGCCGGGATGATGGCGAAGGTCTCCCTGACCTCGGCGTCGGCCCGTTCCCTCGAGGCCGCCGAGGTCCGCATCCGGAGCTCGCACGGCCGGTCGACGCGGGTCATGTCGGGGCGCTCGCAGGACCCGGGCGAGGACCAGGAGCTCAAGGGGACCGTCGAGCAGGTCTCCGACACGTCCTGGACGATCGACGGCCACACTCTGGCCGTCGACGACGGCACCATCTTCGTCGGCGCGCCGGGCCTCGGCGACTTCGTCGAAGTCCGCTTTCACGTCGATTCCAGCGGAAGTCCCGTGGCCGACCGCATACGAAAGGAAGATGCCGAGGGCGACGAGCTCGAGTTCCGGGGCCTCGTCGAGGCGATCGGCGCCTCCTCCTGGACGATCTCGGGACGCGTGGTCGGAGTCAACGACCGGACCGTCATCACCGGCAATCCGCAGGTGGGCGACCTCGTCGAGGTTCGCGCCGACCGGGCGCCCGACCTCACGCTGACCGCGACCGCCATCCAGCGCGAGGACGGGGCCGACGACGAGCGGGAGTTCCGAGGCGTCGTTTCAGCGATCGGCCCTTCCTCGTGGACGATCGGCGGAGTCGTCGTCCTGGTCGACGCCTCGACGGTCATCCTCGGCGACCCGCAGGTCGGCGACGACGTGGAGGTCCGCGCCAGCCGCGGCGCCGACGGCACGCTCACCGCAACCCGGATCAAGGCGGAAGACGGCGGCGACGACAACGGTGGCGGCTCCGGAGGCGGCAACGACGACCCGCCGGGCGACGACAACGGCGGCGGCTCCGGACACGGCGGCTACTAGGGCGAGAAAAGTGGATCGACGATCCGTTCCTCCTGATGCGCCGGCGGACACGAGCCGCCGGCGCCCTTTTCGCCCGCGGGCGGACCGGTTCAGCCGGCCGGCGGCGCCGAAGGGGCGCGCTTGCGGCCGAACGCCAGTCCCAGCGCGAAGAAGGTCGCGGCGCCGATCGCGGCGCCGATGGCCTGGCCGCGGATCAGCCGGTCCGTCGCGTAGCGCACGACCTGCGGCAGGTTGACCATCGCCGAGGGCTGGCCGCCCTGCGAGAGATACCCGGCCTCGTTGTACCAGGACAGCATCGGCGGCACGATGAAAGACGCCGCGACGACGCCGGCGAGCGCGCCCGCCAGGACCCAGATCAGGATGCCTTTCATCGTTCCTCCTCGTCCAACTCAGCCGCGCCGCGGGCCGAAGATCGAGAGCACGTGTCCGTCGGGGTCGCGGAAGTCCGCCGCGAAGCTCTCGCCCGTCGCGAGCCGCGGCTCGATCCGGAAGGCCACGCCGCGGCGGCTCAGCTCGCGGTGCGCGGCGTCGACGTCGTCGACGTGCAGCACGACCTCGCTCCGCCGCGGCTCGGGGGCCTCGGGAAGGTCCCGCATGCGGTGGAGGACGAGGGCGACGCCGCCCCCGTCGAGGAACGTGAACTCCTCGGACGCGAACTGCACCGGCAGCCCGAGCGCGTCGCGATAGAACGCGACCGACCGGCCCATGTCGCGCACGCCGAGAATCAGGTTTCCGATCCGCAGCTTCGACGCGTCCGGCACCCGGGCCTTCCTATCGCAGCGGTTCGACCACGGAGGCCGACCCGTACGCGAGGACCTCGGTCACGCCGGCCGCGACGTCGTTGGCGTCGTAGCGGATCGCGATGACCGCGTTGGCGCCGATCTCCTCGGCGTGGCGCGCCATGAGGTCGAAGGCCTCCTGGCGCGCGCGCTCGCACATCTCGGTCCAGAGCGTGATGTTGCCGCCGAAGAGACTCTGGATCCCGGCGCCGATCGTTCCGACGATCGACCGTGAGCGAACCACGATTCCGCGAACCACGCCGAGGTTGCGGGTGACCCGATACCCCGGAATTTCCAGCGCCGTCGTCAGGAAAGAGCGATTGAGCAAGGTGGCCTCCTCGATCTCGTGGCTGACTCTACCGCGCCGGCGCATTCTCGCGCAGGACGCGGAACCCGTAGTCCGAGTAACGATAGCCGGGTGGAAGGCTCGTCGACGCCGAGGGCGCCGACCAGCGCACCGCATGCCGCCACGATCCGCCGCGGCTCGCGCGGCGGGGGACGGGGCCGCCCGGATCGCGCCAGTCGAGGCACCACTCGTGAACGATCGTCCCCATGTCGAAGAGACCGAACCCGTTGGGCGTTCCCCGCCCCGCCGCCCAGGGCCCCGCGAGCGGCCCCTCGGGGATCTCGCCCGGCGGGACCGCGTCGCCCCAGGCCGTGGCCGGAGCGAGGAGGCCGCCGCCCGCCGCGAGCTCCCATTCGGCCTCGGTCGGCAGGCGCCAGGTCCCGCCGTGCGTTTCGGCAAGCCAGGCGCAGAAATCCGCGGCCTCCGCCCAGGTGACGCCCACGACCGGCTGCCCGGGCGCCGAGAAGGCCGGGGCGCTCCACCAGGGCGGGGCGGGGGCGCGGCCGGCCGCGAGGAACGGGGCGTACTGGCGATTCGTGATCGGCGTCCGGCCCAGGCGAAACGGGCGCAGTCCCCCCGGGGCGCCCTCGAGGAGTCCGCCGGGCACTTCGGCGAGGTCGGGCGTTTCCACGCCCCGATCCTAAGCCGTCCGGAGGGCCTGCGCCCGGGGTCGACGGGGCGTCAGCGCGCCCGGGCTTCGAACCGGGCTTCGGGGAGCTCGGGCTCGAACCGCAGCAGAGGCGCGGTCTCCTCCGCCGCGGCGGCCAGAGGGCGCGGCCGGGGAAAAGCCCCCGCGCGGTTGGCTCGCTCGATGCAGAACACGATCAGCGCGCCGAGGGCAGTGCCGACCGGAAAGACGAAGAGACTGATCGCGGAGAACGCGAAAGAAAAATTGCGGGCCCACAGCCGGTAGCGGCGCAGGTAGTACCCGACGACCGCGTAGCAGAGCGCGAGAAGGCCTCCTGTCGCGGGCAGCACGAGGTCGCGGAGGTTGCCGCCCGAAAAGTAAACGTGGGCACCGACGCCGGCGGTGGCGAGGGCGAAGATTGCCAGAAGATAGAAAATCAGGCCCGCCGCCTGGACCAGCCGCCGGGCGCTGCGGATCTCGCGGGCCCGTCCCGACTGCGTTTGCGTCATCGCCACCGCCTCCGTCTCTCGCTCACCGAATCACCTCACGGAGAAAACGCGTTCCCCCATGAAACTCCCGGCTCGGATTTTTCTCGAGTTTCGCCGGGTCGCTTCGGCTTCCACCTCGCGCCGCCGATCGGGGACCACCGACGTTCGGGTCTCGAGCGCCCGTTTTATAGCACGCGGCCCGCCGCCGGAACCTCGGAAAATTTCGAGTCGGCGGGCCTCACTCGGACCGCAGCGCCTCGATCGGATCGACGCGCGCGGCGCGCAGGGCCGGGGCTGCGCTGGAGGCGGCCGCGACCGCGATCAGGAGCAGCCCGACCACGGCGAACGTGGCCGGGTCCCGGGGAGCGACACCGTAGAGGAGCCCCTCCATCAGCCGCGTCAGGAAGAGTCCGCCGAGGACGCCGGCCCCGACTCCCCAGGCCGCGGTCGCGATGCCGCGGCCCACGATGAGCCCGATGACGTTCGCCCGGGAGGCGCCGAGCGCCATTCGAATGCCGATCTCGCGCCGACGGCGGCTGACGAGATACGAGAGCACGCCCGACACACCGACGGCCGCGAGAACGAGGGCCAGTCCGCCGAAGATCGTGAGCAGCGATCCGGTGAGCCGCGGGGTCGCCATCGACGCCGCCACGACATCGGTCATCCGGCGGACGTTGGCGATCGGAAGCGCCGGGTCGAGCTCGCGGACCGCCGCGCGGATCGGGCCCGCGAGCACGCCGGGGTCCCCCGCCGTCCGCACGACCAGCGACACGTTGCGCGCGGCGTCGCCCGCGCGCACCGCGGGAAACTGGGCGTACGGAACGAAGAACTTCTCCTTGATCGCGCCGGTCAGGCCGTTGTGCCGCTCGTCGCGCACCACGCCGACGACCGTCATCCACGGCCGATCGACGTTGCTGCCCATGCGGATGCGGCGGCCGATCGCGTCCCCGGAGGGCCAGTAGGTGCGCACGAAGGTCTCGTTGACGAGCGCCACCGGAAGCGAGTTCGCGTTGTCCGAGGCGGACATGGCCCGGCCGGACACCAGCCGCTCGCCGAGGGCCTCGAGGGCTCCGTCCGAGGCCACCTGCCAGTCGCCTTTCGCGTTGTGGCCGGGCGATTCCTCGTAACCCTCGACGTCGAGCCCCCAGTCCCCGATCTCGGTCGCGAGCGGCAGGAGCCGGACGAGGCCGGCGTGCGTCACCCCGGGCAGGCCCCGGACCTTTTCGAGCAGGGCGCGGTCGAGGGCCACGACGGCCTCCGGCTTCGGATATGTCGCCTCGGGTGGCCGCAGCTCGAGCGTGAGCACGCCCTCGGGCTGAAAGCCGAGATCGATGTGCATCAGGCCGTCCAGGCTCTTCAGCATCAGTCCGGCCCCGAGCAGCAGGAGGACCGCGATCGCGGTCTGGGCGCTCGCGAGCACGGCCCGCAGGCCCGTGCGCTTCGAGCCTGCCGACTGCCCGCCCGCCCCGTCGCGCAAGGCGTCGACGAGGTTCAGGCGCAGCGTCTGGGCGGCCGGCGCGAAACCGAAGAGGAACGTGGTCACGAGCGTCAGCGCCGCCGCGAAGCCGAGCATCCCGGCGTCGATCCCGATCGGCTCGAGCGCCGGCAGGCCCGCCGTCCCGCGCGCCGCCAGGATGCGAATGCCGGCCCACGCGATCGCCACGCCGAGCGCCGCGCCCGCTCCCGCCAGAACGAGACTCTCGGTCAGGAGCTGGCGTGTCAGGCGCGCCTGGCCGGCGCCGATCGCGGAGCGCACGGCGATCTCGCGCTGCCTGCCCTCCGCGCGGGAGAGCAGCAGGTTGGCGACATTGGCGCACGCCATCAGCATCAGAAAGCCGACCGCCCCGAAAACGAGCGTCAGCGCCCGGCGCGCCCGGCCGCGGACCTCCTCTTCTACCGGGACCGCGAAGGCCTCGAAGCGCATCTCCGGCGGGTACTGGCCTTCACGCGTCAGGTTGGAGGTCACCGTCTTCAGCTCCGCCGTCGCCTGCGCCACGGTCGCGCCGCGCTTCAACTTCGCCGCGCCGTAGAGGCCGTGGTTTCCGTGAGAGAGCTGCGCGGGGTCGATCTGCTCGGGGACGAAGAGCTGCGTGGGCTCGGCGGCGTCGACGGTGAAGTCGGTCGGAAGCGCGAAACCGCGGGGCATCACTCCGACCACGCGCCGCGGCGAGCCGTCGAGCTCGATCGAGCGCCCGAGCACCGCGGGATCGCCCCCGAAACGGTTCTGCCAGAGACCGTGCGAGAGAACGACGACGGGCGGCCCGCCGGGAGCGTCCTCATCCGGTGTGAAGGTGCGCCCCAGCGCGGGCGCCGCCCCCAGCGTCTCGAAGGTGTTCGCCGTGACGGCGGCGATGCCGAGGCGGACGGGCTCGCCCTCGCCGGTGAGGTTCGACCGGTCGGTTTCCCACGCGGCGACGGATTCGAAGCTCGGAACCAGACGCCGGTAATCGTCGACCTCGCCGGTCGCGAGCCAGGTCTTGGGAAAATCCTTCCACCGGCTCCAGATCATGACCCGCCGGCCGGGCTCGGCGTACGGGAGCGGAGCGAGGACGACCGCGCGGATGACGGAGAAGATCGCGGTCGTCGCGCCCATCCCCAGGGCGAGGGTCACGATCGCCGCCGCGGCGAACCCCGGGGAGCGCCTGAGACCCCGCAGAGCGTAGCGGACGTCTTGAAGAAAAGTTTCCATGACGCTCCTTCCGGGCGGCCCGCGCCGGCGCAGGACTTCGCCGCTGCCTTCCCTGACGCGCGGCGCCCGAAAAGGTTCTTCCCCGGCCGACCGGAATCGCCGCCGTCAGCGCCGATCGAGGTCGAGCCGCCAGACCTGCTTCGATCTCGGAGGGCTCGGCCCGGGCCCGGTCGACGCTTTGACTGGTCCGGCCCGGAGACGGAAGATCGGACCGGCCCTGGCCTCTTTTGCCGACGGACGCCGAGTTGCCTTTCGGGAGGACATCCATGCGCCACACCCGGATCCTGACGCTCGCGGTCCTCGCCGCCGGGGTCGCCGGCGGAGCCCACGCCGCGGACCGATGCTCGGCGCGCGGCAAGATGCAGGACCAGAGCTTCAAGCTCGAAGCCTGCGCGATCGCCTTCTTCCCCGACCAGAACAGCGTGGCGATCTGGTTCACGGAAAAGCCGCTCTCCACCGAGGCGCTCGAGAAGTTCCAGATCGGCTCCTACGCGGACCTCAAGGGCACGGCGATGTCCTTCGCGTTCTGCCCCGGCGGGGGCAAGGCCAGGGCCGACCCGAAAGCCGTCAAGGACGTGGAAGCGGCCGTCAGCCACGCCGCCTCACCGATGCTCCAGCAGAGCTGGCTGTTCCAGCCCGGGGACAAGGGCATCAAGATCGAAAAGATGTCCGGCGAACTGAAACCGGGCGGCCGGCTCGCCGGCCGGATCACGGTCTCGGCGAAGCTCGACCAGGGCCAGCCGTACTCGTGGGAGACGGACTTCGACCTCGCGCTCCCGGCGCGGACGGCCGCCGCCGGCCTCTCCTGCGGGGTCGACTAGATCAGTTCGGCAACCGGCGGCCGGCGTCGCCGATCAAGGCCCGGGCCTCGCGGATCTCCGACGGCCCGCCGTAGGCCCGGGCCGCATCGAGTGCCTGCTCCGCCAGCATGAAAGCGCGCCGCGAATCGCCGGCGGAGGCCGCGCGGCGCGAACGGTGGGCCTGCGCCGCGAAGAGCGCGCGGGCGCTGCCGCATGCCCGGGCCAGGGCGACGGCCTCGTCCAGGAGGCGGTCGGCCTCCTTCGCGTCGCCGCCGTGCGCCGTGAGGAAGTCGACCTGCTGGAGGAGGGCGAACGGAACTCCAACTGCGAATCCGCCGCGGTGGCGCAGGTCGATCTCTGCGGCAATGTTCTTTTCCGCGGCTGCGAGCTCTCCCCTTTCCTCCTGGATGCCGGCGATGTGCCGCCGGGCGTAGGACTGCTGCACGAGGTCCTCGATCTCCTCGGAGATCGCGAGCGATTTCCGGTACCGTTCGAATGCCGGAGCCGGCTGTCCATCCTGCTCGAAGGTCAGGCCGAGATAGAAGAGCGTCTCGGCCACGCCCCGGCGGTCGCCGATCTTCTCGCGCGCGGCGAGGACCCTCTCGAACGCCGCGCGGGGCTTTTTCCAGTCCTTCGTCTCGAACGCGTCGTTGTAGTCGAGCTGGCCGAGCGCCTGGGCCGCCGCCGCGGCCGTCGCGGCCTCCCGGGCCGCCTTCGCGAGCCGCAGCCCTTCCTCCAGCGCGGCGCGCGCCGGCGCGGGATCTCGCCGGTGGAAGAAGCTGCGGTCCATCAGCACGCGGCCCTTCTCGGTCCGGATCGCGGCCAGGGCGCGAGGGTCGGCCTTCCCCGAGCCGGCCTCGGCGGCATCGAGCGCCGAAAGCGCGCCGGCCCAACGCCCCGCGAGCGTCATCGCGCGGGTCTCCTCCAGGAGAGACGCGGTGTCGGGCGCCGCGAGAAGCGACGCGGCGCCGCAGGCGGCGAAGAGCGCGAGGAACCGCGTCACGACGGGCCACCATAACAAAGCGCGGCGGCGCTTCGTATGGACGGGGAGGGGGATCGCATGCGCCGCCGACCGATCGCCGCCCTCCTGGGTTTTTCCCTCGCCGCCGCCGCCCGGGCGATACCGACGCCGCCGAACCCGGCCCACGACGTCGTCTCCCAGCGGGTCGTCTACTCCGTTCCCGGAATGGACCGCGTGAAGGTCCGCCGGGACGTTGCCTACAAGAAGGCCGACGGCGCTCGCCTCGAGCTCGATCTCTACTACCCGCCCGGCCACCGCGCGGGGACTCCGACGCCGGTCGTCGTATTCATCAACGGCGTCGGGGACCGCCCCGGCTCGAAGCTCAAGGATTGGGAGATCTACCAGTCGTGGGCGAGGCTCGTCGCCGCCTCCGGCTGGATCGGCGTCAATTTCGAGGCTCGCGGAAATTCCACCGCCGACATTTCCGACGCCCTGGCGTTCCTGCGATCCCGGGCGGCCGGCCTCGACATCGACGCCGACCGCATCGGGGCCTGGGTCTGCTCGGGCAACGTGACGGCGGGCCTCCCCGTGCTCATGGGGCCGGAAGCCGGCGTGCGCGGTGCGGTCGTCTACTACGGCACCGCGGAGCTCGCCTCGATCCGCAAGGACCTGCCGGTCTTCTACGTTCGCGCGGGCCGGGACAATCCCCGGCTGAACTCGAGAATCGCCGAGATCTGGAAACAGGCAATCTCCGCCGACGCCCCGTGGGCCATGGTCAACGCGCCTGTTTCACACCATGCGTTCGACGCACTCGACGAAACCGACGAGAGCCGCCGGATCGTGCGGGAGACGCTCGACTTCTACCGCGATCTCTTCACGCCTCCGGCCGCTTCGGGTCCGCCCTCGCTCGCGAAGACGGCGCTCTCGCACTGGTTCGGCGGGCGCGAATACGCGCAGGCCGCGAGGGCCTACGCGGAGTATGTGACCCTCCATCCGGACGACGCCGTGGCGTGGATGCGTCTCGGCGTCTCGCAGGCGGCCACGGGCGACCCCGCGGCGAGCTCGAGCCTCGAGAAGGCCGTCAACCTCGGCGCCGACTCCCCAGCCGATCTGTACAACGTCGCATGCGGCTATTCGCTCCTCGGGCAGACGGAAAAAGCCCTGGACTGGCTCGACCGCGCGGTCGCCGCGGGCTTCGACAACCGCCGGGGCCTGGAGACGGACGCGGATCTCGCCGGCATCCGGGACACCGAGCGCTTCCGGGAGATCCTCGCGAAGGTCAAGACGTAGGCATACACCCGTGGGCGGCATGGCGAGCTCCCCCTGCGTTCCGAACCGTTCGGCATGCGCCGCGTTCGCCGCCGGCCCTTCGTCTCGAATCCGGGTCATGTCGAGCCTCCTTCGTCGAATGCCTGAACGTTGCGACTCCACATTCCGCGCGGGCTCCGACATCGATTCGGGGTCACCGTCCGTCCTTTCCGGAACCCGCCGCGCCAGCCGTCGCGGGCAACAAAAAACCCGTTCCGGCTGGGCCGTCGCGGGTTCGTGAGTCGTGAAAGATGGGTGGGGGTCGACCGCCGACTCGCACTCGTCCGCCGCAGCCTCGCGACGACAGCGACAACAGACGCAGGCGACCACCGGAGAGCGCATGACGCGAAAACCCTAGGCAGCCGGGCTCCGGACGTCAACTCCTTCCAGTGTCTCGGGCCAGCCCTCCCGGACGCTGCGGTACTTCGGCACCCAGCCCGTGGTCGAGCGGAAGCGGAGATTGGAAATCCGCTGGGACCGCGCCAGGAGTTTCCCGAGACTTCCCATGAGAACGGCCGTCCAGGCCGGAAGCATCCGCGGAGCGGCGACGCCGAGTGTGGCGGCCAGCGAATCGAAGTACTCGCGGTGTGTCACCGGGTCGTCGTCAACCACGTTGTAGACGCCGGGCGTGGCGACCAGGGCCGAGGCGGCCGCGGTCGCGGCGTCGTCGTGCGACAGCGACGAAATGTAGGCGTCGGGTGCCCCGGGCAGCGGCGCCCATCCCCGCCGCACCATGCGCACCGCATCGGCGAGCTGAACGGCATCCGGACCGTAGAAGGCTCCGAACCGCAGCACGACGCCGGCCCGGCCGCTCGCCGAGAAACGCGCGGCTGAGCGTTCGGCGTCGAGAACCGTGCGGTTGTACGACACCGGCTCGATCGGCACGGTCTCGTCGATCCACCGGTCGCCGCAGTCGGGGTACAGGGGCCCGAACGATTCCTGGACGAAGCGGGCGACGCCGGCGGCGAGCGCCGCGTCGACGAGGTTGGACGACGCCTCGCGGCGGATCCGGTCGTTTTCCGCCCAGGCCGACCGCCGCAGCACCTTCCACGAGCTCGCCGGAATGTGGGTGGCAAGGTTGACGACGGAGTCGTGCCGGCGCACGGCCGCCTCGAGGCCGTCGCGGTCGAAGAGGTCGACGCCGCTCGGCGTCGCGCCTGCGCGCGCGACGGCGGCCTTCTTTTCGGGCGACCGCGCGACGGCCGTGACGGCGTGTCCCTCTCGGATCAGCACCGGAATCAGCCTGCGGCCCACGACTCCCGTCGCGCCTGTCAGGAAGACGCGCATGAGCTGGAGCATCATGCAAAACGTCCGCCACCGACCAGTGGCAACTATATCCATATTGGATATAATCGCTCATGGTCGAAGAACCGACGGCCCCCGAGTCCCTGCTGCCCCTGCCCCAGGCGACCCTTCACATCCTCATGGCGATCGCCGAGGAGGATCGCCACGGCTACGCGATCATGGAGGTCGTCGCGCGGCGCACCGGGGGCGCGGTGCGGCTCTCGCCCGGCACGCTCTATCGCTCGATCCAGCGCATGCTCGAGCAGGGACTGATCGTCGAGCCGACGGAGCGGCCGGCTCCCGAGGACGACGACGAGCGCCGGCGCTACTACCGCATCACGCCGTTCGGGGAGGCCGTCGCGCGCGCCGAAACCAGTCGCCTCGCCGGCCTGGTCCGGCTCGCGCGCGCGTGCGGCTTCGCGCCCCGGAACGTATGACGGGCGGCTCGTTCGGAGCGTGGCGCTCGCGCGCGGAATCGCGCGTTTTGCGCGACGCGCCGCGTCACTTTGCGCAACCCTCAGGCTTGTAGACGCGCTGGACCGACGCGGGGTACCGCTCGAGCATTTTCGGGGGACGGATCGGGCGATGCACGAGCTCGCCGCCGCAATTGGGACAGATGCCGCTCATCCGCCGGGTGCAGTCGACGCAGAACGTGCACTCGAACGTGCAGATCCGCGCATCGGGGGAGTCCGGCGGAAGGTCCCGATCGCAACATTCGCAGCCCGGGCGCAGTTCGAGCATTCGTCCTCCTTCACTCCATCCCGAGGGCACGCGCCATCACGAAATAGATGGCGTTGTCCTCCATCGTCCCGGAAACGAGATACGCCCCGGGGCCCCGGGCGTAGACGACCACGTCCTCGCCGGAGTGGGTCTCCGACGTCATCGGGACGCCGGACGGCTGCCGGAAGCCCGGCGCCGCGGTGTCGACGCCCGTGAGGTCGGGGCGGCGCCCCTCGACGGCGCCCGGACCGTTCGCGTAGCCGAGGGTCGTGTAGGGCTTTCCGTCGGCCGCGTCCCTCGACGGCCCCGGCTCCGGGCGGCCGTCCCGGCCATTGGCCACGACGAGACCGAGGATCGGGTTGCCGCGCACCGGGTACCCGCCGATCACGAACACGTGGCCGTGGTCGGCGGTGACGAGGATGAGCGTGTCGTCGCCGGCCAGCGCCACGGCCTTCTCGACGGCGCGCGCCATCTCGACGGTGTCCGTCAGCGCGTGAATGGCGCTGCCCTCGTGATGGCCGTGGTCGATACGGCCGCCCTCGACCATGAGGAAGTACCCGTTCGGCCCGCGCTCGAGGATCCGGATGGCTTTCCCGGTCATCTCGGTCAACGACGGCTCGCCCGCCCGGTCCTTGTCGCGCTCGAGCTCGAAATGCATGTGGGACGGCTCGAACAGGCCGAGCACGGGCCCGGTCGTCGCGGGATCGATCGCATCGAACCCCTGGCGGTCCCACACGTAGACGCCGCCGCGCTCGGCCCAGGCCGCGGCGAGGTCCCGGTCGCGGCGCTCGCCCTTCTTGTCGGGGTACTCGGGATCGGTGTCGGAGGAGCGCAGAAACTTTTCCCGGCCGCCCCCGAGCGCGACTTCGAGGCCCGGGCTCGGCTTCCCGTTCATCGTCGTGGGACGCACCCGGAATTCGACGAGTTGCCGGGCGATGTCCGGATATCCCGCGGACGCCGCCGCCGGGTCGAGCGTCGCGAGGTCGGCGTCCGACTCCGCGTCGCGGGAGGGCGTATGGGCGTAGCAGGCGGCCGGCGTGGCGTGCGTGAGGCGCGCGGTCGAGACGATCCCGGTCCACATCCCGCGTTGCTCGGCGCGCTCGAGGATCGTGCGCAGCCGGTTTTCGGGGCGAGCGGCGGCCGCGAAATCCGGCCCGAGCACGTTGGGTGCGATCGAGAGCATCCCTTCGTTCGTCTTGCTGCCGGTCACGATCGACGTCATCGTCGGGGCCGAGTCCGGCACCTGCTGGTTGGCCTGGTAGGTCTTGGAATGGGCGAGGTACGGAAACATCTCGAAGGAGAGCGCGTTCTCCTCTCCCCGCATCCCCTTCTGCTGTCCATCGAGGATGCGGGCCGCCGTGATCGTCGAGACCCCCATCCCGTCCCCGAGAAACAGGATGACGTTGCGGGCCCGGCGGCGATCCGGTTGGATGCGCGCGTTGCGCTCGACGTCCGCCCGACCCCGGGCGAAGAACGTCTCCTTCGTTTCGACCGGGCGCGCCGTCGCCGGCGGCGCCGGTGACGCGGCGGCGCAGAACGCCAGCACGGCGAGGAGGGTTATGGCGCGGCCTCTTCGTCTCCGGACGGACCGTACGTCGCCGGCACCTTGCCGCCCATGGGGCGGACGTATGTCGAGAGCTGCCCCCGGTGATGCACGAGGTCGAAGAGGATCCACCAGCAGTGGTCCCGCACCGGCCCGGCGAACACGACCTGTCCGCCCGCACGAAACTCCGCCGGAGCGGCCCACTTCGCGTCGTCGAGCGAGTCGACGGCCGCCGAGAGATGCGCCGCCGCCCCGTCCCAGGCCGCGAGAAGCTCGGGTCCGGACACGTTCTCCGGCGTGCCCGCCGTCCAGTCGAGCGAGCCCTTCTCGATGATGTCCGCGAGGCCGTCGGTTTCCCGGGCCATGCCGAGGGCGATCCGGCCGGCCGAGCTCGACCGTTCGTGCGGGCGGTAGTCGAGCCTGTCCCCGGGCAGGGCCCGGATCATCCTCGTGAAAAGCAGCCGTTCGGTCTTCCAGCGTTGCTGAAAAAACTCGCGATCGTTCATGCCGTCAATATATATGCCCGCCTTGCCCGGAGGGTCCGGAGGTCCGCAACCCGGACATCGTCCCGGGCGTGCCCGGGAGGCTTTTCGGGAATATCCTTCGGGCTCCAACTGCTGGACGGTCGTCGCTTCTCGAACGGCGAACCGCCGAGACAAAAGGACACAAAGCCATGACGCCACGCCGATCCGGTCTCTTCGCCCTTCTCGCCGTCGCTTTCCTTGTCGGAGCCGCCGTCGTGCCGCAGACTTCCCCCGTGCCGGTGCCGGAACCGAACCCGCTGATGACCCGGAGCGCTCTGCCCTTCCAGGCCCCGCCCTTCGATCGGCTCAAGGACACCGACTACCAGCCGGCGATCGAGGCGGGCATGAAGGAGCAGCTCGAGGAGATCGCCCGCATCGCCGACAACCCGGCTCCGCCGACGTTCGCGAACACCATCGAGGCGATGGAGCGCTCCGGCGAGCTCCTGACCCGGGCCTACAAGATCCTTTCCAACCTCGACGCGGCCAACACGAACGACACCCTGCAGAAGGCGAGGGCCGAGCTCGCGCCGAAGCTCTCGGCCCACAACGACGCGATCTACCTCAACCCGAAGCTCTTCGCCCGGGTCCAGTCCATTTACGACGAGCGTGATTCCCTCGGGCTCGGCCCCGAGGCGAAGTACCTCGTCGAGCGGTACCGGCTCTTCTTCGTCCGCTCCGGCGCCGCCCTGAAGCCCGCGGACCAGGCCGCGCTGATGAAGATCAACGCCGAGCTCGCGGACCTCGGCACGAAGTTCCGGCAGAAACTCCTCGCCGACACCAACGCCTCGGCCGTCGTGGTCGCGAAGAAGTCGGACCTCGCGGGGCTCTCCGCCGGCGACCTCGCCGCGGCCGCGGCCGCGGCGAAGGAGAAGAAGCTGCCGGACCGCTGGGTCCTCCCGCTGCGAAACACCACGCAGCAGCCGCCGCTCGCGTCGCTCGAGGACCGGGCACTCCGCGAGAAGATCCTCCGGGCATCCGAAGCGCGAGGCGATCACGGCGGCGCCAACGACACCAAGGCGATCGTCCTGCGCCTCGCCGACCTGCGGGCGCAGAAGGCGAAGCTCCTCGGGTTCCCCGACTACGCCACCTACATCCTCGACGACCAGATGGCGAAGACCCCCGCCAACGCCGAGAAGCTGATGAACGGCCTCGTGCCCGCGGCGACGGCGAAGGCGCGCGGCGAGGCCGCGGCGATCCAGAGGCAGATCGACGTCGCGAAGGGCGGCTTTTCGCTGACCGCGGCCGACTGGGACTTCTACGCCGAAAAGGTCCGCAAGTCCGCGTACGACCTCGACGAGTCGCAGGTGCGCCCCTACTTCGACCTCGATCGGGTCCTGAAGGACGGCGTCTTCTTCGCGGCCAACGCCATGTACGGCATCACCTTCAAGGAGCGCAAGGACATCCCCGTCTACCACCCCGACGTCCGAGTGTGGGAGGTCTTCGACGCCGACGGGAGCTCGCTCGCCCTCTACTACGGCGACTACTTCGCCCGCCCGTCCAAACGCGGCGGCGCCTGGTGCGACAGCTTCGTCGACCAGAGCCGACTGCTCGGATGGAAGCCCGCCATCACCAATAACACCAACTTCACCAAGCCGGCCGCGGGCGAGCCGGCCCTCATCTCGTCGACCGACGTCGACACGCTCTTCCACGAGTTCGGTCACGCCCTCCACGGCATGTTCCAGAACGTCGAGTACCCGACCCTCGGCAACACGCCGCGGGACTTCGTCGAGTTCCCGTCCCAGTTCAACGAGCACTGGGCCTGGGAGCCGTCGGTGTTCGCGCACTATGCGAAGCACTGGAAGACGGGCGAGCCCATGCCGGCGGCGCTCGCCCAGAAAATCAAGAAGACCCGGACCTTCAACCAGGGCTACCTCACCACGGAGTACCTGGCCGCGGCCCTTCTCGACATGGCGTGGCACTCGCTGCCCCCCGGCGCGACGCCGCCGGACGTCAACGCCTTCGAGAAGGCGACGCTCGAGCGCCTGAAGATCGCCCTCCCGGAGGTGCCGCCCCGGTACCGGACGACGTACTTCTCCCACATCTGGTCCTCGAGCTACGCCGCCGGCTACTACGCGTACCTCTGGTCGGAGGTCCTCGACGACGACGCCTACTACTGGTTCCGGGAGAACGGCGGCATGACCCGGGCCAACGGCGACCGCTTCCGCCGGCTGATCCTGTCGCGAGGCGGCAGCGAGGACGCGGCCGTGATGTACCGCGCGTTCCGGGGTCGAGATCCCGAGGTCGCGCCGCTGATCGAGGAGCGGGGCCTCGGCGGCTCGGGGATCCCGGCCGGGGTGAAGGCGAAGCCGTAGAAGCGGGAAGACGCCGAGGCCGCCCGCCGACGGCGCCGAGCGCAGAAACGCGAAGCTGCCCGAAACCGGTCTCGGATTTCTCGACGGCCGCGTTCCGGACGGGGCCCGCGTGAAGTAGTCTCCCGGGTGACGAGGAGGACTCGATGAAACGCAAAGCGACGGCACAGTGGCACGGAGACCTGAAGACGGGAAAGGGCTCGCTCTCGACGGAGAGCGGCGTCCTCTCCGACAGCCGCTATTCGTTCACGACCCGCTTCGAAAACGAAAAAGGCACCAACCCCGAGGAACTGGTCGCGGCGGCCCACGCCGGCTGCTTCACCATGGCTCTCTCGGCGGAGCTCGGTAAGGCGAACCTGACGGCCGAGAGCCTGCGGACGACGGCGACCGTCACCCTCGAGAAGGGCGACGCGGGCTTCTCCGTGACCGAGTCGCACCTCGAGCTGACCGCCAAAATCCCGGGCGCGTCCCAGGAGGCCTTCCTCGCCGCCGCCCGGAGCGCCGAGGTCAACTGCCCGATCTCGAAGCTCCTGAAGGCGAAAATCACGCTGGACGCGAAGCTCGAGACGTAGTCGCTCAGGCGCCCGCGGCCGCCGGCGCCAGGGGATTGTCGTCCGGGCGGCGGCCGTAGAATCCTGTCCGGGAGGGTCGGCCATGAACATCGCGCGGGGGGTCGTTTCGGTGCCGGTCGCGGCGAGGCATTGACCGTGGCGGACGCGGCCGAGCTCACCGCCGTCGCCTTTCCCACGCTGAGCGACGCCGATCTGGAGGAGATCGGAACGTGCCCGAAGACCCGGCGCGAGCGCTGGGCGGACGGCCAGTCGATCTTCCGGACCGGCCAGGCGAACGTTTCGTTCTTCATCGTCGTGTCCGGCGGGGTCGAGATCGTCGACGAGTCGGGCGCGGCGCCCAGGGCGATCGTCACCCATCATCGCGGACAGTTCACCGGCGAGATCGGGTGGCTGACCGGAGCGCGACCGATCGCCGCGGGAGTCGCGCGGGGAGACACCGAGACGTTCGCCGTCGGCCAGGAGGGCCTGCGCGAGATCATCAACACGCGTCCGCAGGTCGGCGACATCATCCTGAAGGCGCTCATCGCCCGGCGCGAGCTCCTGCGCCAGTCGCCCGAATTCACGGGTCTCCAGGTCATCGGTTCGCGCTATTCGAAGGATACGTCCCGCATCCGCGACTTCCTCGGGGGAAACCGGATGCTCTTCACGTTCCTCGACCTCGAGGCCGACCCGGCCGTGAAGGAGATCCTCGGCCACTTCGGCCTGACCCCGGCCGACACCCCCGTCGTCGCCTTCGGATGCAGCCTTCTCCTGCGCAACCCGTCCAACGAACGGCTCGCCGAAGAGATCGGCATCAAGCGCCCCCTCGAACAGACCGTCTACGACCTCGCCGTCGTCGGCGGCGGGCCGAGCGGCCTCGCGGCCGCCGTCTACGGCGCGTCCGAAGGATTGTCGACCGTCGTCCTCGAACGCTCGGCCACGGGCGGGCAGGCGGGCACGAGCATGCGGATCGAGAACTACCTCGGGTTTCCCACGGGCCTGACCGGCGCGGAGCTCGCGGACCGCGCGGTCGTGCAGGCCAACAAGTTCGGCGCCGCCCTCTCCGTTCCTTCGCCCGTCGTGCGGCTGAGCTTCGACAGCGCCTATTCGGTCCTCGAGATCGAAGGCGGAGAGACCATCACGGCCAAGTGCCTGCTGATCGCGACCGGCGCCCAGTACCAGAGGCTCCCGGTCGAAGGCTGCGACCTCTTCGAAGGCGCCGGCGTCTACTACGCGGCCACCCCCAGCGAGGCCGCGTCCTGCCGAGGCGCGGACGTCGTCATCGTCGGCGGCGGCAACTCGGCCGGTCAGGCCGCCGTCTACCTCGCCGGCCAGGCCCGCAAGGTCTTCCTCGTGGTGCGCGCCGACTCGCTCTCCAGGAACATGTCGACCTATCTGGCGCACCGGATCGAGACGACCCCGAACGTCGAAGTTCTCCTCGATACGGAGGTCCGGGCGATGCGGGGGGACGGCCATCTCGGCGAGGTCGAGCTCGTCCACCGGAAGACCGGCGCCACCCGCGTCGTCGCGACGCCGGCCCTCTTCAGCTTCATCGGCGCGACACCCCACACCGACTGGCTGCCCCCGGAAATCGAACGCGACGAGAAACGGTTCGTCCGCACCGGCCCGGCGATCCTCGGGTCGCCGCACTGGACGTTGAAGCGACAGCCGTTCCTCCTCGAAACGAGCCGCGCCGGAGTCTTCGCGGCCGGCGATGTCCGCTCGGGCTCGGTCAAGCGCGTCGCCTCGGCCGTGGGCGAGGGCGCCATGGCCGTGCAGTTCGTCCACGAGTACTTGAAGGAGATGTAGTGAAGGCGCGATTCGGGTTCTTCGCGCTGGCGCTCGTCTCGGCCGCGACGCTCCGCGCCGGCGTCGAGCCGTGGACGCCGGCCGGGATCTCGAGCCCGCAGTTCGAGTCCCACGCGGCATTCGACCCGCTCACGGGCGACTTCTACTTCGTGCGCAGCTCCCCGAGCTTCGAGGGCTGGCGGATCTTCGTCAGCCCTTGCGGCGACAAGGGCTGGGCGGCGCCGGCGCCTCCCGCGTTCGCGGGCGACGGCCTCGAGGCCGACCCGTACTTCACGGCGGACGGACGCACTCTCTACTTCATCTCCTCGCGCTCGACCGACGGCGTGAAGCGCAAGGACCTCGACATCTGGCGCGTCGACCGGGACGCCGGCGGCGCCTGGGGCGTGCCCGTCCGACTGCCCGCGCCGGTCAACTCCACCGACGCCGAGTGGTTCCCGCGGCCGGGGCCGGACGGCTGGCTCTACTTCGGATCGAAGCGAGCGGGCGGCCTCGGCGGCAACGACATCTGGCGAGCGCGCCTCGAAGGCGGCGGCCGCTGGATCGTCCAGAACCTGGGCCCCGGGATCAACACCGCCGGCGACGAGTTCGAGCCGCTGCCCTCTCCCGACGGCTCGCGGCTGATCATCATGGCCGACGGCGGCCTCTACGAGTCGAAACGGACCCCGGACGGCTGGGCGCCGAAGGTCAAGCTGCCTCCCGAGGTCAACGTGAACGGCACGGAGATCGGGGCCGTCTTTTCTCCGAGCGGCCGCACCCTTCTCTTCGCGCGCGACACCCGCGGCCCCGCCTCGGGCGAGTTCTTCGTCCTCCGCGAGGGCCCTCCCGAGCCCTGGCCCCCCGCCTGCCCTCCGGCCGGGCGTCAGCCCTGAAGGTCGGGGCCAGCCCTGAATTTCCGAGGTTTCGGGTCGGCCCTGCTCTTGAACTCGCGGAGGCAGACCGGCAGTCGTCGACTGCGGTCCGGCGTCCCTCGGAAAAAAATTGCGTGGCGGGGGGAAAAGCCGGGGTCTCGCGACAATAAGTAGGTAGGTGCGGGAAGGCCCCCTCACCTGCCCCCGCTTCCTTCGTCAACCGGAGGGAGCGGGGTTCCCTTTCCCACGAAGGCTCGGTCCGCCGTCGCGCCCCCGGGGCCCGCCCCCGTGCGCTACCAGCCGATGCCGTAGTCCTCGCCGTAGTCGCTCGATCCACCCCACATCGTGCCGTGCTCGCGGTCGAAGAAAATGGCGTTGATCGGGCCGGAGGTCCTGGCCCCGGTCCGAATCGTGTAGCCCATGTGCTCGAGCTCGTTCCGGACCCAGGCCGGAACGGAGTCGTTGACCGTCAGCCGGCCGGGCCGCGACTCGTGCGCCCCGAACGAGCTCCGCATCTGGAAACTCTCGATGTTGGGGGCCTCGGCCGCCTCCTGCACGTTCATGCCGAACTCGACGACGTTCAGAAAGAACTGGAGCAGGTTCTGGTCCTGCGAGTCGCCACCCTGCACGGCAAACGCGAGATAGGGCTTCCCGTCCTTCAGCGCCATCCCCGGAGTCAGAGTCACGCGCGGCCGCTTGCCGGGCTCCAGCACGTTGTACGGGTTCTCGGCCGGTTCCAGGACGAAGCTCTGCATGCGCTGGCTCATTCCGATGCCCGTCCGTCCGGCGATGCAGACCGGGTTCCAGCCGCCCGACGGCGTCACCGAGACGACCCATCCCTCCTCGTCGGCCGCCTCGATCGAGGTCGTGCCGGCGTGAAACCCCTCCTCGAAACTGCGGGCGCCCGCCGAGCGATCGGCCGAATCGCCCGGCTTCCCGGTCGCATCGCTCTTCCACCGCGAGAGGAACTCGAGGTACGGGTTTTTCTCCCCCTGGAAGGGGTACGGATCGCCCGGTTTCGCCGAGGCGTCGTTACGGGTCCAGTCGATTCCCCGCGCGCGCGCCGCGGCGTACTCCTTCGACAGGAGGCCGCGCCGGGGCTCGGCCGGCGGAAAATCCGGGTCCCCGTAGTAGAAATCGCGGTCCGCGAAGGCGAGGTTCATCACCTGGTAGAGCGCATGGATGTAGCGCGCGCTGTTGTAGCCCATGGCGCGCAGGTCCATCGGTTCGAGGAGGTTCAGGGCCTGGAGCATCGCCGGCCCCTGCGTCCAGACGTCGAGCTTGTAGACGTCGATCCCCCGGTAAGTGGTCCGGAGCGGTTCCTCGAACCGCGGCTTCCATCGCGCGAGGTCCTCGATCGTGATCAGGCCGCCCTGTTCCCGCGCGCCGCGCACGAACTCGGCGGCGATGTCGCCGCGGTAGAAGCGGTCGTAGGCCGCGAGGATCGCGTCGCGGCGGCTGCGGCCCGCGGCGAGCGCCGCCGCCTCGGCCTCGACGAGTTTCGAAAGCGTCGCGTGAAGGTCCGGCTGACGAAACACCTCGCCCGCCCGCGGAGATTCGCGCGCCTCTCCGGGATGCGTGAGGAAGAGCTTCTTCGAGTAGGGCCACTGCTCGATCCTCCCCTTTTCGCGCTCGATCCCGTTCGCGAGCCGGTCTTCGATCGGGTAACCCTCCGCCATCTGCAGGGCGGGAGCGAGGACCTCGGAGAGCGGCAACTTTCCGTATTCCGCGAGCATGAGCAGCAGCCCGCCGGGGGTCCCGGGCGTGACCGCGGCGAGCGGACCGTACTCCGGGGGGTAGGCCATGCCCCGACTGCGGAAGAACGCCGGCGTGGCGCCCGTCGGTGCGACACCGAGCGCGTTGACCGCGACGACCTTGCCGGTCCGGGGGTTGAAGATCAGGGCCTGGGTCTCGCCGCCCCAGGACAGCGAGTCGAACATCGTCGTCGTCGCCGCGAGCATCGCGCACGCGGCATCGACCGCGTTGCCGCCCCGCTGGAAGATCATGGCCCCGGCCGTCGCCGCGAGGGGCTTGCCCGTGATGGCGAGCCAGTGCCTCCCGTGCAGCACCGGCTTGTTCGTGGCGGTGCGTCCCGCGCCCGCGAGACCGACGAAGCCCGCGAGACCCGCGGCCAGAATGCGACGGCTGAAAGGCATCGGCCCCTCCCTCCGCCGAGGATATCGATTCTCCGGGTCAGCCCTGAACCCCGAACGTAAGGGCGGACCCGAGCTTCAGAACTTCAGGGCTGACCCCACGGCCGCGGCTTCCTGGAGGTCCGGGACTTTCGACGGGCCGGTCTCCCCGGCCCCGGTCGCGATCGCCCGGTGCGTCCTGGCCAGGAGGACGTAGATCGACGGCACCACGAAGAGCGTGAAGGCCGTGCCGATGATCATGCCCGTGACGAGCATGATGCCGATGCTGTTGCGCGCTCCGGCGCCCGGGCCCGTCGCGAAGACGAGCGGCATGTGGCCCATGACCGTCGCCGCCGTGGTCATGAGGACTGGCCGAAGGCGCGTCTCGGCAGCCTCGACGACCGCCGGGAGCTTGCCGATCCCGGTCTCCTGGAGCTTGTTGGCGAACTCGACGATCAGGATGCCGTTCTTGGCGATGAGGCCGACGAGGGTGATCAGTCCGACCTGGCTGTAGATGTTGAGCGTCGTCAGGCCCAGGAACGAAAACAGCAGGGCGCCCGACAGGGCCAGCGGCACCGAGCCCGCGAGGATGATGAACGGATCGCGGAAGCTCTCGAACTGCGCGGCGAGCACGAGGTAGATCAGGATCGCCGAGAGCATGAACGTGAAGAGGAACTTGCTTCCTTCCGTCCGCAGCTGCCGCGACTCTCCCGCGTAGTCGACCGTGAAGCCCTTGGGCAGGATCTTCGCCGCCTCCGTCTCGAGGACCTTGAGGGCGCCGTCGAGCGGAACGCCTGGCGGGATGACGCCCTGGATGCGGACGGCGTTCAACTGCTGGAAGCGCTTGAGGTCGCGCGGCTGCGTCGACGTCTTGACCGTGGCGAACGTCGAGAGCGGCACGAGCTTGCCGCCGGCGCCGGTCACGTAGATGTCGGACAGCTGGTCGGAATTCAGACGCTCGGCCCGCTTGATCTGCGGAATGACCTTGTAGCTGCGGCCCTGAATCGAGAAGCGGTTGACGTAGTTGCCGCCGAGCATCGTCGAGAGGTCGCGGCCGACCTGCCCGAGGTCGACGCCCTGCGCGCGCAGCTTGTCGCGGTCGAAGACCACTTCGGCCTGCGGCTGGTCGAACTTGAGGTCGGAGTCCGCGAACATGAAGATGCCGCTCTGGAAGGCCTTGGCGACGAGCTGATTCGCGAATTCCGTCAGCCGCTCGGGCTCCGCCGTCGAAGCGACGACGAAGTCCACGGGGAAGCTGCCGCCGCCCGGCAGCGCCGGCGGCACGAGCGAGATCACGCGGATGCCGGGGATCTTGGACAGGCCCATGCTCGCCTCGACCTGGAGCTGCTGCGTGCTCTTCTTGCGCTCGCTCCAGGGCTTGGTGACCATGCCCCCGAATCCGCCCGTCGGCGACGTGATCTGGAAGACGGCCTTCTTCTCGGGGAAGGAGTTGTAGACGTCGTAGACCTTGGATGAGAACAGGTTCGTCTGGTCGAGGGTGGAATTCGGCGCCGCCTGAATGACTCCGAAGACGACCGCCTGGTCCTCCGTCGGCGCGAGCTCCTTGGCCGAGAACATGTAGAACGGAAAGATGAGCAGGACGACGGCGGCCCAGATCACGAACACGACCGGCCGGTACTTGAGGCTGCCGATGAGCATTCGCCCGTACGTCGACCGGACCTTCTCGAACCGCCGGTTGATCCAGCCGGCGAAGCCTCGCTCGGCGTCGCCGCTGCGGAGCAGCTTCGAGGCCATCATCGGCGAGAGCGTCAGGGCCACGACGCCCGACACGACGACCGCTCCGGCGAGCGTGAACGCGAACTCGCGGAAGAGGGCACCCGTGAGGCCGCCCTGGATGCCGATCGGGGCGTACACGGCCGCCAGGGTGATCGTCATGGCGATGATGGGTCCGACGAGCTCCCGTGCCCCCTTCAACGCCGCGTCGAACGGCTTTTCGCCGAGCTGGAGGTGCCGCTCGACGTTTTCCACCATGACGATGGCGTCGTCGACGACGAGACCGACCGAGAGCACGATCGCCAGCAGCGTCAGGAGGTTGATCGTGAACCCGAAGGTCAGCATCAGGAACACGGCGCCGATGAGCGAGATGGGGATGGCGACGACCGGGATCAGCACGGCGCGGAACGAGCCCAGGAAGAGGAAGATGACGACGATGACGATGAGCAGCGTCTCCGTCAGCGTCGAGAGCACTTCGTCGATCGCGTCCTGGATGTACTCGGTCGAATCGTACGGGATGCCGACCTTCATGCCCACCGGCAGCTGTGCCTGGATTTCCGGGATCTCCGCGCGCACCCGCTTGATGACGTCGAGCGAATTGGCCGTCGGAAGGACCCAGATGCCCATGAACGTCGCCGTCTGGCCGTTGAACCGGACGTCCGAATCGTAGTTCTCGGCCCCGAGCACGACGTCGGCGATCTCGCCGAGACGCACGACGACGCCGTCCTTCTCCTTGACGACGAGCTGCCGGAACTCCGCCGCGGTCTTCAGGTCCGTGTTGGCGACGAGGTTGACCGACGTCATTGAGCCCTTGGTCTGACCGATCGCGGAGAGGTAGTTGTTCTCGGAGAGCGCGGTCCGCACGTCCCCCGGCGCGATGCCGAGGGCGGCCATCTTCTCGGGCTTCAGCCACACGCGCATCGCGAACGTGCGGCTGCCGAGGATGTCGGCCCGCTGCACGCCCGATACGGCCGTCAGCTTGGGCTGGACGACGCGGACCAGGTAGTCGGTGATCTGGTTCTGGTCGAGGGCATCGGAAGAAAACCCGATGTACATGGACGCGAACTCGGTGTCCGCCGTCGCGAGCTCGATGATGGGCGCCTCCGCCTCGGGCGGCAGGTCGTTGCGCACCTGCGCCACCTTGGCCTGCACCTGGGTCAGGGCCGCGTTGGTGTCGTAGTTGAGCTTGAGGTGGACGGTGATCGTCGAGACGCCCTGGGCGCTGGAGGATTCGATGTAGTCGATGCCGTCGGCGCTGGCGATGACGCGCTCGAGCGGCGTCGTGATGAATCCCCGGACGAGGTCCGCGTTCGCTCCGACGTAGGCCGTCGTGATCTTGACGACCGAGATGTCGCTGCGCGGGTACTGGCGCACCGAGAGGGTGCGGATCGCCTGCAACCCGGCGATCAGGATCACCAGGTTGACGACGATCGCGAGGACCGGCCGCCGTACGAAGAGGTCGGTGAATTTCATCTAGCTGTCCTCGGGCCTGGGCGCCGGGCTGTTCGACGGGACGGTGGTGTTGTTGACCTGGACCGCCGCTCCCTGGCGCAGCTTGAAGACGCCGGAACTCACGACTTCTTCGCCGGGTTTGATCCCGGAGACGACCGCGATCTGGTCGCCGCGCCCCGGGCCGAGTTTGACGAACTGCTGGCGCACGCCCTTGTAGGTCTCGCCCTTGGCATCCTTGAGCTCCGCGACGATATAGACGGAATCGCCGTACGGCGCGTAGTTGATGGCCGAAGCCGGCAGCGGGATCACCGTGGAAGCCGTGCCGAGGGTAACGCTCGTGGTGACGAACATTCCGGGCTTGAGCCGACCGTCCGGGTTGGCGAAGGTCGCCTGGATCTGGACGTTGCGCGTGGCCGGGTCGATGAGCGAGTCGGTCGCGGTGATCTTTCCCCTGGCCTCGACCTTCGAGCCCTCGGCCCGGACCGTCACCTCGGAGCCGTTCTTCATCCCCGCCGCGTCCTGCTGCGGTACCGAGAAGTTCACGTAGATCGGGTCGAGGGACTGGAGCGGGACGATCGGGCTGCCGCTCTGGAGATACTGGCCGAGGTTCACCTGGCGGATGCCGAGCACGCCCGTGAAGGGGGCGCGGATGGTCTTGCGGGCGATCGTCGCCCGGATCTCCCCGATCCGCGCCTGCGCCGACGCCTGGGCCGCATCGGCGCTGTCCCACTCGGCCTGGGCGGCGATGCCTTTCTGCCGGAGGCCCGTCATGCGCTCGAGGTTGACCTTCGTGAGCTTGGCCTGGGCCTCGGCGGCCGCCAGCTGCGCCTGCTCCTGTCGGGTGTCCAGCTGGACGAGCAGATCGCCCTCCCGGACGGTCTTGCCGGACTCGAAAGAAATCTTCTCGACGAGCCCGGGCAGGTCGGCGCTCACGACCACGCCGTGCACGGCTTCGACCGATCCGATCGCCGCCTGCATCGCCGGCCATTCGGTGGACTTGGCCACGACGGTCGTGACCGCTTCGGGCGGCATCTTGAACGCGGCGTGTTGCGCCATGCCCTTCCTGATCTGCCCGTACTTGACCATCCCGATCGTGAAGACGAAGACCACGATCGCGACGATCACCAGGATCATCCGCTTCTTCATGAAAACCAAACCTCCAGCTTCATACCCACCGGCCGAAAAGGGCAAATTGGCAGCGCGGCGACAGCGCCGCCTCAACCCTTAAATAAGCCTCTTTCCACTCATGGGATTCCAGTCGGGAGCGAAAAAGACGAGCCCGCGGCGCCCTCCGGGGTGACGGAGAATAACACCGGTTTTCGCAAAAGGTTACACACGGGCGACTTCGCACGAGACGATCATTCTCCGCGCGCGACGTGCCATTTCGACGCACCGCCGGACGGACGGGCGTTGCGGTCGCCGGTCGGGCGTCCGGACGGGTCCAGCCGCCGCCCCGGAGAATCCCGATCCGATCCCGAATCCGTCCCGTGCGCTCTGCTAGGCTTTCGGGCCGTGATCGGCCGACCCGACCCCTCGGAGCACGTCCCGTACTACGGCCGCTACGTCGCGCTCGTGCCGGGCGAGGACATCCTCGCGGCCTTCGACTCGCAGACCGAGGCGACGCATGCTCTCCTCGCCGGGACCACGGCCGAGAAGTCACTCCATCGTTACGGTCCCGGGAAGTGGAGCATCCGCGAGGCCCTCCTCCACGTCACCGACTGCGAGCGGGTCTGGCTTTACCGGGCGCTGCGTTTCGCCCGCGCCGACGAGACGCCGCTCGCGGGATTCGAGTCGGAGGGGTGGGCCGCTCGCTCGGGCGCGGACGCGCGCTCCTGGGAGTCGCTCCGACAGGAGTACGACGACGTGCGACGCGCCACGATCGGCTTCTTCCGGAGTCTCCCGGCGGAGGCCTGGCGGCGGTCGGGAACGGCCGACGGGAACCGTGCGAGCGTACGCGCCCTCGCCTACGTGACCCTCGGCCACGAAATTCACCACCGGACCCTGATTCGCGAGCGCTACCTCTGAGCCCGGGGGCTCACGGTTTCGGCGCCAGGGCTCCGATGTCTCGAGAAAAATCGGAAAATCGGGGCCTGACCCCGTAGGATTCCGGGTCATGGCGAAGAAAGACCCGCGCATCGATGCCTACATCGCGAGGGCGCAGCCGTTCGCGCAGCCGATCCTCCGGCACATCCGCGCCGCGGTGCGCGAAGGCTGTCCCGAGGTCGTCGAGACGATCAAGTGGGGCATGCCGCATTTCGAGCACATGGGCCTGCTCTGCGGCATGGCGGCGTTCAAAGCCCATTGCGCCTTCGGGTTCTGGAACCGCGCCCTCGACATCCCGGGCCAGAAGGGCGCGATGGGCCAGTTCGGCGGCATCACGGCCCTCGCGGACCTTCCGGCGAAAAAGGTCCTCGTCGGCTACGTCCGCAAGGCGGCGCGCCTGAACGCGACGGGCCGGAAGGTCGGGCCCGTCCGCAGGAAGAAGGCCCCGCTGCCCGTCCCGAAGGAGCTGACCGCCGCGCTGAAGAAGAAGGCCGGGGCCGCGGCGAAGTTCAAGGCGTTCCGTCCGAGCCAGCAGCGCGACTACTCCGAGTGGATCCTCGAGGCGAAGACCGAGGCCACGCGCGCCCGACGCCTCGCCACCTCAGTCGCCTGGATCGCCGAGGGCAAGCCCCGGATGTGGAAGTACCAGAAGAACACCGCTCGCTGACCGTCGGCGCTACTGCGGGTTCTCCGAGATCGCGACGAGGACGAGCTTCTCGCCGCACGGCGTGAACCAGTAGTAGTTGACGAACTTCGCTCCCTTCGAGTTCGAGCCCTCGCTGCGCACGGCGCCGTAGCCCGGCCGGGACTGGAACTCGTCCGGCGTGGGCGTGCCGGGCGACAGGAAACGGTCGGCATAGACGGCGAAGTCCGCGCCGATGCCCTCGAGGCCGCGGATCGCCGCGACCTGCGCCGCGTCGAAGCCCTCCGCGGCGAGCAGCGCCTTCAGGTCCTTCTTCGCGGAGGCGACCCGCAACGCTTCGTAGGCCGCCGTCAACTGAGCCTCGGTCGGCGAGGAGCCGTCGGGATCGCCCCGGACGCCGTCCATCCGGTCGCTCTCGCTCACCTCGTAGACCTTCGGGCCCGACACCGGGAGGTCGAACTCGAATTCCCCGTGTTCCTTGTGCTTGACGGTGCCCTTCGCCCGGCCCCCGGCGAGATCGAGCCGGCTCAGCCAGTGGCGCCCGCCGACCTCCTCTTCGCGTCCGGTGCCTCCGAACGCGGTCCCCCGCGTGAAGAACTTCGACTTCCCCTTCGGATCGAGCGTGACCTCGACCCAGCCGGCGTCGCGGATCGACGTGAGCGCCCGGGCCTGCGTCATCGGGCAGGGCGAGCTCGCGAGGACGGGCGAGGCGATCGCCTTGCTCGTCACGTAAACGACCGTTCCGGCACCGCGGCTCGCGGGATAGGCGATGCCGTCGACGAGGGCGAAGTTGCCGGTGTTCACGTCGTCCAGGCGCCCCGCGACCGGGGCCGGGTACGTGTACGGCACGGGGGTCGGCTCGGCCGGCGGCTCCGCCGACTTCACGGCCTGGACACCCGGGCCCGCCGGGCCGCCGGTTTTGCCGCAGGCGACCGAAAGGACCAGGGCGGCCGAGGCGAGGATGCCGGGCAGGCGTCGATTCATCACGCGCGTCTCCTTCGTTGTCGTCGGCTTTTCGAAAAAGATATCCGATTTTTCGCAACCTATGGCTTGCCCATCGGGACGACTGGTCCTGGCGGGGCTGGCGATCGGCACGCCGCTCGCGCTCCTGCTCGGCCGCGCCGTCGCGCGCCTCCTCTACGAGACACCCTGGGCGGACCCGGCCACCTTCGCCGTGGTCGTGGGATTGCTCGCCGCCATCGCGCTCCTCGCGAGCGACCTGCCTGCTCGCCGGGCGGCACGGGTGGCGCCGGTCGAGGCGCTTCGGCACTCGTAGGGCGCGGGGTGTCGGCCGCGGGGACCGCCGGCGCGGCGCTAGACTGCTCCCGCGTGCAGGCCCTCGAGCTCATCCTCGTGCTGCTGGCGGCGACCGCGGCGCTGCACTTGCTCGCCGTGCGTCTGGTCATTCCGCCCCCGGTCCTGCTCGTCCTCGGCGGCGCGGCCCTGGCGGCGATCCCGGAGCTGCCGCGGCCGGACCTCTCGCCCGATGTCATCTTCCTCGTGTTCGTTCCTCCGCTCCTCTACTGGACGGCGGTCAACACCTCGTGGCGGGACTTCCGGACCAATCTGCGCCCGATCTCGCTTCTTGCCGTCGGCCTCGTGCTCGCGACGATGGCGGCGGTCGCCGTCGTCACGCATGCCCTGGCGCCGGAGATCGGCTGGGGAGCGGCGTTCGTGCTCGGCGCCATCGTGTCGCCGCCCGACCCGGTGGCGGTGACGGCGGTGACGCGCCGACTGCGCGTGGCGCGCGACATCGTCACGATCCTCGAGGGAGAGGGGCTCGGCAACGACGCGACAGCGCTCGTCGCCTACCGGATGGCCGTGGCGGCCGTGGTCGCCGGGGGCTTCTCGCTCGGCGAGGCCGCCTCCGGGTTCGTCTGGAGCGCGGCGGGCGGCCTCGGCATCGGGCTGGCGGTCGGCGCCGGCATCGCGTGGGTCCGGAGACGGATCGGCAAGGTGCCCGTCGTCGAGAACACGATCTCGGTCCTGACGCCCTTCGCCGCCTACATCCCGGCCGAGCGCGTGGGCGCCTCGGGGGTGCTGGCCGTCGTCGCGGTCGGCCTCTACCTCGGCCGCCGCGCGCCGCGCGTCGTCTCGCCCCAGACCCGCACGCAGGCGACCGCGATGTGGGAAATGTTCACGTTCTTCCTCGAAGGCCTGATTTTCATCCTCATCGGCCTCGAATTGCCGTTCGTCCTCGCCGCGCTCCACGAGTACTCGGCCCGCGAGCTCGTCGCCCTCGCCGCGGCGGTCTCGGGAGTCACGATCGTGGTCCGCATGATCTGGGTGTTCCCCGGCAGCTTCCTGACGCGGAGCGTTCTCCGGAAGCTCGGAAGCGACGAGAAGGACCCGCCCTGGCGCGCCGTGGCCTTCATCGGCTGGGCGGGACTGCGGGGCGGCGATTCGCTCGTCATCGCCCTGGCCTTGCCGCGGTTCGTCGCGGCGGGAAAGCCCTTTCCCGGCCGCGACCTCATCCTCTTCCTCACGTTTGCGGTCATCTTCGTCACGCTCGTCCTGCAGGGACTGACGCTCAAGGCGGTGATCCGCGGCCTCGGGCTGCGGCCGGACGCCGAGACCGGCGAGGAAGTGAACAAGGCACGCGAGCGCGTCTCCGCGGCGGGGCTCGTCGCCCTCCGCGCCCTCCCGGCGGAGAACGCCGAGGCCCGGGAAGCCCTCGACGCACTCGAGGAGAGGTACCGGCACCGCTCGCACCGCTACGCGGCGCGGCTGCGCGGGGAGCGGCACGCGCGGGACGAGAATCGCACCGGGGCGTCCCGGCGGATGCGCCTCGCGATGATCGCGGCCGAGCGCGACGCGCTCCTGAAGCTGCGCGACGAGGACGTGATTTCCGACGACGTCATGCGGGACCTCCAGCGAGAACTCGACCTCGAGCAGATCCTGATCGAGTCGCGCGAGTCCGCGCAGGGGGCGATGGAGGAAGTGCCGGCGCCGGCTACTGTGAATTCTCAGACGTTGTTCACTGTGCCGGCGCCCGCTTCGTGAAGCGACCCCTGAAACTGCCGCGCCCCGGCACGTAGGGGCGCCCCTTGCGGGCGCCCCCTCCTGGGCCCATCGAGGGGCGGCACGCGAATCGTCAGCGTGTCAGCGGGCGGCCACAAGGGCCGCCCCTACGGCCCGGGTCTCATCTCGCCGAATTGCGTGAACAACCTGTTGAGAAACGACAGCTAGCGGCGGCGCACGAACCGGCGCCGGAGGGCGGGGATCCGCCCCGCCCCTATTTCTTGTGGTGGCGCTTTCCGAAGATCTCGTCGTACTCCGGCCAGTCGTCCACGAGGCGCAGCCCGAATCCGGTGGGCGCGGTCGCCGGATCGCCCGTCTCGACGCTGCGGACGACGCGCCCGGTCAGCGCGAGCTTGCGCCCGCCGGGCAGGTTGACGGTCAGCCGCAGCACCGGACCCGTGCCGGGTACGAGATTGGATCTCACGAACATTCCGCGCCGCGAGATGTCGCCGGTGACTCCCGTTCCGCGCAGCGGTCCCTGCGTGAACTCGACGGTCATCTCGGCGCGGCGCCGCCGCACGACGCGGGTCTCACTCGTCCCGATCCCGGGCCGTCGCGGAATGGGCGGCCACGGGTTGCCCGGCGCGGACGCCGCCGGGGCGAGGTCCTGCGAAGTTTCGATACGCGCGATCTTCCCGTCGACGGTCCGGCCGTCGACCGGAACGAGGCAGCGGAACGCGACCGGAAAGATGCTCCCGGGCTCCTTCCCGAGCGCGCGCCACTGCTTCGCGAGCTTCTCCCGGGAGATCGACCCGTCGAACCAGAAGGCGACGTGGCCGGCCTTCGTCAGGATGACCGGCTGGAGGTAGTCGATGCTGGAGCCCTCCGCCGGAAAGCAGAACCCGGTGTGCCGGGTCGCGTCGGCGAGATCGAACGCGGTCACGGCCAGAAAGATCTCGTCGTCCGTCTCCGACAGCGTGGTGCGCTTCGCCGGTGAAACGAGGGCGGCCGGGCCGCTGCCCCCCTCGTATCGCCAGACGGGGCTCGACGCGAAGTCCTCGATCGTCAGATCGACGAGGCGTTTCACGGGACAGAGGTTATGACAAGACGAGGCGCCCCGCGTCCCCGGGAACGTGATCGAATGGCCTCGATGGCGAGGCCCGGTCCCGCCAACGAGCGGCTGCGGCGCGGTTACCGGCCGGAACGGGTCCGGATCCTCTTCGTCGGAGAGGCGCCGCCGGCCTCCGGCCGTTTCTTCTACGCCGGCGATTCGGGGCTCTACCGGGCCATCCGGGACGCCTTCGGGGCGGCATTTCCGGGGGGCCGGCCCGCCCGCTTTCTCGACGCCTTCCGGGCGCGGGGCTGCTACCTCGTCGATCTCTGCCCCCGGCCGGTCGACCGCCTGGGCGCATCCGCCCGCCAGCGGGCCCGGCGTTCGGGCGAGGCGCGGCTCGCCGGCTTCGTGCACCGAACCCGGCCCGAGGCCGTGGTCGTGGTCGTCCGGTCGATCGCGCCGAACGTCCGGCGGGCGCTCGCCCGGGCGGGCTGGACGGGCCGGTCCGTCGAGCTCGCATACCCCGGAAGGTGGAAGCGGCACCGCGACGCATTCCTGCGCGACCTGCCGCCTTTCCTGCGCGGCGAACACCTCCCGGCCGGCGAAACCTCTCACGGCGCGCCGCGTATCCCCCGCCTTGGAGGCTGTAGACCGACTCCACGAGACCCGGGCCGTAGGGGCGGCCCTTGTGGCCGCCCGCGGACACGCTGACGATTCGCGTGCCGCCTCTCAATGGGCACCCAGGGGGGCGCCCGCAAGGGGCGCCCCTACGTGCCGGGGCGCGGCGGTTTCAGGGTCGGCTCACGAAGCGAGCGCCGGCACAGTGAACAACATCTTGAGAATTCACAACTCGTCCGACTCTACGGCCCGCGCGTCGGGACGCGAACCGCGGCCCCGGGGAGGTGATGGACCGCCACCGGGGTCGGCGACCTCACGACGACCGCCGCCGCATGCGCCGCGATGCCCGACGGAACGGTCTCGACGGCGCCCGCGGGCACGCGCCCGACCGCGGCCGGGGGGATCCGGAGCATGCCCGGCCGGATCCACTCGCGCGCGGCGGGCGGGAAGCTCTGCCGGCCGGAAGTGACGAAGTTCACTGCGACCCGCGCGCGGCCGCCCGCCGGGCAAGCGCCCTCGAGGCGGTAGCCGACGACGGCGGTCCGGCCGTCGAAGCGCTCGACGAGCGCGGACGACGAGCTCAGGTTGCTCGCCTCGACGACCTCGGAGTGCACCTCGGTCACCGTCTCGCCCGGTGCGAGGTCCGCCGAAACCGTCAACTCCCCTTCCTTCACCTGTCCGCAGGGCGCTTCGATCGCCTCGGGAGTCGGCTGCGTCTGCCGCAGCGCGATCTTGGCGGTGGCCAGGTCGGCGATCCGGAACGCCGTCCCGCCCGCGAGGATCCCCGGCCTCACCTCCGCGACGGCCGTGCGCACCTCCATCGCCGCCGGGCCGAGCTGGTTCTTGTATGCGGCGGCGAGGGCGACGTAGATCTCGTCGTTGCGGTCCTTCGGCTTGACGATGTCGAGATGATTGGCCTCGATCGCCGTCGTGGCACGGTTGCAGAGGTAGGTCGCGCTGACCTCGGGCACGATCTTGAACCCGTAGGTCGGCCGCACCTCGTAGGCGCAGTACGACGAAACCTTGCGCGGATAGTCGAGAACGGGATCGTCGCTCGAGCGCAGCCACTGCTCGCGCAGGTTCTTGACGTAGGTGTCGGGCCCGAGCGGCTGCATGTTGTCGAGCTGCGGATTCGCCGTCAGATGCATGGCGATCTCGGCGACGTTGGCGCCGGCCGTCGGCGTGCCGAGGAAGAAGAGGAACGCGAGCTTTCCCGGCGGGATCCGCGCGTCGAGCAGGTACGCGCGCACGATGAGCCCGCCCATGCTGTGGCAGACGAAGACGATCTCGCCGTGGTCCCGGATCACGTTCTGCGCGTCCAGGAAGTTCTTCAGGCGGCCGGCGAGCTCGAGGATCTCCTGGGCGCGTCCGAGCTTCGGCGACTCGAAATCGTAGACGTAGATGTCCGACTCGGAGAACTCGGGATCGGCCGCGAGGAGGTCCGGCCAGTAGGCTCCGGTCTCCGCGTTCGTCCAGGTCGACACCGAATCGCCGAAGACGCCGTTGACGAAGATGATCACCCGGTTTTTCGCGGGCCCCCGCACGTAGCGGGAGCGCCCTCCCGCGGGTGCGGCCGGCGCCGTTGCCGAGGTCGGGACGCGGTCCGCGCTTTTCGATCCGTCCTTGCCGCCGCAGGCGGCGGCGCTGACCAGAACGAGGACACACAGCGCCGCCCGAACGAAGTCCCGCCCCGAGCGACGCCGTGGAGAGCCGATCCTGCGCATCCTGCACCGCCTGTCGGGAAGACGACGGTCCGCCCGGACCGTCCTCGACGCACCAAGGGTACCGCGTTCGCGCTCCGGGCGAAACGGCCGCCCCGGGAGCTTCGGGAACCGCCCGGCGGATGCGACAATCCGGGAACACGCCGTCTCGACGACGAGGGAGGTTGCGCATGCGGCTCCGGTCCGGACTCGCCGCGCTCATCGGCCTGGCGCTCTGCGGCGCGCTCGACGCCGCCCCCGACGCTCCCGCGCCCGGCAAGGCCACCGGGCGGTTCGAGGACAAAAAGTGGAAGCTCGAGCTCGTCGGCGCCTACGCGTACCGGGACAGGACCCGGGGCACGGGCGACGAGGAACGTATCCAGGTCGCCGTGTCGAACACGGGATTTCTGGCCGCGGCGGTCGACGAGTACTACGACCGCGGCCACGCGATCAGCACGCTCTTCGCCGACGAGGAGACCAAGGTGGTCTACTTCGAGTTCGACGACGCGGGCGGTTACCACGGTCTCTCCTACGACTTCGAGTCCGGCGTCGGCTGCGGCTGGTGCTACGACTCGAAGGTCAAGTCGACCGTGCGCGCCGTGAACGGGCGGCTGAAGGGCGACCTTTCCTATCGGGGCGACGACCTGTCTTTCCAGGTGTCGCTCGACGTCCCGATCCCGCCGAAGGCCTGGGGCGACCCCCTGCCGCGCAACGGCGGCGATCCCGGAAAGGCTTACCTCGCCTGGTCCTCGGCCCTCGAAAAGCGCGACAAGAAGGCCTTCTACGCGCTCTCGGACGCCGACATGAAGAAGCGGTTCGACGAGTACGCAAAGCAGGAACGGCTGGACGGGTGGCTCGACTATCGCTGGCACGACGAGCACACGGAATTGAAGTCGATCCGGATCACCGGCGGCTTCGTCCGGGGCGACCGCGCCGTGGTTCTGTTCGACGCCGGCAACACGTACATCGACCACCTGCACGGCGAAGCGCTCCTGCGCCGCGAGGGCGGAGCGTGGCTCGTCCACGAGGACATGGTCGCGGTCGGAACGCGGTAGGCCGCGCGGCGCGGGCGAGAGCCGTCCGGTCCGCCCTACGAGGACGGCTGGTCGGACGGGTCGCCCCGCGAGGGGCGGGGACGCCGCTGCTCGAGACGGCCGTGAAGGGCGAGCGCGAGGCCGGCTCGCGGCGGCAGTCCCAGGGGCTCGTGGCCGAGCTCGCGCGCCGCGCGATCGCCGAACAGCGCCGCGATCAGCGTGCCCTGGTCCTCGCGGTCGAGATTGCGCGCGATCACCTCGCGGGTCCGGACGAGCGCGTCGGGCTCGAGCGCGGGGTTGCGCGCGCCGGCCAGGCGCATCGCCGAGCCCTCCTGGAGGAGGATGTCCCGGAGCGTCGTCGGCGCGCCGCGCTGCAGCACCCAGGCCGTGCGGTAGACGCTGGTCAGGACCTCTTCCCGGATCTCGGCCGGACCGTACGTGTCGCTCGCCCAGAGCACCGCCGTGATCCAGCCGCGCTTCTCGAGGGCGAACTCGCCGCGCAGGTGCGACAGCTCGGCCGCGGCGCGGTGGGTCCATCCGCCGCCCATGTCGTCCGCGACGACGAGCCCGACCCGGTAGCTCCCCGGCTCGGCCTCGACCTTCGGTTCGACGTCGCGGACGGCCTGCGCGGCCGCCTTCTCGGCCCCCATCGCCAGCAACAGTTCGATGTCGCGAAGGACGTGCTCCTTCGCCACGGGGTTCATCACCGTCAGGGGCATGCGCAGGTCGCCCGTCGCCGGGTCGAGCATCCGGTCGAGGTACTCGCGAAAGCGGTCCGGCCCCCGCGGGATCCGGTAGATGTCCCGCTGGACGGCGAGCATGGGCACGTATTCGAGCTTCATTGCGGGGACTCATCCTCTCACGCCGCTCCGACGCGAGGGCTTCCGGCAGTCCCTCCGCCACCCGCGCGCGAAGTACGGCCGCGCGAGCTCGCCCCCCGACCCTCTGCCCGGTGTCCGATTCCCGGGCCCGGCCTCGCGCAGGCGAAAACCCCTTTTACAGGGTCGAAATCCTCTTCGTCGACTTCCCGCGACCCGTCCAACGGACGGGCCTACTCCTCGGCCATCTCCCCTTTCGCCTCCTGGTAGGCGCGATCGACGGCCGAACGGACGAAGAAGTCGTCGAAGGCGGTCTGGCGGCCGAAGTCGTCGCCCGCGAATCCCGCGCGCAACGCTTCGAGGTTGACCTTCTGCTGCGTCTCCTCGAGCGTCGCCCCGGTGCGGACCGCCGCGGCCACCTGGGCGCGCAGCTCCTCCAGGAGCGCCGAGACCTTCGCCGCGTAGCTCCAGTCGTGCATCACGGGGCCGTGTCCCGGGACGATCGCCGCGGCGTCGATCGCCGAGAGGACCTTGAGCGTCTCGATCCACGCGGCGGGATGGCTGCCGTACCCGTAGGGCGTCGGCGTCACGAGGAGGTCGCCCGTCACGACGACCCGCGCGTCCGGCACGACCACGACGGCGTCGCCCGCGGTGTTGCCCTGGCCGAGAAAGGCGATCCGCACGGAGCGTCGGCCGAGGTGGACGGCCAGCTCCTTCTCGAAGGTCAGCGAGGGAACGGCGAGCGTGACGCCCGCGACCTCGGCGGTCTCGAGTTCGATGTCGGCGATCTGCTGCCGGAGGTAGGTCGAGACGTTCGCGGGAATGGGCGTCCCGTCGCGCCGTTTGCCGCCGTCGACGTACTGCCGCAAGCTCGCGGCGTAGTCGCGGTCGATCTTCGCGATGTCCCTGACGTAGGCGACCTGCTTGTCGGCGATCTTGCGGCGGGTGAATTCGGTCGACACGAACGTGATCCCCGGCCACGCGTCGCGGAACACGGCGTCGGCCACGATGTGGTCGAGGTGCCAGTGGGTGTGGACGAGGTAGCGCACGGGCTTGTCGGTCCGCCTGCGAATTTCCGCGACCATGCGGCGCGCCAGCGTCGGGAAGCGGCCCGAGTCGACGACCAGGACGGCCTCGTCTCCGATGACGGCCACGACGTTGCCGCTCGGGATCGGCCCGCTCGTCTCGGCGGCGATGAAGGCGACGACTCCGGGCGCCACCTCGACGGTCTGAAACCGGCGCTCGGCCGGGAACTCGGCGACGAGGGGCGAGGCGGCCCCGGCGGCCGCGAGCAGGGCGGCGGCGAGGAGTCGGCGGGCGGCTCGAGGCATGGATCCTCCTGCCTCTCGAACGAAGGAACCGTCCGTTTGTTTCATCCGTGCCCGGACGAGGAACGCCGAAATTCAGAAAGTCAGGACTGATCCCTGGCCCTGGAGCGTCGCTCCATCTCCTCGTACGAGACGTCCTCGACGTGGGTGGAGACGTTCCAGCGGTGGCCGAACGGGTCCGTGAACTGGCCGGAACGGTCGCCGTAGAACTGGTCGGCCACGGGCCGGACGACCGTTCCGCCGGCAGCCTCGGCGCGCCGGAAGACTTCGTCGACGTTCTCGACGTAGAGGTTGAGCATGACCGGCGAGCCGCCCACCGACTTCGGTCCCCGGAAGCCCATCTCCGGGAACTCGTCGGCGAGCATGAGAAGGCCGGTCCCGATCTTCAGCTCCGCATGTCCGATGCGGTCGCCCATGTTGTGGCGCACGATCTCCTGCGCGCCGAAGACGCTCTTGTAGAAGTCGATCGCCTTCGCGGCGCCGTCGATCGAAAGATAAGGTGTCGGGGCGCCGTTGCCTGCGGGAATCGGATTCACCTTCGCCATGCTCGAGCCTCCATCGTCATTCCACCACCACCTGGTACTGCTCGATCTTTCCGTCGGGCATGTCGCGCTCCAGGATCGCGAGCGTCCGCTTTTCGAACTTCGCATCGAAGTGCCGGTACGTCATCCCGCCGCGCTCACTCTGGCGCGTTTGCCTGACCTCGACGACCGGCCCCAGCGGCGCGAAACCCGAGGCGAAGTCCCTCAGGGCCTCGGGGGTGAAGTAGGAGTTCGCGTTGGCCGTGAAGATCGACCGGTCGATCTCGCCCTTCTGGAGCTTTTCGAGTATCTGTCGCGCGCGCGCTTCCCGCACCGGGACGTTGTCCCCGGCAAAGAGCTGCGCGGCGATCTTCGTCGCGATCGTGCCGGAGGCGTCGATCGCATCCTGGTTGACGAAAACGGTGATCGCCGCGCGGTCGTCGGGATAGATCACGTTGGTGGACGTGAAGCCCGAGACCTCGCCGCCGTGGCCGATCGCCCGGTGCCCGTTGACGCTCGCCACGGACACGCCCAGCCCGTACGCCGAGGCGACGCCGTCCGACAGGATGACCGCCCGCTCCATCTCCGCGTACGAGGCGGGCTTCAGGAGCTTCTGGTCCATGACGCTGACGTTCCACCGGGCGAGATCCTCCGCCGTCATCGCGAGCTCGCCCGCGGCGAAGAGCCAGCCCTGGCCCTCCTTGGGCGCGACGCGCAGGGGCCCGACGCCGAAGCGCTGGTAACCCGTGGCGTCGGACTCGGTCAGACGGCTCTGGTCGATGTCGAGCACGCTCTTCATCCCGAGCGGTCGGAAGATGCGCTTGCCGAGAAACTCCATCAGCGGCGTTCCCGAGGCCTTCTCGACGATGAGGCCCGCGATGACGTAGCCCGTGTTGCTGTACTGGTACTGGGAGCCCGGCGGAAAGTCGAGCGGCTGCTTCGCCCAGCGGTCGAGGATCTTGTCGGCCGTCGTGGGCTGCTTCATGAAGGGCGGCACGTAGTCCTGCGGCCAGTAGTCCTGGTACCCGGAGGTGTGGGACAGCAGCTGCCGGACCTTCACGCGGGCGGCGTCGGTCAGGTCGGGCCGGAAACGCGAGACCGGATCGTCGAGGGAGAGCTTCCCCTCCTCGGCGAGCATCAGGATGGCCGCCGCGGTGAACTGTTTGCTGACCGAGCCGATCGAAAAGCGCATCGACGCAGCCGCCGCCGTCTTCGGCTCGAGACGGGCGTCCCCGACGGCCCACGTGCACGCGATCTCCCCGTTCCGGACGATCGCGATCGACGCACCCGGGACTTCCGTGGCCTTCAGGACCTCGGCCGGCACCTGGAAGCCGGGGCAGTTGAGGTTCTCGGCGGCGCTCGCGGCCGCCGCGGAACCGACGATCGCGGCGACGATCGCCGCGGCCCGAAACGCCTTTCGAATCTTCATGGCTGTCCGTCCTTCCAGTTGAGCGGGGCGAGGTAGACGCCTCCGCGCTCGGCGCCGCAGCGGCTGACGTACCACTTCCCGTCGACGTCCCGAATCACTTCGGCGGCGTGCGCCGGGATGTGCCCGACGCGGTCCTCGATCTTGAAGCGGAACGGCTCCGGGCTGGCGAAGACGTCCGTGCCGTCGAAGACGTCCTTGTCCCCGTCGCGCGGGCCGACGAAGAGGTAGTACCTCGGCCCGCGCTTGACGACGAAGGGCGATTCGGTCGGGCCGCCGTACTTGCCGGTCGAGGGGTCGGTGAAGACGGTGCCGCGGACCTTCCAGGTCGTGAGATCGGCGCTCGTCGCGTACTTGACGACGTGGTTGCCGCCCGACGGGGCGCTCGTCGCGGTGTAGTACATGACCCACTCGTCCCCGATGCGGATCACGAAGGGGTCGCGCCCGTCGAACCCGTCCACGACCATCGGGTTCTTCGGGTGCCGGGTCCAGGTCTTCAGGTCCTTCGAGGTTGCCAGATGGATCTTGTACTTCGTGTGGTCCGCGTCGCCGGCGCAGTAAAACATGTAGTAGGTGCCTCCGTGCGCGACGACGTGCGGCGCCCAGAGGTGCTCCTCCTTCCACGGCGCCTCCGGGGCGACCGTGAGAGCGAAGGGCTGCTTCTTCCAGGGTCGCTCGAGCAGCGCCTTCGAGGTCGCGTGCGCAAAGTTGTCCTCGTCGAGCGCGTCGGACGGCTCGGCGTGCGTGATGCCGAAGAGGTTCCAGGTCCCGTCGGCGCCGCGGATGAAGCAGTGGTCGTTGATGTACCACTTCTCCTTCTCGCCGACGCTCGCGTCGTAGATCCGGACGAACTCGCCGGCCTCCACGAGAGGGCCGTTCGGGGGCGCCGCAAGACCGGCCGAACAGGACAGAACGAGACCCGCGAGGACGGCGGAGGCGCTCTTCATCGGCGCCGATCATAAGACACGGGCGACGATCAGCCGGGGAGGCCGGTCGCCTGTGCGGCGACCTGCCAGAGCCGCGCCGCGTCCGCGTCGTCGGACCCGGCCGCCGAAGGGACCGCCTCGCGGTACCGCTTGAAATACCGGCCGGTCAGGCCGTCGAGCGCGGGGTCGGACGCGAGACGCACGACCGGCGCCGCGCCTCGGGCGGGCGGGAGCAGGATCTCGCCCAGCCGCGTCAGGGAAGCCGGAAGCCCCCGCCAGATCCGGGTCGAGTTCAGGCCCGGATGAACCGCGCTCGCCGTCACATCCGGTTCCCTGCGCGCGAGCTCGCGCGTGAAGAGAACCTGCGCCAGCTTCGAGTTCGCGTACGCCCGGAAGCTTCCGAAACCGTGCTCGAGCTCGAGGTCGGCCCAGTCGAGCCTGCCCGCGGCGTGGCCGACCGAGCTCACGCTGACGACGCGGGGACGCGCCGCCCGCCGGAGCGCCGGAAGCAGCAGCCGTGTCAGCAGGTACGCGCCCAGAAAATTCGTCGCCCACGTCAGCTCGTGTCCGTCGACCGAGAGCCGCCTCCGGGAGGCGATGATTCCCGCGTTGTTGACGAGAACGTCGAGACCGGCCTGAGTGTCGCCGAATCGGGCCGCGGCGGCGCGCACCGAGGCGAAGGAGCCGAGGTCGATCGGGAGCACCTCCGCTTCGCCGCCCGCGCTCGTGATCTCGCGGGCCACGACCAGGCCGCGCGCCGGGTCGCGGACCCCGAGGACGACGCGCGCGCCCATCCGGCCGAGTTGCCGCACGGTCTCGAGGCCGATGCCGCTCGTCGCGCCGGTGACGAGGACCGTCCGACCGGCCATTGCCGGCGCGCTCAAGCCGTCGCGGGCGTCGGCCTCGGACGTGCCGGCTCTCCGGCGAAGCCCGTCGCCTCCGCGGCCACGTCCCAGAGCCGCACGGCGTCGGCGTCGTTCGACGCATCGCGCGTCGGCGGCGCTTCGCGGAAGCGGCTGAAGTAGCGGCCCGTCACGCCGTCGAGCGCGGGATCCGAGGCGAGGCGCACGACCGGCGCCGCGCCCCGGGCCGCCGGCGGCAGAATCGCTCCGATGAGCCACCGAACCGGCCCAGGCAGCGGCCTCCAGATCCGCGTTGCGATCGCTCCGGGATGGAGCACGTTCACGGCGATGCCGGGCTCCCGGCGGGCGAGCTCCCGGGTGAAGAGGATCAGCGCGAGCTTCGTGTTGGCGTATGCGCGGTACGCGCCATAGCCCTTCTCGAGCTCGAGGTTCTCCCAGTCGATCCGGCCCGTGCGGTGGGCGTCCGATCCGACGTTCACGACCCGGGAACGGGGTGTCCGCCGAAGCGCCGGGAGAAGCAGGCGCGTCAGCAGGTAAGCGCCGAGGAAATTCGTCTGCCAGGTCCGCTCGTGGCCGTCCTCCGTGAGCTCGCGCCGAGCGACGGCCGTCCCGGCGTTGTTGACGAGGACGTCGAGGGCCTCGCGCGCACCGAGGTACTGCCGGGCGGCTTCGCGGACCGACGCGAAGGACGCCAGGTCGATCGGCAGGGTCTCGGCGGCGCCGCCCGCGCGGGCGATCTCCTGCGCCACGGCCTCCCCCCGCGCCGCGTCGCGCACGCCGAGGACGACGCAAGCACCCATCCCCGCGAGCGCGCGCGCCGTCTCGAGGCCGATGCCGCTCGTCGCGCCGGTGACGAGGACGGTCCGGCCGGCCATGGGCCTGGATGACTTCATCCCTCCGAAATCCTATCGGAGTGCATGGCCGGGGCGCTTAGAATCGCCGGGCCCGGAGGTGGCGATGAGGCTTCGACGGCTGACCGGGGCCATGGTTGTCGCGGCGATGTCCGCCGCGCCGCTGATCGCGGAGGACGCATCGACGGTCGCGAAGGATCCGCGCGTCGTCTCGGCCCTCGAGCTCGCGCGGACCTGGCTCGAGGGAGAGCGCGCGTACGCGCGCATACCGGGGGTCTCGGCCGCGCTCGTTTACGGCGACGAGACGCTCTGGGCCGGAGGGTTCGGCCAGGCCGACGTGGCGGACGGGCGGCCGGCGACCGCCGAGACCCTCTACAGCATCTGCTCGCTCTCGAAGCTCTTCACTTCGATCGCGGTGATGCAGCTGCGGGACGAGGGAAGGCTGCGGCTCGACGATCCCGTCGGACGCCACCTTCCGTGGTTTCACCTGAAGTCGACGCAGGGCGAGGGCGAGGTCACGATCGAAGGCCTCCTGACGCACGCCTCCGGGCTCCCCCAGGAGCCCGCGTACCCCTACTGGTCGGCGCCGGACTTCGCCATGCCGACGCGCGAAGAGTTCATCGCGAAGGGCGGATCGATCGAGGCCCTTTACGCCCCCGAGCAGCACTTCCAGTATTCGAACCTCGGCTTCACGCTCCTCGGCGAGATCGTGGCCGCCGAGTCCGGGCAGCCCTACGCCGCATACGCGCAGAAGCGAATCCTCGGGCCGCTCGGCCTCGCGAGCACGACCCCGGACATCCCGGAATCCGAGCGGGGGCGCCGGCTGGCCTCGGGCTATTCGTCGCTCGACCGCGAGGGGCGGCGCAGCGCCATTCCCTTCTTCACGATGAAAGGCGTCGCCCCGGCCGCCGGCTACGCTTCCGACGCGACCGACCTCGCCCGCTTCGCCTCGTGGCAGCTGCGTCTGCTCGCCCGCGGCGGGACCGACGTCGTCAAGGCGACGACCCTCGCCGAGATGCAGCGCATCCACTGGGTCGAGCCCGATTTCGAGACCCTCTGGGGCCTCGGCTTCCGGATCTGGAAGAACGACACGAAACTTCTCGCCGGCCACGAGGGGAGCTGCCCGGGCTACCGGAGCGCCATCCTCGTGGGTGCGACCGACCGCGTCGGAGTCGTCTTCCTTTCGAACGCCCAGGGCGTCGACTCGCCCGAGTGGGCGATGCGGCTCTACGACATCGTCGCCCCGGCGGTCGTCGCCGCCGTCAAGGACCCGGCCGGCGCGAAAACGCCCGACCCGGCGCTCGCGCGCTACGCCGGCGTCTACGACGCGCAGCCCTGGGCGGGCGAGGTGGTCATCCTCCCCTGGGAGGACGGACTGGCGATGCTGGAGCTGCCGACGATGAACCCCGCGAAGAGCCTCGAGCGACTCAAGAAAACCGGTGAGGACCGCTTCCGCCGGATCCGCAAGGACGGGACGCTCGGAGAGGAGATCGTCTTCGTCATGGGCCCCGACGGGCGGCCGACGCGCTACACGCAGCACAACAACTTCCTGCGCCGGGTGCGCTGACGGAAGGGCGGCCGCAAGGGCCGCCCCTACGACCGCGGCCCGTGACGAAGACCGTCCGTTTCCGCAGGCCGCCGGTTTCGGCTCGCGACCCCGTCGTCGGGGCGAGGCTCGTCCCCCCGGGGGCCTCGGCCGAGACGGTCACCCCCGTCGGTTTCTGGCCAGGACGGCGTCGAGGCTGTACTTCCCGCTCCCGTACGCGAAGACGAACAGGAACAGAAAGCAGTAGACGACGGCGAGCTCTCCGTGGTTCTGGATCGGCCAGAAGCCTCTGGGCGCGTGCGTCTTGAAGTACGCCACGGCCATCATTCCCGAGGCGACGAAGGCGGCCCATGGCGTCAGAAGCCCGAGAGCGACGAGCAATCCCCCGCCGAACTCGACGACTCCCCCGAACGCCATCAGCGGCGAATCCGCGACGTGCCCTTCGAACGCCCCGAAGAGCTTCCCCGCGCCGTGACAGGCGAGCAGAGCGCCCGCCACGAACCGCATCAACCCGTATGCGGGCTCCACGAATCGAGACCGGCCATTGGGTTCCGGCATGAATTCCTCCGGCGGCGGGAGCGACGTCTCCCGACGCGGGGCCGACGAAGCCCTAGTGTCCTGTCACCGAAGTGTTGACAGCGCCCTGGTGTGTCGGGGCGGCCCTCGCGGCCGCCCGCGGGCGGGGACACGCCCCGCCCCGACGACCGTGTGCCGTAGAGCGACTTCCGTTACGGAACACTAGGGCTTCTTGTTGGTCCAGCTCTGCTGCGCGACCTTCCAGGCGCCGTTCTCTTCCTCGAGGTCGATCGTTCCGTACTGGTCGGCGTCCATCATCCGGCCCGTCGCGGAGAGCACGGCCTTCTTGCCGTCGACCTTGAGGGCCGAGTACTTGATGTTCTGGGCGACCATTTCCTTGAGCATCTCCATGCCCTTTTTGGGATCCATCCCCATTTCCTTGATCTGCTTGTCGATCCCTTCGCCCGCAGCCTTCGTCATCGACTTCTTGTACCCCTCGAAATCGCCGGCGTTGACGGCCTTCAGCAGTGCCTTGTACGCGGCGACCTGCGGAGACTTGGAAATGTCCTGGGCGGCGCGCGCCGCCCCGGCGACGAGCAGTACCGCGAGAGCGCAAGCCGCGAACCGGAGAGCCTTGTGCATGGAAGGGCTCCTTTCTTTGAGCATAGTCTCGTCGAAAATCGGGTCCGAAGGCCAGAAAAGCCTGCAACCTTCTTTGGCCTCCCCGTGTCCGGGGTATCCGAACCGAACCGAAAGGAGATTCCATGGCCCAGGCAATCGACACCGAAACCGCCGTCGCCCCCGCGCTCGGGACCCTGCTCCGGGAAACTTTCGAGGGGCCGGCCGGCGCCTCGACGTACTACATCGACAACGATCCGACGGCCGGCTTCCTCGCCGCGCTCGACGGGCTCACGCCGCAGGAGGCGTCGGCCGTGCCGCATCCCGGCGGGGCCTCGATCGCGGGCCACGCCCACCACGTCGCGTTCCACCTCGAGATGTCGAGCGCCTGGCTGCGCGGCGACCATGCCGACCGCGACTGGAAGCAGAGCTGGGAAGTCCGCGAGGTGGACGCCAGGGCCTGGGAGCGCGTCCGGCGCGACGTCCGGACGAAGTACCAGGACCTCGTTCGCGCCATCGACGAACGGCCGAATGCGCGCGCGGACGACCTCGCGACCTCGATCGGCGCCGTGGCCCACGCGGCCTATCACCTCGGGGCGATCCGGCAGCGGATCGCGACGGCCCGATGCGGATGACCCGGTCCCGGCGGACTATCCCCGCGCGGTCTTTCGCCGGTCTCCAAGCCGGCGCTCCATGACACGGCGGTCGAAGACGAGGGCCAGGGCCGAGTCCGGCGGCCCGCCGATGCGGCGCTCCCCTTGCCGCCGCTCGGCGCGGCGGCGCTCCCCCGGAACCACCATGTAGGGCGAGGGGGCGGGACCCTCCTCGGCGATCGCGACCTCGAGATCCGGACGCGTCCGGGGGTCGGAAACGTCCTGGGCCTGCCAGCTCTCGAGAGCGGCCGTCGGGATGTCGCGGGTTGCGTTGACGGCCGCCACGATTCTCCGGGCGTCGGCGTAGCTGCGGCCGCGGACCACGATCGCGCCGGCGGCGTCGCGGATGTACCGGCCCTCCTGCCTCCAGGGCTCGGGCGAATGATAGGCGTCGAGCTCTTCTTCGGGAAAGGGTTCGGTGCCGTCTTCGAAGCCGGGTTGGGATGTCATCGGATCCGTGTGAAGGACATTATGCCGCAACTTCGGCCGCCGGACTCGTGTTGTGAGGACGACGAGGAGGGCGCATGCCGGACTACCGAGTGCTCGCGATTTCCGAATCGACCGCCGAAAAAGTCCGATCGACGCGGAAGTCTCCCGGCTACGGCCACCCGGTCCCGGCGGAGATCGCGACCGGCTACGGGCCGTGCCGCCTCTGTCTGCGCGACTTCGAGGTGGGTGTCGACCGGCGGCTGCTCTTCACGCTCGATCCCTTCCACGGCATCGAAGCCTTTCCTCTTCCGGGGCCCGTCTTCATCCACGAAGACGAGTGCGACCGGCACCCCGAGCTCGGAGGGTTTCCGGAGGACCTGCTCTCGCACGACCTGACGCTCACGGCATTCGCGCGCGGACGGATCCACCGGGCCGAGGAGCGGGCCACGGGCGGCGGAGTCGAGGACGCGATCGCGCGCCTGCTCGCGCGGCCGGACGTGGACTACCTGCACGTCCGCGACACGCGGGCCGGGTGCTACGACCTCCGGGTCGAGCGGGCGTAGCGCCCGATCGAGCATCCGCGCTCCCGGTCGTGGGGGCGGCCCTTGCGGCCGCCCGCCTCAGCGAGATTTCCGCCCCGCGCCGAAGGGCGGGGACAAGCCCCGCCCCTACTTTTGGAGAGCGGCCAGCGCCGCGAGGACCTCGTCGCTGTGGCTCGGGACCTTGACCCCGATGAACTCCCTGGCGATCTTTCCCTGCGGGTCGATCACGAAGGTGTTTCGGGCGGAGAGCGTCTTGCCCCCGTACTCCATGATCGAGCCGTACTCGGTCGAGACTTTCGCGTCGGGGTCCGAGAGGAGCTTGAAGTTCAGCTTCTCCTTGGCGCAGAACTCCTTGTGCGACTCGGCGGTGTCGACGGACACGCCGAGGATCACGGCTCCCGCCGCTTCGTACTTCTCGAGATCGCGCTGGAAGTTCTGGGCCTCGAGGGTGCAGCCGCTCGTGAAGTCCTTCGGGTAGAAGTAGAGGACGACCCACTTTCCCCGGTAGTCGGCCAGCTTCGTCGGCTTGCCCTCGTTCGACGTCAGGCTGAACTCCGGCGCCGCCGCGCCAACGGCCGGGGCTGCCGGGGCATCCGCGACCGATACCGACACTGCCACGGCCGCCGCCGCGAGGACCGCGGTCACGATTCGCTTCGTCGTCATGAATCCCTCCTTGTTCAAACGCCTGGCCGGGCCTGGACCAGGGAAAACGGGCTCCGGGTCGGGATGACGCACGTGATCTCGAAGCCCGGTGGAGGACCCGTTTCGGGCCGTGTCGTCCGGACTCCCGTCGCCATTCCGAAACCTCCCGGGCATCGCCGATCGAAGGCGGAGAATACCTCAGCGATCGGCCGCTCTGCCCGGCCTCGGCGGCCCGCATACGGGATCCTCCTCGAGCGCGGGCCACGCCGTCGGTTGGCCCGGAACATGCAGCCCTGGCTCATTCATACGGGGCGAAAAACCCCGGGGCTGTTGCCGACGAATAAGGAGGCAGGAGGTCATCATGGGAAATCCATTCGTCCATGCGGAACTGAGCACCACCGACCCGGACAGGGCCAGGGAGTTCTACCAGAAGCTCTTCGACTGGAAGCTCGAGGACATGCCGGTCGGGGAAGGGATGACCTACACCACGATCGGGGTGGGCGAGGGAACCGGCGGCGGAATGATGAAGCAGATGGTGCCGGGCGCGCCCTCCGCCTGGATGCCGTACGTCAGCGTCGCGGACATCCACGCGGCCACGCTTAAGGCAAAGTCCCTCGGCGCGACCGTCGTCCGCGACGTGACCCCTGTCATGGAGATGGGCTGGCTCTCCATCTTCAAGGACCCGACCGGCGCCGTCATCGGGCTCTGGCAGACGAAGATGTAGGCTGGCCCGGACAAGGGAGACGCCCCGATGCAGAGAATCAGCCCGTTCCTGTGGTTCGACGACAACGCCGAGGAGGCCGCCGCCTTCTACACCTCGATCTTCAAGAACTCGAAGATCAAGGCCGTCAGCCGCTACGGCGAGGGAGCGCCCGGCCCGAAGGGCCAGGTGATGGTCGTGAACTTCGAGCTCGACGGCCAGGAATTCACGGCACTGAACGGGGGCCCGAAGTTCAAGTTCACCGAGGCCATCTCGCTCGTCGTCCACTGCAAGGACCAGAGGGAGGTCGACGACTACTGGGACAAGCTGACCGAGGGGGGGCAGGAAATCCAATGCGGCTGGCTGAAGGACAAGTTCGGCCTCTCGTGGCAGATCGTGCCGACGATCATCCCCGAGGTCATGTCGGACTCAAACCCTGCCCGGCGCGACCGGGTCATGCAGGCGGTCCTCAAGATGGTCAAACCCGACATCGCCGCGATCGAGCGGGCGGCCGAAGGCCGATAGGCCGCCGCGCCGGCCCGGCCGCCGGTGGTTTTTCGAGGGGTCGCCTGCGCCGGGTGGCCTCTCTCCATTTTCGAATCGCCGCCCGCTCCGCGCCGCCGCCGCTCTGAAGTCCGACCTTCAGGAGCGGCGCCGCTTCTCCAGCATCGTGCCGCGGCACCGCGGCGCGCCGCAGCGACACGCGTACCGGCGGGCACGCGCCGCCGAGTGGCCGCGCTCGATCTGGAGTGAGTAGTCGTAGGTCAGCTCGACCCCCGGCTGGATGTTCCGGATCGCGTGGATGAAGACGCGTTCCCCCTCCTGCAGGGCCTCGCAGTTGGGGCGGCAGGAGTGGTTGACGAAGCGCGCGGCGCTTCCGCCCACGGAGGCGTCGATGCAGGAGTCCGGGCCGGTCTGGAAGAGCATCGTGTGCGGATCCTCGGCGGCCGGCCCGGCGTAGCGCGCGTCGACCGCGGCCTGGTCCAGCCGCTCTCCGGTGTATTCGACGATCCGGGTCCCCCGGCGGATGCGCCGCGCGGCGAAGACGCCCCGGCCGTGGACCGGCGAGCGCCGGACCACGATGCGGAAGTTGGGGCGGTGTCGGGGTTTCTTCATGCGGCCGGAAGGATGCCATCAACCCGGTCGCGTCTCCAAACCCGGGATTCAGACCGCGCTCACTCCAGTCGGCAGATGAACCCCCATCCGCCGCCGAGCTCGCTGACGGCCAGCACGAGCTCGTTGCGGCCCTTCTTCAGGGGAAGGTAGACGGCGTCGTCTTCCGGATTGACGATGCCGAGGAACCCGGGGGCGCGGAACCCCTGGGCGCTGCGGCCGCGGTAGAGGATCCGGCCGTTGAGGAAGACGCTGACGTCGTCGCTGTACCCGATCGAAAGCTTCTTGACCTCGTCGCGATCGGACTCGACGGTCGTCCGCGCGTAGAGGACTTTCATGCCGGGCTGCGGCTCCAGACGTTTCGCGAAGTCTTTCTGAAACGAAACCCGCGGGTGCGGGGCCTCGCGATACCGATAGAGGACCACGAAACCGGGCGGCTCGGCCTCCACCTCCTGCCAGCTCATGGCGGCGATCTCCGACGGCGCGAGCGGGGCTTCCAGATCGCGCGTGAGCGCGTCGAGCGACGGCGAAATGCTCCAGCGCGTCAGCGTGCCCGGCGGCATCGGCGGCAGGTGCCGCTGCCAGGCGGCGTCGGGGGTCGGTCGGACCTGGAAATTCGAGAAGTACGTTTCGCCGATCAGGGCGGCCAGGGCCACCCGGCCTTTCTGAATGCCGCTCTTCAGGTCGTCCATCACGAGCGCGGGCTTGTCCATGTCCTCGACGTAGAGCTTCGCCTGCGCTCCGGACACCTGCAGGCGCAGGTGAAACCAGGCGTCCTTCGGGATGTCGACCGCGCCGGTGAACCCCTGGCCGTTGTAGATCTGCCAGTTGAGGCCGCCGCCGAGGACCGGCGTGTACTGCATGGCGTCCGGAAGGCCGGACTTGTGCTGCCGCAGATACACCCACTCGCCGTTGGCGTCATCCGGGGCGACCCGGAACTGGATGCCGAAGAATCCGCGCTTCGCCGGCGTGGCAACGTCGACGTCGACCACGCCGTCGCGCATCTCGAAGTCCTGGAGCGTCGCCGCTCCGCCATCGAGCCGCAGGCACTTGCGCCCCTGGTACTCGGCCGGCTTCGCCTGCCCTTCCAGTTTCCAGCGCGGAGAGTCGGGGGCAACCGCGAGGGTCTGGGATTCGACCGCGACGGCGGCGAAAAGCGCCAGGACGCCGAAACTGAGGAGTCTGGCGAAAGCGAGCTTGCGCATGAGCTGGAGATGACTACGGCGCCGCGCGGGGAAGGTTTGGCGACCGTTGCGCACTTGGCAGGACAGCGCCGGGACAACGCCAAGAGGTCGCCGAAGAGTCCGCCGGAATCGGCAGATGCGGACGGACCCCTACTCGCAGCGCAGCGCGATCGTCGGGGGGATCCGGGCAGCCCTTCGGGCCGGCACGTAGGCCGCCAGCAGGGTCGCGAGGAACATCGCCGGCACGACGACGAGATAGACCGTCACGTCGACGCCGTCGGCATTGAACAGCATGGAGTTCATCAGCCGCTCGAGGCCGAACCCCATCGCCACGCCGATGACCGTTCCCCACGCGACGAGCGCGAGTCCCTTGCCCATCATCGCGCGGAGCACGTCGGACGGCCGCGCTCCGATTGCCATGCGGATGCCGATCTCGCGCGTTCGGCGGCTCACGTTGTACGACACCACGCCGTACAGACCGGCGATCGCAAGGAGCAGGCCGACGGCGCCCAGCGTGCCGACGAGCTCGACCGCCACGCCCGGGCCCTCGACGGCCGCGTACCGGTACAGCTCCGCCCACGTCATCGTCTGCAGCATCGGCATGTTGGGATCGAGGGCGCGGACGACGTCCTTCACGGCCGGAAGGAGCCCGGCCGGATCGCCGTCCGCCCGGACCAGGAGGACCATGCGCGCGACCGGATGCTGCGCCAGCGGCAGGTACACGAAATCGGTCGGGCCGTTGGCGCCGTCGCTGTACTTGATCGTTTGCGCGACGCCGACGATCTCGACCGGAGCGCCATTCGCGCTCTCGAGGCGGATGCGCTTGCCGACCGGATCGGCGCCCGGCCAGTAGTGCTTCGCGAGCTGCTCGTTGATCACGGCGACGCGGGGCGCGCCGGCGGCATCGGAGGACCCGAAGCCGCGGCCCCGCAGGATCGGCACCCCCATCGTCTCGAAATACCCCTCGTCGACGGTGTCCATCAACGACCGGAAATTCTCGCGGTCGCGCGGCATCGGGAACCCCTCCGGGACGAAGGCGATGCGCTCGAAGTCACTCAGCGACAGCGGCGGGTTCTGCGTGAACGCCGCGCTCCGGACCCCGGGCTCCAGCCGCACGCGCTCGCCGAGCTGCCGGTAGAAGCCCTCTGTCCGGGACGCGTCGTACTGCACGAGGCGTGGATCGAAAGACGCCATGAGCACGTGGTTCCGGGCCTGCTCCGCGAACCCCAGTCCCTCGTCCAGGCTGTGCTGGAAACCGCGGAACATGAGGAACGACGCCGCCAGCAGCATCAGCGACATGGCGATCTGCGCCACGACGAGCGCGTTGCGGCCCCACAGGCGCTTGCGTCCGCCCCCGGGCGCGTCCCCGTCGGCCGACTTCAACCCGTTCACCAGGTCGAGGCGCGTGCTCTGGAGCGCGGGCGCCAGGCCGCAGATCACGGCGCTCAGGACCGAGAAAGCGAAGCTCGCCAGAAGCACGCGCGAGTCCATGCGGAACGGGATCTTCACGGGCAGCTCGGCCGGGATCCGGAACCGGCCCATCAGCGAGATGCCGACGTACCCGACGGCGATCCCGGCGAGTCCGCCCACGAGGGCGAGAACCAGGCTCTCGGTCAGGAGGAGCCGGATCAACCGGAAGCGCCCCGCGCCGATCGCCAGGCGGACGGCGATCTCGCGCGTCCGCGTCCGGGCGCGGGAAAGGAGAAGCCCCGCCGCGTTGGTGCAGGCCACCAGAAGCACGACGAAAGCGAGGACCGTGAAGATCACGCCGAACTTCCAGTTCATGTTGCTCGCCTGCGTCCGCATCTCGAACATCGTTCGGACGGCCGCGCCGCGGTCGCGATTCGTCTTCGGGTACTCACGCTCGAGGTTCCGGGCGAGCACGGCGAGCTCGTTGCCCGCCTGCCGCCGCGTCGTGCCCGGCTTCAGGCGCGCCCGCACCATCACCTCGCGGTCGTCGCGGGCGGCGAAGAAATCCTTCTGCGGGTCGGTCGAGAACGTGCGCACCATCGCGAGCGGCATGTAGAAGTCGGGACGGTCGAAGATGTAGAGCCCGGTGAACGTCTCCGGAAGGACGCCGAGGACGGTGAAGTCTTTCCCGTTGAGGCGGATGGTCCGGCCGACGACGGACGGGTCGCCGGCGAACTCGCGCTTCCAGAAGTCCGCCGACAGGACCACGACGGCGTCGCGGCCGGGCGCCTGGTCTTCGTCGTCCCGGAAACCGCGTCCCAGCGTCGGCTCGACGTCGAGCACGCGAAAGAAGTTGCCCGAGACGAGCATTCCCCCCTTGACGACCGGCGTGGTGTCGCGCTCGGGGCTGAAGCCGACCGCCCGCAGCGGCAGGTTCGCGATCACGCCAGCGTAGCTCTTCGTCTTGTCCCGGATGTCCACGTATTCGCGATACGAGAGCTGGTCGAAGGCACTGTCGCGCGACGTGCTCACCAGCGAGACCACCTCGCCGGGGCGCGGCACGGGGTACGGCCGGAAGATCAGCGCGTCGAGCATGCTGAAGGGCGTCGCGGTCATCCCGATCCCCAGGGCAATCGTGACGATCACGAAGGCGGCCAGGCCGGGCGTACGGCGGAGACTCCGGACCGCGTAGCGGACGTCGTCGACGAAGTCCGTCAGCCAGTGGACGCGCCGCGTGTCCCGGATCTCTTCCTTCTTCTGCTCGAGGCCGCCCATCGCCCGCAGCGCCCGGTACCGCGCCTCTTCCGCGGACAGACCTTCGGCAATGCCTTCCTCGATCTTGTGCTCCAGGTGGAACGCGAGCTCCTCGTCGAGCTCGGTCTCGACCCGGTGGCGGCGGAAGATGGACTTCAACCGCAGCGGCAACTTGAACCACCAGTGTTCGATTCGCATGGTCAGGCCCCGGAGAGCGGGCCCTTCCGCGGCATGGCAGCGCCCTTGAAGATCAGCCAGAGGCCGATCGACACCTCGAAGGCGAGCATCGGGAGCCACATGAGCCTGTTGACGAGACCGAAGGTGATCCCGACGAACGCCAGGGGAAGGATCGGCACGACCAGGATCGACGCGAACACGCCGAGCCACGCGAGACCGACGGGGACGATCCGGCCGCGCAGGAGGAGGAACGCGAAAATCGTGCTGCCGACGGCGAAGAAGGTCGCGCTGAGGCTCGAGGTCCAGTCGGGCAGCTTCATCAGGAACGCGCCGAGTGCCGCGGCGGACGCGGGGTCGGGCGCATCGGCCCCGGCGGCCGTCGCGAGCCAGACCGGTCCGACCACCGTCAGCAGGGAGGCAGCGCCGATCAGGCCCTCGCCGACGCGGCAGGTCATGGCCAGCAGCGCGAGGTCGGGGTCCACGTCGCGCGTGATCGCGTACAGCGTCGCGGCGAGCACCAGCGCGCAGAAGCAGCCGACGAGCTCGAGCACGATGCCGAGGCGCATCGTCGGCGCATTCCGGGCGATCCCGGCGAGCTTCGCGGCGATCCCTTCCCCGCTCGCGGCGCGGCTCTCGAGGATCATTCCGCTCAGGGCGGCGGCGATGTAGAGGAGAAAAGTGAACCCGGCGACCCTGGCGTTCGTCCTGAGAGTCATGGCCCTTCTCCTTAAGCTTCGGAGAGCTGGACGACGTACGAGATGGCAGACGACAGCCGCTGCCAGTTCGCCGTTTCCGACTCGAGCTCTTTCCGACCGAGTCGCGTCAGCGAGTAGAACTTCGCCCGCCGGTTGTTTTCCGTCTGTTTCCACTCGGCCGAGATCCATCCCTCCTGCTCCAGCTTGTGCAGGGCCGGGTAGAGAGATCCTTCGCTGACCTGGAGCACGTCGTTCGAGATCGAGCGCAGGCGCAGGCTGATCGCCCATCCGTGGAGCGGCTGGAGCGCCAGGATCTTCAGCAGCAGCAGGTCGAGAGTGCCCTGGACGAGGTCGGCTGGTTTGCTCATATCGGTTTCCGAGGGGAGTCTAAGCCGGACTTCCCTCGGTAATCAAGGGGTACGTTAGAGTGGCTGCGAATGTTTCTTGTCCGCCCGCCGAACAACCGGAGCGAGCTGCGCTCGAAGGGGTAGAGTCCTTGCGCACCCGTCTCGCGAGGAGGCCCGTCATGGTCTGCCCGAGGCTTTGCAGGATTCCCCGTCTCCCGATCGTCGCCCTCGTTCTCGCCTCGTCCCGGGCCGCGGCCTCGCTCGCCGCACCATGGATCCCCGTCGGACCGACCGGAGTCGGAATGGTGACGACCCTCGCCGCTGGCCGCAGCTCGGTCTACGCCGCCACCTGCAACGGCGTGTACCGCTCCGACGACCACGGCTCGAGCTGGCACGAGGCCGGCCTGCCGCGCGAGTGCGTCGTCCGGCTCGCCGTAGAGCCGGGGCCGGATGCGGACACGCTGTACGCGATCGTCGATTCGCACACTTTCGTCGCGAGCCATCCCGAGCCCAGCGCGATGACCTTTCCCCTCATTCTCGGCTCGACGCTCTGGGTGTCCCGCGACGGCGGGCAATCCTGGATCCAAACTTCGGTGTTCAGCAGCCACGCGATCGCGGTCGACGTGTCCCACCCCGGGACCGCGTACGTGGTCGGTTACTTCCCGCTGGCAGTGACCCATGATTCCGGGGCGAGCTGGAGTCCGGTCCCGGATGCTCCGGACACGCTCCTCAACCAGCTGGCTTTCGATCCGCGCGACGGAGTCCTCTACGGGGCGAGCAGTTTCCTCAGCACTTACTCCGGCGGCGCCTGGAGCTCTCTGGCGATTCCCGTGTACGTCGTCGCGGTCGGTTCCGGATCGGACGGCGCCGTCTACGCGGCCGGACACGACGGCTTCTGCCGCAAGACGAACGCCGCGCCGCAGTGGGCCTGCAACGTGTTTCCCGGTTCAGCGCCGCAAGGCATCTTCGAGGTCCCCGCCTCGGGGCCGCAACCCGCAAGAATCTTCGTCCTCACCTTCGACGGCGTGTGGTCGAGCGACGACGGCGGCGCCACATTCTCGCGCCCGGCGCCGGATCTCGGAGGCTACATGACCGCCGCGGCGATCGATCCGTCCGGGACGCAGGTTTTCGTCGGAAACGACGCCGGCGCCTTTCGCAGCTCGGACCGCGGAGAGACCTGGACGAACTCGAGCGCCGGCCTGCGCTCGATGTGGGTGCGAGCCCTGGCCCTCGATCCGTCCGACCCCGCCACGGTCTGGGCGGGCGGCGAAACACGAGTCTACGACGTCGGCCCGTTCGGTCCGGGGCTCTTCCGCTCGACGGACGGCGGCGAATCGTGGACGTCCGCCTCCGTTGCCGGCGAGCCGGGCTACGTCTTCAGCCTGGGTATCGATCCTTCGAACCCGCAGTCCGTCTACGCCGGCTCCTTCAACCTCGTCGAGCGCACGTCGGACGGCGGCGCGAACTGGGGCACGGACCGGACCATCAACGGCTTCATTCACGGGCTTGCCGTCGATCCGGCGTCCTCGTCCCGCGTGTGGGCGGCGGCGGACGGGGGACTGCGAAGAAGCACCAACGGCGGCGCGACCTGGGAGATCGCACTGTCCCAGGACATTTTTTCGATCCTCTTCGACTCCCGACATCCCGAAACGATCTATGCCGGCGGCGCGTGGGACGACGCGGGCTCCTACTATCCCTACGGGACTGGCTTCGCGGTGCAGACCAGCCGGGACGGCGGCTCCACGTGGCAGCGCGCGGCGAGCGACCAGGAGGGCGGTGTGACGGCGCTCGCGATCGATCCCTTCTCCGCGGACGCGGTTTACGCCGGCACCTACGCCGGGACGATCCTCCGGAGCCCCGACGCCGGCGCGACCTGGGAACGGTGGAGCACGCAGGACGTCGGTTCTTCGATCTTCGCGCTCGCTATCGATCCCGAGAGGCCGGGCTTCCTCTACCTCGGAACCTGGGCCGGCGCGTTCCGCTCGCGGGACGGAGGGCGCACGTGGGAAGACTTCTCGGAGGGCCTCTCGCCGTATGGCGTCTTCGGTTTGGCCATCACTCCCGACGGGCGGTGGCTCTACGCCGGCACGACCGGGGGCGGGGTGTTCCGCCGCAACCTCTTTGCGGCCGAGCGCGAGCCCGTCAACCAGGTGAGCCGGCCCCGCGAGACACGGACGATCCCGAGGCCCTGAGGTCCGGCGGCTTGAGACCGGATCCGGCCTCAAGTCAGAAACTCAGGACTGACCCCCCCTTACCGCAGCGCCTCCGCGGCCCGCAGCCCCGCCCGAAAGGTCTCGGCGTGCTTCCTGTCCTGGAATGGATATGAGGCGGCCAGATATCGCTCGTCCATGGTTCCACCCAGCTCTTCGAGCGATCGAAACGCCTCGCGCGCGAGCGCCGCGTCGCCCGAAAGGCCCGCGAGGACGATCTGCCGCTGGCGGGCCCGCAGGTTCGAGGGATCGATGCCGATCGCACGCTGCAGGTGCTCGGCCGCGCTCTTCAGATCACCCTCGAGGAGGTGCCACAGCGCCAGGTCCGCCTCGACCACGTCGGCGTGGCCGTACCGGGGATCCACGCGATGGACGTTCTTCTCCGTTTCGATCGCGGCCTTCAGGTCCCCGGCGAAGCCGGAAATGCAACCCGAGAAGTGGTGGGCCATCGACGCGCTCGGGTTGAGCTCGATCGCGCGGTTCGCGTGCAGCCTCGCGCGCGCGAACGACAGGTTCGTCCACAGCTCCCCCGCGCTCATCAACGCGTGGCCCATCCAGGATGCCGGGTCGAGCTCGACGGACGTGCTGGCCGCCTCGAGCACGCCGCGGAACGTCACCGGGCCCCCGCTCTTCGCGCCGGCCTTCCAGCCCTTCAGCGCCTGCTCGAACCGGGCCTGCGCGATGAGGCTCCACGGCAAAGCGAACCCGGGGTCCACGCGCGTCGCGTCCTCGAGCAGCGACAGCGCCTGCGAGAAGTCGTGCGGCGTCGCGCGGTGCAGGTACCAGAGCCCCTTGATCGTCATGTCCCACGCCGTGAGGTCCTCGTGCCGCTTTCGCATGATCCGGCGCGTCTCTTCCGAGGTCAGCTCCGGGGCGATGCGGTGGAAGATCTCCGACGCGATTTCCGGCTGCATCCGGGAAAGCTCGGCGGCGCCGGAGGCATAGTGGCCCGACCAGAGCTGCGTGTCCGTCGCCGTGTCCAGAAGCTCCACCGAGAGCCGCGACGCGTCCCCCGCCCGCGACAGCCGGCCCGTCACGGCATAGCGGGCGCCCATCGCGGCCGCGCGCGCGGACGCCGGGAGAGCCGCGTGGGTCCGGTCGAACGACGAGTCACGCGACAGGATCGGGAACCACCGCCACGACGAGAGCTCGGAGATCAGCTCCTCGGCGATGCCGTCGGCGTAGTAGGCGTCGTGCGGGCCTCCTCCTTCGTTCTCGAACGGCAGCACGGCGAGCACGGGCCGGGCCAGCACCTCGCGCGCCAGCTCCTGCGCCGCCGTCGGCGCCGGGGAGGGCCCGGCCGCCGGCGCGGCCGATTCCACTTCACCGACGAATCGGAAGCCCTGCCCGTGCACGGTCCGGATGAGCCGCTGCGCGTTGCCGTCGTCGTCGAGCGCCTGGCGGACGGACTTGATCCGGCTCGAGAGCGCGGAGTCCGAGACGGCGCGACCCGCCCAGACGGTCTCCATGATTTCCGCGCGCGGCACCATGCGGTGCCGGTTCTCGATGAGCAGCGCGAGAAGCGCGAAGACCTGCGGCTCCACCGCACGGGGCTGCCCCTCGCGGCGCAGCTCGTAGCGCTCCGTGTCGAGCTCGAAGGATTCGAATCGATGGATCATTCGGAAGTCGGCTCAGGGACCACGATCTTCAAGAAAAATCCAACCGCCCTCCAAGCACCGGCGCGACCGTTTTCCTACTCTGGCGATGGCTCCGGAATTTCCCGGCGCCATCCTAACGGAGGTGGGAAGTGCCACTGGTCGACATTCAGCTGATCGAGGGAGTCTTCAACCCGGCCCAGAAGCGCAGCATGATCGAGAAGGTCACGGAGGCCATGATCGGGATCGAGGGAGAGACCCTGCGGGGGGTCACCTGGGTGCGCGTTCTCGAGGTCCCGAGCGGCGAGTGGGCCATCGGCGGCAAGCCGCTGACCACGGCCGACGTCAAGGCGCTCCAGGCGCAGGGGCGCTGAACCAGGCCTCGCCGCACGCGAAGAGGAAAGGAGAAAGCCATGACCGAAGCCACCCGTCTCAAGTCCTTGAAAATCGCCCTGGCGGTCGTGGGCGTGCTGTTCATCGTGGGGATCTACCTGTTCATGATCGTCTGGCCGTCCGGCTGGGTGTGGCACAGCGGACACTCGGACTACCCGCTCATGATCGTCGGGGTCTACGCCACCCTCGGTGTGTTCCTGCTCGCCGCGTCACGGAATCCGCTGGCCCATCGCAGCCTGATCTGGTTCACCGTCTGGTCGAGCGCGATCCACGCCGCGATCATGCTGGTGCAGGCGTTCGTCAGTCCGGGCAGCCACGGCCACCTCGTGGGTGACGTGCCCGCGCTGTTCGTCATCGCCGCCGTGCTGGCCGCGCTGACGCCACGCGCCGGGGCGCGGGGGCTATCGCCGCGGTCGGCATGACGAATCTCCCGGGGGGTCGTCGATAACGGGGCCGGTCCGAAACTCCGGGCCGGCCCCTCTTCATCGAGCGCCCGGCCGCTCTCCCGGTCACCGTATCCGCCCGAGGCGTCGCGCCAAGGATCCTCCAAGACGCCGGGCCCGCAACCCGCGGCCCCGCCCGCCGTAAGAGCAAGCAGCCCTCGGAGGAACCCATGACACGCAGACTCGCCGGGTCGCTCGCCGTCCTCGCGGCCCTCTCGCTTTCGCCGTGCGCCCCGCGGGCGGCCGCCGCGCCGCTTGAGACCTCCGTCGAGAAGGCGCGGGCCATGCTCATCAAGGAGGACCTCGGCGACGGGGTCCACGTCTTCCGCGCTCCGTCGGACCTCGAATACTGGACCGCGACCAACTCCGTCGTTGTCATCAACGACGAGGACGTCGTGGTCTTCGACAGCCCCACGCGCGCGGTCACGGCGCGGGCGGAGATCGCGGAGATCCGCGCCCTGACGAAAAAGCCCGTCACGGTCCTCATCAACTCGCACTGGCACCAGGACCACTGGTCGGGCAACGACGAGTACGTCAAGGCGTTCCCGGGCCTGCGCATCGTCGCGACAGAGGGGACGCGCGACTACATGCTGCGGATGCCGGCCCGCTACTTCGCCTCGGGGATCGAACGCAGCCTCGCCACGCGGCGCGCCGAGCTCGCGGCCGCGATCCAGACGGGCAAGCTCGCCGACGGCTCGACGCTGACGCCCGCGGTTCTCGCCGAAAAGGGGGAAAACATCGCCCAGACCGCGCAGTTTGCGGCCGAGGTCGCCGCCCTGCCGCGCGTTCTGCCGAACGTCGTCTTCAAAGACGAGATGACGTTCTGGAGCGGCCGGCGCGAGTTTCGCCTCATGAGCATGACCGGCGACGCCACCGCGTCGGCCGTCCTGTACATGCCGGGCAGCCGGATCCTCGCGACCGGCGACGTCCTCGTCAGCCCGGAGGACGGCCACGGACCGCCGCCCTGGACGACCAACTCCTGGGCCATCACGCCCTGGCTCGAGACCTTCCGCCGCCTCGACGCGCTGGATGTCGCCGCGATCGTGCCGGGCCAGGGCCCGGTCATGCACGACAAGACGTACCTGCGGCGGACGATCGAGCTCTACGCGGCGATCATCGACCAGGTGCACGCGGCCCTCGAGCGCGGCCTCGCGACGCTCGAGGAGGTCCAGGCCGCCGTCGACGTCGACCGGATCGGCCTCGCCTACAGCCCCGACACCGGACTGAGCGAGAACTTTCACGGTTGGGTCGGACGGCTCTCCAAGAAGGTGATGCAGGAATCGCTCGACGGCGCGGCGCGCGTGGACTAGCACGAAGGGCGGGGACGGGCCCCGCCCCTACGCCGCGATCCTCCGCCCCGATTCGTAGGGGCGCCCCTCGCGGGCGCCCGATCTCCCGGGACACGATCTACTCGACGATCGACTCCAGGAGCGCTCGCACCCTGTCGAGCCCGCCTCCGTCGTGGCGCGTCGAGAACGCGACGTAGCCGTCCGGCCGAAGCAGCATGATGCCCGGCGCCGGCCGCCGGCGCAGCTCGAGGATCTCGGCAAACGAATCGGCGAGGCGCATGCCGGCCTCCACCGTCGGCGCGTCCGCACCCTCGCCGACGAAGAGCAGGAACCGGCTGCGGATGCCGTCGCCGCCGCGGAGCGTATCGTCCCAGTACCGCTCGCCGCCGCCGTCGTTGATCGGGCTGCCGTCGTAGGCGATGCCGAGCCCCGAGAGCGTGTTGACGAAGAGGTGCTGGAACGGCGAGAGCTGCGACAACACCGGGATGATCGCGTCGCGCAGGGCCTGCGCGAACCGGTTTCCCGTGCCGAGGGCTCGGGTCATCCGGTCGGTGGTCTCGACGACGTCCTTGATCACCGGGCGCCGCTCGGCGGTGTAGCTCTCGAGCAGCCGCTCGTTGCCGCAGCGGCGGGTGAGGTCGAGCTTCCAGGCCAGGTTCCATGCGTCCCCGAGGCCCGTGTTCATGCCCTGGCCGCCGAAGGGACTGTGGATGTGCGCCGCGTCGCCCGCGACGAACATCCGTCCGACGCGCAGTCGGGCGACCTGCCGGTGATGGATCCGGAAGTAGCTCGACCAGATCATCGACTCGAGCTCGATTCCCTCGGGCGCGCGCTGCCGCAGGACGCCCCGGACGAGATCGAGCGACGGCGCGTCCCCCTCCGGCTGCTCGATCGTCGCCACGATGCGCCGCCGCGTGGCGCTCATGGGGAAGATCGCCGCCGGGCCGAACTCGCTCGGGCACAGAAGCAGCTCGTCGGCCGGCAGGGACTCGTTCGTGTGGACGTCGGCGAGGAGAAACAGGTCCTCGTACTGGGCGCCCTCGAACGGGAGCTTCAGCAGGTGCCGCACCGCGCTGTGCGCCCCGTCGCAGCCGACGACAAACGACGCGGTGACCTCGAAGCGCTTGCCGTCCCGTTCGAGCGTGGCGCGCACCGCGTCGCCGCGCTCCTCGGCCGCGACGAACGTCGTCTGATACTCGACGGCGCCGCCCTTTCGCCGAAGTTCCTCGACGAGCAGCTTCTCCGTGACGTCCTGCGGCACCATCGCGATGAAGGGATACGGCGTCTGCTCGGGCTCGAACCGCATGTGCGCAAGCTGGCGCCCATGTGCCGCGACGGAGACCGACGTGACGCGATTCGCCGCCTCGAGGAACGGCCCGACCACACCCGCCATGTCGAAGATCTCGAGCGTGCGGGGAAAGATCGCCAGCGCCTTGGAGTGCTCGGACTGTCCCGCCTTTGTCTCGACGATCCGCGCGGAGAGCCCGCGCCGCGCGCACTCGTTGGCGAGGAGGAGGCCGACCGGTCCGGCACCGGCGATCAGGACGTCGATTTCGGCGGAGGCCTCAGGCATTGGCTCGACCTAACGCAACGGGGTCCCGTCAGAGCTCTGAGTCTTCGCGTTTCTCAGCGCTTCGCGACCGCGATCGTGATCTTGAAGCCGTCCGGGTCGGTCAGCGTGATGTCGCGGAAGCCCCAGGGCTGATCGGTCGGCCCGCTGTCCAGCCTTCCGCCCTTCGACTCGATCCGTTTCGCGAGGTCGTCGACGCTCCCCTTCGTCATGCAGAAGATTCGGAAGCCCTCGCCCTTCCGCCGGTCGCGCCCCTTCTTCCAGTCGTCCTGGCCGATCATGAACGACACGCTGCCGGCGCGCAGGGACACGCCCATGATCTTTCCGGCGTCGTCCTTCCACTCCTCCTCGACCGCGAACCCGACGACGTCGCGGTACCAGGCCAGACTCTTCTGCAGGTCGTTTGCCGTGAGGCTCGGCGACGCCTCGAGCAGCGCCAGCGACCGGCGGCGGCGGCCTTTTTCGGAGCGGCCTTTTTCCTGGCGGGAGCCTTTTTCTTTGCGCGGGCGGGTTTCGCGGATTTCTTCGTGGCCATTTTCGTTGCCTCCAG
>CAWDUQ010000003.1:0-8221 GCA_963805495.1 uncultured Acidobacteriota bacterium | reverse complement strand
GCGTTTCGCCCGAGTGAGCGGAACCATTCTGCTCGCCACCGACATCGTGCTCCCGGACGCGGCGTGAAAACGCGGAGGACCCTAGCCGCCGCTGCGGTAGCGGCCGCCACGGTCGGGCTCTTCCTCGTCTCGCGCGGCAAGTGGTCCGACGCCATCGTGGACTCGGGAATCGAGTGGGCCTACGCCGACGCCCTCTGGCGGGGCGGGCTTCTGTATCGGGACGTCGTCTATTGGTTCGGCCCGCTGACGCCCTATTTTCAGGCCGCGGTGTTTTCGGTGTTCGGTTCGAGCTTCGCCGGGCTGGCGATGGCCGGGGTCGCGACCTCGATCCTGGTGCTCGCCGCCCTGTTCGTCGCCCTGCGCCGGGTCACCTCGGCACGGGACGCCGGCCTCGTCACGGCCCTCGCGATCCCGGCACTTCTCTTCATGCCCAACGGGGGAGGCTCGATCATCGGAATGGGATACCGGATCTGGCACCCGGCAGCGTTCACCCTGTTCGCGGTATCGCTCGCCTCCCGCCCACCGCGGGGATCGCCGCGCCTTCGGTCGGTGCTCGTCGGTCTTGCCTGCGGCCTCGCAGCCCTCTCCCGGACGGAATGGGGACTGATCGCGGTCGCGGGCACCACCACGGCCTTCCTGCTCTCGCGCCGGCGGCCTGTGCGCGAGGCTGTCGGCACGGCCTGTGTCGCGCTGGTGGTTTTTGCGATCGGGATCGGCGTTTTCGTGCTCTGGGCGGGGCCGGATTCCGTGCTTGGCGACGGGCATGTTCTGTTGACCGGTGTCTCGCCGGAGACGCGCCGGTTTCTCGTCGAGTTCTCCGGAATCCGCCGCTGGCCCCGGGGGCTCGCGGAACTCGTCTATTCGAGCGCCGCCTGGGTGGGGGCCGTTCTCGTGACGGCCTGGGTCGTTCTGCGGAGAACTGGCCGGCCGGCCGCCCGTCGCCTTGCGGCGGGATCGGCGCTCGTGCTGTTCGCGCTCGCGCTATCGGCCATGTTCGGCGGCGTCGCGGGCGCTTCCCTCTTCAGCGCAGCGCCCCTCGTCTGCGTGACCGCGGTCGGCGTCGGAGCCTGGCGGCGGGGGCGTCCCCGCGGAGCCGCGCTGGCCGCTTTCGGGTTGGTCGGCGTGCTCGCGTCGCACCGGCGGCCCTTCCACATCACCGACTCGGCCTACGTGGGCCCGCCCCTTCTCTTCGCGTTCGTTTGTGCGGCGGGCCTTCTCGGACTGCTCTCGGCGTTTCCCCGGAAGGCCGGCGACCGGCGTCGGCTGCGCCTCGGATACTCCGTCGGCCTCGCCGCCCTGACTTGTCTCGCGTTCGTCGGGCGCGCGACCCAGTATCTGCAGGACGAGCGCGTGCCGATACCCGGGACCGGCGGCATGTTGAGCGCGTCTTCGGGGCAGGCGCTGGAGATCGCGGCGATGGTCGACGCGATCCGAAACCGTACGCGGCCGGGCGACGGGCTCGTGGTGCTCCCCGAGGGCCAGGTCCTCAACCAACTCGCGGGCCGATCCGACCCGCTCCGCTACAAGCTCCTCATCCCCGGATATCTGACCGCGGACAATGAGCCTGAGGTCCTCCGGGCGCTTGAGCGGCGTCCGCCCCGGGCGCTAGTCATCTGGCCTCGGTCGACCGACGAGTACGGACCGGGTCAGTTCGGCGTCGACTACGGTCGACGGATCTTTCGCTGGGTCGAGGAGAACTACGAGGGGCCGATCTTTCCGACCCGTCACGGCTCGGCGAGGCTCTTCGTTGCCCGCAACGCGCCGGCCGGGGGCGGGGGACCGCAATGACCAGGCTTCGCGCCGGATGGAGTGCTCTGTTCGGGGGGCTGGTCCTCGCGTCGACCGGAGCGCTCGCCGTCATTTCGCGGGGAAAGTGGTCCGACCCGCTCATCGATTCCGGCCGCGAGTGGATCGTTCCCGACGCCATCGCGCGGGGAGAGCTTCTCTACCGCGACGTCGTCTTCTGGTTCGGCCCGCTGACTCCATACCTCCACGCGGCGTTCTTCCGGATCTTCGGCTCGAACTTCTCGACGCTCGTTCTGGCCGGATGCGTTTCGTCCGTGGCGGCCCTCGCGGCGCTTCACCTGGCTCTTCGGCGCGTCGCCGACCCCAGGACCTCGGCCCTCTGGACCGCCCTCGCCATACCCGCTCTCGTCTTCATGCCGAGCGCGGGGGGATCGATCCTGGGAATGGGATACCGGATCTGGCACGCAGCGACAGTGTCGTTGTTGTCGATCGTGCTGGTCAGCGGTGAATCGCGAGGAGCGCGCCGACTGGCCGTCGCCGGAGCGGTCGCGGCCCTGGCTGCCCTGTGCCGGGTGGAGTGGGGTTTCGCCGCGCTTTCCGCGGCGGCGCTCGTCGTCGTCAGGCGCTGTGGGGACGAGGGGCGCGGACGGTCCGTCGCTGCTCTGGCCGCGGGATTCGTGACGACTTTCGGCGGCGTCTGGTCGTTCTTCGTCGCACACGCCGGCTGGAGAGCCCTGCTCGTCGATCAGCCCGTGTTTCTGGCGAACATCCCGGCGGACACGCGGGGACACGTGGGCCTGGCCGGGCTGCGGGCCTGGAGGGCCGGCTCGTGGAACCTGCTCTACTCGGCGAGCGTCTGGATCGGGATCCTGCTCGCCCTCGAGCTCCTCGCCCTGCGGCGAGAGGACCCTGGCCGGACGCGGCAGCGCCTGCTCGCGCTCGGCGCCGTCCTTCTGACGGCCGCCGTCTCCGGGGCGATGGGCGCGGTGCCGGGGCCCGTCCTCTTCAGCGCCGCGCCGCTGATTTGCGTGTTCGCCATGGTCCAGGGCTGGCGGGGCGGCCCCGGGTCCCGTTCCAGCGCTCTTCTCGGCTTCGGCTGGATGGGGCTCGCCGCATCTCACCGTCGCATCTTCTTCATCGACGATGCGCCGTATGTCGCCCCGCCCCTGCTGCTGGCCTTCGTCTGTGCGGCCGGGCTGGTTTATGGCGAGGTGCGGAAGGCCGGCTCGCCGGCGCAGCGACGGCGGCTCGAGGTCGCGGTCGCGGCAGCGCTCGCCGTCCTCCTGGTGTTCGCGTTTCTGGGCCGGGCCCGCTTCTACGCGTCCGAGCAGCGGGTCCCGATTCCGGGAACGAACGCAATGCTGTCCGACCGGCCCGACCGGGCGCGCGAAATCGAGAAGGTCGCGGAAACGATCCGCGAGCAGACCCCCCCCGGCGGAGGGCTGGTCGTCATCCCGGAAGGAGAGGTTCTGAACTTTCTGTCGGGACGCGCGAACCCGATCCGGCACAAGCTCTATCTTCCGGGATACCTCGCGGACGCAAACGAGGCCGACGTCGTCGCGGAGCTCGCCGCTGCAAAGCCGGCGGCCATCGTGCTCTGGCTTCGACCCACGGGCGAGTACGACCGCGGTCTCTTCGGGAGAGACTACGGGGAGGGCGTCGCCGCGTGGATCCACGCGCACTACGTCGCTGCGCCGCCGGGAGTCGGGGAGCGATCGCGCGCGAACCCGACGTTCACGCTGTACCTGCCGCGCAGCCGTTCGCCCGCCGGCGGGTTTGCCTTACACTGAATCCAATGAGCCAAAGACCGGTTTTTTCGCGGGACGTGTGTGTGATCGGCGGCGGCGGGCACGTCGGCCTCCCACTCGCTCTCACGTTCGCCGATTCGGGACTGAAGACCGTCATCTACGACACAAACACCCGGACCGTCGAGAGGATCCGGCGTGGCGAGATGCCGTTTGGCGAAGAGGGGGCGCCGGAGCTCCTGGCAAAGGTCCTGGAGGGCGGGCTCCTCGAGCTTCGCGACACGCCGGAGGGGATGGAGGAGTGCCGCTTCCTCGTTCTCGTCATCGGGACGCCGGTCGACCACCACTTGACCCCGAGCTTTACCGGGCTGAGGCGGGCGATCGAGGCCTGCTCGGCGCACCTTCGCAACGGCCAGGTCCTGATTCTCCGCAGCACGATCTTTCCGGGGATCAGCGCGCACATCCAGCGGGACCTCGACGCCCGCGGCCTCGACATCCGGGTAGCATTCTGCCCCGAGCGCGTGGCCCAGGGTCAGAGCCTTCGCGAGATTCGCCACCTGCCGCAGATCGTGAGCGCCTTCGACTCCGGGACGCTGCAGGCAGTCCGGGAGCTCTTCGGCCGCTTCGTCCACGAGTTCATCGAGATGACGCCGATGGAAGCCGAGCTGTGCAAGCTGATGACGAATGCGACGCGCTACATCCAGTTCGCGATCGCCAACCAGTTCTATACGATCGCGAAGGAGCAGGGCCTCGACTTCGATCGCATTCTCCACGGCTGCCGCCACAACTACCCGCGCATGGCCGGCATGCCGGGGCCCGGATTCGCCGCGGGCCCCTGTCTGTTGAAGGACACGATGCAGCTCGCCGCGTTCAGCCGGAATTCGTTTCCGCTGGGCCACTCCGCGATGCTGGTCAACGAAGGGCTTCCGGCCCGCCTCGTGGAACTCGCCCGAAGGGACGTGGATCTCTCCCATCAGGTGGTCGGGGTGCTCGGCATGGCGTTCAAGGCCGAGAGCGACGATCCACGGGATTCCCTGAGCTACAAGCTGCGCAACCTCCTGACGCTGGAGACGCGAAAGGTTCTCTGCACGGACCCCTACGTCCCCGACGCGAGCCTCGTGCCGCTCGAGCGCGTCGTCGAGGAATCGGACGTCCTCTTCCTTGCGACGCCGCACCGCGCGTACAAGACGCTTCGGATTCCCGAAGGCAAGATCCTCTACGACGTCTGGAACTGGATCGCGAGCGCTCCCCGTTGAAGGTCCTCGTCACCGGCTCGGCCGGTTTCATCGCCGGATATCTCGTGCAGGAGCTTCTCGCGCAAGGCCACGCGGTCGTCGGAGTCGACAACTTTTCGAAGTACGGCCTGGTGGAGAAGAGTTATCAGAATCATCCCGCTTACACCTTCGTCGAGGGAGACGCGCGGGATGCCGGCCTCCTCTCGTCACTCGCGCAGGAGTGCGACCACTTCGTCGCCGGGGCCGCGCGCATCGGCGGCATCTCGTACTTCCACGAATACGCGTACGACCTGCTGGCGGAGAACGAACGGATCATGGCCGCGAGCTTCGATGCGGCCATCGCCGCGTTTCGGACGGGACAGCTCGTCAAGGTCACGGTTCTTTCGAGCAGCATGGTTTTCGAGAACGCGACCGTTTTCCCGACGCCCGAGGACGAGGTGCGCAAGAGCCCTCCGCCGACGAGCACCTACGGTTTTCAGAAACTCGCCTGCGAGTACTTCGCGCGCGGCGCGCGCGAGCAGTACGGGCTTCCCTATACGATCTGTCGCCCCTTCAATTGCGTCGGTGTCGGAGAGGGCCGCGCCCTCGGCGGAAGGGACGTGCCCAGCGGGAACGTCCGGCTTGCAATGAGCCACGTCGTTCCCGACCTCGTGCAGAAGGTTCTGAAGGGCCAGGACCCCCTCCACATCCTGGGCTCGGGGGATCAGGTGCGCTGCTACACCTACGGGGGCGACCTCGCCCGGGGCATTGCCGCCGCGCTTTTCCATCCGACCGCGCTCAACGAGGAATTCAACCTTTCGACGCGGACGGCGACCACTGTCCGGGAGCTGGCGAAGGCGATCTGGGAAAAGGTGCACGGTACGGGCCGGTCGGCGAGACCCTTCCGCTGCGTCAGCGATCCCCCGTACCCGCACGACGTCGCCCGGCGCATTCCCGACACCGGAAAGGCCCGGAGAGTCCTCGGGTTCGAGGCCACGACGACGCTTTCCGAGATGCTCGACGAGGTCGTGCCCTGGGTGCGCCGGGAAATCGCCGAGGGCCGTCTCTGAGCGGCAACCCCACGGCGAGCGCCTCTCCGCGATACTCGCTCGTCGTGCCCGTGTACAACGAAGGCCGGAATATCGCGGCCTTCTGCCGGGCGCTCGCGGCCGCGCCGGCGGGGTACGAGCTGCTGATCTGTCACGACTTCGCGGCCGATGACACGCTACCGGCGATCGCCCGTCTTCCGGCAGCCGAACGGCCGGTCGGAGTGCGCCCGGTTCTGAACGCCTTGGGTCCCGGCGTTCGGTACGCCATCGAGGCGGGCATGCGCGCGGCGGAGGCCCCGGTCGTCGTCGTGACGATGGCCGATGTCTCGGACGATCTCTCGGGCGTCGAGGAGATGGTTTCGCGCGTCGAGGCGGGCGCCGACGTCGTCTGCGCCAGTCGGTACGTTGCGGGAGGGCGGCAGATCGGCGGACCGCGGATCAAGTCGTTGCTGAGCCGCATGGCGGGCGTGACGCTGCACTGGCTGTCCGGGCTGCCGACCCACGATCCCACCAACAGCTTCAAGGCTTACAGCCGCGAGTTTCTGCGCCGCACATCCATTGAGAGCCCGGCGGGCTTCGCTCTCGCGATGGAGCTCACGGTCAAGGCCCACTTCGGCGGCGGGCGCGTCGAGGAGGTGCCGGCCACCTGGACGGGGAGGACGGAGGGCGAGAGCCGGTTTCGAATCTTGTCCTGGCTGCCGCACTACCTGCGCTGGTATCTCTGGGCGCTCGGGAGACGCTGGATGCGCGGACGCGTCCGCGGGGGCGCGGCACCCGGTTCCGGGAGATGACGTCCGCCGACGGGCCGCACACGGCCTCCTCGCCGCCCGGGGTACGACGCTTCGTTCCCGCCGTTGCAATCGTCTGGTTCTCCGCGCTCGCCCTCTTTGCGCTCTGGACCCGGGAGCCGCTCGTGCGAGAGGGTCTGTGGAGGGACGAGGCGATCTCCGTCTACGTCGCCCGCGCCCCTTCTCCGGGCGAATTTCTCGCGCGCAATCGAACCTCCGACTACACACCACCCCTGTTCAATCTGGTGCTGGCGGGCTACACGCGCGTCGCCGGAAGCGGAGAGGCGGCCCTCAAGTGGTTCGCGCTGAGCCTGGGCTTCCTGACCGCGGCGGCTGCGACGGCGCTCGCCTGGGTGCTCGGAGGATTCGCCGCAGCGGCCATGGCGGCGGCCTTCGTCGTCAACAATCCGATCCTGTTCGAGATGTCCGCCGAGGTGCGGGGGTATTCGTTGTCCGCTCTTCTGGCCGCGGCGAGCCTGGTGACGGTCTTTCGCATGCGCCGGCGGCGGCCCGCGCCGGGACCGGCTGCGTACGTTCTGCTGACGGCGCTGTTGACGCTTCTCGTGTACTCGCACGTCGCCGGCGGAATGCTGACGGCAGCCCTCGCCGCCTGGGGGCTCCTGGAGTGGCGCCGGGCGGAGTTGCGCTCGTTCGGGCGGGGCCTGGCCCTGAGCGCCGTCGTCGCCGGAGTTTCGTTTCTGTACTGGCTTCCCACGACCTGGGCGCAGGCGCGAATCGGCCTGCCCTGGGAGAAGCCCCTTTCGGCATCGGAGAGTCTCCGTTCCTTCCTGTCCCGGACGCGCGACATGCTGCCGATTCCCCAGGGCTTCGAGCATCCGTCTTTCATTTTCGGGATGGCGGCACTCCTCGGCGTCTTCGCCCTGCGGTCGCCGCGCGTTCTCGCCGGACTTCGCCGGGATCCGGCGCCGCTGCTCTTTTCGACGATTTCGGGCGCCGCCATCTGGCTCGCGCTGGGCCTCTACACGGGGCAGTCGACGCGATACCTGATCATTCCCGCGGTGCTGGCGGCCGCGGTGTTTTCGGCGGTGGCGGGCCGGGTGATCGAGGCCGGCCGCGAAGCGGGTCGGACGTGGCGCATCGCCGCGCTCCTCGGAGGTGCGGCCCTGATCGCCGCGTCGTTCGCGGCGCGCCGGGAACTCTACGAGGGGCGTTTCGAAGTGGCCGGACGGCCCAAGTCGGGGATTCGGAGCCTGTGCCGAGCGCATCCGTTCGGGCCCGAGGACCTGATTCTCGTCGTGCCGGACTACCTCGCGCCGACGGCCTGGTACTACTGCGGCGACGAGGAGGCCATGCGGGGATTCACTCACTGGGAGCGCCCGGTCCTGTTCGACCCCGGCCGTTATCGCCAGCTCTGGAGGGATCCGGGTGCGGCGCCGCTCGCCGTTGCGCGAGTCGGTGAAGCTCTCGAGGCCGGCGGCCGATCCCGATTCGGGCTGATCCTCGAGGAGACTCCGACCGGGCTCCTGCCGCTCTTTTCGAGGCCGGTGGAGGAGCTCACGGCGGAGCTCGTACGACGCTACGACGCGCGGGCGGTCGGACGGTTTCCGGGCCGCATAGCGTCCGTTCGTGCCTTCGTTCTGACGTCACGCTGACGGGCGAACGGCCCGCGGGACCGAAGCCCGTCGGCACCGCTATAATCCTCGCCCTTGAAACAATCC
>CAWDUQ010000002.1:0-1763771 GCA_963805495.1 uncultured Acidobacteriota bacterium | reverse complement strand
GTCCGGCGGGCGAAGTCCCGGCGAAGGGATTCCAGGCCCGCGGGATCAAGAAGAAGAGCCCCTGGACGTCGCACAGGAAGTCGTAGCCCGTGGTGCCGCAGACGGGCCACTCGGGAGGCAGCGGTTCCGGCCCTTCCAGGATCTTTTCCACGACGACGACGAAGAAGGGCCCGGGCCGGCCTGCGGACGCGGCGAGGCGGCTCTGCAGGCGCGCCAGATTCTCACCGGGATCGAGCAGGCCGTCGATGTGATCGACGCGCAGGCCGGCGACTTTTCCTTCGCCCGCGAGCCGCAGCGTAAGGGCGTGGGTGGCCTCGAAAACGTCGGGATCCTCGACCCAAACCCGATCAGGTCGGAGATGTTGAAGAACCGGCGGTAGTTCAGGAGTCGGGCGGCCTCCCGCCAGAAGGCGAGGCGGTAGGCCTGCTTTTCGAGCAGGCCGGCCAGGAGGGCCGGATCCCTGGCCGTGTCGTTGGAACTCCATGATGTTCTCGTCGACGAACTCGCGCAGGGTCGCGCGGGAACGGTACAGATCGATCAGGCGCCGCTTGACCGCCTCGCGCCGCCCGCCCGTGGGCTCGGCGCCGTCGGCGGGGCGTTCGGAATACGGCGGCAGCGCCCCGACCCGGTCGAGAAGGAGGCGAAACTCCAGGCGCAGCGGGTCCTGCAGCGATGTCCAGGGCCTCCTCCAGCCGGTCGCTGCGGTGGAGGAGAAGGTCGCCATAGGTGGCGGGATCCAGCGGAATGACCCGGTCGTAGTAGCGCACGACGAGACCCGAGTCGGCGACCTCAAGAAGAGAGAGAGGCGCCCGGCTGCGATCGCCTCCGACAGAGGCTCTCCCAGGATCGGCAGCAGCGTGCGTTCGTCCTCGCTCCAGTCGACGTCGAAGAAGCCGGCGAACGGGGAGCGCCCGCCTTTCTCGAGGACGTCCCGGAACCAGGGATTGGCGGCGGTGGCGGCCATGTGGTTGGGCACGATGTCCAACGAGCAGGCCGCTGCCGCGGGCGGAGAGCGCACGCCACATGGAATCGAAGTCTCCCGCGGCACCCAGTCGCGGATCGAGCGTTCTCGGGTCGACGACGTCGTATCCGTGCGTGCTCTCGGGCCGGGCCCGGAAGAGGGGGGACGCATAGAGATCGGTGACTCCGAGGGCCGCGAGATAGGGCACCAGGTCCGCCGCACGGGCAAATCCGAAGTCGCGCCGGAACTGGATGCGGTACGTGGCTCCCGGGACGCGCTCGGGCTCGACGCTCATCCGCCGTCCGACGGGACCGTCACCTCGAGCAGCTCCGCGACGCGCGAAAAGCGCCTCGACCCCAGCGCCGGGCGCCTTCGTTGCCCGCGGCGAGCGCGTTCGAGCGCGCCGGGAAAGACGAGGCGGACCAGCTCGTAGACGATGTTCTGAACGTCCCAGAGGCGCAGGCGAAACGGGAGGCGGTCAGGGAACTCCACGGCGGCCTCGAGCTCCGCCAGCGCCGACGGATCCTCGGGTTCGTTCGCCAGGCGCCGTGCGAACGCCTCCAGGCGGCGGCGGAACGCGAATTCCAGCGTCGGGGCGTCGAGCGTCACCTTTTCGCGAGCCGCGTCCTCGAGCAGCTGGCCGATGCGCGCCCGGTCGAGATCCTCGGCCTGCGCGGCTCGCGCCATCTCGGAGTTGATGACGAAACCCGCGATGGCATGGAGGACGCCCGGAAGCGGGGTCGCGAGATCGTCGAGGAAGCGCATCAGCGGCAGGTTTCGCGAGTAGCTCTGGCGCAGCACCGCCTCCGTGTCCTCCAGCGTCGTGGCCAGGATCTTGTCGAGGATGCGCCGCTGCTCGTCGCGGAAGAGCGAGCAGCGAGAAGATGTCCTCTCCGAAGCCGGGTCCAGCAGCCGGATGACCTCGGGGAAGTCCCCCGATCGAAGTGTCCGCACCGTCCGGACGAGCTCCGTAGGGCTCTCGCCGCCGAAGGGCGCACGCCGCAGTGACGTTGTGGTCGCCGAAGTGGAGCACGCCGTAGCTCAGAGCGACGCCTCCCGGTGATGCGGGAGGTGAACCGGGCGCGGCCGACGACCAGCTGGGCCCGCCCGGCGTCGATGTAACGGTAGTCCTCGCGGCCGACCTCGTAGCCGGAAATCGGGACCGGGCCTGTCGCGCTCGAAGAGGGAGCTGACCGCGTAGTGGGCCGCGACCTTCGTCAGGTCGACCATGGCGGGCCGGACGTAGCTCTCGTAGACCGCGCGGCCGTGGCCCAGCTCGGGCAGGTTGCTCGGCGCCTCGCCAGGGCGGCGAGGAACGTCGCCTCGTGGCCATCGCCGAAGAGCTCGCCGGCCAGCTGGATGGCGCGCCCGGCGTACTGGATCACCTGCACGGTCTCGATCCCGGAGAGCTCGTCGAAGAACCAGCCGCAGCTGGTGTACATCAGCATCGCGTGGCGCTGCAGCTCCAGCAGCTTCAGGGCGTCCACGCGCTCCGGCTCCGACAGCGCGTGGGTGGCGTGCCGCGCGAAGAAGCGATCGAGATTCTCGGTGGAGCGGTCCAGGATGACGTCGATGTAGTCGTCGCGCGCCGCCCAGGGATCCGCCAGCAGCGCCCTGCCTTCTGCTCGAAGGGTCCGGCGACCGCGTCGCGCAGCCAGTCGAGCGCGTCGCGCAGCGGCGCGCGCCAGCCCTGGTTCCAGCCCGGGTGGCCGCCGGAGTTGCAGCCGCAGTCGCTCCTCCAGCGCTCGACGCCGTGGACGCAGCTCCAGGAGCTGTTCGCGAGATCTCGACCTCCGGTGGGCGGATGGCGCTCCAGGAACTCGCCGTAGTTGGTCAGATGGGCCTGGCCCCGGTCTCGATCGTGTCGAGCGCGTAGGCCAGCGCCATGTCGCCGTGGCGGTGGTGGTGGCCGTAGGTCTCGCCGTCGGTGGCGATGTGGACCAGCTGCGGCCATTCGCGGCCTCGTCGAAGCCGGCGATCAGGCGCTCGGCGAATCGCCCGCCGTTCGAGCAGTCCTTCGAACGCGACCGCCCGGGAGATCGGGCCGTCGTAGAAGAAGAGGCGATCGAGCGCGCCGAGGGGAGTCGCACGCGTAGGCGCGGGTGGGATCGATCCGCCCTCCCGAGACGTCCCGCCAGCGTCCCTCCGCGCGCTTGAACGCGGGCCTGCGACGGCGCGAGGATGGTGAAGCGGATCCCCCGCTCGGCCAGGACGTCGAGGGTCGCCATGTCGACGGCGGTCTCCGGCAGCCACATCCCTTCCGGGTCGCGGCCGAAGCGGTGCTCGAAGTCGCGGATGCCCCAGAGCACCTGGGTCCGCTTGTCGCGGGCGTTGGCCAGCGGCATGATCATGTGGTTGTAGACCTGGGCGATCGCGGAGCCGTGGCCGGAGAACCGCTGCCGGCTTTCCCGGTCGGCGGCCAGGATCGCGGCGTACACGGAGGGGCTCGTCTCCTCGAGCCAGGCCAGCAGCGTCGGGCCGAAGTTGAAGCTGATCCGCGAGTAGTTGTTGACGATCCGCGGATCCGTCCCGGTCGTCCAGGATCCGCGAGGCTCCGTTCGGCGCGTAGCACTCGGCGGTGATCCGCTCGTTCCAGTCGTGGTACGGATAGGCCGAGTCCTGCAGCTCCACCGCCTCCAGCCAGGGGTTCTCCCGCGGCGGCTGGTAGAAGTGGCCGTGGATGCAGACGTAGCGTTCCATGCGCGCGTCGGAGCTCAGGGCTCGGCCACGTAGAGCAGGGCGGCGGGCCCGGCAGGTCGATCGATTCGCTCGCTTCCGGCGCCCTCCAGCCGGGGCGCGGCCACGCGGCCGGACCCGCCCAGCGGTCTCGCCGGAATCGAGCAGCTTGCGCCAGCGGCCGCCGACGGCGGGACGGATCGAGGTGGCGCCCGGCCCGAAGGCCAGGAGAAGGAGAGCCGCGGAATCCGCGTGCCGGCGGACGACGGCGAGCGCGCGCTGCCGGTCGAACGCATGCGTCTGGAGCCGCCGCGGTCGAGTTCGCCAGCGCGGGGACCTCGCGGCGCAGCCGCAGCAGCTCCCGGTGAAATCCAGGAGGGCCCCGTGGCGGCCGTCGGCGGCCAGTCCCGGGTGGATCTTCGAAGCGGCGAACGTCGCCTCCGCCTGGGGGTCGGGGGCGCCCCCTCCCAGGCGAAGGCCGCGAATTCCTCCTGGCGGCCCCGCCGCACCGCCTCGACCAGGTCCGGATCGCCGTGGCTGACGAAGTAGAGGAACGGCGCCGTCTCGCCGTACTCCTCGCCCATGAACAGGAGCGGCAGGTAGGGCGACAGCAGGACCGCCGCGCGGCCACCTTCTGGCTCTCGAAATCCGTCAGCGTCGAAAGGCGCTCGCCCTTCATCCGGTTGCCGACCTGGTCGTGGTTCTGCGCGGAGACCACGAAACGCGCTCCCGGCACGGCCGTCCGTCGCGTTGCCGTGGCGGCGCCGGCGGTAGGCGGAGTACCGGCCCCTGTAGACGAAGCCTGCTCGAAAGCCGCGGAGAGGTCCTCCATGGATGCGAAGTCCTGGTAGTAGCCGTTGCGCTCGCCGGTCAGCAGAGCGTGCAGGGCATGGTGGAAGTCGTCGCTCCACTGCGCGTCCATCCCGAAGCCGCCCTCGGCCCGGCGCCGGACGAGGCGCGCGTCGTTCAGGTCGCTCTCGGCCACGACGTACACGGGCCGGCGCAGGCGCTCGGCTTCGGCATGAATCGCTTCGGTCAACTCCGCGAGGAACGGCCGGGCGGAGTGGTCCCGGATGGCGTGCACCGCGTCGACGCGCAGGGCGTCGACGTGGAACTCGTCGATCCAGCGGCGCGCGTTCTCGAGGAAGAACCGCCGGACCTCGTCGCTGCCGGGCCCGTCGAAGTTGAGCGCGTCGCCCCAGGGCGTGCGGTATCGGTCCGTGAAGTAGGGACCGAACTCCGGCAGGTAGTTCCCCTCCGGGCCGAGGTGGTTGTAGACGACGTCGAGCACCACGGCGAGCCCCCGGGCGTGGCAGGCGTCGACGAGGCGCTTGAGCCCCTCGGGCCCGCCGTAGGAGTTCTGGACGGCGAAGAGCCCGACGCCGTCGTAGCCCCAGTTGCGCGAGCCGGGAAACTGCGCCACCGGCATCAGCTCCACCGCGGTCACTCCCAGGTCGGCCAGGCGCGGCAGATGCGGGATCACCGCGTCGAACGTCCCCTCGCGCGTGAAGGTGCCGACGTGCAGCTCGTAAAAAACGCAGCGCTCCAGGGGCGGGCCCTGCCAGCCGGCGTCCGTCCACGCAAAGGCCGGATCGACCACGGCGGAAGGCCCGTGCACTCCCTGCGGCTGAAACCGGGAGGCCGGATCGGGACGCGGCGGTCCGCCGTCGAGGCGGAGAGTGTAGAGCTGGCCCGGCGCGGCCGCGGACTCACCGTAGTGGTAGCCGCGTTCGCCGGGCTCGAGGTCGAGGCGTCTCGCCGAATCGCCCTCGAGCTCCACCTGCACCCGTTTCGCCCGCGGCGCCCACACCAGGAAGCCGCAATCGCCGCCCGGCCTCCAGGTGGCGCCGAGCGAAGCGTCCCTCATTCCGGCGCAATCTCCGCGGCGGATTCCTCGACAGGGTCCGGGCGCAGGAAGATCGCCGCCAGAGGCGGCAGCGTCAGGTTGAGCGAGTGGGCCCGGCCATGGGACGGGATCGGCGCCGCCTCGACGCCGCCGAGATTGCCCTGGCCGCTGCCGCCGAATTCCCGGGCGTCGCCGTTCAGGACCTCCCTCCAGATCCCGCGGTCGGGACCCCGACACGATAGTTGCGGCGGGGCACGGGAGTGAAATTGAAGATCGCGAGGACGACGTCGGCGGGGTCCCGGCCGTGCCGGAGGAAGCTCGCCACGCTGTGGTCGGCGTCATTGGCGTCGATCCACTCGAAGCCGGCGGGATCGGTGTCCCGCTCGTGCATGGCTTTCTCTTCGCGGTAGAAGCGGTTCAGATCCTCGACCCATCGCTGCACGCCGCGGTGGGGCGCGAGCTCCAGCAGGTGCCAGTCCAGGCTCCGGTCGTGCGACCACTCGCGCCCCTGGCCGAACTCGCCCCCCATGAAGAGGAGCTTCTTGCCCGGCTGCGCCGTCTGGTAGGCGAGAAGGAGGCGCAGATTGGCGAACTTCTGCCAGTCGTCCCCGGGCATCTTGCCGAGCAGGGATCCCTTGCCGTGAACGACCTCGTCGTGCGAAAGCGGCAGGACGAAGCTCTCCGTGAAGGCGTACATGGTCCGGAAGGTGAGGCTGCGGTGCTCCCACCGGCGGTAGACGGGGTCGGTCGCCATGTAACGGAGCGTGTCGTTCATCCACCCCATGTCCCACTTCATCCCGAAGCCGAGGCCGCCGATGTAGGTGGGGCGCGACACCATGGGCCAGGCCGTGGACTCCTCGGCCACGGTCTGAACGTCGGGAAACGCCGCATACACCTCTTCGTTCAGGCGCCGCAGGAGGGCGATCGCCTCCAGGTTTTCGCGGCCGCCGAACTTGTTGGGGATCCACTGGCCGGGCTCGCGCGAGTAGTCGAGATACAGCATCGAGGCCACGGCGTCCACCCGCAGCCCGTCGGCGTGGTAGCGGTCCAGCCAGTAGATCGCGGAGGACAGCAGGAAGCTGCGCACCTCGTTGCGGCCGAGGTTGAAGATGCAGCTCTTCCAGTCCGGATGAAATCCCTGCCGGGGGTCCGCGTGCTCGAAGAGATGGGTGCCGTCGAAGTAGCCCAGGCCGTGCTCGTCGGAGGGGAAGTGCGAGGGGACCCAGTCGAGGATCACGCCGATGCCGTTCTGGTGAAGGACGTCGATCAGATACATCAGGTCCTGGGGGGTCCCATACCGGGAGGTCGGGGCGAAGTAGCCGGTGGTCTGGTAGCCCCACGAGCCGTAGAAGGGATGCTCCATGATCGGCAGCAGCTCGACGTGGGTGAAGCCCATCCGACGGACGTAGTCCGCCAGCAGCGGCGCGGCCTCCCGGTAAGTCAGAAAGCGGTCGCCTTCGTCGGGGACGCGACGCCAGGATCCCAGGTGCACCTCGTACACCGAGACAGGCGCCCCGAGGGCGTTGCGGGAGGCCCGGCTCTCCATCCACTCGGAGTCCTCCCAGGCGTAGTCGAGGTCCCACACGATCGAGGCGGTCCGCGGCGCCGGCTCGGCCCGGAACGCGAAAGGATCGGTCTTGTCGGCGGCATAGTCGCCCGTCCGCGAGACGACGTAGTACTTGTAGGCCTCGCCGCGGCCGACACCGGGAACGAAGCCTTCCCAGATGCCGGAGTTGGCGCGGGGCGACAGCGCCGCGGCATCCTTGCTCCATCCGTTGAAGGTGCCCATCACGGCCACGCGTTTCGCGTTGGGGGCCCAGACCGCGAAGGCGGTGCCCGCGACACCGTCCACGGTTTCGAGATGGGCGCCCAGCTTGTCGTAGAGGCGCAGATGGCTGCCCTCGTTGAAGAGGTACAGGTCCTGGTCCGTCAGCAGCCTGGCTCCTGCGGCCGTTCCGGCAGCGGCGTCGACGGGCGCGGGCGCGGGCGTCCTGGCGCTCTTCGCCGGACGGCGGGTGCGGGCGGCCGACGGGGCCTTCGGTGGCGCCTTCGGGCTTTTCACTTTCTCTTCGTTCACTCTTCACCCCCTTTCGGCGATGTCCTGGCCGGCTCGAGAATCCGTTCGATCCCGTCGAGCGGAACCTGGATCCATTCCGGCCGGTTCTGCAGCTCGTATCCGATTTCGTAGAGCGCCTTTTCCAGCAGATACGTGTCGAGGAGGGTCGCGATCGCTCCGCGGTCCCGCGGCACGAGCTGGGCGTCGGCCACCGTTTCCAGGTACGACCGCAGGAAGACGGCGCTGACCCAGCGGGTCCAGAAGCTCGCCCACGGAAGCAGGGCCTCGCGATCCTCGGGGCGGATGGGACCGGCCTCGGCATGCCCGAGCAGGACGGCGCTCGCGGCATAGTCGAGGGAGCGCAGCATTCCCGCGACGTCGACGAGGGCCGATCGCTTGAGCCGCCGCGCCGAGAGCGAGCGGGCCGGCTCGCCCTCGAAGTCGATGATGACGAAGTCCTTCCCGGTGAAGAGGACCTGCCCGAGGTGATAGTCCCCGTGGATCCGGATGCGCAGGGCGTCGATCTTGCTCGAGAGCAGGCCTGCCAGGCGGGAGGCGATGTCCGGTTCCCGGTCCAGGATCCGCTGCGCCTGCTCCCGGGCGCCCGGGGCGAGCCGATGGAGTCCCTTGCGCAGCAGCTGCAGGTTGTACCCGGCGAGGCTGCGAATCGACTGGTAGATCGAGCGCTGATAGAGCGTCGAAAATGGCTCGGAGGCAAAGTCGGGCTCGTCGCCGTGCGATACCAGCGCCCGGTGAAGCTCGGCCGTGCGGACCCCGAGCAGCTGCGCCGATTGCATGTAGCTGCCGATCAGCTCGGTGACGTGGGGCGGAGGGGGCTCCGCGGCCAGCTGCAGGGCGGTCTCCGAAGGGAGGGGGGGGACCGGCATTTCCTGCCGCTTTCCGAGCATCCGCTCGAAGTAGCGGCTGAGCGAATCGAGCGTGTAGCGCCAGGTGTCGCCGTGATTGGGGACGAAGCCCTGGAGAATGGCGAGCGTCATCGGTTCCGCCTTCTCGCGGCGGAACTCGATGGCTCCGGCCACCGGCGGCACGTGCGGAAACCCCGCCTTCTCGGTCAGGAACCGTCCGACTTCGAGGTCCGGATTCGTCCCCTCCTCCGGATGACGAATCAGCTTCGCGATGAAGCGGTCGGAATAGATCAGCGAGCTGTTGGTCTGCTCGGCCCGGAGCACGGAGTGGGCCAGCGGACCGCCCTCGGGATGGATCGCGCGAAACGCGGGAGTGCGGGAAGCGAGGTATTCGCCGCGTTCTCCCTTCCAGCGCCGGCGTCGCTCGATTCCCGAAAGCAGCGCCTCGGCGAAGTCGGGGTCGTAGACCGCGTCGAAAAGGATGCCCTCGCTGCCGCCGTGCACGGCGGCGACCACGGCTTGCGGCGCCTCGCGGGCGATCGCGTCGGCTTTCGGTCCCGAGGCGAAGGAGAGAGGCAGGAGGTAGGTCTCCGGATCGCCCTCCACGTATTCGACGCGGACGAGCGTCCAGTGCGGCATGCCCTCGCCGTCGAGGGGGACGGACTCGACGATCCGGGCGGACTTGATCTTGCGGGCCTTGCCCCCGAACCAGCGCCGGCGCCGGAGGTAGTCCGGGAGGGCCTCTTCCAGCCCGGCCCGCCCGCCCGGCCGGAGGACGGTGTTCCAGGACCCGGCGGCCGTCAGCTCGACGGTGACCGGCGCTCCGGATCTCGCGGCCTCGGGCCCGCGCTGGTTCTGCAGCTCGAACCAGAACACGTTGTGCGGTCCCATGGTCAGGGGGTAGAGCGGTGCGCCGATCGCGGGAAACTCGTTGCGCCCGAAGAGCTCGACGGGAACCATCCCGGCGAATGCGGACAGGTCGAGCTCCGCGTACTGCGTGAAGCGGGACAGGTTTGCCACGACCAGGATGGTTTCGTTGGCGTGGGCGCGGATGAAGGCCAGGACTTTCCGGTTGTCGGCCTGGAGGAACGTCAGCGTCCCGCGGCCGAAGGCCTGGAAGCGCTTGCGCAGGGCGATGACACGCTTGGTCCACCACAGCGGCGAGCTCGGGTTGTTCTGCTCGACCTCCACGTTGATCGCCTCGTAGTGATATTCCGGGTCCGTCACGATCGGGAGATAGAGCCGCTGGGCGGGCGCCCGGGAAAAGCCGGCGTTGCGGTCCCCGCTCCACTGCATGGGCGTGCGAACGCCGTTGCGGTCTCCCAGGTAGATGTTGTCGCCCATTCCGATTTCGTCGCCGTAGTAGAGGACCGGGGTGCCCGGCAGCGACATGAGGAGGGCCATCATGAGCTCGATCTTCCGGCGATCGTTGCCGAGCAGCGGCACGAGGCGCCGCCGGATCCCGACGTTGATGCGCATCTGCCGGTCCTCGGCGTAGACGCGGTACATGTAGTCGCGCTCCTCGTCCGTCACCATCTCGAGCGTCAGCTCGTCGTGGTTGCGCAGGAAGAGCGCCCACTGGGCCGAGGCCGGGATCGCGGGGGTCTGGGACAGGATGTCGACGATCGGGAACCGGTCCTCCATGCGCACGGCCATGAACATCCGGGGCATCAGGGGAAAATGGAACGCCATGTGGCACTCGTCGCCGTCGCCGAAGTAGGCGGCCGCGTCCTCCGGCCACTGGTTGGCTTCGGCGAGGAGCATCCGTCCCGAGAAGTGGCGATCGATGTGCTGCCGCAGGGACTTCAGGAAGGCATGCGTCTCCGGGAGGTTCTCGCAGTTGGTCCCTTCCCTCTCGTGGAGATACGGAATCGCGTCCAGCCGCAGGCCGTCGACGCCGAGCTTCAGCCAGAAGTCGAGCGCCCGGAAGAGCTGCCGGCGGACCGGCTCGCTCTCGAAGTTCAGGTCGGGCTGATGCGAATAGAACCGGTGCCAGAAGTAGGCGTTCGCAACGGGGTCCCAGGTCCAGTTGGAAGCTTCGAAGTCCTTGAAGATGATCCGTGCGTCCCGGTACTTCTGCGGCGTGTCGCTCCAGACGTAGAAGTCCCGGGCGGCGGAGCCGGGTTTCGACCGGCGCGCGCGCTGGAACCAGGGATGCTGGTCCGAGGTGTGGTTCACGACGAGCTCCGTGATCACCCGCAACCCCCGACGGTGCGCCTCGCGGAGCAGTGTCTTGAAGTCGGACAGGGTTCCGTAGGCCGGGTGCACGCTCGTGTAGTCGGCGATGTCGTAGCCGTCGTCCCGGAGAGGCGAGGGGTAGAAGGGCAGCAACCAGAGCGCGGTGATTCCGAGGTCCTGGAGGTAGTCGAGCTTCTCGGTCAGGCCGGGGAAATCGCCGATTCCGTCGGCGTCGCTGTCGAAGAACGCCCGGACGTGGGTCTCGTAGATGATCGCGTCCTTGTACCAGAGCGGATCCTCGGGAATCGCGCTCACGTCCGGGGCCTTTTTCTCCATTCGTTCTCGCTTTTCTCCCGTCACAGGAAGTAGTCGAAATCCCGTTCGGTCCGCAGGTGCCGCCGCACCCGGAAGATGTGGGCCGGCACGACCCGCGGATCGAGCTCGATGAAGTTGCGCGTCCCGCTCCAGAGGTAACGGGCCCCGGAGATCAGGTCGTGGACCTGGTAGGTCTCACCGGCCTCGATGCCGAGTTCGGTCGTCTCCAGGTCGACCCATCCCGACTGAGTGTGGTGCGGGTCGAGATTGACGACCGTCAGCACGACCTCGTCTCGCGCTGCGGTCGCCTTGCTGTAGCAGAGGATCTGAGGGTTGTCCGACGCGTGGAAGCGCAAGCCGCGGTCGCTCTGGAGCGCCGGATTGTCCCGGCGAATCCGGTTGACGCGCGCGATCAGGTCCCGCAGGCTCTCGGGCCGTTCGCGATCCCAGTGACGGATCTCGTACTTCTCGGAGTCGAGATACTCCTCGCTTCCCGGCTCCCGCGGAAGGGACTCGCAAAGCTCGAATGCCGGGCCGTAGATCCCGTAGCTGGCCCCGAGAGTCGCCGCGAGCACCAGGCGCGACACGAACGCGGCGCGGCCGCCGAGCTGGAGGTATTCGGTGAGGATGTCGGGCGTGTTGGGCCACAGGTTGGGGCGGAAGAACTCGCGAACGGGCGGGCGGCTGAGCTCCCGGAAGTAGGCCGTGATCTCCGCCGCCGTGTTCCTCCAGGCGAAGTAGGTATAGGACTGCGTGAACCCGAGCTTTGCGAGCCGGTACATCACCCGGGGGCGCGTGAAGGCTTCGGCGAGGAAGATGGCTTCGGGATACTCCCGCTTCACGTCGCCGATGAGCCACTCCCAGAACGCGAACGGCTTGGTGTGGGGGTTGTCGACGCGGAAGATGCGGACACCCTCGCGGGCCCAGAAGAGAACCACACCCTTCAGTTCTTCCCAGAGGGCGCGCCAATCGTCGGTTTCGAAGTCGATCGGATAGATGTCCTGATACTTCTTGGGGGGGTTCTCGGCGTACTGGATCGTCCCGTCCGGACGCTTCCGGAACCATTGCGGATGCTCGCGGACCCACGGATGGTCGGGCGTGCACTGGAAGGCGACGTCCAGCGCGATTTCCAGGCCCTGATCGGCCGCGCGGGCGCGCAGCCGTCGGAAGTCCTCGAGCGTTCCGAGATCGGGGTGGATCGCGGTGTGTCCGCCTTCCGGACCCCCGATGGCCCAGGGACTCCCGGGCTCTCCCGCGGCGGCCGCCGGGGAGTTGTTCTTCCCCTTGCGATGCACCTGGCCGATGGGATGGATGGGCGGAAGGTACAGGACGTCGAAACCCATGCGAGCGACGTAGGGCAGGAGGGCCTCGCAGTCCCGGAACCTTCCGTGACGGCCGGCCTCGGGAGCTGCGGATCGCGGGAACATCTCGTACCAGGCGCCGAACCGGGCGCGCTCGCGGTCGACCACGACGGCGAGCTCGACAGGGTAGGGCGTCGTATCGGCGGGATCGGAATGCCGATCGACGAGGGCGGCGAGCTTCTCGGACAGGGCCAGGGCCCGGGAAGCCTCGTTTCCCGCCTCGAGCCTCTCGGCGTGTCCGGCGAGGGCCGCGGCGTCGGATCCGGTCGCCCGCGCGGCGGCCACCGCGACGATGGCCGAACCGATTCGAAAATCGACGGCGAGATCCTGGCCCGCGCGTGCGCGCTTCCCGAGGTCGCGGGACCAGGTGCCGAAACGGTCGATTCGGGCCCGCACCGTGTAGAGATGACGCCCGAGGCTCTCGACGCGAAAGGCCCCGCGGAACCGATCGTTTCCGAGCGGCTCCATGGGCACGGATGTCCAGGTCTTTTCGCCCTCCGGCCGGTGGAGAAGCTCGCACGCTACGGCGTCGTGGCCCTCGCCGAACGCATCCGCCTCGACGACGACCTCTTCCCCGACCGTGCGCTTGATGGGAAAGCGGCCGCCGTCGATCTCCGGAACGACCGATTCGATGACGACGCGCGCGGGACGTTTCTCGGTCATGGCGTCAGAGCTCCGTGTCCGAATCGTGCCCGGTCCCCTGCCGGCCGCGGTCGAGGGCCCGGTTGATGTTGACGGCGGCGGAGATGAGCCCGAGGTGAGTGAAGGCCTGGGGGAAGTTCCCGAGCGACTCGCCCGTGAGGCCGATTTCTTCGGAATAGAGCCCGAGGTGATTGGCATAGCCCAGCATCTTCTCGAACGTCAGGCGCGCGGGCGCGAGCCGGCCGGCGCGGGCCAGCGCTTCGGCCAGCCAGAAGGTGCACATGGAGAAGGTCCCCTCATCCTCGCCGACGCCGTCGGGCGCCATCCGGGGATCGTAGCGGCGGACCAGGTTGTCGCTCTCGAGCTCGCGCTGGATCGCGTCGAGCGTACCGAGCATCCGGGGGTCGGAGGGCGAGACGAACTTGACCATGGGGGCGAGCAGCATGGAGGCGTCCAGGATCTCGCTGTCGAGGCTCTGCACGAACGAGTTTTTCTTCTGCGAGAAGCCGCGCTCCATGATGGTCGTGTAGATCGCGTCGCGTTCGCCGAGCCAGCGGTCTCTCGAGCCGGGCAGGCTCTCCCTCATCGAGAGGCGGAAGGCCCGGTCGAGGGCCACCCAGCACATCATCTTGGAAAACGTGAAGTCCCGGGCCCCCCCGCGGACCTCCCAGATGCCTTCGTCCGGCTTCTGCCAGTTGTCGCAGACCCAGTCGGCGATCCCGCGCACGATGTTCCAGAGACGGTGGGAGAGAGGCTCGCAGTACTTGTCGTAGAGGTAGATGGCATCCATCAGTTCGCCCGCGACGTCCAGCTGAAACTGGTCGACCGCGGCGTTGCCCATCCGGACCGGCCCGGACCCGCGGTAGCCCTCGAGCTGAGGCATCAGGATCTCGGGAACTTCACGACGGCCGTCAATGCCATAAAGGACCCGCAGGCCGTTTTCGATCTGGCAGTGGTCCTCGAGGAAGGAAATGAACTGGGCCGCCTCCTCCGTGTAGCCGACGCGCAGAAACGCGTAGACCGTGAAGGCGGCGTCCCGGATCCAGGTGTAGCGGTAGTCCCAGTTGCGATCGCCTCCCACCCGTTCCGGGAGGCTGCTCGAGGACGCGGCGACGATCGCCCCGGTCGGGCGGAACGTCAGCAGCTTCAGCGTCAGCACCGATCGCTTGACCGTCTCCCGCCAGCGTCCCTGGTAACGGTTGCGCGCCATCCAGTTCTGCCAGAAGCGCAGCGTGCGCTTGAATTCGCGCCGGCAGATCTCGTGCAGCCCCTCGCGCACGGGAGGGGCGGACTCGTCGGCCTGCGCCAGCACGACCGGGATCTCATCGTTTTCCCGGAGGACGAAATCCGCCACGACCATGCCATCCTCGATCCGGGCGGGCAACGGCGTGATCAGGTTGACTGCCAGGTCGCCGGCGGAGAACCGGAAGCCGAACTCCGTCTTCTCGATGTGCGTCTCCCGGCGCGCGTAGTCGAAGGCCGGCCGGCACTCCATTCGGAAAGGGATCTCGCCGCGCACGCCGCGGACCTGCCGGACCACCTGGTGATCGGAGCGCTTCTTCGGGCGGCCCTCGCCGTGAATGGGCATGAAGTCGACGACCTCGCCCACGCCCTCGGTGGTCAGGAAGCGCGTCATCAGTATGTTGGAGTCCGGCAGGTACATCTGCCGGCGTCCCACGTCCGGCACGGAAGACGCAATCCGGAAGTGGCCGCCCCGGCGGTCGTCCAGGAGCGAGGCGAAGAGGCTGGGCGAGTCGAAGTAGGGAAGGCAGAGCCAGTCGATCGTTCCGTCCATCCCGACGAGCGCGCACGTGTGCAGGTCGCCGATGATTCCGTGATTTTCGATCGGCGGATAGCTCATATCGGCGCGTTCGTCTCCTCGGGCACCATTCTCTCGCCCCGGGTATTACGGCGATCGAAGCCTGCGACTCCTCGGACCGGCGGCAACAATTCCGGGTCCCGGCGCCGATGAGGCAATTTCGCCACCCGGAATGTCGGGACTCTCCGGGCCCGCGACCGCCGCATTCGGCGCCGATTCGAGAGTACCATCCCGCGATTCACGACCGATTCGCGCCCGCGAGCGCCGGCCCCGGGCGCCGCCGGGCACGCGGCTTGCGCTAGTCTCGAAACGTGAGCGGGTTGTTGACGACCGGTCGGGACTGGATGTGGTCGGCCGGCATCCTCACGGGAGCCGTGCTCGGCGCTCTCGTACTTCACCGGTTCGTCGACGGGATGCTCGTTCGCATCACGGACCGCACGAAGAGCATGATCGACGGTTCTCTCGTCAGGCACTCGCGCGGACCGTCCCGGCTGCTCATGGTGCTCGCGGCCCTGTTCCTGGCGCTTCCCGTCACTCCTCTGCCCGCGGCGGTCGAGGGCCCGATCCAGCATGGAGTGGGGATCGGGTTGATCGTGGCCGTGGCGTGGCTGCTCGTCGCGCTGACCAGCGTCGTCGACGACTTCATCGAGAGCCGGTACGACGTCACGGTGGCGGACAATCTCGCTGCCCGGCAGGTGCGGACACGGACGCAGGTGTTCCGGCGCGTCGTGGTGGTCGTCGTCGGCGTCGTGGCCACCGGGCTGATCCTGATGACGTTTCCGGCGATCCGGAAATTCGGCACGAGCCTGCTCGCTTCCGCGGGTGTCGCGGGGATCATCCTGGGCTTGGCTGCCCGGGAGACGATCTCCAACGTGCTCGCCGGAATGCAGGTCGCGCTGACCGAGCCGATCCGGCTCGACGACGTCGTGATCGTGGAAGGGGAGTGGGGCCGGATCGAGGAGATCCGGATGAGCTACGTGGTCGTCCGGATCTGGGACGAGCGGCGCCTGGTCGTGCCCCTCTCGTATTTCATCGAAAAGCCGTTCCAGAACTGGACGCGGACGACGGCCGACCTGCTCGGCACCGTCGTCCTCCACGCCGACTACACCGTGCCCGTCGACCGGGTGCGCGAGGAGCTGCATCGCATCCTCGAGGCCTCGAAGCTGTGGGACGGCAAGGTCTGGAACCTGCAGGTCACGGATGCCTCGGAACGGACCATTCAGTTGCGGGCGCTGATGAGCGCACCCGACGCGTCGACGGCCTGGGACCTGCGCTGCCACGTGCGCGAGCGCCTGATCGGGTTCCTCCAGCGGCAGCACCCCGAGTCCCTTCCTCGCGTGCGGGCCGAGATCCGCGGCGAAAACGCGTTCGACAACCGGCGCGGGATCGAGAGGGACGAGCGGGCCTCCTCCTGAGACGGGGCAGCCGGAGCCTTCTCGAATCGTAGGGTTCGGCAATGCCTTCCTTGCCGGCCTTCTGCTCGGCTCCCTGGCCGATGCGTCCGCAGGTCGCCGGAAGCACTGACCGAGCGCGCGGCTCACTGACGCTATCGCCGCGCCAGGCTCCAACCGGCGACGGCGAGGGCGCCGGCGGCGGCCGCGATCCAGCCGCGATGCGTGTTGATTCGGAGCTGCGGGCTCATCGGACGAGCGCAGTCGTCGAAGCGGCCGTGCGCACCGTGGTCGCCGGGAAGCGGTTCCCAGAGGTTGTCGGGCCGGGTGGGATCCGCCGGCTCGTCGGTCTGCTGGGATTCATAGCCGGTGCGGCCCAGATATCGGTCGAGCCACCCCGCGGCAAACTTGTTTCCGAGGATCGCCTTGACCGTGGGAAAACCGACGTAAAGCTCCCGCCGGCGGTGCCGGGCGGCCCAGACGATCGCGCGAGCGGCGACCTCGGGCTGATAGATCGGCGGCACGGGCTGCGCCCGGCGCGGCAGCCGCGACCGGACCCAGGAAAACTGCGGCGTGTTGAGAGCCGGCATCTGCACCATCGTCACGTGGACGCGGCTGCGATCGTGGAGGAGTTCGCAGCGCAGGGAGTCGCAGAAGCCCTGGATGGCGTGCTTGGCCGCGCAGTAGGCGGCCTGAAGCGGTATTCCGCGGTAGGCCAGCGCGGAGCCGACCTGGACGATGGCGCCCGAATCCCGCGGCAGCATTCGTTGGAGCGCGGCCAGAGTGCCATGAACCACACCGAGGTAGGTCACCTCCGTGACTCGCCGGAATTCCGCGGCCGTCATCTCGGCCACGGGGGAAAAGACCGACGCCATGGCGTTGTTCACCCAGACGTCGATGGGCCCGAACCGTTCTTCGACGGAGGCGGCGCAGGCCTCGACGGCCGCCGCGTCCGAAACGTCGGTGGGCAGCACCAGGGCTTCTCCCCCCTGCGACTCGACGTCGCGGCGACATCCCTCGAGTCCGTCGCGCCCACGCGCGATGAGGCCCAGCCGCGCGCCGTTGCGGGCGAACTCGACGGCAGTGGCTCGCCCGACGCCGGCCGACGCTCCCGTGACGACGACGACCTCTCGCTTCCATTCTCCGGACATGTACCCTCCCTCGACCGCCCCCGCGAGGGCGCCGCTCTTTCGATGGGACGCTGCGAGATTCGTGCCCGGCCGCCCGAGTTCACAGATCGATCAGCGCGAGGCCGGTTTCGGGATCCGAGCGCCGCGTCATCTCGGCCGGCATCTCCTGGAGCACGACCTCGAGCGTGGGGCGCACCGTCGCCTCGAGAAGATGGCCCCCGTGCGCGGTGCCGTCGGACCGGGCGACGACGACGTGCGCGTGGATCTTCGTGTCCGTTCCGTGGAGTGCGACGTTGCCGGTCAGCGACACGACTTCGACCTGTTCGTCGATCGGTATCCGTCGATAGTCCTTCTTCTCGAGATCGAAGTAGCCCAGCGTGACCCGACGGAAGGCACCGATGGCCTGAAAGCTCGCCGCCGTGATCCGGTGCCGCGCGGCAAAGTCGGTCAGCTCGGAGACGACCGACTCGCCGGGATCGAAGACCAGAACCCAGCGGCCCTCACCGAGAGACTTCGCCCTCAATGCCGCCTCGCGAGAAGAAGGAGCCCGGCGGTACCGAGCAGAAGCGTTGCCAGGGCGGCCGGTCCGAGTCGCGTGACCACCGGATCGCGGAAAGGCGCTTCGGGGCGTCGTTCGGACGCTTCCGAGCTCCCAGCGGTGGGCGGGAGCCTGAGGACCTGCGCCAGGTGGAGCGCATCCCGATCCGTGCCCTGTCGGATCTGTTCCCGGCAGGAAAAGCCGTCCGCGACGATCAGCGTTTGGCGGCCCGCCGACCGGACGCGGGGGAGAAGGACACGCTCGCCGCATGCCATCGAAACGGCGTACTTGTTCCCCCGCTCGAACCCGAAGGCTCCCGCCATTCCGCAGCAGCCGGAGTCGAGGACCTCGACGTCGAGGCCGGTCCGGCGCAGGATCGCCGCCTCGTCATCTAGGGTCATCAGCGCCTGCTGGTGGCAGTGCCCCTGCACGATCGCCTGGCCTTCGAAACGGGGCGGCTGGAAGTCCGGCGCCTTCTTCTCCAGGAACTCGGCCAGGAGGAACGTCTGTCGGGAGAGCCTCCGGGCATCGTCGTCGTCGGGAAAGAGGCCTGCCAGCTCGTCGCGGAAGACCGACGCGCACGAGGGCTCGAGCACGACGACCGGAACGCCGTGCCGGATCGGCTCGCGAACGCTCTGCAGGAGGCGGCGCAGCGTCGCCCGCGCCAGATCCAGCATCCCGAAGTCGTAGAGCGGGCGGCCGCAGCAGAGCGGTGCGGACGGTATCGTGACGCGGTAACCCGCTTGCTCGAGCACGGCGACGGCGGCGCGCGCGGTTGCGGGCCGGTAGAAGTTGTTGAAGGTGTCGGGAAACAGGAGGACGGGAGGGCGCGTCGCGGAAACCTCGGGACGCCGGCGAAACCAGGCCCGGAAGGTCTGCGGCGCCAGGGCCGGGATCGCGCGCTCCGGCGCGATGTCCGCGACCAGACGGGCGAGCGGCGTCAGGCCGCGCGTCTGCGTGACGAAGTTGACGAGACCTGGCGACAGCGAACCCAGACGCGACCACCAGGGAATGAGGCCGAAGGCGTAGGCCGCGCGCGGCCGGAGCCGGCCCTTCCAGTGGTGGGAAAGGAACTCGGCCTTGTAGGTCGCCATGTCCACGTTGACCGGGCAGTCCCCCTTGCATCCCTTGCAGGCGAGGCAGAGGTCGAGCGCCTCGCGGACCTCCGGGCTGCGCCAGCCGTCGCGGATCGTGTCCCCGCGCAGCATTTCGAAGAGCAGCCGCGCCCGGCCCCGGGTCGAGTGAGCCTCTTCGCGCGTGACCATGTAGCTCGGGCACATCGTGCCGCCGGAGGTCCGCCGGCACTTGCCCACGCCGACGCAGCGGAGAACGGCACGATCGAAGGAGCCTTCGTCTTCCCGATACGCGAAGTGGGTGGAAACCGGCGGAGGCTCGCTTGACGTGCGCAGCCGGAGGTTCTCGGCCAGAGGCTCGGCGTCGACGACCTTGCCTGGATTCATCCGGCCCTCGGGATCCCAGATGCGCTTGAACCGGCGGAAGGCCTCGACGAGCTCACGGCCGAACATCTTGGGCAGCAGCTCCGCCCGCGCCTGCCCGTCCCCGTGCTCTCCGGACAGCGAGCCGCCGAGGGACACGACCAGGTCGGCGGCCTCGGACAGAAATCCCCGCCACTGCCGGATCCCCGCGTCGGACTCGAGATCGAAGTCGAGCCGGGTATGAAGGCATCCCTGACCGAAGTGCCCGTAAAAATCGCCCTCGTATCCATGGTCCTCGAGAAGCCGCCGGAGCCGTCGCAGGTACTCGCCCAGCCGCCGGGGTGGGACGGCGGAATCCTCCCATCCTGGCCAGGTCAGCGCTTTGTTGGGAACGTGAGCGGTCGCCCCGAGCCCTGACTCCCGGATCGTCCAGAGTTGTTTCTGCTCGGCTTCGTTCCGGCACAGACGCGAATCCACCGTGCGATCTTTCATCGAGTCCAGCAGGCGCCGCGCCTTCTCCCCCGCCTCCTCCCGGGATTCTCCGCCGAACTCGACGAGCAGCCAGCCCTGTCCCTTGGGCAGAAGCTTCAGGTCCTTCGTGTGGACGTCGGCGGCGCGCATGTCCTCGATCAAGCGTTCGTCCATTCCCTCGAGCCCGATGGGCCGATGCTCGAGGACATCCATCACGCTGTCCGCGGCTGCGTAGACGTCCTCGAACCCCAGAACGGCCAGGACCCGCGCGGCGGGATCCGGAATCAGGTTGGCCGTCACCTCGAGGACTGTCACACACGTGCCCTCGGAGCCGACGAGCGCGCGTGCGACGTGAAATCCGTTTTCCGGCAGCAGGTAGGGCAGGTTGAAGCCGGACACGCGGCGCGGAATGTCCGGAAACCCCAGGCGGATCCGGTCGGCGTACCGGTCCCGGAGCGCGACGAGTTCCCCGTAGATTTCGGCGCGGCGGCCGCCCTTCGAGAGTATCCTCGCGAGGTCTCCCTCGGAGGTCCGTCCGACGCGCATGCGCACGCCGTCGTAGGTCGCGATCTCGAGCTCTTCGACGTTGTCGGCGGTCCGCGCGCCGGTTCCCGCGAACGCGGCCATCAGCGAGTGCACGCCGCAGGAGTCGTTTCCGACCATTCCGCCGATCGTGCAGTGGTCATGGGTGGCCGGGTCCGGTCCGAAAGTGAGTCCGTGCTCGCGGGCCGCGTCCCGGAGCTCGTCGAGGACCGTTCCCGGCCGCACGACGGCCAGGCGCCTGCCGGGGTCGACGGAGATCACTCCGCGCAGGTGCTTCGACAGGTCCATGACGACGGCGACGTTGCAGCATTGGCCGGCGAGCGAGGTTCCGCCCCCCCGGGACAGCAGCGGGGCGCCGTATCGGCGGCAGACGGCGATCGTTTCGAGGACGTCGTCGGTGTCGCGCGGGACCACCACACCGATCGGGACCTGGCGGTAGTTCGAGGCGTCGGTGGCGTACAGGGCACGGCTTCCGGAGTCGAAGCGGACTTCTCCGCGAACGCGCTGCGAGAGCTCGCGTGCGAGCGCCGGCTCGTTTTGCCCGGCTGTGTCTGACGCCTCCGGGAATCGGACTTCGACCGGTTTCGGGCGGGCGGCGCTCACAGGGCAAAGCGCTCCGCGTCGCAGCGCTTCCATTCGAGACCGAGTCCCGGCCGTGTCCAGTCGGGCTCGAGGACCCCGCCCGCCGGAGACGGGACGCCGTCGAAGAGGAGGTGCTCGATGCGTACGTGGTCGTGGAAGTACTCGACGTGCCGGGCCGGAGCCGCGGCGCACGCGAGATGAACGTGGAGCGACGGGGCGCAGTGCGTGGACATGGGAACACCACGGTCCTGGCAGAGCGCGGCGGCTCGAAGAAAGCCCGTGACGCCCGCGGATCGCGTGGCATCGACCTGAAGGACGTCGACGGATCCGGCGTCGAGCAGGCGCCGGAAATCGAGCGTTGTGTAGCCGTACTCGCCGGCGGCGATCTCCATTCCGGCGGGCGCTCGGTCGCGGACGAGGCGCAGGCCCTCGAGGTCGTCCGAGGAGACGGGCTCTTCGAACCAGCTCACTCCGAACGATTCGAACAGTCCGGCCAGGGCGAGTGCCTGCTTGCGGCCGTACGCGCCGTTGGCGTCGACGAACAGCTCGGTCCGGCCGCCGATCGCTTCGCGCGCGGCGGCCACGCGCCCCGGGTCTTCCGAGGGCCGCCGGCCGACCTTCATCTTGACGCGCGGGATCCCCGCCGCGACCCAATCCGCCAGCTGCCGGCACAACCGCTTCGGCGGATACGACGTGAATCCGCCGCTGCCGTACGCGTCGATGCGGTGGCGAACGCTGCCGAGCAGCCGGGCGAGCGGAAGCTCCAGGAGCTTCGCCTTCAGATCCCAGAGGCCGTTGTCGACCGCCGCGACGGCCATCGAAGCGATGCCCGGACGCCCGAGGTTGCGAACCGCGGCCACCATCGCGTCCCAGCAGCCGGCCACGTCCATCGCGTCGCGGCCCTCCACGACCGGAGCGAGCGTGTCCCGGATGAGGACGGCCGTCGAGCTGTCGGCGTAGGTGTAGCCGAGGCCCCGCTCCCCGCCCGCCTCGAGTTCCGCGAGGACGAGCGTCGTCGAGTCCCACTCGAGCGTTCCGTCCGATTCCGGGAAGTCGGTGGGGACGCGGTAGGCGGACGCTCGAACGAGCCGGACGGGGAAGGCGGGAAGCGTGGAGCCCGCGATTCGGGTGGCCGGACGACTCACACCATCTCCCGCACCTTGTCCGACAGAACCGTCAGCGCGATCTCCTTGCGGTTGGGGGTGCCCTTGGCGAGCGACTCGGCGAAGTGGGCGGCCTGCCGGGCGGTGACCTTGGCCGGCATCGGAGGCTCGAACGGGTCGACGACTGCCTCGATCACGGCCGGTCCCGGAGTGGCCAGAGCCTGGTCGAGAATCGTCTCGCAGTCCTCGGGGTCCTCGATCGTGAAGCCGGCGCCGCCGCAGGCCCGCGCGAACCCGGCGAAGTCGATCGGGTTCAGATCGCAGCCGTACTCCGGGTTTCCGAGGAAGACCATCTGTTCCCACTTGATCTGGCCGAGCGTGTTGTTCTTGATGACGACGATCTTGATCGGGAGCCGGTACTTCACGGCCGTCGCGAACTCGCCCATGAGCATGGTGAAGCCGCCGTCGCCGACGAATCCCACGCACTGCCGATCGGGATACGCGATTTGGGCCGCGATGGTGTAGGGGAGCCCGTTGGCCATCGTCGCGAGGTTGCCCGAGAGGGAATACATCTGTCCGCGGCGGGCCGGGATGTGTCGCGCAAACCAGGTCGCGATCGTTCCGGAGTCGCAGGAAACGATGGCGTCCTGCGCGAGCCGCCGGCCGAGCTGCCAGGCCACGACCTGGGGCTTCATCGGCTTGTCGCGACGCGACGTCTGCTCCTCCATCTGCTCGCGCCACACCGCCATGCTCTTCTGCGCCTTCTCCAGGAGGCCGCGATCCGACTTTCGATCCAGCAGCGGCAGGAGTTCGCTGAGGGTGCGCTTGCTGTCGCCGACCAGCCCGACCTCGACGGGATAGCGCAGACCGATCCGGGATGCGTCGAGATCGATCTGGACGGCGTGGGCCTGCCCCGGCTTCGGATAGAACTCGATGTAGGGGAAGGACGTCCCGATGAGCAACAGGGCGTCGCTCTCTTCCAGAGCTTCCTGCGAGGGTCGCGTTCCGAGCAGGCCGATGCCTCCCGTCGTGTAGGGGGAGTCGTCCGGCACGGCCGCCTTGCCCAGGAGCGCCTTGACGATCGGAGCGCCGATCCGTTCCGCGACGTCCTGCAGCTCGTCCGTGGCGTCGAGCGCGCCCCGGCCGACGAGCAGGACCGGCTTGCTGGCCCCATTGAGGAGCTCGGCCGCCCGCGCCAGCTCGGAGGCGGCCGGAAGCCGGGCGTCCCGCCCCATCGCCTCGGTGTTGTGGCGCGGAACGTTGCGGCGGGAGCGCTTCCCGTTCTCCTGTTCCTGCAGGTCCACCGGGAAGTTGATGTGGGCCACGCCCCGCGCGGCGAGCGCCGTTCGGCAGGCCAGGTGGGCCACGTTTTCCACGTGGGCGGGTCCCATCACACGCGTGTTGTAAGCGGCGACGTCCATGAAGAGTCGGTCGAGATTCACGTCCTGCTGCTGGTGCGTGTCGATGAGATCGTGAAAGGCGTGGCCGGTGATCGCCAGCACGGGCGCCCCGTCGAGTTTCGCGTCGTAGAGGCCGTTCAAGAGGTGGATGCCTCCGGGACCCGACGTGGCCAGGCAGACGCCCAGGCGTCCCGTGTACTTGGCGTAGGCACACGCCATGAAAGCAGCGGCTTCCTCGTGACGAACGTGGATGAAGCGGATCCGGTCCTGCTTCTGCCGGAGCGCCTCCATGATTCCGTTGATGCCGTCGCCGGGAAGGCCGAAGATGACCTCCACGCCCCACTCCTCGAGCACTTCGATCAGAGTGTCGGCGGCGGTATGAGACATGGTGGCTCCTTTCGTTTTCGGTGTCAGGGCTCCGAATAGGCGATCGTGGAGATCAGCGCGTTGGCCGGCTGGCGCGAGTCGAGCCGCGTCTGCTGCACGACGACCGGTACGTCCGATTCGACGAGGCTGGCATAAGGCGTGTCGCGGGGGATCGGCTCCGGGTCCGCGAGATCATTGAAGCGAAGATGAAGGGTGCGCCGCGCGCCGACCGTGAAGCGATAGGGCCCGGCCGCGTCCCGATCGCCGAAGAAGACCGTCATTGAGACGTTCGCGTCACGTTCGGAAACGTTGAGGAAGCAGACGGCTTCGTGACTCGTCAGCTCGGGCGCCGGGCCCTGGCTCTGACCCGGTATGTATCCGTCGGCGATCGCCCAGCGCTTTCGGCCCAGTGGTTCCAACTCGCCTCCCGATGGCGGCAGCCGCGAATTGCGGCCCTTCCTCCCTACAGGGTGCGAAATCGATGCCAGACGACCGAACCCAAAGCCCGATCGTTCTCGCTTATTCGGTCTGGCGTTGCCGCAGGACGTGGCGCGTCATCGGTCCCAGCGTAAGTCCCTGCACGACGATCGAGAACACCGCGATCCCGTAAGTGGCGATGAGAACCTCGCTGCGGCCCGGAAAGTGCGGCAGCGAAAGCGCCATTGCCAGCGATATCCCGCCCCGCAGGCCTCCCCACGTGAGGATCGCCAGGGAGCCGCGTCCGAATTTGTACCGGCGGCCGAGAATCGCGATCCCCGCACCGACCGAAATTCCGCGGGCCGCGATCACGACCGGAACGAGGAGGAGCAGCGAAAGCGCGTGGCGGGCCTCCGACCAGAGAAACAGGGCCTCCAGGCCGAGCAGCAGAAAGAGCATCGCGTTCAGCAGCGCGTCGACGAAGGACCAGATCTGGTCGAGAGCGTCGCGAGTCGCCTCCTTCATGGCCACCCGTCGACCCCGATTCCCGATCAGGAGCCCGGCCATCACGCAGGCCAGTGGCGCCGAGACCCCGGTTTTCGCCGCGGCGAGCATGATCGCGGCCACGAGTCCGAAGCTCAGGAGCACCTCGACGTTGGGCTCGTCGATTCGCTTCATGGCCGCGTACGCGGCGAGGCCGATTCCGAGCCCGAGGGCGGCGCCGCCGATCACTTCCCGGCCCAGGAGCAGCGCGACGTCGAGAAACTCCGCCCGGCCGCCCGAGACGCCTCCCCCCTCGGCCATCGTCAGGAGCACCGAGAATACGACGACGGACAGCCCGTCGTTGAAGAGACTCTCGCCCGTCATTCGGGTCTGCAGCGTCTTCGGGACGTGGCGCGACTCCAGGATCCCGATGACGGCGATCGGATCGGTCGGGGAGATCAGTGCGCCGAACGCCAGGGCATACGCGAGGGGGACGCGGGCGCCGAGCCACGGGAAGGCGGCATAGCTGGCGAAGCCAACGATTGCGGCGGACAGGACAACCCCCAGGAAGGCGAGGACGGCGACCGGAACCTTTTCGCGGCGGATGTCGTCGATGTTCAGACGCAGGGCGCCGGCGAAGAGGAGAAAGCTCAGGGCCCCCCGGAAGAGGAACCGCCCGAAGTCGATCTGCCCGATCAGTCGCCGCGCGTCGGCCGTGACGTCGAGGGCGGGGAAGACGGTGTTGACCGCCAGGATGACGGCCGAAGCCGCGAGCCCGCTCAGCAGCAGGCCGATCGTCGTCGGCAGCTTCAGCACGGACGTGTTCAGGAAGCTGAAGACCGCGGCCGCGATGATCAGGAGAGCGAAGGACTCGAGCAGCCGCATGCGGGATTCTAGTTCTATAGGATTCCGCGCGTTCTCCCGGCGGGCGCGGCGGACCCGACCGAGCATCGGCGGCCGCTCTCTGACCGGGAAGATGCGCGCCGCGCCGGGATGCTTGCCGGCGTCTCGCCCGCCGGCATCCCGGGCGGAGGGTCGCTCGATCGGACTACAGAAACTGGACCAGCGCCTGGGTCGTGGCCTTCGGGTTCTCCTCGAGCACCCAGTGCCCCGTGTCCTTCAGGACGACGACTGTCACGTCCGACGCGACGAGCCGCGTCTGGTCTCCGAGGACCCGGCCGAGGGACTTCTCGCCGCCGACGACGAGGACCGGCATCGCCAATCGGGTCCGCGCGAGCATCTCGAAGTCCTTCGCCGCCTGCGGAAACGAGACGAAGTAGGCCCAGCCCGACCGCATGCGCCCCGGCCGGGAGTAGGCGGCGGTGTAGGCCCGGCGGTCCGACTCGGGAATCGAGTGGTTCCGGTCGGCGGCGAAGTCGTTCCAGTAGTGCTCGAAGTACGTCCGCTCGCGGCCGCGGATCAGGGCCTCGGGCGTCGGCCCGTTGAAGCGGAAGTGCCACAGCGACGGATTGTCGTAGACGGCCTCCCAGCCCTCGACTCCCGGCAGGAAGGCGTCCATCAGGACGAGCTTCTCGACTTCCGCGGGGAACTGCGCGGCGTAGGCGTAGGCCACCATGAGGCCGATGTCGTGTCCGACGACGCGCGCCTTCTCGACACCGAGGGAGCGGACGAGCGCGTGGACCCGCCGTGCAGCGGTCGTCATGTCCTGGCCGTCGACCGGGATCGAGGAGTCTCCGATCCCCGGCAGGTCCGGCGCGATCACGGTGAAGCGCTCCGCGAGCCGCGGGATGATCGGTTTCCACATCCGCGACGTCTCGGCATAGCCGTGGAGCAGGACGAGCGCTGGCCCGTGACCCGCCGTGAGGTACTGGAAGTCGACGCCGTCGGCCTTCGCCCGGCGCGAGTCGATCTTCGTCGGGGACGGCTGGCCGCGACCCGGCGCGGCCGGCAGGAGCAGGCCGGCGCCGAGGACGAGCGACGCCGCGGTTCGGGAGAATTTCAAGCGGCTCATTTTTCGCCCCTCAGGCCTTCAGGAAGTCCAGCAGGTCGGCGTTGATCCGATCCTTGTGCGTCGAGCACATGCCGTGCGGGAGGCCCGGATAGACCTTGAGCTTCGCGCCTTTCACGATCTTCGACGAGAGCATCGCCGAGGCCCCGATCGGCACGATTTGATCATCGTCCCCGTGGAGGATGAGCGTCGGCACGTCGAACTTCTTGAGATCTTCCGTCAGGTCCGTCTCCGAGAAGGCCTTGATGCAGAAGTACGAAGCGGGGAAGCCGGCCATCATGCTCTGGAGCCAGAAGGAATCCCGGATTCCCTGGGAGATCTTCGCGCCGGGCCGGTTGTAGCCGTAGAACGGCAGCGTCAGGTCCTTCCAGAACTGGGAGCGGTCGGCGGCGACCCCGGCGCGGATCTGATCGAAGGCCTCCATCGGCAGGCCCCCCGGGTTGGCGGCGGTCTTCAGCATGAGGGGCGGGACGGCACTGATCAGGACTGCCCTGGCCACGCGGTTGGTGCCGTGTCGGCCGATGTAGCGGGCGACTTCGCCTCCTCCCGTCGAGTGTCCGACGTGGACCGCATTTTTCAGGTCGAGGTGCCCGACGAGCTCGGCGAGGTCGTCGGCGTAGTGATCCATGTCGTTGCCGTCCCAGGGCTGGCCCGAGCGGCCGTGTCCGCGCCGGTCGTGGGCGATGCAGCGGAAGCCCCGCGAGGCCAGGAAGAACATCTGGTCCTCGAAAGCGTCCGCGGACAGCGGCCAGCCGTGGCTGAAGACGACGGGCTGGCCCGTGCCCCAGTCGTTGTAGTAGATCTGCGTTCCGTCCCTGGTCGTGAACGTGCTCATCGTCCGTCCTCCACTCTCAATTCAGAAAGTCCAGCATCGCGCGATTGGCTTCGTCGGCGTGGGTCCAGATGAACCCGTGGGGAGCGTCCTTCAGAACCACGAGCCGGCTTCCCGGGACGGCTTCGTGCGTCCGCCGGCCCGAGATCTCCAGCGGGACGATGCGGTCGGCGTCTCCGTGGACGACGAGGGTGGGCACGTCGATCTTCGCGAGATCCCCGCGGAAGTCGGTCAACCACGCCGACACGCAGGCGAGGGTGGCGACGGGCGAGGCCCCGGCGGCGACCGTCCAGCTCAGCCGGACGAGCTCCTCGCTGACGCGCGTTCCGCCGAGAACGTCGACGTTGTAGAAATTGCGGAGGAAGCCGGCGAGAAACGCCGGTCGGTCGGCGGCGAGGCCCTGTTCGATCCCTCCGAAGACCTCGCGCTCGACCCCCGACGGGTTGTCCGGGGTCTTGAGCAGAAACGGCGGGATCGCGCCGAGGAACACGGCCTTGCGCACGCGCTCGGAGCCGTAGGTCCCGATGTACCGTGCCACTTCGCCGCCGCCCATCGAGAAGCCCGCGAGCGCCGCGTCGCGCAGGTCGAGTCTGGTGACGACCGCGTTCAGGTCGGCGGCCAGCGTGTCGTAGTCGTAGCCGACCGTCGGCTTGCTCGATTCTCCGAATCCCCTCCGGTCGTAGGTGACGACGCGGTAACCGCCCTCGAGGAGCGCGGTCGTCTGCTTCTCCCAGGAACGGCCCGAGAGCGGCCACCCGTGGACGAGGACCACGGGTTTTCCGCCACCGTGGTCTTCGTAGTAGAGGTCGATCGACCCGGAATTCTCCGTTCCGACGGTCACGAAGGGCATCGCTCTCCTCCCGCGGGATTTTCTATCACGCCGATGCGAAGACGGTCGCGAGGCCGATCAGCATCGAGGCTGCGGCGCGGGCCCGGTCTATCGTCCCGGGGATCCTGTCCCGACGGGACCAGATGACGGCTTTCCGGACCGACCCTCTATCGCTTCGAGCATCGCCGTAGCGGTCCTTTTCTGCGAATCTTTCGGCCGGCGATCCCCGGGCCGCCGGCCTTTCTTGCGCCGGCGGCCCGGCCGCCGCCTGCGGGCGGAGTCGGCTGAGCATAGGATTGCCGAAAACAGGAGACGTCCATGTCGCAGTCGCGCCGGAAGTTTCTCGCCCGCACCGCCGCCGGAGTCGTCGGGGCCGCCGCCGCGCGGAGAGCCGTTGCCGCGCCGGACCCCATCCCCACGCCGGTCGAGGGCACGCCGCCCGCGTTCGGCACCGCGCCGCCGGTCGGTCCCGACATCACGACGGCGACCGTCGTCGAGGCGCAGAAGCTCGTGCGCGTCGAGTTCACCCCGACGCAGCAGGCGCAGATCGCCGGAAGCTGGCAGCGCGCGATGGCCTCGACGATGGAACGGCGGACCGGTCCGCGCAAGCTCGCCCTCGGGACCGACGTGGTCCCGGCGACGCTCTGGAACCCGATGATCCCGGGCGTCGCCCCGGGGCCGACACGCGATCGTTTCGTCGCGACCGCCGCCGATCCCGGCCCGCTGCCGAAGAAGGACGAGGACATCGCCTTCGCCACGATCGCCGCGCAGGGCCAGTGGATCAAGTCGCGGGCGCTCACCTCCGAGCGGCTGACGCGCATCTATCTCGATCGGGTGGCGCGTTTCGACGGGAAGCTCCACTGCATCATCACGCTGACGACAGAGACGGCGCTCGCGCAGGCCAGGCGCGCCGACGCGGAGATCGCGGCGGGCAGGTACCGGGGACCGCTCCACGGCATTCCGTTCGGCGTGAAGGACCTCATGGACACGAAGGGGATCCGGACGACCTACGGCGCCGAGCCTTATCGCAACCGGGTCCCCGAAGCGGACTCGGCCGTCGTCGACCGTCTGCAGAAGGCGGGCGCGGTCCTCATGGCCAAGCTGTCGCTCGGCGCCCTGGCCCTGAACGACATCTGGTTCGGCGGCCAGACGATGAACCCGTGGCTCCTCGAGGAGGGCTCGGGCGGCTCGAGCGCGGGCCCCGGCGCCGCCACGGCCGCGGCGCTCGTCGGCTTCTCGGTCGGCAGCGAGACCGGCGGCTCCATCATCGACCCCGCGGTCCGCTGCGGCGTGACCGGCCTGCGGCCGACCTTCGGCCGGGTGCCGCGAACCGGAGCGATGGCTCTCTGCTGGTCGCTCGACAAGCTCGGGCCGATGACGCGCGGCGTCGAGGACGCGATGCTCGTTCTCCAGGCGATCACGGGCCCCGACCCCGGCGACCTCTCGAGCGTGCCGAGCCACCTCGACTTCGACGCAAAGGGGCCGGTGAAGGGTCTCAAGGTCGGTTATGTCGCGGCCTGGATGAACGAGAGCCCGGCAACCGAAGTGGATCGCGCGGCCCTGGAAACCTGCCGCAGGCTCGGCATGACGCCGGTCGAGGTCCGCTTGCCGGACTGGCCGTACGGGTCGCTCAACACGATCCTCTTCGCCGAGGCGGCCGCCTCCTTTGAGGAGCTGACGCTTTCGAACGGTCTCGACGAGTTGAAGGCCCAGGTCCCCGACGCCTGGCCCAACGTCTTCCGTCAGGCCCGCTTCCTGTCGGCGGTCGACTATGTTCAGGCGGACCGCATGCGCCGCAAGGTCGCGCAGGAGATGGAGAAGATCTTCCGGGAGGTCGACCTCCTGCTCTCGCCGCCGCTGCGCGACGAGATCCTGACGATCACGAACTTCACGGGCCACCCCGCGATCGTGCTGCGCACGGGTTTCCTCCAGGTCACTCAGGCGCGCAGCGACTGGGCACCGGACCCGAAGAACCCGATGCCGACCTTCGCGAAGCCTCGGCGCGTTCCCCACGGGGTCTCGTTCATCGGGCGGATGTTCGACGAGGGGACGATCGCGACCGCGGCGGTCGCCCTCGAGAAAGCCTCGGGCGTCGCGGGGGAGCGCCCGCCCGGGTTCTGAGCCGACGGGCGGCGGCGAGGCTCAGTCCGCCGCCGCGATCCCGTACTGTCGAAATTCGATCGCGCGGTGACCGAGGCGCTTCTCGGCCCGGGCCTGGAGCTCCTGCCAGAGCGCCAGGACCTCCGGCGGCGCGTTGTCCGGCGCTTGATTCGCGTCTTCCTCGTGGCGAACTTCCCGCGGCTCGAACCGGCGGACCCGCTGACGGGGAGGGAGGTCGAGGTCCTGCGGCTGTTGACCGGCGGTTACAGCAACCGCGAGATCGCCCGGGCCCTCAATCTCGTCGAGGGCACCGTCAAGAACCACGTTTCCAGCATCCTGTCGAAACTCGGCGTGCGCGATCGGACGAGGGCCGTTTTGCAGGCCGTTCGGGCCGGTTACCTGACCTGACTCCCGGTCGCCTCCCCTCGGGATAGAGTAGCGGGCGCGCTCGACCACCCCCGGTCGAAGGCGTCAGAGGAGGATTCAATGAAACCGCGTCCTGGACTCGTCCTGGCTGTGATCGGAAGTGCTCTTGCCGTGGCGGCGTCCGCCTCGGCTCAGGCGGTCAACAAGAAGGCCCCGGAGCCCGGCAACGTTGCCGTCGAGAGGTTCACCGGCTTCGCCGTCAGCGTGACGAGCGGCCAGTCCGGCGTCGTCGAGATCGTCATCAACCGCTGGTCGACCGACGGCGAGCGCGCGCTCCTCGAGAACGTGCTCAAGGCTTCGGGCTCGCAGGCGATGGTCAACATCATGCAGGACCTGCCGCAGGTCGGCTACATCAAGGGCTCCGAGACGATGGGCGACGCCCTCTTCTACGCGCGCTCGAACGACCTGCCGGACGGCACGCGCCAGGTCGTCATTGCGACGAACCGCCCGCTCTCGGGAGCGGCGATGCTCTCGCCCGGCGCCGCGAACAAGTACGACGCGACCGTCATCGAGATGCGGTTCGCCAAGGGCGCCAAGAAGGGCGAGGGCAAGATCGTGGTGGCCGGCAAGGCCTCGATCGACCCGAAGACGGGCAAGCTCAAGCTCAACAACTACATGGGCGAGCCGGTGCGGCTCGAGAACATCACGGTGTCGCCCAAGTAGTCCGGACGAGGATTCCGGGCTCGAGGAGCCCGCGCGTTGGGGCCGACGGGGCCCGGCGCGCGGGCTTACTTTTTTGGGGCGTCCTCCGACTCGATCCGGTGGCGTTCCCGCCCCGAGATCTCCATCGAAACCAGGCGGGCGATCAGGATCGCGGGGAAGAGCTGGCCGACGAGGGCCTCGCTCGTGGCGAGGCTGCGCGCGATCGGGGCCACGGGAGTGATGTCGCCGTAGCCGACGGTCGTCAGCGTCACAAAGCTGAAGTAGACGACGCCGAGCAGGTGATTCTCGTTCGCGGGAAGGCGGAGCGCGTCCGGGATGCGGGCGAGGACGATCTCGTACGCCGTCGACCACGTCAGTCCGAGCAGAAGGTACGCCGCGACCGCGCCTCCGATGCGGTGCCTCGTGATGGGGCCCGCCCGAAAGACCTGCACCAGCGTGAGGACGGTCAGCACGAGGAGCGAGATCAACGCCAGCCACCGGCTGGCCTGCGCGACGGCCGGCGACGACGAGAAGATCGTCCATGCGCGGGTCGCCACGGCGAGGACCGCGAGAATCGTCGCGAGGACCTTCAGGAGGCGCCGATGGGAGAGGGCCGCGACTCCGCTGATGAGTACGAGCGAGAAGACCCCGTCGAGGACGATCGGACCCAGCATTCCCGAGACCACCAGCGGGGGCGCCACGAAGAGCGTCGCTACCAGGGTCAGGAGCAGCGCGCTCAGGCCCTTGTCGTCCCGCCAGAAGCTCGGCAGACGCCGCATGGGAGTTGACCGATTCTACACAGGTGCGGATCCCGGAGCGGCGCCGTGCGTCGACGGAGAGGGGAGCGCGGGAGCAATCATGCGTTCGCTCCGAATCGTCCTGCCGTCCACGTCAATACGCCGCAGGTGCTGACGCTTTGCGTCGCGAACGGGTCACGAGGGTCTTCGTGCCGGTCGGGAAAATGTCGAAAAGCCCGAGGCCCGTGCCGCGACTCCGCCCGCAGGCCTCGCATCCGGCTTCAGCGGGGCGGCCGCCGACGGGGTGGAGTCTGCGCCCGCGGCCGCTCGAACAAGCGGGCGGATGGGACCGCACGACGGAGCTCGCCCAGCCGGGCATAGTGTTCCCGGACGAGGCGGGTGAGGATCGCACCTCCTCTCGACGTGAGGCGAACCCGGACCCGCCGGGCGTCCTCCCGGTCGCGCCGCCGGGCCACGAGCCCCGCCGTCTCCGAGCGGTCGATCAATCCCACGGTGCTGTGATGGCTGACCTGGAGGCGGTCGGCGAGATCGGCGATCGTGGGCGGCGACTCGAAGTCGCGGACGAAGAGCAGGAGCTGGTACTGGGCCGGCGAGATGCCGGCACGCCGCGCCGCGTCTTCCGAGAACCTCAGGAACCGCCGAAGCGCCTGGCGAAACCGCGCGAGGCCGCCGAAGTCGGCGTCGGTGAGTCGGCGTGCCATCGCGTTCGCGAGTATATCGCGATCCGATATGATGGCCGGGGAGGTCGGCCGTGTGGCGCAAGGACAGAGGACAACTTCTTGGCGGAAAGACTCGGGAAGGTGCTGGCCGGCCGACGGTGTCTCCCGTATCGTAGTGGCGGCGATGTGGCTGGAGCGCCGGCGCGGGTCCGCGTTCGCTCGCCACGTTCTCTGATGCGAATCCTGAATGCCGCTTTCGAGCCCGTGGCCTTCTTTTCTCGCGTGCGCGAGGCGCCGCGCCGGGCGCTCCTTCTCGACTACGACGGGACGCTCGCGCCGTTTGCGAAGGATCGCGCGCGGGCCGAACCCTACCCGGGCGTCCGGGAGGTCCTGGCCGATGTCGCCAACGACGGGCGGACGCGCCTCGCCGTCGTGAGCGGGCGGCCGCTCGACGACGTCGGTCGCCTCGTCGGCCTTCCGATCGAGCTGTGGGGCTCCCACGGCCTCGAGCACTCCTCGCCCGCGGGCGAGCGCGACGTCGCGCCCGTGGCGGACTCCGTCGGGAAGCTCGTCGCGGAGGTCGCGCGCTGGGTGCGTGACCGCGGCTGGCAGGGGCTCCTCGAGACGAAGCCGTTCGGCCTGGCGCTTCACGCGCGCGCGGCGCCGGAGTCATTCGCTCGAGCCGGCCCGGAAGTGCTGGCCCGCTGGTCGGGGCCGGCGCGCGAGGCGGGCCTCGATATCCGGGTCTTCGACGGCGGCGTCGAGCTCCGGCCGGCGGGCATCGGAAAGGGCAGGGTGGTCGAGCGCGTACTCGCGGAGGAGGCGCCCGGCGTGCCGGCCGCTTATCTCGGGGACGATGACACGGACGAAGATGCGTTCGCCGAGATCCGCGGGCGGGGACTGGGCGCTCTCGTGCGACCCGTCCCTCGCGAGACGCGGGCCGATGTCTGGCTGTATCCTCCGGACGATCTCCTCATGTTCTTGAGACTCTGGATGGGGACGGGCGCTCCGGACTGGAATCCAAAGTGGGCCTGATCGTCGTTTCGAACCGGCTGCCTTTCGCCCTCGCGCGCGATCCGGAAGGCGTCTGGACGGTCGAGCCCGGCAGCGGCGGTCTCGTGACGGCCCTTCGACCGGTCCTCCAGGATCGGGGAGGGCGGTGGGTCGGCTGGCCGGGAGTGACCCGGGAGGAGCTCGACAATGCCGAGGCGGTTTTTGCGGCGGCCCAGCAGCATTACGGTTTCGACCTCGTTCCCGTCCCGCTGTCGGAGGCCGAGCGCGACGACTTCTACCACGGCTTCTCCAACGAGATTCTGTGGCCGCTGTTCCACGACCTTCCCTCGCTCTGCCGGTTCCGCCCCGGATACTGGAGCGCCTACGAAACCGTCAACCGTCGGTTCGCCGAGGCGACGTTCGCCGAGGCCGGGGAAGACGACTTCGTCTGGATCCACGACTATCAGCTCTTCGCGGTGGGCCGCGAGTTGCGGCGGCTGGGCTTCCGGGGCCGGATCGGTTTTTTTCTCCACATCCCGTTTCCGTCTCTGGACATCTTCCTCAAGCTGCCGTGGCGCTTCCAGATCCTGCGCGCGATCCTCGAGCACGACCTCGTCGGATTTCAGACGGTCGGCGGGCGCCGGAACTTTCTTCAGTGCGTGAGGATGCTGCTGAAGGACGCCGAGATCTCCGGCAAGGGCGACGTGCGGACGGTCGCGATCGACGGCCGCGAGGTGCGCGTCGGTTCCTTTCCCATCTCGATCGACTTCGCGGAATTCGCCCGGCGCGCGAGCGACCCGGCGGTGCTGTCCAAGTTCCGGAGCATCCGGGAGGACGAACCGAACCGAAAGATCGTGCTGGGAATCGACCGGCTCGACTACACCAAGGGGATCCCACTCAAGCTCGAGGCGTTCCGCACGCTGTTGATCCGGCATCCCGATCTCGAGGGCCAGGTGACGTTTGTCCAGGTGGTGCTTCCAAGCCGCGAGGACATCCCGCGCTACCAGCGCCAGAAGGTCGAGATCGAGCGCCTCGTCGGTGAGATCAACGGGCAGTTCACGCGGTCCGGCTGGGTCCCGGTGCACTACATCTACAGAAATCTCGAGTGGCCGCGGTTGCCGGCCTACTACCTGGCCGCGGACGTGGCCCTCGTCACGCCCCTGAAGGACGGCATGAACCTCGTTTCGAAGGAGTATTGCGCGACGCATGTCCACGAGGACGGCGCACTGGTGCTGTCGGAGTTCGCGGGCGCCGCGGCCCAGCTGCAGCGCGGGGCCTTTCTCGTCAATCCCTACGACACGGAAGGCGTCGCCGAAGCGCTCGAGCGCGCGCTGCGCGCCTCGGCTGCGGAGCAGCGGCGGCGGATGCGCCGCATGCGCCAGGCCGTCAGCGACTACGACATTTATCGCTGGGTCGATCGGTTTCTCGAGGCGGCGATCGCGCGCGACCTCCATGACTTCCCGATCCACGAGGAATACTTCCCGGAGGCGAATCCGCGATGAGGAGCCGGCCAACCCGAACGCGCTCGGCCAGATGGCGGTCCGGGTTGTTGAAGACCTTTTCGCCGTACGAGCGAAGCGGCGGGAATGGCCCCCGCCCTTTCTCGCCCCCTCCAGCGCGGCATCCTCCGCGCTGGAGGCCCTACGTCGAAAGCGTCTGGAGCAGCGTCTTCAGGTCTTCCGCGTGCTCTTCCTCCATCGCGAGGATCGACTCCATCAGCCGGCGCGTCGTCGGGTCGTCGTTGCCGAGGTAGCGGATGATCTCCGAGTAGGACTCGATCGCCACGCGCTCGGCCACCAGGTCCTCCTGGATCATGTCGACGAGGGTCGTCCCTTCGACGTATTCCGAGTGGCTCCGCGAGGAGAGCCCTTCCGGGGAGAAGTTGGGCTCGCCGCCGAGCTGGGTGATTCGCTCCGCGATCTGGTCCGCGTGTGCCTGCTCCTCGTTGGCGTGCTCGAGGAATTCCTGGGCGACGGCCTGCGCGTGGATCCCGGCCGCCATGTAGTGGTGCCGCTTGTAGCGCAGGACGCATACGATCTCGGTCGCGAGGGCCTCGTTCAGGACGCGGACGACGGTCTCCCGGTCGGCGCGGTATCCTTCGGTGACGGCCCCCTGGTCGATGTGGCGGCGGGCGCGGGCCCGAAGCTCCTGGATGTCCGAGAGGAACGGCTTCTTCGAAGGGGACGGGGAGGCTTTCTTCCTGGTGCGTGCTTTCATCGTGAGTGGTCCTTTCGTCCCCGATGCTATTGCAAGCCGCGCGCCGACGGCACCTTTCCGCCGCCGGGCGTTATAGGCTGCGCGGCGGAAGCGCACGGGGTCCGGTGACCCTCGCGGACTTCAAATCCGTCGGCGTCGCGGCCTCGCGCCGGGACGGGTGGGTTCGACTCCCACACGCTTCCGCCAGGATTCGTTTGCGGCCAGACTCCGGCTGCGTGGCCCTTCCGGTGCGTCGTCCGTTCGGGCAACGGAACCCGGAACGTGGTTTGCCCCCCTCGCGAACCCGCCGGGAGGTTTGCGCGGTGCGCTCGACAGATGTGCCAACGTTGAAGAGGCCGAGGCCGGGATCGGCTCGTGGCGGAACGGATGGCAGATTGGCGAGGCAGGGTGGCTGCCGCCTGCTCGAGTCCCGCCGGGAACGGCGGATCAGGGCCTAACGGACCGCCGCCTCGCCGGCGAGAAGCCGTTGAGGCTGCCGACCAGCCGAACGAGCCGCCGCTCGACGGCTTCCAGGGCGCGGGGCCGGGAGCGCACCAGGCTGTCGAGCGTCGGGGGGAGGGCCAGGAGCCGTCCCTTCTCGAAAGCCACGAGCACGGCCGGGCTCACGTAGGAGGCACGGCAGACCGCCGGCGTGTTGCCGAGGAGCGCCGACGTCTCGCGCATGGCCTGCGCAATTCGGCGCCGGAGTGCCGTTTTCGTCGGCGGCCGCGGGTAACCGGCGCGCGCCAGCGCGCAGGCGCCCAGGAGCGTTCCCGCCCAGGTTCGGAAATCCTTTGCGGTGAACTGCGCTCCGAGTCGTTCGCGGAGGTAGGAGTTGATGTGGCGGCGCCGGACGTCGACCCAGACGCCGTCGTCGCCGCGGTACCGGAACACCTGTCGGCCGGGCTGCGCAAGAAGCGCGCGGACCACTCGCGCCGCCGAAGAGTCGAAAATCTCGCGCCGCTGCACGCGATGAGACTTGCCGGGATATTCCAGGAGGACGCGAGCGCCCCGGACGCGGACGTGCCGGGGCCGGAGCGTCGCGAGTCCGAACGTGCCGTTCTCCTGCGCATAGGCTTGACTGCCTGGCCGGAGGAAGCCGCGCATGAGAAGGCGCACCATCGACGCGAGCACGCGTTCCCTCGGCAGTCCCTCGCGTCTCAGGTCCGCCGCGACGCGGGTGCGCAGCTCGGGCAGGGCCCGCAGGAGCGCGACCAGGCGAACGCGCTTGCGCCGTTCCCGGAGCCGGTGCTGGCGTTGCGAGTAGAGGTATTGCCAGCGCCCGGCGCGGTCCCGTCCGACGGCCTGGACCGCCGCGTCCGGTGCAGGGTTGATGTGAACCTCCCTCCAGGCGGGAGGCACCATGAGGCCGCGGATCCGCGCAAGGTCGTGCGCCGAGGGCCGGCCGCCGCGCGCCGTCCGATACCGGAAGCCGGCCGCCGGCGAGCCGAGGCGACGGATGCCCCGCGTCCGAAGCCGATCCACCACGGTCATGGGATGAGGCGAAGAGCAGAAATCGTGCCCGCAGGGCACGTTTCTTGAAACATCAGTGAGCGCATGGCGCGCACCCGGCTCGAGTCGTACCGACGTCGGCGCCGATTCGGCGTCACACCCGAGCCGCGCGGGCTGTCTCCGAGGCGACGCACGAAGCGCCTGGCGTTCGTGATTCAGAAGCATCGGGCGACCGCGCTGCACTACGACTTTCGTCTCGAGTGGGGCGGAGTCATGAAGTCCTGGGCCGTCCCGAAGGGCCCTTCGCTCAACCCGTCGGACAAGCGGCTGGCCATGCCGACCGAGGACCATCCGATCGAGTACAACCGCTTCGAGGGTGTCATCCCGGCAGGCGAATATGGCGGCGGCACGGTCATGATCTGGGATCGCGGCCGCTGGTTTCCGGAGTCCCCGGACGTGGATGCCGCCCTTTCGAAGGGGGAGCTGAAGTTTCGCCTCGACGGCGAGAAGCTCAAGGGCGGCTGGGTCCTCGTCCGCATCGGACGCCGGGCGGCCGGGAAGACGACGCCGTGGCTCCTGATCAAGCACCGCGACGAAGCGGCCGGCCGACGGGACGTGACGAAAGCAGAACCGCGCTCCGCCGTATCCGACCGGCTGCTGATCGAGATCGCGCGCGACGAAGGCGGAGACATGGAGAAGGCGGCCGAGGGCGATCCGGAGGACCGGCGCCGAAGGCTGCTCGCGCATCCCGAACGGGCGAAACCGCCGAAGATGTCGCGCAGGAAAGCGGTCTGGCACCCCGGCCGCGCCGTCTCCTGACGAGGGACCGGGCGCTGTTCCCGGCCGGGTCTCCGGCCGCGCCGCTCCCAACCTGGCATCGACCTTGCGAATTCGGCGGTATGAGCGCCACCGCGCCGCGCGCGCGTCCGGAAGTCGTGTCGAAGCCCCGGCCGGCGAGAAAGCCGCGCCTGCGCCTTCGGGGGGCGCTCGTCGGCGCGGCTGTCCTGGCCGTTCTGGGCCTTCTCGGTCTCGTTCCCAACGAAGCGTTGCGGCGCTCGATCGAGTCGAGGATGAACTCCCACCTGACCGGCTACGAGATCCGCGTTGGCGGCGCACGCTTTCAGCCGCTCGGCTTCTCGATCACTCTGCGCGACGTCGTGCTGCGCCAGTCGGCACATCGGGAACCGGCGGTTCTCGTGATCCCGCGGCTGCATGCGAGTGTGCATTGGAAGGAGCTCCTGTTCCTGCGGGTGGTCGCCGACTTCGCCATCGATCGCCCCCGGGCGTGGATCCACCTGGCGCAGCTGCGGAGCGAATTGAGCGACGAGATTCCGGCGGGGCGAAAGGGCTGGCAGGAGGCCGTCGAGGCTATCTATCCCTTGAAGATCAACCTGCTGCGCATCCGCGACGGCTCGCTGACTTACGTCGACCGGGACCCGGAGCATCCACTGGAGGTGAGCCGGGTCGCGCTGAGGGCCTCGAACATCCGCAACATCCACTCGCAGGAGCGCACGTACCCTTCGCCGGTGGAGGCGAGCGCGGTCGTTTTCCGGACGGGAAGGGCGTCGTTCGAAGGCCACGCGGACTTTCTGGCCGAGCCGTACGTCGGTGTCCGCGGACGCCTCGCGCTCGACGCGATCCCTCTCGATCCGTTCCATTCGGTCGTCGACCACTGGAACGTCCTGGTGGCGGGCGGGTCGCTGACGGCCCACGGCGAGCTCGAGTTCGCCCCGGGCGTTCGTCGCCTGATCCTGCCGGAGCTCGTCGTGTCGGGTGTCCGGATCGGCTACGAGAAGCGGCGTCCGGGCGCTCAGGAACACGGTCTGGCGCCGGCCGCTGCTGCACCCCCTCGCCGCGAAGGTCGGGTTCCCTGGGAGCTGCGACTGGCTCGTTTCCGGCTCGTGGACTCCCGTCTCGAGCTTCGCGACACTTCGCGGGAGCCGGACTATCGCCTCTTCGTCGACCGTGCCGACGCGACGGTCGAGGGTCTCGACACCCTCCCGCCCGGCCGCACTGCGCACGCGACCCTGACCGGGAGGTTCCAGGGCTCGGGGAAAGTCGAGGCCGACGGCACGTTCCGGCCGACCCGCGGAAGCCCCGACCTGAAACTCAAGGTGGCCGTGGGCCCGACGCCGATGACCGATCTCAACGGTCTCTTCCGGGCCTTCGGAAAGTTCGATGTGGCCGGAGGTACGTTCCAGCTCTACTCGGAGATCGACGTCCATGAAGCGCACCTGAAGGGATATGTGAAGCCGATCTTCAAGGACGTCGACGTCTACGATTCCCGTCAGGAGAAGGGGAAGGGCTTTCTGAGAAAGGCATACGAGCGGATCGTCGACATCGCCTCCGACGTTCTGAAGAACCGGGAGCGCGACCAGGTGGCGACCAACGCCACGATCGAGGGCCCGGTCGGCGACGCCCACTCGAGCTTTTTCGACGTCCTGGGCGGCGTTCTCGAGAACGCATTCGTCCGGGCGATCCTCCCGGGCTTCGACCGACAGGTGAAGGCCCGGAATGGCGGGTAGGTCCAGCCGCACCGCGTCCGCCGGCCTTTCCTCGCAGACTGCCGCGGCGGCGAGCGGACCGGATCCCGCTCTTCCCCGGCCCACGGGGGTGGCTCGCTCGGTCCCGGGCTCCCGGGGAAAGGTTCCGGCGTTGCGCCTGGCGGGCCGATTCCGTTCCGGCACCTGGTTTACATTTTTTTGGGAGCGTGGAACATTCGCTGGCCGTCGGCTCTGCCGTTTTGCCCCCGCGGGCCTGTTCCGAAACTCGCTTTCCGGCTGGCGGGAGTTCCCCTCCTCGGGCCTCGGGCGCTCCGACCCGAAATCCTGGCATCCCGAATGGATCCTGATGGATATCGGCCTTCCGCGGATGACCGGACTCGCGGCCGCCGAGAAGATTCGCCGTCGCCCATGGGGACGGGACGTCGTTCTGGTCGCGGTCACCGGTTGGGGAGACGAGTCGGATCGCCGCCGGTCGACGGAGCCGGGTTTCGACCGTACCTGCTCAAGCCGCTTCGGCCCGAAGCGTTGCGGTCGCTCCTCGATTGTCTTTCGGGGGGCCACTGACGGAGGCCGGACCCGTCGACACTGCCGGCCGCAGAGGCCCCCTGGCCCCGCCCTGCAAGACTCCCGGTTTCGTGCCGGCGAAGGTGCGGGAAAAGCCCGGGGACGAGCAGATAGACTAATCTGGTTGCGGGCAAGGTGAAGCGGTCATGTCGCGGCTTCGGAGTCAGTCGAACCGGCCCCGGCGGTCGGTGAAGCCCCGCTCGCGGGACCGTGCCGCTTCGCGCCGCCCGCGGGTCCGGTCGTCCGCCCCGGGGAAAGACCGGGCGTCCCCGATCGTCGGCGTCGGCGCCTCCGCCGGTGGCCTCGAGGCCTTCACGCAGCTGCTGCGCCACCTGCCTTCCGATTCCGGCATGGCGTTCGTCCTGGTTCAGCACCTCGATCCCAAGAGAGACAGCCTGCTGAAGGAGATCCTCAGCCGCTCCACGCGGATGCCGGTCCTCGAGATCGCCGCCGGCATGCGCGTCGAGCCCGACCGCGTCTACGTCATCCCCTCCAGCGCCGACATCCGGCTGGCGGACGGGTCGTTTCGGGTGGAGCCCCGGTCGCGGCGCCTCGCGAAGGAGCGGTCCATCGACCACTTCTTCTTTTCCGTGGCGGAGGGCTACGGGAGCCGCGCGATTGGAATCGTCCTCTCCGGCACCTTGTCGGACGGCGCTCTCGGCCTGCGCGCGATCAAGGCCGGGGGCGGGGTCACGTTCGCCCAGGACGAGGAGACCGCCCGCTTCCACGACATGCCGCGCGCCGCAATCGCCGCGGGGGCTGTCGATTTCGTGGGTTCTCCCGAGACGATCGCCCGCGAGATCGCGCGGATGGCGAAGCATCCTTACGTCCGACCGGAGCTCCCGGCGCCGCCGCCGCCTCCTTCCGCGGCCGACGCAGACTATGCTCGCGTCCTGGCGATCCTCCGCAACGAAACGCAAGTCGACTTTTCGGGGTATCGACAGTCGACGGTGAGACGCCGGATCGCCCGGCGGATGGCGCTGCGGAAGGTCGACACGCTGCGCGCGTACGCCGAGCTGCTGCGCAGGGACCGCGCCGAGAGCCTGGCACTGCACGAAGACATCCTCATCACGGTCACCGCCTTCTTTCGCGATCCCGAGGTCTTCGAGACGCTTCAGGGCGAGGTGTTCCCGGCATTGCTGCGCCGAAGGCCGGGCAGCGTTCCGATCCGCGTGTGGGTGCCGGGCTGTTCGACGGGAGAGGAGGTGTATTCGCTCGCGATCGCGCTCTTCGAGACGATCGAGGCGCAGGACGTGCGCCCGCCGGTCCAGATCTTCGCGACGGACATCGCCGAGGCGGCGATCGAGAAGGCCCGGACGGGCTTCTACCTCGAGAACGCGCTCGCCGATGTCGCTCCGCGCCGCTTGAAGCGCTTCTTCGTCCGGGCCGAAAAGGGCTGGCAGATCTCGCGAAACGTCCGCGATGTATGCGTCTTCGCGCGCCAGAACGTCGCGACGGATCCGCCCTTCTCCAACGTCGATCTGGTCAGCTGCCGAAACCTCCTGATCTACATGGAGCCGGCTCTCCAGAAGCGGGTGATCCCGCTCCTGCACTACGCGCTGCGGCCGTCGGGCTATCTACTTCTCGGGAGCGCGGAGACGATCGCGGGTTTCGGCGATCTCTTCGCTGCGCTGGACCGCAACCACCGGATCTTCACGCGGCGTCCGGGGCCGCCGCGGCCTCTCGTCGACTTCGCGCGCGCGGGTCCGGCGGTGGCCGGGCCGGCAGCGGAGGAGCGGCCGCCGGATGGACCACCGATCGACCTTCAGAGGGAGGCCGACCGGCTGGTGCTCGGGCGCTACGGGCCGGCCGGGGTCGTCGTGGACGAGGTCGGCAACGTGGTGCAGTTCCGCGGGCGCACTGGCGCCTACCTCGAGGCGCCGGCCGGGGCGGCCAGCCTGAACGTGATGAAGATGGCGCGCGAGGGACTCCTCGGGGATTTGCGTTCGGGCTTGTTGAAGGCCCGGCGCACCGGGAAGACCGTCCGCCGGGAGAAGGTGCGCGTGCGGCAGGACGGTCATACCCGCTCCGTGGACGTGGAAGTCGTACCCCTCGGCGGGAATGGGCGCGATCCAAGGCACTATGTCGTTCTTTTCGAAGAGGCCGCGTCGAAGACCCGCCGGCCCGCGCCGGCCTCCCGTCCGGCGCCCGCGTCCCGCGGCGGCCGCGCGATGATCGCTCAGCTCGAGCAGGAGCTGGCGGAAACCCGCGAACATCTCCAGGCGATCATCGAGACGACGGAAGCCTCCAACGAGGAGCTGAAATCGGCCAACGAGGAGATCCTCTCCTCCAACGAGGAGTTGCAGTCCACCAACGAAGAGCTCGAAACGGCAAAGGAGGAACTCCAGTCGACCAACGAGGAGCTGACGACCGTCAACGAGGAGATGCAGAACCGCAACACCGAGTTGACCCGGCTCAACGACGACCTTGTCAATCTGCTCACGGGGGTCCGGCTCCCGATCGTCATGCTCGACCGCGAGGGGCGGCTCCGGCGTTTCACGCCCCCCGCCGAGAAGCTCCTGAACCTGATCGCCGCCGACGCTGGCCGGCGGATCCGGGACATCCGTCCCAATCTGAAGGCGATCGACCTCCAGGCTGTGGTGTTCGAGGTGATCCGGAACGGCGAGCCTCAGGAGCTCGAGATTCAGGACGATCACGATCGGTGGCTGCAGATGCACGCCCGGCCCTACCGCACCACGGACAAACGCATCGACGGCGCCGTTCTCGCCTTCTTCGACATCGATCCGATCAAGAAGAGCCTGGAGCAGGTCCACCGTGCGCGCCGCTACGCCGAGGCTCTCGTCGAAACCATCCGGGAAGCGATCGTCGTCATCGACTCCAGCCTCCGGGTCCGGACGGCGAACCAGTCGTTCCATCGCAGCTTCGGCACGGTCCCGGACGGGATCGAGGGCCGGCCGCTGCTCGAGCTCTGGAACCTCGGGGCGGCGGATTCGAGCTTGCGGGAGCTTCTCCAGGGAGCACTCCGCGAGAAGGCGCCGATCCGGGACCACGACCTGACGGTCGAGATCGAGGGCGTCGGGGAGCGGACGCTCCGGCTCAACGGAAGGCGCGTCCGTCTGCCGGGCGAGGAAGACCCCCTCGTTCTGCTGGCCTTCGAGGACCTGACCGACCGCATGCGGGCGCAAGAGGCGCTGCGGAGCTCCGAGTTCCGCTACCGGCGCATCTTCGAAACGGCACGGGAAGGAATCTGGCTGGCGGATGCGGCGACCGGCGAGCTCCTGGATGCCAACCCGTATCTCGAGGAGCTGCTGGGCTACGCGCGGTCCGAGCTGATCGGCCGGCCGCCGTGGGAGCTGGAGGTCTTCGAGGATCCCGTCGCTGCGCGGGCCCGCTTCTCCCGGACCGTCGAGGAAGGCTTTCATCTCGATCCCGAGGTGAGGCTGCGCAACCGGGGCGGCCAGGCCGTCCTCGTCGAGGCCGTCCTGTACACGTATCGGCTCGGCGATCGACAGGTCCTTCAGGCGAACCTTCGCGACCTGACCGAGCGCTCCCGGTTGCAGGACCAGGTGCGGCAGATGCAGAAACTCGATTCGGTCGGGAGGCTGGCCGGCGGCGTCGCGCACGACTTCAACAATCTCCTCAACATCATCTCGGCCCACGCCGAGCTGTTGTCCCGGGCCGACCTCGCGGTCGACCGCCGCGCGGGCAGCTCACGATCGATCCGGAAAGCCGTGGAACGGGGTGCGGCGGTCGTGCGCCAGCTGCTGACTTTCGCCCGCAAGACCGACGTCGCCTTCGAGCCGACCGACGTGAACGCCGTGGTGCGTGAAGTGGAGTTGATGCTCCGGGAGACGTTTCCGAAGCAGATCAAGATTGCGACGAAGCTCGCCCGCCGGGTGCCGCGCGTCCACGCCGACCCGAATCAGCTGCATCAGGCCGTTCTCAACCTCGCGGTCAATGCCCGCGATGCGATGCCCCGGGGGGGAGTCTTGACGCTCGGTAGCGACGTCGTGACGGCGGAGACCCTGCGAGCCAAGTTCCCCGAGGCGTCCGGCGGGCGTTTCGTCGAGTTGTGTGTCGCGGATACGGGTCACGGCATCGACGGCGAGACACGGGAGCGGATGTTCGAGCCATTCTTCTCGACCAAGGGGGCGGGCGGGCAGGGGCTGGGTCTCTCGGTGGTGTACGGCATCGTCAATTCGCACCGTGGATTCATCGACGTCGAGAGCGAGATCGGGAAAGGTACGACGGTGCGCATCTACGTTGCGGCGACGGTGGGCCGCCGGGCGTCCACCGGGACCGGGGAAGGTGGCCGTCGCGGAGTGCCTCGCGCGGCGCCCGCCCCGCCGCCCCTGGGGCGCGTTCCGGCGACGATTCTGATCGTCGAGGACGAAAAGGCGCTTCTGGACCCCATCAAGGAGATCCTCGAGGAGGAGGGGTTCGAGGTGCTCACGGCCCTCGATGGTCGGGAAGCCGTGCGTTGTCACGCGGAGAACGCCGAGCGAATCGGCGCGGTCCTGCTCGATCTCGGCCTGCCGCGGCTGGCGGGATGGCAGGCGTTTCTCCAGATGCGCGATCGGGACCCCGACGTTCGCTGCATCGTGGCGAGCGGCAACATCGACGCGGAGCAGCGGAAAGCGATGGAAGAGTCCGGGGTCCGGGCCACGGTGCGCAAGCCCTATCGAAGCACGGAAATCCTTCGCGCCGTCCGGGACGTTCTCGGCGGCTGAGCGCCGGAGCTCGGTTCCGCAAGATCCCGCGAGTCCGGAAGAGAGAGCGACCGTGGGTGGGACCCGGTTCTCCCGGTCGGCCCCGGCCGATGGCGATCGCCTGTTTCCGACTCGACCCTTTTTCACGAGCTCCCGGAGACCGCAGGGTGCCCCACTTACGCTCGTGCATCGCCTTCTCGACCTTTTGCTGAGCTTTCGGCGCGGCCCGGAAGGAGGACTGGCTTGCGGGGTGCCCGCGCCGCGAGTGTCCTTTGTCCTGGTGCCCCACGCCTCGTCCCGAACGCCTGGATCGAAGCGGCCGGCCGAAATAGACTCGGGGTTTGCGACCGGAGGTCTCCATGCGCAACCGCGCTCGGTTTCTCGGAGCCCTGTGGTTCTCTGCGGCCGCGGCGGCTTCCGCCGCGACCTACACCGTGACGACCGCCATCGACAACACCCCGGGCTCGCTGCGGCAGGCGATCCTCGACTCCAACGCGAGCGTCGGAGTCCTCGACACCATCGCGTTCGATATTCCCGGGACAGGGCCCTTCATGATGCTTCTCGGGGCACCTCTGCCCACCGTCACGGACCCCGTCATCATCGACGGCACGACGCAGGCCGGGTACGCGGGCACGCCGCTTTTCCAGATCCGCCAGGGACTCTTCAACGGCACGGGCCTCGCCATCTCCGGCGGCGGAACGACCGTCCGCGGGCTGGCGTTCTCGGACCTGGCCACGGGCCTCCAACTCGGCGGCGGCGGCAATACGGTCGAGGCCTGCTTCATCGGCACGAATCCGGCCGGGACGCAGGCCTTCGGCAACGGAATCGGGATCCTGATCGACTCGAACGGGAATCTGGTCGGGGGGACGACGGCGAGCGCGCGCAACCTGATTTCGGGCAACGTCGGCTACGGCGTGAGGATCGTGGGCGGGAACGACAACCTGATCCGGGGCAACCGGATCGGAACGAAGGTCGACGGCACGCAGCCCCTCGCCAACCAGGCCGGCGTTTCCCTGTCGGGCGGCAGCGGCAACTCCATCGGCGGAACGGCCGCGGGCGCGGGCAATGTCATTTCGGGCAACACGGTGGGGATCGATCTCACGGGCTCGACGGCCACGCTCGTCGCCGGCAACCGCATCGGCACGGATGCGACCGGCACGCTCGCGATCGAGAACACAACGGGAATCCAGGTCGCCGGCAGCGCCGCGCTGCTGAAAGTGGGCGGGACGACGGCCTCCGCCCGCAACGTCGTGTCCGGAAACGTTTCAGGCATCGTCCTCAACGGCGGGGACGGCGCCGAGATCCTCGGCAACTTCGTCGGTGTGGATGCCGGGGGGACCCTGCCGCTTCCCAACGGCTTCGGCATCACCGTCAACTCGACGGCCGTGACCGACACGCGGATCGGAGGGACCGCGGCGGGAGAGGCCAACGTCGTCGCCTTCAACCAGACGGGCATCTGGAATCTGGGGACCCGGACGACCATCCGCGGCAACTCCATCCATGACAACGACGCGCTGGGGATCGACCAGGACGTCGCCGGACCCACGCCGAACGACCCGACCGAGGGCGACGCGTCCCAGAACTTCCCGCTCGTCGGAAGCGTCGACATCTCGGCACTGGCGCCCGGCAGCGCCAGCGTGCGCGTGAAGGGTGTTTTGCAGACCGATCCAGGCAGCTACACGCTCGACTTCTACGCCAACCCGCCGTGCTCGGAGAATCCCCAGGACTACCTGGAAGGGGAGACCTGGCTCGGGACGTCTCCGCTGACGGTCGACGGCAGCGGCCTCACGGCGTACGACGTCACGCTGCCGGTCGCGGTCGCCGCGGGCTCGCGCATCTCGGCCACGGCGACCGACGCGACGGGGCGGACCTCGGAGTTCTCGCAACGCCTCCCGTTCACCATCACGCCGTCGACCGGCCCGGCCGGGACGGCCGTCCAGGTCTTCGGAACGAACTTCGAAAACGGCCTGACGGCGACGATCGGCGGAATCCCGATGACGAACATCGCGTTCGGCGCGACCGTCTTCTTCAACGCCAAGGCCCCGGCGGTGCCGGGCGGCATCTGGGACGTCACGGTCGTCAATCCCTCCGGACGGACGGGCACGATCCCGCGGGCCTGGAGCGTCGACTTCGCCGACGTGCCGCCGGCGCACCAGTTCTACTCCTACATCTCCATTCTCGTGCGCCACGGGATCACCGCCGGAGTCGGGGGAGGGTCGTACGGTTCCTCGCTCCCGACCCTGCGCCAGCAGATGGCCGTGTTCCTGCTGAAGGCCTTGAACGGGATCTGCTACGTCCCGCCGCCCTGCGCGGGGATCTTCGGGGACGTGCCGTGCCCGTCGGCCTTCGCCGACTGGGTCGAGGCGTTCGCCGCGGCCGGCATCACGACCGGCTGCGGCGGGGGTCTCTATTGCCCGGCGAACCCCGTGCGGAGGGACCAGATGGCGGTCTTCCTCCTGAAGGCCGAGCACGGCTCGGCCTACGTGCCGCCGCCCTGCACAGGAATGTTCGGCGACGTGGCGTGCCCGTCCTCCTTCGCCGACTGGATCGAGCAGCTCGCCGCCGAGAACATCACCGGCGGCTGCGGCGGCGGCAACTACTGCCCGGGCAACCCGAACACGCGCGGCCAGATGGCGGTGTTCATCGTCAAGACGTTCAACCTGCAGTAGGAGCGAGCGCCGCTTCAAAAGCGCCCGGAAATGCGGGCCCGCACCTCCGACGTGTCGACGCCGGTGCTCCGCCCCTCAGGCCGCCGGGCCGGTCCGGGCTCCCGACGTCGGTGGCAGAGTGGCGACTCGCGTCGGGCCTTCCCGGCGCGGTACCCGATGGATCGGCAGCCGGACGGAGAATACGACCCTCCCGTCGGGGCACGCGACGCCGATGGAGCCCCCGTGGGCCCGGGTGATCTCCCGGCTGATGTAGAGGCCGAGGCCCAATCCCTGCGAGGCTCTTCGCGGCTCGCCCGATCCACGCCGGAAGGGCTCGAAGATCGCGTCCCGCATCGATTCCGGTATCTCCTCCCCGCGGTTGGAGACCTCGAGCACGGCCTCCTTCCCCTCGCGAAACGTCGCGATTTCGACGGGCTCCTCGGCCGGGCCGTGGACGAGAGCGTTGACGACGAGATTGGAGACCACCTGCGCGAGGCGATCCGCGTCCCACTCTCCGGGCAGCTCCTCCCCGTCGAGCGAACCGGAAGCGTTCCGGATACTGCATCTCCACCTCCGCGAGGACCGTCCGGCAAACCTGGCGGAGATCGCACGGGCGCGGAGCGACTTCGATCCCGCCCCCCAGCCGGGTCCGCGTGAAGTCGAGAAGCTGCCCGATCATGCGCGCCATGCGGTCGCCGCTGCCGGACATCCGCTCGACGACGTGCTGCAGGGGTTCGGGAGCGTGGCGTCGCAGGTAGAAGAGCGAGGCGGTGATCGCGTTCAGGGGGTTGCGCAGGTCGTGGCCGAGGGTCGCCAGGAAGAGCTCCCGGGTCCGTTCGCGGTCCCGTTCGATCTCGCGCCAGGGTGTCAGATCGCGCGCCGTCTTCGAAACGGCGATGATGCGCCCGTCCTCGTCGCGGACGGGCGAGGCGGTCACGGCGACCTCGACGAGCGTCCCGTCTTTCCGGCGACGGGTCGTCTCGTAGTGCTCGACGCGCTCGCCGCGCGCGATGCGCGCGATGATCCCGCGGTAGTCCTCGGCCCTCTCGGGAGGCATCAAGACCTGGATCGATCGGCCGACCATCTCGTCCGCGCGGTAGCCGAAGAGGCGCTCGGCCGCGGCATTCCAGGAGAGGACCCGGCCCGTCGAGGTCCTTGGAGATGATCGCGTCTTCGCTCGAGCTCACGATCGCCGCGAGCAGGCGGGCGGCCTGCTCCCCGGAGCGGCGGTCCGTGACGTTTGCGCCGATGCCCGTGATCTTGACGACCCGTCCGCCCTTGACGATGGCCCGTCCCCGGGCGTTGATCCACTGGAGGGGACCCTCCGGCGGCTGGATTCGAAAATTCAGATCGAAATCGGTACCCTGGCCGACGGCGCGATCGAAGGCGTCCTCGACGCGGGACGTGTCGTCCGGGTGAACGAATTGCAGAAGGGAGCGAAGACCGGATCCGAGCGACCCGCGTGGAAGTCCCTTGGGCTGACTCGAAGTTTTCCGACCACGTGACCTTCCCGGAGGCGACGTCCAGAGTCCAGTAGCCCGTCCGCGCGGCGTCGAGCGCCTGATCGAGGGTTTCCCGGCTGACCTCTGCCCGTACGCGGGCCCGGCGCGCCCCTTCGACTGCCACCAGGATGGCGGTCCCGACCGGCAGGAAGAGCGCATAGGCGACCCAGTCGCTGGCCGTGGACATCCAGACCGCCATCCGGGGATCGAAAACGAGACCCCCGAAAGCGGCGGACGTCGCCAGGGCGAAGACACCGGGTCCGAGGCCGCCGAACCATGCGGCCGCCATGACGGCCGGAAAGAAAAAGAGGAAGGGAACGCGCGCCCCCGGAATCGTGACAGCGCGAAGCAGCTGGGCCGCCACGACGACGACGGCGGCGAACGCGTAGCGGCTCGCCGCCGACGAAAGGATGCTCCGGTTGAATCTCATCGAGGCTCTAGTTTCGGTAGCGCTCCACCAGAGCGAGCAGGCGATCGTAGTTCACCGGTTTGACGAAGATGCCGGCATCCCGGGTGCGGGCGGGGACGTCGACCGAGGCGGACGCGGTGACGATGGCGACGGGGATCTGCGAAAGCCGGGGATCGGCCGAGAGGCGGCGGCAGAACTCCCACCCGTCCATCACCGGCATCCTGAGATCGAGGAGAATCAAGGATGGCCGGGCCCCTCCTTCGAGCTGGTCCAGGGCCTCGCGACCGTGGCGCGCGCGCAGCACATCCACGCCTTCGGCCTCGAGCAGCTCCGCGACGGCCTCGAGCGTGTCCGGTTCGTCTTCCACGACGAGAACGACGGAGGAACGATCGTTCCGACGGTCGGCCGACTCCCCCCGCGGACCCGGCCCGCCACCGGGTGCGAAAATCCGATCGTGCGGAGCCGCGTTGTCGTCGAGAGCACCCGCGCGGGTCGGATCCATCAGGGCGCCTCCTTGGGAGCAATCGTATGCTGACGGCGGGCCCTGGAGACTGCGGCCGACCGGGACGGCCGGCTCAATCCAGGGACCTCAGGTAAGCGGCGACCGCCTCGGCGTCTTCGAGCGACATGCGGAATGGCGGCATGGGACGGTCGGGCGTGGCCCCGTTCCTGGCGACGCCATCGCAAAGAAGCCGGACGAGCGCCCCTTCCGGATAGGCGTCCACGCCGCGGATGTTCGGGGCACGGGGAGCCCAGGGTCTCCCTGGAAACGGCGCCTCGAGGGGGATCGGCCCGCCCCGAAACTCCCGGCTCCGGATGATTTCACCCTGTGGGTCCCGAGGCGAATGGCACTGGACGCACATGGCCACGTCGTGGGTCAGGTACTTCCCGCGCTGGATCGCGGACGAAGGGTCCGGAGCCGTCGGACGAATCCGGGCGCTGGAGATCGTCACGGACCCGAGGAAGAGGAAACAAGCGAGAATCAGCGCGACGACGATGAAGATCGGTCGACCGTGCGGCGGGCTCTCGGTCAGAGGTTTGGCCACGCCATTCGACGAAGCACGATTCGTGCCGCGCCCGGCCCGCCATTTTGGCCGTCGTCTTCGCCCGCCGGTCGTGGGAAGGGCTCAGCCGCTTCTCGGCGCCCAGGGAGGGGGCCGGAGATTGCCGTGTCGCTACTTCCTTTTCGACGCGCTCTTTTTTCGCGGGACCTTCGCTCCCGCCTTCCGGGCCTCGGAGAGGCCGATCGCGATGGCTTGCTTACGGCTGGTGACCTTCCTGCCGGAGCGCCCCGACTTCAGCGTGCCGCCCTTTCGCTCGTGGAGCGCGCGCTCGACCTTCTGGCTGGCTTTCTTCCCGTATTTCCGCTTCTCCGCCATTCCATAACCCTCCGGTGCCCACCGGTGTTGCAAGAGGCATTCCCTCAGGGGGCCGGTCAGGGCGCGGTTGCGAGTCTGGCTCTCATCCCGCGCAAGCGCGCACCGAGTTCCTCGAGTCGTTCCAGGGGCCACGCACGCTCGAGATCGGCGAAGAGGTGCTGCTCCTCCTCGGCCCATTCCCGGAGCACGATGCGCGCGAGCACGGCCACCTTGGCCTCGTACTTTTCGTCGAACGGCGACAGGGCTCCGATCTCCCGGACGAGGCCGCGAATAATTCGGTGAGCCTCATTCGATTCCGCCACGAGACTCCGCACATGGAGATCGTGGAGGTCGCGGCAAGCGGGTTGGAAGATGCGGCTCAGGATGCGGGTGTGGACGTCGAGGAGCCGCAGTATCTCTCCGACGATGTCGCGCCGGCGGCGGCCGTCGCGCGCGTCCGATCCGTCGATCTGCCGGAGAAGGGCACGAACGACCTGGCGGTCGTTCGCGAGAAGGCGCGTGGCGCTCAGGTCGCTGTCGGACCGCCGCGTCAGGAGGTTGACGACACGCGCGAGAGGGCGATCCGGCGGCCCGGCCGCTGCTGGAGTTTCACCGGTTCCCGGCTTCGAGACCGGGCCTCGGCGGCCTCGGGGGCGGGGCTTGGAATCATCGGGCATGAGATTCGTTCCTCCGAAGTTGAGATGAGCAAGAGCCGTGCCCCGCGTCGATCCTTCAGGGAAGGCCCTGGACGCGATTGCAGGGGCTCCATGTCACCAACCGGCGATCGCAAGCGCGGTCGATTCCGTGCGAAACCTCCTTCCGGCGGGCGGCCGCGATCGCGCCGGAACGGAGTGCGCCGCGTCATCCAGATGCATCGGGCGACGACGCGGGCACTCCGATTTCCGCCTCGGGTGGAAGGGCGTCATGTCCCGAAAGCGTTTCAGACCCGGTCGTGCCCCGCCACCTTGACGATCTTGTTGTACAAGCCCAGGACGAGCAGCGTCGGAGCCCACTGGCCGATGAAATTGCTCAGGTTCTTGGTCTTCTTGCTGCCCGAGAGCTGAAGGGCGAGGGAGACGGCCATCGAGCCCAGCGACGCCCACAGGAAAGCGTCCGAAGGAAGCTGCGCGGTCTTCGACTCGATGGCCCGGGCGAGCGGACCTTCGGTCTGTTCCATGGCCTCGATCACTTCTTCGGGATCGTGCGAATCGAGCTGGCCGCTCTTGACGCGTGGTTTCATCGTTGACCTCCAGAAAAGAAGATCGACTCGGGGTTCGAGAATGCAGACGGTGTGCCACGGGCCCCGATGCCGGGCGGGCAATCTCCGCTGGCAAGGCGATTGCTCCCGACGGGACAAGGAGGGACCGCTCGATGAATATGAGCACCACCGACACATCGAACTCCCGCCGGAGCGGCGGCGCGGCGCGGGAGTCCATTTCCGTTCTGGGCATCACGCCGTCCGGCGAGGTTCCCCTCGTCGCGACCGCCGACGGCTTTCGTCTGCCCGAATGTTGCGGCGGACCCGCGGCGCTTCGGGACGTCCAGGAACGTCTTCGCGAGGAAACCGGGTACGAGGCGGCCGAGTTCGTCCTGATGACGAGCGTGCGGGCCGTCGCCGGAAGGCCGGAGAGCCCGACCGTTCTGCTCGCTCCGGCGCTTTCCCGAATCGGACCACGACCCCGCGGCCTCGAGCTCGTTCCCCTCGCCGATCTTCTGTCGTGGTTGAACGCGCGCCGGGCTTCGGGCGCCGTCGTCGATCCGAGAGTCGCCCTGGGCGCCATGATGGCCGAGCGGCACTTTCCGCGCTGGGCCCTGGCGCGCTTGCAGGACGCCTTGCGGCATCTGCGGAGCGCGAGACCCGGCGTGGCGGCGGCGGGATGAACGACGCCCCGGCGGCACCGGCCTCTCTCATCGATCAGTGCCCCGTTCTGATCCGGACCCTCGACCCCGACGGCCGATGCGACTACGTGAACTCGGCGTGGACACGGTTCACCGGGCTCAGCCCCCTGCGGGAGCTCGGGGACGGTTGGACCGCGCACATTCACCCCGAAGACCGGCCGGCGGCGGTCACCCCGATCAGGCGGAGCTTCAAGAGCCGCACGCCTTTCGAGGTCGAGTACCGCCTGCGCCGGTCGGACGGTCAGTACCGCTGGCTGGTGGACCGCGGCGTTCCGCTGCGGATCGGCGGCGCCTTCCGGGGCTTCCTGGTCGCCTCCATCGACGTGCACGAGCAGCGGGAAGCGATGCGCTCGCAGGAGGCGTCGCTTCGGGTCGTGGCGGCCGAGCTGCGCACGCCCCTTCAGGCGGCCCGGGTCCTGACGGAGCTCGCGCGCCGGCACTGCGAGGCGGGCGACGTGCCGGACGAATCGATCTTCGAAAGGCTCGACGCCCAGTTCGAGAGATTCCACGACCTGCTCTCCTGGCTTTCGTTCGGCGATCGCGGGCGCAACGACATGCCCGGGTCCGAGCGCCGTCGCGGGGGAGGCCGGCACGACTCGCCGGAGGCCGGGGTTACCGAGAGGAAGTCAGGATGAGATTCGACGGCAATTTCGACGGGTTCGATCCGCGAGGCCGGCGGCCGGCGGATCCGCTGCCCGGGTTCAAAACAATCTTCGTATCGTGGATTCTCAGGGTCGATCCCGTGGATCCGGAAAGGAGCGCCCGTGAAGCTGTTGTTGAAGCCGAAACGGAAGCGGCTGTCCGCTCCCCTCGCCGCGGTGGGACTCGGAGTTCTCTTCGTCGGCCTCGCCGTGACTCTCGTCGGCCAATTCTCTCGCCAGCCGACTTCGCTCGCTGCCCGACGGTCCGCGACCGCCGTCCCGGGCCGGTCGGTCACCCCCCGGACGCCCGGATATCCGGCGACCCCGCGCATGGAAGGCCGGCAGACCCCCGGTGTCCACAGCACTCCGAGTGATCGGATGACCCCCGGCACCGGGGTGGGGCGCGGCGAGTCGACGCCCGCAGCCACGCCGACGCCGGTCCGTTGAAGACCGGCGACTTCCTCTATCCGCCCGAAGGCGCTTCGGCGTGGACGAGCACGGGCATCTCGACGGGCGGTCGCCGGATTTCCTGCGCCATCGTCGGGCGCCGGCGCCGGGCGACGGGAGGGAGCTTCACGGGCCTTCCCGACGCGGCCGACTTCAGCAGTGCCCGGATGATCCGGACGTCGGCGAGGCCCTCCCTCCCGGACGGCTCGGGTCGGCGTCGCTCCAGGATGCAGTCGGAAAAGTGCACGAGCTCGGGTCCGAACTGGTCGCGCTTGGCGAACCGCGATTCCCGTGTCTTGCCTCCGATCGTGAGCCGGTAAATCAGCGGCTCCGCGTATTCGTAGCCGGGATCGACGCGCAGGTCGCCGCGGGTTCCCACGACCTGGTACCAGCCCGCGTCGGCCGCGCCGAAGCTGCAGACGAAGGATGCGAGCCGGTCGCCCCCGAATCGTAGAAGGCAGCCCATCGCTTCGGGGGACTGGCCGAAGCGGTCGTCCGGGCCCGTCGCGCTCCACGCGAAAGCCTCGAGCGGCTCGTCGGCGAAGAGCGCACGCGCGGCGTTGATGCAGTAGATGCCGATGTCGTAGATTGGCCCTCCGCCGAGCGCCGTGGGTCCGAGGCGGACGTTACCGTCGTCGACCTGCATGCTGAAGATGGAGTGAAAGAGGCGCGGCGCCCCGAGCCTGCCCCTCCGCACGATCTCCGCAGCCTTGAGGCTGGCCTTTTCGAAGTGCAGCCGGTAGGCCGTCATCAGGAGGACGCCGTTCTTCTCGGCGGCCTCGATCATCGCCTCGCAGTCCCGCTCGGTGACGGCGAGCGGCTTCTCGCAGAGGATGTGCTTGCCGGCGCGGGCCGCCGCGATGGCGTACTCCCGGTGCAGGTGGTTGGGGAGCGCGATGTAGACGGCGTCGACGCCGGGGTTCTCCAGGCATTCCGCGTACCCGGCGTAGTCGCAGGCGTGGGGCACGCGGTAGCGGCGCGAGAGTGCGGCCCGTTTCCTGGAATCGCCGGATACGAGAGCGATGAGCTCGGAGTTGCGCTTCGCGTGCGCGAAAGCGGGGAGCACTGCCGCCTGGGCAATGTACCCGAGGCCGACGACCGCGTAGCCGACCCTTCCGCGGCCTCCTGCGGCACGGCGTTTCCTCCCTTCGTCGTGTGCTCTCCTTCTGGTTCTGGCCTGCGAGGACATGGGCCCTCCCGTCGGAGCGGCTTGCAAGGCGCATTCCAGCGCTGGCGCGAAAATCGCAGAGCATCGATGCCGTGCGCAGCGAGATTGCAAGACTTCCCTGGGCCTGGAGACGGCGGACGATGGATCGCGCAGCGATCGCGCGGCTGGTCCTGGGTTCGATCTCCCGCCTCTCCACCGCCGCCGGCGGTGCATGCGCGGCGATGGCGTTCCAGAGTCCGCCGCGGTTCCGGCCGACGCGCGCGGAGACGAGGGCGCTCGAGTCGGCGGCGGCTTCGCGGCTTCGGACGCGCAAGGGCGACATCGCAATCTGGCAGTGGGGCGAGGGTCCCCGCGTTCTGCTGGCGCACGGATGGGGCTCGCATGCCGGGCGGTTGAGTCCTTTTCTTCCGGAGCTGCTCGCGGCCGGATTCGGAGTGACGGCCTTCGACGCTCCCGGCCACGGCCTGTCGACGGGACGCCTCTCATCCCTGCGGGAATTCGTCGAGGCCTTTCGAGAAGTGGCCCGCCTCGTCTCGCCGGTCGCGACGATCGGGCATTCGCTCGGCGCCGCGGCGTCCGTGCTGGCCTCGGCGCCGGGAGGAACCGTGCGGGCCGCCGTCCTCCTGGCGCCGCCGTCGGAGACGCCCAGCTATCCGAGGCGGTTCGCCCGGTACGTGCACCTCCACCCGGAGGCGAGGGCCAGGATGGAAGCGCACCTCGAGCGCCGCCTGGGACGGCTTCCCGAGCTTCATCGCCCCGAATGCTGGCCGGGAATTCCGGTGCTCGTTTTCCACGACCGGGGCGACACGCGCGTACCCGTCCGGGAAGGCCTCGCGATTTCCCGGGCCTGGCCGGAGACCCGGATCGTCGTGACCCGGGGGCTCGGACACCATCGCATCGTCGGCGACGGGGCGGTCATCCGGCAGGCGACGCGGTTCCTCGTCGAGAGGGCGCGGCCGCTTCGGGCGGCGTTCCCGTCACCGGCGGGAGGCCGTCGACAGGCCGGCTGAGGACGGCACGCTTCTTGAACAGTCATTACGCGGCCCAATGTCGGGCCGATTGGAGGACCAGGATGAAGACGACACTTTGGAGAGCGGCGGTGACCGCACTGGGAGTTCTAGTGGGCGTGACGGCGGTGCCGGCCCAGGATCGGACGCACGTCGAGACGACCACGAAGCAGACGGGCCCCGGGCCGAACGTGAAGACGACGACGGAGTGGGTCACGGGAACGGTCAAGGACTACGAACCGGGCAAGGAGATCGAAATCCTCGGCCCGGGCGACAAGAAGTACAGCTTCGACCTCGACGAAAATGCCCGCGTCCAGGGCACGATCGTCGTCGGCCAGCCGGCGAAAGTCGGGTACAGGAAGGGACCGGACGGCGTGGAGAGGGTTTCCGTGATTTCGGCCGCCTCCGCCAACGCCCAGAGTGCGATGGCGGCGCCCCGGGCCCACATGGAGACGACCACCCGCCAGTCGGTTCCGGGTCCCGACATCAAGACGAAGCGCGAGGTCGTGATCGGCACGGTCAAGGACTTCGAGCCCGGGAAGAAGATCAAGGTCGTGGGCCCCGGAGACGAAGATTTCGCCTTCGATCTCGACGAGCATGCCTCGGTGCAGGGCTCGGTCTCGGTCGGGGAGCGCGTCAAAGTGACGTACACGAAGACTCCGGGCGGCAACAAGGTGACAACGGTCGAGCCGTACACCGGACGCAGCTAGCGGCTTCCGGCGCGGAGACGACGGATCCGCGGGGGCCGGCGCCCAATTCCGGGCGCCGGGCCTCTCGCACTGGAATCGAGGATCAAAATGGCTCTGCTGCGTCTGGCGCTCACGAGCCTGGTGCTCGCGCTGATCGGGCTCCTCTTCGTGCCTTTCGCCCTCGGCAAGATCCTGGCGATCGGCTTCGCATTTCTCTTCGTCGTCTTCCTGATTCTCGGGCTCGCCATGGTCGACAATCTCGCGGCCTGATACCGAGCTCCGACGCGGGCCCGGTTTCAGCGCGAAGGGCGTGGCCGCTCCGGGGCCGCCTTCGACTCGACCACCTCCTTGAGGGCGAGCAGGAGCTGCGTCACGTTGACGGGCTTCGCCAGGATTTTCTGAACGCCCGATTCCCGGATCCGGCGGGTGTCTTCGTCGGCCGTCACCCCGGTGAGGGCCACGACGGCCGGCATCGCGTCGCTCCGGCCGGTCCGCTGCTGCATCCAGACGGCGCCGTCGCCGTCCGGGAGCGTGACGTCCAGCAGGACGACGTCGGAAGGGCTCCGGGCGAGCGCCTCCTCCGCCTCCCGAAGGCTCTCCGCCGCGCGCACGTCGTAGCCTTCGGACTCGAGCAGGGCCCGCATGCCGTAGCGGGAGGCTTCATCGTCCTCGACGACGAGGACAGAGGGCCGGCGGCCGCCGATGAGCGGAAGTGAAGCCGACGTGGGGGGTCGTGTGTCGTCTCCGCCCGGCGCCGCGCCGGCGGCCGGAAGTTCCGACAGCGTGAACTTCACCGTCGTCCCCTCTCCCTCGCGGCTTTCGAGGATGAGGTCGCCCCCCATGAGCTGAACCAGCTGCTTGGCGATCGAGAGGCCGAGGCCGGTTCCGCGCGGCGTTTCACCGGTCCGCGTCCGGATCTGCTGAAAGGGCTCGAATGCCTTCGCGATCAGGTTCTGCGGAATGCCCGCGCCCGTGTCGCGCACCTCGAAGTTGAGGGAGCCCTGGAAGGGGCGCGCGGAGAGCACGACCCGTCCGCTCGCGGTGTACTTCACGGCATTCGAGAGGAGGTTGACGAGGACGCGGGACACTTTCTCACGGTCGAGACTTGCGGCCGCCGGCAGCGCCGGGTCCGTTTCGAGCTCGAGCGCGAGCCCCTTCTCGCGGGCATGGGGTTCGAGCAGTCCCATGCACTCCTGCAGCAGCTCGGCGACGACCACGTTCTGCGGATGCAGAGCCTGCTGACCGGCCTCGAGCTTGGCGAGGTCGAGGATGTTGTCGATCATCTGGCGCAGGGACTCCGCGGCCCCGCGCATGATGCGGACGTCGCGCGCCCGTCGCTCCGAACCGCCGTTGCTGCCCGACGGGTCCTTCTCGATCTGGTGCGCGAGGAGGATGATCGTGTTGAGCGGCGTGCGCAGCTCGTGGGAGACGGTCGAGAGGAAGTCCGACTTCAGGCGGTCGAGTTCTTCGAGCTTTCGGTACGCCGCGGACCGCTCCCGGCCGGCCCGACGCTGGTCCCGGATGGCGCGCCCCACGCGGATGAGCGACCGGGCGCGGGCACGCAACTCGTGGGTCTCGATGGGCTTGCCGATGAAATCGTCCGCCCCGGACGCGAATCCGCGCTCCCGGTCGATCGTCCCCGCGGTGACGAGCAGGATCGGTACGTATTCGGGGGACGTCGCCGAGATGCGCTGTGCGAGGGCGTAGCCCGAATCGGTCCCGAGCATCACGTCGACGACCGCAAGATCGTAGGGCTCGTCGCCCTGAATCCGGACGGCCGCCGATGCGACTCCGTTCGAAACCGTCACGTCGTGGCCGTCGGCGGCCAGGTCCGCCCGCATGAGCTCGGCGACCTCCGGCTGGTCGTCGACGACGAGCACCCGGCCGGGCGCGATCCGGGCCGCGTTTCCGGGGGTTGCGGCGAGTCGGTCGCGGCGGATGTCGAGAAACGAGAGCACCCGCGAGGCGAAGGTCTCCTCGTTGATCGGCTTGGGAATGAAACCGTCGCAGCCGGCGGCGAGAGCACGTTCGCGGTCGCCTTGCATCGCGTGCGCGGTCACGGCCAGGATCGGGATCGCGTTGCAGTCCGGGTCGGACCGGATCTCGCGCGTGGCTTCCCACCCGGAGAGCAGTGGAAGCGACAAGTCCATGAGGACCAGGTCGGGCTTCGCCAGCCGGACCGCGTCCACGGCGGCGCGGCCGTCGGTGACCGAACGGACTTCGTGTCCCTCGGTCTCGAGCAGCATCTGGATGAGAGCCCGGATGTCGGGCGAGTCCTCGGCAATGAGTATGCGGGCCATGGTCGCTCTTCGCTTTCTCGCCGCCGTCAATCCTGAGCCTGCACCCGCGCTCCCACGGACAGGAGAACGTCGCGCACCAGACGCGCCATGTCGGCACCTTTGCGAAGAATGCGCTGGGCGGAGCCGGCCAGGCGCTTCTCGTCCTCGGAGGACAGATCCTTCCCCGTCAGGACGATGACGGGGATCGAACGCAGCGCGGAGTCTTCCCGCATGCGGTAGAGCACCTCGAAGCCGTCCGGCTCGGGCATCAAAAGATCGAGAACGACGGCCGCGGGCCGTTCCCGTTGCAGGAACGCGAGGGCCTGCGCCCCGTCGGACGTGGTCTCGACGCGGTATCCGGACGCCGACAGCTCATTTCGGAGAAGATCCCGAACGTCGGCATCATCATCCACGACGAGCAGGTGCGAGCGGCGGTTCAGTCCGACCCGGGCCAGCGCCTCGCGCAGGTCAGCGCCCGATACCGGCTTGACGAGGTGGTCGACGGCCCCGAGGCCGAAGCCGAAGGCGCGGTTGTCGACGACCGAGTGCACGATCACGGGAATCGACCGCGTGGCCGGGGACTCCTTGAGCGCGCGCAGCGTACTCCATCCATCCAGGCGCGGCATGACCACGTCGAGAAGGATCGCGTCCGGTGACTGATCGCGCGCGATTTCCAGCGCCTCACGGCCGTCCGGCGCCTCGAGGACCGTCAGTCCGTAGGGCTCCAGCTCGTACCGGAGGAGGCGGCGCGTGGGCGCGTCGTCGTCCACAACGAGCACGCGCCGTTCCCCGGCGCCGTGGGGTAACGGCCGCGCCGTACTTGCGAGAACGGGTTCGGCCGGCAGCTCGCGGGGAAGGTTGACGGTGAACGTCGAGCCCTCCCCGGGGGCGCTCTGGACGGAGATCGCCCCGCCGAGCAGCTGGACGATCTTCCGGACGATCGCCAGGCCGAGCCCCGTTCCCCCGTACCCCTGGTGGGAGCGGGACTCGCCCTGCCGAAACTCCGCGAAAATCGAATCGTGCTCCTCGGCGGGGATCCCGATTCCCGAGTCGGTCACGACGAGGGCCCAGCGCTTGTCGCCCCGGGGCTCCGCGCGAATCTCGACGAACCCTCTTTCGGTGAACTTGAGCGAATTTCCGACGAGGTTGCCGAGGACCTGGGTCATCTTGGAAGCGTCGCCGACGACCGAGTCGAGCTCGGGGGACACGGCCGTCTTCAGCGCCAGGCCCTTGCGGTGCGCCGTTTCCGCGAAGTCGGCGGCGACATGGCGGATGAGCTGCTCCACGGAGACGACCTCGCGGCGGACCTCGGCCTTGCCCGACTCGATCCGCGAGATGTCGAGGACGTCGTTGATGAGACCGAGCAGCAGGCGGGCGTTGCGCTGGACCCGCTCGAGGCTCTCCCGCTGGGCGTCGTTGAGCGCGCCCTGGCTGCCGCGCAGGAGCGTGCCGGTGAATCCCATGATGACCGTCATCGGAGTCCGCAGCTCGTGGGACACGGCCGCGAGGAACCGGTCCTTGAGCGCCGACGCGCGCTGGAGCTCGCGGGCCGTTCCCGCGATCCGGCTGCGCTGCTCCTCGAGCAGCTCGTTCTGCTCGGCGAGCCGGCGGGACTGGTCGGCCAGGCGCTCGTTGGCCGAGGCGTTGGCGAGGGCCACGGCGAGACTCGGAGCGATCGAGTTGAGCGTGTTGCGGGCCCGGTCGGAGAAGGGCCGCACGGCCCCCAGGCCCAGCACGCCGAAGGCCTGGCCGAAGTACATCAGGGGCAGGTGCACGCTCTCGCGGGGCAGGATACGGCCGTCGAACAGGTCGACCGTCGGGGTCTGCGGATCGACGGAGACTTGGATCATCCGCTGCTCCCGCATGGCGCGGCGGGCTTCCTCGCGGCTCGCGGGCCCGGATCCCTCGTCGCCGCCGATGGAGACGGCAGGCGCGAGGTCGCCCCGGGCGTCGGCGAGGTAGAGGACGGCGCTCGAAGCTCCCGTGACCTCGACGACCTTGTCGAGCACGCGGGTCCCGAAGCCCGCAAGATCGTTGACGGTCGCCGCGGCGGCGAGCACCGCGTTGACCGAGGTCTCGATGTCCCGGGCCTCGAGCGACTGACCGCGCTCGAGGAACAGGCGCGCGGCCGTGTTGTAGTTGAAACCGAGCTCTCCGATCTCGTCGTTCGAGGCGTCGGAGAGACGCGGCGCCGGGCGGCCCGTCGCGAGATCCTCGAGGGCGCGGGACGCCGCAACGCACGGAGCGAGAACCCGGCGATTGAGGTCCCAGAGGAGCAGGAGCAGGCCGATGATGATCAGGGCGGCGAGAACGACGAGAGCCGTCGTGGCCGCGTCGCGGCTGCCTCGCAGCTGGAGCTCGCCGAAGGCCTGTCCGCGGGCGAAGTCGCGCTCGAGCTCGGCCAGGTTGGTCCTCAGGACGTCCGCCGCGGGAAGGGCCTGGTTGTCGCGGACCGCCAGGCTGTCCCCGGGCGGGCGGGCCGCGCGGGCGCCAATCGCGCGCTCGGCCGCCGCGGCATACACTGTTTCGGCCGCCTCGACCCGGCGGACTTTGCCCGAGCTTCCCTCCGGCAGCGCCTGGCGGCGGATGGCGCCGATCGATGTTTTCAGCTCGGTCCGACTCGCGTAGTGCTGGGACAAGTCGTAGCCCTCGCCCTCCCGCGCGTACCGGTCCAGGCTGTCGGAGGACTCGCGCAGCGAGCCGATCGCATCGGTGACCCGCTCGCGCAGCTCCGTATACCGGGCGATCTGGACGGTCGCGTCGTATAGGTTCAGGACCGCGTTGACGGTGTAGTAGAGCCAGGCCCCGATGATCAGGAGCCCGGCCGCCGCGTAGATCCGAATCCTCGCCTTCAGAGAGTTTCGGGTCGGCCGGCGGGTCGGCCCCACCGATGAGACGGACAGAGAGGCTGGTTCTGTCATAGGATCGAGCCTCAGTTCATGCACAAAGGGTGCCTAACCATGACGGAATTTCCGGAGAATGGCGGTGTCGATCGGGAGGAAGTGCTGCGGCGCTTTTTTCACGCCGTCGCGACACCACTCTCCGGAGTATCCCTCCACCTCGAGCGGGCCGTCCGCCTGCATGCGCGGGGCGAGGACCCCGCCGATGCGCTGTCCACGGCGCGCCGGGAGCTCAACCGGGCCTTCGATCTCTTCGAGCGCGGTCGCGCGGCGATTCTGAAATCATGAAAGTTCTCATGGTCGAAGACGACGTCTCGACCCGCAAGGGCCTCGAGAGCGCGGTGCGGGACATGGGCCACGAAACCCGGGCCGTTGGAACCGCGGGCGAGGCGACCCGCGCGATCGAGGAGTTTTCGCCCGACGTGCTGATGGTCGACGTGCATCTGCCGGACGGCGACGGGATCGAGGTCTTCCGCGCGGCGCGCGAGGAGGCGCCCGAACGGGACGGCATCGTGATCACCGGTCAGGCTTCTCTCGACAGCGCGGTCGAGGCGTTGCGGGCCGGCGTCTCCGACTATCTTCTCAAGCCGATCCGACCGGCGCAGCTCGAGGTCGTGTTCCAGCGTCTCGCGGCCCGGCGCACACTCGAGTCGGAAGTCGACAGTCTTCGTGCCGAGCTGCAGGAGACGGGCAAGCTCGGGGAGATGATCGGAAAGTCCGCCGCCATGGCCCGTGTCTTCGAGGCCGTGCGGCGGGTCGCGCGTTCGACGGCGCCCGTCCTCATCACCGGCCAGAGCGGGAGCGGCAAAGAGGTCGTGGCGCGGACCATCCATCGTCTTTCACGCCGCGCCTCGGCGCCGTTCGTCGCCTTCAACTGCGGAGCGATCTCGCCGACCCTCATCGAGAGCGAGCTTTTCGGACACGAGCGCGGCTCCTTCACCGGCGCCGACAAGCGCCGAGTCGGCTACTTCGAGGAGTCCGACGGCGGAACGCTCCTGCTCGACGAGATCACGGAAATGGGCGCCGAGCTTCAGGTCAAGCTGCTGCGCGTCCTGGAGGCGAAGACGTTCCGCCGTGTCGGAGGAACCCAGGACATCCGCGTCGATCTCCGCATCGTGTCGGCCACCAACCGCGACCCGCTCGAGGCGATCAAGGAGGGCAAGCTCCGCGAGGACCTCTACTACCGGCTCAACGTGTTTCCGATCGACCTTCCGCCGCTCACCGAGCGCCGCGAAGACATCGCGCTCCTGGCGGAGCACTTCCGGCGACACATCGAGGAGCAGGAGAAGGCCGGCGTGAAGGCCTGGGACCCGGCGGCGTTGAAGGTCCTCGAGGCGCATTCGTGGCCCGGCAACGTGCGCGAGCTCCGAAACGTCGTGCACCGCGCGTACCTGATGACTGAAGACGACACGATCCTTCCGGACGTCGTCCGGGACCTTCTTCCCGCGACACCCGCGTCCCCGCGCCCGTCGTCTCGCTCGGAAGCCCCGGAGCGGCCCGCGCGTCGCGCCGCACGCCGGCGCTGAAGCTGGCACGGGATTCGCTCTCGGGAGAGGCGGGGCCGCTCATGCCCCGGAAAGGACGAGTCACAACATGCTGTGGACTATCTTCGTCATCCTTCTCGTGCTCTGGCTGCTCGGCCTGATCACCGGGTATACGCTGTCCGGCTTCATTCACATCCTCCTCGTTATCGCGGTCGTGGTTCTGATCATCAACCTCCTATCGGGGCGCCGGGCCGTTTGACGGCCTGATCGGGTCCGAGTCCCCGGGGAGCGAGGCGCCGCACGGCCGACGGCCGGCCGTACGGCGCCTCCTCCGGGGCGACCGGCGGGCCGGGCGCGGCCTTTGGAGGCGCCACCGCCGGAGTGCGGAGCCATGAATCGCGCGGGGCTGCGAGGAGTGATCGCGGCTCCGCCGAGCTCCGGGTGGTCGAGCTCGCGTTGCGGGGACGGAGGCTGTCGGGCGTCGTCGACGGCTACATCACGTCGAACGACGTCGCCACGACGAAGCCCTTCGCGTCATCTTCAATCTCCCGGGGGTCCGGGTCGTCTTTCGGCAGTTCCAAGGGGCGCCGCGGGCAAGCTGCGCGGTGCGCCGGCGGGAATCGCCACCCACACGAGACGCGAAGGGGCGGGACCGATCCAGGAAAAGGGGTAGCACGTCAAGAGCGTGAGCCGCGGGGTTGCGGTGGGTCGAAGCGCGGAAACCTCTGTCGGCTCGACGATGCGCCGTTGCGACAGCCGGTATTGGAGGTCGGTGGATGGCGTGCTCAGGACGATGCGATCGCCGGCCCGCGCGTTCCTCAGGCCGCGGAAAAATCCGTCGCGGTGAGCGGCGATGACGCAGTTGCCGGACGTGCCGGGCAGCGCGGTGCCTGGCACGTGACCGGGCCCCATGCGGAGGACGGCGTCCGTGACGCCCTCGAAGACCGCCAGATCGAGCCCGAGGCGCGGAATGCGGAGCCGTCCGACCCGGGCTCCCTCCACCGGCAGGGCAGCCGACGGAATTCGAGCGTCCGGCGCGTCGAACTGGGCCCGGATTCCGACCAGGCGATGGACCGCGGCGACTCCCAGCAGGGCCGCGCCGGTCAGGACCAGGACGAGGACGGCCGCCGCGCGGCGGTAGGAAAGGGAAGACCGCGGACCGGGCGTGCCGGAACGGACGACCGTGACGGGCGGCGCCGGGTCCGTGGTCATCGAGCCAGACTAGGAGCGACGATGGAGAACGAGCCCCGTCGCCAGAAGCGCGAGGCCTCCCACCGCGAGCAGCGGATCGTATGACGCCGTTTCCGGCAGCGTCTCCGGCGCAGGCGCCGGGGACGTTTCACGCGAGGAAGCCATGGGTGCGGGGGGCGGTGCGGTGTACGTCGTCGCCGTCGAGCGATCCGGGTTCGGGGCCGGCGCCATCGCGGAGCGGTCGGTCGTCATCGGCGCCGGTGCCGTGGACGTTCGCCCGGAGGTCGTGGCCGTCGAGGCGCTCGCCACGTCGAAGTTGACCTCTTTGCGGTCGATGATCTCACCGCTGAGGTTCTTGGCCAGGACCACCAGCTTGTGCGGGCCTTCCGAGAGGCTCGCGATGGTGAGCACGTTGGAATTCTCCTCGAGCGTTCCCTTCGAATCGTTGTCGACGAAGACGTCGACCCGCGGGTGGGGCATGGAATTCGTGTCGCGTTGGTCGTCGCCGAGCCGCCGCGGCGAATTCAGATCGACGACGACCTGGACGTTCGAGCCCGAGACCGTCGCGCCTTCGGCAGGTTCGACGACTCGGAGACGGTAGTCGTTCGCGGTCGGAGCCGCCGTGTTCTTGTCCGCGTTCTGGGCGGACGCGAATGCGGCGACCGCCCCGATGGCGATCGCCACCAGAGTTCTGCGAATGGTCATGGGACCTCCTCGGTTGCGTGGGCAGGCGGCATGCCTGTCCATCCATGCTCTCCGGTGCAAGGAGGATGCCGCTCCTGGACACGCGGGCGACGGGAATTGTCGCGGGCACGAATTCCGCGGTCCCGAGAAGACGCGTCGTGCATCGATCCGCTGGCGCACGCGCCCGGGCGAGAGAGTCGCCGGTCGACGTCGTCTGCCGACTCGGCAGAGTCGAGGTCGAGGCGATCCGCCGACGTGCCGTTTCAGGCGGCACCGGCGCGGCGTCGACCGCCGCGCGCGGCGTTGCGGGAGCGGGGCTGTTCGAGGCTGCGCTTGAGGGCGTCCATGAGGTCGACGACGTTGCCCCGGGCGGCGGTCTTTTTTTCCTCGTCCCGCGCCGAGAGCGTGAACCGCCTCCGAGACGCGAGGAGCTTCCGGAGCGACTTGCGGTAGGTGTTGGGATGCTCGGCCGGGTTCCAGCCTTCGGCGCTCATCTGATCGATCAGGAGACGCGCCATCCTGACTTCGCCCGCCCGCTTCGGGTTCGGCGGAACGACGACCTTCAGCGGGTCCCGAATCTCTTCGTAGGGCCGCAGCGTCTCGAGCCCGATGGCCCGCGGCCCCGGGAGCAGCGCCGCGAGGGTCGACGTCTTTCGAAGACCCAACCGCACGATCCCGACACGCCGGGCGTCGAGAAGCGCCTCCCGCAGCACGCCGTACGCCTTCTCGCCGCCTTTCCTCGGGGCCACATAGTAGGGGTGGTCGAAGCTCAGCGGGTTCAACGCGCCGAGCTCGACGAACTGGAGGACTTCGATCTCGTCGGTCGCGCCGTGGGCCTCGCGGCCCGCCTCTTCGATGTCTTCCTTTTCGGCCACCGCATACTCGTCGTCTTCGACTTCCAAGCCCCGGACGATCTCGTCTCCCGGAACCTCGATGTCTTCCTTGCTGCAGAACTTCTTGTAGACGATGGGCGCGTGGTCCTTGCGGTGGAGAAGTCGAAAGGAGACACGCTCGCTCGCCTCGACCGCCGAATGCAGAGAGACGGGAATCGAGATCAGTCCGAAGGTGACGTACCCGTTCCAGATCGGTCGCATCCGCGGTCACCCGCGGCTCAGACGGCCGCGCAATCCGGGTGCCCGCAGGGACACGGCCCCTCTTCGTCCGAGCGCGGCAACGCGAGGTCGGCGCAGCGCTCACTGCAGTAGTTCTTGCCCCGGCGTTCGACGTTGGCATCGTCGCAGCGGCATCCTGAATGGGAGCAACTCATGGTTTCACCTCCGCGGTGGGAGAGGAGCAAATCCGCTGCCATCCACCGTCGGGAGGCACGCTTCGTGCAATTACCGCGGCCAGGGGCAATCCTGCTCTGAATTCGCGAAGGAGAAGATATGGGCGATCGCGGGGAAATCCGGCAGGGCATGAAGCACGAGGGGGCACGGCCGCCGATTGGCGAAGAGACGGAGCCCGGGCGCCCGGAAGGCCGGCCGCGCCATCGGGCGGATGTCGTAGGCGAGGGCTTGACGAGCCGGCACCCCGAGCGTCGTCCCGGCGAGGGCAGAGTTTCCGCGGGCAATTCGCCGCGGCCGTCTTCGGACGGGACCGACGGAGACGACACCGAGTCGTAAAACGCGGCGTCGACGCGCCGCGAAGGCCCCGGCCCGGCTCGACGTCTGTCGTGCCGGCACGCGGGTTGCACAGCCAATCGCGGGCCCGGCGACGGGCACCGGAGGAGGAAAACCGATGAACAAGACAATCACCTTGGGCAGCTTCCTGGTCGTGGCCGTCGCGGCGCTGGCAATGGGATGTCAGCGCAAGGAGACGACCACGACGACCACCGAGACATCGAGGACGAGCGAAGCGCCGTCGGCGTACGGGACTCCCGAACCCACGACGGAAACGACGACAACCACCTCGACCGTCGACGTCACCCCGGCGGTTACGCCCTGATTTCCGGCCCCAACGCCCTTCGACCGGAGGGCGAGTCTCTTCTTTTGCGGGTGGCCCCCCGCGCCAGGGCGGGCCGCCCCCCTTTTCATCCGGTCCGGTCGGCACCCGCGGCGGACGATGGACGGACGGTGCGTGAATCGCACTCCCTCGACGGCATGCCGGTCGGCGCCAAATAATTCAGTGAGCAGCCTGGCGGTCGGGAGGACCCCGCGGGACGCCCGCTTGTGGGGCCCGCGGCGGCCCTTGGTCCGGCGCGAGCGGGTCTCCGCGACGAACTTCGTCAAGCAGTTCGAGTTCGAGCCGGGGTGCAAGAGCCGAATACACCGGACGCCGAATGACACCGAGGTCGATGCCTGCCAGCCCTGGCTCTTCCCGGAGGTCAAGCTGATCGAGCCGCACCTGGCCGTGTGCCTCGGCGGCGGACGATCGTCGGACCGTGTCTCTGAGCGTTCGGCACGATTTGTGAATCGGACTCCAATCGAGTCGGAGCTTTCCAAAAGGAGGTTTCTCATGGTGGATCGCGATCGAGAGAACAAGCCCGAGCAGGGTTCCGCCGGTCAGAGCAAGGGCTCGCAGCCGGGACAGCAGGGCGGGCAGCCGGGACAGCAGGGCGGACAGAGCGCACCCTCCGGCAAACCGGGCGGGCAGAGCACGCAGGGGCGCGGCGGAGAGTCTCGAGACGACAGGGGCCAGTTCAACGAGGGCGGGAATCCCGGAACCGGCAAGTCCGGCCGCGGGGGTTCCAGCTCGGAGACGGATCAGAACCGGGAATAGATTACCCGTTCCCGTTCGTCCGGGGCCGACCGCTCTTTCGGGGCGGTCGGCCTTTTCATTGCGATCCGGATGACCTCGATGCCGAGCCCAGTCGATCGAGTACGGCGATGAGACGGTCGAGGTTGAGCGGCTTGACCAGATGCTCGGCGACCCCGAGGCCGCGGCTGCGCTCGAGGTCGGATTCCATGCCGTAGCCGCTGAGGACGACGCCCTGCAACTCAGGATGGGAGGCCCTGAGTCCTTCGAAGAGCTCGAGGCCGCTGCCGTCCGGCAGCCCCAGGTCGGTCACCAGAATCTCGGCCGGCTGTTCACGGAAGGCGCGCCGCGCCGCCTCGACACCGTCGGCGAGCCGTACGTCGAAGCCCGCCTCCTCGAGCAGCTCACGGACGGCGATGCCGGTGTCGACATCGTCCTCGACGAGGAGAATCGGACACTGGCCACGCGTTTCGAGCCGGCTTCGGCCGATTTGGCCCGGGCCCGTGTGGTCGGGACGCTCGGAGGTCGTCGCGAGCTCGATGACGAATGTGGCTCCGCGATCTTCGCCTCCGCTGTCCGCGGAGATCGATCCCCCGTGGAGCTCGACGAGATTGCGCGCGATCGCGAGTCCGAGCCCGAGGCCTCCGGCGCGCCGCCTCGCCGTCACGTCCCCCTGCTCGAAGGCGTCGAAGATCCGGGGGAGCAGGTCCTGGCGGATTCCCTGTCCCGTGTCCCGTACGAACACCCGGACACGCCCGTCGGCCGGGTTTTCGGTCTGCAACGTGACCCGGCCCCCCGGCGGAGTGAACTTCGCCGAGTTCTGGAGGAGATTCCAGAAAACCTGCTGCAGGCGGGCCCCGTCGCACAGGCAGTAATGATCGGAGGCGCCGAGGTCGCTGGCGAGCTCGATCCCCCGGCGGAAGAACTCGCTTCGCGCGTTCTGGACGACGCCGCGGAGAATTGCGTGGAGATCGAACGGCTGGCGGTCGAGCTCGATCTTACCGGCGGAGATGCGCGTGAGATCGAGCAGGTCGTCGATGAGCCGGGCCTCGAGCTCGACGTTGCGGCGGATCATCGCGAAGGACTCCGCCATTCCCGGACCGAGATCGGTGCGACGCTCGAGGCGATGGATCGAGGCCATGACCGGGGTGAGGGGCGTCCGCAGCTCGTGCGAGAGGGTCGCGAGAAACCGGTCCTTGGCGGCGCTCGCCTCCTCGGCCCGGTGCCGCGCCTCCTGGAGCTCCCGGCTCTGCCGGCGGCGTTCGGTGACGTCGCGGATCAACCGGGAGATGCCGAGGACCTCTCCCGAGGCGTCGCGGATCACAGACAGGTTGACAACGATGTCGATCCAGCGGCCGTCCTTCGTCTGGCGGAGCGCGTCGAACTCGGCGATGCGCCGTCCGGCGAGGAGCTCCGCGGTCAGGCCGGGCGTGGGATCCTCGCTGCCCTCCGGAGCGAGCGACACCATCTTCCGGCCGATCATTTCGGCGGCCGTGTAGCCGAAGAGCGCCGTGGCGCCCGGGTTCCAGTCGGTGATGACGTTGTCGACCGTCTCGGCGACGATCGCATATTCGACGGACGCGGCGATGGCCGCCAGGCGCCGCGCCTCCCGTTCGGCCTGCCGCTGGTCCCCGATGTCGCGAAACACGAGGACGACGCCTTCGATGCGGCCCCCGGCTTCGCGGATCGGCGCGCCACTGTCGGCGACGGGCGTTTCGCTGCCGTCACGCGCGATGAGGAGAGTATGGTTGGCGAGCCCGACGATCGCACCTTTGCGAACGACCTGCCGGACGGGACTCTCGACGGGCGCGCGGCTGGTCTCCTCGACGATGTGGAAGATCTCTTCGACCGGATGGCCGATGGCTTCGACGAGCCTCCAGCCCGTCAGCCGCTCGGCCACGGGATTGAGAAACGTGACCCGGCCCTCCCCGTCGGTCGCCAGAACGGCATCCCCGATTGACCGCAGGGTCGTGCTGAGCCGCTCCTCGCTCTGGCGCAACGCCTCCTGGGCGCGCTCACGGGCGGCGAGGTCCCGACGAAGGACCACGAGGAACGCCCCGAACAGCGCCAGGGACGCGAGGGTTCCGGCGACCGCCGCCTCCGTGACGCGCCGGGCGGTGGCGTCGGCCCTCCGGGAGCGCTCCGAGAGCAGTGCAGCTTCGTCGGCCCGCATCGTGGCGATGGACTCGCGGATCCGCTCCATCGACCTCTGACCGAATCCCGCCTGGACCTGTTTGAGCGCCGCGGCCCGGTCGCCGGTCGAGGACAGCTGGATCGTCTCGGCGAGCTCGTCGAGCTTGGCCTCGACGAGGACCTGGAAGTCGTGCAGCCGCTGCTGCCACGCCGGGCGGCCCGCCGCCAGTGTGTGAAGCCGCGGCAGGTGCGCACGCACGGCCACGACGCCGTCCTCGTAGGGCTCGAGGTAGGTGGGGTCGCCGGTCAGCAGGAATCCGCGCTGGCCCGTTTCGGCGTCCTTGAGCGCGGAGAGAGTCGACTCGAGCTCCGCGAGCGCGTTCCAGGTCGTCTCCACCCGGTTCGTCTGCTCCACCAGGCTGCGGGTATTCGCGACCACCAACCAGCCGAAGGCGGCGACGGCCACGACGACCAGAACCGCGCCGAGCACCATCCGGCGGGATCCGAGGGGAACCGACGCGACAGTCAAGATACGCGGATTCTGCCTCAACGCCGCGGACCCCGGCAAACTCGGAGGGGCCGGGTATGCGGCGAAGTCAGCGCCGGGAATCGCGGCAACGTCAGGATCTCGGGCGCCGTCCGGGGGAGCGCGTCATCTGCGCGCCTCGGCGGCGCCGCCGTCTACTCGACCTTCGTCGCGGCGCCGGTGAGAGCGACGTCGAGGGAGCGCACCGCGGCGAGTCGATCGGCCACGTCCTTCCAGTTCCAAACGTTCCAGATCGCGGCGAAGAAGTCGGCCTTCTGGTTCATATACTGAAGGTAGTAGGCGTGCTCCCAGGCGTCGAGCACCAGGATGGGAATCCCGCCCTGGCTCAGGTTCGATTGGTGATCGTAGATTTGCGCCGTCAGGAGCTTTCCGGCGAGCGGTTCCCAGACCAGCGCGCCCCAGCCCGATCCCATGATCGTCGACGCCGCTTCGGTCAGCTGACGCTTGAATTTCTCGAAGCTGCCGAAGTCGGCCTTGATCGCCGTTCCCAGGTCGCCGCCCGGCTCGCCGCCGCCCTTGGGCGTCAGGTTCTGCCAGAAGAGGGAGTGAAGCACGTGCCCGGAGAGGTTGAAGGCGAGGGCTTTTTCGAGCGCGCCCAGGCGCGTGAAGTCCTCCTTCTCGCGGGCCTCGTCCAGCTTCTCCAGCGTCGTGTTGGCGCCCTTGACGTAGCCGGCGTGGTGCTTGTTGTGGTGAAGCTCCATGATCTTGCCGGAGATGTGCGGCTCGAGAGCCCCGAAGTCGTAGCGCAGATCGGGAAGTGAATATGTCGGCATGAACAACCCTCCAACCCGATACTAGCGAAAACCGTGCCGGCGGCGGCACCCCTCTTGCAACGTAGCGGGCAGGAGGTAGTCCCCATGCTCAAGCTCGCATTGATCTTCTTCCTGGTCGGACTGGCCGCGGCCCTCCTGGGTTTCACGGGAGTCGCGGGCGCGTCGTTCGCGATTGCCAAAGTGTTTGCGGCGATCTTCGCGGTGTTGTTTCTGGTGTTCCTGGTCCTCGGACTGGCGGGCGCCAGCAAGCTCGCCAGCTCGTAGGCGGCGAGAATCGTTCTCGCGGCGCGATGATCAAAGGGGGCCTCGCGGCCCCCTTACTTTTTACTTTGTGTCGCCGGGCGGCTATGGCGTCGGCGGCGTCTTCACCTGCAGGTTGTTGATCACGCGCACGACCCCCTTGACGCTGCGAGCCTCGTCCTCCGCCTCGGCCTTGACTTTGGCGTTGGGCACCTCGCCCGCCAGCGTCACGACCCCGTTGGTGACGTTGATGTCCACGTTGACGATGTTGGAGAAGCGGTCGGCTGTGAGCTTGGCCGTGATCGCGGCGTGGATCTGGTTATCGTCGATCTGCTGTCCCGGACTCTGTGTCGTCGTGCAGGCCGCGATCCCCAGAGCGAAAACAACGATGAGACCGGCAACGAGAACTCCCGTAGTACGTTTCATGTTTCCTCCTTGCGTCACGGGGCGCAATCCGCGCGGTTCATCCGCCTCGCATGCACCCCTCGACACGGGAGGGAGCACGGGACGTGCCAACTGCCGCCCGGTCGGAGAGAGAAAAAGTGCCGGTCGTCCCCGACGAAATCGGGAACTCGCGGGCGGAGAGATCGGGTGAAGACACCCGCCGCCGGATGCATCAATCGACCTGTCAGGGTTCAGGCGCTTCGCTTCCGGCGTTTCGCCTTGGCTTCGGCCCGCGTGCGTGCCTCCTCGACCGAGTGGGACTCCAGGACGCTGCGACGCGCGCCGGCGAGCTTTACGAGCTCGCCATAGTGACGGTGGAGGGCCTCGATCTCCTCCTCGGTGAGGCTCTCGATGTCGATCAGGCGATTGCTCGCCCCCTCGAGGGCGGCGACGACTTCGTTGAGCTTGAGCTGGATTGCCCTGGACTCCTTGTTCTGGGCGCGCTGGATCAGGAAGACCATCAGGAAGGTCACGATCGTCGTTCCGGTGTTGATGACGAGCTGCCAGGTGTCGGAATAGCCGAAGATCGGCCCGGTCAGGCCCCAGGCGAGGATGATTCCAGTGGCAGCGCCGAAGGCCCACGAGCTTCCGGCCCATCGGGTCGCCCGGCGGGAGAGGGACTCCGCCCACGGGCCGGGTTGGAGGCCGCCGCGCTTGAGGCGGGTCGGGGCCGCGCGCCGGGCAGTCATGAGGCTGCGCGCTGTCGGTCCCGGCGCACCGGCGGCGCGGCGTCCTCGATGACGCCGACGCGATGCTCGTAGGCGAGCTTGCCGCCGAACCAGCCCCCGACGGCGAGCAGTGCGAAGCCCAGAATCGAAAGGGTGAACGCAACCGGCCACCGCGACGGGAAGGCCGCCGCGTTCCGACGCAGGAAGAAACTCGTGGCGTACAGGGCGCACGCGGAAACGTTGATGACCGCGTGCCAGGTCGCGAGACGGAACGCCCGGCTGCTCATTCTGACGCCGAGATAGTCGATCGCGCCGAAGACCGCAGCGAGCACGGCGAACAGCAGACCGATGCCGATGCAGGTGAACGAGAGGTCGTGCCAGAAAGGGTCCCGGGGGCTGGCCGTATGGAGCAGGTCCCCGACGAGCGCGATGACGAACGCGCCGATCGGGATCGGAACGAGGATCGGATGGATCGGGTGGTTTCCGAGCGCGGCCTTGCTCTTCATGCTGCCTCCGGGACTCGTGTTTGCAACGGAAGTGCCACGGCCGGGCGTTCGAATCTGCCGAACCCCAACTTCGAAGGGTGGTCGTCTCCGAATCAATGGAGGCGCGCTCCCCGAGACGCGGGAGAGAAAAGCATCATGCCCGAGAGCGATCAGGCCATCCTGCATGGCCATGCTGCATATCGTTTGCAAGCTGCGTCCCAGGCGCCCGATGGCATTGTCTTTGCTAGTTGGATAGGGCAAGGTTCCGTGGAAACTCGAACCGAACCCTCCAAAAGAATCCCGCCCAACCCGGACCCGCCCCTTCGGGGGCGGCGATCCCCTCGCCTTTCGGCTGGACCATCGCCCGAACAGGTCCGTGTTCGCCGGGTGGCCCGCCGTCCCGGCACGACAGAAGCCTCCGGTGATCGCTCGGGACACGCTCCCGAAGGTCGCTGTCGCAGGAACCGCTCAGATTTTCTGACCTCTCGGATGGAATGACCGCTGGCACGCCGAATGCAGCCGCGGAATGGCCGGAGGATCCTATGAAGAGTGATCAGGTGAAGGAGCTGTTGCTGCAGACACTGGAGACGGAGCTGGGCGGAGTCCAGATCTACGAGGCGGCGGTGCAGTCCGCGGTCCACGACGAGTTGCGCAAGGAATGGGTCGAATATCTCGCTCAGACTCGCGAACACGTGCGGATCGTAGAGGCATGCCTGAAAGAGCTGGGCCACGATCCGCAGGAAGAGACCCCCGGGCGCAAGGTCGTTCGCCACATCGGCGGGTCACTCGTGGCGGCCATCGAGACGGCCCGGACGGAGGCGAGCGGCGAGGCGGCACAGCTCGTTGCGGCCGAGTGCGTTGTCCTCGCCGAGACGAAAGACCATCTCAACTGGGAGCTCATCGGCGCCGTCGCCGACAAGAGCGCGGGCAAAGCGAAGGCCGCCTTGAAGTCGGCCTACGGCGAGGTCGAGGACCAGGAGGACGAGCACCTCTATCACACGGCGGGCTGGTGCCGGGAGCTCTGGATCGAGTCTCTCGGAATGCCCTCCGTAACTCCGCCGCCGGAAGAGGAGAAGCACGTCAAGACCGCGATCGGTGCGGCCCGGGCGAAGCAGGCCCGGGAGCAGATGCTCTGAACGGGTTCCGCGCGGTGCGGGCCCGAGAACGTTTCCACTTTTGCACAGGAGGCTGACATGTCGACGATTGCCACGCGCCGGACGCTTTCCGCAACCACGCTGATCGGGGACTCGGTGATCAACACGAAGAAAGAAGACCTCGGCAAGGTCGAGGACATCATGCTCGATCTTCAGAGCGGCCGCATCGCCTACCTCGTCGTGTCCTTCGGCGGGTTCCTGGGCATGGGCGACAAGCTCTTCGCGGTGCCCTTCGGGGCGGTGCAGCTCGATACCGAGCAGCACGCCTTCGTGCTCGACGTCTCGAAGGAGCGCCTCAAGAACGCGCCGGGTTTCGACAAGGACAACTGGCCGGATTTCGCCGACGAGGGCACCCGCACCCGCGTGTTCACGTTTTACGGCATCACGCCCGAAGGGTACTGAGGACGCGGCGGCGGGTCGCAACCCCCCGCGCCGCTCCCCGGTCCACGGGGTCGGCGCGGGCGGGATCCCGCCCTCGGGCTAAGATCCGGCCGTCATGAGCGCGAGGAGCCCGGCCGTTCCGCTGGTGGAAGCGCGGGACCTGTCCCGTTCCTACCGGCTGGGCGAGGCGCTCGTTCCGGCGGTGCGTGGCGTGTCCCTGAAGCTCGCTCCCGGGGAGTTCGTGGCCCTGCGCGGTCCGAGCGGGTCGGGGAAGACGACGCTGCTCAACCTTCTGGGCCTGCTCGACCGCCCGGACACCGGCGAGGTCCGGTTCGAAGGGCGCGCGGGCGAGGGCCTCACGGAGGACGAGCGCTCGGATCTGCGGCGCGACCGGTTCGGGTTCATATTTCAGACTTTCAACCTGATCCCGGTCCTGACGGCGGAGGAAAACGTGGGCTATCCGCTGGCGCTCGCCGGTGCCGATGCGCCTGCGCGCCGGGCGCGGGCGCGCGCGCTCCTCGAGGCGGTGGGAATGCCGGAGAAGGCCGACGTGCGCCCGGACCTGTTGTCGGGGGGGCAGCGGCAGCGCGTGGCGATCGCGCGCGCCCTGGCCAACCGGCCGGCGATCGTCTTCGCCGACGAGCCGACCGCGAACCTCGACAGCCACACGGCGGAGGGGATCCTCGACCTGATGCGGGAGTTCAACGCTTCGAGCGGCGTGGCCTTCCTGTTCGCGACCCACGACCCGCGGGTCGTCGAGCGCGCGCGCCGGGTCGTCGTTCTTCATGACGGGGAGATCGAGTCGGATGAGGTGAGGGCGTGAGCCCGTTCGCGCTGGGCTGGCGAAACCTCGTTCGTCAGAAGCGCCGGAGCTTCCTGATGATCGCGGTGGTGGCCTTCGGCTTCGCCTCGTTCGCGCTGGCGGGAGGGTTCATCGCCCAGTCCTTCGAGGCCCTCAAGGACGGCACGATCCGGAGCGTCGGCCATCTCCAGCTCATCGACCGCCGCGCGCTGGGCCGGGCGGAGGAGGCCACGCTCGAGTTCGGCATTCGCGACGCCGCGCGGGCCCGCGCGGCTGCCGCGAAGGATCCGGACGTCGCCGCCGTCATCCCGAGGATCGACTTCGTGGGACTCGCCACCACCGGCACGCGGTCCGTACCCTTTCTCGGTGTCGGTGTGGACCCCGTGCCCGAAGCCGCGGCCACGCGCGCGCCCGAGCTCGTCGTCTCGGGCCGATATCTCTCGGGCGACGGCGGGGACTCGATCGTGCTCGGGACCGGACTCGCCGCGGCGCTGCAGGCGAAAGTCGGCGACCGGGTCACGCTCATGGCGACGACGCCCGACGGCTCCCTCAACGCGGTGGACGGGATCGTCGCGGGGCTCGCCGACGTGAAGTTCAAGGAGCTCAACGACCGGTACCTGGCGGCGGGCGTGCCGCTGGTGTCGCGCCTGCTCCAGAGCGGCGAGACGGTGACGAAGCTCGTGGTCTTCCTCAAGAAAGGAGCGAACGAGGAGAGGGCCGCCGCGCGGCTCGAGAAATCCCTCGCCGCGGAGGGATTCCCGCTGGCGGTGCAGCGCTGGCAGGATCTCGCCGTCTTCTACGGCCAGGTCAAGCTTCTCTACATCGGGATCTTCGGATTCGTGGGCGCCGTTCTCGTCGTGATCGTGATTCTGTCGGCCGCGATCGTCATGACCATGGCCGTGACCGAGCGGACCCGCGAGATCGGCACGCTGCGGGCGCTCGGAACACGCCCCTCGGGGATCCTCCAGATGTTCCTGGCCGAAGGGACTCTCATCGCCGTCTCGGGCTGCCTGGTCGGGACGATCATTGCCCTCGTCGTCCGCGCGGCCCTCAACGCCTCCGGCATCATGCTGCCGCCGCCGCCGGGGGCGACCACCGGAACCCCGATCCACGTGAACTTCTATGCCCTCGCTTACGTCGCCGGGCTCGCGGCCATGATCGCGACGATGGCGGTCGCCGCCTACTTTCCGGCGCGCCGCGCCTCGCGCGTGGCGATCGTCGACGCCCTGACGCATGTTTAGATCGGCCCTTCTCGTCCTCGCCGCCGCGCTCGCGGCCGAGCCCGCGGCCCCGGATGTCCATGCGTGGCTCGCGGCGGTCGATTCGGCCCGAAACGCCTTCGGAGAAGCCAAGATCCGGGCCCGCGCCAGCCAGATCGAGGACGGGAAGGTGGCGGGCACGGCGGACTTCGACATCTACGTCAAGGGCCGGGACCGGGCGCTCATCGTCTTTCGTGGAGGCAAGAACGACGGCCGGAAGGCGCTGACGGTCGGGCCGAGGATGTGGCTCATCGTCCCGGGCGCCGAGCATCCCGTGCCGATCACCGCGAACCAGCGGCTGATGGGGGGCGCGTCGTTCGGCGACGTGGCGCAGATGCGGTTCGCCGAGGACTTCGATGCCGTCCTGCGCCCCGGAACGGAACCGGTCGGCGAACACGTGTGCCGGGTCGTCGACCTGACCGCGAAGGCCTCCGGCGCTCCCTACCCGCGGGCCACGCTCTGGCTCGACGCCGAAGGGGAGCGGCTTCCCCGGAAACTCGTTCTCTTACTGCCATCCGGGAAGGCCGCCCGGGAGATCGCGTTTACGAAGTTCCGGCGCGTGCGGGACAAGACGGTCGTGGCGGAGATGGAGATCCACGATCTCCTCGGACCGAAGGCGCAGACGCTGACGCGGCTCGAGTACCTCGACATCCAGCCCGCCAAGATCGACGACGTGATCTTCACGCCGGAGGGCGCCCGCGCGATGTAGCCCCTCGGCGCTCGGTGCGTATTCTCGGAAAGATGGGGGTGAATATCTCCTGGCGCCCGGTCGTTGCCGTGAAGAACTCGTTCGGGAACTCCCGCTACGGAGGAGCGTTCTCCTCGAACCAGCGGTCGAGCAGGCGAAGAAGGCGCACGGGAACGAATTTCACGAGCCCGTCGGCATGGAGAGACCCGGGAAGGTCGAAGTGCACGTGCTCGACGGGCTCGGCGGCGGCCAGAGCGAGGATCCGGCCGTGGGCCGGGTCGACCAGCCAGTCGCCTTCGGAGGTCACGATGAGCTTGGGGATCCGGAGCGTGGCGACGGCGGCCGAGGCCCGGGGCTTCCTCCGGGCGAGCTGCCCGGCCGCCAGGCGCGGCACCTTCATGGCGTGTCGCAGGCGCACCTGGCGGATGGCGCCGGCCTTCCAGGGCTTGGGCCGCAGGGAGCCGAAATCCGCCGGCGAGGAGACCATCGCCAGGGCGCGGCACGGCAGGTCGGGCCGCATTGCCAGGGCCTGGGCGGCGATCGACCCGCCCAGCGAAAGCCCGAGGACGGCGAACCGGTCGTAGAGGCGCCCCGGGCCCACGAGCTCGCCGATTACGGCGTGGAAGTCGTGATGCTCCGAGATGCCGAAGGCATAGCTGCCTTCGCTGTCCCCGTGGCCGCGGAAGTCGAGCGCGGCGACGTCGTAGCCGCGACGGAGAAAATGGTTCGCGAGGAAGAGGTTTTCCTTCGCGAGGCGGACGCGCCAGAAGCCCGGCGCCAGCACGAGGAGCTCCCGCGCCGGCCGGCGCCAGAGGGTGTAGGCGATCGAGATGCCGTCGTGCGCGGGCGCGCGCCGGTGCGAGACTTCGTGCGACGTCGACTTCCGCGAGACGCGCCGGGTCATCGTTCGAGCCGCAGGCAGTCGACCAGGGCGCCCTCGGGGAGGCGCTCGGCCTCGGCCGGAATCCGGATCAGGGCGTTCGATCGCGCGTGCGCGGCGAGGTCGTGGCTGCCGAGGCTCTCGACGGACGAGACGAGGAGCGTCCCGTCGTCGGACGCGTCGAGAACCGCGTCGCGATAGGTCTCCCGGCGGCCCCGCACGGTGATCTCCCGGGCCAGGCGCGCGCGCGTGACGGGAGCCCCCGGGAGAGCGGCCCCCTCGAGGCAGTCGAGCGCGTAGCGCACGAAAAGGTGGAAGCACACGCTCGCCGACACGGGATTGCCGGGCAGGCCGAACCAGAGCGTCGAGCCGCGGCGGCCGAACACCACGGGCTTGCCGGGACGGACGGCGACGCCCTGGACGAGGATCTCGAAGCCCGCGCGCGCGGCCGCTTCCGGGAGGAGATCGAGATCGCCGGCGGAAACGCCGCCGCTCGTCACGAGGACATCCTCGTCACGGCCCGCCCCGCGGAAGAGGTGCGCGACGGCGCCGTCCTCGTCCGGGACGGACGGACGGGATGTCGCCGTTCGCCCCGTCGCGCGGCAGAGGGCCGCGAGCATCGGCCCGTTGGAATCCCGCAGCTGCCCGGGCCCGGGCTTCGATGCGGCCGGCACGAGCTCGTTGCCGGTGACCGCAATCGCGATCCGGGGGCGCCGGCCGACCTCGATCGGGTCCTCTCCCGCCAGGGCCGCGAGCGCGATCCCGGCGGCCGAGAGGCGCTCCCCGCGTGGAAGGAGCGCGACGCCGGCGGCGATGCTCTCGCCGCGGCGACGGACGTGCTCGCCGGGGCGCGGAGCCACGTTCGGACGGATGCGGCCCGCATCGCGCCGGACGTTTTCGACGGCGACGACCGCTTCGGTCCCCGCCGGAATCGGCGCGCCCGTCATGACGCGCACGGCCTCGCCCGGAGCAAGCGCCGCCGGGGGCCGGTCGCCCGCCGCGACGAGGCCGGGACGCTCGGTGAGATCGGCGCCGGAGGCCGCGAGGTCCGCGAGCCGTACGGCGTAGCCGTCCATCGCGGAGGTGTCGAAGGGAGGCCAGTCCACGTCGGAGGAGATCGCGCGCGCGAGGAAACGGCCGGGGGCCTCGGACAGCGGCACCCGTTCGGGCGCCGTCGGAACGCAGGTGCGGCGGAGGATCTCGAGAGCCTCGGCGACGGTGATCACTCCGGGATTCTACGGCGTCGGGGCGCCTGGCCCCGGCGGGGCCTGCTACCATTTGCTGCCATGCCGATCTACGAATACGTCTGCGGCCGGTGCCACAAGAAGACGGAAGTCATTCAGCGCATGAACGAGGCACCGCTGAAAGTCTGTCCCCATTGCGGAGGAAAGCTCAAGAAGGCGTTCTCGGCGCCCGCGATCCAGTTCAAGGGCAGCGGGTGGTACGTGACCGACTACGCGCGCTCGAAGTCGGAGAGTGGAGGTTCGTCTTCCGCGAAGTCGGGACGGTCCGAGGCGGAGGAGGCCGCATCGGGCTCGGGCGAGAAGGCCGACAAAGCCGACAAGGCGGCGAAAGCCGAGAAGTCGGCGAAGTCCGAAAAAAAGGACAAGGGCAAAAAGAAGGACTCCAGCGGCTCGGACTCCTGAATCGCGGCCCGGAACTTGCAATTTCCTCCCGGTGAGCGCGCGGAAGCGCTCCCGAAAGGAGGATCCCCATGCTGCTGGCGAGCATCGTTCTGGCGGCGCAGGTTTCGGGAACGCCCCCAGCGCGGGCCGACGTCGCGAGGCCCTGCGCGGACCCGTCTCTGCTGTGTCAGATCAGTCCGTTCTTCTGTCCGGGCACGTATCCCGCGGGGCTGGAGCCGTGCTGGCCGGAGGCCGCGCGCGGGCCCCGGACCCTCTCGAACCGCACGGCGGCGCCGGCGGGGGGAGCCGTCCGCCGGGAAGCCTCGCCGCGGCCGGCGCCGGCGGTGCGATCGGCGCCGACGCGGACCCGGCGTGAGCAGCGCTGACGCGTGAGACGGGGCGGGCCCTCGAGAACTCGAGGGCCCACGCCGTCGCATCCGTATCGAAGAATTTCGAAGCTCAGGGCGCGAGGATGAAATTGTCCGTCGCCACGAGATCGCCGGTGTTGATTCCGTCGGCGACCATCGAAGCCTGCGCCGTCAGATTCTGACTCGGCGAACCCGGCAGGAGCGTTCCCACGGCGTTGATCGTCAACGTGGAGTTCGTGTTGGAGTCGAGCGTGTTGAGCGTCCACGTCACCGTCGAGCCCGAGACTGTCGCCGACGTTCCGGCGCTGGCGTTGACGCTGTTGACCTGCATCGGGGCCGGGAGCGTGATCGTGACGACTCCGTTGTGCACGTTCTCGACGCCGATGGCGGTGGTCGACACGGTCGCGTCGAACGGAACGCCCGAATTCACGGTGTCCGGCACGTCGACGGCGAGGGTCGCGAGCGCTCCGCCGGTGCCGGTGACGTCGTCGTTGTTGTGGCAGGCCGTGAGGGCCGCCAGGGGAAGAGCGAGGATCGAGAGTCGCAACCAGCGAGAGATGCGCATGAAACCTCCTTGTCGTCCGGCACCAGCGCCGGAGAGGAGGTTCAGGCGAGCAAGGTCGGTGCCATCCCTTACAGCTTGAGACCCTTGAGGTAATCCTTGAACGGCCCGCCGAGGTCGTCGCGCTTCAACGCGAACTCGACGGTCGCCTTCAGGAAGCCGAGCTTGTCGCCGGCGTCGTAGCGGCGGCCCTCGAAGAGAAGCCCGTCGATCGGCCCGCGCGTGAGCAGGGACTTGAGGGCGCTCGTCAGCTGGATTTCGCCTCCCACGTCGGAGCCCGTGTCCTCCAGGATGTCGAAGATCTCGGGCGGCAGCAGATAGCGCCCGATGATCGCGAGGTTGGAGGGCGCCTGGTCGGGCGCGGGCTTCTCGACCATGTCGGAGATCTCGACGACTCCGTCCTCCGACGCGCCGGCCGGCGACGATCCCGTACTGGCGCGTCTCCGCGCGGGGAACCTCCTGCAAGCGCGATGACGGGGTTCCCGCGCCGCTCGTAGAGCCGGATCATCTGGCCGATGCACGGCACGTCCGAGTCGACGATGTCGTCGCCGAGCATCACGGCGAAGTGCTGTCGCCCGACCAGTTCCTTCGCCTGCAGCACGGCATGGCCCAGGCCGAGCGCCTGCTTCTGGCGAACGTACGAAATCGGAATCATGTCCGACACCTGGCGGACTTCGGCGAGGAGGTCCTCCTTGCCGCGCTCCTGGAGCATCGCCTCGAGTTCGGGGGCGGCGTCGAAGTGGTCCTCGATCGCGTTCTTGCCGCGGCCCGTGACGACCACGATCCGCTCGATGCCGGCGTCGCGGGCTTCTTCGACGACGTACTGGATGAGGGGCCGGTCGACGAGCGGCAGCATCTCCTTGGGCTGGGCTTTCGTGGCGGGCAGGAATCGCGTGCCGAGGCCCGCCGCGGGGAAGACGGCGACGCGAATGGTGGCCATGGGGCGAGTTTAGCCGATCGGAGGACGGACTTCGGAGCCGCGAGCCCGTACAATGTCGTCGTGCGGATCGACAATGGAGGGACCCGGCGGGGCCGCACGCTCGGCCTCCTCGCGATGGTGTTTCTCGCGTGGCCCGCTCCGCAGGCGCGCGCCGCCGCGTGGTGGCGGTTGCCGCTGTGGGGCGCCGAGGTGCGCGTGTTCGCCCTCGATCCGTTCCAGAGCGGCGTTCTCTACTGCGGGACCTCCCGGGGCAACTTCTACGGCTCGCGCAACGCGGGCGCGACCTGGGAGCCTCTCGCTCCGGGGCCCGCGTTTCCCGGCTTCTATGTGACTTCCCTGGTCGCGGACCCCGTGGCGCCCGGACGGCTCTGGGCGTCGCTCGCCGGAGAGCTCCAGGGCGGCATCGTCGTCGTCAGCGACGACCGCGGCGCGACCTGGAGGCCGTTGCTGAAATCGGCGGAGGCCGTGACGACGCGCGCGCTGGCGCTCGCTCCGGGGCAGCCGCGGCTTCTCGCGGTCGGCGGCGACGACGGGGTGCGGCTGTCCTCCGACGAAGGGAAGACGTGGACCCGCACCGGCCGGGGCGTTCCGGGCCTGCAGCAGGTCGAGTCGCTCGCCTTCGATCCGGCCGACCGCCGCGTTCTCTATGCCGGCACGTGGCGCCAGGCCTTCCGGACGCAGGACGGCGGGGTCTCCTGGACGCGCATCGCCGAGGGCATGGTCCTCGACGCAACCGTGTATGCGTGGGACTTCGATGCCGCCGACGCCCGCGACATCTGGGTGTCGACCTGCGGCTGGGTGTATCGCTCCAGGGACGGCGGCGATCGCTGGACCCGCTACAGGTCCGGGTTCACCAATCGGCGCTCGCACGCCGTGCGGCGGGACCCGCGCCGTCCCGGGGTCGTCTATGCCGCCACGGTCGGCGGCCTGCACCGCTCGGACGACGGCGGCGCGACGTGGGCTCGCATCTCGCGGGACACCCTCGTCGTCACCGCGCTCGAGGTCGACCGGCGGACCGGGCGGCTGTACGTCGGCACGGAGGGCGAGGGCATCTTCTACTCGGACGACGCGGGCGCGACGCTCCAGCCGGGTTCCCGGGGCCTGACCGAGAGCCGCGTCTCCGAAGTCGTGGCGGACCCGAACGACCCGGCCCGGGTCTTCTTCTTCCGGGCTTTCGCCGGCGAGGAGAGCGGCGTCTGGGAGGCCGCGGGCCGGCAGGTGCGAAAGGTCTCCCTCGATCCGCTGCCGGCCTCGGCGTCGCTGGCGGCCTTCCGCGGCCGCGACGGCCGGACGCTGCTGGCGATCGCGAGCTCCTCCGGCGTGCGCGTCTCGCGCGACGGCGGAGCCCGCTGGTCGGCCGTCGAAGCTCCGCCGCCCGGCTCTCCGATCGTTATCTACGGCGAGCCGTTCGCGTCACCGGTTCTCGTGACGACCGAGGGCGTGTTCCAGACGGCCGACGGCGAGCGGTTTGCGGCGGTGCCGGGAGGGCTGCGCCGCGTGGCCTCGGCGGAGCTCCTGGCGGACCGGAACGGGGACGCCGTCCTCGAGGTCCGCTCGGGCGACGTGCTCTCCCGGTGGGACGGGCAGAACTGGTCGGTCAGGAAGAAGGCGCGCCTCGGGGGCGGGATCTTCATGCAGGACGTGGCGTCGGCGAAGGCTGTCGGCGGATGGTCGAACCTGCAGGAGGTCGACGGGACCCTCTTCTGGCAGGAGGGACGCAGCCGCCGGGCGTTCACGAGCCCCCGTTCCTCGCTCGTCCTCGCCTCGGCCGCCCAGGCGCATGGCGGGCGGGTCTACGTCGGCACGATGGGGGACGGGCTCTTCCTTTTCGAGCCCTAGGGTCAGGTCTTCCTTTTTTCGAAGGCCCCGGGAAGATCCGGCTCTCGCCTCGGACGGAACCGGGGCCCGAAAAAAGAAGACCTGACCCCCTAGGGAACCCGCTCCAGACGGACCGTCGTCCCCGCCGCGACGCCCTCCTTCGCCGCCAGCCCCCCTCCGATCTCGAGGACCATCCGGACATTGCCGTCGGGACCGTACGTCGGGCACGGGTCGGCCCTGCACGGGGGCGTGTTCGCCGAAACGTAGACGACCCGGCCCGACGCGTCCATCCAGATCATGTCGAGCGGGATCATCGTGTTTTTCATCCAGAAGTGGTGAGGCGCGTCCTCTGCGAACACGAAGAGCATCCCGGTGCGGTCGGGCAGGTTCTCGCGGTACATGAGGCCCTGCGCCTGGTCCTCCGGCGTCAGGGCGAGCTCGAGGGAGTAGCGCGCGCCGGACGGCAGGATCGCGGCCGGACCGGCGGCGGCCGTCGGCGTTGCGGCCGGGGGCGCGGAGGAGCCGGGGGATGCGCCGCAGGCCGACGCCAGCACCGATGCGGCGAGCATCGCCGGGAGGCCGCGGATCACGCCGGGGATTCCGCCGTTCCGGTCGCCTCGTCCTCGCCGTACATCTCTTCCTTGTGCACGAGGTTGTATTTCTTGGCGTAGTAGCGGAAGGACCGAAAGGACATGTGGAGGAGCTCGGCGGCCTTGGTCTGCACCCCGCCGCAGCGATCGAGCGCCTCGCGCATGAGCCGCTTGCCGACGGTCTCGAGGTAGGCCTCGAGGTTGATGCCCTCCTCGGGGAGGCTCTCGAAGTCGGGCACGCGGGTGCGAACGCCCAGGGCCACGGTCTCCGGCAGGCTCGAGGCGTTGATCACCGGCCCGGCTTCGAGCGCCACGGTGCGCTCGAGAGTGTTCTCGAGCTCGCGCACGTTGCCCGGCCAGGGATAGGCCTCCAGGAGGCGCATGGCTTCGATCGAGATCCTTTTCTCGGGGATCTTCTGCTCCTTGCAGATCGCGGTGATGAAGTGGGTCGTCAGGGGAGCGATGTCCTCCGTGCGGGACCGCAACGGGGGCAGCACGATCGGGATGACGTTGATGCGGTAGAAGAGGTCCTCGCGGAACCGGCCCTCGGCGACGAGATCGTTCAGGTCTTTGTTGGTCGCCGCGATGATTCGCGAGTCGACCGGGATCTCGTCGTTGCCGCCGACCCGGCGGACGACCTTCTCCTGGATCGCGCGCAGCAGCTTGACCTGCATCGTCGGCGTGGTCTCCGAGATCTCGTCGAGAAAGAGCGTCCCGCCGTCGGCCTCCTGGAAGAGGCCGCGCTTTTCCCGGACCGCGCCGGTGAAGGCGCCGCGCTCGTGACCGAAGAGTTCCGACTCGAGGAGCGACTCCGGCAGCGCTCCGCAGTTGATCGAGACGAACTTCTTCTCCTTGCGGATCGACTGAAAGTGGATGGCCCTCGCGATGACTTCCTTGCCGGTGCCGCTCTCGCCGGTGACGAGCACCGTCGAGGACACTTTTCCGATCCGCTCGATCGTCCGGAAGATCTCCTGCATCCGGCTGCCGCGGCCGATGATGCTGGCGAAGGTGTACTTGCCGGCGAGCTCCTGCCGCAGGTACAGGTTCTCGTCCTGGAGCAGCTTTTCCCCGAGCGCGCGGCGGACGACGAGCACGAGCTCCTCGTTGTTGAAGGGCTTCGAGATGTAGTCGACCGCGCCCCGCTTCATGGCCTGAATCGCGTCCTCGGTCGAGGTGTGGGCGGTGATCATGATGACGGGCGTCGGCAGGCCCTCCGAGCGCACCCTGGAGAGGAGGTCGAGGCCGTTGCCGTCGGGCATCTTGATGTCGCAGAGGATGACGTCGGGGTTCAACCGGATCGCGGCCGCCACGCCCTCGGTGTAGTTGGCCGCCGTGGTGGCCTCGAAGCCCTGCTTGTGGAAGAGCAGCTGGAGCATGTCCCGCAACGACTTCTCGTCGTCCACGATCAGGAGGCGCGGCCCGCTCACTGGACGGCCTCCGGAGAGGCCGCGGCGCGGCCGACGGCGGCCTGGTTCGGCAGGTTCCTCGGCAAGAGTATCGTCACGGTCGTCCCTTCACCCGGCTTCGAGTCCACGTCGATCGCGCCCCCGTGGTCCTCGACGATGCGCCGGACGATCGCCATGCCGAGCCCGGTTCCCCCGTCGAAGGCCGTCGAGAAGGGCGTGAAGACGCGGGCGATCTCTTCCTCGCTCATGCCTCGGCCGGTATCTCGGAACTTGATGCTATACCAGGCGCCGTCCTCGAAGCCTTCCACGGAGAGCGTTCCGCCGTCGGGCATCGCACGCACCGCGTTCTTCGCGACGTTGTAGATGATCTGGCGGATCTGGTCGCGGTCTCCCGCCAGGAGCGTCGAGGGCGGGAGCACGTCGAGGCTGATGGCGTGCGCGTCGGAAACCTCGTCGGACATCCGGAAGAGCTCGAGGACCTCCTGGAGGTTGCCGGCGACGTCGAACACGGCGACGCGGCGCTCCTGCGGCCGGACGAATCGCAGGAATTCCTCGAGGATGCGGGAGAGGCGGTTCGACTCGGAGACGATGATCTCCATGAGCCTCCGCTCGGCCGAGCCGACCGAGAGTTCGTGGGACAGGACCTGGACCGAGCCCGAGATCGAGGCCAGCGGGTTGCGGATCTCGTGGGCGATCCCGGCCGCGAGCTCGCCGACCGCGGCGAGTTGCTCGTTGAAGCGGGCCTTCCGCTCGAGCTTCTTCACTTCGGTCAGGTCCTGGAACACGATGAGGGCGCCGTCTTCGCCGGACGGGTCCTTGAGCGCGCGCACCGAGTAGCCGAGGACGCGGCGGGAGTCCTCGCGCGCGATTTCGATCTCGGCGCGGTAGCCCTCCCGGCCCCGGGTGCGCCGCCGGATCTCGCCCCATTCCTTGGGAAGGTTCAGGCCGATCTCCGAGAGCGGGCGCCCGACGGCCCGCCCGGGAGCGGTGCCCAGGATGTCGCCGCCGGCCTGGTTCAGAAACGTGACGCGCTCGCGCGAGTCCGCCGTGACGAGGCCCGACGACATCGACGCGATGACGTTGGCGTAGAGCGTCTGGATGCGGGAGAGCGCCTTCTGTCGGCTCTCGAGCTCTTCCCGGGCGCCGCGCAGCTTCTCCGAGAGGTACGACACCATGAACGCAACGCCGTAAAACCCGACGATCGTGATCGCCAGGTTGTAGCCGATCCGATCGGGCCCCCAGTGGCCGGCGGCTGCCGTGCGCGGGCGCGGCAGCACTTCGTACGCGGTGAGCTCGACCATGAGGCCATGGGCGAGGGCGGCGACGGACGCGATGACGACGGCGCCGGTGCGGTACAGGAGGAACGCCGCGGCCCCGATGACGACGAGGTAGAGGAAGGTGAAGACCGAGGTCGGCCCCCCCGAGGAGTAGACGAGCATGCAGACGAGGCCGAGGTCGCCCAGGATCTGCAGGTAGGCCTCGGGGCGGGGGGGCAGGAGCCGGCCGAGCGTCCAGTGGAAGAGCGACAGCACGAAGGCCGCCGCGCACAAACCATAGAGGTAGGAGATGTCGACGTCCTCGGTCCGCGCGTCCCCGAGAAGGGAGGCCGGGGCGCTGCCCGCCTGGACGAGGAACGCGGACAGGAGGATCAGGAATAGGACCGCGACCCGGATCGCGGTCAGCCAGAGCAGCGAGCGCCGGAGGGAGTCGTCCGCCGGCCTATCCGATCTTGTTGATCAGCGTGAACATCGGAAGGTACATCGCGATGACGATGCCGCCGATGACAACGCCGAGGATGAAGATCATCACGGGCTCGAGCAGCTTGACGAGCCCCGCCACGGCGATGTCGACCTCGTCTTCGTAGAACTCGGCGATCTTGTTGAGCATCGAGTCCAGGGCGCCCGTCTGCTCGCCGACGCCGATCATCTGGACGACCATGTTCGGGAAGACTTCGGAGTCCTTGAGCGGCTCGACGAGGGTCTTGCCGTTCTCGACGCTCTTGCGCGTCTCGAGGATGGCGTCCTCGACGATCGCGTTGCCCGCGGTGCGTGCCGTGATGTCGAGGCTCTCGAGGATCGGGACGCCCGAGGACGTCAGTGTCGCGAGGGTCCGGCAGAACCGTGCCACCGCGATCTTGCGGAGGATCATGCCGAGGATCGGCGCCTTCAGCAACGCGCCGTCGACGACGCGCCGTCCTCGGTAGGTCTTGTAGTAACGGCGAAAGAAAAAGATGCCGGCCCCGATGCCGATCACGAAGAAGATGAAGTACCGCGCCAGGAAGTTGGACGCGGCGATGACGACGCGAGTCGGGAAGGGCAGCTCGGCCCCGAGGCTCGTGAAGAGGGCGGCGAACGTCGGGATGACCTTCAGCAGGATGACCGCGACGACGATGGCCGCGATCGTGATGACCGCGATCGGGTAGATCAGCGCCGCCCGGACCTGGGCGCGCAGTTTGACGGCCTTCTCGATGTACGTCGAAAGCCGCTGGAGGATCGTGTCGAGAATACCGCCGGCCTCTCCGGCCGCGACCATGTTGACGTAGAGGTCGTCGAACGCCTTCGGGTGGCGCCGCATCGCGTCGGCGAGCGTCGAGCCCGCCTCGACGTCCTGGCGGACCTGCAGGAGGATCTTGGCGAAGCCCTTGTGCTCCTGCTGGTTGGCAAGGATCTCCAGGCACTGGACCAGCGGGAGGCCGGCATCGATCATGACCGAGAACTGGCGCGTGAACACGGCCAGGATCTTGGGTGGGACCCTCCGGGCCCATTTCGTGAGCGAAACTTCCTTGCCGCGCTCCCGGATGCCGGTGACGACGATGTTCTGGCGCCGGAGCTGCGCCAGCGCGACTTCCTTGGTGTCGGCCGCGAGCACGCCCTCCTGGACGAGGCCGCTCCGGTTCCTGCCTTTCCAGACGTAGTTCGGCATGTCCTACCTCTTGCCGGCCGTCGCCGTCACCGTCGGGACGTTGACACCCGCGCCCCGGTTGATGAGGTCCTGAAGCTCGTCGGGCATCGACGAGCGCGACAGCGCCGACTCGAGCGTAATCAGTTTCTTCAAATACAGGGTGGCGAGCGACTGGTTGAACGTCTGCATGCCGAACTTCGACTGTCCGGACTGCATGGTCGAGTAGAGCTGGTGGATCTTGTCCTCGCGGATCAGGTTGCGGATGGCCGCGTTGGGGACGAGGACTTCGAGCGCCATGACCCGGCCCTTGCCGCTCGCCCGCTCGAGCAGGCTCTGACACATGATCCCTTCGAGGACGAACGAGAGCTGCGTCCGAATCTGGCTCTGCTGGTGGGCCGGGAAGACGTCGATGATGCGGTTGATCGACGTCGTCGCGGAGTTGGTGTGCAGGGTCGCGAGCGTCAGGTGGCCCGTCTCGGCGATGCGCAGCGCGGCCTCGATCGTCTCGAGATCGCGCATTTCACCGATGAGCACGACGTCGGGGTCCTCTCGGAGGACGGCGCGCAGGGCGTTCGAAAAGGAGTGCGTGTCGGCGTGCAGCTCGCGCTGGTTGACGAGGCACTTCTTGTGCCCGTGGAGAAACTCGATCGGATCCTCGATCGTCAGGATGTGGAGCTGCTTCTCGCGGTTGATCTTGTCGATCATCGCGGCCTGGGTCGTCGTCTTGCCCGACCCGGTCGGGCCGCAGACGAGGATGAGCCCGCGCGGCTTGTCGCACAGAAGCTCGATGACCGGCGGCAGCCCGAGCTCCTTGAAGCCCAGGATCTCGTACGGGATCTGACGGTAGACGCCGCCGACGGCCCCGCGCTGCTGGAAGTTGTTGGCGCGGAACCGGGCGAGGCCTTTCACGCCGAAGGAGAAGTCGAGCTCCAGATTCTCCTCGAACCGGTGCTTCTGGGCGTCGGTCAGGACCGAGTAGGCGAGCTGTTTGGTCTCGGGGACCGACAGCGGGGGATAGGGCAGGGGGATCAGTTTTCCGTCGAGGCGGACCATGGGCGGGGACTGGGTCGCCAGATGGAGGTCGGAAGCCCCCATCTCGACCATTTGCTTCAAAAGCCCATGGAGCGTGGCATCAGTCGCCATATGGCGTCCCCCGATTATTGTGTTGCAGGAGTTTACGCCCGAAACGACAGAAAATAAAGGGCACTGGCCTTCCGGCCGGGGATTTCGGGCCCATGGAACGAGAGGCCAGCGGCCTTAGAGCACCGTTTCCCGGAGGACCTCTTCGAGGGTCGTCGCGCCTTCCCGGATCTTCTGGAGGCCCGACATACGGAGGCTGACCATGCCTTCCTCGATCGCCTTGCGCTTGAGCTCGATCGACGAGGCCCCCGACAGGATCATGTCCCGGATCTCGTCGGAGAAAAGGAGCACCTCGAACAGGCCGACCCGGCCCTTGTAACCCGTCTGGTTGCAGCGATCGCACCCGCGGCCGCGCTTGACCCGCAGCCCCTTGACCTCGTCGGGCGCGAAGCCGACCTGGATGAGCGTCTGGGGAGGGGTCTCGAGGTCCTCCGGGCAGTGAGCGCAGATGCGCCGGACGAGCCGCTGGGCGCAGATGCAGTTGACCGACGTCGCGACCAGAAACGGCTCGATGCCCATGTTCATGAGCCGGTTGATCGTCGAGGGCGCGTCGTTGGTGTGGAGCGTCGAGAGCACGAGGTGGCCCGTCAGCGCCGCCTTGACCGCAATCTCGGCCGTCTCGAAGTCGCGGATCTCGCCCACGAGGATGATGTCGGGGTCCTGTCGCAGGAACGATCGCAGCGAGGAAGCGAACGTGAGGCCGATCTGCTCCTTCATCTGGACCTGGTTGATGCCCGCGAGGTTGAACTCGATCGGGTCCTCGGCGGTCATGATGTTGACCGTCGGGTCGTTCAGCGCGGCGACCGCGGAGTACAGCGTGTTCGTCTTGCCCGAGCCCGTCGGGCCCGTGACCAGCACGATGCCGTAGGGACGGTCGATCGCGTCCTTGAAGCGCCGCAGCGGCTCCTGGTCGAAGCCGAGCTGCGTCATGTCGAGCTGCAGCTTCGACTTGTCGAGCAGCCGCATGACGACCTTCTCGCCGAAGTGCGTCGGGACGGAGGACACGCGCAGGTCGAGATCGCGCGAGCGCTCCTCGACGCGCAGGCGGATCTTGATCCGGCCGTCCTGGGGCAGGCGTTTCTCCGAGATGTCGAGCTTCGCCATGATCTTCAGGCGCGAGATGAGGGGATCGCGGGTGCGCATCGGCAGCGCCATGATGTTGTGCAGGATGCCGTCGATCCGGAACCGGACGCGGAATTCCTTTTCGTACGGCTCGACGTGGATGTCCGAGGCGCCCGCCTTCAGGGCCTCGATCAGGATGAGGTTGGAGACCTTGATGATCGGCGCGGACTCCGAGGACTTGGCCAGGTCGGAGAGGTCGATCTCCTGACCCTCCTCGCCCTTCACGACGTCGACGTCGGCGCCGGTGTCGAGGCCCGTGATCTCGTCCATGTTGAGCTCGCCGAGGCCGACGCTCGCCATGTCGTCCATCGTCAGCGCGGAGGAAGCCATGACGTCCTCGAGGCTCGACTCGGCGCTGAAGCCGGGACCCGACTGCTTCGTGCGCTCCTTGAGGACGACCGATCGCGGCGTGCCGTAGTGCTTGTCGATGGCCTTGCGCAGCGCGATCTCCGAGGCCACGACCGGCTCGACGTTGTACCCCGTCATGAACTTGATGTCGTCCATGGCGAAGACGTTGGTCGGGTCGCCCATGGCGATCGTCAGAGTCGCGCCGGTCTTGTTCACCGGCAGCACACCGTACTTGCGCGCGACTTCGCCCGGCACGACCTTGATCACGCCCGGGTCGATCTCGAAGTGCGCGAGGTCGATCGACGGCACGCCGAACTGCTGGGACAGCGTTTCGGTGATGTCGCTCTCGGAGACGGCGCCGACGCGGACGAGCGCCTCGCCGATCTTCCCGCCCTCCTCGCGCTGGAGCTTCAACGCGGTCTCCAGCTGCTCCTGCGTGATGAGCTTCTGCTTGAGGAGGAGGTCTCCGAGCTTTACGGCCATGAGTGCCGGTTGATGGTAGGGGTTTGGGGGGAAAGTGTCAAAGGGAGCCGGGCGTATGTGACGCCGGTCGCGCCGAGAGCTCCAGCGCCCGCGCGAGCACCACGTCGTCGGCGACGCCCTGCATCCGCGTCACGACGCCCCGCCGGTCGCGGTACGGACCGTTGCGTGCGGGGTCGGTCGGGCCGAAAAGCGCGAGCGTCGTGGCGCCGGCGGCGTCGGCAAGATGGAGGGGCCCGGTGTCGCCGGCGCAGAAGAGCACGCTCGCGCGCGCCAGCGCCGCGAGTCCCGAAAACGAGAGGAGGGGCGGAACCGACGCCTCCGGCGCGAGCTTGCGGAGTCGCGCGACACGGCCTTCGTCGCCCGGACCCCACGACACGACCGAATGGAGCCCTCCCTTTTCGGCGAGACCGCGGGCGAGCCTGGCGAACCGCTCCTCGCCCCAGGCCTTCTCCGGGCGAGCGGTGCCGGGATGGAAGACGGCGAAGGGCCGCGGCAGGTCCGCGAGGAAGTCCCGGGCCTCGGAATCGACGCGCTCGAGAAGGTAAGCGGCGTCGGGCGCGCGCGTCGCGACCGGAATCCCGGCGCCCTCGAGGAGGGACAGGTTGCGGTCGACGACGTGCCGAGCGTCCGCGCCCGGCGCGACGCGGACGGACGCGAGGATCGCCGATGCTCCCTCGCGCCGCGTCGCCGCCGAGAAGCCCACGACCGGCGCGCCGGCCAATCGCGCCGCGAGCGCCGATTTCCAGAGGCCCTGGACGTCGATCGCCACGTCGGGCTGGAAGGCGCGCAGGCGGACGCGCAACTCGCCGATCGCCTCCCAGGTCGAGCGCGCGAGCGGCCGCCGGCGCCACGCCCTGGTGTCCACCGTGAAGGTCTCGGCGCAGTGCGGGTTGCCTTCGAGCAAGCCCGCGAACGCCGGCTCGACGAGCCAGCCGACCTCGGCGCCGGCGGCGTCGGCGTTTGCGGCCAGCGGAAGGGCGTGGATCACGTCTCCCAGCGACGAGAGACGGACGATCAGGACGCGCACGCCCTCACTTCAGCAGGGTCCGGTCGGCCTCGACCGCGGCCGAGAGCTCATCGGGAGTCACCACCGCGGTCCCCATTTTCATGACGACGACGCTGCCCGCGAAATTCGCGAGCAGCGCGGCCTCGAGCGGCGTCGCTCCGGCGGCGAGTGCGAGGGCGAGTGTCGCGAGAACCGTGTCGCCCGCGCCGGTGACATCGGCGACCTGGTCGGTTCCGTGGACGGGGATCAGGACCGGCGCGTCTTCCGAAAAGAGCGCCATGCCCCGGGAGCCGCGCGTCACGAAGAGGCTGGCGCAGCGCATCTTCGAGCGCAGGGCGGAGCCGGCGGCCTCGAGCGCCGCGTCGGACGCGAGCGGGCCACCCGCGCACTCCTCGAGCTCCTCTTCGTTCGGCGTCGCCGCGTCGACGCCCGAAAAGTCGGGAAGGCGGTGGCGCGAGTCGACGCTGATGCGCGCGCTCTCGGGCAGCGCGGCGCGGAGCGGACCGACGGAGTCGGGCGAGATCGCGCCGAAGCCGTAGTCCGAAAGCACGGCGCCGTCGGCGCCGCGGGCGGCCGCGCGGAGGCGCCCGGTCATCGCCGCGGAGAGCGCGGCGTCCGCGACGAGGGGTTCCTCGACGTCGTAGCGCACGATCTGCTGCTTGATCGCGTGCGGCGCGCCCCCCAGGATCCGGGTCTTCGTCGGCGTCCGGTAGCCGGGGACCTCGACGAGGCCGTCGTCCGCGATGCCGCGCTCCGCGATCGCCGCACGGAGCGACCGGCCCTCGTCGTCCGCGCCCGCGACCCCGACGCAGAGCGGGACGCCGCCGAGCGCGCGCACGTTGGCGGCGGTGTTCCCCGCGCCCCCGGGGAGCCTCTCCTCTTTCCAGAAGCGCAGGATCAGGACCGGGGCCTCGCGGCTGACGCGCTTGGGGTGCCCGTAGACGAAGCGGTCGAGGACGAAGTCGCCGGCCACGACGATCCGGCGGCCGGCGAGGCTTCCGACGAGCGCAAGCAGGCGGCGCCGCGCGACTTCGAAGAGCACGTGTGCGGATTATAATGAGCCGCCCGAAAGGCGCCGATGCTCGACTCCCAGGTCCTCGTGCTCAATCGCGTGTTCCAGGCCGTGCAGGTCACGTCCGTGCGCAAGGCCTTTTCCCTGTTCTACAAGGGGCACGTGAAGGCGGTCCTGCCCGATTACTCGACCTACGAGTTCGAGAACTGGTGCGACATACCGGTGCGGCCCCAGGACGAGGTGGTCCTGACCCCGTCGATGGCCATCCGCATCCCGCGCGTGGTGGCCCTCAAGGATTTCGACCGGTTGCCGCGGCAGGACGTCAAGTTCTCCCGGCACAACATCTACCTGCGCGACGGCAACCGCTGCCAGTATTGCGGGCACCGGTTCTCCTCCTCCGAGCTCTCGCTCGACCACGTCGTCCCGCTCTCGCGCGGGGGAAGCTCGACCTGGGAGAACGTCGTCTGCGCGTGCCTTTCCTGCAACGTGAAGAAGGGCAACCGGACGCCGCACGAGGCGAACATGCGCCTGGTCGTCGCGCCGAAGAAGCCCCGCTGGCACCCGGTCGGCCAGTTCGGCTCGAGCAAGCTTCACCCCTCGTGGCGCAACTTCGTCGACGTCGCCTACTGGAACACCGAGCTGAGGTAGCTCTTTCGCCTGGTGTTCCGTAACGGAATTGGCTATACGGCGGACGGTCGTAGGGGCGGGGCTTGTCCCCGCCCGCGGGCTGCCACAAGGGCCGCCCCTACACCCGATGGCGCTGTCAAGACTTCGGTGACAGGACACTACGGACTGCCGACCGGCTGCCGTTCCAGCAGCTCCTCGACCGCCTTCAGCGCCGTCTCGACCGTCAGCTCCCGCATGCACTCGTGCCCGTACGGGCAGACCTCGAGATGGCAGGGGGAGCAGAAGACATAGCGGTCGAGCACGCGCACGGCGCCGCCGACGGCGGCCGTCCGTCCGGGGTCCGTGGGACCGAAGAAGACGACGACGGGCGTCGCGACGGCGGCGGCGAGGTGCGCCGGCCCCGAGTCGTTGGCGACGAGCAGCCTGGCCCGCGACAGGAGAGCGGCGAGCCCGGCCGGGCCGAGATCGGTCCCGAGGACGGGCAGCGGCGCCCGCGCGGTCGAGGACACGAGAGCGCCGAGCTCCTCTTCTCCGGGGCCGGCGAGGATCCCGGCGGGCAGGCCGCGCAGGGCGAGCGCATCGGCCAGCGCGGCGAAGCGTTCCGCCGGCCACCGCTTGATGCTCGCCGTGGCACTCCCCGGCGAGAAGAGCACGGGCCGAGTGTCGGCGGCCCAGCCCGCCGCGGTGAGCGCGCGCTCCGCGTGCGCGAGGGCCCCGGCGGAGACCGACAGGCGCGGTGGCTCGCGGTCCGGCGCGATCCCTCGGGCTTCGAGCAGCGCGTCGTAGTCGCGGAGCTGATGGCGTGTGCCGTCGGGCGGGGGCAGGGCGAAGGTGAGCAGGCCAGCGCGGCGGTCGGTCGCGTAGCCGATGCGGTGCCGCGCGCCCCCGAGGAACGCGACGAGGGCAGCGCGAAACGAGTTGGGCAGGAGCCATGCCTCGTCGAAACGGTGCGCGCGCAGGCGCGAGGCGTCTGCGAGCAGGGTCGCCGAGCGTTCGATGACCGAGTCGGCGGATCCCTCGGCCCGGTAGATCGCCGCCGGCCCCGTCGGCGCCAGCACGGCGAGACCGTCGGCCGGATGGGCCGCCCGCAGAGCGCGCAGGAACGGCAGCGACATCACCGCGTCGCCGAGCCAGTTGGTCCCCACCACCAGCCGCTTCACGAGTTGGTCATCCCTGCGCTCCCCGCCGCTTCCACCGGCCTCGTCCTCCACCGGTTGTGCATCCAGAGCCATGCCTCGGGGGCCCGGCGGACCGCGGCCTCCGTCACCTCCATGTAACGGGCCGTGGCGCGGCGCACGGCTTCGCCGCGCGGCAGTCCTTCGAACTCCCCTGCGAGGATCGGCGTCTCGAACTCGAGGCGGTAGCGCCCGCCGCCCTCCGGCCACGTGAAGACGGGGACGACCGCGGCGTCCGTTTTGAGCTGGAGCAGGGCGAGCGCGGGCGTCGTCGCGGCCAGCCGCCCGAAGAAGGGCACGAAGACGGCCTCGCGCGCGAGCACGTTCTGGTCGACGAGGATCGCCACCGTTTCGTTCTTCGCGAGCGCGCGCAGGATGTCTTTCGCGGCCTCGCGCTTGGCGATCAGGCGGTTCCCGAAGCGCGTGCGCAGGCGCGCGAGCTCCCGCTCGAGCCGCGGGTTGTCGAGCGGACGCACGACCGGGGCGATCGGCTCGCCGAGGAGGCCCGCGCGGATCGCGCCGAGCTCCCAGCTTCCGATGTGCGCCGAGAGGAGAAAGACGCCTTTGCCGCGCCCGCGGGCCGAGCGGAGGTTCTCCTCGCCCGAAATCCGGATCCGGGAGCGCAGGTCCTCTTCGGAAAGGCCCGCGACTTCCAGGAATTCGACGAAGGCCTCGCCGATCCATTCGGCCGACGCCCGCCCGAGGCGTTCGATCTCTTCGGTGCGCTCGTCGGGGTACGCGGCGGCGAGGTTCTCGAAGAGGATTCGGCGGCGCGACGCGGAAAGGCGGAGGTAGAGACGTGCGAGCCCTCGTCCCAGCCGCTGGGGCGTGCGGCCCGGCAGGGCCGAGAGAAGCCTCGTCCCGACCCGGAAGAGGACGTGCTCCGCGAGATCGCGCCCGGCCGACCGCGCCTTCACGACTTCGTGGCCAGGGCGGCCCGGGCGGCGGCGAGGCGCGCGGTCAGGAACGGGAAGAACCCGGGCTCCGCGATCTCGACCTGGAGCCGGACGGTCAAGAGCGGCAACGGCGTCCGTCCCGCGAGCTTGACGGCGTCCTTCTCGGTCGTTACGAGCCAGCTCGCGCCGGCGCGCTCGGCGGCCCGACGAATGCGGACGAGGTGCCGTTCCCGGTAGCGCTGGTGGTCGCGGAAGGCGATCGTCTCCTCCGGGGAAATCCCCATCTCCCGAAGCGTCGTTTCGAACTGGGATCCGTCGGCCACGCCGCAGACGGCGATCGAGCGAAGCCCTGAAAGTGCGCCGGGCTCGACGGGCGAGCCCTTCTCGTCGCGCAGGCCGGAGCCGCGAAACCGGGCGTGGAAGACGGGGGCCGACGGGTGGATGCGCGCGATTGCGGTCCGCACGTCCGCCGGCGGGCCGCCGCGTTCCGAGCGCGTGAAGACGATCGCGTCGGCCCGGCGCATGGCGTCGAGCGGCTCGCGCAGCCGCCCGTTCGGCGGTGTACGGCCGCCGCCGAACGGGTCGCGGGAGTCGAAGAGCAGCAGGTTGACGTCGCGCGCCACGGCGAGGTGCTGGAAGCCGTCGTCCAGGAGAAAAAGATCGGCCCCGAGGTCCGCCGCGCGCCGCGCCGCCTCGACGCGCTTCTCGCCGACCACGACGATCACGCCCGAGGTCGCCTGCGCCAGCGCCACGGGCTCGTCGCCGCCCTCGTCGGCGGTCACGCGGGGTCCCTCGCCGGCCGACACGACCACGACGCCCCGTGACCTGCGGCCGTATCCGCGCGAGAGGATTGCGGGCCGCCAGCCCTCGAAGCGCAGCCGGCGCGCCAGGAGCTCGACGAAAGGCGTCTTGCCCGTGCCTCCGAACGTCAGGTTCCCAACGGAGATCGACGGCCTCGGCAACGGGTGCGCGACGATCTTCCCGGAGGCGTACCACCCGGCGCGCAGCTCCACGGCTTTTCCGTAAAGGAGGGAGAGGGGAGACAGGTTCACTGCCGTGATCCTCGCCCGGCAGCGCGGGCCGGTGCAAGCGCGGCGAGCGCCGTCGCCGTCGCGGCGGCCGCTCCGCGGCTCTCGCCCACGAACCGGGCGGCGTCGGCGCCCCGCCGCGCGGTCTCCTCCGGGCGCTCGAGCGCGGTGGCGATCGCGGGCGCCAGCCCGTCGGCCGAGGCGACGCGGCGAAGGATGCCGAGGGCCTCGCCGCGTGCCGCCGCTTCGCGAAAGTTCTCCATGTCCGGGCCGCAGATGACCGGGACGCCCGCGGCCCAGGCCTCGATCGGGTTCTGGCCGCCGGTCGGCACGAGGCTTCCGCCGACGAAGGCGAGCCTCGCTTCCCGGTAGGCGGACGGGAGCTCGCCGATGGAGTCGAGGAGGTAGACCTCCGGCGCAGTGCCGACGGCGGACGGCGGAGAGCTTCTCCTCACGAGCCCGAGCCCTCTCGACCCCACGAACCGCGCCACCTCGTCGAATCGCTCGGGACGGCGGGGCGCGAGGACGAGGAGCGGCGGCTCGGTCAGGCGCTTCCAGGCGTCGAGCAGGAGCGCCTCCTCGCCCTCGCCGGTCGAGCCGGCGACGAGGACGGGGCGGCCGGCGGCGAGGGCGGAGAGCCGCGCGGCGTCGGGAAACGGCGGGGGAGCCGGAAGGTCGTACTTCAGGTTGCCGAAGACCCGGACCCTGGCGCGCGGCGCGCCGAGCGTCTCGATGCGTCGGGCGTCTTCCTCCGACTGCATGGCGCAGAGGGAAAGGCGCGCGAGCGTTTTCGAAAAGAAGCCGCGCACCCGCCGGTAGCGGCGGAACGACTTCTCGGAGATTCGCCCGTTGACGAGGGCAACCGGGATCCCGCGTCGCTCGGCGCGCTCGATGAAGAGCGGCCAGAGCTCCGTCTCGGTCAGCACGACGAGTCCGGGCCGCGCTTCCGAGAGCGCCCTCTCGACCGGTCCCGCGAGATCGAAGGGGAAGGCGAAGATCGAGGCTTCCGTGGCGAGCGTCCGCTCGGCGAGCGCCCGGCCCGCCGCCGTCGAGACCGAGATCCCAAACCGCGCGCCGGGCATCCGCGTCGAGAGCTCCCGGAGGAGATTTCGTGCGACGCCGATCTCCCCGACGGAGACCGCGTGGATCCAGACGCCGCCGTCGAGATCGGGCCAGGGAGAGAGGCCGAGGCGGCCGCGCAGGTCTCCGAGCCGGCGCCGCCCGGTCAGGGAGCGCAGGAAGGCGAAGGGGGCATAGGCGGTTAAAGCCAGAGCGGCGAGCGCCCGGTAAAGCAGCAAGACGGCGGGATTATCGCGCAGGCAGGCCCGGTCCCGCTTGCCGGATCGTTGGCAAAGATTTAAGATTCAAGAGCTTAGGTAGCGGAAATCGACCTCAACGGTCGGTGGCCGGGTTCCGTATACCGCGGCAGGAGGAGACTTTTCGGCCATGGAGCTCGTCTACAGCCAGTCCCGGGACCGTCTGGAGGCCGTCGAGCTTCCGGACCGGGATCTGGCCATCCGGGCCCGCGGTGGCGACATGGTCTCGTTCGAAACTCTCGTCACGCGAAAGACGCCGGCCGTCGTCTCCCTCGCCCGGCGGATCGTCGGCAACGTCGAGGACGCCCGCGACGTCGCCCAGATGGTCTTCCTGCGGGTCTGGAACGAGCTGCACCGCTACGACGAGAAGTACTCCCTGAACACCTGGCTCTACCGGATCGCGACGAACCTCGCGATCGATTTCCTGCGCAGCTCCCGCAGCCGCGAGCGGGCCCACGGCGCGACGCTGCACCTCGTACGGGCGCGGGAGGAGTCGACCGCGGCCGACGCGACGCGCAACGCCGAGGATGCCGAGATCGTCCGCCTCTTCGAGATCGTCTCGGACCGGCTCTCGGAAAAGCAGAAGGCGGCCTTCGTCCTCAAGGAAATGCAGGACTGCGAGACCCGTGAGATCGCCGAGATCCTCAACTGCGGCGAGTCGACCGTCCGCAACCACCTCTTCAACGCCCGCCGCATCCTCCGCAAGGAGATCGGGCGGCTCTTCCCGGAGTTCCTGCGGGGGAGGCCGCTCGCATGAGCGCCATCTGCCCCATCGTCCGGTCGAGCTTCGGCGACTACGCGGCCGACAGGCTCCCGGCGCCGCAGCGTCGGATCCTCCGCGACCACCTCGCGGCCTGTCCGGAGTGCCGGGCGCTGGCCGCCGCGCAGGACGCCACGTTTCTCTTCGCCCGTCCGTTCCCGGCGGAGGAGTTGCCGGTCGCGCAGGCCGCGCGGATCCTCGGCAACGTCCGGACGGCGGTCGCCTTCGCGCAGACCGAGGCGCGGATCCGCCGGACGACGCGTCGCCGGGTCACGCTCTCGAGCGCCGCCGCCGCGGCGGCCTTCGCCGCGCTGCTCCTTCTGGCTCCGAGCAGCGGTGCGCGCCGCTCGCAGACCGTCGCGGCCGCGCGGCCCACGCCCACGGCCGAATCTTCCGCCATCGCTCCGGCGGCGCTGCCGGCCGAGGGGGATGGAAGCTCCGCGGAAGCCTTCGTCTACGACTGGAATCCCGGCGCCGGCCGGGAGGAACCGCGGGTCGTCTGGATCGTGGATCGGGGGCTCGACATCTGACCCCGTTCCCGTGCGGGCCCGCCCGGGGGGCCCAGGTTTTCGCACTCGTGAGAAAAATTCTTCTCGTCCTCGCCGCGATCGTGATCTCCGCTTCCGCCCTGCGGGCCGCGGACGAGGCGGCCGTGCGCGTCTACGTCCTCAAGCACAAGCGGGTCGAAGAAGCGGCGCTCCTGATCCGGCCCAACCTTTCCGAGTCGGCCTCGATCACCCTGACGCAGAAGCTGAACGCGATGACGGTGACCGACCGTCCCGAGAAGCTCGACCAGATCAGTCGCGTGCTTGCCGCCTTCGACGTCCCGCCCCGCGGCTTTACGTTCGCGGTCAAGCTCGTGCGCGCGCGGGCCGACGTTCCCGAGGGCTCGATCGCCCGCGAGATCGGCGGCCTGGGGGCGAAGTTGAAGTCGATGTTCCAGTTCAACGACTACGCCCTGATCGACTCGGTCGTCCTGCGCACGACCGAAGGCGGCCGTGTCGAGAGCCAGCTCGGCGACCACTTCATGCTCTCCTTCACGGTGCGGACCGCGGGCCTCGGCAACGAGCTGCTGCTCTCGCCCTTTGGTCTTTCGAAGGTCTACAAGTCCACGGCCAAGGGCGGCGCGATGTTCCTGCGGCCGCTCTACCGCTCGTCGATGCCCGTGACGCTCTCGCAGACGCTCGTCATCGGCGCCTCGAAGGAGGAGCGGTCGAAGAGCGCCCTCATCCTGATCCTCTACGCCCAGGAGCTGCCGCGGGGCGACGTCCCCGAGAAGGGCGTCGCCGGCGGGACGACCGTGGAGAAGAAGCCGTGAGCGAGTTCCGGGTCAAGGCCGGGTGGCCGGACGGCTCGGTGGCCGAGCAGTCGGTCGTCGCCGCCGACCTCGGCGCGGCGCGCCTCGAGGTCGAGCGCCGCGGCGGGCACGTCTTCGAGGTCCGACGCAAGGGCCTGTCGCTCGCGGGCCCGAAGTCGAAGGGCAAGGGCCGCATCAGGATGGCCGACTTCCTGATCTTCAACCAGGAACTGATCGCGTTGCTCAAGGCCGGGCTTCCGGTGGTGCGGTCCTTCGAGATCCTGCTCGAGCGCCAGAAGAGCCCGGTCCTGCGCCGGGTGCTGACGGACGTCCGCGAGCGGGTCAACTCGGGCGCCTCGATCTCCGAGGCGTTCGCCCAGGAGGGCGACCTCTTCCCGCGCCTCTTCTGGACGTCGCTGAAGGCCGGCGAAAAGTCGGGGGAGATCGAGGCGGTGCTGCGCCGCTACCTCAAGTACCAGAAGACGGTCATCGCGCTGACGCGGAAGGTCGTCTCGACGCTCGTCTACCCGGTCATCCTGATCGCGCTGTCGGGAGTGCTGATTGCGATCCTGATGACGTTCGTGATCCCGCGGTTCACCGAGTTCTTTGCCGACTTCAACGCGGAGCTTCCCCTCCTGACCGTCGTCGTGCTCGGGATCGCGACTTTCTTGCGCCACAACTTCCTCGTGATCGCGGCGACCGCCGGCGGCGGGGGCTTTCTCGCCTGGCGGTGGTTCCAGACCAGCGCCGGCACGGTGTGGCTCGACGGAGCGATCCTGAAGCTGCCGGTCGTCGGCGGGATCTTCCGGCGGTTCGCCATCACCCAGTTCACGCGGAGCCTCGGTACGCTGCTCGGCGGCGGCACGCCGCTCGTGCCGGCGCTCGAGAATGCCGCCGACGCGATCGGCAACCGCTCGGTCTCGATCAAGGTCGCGAGCGTGGTGCCGCGGGTCCGCGAAGGCCGCGAGCTCTGGAAGGCCCTCGACGCAACCGGCATCTTCACGGATCTCACGATCGAGATGATCAAGGTCGGCGAGTCCTCGGGGGCTCTCGAGGAAATGCTCGCGGCGACCTCGGAGTTCTACGACGAGGAGATCGACCTGCTGCTCGCGCGGGTCATCTCGTTCGTCGAGCCGGCGATCCTCGTGATCATGGGAGGCGTCATCGTGACGATCCTCCTCTCTGTCTACCTGCCGATGTTCCGGCTCATGTCGGCGATCAAGTCGTGAGAAGAGGGATGCGCGCCCGACCGGAGCCGTGCGGGTCCCGGCAATCGGGGATGGAGTCATGGCCAAGCAACTGAACAGCGAAGTCCGCTTCTCCTCCCGCGCGGAGGAGGAGGCGCAGGCGATCGCGCTCGCCGAGCGGCTGGGGCTTCCGTACATCGACCTTGCCTCATTCCGCGTCGACGCCGACCTCTTCCGCTCGGTCCCGGTCGAGTGGATGCTCCGCTACAACTTCGTGCCCGAGAGCCGGACCGACCGCCTGATGACGATCATCTGCGCCGACCCGACCGACGTCGTGCGCCTCGACGAGCTCGAGCTTCACGTCGGGCTGCCGCTCCGGGTCAAGGTCGGCAGCCGCGCCCTGATCGGCGACCTCCTCCAGAAGAGCGAATCCTCGCAGCGGGTCCTGGACGAGGCCACCGAGGACTTCCGGATGCAGCTCGTCTCCGAGGACGAGGAGGGCGAAGAGACCCTCACGATCGACAGCATCACCCAGGACGCCTCGCCGATCATCAAGCTCGTCGACTCGGTCGTCTTCAACGCGATCCAGCGCCGCGCCTCGGACATTCACATCGAGACGCAGGAAAACGTCGTCATCATCAAGTACCGCATCGACGGCGTTCTCTACCAGGCCATGGACCCGATCGACAAGCGGCACCATGGCACGATCATTTCGCGCATCAAGGTCATGTCGGAGCTCGACATCGCCGAGAAGCGCGTGCCCCAGGACGGACGCTTCAAGCTCCGCGTGCGCGGGCGCACGATCGACTTCCGCGTCTCGATCATGCCGACGGTGCACGGCGAGGACTCGGTCATCCGCATCCTGGACAAGGAGTCGGCCAACGCCGAGTTCAAGAGCCTGAATCTCGAGGTCGTGGGCTTCGACGACGAGACCAAGAGGAAGCTGCGCAAGTTCATCCGCGAGCCCTACGGCATGGTGCTCGTGACCGGGCCGACCGGCTCGGGCAAGACGACGACCCTCTACGCCTGCCTCTCCGAGATCCAGACGGTCGAGGACAAGATCGTCACGATCGAGGACCCCGTCGAGTACCAGCTCCGCGGCATCACGCAGATCCCGGTCAACGAGAAGAAGGGCCTGACCTTCGCGCGGGGCCTCCGGTCGATCCTCCGCCACGACCCCGACAAGATCATGGTCGGCGAGATCCGCGACGAGGAGACGGCCCAGATCGCGGTGCAGTCGGCCCTCACGGGCCACCTCGTCTTCACGACCGTCCACGCCAACAACGTCGTCGACGTGCTCGGCCGGTTCCTCAACATGAAGGTCGAGCTCTACAACTTCGTCTCGGCCCTGAACTGCGTGCTCGCCCAGCGGCTCGTGCGCAAGATCTGCCCGCACTGCAAGGAGCCGGTGACGGTCGCGGCCGAGGCCCTTCGCGAGGCCGGCCTCAACCCCGAGGCCATGAAGTCGAAGACCTTCTACGAGGGCAAGGGCTGCCTCGAGTGCGACGGCACCGGCTTCCACGGCCGGATGGCGATCGCCGAGATCCTGGACCTCTCCGACCGGATCCGGGGCCTCATCCTGGAGCGTCGCCCGGCCGCCGAAATCAAACGCGCGGCGAAGGAGGAAGGCATGATCTTCCTGCGCGACGCGGCGCTCGCCAAGGTCTTCGAAGGCACGACGACGTTGAAGGAAATCAACAAGGTGACTTTTGTCGATTAGGGTTCCCTTCCTCCGGTCGGCCGTCGCGCCGCACGTCTTCTGTCTTCTTCCCGAGGGCGTGACGTACGCCCGCGTGCGCGCCGGGGATCCGGCGGGCTTCGAGGAGGTCCGGCACTTCCGGTATCCGGCGGGCTCGGCCGTTCCGGGGCCGGCCGGGTCGACGCTGCCCACCCGCGAGGCGCTCGCCGAGGCCATCAAGGCGGCGCGCGCGCTTTCGGGCGGCCGCCTGGCGCGGGCCTCGGTCGTCTTCCCCGACGCCTGGGCGCGGATTCTGCCGGTCGAGCTCGAGACCATTCCCGACCAGTCCAACGCGGGCCGGGATGTCGTCCTCTGGAAGCTCAGGAAACTCCTGCCCGGGCATCCCACCGACCTCTCGGTCGTCTACGAGCCGATGCCGGAGCTGACCGACGAGAAGCGGGTTCTCGCCGCGGCCGTGCCGAGGGAGATCCTCGAAGGCCTCGAGCGCGCGTTCGAGGAGTCCGGCGTGCGGGTCGGGTACCTCGCGCCGGCGAGCCTCGCGCTCTTTGCGGGCCTGGCGCGGGCGCTCTCGGACGCCGCGGCCGGCGATTTCGCCCTGCTGCACCGGACTCCGGGTGCGCTGTCCTTCTTCATCGCGCGCGGGACGACGCCGATCTTCTATCGCATGCGGCCCTCGGAGTCCGACGATCCTCAGGACCACGATCGCGAGGCGCGGCTTTCGCTCTCCTACTACGCCGAAAAGCTCAAGGGCCCGGGCCTCAAGGCGGTCTACGTTCACGACGAGATTCCGGACGGCGGTCTGGCGACGATCGGTGCGTTTCCGGTGTCGGCCGTCCCGCTCTCGGGAGGGCTCTTTGCGGCCGGCCCGGGCTTCGACGAACGCGTCGCGGCGCGGCCCGAGCTTCTTTCGGGGTTCGCGGCGGTTTGGGGAGCGCGATGAGCCGCCGCTGGAACTTCGCGCGGCGGCCCTTCCACGACGACCGTCCGATCTACGTCGCGAGCGGCCTGCTCTTCCTTCTGGGCGCCGTGCTCCTGGTCGCAAACCTGCGGGTCTTCACGGAGTATCGCCACCAGGTCGCCGACACGCGCGCGGAGGTCGAGGCCCTCGAGGACCGCCAGCGGCGCGCCAACCAGAACGCCGAGGCCGCCCGGGCGGCCCTGTCGGCCTACACGCTGTCGACGCTCGCCGACGAGAGCCGGGGCCTCTCGCGCCTCGTCGCGGAGCGCCGTTTCGCCTGGACGGCGCTTCTGGCGCGCCTCGAGCGGGTGCTGCCTTCCGACGTGGGCCTCGCCCACCTCCAGCCGCGCTTCGAGAAGGACGGCGAAGTCTCGCTCGAGATGCAGCTCTACGCCCGGAAGGGGGACGCCGTCGTTGCGACGATCGCGGCGCTCTCGAAGGACCCCGCGTTCGGACAGGTCGACCTGAAGAGCGAGACCGCCGTCGAGCCCGGCACGCCCAATCCGTTCCAGTTCATCCTCTCGGCGAGGTACGAGCCGGAACCGGGCCAGGGCCAGCGTGCGGGCGCCGCGGCCCCGAAGGGGGCCCGGCCGTGAGCCGCATTCCGGCCGGGTGGCGCAGGAGGCTGCCCCTGGCGGCGGCGGTCCTGTTCGCTGCGGCGAACCTCGTGTTCTTCGCGAGCTACCGCGCCAACACGCACGAGCGCCGGCAGGCTCTCGAGACGCATCGGGACGAACTGAAGCGTGCCGTCGAGGCGCGCGAGGCCGAGGCCGCGCGCCTCTCGGGCCAGCGGGCGCGGCTCTCCGGCGTCTCCGAGGCGATGGAGGAGTTCTACGGCCGCCGGATCGGGACGCAGGAAGCGACGCTCGCCTCCGTCGTCGCCGGGCTCCACGAGGCGCTCAAGGAAAGCGGAATCGAGGCCAACCAGATTTCCTACGCGAGCGCTCCGGTGACCGGACTCCCGTTGACACAGCTGCGCGTCACGTTCCCGGTCAGGTGCGACTATTCGCGGTTCAAGAAGCTCCTCCGGACTTTCGAAACCGGCAAGCGATGGATCGCCGTGCGAAGCGTCGCGATCGGCCGCGATTCGGATCAGCCGGGCGCGGTCTCCGTCCAGATGGACCTCGTGACCTACTTCAGCGACCGCGGGGGAGCGCCCGGGCCGACCGGCCGCCCCGCCGCGCCCGCGCCCGCGTCGGCCGGCGGCGCCGTGCCCGCACGGAGGACCGGCTAGATGGCGAAGCTCGCTCTGGGCTCGAAGCGCCAGGCCCTGACGTTCGTCGTCCTCGGGGCGGTCCTGGTGCTCGCCGTCGTCCGCTGGAATTCGGGCGGCGGGAAGCAGGGCGCGCCCCCCGGCGCCCAGGCCAGTCAGAGCGCGGCCGCCCGCCCGGCCTCCTTCGACGACGAGGCCGTGGCCGCTCGCGGGCGTCGCTCGAGTTCTTCGAAGGTGTTCTCGCCCGACGAAGTGCCGGTCATCGACCCCAGGGATTTCGACGTGCCTCTCGTCAAGGGCGGATCCGACACCGGCCGCGACCTCTTCGATCTCCGCGAGCCGACCCTTCCGCCGAAGCCGACCGCCACACCCCGCCCGCCGCTGCCATGCGAGGCGGCCTACATCGGCCCGTGCGGACCGCCCACGCCGACGCCGGCGCCACGGCCCCCGGAAATCTCGTTCAAGTTCGTCGGGAGCTTCGGGCCGAAGGACCGTCCGATCGCCGTTGTCCAGCAGGGCGACGAGGTCTTCAACGCGCGGGCGGGCGACACCCTGTTCGGCAAGTTCGTACTCCGTAAGGTGGGCTACGAATCGATCGACGTCGGATTCGTGGGCTTCGACACGAACGAGACGCGCCGGCTTCCCATCACGCCATGAGGGCCCGAAACTCGAAAAGGGGACGTTTCCGATGAAGTCTTGGAAGAGAAGCCTCGCGGCGCTGATGTGCGTCGTCCTGACCGCCTGCGCGGGCTCGACGGCCTACCAGCAGGCGAAGGACGAGGAAGCGGTCGGGCACTGGGACCTCGCGGTGATGCAGTACGCCCGGGCCGTCGAGAACGACCCCACCAACGCCTCCTACAAGCTCGCGCTGGAGCGGGCGAAACGCAAGGCTTCGCAGATCCACTTCGAGAAGGGCAAGATGTACCGGGCCTCGGGCCGTCCGGATCTCGCCGTCGTCGAGTTCGCGCAGACCGTCCTCCTCGATCCCACCAACGATTACGCCGAGGCCGAGCTCCGCAAGTCGGAGGCCGAGGTCGCGAAGCTCGAGGCGGAGCGGTCGGCCGAGACCCGCATGCAGACGCTGAAGAGGAAGACGAAGGGGGCTCGGGCCGTCACGCCGATGCTCGAGCCCTCGAGCGACCGGCCGATCAACCTCAACTTCCCGCAGCCAAAGCCCATCAAGCAGATCTACCGGGCCATGGCGGATGCCGCCGGCATCAACGTCGTTTTCGATCCGCAGCTGAAGGACGACAACGTCTCCATCGTGCTGTCCTCGATCGACTTCCAGAAGGCGCTCGAGACGCTGATCCGGCAGGAAAATCACTTCTACAAGATCATCGACGAGCACACGATCCTGATCGCCGCCGACACCCCGCAGAACCGCAAGACCTACGAGGATCTCGTGATTCGGACGTTCTTCCTTTCGAACGCCGACGTGACCGAGGTCGCCAACGCTCTGCGCGCGCTCCTCCAGACGACGCGGATCTCGGTCAACAAGGCCGAGAACTCGATCACGCTGCGCGACACCGCCGACAAGGTCGCGGTGGCCGAGCGCATCGTCGAACAGAACGACAAGCAGGTCGCGGAGGTCGTCGTCGACGTGGAGCTCCTGCAGATCAACACGACCAAGGCGCAGAATCTCGGGATCCAGCTCGTCCCCCGGGCCGTCGGGGCCACGATTCCCTCACCGGGAACGGGGGTGACGAACCTCGGTGCCACGGTCGCCAACGGCTTCACCTGGGACCAGCTGCAGCAGATCGGGATCAAGTCGTTCGGATTCACGATCCCGTCGGTCGTGCTGACGTTCATCAAGGACAACAGCGACGCGGAGCTCCTCGCCAAGCCGCAGCTGCGGATCGCCGAGGGCCAGAAGGCGCAGCTGCTGATCGGCGACCGCGTCCCCATCCCGGTCTCGAGCTTCAACACCTCGAACGTCAGCGGGTCGAACGTCGTGCCGATCACCTCGTACCAGTACCAGGACATCGGCATCAAGATCGAGGTCGAGCCCCGCGTCCATCACAACAAGGAGGTCACGCTGAAGCTGATGACCGAGGTCTCGAACATCGCCGGCTACGCGCCGACGACCTCGGGACAGCAGCCGCAGCCGATCATCGGCACCCGGACGATCTCTTCGAACATCCGGCTGCGGGACGGCGAGACGAACTTTCTCGCGGGCCTCTACCGGACCGACAAATCCAACGCCCGGGAGACGATTCCATGGATCGGCGACATTCCGATCATCGGGCGGATCTTTTCGAGGGTCAACACCGACAACAAGACGACGGACCTCGTCCTGACGCTGACGCCGCACATCATCCGGATCCCCGACATCACCGAGGAGGACCTGACGCCGGTTTACGTCGGCACCGACGCCAACATCTCCTACCAGGGCGGACCGCGCATCGAGAACCCGAACCGGGACGCCGGACCGTTCGGGCAGCCGCCGGGAGGGCGTCCGCAGCTGCAGCGCACCCCGCCCCCCACGGGGCAGCCCCCGCAGAACCCGGGCATCAACCTCGCGCCCGGCGGCGCCCCCTCGGACATCTTCCGGCCGCCCACGCCGGCGTCTCCGTCGGCGCCGCAGAACCAGGTGCCGCCGCAGCTGAAGTCCGGCGAGAGCTCCTCGACCGGCGCCGAATCGGCCCCGACCTCGGCGCTGTCGCTCGCCGCCGTGGACAACGGGACCCCGGTGCAGCTCGACTTCGACCCGGCGTTCCTGACGCTCGGCGTAGGACAGCAGCAGACGGTCATGGTCCGTGCGACCTCGGCCGGGGGCTTTCCGGGCGGGACCGTCCGCGTGCGGTTCGACCCCTCGGTCGCCGCGGCGGTCTCGGTGCGGCCGGTCATGACGGGAGCGGACGGCACGGCCTCGGCCAGCATCACCGGCAGCGAGGTCGTCCTGGAGCTCCCGGACTCCGCTGATCTCTCCGGCACCAGGGCCGTCGCCGAAATTACGCTCCGCGGGATCGCCACGGGCCGCAGCACGCTCGCCTTCCAGCCGGTCGAGATGGCCGGCGCCGAGGTCACGACCTCGTCCGCGGCGGTCGACGTCCGATGAAGTTTTCGGGTCCCGGTCCGCGGCGGCGGGAAGCCGGCTTCACGATGGTGGAAGTCGCGATCGTGGCCATCATGGTCGCGATCCTCGCGGGGATGGTCATTCCCGTCGCGCGGTATTCCCTCCGGCGCCAGAAGGAGCTGGAGTTGAGGCACCAGTTGCGGACGATGCGCGAGGCGATCGACAAGTACAAGCAGCTCTCGGACGCGGGGCTCATCCCGCTCGAGATCGGGGGCGAGGGGTATCCGCCGGACCTCGAGACGCTCGCCAAGGGTGTCGACCTCGTGGGACAGGTCAAGAAGAAACAACGGTTCATTCGCCGCCTTCCGATCGATCCGATGACGGGAAAGGTCGAGTGGGGTCTGCGGTCCTACCAGGACGAGCCCGACTCCTTCGCCTGGGGCGGGCAGAACGTCTACGACGTGTATTCGCTGTCCGAGGCGAAGGCCCTGGACGGGACGCACTACAAGGACTGGTGATGCGCGCTGGAGTGGCCGGGGGCGGGAGGCGGGGTGCCTGGCAGGGCGGATTCACGCTGCTCGAGCTTCTCGTCGTCATGACGATCATCGGGATCCTCGCCGCGATCGCCGTGCCGGCGCTGCGCGACTCGCCGCAGCGCGCGCGGGAGGCGACGCTGCGCGCCGATCTCTTCACCTTTCGGAGCGTCATCGACCAGTACAAGGGCGACAAGGGAAACTACCCGGTGGACCTCGAGATCCTGATCAAAGACGGCTACATGCGGAAGATCCCGCTCGATCCGATGACCAAGGCGGCGGACTGGGTGCTGACGATGGAAGAGGAGCCCTCCGAGCCCGACGATCCGTCCGTGACCGAGCTGCCCCAGCCCGGGATCATCGACGTCCACAGCGCATCGAAGGTGAAGGCGCTGGACGGCACGAACTACAGTGACTGGTGAGACGGGGGCGGGACGGCCCTTCGGGGGCCGGGCCGCGTCCGGCTTCACGCTCGTCGGGGTCGTCGTCGCCATCGCGATCCTGACGATCCTGATCGCGGCGATCGGGCCGTCGATCGCGAACGTCATGAAGCGCGAAAAGGAGATCGAGCTGATCTTTCGCGGCAAGCAGTACGCGCGGGCGATCCTCGCGTTCCAGAAGCGATACGGCCGCTATCCGAACGAGTTGAAGGAGCTCGCGGAGATCAAACCCCGCTCGATCCGGAAGCTCTGGAGGGAGCCGATGTGCAACTGCGAGGACGGCTGGACGCCGATCATCGCCGGCACGCCCGACGCGCTGCCGATGGGGCAGGGACCCCCGCCTCCCGGAGGCGGCATGCCGGGGAGCGGCTTCCAGCGCACTCCGCGGCCCGGGCAGGGCAACCAGCCGCCCTCGACCTACACGGGCCTCGGCGGTCAGCCGACGCCGTCCTTCCTCGGTGGCGGTGGCCCCGTGCCGACGCCGACGGTCAAGCCCTTCTCGACCGGGATCTTCGGCGAGAAGCCGAAGACGACGGGCCCGATCGTCGGCGTGAAGATCACCCTGCACAAGCAGGCCCTCCGCAAGTGGCGCGACCACGAGTGGTACGACGAGTGGCGGTTCATCGCGGGCGACGCGGACAACGACCTCTCGTCGCCGATCGACCCCAACACGCTGCGCGGCGTCCAGCGCTTGACGCCGTCGCCGGGAGTGCCGTAGGCGGTGCTTGTCCGCCGCGTCCTCGACAACGGAGCCGTGGTCCTCATCGACGAGATGCAGGACGTGCGCTCTTTCTCGCTCGGCTTCTTCGTGCGCGCGGGCTCGGGCCACGAGCCGGCTCCCCGGCGTGGTCTCTCGCACTTCCTCGAGCACCTGCTCTTCAAACGCACGCGGCGCCGCACCAACGCGGAGATCGCGCGCGCGATCGACGCGCTCGGCGGCGACGTCGACGCCTTCACGACCAAGGAGTACACCGGCTTCTACGTCCACACCCTCGATACCCGGTTCGCCGAGGCGCTCGACCTCATCGCCGACGTCGTGCTCGCGCCGGCCTTCGGGGTGGCGGACGTCGAGACCGAGAGGAGCGTGATCCTCGAGGAGATCGGGGAGGCCAACGACAATCCGGAGGACCTCGTCCACGAGACCTTCGTCGAGGCGTTCTGGCGCGGCCACCCGCTCGGCGCGCCGATCCTCGGCACCGAGCGGACCGTGCGCGCGATCGGGAAGGACGACCTCGACGCCTACTACCGGGCGCGCTACGTGCCGGGCAACCTCGTCGTCGTGCTCGCGGGCCGGGTCCCGGCCGCGCGCGCCTTCGACGCGATCGAGCGGCTCCTCTCGCGGCGAAGCGGACGGGTGCCGCGGACGGCTGCCTCGCCCGCCCGGCCGCGGCCGCGCGGCCACGTCGTGTTCAAGCCGCGCCCCGGGCTCGAGCAGGCCCACGTCTGCTTCGGCTTCGAGGCGCCTCCACAGACGTCCCGGCGACGCTTCGCAGCGGCGCTCTTCGACGTCGCGCTCGGCGGCGGGATGTCCTCGCGCCTCTTCCAGGAAGTGCGCGAGAAGCGGGGCCTCGCCTATTCGATCGGCTCGGCCTTCAACTCCTACCGGCTCGGCGGCTACGAGACCGTCTCCGCGGCCTGCGCCCCGAAGAACCTGCCGCGCCTGGTCGAGGTGACGCTGCGGGAGCTCTCGAAGTTGAAGCGCGGGGGAGTCTCCTCCCGGGAGCTCGCGCGGGCCAAGGAAAACCTCAAGTGCAACATGCTCCTGGCGCTCGAGTCGACCGTGTCGCGGATGTCCTCGGCCGCCCGGCAGGAGCTCTATCTCGGCCGCGTCGAGCCCCCCGAGGAGATCCTCGCCAGGGTCGAGGCCGTGCGGTCCGAGGAGGTCGACGCCGAGGCCGCGCGCCTGCTCGACGGCCGCGCGCTGTCGCTCGCCGTCGTCGGCAGCCTCCCGCGCCTCCCCGTGACGCGGCGGGACCTGGCGTCGGCGCTCTGAGCTCCGAAATTTCATGGGGTCAAATTTCATGGGGTCAGGTCTCGAAATTTCGGTTTTCGCCCGATCCGAAAAATCCAGACCTGACCCCGGTTTTTTCGGTTCTGATTGAATAGCGGCGAGATGGACGAGATCGAGGTGCCGGTGACCGTGCTTGCGCACGGCGAAGGGCTGGAGCTTCCGGCCTATGCGACGGCGGGCGCGGCGGGCTGCGACCTGAGGGCGGCGCTCGACTCGCCCCTCGTGCTCGCGCCGGGGGCCCGCGACCTCGTCCCGACCGGGATCGCGCTCGCGATCCCGGAGGGGTTCGAGGGACAGGTGCGGATGCGGAGCGGGCTGGCGCTGCGCCACGGGCTCGTCCTCCTGAACGCGCCCGGCACGATCGACAGCGACTACCGCGGCGAAGTGAAGGTCATTCTCGCGAATCTCGGGACCGAGCCCGTGACGCTGACGCGCGGCGAGCGCATCGCGCAGCTCGTCATCGCGCCCGTCGCCCGCGCGAAACTCACGCGCGCGCAAAAGCTTGCGTCGACCTCGCGCGAGGGCGGCGGATTCGGATCGACCGGTCGGACATAGTCTGTCCGTCCCGATCTGATAGATTTTCTTCGTGCGGGTCACCATCCTCGCGTCCGGGTCCGGCGGCAACGCGTGTGTCGTCGAATCGGGCGCGACGCGGGTGCTGGTGGACGCCGGCCTCTCGGCCCGGGAGATCGAGCGCCGCATGACTCGTCGCGGAATTCCCGCCGAGTCGATTGCCGCCGTCTTCCTGACCCACGAGCACAACGACCACTCGAGCGGCGCGTCGGTCTTCACGGCGCGCTGGGACTGTCCGCTCTACACGAGCTGCGGAACGGCCGAGGCGATCGGCCTCGCCGGAGATCTGTTCACCCCGTTCGTCCGCGTCGTGCCCGGCCGGGAGGGCCGCATCGGCGAGCTCGGGTTCCGGGCCTTCGCGACGCCCCACGACGCCGCGGAGTCGGTGGCCTACGCCTTCGAGTCGGACGACGCGCGGCTGGTGATCGCATCGGACCTCGGCCGCGCCGAGGCGGATTTCGTGGACTTCCTCCGCGAGGCGACCACGCTGATGCTCGAGATGAACCACGACGAGGACATGCTGCGCGACGGCCCGTACACCTGGCCGTTGAAGCGCCGGATCTCGGGCGGCCTCGGCCACCTCTCCAACACCCAGTCGGCCGAGGCGATCCGGGTCTCCTCGGGGCCGAGACGGCGCCGCATCGTGGCGACCCACCTTTCGCGGACCAACAACACGCCCGAGCTCGTGCGCGCCATGCTCGCGCGGGCGATCGAACGGTCCGGCTGGGACGTGCCGTTCGAGATCGCGGAACAAATCGAGGGTCTGGAGGCGTTCGACGCATGAAAGTGGAAGTCCGGGTCTATCCGCGCGAAGGGGTCCTCGACCCGCAGGGCAAGGCGATAGCCGCCGCGCTCGGCCGCCTCGGCCACGGCTCGGTCCGGGACGTCCGCGCGGGCAAGGTGTTTTTCATCGACGTCGCCGGCAGCGACGCGAAGGCGGTCGAGGCCGACGCGCGGAAGATGGCCGAGGAGCTCCTCGCCAACACCGTGATCGAGGGCTACGACGTCAGGGTCGTCGCGTGACCGCGACGCGGAAGAGGGTCGTCGCGTGACCGCGACGCGGAAGAGGGTCGTCGCGTGACCGCGACGCCGACGGAGCTGCCGCATGAAGTTCGGCATCGTCGTTTTCCCCGGCTCCAACTGCGACGAGGACTGCTACCACGTCGCCAAGGGCCTGCTCGGCTGCGAGGCCGATTTCATCTGGCACCACGACACGGACCTGAAGGGCGCCGACGCCGTGATCCTTCCGGGCGGCTTCGCCTACGGCGACTACCTCCGGGCCGGCGCGCTCGCGCGCTTTTCGCCGGTCATGGAGAGCGTCTCGAAGTTCGCGGCCGGCGGCGGGGCGGTCCTCGGGATCTGCAACGGCTTCCAGGTGCTGCTCGAGGCGGGTCTGCTGCCCGGGGCGATGCAGATCAACCGGGGTCTGCGCTACGTCTGCCGCGACGTCCACATGAAGGTCGAGAACGACGCGACCGCGTTCACCTCGCTCTACCCGAAGGGCAGCGTCGTGACGATGCCGATCGGCCACATGGAAGGCAACTACACCGCCCCGCCGGACGTGCTCGATTCGCTCGAGCGCGAGGGGAGGGTGGTTTTCCGCTACTGCGAGCTCGACGGCCGCGTCACCGACGCGTCGAACCCCAACGGCGCGGTCCGCAACATCGCCGGCATCTGCAACCCGGGAGGCAACGTCGTCGGCCTGATGCCGCACCCGGACCGCTGCTCCGAGAGCCTCCTCGGCAACGACCAGGGCATCAAGATGTTCCAGAGCGCGGTCGCGGCGCTCGCGACGCGATGAATCCGTTCGGGCTCGACCGGGCGGCCGCAAGGGCCGCCCCTACGACCGAGGACCCGATGAGTGCGTTCGGGTGCCACGGAACGGCCCCGATGTCCGGGGGAGCGATGAGTGCGCTCAAAGTAGGGGCGGGGCTTGTCCCCGCCCGGAGCCGACGGACGGGGAATTTCGCATGATCACCGCCGAGCTCGTCAAGGAGCACAATCTCTCGGACGCCGAATACCGGAGCATCCTCGAGATCCTCGGCCGCGAGCCCAACCTCGTCGAGCTTGGGATTTTCTCGGCGATGTGGAGCGAGCACTGCTCGTACAAGTCCTCGCGCCTGCATCTCAAGAAGTTCCCGACGACCGGGCCACGCGTCATCCAGGGGCCCGGCGAGAACGCCGGTGTCGTCGACATCGGGGACGGCCTCGCCGTCGCCTTCAAGATGGAGTCGCACAACCACCCGTCCTTCATCGAGCCCTACCAGGGCGCGGCCACGGGGGTCGGCGGGATCCTGCGCGACGTCTTCACGATGGGCGCCCGGCCGATGGCGTCGCTCAATTCCCTGCGCTTCGGCCGCCTCGACGCGCCGCGGATGAAACACCTCGTCGACGGGGTCGTTCGCGGGATCGCAGGCTACGGCAACTGCATCGGAATCCCGACGCTCGGGGGCGAGACGACGTTCCACTCCGGCTACGACGGCAACATCCTCGTCAACGTCATGAACCTCGGGATCGTGCCGTCCGACCGCATCTTCCTCGGCCGCGCGGAGGGCGTCGGCAACCCGATCGTCTACGTGGGCTCGAAGACGGGCCGCGACGGAATCCACGGCGCGACCATGGCTTCGGAGGAGTTTGCCGCCGACGAGGCGAAACAGAAGCGCCCGACCGTCCAGGTGGGCGACCCCTTCACGGAAAAGCTCCTGATGGAAGCCTGCCTCGAGCTCTTCCAGACCGACGCCGTCATCGGCATCCAGGACATGGGCGCCGCGGGCCTGACCTCCTCGACCTTCGAGATGGCCGGTCGCGCCGGCTCGGGCGTCGAGATCGACCTCTCGAAGGTGCCGGTGCGCGAGACGGGCATGACGCCCTACGAGATCATGCTGTCCGAGTCGCAGGAGCGCATGCTCCTCGTCTCCCGGCGGGACCGCCTCGACGAGGTCCTCGCGATCTTCCACAAGTGGGAGCTCGACGCGGTCGAGATCGGGCGCGTCACGGACTCCGGCCGCGTCGTCCTCTTCTTCGACGGCAAGATCGTGGCCGACCTCCCGGCCGCGCCGCTCTCCGACCGCGCCCCCGTCTACGACCGTCCCCGCGCCGCCGCCGCGCCCCCCGCGGGCCCGTTTCTCTGGCAGACCGAGGCCGAGCCGTCGGACTTCGGAAACTGCCTGCGGCGGATCCTGGCGTCGCCCAACGTCGCCGAGAAGTCGTGGATCTGGACCCAGTACGACCACATGGTGCAGTCGAACACGGTCCAGCGCCCGGGCGGCGACGCCGCCGTCATCCGCGTCAAGGGGACGAAGAAGGGTATCGCCATGAAGAGCGACGTCAACCCGTTCTTCTGCGCGATGGACCCGTACCGCGGCGGAGCGATCGCCGTCGCCGAAGCCGCGCGCTCGGTCGCCTGCGTCGGCGCGCGCCCGCTCGCCATCACCGACTGCCTGAACTTCGGCAACCCCGAGAAGCCCGAGGTCATGGCGCAGTTCGAGGCTGCCGTGCGGGGCATCGCCGACGCCTGCCGTGCGCTTTCGGTGCCGGTCGTTTCGGGGAACGTCTCGCTCTACAACGAGACGGCGGGCCGCGCGATCCCGCCGACGCCCACGGTCGGCATGGTCGGCCTGATGGAGGACGTCGAGAAGCACGTCCGCGTGAGGTTCCGCGCGGCGGGCGATCTCGTTGCGGTCCTCGGCGAGACGCGGGACGAGCTCGGCGCCTCGGAGTTCCTTCGGACGATCCGCGGCCGCGACGAGGGGCCCTGCCCCGAGGTGGACCTTGCGGCGGAGAAGCGCCTCGTCGATCTGCTCGCGACCCTCGCCGAGCGAAGCCTCCTCGCCTCCGCTCACGACGTTTCCGACGGCGGTCTCGCCGTCGCCCTCGCCGAGTGTGCCATGCAGGGCGCGATCGGGGCCACCATCGCTCTCGACGGCGCCGCGCGCTCGACCGCGCTCCTCTTCGGCGAGTCGACCGGACGCGCCGTCATCTCCTTCGCCCCGGACGACGAAGCCGCCGTCCGTGCCCTGGCGCGGGAGAAGAACGTGCCGTTCTCGGCCGCCGGATGGGTCGGGGGAGAGCGCCTGCGGATCGACGGCCGGAGCAAGCCCCTCGTCGACGAGCCCGTCGCCGCGCTCGCCGAGCTCTGGCGGACCGCCTTCCGCCGCGCCCTCGAATCGGCCGACGTCCTGTAGGGGCGGGGCTCGTCCTCGCCCGTCAGCGTCGCGCGCGGGCCAGGACCCGGCGGTACGTGAAGAAGTAGGGCCGCTCGTCGGGGACCATCGCGAAGAGCGCCTCGCGGTACTCCTCCAGGAAGCGCGGGTAGGTCTCGGCCGGAAGCCGGCGGCGGTACTCGGAGAGCAGCGACCCCTCCACCCACGCGACGACGCCTTCGCGCGACGCCAGGCGCTGGCCGTAGATCTGGAGCCGCACCGTCTGCTCCCCGAAACCGAGGCGGTCGAGGATCGCGGCGTAAGCCTCGGGCGCGAGGACGTTGCGCGGATGCGCGCCGCCGCCCAGCGCCGAGCGGAATGGTTCCCGCGAAGCCACCTCCTCCGCCGCCCTGTGGGAGGGATGGTCGAAGTTGTCCGGGACCTGGAAGGCGAGCTGACCGCCGGGTGCGACGGCTTGCGCGAGTCGCGCGAGGAGCGCGGGATGGTCCGGGACCCAGTGGACCGCGGCGTTGGAGAAGACGAGGTCGTACGGCGCCGCGGGGGAGAAGCCCTCGATGTCGCCGCGCTCGAACCGCACTCCGTCGCGGGCCTGTCGGGCCGCTTTCGCGAGCATCGCGTCGGAGGAGTCAATCCCCAGCGTCTCGGAAGCCTGGATTCTGTAGTGCAGCACGCGGGTCAGCTCGCCGGACCCGCATCCCAGGTCCACGGCGCGGCCGCCCGGGATGGGGGCGACGAGCATGAGAAGGTCCTCGAAGGGCCGGCGCCTCTCGCCGCCGAAGCGCGCGTAGGCTTCCGGGTTCCAGCCGTCCACGCTCAGTAGCGAACCCTTTCGAGAAACAACCCCGAAGGCGGCGCCGTCCACTTCGCCGGGCCCGCGGAGCGTTCGGCGAAGAGCTTCTCGACGCCCGCCGCGTCGAGGTTCCCGCGGCCGACTTCGACGAGCGTTCCGGCGAGCCGGCGGACCATCTTCCAGAGAAAGTGCGAGGCCGTGATGCGAAAGTGGAGCTCTTCGACGGCGTCGAGGACCTCGCTCTTCTCGACGACGACGATTCTGGAGTCCTGGCCTTCGGGGTTCTCGCAGAACGATCCGAAGTCGTGCCGCCCCTCGAAGAGCTTCGCGGCGCGCCGCATGGCCGCGGCGTCGAGCCGGTCCCGGATCCACCACACCAGGCGCTTGTCGAAGGCGGTGCGCCGCCGCGAGATCCGGTACAGGTACGTCCGGGAGACCGCGTCGTGCCGAGCGTGGAACTTCGGCGGGGCCTTCTCGACGGAGACCACGTTGACGTCGAAGGGAAGCCGGTCGTTCAAGCCCTCGAGGATCTGCCGCGGCGGCAGGTCCTTGCGGGCCTTCAGGTGCGCGACCTGCGCCAGCGCGTGGACCCCGGCGTCCGTCCGGCCCGCGCCGCCGAGAGCGGTGTCCTCGTCGAAGAGCTCGCGGGCCGCGTGCGCGAGGACCGCCTGCACGGTCTTGTCCGTGTTCTTCTGGGTCTGCCAGCCCCGGTAGCGGGTGCCCTCGTACTCGAGGGTGATCTTCCAGGTCGGCACGCGGGCCAGTCTACCGGGATCGGGTTCCTGGCCGCCCCGGAGGCGCCGTCGGGCACGGGTCGGAAAAATCGCGCGCATGCGACCCCCTCGCGCGGCGGGTCAGCGGGCGCGCGCCGCGCGCACGGGCCGTGCCGGCCGGAGGAAGGGCTCGGCGGCCTTCCGAAGCGTTCGGACCCCTGCGGCGATGTCCCGGGCGTTGATGCTGCCGTAGCCGAGAACGAACCCCGGACGGCCGCTCTTTCCCATGAAGCACTGGGAGAGCGGATACGCGCCCACGCCCGCCTCGGCCGCCCGCAGGCCGATCTCCCCGTCGGGAACGCCGTCGGGAAGGGCGGCGGCAAGGAACATGCCGGCTTCGTCGCCCAGAACCTCCAGCGTCGGGCCGAACTCCTTCGCGAGGGCGGCAACGAGGGCGGTGCGGCGCTCGCTGCACAGGACCCGCGTCCGCCGGATGTGCCGCTCGAAGTGACCTTCGCGGATGAAGTCGGCCAAAGCCGCCTGGTGGAGCGTGGGTGAGAACATGTCCATCGTCCGCCGCACCGCCGTGAACGGCTCGACGAGGTCGGGCGGCAGGACGACGTAGCCCAGCCGCAGCGACGGGTAGAGGAGCTTCGTGAAAGTGCCGAAGTAGATGACCCGGGCATCCCGGTCCAGGCCTTGCATCGCCGCAATCGGAAGGTTGCCGAATCGGTACTCGCTGTCGTAGTCGTCCTCGATGATCCAGGCACCGTTCTCGCTGGCCCAGTCGAGCAGGCGCAGCCGACGGGTGGCGCTCATCGTGACGCCCGTCGGAAACTGGTGCGAGGGCGTGGCAAACACCACCCGGGCGTCCGGCGCCCGGGCGATTCCGGCGTCGACGTCGAGGCCCTCCGCGTCGACGGGGACGGGAATCAGCCGCGCCCCGGCCATTCGTAGCGCCTTGCGCGCCCCGAAGTATCCGGGATCCTCGAGCCACACGGGCGTGTCGGCATCGACCAGGACGCGCGCCGTGAGATCGAGCGCCTGCTGCGAGCCGCTCACGATCATGATCTGGTCCACTTCGCATCGGACGGCGCGCGCCGCGCGCAGGTAGATCGCGATCTGCTCGCGAAGCGCCGTGAGCCCCATGGGCTGGTGATAGTGGTAGAGCCGCGGATCAAAGCTCCGCAGGTGCCGCGACACGAGCGACGACCAGACCTTGAGCGGGAAGCGATCGACCGGCGGATGGCCCACGCCGAACGGCCCGGCGCCCCGGAACCACGGCCCGGGAGTGTCGGCCTGGATCGTTCGGGCGCGTTGTCCGATGACACGCCGGCGGATCGGGGCGGGTGGCCGGCGCATCGCCGCCGGGCGGCCGGCCCGGGCGAAGGCGTCGGGGAGCGACGCGGCAACGTAGGTGCCCGAGCCCACGCGGGTCTCGAAGTAGCCTTCGGCGAGCAGCTGCTCGAAGGCATTGAGGACCGGAATCCGCGAGATGCGGAGCTCCGAGGCGAGGCTGCGGGTCGACGGCAGGCGCTGTCCGCCGCCCAGCCGGCCATCGAGGATCGCCTCCCGGTATCCGTCGTAGATCTGCCGGTACAGGGGCCGGGCCGACGCCCGGTCCACGTCGATGACCGGAAGGATCCCGGCCGGCGCGCGCTTCACCCCGTCAAGATAGTGGTCACATGCATTCGTATGCAAGTGGCTATTGCGGCCGACCGCTTTGAAGCGCCAGACTATGGGTCCGGGTGGTTGTCGGTCGCCGGTCGTCCGATGCGTCCGATGCCGCCTCCGGCAGGAGGGGGGTCCCGAATGGCACGCGATGCATTGGTCCTCGCCGCGGTCGCTCTCGCGGTGGCCGTCGTGACGCCGCGGGCGGCGCCGGCCCGGCCGGGCGAAACGTCGCCGGAAAGCGTCGTCGTCGTCGAGCTCTTCACCTCGCAGGGTTGCTCGAGCTGCCCGCCGGCCGACCGGCTGCTCAGAGAGCTCGGCGAGCGCGGAGCGGGGAAGGTCGTGCCGCTCGCCTACCACGTCGACTTCTGGAACCACGTGGGCTGGACCGATCCGTTTTCGAGCGCCGACTGGACGAAGCGGCAGGAGGCGTACGCCCGCCGTCTCGGTCTCACGAGCATCTACACGCCGCAGGCCGTGGTCGACGGCGCCGCGGAGCTGGTCGGGTCGGACGCGTCGGCCATCCAGGCCGCGATCGCCGCCGCCGCCGCGAAGCCCGGCGCCGCGATCGCCCTCCGCCTCGAGCCCCGCGACTCCAGGGTGCGGGTCGAGGCCGCGGTGGATCTTCCCGAGTCGCTCCGCGGCCGGAAGTGGGACCTCATGGTGGCGCTCTACGAAACGGGCCTTTCGACGGCGGTCGGGCGCGGGGAGAACGGCGGCCGGACGCTCCAGAACGACTACGTCGTCCGAATCCTCGAGCGGGCCGGGCGCGTGAAAGCATCCACGAAGGAAGAGACGTCGTTGAAGCTCGAGAATGGCTGGAACCGTTCGAACCTCGGTGTCGCGGCGTTTCTCCAGGACCCCGACACGCTCGAGATCCGCGGCGCGAGCGCCCGTGCTCTGCCCGCGCCATGACGACGGGGCGCGCCCTCGTCGTCGGCACGCTCGCCGTCGCCGTCATCGAGTCGGCGGAAGTCATGACCTTCTGGGGACTCCGCGGCACCCCGCCGCAACAGATCCTCCAGTACATCTCGAGCGGCCTGCAGGGTCGGGCCGCGTTCGAAGGCGGCCTCGCGACGACGCTTCTCGGCGCCGCCCTCCATTTCTTCAACGCCTTCGTGATCTTCGCGGTCTATCTCGCGGCGAGCCGGCGTTTCCCGGTTCTCGTCCGGCGCCCGGTCGTCTGCGGGCTGCCGTACGGCGCGGGCGTCCACCTCTTCATGGCCTACGTCGTCATCCCGCTCTCGGCGGCTCCCCGGCGCGGGGCATTCCACCCGTGGTTGTTCCTCCATGGCGTCGTGAGCCAGGCCCTCGTCGTCGGTCTCCCGTGCGCGTTCGTCTCGCGGGCGGCGGCCCTCCCGGCGCCGGATCACCCGCCCGGGCCCGCCAGAAAGTGGTCATCACGGATCTCGCAATAGTGGTTATTGGCATCGACCGCTTTCGGCGCGATGCTGACGGCCATGAGCTCGCTCCGGAAGCCGACGCCATGGGCCGCGACCGCTCCGGCCGCCTGGCCCGCGCCGCGGCTCTCCACGGCGGGCGCCGAGCCTGAGCCCGCGGGGCAGGACGTCCTGCGGCGCGCCGAGGCGCTGGGAATTCCCTGGCAACGCGTCGTGGCCGACGAGATCCTCGCGGAGCAATCGCTGCGGCGTCTCGTCCCGGACGTGTCGATGGAGCTTCCCCTCGACGCCGCGATCTCGGCCCTGCCGCTCTCGTTTCTCCGGTCGTGGCGGGTGCGGGACCGCATCCACAACCTCTCCTGCGCGGCGCGCTCCGCCTGCAGCCCGGCAGCGATCCGGGAGCTGCGGATCGTCTCGCGGCGGCTCATCGGCGCGCGCGAGCGCGAGGGGCAGACGCTCGCGACGCATCTCTGGTTCGCCTACCAGCGCGTGCTCCTCCTGGGCCGAGTCTGCCGGGCGGCGGCCCGGAGCCGCGGCTCGACGGCCGAGCGGATCGCCGGCGTCTGCGCGGGCGCGCGCTGCGGCTTCGACGACGCCGCGTGGGCGGTGTGCCTCGAGGAAAGCCCGCGACCGGGGCACCGTCTCGACGCGGCCGTGCGCAAGGTCCGCGAGGAAGGGTTTCTGATCCCGAGGGAGCGCACCGAGGCGCGCTCCTTCGCCGCGCTCCGCGAGGCGGTCAGGCAGTCGCCCCACGTCTCCGGACGGAAGCGCCGCCGCCGGGCGAAGCCTTCCGTCAATGCGCCCGCCCGGGTTCCGGTCCCACCCGGTTCCTAGGGCTCCGCTCCCGCCCGCCCCGTCGATCCGGCCTTCCCGATTCCGCTACGAGATGCTGAACTTCTTGGCTTCTTTAATGGAAATCGTCGGCCCCGCAATCCTCTGGTGCGGCGAGGTTTTGCTCGATTCTCGGGAGATTCGTGCCCGTGGCAATCGCTTTGCTCCCTGCCGGGACCGCGACGCCCGGCGGTCGGGCGCGCCAAGGAGGAACGATGGAATCGAGAAGTTTCGCGAGGTTCGGGAGGATGGCGCGGACGGTCCTCGCGGCCGTTCTCGTCGGGTTGGTTTTTCAGCCGGCCGGTCTCCACGCCCAGACGACCGGAACGGTGGAAGGGTCGGTCACCGATCAGAGCAACTCGCCTCTGCCGGGTGTGACCGTCGAGCTGACGAGCCCCAGCCTGCAGGGTTCGCGGACGGCGGTCACCGCCGCGGACGGCCGTTATCGCTTCCCGTCGATTCCGCCGGGCGCGTACACGGTCACCGCGGAGCTCTCGGGCTTCGGCAAGGTGGAACGGAAGGCGCGCGTCACCCTCGACGCGACGGCCACGGTCAACCTGTCGCTGTCGCTCTCGACGTCGGCCGAGATCACCGTCACGGGTGAAGCGCCGATGGTCGACTCGACGTCGACGACGCAGGGGTCGAACTACTCGGCGCAGGTCATCGACAAGCTGCCGGTCGGCCGCAACTACGCGGACATCGTGTTCACGCAGCCGGGCGTCCAGGCGGACTTCGGCGAGACGATGGGCCGCTCCATGGCGATCTCGATCTACGGGTCGACCTCGTCGGAAAACCTGTTCCTGATCGACGGCGTCAACACGACCAACGTCATCAAGGGCATGCAGGGCAAGGACCTCAACACCGAGTTCATCCAGGAAGTCGAGGTGAAGACGGGCGGCTACCAGGCCGAGTACGGCCGCAACACGGGCGGCGTCGTCAACGTCATCACGAAGTCGGGCGGCAACGAGTTCCACGGCGGCATCTTCGGTTACTACAACGACACCGGCATGCGCGCCGACCAGAAGAACGGCGAGCTGGCCAACTTCGCCTCGCCGGACTTCTCGGAGACGGGCGACGCGCAGTTCCAGAACAACGTCTTCGAGAAGGACGTCCGTCAGGAGTGGGGCGCCGATCTCGGCGGCTTCGTCCTGAAGGACAAGATCTGGTTCTTCGGAGCGTACAACCGCGTCCAGGTCAACCAGAACCTCCAGATGCTCGACCTGACCAACACGGACACGTTGGGCAACCTCTATCCCGAGAGCTTCGTCCAGAACAAGTACTCGGGCAAGCTGACCTTCAACATCATGCAGGGCACCTCGATCGTCGGGAGCGTCTTCTCGGACTCCCAGACGCAGGAGGGCGCCATCGCGATCCCGACGGGCCTCTCGCCGTTCCAGTACAACGGCCGGCGCGACACGGGCGGCCCGGACTACGGCGCGCGGCTGAACCAGCTCTTCGGCGCGTTCGGCATCTTCACGTTCCAGTACGCTCATCACTCCGATCGCTTCGCGACGAAGCCGTTCGGCGCCGACGTCCCGTCGATCCGCGACTACACGCTCGATCCCAACGGCGTGCAGTTCCAGACGACGGGCGGTTTCGGCAACGTCTTCGGGCCGACGCTGAACAACAACTCGAAGCGCGAGCTCTACTCGGGGTCGTTCACGGCCTACGCCGGGAACCACGAGATCAAGCTGGGCGGCGACTACCAGAACGACGCGACCTCGGGCGCGACGTACTTCACGGGCGGCCAGCGCCTGCGCATCCGGCCGTGTCTGCAGACGGGCTCGAGCATCTGCGACCTGTCGGCCGCGCCGTTCTATACGAACTCGGCGGGGCAGACGCAGCAGGTCTTCTACCAGCACGACCTTCTGGCCAACGGCACCGCCAACGACTTCTCGATCATCGACGCGTCGCCCTTCAGCACCCCCACGAAGCGCTACAGCGGATTCATCCAGGACCAGTGGCGGATCATCCCGACGCTGACCCTCAACGTCGGCGTCCGATACGACACCGAGTCGTTCTACGGCTTCTCGCCGGATCCCGTGATCGGCGAGTTCAAGGCCTTCTCGATGAGCAACGAGTGGTCGCCGCGCATCGGCGTGGTGTGGGATTTCACGGGTGACGGCACCTCGAAGCTGTACGCTTCGGCCGGCCGCTTCTACTTCTCGCTCCCGACGGACCTGAACGTCCGCGTGTTCACGGCGAACTCGGCCGTGACGAGCTTCAACTACAGCCCGACCTCGATCGACCAGGCCTCCAACGCACCGCGCAACCTCCTCTTCCAGGGCGGCAGCGCCTCCGGTGAGCCGGTGGATGGCTGGACGGACGGCCAGCTCAACGGGACGCCCCGCACCAAGGCCTCCTACCAGGACGAGCTGACGATCGGCGTCGAGAAGGCCCTCGACCCGACCCTGTCGGTCGGCCTCAAGGGCACGTACCGCACGCTCGGCCGCACGGTCGAAGACCGCTGCGACCTCAACGGTGACGTGGCGCCTTCGACCTGCGCTCTCTTCAACCCGGGCAGCGACGGCCAGGCGGCGTCCGGCTTCTTCCCGACGTGCAACGGCTCGGCCAACCCGACGGACCCGACCGCCGGCGAGTGCTCCGCGACGGGCTTTGCGACCGGCCCCGCCAAGCGCATCTTCCGGGGCATCGAGGCCACGGCGCGCAAGCAGTTCACCAACCAGTTCTGGGCCCAGATGTCCTTCCTGTACTCGTCCCTCAAGGGCAACTACTCCGGCGCCATCCGGGAGGCCTCGGGCCAGACGGACCCCGGCATCAATGCCGACTACGACTACTACCAGTTCACGTTCAACTCGTACGGCAACCTCGAGCTCGACCGGCCGATCCAGGCCCGCATCGACACGGTCTACAACGCGCCGTTCGGCCTCTCGGCGGGCGCCCAGTTCTACGTCCGGAGCGGCCTGCCGGTCTCACGCTTCGGCTTCTTCAACAACTTCTATCCGGACCTGCTGTACCTCGACACGCGCGGAACGAACACGCACGCGTTCTTCGTGGACAACCGGACCCCGACGGACTACGACCTGAACCTCTCGCTCGGCTACAACATCAACGTCGGCCCGGTGACGATCACGCCGCAGGCCTACCTGTACAACGTGATCAACCGGCAGACGGCCACCAGCTACGACGCGACATTCAACCCCGGCGGCAGCTTCGTGACCGATACGACGAGTCCCTTCTACGGCCAGGCGGGCCTCGCGCCGGGAGAGGGAACCTGCCCGGCGGCCGCGACGGCGCCGTGCCCGGACAACATCGACTACCTGAAGGTCAACGCGCGCAACAACCCGCGGCTTCTCCGCGTCGCGCTCAAGGTCACCTTCTAAGGCTTCCTCCCCGTTCTCTTCCAGGGGCGGCTGCGGCCGCCCCTTTTTTTCGCGATTCCCGAATAATGCCGGCATGGCGAGACCGCGGGCGATCGTCCCTCCCGGCCCGGGCGAGCGCGACACGGTCGTCGGGGGCATTCGCTGGCGCTCGCGCGAGGTCGAGGGCGTCGGCGATCCGGTCCTCTTCGTCCATGGCCTCCTGGCGTCCTCCGCGACCTGGCAGGCCGTGCTGGCGCCGGCCGCCGCCGGACGGCCTGCGATCGCGGTCGACCTTCCGGGCTTCGGCTTTTCCGACCGTCCGTGGCCGTACGACTACTCGGTCGGAGGCGAAGGCCGAGACCTTGCCGGCTACCTCGAGGCGCGGGGGATCGAGCGGGCCTCGATCGTCGGCAACTCCCTCGGAGGCGCTGCAGCGATGGTCCTCGCGTCGGAGCGGCCCGACCTCGTCGCGTCGCTCGTGCTCGTCGACCCCGCGACTCCGGACGCGACGATCCCGTGGACGATCCGGGCGCTGCGGACGCGCTGGCTCGGGGAGGCGGCGCTCGCGCTCGCCACGCGACCCGTCGTCGCCTGGGGCCTGCGCCATCGTCTGTACGCCGATGGCCGGCGGGTGACCGAAAGCGTGATCGACGACGCCTGGAGGCCGCTCGGCATTTCGGGAACGCGCCGGGCGGCCCTCTCCGCGATCCGGTCGAACCCGAGCGACTACCCCGGGATCGAGGCCGGGATTCGCGCGCCGACGCTCATCGTGTGGGGCGCCGGAGACCGGCTGCTGCCGGCCCGCGAGGGCGAGCGCCTCGCATCCCGGATCGCGGGCGCCGCACTGGAGCTCATCCCGGAAGCGGGGCACCTGCCCCAGCGGGAGCGGGCCGATGCGTTCGTCGCCGCGGTGGCTCGGTTTCTCGCGGGCGGCCCCGTCAGTTCCCGCAGCGCGCGGCGACCCGCGCCGTGATCACCCGCGGGTCCGGCGGCGTCTCGCCGAGGCCGAGGGTGTGGAGCGCCTCGTGGATGAGGGTGTTCGCGGTCAGTCCCTCGTTCTTTCGCTCCTGCGCGAGGAACTGGTCCCAGCAGACGTGCACGGCCCGGCTGCCCGGCGAGGTCCAGGCGAGCGTCGAACGGGGCCCGCAGGCCGCCGTCGGCCGGCCGTCGTAGAAAAGGACGAGCGAGAGATAGGAAGCGGCGGTGTGACCGAGCGCCTCGACGTTCCGGTCGAGGCGGCGCCCGCGCAGGTCCTCGAAGTCCGTGAGCACCTCGGCGCAGCGGCTGTCCGAGAGTCGCCGGCGCGCTTCCTCGAGCGACGGCCGGAAATCTTCGGGGAGGCGGCGGTCGATGAAGAAAGTCAGCGCCGCCGGAAACGCCGCGGGCTGAACGGAGAGAAGGCCGGCCTCGCTCTCGAGCGCCGGAGCGGGCGCGGCCGCGAGGGCGGCCGCGGCGACGATCGACCACCGCAGCGCGGCGACTCGTCTCCGGGGCGGCGTCTCCATCGAGCCTCTCCCGCGGGGGAGAACGCGGCCCGGGAATTCCCGGCGCGTCCCCTCCGCTATGGGAGACGGTCGCCCAGCGGAACCTCTGAGGTCTTGAGAGCGTCATTCGAATGTGCTGACTTTTTTGTGAGTGTCAAACATGCGCATCCAGATCGGGGAATGCACTTTTGACTCGCTTCGTCGGGAGGTTAGCCGCGGCGGGGAGCCCGTCCACCTTTCGCCCAAGGCCTTCGAGCTCCTCGGCGTCCTGCTCGAGCGCCGGCCGCGCGCGCTGTCGAAGGACGAACTCTTCGGCCGCCTCTGGCCGAATGCCTTCGTGACCGAGGCGAGCCTCGCCGGGCTCGTCGCGGAGATCCGGCGCGAGATCGGGGACGACGCGCGCGATCCCCGGTACCTGCGGACCGTGCACGGTTACGGATACGCCTTTTCGGCGGACGGGACGTGCGCGGCGGACGACGAGGGCGTCTACCGGCTCATCTGGGGAGTGCGCGAGGTCCCGCTGGCGGGAGGGGAGAACGTGCTCGGGCGCGAGCCGGGCGCCGCCGTTTCGATCGACGACGCGACCGTGTCGCGGCACCACGCCCGCATCCTGATCGACCGAGGACGAGCCGTGATCGAGGACCTCGGGAGCAAGAACGGAACCTGGCTTCGGGGCGCGCGCATCGCCGCGTCGGAAGCCCTTTCGGACGGAGACCAGATCCGGATCGGCTCCGTTCCGATGACTTTTCGCTGTTTCGCCGCGGAGCGGCCGACCGAAACGCACCGTTCGTAGGCCGGCGGCCCGCCCGTCCCCCGAAATCGCCGCTCCGGCAGCGTTCCGGGGCCGCTCGTCATCCTGAAAAGAACCTTACCGGAGGACGAACGTAGTCTTGGTGTTGGCTCTCGCTACTGGAGCCGCATGAATATCTCGTCGGGTACCCGGCTCGGACAATACGAGATCGTGGATCGCCTCGGTGCGGGCGGGATGGGAGAGGTCTACCGCGCGCGGGACACGCGCCTCGGGCGGGACGTCGCCGTCAAGGCGCTTTCGGGGGAGCTCTCCCTCGACCCGTCGCGGCTCTCCCGGTTCGAGTCCGAGGCCCGTTCGGCCTCGGCGCTCAACCACCCCAGCATCGTGACGATCCACGAGATCGGCCAGGAGAACGGGACGCCGTTCATCGTCATGGAGCTCGTGGACGGGAAGACCCTGCGCGAGCTCCTGTATACGGGGGCCCTGCCGCTCCGACGGACGGTGGCCCTGGCGGCCCAGCTCGGGGACGCGCTGGCCCGGGCCCACGAGGCGGGGATCGTGCACCGGGACCTGAAGCCCGAGAACGTGATGGTCACCCGGGACGGGCTCCTGAAGATCCTGGATTTCGGCCTGGCGAAGATCGAGAGCCGCGAAGGCGAGAACGGGGCACAGGGGCGCGACCTCACGGTCACCGAGGAGATGCGCGAGGGCGCCGTCGTTGGAACCTCCGGATACATGTCGCCGGAGCAGGCGAGCGGCCAGCCGGTGGATTTCCGCTCCGACCAGTTCGCGTTCGGGACGGTGCTCTACGAGATGCTGACGGGTCAGCGGGCCTTCCACGCCCCCTCGCGGGCCGAGACGCTGGCGGCGATCATCCGCGACGAGGCCGAGCCGATCGGGGCGATCGCGCCCCGCGTGCCCCCTCCGCTGCGGTGGATCGTCGAGCGCTGCCTCGCCAAGCTCCCCGAGGAGCGGTTTGCGTCGACGCGCGATCTCGCGCGCGACCTGCAGAGCGTGCGGGACCATTTCTCGCAGATCGAGGGCGACGCCTCGCCGCTCGTGCCTGCGTCGCGGCGCCGCGCTCGCGGTTGGCTCCCGGCCGGCGTCGCGCTGGCGGTTGTGGCGCTCGTCGCCTCGGCCTACGTGTTCGGGGGCGCGTCGCACGACCGCGACCAGCCGTCGTTTCGACGGCTGACGTACCGCGACGGGACGGTCTGGACGGCGCGCGTGGCGCCCGACGGGCAGACCATCGTCTACGGGGCCGCCTGGGGAGCGGGGCCCATCCGCATCTACTCGACCCGGCCCGAGATTCCGGAATCGGTTCCCCTGGCGCTGCCGCCGTCCAACGTCCTCGCGATCTCCCCGGCGGGCGAGATGGCCGTCTCGCTCGGCGCACGGCCGGCGGGCCCCTTCGTCGCGGTCGGAACGCTCGCACGCTCGACGCTCGCCGGCGGCGGGCCGCGCGAGGTGCTCGAAGCGGTGCAGGCGGCCGACTGGGCGGCGGACGGCGCGAGTCTGGCCGTGGTGCGGACGGTCGACGGTCGGAGCCGGCTGGAGTTTCCGATCGGCCGGACGCTCGTGGACCTGCCGTCCGGGTACCTGAGTCACCCGCGCGTCTCACCGCGTGGCGATCTCATCGCATTCATCGAGCACCCGATGCGGGGAGACGACGGCGGCGCCGTCTGCATCGTCGACCGCGACGGCCGCAAGCGCGTGCTCGCGCCGGGCTGGATCAGCGCCCGCGGCCTTGCCTGGTCCGCCGACGGCGGCGAAGTCTGGTTCACGGCCGCGTCGAGCGGCGCCACCCGTTCGCTCCACGCCGTCACGCTTTCGGGCCGGCGGCGGCTCGTCCTTCGAAGCCCCGGCGCCCTGACTCTGCACGACGTTTCCCGCGAGGGCCGGGTGCTCCTCGCCCGGGAAGGCGCGCGCGAGGGAATCCTCGGCCTGCCGCCAGGCGAGGACCGCGAGCGCGACCTTTCGTGGCACGACTGGTCGCGGCCGGTCGACCTGACGGCGGACGGAACGCAGATGCTCTTCGACGAAACGGGTGAGGGCGGCGGGTCCGGCTACGCGGTCTACCTCCGGGGCACCGACGGCTCGGAGGCCGTGCGCCTGGGCGACGGCCATGCGCTCGCCCTTTCGCCGGACGGCAAGTGGGCCCTTTCGACGCCGCACGCGACCCCGGCGGAGCTCGTCCTCCTGCCGACGGGTGCGGGCCAGTCCCGGCGGCTCGCAACCGGAAACTTCGAGAACATCCTGCGCGCGGCGTGGGTCGCCGGAGGGGAGCGCCTGATCATCGGCGCCAACGAGCCCGGCCACCCAGCGCGGCTCTACGTGCAGTCCGCGCAGGGCGGCAACGTCCGGCCGATCACGCCCGAGGGAGCCGGAGCCATGTGGACCGTCTCGCCGGACGGCGAACGCGTCGCCGCGCTCGATCCGGGACGCCGCCTCGTCATCTACTCCGTCGGCGGCGGCGAACCGGCCCCCGTCGCGGGGACGGAGGAGGGCGACGTTCCGGTGCGCTTCACGCCCGACGGGCGGGCGATCTACGTTCTGACCCGGGGCGACGGTCCGCGCGGCGAGATCTACCGCATCGAGCTGTCGGACGGAGACCGGCGACTCTGGAAAGAGCTCGCGCCGCCGGATCCGGTCGGGGTCTATGGCATTCCGCGCGTCCTGCTTTCGGCCGACGCCGGTTCCTATGTGTACTCGTACGTGCGCCTTCTCGACGAGCTGTTCCTGGTCGACGGCCTGCGGTAGTTCGAAGCATCGCGCCCGCGCGCGCGGGACTAAGCCGCGCCCCCCGGATGTTAAGATGCTCTTCCAATGGCGTACCGGGGCGGCTTCTCGGACGAATGCGGCGTCTTCGGCGTCTGCGACTCCGACGATGCGGCCAACCTGGCCTACCTCGGCCTGTACGCCCTCCAGCATCGCGGCCAGGAGTCGGCCGGAATCGCCTCGCTCGACGACGACGGCAAGATCCACGTCGAGCGGGAGATGGGCTACGTCGCCGACGTCTTCGGGGAGGCGCGCCTCTCCCGGCTGCCCGGCCGGACGGCCATCGGGCACGTCCGCTATTCGACGGCCGGGGCCTCGCAGTTGGCCAACGCACAGCCGCTCGTCTTCGCCACCGGCCGCGGTCCGCTCGCGCTGGGGCACAACGGTAACCTCGTGAACGCGCGGGAGATCCGCGCGTCCCTCGAGGACCAGGGGGCCCTCTTCACGACGACATCGGACTCCGAGGTCTTTCTGCATCTGGTCGCCCGGTCGAAGTCGCCCACGCTGACGGGGGCGATCGCGGAAGCGCTCACGGAGGTCCGCGGCGCCTACTCGCTCGTCATCCTGTCCCGCGAAGGCATCTTCGCGGTGCGCGACCCGCACGGCATCCGCCCGCTCTCGCTCGGCGTGCGCGAGGGCTCGCCCGTCGTCGCGTCCGAGACGTGCGCCTTCGACCTCATCGGGGCGAAATACGAACGCGACGTCGAGCCGGGCGAGATCGTCCGGCTTTCGCGCGAAGGGTTTTCCTCGCACCGGTTCGCGTTTCCGGTTTCGACGCCCTGCGTCTTCGAGCACGTCTACTTCGCCCGGCCGGACTCGATGGTCTTCGGGCGCAGCGTCGCCGCGTCCCGCCAGGGATTCGGACGCCGCCTGGCGAAAGAGCACCCGGCGCAGGCCGACGTCGTCGTCGCCGTCCCGGACTCGGGGATGTACCCGGCGCTCGGCTACGCCGAGGAATCGGGGATCCCGTTCGCGCTGGGGCTCGTCCGCAATCACTACGTCGGCCGCACCTTCATCGAGCCCAAGCAGTCGATCCGCCACTTCGGCGTGAAGGTCAAGCTCAATCCCGTGCGCGAGGTCGTCGAAGGCAAGCGCATCGTGCTCGTCGACGACTCGATCGTGCGCGGAACGACGTCCCGCAAGATCGTGCGGATGCTGCGGGAGGCCGGGGCCAAAGAAGTGCACGTGCGCGTGTCGTCCCCGCCCACGATGAACAGCTGCCACTACGGCATCGACACGCCGACGCGCTCCGAGCTCATCGCGGCCAATCAGTCCGTCGACGAGATCCGCCAGTTCATCGAGGCCGACTCGCTCGGCTACCTCTCCGTCGAAGGCATGCTCGAGGCGTTCGGACGCCCGCAGCAGGCGACCTGCACGGCCTGCTTCACGGGCATCTATCCCGTGGAGATCGAGGAAGAGGAGCGCGAGAAGGAGCACGCGCTCGACGCGAAGTAGGCGGGTCCCGCACGGCGTGCGCGGATTGCTGTTCGCCGGAGCGATCGCAGGGCGGAGACCGATTCGGAAGGGCGGAGGGCGTGTCCCGGCCGTTTCGAGTCTCCTTGTTTCTCCTTCCGGGAGCGACGGAGTGGCGTTCGTTCCGTGAAGCCGCGAGCTCTTCGGTGGGCCGGCCTCGGGGCCGGGGCGGCCGCCACGGGCGTGCTCTTCGCCGTGTCCCGTGGAAAGTGGTCGGATCCGCTGATCGATTCGGGCCGCGAGTGGATCGTTCCGGACGCCCTGGCGCGGGGGGAGTTGCTGTACCGCGACGTCGTTTACTGGTTCGGACCATTCACCCCGCACTTTCAGGCGGCATTTCTTCGAATCTTCGGCTCGGGTTTCGGAACTCTCGTCGCGGCCGGCGCGCTTTCGGCGGCGGCGACGCTGGGCCTTCTCTGCCTGCTGCTCCGACGGGTCACCGGGCGCCGCGAGGCCTCGTTGTGGACGGCGCTTGCTGTTCCGACCCTCGTCTTCATGCCCAACGCCGGGGGTGCGCTGCTCGGCATGGGTTACCGCATCTGGCACGCCGCGGCGTTCAGCCTCCTTGCCGTCACACTCGCTTCGTCGCCGCCCGCGGGACGCGCGCGGTGGCGGTGCCTGCTCGCCGGCACCGCTGCGGCCTTCGCCGGGCTCTGCCGCACGGAGTGGGGGCTTGCGGCGCTGGCGGCCGCGGCGCTGGCCTGCGTGGTCGGTTCGCGAGACCGCCGGCGCGGTCTCCTCGATGCGGTCACGGCGGCGGGCTCCGGTATCGTCGTCTTCGCCGCGATTCTCGGCTTTTTTGTAGGTAAAGCGGGCTTCGAGGCGGTCGTCGTGGACGGGCACGTCCTGCTGACCGGCCTGCCGCCGGAAACCCGCCACTTTCTGGTGGCGTTTTCCGGAATCCGCGACTGGCCGGTCGGGGCTCTCGAGCTCCTCTATTCGACGGCCATGTGGAGCGGGCTCTTTCTTCTCGTGGCCTGGTTCGCCGGACCGTCGGGGGCCGGCCGTTCGCGTCGAGCCGTCGCAGCGCTGGGGCTCGTTCTCGCGGTGCTGGCGGCGTCGGCTCTCCTTGGCGGCGCGGGTGCCGCGGTCCTTTTCAGCGCCGCGCCGCTCGTGTCCCTGGCGGGGCTCGTCGCCGGTGTATGGAGGCGCCGCGGGGCGCAGGCGGCGACTCTCGCGGCGGCCGGTTCTCTGGGGCTCGTGCTCTCGTACCGGCGTCCGTTTCACATCGGCGACTCCGCCTACGTCGGTCCACCCTTGCTTTTCGCTTTCGTCGCCGCAGCCGGGCTGTGCCGGATCGCGACGAGCCGGCCGAGGGCCGTGGCGCGGCGACGTCGTCTTGCCGTGGCGTTTCGTGGGGCCGTCGCGGTCCTCGTGGCCGCGGCCTTCGCCGGCCGCATCGCGCAGTACCTCGCGATCGAGGGCGTCCCCATCGCCGGGACCTCCGGCATGCTTACCGCTCGTCCCGAGCCGGCGCACGAGATCGAGGAGCTCGGCCGGACGGTGCGCGAGCGGACCGAGCCGGGAGACGGGCTCGTCGTCTTTCCCGAAGGCGAGATCCTCAACCTCCTGTCGGACCGGCCCAACCCGATCCGACACAAGCTCTTCCTGCCGGGGTACCTCACGGCGGAGAACGAGGCCGACGTGCTGCGCGAACTCGAGGCGGCCGACCCGGCGGCGATCGTGATCTGGCGGCGACCGGTCAGCGAGTACGACCGGGCGATGTTCGGAGAGGACTACGCGCGAAGCATCCGGGACTGGATCGACGCAAACTACGACTTCGAGCCTTTCCGCGCGTCGGGGTCTCCTGTGAGGGCCAACTCTCGATTCTCGCTCGGAATCCGAAGGCGGTGACATCGGGCCTCCCGCATAATGCGAGCGTGGAGCAGGAGTCTCCTGAAGTGTCGGTCGTCATCCCTTGTCTTAACGAATCCGACACGCTCGCGAGCTGCATCGCCAGGGCACGGGAAGCCCTGGCGGGCGCCGGCATTTCGGGGGAGATCGTCGTCGCCGACAATGGCAGCACGGACGACTCCCGCGCAATCGCCGAGAGCCAGGGCGCGCGCGTCGTTCGAGTCGCCGAGCGCGGTTATGGCAGCGCGCTGCTTGGCGGGATCGCAGCCGCGCGAGGGCGATACGTCGTGATGGGCGATGCCGACGACAGTTATGACTTCGGCGAGGTCCCGCGCTTCGTCGAGAAGCTGCGCGGCGGAGCCGAGCTTGTCCAGGGGTGCCGGTTGGCGTCGGGCGGCGGCCGGATCCTTCCGGGCGCGATGCCATGGCTCCACCGGGTGTGGGGGAACCCCATGTTTTCCGCCCTCGCACGCCGCTGGTTCGCGGCTCCAGTCCACGATATTCACTGCGGGATGCGCGGCTTCGTTCGCGACCTTCCGCTGCGCCTGGGACAGCGCTGCACCGGGATGGAGTTTGCGTCGGAGATGATCATCAAGGCGGCCCTCGCGAACGTCCGGACGGACGAAGTCCCGCTGACGCTGCGTCGGGACGGCCGCACCTCGCATGCCCCGCACCTGCGGACCTTTCGCGATGGCTGGCGCCACCTGCGGTTCTTTCTGGTATACAGCCCGCGCTGGCTCTTTCTGGCGCCCGGGCTGCTGCTGATCGTCGCGGGGCTCGCCGGCTACGCGATCGCGATGCCCCGACTGAGATTGGGCGGCGTCGAGTTCGACGTGCACACCCTGCTTTTCGGTTCGCTGGCGATCGTCGCGGGCTATCAGTCGATCCTTTTCGCGGTGTTCACCAAGATCTTTGCCATCAGCGAGGGACTTCTGCCCACGGACGCCCGGATGACCCGGCTCTTCGAACGCGTGACGCTCGAGAAGGGCCTCCTTGCCGGAGCAGTGGCGCTCGCGGCGGGTCTTGCGTTTCTGCTACTGGCCGTCAACGATTGGTGGTTGGTCGGATTCGGCCCGCTCGACTACGCGCGGACGATGCGACGGGTAATTCCGGGCATGACCCTCGCGATGGTCGGCTTCCAGACGGTCCTCTCGAGCTTCTTTCTCTCGATCCTGGGACTCAAGCGCCGGTGAAGCTCTTCGACACTTTGCACAGCCGCCTTGTCTTTCCTCGCCGCGTCCGCGTGCTCGCGGCCCGCCTCGCGCCGCTCCTGCCTCCGGGTGCACGCACGCTCGATCTCGGATGCGGCGACGGCCGGATCGCGGCCGCGGTGGGGGTTGCGCGCCCGGACACGACGATTCGGGGCGCAGATGTGTTGAGCCGCCCGCAGACCCACGTTCCGGTGGATCTGTTTGACGGGAAGACTCTTCCCTACGCGGAGCGGACCTTCGACGCCGTGATGATCGTCGACGTGCTGCATCACACTCCGGATCCAGCGGCCCTCCTGCGGGAGGCCCGGCGTGTCTGCAGGGGAGTTGTGATCCTCAAGGATCACCTGGCAGATCCCTGGCTCGGCTCCTGGCGCTTGCGGTGCATGGACGTCGTTGGCAACGCGCGGTATGGCGTCGCGCTGACTTACAACTACTGGAAGCGGGCCCAATGGCGAAAGGCCTTTCAAGAGGTCGGGCTGGCGGAGGGGTTGTGGCAGGAGAAGCTGGCGCTGTATCCGGCGGCGTCGCGCTGGCTCCTCGAGAATTCGCTGCACTTCATCGTCGTGCTCCGCGTCGACGCGTGATCCGGCGGCCGGAATGAACCGCCGCGTCTGGCTGCCGGTGGCCTGCGGCCTGGCGACCGCGGCCGCGACCTGGTGGGCCTGGGGCGCGTGGCGACCCTTGCCGGAGTCGCACGACGAAAGCGCTTACCTGCTGCAGGCGGGGATTTTCGCGCATGGTCGATGGGCCGACCCGCCGCCTCCGCTGCCCGGCTTCTTCGAGCAGATGCACGTCCTGTCGACGCCGAATCGCGCGGCCAAATATCCCCCGGGACACGCTCTCTTGCTCGCTCCCGGCGTGCTTCTCGGAGTTCCCGCCGCGGTGCCGATGGCGCTGGCCGGGGCGGCCGGCGCCGGGCTCGTCGCGCTGGCCCGCCGGGCGGCGAACACGCGGGTTGCGATCCTCGCCTGGCTGTTCTGGCTCGCGCCGCCACATCCGCTCCAGTGGCGCGCCTCGTACATGTCCCAGTCGACGACGACTGTCCTCTGGCTCCTGGGCTGGTGGGCGCTGCTGCGTTGGACCGAAACCGCCCGGGCCCGCTGGCTCGGCTTGCTGTCCCTGGCCGTCGGGTGGGGCTGCATCACGCGGCCTCTCACGACCGTCGCATTCGCCCTGCCGGCGGTGGCCGTTGTCCTGAGATGCATACGCGGGCCCCGACTCGGATCGCGAATCGCGGCGCTTCTGCTTCCGGGCGCCGCGATTCTCCTCGTCATTCCCCTCTGGAGCGCGCGGACGACGGGGGATCCCCTGCAGACGCCGATCGGCCTCTACATTCGCGAATACCTTCCGTTCGATCGGCCGGGGCTCGGTCCCGTAAGGGCCGAGCCCCGGCAGGAGCTTCCTCCCGACCTGCGCGGTTCGTACTACGCCTTCTACAAGGGCCTGAGAGACCAGCAGACGCTAGCGGCACTGCCCGTCGTTTTAGGCCAGAGGCTCGGCGCCATCGTTCGGGATCTGTGGGGCGGCTGGAGGCTGCCGTTTCTCCCGTTCGCGCTTCTGGGTTTCGCCTTTATGCCGCGCATCGCCTGGCCGGCCGTCGCGAGTGCTGGACTGCTCGTCGGGCTGCACCTGTCCTACGCACACTACGCGGCCTACACCCTCTACTATGTCGAGGCCTACCCGGTTCTGGCTTTTCTGACCGCGCTCGGCGTTGTTACCGCCCTGGCTCGGCTCACTTCCCGTGCGCGCCGACCGGCAATCGCCACGGGCGGGCTCGCGCTCATCGCCCTCGCGCTGGCCGTCTCGGGCGGAGTCGAAGCGGCGCGGGCGCGGGCTTTCCGCCGAAACGCGAACGGCCCGATAGTTGCGTTCCACGACCGGGTCCGCAGCATTCCCGAGCCCCGGGCGATCGTTTTCGTGCGCCATGCACCGGACCACGACGCCCACCGGAGTTTGGTCGCGAACGGTCCCGATCTGGCGCACGCCCCGGTCTGGGTCGTCTACGATCGGGGAGCCGATAACGCCCGCCTCTGCCTCGCGGCTCCCGACCGTGCTCCTTATCTCTACGACGAGGGCAGCCGCCGGCTCGTTGCGATGCCCCGGGACTGCGCCGTCCCGTCGCTATAATGCCGGTTCCTTGACGACCTCCCGCTACGCCGACGCCGGCGTCGACATCGACGCGAAAGCGGCCGCGCTCGCGCGCGCGAAGGCGGCGATCCGCTCGACCTTCACGCCGGGCGTGCTCGGCGACGTCGGCGGGTTCGGCGGGCTCTTCCGGCCCGACTTCTCGAAGTACCGCGAGCCGGTGATCGTCGGCTCGACGGACGGCGTCGGGACGAAACTCAAGGTGGCGATCGACATGGGTCGGCACGACGCGTGCGGCGCGGACCTCGTCAATCACTGCGTCAATGACATTCTCGTTCAGGGCGCGCGGCCGCTCTTCTTCCTCGATTACATCGCGACGGGCAAGGTCGAGCCGGGCCTGATCGAGAGCGTGATCGAGGGCATCGCGCGAGGATGCCGCGAGAACGGGACGGCGCTTCTCGGAGGGGAAACCGCGGAGATGCCGGGGTTCTACGCGGCCGGGGAATACGACGTCGCCGGCACGATCGTGGGCGTCGTCGACCGGGAAAAGATCGTCGACGGCTCGCGGATCACGGCCGGCGACATCGCCGTCGGTCTCCCGTCGGTCGGGCTCCAGACCAACGGCTACACGCTCGCGCGCAAGGTCTTCTTCGACCGGATGGGCCGCAAACCGCAGGACCGCATGGACGAGCTCGGCGGCCGGGCGATCGGCGACGTGCTCCTGGATCCGCACCTGTCTTACCTGCGGCCGATCGAGCCGCTCCTCGACGCCGACCTGGTGCGCGGGCTCGCGCATCTGACGGGCGGCGGGTTTTACGACAACATCCCGCGTGTGCTGCCGCACGGTCTCGACGTCGTCGTCAAGGCGGGAGCGTGGCCGGTACCGCCGGTCTTCGAAGTCATCCAGCGCGAGGGCGAGGTCTCGTTCGAGGAGATGCACCGCGTCTTCAACATGGGGATCGGCATGGTCGTGTTCATCGCGCCCGGGGATCTCGCCCGCGCGGCGGAGCTCTGGAAAGCCGCCGGCCAGCGCTGGTTCGCAATCGGCAACGTCAAGAGCGGCCGCCACCACGTGCTTGTCGAGCCGCCGCCCGCCTGACGTGGCGACGCGGCGCCTCGCCGTCCTGCTCTCCGGCCGCGGCTCGAACTTCGAAGCGATCGCCGGGGCCGTGGAACGCGGCACGATCCCGAATGCCGAGATCGTGGCGGTCGTGTCCGACGTGCCGGACGCGCCGGGCCTCGCTCGGGCGAGGGAGCGCCGTCTCCCGTCCTTCGCGGTCGATCGCAAGGCGTTTTCCTCGCGCCGCGCGCACGAGGACGCGATCGTCGCGCTTCTCGCCGAGCGGCGGCCCGATCTCATCTGTCTCGCGGGCTACATGCGCCTGCTTTCGCCCGAGTTCGTCGCCCACTGGCCCGGGCGGATCCTCAACATCCATCCGGCCCTGCTTCCGAAGTTTCCCGGCCTCGACGTGCAGCGGAGGGCCCTCGAAGCCGGCGAGACTGAATCGGGCTGCACGGTACACTTCGTGGACGAGGGGACGGACTCCGGGCCGATCGTCCTTCAGCGTGAAGTCCCTATTCTTCAGGGAGATACGGAGGACAGCCTTTCGGCCCGAATCCTGGCCGAGGAGCACAGGGCCTACCCCGAAGCGATTGCATGGGTCCTCGACGAGCTCGAAAAGAGTGCCTGAAGCTGCACTGAAAACTGTGCAGGCGGATCTCGACGAAAGGCCCGCTTCCATTGACGATTCCGCTCTTTTCCGAATTGTCTTGACAGGGGGTTTGCGCGGCCCTATATTCCGCTTCCCCGCAAGGGTTGGTTCTTTCCAAGGCTTCTTCCCGGCGTGAGCCGTCCGTGTGGCGGCGGAACGCGTGTCGCGATTTTCGTTGACGGGATGGGAAGAGGTTAGCTATGCTGAAAGGTCCGTCGCAAGACGGGTTTTTTGGGTGTCGCGCCGGAAGTACGGCGCGGCTGTCGGGTGCCGCGAGGGGCCCGGGAGCGCGGTTCCTTGAAAACTGAGTAGAGCGTGCCAGACGTCTTTTTCCTGCTTTTTTTGAAAAAGCAGAGTTTTCGGAAACTTACTTCAGGGTTTGACTCGCATCAATCGGCGAAAGGCTTCGGCCCGAGCCGTGCGAACACTAAAAAGTGGAGAGTTTGATCCTGGCTCAGAATGAACGCTGGCGGCGTGCTTAACACATGCAAGTCGAACGAGGCGGAAGGGGGCAACTCCTTCCAGTCGAGTGGCGGACGGGTGAGTAACACGTGGGTAACCTGCCCGGAAGTGTGGAATACCTCGGGGAAACTCGAGCTAATACCGCATGACATCTTCGGGACGACAGTCCTGACGATCAAAGCGGGGTCGCAAGATCTCGCGCTACCGGATGGGCCCGCGCCCGATTAGCTAGTTGGTGAGGTAACGGCTCACCAAGGCTTCGATCGGTAACCGGCCTGAGAGGGCGATCGGTCACACCGGAACTGAGACACGGTCCGGACTCCTACGGGAGGCAGCAGTGGGGAATCTTGCGCAATGGGCGAAAGCCTGACGCAGCAACGCCGCGTGGAGGATGAAGGCCCTTGGGTTGTAAACTCCTGTCGGCTGGGAAGAAATCGTTCGTGGCTCATACCCACGGACGTTGACTGTACCAGCAAAGGAAGCCCCGGCTAACTCTGTGCCAGCAGCCGCGGTAATACAGAGGGGGCTAGCGTTATTCGGAATTATTGGGCGTAAAGGGCGCGTAGGCGGCCATGCGTGTCTTCCGTGAAATCCCTCGGCTTAACTGAGGACGTGCGGAAGAAACTGCAAGGCTCGAGTCCGGGAGAGGGGGGTGGAATTCCCAGTGTAGCGGTGAAATGCGTAGATATTGGGAGGAACACCGGTGGCGAAGGCGGCCCCCTGGACCGGTACTGACGCTGAGGCGCGAAAGCGTGGGTAGCAAACGGGATTAGATACCCCGGTAGTCCACGCCGTAAACGATGGGCACTTGGTGTCGCGGGTATCGACCCCTGCGGTGCCGAAGCTAACGCATTAAGTGCCCCGCCTGGGGAGTACGGTCGCAAGGCTGAAACTCAAAGGAATTGACGGGGGCCCGCACAAGCGGTGGAGCATGTGGTTCAATTCGAAGCAACGCGAAGAACCTTACCTGGGTTTGAAGATCAGTTGATCGGGGGCGAAATCTCCCTTTCCCGCAAGGGACAATTGGTTAGGTGCTGCATGGCTGTCGTCAGCTCGTGTCGTGAGATGTTGGGTTAAGTCCCGCAACGAGCGCAACCCCTGCTGCTAGTTGCCAACGGTTCGGCCGGGCACTCTAGTGGGACTGCCGGTGATAAACCGGAGGAAGGTGGGGATGACGTCAAGTCCTCATGGCCTTTATGTCCAGGGCTACACACGTGCTACAATGGCCGGTACAAAGCGTCGCGAAAGCGCAAGCTGTAGCCAATCGCAAAAAGCCGGTCTCAGTTCGGATTGGGGTCTGCAACTCGACCCCATGAAGCTGGAATCGCTAGTAATCGCGGATCAGCACGCCGCGGTGAATACGTTCCCGGGCCTTGTACACACCGCCCGTCACATCACGAAAGTCGGCTGTACCAGAAGTCGGTGTTCCAACCCGCAAGGGAGGAAGCCGCCTAAGGTATGGTCGGTAATTGGGGTGAAGTCGTAACAAGGTAGCTGTAGGAGAACCTGTGGCTGGATCACCTCCTTTCTAGAGTTCTTCTCGCTGCCCCTCTCTCATGGGGGAGTGGACGAGACACTCGAAGGTCGATCGTCTGGCGCCGACTTTGTCGGCAAACGCCTCTACTCAGTTTTGAAGGTATCGGCTCTCGGGGCCTCCTGGGCCCGGGCCGTGTTCTTTGAAGTCATCGACATAGCTTTCCCCACTGGGCCTATAGCTCAGTTGGTTTAGAGCACACGCCTGATAAGCGTGAGGTCGGTAGTTCGAATCTACCTAGGCCCACCAGTTTTCAGTCGACCTCACGTGGGGCTGTAGCTCAGCTGGGAGAGCGGCGGCTTTGCAAGCCGTAGGTCGCCGGTTCGATTCCGGTCAGCTCCACCAATTTCCGGTGTGCGGGACAGGAAGCTGCCGGGCGGCCCTTCGATGACTTGATCAGACGGCGCGGATGAGAAAGCTCCTTGCACCGAGGCGAGGGGCTTTTTGATCCGCGGTGATCGCGATCTTTGACAAGAGAGTCGGGTAAAAATGAAAACGATTCGCGTCTTAGGTATTTTATGGTCAAGCTACTAAGGGTGGACGGTGGATGCCTTGGCGCAGAGAAGCGATGAAGGACGTGGCAAGCTGCGATAAGCCTCGGGGAGCCGCAAACAGGCTTTGATCCGGGGATTTCCGAATGGGGCAACCCCTCTGAAGGCAAGTTCAGAGATCCCCTGCTGAATGTATAGGCAGGGAGAAGCAAACCCGGGGAAGTGAACCATCTCAGTACCCGGAGGAAAAGAAAGCAATTGCGATTCCGTCAGTAGCGGCGAGCGAAAGCGGAACAGCCCAAACCTCGAGGGCTTCGGTTCTCGGGGGGTTGTGGGGCGGAATACGGCGCAAGCCAGGAAGTCAACAAGAACCCGTCTAGTCGAAGGTCACTGGAAAGTGCCGCCACAGAGGGTGACAGCCCCGTAGGCGAAAGACGAGGTTCCTTCCCGTTCCGTTCCCGAGTACCACGGGGCACGAGAAACCTTGTGGGAATCCGGGTGGACCATCACCCAAGGCTAAACATTACTCTGCGACCGATAGTGAACCAGTACCGTGAGGGAAAGGTGAAAAGAACCCCTGTGAGGGGAGTGAAATAGTACCTGAACCCGTCCATCTACAAGCAGTGGGACCACCATGTCGCAAGACGGTGGAACCGCGTGCCTTTTGCATAATGAGCCGGCTAGTTAATTTCAGCGGCAAGGCGAAGCATCGTGCTGAGCCGGAGCGAAAGCGAGTCTGAATAGGGCGATTCAGTCGCTGGGATTACACGCGAAGCGGGATGATCTAACCATGGCCAGGGTGAAGCTGCGGTAACACGCAGTGAAGGCCCGAACTGGTGTTGGTTGAAAACAACTCGGATGAGCTGTGGTTAGGGGTGAAAGGCTAATCAAATTCCGTTATAGCTCGTTCTCTCCGAAATAGCTTTAGGGCTAGCCTCGCATGATTGACGACGGCGGTAGAGCTCTGGATGGACTAGGGGCGTTTCCACGTTACCAAATCCAACCAAACTCCGAATGCCGTCGATCACAGTGCGGGAGTCAGACAGTGGGGGATAAGCTTCATTGTCGAGAGGGAAAGAACCCAGACCGCCCGCTAAGGTCCCCAAATCGTTGCTAAGTGGAAAAGGATGTGGAGACGCCCAGACAGCCAGGAGGTTGGCTTAGAAGCAGCCATCCTTTAAAGAAAGCGTAACAGCTCACTGGTCAAGCGGCTCCGTGCCGACAATTCAACGGGGCTAAAGCAACGTACCGAAGCGGCGGATGTCTCGAGGCTTCGGCCGAGAGACGTGGTAGGAGAGCATTCCAAGCGCAGCGAAGTCGGACCGCGAGGACCGATGGAGCGCTCGGAAGAGACCCTGCCGGCACAAGTAGCGATAAAGCAGTTGAGAGCACTGCTCGCCGTAAATCTAAGGATTCCTGAGCAAGGTTAATCCGCTCAGGGTCAGTCGGTCCCTAAGGCGAGGCCGAAAGGCGTAGCCGATGGAAATCCGGTTAATATTCCGGAACCGCTCGTTTGTCGTTATCACGAAGGGGGGACGCAGGAGGCTAAGCGTACCGGGTGTTGGACGTCCCGGGCCAAGCTCGTAGGCGGGAAGGGTAGGCAAATCCGCTCTTCCATTCAACGCCGAGAAGCGACGGGGAGGCCGCCAGGCCGCAAACTCGCTGATGCCACGCTGCCGAGAAAATCCCCTAAGGAGATGAACGGGTGACCGTACCGCAAACCGACACAGGTAGATGAGGAGAGAATCCTAAGGCGCTCGAGTGAAGCGTTGCGAAGGAACTCGGCAAATTAACACCGTAACTTCGGGAGAAGGTGTGCCCCGGCACGTGTAGAGATTTACTCTTGAAGCGTACTGGGGTCTCAGTAAAACGGGCCAAGCGACTGTTTACTAAAAACACAGGACTCTGCAAAGTCGTAAAACGACGTATAGGGTCTGACGCCTGCCCGGTGCTGGAAGGTTAAGGGGAGAGGTTAGCCGCAAGGCAAAGCTTTGAACCGAAGCCCCAGTAAACGGCGGCCGTAACTATAACGGTCCTAAGGTAGCGAAATTCCTTGTCGGGTAAGTTCCGACCTGCACGAATGGCGTAACGATTTGGTCACTGTCTCCGCAACGCGCTCGGCGAATCTGTAGCACCGGTGAAGATGCCGGTTACCCGCACGTAGACGGAAAGACCCTGTGCACCTTTACTATACCCAGGCATTGAATTTTGGCGTTGTCTGCGCAGGATAGGTGGGACACTTTGAACCTGGGGTTTCGGCCTCGGGGGAGTGAACGGTGAGATACCACCCTGATGGCGCCGGAGTTCTAACTGAGACCCGTAATCCGGGTCCAGGACCATGCCTGGCGGGTAGTTTGACTGGGGCGGTCGCCTCCTAAACTGTAACGGAGGCGCCCAAAGGTTCTCTCAGGCTGATTGGAAACCAGCCGTAGAGTGCAAAGGCAGAAGAGAGCTTGACTGCGAGACCGACAAGTCGAGCAGGTACGAAAGTAGGGCTTAGTGATCCGGTGGTTCTGCATGGAAGGGCCATCGCTCAACGGATAAAAGGTACGCCGGGGATAACAGGCTGATCTTGCCCAAGAGTTCACATCGACGGCAAGGTTTGGCACCTCGATGTCGGCTCATCGCATCCTGGGGCTGAAGCAGGTCCCAAGGGTCCGGCTGTTCGCCGGTTAAAGCGGTACGTGAGCTGGGTTTAGAACGTCGTGAGACAGTTCGGTCCCTATCTCGTGTGGGCGCAGGAAATTTGTGAGGATCCGTCCTTAGTACGAGAGGACCGGGACGGGCGAACCTCTTGTGCACCGGTTGTCGCGCCAGCGGCACGGCCGGGTAGCGAAGTTCGAAAGGATAACCGCTGAAAGCATATAAGCGGGAAGCCTTCCTCGAGATGAGATTTCCCGGGAGCAATCCCCTGAAGGCCCGTGGGAGACGACCACGTTGATAGGCGGGGTGTGGAAACGCTGTGAGGCGTGAAGCTGACCCGTACTAATCGGCCGTGCGGCTTGACCATAAAATTTTTAAGACGCGAATCGAAAACCGTTTACCACCGACTCTCTTGACCTCCGGGTCGTAGGGGCGGGGCTTGTCCCCGCCCTCCGGAGGAAATCGAACAGGGAAACAGAGTTTCCCGGTGACCTTAGCGAAGGGGCCACACCCGTTCCCATTCCGAACACGGCCGTTAAGCCCTTCAGCCCCGATGGTACTTCGAGGGAAACCTCGTGGGAGAGTAGGACGTTGCCGGGGAATTATTTTGGAGCTCGGGACTCGTTCCCGGGCTTTTCTTTTTTTGCGATGAAACACCGGGAGACCGGCAGCTGCGCGAGGTCGGCGCGGGGGCGGTCCCTCGGGAACCGCGATTCGGCAGTGAGCGCTTGAGCTCGTTCGGGCGCCGCGCCGGTGTCAGCGCGGGTGGGTCGGCAGGCGCGCCGCGCCGGCGGTTTCCGGGGCCTCAGTCCCGCGCAGGCGATACAGTGCGGTTCGCCGCTCGCCGCAGGTCGCGCAGGTGCCGATCGGTTTGCCGGAGCGCAGGCCGTCGCGGATGCGTTTGAGCGGCGCTCCCGCGGCGATTCGGTCGAGCGTGTCGGCCGGGTAGAAGCCGATTGGGTCGCCCTCCCAGTAGATGCACGGGCTGACGGCTCCGTTGGGCCGGATCACGTAGTTCCGGTCGGGGTACGCACAGCCGAAGAGGCCCTGGAACAACTGGTACCGCCAGTACTCCGGCCGGTCGAGGCCGGCCCGCAGGCGCCAGAGCCGGCGGCGCGCCCGCGCGAAAAGCCCCCGCTCGACGCGTTCGGATTCGAACTGGGGATAGGACGCCAGCCGGAGGCCCCGGCGCACGGCATCATGGGCGGCGGAAGACAGCTCCGCGTTGAGCTCCCGCGGGTCGACGTCGGAAAGAAGTTCCTTCGAGACGTCGACCCCCGGCGTCTGCGACACGAACCGGACGTCGATGTCGGAGGCGCCGTGGTCCGCCGCGAACTCGGGCAGCCGCGCGAGGTCCCCCCGGTTCGACTGCATCCAGGTGAAGATGATCCGCAGGCGCGGCGTCCTCGATTTGGCGGCGGAACGGACCCGGCGCAGCGTCTCGAGGCAGGCGAGCAGCCGCTCCCACTTTGCCGGGACGCGGATCTTCTCGTAAGACTCCTTCGTCATGCCGTCGATCGAGGCCGCGACCGTCGCGACGCGCGCGCGCACGAGGGCCTCGGCCGTCGCGTCGGTCAGGGCGAGGAGGTTCGTCGGGAACCAGAGGTCCGGCACGCCGTAGCGGCCGGCGATCGCGATGATCTCCTTGAATCTCGGGTGAATCATGGGCTCGGCGGCGCAGGCGAGCGCGACCCGCCAGGCCCTCGGAAAGAGATCCGCCGCGATCTTCTCGAACACCTCGACGGGCATGTTCCCGTCGTCCGAGATCTGCCGGTCGAACGGGGGGAAGAAAAGGCGATCGGTGTTGGAGAAGTAGCACATGACGCACTTCAGGTTGCAGCGCGCGGTGAGGTCCAGGATCACGTTCAGGGGCCGGGGCATTGCGCGATTATGTCATCCGTCCCGGCGTCGGCCGACGAAGATGGTGTGCGTCGGTGCGAGGATTCCGAGCGAAGTCAGATGATCTTCGGCGGCGCAGAGCACCTCGAACAGCCGCTCGTCCTCGCGCGATCCGGCGCGGTGGTTGCGGGCGAGTCCGGCGAGCAGAGGGAACAGGAGCCCGCCGCCGCCGGAGAGTTCGGCCTCGGCCCGGAACGCCCGGCGCGCGGCGGGAAGGAGGCGGTCGCTCTCGGCCGCCTCGAGAGGGTTCTCGCGCGCGAGGCGCGCGGCGTCGGGGCGCTCGCGCCGCCAGGAGCGCACACCGGTGTCGGGGTCGGCGCGCCACCGGTCCGGGAGCAGGCGGAAATACCTCCGGACGGCGTCGAGCGCCTCGTCGGAGTGCTGGAAACGCGGGGGCCCCGTGTATTCCGAGAAGACGAAGCGTCCGTTCGTCGAAAGCGCTTCGTGGATCCGGGCGAAGATCGATTCGACGTCGGGCGCGTGGTGGAGCAGGTCGTTCGCGAGGATCGCGTTCCAGGGCCCGGCCGGGATCGCATCCCGCGCGGGGTCGAGAACGCCGTACGCGACCGCCGCCAGGCCCGAGCGCCGTGCCTGACGCTCCGCCGCCGCGACCGTGGCGGGGTCCGGATCGGTTGCGAGGATCGTGCCCACGCCCTCGTTCCGGACGAGCGCACGCTCGAGGAACCCGTTGCCGCACCCGAGGACGAGGACCCGCTCGAGCCGGCGAGGGAAGTGCTCCCGGCGCACGAACGACAGCCAGTCGTACTCGGGGTCGCCGGTCGCGGTTCGATTGAGGTGCCGCTGCAGCGCGGACGACGGGACCCAGAAAGGGGAGCCCGGGTGAGTCATGCGGGCCTCCGGAGCCTGCGCAACGCCCCCCCGGCGACGAGCAAGCCGAGCGTCGCGGCCGAGACCCAGGTTCCGGCGACGAACCCGGGCGGGCGGTATCGAAGGACGACGCGCCCCGAGCCCGGCGGCACCCGCAGAGCGAGGAAGGGACCGTTCGCCCGGGTCACGGGAATCGGCACGCCGTCGGCGTCTTGCGCCGACCAGCCCCCGTCCTGGACGAGCGAGAGAACCGTCCAGGCACCGGCACCGGCAACCCTTGCGTCGAAGGAAGCCCCGTTGATGGACTCCCGGTAGCCGGAGATCTCCGCCTCGCCGCCGGGCTCTTCGCCCTGGCGGTCCGCGAGCACCCAGGCTCGGCCGCGCCAGTCGCGATTGGCGGCGATCTCGGAAAACGCGGTGCCGAACGCGGCGTTGGCGTCGAACCGAAGCGGGGTCGTCTTTGCGCCGGCGACCAGCCGCACCCGGTCCGGCACGAACGCCCGGGGGATCACGGTCGGGCTCTCAAGAACCTGACCGTCCGATCCCGCGTAGACGGTGCGCCAGCGCCCGGCGGGCGGCGCGGCGTCCGCGGCCGTCACGAGATATCGCACGTTCAGGAAGTCGAGCACGGTCGAGTCCGGGTTTCCGAGAGTCTTGAAATAGCTGCCCGGAGCGTAGCCGGCGGTGGCGTCGAGGAAGGACACGTAGTCGCGCCGTTCGACGGGATCGTGCGTCCGAATATCTTCGACGCCCGCGAAGACGTTGGTCGAGGGGAAGAGCGCGGTGCCGGCGCCCGCGACCCGGAACGGCCGGGGCTGTTCGCTCAGGAAGTGGACGAGCGGCGTCTCCGGGTAGAACAGCGCGGGCGAATCGGTTCGGTAGAGGGTGTGCCACTGGTAGAGGAGGTCGGCGGCGCAGAGTATCGTCAGGCCGGTGGCGTAGAGCCCGGTCCGCGCCCGCGTCACGAGCGCGAGCCCCGAGGCAAGGCCGAGGAGACCGAGCGCGATCGCGAGCTGGCGCTGCTGGAAGCCGAGCGCACCCGGCGCCGTCAGCTCCGGCTCGAGGTGCAGGAACCAGAGAAGCGCCGCGGCCGCGAGGACCATCGGGGCGAGCACCGCGCCCCACGAGGCGGAGGGCCGCGCGGCGCGGTCCCGGGCGTAGCGATCGAGCTCGAAGGCGGCGAGCGCGGGCCCGGCGAGCGCTGCCCACGTGGCGAAACGCAGCGGCAGGACCCGGCGCAGGAGAGGGATGCCGCCGAAGACTTCGGCGAAGGGCCAGAGGGCCGCGGAGACCGCGAGCCCGCAGACGACGAGGCCTGCGAGCACCCACGCGGCCCGGCCGCGCGGCGAGCCCGGACGGAGAAAGAGGAGGAGGGCAGCCCAGCCGACGATGCCGAAGTAGCCGAGGGCCATCTCGGGAAACCCTCCCGTGACACCCGAAAGCTGCGGCGCGTGGATGGCGTCGCCGAGCGACCGCGGGAAGAACGCCGTTGAGAGTCCGCGCCACACCGGGCCATGCGGCGTCAGCGAGAACAAAGGGCTCCAGTGGGGCCGGGCCACAAGCGCCATGCGGTTGGAGGCTTCGATCGCCAGCGCCGTTGGCACGAGGACGAACGCCGACAGGCCGGCGGCGGCCGCCCCGGATGACAGGACGCGGCCGGCCACGCGCCCGGCATCGGGGAGGTCGTGCAGGACCCACCGGCCGCCGAACCAGAGGACCAGAAAAGCCAGGCCGAGAGCGAGGCTCTCGGGGTGCCCGGCCAGTGCCGCCGCGAGGAAGACGGCGCCGAGCGCGGCCGTGGCCCGGCCCCGGCCGCTCGCGTCGCGACACCGCTCCGCGAGAAACGGCATCCACGGCCACAGGCCGAAGACCGCCGCGTTCGGGAAGAAAATCCAGGACGCGAAGCTCAACGACAGAGGAAAAGCAACGGCCGCGAAGAGAGCGGCGCGCGGAGACGCCGACAGCTCCCGAAGCCACAGCCACATTCCGGCCGCCGCGAGGATCAGTTTCGCCGACCCCGCCGCGAGAAACGCACCGAGGAGCGGCAGTGGGAGAGTCAGCAGCGTGAAGATCGAGAACGCCGCCGATTGCGCGTTGGCCGCGAGCGGCGTGCCGCAGCCGTTCCACCGGTCGCGCAGCGGCAGTTCGCCCTCCTTGTACGCGAGGCGGACGGCCTTGGCCCACGGGAGTATCTGCATGACGACGTCGTTGAGGTAGGGGTTCGACGGGCGGCCGCGGCCGGGCGCGAGCCACGGCGTGGTCGTGGCGACGTGTTCGAGGGGAAGGGCGGTGTGTCCGGGCAGGAAGGCGCGGGGGGGGAACGGCGCGAGCCCGATCACGAAGAACAGCACGAGGGCCCCGGCCGGAATCGGACGGCCGAGCCACCGGGCCGCGGCGCCCGCGCCGGCCGTCGTGACCGCGAGCAGGACGAGCACGAGGAGCGAAGAGATCATGCGTCCGCACGGGCGACACGAGTCGCGGTCCCGTGGTTACAGTGCGAGTCCGGCATCGCGCGTCGGGATCATGATCGCACGGACTCCCGAGGTCGGCTCCCGCGCTCCGCTACGGCGGGCCAGCCGACCGCGGGTAAACTGAGCGCGTGACGGACGAGATCGCCGCCGGCGCCGCGGAGTACTGGGACCTCAACCGCGAGAAGTCCCGGGACCCGGCGTATTGGATGGCCCATCCGTCGTGCCGCCAGGCCATCAACCGGCGCGTGTCGGGCTCGCCCCACGAGTGGCCTCTGGACTGGTTCCGGCGAGTGCACGCGCCGCAGCCGTTTTCGCGCGGCGTCTCCTGGGGCTGCGGTCTGGGCGCTTTCGAGCGGTCGGCGCGCCGGCTCAACGTCGTCGACGAGATCGACGCCTTCGACATCTCGCCGGCGTCCCTCGAGGATGCCAGGCGCGAGGCGGACCAGGAAGGCATCACGGGTGTTTCCTACCGGGTCGGAAATTTCGACGATCCCCGGCTGTCGCCCCGTCGGTACGACGTGGCGTTTTTCCACGCCTCGCTCCATCACGTCTCGTCCCTCGAAAGGCTGTTTCGTCGCCTCACCTTCGCGCTTCGGCGCTCCGGGGCCGTCTACGTGGACGAATACATCGGCCCCTCGCGCGCCGAATGGACACGAGAACATCTCGGGTTCGCCCAGGCCGTGCTCGACATGATCCCGGCGGCCGCCAAGCTCAAGGACACGATCGACGTCCCGATCGAAGTCAACGACCCGTCGGAAGCCGTTCGCTCCTCCGAGATCCCGGGCTTTCTCTCGGAGTTCTTCGATCTCGTGGCGTGGCGTCCTTACGGCGGTCAGATCGTCGACCTCGTTTTCCCATGCCTCGCGGCGGACTGGGTCTCGTCGACGGAAGGCCTGTCTTACGTGGACGCGATGCTCCGCCTCGAAGACTATGAGCTCGAGCGCCATCCGGAGGCGACGCACTACGTGGTGGCCTACGGCCGGCTCAAGAGCCTTCCCCGCCTGGCAGCGCCGCTTGCCCGGCAGACCGGGCTCGCCCTGCGGCGCCGTCTGCGCCGGCGGTTCTCACCGGCCCCGGCCTGAGCACCGCCGTGCGCGACGTTCCGTTCACCCGCTCGCTCCCGGGCCGGCTCTGGCGGCGGCGGGAGACGATGCGGTCCGATTGGGAGCGGCGGGCGCGCGAGAACGCACACTTCTACATCTGCACGACCGCGGCCGAATCCGCCGAGGCTTTCGCCGCGTCGGGCGAGAAGGACCTGGCGGAACAGGTCATCGACGGACTCGCGGTCCGGCCGGACTGGAAGGTCCTCGAAATCGGTTGCGGGATCGGTCGCCTGTTGAAGCCCCTTTCGAAGCGGGTTGCGCGAGCCGTCGGCGTGGACCTGTCGGAAGAAATGATTCGACGAGGCCGCGAGTACTGCGCCGAATGCCCGAACGTCGAACTCCGGCGGACGGACGGCTCACTCGAGTTCGTGCCGGCGGCCGAGCTCGACTTCGTCTACTCCCACATCGTGTTCCAGCACGTGCCGCGCAAGGCGTACATCGAGCGTTACTTTCGAGAGGCGGCTCGCGTCCTCAAGCCCGGTGGCCTGCTGCGCATTCAGGTCGACGGCCGCTCCCGGCAGTTCTTCCGGCGATGGGTCGCCGACTCCTGGTCGGGAGTCGTCTTCTCCGCTCGGGACCTCACCCGACGCCTCGAGCGGGCCGGGTTCCGGGTCCGTGAGATCCGCGGCGAGGGAACGCAATACCTGAGGGCCACGGCCGTCAAGCCCCCGGCTACCTCGACCCCAGCGCCTCCCGAAACTCCCTGAGCTCCTTCTCGTCGAGACCCGCACGCCGGTCGCGGCCCGACGCCTCGACGATGAGGACGTGCGGGAGCTCGGGCGTGTCGACCCATGTCTCGTGGCGTTCGAGTCCCGCGAATTCGGGCCGGGCGCTCTCCCCGTAGGTTCGAAATTCCGTGGAAGCGAAGCCCGCCGAACGGATCGTCGCGGCCAGGGTCGAGCGGTTGTAGAGGAACTGGTGCCCCCATCCGTGAAATGCGCGGTTCAACCGGAAACAGTCGACCTGGGCGTCCCTTTCGTCGGTGGCCGACCCGCGGTAGTGGGTCAGCATGACCCAGTCGAGATTGGGCGTGGAGAGTCGCAGCACGCCCTCGGGCATGAGCACGCGCCGGCAGTCGGTCAGGAATGCCAGCCCCTCGTCGAGCGTGAGGTGCTCGAGGAAGTGCTCCGCGTAGATCGACGCCACATCCGAGAACGGCAGGCCCTGCCGGACGTCGAGGACCCGATCGACGCCAGGCAACGCCTGGTTGTCGATGTTGATCCAGCCGGGAATCGACTCCTGGCCGGCGCCGATGTGGAGACGGGTGGCGCGGGCCGCCGGCTCGGGCTCACGAAGCGTCCTTCGAAAGGTTCCCATCGCGGCTCCGTGTACCACACACCACGCCGGAACGTCGAGACACCCCCCGCTTGCGGAACCCTGTGCTACGCTTTTTCCAAGATTCGGGGAGGTCACATGCGACGGTTCCTGCAGGCGATCGCCATCGCGGCGGTGGGTCTCTGGTCTTCGTACGCTCTGGCCCAGACGACGGGAGACATTGTCGGGCACGTCACCGACGAAACCGGGGGTGCGCTCCCGGGCGTGAGCGTCGAGGCACGCGGGCCCGCGTTCCAGGGCGTGCGCTCGAGCGTCACGGATGCGGCGGGTGCTTACCGGCTGGTGCTTCTCCCGCCCGGCACGTACAAGGTCTCCGCCACGCTCCAGGGATTCGCGACGGTCGAAGCGACCGTCGTCGTCGGGCTCGGCAAGACGTCGACCGGCGATCTGCGCCTGCGCCCCTCGGCGACCGCCGAGGTCGTCGTGACCGGAGAGCTGCCCCTGATCGACCAGGAATCCGCCACGATCGGGACGAACATCGACAGCCGGCAGATCAAGTCCCTGCCGACCGGCCGCAGCTACACGTCGATCGTTCAGATCTCGGCGGGCGTTTCGACGCAGACGGCCAACACGTCGGCCTTCGCGAACACGATCGTCGTCAACGGCTCGACGGGCCTCGAGAACGGCTTCGTCATCGACGGTGTCGTGACGAGCGGCGTCGAGTACGGCGCGCAGGGCAAGGACCTCAACTACGAGTTCATCCAGGAGGTCGAGATCAAGACGGGCGGCTACCAGGCGGAGTTCGGCCGCTCGACCGGCGGCATCATCAACGTCATCACGAAGTCGGGCGGCAACGAGTTTCACGGGGAAGCCTTCGCGTACTACGACAACAACTCGCTCCAGGCCTCGAACAAGCACCCCGAGGATTCGCAGCTCTTTTCTTTCGTCTCGGGCTACAACCGGCTCGACTACGGCTTCGATCTCGGCGGCTTCGTCCTGAAGGACAAGGTCTGGTTCTTCGGCGCGTACGACCGCGTTCAGAACACGACCAAGCAGACTCTGACGGAAGGCCCCAACGCGGGACTGCCCGCCGACACCGACACGACCCGCAACCTCGGCTCGGCCAAGGTGACCTGGATGGTCAACTCCTCCAACACGGTGGTCGGGAGCTACTTCCAGGACCCGCGGACCGACACGGGCGCGGTCAACGACGGCGCGCACCCGGTCAACGGTCCCTACACGAGCTTCATCGGCGACCAGAGTTCCGGCGGCAGCGACTACTCCCTGCGGTACAGCGGACTCCTCGGGCCGAGCTGGGCGGTGGCCCTCCAGGGCGCCGTGCACCACGAGAAGAACAACGTCGACCCGGGGCTGCCGGGCGGCGATGCGATCCAGTACGTCAACACGATCGACAACCTGCAGGAGGGCGGGTTCGGCCTGATCCAGGACAAGACGTTCAAGCGGTACCTCGCCACGGCGTCGGTCACGAAATATCTCGGCAACAACGAGATCAAGGGTGGCTTCGAGTTCATGGAGGACCAGGCCGACGTCGTCAAGCGGATGTCGGGGGGCCAGCAGGTCACGATCTATCCGAACCCCGGCGACGCCTCGCGGCCGGTCTACTCTCACTTCTACTGGACGATTCCGACCGCGAGCCTGCCGGACAACGTGCCGACGTCGCAGCTGAATGCCACGCCGTACCACCGCACGTACTCGTTCTATCTTCAGGACACGCTGACGCTGCTTCCGAACCTGACGGTCAGCCTCGGCCTGCGCTACGACAACCAGCAGATCTTCTCGGGGGACGGCACCCGGCAGATCAACATCACCGACAGCTGGGCGCCGCGCATCGGCTTCACCTGGGACCCGACGCAGGACAACAAAACCAAGGTCTTCGGCTCGTACGGCTATTTCTACGAGCAGATCCCGATGGACCTCGTCATCCGGTCCTACAGCTCCGAGCGGCAGCCGACGATCTACAACTTCGATCCCACCTCGCTCGTCCCGGACGTGACGGCCGCCGAGATCGTCGGCGACGACGGCGCGATCGCCCAGGGCGGCGGCAAGATCTTCGGCGGGTTCAACGACCTGACCGACGAGGGGCTCTCCGGCCAGTACCTGCGCGAGGGCATTTTCGGGGTCGAGCGCGAGATCGTGCCGAGCCTCGCGGTGCGGGCGCGGTACGTCTACCGCGATCTGCCGCGGGTCGTCGAAGACTACCTCTGCACGGCGGACGGCGACTATTGCGTCGGCAATCCGACCCAGGGCCGCATGGCCAACCTCTTCTCGCTCGACTACAACACGCAGTTCCCCTCGCCGCGCGCCCAGCGCATTTACCGGGGCTTCCAGCTCGACGTGACCAAGCAGTTCTCGTCCAACTGGACGGTGCTCGCGTCCTACGTGTACGCCACGCTGAAGGGCAACTACGACGGTCTCTTCGCGCCGTACACGCAGCCCCGGGGCACGGCGGACCCCAACATCTCGGCGCTCTACGACTACTACGACTTCTTCACCAAGGGGCCGGTGGTGGACGGCGTCGCCCAGCCCGTGACGTCGAACGGTTATCTCTCGAACGACCGCCGGAGCGTCGCGAAACTCTCCGGCGTGTACGTCACGCCCTTCAACCTCTCGGTCGGCCTCGTCACCTACTACCAGACGGGGACGCCGATCTCGCGGATCGGGTTCTCGGACGCGTACACTCGTCCGGAGTTCTTTCTCGAGCGGCGCGGCTCCGAGGGCCGGACGCAGTCCTCCTATGACGCCGATCTGCATCTCGGGTATCCGCTCCAGCTCGGGCCGGTCACGCTCAACTTCCTCGCCGACTTCTTCAACCTCTTCAACACGCAGCGCGTGCTCGCCGTGGACCAGCGCTACAACCTGTCGGAATTCTCGAATCCCGACTACGTCTGCGGCAGCGATCCAGGAAGCGCCGACGAGGGCAAGTGCAACCCGACGTACGGGCAGGCGATCGCGCGTACGCTGCCGACGTCGGTGCGGTTCGGGGTGAAGCTGGGGTTCTGAGCGCGATGGATGTAGGGGCGGCCCTCGTGGCCGCCCACGAGGGCGGGGGTAAACCCCGCCCCTACTCCGTTGCGGCTTGGAGCGCCGTCGCGAAGAAGTCGCCGAGCGCGGCGGCGACGGCGCCGGGCCGCTCCATCGGCGTCAGGTGCCCCGCCCCCGGGATCGTGACGAGCCGGGCGGACGGGATCGCTGCGGCCATGGCCTCCGAATCCGCCGGAGGAGTCAGCGTGTCCTGGGCTCCGACGACGACGAGCGTGGGGACCCCGATCGACGCCAGCCCCGGGCGGGCGTCCGGCCGTTCGCGCATCGCGACGAGGTCGGCTTCGACGGTCTCCGGCGTCTGCCGCAGGATGATCCGCCGCAGGCGTCCGACGAGGTCGGCGTTGCCGAGCGAGGCGGCGGTCAGGAGTTTCGGGACCATGGCATCGGCGATCGCGGCGACGCCGGCCGAGCGCACGGTCGAGATCGCCTCGTCCCGCCTGGCCCGTCCGGTCTCGTCGTCCGCCTGGGCGCGCGTGTCGACGAGCGCGAGCGCGGCGAGTCTTTCGGGCTTCCGGCGGGCGAGCGCCAGTGCGGCGTAGCCACCCATCGAGAATCCGGCCACGCCCGCCGGCCCGGGGAGGCCGGCGAGGATCGCTTCGAGAAAGTCGGCCGAGTCCTCAATCGTCCCCGCCGAGGGCGCCGGAGTCTCACCGCGCCCCGGCAGATCCGGCTTCAGGACGCAGAACCTGGCGGAGAGGACACGCGCCACCCCCGACCACATGGCCCCGTCGAGCGGATAGCCGTGCACCAGGACGACCGGGGGTCCCGAGCCCATCTCCCGAATCCGCGCCGTCCCGCCCTTCCAGTCGAGATCCATGGGTCCTCGGCCTCCTCAGGCAGCTCCGATGCGGCCGAACTCGTCGACGGTCGAGCGTAGCACCTCGAGCGCGTCCCCGTCCCACCATCCCCGCTTCACGCCGTCCGCGAGGATCTCGAATGCGGTTTCGAGCGAGAGGGCGCCGCGGTATGCGCGGTCGGTCGTGAGCGCGTCGAAGATGTCGGAGACGGTCACGATCCGAACGGACATCGGGATCGAGGGTCCCGAGATCCCCTCCGGGTACCCCGAGCCATCCAGCCGCTCGTGATGGGAGTAAACCACCGGAAGCGTCTTCCGCATGGTTCGCATCGGCAGGAGGAGCTCGTGCCCGACCGTCGGGTGCTCCTCGATCACGATGCGCTCCTCGGCCGTCAGTGTGCCGGGCTTGCGCAGGATCGCGTCGGGGATCACGATCTTGCCGAGGTCGTGGAACAGGGCGCCCCGGCGCATGTCCGTTCGGGCGACGGCATCGAGGCCCATACGGTCGGCGACCCGATCGGCGTATTCGGACACGCGACCGCTGTGGCCGGCAGTGTACGGATCGCGCGCGTCGATCGTCTTGGCCAGGGTCAGGATGACGTGCTCGGCGTGTTCGTGCTCGTCGGCGAAGAGCTTCAACATGACGAGGGCGCGCACCCGCGGCACGAGCTCTTCGGGGGAAAACGGCTTGGAAATGAAGTCGGTCACGCCGACGCCCTGGGCGCGGATTCTTTCCTCCGGGGAAGCGGCTCCCGTCAGCATCACGACGGGCAAGAGCCGCGTCGCGGGCTCGGCCCGGATCTCCTCCAGCACTTCGTGGCCGCTGCGGTCGGGCAGATGGAGATCGAGCAGGACGAGGTCCGGCGGGTTGGCCCGGACGAGCTCCATCGCTCCCTCGGCAGTCGCCGATTCCTCGACCGTGTAGCCGGAGCGCAGAAGCAGTCGGCGCAGATACGCCCGAACCTGCTCGTCGTCGTCGACGACCAGGATCCGCACGGAAGACGTCTCGGGTACTGGAAACACGGTCAGAGGGCTCGTTTCGAGGCTCGAAGCAGTGTAGCAGAGCGGCGGGGGAGGTCCTTCCCGAGGGCGGCGGAGGCGATGCGGCGGGTCAGCGTGGGTATCGCGGATCGAGCGAGGGCTTCCGGCGTCAGCCAGCGAACGACGGTGGTGCTTCCCGCCGGACGCCCGGCGCCCGCGGCGGCTCGCGGCACGGCGCGGTAGACGCGGATGTCGAGCCGCCGGTTCACGATGGTGTGCCGCGCGGTCGCGACGGCCCCCGGCCCCGCGAGGCGCAGGCCCAGAACGGGAAGGGCGCGCGACAGCGCCATCCGGGCGGCTTGCGGGGAACGCCCCTCGGCCGCCGGAAAGAGCCAGAGTCCGCGCAGCAGCGCGCGGCTCTCGCGGCGAAGCAGTACGCGGCCTTCCTCGAGGGCGACGGCGGCGGCGACGTGGACGCGGCGCGGGCGCGGTTTCGCGCGACGGCGCGGAAATCGCGCGGGCGTCCCGGACGCGAAGGCGGCGCAGAGGCGCGAGACCGGACACGCGGCGCAGTCGGGGCGCCGGGGAAGACAGATCTGCTGGCCGAGGTCCATCAGTGCGGCGGTCAGGTCGCCCGGGCGCCGCTCCGGAAGAAGCGCCCCGGCCCGGCCGCGCACCGCGGCGGCATGCGCGGAGGTGCCGGCCATGCCGCGGATCGCGAAGAGCCGGGACACGACCCGGGTGACGTTGGCGTCGACCGCGGGAACGCGGGCGCCGAAGGCGAGGGATGCGACGGCCGCCGCCATGTACTCGCCGAAACCGGGCAGGGTCGCCAGGGTCGCCGGATCTCCCGGCATTCGTCCGCCGTGCCGGGTGACGAGGACCCTGGCCGCCTCGTGGAGATGGCGCGCGCGGGCGTAGTAGCCGAGCCCCGACCAGGCGGCGAGGACGCTCGACGCGCGGGCCCGGGCGAGCGCGGCGAGGTCCGGGAACCGCGCGAGGAACGCGTCGTAACGGCCGCGCACGGCCGCGACGGTCGTCTGCTGGAGCATGACCTCCGAGACCCAGATCCGGTACGGATCGCGGGTCCCGCGCCAGGGAAGGGCGCGCTTCTCCCGGTGAAACCACTCGAGGAGCGCGCGGCGGGTCGAGGCCGCGCGATCGCGGATCAGGAGGCCGTGACCTCGGTACGCGGGGCGATCCAGCCGGGCTCGCGCATCAGGTCGCGCACGAACGCCTTCTCCTCCGGGTTCGGGAGGACTTCGGCGAGGTGCTTCGCGTGTGCTTCCGGAGAGAGCTTCTCGCCCGTCACCGAATACGGCTGCCCGACGAACTCGCCGATCGAGCGGTGAAACCTCATGTCGGGCGCGGTCAGCGGCGGCGTACCGGCCGGCAGAAACCGGCTGATCGACTCGAGCAGACCGTCGACCTCCTGCTTGTAGAGATCGCGCGACATCTCGTTCAGGTGCGCCTTGTCGGGGTCGGCAGGCTGGCGGGCCTCGTCGTACCGGCCCTTCAGGCCCCAGACGTAGAACCACTCCGCGGAGGACGAGGAGTCCTTGCCGAAGAGGTCATAGGCCGTCGAGAGCCACTTGTTGACGTACTTCTGGAGGAGCGCGGGCGGCATGCGGCCGGCCCGGACGATGCGCTGGAGGCCCATGTGCCCCGTTCCGAGGTGGAAGCCCTCCTCGCGCAGCATCGGTCCCATCGAGCGCGCCAGAGGCGCGAAGCCCGACGTCGACAGCATGTTGAGCTGGAACTTCCCGTCGCGGTCGACGAACTCGGTGTAAGTGAAGAAATCGACCCAGTTGTCGACGTCGACGTTGAAGGACCCGAGCAACCGGTTGTTCTCCCAGGAGCGGCGCTCGAGGAGCTTGCGGGCCTCGATCTTCCCGGTCTCCCCGAAGTGGTTGACGAGCAGGTGGCACATCTGCCAGCCGTGGCGCATCTCCTCGACCATGATGCGGCAGGCGCTGTCGGTGTCGTAGTCGGACGGCGACGACTCGAGGAGCGTTCGCTGCTGCTCCACCGAGGCGAATTCGGTGTCGCCCTGGTAGACGATGAGGTTGCAGAGGGCGTCGCGGATCGGCTGCTGGGGGATCTGAGTCACCCGCTCCCATTTGCGCGAGCCGCGAAAGTCCCCGTACTCGATTTCGTCGGTCCTCAAGTCCCCGTACTTGGCCTCGAACGCATAGTCGGCGTACTTCGGCAGCGCCAGGCCGATGTCCTTCTGCCAGGCGCGGAACGCGTCGATCCAGTCGTCGAAGGTGGCGATCTTGCTCATGACCCTCCCGAAACCACTATCATATCGAGAATATGCCCATCGCGATCGACTGGGAGGGCCTGATCGTGGCCTTCGAAAACCGCTCCCAGAAGATCACGCACTTCTTCGATCGCGAGAGCGGCGACGTCGTCCAGGTCCTCGTACGCGACGTCGTGCGGCACGCCGAGCTCTCCGCGGATCCGCGGTACCGGGCGCTGCCGAAGGACGAGGGAGAGCGGACGCGCGGCGACCTCGTGGACTTCGCCGACCACTGCGAGGACGAGGCGTGCCGCCGGGACCTTCGCAAGGCGCTCGACTCGCCCGATCCCGCCGGGGCGTACCGCGCGGCCCTGCTCTCCCACCCGAAGGAAGAGACCCACTTCTTCCAGTTCAAGGAGCGCCGCGCGCGAGAGCGGGCGATCGAGTGGCTGAAGGAGCAGGGGATCGCGCGGGACGTCCCGCTAGCGTAGGCGCAGGATCCCGAAGCGCTCGGGCACGTGGAAGTCGGGCGGCTCGACGAACGTCGGGGACCACGCCGAGAACTCGTCTGGTCCCGAAGCGCCTCCGCGGTCGATCCGGTAGAAGTTGGCCCGCAGGCGCGCGGGTGCCGGAGTGCCGCACCATGGTTCCAGGGGGATCGTCAGGAAGGCCGACCACCGGCCCGGCCGGCAGGTCACACGGGCCTCGAGGCCCGGGCAGTTCCAGGAGGCGTCGACCCGCATCGAGCCCCGCGAGAGGGCGGGGGACTCGACCCGGGCGTCGAACAGCGCACCCAGCGGATTGACCTCGAACTCGAAGTAGACGCGCGGCGGATCTTCCGCGGCGAGAAACACCTCGAAGACGTCTTCGGTCCAGAGCGGATCGTCCCGGCCGGCGAGGGTCGCGACGACGCCGGCGTCGCGACCGTCGAACCGGACGCAGAGCGCGCCGTTGCGCAGGCCCGCGCGGACCGAAGTTGCGAGCCGCGGCCGGCCGCCCGTGACGGCGTCGGCGAGGCAGAGCGGCGGCAGGCCGACGAGACGGTCGGTCGGCTCGAGGGACGGAACGAATAGCTCGGGGACGGGCGCGGGCATTCAACCCGCATTCTGACCGATCCCGTCAGTTCAGCTTCCAGGCCCGGTAGAGGTTGAAGCCGATGTAGATGTTCTTCGGATTCGAGGCGCCGAAGGGCGTGCGCAGGATCCCGGCCGTGTACTGGTCCACGGTGGTGGCCCGCTGGTTGCCGGCGAAAAATGCGAATCGATGGCGCAACAGCGATTTCTCGAGGCTGACGGCCCAGCCCACCCCGGTCGCGTTTGCGCGGCCGAGGCGCGGGGTCACCTCGCCGTGAATGCTGATCGAGTGGGTGATGGCGATGGAGAGCCCGACGGGAACGTTGAAGAGATTCTCGTACAGCCCCGAGCAGCTGTACGCCGGAAGCTCCGTGTCGGGCGGGTTCGCGCGGCAGGAACGGTCGCCGGGCTGCGGGTTGTTCGTGTTGACCCGCGCAAGATTGGTCCGCTGGAGATATGTCGGAACGGCGGTGATGCGCACGTACTTCCCGAACGAGTAAGCCAGGATCCCCTGGACGAAGAAGCTCGACTTCGGGCTGGCCGCGCCGAAGAAGCCGGTCTCCGTGCGCCAGTCCTCGCCCGCCCGCAGGGACGAGCGGAAGCCGCCCAGCGTCGGGAATTGGTACTGCGCGGACGCTTCGTAGATGTTGAAATCCGACGTGCGGTAGAAGCCGAGATTCAGGTTTTTCAAAGGCGCGTACCACAGGCCGAACCCCCAGTCGTTGCCGTTGTCGAGGGTGAAGAAGTTATTGATGTCGGCATCCTGAATGGGCGTCTGAAACCGGTGGGTCACGAGGAAGGTCAGGGTTCCCGCCGACGGCACGTCGACCGACGGCAGAATGATGATCACGTTCGACTCGATCGGGCGAAACGGAACCGGTTCCTTCGGCGCAGTCGAGGCCGCCTCGGGCGCGGCCTCGGCCGGCGGGGGAGTGGGAGTGGGCGGCGGCTCCTGCGCGGCGGCCGGTCCGCCCGCCGCCAGGGCGATCAAAACGACTCCGGCCCGCGCCGATCCTCGCATCACACTCCTCCTTCGTGCACACCGATCCGCCCCGAGGCTAGGCGTCGGTCGCCATTTTGCTCCCGAAACTCACCAGATCTTCAGGTGCCCGCCGGCCCGTCGAGGACCTCGCGGATCTTGCGGGCGAGCGCGTCGGGGGTGAAGGGCTTCGAAAGGAACGCTGTCCCAGGCGGAAGGATGCCCTGGTGGGCGATGGCGGCGTCCGTGTAGCCGGACATGTAGAGCACCCGCATGGCGGGAAGGTCCGCCGCGAGGACCCGGGCGAGCTCCTGGCCGTTCATGCCCGGCATGATGACGTCCGTGACGAGGATGGCGATCTCGTGCCCGACGGCCTTGGCGGCCGCGATGGCCTCGGCGGGACTGCCGGCGGAGAGGACGGCATACCCCTCCATCCGGAGGAGCTTCTCGACGAGACGGCGGACCTCGGGTTCGTCTTCCACGAGGAGCACCGTTTCCGAGCCGGGGCGCGGTTTCGCCGGCGGCGCTGGCGGCTCGCGCGCGTCGAGGGGCTCGTCGCAGCGGGGCAGGTAGATCTTGAACGTCGTTCCGTGCCCCGGCTCGCTGTAGACCCAGATCGAGCCGCCGCTCTGCTTGACGATTCCGTAAGTGGTCGAGAGGCCCAGCCCCGTTCCCTTGCCGCGTTCCTTGGTCGTGAAGAAAGGCTCGAAGAGGCGGGCCTGAAGACTCGCCTCGATGCCGACGCCGGTGTCCGAGACCGCGAGCATCACGTGCGGCCCGGGGTGGACCGTGGCGTAGGCGCTGGCGAACTTTTCGTCCAGCGTCACGTTGCCGGTCTCGAGGGTCAGACGCCCGCCGCGGGGCATGGCGTCGCGCGCGTTGACGACGAGATTGACGATGGCCTGTTCGATCTGGCCGGGGTCGGCCAGGGTCCGCCAGAGTCCCGAATCGAGGGCCGTCGTCAGCTCGACGTCTTCGCCGATGACTCGGCGCAGCATCTTTTCCATGCTCGCGATCACGGCGTTCAGGTCGAGAACCCGGGGCTCGAGAACCTGGCGGCGGGAAAAGGCCAGCAGCTGCTGCGTCAGGCCGGCCGCGCGGCGACCGGCCTCGCGGATCTCCTCGGCGCTCTCGCGCCGCGGATCGTTCTCGGGGAGCTCCTCGATCAGGAGCGCGCTGTATCCGGCGATCGCAGTCAGCAGGTTGTTGAAGTCGTGGGCGATGCCCCCGGCCAGCCGCCCGACGGCTTCCATCTTCTGCGACTGCAGCAGCTGTTCCTCGAGCCGCCGGCGTTCCGTCATGTCGAAGACGGTGCCGAGCAGGATCTCTTCGCCGTCTTCGTCCCGGATGAGGGAGACGTTCTCGATCAGCCAGATGGAGCTGCCGTCCTTGCGGCGCCCCTGGCTCTCGTAGCTGACGAGGCTGCCTTCCCGGCGGAGTCGCTCGAGGAACTCCTGGCGCGCCGCCGTGGCCATGCGGAACCCCGCCGACTGGGCCATCGCCTCGGCGGGTGACCCGTAGCCCATCATCCGAGCGAATGCCCGGTTGCACTCGAGGAGCCGTCCGTCCGCCGTCGAGCGGTAGACGCCGGCGAGATTCCGCTCGAAGAGCAGGCGATACCGCTCCTCGGATTCGCGCAGGCCCGCCTCCATGCGCTTGCGTCCCGTGATGTCGCGCAGGATCGCCTGGGAGCCGGCCTTTCCGTCGAACGCGATGGGCGCAACCCGGACCTCGATGTCGAAGGTCGAACCGTCGGCGCGCAGGCCGACGGCCTCGTACGTTTCGGGCGCGGGCCTCCCGGCGACACGGTGCCGCACGATCTCCTCGACCTGCTCGCGTGAGCCGGGCGCGAAGAAGATCGAGACGGGGACGCCGATCAGCGGCCGCTCGTAGCCGAACATCTCGACGCAGGCGGGGTTCGCGTAGGCCACCTTGCCGTCGATCCCGACCGCGACCGCCTCCTGCGTCTGCTCGAGGAGCGTCTTGTAGCGCCGGTCCCGGTCGGACAGCTGTTCGAGGTGGCGCATCCGCGTCGTGCGCCGCCAGGCGAGGCCCGCGCCGGTGATCGCGGCGAAAATCGCTGCCGCCGCGAGGACGATCCACAGGAATTGGGGATACCGACCGCGCAGGACGGCGTCACGGTCCACCTCGACGACGACGGCCCAGCCGATCTCCGGAATCCGGCGGGTCGCGGCCAGCACCCGGTGCCCCCGTCCGTCGGAGTATTCCCCGGACGCGCGCGGCCCCGCGAGGGCCGCCGCCGCGAAGGTCGTCTGGTCCGACGCGGGAAGTCGGTAAGCGGCGCCCGGATCGCCTCGTCGCTCCGGTGAGACCACGAGGAAACGGTTGCCCTCCCGGAGAACGACGAAGAGGCGCTCGCTCTCGGGTCCGACCGGTTCCGGAAACAGGGCGCCCATGGCGTTGGCGGCGTCGACGGCCAGAAGCACGGCGCCGGTCGCGCGGCCCGCGGCGTCGGCCACGGGCTCGGCGACTTCGAGGCGCAGCGAGTTCTGCCCTTCGTGGATCGGATGGTCGAGAATCTCGCGGCCCTCGGTCGCGGCCCGGCGCGCCGGAGCGATGTCGTTTTCGTCGAAGGACGCCGACCCGGCCGAGGCCGCGCGGAGGCCACCGCCCGAATCGAGCACTCCGATCGAGAGGTCGTGCTCCTCGGCCACGGTCTCGGCCAGATCACGCCGGACACGCTCCACGACCCCCGGCCCGCGGGCCCCGTCCGCCAGGAGCGCCCGCACGCTCTCGAGCGCGGCGAGCCGCAAGGCCTCCCGCCGCCACGAGCGGATCGCCCGCTCGGCGATGACGGCGCGATCGTCGGCGAGGCGCGACAGCCGCGAATCCCAGTCGGCGCGGCTCGCCCGTTCCGATTGGCGGATCGAGAGCAGGGCGACGAGGGCGAGCAGAACCCCGGTCAGCGCCCAGGACAGGAGCAGCCAGACCGGGAGGTGCCGATCCGCGGACGGCTCGGTGGCGTCGGGTTTCGCCACTCAGACCCGCAGCAGCCCGGCGCCCCAGTGGAGCCCGGCACCCAGAGCCGTGAATCCGACGAGGTCGCCCGGCCGGATCCGCCCGGCCGCCTTCGCCTCGTGGAAAACGAGCGGCAGGGTCGCGGCCGTCGTGTTTCCGTAGCGCTGGATGTTGTTGAACACGCGCTCGTCCGGCAGTCCCAGGTGCTTCTGCACGGACTCGTTGATGCGGAGGTTCGCCTGGTGCATGAGCAGGAGCGACAGGTCTTCGACCCCGAGGCCGTGCTCGGCGAGCACCTCGCGTACGATCTCGGGCATCGCCGTCGTGGCGAGCCGGAAGACCTGGCGGCCCTCGACGACCGGAATCGTGAGGTTTTCGGCGAACATCTCGGGGCTGAAGTAGGGGAAGCTCGCGGAGCCGCCGCCCGGAACGTACAGCTTGTCCCACTCGCCGCCGTTGGTCCGCATGCGGAAACCGAGGAACCCGCGCCCGTCCTCCTCCGCGTTGGCTTCGAGGACGAAGGCGCCGGCGCCGTCGCCGAAGATGACGGCCCGGTCGCGGTGCGCCGTGCCCCAGGCGAGCGACTCCGGCCGCACCGGATCGTCGGACTCGCCGAACATCACCTTCCACTCCTCTTCGCCCCAGGGAAAGAGCGAGGCATGGCACTCGGCCCCGACGAGGAGCACCCGGCGGGCCGCGCCCGACCGGATGAAAGCGTCGCTGACCTGCAGTCCGGAGAGAAAACCGGCGCACTGCATCCGGATGTCGAGCGCCGGAGTCGTCGTCAGGCCGAGTCCTCGCGCCAGGATCCCGCCGTTTCCGGGGAAGTAATGGTCGGGGGTCATGGTCGCGAAGACGATGAGATCGAGATCCTCGGCGGCGATCCCGGCGTCCGCGAGCGCCCGCCGCGCCGCTTCGAGGCCGAGGACCGACGAGGACTGGCCGCGGCGGGCGAATCGACGCTCCTCGATGCCGGTCCGCTGGCGGATCCAGTCGTCGGTCGTGTCCATCAGGCGCGCGAGGCGCGCGTTGGTGACGACGCCCTCCGGCACGAACATGCCGGAGCCTCGAACGACGGTTGTCGGGAGGGGCACGCCGCAGATTGTAACGGTCTGCACCGGTGGGTGCGGGCGGGACGGGCCTATTCGACGGCGGCGAGGTCCACGTCGCCCGTCACGTTGTCGACCGTCGCGGTCCAGGCGTAGACGTTCATGCCCTCCGGCACGTCGATCCGGATGCGGCCGCCCGGCTGGTTGGTCACGCCGAAAGCCGCGAACACGGAGTCGAATCGGCCGGGCGCATGGTCGCCCAGCGGGACCTGGGCCTGCCCGGCCTGGGTTCCATCGGAGCGGAAGCCCGTGACGGTCACGCTCCCGGCGAGTCCCCGGTTGAAGAAGAGGAGGTTCGTCCGACGATAGGCCGTCTGGGGAAGGCCGAAGGCGGTGCCCGAGGCGTTGTCGAGGCCCGCCGAGCCCGGGACGGCGGGCGCGAACCCGGCGTAGTCGGCGCCCTCCGTTCGCGCCCCGACGCGCACGCCCGCGGCCACGGGAAGCGTCGCGCTCACGAAGAGCGAGCCCTGGCCCGAGGCGAGGCCGTAGAGAGTGTTGAGCACGTTCTGCAGGACCTGCGTCTCCAGAGGCGCGAGGGTCACCGTCTTCGTCAACGGAGTCGGCGCGCCGTACAGCGGGTAGTAGGTCACGGTGACGGCGGAGCTCGCTCCGGGATCGGGGTTCGAGAGGAAGAGGTCCGTGACGAACTCCGTGCTGTGGGCCCCGACGAGCACGCCGGCATTGGGCACGATGGCATCCGAGAGCGGCTGCACCGGCAGGAACGCCGCGACGTCGAAGGTGCCGAGGTCGAGCACGTTGACGTACGGCTGGAGCGACCCGGTCGCGACCGAAACCCGGATGACGTCGCCCGGTTCGGGATCGACGCCGAAGGCCGAAGCCGCCGGATTGAACTCTTCGCGCGTATTGATCGCGATCGTAAAGGGCGTCGTCCCGCGGACGGTCCCGTCCGGAGCCGCGAGCGTGAGCGTGCCGGTCGCGCTGGTCATCGAGTACATGCCGAAGATCGAGGCCTCGGTGTCCCGCGCGCCGGTGAAGAGGAGCGCCTGCGAGCCCGGTCCGAGGCTTTCGGAAATCGTCTGCGCTTCCAGGGCGTACCCGTAGGCGGCCCCGGCGGGCGTCACCCGCGTCGTCCGGACGCTCGCCTGGAGATCGGCGGCGTTTCCGGTCGTCGCTCGTAGTCGCACCGAGCCCGAGGCCAGGTTGAGGCTCGTCCCGAGGTTGCCGAAGGCGTCCCCGAGGACCTGGGTCGCTCCCCCCGCGACCGAAAAGGTCGTCTTGGCCGCGAAGGCTCCCGGCGAGTACATGTAGAGCGCATCCCCTGCGATCGTGGCGGTCCCGGGGTTGGAGAGCGTGATGTCGATCCGGACGCGGTCGTCGGGTGGCCCGGCGGCGGAATTCGCGACGGGAACCGAGCGGTCGGTCGGGCCGCCGATGGTCTGCAGAGCGACGCGCACGAGATTGCCGCCCGCGCCGAACCAGACCTGTCCGCCGTCGACATCGATCCCGTAGGCCTGGGTCACGGGCACCTGGGTCACGAGCGTGCCCGGATAGGACTGGTTGCTGGCGACACGGAAGTCGGCGTCGACGAGCGGCGTGGCTTCCGTTTCGAACGTCGTCGGAGGAACGGCGAACGTCCGGTTGGTCCCGAGGATCGAATTCGGGGTCGACCGGACCTCGAGCTCCAGCGGAGTCAGCACGGTGCGGAACGGGGCCCCCAGGGAGGGATCGATGACATTGACGGCGGCGGCCGACTGGCTGGACGTGATGTAGGCCTTCCCCTGGAAGAACTCGAAGTGGATCGGGTTCGAGATGCCGTAGAAGGAATCGAGGTTGCCCGTCGCCGGGTCGAACCGGTCGAGTCTCCCGGCCGAGAGCTGCGTCATCCAGATCATGCCCTGGTCGTCGATTTCGATCTGGGTGGGGTTGAGCCTTCCCTGGGACGGATTGAAAAAGGTCCAGGAAGTCTCGGTCGCGGCGCCCGGCGCGTAGTGGACGATGCGGTTGTTGCCGAAGTCGGCCAGCCAGAACGTGCCGTCGGGCGCCACGGCCATGTCCGCGTAGGCGTAGGTCAGGGCCGAACGGTAGACGGTCGTCGTCTGGGTCTCGAAGTTGACGTTGAGGAGGGCGGCGCCGGTGATCGGGACCCAGTAGGTCCCGTCGGGCGCCTTGTAGAAGGAGGCCGGAATCGAGCCCGGGACGACCCACTCGGTGACCTGATTCGCCACGGTATCGAGCTTGGCGACGGAGCAGCGCCCCGCCGGAATCTGGCTCTGGCCGCTCTCGAGGATCCAGACGTCGGTCCCGTCGAGGACGAAGTCGACCGGGTTCGCCCCGAGCTCGTCGGAGGGCCGCAGCTGCCAGTAGGTGATCGTGTTGCCCCGCAGGACGCCGACTCGGTCCGCCGAAGATTCGAGGAACCAGACGCCGCCGTCGGGGGCGACCTGGACCCGCACGCCGTTGATGTTGGCCGAGTTCTCGGTGGCGAAACGGACTCCGGCCGGAACCGTCGTGGGGGCGCCGGGCGTCGGCGTCGGGGTGTTGGCGGGTGTCGGGGTCCGGCTCGGGGTCTGCGCGAGGACCCCGAGAGCGCCGCCCAGCCACACCGCCGCGGCGGCGAGAAAGACACGTTTCATGCGTCGGCGGATGATAACGCAGAGTGCCGGGGCGGCATTTCTCGAATCCTCCGCGCGTTATCGATCAGGATATGAACGCTTCCGCCCCCTCCCCCGTCGCCGACATTCTCGCGCGCCGCACGGCGCCGGCGGCGCCGGAGCTCGTCGAGTGGCTGCCCGACGGGCGCCTCCGGTGCCACGCGTGCGGGCACCGCTGCCCGATCCCGGAGGGACGCGAGGGCGTCTGCCGGGTCCGCTTCCGCCGAGGCGACGTTCTCGAGGTGCCCCGCGGTTACGTCGGCGCCCTTCAGCTCGATCCGATCGAAAAGAAACCCTTCTTCCACGCTCTGCCGGGCAGCGACGCGCTGTCGTTCGGGATGCTGGGGTGCGACCTCCACTGCGGCTACTGCCAGAACTGGTTCACGTCCCAGTCGATCCGCGACCCCGAAGCGGTGGGATCGCCGCGGGACGTCTCCGCCGGGGAGCTCGTCCGGATCGCGCGCGAAAGCGGTGCGCCCACGATCGTCTCGACTTACAACGAGCCGCTCATCACCTCCGAGTGGGCCGTCGAGGTGTTCCGGGCCGCGAAAGCGGGAGGCCTCAAGACCGCATACGTCTCCAACGGTAACGGCACGCCCCGGGTCCTGGACTACATCCGCCCGTGGGTCGACTTCTACAAGGTCGATCTGAAGTCCATGGACGACCGCCACTACCGCCAGCTCGGCGGCGTCCTCCAGAACGTCCTCGACACGATCGTCGGGATTTACGAGCGCGGGATCTGGCTCGAGGTCCTGACGCTCGTGATCCCGGGGTTCAACGACTCCGACGACGAGCTCACTCGCGCCGCGCGGTTCATCGCGTCCGTCTCGCGGGACGTTCCGTGGCACGTCACGGCCTTCCATCCCGACTACAAGATGACGGACCGCGGGGCGACACCCGCGGAGACCCTCGTGCGCGCCTGCGAGATCGGGATCGCCGAGGGGCTGCGCTACGTCTACGCGGGCAACATCCCCGGTCGCCTCGGGAAGTGGGAGGACACTCGCTGCGGCGCGTGCGGAGAGACGGTCATCGAGCGCCGCGGCTTCGTCGTGACGAAGAATCGCCTGGCCGCGGGGAAATGCCCGAAGTGCTCTGCCGCGGTGCCCGGTCGCTGGGACGGGGCCCTCCACGGGACGGGACGGACGCACGGCGTTGCGCTCCCCGTCCTCTGATCCGAGGGTCGAGCTTTCTCGTCGGCTGGCCTGCCTGATAGCCTCGCCCCGTGATCGCCGGACGTGCCACGCCCGAAGGAACGCAGCGCTTCGCCGCGCGGTCGGCGGTCGCCGCGGGGCACTTCCGCCAGGCAATGGACGGGCTGTCGCTGTCCTCGATCGGGCTCGGCACCTACCTCGGCCCCGAGAACGGGGCGACGGACGCGGGATACGAGGCCTGCGTCGCCGCGGCCCTCGCCTCGGGCGTCAACGTCTTCGACACGGCGATCAACTACCGGGGTCAGTTGAGCGAGCGGGCCGTCGGACGCGCGCTCGAGGTCGCGTTCGCCTCGGGAACGGCGGCGCGCGACGAGGTCTTCGTCTCGACCAAGGGAGGCTACACGCCGCACGACGCCGAGGATCCGCGGCCCGGCGGGCGCTACGTGCGCGAGACCTTTTTCGACTCGGGCCTCGCGCCCGCGGACGAAGTCGCGCAGGGCTGCCACTGCATTTCCCCGGGGTACCTCGAGGACCAGATCGCACGCAGCCGCGAGAACCTCGGCCTCGCAACGATCGATCTCTATTACCTCCACAACGTCGAGACTCAGCTCGAGGAGGTCGGCCGCGAGAGCTTTCGCGGGCGCCTCTCCCGAGCGATCGAGACGCTCGAGCGCGCCGTCGCCGATGGAAAGATCGCCACGTGGGGACTGGCGACCTGGAACGGGCTGCGCGTTCCGCCGGAGCATCCCGAGCATCTGTCGCTCGCGCTGCTGCGCGACCTGGCGGAAAAGGTGGCCGGACCGTCCCATCACTTCCGGGCGGTCCAGCTCCCGGTCAACCTCGCCATGGCCCACGCCCTGGGGTATCGGTCCCAGACCTCCGGGTCGATGCGCGTCGCCGCCCTCGAGGCCGCCGCCAGCCTCGGCATCGCGGCCTTCGGCTCCGCGTCGCTCCTCCAGGGTCGTCTCGTCGCCGAGCTTCCGGAGCCGATCGTCCAGGCTTTCCCGGAGGGCGAGACTCCGGCGCGCCGCGCCCTCCAGTTCGCCCGTTCCGCGCCCGGTCTGACGACGGCCCTCGTCGGCGTGTCGAACCCTGAGCACGCCGCCGACGATTTCGGTTTGGCGAAGTTCCCCCCCGCGGAGAGCGCCCGGGTCCTTTCGGTTTTCTCCTAAGAGCCTCTGGGGCTTGGGCTTGGGGCGAGGGAGGGCCTCTTGGATCTGTCGAATCGCTTTTCCTTCGCGTTCGTCGTAGAATGACTCGTTCCCGCCCGGACCCATAGAGTCAGCGCGGCGGGTGGTTTGGGAGCTCATGTCCGAAGATCCCTTGACCCCGGGAAGTCTTGCATCTGTATCGGTTCCGTCCGAGGCACCCTCGCAGGAAGGGGGGCCGCAAGGGGACGGGCAACGCCCGCACCGCCGCCGCCGCCGCCGCCGGCGTCGTGGTGGCCGCGGAGGCGGTCCGCCGGCGCCGGGCGGGTCCGCCGAACGGTCCGACGACCTTTCCGCCGCTGGCCCGGAGCGGCCGGCCGAGGGCGTTCTGTACCTGCCTCCCAAGGAGAACGCGCCCGGCGTCCTGGTTTCCGCCAAAGCGAACTTCGTTCCGTCGCCCAAGGATCCGCTGGTGCCCCGGGAGCTGATCCAGCGCGAAGGCCTCGAGGCCGGCGCGTTCATCACGGGTTTCGTCGCCGATGGCGCGCGCCCGGTCTTGAAGCGCGTCGAAGCGATCGAGGGCATGGAGCCGGGAGCCTTCCGGCAGCGGCCCGCCTTCCAGGAGCTCGTCTCGATCGACCCGACCACGATCCTGCGGCTCGAGACCGAACCGGACGAGATGTGCGGCCGCGTCGTGGACCTGCTGACCCCCATCGGCCGGGGACAGCGCTGCCTCATCGTCGCACCGCCGAAAGCCGGAAAGACGACGCTTCTGAAGCGCATGGCCCACGCCGTCGAGGTCAACGAGCCCGACGTGCACGTGATCGTGCTGCTCATCGACGAGCGTCCCGAGGAGATCACGGACTTCCGCCGCAGCGTCGCGCGCGGTGAGGTGATCGCCTCCTCCGCCGACCTCTCCGCCGAGAACCACATCGCGGTCGCGGAGATTGTGGCCGAGCGGGCGCGTCGGCTCATCGAATGCGGCAAGCACGTGATCATCTTTCTCGACTCGATCACGCGCATGGCGCGTGCCTACAACCACATGCAGAAGGGCGGCGGCAAGATCCTCTCGGGCGGCATGGACGCCCGGACGATGGAGAAGCCGCGACGCTTCTTCGGCGGCGCGCGCAACGCCGAGGGCGGCGGGTCGCTGACGATCGTCGCGACCGCGCTCGTCGACACGGGCTCCCGGATGGACGAGATCATCTTCCAGGAGTTCAAGGGCACGGGCAACACCGAGATCGTCCTCGACCGGGACCTCTTCAACCGGCGCATCTTCCCGTGCATCAACATCCCGCAGTCGGGAACGCGCAAGGAAGAAAAACTCTACGACCCCGAGGACCTCCCCAAGATCGTCAAGCTGCGCCGGGCGCTCGCGGCCGTCGACAAGATCCAGGCGATGGAGCTGGTCCTGGGCCGGCTGTCGAAGTTCAAGGCGAACCGCGACTTCTTGAAGAGCTTTTAAGCCGTCGCTCCGCGTCGCTCGGGGGTCTGGCTTCGCCACCGGCTTGCGGCTCGCCGGGATGCCGGCTCGACCGCAAGCCTGACCCCCTCGCTCCGCTCCGCTCCCGCGGCGCGGGCCTCCTCCCTGCCTTCGGTCGGGAGACTTCCCGCGCCGCGAGCTCAAGGGTCAGTGCCGCGGGACAGGTGACACCGACCCTTTCGAGCGCAGGGGCGGGGCTTGTCCCCGCCCTTCGGTCTGAACGGCTCGAATCGAGCGGTGATTCGAGGGGGTCGAGGAATATGATTCCTTCGACAGGCCGGGAGGCACGGCATGCGGGTGGCCCGACACGGTGCTCCCGAATGCTTGCTCCAGCCGACCGGGCGGGTCTCGCGCGGACGGCGGACGAGTAAGGGAAGGTCCTGCGCCCGAACGCGGCCGGCTCGATCGCCTCCGGCTCGACGGCCTGGAGCCCACTCCCGTGCCACGAGAGGAGGACACCCATGAAACGACTCACCCGGAAGATCGGCCTGTTCGGAGGTCCCGCGGCATTGATGTCGCCGATGGGAGCGAAAAGGTCGGTTTCGGCCGGCTCCGCGGAGAAGCCCGATTCCGAATCGACCGCCACCGCGTCGTCCGAGGCCGCCGCGGAGAGTCCGCCGGCCCGGAAGGGCTGGTTGCGCCGGTTGCTCCTCGGAGACGACGACGGGAAGTGAGGCGGCCTATCGCCGCCGGCTCTTGCGCTTCGTCCGGCCGTAGCTGTCTTCGGTCGGCTCGGGCTTTTTCGGCGCGGCCTCGCGGCGCGGCGCCGGCCGCGACCGGAAACCGCCGAAGGCTCGAGGCGCCTGGGCGACGCGTCCCGACTTGAAGAGCGCCTCGGTCGGCCACTCGACCGGGATCTTGCGGCCCACGCGCTTCTCGATCGCGTCGAGCGAGAAGACGTAGTCGTCGCACGCGAACGACACCGCCGTGCCCTCCGCTCCCGCGCGCCCCGTCCGCCCGATGCGGTGGACGTAGTCTTCGGAGTCCTGTGGCAGGTCGTAGTTGATGACGTGGGAGACGCCCTCGATGTGAAGGCCCCGCGACGCGACGTCGGTCGCGACGAGCACCGCGAGGCGCCCGTCCTTGAAGTCCTGCAGCATCTTCAGCCGCCGGTCCTGCGGGACGTTGCCGGCGAGGGCCCGGGTCGGGTAGCCGTTGGCCGAGAGGCCCCGGACGAGATCGGCGGCCGTGGTGCGGCGGTTGACGAAGATGAGGACGCGGCTTCCACCCTCGCGTTCGAGCAGACCGAGCAGGAGCCGGAACTTTTCCTGGGCGGAGACGTGGTAGAGCACCTCGGTGATCCCGTGCGCGCCCACGCGCTCGGGCTCGATTTCGACCTTTTCGGCGTTGTTCGTGTGCTCGTACGCGAGCTCCATGACGCGAATCGACAGCGTGGCCGAGAAGAGGAGCGTCTGGCGCCGGTGGTAGGGCGGGCAGCGCCGCAGGATCCGGCGGAGGTCCCGGATGAACCCCATGTCGAACATGCGATCGGCCTCGTCGATCACGAGGATCTGAACGTCGCGGAACGTGACGACTCCCTGCTGCTCGTAGTCCAGCAGCCGTCCCGGCGTGCCCACGAGGACGTCGGGGATCGTCTTGACCTGGTCGCGCTGGAGCCGGTAGTCCATGCCTCCGAAGACCGCGAGGGTCGACAGGCCCGTGTGGTGCCCGAGCACCTCGGCGTCGGCACGGATCTGCGCGACGAGCTCCCGGGTCGGCGCGACCACGAGGGCGCGCGGCCCCCGGGGGGGCGCCGCGGGCTTCTTCTCGAGGAGGCGGGTGAAGATCGTGATCAGGAACGCGGCGGTCTTGCCGGTGCCCGTTTGCGCCTGGCCCGCGACGTCGCGGCCGGCGAGGGCGATCGGGAGCGTCTTCTCCTGAATCGGGGTGGCGAAGACGAAACCGGCGTCGGCAATGCCCCAGCGAACCTCGTCCGGCAGGGGGTATCCCGCGAGAAGGGTCTCCGTCAGATGGTGTTCCGATCCGCCCGAGGTCATGAAGGGGTGGAATATTAACGCAGCCGCCTCCCGAAGTCGCCGACGAGCGGCCGTCCGGTCGCCGCGGCCAGCGCCTCGCCGATCTGCCGCTTCTCCTTCGGCCCGGCGGCAGCCCCGATCGGGTGCAGGCGACCGCCAGACCGGGCAGCCAGTCGCCTGACGGCCCAGGTCCACCAGGGCGCGAGGGGCCAGTACGTCTCGCGCCAGCACTCCAGGTCGACCCGGCGGATTCTCGTCGTCCGCGTGCGCTCGAACGCCGTGGTCCGGACGACGACGGCCTCGGCATCGACCTCGATCGATTCCTCGGCGAACGCCAGCGCCGCCAGACCCAGGAGCGACAGGGGCGCGGCCACGAGCAGGATCAGCGAAAGGGCGACGAGGATCGGCAGGGGAAGGTCTCCGAAGTCGAGCCTCCGGAGGCCCGATTCCCAGGCCTGACCGAGTCGGTAGCAGCCCAGGAGGGCCGCGGCGCCCACGGCGAGGGCGACGAGCGTCATCCGGACGCGCCAGCCCCGGGCGCGCGCCAGTGGCTGGATGGCGATGGAAACGCCGGCGGCACGGGGCGTGATCGAAACGCGCGGACCGGGGAAGGAGGCATCTCGCCTGGACAACATTCCGAATTGTATGATTCCGGGGGTCCGGCGGAGCCGGCACGGGAGGCAGGAGTGGCGAAGAAGCAAAAGGCACCGAAGAGAGCAAAGAAAGGCAAGAAGGCCCCGAAGAAAGTCGTCCGCAAGAGCGCGGCCTCGGCGAAAAAGGCCGGGAAACCTGCCAGGAAGAGGGTCGTCCGGAAGAAGGCGGCTCCCCGCAAGGTCGTTTCGAGGAAGGCGGCGCCCGCGAAGAAGGCGGCGGTGCAAAAAGCCGTGCCGACCGTCAGGAAAGTCGCGCCGCCCCGCTCGTTCCCGTCCCGCGGCCCTTCGGCCGCGGCCCCGGTGGCGGTCTACGGCGAGGAAGGCTGGCGGGAAGAAGAGGTTTCGGCAGTCGAGCTCGACGCCGATTCCCCCGAGCTCGAGGAGCTCGAAGCCGAGCTCGACGGCCCCGAGGTCGGCGAATCGGAAGACGACGCGGAGTGGTAATTCTGGAGTAGTATCGGAGTCGAGCAGTCGCCATTGCCGGGCTTTTGCTCGGCTGTCACGAAAGAAGGCCCCGAAGATTCGGGGCCTTCACATTTGGGGTCAGGTCTCGTTTTTTCGGTTTTCAGCGAGCGCCGCTCCTCGGGAATGGTGTTGCGAAAACCGAAAAAACGAGACCTGACCCCTCACTATTTTCCGATCGGCACCGGCCTTCGGTTCTTGTCGAGGTTCACGTAGGTCACCTCGGCCTCGGTCACCTTGACGCGGTTTCCGAGGCCTTCACCGGGCTGCGAAAAGACTTCGACGGAGATGGTCATCGACGTGCGGCCGACTTTCACGAGCCGCGTGTAGAAGGACACCAGGTCGCCGACGTAGACCGGCTCGTGGAAGACGACTTCACGCATCGCGACCGTGACCAGGAAGTCGGCGCCGTGCCGCTTGGCCTCGACGGCACCGGCCTGGTCGATGTAGGAAAGAATCACGCCGCCGAAGATGGTGCCGTGGGCGTTGGTGTCCTTCGGCATCATGATCACCCGGATCGAGGGCTCGCGGCTCTCGCCCGGCGGCGCGGACACGCTCATTCGGGGCGGGCGGAGGTCGGGATCTTCGGCGGAGCGAAGATCGCCGAAACGCGCTGGACCAGCCCGTCGGTCACGTTGACCGTCAGCGTGCCGTCCGAGAAATAGTAGGTCCAGATCTCGCGGCGGGAGTCTTTGCCCTCGGTCGCGACCGAGATCGACGGCTTGCCGATGCGTTCGACGAGCGCCGAAGTGCTGATTCCAGGGTCCACCTTCGGCCGCGACTCGACGAGCGTTCCCGGAACGATGCGGGCCGCGACTCCGGCGATCGCCTCGGCCTGGCGGTATTCCCGGTTTTCCCACCACCGGGGCAGCCAGAGCGCGGCGGCGGCGAGCAGCGGAACGAAGGCGGCGGCCACCAGGAGGGCGCGCCGGGGAGTTTTTTCGGCCATGGGCGGATGATACGGCACGCCCGTCGCTCCTGTAGAATCCGGAATCGCCATGAAACACAAAGTCACCGTCATCGGGGCCGGTAACGTCGGGGCCACCGTCGCCCAGCGCATCGTCGAGAAGGCCCTGGCCGACGTGGCCCTGGTCGACATCATCGAGGGAGTCCCGCAGGGCAAGGCGCTCGACATGATGGAGTCGGCGCCGGTCGAGAAATTCGACGCCCGGATGACCGGCTCCAACGCCTACGACATCACGGCAGGGTCGGACGTCGTCGTGATCACCGCCGGCCTGCCGCGCAAGCCCGGCATGAGCCGCGACGACCTCGTCGCGACCAACGAGGGCATCGTCACCGACGTCGTGCGCAAGGTGCTGCCGGGATCTCCCGACGCCATCCTGATCGTGGTCTCGAACCCCCTCGACGCCATGTGCGAAGTCGCGCGCCGCGTCTCGAAGCTTCCGCGCGAACGGGTCTTCGGAATGGCGGGCGTACTCGATTCGGCGCGGATGCGCTGGTTCATCGCCGAGGCCCTGAACGTCTCGGTCGAAAACACGCACGCCTTCGTTCTCGGCGGGCATGGCGACACGATGGTCCCGTTGCCGCGGTTCTCGACGGTCGCCGGGATCCCGCTGCCCCAGCTGTTGCCCAAGGAGAAGATCGACGCGATCGTCAAGCGCACGCGGGGCGGAGGGGCGGAGATCGTCAACCTCCTGAAGACCTCGGCCTGGTTTGCGCCGTCCTCAGCGGTCGTGGAGATGGTCGACGCGGTGCTCCACGACAAGAAGAAGATCCTTCCGTGTGCCGCTTACCTGCAGGGCGAGTACGGAATGCGTGACGTCTACCTCGGTGTGCCCGTCAAGCTCGGAAAGGGCGGGGTCGAGCAGATCGTCGAGATTGCGCTGACACCCGAGGAGGCGGTGGCGCTCGAGAAATCGGCCGATGCCGTACGGGAGCTCTTCCGCATCCTCAAGGTCTAGCGGCGATGGCGGAGGCGCCCCGCACCCTGGCCGGCCGCCTCCATTCGATCTCGGGCGTCGTGCCGGTCGGCGTGTTTCTGGCTTTTCACCTGTACTCGAACGCCGAGGCGGGGCGCGGCGCCGACGCCTACAACGCGATGGCCCGAAGGATCCAGGGGACCCCGGCCCTGCTCGCCGTGGAGGTGCTGCTGATCGCCCTGCCCCTCCTTTTCCACGGCCTCTACGGTCTCTTCCGGATCGCCGACGAGGCCCCGGCCGGGACGGGCGTCCCTCGCCGCGCCCTCGCGATCGCCCAGCGGGCGACGGGTGTCGTTCTCTTCGCCTTCGTGTTCGTCCACCTCTGGACGGCGCGCCTCGTCCAGATCCGCGACCACGCGAGCCTCGACCTCTTCCGGCTCATGCAGGCGGTCCTGGCGAACCCGTGGTTCCGGGGCGCGTACGTCGCCGGCGTTCTCGCGGCGACTTTCCACCTGTCGGCCGGGCTCTGGACCTTCGCGGAGGCCTGGGGGATCGCGGCGACCCCGCGGGCCCGGCGCTTCGCCGCGGCTCTCGCGGCGGCGGCCTTCGGCGTGCTCTCGACGCTCGGTCTCGTCTCTTTGAGAGCCTTCCGCGTCTAGGCCCCGATTCCCATATAATTCGCGCTCTTTCGCCATGAAAGTCCACGAGTACCAGGCCAAGTCGATCCTCGCGCGATTCGGTGTCGCCGTGCCGCGAGGCGAGGTCACCGACAGTCCGGCCGAGGCGCGCGAGATCGCGCGACGGCTCGGTGGCCGCGCCGTGGTGAAGGCCCAGATCCACGCCGGGGGCCGCGGCAAGGGCGGCGGCGTCAAGGTGGCGAAGGATCCGGAGGAAGCGCACGATCTCGCCAAGCGGATCCTGGGCATGACCCTGATCACGCCGCAGACCGGTCCCCACGGACGGTTGGTGCAGAAGGTCCTCGTCGAGGAAGCGCTGGACATCGCGCGCGAGCTGTACGTGAGCGTGACCCTCGACCGCTCGCGGCGCGTTCCGGTCATCATGGCGTCGAAGGCCGGGGGCATGGACATCGAAGAGGTCGCGGCCAGGCAACCGGAGGCGATCGTCCGGGAAGGGGTCGACGCGGCGCTCGGCATGTTTCCGTTCCAGGCGCGCAAGATCGCGTTCGCTCTCGGCCTTGCGGGTGACAGCTTCAAGAAGGGCGTCGGCCTCCTGCAATCGCTCTTCCGCGCGTACATCGAAACCGACGCGAGTCTGGCGGAGATCAACCCGCTCCTCGTGACCCGACAGGGCGACGTCCTGGCCCTCGACGCCAAGATGACCTTCGACGACAATGCGCTCTTCCGGCACCACGACATCAAGGAGATGCGGGATCTCGCCGAGGAGGACCCGCTCGAGGTCGAGGCCTCCCGCTACGGCCTGAACTACATCAAGCTCGACGGCAACGTCGGGTGCATGGTCAACGGCGCGGGCCTCGCGATGGCCACCATGGATCTGGTGAAGCTCGCGGGCGGCTCGCCGGCCAACTTCCTCGACGTCGGCGGCGGGGCCAACGAGGAACAGGTCAAGAACGCGTTCCGCATCATCCTGTCGGACCACAACGTCAAGGCGGTCCTGATCAACATCTTCGGAGGCATCATGCGCTGCGACATCATCGCCAAGGGCGTCGTCGCGGCGGTGCGCGAGATGGGCCTGTCGATCCCGGTCGTCGTCCGTCTCGAAGGGACCAACGTCGACGAGGGCAAGGCGATCCTTCGGGAGTCGGGCCTCCAGATCACTCCGGCCGACGGGCTTTCCGACGGGGCCCGAAAGGCCGTGGAGGCGGCGCGATGAGCATCTGGGTCGGCAAGGCGACGCGCCTGCTCGTCCAGGGCCTTACGGGGCGGGAGGGCACCTTCCACGCCCTCGCCTGCCGCGACTACGGCACGCAAGTCGTCGCCGGCGTCACGCCGGGCAAGGGCGGCACGATCCACGAGGGCATTCCGGTCTTCGACACGGTCGAGGACGCCGTCCGCGCGACGGGCGCCGACGCCTCCATGATCTTCGTCCCACCGCCCTTCGCGGCCGATGCGATCGTCGAGTCGGCCGACGCGGGTGTCGCGTTGATCGCCTGCATCACCGAGGGCATCCCGGTCAACGACATGCTCCGCGCGCGGACCTTCCTCGACGGCCGGGCCGCGGCCGGCAAGTCCGTTCGGCTGATCGGTCCGAACTGCCCGGGCATCATCACGCCGGGGGAGTGCAAGATCGGGATCATGCCCGGCCGCATTCACCGGCCCGGGCCCGTCGGCGTCATTTCGCGCTCCGGCACGCTGACGTACGAGGCCGTCGATCAACTCACGCGGCTCGGCCTGGGGCAGTCGACGGTGATCGGCATCGGGGGCGACCCCATCAATGGCACCAATTTCATCGACTGCCTCGCGGCGTTCCGGGACGACCCGGCGACCGAGGCGATCGTCCTGATCGGCGAGATCGGCGGGATGGCCGAGGAAGAGGCCGCCTGCTGGGTCGCCGGCAACCTCAAGAAGCCGGTCGTCTCGTTCATCGCGGGCCAGACGGCGCCGCCCGGGCGCCGGATGGGCCACGCGGGCGCGATCATCGCCGGCGGCCAGGGCACGGCGGCCGAGAAGATCAAGGCTCTGTCCGCCGCCGGGATTGCTGTCGTGCAGTCCCCGGCCGACATCGGGGCTCGCGTGAAGGAGTCGCTCGCCCGATGAACGGCCCGGCCCTCTTCGAGGAGACGCAGAACTTTTCGCCGTGGCTGTACGCCCTCGTCGCGTTCGTTCTCGTCATCCTCGCCGCCGTCGTGACGGCGCGCCAGACGACGAAGGTGACGGCGCAGGCGGTCGAGGTCCGTTTCGGGGTTCTCTACCGGTCGTTGATTCCCATCGCCGACCTCGCGCAGGCCGAGGCCGTGGCTTACCGCCCGATCCGCGAGTACGGCGGGTGGGGCATTCGCGGGTTTGGTCGCCGGCGCGCCCTGAACATGCGCGGCGACCGCGGCGTACTGCTGCATCGGAAGGACGGTTCGACGATCCTCATCGGCTCGCAGAAGCCGCGCGAGCTCCTGGCGGCGCTCGGCCAGGCCGGCGTCGTCGTTCAGGATCGACTTCCCCCGGTCATTCAAGAGTTCTGACCCGGGGCCCCGCCGGCCGCGCCGTCGCCGGGCCCGGACCATCGAAGCCGAAACAGAAGGAGAGGCGCCCGTGGAACGCACGCTCACGATACTCAAGCCCGACTCGGTCGCGGCCGGCAAGGCCGGCGCGATCCTCGCCCACCTCGAGAAGGAGGGCTTCCGCTTCCTCGCCCTGCGGCGGACGCGCATGTCCACGGAACAGGCCCGGGCCTTCTACGCCGTTCATCGCGAGCGGCCGTTCTACGACGCCCTGGTGCGGTTCATGACCGAGGGGCCGGTGATCGTCGCGGCGCTCCAGCGCGAGGACGCCGTCCTCCACCTGCGCCGCACGATGGGGGCGACGGACTCGCGCAAGGCCGAGGCCGGGACCGTTCGCAACCTGTTCGGCACGGACATCGAGCGCAACGCGATTCACGGCAGCGACTCGTCGGAGAACGCGTCCCACGAGATCGCGTTCTTCTTCGCGGGCTCCGAGCTTCTCTAGCGCTCCGTAACGGAAGTCGCTCTTCGGCCGACGGTCGTAGGGGCGGGGCTTGTCCCCGCCCGCGGGCGGCCGCAAGGGCCTCTCGGACACACGATGGCGTTATCAGGACTTCGGTGACAGGACTCTAGCGGCCCGGCGCCTCGAGCGCTTCCAGGACCGCGGCGAGGTCGCTCTCGTCGTTGTACGCGTGGAATCCGAGGCGCAATGAGCCTCCCCGCACCGAGGCGATGACCCGGCGCTCCTCGAGCCGCGCCCGGAGCGCCTCCGGGTCGGGGACGTGGATCGCGGCGGTCTGCGACGGGACCTCGGTGGGCGCCAGCCGAAACCCCCGCTCCGCCGCGGCCTCGCGGAACGACTGCGCCAGCGACAGGCAACGGGCCTCGATCGCTGCGGCGTCGAACGAGTCGAGCAGCTCGAGCGCGGCGCGCGCGCCGACCCAGGAGAACCACGCGAGCGAGGCGTCGAGCCGCCGCGCGCCGGCCGCCGGAGCGAGCGGGCCGCCATAGTAGTCGGCGAACGGGGCCTCGACGGTCTTCCATCCCGGCGCCAGGGGCCGAAGGTCGGGGAGGCGCTCGGGCCTCACCCAGAGCCAGGCCGTGCCGCGCGGCGCGAGCAACCACTTGTACCCGTGGGCCGCGACGTAGTCCGCGCCGCAGGCGGCGGCGTCAAAGCGGAGTGCGCCGAGCGACTGCGTCAAGTTGACGAAGAACCGCGCTCCCGTCTCGCGACAGCGGGCGCCGATCTCCCTCAGACCGACGCGAAATCCGTTCGCGGACTGGACCTCGGTGACCGCCGCCAGCACGGTGCCGGGAGTGATCGCGGCGCACAGCCGCTCGGTCGATACCACGCCGTCCGAGGCCCTCACCTCGACCACCTCGAACCCGCGCGCCGCCAGGGCGAGCCACGGGAAGAGGTTGCTTCGGAATTCGCGCTCGCCCACGACGACGCGGCCGCGGGGAAGGTCCGCGGCCACGGTCGCGGCGGCCTCGGAAACGGAGTTGACGAGAGCGACGTTCTCGGGGCGTCCCCCGACGAGCCGCGCGACGAACGGCCGCGTCTCTTCGGCCTGTCGTTCCCAGGCGAGCCAGTCGAAGCGGCCCGACGCCCACGCGTCCTCGGCGGCCCGGACGGCTCCCAGCACCGGGAGGGCCGCGACCCCGGCCGTCGGCGTGTTCAGGTACGTCACCCGCGAGAGTGCCGGAAACAGAGCGCGCAAGGCGGGACCGGGCGTCTTCACCGTGCGGGAGTTTGACCAAACGCCGGGGGGAAGAAAAGAGCCACTTCCCGTCCCGGTGGTCCGGCCGCGCCGGATTCGGCTACGCGCCGCGCCGACGCATCGAAACGAGCACGCGGTTGGCGACGCCCCGCAGGATCGCGACTTCACGGACCGTCAGGGGGCGCGCCGCGACCAGCCTTCTCCAGTCGCGCAGCGACCGCTCGCGGTGCCCCGTGTCGTAGAAGTCGATCGCCTCGAGGGCGCGGTCCCAGTGCGCCATCGCTCCCTCGATCTCGGCCGCCGGGGCCAGGTCGTCGGCGCTTTCGAGAGTCTGGCTGGCGGGAGCAAATGCCGTCGCCACGGCGAGGACGACCGCGACGGCGTGGGACAGGTTCATCGTGGGGAAGTCCGGGTCGGTCGGCAGGCGCAGGCAGGCGGACGATCGCGCGAGCTCGTCCTCGGTCAGGCCGCTGCGCTCCGGGCCGAATACGAGCGCGACCGGGCCGGCCGACTCGGTCAGGAAGTCGGGCAGCTGCCCGAGCTCGAGCGTCCGCAGCCTGGCACGGCCCCGCAGGGAAGAGGTCGTCACGACGACGGGAAACGGGGCCACCGCGTCTTCCAGCGTCGCAAAACGGGAGATCGACGCGAGCAGGTCGTCCGCGCCGGTCGCGAGTCGGCCGGAATCTTCGTCGGGTCGAACGGCCGGCTCGACGACGGAGAGTCCCCGGAGCCCGAAATTCTTCGCGACCCTCGCGATCGAGCCGAGGTTCGAGGAATTGTGCGGTCGGACCAGGACCACGGCCCGGGGCGGCGTCGTCAAGGGAGGACAGTTTACACAGCCGCCGGGAAGGATCCGGCCCCGACCCGGCCTTATAATTGGTGGGTGAAACGCCTCCTTCCTCCCGCCCTGCTCCTGGCGGCCGCGCTTCCGATCGCGGGCCAGGCTCCGGCGCCGACCGCCGAGCCTGAGGCGCCCTCCTTTTCCGAGAGCGCGGGAGCGGAGTACGTGATGCTGCCCGTCCTGGTCACGGACAAGAACGGGAAGTTCGTGGAAGACCTCGGGAAGGAGGACTTCGTCGTCCGGGTCGGAAACGCTCCCGTGGCCTTCGACACCTTCGAGCGGGACCAGAGCGCTCCCGTCTCGTTCGCGTTTCTGGTCGACACCTCCGGGAGCATGGGCATTTCGAACAAGCTCGAAAATGCCAAGAACGCGATCCGCAGCATCCTTCGCGACCGGCTGCCCGGGGACGATTTCGCCCTCTTCGCCTTTTCCGAGGGGAGGGTGCGCCTGGTGGCCGACTCTTCGGTCGACCCGGCGCACCTGCTTCGCGCACTCTGGGACCTCGAGGCGTCCGGGCAGACGGCCCTCTTCGACGCGGTGGCGGCGACGCCGGAGATGATGAAGGGCCGCAACAACAAGCGGGCCATCCTCCTCTTCACCGACGGGGTCGACAACGCCAGCGAGCTCACGGCCTCCGAGATGGCCGAGATCCTCCAGAGGGTGTCGGTCCCGGTGTACCCGATCGGCATGAAGAATGCAGCTTTCGACGCCGTGAAGGAAACGGAGCGTCGGGAGCTTTCGGTCGAGAACCTGCAGATGCTGGCGGGGTCGAGCGGCGGCAAGATGCACCTGGTCGGGGGCAGCGAGGACCTGCGGCCCCTGGCGGCGCGGATCTCCGAAGAGGTCCGGCAGCAGTACCTGCTAGGGTTTGCGCCGTCGGGCCAGGGGGATGTAAAATACCGGATTGTCTTTGTGTCCGTGGCCAAACCCGGTTCCTGGGTCGTCCGGACGCGTCGGGGTTATCGGGGAACCGCCCCCGGCGGATCGTAAACTTTTTTTCAGGAGGTGCAAGTGACGAAGAAACGGTGGGTTTCGACCATGCTCACGGGGGGAGCGCTTCTTTTGGGGATTTCGAGCCTCACGGCGTGCGCGTCCAAGACGTACGTCGGGGAGGAAGTCGCCAAAAGCAGCGCCGCGACCGACAAGCGGATCAACGAGGTGGAGTCCCAGGTCGAGGCGACGCAGACCAAGGTCAAGGCGCACGACGTCAAGCTGACCGAGCTCGACAACGCGACGCGTCAGGCGCTCGAGCGCGCGCAGCAGGCGGGCAAGCTGGCCGAGGGAAAATTCGTCTACTCGCTGGTCCTGTCGGATGACGCGGCGAAGTTCCCGGTCAACCAGCACGAGCTGTCCAAGGAGGCCCAGGAGCAGCTGGACGCCTTCGCCGAGCGGCTCAAGGGCGAGAACAAGAACGTCTATCTCGAGATCCAGGGCCACACGGACGCGACGGGGTCGGATGCGTACAACCTGAAGCTCGGCGAGGCCCGGGCCGAGGCGGTGCGCCGCTACCTCAACAAGCAGGGCGTTGCCCTGAACCGGATGTCCACGATTTCCTACGGCAAGAGCGAGCCGGTCGAGTCGAACAAGACCAGGGAAGGCCGGGCCAAGAACCGGCGCGTGGTCGTCATCGTCCTCGCCTAGCTTCTCCGTTCCCCGGAGAGCCCCGCGGCCCGGCTTTGCCGGGCCGCTTTCTTTTGGGGCTCCGCAGCGCCGCGAGGGCCTCCTCGAAATCCTCAGGCAGAGGGGCCTCGGCGGCGACGAGCCGGCCCGTTACGGGATGAGGAAAGCCGAGCCGCCGTGCGTGCAGCATCTGCCGGCCGGCCGGCCCGCCGGCGTCCTCCCGCGGTCCGTACACCCGATCACCGAGGACCGGATGGCCCGCCGCCGAGAAGTGGACTCGGACCTGGTGGGTCCGTCCCGTCTCGAGGCGCACCGAGACGAGGCTCGCGTCCGGAAACCGTTCGAGAGTACGAAAATGCGTGACGGCCCGACGCCCGGGCTCGCCGGGCCGGGCGACGGTTCGTCGGAGGCCCTCGGTCCGCACGAGGGCGGCGTCGTAGGCGCCGGCCTCCGGCGTCGACCCCGCGACGAGCGCCACGTACTCCCGCTCGATCGAGTGCTCGCGGAACCGCTCCTGGAGAAAGTGCAGGGCGGGCCGATTGCGGGCGAAGACCACGGCGCCGGAAGTGTCCTTGTCGATCCGGTGGACGATGCCCGCGTAGGGTCGCCCGCCGTAGCGGTGTTGAAGGTAGAAGAGGGCGCGGCTCCAGAGCGTGTCCTTCTCGCGGGCCTCGGTCGGCACCGTCAGGAGGCCCGCGGGCTTGTCGACGATCAGAACGTCGCCGTCCTCGTGAAGAACCGAGAGCCTCGTGTTCACGCGCCGCCGCGTGGGCCGGCTCGCGTGCAACTCGAGGCGGGCGTCCGGGCCGACCTCGGCGCCGGGCTCGTCGAGCGTCGATCCGTCGACGTCGACCTTGCCCGAACGCACGGCCTCGCGCGCCGCCCGGCGCGAAAGCCCGAAGGCGCGCGCGGCGGCGAGGTCGAGTCTCACGGGGAGATCGGGACCCGGACCTCGACGAAGAAGCCCGGATCGCCGATGCGGGCCTCCTCCCGCGCACCCGGGCCATAGATCGCGGCGACGCGGGTCCGGGCCCGCACCGCGGCGTCGAGGCCGACCAGGTAGTCCTCTCCGAAGGCGTGCGCGCCTTCTCCCACGGCGAGGACGTTGGCGTAGAGCAGAACGCCGGGGGGTCTGGCGGCGAGGTCGGCGGCGAAGCGCTCCTCGGCGGAGGCATCCAGGTGGCCCGGAAAGTACTGCTCGTGAGAGAACGGGTTGCGCCGCCCGAGCACGTAGTTGAAGAACCCGACCTCCGGAAACCCCGCGAGCGTCGCACCCGGGCCCAGTCGCTCCGCGAGGTCCTCGAGCGTCCGCCGGGTCGTTTCCGCGACCGGTTCCGGCAGCACGACAGGCCCGGCCGGCGTCGACACCCTCGTCCACAGCGGGCCCCGGTTCCGGTCGAACGCATCGGCCACGCGGACGAGGGCGAAGAGAGCGAGCGCGGCCGCGGCGAGGCCGGGGAGCGCCGCGCCCAGTCGCGGCACGCTGCGATCGGAGGCGGCGAAGATCGCGGCGGCGGCGACGACGATCGGCAGCGGAAGAAAATAAGCGTTGTACGGGCCGGCGTACCCCGCCGCGAGCAGCAGCCGTGCACCGAAGAGGGCCGCGACCCAGAGAACCGCGTCGGGGACGGAGGCGAAGATCCCGCCGGGCGTCCGGCGGGCGAGGCGCTGCGCGAGCCGACCGAGTGCCGCCGCGGCGACGCACAACGGAACGACGCGCACGAGCGGCGGGAAGAGGGAAGCCGGTCCGGCGAGGCGCGCCGGCGGACGCAGGCCCGCCGCCGCGGCGAGCGCCAGGACGCCGATCGCGGCGGCGTTGACTGCGAGTCGTGACCACCGCGAGCGCAGGCGGGACGCCGCGAGCGACGCCAGTGCGAGGAAGGCTCCCGCGAGGAGGAGAACGACGGCCGCGAGGAGCCACTCGGCGCCGCGCAGGCCGATCTGGTCGAGGCCGGCGTAGGCGAGGTACACGTTCCGAAAGGCCGCCGGCGGGTCGAGCAGCCGCAACCACCCGTCGGACACGAGGGTCCGGATCGGAATCCCGACCGATGCGAGGAGGTAGCCCGCAGCCGCGGCGGAGAGCGGCCACGCGGCGAGGCGCATGAGCCTCCGGGGCACGGCGCGCGCGGCGACGGCGATGATCGCGAGCGCGGCGAGGCCCACCTCGAGCCTCGAGAGAAGCGCCATCGCGAGCGCGGCGCCGGCGATGGCGTCGCCCTTGTGCGTGTCGCGCTGCGAGAGCTCGAGCGCCCACGTGGTCGCCGCGACCGCGATTGCCGCGTCGAAGCTGAACGGGAAGAGCCAGCCGCCGGGCCGGAGGAACATCGCCGCCGCCACGGCGACCGACGCCGCGAGGGCCGCCCGCCAGGGCGGCATCAGGCGCCGGGAGAGCGCCGACAGACCCGCGAGGTTGAGCAGCGCGACGGCCGCCGCGAGCGCGGTCCTCGCCGGCAGGGACGCCCCGAAGACGCGGTCGACGGCCGCGGCCGCCCACGGCCCGAGCGGCCCGTGGTGGAACTCGACCTGCGCATAGAGGCGCTCGCCCCTGGACACGCGCCACGGGACCATGAGCTCGCGGCCCGAGTCGACGTAAGGCTCGAGCCAGCGATTCCACGAGACGAGCGCCAGCAACGCGAAAACCGCGTAGGGAAGAGCCCGCGCGAGAAGCGCCCGGGTGTCGTCTGCCGTCCGCCGTCCGCTGATTCTCTTAGGATACCCCCCGTGCAGGAAAAAATGGCGACGCGCAATCCCGTCGTGCGCGCCCTCGCCTCGGCCGCGTCGCGCGTCTGGTTCCCCGCGACGCTGTGGACCACCCGGAACGTTCCGCGGGGTGTGACGCGGCGGGCCGGGGAGGCGGTCGCCGCGCTCTACTACCGGGCGCGTCCGAAGTACCTTCGCGCCGTGCGCGCCAATCTGGCGATCATCCTGGGCCAGCCGGAGTCTTCCCCGGGCGTTCGGGCGAGCGCCTGGGCCATGGTCAATTCGCATTTCGCGGCGTGGGTCGACTTCCTGCAGTTTGCGACACGCGCTCCGGCGGACGCGGCCCGACTGGTCGAGGGCGTCGTGGGCTACTCCCACATCGTCGAAGGCCGCCTGGCCGGCAAGGGCGTCCTGCTTCTGACGGCCCACCTCGGCAACTGGGAGGTGGGCGGCCTGATGCTGGCGCAGATGAAGCAGCCGATCCACGTGGTGCTCGTGCCGGACATCTTCCCGGGCGTCGAGCGCCAGCGTCGACGGCTCCACGAAGCCTCGGGGGTCGCGGAGATCCGGGTCGACCGCAGCTTCGTGCCGACGCTGTCCGTTCTGCGCGCGCTGTCGGCGAACGGAATCGTGGCGATGCAGGGCGACCGCGACTTCGACAACACGGGCGTTCCCGTGCCCTTCTTCGGGCGCGAGGCGTACTTTCCGCGGGGCCCTCTGCGCGTCGCGATGGCCTCGGGCGCGACGGTGCTGCCGGCGTTCATCGTGCGGATGCCGGACGGCCGCTACCGCGCGATCGTCGAGCAGCCCCTGCCGATCGAGAACGGGCCCGACCGCGACGCCTCGCTCCGGGCGAATCTCGGCCGCTACGTCGCGATCCTGGAGCGCTACGTCCGTGAGTATCCGGACCAGTGGTACTGCTTCTTCCCGTTCTGGGACGATCCGTCGCGCAAGAGGTAGGGGCGGAGCTCGTCCCCGCCCTCCGGGGACGGCCGTCCCGCCCGGCTACAGCGGCCGCCGCGCCGAGACCGCCGCCACGAAGAAGGCGTCGTAGTGCCGGGCGAGCTCCTCGACGTCGGGAAGGACGTCGGGCTTCTCGAAGCCCGCGGCCGCGAGCGCCCGCCGCCAGTTTTCCGGCGTCAGGAAGCCGTGATTGGGCCGGGTGCGCGGGTCCGTCGCCACGCCGGTGAAGTTCTGGAGGAAGTTGAAAACGAACTCGACGTAGATCGGCTGGCCCGGGAATGGCCGCACGCATTCGGAAAAGACGGCGATGCCGCCGGGCTTCAACGTCTCGCGAACGCGCGCGAGCGTCGCCGCGAGGTCGCGGGCGATGTGGATCGTGTTGACGGCGTAGACGACGTCGGCGATGCCCGCGGCCACTCCCTGCTCCGCGAAGTTCCTGTCCATGTCGAGCCGGACGAATTCGGCCGGGAGGGCCGGAAAGCGGCCGCGAATCGAGCGCTCGGCGCGGCGGAGGAACGTCGGCACGATCTCGGTGAACACGTAACGCCCGATGCGCGGCAGTCGGGCCTCCCGCGCCAGGCGCTCGGCGACGGCGAGGGCCGCCGACCCCGAACCGCCGCCGATCTCGACGAGCGTCGCCGGCCGCCCGGCCGGCAGGGCCCGCGCGACGGCCTCGGCTCCCAGGCGGTTGTTGATCGCGTAAAGGAGATTGTCGTTGGAGAAGTAGTCGAACCAGAGCGGCAGCCGATTGGGGGCGAACAGGATGTCCTCGCCCGTCTTCTCGCCGCGGAGAAACTCCGGCACGTGCTCGACCATCGCCCGCACGACCGCGAAGGGGGGCATCGAGTGCGGGTCGACGGCGCGCGCGGCCGCCTCGGCGCGGTCCGGGTCTCCGGGGGGGAGGGGCCCCCGTGCCCGAAACGTCTTTGCGCGCGCCTCCCCGGAGGCGTCGAGATATCCGGCGTCGGCGAGCTTGTCGAAGAACCAGCGCAGCGGAACCTCCGCGCGGGCGACGTAGCTGCGCCGCGAAACCACGTCCGCGGCCGAGACGCCCTGCGCGAGGTCGTCCTCGAGCGCCAGAGCGTGGACGAGCGAGAGCACCGAGTCGATCGTGAACCGATCGAAGTGCTCCGCGCAGAGGATGAACTCCCGCGTAAAGAGAGAGCGGACCGACGGATCCGGGATGCGCGCCAACAGGGCTTCCAGATCCTCCGTCCGAGCGGTCACGCCGCCGATTCTAGCTTTGCCGCGGCGCCCCGATTCCGTACACTGTCGGGGTCCCCATGAAACGAATCCTCGCTTGCCTCGGCGGTTTTCTGCTGGGTCTCGCCGCGCTCCGGGCCGACGAGCCGGCGGGCCGCGTCGTCATCCTGGGCTTCGACGGAGTCGATGCGACCATCGTCCAGGAAATGCTGTCCCGGGGGCAGCTCCCGAACCTGGCGGCCCTGAAGGCCCGCGGGGGCTATTCGCCGCTGACGCCGACCGTCCCGGCGCAGACCCCGGTGTCCTGGGCGACGTTTTCGACGGGGCTCGACCCCGGCGGCCACGAGATCTTCGACTTCCTGAAGCGCGACCCGGCCAACCGGATCCCGACGTTCGCGGTCGCCGAGGAGAAGTCCGTCCCCCTGCTCTTCGGGAAAGACAATCCCGCGGCGTTCGCTGCCGCGGCGTTGGTTCTCTTCGCTCTGCCGGCTCTCCTGCTCTTCGCGCGGCGCCGGCGGGCGGCGGGCGCGGTCCTCGCGGTCCTCGGCCTCGCTGCGGGCGCCGGGGCTTTCCTCGCCGTCCGGGCGTGGGTGCCGACGACGCGGCCCTGGGTCCGGAACAACCGCCGGGGACCCGTGTTCTGGGCCGAAGCCGGCGCCCGCCCGGCCACGGTCATCCGCATGCCCGTGACCTTCCCGCCGGAGGCGTTCGCCGACGGCCGGATGCTCTCGGGCCTCGGGGTGCCCGACGTTTCCGGCCGGATCGGGCGGCCCGCCTACTTCACGTCGGACCCCTTCTTTGCGCCTCGCGAGGGCAACGATTTCTCGGTCGAGATCACCCGTCTCGAGTCCAACGTCGGCCGCCAGGAGGTCCGCGTCCTCGGCCCTCCCGGCCGGGCCTTCGGCCGGGAGGGCACGATCGACTCCTCGCTGACGCTGACGGTCCCGGACGGGCGCGACCGGATCGTCGTCGAGACCGGGGACGTGCGCACCGAGCTCAAGGTCGGGCAGTGGAGCGACTGGGTGCCGCTCGTCTTCCGCGTCAACCCGCTCATCGCGATCCACGGCTATGCCCGCATGCGCCTCGAGAGCATCCGGCCCGAGATCGGCCTCTACCTCTCGCCCGTGCAGTTCGACCCGGAGCACCTGCCGCCCGGCTTCACGATTTCCGCTCCGCGCGGGTTCGCCGAGGATCTCGTCCGGGAGTTCGGCCGCTACAAGACGATGGGCTGGGCGATCGACACCTGGTCGATCCAGTCGGGCACGCTCCCGGAGGACGCCTTCCTCGAGGATGTGAAGATGACGGCGGACCAGGAGCGCAAGATGCTGCGGGGGATGCTCGCCCGCAAGGACCGCCTCCTCTTTCACTACTTCGAGTTCCCGGACCGGGTCGCCCACGTTTTCTGGCGGTTCCGCGACCCGGAGCATCCGGCGTACGACGCGAAGCTCGCGGCGAAGTACGGCGACGTCGTCGAGAAGTCCTACGCCGTCATGGACGAGATCGTGGGGGAGACGGCCGCGACGCTCGGGCCGCAGGACGTGATTCTCGTTCTCTCGGACCATGGCTTCGCGACGTGGCGGCGCTCCGTGAACTACAACTCGTGGCTCGTCGAAAACGGATACCTGGTCTTGAAGGGCAACGCGAAGCGGCAGAACCTCGAGGCCCTCTTCTCCCGCGGACAGTTCTGGGAGGCGGTGGACTGGACGAAGTCGAAGGCCTACGGGATGGGGCTGGGCGACATCTACGTCAACCTCTCCGGCCGGGAGGCCGGAGGCATCGTCGCGCCCGGCGCGGAGTACGACGCCTTGCGCGCCGAGCTCTCGGCGCGCCTCACCGACCTGACCGACCCGAAGAACGGCGCCAGGGCCGTCTCCCGGGTCTTCAAGCGCGAAGACATCTATCGCCGATTCGACCCCAGGCTCATCCCCGACCTCATCGTGGCGAACCGGCCCGGCTATCGCGTGTCCTGGCAGTCGTCTCTCGGCGTGCCGACGGAGTCGGTTTTCGAGGACAATCGCGACGTCTGGAGCGGCGACCACTGCTCACTCGATCCGGCTCTCGTGCGCGGCGTCTTCTTCGCCTCCCGTCCGTTCCGAACGGAGCCGGTGCCCGGGATCGCCGACGTCACGGCCTCGGTGCGCGCGCTCCTCGGCGGGGGCACGGTCGACGACGCCGCGGGAAAGCCGCTCTGGTGACGCGGCGCGTCTTCGCCGCGCTCCTTCTCGCCGCCGCGCCCCTCGTCTCCCAGGAGGCTGTCGCTCCCGTCGACTCCGAGCGCCGCGCGGACCTCGAGAAGCTGCAGACCCGGATCGGGACGCTCAGGGCGCGCCTGGCGGAGAGCGAGAAGAAGGAGGCGACGCTGGCCGAGGAGCTGCAGCGTCTCGAGCTGCGGCTGGAGATCGCGACGCGCGAGGGCGAGCTCCTGGCGACCACGCGCGAAGAGTTCGCCCGGCGGCTCGCGGCCGTGTCGCAGGAGCGGGCGGCGGCCGCGGTTTCGGCCTCGCGCTCGCGGGAGGCGCTGCTCGCGCGGGCGCGCCTGCTCCAGCGGTTCGGGCGCTTCGGCTACTTCCGCGTGCTGCTCGAGGCCCGCGACGTGCCGGCGCTGCTCGACTCGATCGAGCGGCTGGACGGGCTCGCCCGGCGCGACGGCAAGCTGCTGCTCCGGTACCGGCAAGCCGAGATGCGGCTGCAGGACGACCTCGCCCGCGAAGAAACGCTCAAGGCCGAGATCGACCGGCTCTACGCGAAGAGTCGCCTCGAGGAGTCGAGCGTGGCCTCCCTCAAGGCCGAGCGCGAGCGCCTTCTCGCGCGCGAGCGAAGCCAGACCGCCTTGCAGCGCCGTGAGGTCTCGGCCCTGACCGACAAGGCGTCGCGCCTCGAGCGCCTGCTCGAAACGCTCGCCCGCCGGAGCGAGAGCGAAGAACCGATCGGCCCGTCCGGCGGGATCCGGCCGTGGAAGGGCGTGCTCGACTGGCCGGCCAAAGGAACGATCATCGAGACCTTCGGCCGCCACCGGCACCCGAAGTTCGACGCGTGGACGGTCTCCAACGGCGTCGCCCTGGCGGTGCCGCTCGGAACGCCCGTGCGTGCCGTTTACGCCGGCAAGACCATCTACGCGCAGTGGCTTCAGGAGTACGGCAACCTCGTCATCCTCGACCACGGCGACGGAATGCTGACCCTGTACGCCTGGCTCCAGGCCGTGTCGGTCCAGCCCGGCGTCCCGGTTCCTGCCGGCGGGGAAATCGGCCTGGCCGGCTACGGACCGGGCCGCGACGAGGCGGGGGTCTATTTCGAGGTCCGGGACCGGCAGAAGGCGTCGGATCCGGTGGCCTGGCTGAGGTAGGGAAATCAGCAAAGCGTGATCCGCAAGCCGTTCCCGATATCTCGAGCCCCGCTTGGGGCTTACCGCGCACCGGCTCCTTTTGTGAAATGCCGTCCCTCGACCCGGGTGTTACCATCCTCACGATGAAATCCAACCGCTCGCGGCTCGCTTTCGTGCTCGTGTCGCTCGGCGCTCTCGCCTCCCTGCGGGCGATGACCGGGCCGGAAGGGGCGGGCCGGGACCCGGCGACGCGGGCGCTGTCGATCTTCTCGGAGGTGTTTTCCCTGACGCGCTCGAACTACGTCGAGCCGACCGATACCCACGTCCTCCTCGAGGGGGCATACGACGGGATGTCCGACGCGCTCGATCCGTTTTCCTATTACGTTCCGGCCTCGGCCATGGCGGCCTACAAGGCGCAGCAGTCCTCCGGGGCGGCGAGCGCCGGGATCGTCTTCGCGCGCCGCGGCGGCTATCCCTACGTCGTCGGGCCGCTGCCGGGCTCGCCGGCCGAGAAGGCCGGTGTGAAGGCCGGCGACCTCATCGACACGATCGACGGCAAGAACCTCCGCAACTCGGCGTACTGGCAGATCAAGGCCGCGCTCGAGGGCCCGGAAGGCTCTTCGTGCGAGATCGGTGTTTTCCGCGGCGGCGACGAGAAGCGCGTCAACATCACCGTCACCCGCGCCCGGTTCGATCCGCCGGCGCCGTCGACCTCGTGGGAGCGGGACGTCGCGATCGTCAAGATTCCCGCGATCACGCCCGCGACGGCGGCCGCGGTCAAGAAAGAGCTCGACGAGGCCGGGCGCCGCTCGATCGGAACGGTCATCCTGGATCTGCGCGGCTCGATCGGCGGGGACCCGGCGGACGCGGCGCCCGTCGCGTCGCTCTTCCTCGGCAAGGGCCCGATCGCCACGGTCGTATCGCGCAAGGTGGCCGGCAAGGCGCTCGAGGGCGCCGGGGAGCCGGCGTGGAAGGGCCGCGTCGTGGTCCTGATGGACGACTCGACGGCCGGACCGGCCGAGGTCCTCGCCGCGGCGCTCCATGACCGCGCGAAGGCGACCACGGTCGGCGAGGCGACGGTCGGCATGGCGATCATCCAGCGGAGCATTCCGACCGGAGAGGGCGGAACGCTCTACATGACGGTCGGCCGCTACGTCGCGCCCTCCGGGCAGATCCTCGGCGGCAAGGGCCTGACTCCCGACGAGCGGGTCCTGGTGTTTCCCGGCGAGACGGGCGAGCGCGACCTCATTCTCGAGCGCGGTCTGGACGTCGCGCGCAACGTCCCCGCCCGCAAGGCGGCTTAGGCGGCGGCTCCGATTCGCCCTTGAAGCGCCGCGGGCGCCCCCTCTCGGGCGCGACGATCTTCTTCGCGCTCCTCTCGATCGCTCTCGCGACCATTCTCTACTTTCAGACGCGTTGTCCGGCGACGCCGCGTCCGGCGCCGTCCCCGACGCCCGGCACCGCGCGCCCGTCGCCGACATCCCGGCGCCGCACGGCGACTCCGGCGCCGCGGCCGGTCCGGACCGCGCCCGGCGCGAAGGCGACGCCGGGGCCCGGCGCCGCGCTCGCGGCGATCGTCATCGACGACCTCGGCAACGAGCTGGCGCCCGCCGAGCGCATTGCGGGCTGGAAAGAGCCGGTGGCCGGCGCCGTCCTCCCCGGGGTGGCCTTCAGCGCCGCCGCGGCCCGTGCCCTCGAGCGCGGCGGGAAGGAAGTCCTCCTGCACCTCCCGATGGAGCCGGCGGGCTACCCGAAGGTCCGTCCGGGGCCGGGCGTGATCCTGAGAGCGCAATCGGACGACGAGATCGTTCGGATTCTCGACGCCGACCTCGCGACGGTGCCCGGGGCGGTCGGCGTCAACAACCACATGGGCTCGGTCGCGACGGCGGACCTGCGCGTCATGCGCGTCGTCGCCCGAGTGCTCGCCGCCCGCGGCCTCTTCTTTTTGGACAGCCGCACGACGGATGCGACCGTGGCCGAGAAGACGGCGGAAGAGGCTTCCGTTCCCTCGGTCTCGCGTCGCGTGTTCCTCGATGACGTGGAGACGGCGCCGGCGATCCGCCGGCAGCTCGCGGAGCTGGTCCGGCGCGCCCGGGAAGAGGGAAGTGCGGTGGCCATCGGTCACCCGCATGCGGTGACGCTCGGCGTGCTCGAGGAAGAGATGCCGGGCCTGGCGTCGAAGGGCGTGAAGCTGGTGCGGGTCGGGGAACTCGTGCGGTGACGCCGCTCCGGGCGGTCAGCCGTCCGGGCTCGACTTCCTCTTCGCTTCCTCCCAGTACCGGTCGAGCTCGGCCATCCCCGTTTCGGACACGTCCTTGCCCGCCGCGCGCGCCCGCCGCGCGACCTCCGCGAATCGCTCACGGAAGCGGCGATTGGCGAGACGCAGGGCGCTCTCCGGGTCGATCTTCCGGCGCCTCGCCAGATTGACCACCGAAAGGAGCATGTCTCCGATCTCGTGGAGCTCCGCGGGGGCGTCGCCGCAGGCCGAGGCCTCGCGCCACTCGGCGAGTTCCTCCTCGATCTTCGCCGCCACGTCGGCGTCGCGCTCCCAGTCGAATCCGAGATCGGCCGCGCGCAGGGTCTGCCGGTACGCGGTCGAGAGCGCCGGCAGGGCCGCGGGAAGGGTGCGGAGCGGATCGTCCGAGGCCCCGGGGTCCTGGCGCTTGCGCTTCTCCCAGGCCGCCTTCACCTGTTCGGCGCTCGAGGCCGGCTCGCCTCCGAACACGTGCGGATGCCGCTCGATCATCTTTCGGGTGATCCGGTCGGCGACGGTGCCGATGTCGAACCAGCCGCGCTCCTCGGCCAGGCGCGCCAGCAGGAAGACCTGGAAGAGCAGGTCGCCGAGCTCGCCGGCGAGCGCCTCCGGCTCGCCCTCGTCCACCGCCGCGAGCGTTTCGTAGGTTTCCTCGAGAAGGTAGGTCTTGAGGGTCTCGAAGGTCTGCTCCCGGTCCCAGGGACAGTCGCGCCGCAACCGTTCGACGAGCGCGGTCAGGCGATCGAGGCTCTCGGGCACGCGCGGATCATAACCGCCGGCCTTCCCTGCTAAAATTCGCCATTCCGGGCCGCAGGGCGAAAACGAGGCACCCCAGTGAACGAAGAAGACAAGCCGATACGCGTCGTCGACCGTCGGATGTTCACGGCCGACGGGGAGCTGCGCCCGGACTTTCAGGCGGAGGAGCATCCCGAGTCCGGCAAACCGACCCCGGCCCCCGCTCCCTCGCCGGCCCCCTCGCCTCCGCCGGCCGTTGAGCCGGCCGCGACGCCCCCCGAGGGCGCCCCGGAGGCCGGAGCCGATGTCGCCACGTCGCAGGCATTCATCGCCCTGGTCAGCTTCCTCGCCTCCAACGTGTACGCCGCGCTCGGCGTCGACCCCATGACGGGGGAGCGGCTGCAGCGCCGTGAGCCCGCGGCAGCGCGGCAGATGATCGACTGGCTCGGGGCGCTCGAGCAGAAGACGCGGGGGCGGCTGTCGTTCGAGGAGTCGGACCTGCTCTCGCGGGTCCTCTACGAGCTCCGGATGGTCTACGTCGAAGCTGTCCGGCCGCCCGGCCGGGAGCCGCCGCGATAACCGACGGCCACGTGACGATTCCCCTGCGTTCGCTGATTTCCGTCGTCCGACTGGCGACGGCCTCCGTTCTCCTCGCCGCGGCCGCGGCGGCGACGGCCCAGGAGGCGCTGTCGCCCCTGCCGCCGCCCGTGACGCGCAGCCAGTACCGGTCGCAGTGGTTCGAGTTCCTGTCCGCGTTTTCGGAGAACGACGCCGCGGGAGCCAACCGCGCCCTCGAAGGCATGCTGCGCGCCGGCCGCAAAGTCGGCGTGTCGCGCCTGTCGGACTTCTCCCGCACGGCGGTTTTTCTGGGACGCCGCGCCGAAAAGCTCGGCCAGCTCGATCGGGCGGAGCGGGCCTACGCCGCGGCGCTGAGGCTGGACGAGTCGAATCCGGACGCGATCTTCGCGCGCCTCTCGTTCCTTTCGCGCCACGGCCGGGCGGCCGAGGCGCTGCGGGCCGCTCCGGAGGCCCTGGCCGCCCTCCTCTCGACCCACGAGGCGCGGATTGCGATCGCTTCTTCGCTCGGCCTCTGGGCGGCGGTTGCGACGGTCGGGATGCTTCTGGCCGTGATCCTGTCCCTGGGTGTCCGGCACGTCCCGCGGATCGCGCACGACATCGCCGAGGCGGCGCGCCGCACCTTCGGCAGGAGCGGCGCCGTGCCGCTCGCCTTCGTCATTCTGGGCCTTCCGCTTTTCGTCGGACTCGGGCCCGGCTGGCTGTTGCTCTACTGGGGCGCGCTCCTCTACGCCTACGGCCGCCCGCGCGAGCGCGCCGTGCTCGCCGGGGCATTCGTCGCGCTGGCGCTGGTGCCGGCGCTGCTCGCCTGGATCACCGCATCGAACGTCGAGCAGCGCTCGCCGCTCTTCGTCGCGGCCATCGACTTGTCGGAGCGGCGCGACGACGCCAGCGCCGAGGACGGGCTGCGCCAGGCCGCGGCCGTCTTCCCCGAGGACTCGGAGGTGTGGTACCTGCTCGGAATCTACGCGGAGCGTTCCGGCGACCTCGAGCGCGCGCAGTCCGACTACGGCCGCGCGCTGCAGTCCGATTCCGCCGATTACCGACCCATCCTGAACCGCGGGAATGTGCGCTTCACCGAGGGCGACTACGGCGAAGCGATCCGCGACTACATCGAAGCCGCCCGGCGCGCCCCGCAGGCGGCCGAGATCTTCTACAACCTGTCGCTCGCGCGGGGCGAGGCTTACGACTTCGACGGGCAGGCCGCCGCGATGCAGCAGGCGCGCCAGATCTCGGCGTCCCAGGTCAACTTCTGGACCGGCAACCCGACCCTCTCGCGCGTGGTCCCGGCCGGCTACAGCGTCGAGCGGGCGCGCGCGCGCATGGCGATCTGGGACGCCCAGCCGAAGAGCCGGCGACTGCCCGGCCACGGCAGCGCCCGCGGCTGGCGGCAGTTCGTGTCGTGGTGGTCGCTGGCCCCGCTCGGCGCCCTCACGCTCGGCGTCTACTTCGCGGGGACCTGGCGGCGCCGCGGGGTCGCGGAGGAGTGCGACCGGTGCGGGCGCGTGTTCTGCGTCCGGTGCCGGCACTGGGGCGAAACGTCGTCGTACTGCGCGGAGTGCTCGCGTCTCTCCCGGAAGGAAGACGTCGACATCGGGGACCAGGTCGCCCAGACGCGGTCCATCCAGCGGCGCGCCCTTCGGAAACACCGGATCCGGCGCCTCGTGTCCCTCGTGCTGCCCGGGTCGCACGCCTTCGATTCGGGCCGTCCGGTGCGCGGGGCGGCCGTCGCATGGATCTTCTTCTTCGGCCTTGCGGCCGCGATCGTGGACGACCGGGTGTTCGACCCGTTCACGCTGCCGCCGGAGGGCGAGCTGCGACTGACGGTCGTCGCGGGCGCGGTGCTGGCGGCCGTCGTCTGGTTGCGCGCCCAGTGGGGCGCGAGGAGCGTGGCCAGTGGGTCTTGAAGGGACGCTCAAGGTCTTTTCTCTCACCGACATCTTCCAGATGCTCGGCCTGCAGCGGAAGACCGGTGTCCTGAGCGTCGAGGGCGACGACGACACGATCACGATCTCGTTTCTCGGCGGAAAGGTCGTGGCCGCCGAGTCGAACGCGCGCCGTCTCGACAACCGGCTCGGCAATCTCCTGATCCGCGCCGGCTACGTGTCGCAGGAGCAGCTCGACCGCATCCTCGCCGTGCAGAATGAGACCCGCCAGCGCATGGGCTTCCTGCTCGTGCGGGAGGGCCTGATCGACCCGCAGGAGCTCCGCGAGGCGCTTCGGCTCCAGATCGCGCGGATCGTCTACGCCGCGTTTCGCTGGCCGGACGGGCGCTTTCGCTTCAGCCAGGAAGGCATGGTCGACTACGACGCGGACCACATGGCCCCCGTTTCGATCGACTCGATTCTCATGGAAGCGGCTCAGATCGTCGACGAGTGGCCGCTCCTCGAAAAGAAGGTCGGCCCGGTCGCGACCGTGTACCGCCGCGCGCCGGGTGTGGAGGGCCTGCGGCTGGTGTCGGGCGAGAAGAATCCTCCCGAAGGGACGCTGTCGGTTTCCCGGGCCGAGGCCGAGACGTGGCGCTGGGTCGACGGCCGGAACTCCGTGGCGGAGATCATGGAGCGGGCCTTCCTGTCCGATTTCGAGGTTCTCAAGGGAACCGCCGATCTGCTGGGTCGGCACCTCATCGAGATCGGCCGCGTGGAGGAGGAGGTCGAGGTCGCACCGCTTCCGCCGGCCGCCCCCTCGACCGGACTCTCCGGCAAGTCCGCGGCGCTCTGGCTGGCCCTCGTCGTCCTCGGGGGCTTCGCCGTCTACCTGATCCCGCGGAACCCGCTGAACATTCTGATTCGCTCCTCGAGCGATGTCGCCGAGGCCCGCGAGTTGCGCAAGGCGGTCTCCCTCAACCGCGTCGTGGCGGTCGAGCGCGCGGTCCGGATCTTCTACGATTCGAGCGGACGTTATCCGCGCAGCCTCGAGGACCTCGTCGTCGCCGGCATTCTCGGGGAAGATGCGCTGCGCGATCCCTACGGGCGGTTCTATCGGTACATCCTCCGCGCCGAGGACGGCAAGTTCGGGTTGTACGGTCGAAACGCATTGGGTCAGATCGATCTCGACCTGTCCCTCGAGCGAAGCCTCGCGCCCGTCGCCGAGCCCCACCCCGCCTCATCCCGTCCCGCCCAGCAGACCGAGCGCCCAAGCGTTCAGGTCGTCGACTGACGCTAATAGTTGAGCCTATGGGACTTAAGTGGAGGGGCGAAAAAACTTGACAGTGGTACGCTCATATCCTATAGTGGCCACTCCAATCGGGTCTAGGAGGAGCAGGAATCATGAGCAAGATCATCGGAATCGACCTCGGCACCACGAACTCGTGCGTCGCTGTCATGGAGGCCGGGGACCCGGTCGTCATCCCCAACGCTGAAGGCAACCGCACGACGCCTTCGGTCGTCGCGTTCTCGAAGTCGGGCGAGCGGCTGGTGGGCCAGGTCGCCAAGCGCCAGTCGATCACCAATCCCGCCAACACCGTTTACTCCATCAAGCGCTTCATGGGGCGCAAGTACCCGGAAGTCAGCGAGGAAATGAAGATGGTGCCCTTCACCGTCGTCGCCGCCGGAAACGGCGACTGCCGCGTGAAGGCGGGAGGCAAGGACTGGTCGCCGCCCGAGATCTCCGCGATGATCCTCGGCAAGCTCAAGGAGGCCGCCGAGGCGTATCTCGGAGAGAAGGTCACGCGGGCAGTCATCACGGTTCCCGCCTACTTCAACGACTCGCAGCGCCAGGCCACCAAGGACGCCGGCCAGATCGCGGGCTTGACCGTCGAGCGGCTCGTCAACGAGCCGACGGCGGCGGCTCTCGCCTACGGTCTCGACAAGAAAAAGGACGAGACGATCGCCGTCTACGATTTCGGCGGCGGAACCTTCGACATCTCGATCCTCGAGGTCGGCGAAGGCGTCGTCGAGGTCAAGTCGACCAACGGCGACACGCACCTGGGCGGCGACAACATCGACCAGCGCATCATCGAGTGGATCCTGGCGGAGTTCAAGAAGGACCAGGGGGTCGACCTCTCGAAGGACCCCATGGCCATGCAGCGGCTGAAGGAATCCGCCGAGAAGGCCAAGATCGAGCTCTCCAACGTCGTCGAGACCGAGGTCAACCTGCCGTTCATCACGGCCGACGCCTCGGGCCCCAAGCACCTCCAGCTCAAGCTCTCGCGCTCGAAGCTCGAGCAGCTCGTCGAAGACATCATCGAGAAGTCCATGGGCCCCTGCAAGCAGGCCCTGAAAGACGCCGGCCTCGAGTCGAAGGACATCGACGAAATCGTCCTCGTGGGCGGCCAGACGCGCATGCCCCGCATCCAGCAGCTCGTCAAGGACTTCTTCGGGAAGGACCCGCACCAGGGCGTGAACCCGGACGAGGTCGTCGCGATCGGCGCGGCCGTCCAGGGCGGCGTGCTCGCGGGCGACGTCAAGGACCTCCTGCTTCTCGACGTGACTCCGCTGTCGCTCGGCATCGAGACCCTGGGCGGCGTCACGACCAAGCTCATCGAACGCAACACCACGATTCCCACCAAGAAGAGCGAGATCTTCTCGACGGCGGGCGACAATCAGACGTCCGTCGAGATCAAGGTGCTGCAGGGCGAGCGGGAGTTGGCTCGCGACAACAAGACGATCGGCGTCTTTCACCTCGTGGGAATTCCGACGGCGCCCCGCGGCATTCCGCAGATCGAGGTGACGTTCGATATCGACGCCAACGGCATCATGAACGTATCGGCCAAGGACCTCGGCACCGCCAAGGAGCAGAAGATCACGATCACGGCCTCGTCCGGCCTCAACAAGGAGGAGATCGACCGGATGGTCCGCGACGCCCAGTCGCACTCCGAAGAGGACCGCAAGCGCCGCGAGGAGATCGAGTCCAGGAACCGCCTCGACTCTCTCGTCTACGCTTCCGAGAAGACGTTCACCGAAAACAAGGCGAAGCTCTCGGAGTCGGACGCCTCGGCGTTCGAGGCCGCACTCGGCGAAGCCAGGGCGGCCCTGACCGCGGGCGGGTCGCAGGCGATGAACGACGCCGCCGAGAAGTTGCAGCAGGCCTCGCACAAGCTGGCCGAGGCGATGTACCAGAGCGCCCCCGAACCCACGGCCGGATCCGCCCCCGGCGCCGGTCCGAACGCGGGTCCCGGGAAGGAGGACGAGGTCATCGATACGGAGTACGTGGATTCGGAGAAGAACTGATAGGACCGACCGCCGGTGGCGTACGGCGGGGGCCGAAACCCCTGCCGTCCCCGGGTGGTCGCCTGTAAACTTGGGTCAGCTCCCATGACGGTATTTCGCTGGAACTCGCTGCAGGACCTCTTCGCCATCCAGGAGAAGGTCAACCGGCTCTTCGAAGAGACGATCCACCGGACCGAGTTTCCCGACGACGGACTCGACGCCGCGCTCTGGTCGCCGGCGGCCGACGTGTACGAGACCCCGGAGGAGATCATCCTCCACATCGAGCTACCCGGCGTCCGGCTCGAGGACGTCCGGCTCGAAGCCCTGGACGGCCGGCTTCGCGTCTCGGGGCAGCGCAAAGCGAACGGTGCCGAGCCCCGGCAGTTCGTGCGCATGGAGCGCGTCTACGGCAGCTTTTCGCGCGACTTCCCGGTGCCGGCCTCGCTCGACCCGGAGGCGATCAAGGCGAGTCTGCGGGCGGGGGTACTCCGGGTCGTGGCACCCAAGACCGAAAAGGGCCAGTCGATTCCGGTCGAGCCGCGGAGGGCGCGGTGAAGTCGGGCGGCCGCGGTGGCGTTTTCCGGATCGGTGTGATCGCCGAGAAGTACGGCATCCACCCCCAGACGCTGCGGATGTACGAGCGCGAGGGCCTGCTGCGGCCCGCCCGCACCGAGGGCAATACCCGACTCTACGACGCAGACACGGTCGAGCGCCTCGAGATCATCCTCACGCTCACCCGCCATCTCGGAGTCAATCTCGCCGGCGTGGAGGTGATCCTCCACATGAAACAGCGCATGGAGCGCATGCACGGGGACGTTCACCACATGCTCGAGGTGCTGCGGGCCGAGCTCGAGGGCCGAAAAGGCCCGGGAAGCGAAACCGTCGCCCTCGCCAAGATCCCGGGCCGCCGCTACGCGGCCGGGGCCGGCCGTTCCGAGCGCGGCTGACGGCCGTTTTCCGGCCCCGAAAGACCGGGTTTCTTGCTCCTGACGTCGGCCTTGCGTCTCGGATAGAATTCCGCGTTCCAACGAACCGTTTGGGAGGCTTTGTGAAACGAGTCATCTTCGCCGTGGTGGGGTTGGCCTTCGCCGTATCGGCCCTGGCCGAGCTCTCGAAGTACAAGGACTGGGACCGGTCGGCCGAGGCTTACTTCCTGACGCCCGCCGAGCGGACCGAATGGAAGACGCTGACGACCGACGCGGACGCCGAGAAGTTCATCGCGATCTACTGGTTGAAGCGCGGCGGCGAGGCGTTCAAGCAGGAGGTCTCGCGGCGCATCGCCGCGGCCGACCAGCAGTTCAAGCTCGCGCGCTACAAGCATGGGTCCGATTCGGTGCGCGGGCGCCTCCTCGTGACGCTCGGGCCGCCGTCGCGCGTTTCCTCGCAGCGCTCGCAGGAAGGAGGCGTCGACGACACGGCGGGCGTGACCGCGCCGGCCATCGACACGCGTTTCCAGGGCGATACCTCCGCGGTGGTCCTCTACACCTGGACCTGGGAAAAGGACAAGCTCCCTGAAGTGCTCGGGCTCTCGGAGCTCAAGGCGCGGATCTCGGTCGACCCCCGGGTCGGTACCGACGAGCTGCGCAGCGGCGCCCAGGTCGAGAACGCCATCGCAACACTCGCGGAGAAGTCGATCGTCAATCCGAACGCGACGCTGACCGCGGCGGCGCCCGCGGCCCCGGCGGCCGCTCCGGCTCCCGGCGTGGCGGCCGCGGCCCCTCCCGCCGGCGCGGCGGGCGCTGCAGGTGCTGCGGCACCGCCGGCTCCGGCCCCGGTGCTGCCGCTCCCGGCCGCCGTCAAGACGGCGCTCGAGTCGGCGCCCGGCGCGGTGGCGGGCGAGGCCGGCTTCTGGTCCGGCACTTTCCGTTCGGTCACGGGCGACGACTTTCTCGCCATGCAGTTCTACCTCCCGGCGAACAAGGCGGCCTTCGCCGCCCCAAGCGCCCTGAAGCTCGGCGGCATCGTGATGGACGACGCCGGCAAGGAAGTCGAGTCGTTCTGGGAGGACGCGACGCTCTCGGAGGTCGCCGAGGGCAACCGGAAGGATCGCGTCATCGACAAGTCGGTGTCGCTGTCGCCCGGCACGTACAACGGAAAGTTCGGCGTGTTCTCGGCCGAGGGGGAGCCGCCGCTGGCGTCGGCCTCGTTCCCCTTCACGCTGAACCCGAAGTCGACGGAGTTCGAAGTCTCGCCGCTCATCCTCTCGAGCGGCCTCGTGCCCTTGACGAAGCGCCCCGGTCCGACGGACCCGTTCGTTTTTGGAACCGAGAAGCCGATCAAGGTCGAGCCCAAGGGCGACCGGGCGTTCTCCAAGCAGGACAGCCTCTGGTACTTCTACGCCGTGACCAACCCGTCGGTGCCCGCCCCCGCCCCGGCGGCGGATGCCGCTCCGGCCCCGGCCGCGACTCCGGCCGCGGGCGCCGTTCCCGCGGCTCCAGTCGCGGAACCCAAACCCCGCGTGATGACCCGCATCAACGTCCAGCGCAACGGCCAGGACGCCTTCGCGCCGTTCACCGGGCCCGCGGACCTGATGGCGATCTCGGGCGGGCGGTATGGAACGGGCAGCGAGATCCCGCTGGCTTCGTTCGAGCCGGGCTATTACACGTTCGCGATTCTGGTGCGCGACCTGAACGCACCGCGCGGCTCCGCCGCCAACAAGGGCGTCGAGCGCAAGGACGACTTCATCGTGTTGATGCCGGATGGCAGCCTGCCGCCGAAGAAGGCTCCGGCGCCGGCGGCGCCGCCGAAGAAGAAGTCGTAGCGGATGGCAGGGTAGGGGCGGGGCTGGTCCCCGCCCTTCCGAAACGGGGCGGCCGCAAGGGCCGCCCCTGCGCTTTTCCGGCCTACTCGATGCGCACGTTGACCCGCGCCGTCCCCATCTTCCCGGTCGCGTCGTCGCGGACGTTGACGACGATCCGGTAGTTGCCCTTCCTGGTCTGGAGCTGCGTCGAGTAGCCGAGGATCTCGTTCGATCCGACCTTGTCGGCGGGGATCTCGAAGGTCGACTCCTGGCGGCCGATGTCGCTCATCCGCCCCTTGTCGTCGACCGCTCCGATGTAGAAAGACGCGCGGGCCGAAGCCTTGTCGCCGTTGGGCACGAACGTGAGCGCCGAGGCGGGCATGGTGACGGTGATCGGCAGGTTGAACAGCCTTTTCTCGCCGGGCGTGGCGGGCGCCGTCCGGATCTGGGCCGGAATCGCAGCGTAGGTCAGGTCGGTCTGGAGCGTCGCGAGCGCCTTCTGGGATACGACGGTCTCTTCGGGCCGCTCCTCGAAGCCCCGCCGCGCGCGGACGATCACTCCGGGCCGGTTGACCGAGACGGCGACCTTTTCGTACTTGCCGACCGTCACCCCCGAAAGGTTGACGCCGATCGAGTAGTAGGTCGACACGGCCTCGTAGACGGTCCCGAGGCCCCCCTGAAAGTCGTTGCTGTTCAGGAGCGCTCGACCTCCCGTCTCGTAGGCCAGCTGCTGCAGGCCGTTCTGTCGGTCCTGGCGCGCCTGGAAACCGACGCCCGGGCGGCTCGAGAGGGGATCGTCGTTGGCGGCCCCGATGGCTTCGGTCGTCAGGCCCGTCGCGTCGACCGTGAAAAAGGTGACGTCATCGGCATTGGCGTTTCGGGCCATCCCGGCGACCCGCTCGGGGATCTGCCGGATGTTGGTGAAGGCGAGCGAGGGGGCCGCGACCGATCCCGACGCGTACTGCGCCATGACGTAGCCGGGCTGGTACTCGAATCCGCCCGTCACGAAGAGAAAGGACTTCTTGCCCGAGAGCGGCGCCAGCGTGACGAGCTCGTTCTGCATGCTCTGAAGCATCGTCTCGATCTCCTGCGAGGTCTCCGCGGCGTACTGCTGGACGTACGCACCGCGACGGCGTCGCGGGGTCGAGTCGATCATGGCGATCGTCTGCCGCTGGGTCTGGAGGCGCGACATACCCGGGTGCTCGCTCTCGATCTTCGAGATCGCGGCCATGGCCGTCTCTTTGCTCGTCGTCCAGTCCGTCAGGACCGTGGGGGAGCGGTCGAAGAGCACGACGCGGGTCGCGTCGTTGGGCCCGAGGCGCGAGATGAAGTCCGAGAGGGCGTTCAGGCTGCGGTCGCGGATCCCGGGCGAGATGAAGCCCAGGTCGATGTAGATCAGGAAGTTGCGGGGAACGATCGTCGTGTCGCCCTGGCGGTAGGCCTTCAGGACCTGGTCGGGTGAGGCCGTGGCGAGGTCGGGGGTGTGGATCGTCCCGGCATCGACCCGGCTGAAGTAGTCGATCCTTGCGGGCCTCCCGGAAATCTCGACCGTGAAGTCCTCGCGCGTCAAGCCCGTCACGGGCTGTCCCTTCGCGTCGGTGACGTCGACGTCGAGGTCGAGCACCCGCACCTCGACCTTTTCCGAGAAGACCCTGGGGACTGGCGGGGGCGCCGGCACCGGCTCCTGGCCCGTGGCCACGACACTGGCAAGCAGAAGCGCGACGGCGTGGAGTCTCGATCGCATCGTTCGATCCTTTCTTGAGGGCCCCGACCGGTCGTGCCGGCCTCGAGGTCCGCTCGATACGGCAGAGTCAACGCCCCGGAACCGGCGGGGATTCCGGAATGTCCTCTTTTGAGGAAAGATTGAGGCGAGTCCGGCGGCCGGCGGGACCTATTCCCGCTCGACGCCGACCGGGTCGAGGCCCAGGTACTCGAAGATCATGTTGAGCTCGGCGGCGATCGCGTCGGACTCGAGGTCGTCGCCGGCCTCGACGGGCAGGCTCCCGATCGCGCAACTGCGCACGGCGGAGCGCGCCGCTCGCACGAGCGCGGCCGAGGCGCTGGGATCGGTTCCGTCGTCCGACAGGGTCGCCTCGAAGTCGCGGGGGAGTCCCCAGATTTCGGCGCGAGCCCGGCCGACGGCGGGCCTGTACGTCTCGAGCACGGCGCCGCGGAACTGTCCCGCCGGCAGGTTCATCTCGCGGACGATCTCGAAGAGGTCCGCGTAGCCGATGCAGTGGAGCAGGCCGAGCGTGTACCCGCGCTCCCGGGAGAGTCCGTACCGCTCGGCGAACCGCCCCGCCGCGAGTGCCGCCGCCAGGCTCGCGCGGCGCACCGCTCGGGCCGCCGGGTCGCCCGGCGGCAGGGCGGGAAAGTCGCTCGAAGACAGGCGGTCGATCAGGACCGTGAGCGCGCGAGCGCCGATGCGCTCGATCGCTTCCGGCACCGTGCCGACCGAGTTCTCCCGGTCGACGGAAAGGGAGTTGGCGAGGATCAGGAGATCGAGCGTGAGGTACTGATCGAGGGCCGCAATCGGGACGACCCCCTGGACGTCGAGCGGCGACTTCTTCAGCAGCTCGAGCAGAAGCGCCGCCGTGTCCTCGTGGACCGGGCGCATGAGGTAGTTCTTGATGAGGCGTTCCCGCAGCCTGCGCGCGAATTCCTGGAAGCGGACGGCATGGCCCCGCGCCTCCAACGGCTCGAGCGGCGTGTCGATGCGCTCGAGGGCCTCCCAGAAGTGCTCCTCGATCGCGTCCGGCAGAAACGGGAGGACCCAGGCATCCGCCGCCTCCCAGGTCTCACGCCGCTCCTTTCGGGATTGCCGGTGTGTGTCGTCGAGCTGCTTGACGCCCTGGAAGGCGAGGGCCTGTCCCCGAAGGGTCAGGCCGATGCGCAGGATCGGCGTCACACGGTACGTCGGGTCGTAGTCGAAGTTGGCCTCGCGCCACTCGAAGATCTCGAAGAGAAGCTTGCGGGCGAGGTCTTCGACGCGAAGCGACAGCCCGTCGAGCGTGTCGTGGCCCATCTCGAGAATGAGGCGGGTGAGGTTCTCCTGCGTCGTCATGTTGCGCGCCAGAAGCTCGTACAGGTTGGCGGCCGTCAGCGCGCCGCTGCGGAGGAGATGGACACCGAGCCGGTGGCGGGAGAGGGAGCCCGAGACGTAGACAATCTCGCCGTCCTTCCAGTCGAGGGTGCGCCGGTCGTGTCCGCGCGTCACGAGAAGCCGGCCGGACCGCCGGTTCAATTCCATCCACTGAAGAAGGTCGGCGAGGCCGAAGACCTCGAGACGTCCCCGGAAATACTCGGTCATTGGCGTCGTGACCTTCGATTTTAGCATCCACCCCTCGCCGGGGCCGCGGCCGAGTCGGAATGCCTGTGCCAGAATCCGCCCTGTGAAGGACGCCAAGGAGAAGCGGGACCGGCCCAATCTCCCCGCCGAGACATCTTCCGGCATCCCCATCGAGGCTTCCTACGGAAGCCCCCGTCCGGGCGAGTTTCCGTACACCCGGGGCATCCTTCCGGAGGGCTACCGGGAGCGCTTCTGGACGATGCGGCAGTACGCCGGGTTCGGCTCGGCCCGGGAATCCAACCGTCGCTACCGGTACCTGCTGGAACAGGGCCAGACCGGGCTCTCCGTGGCGTTCGACCTGCCGACGCAGATGGGTTACGACTCGGACGATCCGGCCGCCCGCGGCGAGGTCGGCAAGGTCGGCGTGGCGATCGCTTCGATCGAGGACATGCGGGTCCTGACCGAGGGGCTGCCGCTCGACCGCGTCTCGATCTCGATGACGATCAACTCCACGGCCGCAATCCTTCTCGCGCTGTACCTCGCGGTCGCGCGCGAACGGGGCGTGGCCTGGGATTCGCTCTCGGGAACCGTGCAGAACGACCTCCTTAAGGAGTACGTGGCCCGCGGGACCTACATCTTTCCCCCGCGCCCATCGCTGAAAATCACGACCGACATCTTTGCCTTCTGCGGCGCCGAGGTGCCGCGCTGGAACACGATCTCGATCTCCGGGTACCACATCCGCGAGGCCGGTTCGACGGCCGTCCAGGAGGTCGCCTTCACGCTCTCCAACGCGATCGCCTACGTCGAGGCGGCGGTCGCGCGCGGCCTCGCGATCGACGATTTTGCGCCGCGGCTGTCCTTCTTCTTCAATGCCCACGCCAACTTCTTCGAGGAGGTCGCGAAGTTCCGCGCGGCGCGGTCGCTCTGGGCCGAGATCGCTCGGGACCGCTTCGGCGCGAAGGACCCGCGCTCCTGGCGCCTGCGCTTCCACACGCAGACCGCGGGTTCGACGCTGACGGCGCAGCAGCCCGACGTCAATGTCGTCCGCGTCGCGCTGCAGGCCCTCTCCGCCGTGATGGGGGGCACGCAGTCCCTCCACACGAACGCATCGGACGAGGCCCTCGCGCTGCCGACCGAGGCGTCGGCGCGGCTGGCGCTGCGGACACAGCAGGTGATCGCCAACGAGTCGGGTGTGGCGGACGTCGCCGACCCCCTGGGTGGCTCGCACCTGGTCGAGGCCTGGACCGCGGAGATCCGCGAGCGCGCCCGGGCGCTCATTCGCAAGATCGACGGTCTCGGGGGCGCGGTGGCCGCGATCGAACAGGGCTTCTTCCATCGCGAGATCGAGGACGCCGCCTACACGGCGCAGCGGGAAATCGAGGAAGGGAAACGCCTCGTCGTCGGCGTCAACGTGTTTCGCGAGGAGAACGAGACGTCCCCGCCGATCCTGTCGGTCGATCCGAGCGTCGAGGCCGAGCAGATCGGGCGGCTTGCCGCTTTCAGGGCCGCCCGGCCGGCGGACGATGTGCGCGATGCGCTCCACCGTCTCGAGGAGGAGGCCCGTGAAGACCGGAACCTGATGCCGCCGCTCGTCGAAGCGGTCGGGCGGCGTGCGACACTCGGGGAGATTGTCCGAACCCTCAAGGGTGTTTACGGGGAATATCGGCCCGGCAACTGACTGAAGGCGCGGTTAAGTTTCACTCTCTGAGTCGGTTGCACGTGTGGAAAAAGAATCGTCCCGCGATTTCCGGAATTCCTATGCGTGCACACGTCGTTGGGCATCCGAGTTAAATCATTGATGGTGTGTGGCTTCTCACGTCGCACAGGTCTCGGTGCAATCCGTTGGCGGGGCGCACGATTTCGCGATTTTTCGGCTATTTCCGCAGGCTTATTGACAGGCTTTTCCGCCGCATCTCCGGAAAACTGATTTCGTTCAAGCCGGCGTAGGTTTTCACGCCGTCGACACGCCGACTTTAGGGCACAGCGGTTCGACGGGGCACTCGCCGCACAGGGGCTTTCTGGCGGCGCAAATGCGCCGTCCGTGGAAAATCAGGAGGTGCGCCGCGAGCGTTCGCCGGCCCTTCGGAACGATTTCGTTCAAGTCCTTCTCGACTTTCACGGGGTCGGTCTGCCGGGTGAAGCCCATTCGCCGCGCGAGGCGGCCGATGTGCGTGTCGACGACGAACCCCTCGTCCTTTCCGAAGGCGTTGCCGAGGACGACGTTGGCTGTCTTGCGCCCCACGCCCGGGAGGGTTACGAGCTCCTCCATCGTGTCGGGCACCCGTCCACCGTGCCCGGCCGCAATGGCTGCTCCCATGGCGCGAAGGCTCTTCGCCTTGGCGTTGAAGAATCCGGTCGAGTGGATCTCGCGCTCGAGGGCGCCGCGCGGGGACCGGGCGTAGTCGGCCGCCGTCCGGTATTTCGAAAAGAGCGCGGGCGTGACCATGTTGACCCGCCTGTCGGTCGACTGCGCCGAGAGGATCGTCGCGACGAGCAGCTCGAGCGGGCTCGAGTGTTCGAGAGCGCACCTGGCGTCGGGATAGACCTTCTTGAGGCGCCGGAGGATCGCGGCCGCGCGACGCCTGGTGTCGTCGAACGATTCCTTCGGGCGCCGCGCCATCGCCGGCATTCTATGTGTAGGATCGGCGCCGTGCGCCGCGCCCTTGCCATTCTCGCCCTCGCGCTCGTCGCGCGCGCGGGGGACGGCCTCGAGATCACGATCCTCCACACCTCCGACCTCCACGGACGGGTCGACCCGTTGGACTCACTCGAGGACCGGGACCTCGGCGGCGGGCTGGCGCGTGTGGCGACCGCCGTCCGGCATGTCCGCGCCGAGGGCCATCCCGTCCTGCTGCTCGACTCGGGCGACACGATCCAGGGCTCGCCCGAGCAGGCCCTCGCTTTCGCCCGCGATGCGGCCGGGAAGGACCCGATCGTCGAGGCGATGAACCTCGCGGGGTACGACGCGATGGCCATCGGCAACCACGACTTCGACTTCGGCCGCGAGCGCCTGGCGGCCTCGCAAGGGCAGGCGCGCTTTCCGATGCTCTCGTCCAACGCGCTGGACGCCGCCGGAAAGCCCGCCTACACGCCGTTCGTCGTGAAGACCGTGGGCGGCGTCCGTGTCGGGATCGTCGGGCTCGTGACGAGCCAGACGGCCAGCTGGCTGAGCCCGGGGCTCCTCCTCGGCCTTCGGTTCGCCGATCCCGTCGCCGTCGCCCGCCGCTGTGTGCGGACGCTGCGCGCGGTGGAGAAGTGCGACGTCGTCGTCGTCATTGCGCACGTCGGCTTCGGGAACGGCCCGAAGGCAGGAGGGCCCCGGCGCGGAGGACGCGGAGACCGCGCCCGTGCGCTCGCGACCGAGGTCCCGGGCGTCGACCTGGTTCTCGCCGGCCACGGCCACGTCGTCGTCGCCCCGAGTCGGATCGGGAACGTGTGGGTCTCCGAGCCCGGCCGGTGGGGTGAAGTCCTGACGCGCTTCGACCTCTCGCTCGAGAAGTCGGCCGGCGGATGGCGGATCGACGGGATCCGAGGCCGGAATCTCTCGATGAAGTCAGTCGAGCCGGACCCGGCGATCCTCCGGGCCGCGGCCGCGAGCCACGGCGAGGCGATGAAGGTCCTGGCCGCGACGCTCACCGAGCTTCCGGACTCCGTCACGACTCGCGGGGCCCGCACGGCGGACTCCGGCCTTCTCGACTGGCTGCACCGCGTCCAGTTGCGGAAGGGCGGCGCCGACCTTTCCTTCGCCTCGATCCTGGCCGTCGGGCCGCTGACCTGGCCCGCCGGGCCGCTGACGCTCCGGCAGGTCTGGAATTTCTATCCGTACGAGAACAGCCTCGTCACCGTGAGGGCGACCGGAAAGCTCGTGCGCGAGGCTCTCGAGCGCGCGGCTTCCTGCATGGCCGCTTCGAACGCGCGCCTGCGCGACTGCGACACGCTCGAGGGCGCCGCGTACACGCTGGATCTCTCGAAGCCGGCCGGCCAGCGCGTCGTCTCCCTGCGGCGCCAGGGCCGGGAGGTTTCCGACGAGGACCGGCTCACCGTCGCCTTGAACTCGTACCGTGCGTCCGGGGGCGGCGGCTATCCCATGTGGAAGCGGGCGCAACGCCTGCGGGAGGAGGGCAACCTGCGCGACATGCTGGTCTCCGACGCGCGCTCCGCGAAAAGGCTGGACCTCTCCCCGACTTACAACTGGTCGGTGACGCGCTGACGAGGGCCGGAAGCTAGGCCCGGCTGCGCAGGTCTCTGGCGACCTCGCGGCTGGCGTTGAATCCGGGTGCGCCCGAGACTCCGCCGCCCGGGTGCGTGCCCGAGCCGCACAGGTACAGGCCCTTGACGGGTGTGCGGTACTGCGCCCAGTCGAGCAGCGGGCGCATCGTGAAGAGCTGGTCGAGGGCGGCGTCGCCGTGGAAGACGTGGCCGCCGGTGAGGCCGAACGTCGCCTCGAGGTCGACGGGCGTCAGGACCTGCCGCGACTCCACGAGGCCCTTCAGGTTCGGGGCGTAGGCGGCGACCGCGTCGACGACGGCATCGCCGAGCGCGTCGCGCTTCGCCTTCCAGTCGCCGGTCTTCAACTTGTAGGGCGCGAACTGCGCGACGATCGACATGACGTGCTTGCCGGCCGGGGCGAGCGACGGGTCCGTGAGCGTCGGGATCGTGACGTCGCAATACGGATGGGGCGAGAAGTCGCCGTACTTGGCGGCGTCGTACGCACGCTCGAGATAGTCGATCTCGGGCCCGACGTGGATGCGTCCGGCGAGCACGTTTTGACCGCCCGCGGCCGCGGCGGAAGGGAATTCCGGCAGGCCCGAGAGCGCCAGGTTGACCTTGGCGATCGCTCCGACCGAACGGTAGTTCTGCATCTTCCAGATGAAGTCCGGGTCGAGCTCGACCGGGTCGACCAGGGAAAGCAGCGTCCGCTTGGGATCGGCGTTCGAAACGACCGCGCGGGCCGGAACCTCTTCGCCGGTCGAGAGGACGACGCCGGCGGCGCGGCCGTCCTTCGTCACGACACGGGCCACGGTCGCTCCCGTGCGGACCTCGGCGCCGAAGCCGCGGGCGGCGGCGGCGAGCGCCTGGGTCAGCGCGCCCATGCCCCCCCGCACGAAGTCCGCCGGCCCGGCGGCGTTGGAGTCGCTCGCGGCCTGGAGGACGACGCCGAGGGCCGTGCCGGCCGACCAGGGGCCCGCGAAGGCGCCGTAGATGCCCCGGGCCGCGACGACCGCGCGCAGAAGCTCCGTCTCGAAGTACTCCGACACGAGGTCCGCGACGGCCATCGGGCCCCAGCGCAGAAGACGGAAGGCGTCGCGGCGGGGCAGGGCCCGGAACTTGCGGCCGACGCCCAGGAGATCCCACATCTCGCCCATCGACGGATCGTCGATCGACGGCGGTGTCATCGTCAGGAGCGGCGCGAGCACCTTGCCGATCCGGCCGAGGCTCTCGTGGAAGGCGAGGTAGCCCTTCGCGTCGTGGGGCGAGATTTTCTCGATCGAGCGGGCGGCGGCCCGTGGGTCGGACGCCAGGGCGATCGCGCGCCCGTCGAGGGCTGGCGCGAAGATCCGGGTCTCCGTCTGGATGAACGACAGTCCGTGGCGCGCGAGATCGAGGTCGCGGGCGATCGACGGCAGGAACGGACCCGCCGCGTGCAGGAGAGTCGAGGCGCGGAACCCGGGAGCGAACTCCTCCGTGACGGCGACCCCGCCGACGACCTCGCGCCGCTCGAGGACGACGACCTTGAGGCCGCCCTTCGCGAGGTACGCGGCCGCGGTCAGGCCGTTGGGCCCGCCGCCGATGACGACGACGTCTCTTGTTTCCGCCATCGCCCTAGACCTTCCCCCGCTTCCAGTCCTCGAGGAGCTTGCCGGCGGCGTTCTTTCCGTTGGCGCCCATGATGCCGCCGCCCGGGTGCGTGGCCGAGCCGCACATGTAGAGGTTCTTGATCGGCGTGCGGTACTGGGCCCAGCCCGGCGCCGGCCGCAGGAAGAAGAGCTGCTCGAGCGTCAGCTCGCCCTGGAAGATGTTGCCCTCGGACAGGCCCCACTCGCGCTCGAGGTCGAGCGGAGTGACGACCTGGCGATGCTTGATGATGTTGCGGATGTTCGGCGCGTGCTCGGCGATCGTGTCGACGACCGTGTCCCCGAAGGCCTCGCGCTCCGTGTCCCAGTCGCCCTTGAGGTTGTACGGCGCGTACTGCACGAAGCAGGACAGGACGTGTTTACCGGGCGGCGCGAGCGAGGGATCGGTCAGCGTCGGGATGACCATGTCGATGTAGGGGCGGCGGGAGAAGCGGCCGTACTTCGCCTCGTCGTAGGCCCGCTCCATGTACTCGACCGAAGGCGATATCGAGATGGCGCCGCGCAGGTGGGCGCCGGGGCCCGGGAGCGCCTTGAAGTCGGGCAGGGCATCGAGGGCGAAGTTGACCTTTCCCGAGGATCCCCGGAACTTGTAGCGCCGGATGTCCTCGACGAAGTCGCCCGGCAGGTCCTTCTCGCCGATCATCTTCATGAACGTCAGCCGCGGGTCGACGCTCGAGGAGACGACGCGCGCGTCGATCTCCTCCCCGGACTCGAGCACGACGCCCGTGGCCCGGCCGCCCGAGACCTTGATTTTCGCGATCGGGGCCTGGAGGCGGATCTCGACGCCGGCCTCGCGGGCCGCGTCGCCGCAGGCATTGGAGATGGCACCGGTGCCGCCCCGCGCGAAGCCCCAGGCGCGGAAGGCCCCGTCGATGTCGCCCATGTAGTGGTGGAGGAGGACGTAGGCCGTGCCGGGCGAGCGCACGCCGAGGAAGGTCCCGATGATGCCCGAGGCGGACATCGTGGCCTTCAGAACGTCGGTCTCGAACCACTGGTCGAGGAAGTCGACGGCCGACATCGTCATGAGCTGGATCTGGTTGTACTTGTCCTGGCCGGAGAGGCTGCGGAACCGCTTGCCCAGGAACATCAGGTCCTGGAGTCCCTTCAGCGTCAGCTTCGTCGGGTCGGGCGGAGTCATGGCCAGGATCGGCTTGACGAAGCGGCCCATGTCGGCCATCGCCTTGCCGTACTCGTCGTAGGCCTCGGCATCGAGCTTGGAATGGCGGGCGATCTCTCGGCGCGTCCTGGCGTGGTCGTTGACCCGCCAGAGGTGGTCGCCGTTCAACATCGGCGTGAACGTTCCGTCGAGCGGGAGGATCTCGAGGCCGTGACGCGGAAGATCGAGGTCCCGGATGATCTCGGGCCGCAGCAGCGATACGACGTAGGAGCAGACCGAGAATTTGAAGCCGGGAAAGACCTCCTCGGTCACCGCGGCGCCGCCGAGCAGGTGGCGGCGCTCGAGCACGAGGACTTTCTTGCCGGCCTTCGCCAGGTAGGCCGCGTGGATCAGGCCGTTGTGCCCGCCACCGATCACGACGACGTCGTACTTCGAGCTCATCCCGTGCCGTGCCCGCCCTCGATTGTGACTCCGGGTTTCATTGCGCGGCTTGCCGCGAGCGCGCGAGCATACTTATAATCGCGCGCTCCGACAAGCTCCCTCGTGACCGCGCGTTCAAACGCGGGAGCCCGGGGGCGGATTCGAGGTAGCCGTGCCGATCGGGACCGCCGTACACGAGAGAACATTTCCCCTCTGCGAGAGCCTGAACTACCGCGAGTGGTCCGGCTACTACGCCGTTTCGGCGTACGAGGCGCACCACGAGCACGAGTACAACGCGATCCGCAACGCCGCCGCGCTGATCGACATCTCGCCGCTCTTCAAGTACCGGCTGTCGGGCAAGGACGCGACGCGGCTGGTGGACAGGATCGTGACGCGCGACCTGCGCAAGGTCGCTCCGGGCTCGGTGATTTACACGCCCTGGTGCGACGAGCACGGCAAGGTCATCGACGACGGCACGGTCTCGCGGCTCGAAGAGAACGTCTACCGGTGGACGGCGGCCGATCCGAGCCTGCGCTGGTTCAAGCAGAACGCCATGGGACTCCAGGTCGAGATCGAGGACATTTCCGACCACGTCGCCGCGCTCGCCCTCCAGGGGCCGACCGCCGGGCGGATGCTCAAGGCGATCGCCGAAGCCGACATCGAGAACCTCAAGTACTTCAAGGTCACCTCCGGCCGGATCGCCGGCGTCTCCGTCGACATCTCCCGGACCGGCTACACCGGGGACCTCGGCTACGAGATCTGGATCCCCTGGAAGGACGCGGTCAAGGTCTGGGACGAGTTGATGTCCAAGGGCAAGGCCTTCGACATCCACGCCGCGGGCATGCTCGCCCTCGACGTCGCGCGGGTCGAGGCCGGGCTGCTGCTCATCGACGTCGATTTTTCGGGCTCGAAGAAGGCCTACATCGACCTCCAGCGCTACACCCCGTTCGAGATGGGGCTCGGCCGGCTGGTCGCGCTCGACAAGGGTCGATTCGTCGGCCAGGACGCACTCCGCGAGGAGGCGAAGAAGGGGCCCGCCCGAGAGATCGTGGGCCTCGAGATCGACTGGAACACCATCGAGGCGATCTACGACCGCCTCTCGCTCGCACCCCAGATCCCGGCTGCGGCCTCGCGCGTCGCCGTGCCCGTGTACCGCAACGGCGAATGGGTCGGCAAGGCGACCTCGACGACCTGGTCGCCGACGTTGAAGAAGATGATCGCGCTCGCGACCGTGGCCCGGGGCTCGACCGGGATCGGCACCCGCCTCGAGATGGAGTACACGGTCGAGGCCGTGCGCGGAAAGGTCGCGGCTCAAGTCGTCAAGACGCCGTTCTTCAACCCGCCGAGGAAGACCGCGACCCCGGTCCGCTGAGACCGGACGTCGAGCCGCCGCGCAAGGAGGGCCCCGTGGAAGCCTCGGTCCGTGAGATCCTCGATTCCTACGACGCCGGGGCCCCGCTCGACGAGGCCTGGACGATCCCCGCGCCCTGGTACGTCGACGAACGCGTCGCGGAGCTCGAGCGCCGCACGGTCTTCTCGCGGACCTGGCAGATGGTCGGCCGGCTCGACCAGCTCGCCGAGCCCGGCCAGTACGTCACGGCCATGCTCGCGGGAGAGCCGATCGTCGTCGTGCGGGGCGAGGACCGGCAGCTCCGGGGCTTCTTCAACGTCTGCCGCCACCACGCGGCGGCCGTGATGACCGAGGAGGCCGGGAAGGCGCCGATCCTCCGCTGCCCGTACCACGGCTGGACGTACGCCCTCTCGGGCGAGCTCAAGGGAACGCCGGACTTCGCAGGCGTCTGCAACTTCGACAGGGGCCGCAACGGGCTCGTGCCGGTCGAGACGGCCGTCTGGGAAAGGTTCGTCTTCGTGCGTCTCGAGCCGGGCGGCCCGCCCCTCGAGGAGGAGCTCGGTCCCCTCGTCGGGCAGTTCGCGGAGCTCAAGCTCGAGCGCTTCCAATTCGTCGAACGGCGGCGCTGGACGTTCGAGTGCAACTGGAAGGTCTTCGTCGACAACTATCTCGACGGCGGCTACCACGTGCCGCACCTCCACAAGAGCCTGTCGTCGGTCCTCGACTACAGCCAGTACATGATCGAGACCGGGGAGAACTGGTGCCTCCAGTGGAGCCCGATCGACCACACGAACGCCGAGGGCGACGTGGCCGCGGTGCGCGGGGGGAAGAAGGCGCTGTACTACTGGATCTACCCGAACTTCATGGTCAACTGGTACGAGGGCGTGATGGACACCAACCTCGTCCGGCCGCTCGGCGCCCACCGCTCCGAGGTCATCTTCGACTTTTACTTTACCGACGTCGCGACTCCCGAAGCGATCGCGCGCTGCAAGGCCTCGATCGACGTCGGCAACCGCGTCCAGGACGAGGACCTCGCGATCTGCGACTCGGTCCAGAGGGGCCTGACGTCCCGGGCCTACCGGGCCGGGCGCCTGTCGGTGCGGCGCGAGGGCGGCGAGCATGTCTTCCACCGCACCCTCGCCGGGGACCTGAAGGCCGGCCTCGTCGGACGCTAGGCGCGGAGCGGCGGGGTCTCGGCGGGAGTCAGACGCGCCGCGCGGCGCGCTTCTCCGCGATCGAGACGACTTCGGGCGCTTTCGACGCGTCGACGGCCGCCCGCCGGATCGAGCCGATGGTGGGCTCGAGGATCGCGAGCAGGCGTTCGAGCTCGGCGGCGAGCGTGATCGCGCCGCGCTCCTCGGCTTCGTCGCGGCCCTCCGCCAGGCGTCGGCAGAACATCCGAAGGTCGTTCCACCGCCCGAGCGCCTCCTGGAGCTCCTTTTCGCGCTCGATCGAGCTCGTGAACCGCCGCACGCCGAGGGCCGCGAGGTCTTCGGCCAGGTAACGGGCCTTCTTCACGGCGATCCGGTATCGGTGGAGCTCTTCGTCGTCCTTGCCCTCGAGAGAGTGGGCGAGCGTCTCCTCGGCCCTGACCCGTGCGCGCTCGAGGCGTTCGGCGGAGTCGCCGGCCTTGCGGCGGGCGAGCCGGTCCATGTCCTTCAGGAGCCTCCGCAGGGTCCTGCCGTCGGCGGCCCGGACGATCCGCCGGGTGCCGCGCTCGGAGAGCTTTTCCCATCGCGCGGCGAGCGCCGTCGCGGCGTCGGGCGAGAGATAGCCGAGCTGGCCGATGCGCGCCAGAAGCTGGCGATCGACCTGGATCTGCCGATCGGCCGAGAGCGACTGCACGAGACCGCGCGCCTCGCGCGAGACTCGGCGGGCGCCGAGCGCGTCCGCGGTGGCGCTGACGCGGCGCAACGCGACCCGCAGGTCGTGGAGTCCTTCCGGTTCGGCGCGACGCGCGGCCCGGCGCGCCCGGTCGACGGAGCGTACCCGCAGCCTCCAGAGTTCGCCGGGATCGCGCACGGGGCGATATTATAGAGAGACGACACGGAAAGCCGCCTTCACGCGCCCTTCACACGGTCTTCACCGGGTTCCGCCGGCCGAGGGCGACAATCGCCCGGCCATGCGTACGCTCGGCGCGATCGACATCGGAACCAACAGCATCAAGCTGCTCGTCGCGAACGTCGAGGACGACGGCTCGCTCGAGGTGCTTCTCCGCGAGAAGGCGATGGTGCGTCTCGGCAGCGAGACGCTCCGCACGGGCAGGCTGTCTTCCGAGGCGATCGAGGCGGGGGCCTCGACGGTCGAGCATTTCGTCAAACTGGCCGGGGGCGCCGGTGCCCAGGTCGTCCGCGCCGTCGCGACCTGCGCGGTCCGGGAGGCCACCAACTCCGACGATTTCGTCAACGCGGTCCGGAAGCGGACGGGCGTCAAGGTCGAGGTCATCTCGGGCGAGGAGGAAGCTCGGTTGATCAACCTGGCGCTGCGGAGCGAGTTCCCGGCGCGCCAGGACCCCCTGTTCCTGATCGACATCGGCGGCGGTTCGACGGAGTTCGTGATTTCCGACGGTACGCGCGTTCTTCTCACGGAAAGCCTGCCGCTCGGGGTCGTTCGCCTCGCCGATCGGCACGCCCGCAACGACCCGCCCTCGGACAAGGACCTGCGAGCCATGAAGAAGGAGGTCCGTGCCGCCGCCAAGCGCGCGGCCGACGCGGTCCGGAAGAAGGGCTTCAAGACGTGCGTCGGCTCCTCCGGCACCATCCAGTCGCTGTCGCTCGTGCACGAGGCCGCGATCCTCGGGCGCGAGCCGAGCCCCACGGGCCATCGGACGCTGACCCGCGATGGCCTCCGGAAGGTCAACAAGGTGCTGCGTCGGACGACGGAGAAGGAAAAGCTGCGGGTCCCCGGGCTCGACCCGCGGCGGCGCGACATCGCGGTCCCCGGCGGGCTCGTGCTTGCGTGGATCCTGAAACGCACCGGCGCCGACGCGATCGTGGTGGGGGAGCGGGGGCTGCGCGAGGGCCTTCTTCTCGACTACGTGGCCCGTCACGGCGAGACCCGCATCGTGTCGAACCGCGACATGCGGGCCCGAAGCGTCGACCGCCTTCTGCGGCGCGGCAACGCCGAGGTGCTCCACGCGGCGCACGTCGCCCGCCTGGCGCTCGAGCTCTTCGACCAGACGCATTCGATCCACCAGCTCACCGCGACCGAGCGGGAGTGGCTGCAGTACGGCGCTCTGCTGCACGACATCGGCTGCTACATCGGCTATGCGAAGCACCAGCGGCACTCCTACTACCTGATCACGCACGGCGATCTCACGGGTTTCTCGGCCGACGAGATCGAGGTGCTCGCCTCGCTCGCGCGGTACCACAAGGGTGGAGGGCCGAAATACGCTCACGAAAACTGGCGCCGACTCAATCCGTACCTCCAGGCGGTGGTCGAAAAGCTGGCGGCGATCCTGCGCATCGCCGACGGCCTCGACCGGAGCCACCGCCAGATCGTGACCGGAGTGTCCTGCCGCGTGCGGGCCCGGAAGATCGAGGTCGAGGCGGCGGCGCGCATGGACTGCGAGCCCGAGCTCGACGCGGCCCGCAAGAAATCGGACCTGTTCGAGAAGGTGTACGACCGGGGTGTGGCGCTCCGCGCCGTTCCGGCGGGACGCGAGGACCTCCTGCAGAAGGACCTCGAGATCCTTTCCGCCGAGGCGCTCTGGAGCTGAGGCGGAGGAACGGGAGGACGCGTGAAGGAGCATTTCTCGGAGCAGCTGGAGGGCCTGCGCCGCCAGCTGATCCTGATGGGCGGCGAGGTCGAGCGACAGATCCACGGCTCGATCGAGGCCCTGACCGAGATGGACGCCGAGAAGGCCCGTGCGGTCATCGCCAACGACGAGGAGATCGACCGGATCGAGGTGCAGATCGAGGAGGCGGCGATCGCCCTCTTCGCCCTGCAGCAGCCGGTCGCGGTCGACCTGCGATTCCTGATCGCGGCGCTCAAGATCAACAGCGATCTCGAGCGGATCGGCGATCACGCCGTGAACATCGCCGAGGGGGCCGAGCGGCTGGCGGGGCAGAAGCCCTTCAAGCCGTTCATCGACATCCCCTACATGGCCGAAGTCGCGATGGCGATGCTCAAATCCTCGCTCGACGCTTTCGTCAACCGGGACGCGGACCTGGCGCGGCGCGTCATCAAGAAGGACGACATCCTGGACGAGAAGAACGTCTCGATCATCCGCGAGCTCCTGACGTACATCGCGGAGTACCCGGCGCTGACGACCTACTGCATCGAGCTGATCTCGATCTCGAAAAATCTGGAACGGGTCGGCGACCTCGCAACCAACATCTGCGAGGACACGATCTTCATCGCCGAGGCGCGCTGGGTCAAGCACCACGCGGCGGAGCTGCCCTGACGTCGGCCGATTGACGGCGGCCGGCCCGGGGCTGGCACCCTTCTCGCTACATGAGCCCTCCCTCCTTCCTCTGGGGTGTCGCGACCTCGGCGTACCAGGTCGAGGGGGCCCGCGACAACGACTGGACCGAGTGGGAAGACCTCGAGCGCCTCAAGGTCCGCGGCGTTCGCTGCGGTCGCGCGTCGGGGCACGGCGAGCGCTGGCGGACCGACTTCGGTCTCCTGCCGACGCTCTCCGCCAACGCCTACCGGTATTCGCTCGAGCGCAGCCGGATCGAGCCCGAGCCGGGTCGGTTCTGCGACGAGGCCCTGGCGTCCGAACGGGAGAGGGTGCGGGTCCTCGCCCGGCTCGGCGTCGAACCCTGCGTCACGCTCTGCCATTACACGCACCCGCGATGGTTCTGGTCCGAGGGCGGGTGGGAGGATCCCCGCGCCGTTGATCGGTTCCGGCGGTTCGCCGAGGTCGTCGCCGAGGCGCTCGGCCCGTCGGTCCGCCTCTGGGTCACGCTGAACGAGCCGGTCGTGCTGCTTCTCGGCGGCTACCTCGACGGCCGGATTCCGCCCGGAAAGCGGGGGTTTCGCGCCGCGGCCCGGGCCTTCGAACACATGCTGCGGGCGCACGTCGCCGCCGCCGCGGCGATACGCGAGCGGATCCCGGCCGCCCGGGTCGGCATCGCGCACAACATGATGGAGTTTGCGCCCGACCGGGCCGATCGCCTTCTCGACCGCCGCCTCGCCCGCGAAGGCGAGCGTCTCTACAACCTTGCGCTGCTGGAGGCGATCACGACCGGCGACCTCGCCTGGTCGTTTCCGGGCGAGGGGCGGTTCCGTGTCCGCATTCCCGACCTTCCCGCCGCCAACGACTACGTCGGCGTCAACTACTACAGCCGCGTGCACATCCGGTTCCACGGCCGGCCCGGCGCCATCGGCCGGTTCTTTTACCGCGACCCCGCCGGACGAGGCCTGACGGACACCGGATGGGAAGTCCATCCCCACGGGTTCGACGTGGTGCTCCGCCAGGCTGCGGCGACCGGAAAGCCGGTGATCGTGACGGAGAACGGGATCGCGACGGCCGACGACCGGCGTCGCGGGGACTTCCTCCGGGAGCACGCGGCCGTGCTCGCCCACCGTCGCGATGCGGGGACGCCCGTCGAGGGCTATTTCTACTGGTCGCTGATCGACAACTTCGAGTGGCTCGAGGGCTTCCGTCCGAGATTCGGGCTTTTCGAGGTCGACTACGCCACGTACGCGCGGCGGCGGCGCGGTTCCGCCGACGTGTTCGCAGCGCTCGGGCGCGCGTTCACCGCGTCAGGGAGTGCGGAATCGGCCGCCTCTTCTCGAAAGTGACGAACTCGGTCGCGCCCGCCGCCCGGGCGAGCTCCAGCGTCTTGTCGAAACCCCAACCGACCTCCGCGGGCGCGTGGGCATCCGAGGAGAACGTGACGGGAATCCCGGCCGCCACGATCGCCGAGAGCAGCCGCGGCTCGGGGTAGGCCTCGCTGACGGGTTTGCGCAGGCCGGCCGACGAGATCTCGACGGCAACACCGCGGCTGCGGGCCGCCGCGATGGCCGCACGCTCGGCGGTTTCGCGCGGGGACGCTGGCCGGTGCCCGTGCTTCTTGGGCAGATCGAAGTGGGTGAGCACGTCGAAAAGTCCGGTTCCGGCGGCCTTCGCCAGCAGCCGGTAGTAATGCTCGTAGAGTTGCTCGGCTCCCTCGCGCTCGAACCGGGCGGGCGACGTGGCGGGGTCATCGATCCAGCCCCCGTCGACCCAGTGGACCGACCCGAGGACGAGGTCCCAGTCGGCTCGGGAAAGCCACCGGGCGAGCTCGTCCTCGAAGCCCTCGGCGTAGTCGGCCTCCAGGCCGAGGCGGACGTCGATCGTGCCGCGAAACTCGGCCCGGAGATCTTCCACTTCCCGGACGTAGCCGTCGAAGTCCCTTTCGGCCATGGCGAGCTTCGGATCCCGGGCGGCTTCCGGCAGGAAGTAGAGGGGGATGTGATCCGTGAAGGCGATTTCACCGAGGCCCCGCTCGATCGCCTTTCGGACGAAGTCGCGCGAGGCGCCGCCGGCGTGGCCGCACCGGAACGTGTGGACGTGATAGTCGGGCAGTCCCCGCACGGCCGGATTATCGCCCGCCCGTTCTTCACACCGTCTTCAACTCGCGCTCCTAGAGTCGGGCCGTGACGATCGGGCCCGAGATCGATGCGGAGCTCGTCGCGGAGCGCTCGGTTCCGGTTTCCGGATTCTCCCGGGAGCTCCGGGCCGCGGAGGACGTCGAGCGGTTCCGCTTCTCCTACGCGCTTGCCGGAGAAGCGTCGATGCCGGTGCACGTCGTCTTTTCGGCCTCGCTCCGCGCCGCCGAGGTCAAGGCGGGTGACATGAAGGCGTTGCGTTTTTCCGACGTGGCCTCGGCCGACGAGGCCCGTGAGCGGTGGATCGCGTGGCGCCGGTGCGCGGCCGGCCGACCCACGTTCGTCGGGCCCCGGCGGACCGGCCGGCACCCCGTGGCTCACCGAGCCGGGGTCTAGGCGGCGCGCGGACCTCGATCCGTCTTAACCGGCCGTTCCGCGGTTCTTTTCCCCGTCCTCTCGCGGACCTCGTGCCGACCGCCCACACTCGGGCCGTTCGCATGCTCCTTTGTGACTTCCACATCCACACCACCTACTCCGACGGCGTCCTGCCGCTGACGAAGGTCGTCGATCTGTTCGGGGGGTCCCGACATGACGTCATCGCGATCACCGACCACATCGTCAACCGCGACAGCGGTCTCGGAAAGATCGCGCATCGCATTCACCACAGTCTCGACTCCGAGAGCTGGAAGCGCTACGCGGACGAGATTTCCCGAGAGGCGGAACGCGCCTGGCACACATATGGCATGTTGGTCCTCCCGGGAGCCGAGATGACGCGAAACACCATCAACCGGCATACGTCCGTTCACGCGCTCGCTCTCGGTCTCGACGAGTACCTCTCGGCCGACGGGGACCCGCTGGACATGCTGCGGGAGGCGCAGGCCCGCGGCGCCGTGACGGTTGCCTGCCATCCGCACGAAATGAGCGAATGGTTCGCGAATACCTGGTATCTCTGGAACCGGCGCAAGCAGGTCGGCGATCTCGTGGACCTCTGGGAGGTCGGTTGCCGGTGGGAGCTCTACCCCGTGATCTCGAGGGAGAGCCTCCCGCATCTCGCCAACAGCGACTTCCACCGGCCCGAGCACCTCTTCGCCTGGAAGACGCTTCTCCGGGCCGAGAAGGACCGCGGCTCGGTTCTGGCAGCGCTGCGCCGCGGTACGGGAATCGGTGTCCTGCGCCTGACGCCGGGAGAGGCCGCGGCCACGGCATGAACCTTTTCCTGGGGGTGGGCATCACGGGGCTCGCGGGCCTCGTTCTCGGCACGGTCGTGTACGGCGTGGCGGCGATCACGCTCATCCGCCTGCGGCGGACGGGTCGCGGGGATCCGATCCCGGGCTTTGCGCCTCCCGTCTCGATCATCAAGCCGCTGGCGGGACTCGACGAGGGGCTCGAGGAGAACCTCGAGACCTTCTACGCCCTGGACTACGGCGAATACGAGATCGTCTACTCCTTCGCCCGCGAGGACGATCCCGCCTGCGCCGTGGCGCGAAGGGTGGCGGACCGGCACCCGGCCATCCGGTCGACCTTCGTCGTCGACGGGCGCGAGCCCGGCGGCAACTCCAAGGTCAATCGCCTGACGGCCGGAGTGCGTCACGCCCGGCGCCGGTTGATCCTGTTCTCGGACGGCAACGTCCGCGTGCGGCCGGACTTTCTCTCCCGTGCGGTCTCCTGGTTCCTCGATCCGCGCGTCGGCGTGGTCTCGCACCTCTTTCGCGGGCACGGGGCCCTGGAGCGTCGCGTCCCGCGTCGAATCCCTCTACTTGAACGGTTGCCTGATGCCGGGGACGGCCTTCGTCTCGGCGGTGCTCCGCCGCCCGTGCGTCGTCGGGAAGTCGATCCTGGTGTCGCGCGCCGCCCTGGACGCGATCGGCGGGATCGGCGCTCTGCGCGACTACCTCGCCGAGGACTACGTGCTTGGCCGACGGGTCCGGCGCGCCGGCTATCGCGTGGTCCTGTCGACGGACATCCTCGATACCCTCGAGGTGAACAAGCCCGTGGTGGCCGCGTTCAAGCGCCATCGGCGCTGGGCCGTGATGCGCCGACGACTCGCCCGCTTTCTCTACTCGGGCGAGATGCTCGCGAGCGCGCTGCCCTGGTTCCTGGCGGCGATGGCGGCGCCGTCCGCCGCACTTCGTGGGGCGGCTGGAGCGCTGCTCGCCGCGCGGTGGACGATGGAGATCCTGCTCTCCCGGCCGTCGGGACAACCCATCTCCTGGCGTGAAGCCGTCCTGCTGCCGGTCCGGGACCTGGGTGCGGCGGCCGTCTTCTGGGCCGGAGCGTTCGGTCGATCCGTCGCATGGCGGGGTCGGCCGGTGACGGTCGGCCGCGACACGAAAATCCTGCGGCGGGCGGCGTGAGCCGCTAGATGCGCCGGGACGGCCTTGAGACCGCGGCGAGCGAGGCGGTCGAGGAGCATTCCCTGGGTGTCCACTGGCGCCTCGCCGGCGGCCGGGTGGCGTCGGACGTAGGTCCCGTCGCTCTGGAGGTCCCGGGCGCGGCAGTTGTCGGCGCGGATGGGCTCGAAGATCTCCTGCCGGATCTTCTCCTTGGCCTTCTCGTCGAGGATCGGCGCCATGAGCTCGACGCGGCGGTAGAAGTTGCGCGGCATCCAGTCGGCGCTCGAGATGAAGATCTCCTCATCGTCGCCGACGCCGAACGAGAAGGCGCGGGAGTGCTCGAGAAACCGTCCGACGACGCTCGAGACCCGGATCCCGTCGGAGACGCCCGCAACGCCTGGCCGCAGGCAGCAGATGCCGCGGACGGACAGGTCGATCGTGACGCCGGCCTGCGAGGCCCGGTAGAGCGCACGGATCACGGTTGCATCGACGAGGGAGTTCAACTTGGCGACGATCGCGGCCGGCTTGCCCGTGCGGGCCTTCTCGGCCTCCCGGTCGATCAGGGCCACGACCCGGTCGTGGAGAGCGAAGGGGGCGACCGAGAGACGCTTGTAACGGGTCTTCTTCGAGAAGCCCGTCAGGAAGTTGAAGAGCTCCGAGGCGTCGTGACCGAAGTCGGCGCGCGAGGTGAAGAGGCCCACGTCGGTATAGATGCGGGCCGTCAGCCGGTTGTAGTTGCCCGTCCCCACGTGGACGTATCGCCGCATCGTCGTGCCCTCGCGCCGGACGACCAGGGCGATCTTCGCGTGGGTCTTGAGGCCCTCGACGCCATAGGCGACGTGGACGCCGGCCCGCTCGAGCGAGCGCGCCCACTGGATGTTGTTCTCCTCGTCGAAGCGGGCCTTGAGCTCGACGAGGACGGCCACCTGTTTGCCGTTCTCGGCCGCCCGGGCGAGGGCCGTGACGACGGGCGAGTCGGCGCCGACGCGGTACAGGGTCATCTTGATCGCGAGCACCTCGGGATCGTCCGCCGCGGCCTCGAGAAACCGCAACACCGGATCGAACGCGTCATAGGGGTGGTGCAGGAGGACGTCGGCCTTGCGGATCGTGTCGAAGACGTTGGCCGGCGGGTCGAAGATGGCCCGCGACACCGGAAGGAACGGCGCATCCTTGAGGGCCGGAAGGTCGAGCTTCAGCACGGACAGCAGGTCCGCGGCGCCGAGCGGGCCGGCGATCTCGTAGACGTCGCCCGGGTCGAGCTCGAGCTGCGTGCGCAGGAGCTCCCGGACGTGCTCCGAGCAGCGGTCTTCGACCTCGAGACGGATCGCCGCGCCGAAACGGCGGCGCCGCAGGTTATCGGTCATGCTCCGGAGCAGATCGCCGGCTTCGTCCTCCCGGATCTCGATGTCCGCGTCGCGCGTGACCCGGAAGGCCGACGACCCGAGGATCTCCATGCCGGGGAAGAGGCGGTCGAGGTTGGCCTCGATGAGCTTCTCGAGAAGGACGAACTCGAGCGCCTTGCCCGCGGCGCCGGGCACCGGCACGAAACGCGAGAGCGAGGCCGGAACCTTGACCCGGGCGAACGCGGGCGTCTTCTCCTTCTTGTCCTTGAGCTCGACGGCGAGCGACAGCGACAGGTTGGAGACGAACGGAAACGGGTGCGCCGGATCGAAGGCGAGCGGCGTCAGGACCGGGAAGACCACGCTTTCGAAGTAGCTCGACAGCTCCTTGCGGCGTTCGGGCTCGATCTCGTCCCAGGACAGGATCCGGACGCCGGCTTCGGCGAGGCGCGGTCGCAGCTCTTCGCGGAGGAGGCGCATCGCCTCGCCCGCGTCACGTTCCACGATCTCGCGGATCGCCTGCAGCTGCTCGGGCGCGGAGAGCCCGTCGGCGCTCCGCTCGGCGACGGAAGCCTCGAGCTGCTCGTGGAGCCCCGAGACGCGGATCATGAAGAACTCGTCGAGATTGGAGTGGAAAATGGCCAGGAACTTCACGCGTTCGAAGATCGGCCAGCTCGGATCGAGCGCCTCCTCGAGCACGCGGCGGTTGAACGCCAGCCAGGAAATCTCGCGGTTGAAGTAGAGCGAATGGTCTTCGAGCCGGTCGTCCGGCGCCTGACCCCCACCGATGTAATGGACTTCGCTCATCGAGGTCGAATCGAGGGTTGGAGGGTACCATCCCGGATCGGCGCACGTGTGAAGGCGGTTCTCGAGAAGCTTGAATCGCAATTGTCTAGATATGTGTTCCCCCGAATGTAATACTTAATACAATTATTTCCAGTACGTTACGACGTTTTAGCCTTGCAGAGGCGAACAAATCGGGCTTCGATAATGTCAAGATATATATCTAGACGTTTTATGTGTGAATGGAGGCCTGGATGGACGTCCAACACTCACCCTCTGCGTTCGAGCCGAGCCTGACGATCGGCGCGGTTGCGAAGGCGACCGGATTCTCCCCCGACACGCTCCGCGTCTGGCAGAAGCGGTACGGTTTTCCGGTCCCGCAACGAAAGCCCTCCGGGCACCGCCTCTACAGCACGGGCGACGTGAAGCGTCTTCGCCGGATCTCCGAGGCCCTCGCCCGCGGGCATCGCCCGGGCCAGGTCGTTCCGCTTCCGGAGCCTCGCCTCCAGTCGCTTCTGACCGAGGCCGGGGCCTCAACCGGCTCCGACGCGAGCAGGCTGGCTCCGGTCGCGAGCCTGATGGGGTTCGTTCGCCGGCACGATGCCGCCGGCCTGACCTCCGCCCTTCTGTCGGATGCGGCGACGCTGGGGCCGGTCGAGTTTCTGCGGCTGCGGGCCGTGCCGATGGTCCAGGAGGTCGGCGACGCCTGGGCCCGCGGCGAGATCGGCATCCACCACGAGCATTTTTTCTCGGAGCGACTCGGCGACGTGCTGCGCGCCGTGCGCATGCCCTACGAGCGGGCCGCCGCGGGACCGCGCATCACCCTCGCGACGCTGTCGGGCGAGACCCACGGCCTGGGGCTGCAGATGGCCGCGCTCGTCGTCGCCGTCGGCGGACTCGAGCCCCACGTGCTCGGCACCGACACGCCGGTCGGCGAGATCGCCGGAGCCGCGCGGTCCGACCGTGTCGCGGCCGTCGGCGTCAGCATCTCCGCTTCGACGGCGGGTCCGGGCTCCCGCGATCAACTCGCGGCGCTGCGCCGCGCGGTGCCTGCGGGGACCCCGATCCTCGTCGGGGGGCAGGGGGCGAGGCGAAGCCACCCCCCGGGCGGCTGCATCATCGTCGAGGATCTTCAGGGCCTCTTCGACTGGTCGCGGCGACTCGCCGCGCGGAGCGCGTAGGGCGTAACCAGCCTCGAGATTTGACGCGGCCTGCCCGCGGTCTTCATCCCCCGACCCGAGAATTCGACGAAATCGCGTCGCACGACCCCTCCACCTTGCCCCGATCCGTCGGGGCGCTTTTTTTACGGAGGACTTACGGGGCCGGCGGCTCCTTCGCGCGAAATTTACATCGGATGCCCCCGGCCTTCACGGTCCGCGAGCGATTCTCCGCGTGCCGCTTCAGGCGCCGAATACATGACCGGGGGCGACGCCCGGCCTGGCCGGGAGCGTAGGATCGGCCGAAAAACAGCGAAGGAGATTCGATGAAGAGACCGACTCTGGCGCTCGTCCTCGTCCCGGGCGTCCTCGCCTGCGCCGCGTTGACGCCGCAGGGCGCGGACGTCAAGGTCTACCAGGCGGAGCTCGCCGAGCGCGACGCGGTCGCTCCGGCCCTTCCCGAGGGCTGCAAGCTGCTCGGAGGCTCCGGCCCGATCGATCAGCAGCAGGAAGACCGCGAGATCAGCGATCCGTATCGGACCGAGCGCAATCGGACGGCGAGTCTCGGCGGCAACGTCCTCTACGTTCAGTCCTACCGGTTCATGAATCTGATGAAGCTCGACTGTCCCGTCGGGGACACGTCTCCAGGCTGCATGGACAGGTCACAGAGCTGGTATCGGGTCAAGTTCGAATCCTACGCCTGCAATGCGCCGGCGCTCCAGGCCCTGGCCGAGGCGCCTCCGCCGGCTTCGCCGAGCGTGTTCCGAATCGACCTTGCGAAGAAGAAGCCGGCACCGGCGGCGCCCGCGGCACCGGTCGCTGCGGCACCGGCACCGGCGCCTGCCACGTCGGCTCCGGCCCGGGATGCCGCCGAACTCAAGGCGCAGGTGCTCGCGCTGATGCAGGAGGGCGTCGGCGCGGACGTAGTTCGCCTCTACGTCCGCTCGCATCCGCTCGCCGCGCCGCTGACCGCCGACGAGATCATCGACTGGAAGCGATCCGGGATCGCCGAAACGATCATCGAAGCGACTTTCGCGCCGTAGCCCGCCGATGGACTCGACCGCCGTGAGCCCTCGATCCGAATTTACACGACCTTCCTTGCCCGTTGACCCGACGCCTTTACAACTCGCGGGTCAATAGAGGAGGAGTTGCACTCATGAAACGACTTTCAGGATTCCTGACCGCGTGCGCGATCGCGGCGATGCTCTCGGGCGGCGCGGCGCGCGCCCAGGTCACCGTCGCGGCCGGGTACACGCCGCCGGACGACACCCCGGCCGTCAACGTCGGCGGCACGATCTTCGCGGACTACACCTATCAGCTCGAGCCCACGGCGACGAACTCGCAGGGGGACAAGGTCCATCCCAACGGCTTCAACGTCACCCGCGCGTACATCAACATCACCGGCCAGATCAACCACCTGATCAACTTCCGGATCACACCCGACGTCGTTCGCGTGGGGCAGGTGGGGGGCCAGGACGTGCCGGGGTTGACGAATACGCTGACGTACCGCCTGAAATACGCGTACGGACAGCTGAACTTCTCGGATTTCACGACGAAGGGCTCGTGGCTGCGGCTCGGGCTGCAGCAGACGCCGTACGTCGATTTCGAGGAAGGCATCTACCGGTACCGCTTCCAGGGCACGATCTTTCCCGACCGCGAAGGCTTCCTGACCTCTTCCGACCTGGGAGCGTCCGTTCACTGGAACGTGCCGGCGAACTACGGCGACGTGCACGTCGGCGTGTACAACGGCGACGGCTACACGAAGCCCCAGGACGCCGACAGCCAGCTGTCCTTTCAGGTCCGCGGCACGCTGCGCCCGCTGCCCCAGGTCCCGATCCTCAAGGGCCTGCGCCTGACGGGTTTCTACGACAGCGACCACTACCTCAAGGACCTGAAGAAGGAGCGCGTGATCTTCCTGGCGACCTTCGAGAACCCGTACGTCAACTTCGGGTTCCAGTACAACAACAACAAGGACCAGCGGAGCTCCTCGGCTCTGGAAGTCGAGTCGGAGGGCTATTCGGTCTGGGCCACGCCACGCACGACGTTCGGCCTCGAAGCGCTTCTCCGATGGGACCGGGTGACCCCGGACAAGGCGTTGCCGGGGCGCAAGCAGCGGATCATCGCGGGCCCGGCCTACTGGTTCCCGGTGACCAAGAGCGGGGTCGCCGCGGCGGTCCTGCTCAACTTCGAGCAGATCCGGTACACGGGGGCGCCCAATTCCCGGCCGACGGAGGAGCGTTACGCGGTCAGCACGCTCTTCAACTTCTAATTCATACGAACTTCACGCGGATTTGACGCGGAAGCTTCACATTTCGAGCGAGGAGAAGGAAGCGATGAAACTCCATCGATGGCTGGCCGCCGCGGCGTGCGGCGTCCTTTTCGCGGGCACCGCGCTGGCGCAGCAGATCAACGGCGCCGGGGCGACTTTCCCCTACCCGATCTATTCGAAGTGGTTTTCCGAGTACAACAAGCTGCATCCCGATGTCGAGATCAACTACCAATCGATCGGTTCGGGCGGCGGGATCCGACAGCTCTCGAACCAGACCGTCTTCTTCGGGGCCTCCGACGGCCCGATGACGGCGGACCAGATGCAGGCGGCGCCCGGAAGGATCCTGCACCTGCCGACGGTCCTCGGCGGCGTCGTTCCGATCTACAACCTCCCGGGAGACCCCGACCTGAAATTCACCGGGGCGGTGATCGCCGACATCATCCTCGGCAAGATCAACAAGTGGAACGATCCGGCGATCGCGACGATCAACCCCGGCATCGCGCTGCCCGGCACCGACATTGTCGTGGCCCACCGCTCGGACGGCTCCGGAACGACCTACATCTTCGTCGACTATCTCTCGAAGGTCTCGCCGGAGTTCAAGAAGAAGGTCGGCGTCGCGACCTCCGTCAACTGGCCGGTTGGGGTCGGCGGAAAGGGCAACGAGGGCGTCGCCGGCCTCGTCAAGCAGACCCCGGGCGCCTTCGGCTACGTCGAGCTGATCTACGCCATCCAGAACAAGATCTCGTACGGATCCGTTCGGAACACGGACGGCGAGTTCGTGAAGTCGAGCCTCGACTCCGTGACCGCGGCCGCAGCCGCGGCGAGCAAGGTCATGCCGCCGGACTTCCGTGTTTCGATCACCAATGCTCCGGGCAAGGGCGTCTATCCGATCTCGTCCTTCACGTGGATGCTTTTCTTCGAGAACCCCAGGGACAAGCAGCGCGCCAGGATCATGAACGAGTTCATGCGCTGGGCCCTGACCGAAGGCCAGAAGTACGCCGCCACCCTCGGCTACGCGCCGCTGCCGGCCGACGTCGTGGCGCTCGAGTTGGAAGCCCTCAAGAAGATCAAGCTCTAGGCCTCGAGCGCGAAGCGTCCGATGAAGAAGACCCCGTCCCCGCGCCGGAGCGCCGACGACCGCGGCTTTCGGCTCGGGACGGGTTTCTTCGCATTCCTCGTCGTCCTGCTCGTGGCCGGCATCTTCTGGGAGCTGTATCGGACCTCGAACCTCTCGATCGCCAAGTTCGGCTTCCGGTTCTGGACGGGAAAGATCTGGGACCCCGTCGCGGGCGAGTTCGGCGCGCTGCCGTTCATCTGGGGCACGCTGTACTCGTCCCTTCTCGCCATGCTCATCTCGACGCCGATCGCTCTCGGAATCGCCGTGTTCCTGTCGGAGCTCTCGCCACCGCCGGCTGCGGACGCCGCTCGCGTTTCTCACGGAGCTGCTCGCGGCGATTCCGTCGATCGTCTACGGCCTCTGGGGAGTCTTCGTGCTCGTCCCGATCGTGCGCCAGCTCGAGGTCGCCACCCCGCCGTGGATGAAGAAGATCCCGCTCTTCTCGGGGCCGCCGCTCGGGGTCGGGATGGGAGCGGCGGCATTGATCCTGGCCGTCATGGTCATTCCGTTCACCTCGTCGGTGGCGCGCGAGGTCCTTCGGGCGGTCCCGTCGTCGCAGCGCGAAGCGGCCTATGCCCTCGGGGCGACGCGGTGGGAGGCCATCCAGGCGGCGCTGCGCTTTGGCCGGACCGGAATCATCGGCGCCGTCATCCTCGGGTTCGGCCGGGCGATCGGCGAGACGATGGCGGTGACGATGGTCATCGGCAACAACCCGCAGGTCTCGGCTTCGCTCTTCGCTCCCCAGTACACCATGGCCGCCGTCATCGCCAACGAGTTCACGGAGGCGGCCGACGACCTCTACCTCTCGGCGCTCATCGAAATCGGGCTCGTGCTCTTCGTGATCACGCTCGTCATCAATGCGTTGTCGAGGCTCCTGATCTGGAGCGTCACCCGGGAGGCGAAGGCCTGGACGCCGAAGGCCGCCCCGGCCGTCACCCCCGAGACGCCACGGGCTGCGGCATGAACCGAACCCGCCGCCGCAAGACCCTGTCCGGAATCGTCGTGTTCCTCTGCGGGGCCGCCGTCGCGGCGGCGCTGGTTCCCCTGTTCTTCGTGTTCGCCTATGTGCTGCAGCGGGGATTCTCGTCGCTCAACTGGGATTTCTTCACGAAGATGCCGAAGCCGGTCGGCGAGGCCGGCGGCGGGATGGCCAACGCGATGCTCGGAACGGTCTACCTCATCGCGATCGCGTCGGCGGTCGCGGTCCCCGTGGGAGTCATCGCCGGAGTGTACCTGTCCGAGTACGGCAAGACGAAGTTCGCGTCTCTCGTCCGGTTCACGGCCGACGTTCTGAACGGCGTCCCGTCGATCGTCATCGGCATCTTCGCCTACGGGCTCGCCGTTCTCCCGGTCAAGCGCTTCTCGGCCCTCGCCGGTGGACTGGCCCTCGGCTTCATGATGATTCCCATCATCACGCGCACGACCGAGGAGCTGCTGAACCTCGTGCCGGAAAGCCTGAGGGAAGGGTCGCTCGCGCTCGGCGCGACGCGCGCCCGCGCCGCGTTCTCGGTGATGGTCCCGGCGGCGCTTCCCGGCATCATGACCGGGATCCTCGTGGCCCTGGCGCGGATCGCCGGCGAGACCGCGCCCCTGCTCTTCACGGCGTTCAACAACCGGTTTTTCTCGACGCGCCTCGACCAGCCGATCTCGTCGCTCCCGGTCCAGATCTACACCTACGCGATTTCGCCGTACGACGACTGGCACCGCCAGGCCTGGGCGGGCGCGCTGGTCCTCGTGGCGTTCGTCTTCGCCTTCTCCGTTCTGGCCCGCGTCGTGACGCGGAGGCTCGAAAGGATGCATCGCGCGTGAGCGATACACTGGAGGTCAGCGTGGAAGCTCCGGTCGGACCGAGCGCACCGGCCCCCGCTCCGGGGAGGGGAGAGGGCCCGGAGGAGTCCCCGGCGGCGGCGACGGCGCCGCGGATGGAATCGCGCCGCCTCAGCTTCTCCTACGGTCCCAAGCAGGCGCTCTGGGACATTTCGCTCAAGATCCCCGAGAAGACCGTCACGGCTTTCATCGGGCCGTCGGGATGCGGCAAGTCGACCTACCTCCGGTGCCTCAACCGGATGAACGACATCATTCCCGACACGGCCGTCGAGGGCGAGGTGCTCCTCGACGGGAGCGACATCTACGGCCCCGGAACGGACGTGGTCGACCTGCGCCGCCGGGTCGGCATGGTCTTCCAGAAGTCGAACCCGTTTCCGAAGTCGATTGCCGACAACGTCGCCTACGGGCTGAAGATCAACGGCCTCTGCCCGCGCTCCGAGATCCCGGACCGCGTCGAGAAGGCGCTGCGACGCTCGGCGCTCTGGGAGGAGGTCAAGGACCGCCTGGACAGCTCGGCGATGGGCCTTTCGGGGGGCCAACAGCAGAGGCTGTGCATCGCCCGCGCCCTGGCCGTGGGGCCGGAAGTCCTTCTGATGGACGAGCCCTGCTCGGCTCTCGATCCGATCGCGACGGCCAAGGTCGAGGAGCTGATCTACGAACTGAAACGCGACTTCACGATCGTGATCGTCACGCACAACATGCAGCAGGCCGCCCGGGTGTCCGAGTTCACGGCCTTCTTCATGCTCGGCCGGCTCGTCGAGCACGACCGGACGGAGAAGATCTTCACCAATCCCGGCCAGAAGATCACCGAGGACTACATCACCGGCCGGTTCGGCTAGGAGGAAAGAGGCGCATGAAGTCGGTTGTGACCAGAGGCAAGGACGGCGCGCCGCCGCGCGGCGACACGCACACGGGCGCCATGAAGCGCATCGCCCTCATCGAGGACGACGCCGACATCGCGTACACGATCCGATTGAACCTGCGCAAGGAAAAGAAATACCAGGTCGAGCACTACGTGTCGGGACTCGCGGCCCTCGCGGCCGTGCAGGAGAAGCCATTCGACCTCGTGATCCTCGACCTCAACCTTCCCGACATCGACGGCCTGGCGCTGTGCCGGGAACTCCGCCGCGCCGACGAGACGCGCAAGGTCCCGATCATCATGCTGACGGCGCGCGTCGAGGAGCGCGACAAGCTGCTCGGCTTCGAAATCGGCGCCGACGACTACATCACCAAGCCCTTCTCGATGCGGGAGCTGCTGGCGCGCATCCACGCCCACCTGCGCCGCGTCGCCGCCTTCGAGACCTCCGAGGAGGAGGTCTTCCGCGACGGCGAGCTCGTCGTCGACCGCGCCCGGTTCGAGATCGCTCTCGGCGGGCGGCCCGTTCACCTGACCAAGAAGGAGTTCGACCTCCTCTGGCTCCTCATCCGCAACCGCAACCGCGTCGTGACGCGCGATGCGATCCTCGCGCGCCTCTGGGACTATGACGCGGACGTCGAAACGCGGACCGTCGACGTGCACATCCGAGCCCTGCGACGCAAGCTCGGCGACCAGCGCATCGAGACGGTCGTCGGCCTGGGCTATCGTTACCGCGAGGGGACCACCCCGTAGACACCGCGGCCCGATGAAGCTTCGCGCCCGATTCACCGCGCTCTTTGCGATCCTCGCAGCGGCGGCGGTCGCCGTCCTCGTCCTCGTGTCCGACACCGTCGTCGGGCGCGCGGTTTCCGAGCGCGTGGCCGAACGGTTCGGGCGGGAGCTCGAGCACCTCGCCGACGATCTCGCGCGCGGGGACGTGCGCGACGCGGAGCGCGACGACTTCCTGCGGGCCGCGGCGAAGCAGCTCGAGTGCCGGGTGACCTACATCGCCCCGGACGGACGGGTTCTCGACGACACGGATCTCCTGCCCGCGGACGTGCCGTCGATGGAGAACCATGCGGCGCGCGAGGAAGTGCGGCAGGCGGTCCGGACGGGGACCGGGCGTTCGCGCCGCCTCTCGCCGACCGAGCAGCGGCCGATGCTCTACGCCGCGCGGAAGCTTCCGGACGGAAGCGTCCTGAGACTGGCGGTGTCGGAGGCGCGCCTGCGCCAGGTCGAGCTCGGATATCTCTGGGCGATGCGGCTGGCGATCGCCGCCGCCTGCCTGCTTCTCTTCCTGATCGGGTCGGCGGCGTCGCGGCGTTTTTCGGAGCCGCTCGCCGAGCTGACGCGGAGCGCGGCGGCGATTGCCGCCGGGGACTTCGCCCGGGACCTGCCGCGCGCCGGAGGCGAGGAGGTCCAGCTGCTGTCCGGGGCCGTCCAGCGGATGAAGGACTCGCTCAACGCCGCCCTCGAGCGCGCGGAGGGCGAGCGACGGCTGGCGGCCATGGTCTTCGAGACCCTGCCGGACGGCCTGGTGGTCGTCGATGCGAAGCTCAAGGTGCTGGAGTCCAACGAGCGCTTCGCGGCGATGACGGGCGTTTCGACGCCGGCCGGCCGCGGGGTCTACGAGCTGTTGCGCGAGAAGCCCCTCTACGACTGCTTCGAGGCGACCGCGCGGACGGGGGAGACCAGCGAGCGGACAGTGCGGCTGCCGGACGACCGCGTCTGGCAGATCACCGTCGCTCCCCTCCCGGCCGGCCACCGGGCGGCGGCCGTCGGCGTGCTGCGCGACGTGTCGCGCCTCGAGAAGACGGAGGCGATGCGCCGGACGTTCGTCGGCGACGTTTCGCACGAGCTGCGGACGCCGATCGCCTCGATTGCGGCCGCGGCCGAGACGCTCGCCGAAGGCGCGCCGGACCGGGCCGAGACGGCGGAGCTCCTGGGCCTCATCCGCCGCCAGTCGGACCGGATGCGCGAGCTGATCGACGACCTGATGGACCTGGCCCAGATCGAGAGCGGCGCGGTGCCCCTGGAGCGCGAGGAGATCCCGCTGCGCGAGCTCCTCGCGGAGGTCGCCGAGGACCTCGAGCCCGCGGCGCGCGCGCGGCAGGTCGAGGTGCGGGTCGTGGGCGACGCCGCGGTCGGGGCGGTGGGCGACCGCCGGCGGATCGGGCAGCTCGCGCGCAACCTGATCGACAACGCGATCAAGTTCTCGCCCGAGAAGGCCCCCGTCGTGGTGCGCGTGTGGCGGGAGGCCGGCCGGGCCGGCTTCTCGGTGGAGGACCTCGGCCCCGGGATCCCGAAGGCCGAGCGCGACCGCATCTTCCAGCGCTTCTACCAGGTGGACCGTTCACGCTCGAAGAGCCGGCCGGGGTCGGGCCTGGGACTCGCAATCGTCAAGCACATCGCGCAGCTCCACGGCGCCAGCGTCGACGTCGAGGGAGAGGCCGGACGGGGAAGCACGTTTCACGTCCGCTTCCCGGCGGTCGCGTAGGCGCCGGGCGAAGTTCGGCGTAAAGCGGGCCTGAAGTTCTGGGGTAGGATGGCGCCGCTGATCGGGGCGCACATGCTGAACCTCCTGCCGAGAGACGAGAAGTACTTCGACCGCTTCACGGAGCTCGCGATCCGCATCCACGAGGCGGCGAAGATCCATGCACGCTTCTTCGAGGGCGAGTCGAGCATCGCGACCGTCGCCGACCAGGTCAAGCGGCTGGAGCACGAGTGCGACGAGATCTCCCACGAGATCCTGCGGGGCATCGACCGGACCTTCATCACGCCGATCGACCGCGAGGACATTCACCAGCTGGCGGTCCGGCTCGACGACGTCATCGACCTCATCGACGGAACCGTGCGCCGCCTCTCGCTCTTCAAGATCGACCGGCCGACGCCGCTCGCGCAGACGCTGTCGAAGCTGATCGTGGCGACCACCGCCGAGCTCGTCGAGGCCGTCTCCCGGCTCCGGAAGCAAAAGGGCGTGATGGAACGGTGCATCCGGATCAAGCAGCTGGAGAACGAGGGGGACGTCGTGTACCACGGCGCCATCGCCTCGCTCTTCACCGGAGAGATGCCGGCGATCGAGGTCATCAAGTGGAAGGACGTCTACGACAACATGGAGCGCAGCATCGACTCCTGCGTCGCCGTCGCGCACGTGCTGGAGAGCGTCGTTCTGAAGCACTCCTGACGCGCGAACGCCTCGGCCATGAGCTACGTCCTCTTCATCATCGCCATCGCGCTCGTCTTCGACTTCATCAACGGGATGCACGACTCGGCGAACTCGATCGCCACGGTCGTGTCGACACGCGTGCTGTCCCCCTTCGTCGCGGTCTTCTGGGCGGCGTTCTTCAATTTCGCGGCCGCTTTTTTCTTCGGAACCGCCGTCGCGAGGACGATCGGGTCCGGGCTCATCGACATCACCGTGGTCAACTCCGACGTCGTGCTCGGCGGACTCCTCGGCGCCATTATCTGGAACCTCATCACCTGGTACTTCGGCCTGCCGTCCTCGTCCTCGCACGCCCTCATCGGCGGGTACGCCGGCGCGGCCATCGCGCGGGTCGGCATCCGCGCGATCGTTCCGGGCATGGCCTGGGTCAAGACGATCGCCTTCATCGTTCTCTCGCCGCTGATCGGAATGGCGGTCGGCTGGGTGCTGATGGTCGGCGTGTCCTGGATCTTCCACAAGACGCCGTACGGCTCCGTCGACCGCTGGTTCCGACGCGCGCAGCTCGGGTCGGCGGCCGCATTTTCGCTTTCGCACGGCACCAACGACGCGCAGAAGACCATGGGCATCATCGGCGGACTGCTCGTCGCCAACCAGCATCACTTCGTGGACCCGGCCTCGCCCCTGCACTTCATGTACCTGCCGAACCTGAAGACCTTGCCCTGGTGGATCATCCTGTCGGCGCACGCGGCGATCGGGATCGGGACCCTGACCGGCGGCTGGCGCATCGTCCGGACGATGGGCAGCCGCATCACGAAGCTGAAACCCTTTTCCGGCTTCTGCGCCGAGACGGGCGCCGCCGCCACCGTGATCGCGGCGTCGGTCTGGGGGATCCCCGTCTCGACGACCCACACGATCACCGGCGCCATCCTCGGCGTCGGGGCCACGCAGCGGTTTTCCGCGGTGCGCTGGGGGGTCGCGGGGCGGATCGTCTATGCCTGGGTTCTCACGATCCCGATGGCCGCGGCGATCGGCGCTCTCGGTTACGCCCTGCTCTCCGTGATTTCGCGGTAGAAGCGCCGGTCGAGACCTCGGCTTGGAACGCATTCTCCGAGCCGGGAATTCCGGGCAATGCACCCGATGCGCGCAAATGCTCCAAAAAAAGGAAGCCCCCCGTCTCACTCGGGGGGCTCGAAGGAGGAGATCTGTGTGCCTGCTCGTATTACGGAAGAGGCCGGGTATTTGTTGAGGCCGATCGACCAGCGGGTGCGCCAGCCCGTATGCGTGTATTTTTGAGGCCGCAATGACTCTTCCCGCGGGAACCCGGCTCGGTGCATACGAGATCCTCGCCTCCATCGGGGCCGGAGGGATGGGCGAGGTGTACCGGGCGAAGGACGCCCGCCTGTCCCGGGAGGTCGCGGTCAAGGTGCTTCCAGCCGAGCTCGCCCTCGACGCCGAGCGGCTGGCCCGTTTCGAGCAGGAGGCGCGCTCGGCCTCGGCCTTGAACCACCCGAACATCGTGACGATTTACGAGGTCGGGGCGGCCGAGGGCGTCTCCTACATCGCGATGGAGCTCGTCGACGGAAAGACCCTGCGCGAGCTCGTCGCTCCGGGGCCGTTGTCTCCCCGGCGCCTGCTGCCGATCGCGGGGCAGGTCGCCGACGGCCTCGCCAAAGCGCACGAATCGGGCATCGTCCACCGGGACTTGAAACCCGAGAACGTCATGGTCAACCGGGACGGGTTCGTGAAGATCCTGGACTTCGGCCTCGCCAAGCTCGCGACACCGTTTTCGGAGGGAGGGTCGCAGCTGGCGACTCTGGCCGGGCCGGGCACCCGCCCCGGAATGGTCATGGGCACGGTCGGCTACATGTCTCCCGAACAGGCGAGCGGGGAGGCCGTCGACTTCCGGTCCGACCAGTTCTCGCTGGGCTCGATCCTCTACGAGATGGCGACGGGCAAGCGGGCCTTCCAGAAGAAGACCGCCGTCGAAACGCTCTCGGCGATCATTCGCGAGGACCCCGAGCCGATGGCGGCGACGAGCCCGCAGGCGCCGGCGCCGCTGCGCTGGATCGTCGAGCGCTGTCTCGCCAAGGAGCCGGAGAACCGATACGCCGCCACGCGGGACCTCGCGCGCGACCTGAAACAGACCCTCGACCGTCTCTCCGAGACCTCGATGGAGACGCCGGCCGTCGCGCGTCCGAAGAAGAGTCGGCGCCTCGCCTGGGCCGCGGTCCTCGCGGCGCTCGTCATCCTCGCCGCCGCCAATCTCCTGCGACCGCGTGCGGTGCCGCCCGCGGGCGCTCCGGCGACCCTGCATCGCGTGACCTTCGGGCCGGGCCTCGAAGACGAGCCGAGTTTTTCGCCCGACGGAAAGTTCATGGCCTACACGACCGACGAGCGGGGCAGCCTCGACGTCCAGGTGCTCCCGCTCTCCGGCGGCGAGCCGATCCGCATCGCGGCGACCGACGCGGACGAGGCCCAGCCGGCCTGGTCCCCGGACGGCTCGCGGATCGCTTTCGTATCCGCCGCCGGTCGCGGGGGACGCCTCTCCGCCGCCTTGAACGTCTCGTCTCTCGAGCTGTACCTGAGCTCCAGCCACGGAGACATCTACGTCGCGCCCGCCCTCGGCGGAACGGCCGCCCGGCTCGTCGAGGACGGGTACTACCCGAGCTGGTCGCCCGACGGGAAGCGCATCGTCTTCATGTCCAACCGCGAGGACCGGGTCAACCTCTGGACCGTCGCGGCCGACGGCGGGACGCCCGAACGGCTGACCCGGGGCGACACGATCGACTATCAGCCGTCCTGGTCGCCCGACGGAAAGTGGATCGCCTACGGCTCGGGCGAACCCTGGCGGGCCCAGGGGGGCAACTTCCATCTCCGCGTGATCCCGTCGGGCGGCGGTCCTTCCATTCCGCTGGCCGAGGACTTTGGATACGTCACGAAGCCGGCCTGGGGCCCCGACGGCGCGATCGTCTTCTCGGGCGAAAAGAGCGGCATTCTGAACATCTGGCGAGTCACTTTCCGCGACGGCCGCCGCGCCGCGCCGTTGGAGCGGGTGACGCTCGGCCAGGGCCAGGACACGGGCTCGGCCGTCTCCCGTGACGGTCGAGCGCTCGCCTTCGCCGCGATCCGAAGCGAGCCGAACATCTGGGAGGTTGCGCTCGACGGCGGCGCGCCGCGCCAGGTGACCCACGGGGGCTCCCCGGACTATCCGCAGGTCTCTCCCGACGGCAAGACGCTCCTCGTCGAGTCCGGGCAGACCGGCCGGCTCGCCGTCTGGTCGGCGGATCTCGAGGGGCGATACCTCGCGCGGTTGTCACCCCCGCAGGACCTTTCGCTTTCGGCGCACTGGTCCCGGGACGGAAAGCGGATCGGCTACGTCCGCGAGGGCAAGCTCTACCTCCAGGCCGTCGGCAGCCTGAGCGGGTTCGAGACCGGCCTTCCGTCGGGCGCCTTCGAGTGGTCTCCGGACGGCAAGCGGATCGCCGTCGGAACTCCGAGCGGGAGGTCCGGAGAGATTCGCGTCTACGACGAGGCGACCCGGAGCGTCCAGCCCGTGACCTCGCTTCACGAGGATTCCGACTATCCGACCTGGTCCCCGGACGGGAGTCGGATCGCGTTCCAGCTCCAGCGCGGCAACGTTCGCGAGGTCTGGGTCGTGCCGTCGAAGGGCGGGGAGGCGAAGCCCCTGACGAAGGACCTCGAAGACTCGCACCCGGTCTGGTCCCCGACCGATCCCGATGCGATCGTCTTTCTCCGGGACCACAAGCACATCGCGGTCGTGTCCGCCTCCACGGGGCAGGTCCGGATGCTGCCCTTCCGCCCCGAAGGAAGCTACCTGTTCGACTACCCGAGCTGGTCGCCCGACGGAAAGCGCATCTACGTCACCGTCTACCGCAAAGCGGGAGACATCTATCTCCTCGAAGGCTTTTGATCCGCCTGAGCCTGAAGCCGGGCCGTGAAGCGTCGGTTCTTCGGCGCCACCCGTGGCTCTTTTCCGGGGCGGTGGCGGCGGCCGACGGAGACGGCGCCGACGGCCACGCGGAGGTCGTCGACGCGGCCGGGCGTCTCCTGGCGCGCGGGGCGTACTCGCCGGACTCTCAGATCCTGGCGCGCCTCTGGACCTTCGACGGCCGCGTACCGGACGGCGCGCTCTTCCGGGAGCGGTTCGCCGCGGCGCGAACGCTGCGGTCGCAGGTCCTGCCGCCCGAAACGACCGGCTACCGCGGCCTGAATTCGGAGGGCGACCTCTGCCCCGGAGTCCTCCTCGACGTTTACGGGGAGACGGCGGTGCTCGAGCTGACGACCTCCGGAACCGAGGCCTGGCGGGAGGAGCTCGAGTCGGCCGTGCGCGAGACCTTCGTGCCCGGGCGCCTTCTCGTGCGCGAGAGCGGAACGGCGCGGGACCGGGCCGCGCGTCCCTTGCCGGGCCACGGGGAAGATCGCGTCGCGTTTCTCGAGAACGGACTCCACTACCTGGCGGACGTCGGGGGAGGCCAGAAGACCGGGTTCTTCCTCGACCAGCGCGACAACCGCTCGCGGCTGCGCGCCCTCGCGAGCGGGGGGACCGTCCTGAACCTCTTCTCCTATTCGGGCGCGTTTTCCGTGGCCGCGCTCGCGGGAGGCGCCGCGCGGGCGGTCGACGTCGATTCTTCGGCCGGCGCGCTCGCGCTGGCCCGCGCGAACCGCGAAGCCAACGGCTTTTCCGCGGACGAGGCCGATTTCGTCGAGGCCGACGTCTTCGATGACCTCCGCCGGCGCGTCGAAGCGCGCGAGCGCTGGGACGCGGTCGTCTGCGATCCGCCGGCATTCGCCAAGAAGCGGGCGGACGTCGACCGCGCCGCGCGGGGCTACAAGGACATCAACCGGCTGGCGATGGCCCTCGTCGCGCCGGGGGGCTGGCTGCTGACCTGCTCCTGCTCCGGCCTCGTCGACGCGGACCTCTTCCAGAAGATCGTGTTCTCGGCGAGCGTCGACTCCCGGACGGGGTATGCCCTCGTGGGCCGGCAGGGCGCGGGGCCCGACCATCCGGTCGCGCTCGACTGTCCGGAAGGTGAATACCTGAAGGGCCTCTGGCTGCGCCGTCTGCAATAATGACGGGGATGTTCCTGCCGCTTCTCGCTCTTCTCGCGGCCGCGTCGACGCCCGTGTACCAGACCGGCCCGGCGGTGTTCCACGCACAGGCTTCGCGCCGCGCCGGAGCGGTCGAGACGAATTTCGCGGTGCGTCCGCTGCCGGCGGCGGCGCGGCACGATCTTCCGGCTCTTTCACCCTCGTCCGCCGCCGAGCTTGCGGCGAAAGACTCCCGCGGCGGGTACCGGCGCAAGGCGCCGGCCGTCAAGATCGGCCTCTCGCGGGAGCTTCCGGAGCGGGTGGGTTTTGCGGGTGTTCCCGGGGACCTTCCGCCCGGCCGCCCGACCGTCGCCGGCGGCGGACTGTTCGAGCGGTCCGCCGACGGAGTCCTGAGCTGGACGGCGGCGTTCTCGTCGGCCGGCGCCGGGGCCGTTCGCCTGCACATCGCCCGGGCACAGCTTCCCGCGGGCAGCGGCGTCTACGTGTATTCCGCCGCCGGCGAGACGTATGGGCCCTACGTTTTCGATCGGGGCACGCGCTCCGAAGGTTTCTGGACGAACACGGTGTATTCGCCGGAGATCTACCTCGAGGTCCGATTCCCGGCCGGCGCCGCCTTCGATGCCGCGAAGGCGAGCCTCTTTGTCGCGTCGATCGTCCACATCGACGCGGCCTTCGCGCGAGGCACCGCGGCCGGGACGCTCCGGACGAAGTCCCAGACCTGCTTCGTGGACGAAGCCTGCGTGACGCCGGCCGAGTTTCCGAACGTCGACCAGGCGTCGAACGCGGTCGCCCAGCTCACCTTCGTCGACGGGGCATTCGCGTACATCTGCTCGGGCGGCCTGCTCAACTCCTCGCCGGCCGCGTTCGTGCCGTACCTCCTGACGGCGAACCACTGCTTCGACAACCAGGCGTCGGCCACTTCGCTCGAAGCCGTCTGGCAATACGTTCGCTCCTCGTGCAACGGCCCCGAACCGTCGCCGTTCGGGTTTCCCCGCACGCTCGGCTCGACGCTTCTCGCCACGGGCGCGACGAGCGACTTCACGCTCGTGCAGCTTTCCGAGGACCCTCCCGACGGCAGCGTGTTCCTGGGTTGGACCACGGACGACCTGACGCACGCCCAGGGGACCCTGGGGTACCGGCTCAGCTACCCCGACGGACGTCCCCAGTTCTACACGAAGGAAAGCATCATCTCGACCCCCAGTCCCGTCGAATGCAGCGACGCGTTGCAGGGACCGTATCTCTACGAGAAGGACGCCGTCGGCGGCACGGGAGGCGGAAGCTCGGGATCGCCCCTGTTTCTGGAGAACCTCCAGGTCATCGGCCAGCTCGGCGGGGTCTGCGGGACCAACAAGGACAACGATTGCGACGCGGTGCAGAACTCTTCGATCGACGGCGCGTTCCGGGTGACCTTCCCGTTCGTCCGGCCCTGGATCGCTCCGGTCGCCCCGGGGCCCTGCACGCCCAATGCGACGACACTCTGTTTGAGCGGCGGCCGTTTCCGCGTGAACGTCGCCTGGTCGACGGGGACCGGGAGTGGCGCGGGTCAGGCCGTTTCGCTGACCGGCGACTCCGGCTACTTCTGGTTCTTCAACGCCGCGAACATCGAGCTCATCGTCAAGGTCCTCGACGCCTGCTCCATCAGCAGCCACCACTTCTGGGTGTTCGCGGGCGGGTTGACCAACGTCGGCGTCGTCATGACGGTCACCGACACGCAGACGGGGGCGCAGCGGACGTACACCAATCCCCGCGGAACGGCCTTCGTGCCATTGCAGGACACTTCCGCGTTCGCCTGCCCGTGACCGGCGCCGCGACCGCGAAACGCCCAAGTCCGTGAGCGGGTCCCGCGTGGCGATCCTCGGGCCGGCGCCCCCGGACCGGGGGGGAATCGCGCGGGAAACGGCTCTCCTCGCGGCGGCCCTGCGCGCGCGCGGCCCGGTGTCGTGGCTCACGTTCTCGCGGCGATATCCGCGCTGGCTCGATCCCCGCCGCTTCGACGTCGATCCGAGCCTGCCGGCTTCCGACGCCCAGCCCGTGCTCGACTATCGCTCCCCGCTCTCCTGGAAGCGGACGGCGGAGGCGATCGCGTCGGTTGCGCCCGGCGCTCTGCTCGTGCCGTGGTGGACGGCGTTCTGGGGTCTGCCCGACCGCGCCGTGCTTCGCCGGGTCGCCGCGCTTTCCCCGGCGACGCGGCGGGTCCTGATCTGCCACAACGTCGAGGACCACGAGGGCGGCGGGGTCCGGAGGTTTCTCGCTCTCGGGGCCTTCCTCGCGGCCGACGCCTTCGTCGTCCACTCCTCGGCGGACCGCGACAAGCTGGCGCGTCTGGCTCCCGGCCGGCCGGCGCTCGTGAGGCCGCACCCCGCGGCGCCGTCGGACGCGCCGCCGCGCGACGAGGCGCGCCGCCGGCTCGGGGTCGATGTTGCCGGCCCGCTCGTGCTCTTCCTGGGACTCGTGCGCAAGTACAAGGGCGTCGACCTGCTTCTCGACGCCGCGCCCGGGATCGTCCGCGCGTCGGGCGCCTCGATCGCCGTCGTCGGCGAGGTCTTTGCGGATGCACAGGATCTCGCCCGCCGCGCGGCGGCGAGCCCCGTCTCCGACCGTATCCTCTGGAAGGACGCCTACGTCTCCGAGGCCGACATGGCGCTGTGGCTCTCGGCCTGCGACGTCGTGGTGCTTCCGTATCGCGCCGTGTCGGGCAGCGGCATCGCGGCGCGCGCTCTCGCCGCCGGTCGTCCCGTTGCCGCCGCCGCGGTCGGCGGTCTCGCCGAGGCGATCGAGCCCGGCGTCACCGGAGAGCTTTTCCCGGCGGGCGATGCGGCCGGCCTCGCGCGGGCCGTCGAAACCGTGATCCGCCGGGGTGGCGAGGCGTACGCGCCGGGGCTCGCCCGCGCCGCCGAACGCGCCTCCTGGCCGGGTTACGTGGACGCGCTGCGGGAGTTCCTGGACATGCTGCCGCGGCGGGCGTAGCGAGGATCTCCGGCGGGCCGACCGCCAGCTTCCCGGTATACTCCGCGTCCCATGAATTTCGAGCTCTCCGAGGAGCAGGAGCTTCTCCGCGACTCGGTTCGCGCCTTCGCCGAGGAGGTCATCCAGCCCCGGGCCGCGGTGATTGATCAGTCGGGAGAGTTCCCGAAGGACCTCTTCCGCGCGGCCGGAGAGCTCGGTCTCGCCGGCGTCGCCGTCTCGCCGGAGCACGGCGGCTCGGGCATGGACGTCGTCTCGTACTCCATCGTGATCGAGGAGATCTCGCGCGTCTGCGCCAACATGGGCGTCATTCTCTCGGTCAACAACTCGCTCGTCTGCGACCCGATCGAGAAGTTCGGCAACGCCGACCAGAAGAATCGTTTCCTGGCGCCGCTCGCGCGCGGCGAGAAGCTCGGCTGCTTCGCGCTGACCGAGCCGGACGCCGGCTCCGATGCCGGGAACCAGAAGACCCGGGCGGTCCGCGAGGGGACGACGCCTACCGGATTTCCGGTCAGAAGGTCTTCATCACGTGCGGGCAGGCCGCCGACGTGTGCCTCCTTTTCGCGATGACGAACCCCGAGAAAAAGGTCCGGGGCATCTCGGCGTTCCTGGTCGATGCCGCGGCTCCCGGCTTCGACCGCTCGCGGCACCAGGTCAAGCTCGGCGTCAACGCCTCGGGCACCGTCGAAATCTTCCTGACCGACGTGGTCGTGCCGGCGGCCGATCGCCTCGGCGAGGAGGGCGATGGCTTCAAGATCGCGATGGCGACGCTCGACGGCGGCCGGATCGGCATTGCCGCGCAGGCGGTCGGCATCGCCCAGGAGGCCTTCGAGGCGGCGGTGGCGTATGCGAAGGCACGCAAGGCCTTCGGGCGGCCGATCGCCGACTTCCAGGCCCTGCGCTTCTACCTCGCCGACATGGCGACGGACGTCGACGCGGCGCGCCTGCTGACCCGCAAGGCCGCCGCCGCCAAGGACGACGCGAAAACGTCGGGCGGGCGGTACTCGATGGAGGCCGCGATCGCCAAGCTCTTCGCCGCCGAGATGGCGCAGCGGGTGACCACCAAGGCGCTCCAGATTCACGGCGGCTACGGCTACACGAAGGAATACCCGGTGGAGCGCAATTTCCGCGACGCGCGCATCACCGAGATCTACGAAGGCACGAGCGAAATCCACCGGCTGATCATCGCCCGCGAGATCTTCCGAGACAGCGGCCTCTCGATCGGATAGGACGACATGGGCCAGACACGCATGTTCCGGGACCGGGTGGTCTCGATGGAACAGACCCTCGAGGGGGGCGAAAAGCACCTCCCGCTGCTGAAGGAGCTCTGCAACGAAGCGTTGCCGGACTACGAGTACCGGGACCACGCGCTCGACCACGAGCGCGATCTTTTCGTCATGGACTTCCAGGCCGCGGACGGCGCGACGCGGCGCATCGCGTGGACGCGCATGGTGCTCTTCGACGCCGAGCGCATCCCGACGTTGACGGGAGATCCGGCGGCTCAGCTGCGGCGAAAGATCGTCGACTTCATCCGCAGCCGCGCTGAGCGGCCGGAGATCGTCGTGACATTCCGGCATCTCGAGGAGGGCTGGGTCGATACGCCCGAGCCACGGCGCGAAGGCGGCGGGCGCCGCCGCCGGCGCGGCGGGCGGGGAGGGCGGGGGCCCGAGCGCGGTGGCGCCGAGCGGCGTCCAGGCTCGCCGGCGAGAGGCCCGTCGGGACGACGTCCCCAGCCGTCGCCACGGCCGCCGGGCGGCCCGCAGCGTCCGCCGCCACCGCCCCGAGCCCCGGCCGGCCGGAGACCGCCACGGCCCGAGGGTCCGTTGCCGGCCGCCGGCGGAGGCTCCCCGGCCGGGGGCGCCGCGGCCCAGGGTGAAGGCGCGGGAGGCAAGCGCCGCCGCCGGGTCCGGCGCCGCCGCCGCGGCGGGCGGGGCGGTCCGGGCGGCGGAGCGGGCGGACCGTCTCCCGCGGGCGCGGGAGCGCCGGGCCGGCCGGAATGAACTTCGATCTGACGGAGGACCAGGTCCGGATCCGCGACGCCGTGCGGGAGTTCGCGTCGGCCGAGATCGCTCCGGGTGTGGCCGAGCGCGAGAAAAACGAGACCTTCCCCCGCGAGATCCTCGCCCGGCTCGGCGAGATGGGCATTCTCGGAATGATGGTGCCCGAGACCTACGGAGGCGCGGGCGCCGACGCGCTGTCCTACATCCTCGCCGTCGAGGAGCTTGCGCGGGTCTGCGCGTCGACGGCCGTCATCGTGTCGGTCAACAACTCGGTCGCCTGCTACCCCGTGTGGAAGTTCGGGAGCGAGCGGCAGAAGTCGACGATCCTCAAGGAGCTCGCGTCCGGTCGCGCCCTCGGGGCGTACGCCCTGACGGAGCCGCAGTCGGGCTCCGACGCGGCCAACCAGAAGACGCGGGCCGTGCGCGACGGCGCCTCCTACGTTTTGAACGGGACCAAGGCCTGGATCACCAACGCCGGAGAGGCGAAGTGGTACGTCGTCATGGCGATGACCGATCCCTCGGCGGGCACCCGCGGCATCACGGCCTTTCTCGTTTCGTCGGACGACGAGGGCGTGCGGGTCGGCGCGCCCGAAGACAAGATGGGCCTGCGGGCGTCCCGGACCGCCTCGATCTTCCTCGAGGACGTTCGCGTGCCCGAGGAACGGCGTCTGGGGTCGGAAGGGGAGGGCTTCACGATCGCAATGACGACCCTCGACCACTCGCGCATCGGCATCGCGGCCCAGGGGATCGGCATCGGGCAGGCGGCGTACGAGGCGGCGACGGAGTATGCGCGCACGCGCGAGACCTTCGGCGCGAAGCTCGCGGAGCACGAGGCCATCGCGTTCCAGGTGGCCGACATGCGCGTCCAGCTCGAGGCGGCCCGCGTGCTGACCTACCGGGCCGCGCTGCGGTCCGAGATTCCCGGAGCACGGTTCTCCAAGGAATCGTCGATGGCCAAGGTCTACGCGACGGAAGCCGCCAACGCGATCGCCAACCGCGCCGTCCAGATCTTCGGCGGCTATGGCTATTCGAAGGAGTACGCCGTCGAGCGTTACTATCGGGACGCCCGGGTCACGACGATCTACGAGGGAACGAGCGAAATTCAGCGCATGGTGATCGCCAAGAACGTGCTGGCGGGACGGTGAGATGACGGAACCCGAAGATCCCACTTTGCCGCCCGGTGCCGTCGACGGTGCAGGGGAGGCGGATGAGCTCGAGGAACTCGACCAGGTCGTCGAAGAAGAGGTCGTCGAGCTCGCCGTCGTGGACGCCCCCGGCGTCGCCCTCGACGAAGGGCCGCCGGCGCCGGTCGCCGAACCCGTCACCGGAGCCGGGAAACCGCAGCCCGCCCGAGGCGCGCGGCCGGACCTGATCGACCGGCGCGAGCCGCTCTATCGGGAATGCAAGGGCTACCGCCTGCGTCTCGACCCGCCGGATCTCGCGCGGCTGCGCGAGCTGCCGGGTTCGCGGGGCCGCTCCGACGACGAGAACGGCGAGGCCTTCTTCGACGGCCAGGCGGAGCGTCTTGCCTCGGCGATCGCCGACGACGTCCCGACACCCTCGGAAATCAGGGTCGTGGTCGATCCGTACTCGCGCCAGGCGTTTCTCGCCCTCGAGAACCGCATCCGGGGGATCCTGAGCTTCTAGCAGGCGGCCCGCGACGTCCCGCCGCCCCCTCCGACACTAGATGTCGGCCGTGATCACGATCCGCTGTGCCTTCGTCAGGTGGGCCTTCTTCTGGTGCGGATCGATCGTCACCGCGATCTCGCCCGGCTCGGCCCCCGCCGAGGAAAGTACGTCCGCCCAGGCCTCGGCGCGGTACCTCAGAAAGTCCTCCGCCACGGCCGGTTCCTCCCGACCCTCGAAGTCGGGCATCGTCTTGAGCTTGTCGACTTCCTTGCGGTCGAGCCGGAAGGCATAACCTTCGCGGTCCATTCGATAGGTTTCGGTGGGTTTTGGAGAGTTGATGTCCATGGGGGAATTTTAGGGCATCCGATGGGTTTTTTGGCGGGCATGAACTTTGTTTGCAGGGGCCTGGCACCGCTTCGCCCATACGCTCGGCTCGCGTTCGCCCTGGCCGCCCTGGCCGTCGCGCTCGTCCCGTCGGCCGCCGCCGAGCAGCTTCGGAATCATTTCGACGCGGACTCGCTGATGCGCCCGCCCGGGTTCTTCGATTTCGTCGTCCTCGGCGAAACCGGCCAGCCCCGGTGGCTGGTGCTCACGGATCCCAACCCCCCGTCGGCGCCCAATCGCCTGGTGCAGACCGAGTCGAAGCTGCCCGCGGGCTCGATTGCCGCGGCGCTCCGTCGAAACGTCTCGTTCCAGGATGGAACGGCTTCGACCTTCATCCGTCAGGGCCCGGGGCACGCGGGGATGGTCCTTCGAATGAAGGACAAGAAGAATCTCCTCCTTCTCCTCGCCGACACGGCCACGGGCGACGTCGTGCTGTCGGCCTGGGAGGGAGGGAAGGCGTCGGAGATCGGCCGCGGTCAGGCGCCGTTCGCCCAACCCTGGCAGAAACTCACGATGCGGCTGAAGGGGCCCACCCTGTCGGTGACCTTCGGCGACAAGGCCCTCTTCGAGGCGAAGGATCCGAAACCCGGCGCCGGGCGCGCCGGTGTCGCGGCCGAGGGCCCGGGGGAGGCGTCGTTCGACGAGTTCATCGTCGATCCCGCCGAGGCCGCGCCCGCGCGCTAGGACCGGCGTTCCGTCAGGGAGCGACGGCCGCCGCGAAGCGGAACCGGCCCTTCTCCACCTTCAGGATCACGGCCGGCTTGACGGGGTTCCGGTCGGCATCCATCGTGATCGTCCCCGTGACGCCCGCGAAGTCCTTCGTCGAGGCGAGGGCGTCCCGGACGCGCCGGCCTTCGGTCGACCCGGCGCGCTCGATCGCGTCCGCCAGCAGCCGCGCGGCGTCGTACGAAAGCGCGGCGATCGAGTCCGGCTCGCTGCCGTACTTCGCCTCGTACGCCGCGACGAACCTGCGGACCGCCGGCGAGGGATCGTCGACGGAGTAGTGGTTCGAGAGGTAGGAGCCCTCCATCGCCTCCCCGCCGATCTCGACGAGCTTGGGCGAGTCCCAGCCATCCGCGCCGAGCAGGATCGCGGTCAGCCCGAGGGACCTCGCCTGCCGCGCGATCAGGCCCGCGTCCGTGTAGTACCCCGGAACGATCAGGACGTCCGGCTGGAGCGGCCGGATCGCGGTCAGCTGCGCGGAAAAGTCGCTGTCACCCTCGGCGTACTTGAGCTCGGCGACGACGCTCCCGCCCGCGCTCTCGAAGGAGGAGCGGAAGGCCTCCGCGAGTCCCACCGAGTAGTCGCTTCGCGCGTCCACGAGGATCGCGGCCGTCTTCGCCTTGAGGTCCCGGCGCGCGAAGGTCGCCAGCGCCCGGCCCTGGTAGGGGTCGATGAAGCACACGCGGAAGATGTAGTCGCCCTTCTTCGTGACCTCGACGTTGGTGGACGAGGGCGAGATCATCGGCACTTTGTAGCTCTGCGCGATGGGCGCGGCGGCGAGGGTCCGCGACGAAGCGTTCTCGCCGATGAGCGCCACGACGTGGTCTCGCGTGATGAGCTTCGAAACCGAAGACGCGGCCTCGGAGGCTTCGCCGCGGTCGTCCTCCGCGAGAAGCACGATCGGCTTGCCCAGGACGCCGCCCGCGGCGTTCAACTCGGCGACCGCGAGCGTGGCTCCGTTCTTCCCGGAGATGGCGAAGGTCGCCGTCGGGCCGGTCAGCGCGCCGAAGAACCCGACCTTGATGCCCTGCCGCTCGACGGCCGTCTCGCCCCCGCAGGCGGAAAGCAGCGCGAACGAGGCGCCCAGGATCGATCGGAGCGTCGGCCGCATTCCGGCATTCTAGACGCGGGGACCGTCTGATAGGCTAACGCCCCTTTTCGGAGCGAGACCGCACATGAGCTCAACCAAGTCCTACGACCTCATCATCATCGGCTCGGGACCGGGCGGATACGTGGCCGCGATCCGGGCAGCGCAGCTCGGGCTGTCCGTCCTCATCGTCGAGAAGGAGCCGCGCCTGGGCGGCGTCTGCACGCTCTGGGGTTGCATCCCGACCAAGGCGCTCCTCCACACGGCCGATCTCCTCGAGGATGCGCGCCACGGGGCCGAGGTCGGCGTGGCGTCCCGCGAGGTTCGCCTGGACATGCCGGCCGCCCTGAAGCACAAGGAAAAGATCGTCCGTCAGTCGACCAACGGCGTCTCCTTCCTGATGAAGAAAAACCGGATCGACGTGGCCGCCGGCTTCGGCCGGGTGGCGGGCGTCGGGCGCGTCGCCGTGACGGGATCGGACGGCGCGGAGACGGTCTACGCGGGCAAGAACGTCCTCGTCGCTACGGGATCGACGCCGCGCTCCCTGCCCGGGATGGACATCGACGAGAAGACCGTCTTCTCTTCGACGGGGATGCTGGATCTCGCCGAGGTGCCGAAGTCGCTCGTCGTGATCGGTTCGGGTGCCGTCGGGGTCGAGTTCGCGTCCATGCACGCCCGCTTCGGGGCCAAGGTCACGATCATCGAAGTGCTGCCGCGCATCGTCCCGGTCGAGGACGAGGAGATCTCCCGGGAGCTCGCCGCGTCGTTCAAGCGGCAGGGAATCGCCATCTACCCGGACACGCGGGTGGAGCGGATGACCCGGAGCGACGCCGGAGTCGAGATCCTGGCACGCTCGTCTTCGGACAAGACCGAGACCTTCCGAGCCGAGAAAGTGCTCATGGCCGTGGGGCGGCGCCCGCTGACCGACGGGATCGGGCTCGAGTCGATGGGGATCGCCACGGAGAAGGGCTACGTCCAGGTCGACGCCTTCATGCGCACGAACGTCCCGGGCATCTACGCCATCGGCGACGTGCTGCCGACGCCGGCCCTGGCGCATCTGGCTTCCGCGGAGGGCGTCGTTGCGGTCGAACACATGGCCGGCCGGGAGACGCGGCCGATCAACTACGACCAGGTCCCCGGCTGCACCTACTGCTCGCCCGAGGTCGGCTCGATCGGCCTGACGGAGGCGAAAGCTCGCGAGCGCGGCTACGACGTCGTCGTCGGCAAGTTCCCGTTCTCGGCCGTGGGCAAGGCCCGGATCCTCAACCGCGCCTCGGGGTTCGTGAAAATCGTGGCCGAGAAGAAGTACGACGAGGTCCTCGGCGTCCACATCGTGGGGCCGTCGGCCACCGAGCTCATCGCGGAGGCCGGGGCGGCCCTGAAGCTCGAAGCCACGTCCGAAGAGCTCGTCCGCACCATCCACGCCCACCCCACGCTGTCCGAAGCCATCCATGAAGCCGCCGAAGCCGTCGGCGGCCACGCGATTCATATTTAGCCGGCCCCTCGGCTGCCTGGCCCGGAGGGCGGCCGCAAGGGCCGCCCCTACGCCCGGGGCTCCTGCAGCCTCATTTCCGCGGCCGTGTCCCCTCCGCTCGCGGCGCGGATAGTCTCCCGACCGAAGGGAGGGAGGAGGTCCGCGCCGCGGGAGCCGAAGCGCGGCGAAGGGCTCAGGCGCGCGGTCGAGCGCCGTCCGCGAGCCGCGCGCCGGTGCGCCGCAGGCGCAGAGCCCGAAGCAAGCGGAGGCGACGGTCAGTGCGGATTCGTTCCGTCGCTCGCCGAAGACATCGTCGGCGGATTCGAACCGCTCGTCGCCGAAGACATCGTCGGAGGCGCGCCCGGGGAGGACTGGACCCCCGAGCTCGGAGGCGCCGCGTAGCTGCGGCCGATCTGATAGTCGCCGGACGCCGCCGCGTCGGCCGCGAGCGATTGGCCGAACTTCAGGTCGCTGTAGAACCCCTGGCCGAGCTCGGGGCCGCCCTTTTTCGGGACCACCGCCCGGGCGTTCGTCGGCCCGGCCTGGGCGCTGCCGCCCTGCATCGCGAGGTTGCCGATCTGCACCAGCGTGTCGGCCGGCTGGGTCGCCGCCGCCGCCGCGACCTTCGTGACCCGCACGACGTCGGCCTTGCGCAGGCTCTGGAGCGTGCCCGACGGATAGGCGTGGAACAGGTATGTGCTGCCCTTGATGAGCGGCACGTCGACGGAGATCATCTTGCCCGTGGGCGCGAGGTCGATCTGGTAGAGAACGGACGGCGCAGCGGGTGGCTGTTGCGGCTGCTGCGCCGGCACGGCGAGCGGCGCCAGCAGTCCGATCACGATCAGTGCAAGGAACTTCCTCATCGGCCGCCTCCTCTCGAAATCGGGGTCGCTTCGCCTACTGGGGCGGGCTGCTGCCGTTCGTCGCTGCCGGCATCGTCGGCACGCCATTCGACATGTTGGCGTTGGCGGGCGAATAGGCGTCGGAGACGCCGGGCGTACCCTGATAGAGCCAGTTGCCCTGGGGGGCCCCGCTGATGCCCTGGGGCCCCTGGTTGAGCGAGCTCGCGCTGTTGCGGCCGGCCTGAGAGCTTCCTCCGGACGTCGGCGGAGTGCCGATCGAGATGACCTGGGCCGTCCCTTCCATGGCGAGGTTGCCGATGAGGGCTTCGCCCGCCTGCCCCTGCTCCACCCAGAACGCCTGGTCGCCCGTCAGGGTGCCGATCTTCTCGACCTCCGACTTCCGGACGCTCGTGAGCGTGTTCGAACGCCAGGTGTGGAAGACGAACATTCCACCCTTGGAGAGCGGGATGTCCCGGGCGAGCGCGAAGCCGCCGCCGTAGAACATCACCTCGTAGACGGTCATGTCTTCGTACTTGCCGGTGATGCGGGTGATCTTGCGAACGACGTTCTGCGGAAGCCGCGTGGTTTCTCCGTCGGGCCAGGCCTGGAAGAGGTAGGAACCATTGACGAGGGTCGGCTCGTTGAGGGAAACCATCCTGCCGGTCGGCACGAGCTCGATTCTGAACATGTTTTCCTGACCCTCGAGTGCGAGGGCCGATGCCAGAATCGCGGCACTGACCAGGAACCGATACCGCATGGCCCACCTCCCCGGAGAACCGTTTCAGGTTATCACGCGCGCGCATCTTCGCCGCGCCGGCGAAGCCCCCGAGCGCCGCCAACGTCGCCTGATTTGAAGGAGATACGGCCCCCCCGCCCCGGAAGTCTCCAGCATAGAATGACTGACTCAAATTGATCTCATGAGCCAGGAAGCGCCTCGCCCGAACGATCTCTCCGCCCTCCGCATCCACCGCGAGCCCGAGCGTCGCGGCGGTCCGAAGGGCTGGATCCTTCTCGGGGCGGCCCTGGTGGTCGCGGCGGGGGCGGCCGCTTACTTCCTGGCGGGGCGCGGCCTGCGGCCCAGGAAGGTCGAGACCGTGACGGCTTCCGTCGTCACGGAAGGCCAGGCCACCACCGTGCTGACGGCGACCGGCTACGTCGAGGCCGAACGGAAGGCCGACCTCTCTCCCAAGATCACCTCCCGCATCACGGAGCTCAACGTGACCGAGGGGACTCGCGTCAAGACGGGCGACATCATCGCGCGCCTCGACTCGACCGACATCGCTGCGCAGCTCGCCGAGGCGAAGGCCAACTGGGTCAACGCCCAGGCCGAGCTCAACCGGCAGAAAGCGATCTTCGACCAGGGCCTTTCGACCCGCTCGGCGCTCGACGCCGCGGTCGCGAGCGAGGCGGCCACGCGGGCGCGGGTGCGCTACGTCGAGGCGCTTCTCGACTACACGATCATCCGGGCGCCCTTCGCCGGAGTCATCACGGCCAAGCGGGCGTTCGTCGGGGAAGCCGTGTCGCCGTTCGGTTCGTCCCCTTCGGGCGGCGGCTCGGGCGGAGCGATCGCGACCCTCGTCGAGTTCTCCTCCCTGTACGTCGGCGCCGACGTCAACGAAGCCAACCTTTCGAAGCTCGCGAAGAACCAGCCGGCCGAGATTTCGCTCGACGCGGTGCCGGACAAGACCTACCACGGGCGCCTGCGCCAGATCGTGCCGGCGGCCGACCGTCAGAAGGCCACCGTGCGCGTCAAGGTGGCGTTTCTCGATGCCGACGATCGCGTGCTGCCGGATCTTTCGGCGCGGGTCAGCTTCACGGCCGAGCCGACGCAGGGCCGCGAGGCGAAGTCCCGAGTCGTCGTGGGGAAGGGGACGTTGACGACGGTCGACGGGAAGACCGGGGTTTTCCGGATCGTCGACGGGCGGGCGAAGTTCAGCCCCGTGACGGCGGGCGGCGACGTCCAGGGGCAGGTGGAGATCACGGCGGGGCTCCAGGGCGGCGAGCGCCTGATCGCGCGCGCCGGCGAGCTTTCGATCCGGGACGGGGACAGGGTCCGCGTGGAAGGGCAGGAGTGACCGACATGGCCGAACCGCTGATTCGCATCGACAAGGTGGAGAAGATCTACCGCCGGGACCAGATCGAGATCCCGGTCCTGACGGGCATCGACCTCGACATCCCGGACGGGGAGTACGTCGCCCTGATGGGTCCGTCGGGCTCGGGCAAGACCACGCTGTTGAACCTGATCGCCGGCATCGACTCGCCGACCCGCGGGCGGATCGTGGTCGGCGGCCGCGACATCGCCACACTCGGCCAGACCGAGCTCGCAAGGTGGCGCTCGAACACCATCGGCTTCATCTTCCAGCTCTACAACCTCCTGCCCGTGCTCTCGGCGTTCGAGAACGTGGAGCTGCCGCTTCTCCTGACGCCGCTGAAGAGGGCCGAGCGCCGGAAGCACGTCGAGACGGCCCTCGCGATCGTGGGCCTCGCCGACCGGATGGAACACTATCCGCGGCAGCTCTCGGGCGGCCAGGAGCAGCGCGTCGCCATCGCGCGCGCCATCGTGTCGGACCCGAAGATCCTGGTCGCGGACGAGCCCACGGGCGACCTCGACGCGAAGTCCGGCGACGAGATCCTCGAGCTCCTTCGGCGGCTCAACGAGGAATTCGGCAAGACGATCGTGATGGTCACGCACGACCCCAGGGCCGCCGCCCGCGCGCACCGCATGGTCCACCTCGACAAGGGCGTCCTCCACACCGACGAGCGCACGGAGGCCGGCGCCGGGAGGAAGGCATGAAGTACTTCCGCCTGATCTGGAAAAACGTCTTCCGCAAGAAGCTGCGGACGACGCTGACGGCGAGCTCGATCGTGCTCGTCCTCGTCCTGATCGTGATCCTGACTTCGCTCCTGCAGGCGATGCAGGCGGACCCGTCGGGCGGCCGCGGGGCCAACCGGCTGGTCGTGCAGCACGCCACCGGCCTCGGCAACTTCCTGCCCCTCTCCCAGCGTCAGCGGATCGAGCAGATCCCGGGCGTCGTCGCCGTCTCCCCGCAGATCTGGTTCGGCGGGGTTTACAAGGACGACAAGCCCGAGAACTGGATCGGGCAGCTCTCGTGCGACCCCGAGATCTACTTCGACAAGGTCTTCGACGACGCGACCGTCGACCAGGCCGTCAAGGAGGAATGGAAGGCGACCCGCAACGGGTTCGTGGCCGGCCAGAAGATCGCCGACAAGTTCCACTGGAAGAAGGGCGAGCACATCGTCCTGCGCGGCACGTACATCCCGATCAATCTCGACCTCGTCTACATCGGGCCGTTCAGCGCCGGAGACGAGACGAACATCTTCTTCCACAACGAGTATCTCAACCAGTCGAAGTGGTTCGGCGCCGACAAGTACACCGGCATCTACTACCTGAAAGTCGCCTCCGCCGAGGACGTCCCGCGCGTCGCGGCCGCGATCGACCAGATGTTTCAGAACAGCGACGCGCCGACCAAGACCCTGACCGAAAAGCAGTTTCAGCTCCAGTTCATGGAGATGATGGGCAACGTCAAGTTCCTCATCAACGGCATCTCGCTCATCATTCTTTTCGCCGTGACGCTGATCGTGGCCAACACGGTCGCGATGTCGGCCCGCGAGCGCGTTACGGAGATCGCCGTGATGCGGACTCTCGGTTTTGGCCGCCACCACATCCTCGCCTTCATCCTCTCGGAGTCGGTGCTGATGTCGCTCCTCGGCGGGATCCTCGGAGTCCTGCTCGCGAAGTTCTTCTTCATCCCCGCCCTCGTCGCGGCCGGCAACAAGACGTCGATCTCGATCTGGCTCGTGAACTTCAAGGTCACGCCGCAGACGCTGGCGCTCGCGTTCGCCGTCTCGGTCGGCGTCGGCGTCCTGGCCGGGTTCCTGCCGGCCATCCAGTCCTCGCGCTTGAAGATCGTCGACGGCCTGCGGCGGGTGGTGTGACCATGGCGATCCCCCTGAAGTACAACCTCCGGAACCTGGTCGGCCGCAAGGCGTCGACGGGAATGACGGCCCTCGTCATCGGCCTCGTGGTCTCCGTCTTCCTCTGCGTCCTCGCGCTCGTGCAGGGCGTGACGCGGACCCTGTCGGTGACGGCCTCGACCCGCAACGTGCTCGCCATGCGCGTCGGGTCCCAGGCCGAGATGCAGAGCGTCATCACGCGCGAGCAGGCGGACCAGATCCAGGCCCTGCCCGGCCCCGAGCGCAGCGCCGCCGGGAAGCCCTATGTCTCGCCGGAGCTCCTGACCCTGATCAACGTGCCGCGTTTCGACGGCAAGACGAACTCGAACGTCCAGGTCCGGGGCATGGCGCCGATCGGGGTCGAGATCCGCCCGGGCGTCCGGATCGTCGACGGGCGCATGTTCAACCCGGCGACCAACGAGGCCATCGTTTCACGCAATCTCGCGAAGCGGTTCGCCCACATGGCGGTCGGCGACACGCTGAAGTCCGGCAGCTTCCGGTGGGTCATCGTGGGCCTCTTCGACGCGCAGGGCAGCGCCTACGAGTCGGAGATCTGGACCGACGTCACGGACCTGCAGCAGCAGACCAAGCGCAACATCTACTCCTCGGTCTTCATCCGCCTGCCCGACGACGCGTCCGCCAGCCGCTTCATCGAGACGGTCAAGGGCGATCAGCGCCTCAAGCTCGAGGGCAAGACCGAGCGCAAGTACTACGACGAGCAGATGATCACGGGCGCACCGATCAAGGCCCTGGCGTTCCTGGTCGGGATCTTCACGGCGATCGGCGCCGCATTCGGGGCGATGAACACGATGTACGCGCAGGTCTCCGCGCGGACCCGGGAGATCGGGACGCTGCGGGCGATCGGCTTCTCGCGGCGCTCGATCATGGCGTCTTTCGTGATCGAGGCCCTCATGCTGTGCCTCGCCGGCGGGGTCCTCGGCGTCGTCATCACGTTCCTGGTCTTCAACCTGTTCCTGACGAAGCCCACGGGGACCATGAACTTCCGGACCTTCTCCGAGGTCCTGTTCAACTTCCGCATGACGCCGCAGCTGATCGCGGGGGGCATCGGCTTCGCCCTCGCGATGGGCGTCGTCGGGGGTTTCGCTCCCGCGTGGCGGGCCGCCCGCCTCAAGATCACGACCGCCCTGCGCGAAATCTGACCGTCGCGAGCGCTGCGCTGCGGGTCTGCGCCTTCGGCGCACCGGCCCGCGGCTCGCCTGTGGGCTCGACCGCGGGCCTGACCCTGCGCTTCGCGCTCGCTCCCGCGGCGCGAGGCGTCCTCCGCTGCGCTCGCGGAGAATCCTCGCGCCGCGAGCGGACGTTGCCGGGGGGCTGAAATGATTCGCGCTCGGCTATCGCCCGAGAGGTTGGGAAAATCTGGACCTTCGGATTTCCCGGAATGCTTCTAGACTGGGTCGTGTGAACATCCGGTTCTACGGCACGAAGGGCAACGTCGCGGAGACGTCGAAGGCGCATTCCGGCCACTCCGCATTCGTGCTGGAGGACGAGGGGTTCCGGCTGCTCTGCGACTTCGGCGAGAACCGGAAAGGCCTGCTTCCGAAGATCCGCCCCGACGCGATCTTCGTCTCGCACGCGCACCCCGACCACGGCTGGGGACTCTGGGAGGGCACCGACCTTCCCGTGCACGCCTCGGCCGTGACCCACGACCTCCTGCGCGAGCTGCCGCTGACCCGGCGGGTGACGCTCGAGCCCGAGGCCCCCGTCGACATCGGTCCTTTCCGCCTGAGCGCGCACCCCGTGATCCACTCCGTGCGCTGCCCGGGCATCGGCGCGCGCATCGAAGCGGGAGGGCTGACGGTCGTCTACGCGGGCGACATCGTGGCGTTCGAGAATCCGGAGGCGGCGCTCACGGGCTGCGACCTCTACATCGGCGACGGTTCGACGCTCCGCGGCTCCCTCGTGCGTCGGCACCCGAGCGGGGTGCTCCTCGGGCATACGACCGTGCGGGCGCAGCTCGGCTGGCTCTCGCGGTTCGGCGTGCTGCGCGCGATCTTCTCCCACTTCGGGAAGGGGCCGATCGAGATGGGGGAGGCGGCGCTCGGCGCGGCTCTCGAGGAGCTCTCGGCCGAGAAGCCGCCGGGCTGCTCCGTGACCGGGGCCAGCGACGGTTTGGAGCTCGAGGTCGCCGCGCCGCGTTGAGCGGCCCTGCGGGAGCTACTCGAGGCGGGAGCGGGTGTGGGCCGGGAGGGCGGGCCCCGTCGCGCCGACCGGCGGCTCGGTACGGGATGCCACCATCGCCTGGCCCGCCTCGACGACGGCGCGGCGCGCCTCGCCGGTGCGCTTGATGAAAGCGAGGAGCCCCCCGGCCATCATGACGTAGAAGCCGCCCCAGACGAGCGCGATGAGCGGCTTGCGCGTCACCTCGATCGAAAGCGACTCGACGGTCGCCGGGGAGAACTCGTCGCCCGGGTTCTTCGAGACGCCGTTCAACCGGAGGATCACGGCGCCGTCGTTGGGGGAGACGGCGAGGACGCGCGCCTTCGCGTCGGGGTAGCCGGGGATCGGCACGGCCTCGGCCTCGGTCTCGCCGCCGTCGAGGTGAAAGACGTACTTGAGGGTCATGTCGTGCTGCGAGCCGTCGGGCGGAGTGATCGTCAGGTCGGTCAGGACGAGGACGGTCTTCTCGCCCCGCATCATCGCCGACCGGTCGGCGTTGAAGTCGCGGAACGTGAAGCCGGTGCCGTCGATGTTGGTGGTCGTTCCCTTCGTCAGCCGGATGTCGCGGCCGACCGTTTCGGGCTGGCCCGGGTCGTACTGCTGCGGAGCGATGTAGAGGTCGGTCACGGCCGAGCTCCTGATCGAAGGGTTCACCATGAGCTGGCCGGTCCGGCTGTTCTCGTACATCTTGGGGTAGGCGTAGAAGGTCTTCCCGGCCGCCGTGACGACGCGGACCTCCATGGCCTGTTTGGTGCGGCCGCTCCCGGGCACGACCCGCAGGTACGTCAGCGTCACGTCGCCCGACTTGGTCGGCGTGTTGACCCGCAAGGTCAGCCGCTGCGTCTTCGCGTAGGCCCCCGAGATGACGACGCCGGCGAGCATGATGCCCACGCCGACGTGGGCGAGGTATCCGCCCGCCCCGCCGAGCTTTCCGCTCGAGGTCTTGCGCAGGACGGCGCGGAGGTTCATGTCGGCCGCGAAGGCCGCGGTGAAGATGAGAACGAGCGGCTCGGTCCCCCTCGCTCCCAGGATGAGGGCCGTGACGATCACGACGGCGGCGACGGCGAGGGACCGGTAAGAGTTCCTGAGGAGCTCCCGGAACGTCGTGCCCTTCCAGGACACGAATCCGACGATCCCCGACAGCAGGATGAGCAGAAAGCCCGCGGGGGTGGTCGTCCGGCCGTAAAAAGCGGTCTGGACCTGCGAGGGCGTGCCGGAGAGCCGCGTCAGGATCGGGGCCGACGTGCCGAGGAGGATCACGAGGCCGAGAGCGCAGAAGACCGCGATCCCCAGAATCAAGAGCACGCTGCGGGAGAGCAGCGATCCCTCCTCGTCCGAGGCCGTGGGAATCGACCGCCACCGCCAGGCGATCAGGATGATGGACAGTCCGATGAACGTGCCGAGGATTCCGACCAGCCACCCCGTGATCCCGAGATCGATGAACGAGTGCACCGAGAAATCCGCGAGGACTCCCGAGCGCGTCAGGAACGTGCCGTAGAGGATGGTCGCGTAGGCCGTGCAGGCGAGGATCAGGTTGACCTTGCGGTGTCGCTTGCGCGCGCGCTGCAGGAACATGCCGTGGACGAGGGCCGCCGTAAAGAGCCAGGGGACGAGGCTCGTGTTCTCGACCGGGTCCCAGCCCCAGTATCCGCCCCAGCCGAGCGTCTTGTACGCCCAGTAGCCGCCCATGAGGATGGCGGTTCCCAGAGTCAGGAAGGTCAGGAGCGCCCAGGGAAGCGTCCGGGTGATCCAGCCGTCCCAGCGCTTCTTCCAGAGAGCGGCGATCGCGAAGGAAAAGGGGACCGAGAGGGACGCGAACCCGATGAACATCACGGGCGGATGGATCACCATCCACGGGTCCTGGAGAAGGGGATTCAGGCCGACGCCGTCCTGCGGCACGGGCGGGGGCAGCAGCTTGAAGGGGCTCTGCTTGCAGAGGATCGCGATGATGCCGAGAAAGGTCGCGATGTAGACGATCATCACGGGCGCTTCCTGCTCCTTGGCGCTCCGCCAGACGAAGAGCCCGATGAGCGCTCCCCAGAAGCACCACAGCAGGAAGGAACCCTCCTGGCCGGCCCAGAACGTCGAGATTAGGAAGTGGAGCGGCAGGTCGGTGGCCGAGTAGGAGTTGACGTAGGCCACGTCGAACCGGTGCTGCAGAAGGAGAGTCATGAGGATCGCCGACGCGACGACGACGCAGGTCGCAAACGCCGTATAGGTCGTCCGAGCGAGCGGCAGGAGTTCCTTGCGCCCCCGGTCGACGAGGAAGTAGACGAACGCCGAGGCGATCCCCGCAAAGAGCGCTCCCCAGATCGCCGCCACCCCGGGCCAGATGTACATCAGCTCTTTTGGGCCGGAGCCGCGGGCTGCGCCGAGTAGGCCTTCTCGACCTCCGCCCCCTGGTACTTCGAGGGACACTTCACGAGGAGCTTCTCGGCCTCGATGCGGCCCTCCTCGAAGCGGCCGATCGCGACGATGGAGATCGCGTCCTTGAAGTTGCCCGGACGGACGCCCCGGTAGACGACCGGCATGCGGTGGCCCGCCGGGTCGACCAGGTCGAACGAGAGCTCTTCTTTGCCCGTGTCGTAGCGGTCGCTCTGCTTGTCGAGGCCGCCCATGACCTGGACGATCCCAGTCGACTTGCGCGCCTCGTCGAAGGACAGGTACGGGGTCAGCGTCTTCTGGAACGCGGTCAGGCCGAAGCCGAGAAAGGCGAGGGTGAGCACCGCGGCGATCCAGTAGCCCTTCTTCATGACTTGCGCTCCGATTCGGTCAGGCGCCGGTCAAGGCGCCAGAGGTAGAAAAACAGTCCCACCCAGATCACCACGTTGACGGCGGCCAGGTAGCCGAGGCTGCTCATGGCTTCAGTCTCTCCCTTATCTTCATCGAGTTCAACTGTCGCAGGGGACAGGTCGCGGCCTGTGATGCGAATGCATCAGGGGCGGAGGCATCTTCCGACCCCCTCGACCCCGTCCCGGGCCGGGCCCGCGCGTCGGTTGGGAAGAGCCCCCCGGCCGCGACCCTTGCCTTCCGCCCCGCCGTCCCCTTAGGCGCCGGGGCGCCGGCCCTGGCGGCGGGCGAGACGCGCGGCCCGGGCCTCGAGCGAAAGCATCCAGGCGAACAGCCCCGAGAACCCGGCGAGCGCGCCGAAGAAGACGGCCCGGGTGGGCGTGTCCATCAGGATCTTGCCCTGCGGGTTGATGACGGTCTGGGGGTGGAGCGAGGCCGTGACGCGGGGCGCGATGAACACCAGGAAGGGCATCAGCACGGCCGCAAAGAGGGCATAGGCGGCGGCGATCCTGGCCCTCCGCTCGGGGTCGTCGACGGCCGCCCGGAGAAACAGGTAGGCCGCATAGAGGAAGACGAGCAGGAGGTACGAAGACTCCCGGGGGTCCCAGTTCCACCACGAGCCCCACATGATGTTTGCGAAAAGCGACCCGGTGATGAGCGTCAGGACGCCGAAGAGGAGGCCGATCTTGACGGCGGCGCACGCGATCTCGTCGTGCCACGGGTTGCGCGTGCGAAGGTAGGCGAGCGAATAAATGGCGGCGAACACGAACGCGAGCGTCGACGTCCACGCGCAGGGGACGTGGAAGAAGACGATCCGGGACGATTCGCCGATGAAACCGGACGCGGGCTGCGGCCACAGGAAGGCCGCGCCGACGACGGCGGCCATGTACGGGAGCAGCAGCGCCTTCAGGAATTTCATGTCCTCACGCCTCCAAGCCTCACGGATTTCTAATCCTCCCAGGCCACTTCCGCAAGCAAATACGCCGCGCAGGACGCCGCACCGTCGTAGGCGATCAGGACCCGCAGGGGCGACCAGGCGTCCGTTCCGCGCGTCGCCGCGAGGGTGGCGGAGATCGCCGTGAGGAGCAGCGGCAGCACGAGCGGGAACGCGACCAGCACGAAGAGGACGTTCCTCTGGCCGGCCCGCGCCGTCAGGGCCGAAAGGAACGTCGAAACGACCGCGAGCCCGTAGCCGCCGCAGAGAATCGTCGCGGCGAGCGTGCCCGGGGCGGCCACCCGCCAGTCGAGGAGCACGAAGAAGCCGGGGATCACGACGGCGGCGATCGCGAGAAAGAGGCCGAAGTTGAAGAGCGCCTTTCCGGCCAGCACCAGCGAGCCCGACAGCGTCTTGCGCAGCGCCAGCCCGGTCCCCGTTTCCTCTTCCTGGACGAAGGCGCGCGGCAGGCCGGTCGCCGCCGCGAAAAAAAGGATGATCCAGAGCAGGGCCGCCTGGAGAGGGGGCCGGTCCGCCGCCGGGAGGCCGAACGGGCCGATCGAGTACGAAGTGAGCGCCAGCGCCGTCGCGGCGAAGAAGAGCACCGCGAGGGTGGCGATCCGACTCCGCAGCTCCTGGCGGGCGTCCTTGGCGCAGACGACCCAGATCCGCCCGGGCAGGCTCATACGGTGCGGCCGGGCCCCGCGCCGAGCTCGATGCGCTGCTCCGGCCGGGCGAAGTCCCGCTCGTCGTTCGAGGCGAGCACCACGGCGCCGCGCTGCCGGGCCCGTTCGACGAGGGCGTACACGATCTCGCGACCCTCGACGTCGAGCCCCAGGAACGGCTCGTCGAGGAGTACGATCGCCGGGTCGAAAAGCACGGCGAACGCCACGCGCAGGCGCTGGCGCATGCCCGTCGAGTACTCGTCGACCCGCCGGTCGGCGGCCGACTCCGCCAGGCCGACTTCCGCGAGCCGAAGCCGGATCTCGGCTTCCGGAAGCGCCTGCCCGGCGGCCTCCCGGTAGAAGCTCAGGTTTTCGACTCCGGTCAGCTCTCCGTAGAAGGCGAGGTCGGGCCCGGCCCAGCCGATCGCCAGGCGCCGCTCGTCGCCGGAGAGCACCCGGCCGTCCCGCTCGACGCGCACGCGTCCGGAGGTCGGACGCAGCAACCCCGCAAGGATCTTCAGCAAGGTCGTCTTGCCGCTGCCGTTCCGGCCGGTGACCGCGGTCAGACCGGCTTCTATCCGGGCGGAGAACCCGGAGAAGAGGGGAGGTCCCACGAACGATTTGTCGAGGTCCTCGGCGAGGAGCGTCGTCGAAAGCACTCTGTGGATTGACGATACCATTCCAGCGCTGCTTGAAAAGCGTGGAACGGCTTGGGTATGATGCCCGGGCTCTGGCGGCGCCTTCGCAGAAGCGCGCGGGTCCGGAAGCACGGTCTACCGGGATTTCACGTTAAGGAGACTTCGATGTCCAAGCGCGCTCTCTTTCTGCTTCTGGCGGCGGCCGCGTCCCTGCCGATCCTGGCCTGCGGCGGCCAGAAGGACGAGGACGCATTGATGGAAGACGAGGCCCCGGCGACCTCGACGTCGGCGGCCCCGGCGGCGGCCGCCGCGGCAGCCCCGGCGACCGGCGGCGCGACCCTGACCGGCAAGGTCAATTTCGACGGCACCGCCCCGGCGATGCCGACCATCAAGATGGACGCCGACGCCTTCTGCAAGTCCGAGCACAAGGAGCCGGTGCACGAGGAGGAAGTCGTCGTCAACCCGAACAAGACCCTCGAGTGGGTGCTCGTCTACGTCAAGGAAGGCGCCTCGGGCAACTACCCGGTGCCGACCGAGGCGGTGACCCTCGATCAGCACGGCTGCCAGTACCACCCGCACGTCTTCGGCATCATGGCGGGCCAGCCGCTGAAGGTCCTCAACAGCGACGGCACGCTGCACAACATCCACGCCCTTCCGAAGAAGAACGCCGAATTCAACATCGGCCAGCCCTTCAAGGGCATGGAAACGATCAAGAAGTTCGACTCGGTCGAGGTCCCGATCCGGTTCAAGTGCGACGTCCACAAGTGGATGGGCGCCTACACGGGCGTTTTCAACCACCCCTTCTTCGCGGTGACCAACGACCAGGGCGCCTTCGAGATCAAGAATCTCCCGCCCGGCAACTACGTGATCGAGGCGTGGCACGAGAAGTACGGCACCCAGACCCAGAACGTGACGATCACGGGCAACGAGTCGAAAACGCTCGACTTCACCTTCAAGGGATAGTCCGGTAATCTATCCCGCCGTGAACAACACAATGCGTTTCTCGGGCGCCGTCCGGGCTCTCCGGCCGGCGCTTTTCTTTTTCGTGGCCGCCCTCGCGCCGGCCGCCGCGGGGGCCCTGCCGTTCTGGCTGCACCTGCCGGAGCAGGCGTCGACCTACGCTCACGAGATCGACTCGATCTGGCACCTCATCGCGTGGATCACCGGCGTCATTTTCGTGATCGTCGAGGCCCTGCTGATTTTCTTCCTCTGGAAATACCGGCACCGCGAGGGGCGCAAGGCCGTGTACACGCACGGCAACAACCGGCTCGAGGTGATCTGGACGATCGTCCCGGCTTTGATCTGCGTGATGGTCGCGCTGCTCTCGCGCCGAGTCTGGGAAGAAATCAAGGAGCGGATGCCCAAGGACGCGATCGAGGTCCACGTGACGGCCGAGCAGTTCGCCTGGAACATCCGGTACGCCGGCGCCGACGGCAAGTTCGACACGGCCGACGACGTCGTCACGCTGAACCAGCTGCACTTCCCCGTGGGCAAGCCGGTCGTCGCGACGCTGACGTCCAAGGACGTCATCCATTCGTTCTTCCTTCCGGAGTTTCGCGTCAAGCAGGATGCGGTTCCGGGGATGAAGACGCGCATCTGGTTCGAGGGCAACCGCGTGGGGAACTGGGAGATCGCGTGCGCCGAGCTGTGCGGCCTGGGTCACTTCCGGATGAAGGGCTTCGTCACGGTCGACACGCCCGAGAACTTCCAGAAGTGGATGGCCGAGCAGGCCGCGGCGGCGGCCGCCGAACAGAATCCGGCCGCCGCCCCGCAGGCGCAACCCGCGGCGGCCCCGGTCGTCGTCGTCAGTGAAAAGGGAGGCAACTCTTGAGCACGGTCGCCCTGCCCCGGGAGGCGCACGCCCACGCCGGCGGACACGCCGCGCCGACCACGTTCCTGCGCAAGTACGTCTTTTCGCTGGACCACAAGGTGATCGGCATCCAGTACCTCTTCTACGCGCTCACGATGCTCGTGATCGGGGGGCTGCTCGCGACCCTCGTCCGGTACCAGCTCGCCTGGCCCGGGCGGCCCCTGCCGTTCATGGGCAAGCTCGTGCCGGAAGGGATGCCGGGCGGCGTGATGCTGCCCGAGTTCTACAACTCGCTCTTCACGATGCACGCGACGATCATGATCTTCTTCGCGATCATGCCGATCCTGATCGGCGCGTTCGGCAACTTCGTCGTCCCCATCCAGATCGGCGCCCGGGACATGGCCTTCCCGAAGCTCAACATGATGTCCTTCTGGGTGGCCGTGCCCGCGGCGGTCCTCATCATCTACTCCTTCTTCGTGACCGGGGGCGCGGCGGCCGGAGGCTGGACCTCCTACGCGCCGCTCTCCGCGATCCAGCCGCGGGGCCAGACGATCTGGCTGATCTCGCTCCTGATCCTGGGGCTCTCGTCGCTCCTGACGTCGGTCAACTTCATCACGACGATCGTCAACATGCGGGCGCCCGGCATGAGCTTCTTCCGGATGCCCCTGACCGTGTGGGCGCTCTTCATCACGGCCGTTCTTCTTTTGCTCGCGCTGCCCGTGCTCTCGGCCGCGCTCATCATGCTGCTCTTCGACCGGACGCTCGGCACGACGTTCTTTCTGCCGGCCGGACTCGTCATCTCTGGGCAGCCGCTGACGAACGCCGGCGGGGGCCAGGTCCTCCTGTGGCAGCACCTCTTCTGGTTCTTCGGGCACCCCGAGGTCTACATCATGATCCTGCCCGCGATGGGCATCACCTCGGAGATCCTGCCCGTCTTCTGCCGCAAGCCCGTGTTCGGCTACCGCGCCATGGCGTACTCGATGATGGGGATTGCAGGGCTCGGGTTCATCGTCTGGGGACACCACATGTTCCAGAGCGGCATGAACCCCATCCTCGGCACGACCTTCATGATCTCGACGATGGTCATCGCCGTGCCTTCGGCCATCAAGACGTTCAACTGGCTCGGAACCGTCTGGGGCGGCGACGTTCACTTCTCGACGCCCATGCTGAATGCCCTCTCGTTCGTGGCCATGTTCGTCATCGGAGGGCTCTCCGGCATCTTCATGGCCTCGACGCCGGTCGACATCTTCATCCACGACACCTACTTCATCGTGGGCCACATCCACTACGTACTCTTCGGCGGCTCGCTCTTCGGGGCCTTCGCGGGTCTCTACTACTGGTACCCGAAGATGTTCGGCCGGATGATGAACGAGACGTGGGGCAAGATTCACTGGGCGCTCACCTTCGTCACGTTCAACCTGGTGTTCTTCCCGATGCACTTCCTGGGGATGCGGGGCATGCCGCGCCGGATCTACGACTACACCCAGTACTCGTTGTTCAAGAACCTCCAGCCGATGAACCAGTTCATGACGATCTCGCTCTTCGTCCTCGGAGCGGCGCAGTTGATCCTCATCCTCAACTTTTTCCTGTCGCTGCGCCGGGGCAAGGTCGCGGGACCCAACCCCTGGCACGCGAACACGCTCGAGTGGCAGACCTCGTCGCCTCCGCCGCACGAGAACTTCACGGGGCGCATCCCGACGGTGCACCGCGGGCCCTACGAGTACAGCGTCCCCGGGCACGGTGCGGACTACTGGCCCCAGAACGAGGCCCCGACGGGCCCGGCCCCCGCCAAGGCGCATGGCTGATCGCCCCGGTCCCCGCGGCCTCCACGCCTACGCGGTCCTCGTGGCCGCGGCGACGCTCGTGCTGATCGTCGCGGGCGGGCTGGTGACGTCGACCGAGTCCGGCCTCTCGGTGCCCGACTGGCCGACCACGTACGGCTGGAACATGTTCACATTCCCGCTGTCGAAGATGGTCGGCGGCATCCGGTTCGAGCACACGCACCGGCTCATCGCCTCCGGCGTCGGCTTTCTCACGATCATCCTCGCGATCTGGCTCGCGCGCCGCGAAGACCGTGCGTGGGTGCGGAGGCTCGGCTACGCCGCGCTCGCGGCCGTCGTCGCCCAGGGGCTCCTCGGCGGCCTGACCGTGATCTACTTTCTCCCGACGCCGATCTCCGTGGCGCACGGTTGCCTGGCGCAGATCTTTTTCGTCCTGACCGTCACGATCGCCGTCGCCACTTCGCCCCGCTTCCGCGAGGCCGCACCGGCGAGCCTCACCGGTGCGTTCCGCGCGAGCCCCGTCGCGCGGCTCGCCGGGGCGACCGGCGCCGTCATCTTCGTGCAGCTTGTGGTGGGCGCCGTGATGCGGCATACGAAGTCCGGACTCGCGATTCCGGACTTCCCGCTCGCGCTCGGGCGGATCGTTCCGCCCCTCGGCACCCTCCCCGTGGCGATCGCCTTCGCTCACCGGATCATGGCCCTCGCGATCGCCGTGCTCGTCGCCGCTTCGGCGGTCCGCGCGTTCCGTTCGGGGCGCCGGGGGCTATCGCGCGCCGCCGCCGGGTTGTGCGGGCTCGTCGCCGTCCAGGTCACCCTCGGAGCGCTGACGGTGCTGTCGAAGAAGGACGTCATTCTCACGACGGCGCACGTCGCGACGGGCGCCCTGCTGCTGGGATCGACCGTCGCCCTGACGGTCTCGGCGCTCGCCCTCGACCGCCGCCGCAACAACGTCGTTCCGATCCGGCCCGCGATGCCGGGAAGGGCAGCCGGGTGGAAGTAGCTCCCGCCGCGGCCGCGCTGCCCGCCGGGGAGGTTTCCCCGCGCTTCGGGGACTACCTGGAGCTCGCGAAGCCACGCATCACGATGCTCGTCCTCCTGACCGCCGGGGTCGGCTACGCCGTCGGCGGTCCGGGGAGCTTTTCTTTCCTGGCCTTCCTGATCTTCATGGCCGGCACGGCGCTCCTGTGCGGGGGAGCCTCGGCCCTCAACAACTACGTCGAGCGGGAAACCGACGCGCTCATGCACCGCACGAGCCGCCGTCCCATTCCCTCGGGCCGGCTCCGCCCCGAAGACGCCCGCGCCTTCGGAATCGCCCTTTCCGTCGTGGGGCTGGCGCTGCTGGCGGCCGTCAATCCGCTGACCCTCGCGCTCGGCGCGGCGACGATCTTCTCGTACGTCTTCGTGTACACGCCGCTCAAGCGCGTCAGCTCGCTCTGCACGGTCGTCGGGGCGGTACCCGGGGCCCTGCCACCGCTCATGGGCTGGGCCGCCGCGCGCGGGTCCCTCGGCCCCGCCGGCTGGGGCCTCTTCGCCATCCTGTTTCTCTGGCAGCTCCCGCACTTCCTGGCGATCGGCTGGCTCTACCGCGAGGACTACGCCCGCGGAGGCTTCCCGATGCTCGCCGTGACCGACCGGGACGGCTCCTCGACCGGCCGGCAAGCCGTCCTCTACGCCACGGCTCTCCTGCCCGTGACCCTCGCGGCCGGGTTCCTCGCCTCGGCGGGCCGGGGCTACCTCTGGGGGGCGCTGCTGCTCGGTACGGCCTTCCTCGCCTTCACCCTCGTTTTCGCCTGGCAGCGCACGGTCCCGGCGGCGCGGCGTCTCTTCCTCGCGTCGGTGCTGTACCTGCCGGCCCTTCTGGGGCTCATGGTGTTCGATCGATGACCGCGACCGACGCGACCAACCGCCGGGTCCTCTGGATCCTCGTGAGCCTCGGCGCGGGTCTCTTCCTCGGGTCGATTCTCTTCATCGTCTCGCGAGCGCACTGAAGGGGGAACGATGTCGTCCGAAGCACACAGCGACACGCACCAGATACCCAACTACATGGCCATCTTCTGGTGGCTGCTGGGGCTCACGATCGGCGAGATCGCGTGGGCGATCATTCCGCACCATTCCGAGCTCGTGCTCGCCGGGGGGATCGTGGGACTCGCGATCATCAAGGCGGTGCTCGTCGCCCTGTACTTCATGCACCTCAAGTTCGAGCGCCGCATCATGGGCGTCCTTTTCGCGTCGACGCTGATCCTGGGATGCATCCTCGTGTCGGTCGGAATCGGCGAGCTGGTTCTGCCCAGGCCGTAACAGAGCAGGAGCGAACAACGACATGGATCACGCCGCCGCGATCACGTTCGACCCGCACGCCGAGGAAGACCGCACCTCGACCGGCATTCCCCACGACAAGATGGGGATGTGGGTCTTCCTGTGCTCGGAGGTCATGTTCTTCACGGGCCTGATCGGCTCGTACATCGTCCTGCGCTACGGCTCGACCTGGCCGGATCCCAAGCAGACGCTCAACATCTGGCTGACGGCGGCGAACACCTTCATCCTGATCTGCTCCTCCGTGACCATGGTCAAGGCGCTCGAGTGGATCCAGCGCGGCAACGTCGGCAAGTCGAAGCTCTTCATGTGCCTGACGCTCCTCGGCGGATCGATCTTCCTCTCGGTCCAGGTCTACGAGTACAAGCACCTGCTCCACGAGGGTTTCAACCCGCACGTTTCGCTCTTCGGGTCGACCTTCTACACGATGACCGGCTTCCACGGCTTCCACGTGTTCTGCGGCGTGGTCTGCATCGCGTGGTGCACGGGAAAGCTCTTCCTCGGCAAGTACACGCCGGACCATCACCTCGGCATCGAGACCCTCGGGCTGTACTGGCACTTCGTCGACCTGGTCTGGATCCTGCTCTTTGCGATCGTGTACCTCATCTGAGTCTCCGGAGTAGGGGCGGGGCTCGTCCCCGCCCTCGGGCGGCCGCAAGGGCCGCCCCTACGACCGGGGGCGAGAGCCGCCCGTGAACATCACCCAGCTTCCTGCCGTCAACGCGACGCTGAACGCGGCGAGCGCGGTCCTGCTCGTCCTCGGCTACCGGGCCATCCGGGCCCGGAAGATCGACCGGCACCGGGCGCTGATGCTGGCCGCCGCCTCGACCTCCGCCGTGTTCCTCGTCTGCTACCTCGTCTACCACGCCGCGGTCGGTTCGGTGCGCTTCACGGGCCAGGGCCCCGTGCGCCTCGTGTACTTCACGATCCTGACCACGCACACGATCCTCGCCGCCGCCATCGTGCCGATGGTCCTCCGGACCCTCTACCTGGGCCTGAAGCGCCGGGACGAGAAGCACCGGCGCCTGGCGCGCTGGACGTTCCCGCTGTGGCTCTACGTCTCGGTCACCGGGGTCGTGATCTACCTGATGCTCTACCAGCTTTACGATCCCGGCCCGATTCGGGTAAGGTGAAGGCGATGAGCGCTTCCGGAAAGAGGCTTCTCCGCATCGTCGCGATCGCGGCCCTGGGAGCGGTCGTCCTGGCGGCCGTCGCGTCGGCCTGTCCGCTCTGCAGCGAGGCGGACGACGGCGGTGCGGGAGTGTGGCGCGGGATGTACCTGTCGATCCTGCTGATGATCGCGGTGCCGTTCTCCATGGCCGGGACCCTGGTTTTTCTGGTCCTGCGCGCCCGGAAGCGCAACGCGGCCTCGCTTCCCCCGGCCCGGGCGCCGCTCTCCTTCCCCGGGTCGCGGGAGGCGCGCTCCTGAGGCTTGCGGCCGGAACGGTCGCCGCGCTCGGCCTCGCGGCGGCGCTGTCGGCGGCGGAAGGGCCCGCGCCGATTTCGAAGCTCGACCCGTCCCCCGCGCTCGACGCGGCCCTGGCGAAGATCGCCGCCGAGACCGTCGAGCAGTTCGCCGGCCGCGGCCTGACCGAGCAGGGTCTCTCGATCGCCGTCATCGACATGACGGCGCCGGTTCCCGACGCCTCGTTCCCCGCCGGCTCATACCGGGGTGACGCCTCCTACTACCCCTGCTCGGTCGTGAAGCTGTGCTTCCTCTCCTACTATGAGTCGCGCAAGCAGGCCGGCAAGCTCGACGACACGCCGGAGCTCGTCCGGGCCGTCCGGGACATGATCACGATCTCCTCGAACGACGCGACGGGCTTCGTGGTCGACTCGATCACGGGCACGACCTCTGGCCCCGAGCTTTCGGGCGCCGAGTGGGAACGCTGGAAGTCGAAGCGCAACGTCGTGAACGACTGGTACCGCGGGCGCGGGTACGCGAACCTGAACGCCAACCAGAAAACCTTCTGCGAGGACGCCTACGGGCGGGAGCAGGCGTTTCGCGACGGCGGAAAGAACCGCAACCGCATGACGGCGGCGGAGGCCGCCCGGATCTTCAAGGAGATCGTCCGGGGCGAGGTGGCCGGCGAGGCCCTGACCGACCAGATGCTCATGCTCCTCGCGCGGGACATCACCGGGAGCGAGGCCCTCGAGGACCTCGAGCTCGAGGACGCGCGCCTGGCGGGGCAGAACCTGCCGAAGGGCAGCCGCGTGTGGGCCAAGTCCGGCGACGCCTACGACTTCCATCACCTCGTGGCGCGGGTCGCACTCCCCAACGGGTCCGACTTCATCGTGGCCGTCTTCACCCAGGGCGTCAAGAAGGTGCCCGAGGTCATTCCGAGCGTCTACGAAAAGGTCGCGGCCCACTTCGCGGCCGCCGGTCGCCCGTAAAGTTCGATGCCGGGCGCGAGCTTCAAGGCCGGCCTCGTTGCCGCCGGTGTCTTCGGCCTGCGCGCCACGCTTCGGATCGAGACGCTTCACCCGGAACACGAGACGTCCCTTCTCGCGCGCAGGGTCCCGATCGCGTACACGCTCTGGCACGGCCGGTTGATCCTGCCGGCGATGATCCATGTCCGCGAGGGCATGGTGACCATGGCCTCGCGTTCGAAGGACGGCGAGCTCATCGCCCGGTGGCTCGTCCGGCACGGCTACATTGCCGCGCGGGGCTCGACCGGAAAGGGCGGCGGCACGGCGCTGCAGCAGATGATCGCGCGTGTGCGGGCCGGGCATACCGCCGCCCTGACCGTCGACGGTCCGAAGGGGCCGCCGCGTGTCGTCCAGCCGGGGGTCCTGCGCCTGGTGCGTGAGACCGGCGCCTGGATCCTGCCGCACACCTATTCCTGCACCCGTCCGCTGTTCCTGAGGTCGTGGGACAGCTACATGATTCCGAAGCCGTTTTCGCGCTGCGTGGTCGGGTACGGCGAGCCCTTCGCGATTCCGGAGGAGATGCCGGACGAAGAGGCGCTGGCGAAGATCGGGGCCGCGGTCGATGCGATCACCCGGGAAGTCGACCGGGCGGCCGGTGTTCACCCGCCTCCGCCCTGGGAGCCGGTCGATTGATACCGGGTGCGAAGCCCTCGGTCGTAGGGGCGGGTTACCGCCGGGCTTCGCCCGGCGTTGCCTAATGCCGGTGGCTTGCCTTCGGTGGACGGCTCGTCCCCGCCCGCTTTGAACTCGGGAGAGAATGACGCTCATGCCAGTGAACCTGAAGAACCGAAGCGTCCTGGAGATGTCCGACTTCTCTCGGGACGAGATTCGCTTTCTGCTCGACCTGTCGAAGGACCTCAAGCGCGCCAAGTACGCCGGCACCGAGGTCGCGAGGCTGAAAGGCCGCAACCTCTGCCTCATTTTCGAGAAGACCTCGACCCGCACGCGCTGCGCGTTCGAGGTCGCCGCGTACGACCAGGGGATGGGCGTCACCTACCTCGACCCGTCGGGTTCGCAGATCGGCCACAAGGAGTCGATCCGGGACACGGCGCGCGTTCTCGGGCGGATGTACGACGCGATCGAGTACCGGGGCTTCCGGCAGACCGTCGTCGAGGAGCTGGCGCGTTCCTCGGGCGTGCCCGTCTACAACGGCCTCACGGACGAGTCGCACCCGACGCAGATGCTCGCGGACCTGCTGACGATGGAGGAGCACTCCGAGAAGCCGCTCCACCGGGTCGCGTACTGCTACCTCGGCGACGCGCGCAACAACATGGGCAACTCGCTCCTCCTCGTCGGGGCCCGCATGGGGATGGACGTTCGCCTTGCCGCGCCGAAAGCGCTCTGGCCAGGTTCCGACGTCGTCGCGCGGGCGCGTGCTCTCGCGAAGGACTCGGGCGCCCGGCTGACGCTGACCGAGGACCCCAGGAAGGGCGTCAAGGGCTGCGACTTCGTCCACACCGACGTCTGGGTGTCGATGGGCGAGCCCGCCGCCGCCTGGGGCGAGCGCATTCAGGCGCTCAGGAAGTACCGGGTGACCGCGGCGCTCATGAAGGCGACCGGCAACCCGAGCGCGAAGTTCATGCACTGCCTGCCCGCCTTCCACAACCGGGAGACGACCAAGGGCGAGGAGCTGTACGCCAGGTTCGGCCTGGAGGGCCTCGAAGTGGCCGAGGAAGTCTTCGAGTCGCCCGCGTCGATCGTCTTCGACCAGGCCGAGAATCGGATGCACACGATCAAGGCCATTCTCGTGGCGACCCTCGGCTGACCGTGCGAGCCCTCCGGCGCGGCCTTGTCCTGGCGGCGGCCCTCGCGGCGACGGCCGCGGGCAAGCCGGCGCCCGCCACGCTCGCGTACGACGTCCCTCCGGGCTGGGTGATGGATGCGCCCGGGGCCCGCAAGGCCGGCGTCGAGCTGATGTTTCTCCCGAAGGGGAGGACTCCGGAGAACACCGACCGCGCGATTGCGATCGCGTACCAGGCGAAGGACCCGAACGTCCCGGCGCTCGCCGACCTCGAGTCGTTCGTCCGAGCCGACATGGCCGTCACGCGCCAGTCCTTCCCGGACATGCTCGCGGAGCGCTGGCAGCCGAAAGGGCTCGACCCCGGCAAGATCCGGTACCTGAGCGTCGAACTCTACGGCTCGAAGCCCGACCGGCCGCCGCCGCATCGCGTCATCATCATCGACGCGGGCGACGGCTTCTACAGCATCACCTACACGGCCGAGACGCGGGACATTCTCCACGAGGCCGCGGTCGACGCGTTCTTCGACTCGATGCGCCTGGAGGCACAGAAGGAGGCACGGTGAGGAGAGCCCTGGCATTCGGTCTCGTCCTGGCGTGCGCGGCGGCGGTTCGCGCCGCGGAGCCCGCGTCCGACGACGCCGCGGTCCGCCGGACGGTCGAGACGTACCTGCACGGTCTCAAGTTCAACGACGTCGACAGTTTCCGGAAGGCCTTTTATCCCGAGGCGAGGCTCTACTTCCGAAAGAAGGACGGAACTCTCGGCCAGCTCACGCAGGAGCAGTGGTACGAGGGCTTCGCGAAGAGCGCCGGCCAGGAGGAAAAGGGAGACCTGCGCATCGTCAGCGTTGACGTGACCGGCTCCGCCGCCGCGGTGAAGGTGGTCGAGGCTTACCCCGGGTCGACCTACACCGACTACCTGAACCTCCTGAAGCTCGGCGACGACTGGAAGATCGTCAACAAGATCTACGTCGCCGAAAGGCGGTGAGGCCGATCGGGCCGCGGTGAGCCGGACGCCGTCGCGTGTGATTGCGACGTCCCGGCGAGCGCCTGCGTATACTCCTTCAGGTTGCTTTGCTGGCTCGTCTTCGCGCTCTCTGCTGCCGGATTGACCTCCGGCGATCCTCGGATGGTCCCGGAGCGAACCGGGGAGGCTTTCCGGTGGAGCGGCCCGCCGTGGATGAGCGTTTTCGCCCTGGCGCCCGACGACGACGCGACGGTCTATGGTCTCGGGTGGGATTCTTCACGGACCGCCGTCTTCAAGAGCACGGACGCGGGTGCTTCGTGGACCAGCCTGGCGACGGGACCCGACGGCCAGTGGCCCGGCGACCTGCGGGTCGATCCGAACGATCCCGCGCGGCTGTTCGCGGCGACGAACGACGTCGGAGACAGCTTCCTCTACCGTTCGCTCGACTCCGGGGCCACATGGACCCTCGTGGCCAGCTTTTCTCCGGGCTACGTCCACCAGCACTCGATCGCCTTCGACCCCGGCGACCCGCGTTCCGTCGACATCGCCTTGTCCGCCAACAATCGCTTCGTGCGGAGCGATGATGGGGGCGACACGTGGAGGGAACTTCCAGCCCCGTTCACAGGCGACGTGAGGCTCGACATCCAGGCTGGCGGCGCGCTTCTCGCAGTCGCGGGCAACGGCGTGTTTCGCAGCAGAACGGGAGGGTATTTCTGGGACCTCGTGGCGTCGCCGCCGCCCGCCTGTCCCCACCTGACCGCGCTCGTCGTCGACCCCGAGGACCCCGATCGGATGGTCGCCGGCACGGGAGCGCTCACGTCCTTTTTCCCCGGGCCGATTCGGGGCTATGGACTCCTCTGCGGCGGCGTATTCGTCTCGGAGGACGCCGGCCGTACCTGGAACTCGGCCGATTTTCACGAGGCTTACGTCTCGGACCTCGTGTTCGATCCTTGCGAGGGGTCGCCGATCTACGCGGCCGATCTCAAAGGCCCAGGATTCTCGGCGGCTCCCTGGAACGATTACGGATCGATCAGCGTCAGTCGCGATGGCGGCCGGTCCTGGGAGACCTTGACGGTGGCGCCGACGCCGCGGCAGCTCGACCTCGCTGACGGTTGTCTGCGCCTCTACGCCAATACCGGCGGAAGCGTCGTCCATCTCGATGCCCGGCGCCCGCCGCTCGTCGGACCGCGAGCTCCGTAGCCGGGGTCTCGTCCGCCCGGCCGATCGGGTCGTCCCGGGGGTTAGACTCTTGGCTCGAATGCCGCGCTACGTCGCGTTCCTGCGGGCGATCAACGTCGGAGGGCACGTCGTGAAGATGGATGCGCTCCGACGCATCTTCGAGAAGGCGGGGTGCACCGGCGTCGCGACCGTCATCGCCAGCGGGAACGTGATCTTCGATTCTTCGTCGAAGGCCGAAACCGCGCTCGCGGCCCGGCTCGAGGCGAGCCTCGAGGAGGCGCTCGGCTACGAGGTCGCGACGTTTCTGCGGACTCCGGCCGAGCTCGCGGCGGCCGCCCGGCGGGAGCCGTTCGCGCTCGGCGAGGGCGATCGCCTCTACATCGGTTTCCTTTCGGACGCGCCGGCGGCTGCCGCGACGAAGCGGCTGCGCGACTGCGCCACGGCGACCGACGACATCCGTGTCATCGGCCGCGAGCTCTATTGGCACTGCCGGACGAGCTTCGCGGACTCCGTGTTTTCGGGGCCGCGTCTCGAGAAGACGCTCGGGATGCCGACGACGATCCGCAACGTGACCACCGTGCGCCGGATCGCGGCAAAGTGCCCCGTGTGACGCTCTTCTCCCGAGACAACGGCATCATGGTTCCGGCCGGTTCCTGTGATACATCACCATCAACATCACGTGCCCGGCGCATCCGGGCGGATTGGAGAACCGATGGGCGAGGCGGAGATCGGCGGTCCCTGTTGCTTCTGCGGGCACGCGATCGAACGCACGGCGGTCGATCCCTGCGTCGTCCGCGTCGAGACCGAAGAAGGAATGACCCAGGCCTGGTTCTGCCACGGGCGCTGCTTCAAGGAGCGGCTCGCGATGGTTCCGCGCCAGGCGGTGACACCGGCCCACTTCTGAGCCCGCAACGCTCATCTCGCTGAGGCGTATCATCCGCGGGAAATTGCAGGAGGCATCGATCCCGAGGACCCCGACCGCCCCGCGCGCGACGTACGCCCGTATCTACGCGGCCGTGGCGCGCGTGCCCCGGGGGCGCGTCGCGACCTACGGTCAGATCGCGAGCGCGGCGGGACTTCCGGGCCACGCGCGCATGGTCGGCTACGCGCTGTCGGCCCTCGCCGAAGGCAGCCGCGTGCCGTGGCACCGGATCGTCAACGCGGCCGGGAAGATCAGCCTGCGCTCGGACGGCCGGCCGATGGACCGGATCCAGCGGTTTCTCCTCGAGAAGGAAGGCGTGCATTTCGGCGAGACGGGAGCGATCCCGCTCGAGCGCTTCCGATGGCGGCCCTCGGAGGGTGGCCCGCGGACGTCCCGAACGACGAGATCCATTGCATGGGGGCAGGAATGAAGAGACGAACGGTCCTGTGGGTCGTCCTCGCCACCCTGGCGCTCGGGCGCGCGGCGGCGGGCCAGGAGGCCTGCAAGACGGTCCAACTCAAGAACCCGGCGGTCAAGCTGTCCGACATGTACGCGATGGCGGACAAGTACGCGAAGGCCTGGAAGCCCGACGCGGTCCCGGCCCGCATCACGAACACGAGCCTCGGACCGCTCCAGCCCGACGGGTCCTCGACGGCGTGGAGCCTGATGTTCTTCTCGGCTCAGGCGAACGCGAGCGTCGCGATCAACACGTTCCGCGGGTCGCTGACTTGCTGGGCCCAGGCCGGGCCCGCCGGCCGCCTCCCGGATCTGAAGCCCGATTTCGACCGCGACGGCGCGGCGCTCTACGCGCTCGCGAAGAAGCACGGCGAGGACCTGCTCCAGCAGGGCTATACCGTGTCGCTCGGAACGGCCGCGGCTCCGAGCGATCGGCATGCGACCTGGTACATCAACTACAGCAAGGCCGACGGCAAGGACGGCGGTCTCTCGGTCATCGTCAACGCGAACACCGGGGCTGTCGAGGACATCCTCAAGCATTGAGGCGCGTCGGGGGAGAACGCATGAAGCTTCGCACCGCGGCGATCCTGGGACTCCTGCTCCTAGCAGCGGCCTGCCGGCGGCCCTCGACGGCCGGCGCCGAGGCCGAAGTCCGGGAGGCGAGCCGCGGCGTGGCGGACGCGGAGGCGCGCAAAGACGCGATCGCCGTGATGCCGTTCTGGGCCGAGGACGCCGTCGTCCACTTCAACGGAGAGGCCGCGTTGAAGGGGAAGGCCGCGATCCAGAAGATGTACTCCGAGCGCCTGCCTCGCCTCGACACGTTCCGTGCGACCACCGACTCGATCCAGGTCGCTTCCGGAGGGGACCTCGCCTGGGAGACCGGGTCGACCGCCGTGACCCTGCCGAACGCCTCCGGTCCGCCGTCGACGTCGAAATTCCTGATCGTCTGGAGGAAAGAAGCCGACGGAAAGTGGCGGATCGCCGCCTGCGCGCTGACGGCCAACCCGAAGACGTAGACTCGCCCCATGAAAAAGCGCCTCGTTCCGGCCGCGGCCGCTCTCTGCCTCGCTCTCGCGGCGATCGCCGCCGCCCCTCGGGCCGGTACGGTCGAGGAGCCGTACCTCGAGCGGGACGTCATGATCCCGATGCGCGACGGCGTCAAGCTCCACGCGAAGATCTTCACGCCCCGCGGCGAGCACGGACCGCTCCCGATCCTGATCCAGCGCACGCCCTACGGGGTCGCCGAGTCCGGCAAGCGGCTCGAGGGCTCGCTCAAGGCGCTCGCCGACGACGGCTACGTCTTCGTCTTCCAGGACCTGCGAGGAAAGTTCGGCTCGGAAGGCGTCTTCGTCATGCAGCGGCCGGCGCGCCCGCCGGGCGACACGAAGAGTCTGGACGAAGGCACCGACACGTTCGACACGATCGCCTGGCTCCTCGAGAACGTCCCCGGGAACAACGGTCGCGCCGGGATGCTCGGGGTCTCCTACGACGGCTGGACCACGATCATGGGCGCACTCGAGCCCCACCCGGCGCTCAAGGCCATCTCTCCGCAGGCCTCGCCGTCGGACATGTGGCTCGGGGACGACTTTCACCACAACGGCGCTTTCCGCCTGAGCTACGGGCTCGAGTACGCCTACTGGCTCGAGAGCGGGAAGAACCTGGAGCCCTTCGGCTTCGACCGCTACGACACCTACCGGTGGTACCTGGCGCTGGGGCCGCTGTCGAACGTCAACGCCCTCTTCTTCCACGGAAAGATCCCCACCTGGAACGATTTCGTCGCGCACCCCGACTACGACGCGTTCTGGAAGGCGCAGACCCTCATCCCGCATCTTCGCGAGGTGGCCGTCCCGACGCTGAACGTCGCGGGCTGGTGGGACCAGGAGGACTTCTTCGGCCCGCTCCAGATCTACGCGGCGCTCGAGAAGCACGATCCGAAGGACCTCAACCGCCTCGTCGTCGGGCCGTGGAACCACGGCGGCTGGACGCACGGCGACGGCGACCGGCTCGGCGCGATCCCCTTCGACAGCGCGACCGCGAAGTATTTCCGGGAAGAGATCCAGGCGCCGTGGTTTGCGCACTACCTCAAGGATCGGGGCCCCGACGTCCTTCCGGAGGCCCTGACCTTCGAGGCCGGAACGAACCGGTGGCGGCGGTGGGAGGCCTGGCCGCCGGCCGCGCGCACGCAGGTCCGCAACCTCTACTTCGGGGCGGACGGCTCGCTCTCCTTCGACGCCCCCGTACCCGGCCCGTCCGGGGAGGCCGAGGCCTTCGACGCGTACGTCTCCGACCCCGCGCACCCGGTCCCGTATCGGCGGCGCCCAATCCAGACGACGTATTTTCCGGGCGGCTCGAAGTGGCCGACCTGGCTCGTCGAGGACCAGCGCTTCGTGGACGATCGGGCCGACGTCCTGACCTACGAGTCGGAACCGCTGACCGAGGACGTGACGATCGCCGGCGAGGTGGCGGCGCGCCTCTTCGCCTCGACCACCGGCAGCGACGCCGACTGGATCGTCAAGCTCATCGACGTTTATCCGGAGCGGTACCCCGAGAACTGGGACCTGGCGGGGTATGAGCTGATGGTCTCCAACGAGGTTTTCCGCGGGCGTTATCGGAAGTCTTTCGAGCAGCCCGAGCCGATCGCTCCCAACGCCGTCCTCGAGTACGCGTACAGTCTGCACACGCAGAGCTACGCGTTCCGCAAGGGCCACCGGATCATGGTGCAGGTGCAGAGCAGCTGGTTCCCGATCATCGACCGCAATCCCCAGACCTTCGTACCCAACATTTTCGAGGCGAAGGCCGCGGACTTCCGGGCGGCGACCCACCGCGTCTACCGTTCGCCCCGCCATCCCTCGCACGTGGCGATCCCGGTGCTCGTCAAGGCGCCGGAGTGAGTCGCCGGCTTCGGAGCGTCCTCGCCCTCGGCCTCGCCTTCGGTCTCGCTTCAGGCCTCGACGCGGCCGCCGCGCACGGGCAGGAGCGCCCGGACGAGGAGATCGCGGCGCCCATCCACGTTCTCTTCATCGGCAACAGTCTGACCTACACCAACGATCTGCCCGCGATGTTCCGCTCGCTCGCCGAGGCCGCGGGGGAGTCGCGGCCCTTCGTGCGCGCCGTGACGGGCCCCGGCTTGAGCCTCGAAGACCAGTGGAACCGAGGCGAGGCGCAAAAGATGATCGCCGTCGGAAGCTGGGACTACGTCGTTCTGCAGCAGGGCCCCTCGGCTTCGGCCGACGGAATCTCGGTGCTGCGCGCCTACACGGAACGGTTCGCGAAGGCGATCCGCGCCGTCGGCGCACGGCCCGTGCTCTACATGGTGTGGCCCTCGACCAGCCGGCCCCGGGACTTCGAGGGCGTGGTCGAGTCCTACGCCGGCGCCGCGAAGGACGTCGGCGGTCTGCTGTGCCCGGCGGGCGACGCGTGGCGGGAAGCCTGGAAAAAAGACCCGAAGCTCTCGCTCTACTCGGCCGACGGTCTCCATCCGACGCCCGCCGGCTCCTATGTCGCGGCGCTCACGTTTTACGGCCTCTTCTACGGCCGCTCCCCGGTGGGCCTGCCGTCGAAACTCCCGCTCGCGCGCGGCGAGGCCCTCAGCGTTCCTGCGGATTCCGCCAGGACGATGCAGGAGGGCGCGGCCGCGGCCCTCGCGAAGTGGAAATCGCCGTGAACGCGAAACTCCGGGAGAGGATGACCTCGCTCGGCCATGCTCTCGCGGCCATCCATCGGTTTCGCCATCGGCTGGCGCCGTACGGCGCCTGAGCCGATCTTCCGCGCCGTGGAGTCGTATGTGAAGGCGTGACTCCGCTCGGCCCGGTTCTGTTGCTCGCCGCGACCCTGGCGGAGCCCGCCCTTCCGGAGGCCGGCTGCCGCACCACGGACCTCATGCCCGCGTTCTGGACGTTCTGGGCGGCCGCGCAGAGCCAGCCCGGTGCCGAGCAGTACCGTCTCTTCCAGCAGATCGTCGAGAGGCCCAGCGCGGCGGTCTACGAAGGCATCTTTCACCAGGCGACCAAGCCGCCGGCCGAGTTCGTTCCGCGCTCGCTCGAGAAGGTGCCGGAGATCGAAGGGGCGATGCGGGAACTGTCCGCGCGACTGTCGAAGGACCTGCCCGGCGAGCTCGGGGCGTTCCGGAAATCGTTCCCCCGGTTCCGATGCTCGACGCCCGTGTACTTCGTCTATTCGGCCGGTGCGTTCGACGGCGCGACGCGCGAGGTGGACGGGAAGACCGCGCTCCTGTTCGGACTCGACGTCATCGCCAGGCTGAAAGAAGATCTCGCGCCGCTCGTCGTTCACGAGCTCTTCCACGTCTACCACGGCGAGGCCATGGCGGAGGATCCCGAGACCTTCGGCTGGGCGCTCTGGGCCGAGGGCCTGGCGACCTACGTGAGCCGCCGGCTGAACCCGGAGGTCCCGGAGCAGCAGGTCTGCTGCCTCCCGCCCATCGGGCCGGCCCGGGCGGCTCTCGACCGCACCGCGCCGGAGGCCCTGAAGCTTCTGGACAGCGAGAAGCGCGAGGACTACGCGCGGTACTTCCTGGGGGGCGCCGCCGCCCTCGACATCCCGTCGCGCTCGGGGTACTACCTCGGCTACCTGATCGCGACCGAGGCGGGAAAGACGCGCACGCTCGAGCAGCTCGCCGACCTCACGCCGGCCGAGGCCCGCGCCCTCGAGGTCGTGGAGCTCGAGCGGCTGAGTCGCACGCCGATAACTTCCCGATGAGATCCTCACGGGTCGCCCGGCGATTCGGCTCGGCGCCCCGTGTCATGCTCCGGGCCGCGATGCGCCCGGGCCGTCTCGTCCTTCTCGCCGCCGCGGCCGTCGCCACGGCCTTTCTCGCCTCGATCGCCGCCGCGCCGCCGCAGGCCGACCCGCTCGCCGCCGAGATCCGGGGCTGGTCGGATTACCTGAAGTCGAACGCGTCGACGGACGAGATGTGGCTCCAGATCAAGAAAGGCGCCCTGCCGGCCATGGAACGCGTCGAAGAGGCCATGCGAGGCCGGCATCGGCTCCTGGCCTTGCAGCGTCTCGCGAGCGTACAGCCGGACCTCGAAGCCTCCCGGTACCTGGGGTCGCTGCCACCGGCCGACCGCAACAGCGACGCCGCGTTCGAGGCCGCCTGGAAGCGCATGGGGCAGGACCTCGGGAAGACACTCGGCGCGCCTTCGCCGAAGGCGCTCGAGGGCGTGACGCCCGCGGCGGTGCGGGCGGTCGGCGAGGCCTCGGTTCCGGCGGTCAAGGTCTTCTACGAGGCGAGCCTCGACTACGAGCGCAACACGATGCCCGAGGTCGGTTTCTACTACCTCGGCGTCGCCCGGGCGCAGCGCGAACTCGGCGCCTTCTGTCGAACCTTGTCCGAGCCGTCGAGCCTGCGGCCGCCGCCGGTGCGCAGCCTCCGGGCCGAGCTCGACGTGCTCGAGGGCGAACTGCTGTCCGCGTACAGGCCGCCGGCTTCGATCGACCGGCACCGGGAGTTCATCACGGCGAGCTCGACGCTCAAGGAAGCGCGCGAGCTCGATGCGGCCGGCCTCTCCTACGGCGCAATGCTCCGGTACCTCCAGGCGGTGCTGCGCGCCGCGCCCCTGACGGGAAGGGTCCCGGAGCTCACGATCGAGCAGGCGAAGGCGAAGCTGGCGGAGCTTCGGCCCCGCCTCTCCGAGACCGGCGGGGTCGACCAGAGCATCGGCCGGATCTTCCTGGAGGCGGGCGAGGCCGATGCCGCATCCGCGGCGTCCGGAGCCTCTCCCGCGCAGGCCTCGGCGGTTGTCGCCGAGGTCCTTCCCCGCTACTTCGCGGCGCTCGAGCCGGCCCGGCCGCGCCCCGCCGCGGTGCCCGCGACCGTCACCGTCACCCTCGTCCGGTGGCCCTACACCTGAAACCTCTCCGATCCGGCAAGTTTGCTGGCCCAGAGCGTCGTTCAGAAGTTCGGAGGCAAGGCGCGCTTCATCTCGGAGAACTACGGTGACTCGGCCCTCGCGAAGCGCTTCGGCGTGACCCGCTATCCCGCGATCTTCGTCGACGACGTGCTGGTGGCGACTCCCAACGACTTCGGCTTCTACGGGAAGGGGGAGAAGGGGGAAGGCGGTCGCTACGCGCCGCTGAAGAGCGCGGCCGCGCACGAGCGGTTCCAGGCCGACCTGACCCGCATGATCGAGCTCCTGCTGGCCGGGCGCAAGGCCGACGCGCGCGCCGCGGCGTCGCCGTCGAAGGGCACGGAGGTGGCGGCGTTTCCCGCGGTCACGCTGACCGACCTCGACGGCCGCACGGTCTCGCGCGGGGACCTGAAAGGCCGCGTCGTGCTGGTGGAGTTCTGGGCAACCTGGTGCCCGCCCTGCCGCCGGACGCTCGGTTGGCTCGGCGAGCTCAAGAAGCAGTACGGGGAGAAGCTCGTCGTCGCGGCCGTCGCGATCGAGTCCGAGGAGCCGAAAGTCCGAAAGCTCGTCGGCGAGCTCAACCTCCCGCTGACCTGGGTCCTCGGCCAGCCCGACCTCGTCCGCGCCTTCGGCGACGTGAGCGCCGTGCCGACGCTGCTCGTCTTCGACGCGGAGGGACGCGCCGCGGGCGCGTTCTACGGGGCTCCGCCCACTCTGCACGCCGAGGCCGAGACGAAGCTCGCGTCGCTGCTGCGCTGATCCGGCTCAGCCGCGCGGCGGTCCCGGGCCCGGGTGCGACTTTTCCAGCCGCCCGAGGGGCCCGAGGACGAGCCAGCCGATGAGGGTGGCGACGACCGGCAGCCAGAGATGTCCCAGGCCGGCCGCGACGCCGACACCGGCCGTCAGCCAGATGCTGGCGGCGGTCGTCAGGCCATAGACCTCGACGCGGTCGCCGATCTTGAGGATCGTGCCGGCGCCCAGGAAGCCGATCCCGGCCACGATGCCCTGGATCACCCGGCTCGACGCGTCGTGACCGAACCCGGACTGGATCCCGGAAAGGACGATCAGCGCCGACCCTGTTGAGACGAGGATGTGCGTCCGGAGACCGGCGGCGCTGTGCACGCGCTCGCGCTGGAAGCCGAGCACCGCGCCGAGAAAGGCCGCGAACGCGAGACGTGCCGCGGCCAGCAGGAAAAACTCGAGGTGAAGGGACGTAAAGACGGGGACCGGCTCGGGCAAGCTCAGTTCCCCGGCCCGACCATGTTCTCGGGACGGACGTCGCGGTCGAACTCATCGGCGGTGACGTGGCCGAGGGAGATCGCCGCCTCCTTGAGGGTGGTTCCTTCCTTGTGCGCCTTCTTGGCGATCGCCGCGGCCTTGTCGTAGCCGATCCGCGGAGCGAGCGCCGTGACGAGCATCAGCGAGCGGCCGACGTGCTCCCGGATCTTCTCGAGATCGGGCTCGATGCCGCGGGCGCAGTGCTCCTCGAAGGACTCGCACGCGTCGGCCAGCAGGTGCACCGACCGCAGGTAGTTGGCAATGATGAGCGGCTTGTAGACGTTCAGCTCGAAGTTGCCCGACGCGCCGCCGATCGTGACGGCCACGTCGTTGCCGAAGACCTGGGCGCAGACCATCGTCAGTGCTTCGGATTGCGTCGGATTGACCTTGCCCGGCATGATCGAGGAGCCCGGCTCGTTCTCCGGAATCCGGATCTCGGCGAGACCCGAGCGCGGGCCGGAGGCGAGCCACCGGACGTCGTTGGCGATTTTCATCAGCGACGCCGCGAGCGTGCGGACCGCGCCGTGCCCGGCGACGAGCGCGTCGTGCGCCGCCAGCGCCTCGAACTTGTTGGGAGCGGAGACGAAGGGGATCCCGGTCAGCTTCGCGATCTCGGCGGCGGTCTTCTGGCCGAAGTCCGCGGGAGCGTTCAGGCCCGTGCCGACCGCTGTCCCGCCGAGGGCGAGCTCCTGGAGGTGGGGCAGGGAATCCTCCAGGTGGACGATCGAGTGGTCGAGCTGCGAGACCCAGCCCGAGATCTCCTGGCCGAGTGTCATCGGGACGGCGTCCTGGAGGTGCGTGCGGCCGATCTTGACGATGCCCGCGAATTCCTTCGCCTTCCGGTCCAGCGTGTCGCGCAGCTTGCGGACGGCCGGGATCAGCCGGAAGCGGGTCTGCTCGACCGCGGCGATGTGCATCGCGGTCGGGAAGGTGTCGTTGGAGGACTGGCTCTTGTTGACGTCGTCGTTGGGGTGGACGGGCTTCTTCGAGCCGAGCACGCCGCCGAGGATCTCGATCGCGCGATTGGAGATGACCTCGTTGGCGTTCATGTTGGTCTGCGTGCCGCTGCCGGTCTGCCAGACGGAGAGGGGGAAATGGTCGTCGAGCTTTCCCGCGATGACCTCGTCGGCCGCCTGGATGATCGCGTCGGCCCTGTCCGCGGGCAGCGCCCCGCGGTCCCGGTTGACGACGGCCGCCGCCTTCTTGAGGATGCCGAGCGCCCGGATGAGCTCCCGCGGGAAACGCTCGGGGCCGATCCGGAAGTGGTGGAGGGACCGCTCGGTCTGCGCGCCCCAGTAGCGGTCGGCCGCGACCTCGACGGGCCCCATGGTGTCGGACTCGGTACGGGTCTTCTTCGCGTCTGCCACGGTCTACCCCGAGCCGCCGTCGGAGAGCTCGCTCGGGCGCCGCCCCTCCGTCAGTTTCGCCTTCACGTAGTCCGCGTTCATCATGGCGATGAACTGCATGCGGATGCCCTTGGGACAGGCCGCCTCGCACTCGCCGTGGTTGGTGCATGTGCCGAAGCGCTCGGCGTCCATCCGGGCGACCATGTTCCGCGCCCGGTCGGCGCGCTCGGGCTGGCCCTGCGGCAACAGCGCCAGCTGGGAGATCTTGGCCGAGACGAAGAGCATGGCGGAGGCGTTGGGGCAGGCCGCGACGCACGCGCCGCAGCCGATGCAGGCCGCGGCGTCCATCGCGAGGTCGGCGTTCTCCTTCCGGATCGGGATCGTATTGGCGTCCTGTGCTCCGCCGATTGCGGCGGAAATGAAGCCGCCGGCCGCGATGATGCGGTCGAATGCCCCGCGGTCGACGATCAGGTCCTTGACGACCGGGAAGGCCCCCGCGCGCCAGGGCTCGATCGTCAGGACGTCACCGTCGGAGAAGCTTCGCATGTGGAGCTGGCAGGCGGTCGTCTTCGCCCGCGGGCCGTGGGCGCGCCCGTTGATCATGACCCCGCAGGTGCCGCAGATGCCCTCCCGGCAGTCGTGGTCGAACGCGATCGGCCCTTCGCCCTTCCCGATCAGGCCCTCGTTGACGACGTCGAGCATCTCGAGAAACGACATCTCTTCGTTCACGTCGGGCGCCTCGTACGTGACGAAGCCGCCCGGGGCCTTCGCGTCCTTCTGCCGCCAGACCTTCAGCGTGATCTTCATTTGTAGCTCCGGACGGCGAGCTCGACGTTCTCGTAGGTCAGCGGCTCCTCGTGGCGCACGGGCTTCTTTCCGTCGCCCGTGTACTCCCAGGCGGCCACGTGGCAGAAGTCTTTGTCGTTCCGCCTGGCCTCGCCGTCCGCCATCTGGTGCTCGAGGCGGAAGTGGCTTCCGCAGGACTCGTCGCGATCGAGCGCGTCGAGACACATGAGCTCGCCGAGCTCGAGGAAGTCGGCGACGCGGCCCGCGCTCTCGAGCGTCTGATTGAGCTCCTTCCCGGAGCCCGGCACGTTGACGTTCTTCCAGAACTCCTCGCGAAGGGCCGGGATCTCGCCGAGCGCCTGCTCGAGGCCCTTGCGGTCGCGGGCCATGCCGCAGTGGTCCCACATGATCTTGCCGAGCTCGCGGTGGAAAGAGGTGACGGTCCGGCGTCCCTTCACTTCGAGCAGGCGTTTCGTGCGGGCGGCGACGGCCGCCTCGGCCCCGGCGACGTCGGGGTGGCTCCCGGGGACCTTTTCGAACTTCCCGCGGGCGAGGTAGTTGCCGATCGTATAGGGGATCACGAAGTACCCGTCGGCGAGACCCTGCATGAGCGCCGACGCGCCGAGGCGGTTGGCCCCGTGGTCGGAGAAGTTCGCCTCGCCCAGGACGAAGAGCCCGGGGATCGTGCTCATGAGGTTGTAGTCCACCCAGAGGCCGCCCATCGTGTAGTGGCTGGCGGGGTAGATCCGCATCGGGACCTCGTACGGGTTCTCGTCGGTGATGCGCTCGTACATCTCGAAGAGGTTGCCGTACTTTTCCTCGATCTTGGGCTGGCCGAGGCGCGCGATGGCGTCCTGGAAGTCGAGGTAAACGCCGTAGCCCGTCGACCCGACACCGCGACCCTCGTCGCAGACCTTCTTGGCGGCCCGCGAGGAGATGTCCCGCGGCGCGAGATTTCCGAAGCTCGGGTACATCCGTTCCAGGTAGTAGTCGCGCTCCTCTTCCGGGATCTGGCCCGGCGGGCGCTTGTCGCCCTTGGCCCTGGGCACCCAGATGCGCCCGTCGTTGCGGAGCGACTCGGACATGAGGGTCAGCTTCGACTGGTACTCGCCGGTGACCGGGATGCAGGTCGGGTGGATCTGCGTGAAACAGGGGTTGGCGAAGGCCGCTCCCTTCTTGTACGCGCGCCAGATCGCCGTCGCGTTGCAGCCCTTGGCGTAGGTCGCGAGGTAGAAGACGTTGCCGTAGCCGCCCGTCGCCAGGCAGACGGCGTCGGCCATGTGGGTCTGGAGCTCGCCCGTGACCATGTCGCGCACGACGATCCCGCGCGCGCGTCCGTCGACGACGACGAGCTCCAGCATCTCGTGGCGCGAATACATCTCGACCGAGCCCAAGCCGATCTGGCGCTCCAGCGCCTGGTAGGCGCCGAGCAGGAGCTGCTGACCGGTCTGGCCCCGTGCGTAGAAGGTCCGCGAAACCTGCGCCCCGCCGAACGAGCGGTTGTCGAGCAGTCCGCCGTATTCCCGGGCGAAGGGAACCCCGAGCGCGACGCACTGGTCGATGATCGAGACCGAGATCTGCGCCAGGCGGTAGACGTTCGACTCCCGGGAGCGGAAGTCGCCGCCCTTGATCGTGTCGTAGAAGAGCCGCCGGACGCTGTCGCCGTCGTTGTGGTAGTTCTTCGCGGCGTTGATGCCGCCCTGGGCGGCGATCGAGTGCGCGCGCCGGGGCGAGTCCTGGTAGCAGAAACACTTGACGTTGTAGCCGAGCTCGGCCATCGCCGCCGCGCCCCCGGCGCCGGCGAGGCCCGATCCGACCATGATGACCGTGTACTTGCGCTTGTTGGCCGGGTTGACGAGCTTCATGTCGAAGCGGTGCTTGTCCCACTGCTTTTCGATGGGGCCGGAGGGGACGTTCGGGTCGAGGTTCACGGCTTGGGTGCTCCTCCGGTCACCGGATGATTCCCGCCAGGACGGCCAGGGGGAACGAAATGTTGCCGAGCACCACGATCAAGGCGTAGATCCAGGCGCCCGTCTTCGCCGCCGCGATCGCGCGGGGGTGCGAGACGCCGAGCGTCTGGAACATGCTCCACACGCCGTGCCGGAGGTGGAGGCCGAGCAGCACCATCGCGACGATGTAGACGATCGAGACCGGGACACTCCGGAACCCGGCGACGAAGTTGTGGTAGACGTCGCCCTCGATGAAGCTCGGGTGGGCGTTGCCGATCGTAAAATGCATCAGGTGATAGATGATGAAGAAGAAGAGAATGACCCCGCTCCAGCGCATCGTCCGGGAGGCGTAGGTCGACTCCTTCCACTTCTGCTCGCGGTAGGCGATCGGGCGGGCCCGGCGGCTCGTCAGGGTCAGCGAGGTCGCCGCCCAGATGTGGAGGACCACGGCCGTCAGCAGGACGGCCCGGGCGATCCAGAGCCCGGTCCCGTGGAGGAGGTGCCGGAGGAACTCGCCGTAGGCGTTCATCGGCCCGGGGCCCAGATACACCTGGAGGTTGCCGAGCATGTGGACCATGACGAACCCGACGAGAACGATCCCGGTCACGGCCATGACGACCTTCCGGCCGATGGACGATCCGATGAATCCTGGCGGCTGAGCCATCCAATCCGGGATTATATGCAGGCGCGGCCCGCGCTCCGCAATCCGTCGGCCGGGAATTCAGCTTCGCGCGCGGATTGTTGCAGCCATCGATGAGGAAGGCTCGCGCGCTCTTCGCCGCCCTCCTCGCCGCGCTCGTCGCGGGCGCCCTGGCCGCCCAGGACGCCCCGGCGCCCGCGCCGGACCTGCCCGACACCCGGGCGTTCCTGGAGGAAGTGCGGCGGAACCTGAGAGGCGACAATTCGCTTCTTGAGCAATATACGTTCAACGAGACGTATACGCAGAGCAAGCTCGATGCGAACGGAGCGATCAAGAAAACGAAGACCGAGACCTACGAGGTCTACCCGTCCGCCGAGCCCGGCGAGCTCTATCGGCGGCTCGTCGCCCGCGACGGGCATCCCTTGAGCGCCGAGGAGCTCGGCGAGCAGGACCGCAAGCAGGAGGCGAAGGCCGCAAAACGCGCGCGGAACCGGGTCGGCGAGGACGAGGAAGCGCGCCGGGAGCGACTGGCCCGGGAGGAGGAGAACCGCCGCAAGGACGAGGAGGCCGTCGATGAGATCTTCCGCATGGACGAGTTCCGGATCGTCCGGCGGGAGATCATCGACGGCCGGCCGACCATCGTCGTCGCGTTCGTCCCGCGCCCGGGCTTCGAGCCCGTGACGCGGGGAGGCAAGGTGGCCCAGAAGCTGGCCGGCGAAGCATGGGTCGACGAGAAGGACCGCCAGCTCGTCCGTCTCGAGGCGAAGCTGCTCGACAGCCTCGGCGTCGGTCCGATGCGCCTGGCGCGGCTGCAGAAGGGCTCGACCGCTTTCATCCAGCGCCGCAAGGTCAACGGCGAGATCTGGCTGCCCTCGGAGGCCCACTTTCGCGGCGAGGCGAGGGTCCTTCTCGTGTTCGGCAGCCGCGTCGAAATTCACTCCAGATACTTCGACTACAAGAAGTTTTCGGTCGGCACCGAGGAGGAAGTCCACCCCGCGGGTCCGGGGCTGGGCTCGTCGGATTTCAGCCCGTCGCCTCCGGCCGCCGGGACTGGCCCGAATGGGCCGGGGTTGCTCAGGGAATCGCCCTGACCCCGGGGAGTTGCTCGACGAGCGCGAACCAGTAGATCGGGACCACCGGGATCTCCTGCCGTGGGCCCGCCGCCGGACGGAAGGCGCGGGGGGCCCGCACCGCGCCGTCCCACTCGACCGTCAGTGGCCGCCCGTCGAGCTCCGCTTCGAACGCCTTCTTTCCGCGGGCGTACTCCGCGGTGAAGGCGACCGTCTCGCTCCCGCCCGCGGCGAAATAGACCGTCTCCTTCGGCGGATACCGGCGATCGGATGTCTTCTTTCCCGAAACGCCTTCCCGGGAGGATGCGGCGTACGCCCGCAGGCTCAGCGAGACAGCCGAGAGCTTGCCGGTGTCCAGGCAGATTGTCGACGGGTAGAGCTCCCTCCAGGCCTCGGCCGTCGTGACCGCGGCCGGAAGGACCGTCAGTGACTCGCCGGCGAGGGGGCCGGCCAGCGCGCGCCCGGTCGCGGGCGCCCAGTAGGTCCCGGTTTCCCGGTCGCGCAATACCAGGACGTCCCGCCAGGCGGCGCCCGAGTTCTCGAACGTCAGGGTCCGGCCGCCGACCCGGCGGTCGAGAACCGTCGAGAGACCCGCAAGCGGGGAACGGACCACGACGTACGGCACGCCGCCGGCCTCGTCGTCGACGACCTCCACGTCGTCGAGCAGGCCGATCGGGTACATGCGCTCGGGCGCGCCGAGCGCGAGGCCGAGGACCTTCTCGTTGCGAAACGGCGGATCCGTGTGCTGCCTGAGCGGAACGAGGTGCGGCGAGTCGAGACCCGGGGCCCGGTCCTGCGGCGTCATCTGGACGATGGGGTCGCCGTCGACGACCGCGACCCGGGGCTTGCCTTCGTAGCCGCCGCCCGCGCAGCCGATCGAGAGCGCCGCCGCCAGCGCGCCGGCCGCGGCGCCGGGCCGGCGGCCCCGGGTCATGCGAGCGCCGGAACCGGCTCCGCGCGGGGCCCGCGCCTTTCGACGCGCCTGTACTCCGAGTCCCGTTCGTAGGGCTCGCGGCCCGACTCGCGGATGATGCGCTCGAAATCGGCGCGCGTGAGCCCGGAAGCGGTCGTCGCGCCGGCCGCGTGCGTGATGATCTCGTCGACGACGGTGCCGACCAGATCGTCGGCGCCGAAGAAGAGCGCGACCTGGGCGAGCTTCGTGCCGATCTGTATCCAGTAGGCCTTGATGTGCGGCACGTTGTCGAGCAGGAGCCGGGAGGCCGCGATCACCCGCAGGTCGAGCTGCCCGGTCGAAGAGGGCAGGTGCGAAAGCGGCGTGTTCTCGGGATGGAAGGCCAGCGGAATCAGACCCGGGATTCCGCCGGTCTCGTCCTGCAGCGCGCGCAGGCGCAGCAGGTGGTCGACGCGCTCCTCGACCGTCTCGACGTGGCCGTAGAGCATCGTGGCGTTGGTCCGGACGCCCTGCCGGTGGCACTCGCGCGCGACTTCCAGCCAGCGCTCGCCCGAGATCTTGTTGGTGCAGATGATGTCGCGGACGCGCCGGGCGAAGATCTCCGCGCCGCCGCCGGGGCAGGAGTCCATCCCCGCGGCCTTCAACTCCCGAATGGCGTCCGGCAGCGCCCGCCCCCCGATCTTCGCGATCCAGTCGACCTCCACCATCGTCCAGGCCTTCAGGTGCACGCCCGGAAACTTCGACTTGAGTGCGCGGAGCAGGCCCGTGTAGTACTCGAAGGGCCACGTCGGGTGGAGGCCGCCGACGATGTGGAGCTCGGTCACGGCGTCGCTGTAGCCGCGGCCGGCCTCGGCCACACATTCGTCGATCGCCATCTCGTAGCCGCCCGGCTCGTTGACCTTCTTCGCCCAGGCGCAGAGGGCGCAGTCGACCCAGCAGAGGTTCGTCGGGTTCAGATAGCGGTTGACGTTGTAGAACGCGAGATTCCCGTGGCGCGCCTCGCGGACGTGGTTGGCGAGGCGGCCGAGCCCGAGGAAGTCGCGCGTCTCGAAGAGGCGGACCCCGTCCTCGAAGGACAGGCGTTCCCCCGCGAGCGTCTTCTCGGCCAGGGGGAGAAGATCGGACCGGCGGAAGGAGGAGAGAAGGTCCGTCACGGAATCGCCGGCTTGGTGACCGGCTGGAACGGGTCCTGGGACACCGGGGCGATGTCGTCGACGAAGGGCGTCAGGTACCGGTAACAGTCCCAGCAGTACTTCTCTTCGGGTCGAAACTGGAAGTCGATCACGCGACCGACGGCGGGGAAGTCGACGATCTCCCGGCCGCACCGGTGGCACATGTCCTTCTGTCCCTTGATGAGGCGCCAGACCGGGCCCATTCCGTCACCCCCGCGGGAAATGCTATCAGGTCGGCGGCGGGCCCGGGGCGGCGTGTCCGGCTACGCCGGAGCGGTTTCGCGATCCTCGACGGCGTGCAGGGGACCGGAGCGCGACCGGAAGACGAGGAGCGTGGCAGTGGCCGCGACGGCGATGCCGGCCCCGATGAGAAAGGCGCCGCGGGGACCGAAGGCCTTCCACCACAGGCCGAAGAGGATCGAGGCGGGCAGCGAAGCGAAGCCGACCGACGCGTGGAAGGCGCCGAAGGCCTTCCCGCGCAGGCGGGCGGGCGCGAGATCGGCGACGAGCGCCCGTTCCGCCCCTTCGGTCATCGCATAGAAGAGAGCGTAGAAGCCGAACCACGCCCAGATCGGTCCGGGGCTCGACACGAAGGCGAAGCCCACGTAGGAAATGGCGTACACGGTCCAGCCCGCGACGATCGCCGGCACCCGCCCCAGGCGATCGGCGAGCGCTCCTCCCGGAACGCCGCCCACGGCCTTGACGCCATTGAAGAAGGCCCAGAGCAACGGCAACTGCCAGAGCGCGACACCCGCGTTGCTCGCGCGGAGGATCAGGAAAGCGTCGGTCGAGCTCGCGAGCGTGAAGAGGACGAAGATCCCGATGGCGATCCTGAGCCTCCGCGGCAACGGTCCGCCGGGCGGCCGCGCCGCGGCGGGGTCGCGCGGGGCCTTCGGGGGCTCCTTGACGGCGAAAACGAGGAGTGCGACGGCCGCGAGCCCCGGGACCGCTGCGAGCAGAAAGATCGAGCGTTCGTCATCGAAGACGAACCTGAGCAGCGCGGCCGCGAGCAGCGGCCCGACGACGGCGCCCGCGTTGTCCATCGCGCGCTGCAGACCGAAGGCGCGGCCGCGCTTCTCGGGCGGCACGAGGTCCGCGAGCAGCGCATCGCGCGGCGAGGTACGGATGCCCTTGCCGATCCGATCCGTGAACCGGATCGCGAGGACCTGCGTCCAGTTCGCGGCGAGCCCGATGAGCGGCCGGGCGAGCGCGGCGATCGAGTAGCCGGCGACGATCAAGGGCTTGCGGCGGCGGACGCGGTCGGACAACCTGCCCGATACCATCTTCATGAACGACGAGGTGGCCTCCGCGACGCCCTCGATCGCACCGATGGCGGCCGGGCCGGCCTTGAGCGTGCGCGTCAGGAAGTCGGGGAGCAGCGGGAAGATCATGTCCGAGGCCACGTCCGACAAGAACGAGATCCAGCCCAGCTTGACGACCCCGGAATTCATCTTGTAGGGCTGGATGTTTGCCATAAAAGATTAGGAAAAATTATCTAAATTCATGATTGTATTAGGAATGCGTCCGGCTGCGTCCTGATCATAATCGCTTCTCGTGAAGCTTCACACTTCCGAGTCCTTCATTCTCGCGACGTACTCGCTGCGCGAGACCGACCGGATCGTTTCCTTCCTGACCCGTGACGCGGGCAAGAAACGCGGCGTCGCGCGCGGCGCGCGGCGTGCCAAGAGCGTTTTCTCGGGGGCGCTGGAGCCCATGACGGAGGCGCGCGTTGTGTACTTCGAGAAGGAGGGGCGGGAGCTCGTGTCCCTGAACGCCGTCGACCCCATCCGCCCTTCTTTCGCGCTGTCGAAGGAGCTCGACCGGGCCCTGCTCCTCTCGACGCTCGCCGAGAGCCTCGAAACCTTCGTCTCGGAGTCCGATCCGGCCGAGCCCTTCTACCGGCTGGCACGGCACATGATGGACGCCCTCTTCGCGGGCGGCCCGGCGCCGCTCGTCGCCGCCTATTTCGACGTCTGGATCCTCAAGCTGTCAGGCCTCTTCCCGACGCCGCGCGAGTGCGCCGGCTGCGGCCGGCCGCTCGAGGAGACAGGTCCCCTGATTTTCGACGAGGGGCGGCCGGGCTTCATCGGAGCCGAGTGCCGGCGATCGGAGGCGATTCGCATCTCGGCCGACGCCCACGCGACGCTCCGCGGATTCCTCGGCGGACCCCTCGATCCGGCGACGCGTCCGAAGGGCCTTGCCGAGATCGCCATGATCGCCCGCCGAGCCCGCCGCCACTTCCTGGGCCACGAGCTGAAGTCGCAGCGGGTCCTCGCGGACATTTTTGGATGACGTTCGACGGTCTCGTCCCGGAAGCCCCCTCCTTCGGGAATCGGAGACACGACACGCCGCCCGATGCGGCGACAGGGGGGGCGGGGGCGAGTCCCGCCCCGACGGACCGTGCTCATTCGTCCGGGCCGAAGATCGCCCGGTTGCATGCGGTAAGCTTTAGCCAGTGTTCACCTTGCAGCGGCTCATCGCCGAGCTGACCGCCTTCTGGGAAGGCGAGGGATGCCTGATCGAGCAGCCCTACGACCTGCCGGTCGGGGCCGGGACCATGCATCCCGCGACCTTCCTGAAGGTGCTGACGTCCGAGCCGTGGAAGTGCGCCTACGTCCAGCCCTCGCGCCGACCGGCCGATGGCCGCTACGGCGAGAACCCGTTCCGCCTCGGCAAGCACCTGCAGTTCCAGGTCGTCGTGAAGCCCTCGCCGGAGGACATCCAGCGGACCTATCTGCGGAGCCTCGAGCGGCTCGGCGTGGTCCTCAAAGAGCACGACGTGCGGTTCGAGGAGGACAACTGGGAGTCCCCGACGCTCGGCGCCTGGGGCGTCGGCTGGCAGGTCGTCATGGACGGCATGGAAATCACCCAGTTCACGTACTTCCAGCAGGCCGGCGGCATCGACCTCTCTCCGGTCACTGCCGAGATCACGTACGGGCTCGAGCGCATCGCGATGTTCTTGAACAAGCTCGACTCGGTCTACGACGTGATGTGGAACGAGACGCTGTCCTACGGGCAGGTGCGGCGGCGCGAGGAGGTCGAGCTCTCGAAGTACGACTTCGAGGTTGCCGACGCCGAGCTCGCCCAGCTCATGCTCGACCGCCACGAGCGGGAGGCCCGCCGGTGTCTCGACGCCGGTCTCGTGATTCCCGCGTACGAGGCGACCCTCGTCTGCTCCCACCAGTTCAACGTGCTGGACGCCCGCGGCGCGGTCTCGGCGACCGACCGCGTCGGGATCATCCGGCGGATTCGCGATCTCGCCTGCGCGTGTGCGCGGGCCTACGTTTCGGGCAAGGAAGGGGAGCGGACACCGGCCGCGCAGCCGGAGCCCGCGGCTGTCTGAGCGGGCGCTCGACGCGCCCGACGGGAGCGGAGAGTTTTTCTCGCAGCTGTCAACGGTGGATCCGGCGGCGCCCTCGCGGCGGCAATCAGCAGAAGTGAACGCCCAAGACTTTCTACTCGAGATCCGGACGGAGGAGATCCCGGCCCCGGCGCTGCTGCCGGCGCGCCTGGAGCTTTCGCGCGCGGCCGGAGACGCCCTCGCCGGCGAAGGTCTCGCGCCCGCGGCGATCGAGGCGTACGCGACGCTCCGGCGTCTCGTGCTCGTTCTCCGGGGCCTGCCCGAGCGCCAGGAGGACCGGTTTGCCGAAGTCCTCGGGCCGCCCGCGGCCAACGCCTTCGACGCGGACGGCAAGCCCACGCGAGCCGCGGAGGGCTTCGCGAAGGCGCAAAAGGTCGAGGTCGCCGACCTCGTCGTGGTCGACTCGCCCCGCGGTCGCACCGTCGCGGCTCGAAAGACGATTCCCGGCCGCGCCGCGGCCGAGGTCCTCGCCGAGGTGATCCCGCGGGTCGTCGGGGGCCTCTCTTTTCCGAAGACCATGCGCTGGGGCGGAGGCGAACGCTCGTTCGTGCGCCCGGTGCGCGGCGTGGTGGCCGTGCTCGGCGGCCGGGTCGTTCCGCTCGAGCTCTACGGCGTCCCGGCGGGCGACCGGACCACGGGTCACCGGGTCCTCGCGGACGGGGAGATCGTCGTCACCGGCCCCGACGACTATCTCTCGAAGCTCCGCGAGAGCTTCGTCGAGCCCGACCCCGAAGTCCGCCGGATCACGATTCTCGAGAAGGCCCGCGCCCTCGCTTCGGCCGTCGGTGGTCAGATCGAGGCGAACGCGGACCTGGCGAACACGCTCGCCGATCTCGTCGAGTGGCCGGGCCTCGTGCGCGGCGCCTTTGCCCCCGAGTTCCTCGAGCTGCCCGAGGAGATCACCGTCACCGTGATGCGGACCCACCAGAAGTTCCTCCCGGTGCGCGGGCCGGCGGGACTTCTTCCGCACTTCGTCGCCGTGATGGACAACGATTCCGACCGGAAGGGCTTCATCGCCAAGGGCTGCGAGTGGGTCTTGAACGCTCGCCTCGCCGACGCCCGCTTCTTCTACGAGGAAGATGCCAGGGAATCGCTCGAGGCGCAGCTGCCGAAACTTTCCCGGCTGACTTTTCAGGAGAAGCTCGGCGACTACCGGCAGAAGACCGCGCGGCTGCAGGACCTGGCGGAGACGATCGCGGTGGAGGTCGGCCGCGCGGAGCTCGTCGAGGCCGTGCGCACGGCGGCCCTTCTTTCCAAGGCGGACCTGACGAGCCTCGTCGTCAAGGAATTCACGGACCTCCAGGGCGTCATCGGCGGCCTCTATGCGCGCCGCGAGCGCCGTCCCGACTCGGTCTGGAAGGCCATCTACGATCAGTACCGTCCGGCCTCGGGCTCGGACGATCCGCCGCGCGAGGCGTCCGGGGCGATCCTCTCGCTCGCCGACCGGTTCGACTCGCTCTGCGGTCTCTTCCGGGTCGGTCTCGTCCCGACCGGCTCGAAGGACCCCTACGGCCTCCGGCGCGCGGCGCTCGGCGTCGTGTCGATCGTGATCGGCCGCAACTGGCGGACCGACTGGCGGCCGGTCGTGCGGCGGGCGCTGTCGCTGTATCCCCCGCAGGCGGTCGGCCTCGAACCCGAGGCCGTCGTCGAGGAGCTCGAGCGCTTCTTTTCGGACCGCCTGAGGAGCGTTCTCGAGCGGCGTGGATCGGCCTACGACGAGATCTCGGCGGTGCTGAACGTCGGCGTCTGGGACTTCGCGGACGTCGCCGATCGCGCGCGGGCGCTTTCGGACGCCCGGCGGCACATGGACTTCCGCTCCCTGGTCCTCGCCGCCAAGCGGATTCGCAACATCGTCGGCGACGCCGAGGCCGGCGCCCCGGCGCCCGAGCTCTACCGGGAGCCGGCCGAGCGGGCCCTGGCTTCGGACTTCCTTCAGGCCCGGCAGGCGATCGACGGCTTCGCGGCCGACCGGCACTACCGGGAGGCCATGGAGACGATCGCCTCGATCGCGCCCTCGCTCGACCGCTTCTTCGTCGACGTCCTCGTCAACGCCCCGGAAGAGGATCTGCGGCGGAACCGGCTGGCGCTGCTCGCCTCGATTCAGCAAGAATTCTCTCGACTGGCGGACTTTTCCGAAATCGTGGTGGAAAAATGAAACGCGTTTTCTCATTCGGCAACGGTGTGGCCGAGGGGGCCGGTCTCGGCAAGGAGACCCTCGGGGGCAAGGGAGCGGGCCTGGCGGAAATGACGGCCCTCGGTATTCCGGTCCCGCCCGGGTTCACGATCGAGACGTCGGTCTGCGCGGATTTTTCGCGCGGGGCCTCGCTCGACGCGATCCGGGGCGAGGTCGAGTCGGCGCTCGTCAGGCTCGAGCACGATACGGACCGGCGGTTCGGCGACCCGGAGAACCCGCTGCTCGTCTCGGTGCGCTCGGGCGCCCGCTCGTCGATGCCCGGCATGATGGACACGATCCTGAACCTCGGCCTGACCTCGCGCACGGTGGCGGGCCTCGCCCGGCGCTCGGGGGACCGCTTCGCGTTCGACTGCCGTCGGCGGTTCCTCGAGATGTACGGCGACGTCGTGCTCCGGGTGCCGCGGCACGAGTTCGAGAAGGGCATGAAGGAGATCAAGGCGGCGAAGGGGCTCGTCTCCGACACGGACCTCTCGGCGGACGATCTCGCCGAGATCGTGCGGCGCGGCGAGCAGATCGTCCGCCAGCGAACGGGACACGATTTTCCCGACGATCCGCGCGAGCAGCTCTGGGGCGCCATCGGGGCCGTGTTCCGGTCCTGGGACAACGAGCGCGCCAAGACCTACCGCAAGCTCCACCACATCCCCGACGACTGGGGGACGGCGGTCAACGTCCAGGCCATGGTCTTCGGCAACCGGGGCGATACGTCGGCGACCGGCGTGGCCTTCACGCGCGACCCGGCCTCGGGCGAGAAGATTTTCTACGGCGAGTTCCTGCCGAACGCCCAGGGCGAGGACGTCGTGGCCGGCATCCGGACGCCGCGGCCGTTGAACGCCAACGGCTCCGGCCTGTCGCTGCAGGAGACCATGCCGAAGGCCTACGATGAGCTTCAGCGCGTGCGCGAGCTTCTCGAGAAGCGCTTTCGCGACATGCAGGACCTCGAGTTCACGATCGAGGAAGGCCGGCTCTTCCTCCTCCAGACCCGCAACGGCAAGCGGACCGGCTTCGCCGCGGTCCGCGTCGCGACCGACATGGTCGACGAGGGACTCATCAACGCGGACGAGGCCGTCGCGCGGGTCGAGCCGGAACAACTCGTGCAGCTGCTCGCCCCCATTTTTCCGACGAAGGAGAAGGCCGCCGCGGTCAAGGAGGGCCGGCTGCTCGGCCACGGCCTGCCCGCGGGCCCCGGCGCGGCCTGCGGCCGGGTCGCGCTCACGGCGCCGACGGCCGTGGCGATGGCCGCGAAGGGCGAAACCGTCATCCTCGTGCGCGAAGAAACGTCCCCCGAGGACATCGCCGGGATGAACGCCGCGGTCGGGGTCCTGACGACCCGCGGAGGCATGACGTCGCACGCGGCGGTCGTCGCGCGCGGCATGGGCAAGACGTGCATCGTCGGCGCCGGCGACATCACGGTCGACAATTCGCACGGGGAAGTCCGCTCGGCGCGCCTGAAGGTCAAAGAAGGCGACTGGATCTCGATCGACGGAACGGCCGGCGAGATCATCCTGGGCCAGCTTCCGACGCAGCCTTCCGAGGTCCTCCAGGTCCTGATCGAGGGCACGATGAAGCCCGAGGACTCGGCTGTGACCCGCGCGTTCACGCGGATCCTCAAGTGGGCCGACGAGCGCCGGCGCCTCGGCGTGCGCGCCAACGCCGACACGCCGAAGGACGCCCGGGTCGCGCGGCTCTTCGGAGCCGAGGGGATCGGCCTCTGCCGTACCGAGCACATGTTTTTCGAGGAGAAGCGCATCGTCGCGGTGCGCGAGATGATCCTCGCCGAGACGGCCGAGGAGCGCCGGGTGCCGCTCGAGAAGATCCTGCCGATGCAGCGCGAGGACTTCGCGGGCATCTTCCGCGAGATGGGCGGACGCCCGGTGACGATCCGGCTCCTCGATCCGCCCCTCCACGAGTTCCTGCCCCACGACGAGGACACGATCCAGCGCACCGCCGCGGAACTGAAGGTCCCGGCCGAGAAGGTTCGGGACCGGACGCACGCCCTGAAGGAGGCCAACCCGATGCTGGGCCACCGCGGGTGCCGGCTCGGCATCACGAACCCCGAGATCTACGAGATGCAGGTCCGCGCGATCTTCGAGGCCGCGGCCCAGGTGATCGGGGAGGGCGGGAAGGCCCAGCCGGAAGTCATGATCCCGCTCGTGGGCGCGCGGGGCGAGTTCGAGCGCCTGCGCGTCGTCGTCGAAGCGGCGGCCAAACGCGTCATCGCGGAGAAGGGGATGGACATTCCGTACAAGATCGGGACGATGATCGAGGTGCCGCGGGCGGCGCTCCGCGCCAACCGCATCGCCTTGAACTGCGACTTCTTCTCCTTCGGCACCAACGACCTCACGCAGATGACCTACGGGTACTCGCGCGACGACATGGGAACTTTTCTCCCGGTCTACATTGCCGAGGGCATCCTCCCCGAGGACCCGTTCGCGAGCCTCGACCAGTACGGCGTCGGCGAGCTCGTCGCGATCGGCACGCGCCGCGGCCGCGAGGTCAAGCCGAAGCTCAAGGTCGGCATCTGCGGCGAGCACGGGGGCGATCCGCGCTCGATCGAGTTCTTCAATCACGTCGGGCTCGACTACGTCTCCTGCTCGCCGTTCCGCGTCCCGATCGCACGCCTGGCGGCGGCGCGGGCCTCGCTCGCCGAGCAGAGCGTCGGCGTGGCGTCGACGGCATGAGCATCCTTCTCTTCGCCGCGGCGTCGGCCGTCATGGCGTCTCGCTCCGGGCGGCGGCGCCGCCCGACCTGATCCTCGTCTCCGCGAAAGTCTGGACGGGAGATCCCGCGCGTCCGGAGGCGGAGGCCCTGGCCGCCCGGGACGGGCGCATCGTCGCCGTGGGCACGAACGCCGACGTCCGGAAGCTGAAGGGCCCGCGCACGGTCGTCGTCGACGGCAAAGGCCGACGGGTCGTTCCCGGAATGATCGATTGCCACACGCACATGTCGATGGGAGGCTTGAACCTTCTGGCGCTCGACCTGCGAAAGACGAAGGACCCGGCCGACTTCACGCGCCAGGTCGCGGCGTTCGCGAAGACGAAGCCGGCCGGCCGGTGGCTGACCGACGGCGCCTGGGACCACGAGCAGTGGACGCCGCCGCAGCTTCCGACGAAGGCGCTGCTCGATCCTGCGACGGGCGACCGGCCGACCTGCCTCGGGCGCCAGGACGGCCACATGATGGTCTGCAACAGCCTCGCGCTCAAGCTCGCCGGCATCACGAAGGCGACTCCGAACCCGCCCGGCGGCGTGATCGTGAAGGACGCGTCGGGCGAGCCGACCGGTGTTCTCAAGGACGCGGCCATGGACCTCGTCTGGAAGGTCCGCCCGCCCCGCACGAAGACGGAGATCGTCGAGGGCCTGCGCGCCGCGATCAAGCACGCCGCGCAGAACGGCGTCACCTCGGTCCAGGACCTGCCGGGCTGGGCGCTCGACCTCGAGGCCTGGGACGCGATCCGCAGGGCGGGAGAACTCAAGACCCTTCGCGTGAACTACCGGCCCTCGATCGCCGACTGGCCGGCCGCGAAGAAGGCGCAGACGACGATGAAGCAGGACGCCTGGCTCAAGGTCGGCGGCGTCAAGGGCTACATGGACGGGGCCCTGGGCGCGGGGACGGCCGTGATGTTCGAGCCCTTCACCGACGATCCCGGCAACACCGGCGTCTACGCCGCCGAGGCGATTCCGCTCTCGAAAATCGAGGACCGGATCACCGGGGCCGACGCCGCCGGGCTCCAGGTCGAGGTCCACGCCATCGGCGACAGGGCGATCGCCGAGCTCTTCGACATCTACGCCCGGGTCGCGAAAAAGAACGGGCCGCGCGACCGGCGGTTCCGCATCGAGCATGCGCAGCACATGCGCCGGGCGGAGATCCCGCGGTTCGCCGAGCAGGGCGTCATCGCCTCCATGCAGCCGTACCACGCGGTCGACGACGGGCGCTGGGCGGACCGGCGGCTGGGCGGGGGAGAGCGCAGCCTCGGGACCTACGCGTTCCGGTGGCTTCTCGACGCGAAGGCGAAAGTCGCCTTCGGCTCCGACTGGGACGTGGCGCCGCTCTCGCCGATCCTCGGGATCGCCGCGGCCGTCACCCGCGCGACGATCGACGGCAAGCAGCCCGGCGGGTGGGTGCCGGAGCAGAAGATCGGCGCCGAGGAGGCCCTCCGGGCCTACACCGTCTCGGCCGCCTACGCCGCATTCGAGGAAAAAGAAAAGGGGTCCCTCGAGATCGGAAAGCTCGCGGACTTCGTAGTCCTTTCGGATGACCCCCTCTCCGTGCGGTCCGACGCCATCGACAAGATCCAGGTCGACGCGACGGTCGTCGGCGGGCGCGTCGTCTTCCAGCGCTAGCCGCCGCTTCCCGGCGAGGCGTGTTCTCGGCCCCGCCCTGCTCCTGGCCGCGTCGGCGGCCGTGGGCTCCGCCCACGAGCTCGGGACGATCCGCGTCTTCGCGCAGTTTCAGAGAGACGGGGCGTACCGGGTCGACGCGGTCGTCGACCGACAGCACCTCCCGCCCGGATTCGGGGCCGGGAGCTCGGAGCGCCCGCACGACCGCATCGAGAACCTGACGCCGGAGCTCGATGCCCGCATCGGCGGTCTCATCGCGGGGGCGATCGGCGGCGCGCGGATCGCCTTCGACGGCCGCCCGGTCAAACCGCGCGTGACACTCGTCCTTCCCGAGGATGGCGCCGCGGCCGTCCCCGACGCCCCCGAGCTGACGCTGCGCCTTTCGGGCGACATTCCCTCCGGAACGAAGGCGTTCACCTGGTCGAACGCCGGAGCGCCCGGCGCCTACATGCTGACGATCCGCGCCGAGGGCGACGCGAACGCCGTCCGCCACTGGCTGGAGGGCCCGGCTGCGAGCCCGCCCTTCCTGCTGAAGTCCGAAATCGTCCCGCCGACCCGCGGCGAGGTCGTAAGCACTTACCTCGAGCTCGGCTTCACCCACATCCTGCCGAAGGGGACCGACCACATCCTCTTCGTGCTCGGCATCTTCCTGCTCTCGATCCGCCTGAAGCCGGTCCTCGTGCAGGTGACGGCGTTCACCGTCGCCCACACGATCTCGCTCGCCCTGACGATCTACGGCGTCGTGTCGCTATCGCCCCGGATCGTCGAGCCCCTGATCGCCCTGTCGATCGTCTATGTCGCCGTCGAGAACGTCGTCCACCCGGGCCTGTCGCCCGGGCGTGTCGCCCTCGTGTTCGGTTTCGGGCTTCTCCACGGCATGGGCTTCGCCGGGGTCCTGTCGCAACTGGGACTGCCGCGCTCGGAGTTCCTGACCGCGCTCCTGTGTTTCAACGTCGGCGTCGAGCTCGGCCAGCTCGCCGTCATCGGCGCGGCCTTCGTGGTCATCGGCCTCGCCTTCCGACGCGAGTCCTGGTACCGAGGGCGCGTCGTCATCCCCGGCTCGATCGCCATCGCGGCGATCGGGCTGTTCTGGTTCGTGCAGCGGGTGTCGGGTAACCTGCCCCCCCTCAGCTGGGGTCACGCTGCTTCAGTGATGTCACGACGACTCCGTTGAGCTCGCACACGAATGCGACGAGTGACTCGTCGGGCGCAAGCGCGAGACTGTGGCAGTTCTCGAGGGACGTTCTCCAAAGCACGACGGGCTTTTGATCCTTGCGGGTGATCCGGAAGAGCGTGCCGAGGCCCTCCTGTTGGAGCTCGACGACGGTTCCGGTCTTGGTTGCGACGCGTCGCGACGCGTAGGTCGTGGACTTCTCCCACCTGCGTACTTGGGACTCGGCGACGGGGACGAGGTGAGGCGGGGGATCGACCACGCCGATCCCCTCTCCGTTGTGCCAGGTACCCTCTTTCAGCGACAGGTCTCCGAGGTCGATCTGCGACCATGTCTCATCGACATTGACTGCGAGGTGCTTGCCGTCGGGCGACCAGACAGGATGCTCGTCAACGGCCTGCGACTTCAGAACCAGGGCGGACGTCAGGCCAAGGATGCGGAGCGACTCTGTGAGCGACGGTGGCGCAATGTTTCCGGGTCCAAGGCCCAGGGCGAGCGACACAATCCAATTGAGCATTGCAAGCGTCCCTCCAGTACCGGTGACGGTGGCGAGCACCAGCGACATGAGAGCTAGCGGTGAAGGTAGCTCGCATAGAAATTGAACGACAAGAGAAGAATGATCGCGTCCAGCAGCAGCGCGCCGGCAAAGAAAGCGATCTTCGGCCGAGCAGCCCGTCGCCAGCTCCGATAGGCAAGCTTCAGCAACCAGGCGAGCGCGAGCGAACCAGGGACGATTGCCAGAATCCAGAACGCGATGAAGTTACTCCCGACGTCGGACCAGGTACCTGTAGTACCCAGATAGATCCGAAGGGCGACGATGTAAAGGAGAGCCTGGAGCGCGATCAAGGAGTAACAGATGCCGAGCTCTCGATCGTTGGTTGTTGCTGGAGTGTCCATATCGATTAGTCAGTGGCCCGAGGCCTGTCGAGCTCGGTAGAGCCTTTGAGTACGCGCCCGATCCACTCCAGTACGAGTGGGTCTTCGTATAACTCGCTGTGAGCCCCGAAGATGGATCCTCCGCTGAACTGAAAGTTGATGGCACCCGGCTGCTCTCTGCCCGCGAGACCGATCTCTCCGAGAAGGGGTATCACGTTCATCAAGCCGCCGAGGATCTGGACGAGATCGTTCGCTTTCGCGAATGTGGCGAACGTTCCCACCGAATTGGCGGATTCCAGTCTGTATCCAGGTCGAGACGGTGTTCCCAGCAACACGAGGGCGTCCGTCTTCCGCCCGAGGCCCATGTTGATCGCTTCGATGATCACGTTGCCGCCATGGCTGTGTCCGACCTGGTAAAGGCCTTCGCCAGGTGCAAACTGATAGTTGCGGATGTAACGCGCAAGAGCTTCGGCGCCCGCGTGACGGTCCGCTCTTGTATTCCCACCCGACCACTTGAGTGACACATACGCTCGGTCAGGCAGCATTCCCTTGACGCTTCCAAAGAAGGCTCCGCCCGGCTGGAACGTCGGGTTGCTCGCCGCCCAAGTCCCGTGGACGAGGATCGTCAGCCGACCGTCCGGGTCCACGTGCTTCATCGGGTTGTTGAGGGTGTACGCGTAGCGGTTCCACGATTGCGGATCCTGCGCCGTCCCTCCCACGCGGTCCGGGGAGAGGAATCGGCCCAGGTTGTGATCATGCGTCCGGGCATGGTCGTAGAAGCGCGTGGACTCGGCGTCGCGCTCCATCAAACAATAGGCGAGGCGCTGGGACGGCGGTGCCGTCGTAGTGTCTTCGCCGTAGGGCCAGTACTTGTGGGTCTCGACCACCTGGCGCGCCTGGTTGAACACGATCCTGGGGCTGCCGAGATGGTCCGAGGTCGTGTACTGCCAGCCGGCGGGCGAGGCAATGTAGGAGGCGACGAGGAGGTTGCCGAGGAAGACGTTGTCCCGGGTCACCGACAGGGTGGCCGTCGAAGTCCCGGTCGAGCCTCCCGCCATCTCGGTCACGACACGATTGGAATCGTCGCGAAAAGTATAGATCGTGCCGCGCGGGACGGGGTGGTAGGCGCTCCAGAGGAACGAGCCCGGAGTCGCGCCCGGGGCCCTGGCGAGCCAGACGAGCATCTCCCATTCGCCGACGGAGTTGCCGGGGCAGAATCGGAGCGGGCCGGTGCCGCAGCCGGCCGTGACGCCGTCGCGGTAGAGCTGCTCGATCCACGGCGCGAACCCGGCATAGGGGCCGGAGCAGGACACGTCCTGAAACGTCCCGGCGCACGGCGGCGGAGCGAAGCCGTCGGGCTTGTAGCCCTTGACGAGAAAAACGGACATCTGGGCGCGGGTGAGCGAGGCGTCGGGACAGTACTGGGGCGGGCCGACGTTGCAGCCGGCGGTGATTCCACGGCCGTAAACGAGCTCGATGTATCGCGCGTCGGGATCCGAACAGGACACGTCGGCGAAGGACCCGGAGCAGGCCGGCAGCGCCCAGCCCTTCGCGAGCACGTTGGCCTCGGCGACGTAGCGGGCCATCTCGCGGCGGAGCACCCCGGCTTTCGCGGGGAACTTGCCGACGCGCTCGCCGGAGCCGGCGAAAAGGTAGACCCAGTCGGCGCTCGGGCCGGTATTGCGGTACTGGCGGTCGAGGAGATCCCAGGACATCGATTCACCGTTGCCGCCGATCATGTTGCCCCGGGCGTCGTACAGCGCCCCGCCCGAGGTGATGCGATTGGTGTGCGAGTCGAGGGTGAAGACGGTCCCACCGTTCTGGGTGAGGTTGCCCCAGCGGTCGTAAGCGAACCCGCGGGTCGTCGATCCGAATTTCGCCGAGGTCAGCCGGGCGCGGGAGTCGTACGTGAAGGTGTCGCCCGATCCCGCCTTGAGAATGTCGCCGGCGCCGTCGTACGCGTAGGTCCCGGAGCTCCACAGGGCGTTCGAGATACTGGCCGGCCTCGGCAACAGGCTCGCGTCGGGCGAAATCGCCGTTGCGACGGGCGCGCCGGAGTTGCCGGCGGTCCACGACGACAGGGCGGCGGACGGTCCGTAGGCGGCCGCGGGCACGACCCCCAGTCCGTTCGCGACGATCGAGGTCGGGAGGCCGTGGTCGTAGCCGAATGTCACCGGGAAGGCTGCGGCGCCGGCGGTCCTCGGGTGCGAATGCGAAGACGGCAGGCCGAGCGCGTCGTAGGACCAGGTCTGCGAGGCGGACGCGGCGAGACCTCCGTTGCCCGCGGCGGTCGTCAGCCTCGAAAGCCGGCCGCCGGCGCCGCTGTATTCGAACGTCTCGTCGACGACGGGGCCCGTCGTGGGCAGGAAGTTGTAGCCGTAGCGCCGGGTCAGCTTGCCCGCGGGGCTCGATCCGCCCGAAAAGTTAGGCGAACCGTCGGCACAGGGTCCGACGCCGTCGTAGCAGTGGACGGTGTATTTCGACCCTCCGGCATCCTCGCGGGTGACACGGCCGGCGAAATCGAACTGACGCGTCAGGACGAGGTTGCCCGGACGCGTTTCGCGAAGGACGTTACCGAGGGTGCCGATCGCGTCGTGAGTGACCTGCCCGCCCTCCGGCGTCGTCTCGTCGCGCAGCATCCCCACGGCGTCGAAGTTGAAACTTCGGGATTGGGCGCCCTGGGTGACGCGGGTGAGCCTCGAATTGACGTCGTAGGAATAGGTCGTGACGTCACCGGTCGGCTCGGTCACGCTGGTCGTGCGTCCGAAGGCGTCCCTGCGGGTTTGCGTCGTTGCGCTCAGGCCGCCTGCGGAGCAAGCCGCCGACTGCAGGCTGGAAAACGTTGCGTTGATGCAGTATGTCCGCGCGGCGTCGGCCGTGTCGCTGTACCAGGCGGACCCGTCCTTTCGGTCGACGGTCGCGAGGCTCGAGTGCTTCGAGCCCACGATCTGCTGGGTACGTCCGAAGGGATCGAAGCACAGGCTGTAGGTTCCCGGAGCCGAAGCCGGGCGGGACGTGGCGAAGTTGCCGTCGGAAAAGACGCAGGCCGTTGCGAGATCGGCGGTGATCGATTCGCCGGCGGCGTCGGCGACCCACTCGGACCGGAAGTAGGCATTGCCGGCGGCGTCGAAGAGATGGAATCGCTTGGAGACTCCGGCGCCCGGGCGCAAGGCCTTCTCGCGCGCGAGCCGCCCGAGGCCGTCGTAGTCGAAGTGCTCCCAGGCTTTCGCGTTCCCGTTGGAGGGCGAGACAGGGCAGGCTTGCGCCGAGGCGGCGCGGTACGCGGTCGTCGCGTTCGGCCCTTCGTAACAGACCCAGGTCTTCAGCTCGCCGGCCGCCGGAGGCGTGACCTGGGTGACGCGGCCGAGCGCGTCGTAGGCGTAGCGGGTCGTCAGGCCGGAGGTGTCGCTCGAGGAAGTCACCCAGCCCGTGGTCGCGTCCCGGACATAGCCGCGCGTCGGAAACGTCGGCGTTGCGACCGAGCCGTTGATCCAGCGGGAGGAGACGAGCTCCCCGTTCTGCCACGTGTCGTCCTTGCCGAAGCTGTCGCCGTCCGTGCCGACGGACGAAGGGAAGACGGGATGATGGCTGGAGCAGTACGCTGGCGACGGCGGGCTCGACGCCGCAAACGATCGGGAAAATTCCTTGTCGACGTTGCCCGCGCCGTCGTCGTAGCGGCAACGAAGAAAGGCGAGGTCCCGGACCGCGTCGTAGACGAAGGACCCTCGGAGGAACCCGCTCGCCGTGTCGAAGTCGAAGAACTCGTCGCGGACCGAGGACCCCTCGGCGCTGCGGCGCTCGATGAAGAGGTTGGGCAGCACGACTCCGCTCGCTCCCGGACCGGTCGACCAGTTGGCCGGCGCCCAGTCGGTGAAGGTCGTCCGCCCGTCGTTGCCGAGCGAGCCGGAGTGGACCTCGTTCTCATAGTGCCGTCCATTTCCCTCCCAGGAGCCGGCGGTGTTGGAATACGCGACGAGGTGATAGGGGCAGCTCGCGCAGTTGCCCGGACCGTGGATCGCGCGCTCGCTCCGGAGGCGGCGGTTGCCCTCCAGGTTGACGGCGTCGTCGTACTCGAAGGTCCGCCGGACCGTGCGGAGCGCCCGGCTCGAGCAGAACTTCGCGTCGGCGGAAGTGCCGGGACAGGCGGGTGAGGCCGGCGTCGTGACATTCGGGTCGGTCTCGAAGTACCGCTGCTCGATGTCGGCCCCGACGCGGTCGCCGGGCACGCTCGGCCGCGCGGTTCCCACGGGCGCCTGGGCGATCCTCGGGCTCGCGAGGAAAAGCGTGGCCTGTGCGCGCGAGCGGCCGGGGGAGCCGGCCGCGTTCTGGTCGGTCGGCGGCAGGACGACGACCGTGAGTGTCTGGGGCTCTCCCGGCGACGACGCCGACCCGGACTCGCCGAAGGGAAACGCGTACTGCGTGTAAGTGGTGGTCGAGACGCGGCCGCGCAAGGGCTCGGTCACCGTGCGCTTCAGGACTCCCTTCTCGGAGTCCATCCACCGGGCCTCGTTGTCTTCGGCGCAGGTCGCCGTGGCGTCGATCGGGGGCTCCTCTCCCGCGGCGGCGGAACCGCAGACGAAGGCGGTCGGGGAGATCGCCGTCAACGCCTGCGTGGGAGGAGGCAGTCCGGGGCAGTTTGCCGCGACGGCCCCGGCGCGGCCGTGGAAGAACGTATAGCCTCCGTAGCAGTACTCGGCCTTCGCTCCCGTCGGGAGTGTCAGGTCCGTCAGCAGGCCCGCCTGGGCGAACTGATACTTCGGGGAGCCGGTCAGATCCGAGGGAAGCCTGAGTTCCTTGAGACGCTGCAGGCTCACGGAGACCAGCCCCGTCCCGCAGGAGTGCGCGTATCCGTCGTAAGGAGTGTCGTAGCCGAGCGTCCAGGTCCGCGTCGTCAGGGTGCCGTTCGCGAACACGGGGAACGTCGCCGAGAGGACCATGCCGTCGAGGAAGCCGTTGTGGCCGCGCTCGACGTGGACCGCCTGTCCCGAGGGAAGGCGGATGTCCTTCGGCACCCATCCGCCCGTGCCGGACGGCGCGCGCATCTGCATCAAGGACGCGGTGACGGCGCTGCACGTCGAGACGCCGTAGGTCCAGCGAGGGTGGGACCCCGCCCAGTAGGTGACGCTGTAGCCGTTGCCGTGAGGATCGGCGAGCGAGCCGAGGTACCAGCCGTCACGGCCGCGGCCGAAGTCATGGGTGAACCCGCCGGTCAGCGGGTCGTCGAATCCCGCGGCCTGCTTGTCGAACACGAAGTGGTTCCCGTCGCCGTCCCACATCTCGTAGGGGCCGGTGCCCTTCAGGAAGTACTGGGTCCCGTCGCCCGTGACCTTCCCGTTGCCCTGGCCCCGGATGAAGAGGTGCTGGCTGCCGTCCGGCGCGACGTAGCACGGCGCGGTCGTGGTCCCGTGGCGGCAGGTCTTGATCGCGCCGAGCGAGAGCTCCCAGCCGATCGGCAGCGACGAGTTCCCCGCCAGGGGCCTGTAGACGAAGTTCGGCTGCTGCTGGCCGGCCAGGGGCGCGCCGAAGTCGTCGACGCGCGAGTTGTAGACGAGGGTGAGCTGGAAGCGCAGCTTCGGACCGATCGGGTAGGACGGACCGACCGCGATCGGGATCGTGAGCTGACCGTTGTAGAGGTTGATCGAGTCGAAGGAGTCGTGATGAAAGACGCTGTTGGTGTAACCGGGGGCCGCGTCCGGGTCGTTGTCCGGCCCGGCCTGGGCTTCGGCCCGGCGTTCCATGAGCAGCAGGAGGCAAAGCACGAGCGCCCGCGGAAGTTTTCTTGTCATGATCGCCACTCCTTTTCACGGGAGCTCGCCGGCGAATCTCTCGCCTTACTCTTTGTCGCGAGACCGGGAGTTCCCGGGAACGGAGGGCGATTTCCTGCGGGGCGGCGCCGGGCCATGTCACGAAATATGGCGAAGCGGCGACCGGCGAAGACCGGAGCGCGAGGCCGGGGCGAACGGAATCGGCGTGGCGAGAGGCTGGAACCCGGGCCTCACGGCGCCTCCCCGGCATTCACCGAGCCGGTGTCGGGTCGCGACGAACCGCGCCGGACCGGCGCGATAGGATGAGAGGAATGCCCCGGATCCGTCGTTTGTCGAGCGCCGTCATCGATCGCATCGCGGCCGGCGAAGTCGTCGAACGGCCGGCTTCGGCCGTCAAGGAGCTGATCGAGAACGCGCTCGACGCGGGGGCGTCCCGGATCGACGTCGAGATCGCCGGCGGCGGCGGCGACCGGATTCTGGTCCGGGACGACGGCTCGGGCATGGGTCGCGAGGACGCGCGCCTCGCGCTCGAGCGCCACGCGACGTCCAAGATCGCGTCGGACGAGGACCTCGTCCGCGTCGGCACCTACGGGTTCCGCGGCGAGGCGCTGCCGTCGATCGCCTCGGTCGCCCGTCTGACGTTGACGACCGCCGACGGGTCGAGTCCGGAGGCCGTGCGCCTGCGGGTCGAGTACGGAGGCCAACCGGCCGAGGAGCCCGCGCCGAGGCCGCGCGGGACGGACGTTCTCGTCGAAAGCCTCTTCGCGCGGACGCCCGCCCGGCGCAAGTTCCTGTCGTCGCCGGAGGCGGAGGGCCGCGCGGTTGCGGCGGCCGTCACGAAGGCGGCGCTCTCGAACCCTTCGGTGGCGTTCACCCTGACTTCCAACGGCCGCCAGACGCTGGACGCGCCGGCCGCCGTCGACCGCGCCTCGAGGATCCTCCAGGTCTTCGGCCGCTCGACGCTCGGCGAGCTCGAGGCCTTCGAGGCGAAGTCCGGTCCGCTGCGGCTGGCCGGGTACGCGACGCGCGGAGCGGTGACGTTCCCCAGCCGGCGCTATCAGTACCTCTTCGTGAACGGCCGTCCGGTCGAGGACCGCGCGCTCTCGCGCGCCATCACTCAGGCCTCGAAGGACGCGATCCGGGTCGACCGCCACCCCGGGGTCTTCCTCTACCTGACGGCGGAGGAGGGAGCGGTCGACGTGAACGTCTCGCCCTCGAAGACGCAGGTCCGGTTCGCCGACGCGGCGGCGGCGTTTCGCCTCGTCTACCACGTGCTCCACTCGGCTCTGCTCGCCGGAAAGGAGGAGCGGCGACTGCGTTCGGTGCCCTCCGGAGGCATCGTGGCGGAAGGCGCCGCGCCCTACCGGGACCCGTTCGCCGCTCTCCCCGGGGCCCCGGTCGGGGTGCCTGCCGCGCCGCCGCCGGAGGAAGCTTCTCCGCCGGCGGAGCCCGTGCCCGCGCCGCGCGCTCCCGAGATCTTTCCGATCGGCCAGCACCGGGAGTCGTACATCGTCGCGTCCGGGGACGAGGGCCTTCTCATCATCGACCAGCACGCGGCTCACGAACGGACGCTCTACGAGCGGATTCGCGACCGCATCGCCTCGGGACGCATGCTGGCGCAGCGCCTGCTCCTGAGGGTGCTCTTCGAGGCCACCCCGGAGGAGGCCGAAACGCTCGCCGCCCGGATTCCGGATCTGTCGGCCGCGGGTTTCGAGATCGAGCCGATGTCGGGCCGCTCCTACGCGATCGCGGCGCTTCCCGCCGAGGCCACCGACCGCGACCCGGGCCGGACTCTGCGCGCGGCCCTCGCCGCCCTCGCGGACGCCGGCGCGGGCGACGAAGCGGTCCGGCGCGACCGCCTCGCCGCGAGTGTCGCCTGCCGCTCCGCCGTGACGATCCACTACCACCTCGCGCCCGAGGAGATCCGCCGGCTCATCGCCGACTGGTCGAAGACCCAGGACCGGTTCACCTGCCCCCACGGCCGGCCCGTCGTTCTCGCGATGGGCGAGGTCGAGCTCGAGAAATACTTCAAGCGCCGCTAGCAGGTTGCTGAAAAAGGGTGGGGGATGGCGTTACGAGCGCCGGGGGGTCAGATGCAAGGAAGCGCGACGATGGCGATGCTTTCGCATCGTCGAGGAGCGATGACGCCGCGGATGACCCCGCGCCGCCGTAACCGAAGGGTGGCCGGCACTTTGCCGGCGCCCTCTGAAAGCCGATGAACTTCCGTAATGACACAAACCGGATCGGGCGCCGCATGCAAAGTGCCGGACACGACGCCCGCATCCATTTTTCAGCAGCCTGCTAGGCGCGGAAGGAGCGTCATGGACCGCCGCGAATTTCTCCACGACGTGGCCGCCGGCGCGGCCGGACTGGCCCTCGCTCCCGCCGCGGGCGCGCATCCGGCGACTCGGAGCCTCGAACGGGTGCGCGCCGAGGTCCGCGAACGAAATGCGGACGCCGTCCGGCGCCTCCAGGACTGGATCCGGCTGCCGTCGATCGCGGCCGAGAACCGCGGGATGGCGGAGGGCTGCGAGCTCCTCGTCCGGATGCTGACGGATGCGGGGTTTCAGAGCGCCGTGCGCGTGCCGACCGACGGTCAGCCCGGCGTTTTCGCCACGCTCGACGCGGGGGCGCCCCGGACGGTCGGCGTGTACTTCATGTACGACGTCAAACAGGCCGACCCTTCGGAGTGGACGTCGCCGCCCTTCGAGGCCGCGATCGTCGAGAAGCCGGAGACCGGCCGCGTCGTCGTCGGCCGCGGCGCCGTGAACCAGAAGGGCCCCGAGTCGGCGTTGCTCGCGGCCCTCCACGCCTACCGCGGCGCCGGAGTGAAGCTGCCGGTCAACCTGGTGCTCGTGGCCGAGGGCGAAGAGGAGATCGGCTCGCCGCACTTCCCGCAGATCGTCCGCTCGCCGGGCGTCGCGAAGGCGCTCGGTCGGTGCTCGGGCATCTTCATGCCCTCGGCGGCGCAGGGACCGGACGGTGTCGTGACCGTGAGCCTCGGCGCCAAGGGCGTCATCGAGTGCGAGCTGACCTCGAGCGGAGAGCTCTGGGGCCGCGGGCCGACCAGGGACATCCACTCGGGCAACAAGGCCCGCGTCGACAGCCCGGCCTGGCACCTCGTGCAGGCGCTCCACACGCTCGTCGGCCCCGACGGAAACACGCCGGCGATCGAAGGCTTCGCCGATCGGGCGCGGCCGATCTCCGCAGCCGAAAAGGCCATGGTCGTGGAAGCGTCGCGACGCCTGGACGAGGCCGTCGCGAAGAAGCAGCTCGGGGTCTCGCGCTGGATCGGAGACGCGGGATGGCCGGAGGCCCTCGAGATGCTGGTCTCGCGGCCGACCGTGAACATCGAAGGGCTCGTCGGCGGATACACCGGCCCGGGAGGCAAGACCATCCTTCCGCACAAGGCGGTCGCGAAGCTCGATCTACGGCTCGTGCCGGACATGAAGGCGTCCGAGGCCCTCGCGGCGCTCAAGGCGCACCTGGCGGCACGCGGGTTTGGCGACGTCGAGGTGGACATGACGGGTGGCTACGACCCGACGTCGACGCCCGCCGACGCGGCGATCATCCGCGCGCAGCAGGCCGTTTACGGGCGCGCCGGCCTCAAGCCGATTCTCTGGCCGCGCAACGCGGGCTCGTGGCCGGGCTACGTCTTCACGGACGAGCCGCTGCGGCTGCCGGCCGGCCACTTCGGGCTCGGATACGGGAGCGGAGCGCACGGGCCCGACGAGTTCTACGTTCTCGAATCGTCCAACCCGAAGGTCCAGGGCTACGAAGGGGCCACGCGCTCGTTCGTCGACTACCTGGCGGAGCTCGCGACGATCGCCTAGAAAAGAGCAGGGGCGGCCCTTGAGGCCGCCCCTGGAAACAAGGGCGGGGACGAGCCCCGCCCCTACTCTGTCCGTTCCTACTGACTCCTCGGCGGCATCCCGACCTGCCGTTCGTTCTCCTGGCGGCGCTTGCGCACGTGGCTCGCGATCAGGACCAGTCCCAGGAGGATGAAGGCCGCCGGTCCGCCCCAGTCCTCCATGAAGGACCAGTCGATCACGAAATACCGGTCGATCAGCCAGAGGGTGCCCAGGCCGACGAGGATGACGCCCCACGTCAGGCCGCCGGACCCCGCGGCCGCCTTGAGCTGCGTCTCTCCGGCGAAACCCGACTCGGCGAGCTGGCCCCGGTTGATGGCCTTGGCCTGGCGGACCGCGTCGATGATCGCGAAGAACCAGACGAACGCAATCAGCGGGCCGAAGAACTCGCCCGCGTTGCCGCGCGAGGTCATCGAGATGCCCAGGATGAACGCGCCGCCGATCGCGAACGCGCGCTGGTAGAGCCCGAGGTACACGTGGCCGAGGCCGGGGAACACGGAAAGGAAGCCCGCCAGTCCCGGCGACTTGCGCTCGACGATCACCGGCACCGGCGCCATCGGGGCGGCTGCCGTCGGAGCCGCGGGCGCCGCCTGCGGCGCCGAAGATTGGGGGTTGGCGTATTCGCTCATTTTTTTCTCCTCGACGATCTGCCGTCGTCGCTCTTAGACACGAAATCGGGAGGGCAAAGGTTCCCTCCGCGCGGCGTGGGCGGTCGAAAAACCCTGGAGACCCGCGGCCCCGTTGTCCTTTCCGAGATTCGGCCGGGCCGGCGTCTTCTTCGGCTCCGGGCGCGACACGATTGCGATCGCGTTGGAGACCGCGGCGCGCCCGTAACCGCCGATGTGGCCCTTCCACACGGCGAGCGTGCGGGCCGCTTTCTCCTGGAGCGCGCCCAGCCGGTCCGTCAGCGAGCTCTCCGCCACCGTCATGGCGTTGCGGGTGCTGACGCCGAGGCTCGCGAAGCTCGCCTTCTTGACGACCGCCGTCGGGTTCCAGCCCATCACCATGACGACGATCGCGGCCGCATACGCGTACGCGACGACGGCCCGCCCCGAGAAGAAGCCGCGCCACCGGGAGACGGACTTCGCCGGGCGGGCGGCCGCCAGCCGCGTCGCGAGCCAGGCCGGCGGCGCCGGCGCTTCGAGCTCGCGCATCGAGAGCAGGACGTTGGCGGCCGACGTGCAGGCCCCGCAGCGCGAAAGGTGGTTGTCGAGCCGGAGGCGGTCCGCTCCGGCGAGCTCGTCGCCGACGGCCGCGGCGAGGAGCATCTCCGCGCCTTCGCAGGTCACGGTCTGCCGCGGGATTTCGAGCAGGGCGGAGCGCAGGCCCGGAGTCCAGCGGGGCGAGGCGAGGCCGTCGGTCAGCGAGCGGGTCTCGTCGACGTCCCAGCCGAGGCGTGCGCACTCGCCGCAGGTCGCCCGGTGCGCGGCGATGTCCGCCTCCGGGGCGCCGGACACGAAGAGGCGCTCGTGCTCGCGGCAGCTCATACGATCCCCGCCGCCGCGATCGCGATCGATGCGAACGCATTTCCGGCGCCGCGGGTCTCGTGGCGCTCGCGGATCCTGCGCGCCACTTCGGCGCGCGCCCGGAAGAGTCGCGACTTGACGGTCCCGTCGGGAAGCTCGAGCGCCTTGCCGATCTCGTCGTAAGCGAGGCCGTTCAAGTCCCGGAGGACCAGGATCTCGGCGAGGTCTTCGGGGATCTCCGCCAGCGCCGAGAAGAGGAGCTTCGTGCGTTCCTTCTTCAGGGCCACGCTGGCGGGATCGTCGTCGGACTTCAAGAGCGCGGAGACGGCTTCGTCGGAGACGAACCGGAACGACTTCTCCCGCTTCCGGCGCCGATACCGGTCGATGCAGAGGTTGCGGGAAAGCGACAGCACCCACGCCACGAGCGGGAAGCTCCCGTCGTAGCGATGCAGGTTCTCGAAGATCTTCAGGAAGATCTCCTGGGACAGCTCTTCCGCGTCCTCCCGCTTCAGGGTGAAGTGGTAGGCGATCGCGTAAACCTTGGGGCCGAAGCGGTCCACCAGATCCCTCCAGGCGTCGTCGTTGCCGTCGCGGCAACGCGAGACCAGGTCCTTGTCGTCGGTGTCGCTCAATCTGGCCTCAAACCCAAGTAACGCAGGTTCTTAGGGAATGTTCGCGTGAGGAGGCCGCAGGCCGCGGATCGCCGTCGGCAGCCCCGAGGCGCTCAGCGCAAGCGTTTGAATCGATGGACCTTAGCATCATCTGCCGCCCGTCGTCCGTTCCTACCCGGGCGATAGGACCGGCTTCTTCGCCTTTTCCGGGAAATGCGCGTATCCCAGCAGTTTGTAGCAGAGCTTGGCGATCATGAAATCGGGCGCCCGGTTGCCGGGCAGGGGGGAGTGCTCGACGACGTCCGCCCCGATGATCTTCCGCTCCGAGGCCACGCGGCGAAGGATCGCGAGGGCCTGGTCGTAGGTCCCGCCTCCGGGCTCGGGCGTGCCGGTGCCCGGAACGAGGGATCCGTCGAAGAAGTCGACGTCGAAGGTCACGTAGACCTCGCCCGTCAGCTTCGCCATGGCCTTCTCCATCCAGACGTCCGAGCGATGCATCTCACGGTTGGACACGACGAGGGTCCCCGTCTTCCGGACGTACTCGACCTCTTCCCTGGAGATCGAGCGGATGCCGACGTGGACCGACGGGATGCCGAGTTCGACCCAGCGGTGGGCGGCGCAGGCGTGGGAGTTCTTCTGACCCTCGTACTCGTCGCGCAGGTCGCCGTGCGCGTCGAAGTGGAGGACCGACATCTTCGGGTGGCGCGCGTGGTGGGCGCGGATGGGGGCCGGAGCGATGGAGTGCTCGCCGCCGAGGGTCAGGACGAATCGTCCCGGCGAGACGAGCCCCGCGACGACCTTCTCGAGCTCGGCCACGCACGTGGCGGGCTCCATGTCGTCCGGAAGCCAGGCCGGCAGCGTGTGGACGCCGATCCGGTAGACCTCCTCGTCGAGCTCGTCGTCGTAGAGCTCGACGTAGTGCGAGGCCTCGAGGATCGCCCCCGGGCCGTTCCGGGTCCCGGGGCCGTACGACACCGTGCGCTCGTAGGGCACCGGGAGGATGACGGCCCGGCTCTTCTCGAGCGAGCTGTCTTCGGGCGGGATGCCGAGGAAATTGTCGTAGAGCTGCATGACGCGGATGATAATGGGGTCAGGTCTTGATTTTTCGGATTTCGGCCCCAGCCGTGCCGGGCCGATACCGTCCTGAAATCCGAAAAATCGAGACCTGACCCCTACGGTTTCGGTCCGCGCGGGCCGCGCGGCCCGCGCCGCCGGCGGCGGCGGGGCGGGGGAGGCGGGGGCGTCGGGATCTCTCCGGTCTCGCGGCCGCGCTGGATGCGCGCCTGGAGGCCGCGCCAGTCGCGTACGATCTCCTGGCCGCGGCCCGTGGCCATGGCGGTCAGCTCGAACAGGTCGAGCGCCATGGGAAAGGCCTCGCGGAAGGCGACGCGCCGGGTCGCGACCTTGGAGTCGGGCCGGTGCGAGAGCTTCCCGACGATCGAAAGGGCCTGCTTGATGCGGTCCGTCGCGGCGCGGGGAAGCGACATCCGGAGCGCCAGCGGCGAGACGACGTCCTCGATGATCACCGAGAGCCGTCCCGGGTCGGGCTCGGCCCCCGGCGAGACCTCGCGCACGCGGGCGCGAACGATCGGGACGAAGAGCAGCCCGAAGAGCAGCGCGTCGTCGTAGCCGCGTCCGCGGCGGCGCTCGGCGTCGAGGACATCGAGCAGGGACCAGAAGAAGTGCCCGGTGCCGCGCGGATGGTCCGGGTCGAGCTCCCGCAGGACCTCCGCGAGCTCCGGCAGGAGAGCATCGAGCAGCCCGACCTCCCGCATCAGGAGGAGCGTCGGAAGGGCATGGCCCCCCCGCAGCGCCTGGGCGAGCTCCTCGGTCACCCGCGGCGGCGCCGACTTCACGATCTCCTTGCGGTGGCGGAGGATCGCCTCGTAGGCGTCGGGCGTGATGGCGAAACCGAGCCGGCTCGCGAACTCGACGGCGCGCATCATGCGCACGGGGTCTTCCTGGAACCGGATCTCGGGCTCGCCGATCGTCCGAATCAGGCCGGCCTCGAGGTCCTCGAGCCCGCCGACGTAGTCGATCACGGAGAAGTCCGAGATGTCGTAGAAGAGGCCGTTGATCGTGAAGTCGCGGCGCAGCGCGTCCTCGCGCGGCGTCCCGAACGTGTTGTCGGACGTCTGCAGCAGCTCCTGTCCTTTCTCGAAGGCGGCCGGGTCGGGGCGCGCACGGAAGGTCGCGACCTCGACGACCTTTCCGTTGGCGAACAGGATGTGGGCCAGCCGGAAGCGCCGCCCGATCAGCCGGCAGTTGCGAAAGAGCTTGCGCAGCGCCTGCGGATGCGCGTCCGTGCCGATGTCGAAGTCCTTCGGGACGCGTGACAGAAGCAGGTCGCGGACGCTGCCTCCGACGAGGTACGCCTTGTGGCCCGTGGCGCGCAGCCGGTAGAGCACCTTGAGGGCGTCCGAGTCGATGCGCGAGCGGGAGATCGGGTGCTCGGCGCGGGGCCGGATGCGGGGTGCGGGCTCGGGTGAGCTGGCGGCGGGGGGTTTCGTTTCGTGAACGGGTGTTTGCGTGTCGCTGATGAAGTTCGGCCTCTCTTGTCCTCGACGGACGATTCTAGCTTAAGCCATTGAAAGAAAGGATGTTTTGACATCCCCTCCCCGGTGCGAAACAATACGCCGTCTTTCGGGCGACCCCGGAGACGAGGAGGTTCTAAGTCATGAGATTCCGAGTGCTTGCCGCGGTCTGTCTGGCGGCGTTTGCGGCCGTCACGCTCTCCTGCGGGTCGAAGGGCTCGAGCAACGAAATCCTGGTCGGCGAATACGGCTCGCTGACCGGCGGAATTGCGACCTTCGGCATCTCGACCCGGAACGGCTCGCAGCTCGCCTTCGACGACATCAACAGCCGGGGCGGCGTCCTCGGCCAGAAGGTCAAGCTCCTCGTCGAAGACGACCAGTCGAAGCCGGAAGAGGCCGGGACGGTCGTCAACAAGCTCATCCACCAGGAACACGTGGTCGCGATGCTGGGCCACGTCGCCTCCTCCCACTCGCTCGCGGCCGCGCCGATCTGCCAGGCGGAGAAGATCCCGATGATCTCGCCCTCCTCGACGAACCCCCGCGTGACGCAGGTCGGCAACTACATCTTCCGGGTCTGCTTCCTCGACACCTTCCAGGGCGCCGTCATGGCGAAATTCGCCTGGGACACCCTCAAGGTGAAGGACGTCGCGATCCTCGTCGACGTCCGGAGCGACTATTCCGTCGGCCTCCAGACCTTCTTCGGCCAGGCTTTCAAGAAGCTCGGCGGCAAGGTCGTCTCGGAGCAGTCGTACAGCCAGGGCGACTCGGACTTCCGGGCCCAGCTGACGGCGATCAAGGCCTCCAACCCGGAAGCCATCTATGTCCCGGGCTACTACACCGAGGTCGGCACGATCGTGCACCAGGCCCGCGAGCTCGGCATCACGGTTCCGTTCCTCGGCAGCGACGGATGGGACTCGCCGAAGCTCTGGGAGATCGGCGGCACCGCCTTGAACGGCTGCTACTTCTCCAACCACTACGCGACCGACGACCCGAGCCCGGTCGTCCAGAAGTTCGTGACCGACTACAAGGCCAAGTACAACGAGCTCCCGGACGCCCTCGCCGCGCTCGCCTACGACGCGGCCCGCATCATGGCCGACGCGATGACGCGCGCCGGTTCGACCGACGGCGAGAAGGTGCGGGACGCGATCGCCTCGACCAAGGACTTCCCGGGCGTGACCGGCAACATCTCCATCAACCAGGAGCGCAACGCGGTCAAGTCGGCCGTGATCGTCAAGGTCGAGAACGGCAAGTACCTGCTGACCGAGACCATCAAGCCCGAGTCGGTGCAGTAGGGGGCTTGACGGCAAAGATCCCGGAGGCGGGCGGCACCCTCGCATGACCACCTTCCTCCAGCAGCTCGTCAACGGACTGTCCCTCGGGTCGATCTACGCCCTGATCGCCCTGGGTTACACGATGGTCTACGGCGTCCTGCGCCTGATCAACTTCGCCCACGGCGACGTCTACATGGTCGGGGCGTACGTCGGCTACTACCTGTCGCGCCGCCTCCAGGGGGAGGAGCCGTCGATCATCTCGGCCCTCGTGGTGATGGCGGGCTCGATGATCGTGTGCGCGTTGCTCGGCATGCTGATCGAGCGCCTGGCCTATCGGCCGGTGCGGCGCGAGGCCCGGTTGACGCTCCTGATCACGGCCATCGGCGTGTCGCTCTTCATCGAGAACGTCGCCCAGCTCGTCTTCGGCCCGGACCCGAAATTCTTCCCGTCGCTCGCCCCCCACGCGGACATCATCCTCGGGGGCGTCCGCCTGACGAGCGAGCAGATCACGGTCATCGCCGTTTCGGTCCTGCTCATGGTGGCCCTGCGCTTCTTCATCATGAAGACCCGCACCGGCAAGGCCATGCGGGCGGTCTCCTTCAGTCTCGATGCGTCGCGCCTGATGGGAATCTCGACGGACCGGATCATCGCCATCACCTTCGCGCTCGGCTCGGCGCTGGCCGCGGCGGCGGGAGTGCTGATCGGGATGCAGATTCCCAAGGTCGATCCGCTCATGGGGATCATGTACGGCCTCAAGGCCTTCGTGGCCGCCGTGCTCGGCGGAATCGGCAGCGTCCCGGGCGCGGTGCTCGGCGGCCTCCTCATCGGGATCTCGGAGGTCATGGTCGTCGGATACCTGTCCTCGACCTACCGCGAAGCGATCGCCTTCGGAATCCTGATCCTCGTCCTGATCCTGCGGCCCCAGGGTCTCCTCGGGCGCGTGCAGAAGGAAAAGGTGTGAAGGGATTCGCCGCCTCGATCGGCCTCGTGGCGGCCCTCTTCGTGGCCAACGGCCTCCTGTCCGGATCGCTCATCGCCGGTGTTTCGATCTCGCCCTACTTCCTGCAGGTCATCTCGCTCGCGGGCATCAACATCACGCTCGCCGTGAGCCTGAACCTGATCAACGGCTTCACCGGCCAGTTCTCGATCGGCCACGCCGGGTTCATGGCCATCGGCGCCTATTCCTCGGCCTACTTCACGGTGACCTTCGGGGACCGTCTCCGCGCCCCGCTTTCGTTCCTGCCCGAGTTCGGGCAGCAGGGCGTGCTGCTCGTCCTGGGCCTGTCGATCGCGGCGGTGCTGGCGGCGATCGCGGGATTCATCGTCGGCGTGCCGTCGCTGCGCCTGCGCGGGGACTATCTCGCGATCGTCACGCTCGGTTTCGGCGAGATCATCCGGGTCGCGATCCTCAACATCGACGCCGTGGGCGGCGCGCGCGGGTTCTCGGGCATCCCGCGGCTGGCGAATTTCTTCTGGATTTACCTGTTCGCGGCCTTGACCATCCTCGTCGTTTACCGGATCGTGCACTCGTCCTTCGGCCGCACGCTCGTCGCCATCCGCGAGGACGAGATCGCCGCCGAGGCCATGGGCGTCCACACCACGCGCGCCAAGGTCATCTCCTTCGTGGTCTCCTCGGCCATGGCGGGCGTGGCGGGCGGGCTCTTCGCCCACTTCCTCATGTACATCAACCCCAATTCGTTCACGTTCCTGAAGTCTTTCGAGATCATCATCATGGTCGTCATCGGCGGGCTCGGGTCGATCTCGGGCTCGGTGCTCGGCGCCGTCCTTTTCATCAGCCTCACCGAGGGCCTGCGGGAGTTCGCCCAGTACCGGATGATCCTCTTTTCGCTGCTGCTGATCGTGATCATGATCGTGCGGCCGCAGGGCATCCTCGGCCACCGCGAGTTCGTGACGTTCCTGACGCGCCGCCGGCGCTCGATCGGCGGGGCGCCCGGCACCACGGGGAACAACTGAACCGATGCCGATTCTCGAGGTTTCCCGCGTCACGATGCGTTTCGGCGGCCTCATCGCCGTCAACGAGCTCGATCTCGCGATCGACCGCTCCCAGCTGTACGGCCTGATCGGCCCCAACGGGGCCGGCAAGACCACCGTTTTCAACGTGATCACCGGCGTCTACAGGCCGACCTCCGGAGGCATCCGGTTCGAGAACGCTTCGATCGAGGGCCAGCGCTGCGGCCGCATCACGCGCCGCGGAATCGCGCGGACTTTCCAGAACATCCGGCTCTTCTCGGAGATGACGGTGCTCGACAACGTCAAGGTGGCTTTCGACTGCCGTCAGGCGACGACGTTGACGACGGCGGTGCTGCGCACGCCGAAGCACCGCGCCGAGGAGGCCCGGGTCGACGTCGAGAGCCGCGAGTTGCTCAAGATCTTCAAGCTCGACCACCTCGCCGACGAGAGGGCGAAGAATCTGCCGTACGGGAGCCAGCGCCGCCTCGAAATCGCGCGGGCGATGGCGACGGCGCCGCGGCTGCTCCTCCTCGACGAGCCGGCGGCGGGCATGAACCCCCAGGAGTCCAACGAGCTCATGGACCTGATCCGCTGGGTCCGCGACCAGTTCGGCATGGCCATCCTCCTCGTCGAGCACAACATGAAGGTCGTCATGGGGATCTGCGAGAAGGTGCACGTGCTCGACTACGGCTCCACCATCGCCATCGGTCCTCCCGCCGAGATCCAGAGGAACCCCAAGGTCATCGAGGCTTACCTGGGGGGCGCTTGACGGCGACCGCGATCCTCGAGGTCTCCGACCTGTCCGTCTCCTACGGCGCGATCAAGGCCCTGAAGGGCGTGTCGCTGACGCTGGCGCAGGACGAGATCGTGACGCTCATCGGCGCCAACGGGGCCGGGAAGACGACGACGCTGCGCGCCATCATGGGCCTCGTGCGGGCCTCCGGCGGCGAGGTGCGCTACCAGGGCGAGCCCACGCGCTCGCGACCGACGCACCAGCTCGTGCGGGAGGGCCTCGTCCTCGTGCCCGAGGGGCGGATCGTCTTCGCGAACCTCTCGGTCCGCGAAAACCTGGAGATGGGCGCGTATTCGCGGCGCGATCGGGGCATCGCGTCCGACTACGAGAAGGTCTATGCGCTCTTCCCGCGTCTCAAGGAACGGCTTCTGCAGACGGCCGGCACGCTCTCCGGCGGAGAACAGCAGATGCTGGCGATCGGCCGGGCCATCATGTCGAAACCGAAGGTCCTGCTCCTGGACGAGCCGTCCCTGGGGCTCGCGCCGATCATCGTCCACGCCATCTTCGAAGCCATCGGGCAGATCCACCGGGCCGGCACGCCCGTCCTCCTCGTCGAACAGAACGCCAACGCGGCCCTGCGCCACTCGAAGCGGGCCTACGTCCTCGAGACGGGGCACGTGGCGCTGGAAGGGACGTCGGCGGAAGTCGCGGCGAACCCGAAGGTGAAGGAAGCCTACCTGGGGGAGTAGGCCGCCGGGGCATGTCGCCTTTGCCGGCCGATTTCCGCTCGCCGGCGCAATCGCCGGGGGAGCCTGCTGTCCCGCGAACCCGGTCACGCGCCGGCCGATAGCCCTGTTTCTCGCCCCTACGCCCTCTGGGAGCGCGCCGCGCTCAGGCGTTCTTCTCGATCGCCTTGGGAATCGCCGGATCCAGCCCCGGAAACTTCGCCAGCCACTCGCGCCGCTCCGCCCGGAGCTTGTCGACGAGCGCCGCGTACTCCTCGGTCGGATAGTGGCGCCGCGGGTCGTACTTCGCGAGGTCGACGCCGGGGACCTCCGTCGGGACGTCGTATCCCCAGTCGGGGTCTTTCTGCCAGCGGACGCCCTCCTTCGCGATCTGCTTCATGATCTCGGTCGACACCTTGATCGTGATCTTGTCCCCCGCGCTCCCGGCCTTCGCTCCGACCGAGCCCGTGTTGAGGATGTAGGCGTGCATGTCCGGGTTCTCGCGGAGGATCTGGAGGATCCGGTTTCCCTCCTCGGCCTCGGGCCCGACGATGAACGGGTTCGTGCCGACCTCGCGCTTGGCCTGGCCGGCCCTGGTCGGATCGCCGGCGGAGGTCTCGATCGACTCGCCGAGCATGAAGTACGCCGCGGCCTGCTCGGAGGTCAGGCGCGCGCACACGGGCACGATGTCGTTGCGCCGCGTGATGAAGACGATCTTGTTGGCCTTCTCGAGGTCGATACCGTCGCTCGTGCCCTGAATGTACCGGCGCAGCACCACGCCGCGGCCGTTCGACGTGATCGACGTGTCGAGGAAGTCGACCTTGCCGTTTTCTCCGACCGAGATGTTCTCGTACGCGGCCGTCGGGTGCGTCGCCGCGCCCCAGAGGACGGTCTGCGAGGGCTCGAGGCCCTCGGTCTTGATGTAGAAACCGTCCTCGGTTCCGAAGGCGCGCCCCTCGCGGGTCAGGAGGACGACGTCGTCCTGCTTGATGATCGCTCGCTCGGGTTCCTTCAGGCCGTGGTCGTGCAGCGTCAGGGTCGTCTTGCCCGTGCCGGAGAGTCCGAAGAGAAGGAAGCCGACGTCCCGGAGCTCCCGGTCCGGGCCGAGAACGCGGAGGATCTTGGAGCCCGCGTGGAGTCCCAGCCCGCCGCGGCGCTTGATCCAGTACATGGCCTGCCGGAGCATCGACTTCTTGGCTTCGCCGGGGTAGTCCGTGCCCAGGATGTAGGTGTAGCCCTGGTTGACGTCGAGGAAGATCAGAGTCTCCGGCCAGTCCGGCACGTAGACCGAGATGAAGTCCGGCTCCTTCGCGGAGTCGGACGGGAAGAGCATGTTGTTCCACATGTACGCGATCCGGGCGTACTCCTTCGGCACGAAGAGGCGGCAGTGAATGGGAGCCTCGGGGCTCATTCCCATGCGGCGGTCGACCTGGATCAGGTCCATCTTCGAGAGCGCTTCCTGGACCTCGCGGATCTTTTCGGCCGCTTTGCTTCCTTCGATCGCCTGCTGCATCACGCCGACCTTGACCCCGTCGGCGACCACGTAGGTCTTCTTGGCCGAGCGGTTCTTGATGCGGGTGGCGTAGACGGGGGAGCCGTACTCGGTCGTCTTCTCGCCCGAACGCGCCAGCGCGCGGAGCTCCTCGCCCGAGAGATCCTTGGCGATCGATCGGGCCCGGATGGATCGCGGAGAGACGGTCTCGACGCTGCTCATGAGTGCAAGTCCTTTTGCGGCAAAGGGTTTGAGTTCGCCGGGAACCGATATTTATAGCAGATTTCGTGCCGGCCCGAGGCTCAAAGGCCGATCTCGTCCGCGATCGGCTTCAGGGCCTCGATCAGGAACCCGATGTGCTCCTCCAAGGGCACCCCCACTGCCTCGGCGCCGCCGTAGACGTAGGAGCGGTCGACCGAGCGGGCGAAGGCCTTGTCCTTCAGGCGTTTCACGACGGAGGAGGCCGGCAGGTCGGCGATCTTCTTGGTCGGCCGGACCTTCACGCAGGCCCCGATGAACCCGACGAGCTCGTCGCAGGCGTAGATCGCCTTCTTCATGGGGGTGTCGCGGGGGATCTTCATGTAGTCGGCGTGCGACTCGATCGCCGAAACCATCTCCTCGGCGTACCCCCGGTCCCGCAGGATCCGTCCGCCGACGTGCAGGTGCGTGTCCTCCGTCGGATTCTGCTCGTAGTCGAAGTCGTGGAGCATCCCGACGATTCCCCAGCGCTCGATCTCCGTCTCGTCGGTCACGCCGGCGCGGCGCGCGCAGGCGCGCATGGCTTCCTCGACCGCCCGGCCGTGCTTGCGCAGGGCGTCGGACTGCGTGAACTCGTGGAGCAGGGCGCGGGCTTCGTCGCGCGTGGGCCAGCGGGTCGCCGTCATGCCGCGGATTGTAAGGGCCGGGGGCGAGAACCGGAGAGAGGGCGCAGGCGCGGTGCACACGAAAATGTGCATCCACGGCAGATTTTCGACGTCATTTGACGAGTTTTCGGGTTGCATCCCGGCAAATTGAGGCTAATATCCTGCTCCTACGTCAAAAAAAGGGGGCGGTATGGCGAAAGCGAAGGTCCTGAAATTCGACGCGGCGGGCGGGGGTCTTTCCAAATCCGAGATCCTGAAGGTGTGCGAGGCGGAGAACGTCCGCTTCATGCGCCTTCAGTTCACCGACATCTTCGGCGTGATCAAGAACGTCGAGCTGCCGAGCTCGCAGTTCTCCAAGGCGCTCGACGGTGAGATCCAGTTCGACGGCTCCTCGATCGAGGGCTTCACGCGGATCGAAGAGTCCGACATGAACCTGGTGCCGGACCTGGATTCGTTCGCGATCTATCCCTGGGCGCATCGCAACGGCGAAAAGGTCGGCCGCCTGATCTGCGACGTCTACAACCCGGAGGGAAGCCCCTTCGCCGGCTGCCCGCGCATGACCCTCAAGAAGCAGATGGACAAGGCCTCGGCCCTCGGCTTCACGCTCGTCACGGGGCCGGAGGCGGAGTTCTTCCTCTTCCGCCGCGACGCCAACGGCGATCCGATCGTCGACACGCACGACGAGGGCGCGTACTTCGACCTGACCCCGGTCGACCGGGGCGAAGAGGCCCGGCGCGACATCGTGCTCGCCCTCGAGCAGATGGGCTTCGAGGTCGAGGCCGCCCACCACGAGGTCGCGGCCGGCCAGCACGAGATCGACTTCAAGTACGCCGACGCCGTCACCACGGCCGACCGCGTCTCGACCTTCCGCTTCATCGTCAAGAAGGTCGCGATGGACCATGGTCTGCACGCCACGTTCATGCCGAAGCCGATCTACGGCATCAACGGCTCGGGCATGCACGTTCACCAGTCCTTCATCGACAAGAAAGGCAACAACGTCTTTTACGACGCGAAAGCGAAGCACCAGCTCTCGAAGACCGCGATGAATTACACGGGCGGCATCCTGCGCCACGCGCGCGCCTTCGTTGCGATCACCAATCCGCTGGTCAACTCCTACAAGCGGCTCGTGCCCGGCTACGAGGCTCCGATCAACGTGGCCTGGTCCATGCGCAACCGCTCGCCCCTCGTCCGGGTTCCGGCGCGCCGCGGCATGGGGACCCGCATCGAGGTCCGGATGCCGGACCCCTCCTGCAACCCGTACCTCGCCTTCGGCGTGATGCTGGCGGCGGGTCTCGACGGCGTGAAGAACCGCATGGATCCGGGCGAGCCCGTCGACCGCAACATCTTCAAGATGAGCGAGCGCGAGAAGCGGCGCCTGCGCATCGACCAGCTGCCGGCCAACCTGTCCGAGGCCCTCGACAACCTCGAGAAAGATTCGGTCGTCACGGACGCCCTCGGCGAGCACATCCTCACGCACTTCCTCGAGGCCAAGCGCGGGGAATGGGCCGAGTACATTTCGCGCGTTCAGCCGTGGGAGACGGAAAAGTACCTCGAGACGTACTGAGACTCCAATTCGAATTAAATAAGGCCAGAGGCGACTCTGGCCTTATTTTTTTAGCCAACGATGATCATGTAGACTGTAAAATGTGGGTGTTCTGTCGGCCGCCTTCCTCGCGCGACTTTCCGGCCCCCGTCCCCTCGTCCTCGATGCCGCGATGGGAACCGAGCTCCAGCGGCGCGACGCGGACACGGCCCTGCCCCTCTGGAGCGCGAAGACGCTGATCCGCGACCCCGAGCTCGTGTGGACGATCCACGGCGACGAGGTCGCGGCCGGCGCCGACATCCTCACGGCGAACACGTTCCGGACGCACGCGCGCACGCTCGGCAGGGCGGGGCTCGCGGCGCGGTCGGGCGAGCTGACCGCGCGCGCCGTCCAGCTCGCTCACCAGGCCGCGGCCGTGCCCGGCCGGGACGTCTTCGTTGCCGGGTCGCTCTCACCGCTCGAGGACTGCTACCGCCCCGACCTCGCGCCCGACGACGAAGCCCTCGCGCGCGAGCACGCCGCGCAGGCCCGATTCCTGGCGGAGGCCGGCGTCGACCTGATCCTCGCCGAGACGCACAACTCGATCCGGGAGGCGAGGGCGGCGGTGTCGGCCGCGAAGGCGACGGGCCTGCCGGTCGTTCTCTCGTTCGTGACTGACGGGGCAGGGAAGCTGCAGTCCGGAGAATCGATCGCCGACGCGGTTCGCGCCGTCCTGCCCCTCGCGCCGGACGCCCTCGGCATCAACTGCGTGCCGGCGGCGCGGCTCGCCGGCGACCTCCAGGTGCTTGTCTCGGCCGCTCCGGGGCTGGCCCTCGCGGCCTACGGCAACCTCGGTCTGCCCGACGAGACCCGCGGCTGGGCCTTCACCGAGGAGCTCGCGCCGGAGGAGTACGGCGCCGCGGCCCGCCGCTGGCTCGAGCTCGGCGCGCGGATCGTGGGCGGCTGTTGCGGCACGACGCCCGAGCACACGCGGGCGCTGCGGGCGCTCGTCGACGAGGCGCCCCGGGCCGATTCGGCCCCTGCGGCGTCCGCGACCTAGCCCTGCGTCTCGATCTCGTAGACGTCGATCCCCGAGCCGGAGGAGGCGAAGGCCTCGATCGGCCCTTTCCGGAAGGCGCGAATCCACGGCGGCCGACGCGATTTTCCGAAGATTGCAAGGGTCACGCCGTGCTCGCGGGCGAACCGCAGCAATTCCCGGGCGACGTCCTCGGCCGAGAGCCAGACGACCTTCGCGCCGAGTTCCATGGCGAGGGTCACGTTCTCGGACAGGAGGCGGTGCTCCCGCGCCGACATCCGCTGGGGGCTGTCTCGGGGCGTGCGGACATACACCGCGAACCAGTTGGTGTTGAGCTTCCCCGCGAGGGCTGAGGCGCGGCGCAACAGGAGCCGCGTGGTTTCGGGGTTGGAGGACATCGCGACCATGGCCTTGGTGCCCACGGGCTCGGTCGCGGCGGTCGTGTGCGGACCGCGGCGTTCGGCCTCGAGACGGTCGGCGATCTGCCGCATCGCGAGCTCCCGGAGCGAGGCCAGGTTCTCCTCGGTGAAGAAGTTCTCGAGCGCGGGCCCGATGCGCTCGGGCGGGTAGATCTTTCCGTCGCGGAGGCGCTCCTGGAGCTCCGCCGACGGCAGGTCCACGTTCACGAGGGTGTCGGCCTGACGGAGGATCCGGTCGGGAACCCGCTCCTGCACGTCGACTCCGGTCACGCGGGAGACGATGTCCTGGAGCGACTCGAAGTGCTGGATGTTAACGGCCGTCATGACGGAGATGCCGGCTTCGAGAAGATCCTCCACGTCCTGGTAGCGCTTGGCGTTCTCGGTGCCGGGGACGTTGGAGTGGGCGAGCTCGTCGACGATCACGACCTCGGGCTTGCGGCGCAGGATCGCCGGCAGGTCCATCTCTTCGATCCGCTTGCCCTTGTAGTCGATGGCGCGGTGGGGAATGACCTCGAGATCGCCGATCCGCTCGGCGGTTTCGGCACGGCCGTGCGTATCGACGAGCCCGACCACGATATCGACTCCCTGCTTCTTGAGAAGGTGGGCGTCCTCGAGCATCTGGTACGTCTTGCCGACGCCGGCCGCGTGGCCGATGTAAATCTTGAGTTTGCCCCGGCGCGCTTTCTCGATCAGCCGCAGGAATACGTCCGGAGAGGTGCGCCGGCCTTCCTCCTGCTGCATTGAGACGATTCTAAGGGCGAGCCGGAAGCTCGCGGTCCAGCTCGATGTTCGTCAGGAGGACGTTGACCCGCGGCTCGCCCAGGATCCATAGCGTGCGGGGTTCGACGTGCCTCTGGATGATCGCGGCGACCCTCGACTCCTCGACGCCGCGGGCCTTCGCGATGCGGGCGGCCTGCCACCGGGCGGCGTCCGGCGAGAGGTGCGGGTCGAGGCCGGAGCCCGACGCGGTCACGAGGTCCGCGGGGACCGGCCGCGGGTCCCCGGGACGGTCGGCTCGCGCGGCGGCGACGGCTTCCTCCACCCATTTCGCGAGGTCCTTGTCGGTCGGGCCCTTGTTTCTCCCGGTCGAGGCGGTGGCGTCGTAACCGTCCTTGCCGGATCCGGATGGCCGGGGACGCAGATATCGGTCGCCCTCGAAGTTCTGGCCGATGAGCTCAGAGCCGACGATGCGGCCCCCGGCCGTCACGAAGGAGCCATTGGCCTTCTCCTTCCAGAAGATCCGCGAGACGGCGGTCACGGCCGCAGGGTAGACGCCTCCGAGGAGGACGGTCAGGACGAGCACGTACAGAGTCGACCGAATCGCGAGTTTCACGGTCCCTCCTCAGGCCAGGTGCAGGGCCAGGACGACCCAGTCGATGAGCTTGATCCCCACGAACGGCACGATCACGCCCCCCACGCCGTAGATCCAGAGATTGCGCGCCAGGATCCGCGCCGCGCCGAGCGGGCGGTACTTCACCCCCCGGAGCGCCAGGGGGATGAGCGCGATGATGATGAGCGCATTGAAGATGACGGCCGAGAGAATCGCCGACTTCGGGTTGCCGAGTCCCATGATGTTCAACGTGTTCAGGGCCGGGTAGGTCGCGGCGAACATGGCCGGCAGGATCGCGAAGTACTTGGCGACGTCGTTGGCGATCGAAAAGGTCGTCAGCGATCCCCGCGTCATCAGAAGCTGCTTGCCGATCTCGACCACCTCGATCAGCTTGGTCGGGTTGGAGTCCAGGTCGACCATGTTGCCGGCCTCGCGCGCCGCCTGGGTGCCGGTGTTCATCGCGACGCCGACGTCCGCCTGCGCGAGCGCCGGCGCGTCGTTGGTGCCGTCGCCCGTCATCGCGACAAGATTGCCGCCCTCCTGCTCCTTGCGGATCAGCGCCAGTTTCTGCTCGGGCGTGGCCTGGGCGAGGAAGTCGTCGACCCCGGCCTCGCGGGCGATGGCCGCCGCCGTCAGCGGGTTGTCGCCGGTGATCATGATGGTGCGGATGCCCATGGCGCGCAGGCGATCGAACCGGTCCTTCATGCCCGCCTTGACGACGTCCCGAAGGGCGACGACGCCGAGAATCCGCGCGCCGTCGGCAACGAGCAGCGGGGTCGCTCCTTCGGCCGAAATCTTGTTCAGGAGGTCCGACACCACGGGGTCGATCGTGCCTCCCAGGCCGCGGACCCACTCGGCAACCGAGTCCCCGGCGCCCTTGCGGATCTGGCGGCCGTTGAAGTCGACGCCCGACATGCGCGTCTGGGCCGAAAAGGCGATGAAGTGCATGCCTTCGACCCGCCGGGCCCGCAGGCTGAACTTCTCCTTGGCGAGGACGACGATCGAGCGTCCCTCGGGCGTCTCGTCCGAAAGCGAGGAGAGCTGCGCCGCCTCGGCGAGGTCGCCCGGCAGGACGTTCGGCGCCGGGTAGAAGTCGGTCGCCTGGCGGTTGCCGAGCGTGATCGTGCCGGTCTTGTCGAGGAGGAGGACGTTGACGTCGCCGGCGGCTTCGACCGCGCGGCCCGACATCGCCAGGACGTTGTGCTGCAGGACGCGATCCATGCCCGCGATGCCGATCGCCGAGAGAAGGCCCCCGATCGTCGTCGGGATCAGGCAGACGAGGAGCGCGATCAAGACCGCCGTCGAAGCCGCGCCGCCGGCATAGACGGCGAAAGGCCGCAGGGTGACCGTGGCGATCAGGAACACGATCGTCAGGCCGGCGAGGAGGATCGAGAGCGCGATCTCGTTGGGGGTCTTCTGGCGCGACGCCCCCTCGACGAGCGCGATCATCCGATCGAGGAACGTTTCGCCGGGGTTCGAGGTGATCTCGACGACGATCTGGTCCGAGAGCACCCGGGTGCCGCCCGTGACCGCCGACCGGTCGCCCCCGGACTCCCGGATGACGGGGGCGGACTCGCCGGTGATCGCCGACTCGTCGACGGAGGCGATGCCGTCGACCACGGTGCCGTCGCCCGGAATCGTCTCGCCGGCCTGGACGATGACGCGGTCACCTTTGCGCAGCGCCGTCGCCGGAACGGACTCCTCGCCCCTCCTGGTTTGCTTCCGGGCCATCGTTTCGGTCCGCCCGCGCCGGAGCGCGGCCGCCTGCGCCTTGCCGCGGCCTTCGGCCATCGCCTCGGCGAAGTTGGCGAAGAGAAGCGTGAACCAGAGCCACAGCGCGATCTGGAGGTTGAAGAGCACGTCCTTGCCGCGGGCGACGTCGCGCACGAGCAGGACCGAGACGAGGACCGCACCCACGAGGACGACGAACATGACCGGGTTCCGCGCCTGGAGGCGCGGGTCGAGCTTGCGGAACGAATGCAGGATCGCCGGGCGGACGATCGCCCGATCGAAGAGCGCTGTGCGACGGTGCTGGGCCACGTTGGTCCTCCTCAAAAGAGCGTCCCGGCCTTCATGAGCAGCTGCTCGACGATGGGACCGAGCGAAAAGGCCGGAAAGAAAGTCAGCGCGCCCACGATCAGGATCACGCTGACGAGCAGAAGGGTGAAGATCGGTCCGGTGACGGGGAAAGTCCCCGCCGACTCCGGGACCTTCTTCTTGGCGGCGAGCGACCCGGCGATCCCGAGGATCGGGATGAGCATGAAGAACCGCCCGAAGAACATGTCGAGGCCGAGCGTCCTGTTGTAAAGGAGCGTATTGGCGTTGAGCCCGGCGAAGGCCGAGCCGTTGTTGCCGGCCCCCGACATGAACGCGTAGAGGATCTCGGAGAAGCCGTGCGGGCCCTGGTTGTTCCGCGAGGAGAGGCCGGCGGGAAGCACTGACGCCGCCGCGCTGAATCCGAGGATGCAGAGGGTGAGGATGAGCACCGAGAGCATCGCGAGCTTGACCTCGTGCGCCTCGACCTTCTTGCCGAGGTATTCCGGGGTGCGCCCGACCATGAGACCGGCGATGAACACCGAAAGGATGATGAAGAGGAACATCCCGTAAAGACCGGCCCCGACGCCCCCGAAGACGACCTCGCCCGTCGCGATGTTGGCGAGCGGCACGAGGCCTCCAATCGGCGTATAGGAGTCGTGCATGGAGTTCACGGCGCCGCACGAGGCGTCGGTCGTGACCGTCGCGAAGAGGGCCGAGTCCCCGATGCCGAAGCGGACCTCCTTGCCCTCCATGTTGCCGCCGGTCCCGCCGGCCGTCGGGCCGGCGATCACGCCGGCGGCCTGATGGATCGGGTTGCCTTTCTGTTCGGCGATTCCGCAGATCGCGACCCCGGCGAGAAAGAGAACGGCCATGGCCGCGAAGACCGCCCAGCCGTGACGGACGGAGCCCGTCATCCGGCCGAGCGTGTTGGTCAGCCCTGCCCCGATTGCGAAGATCAGGATGACCTGCAGGAAGTTGGTCCCCGGGGTCGGGTTCTCGTAGGGATGCGCGGAGTTGGCGTTGAAGAACCCACCGCCGTTGGTCCCGAGCTCCTTGATCGCCTCCTGGGACGCGACCGGCCCCTGCGGGATCTTCTGCTCGGCGCCCTCGAGCGTCGTCACGGCGACGTCCGCCTCGAAGTTCTGGACGACGCCTCGGGAGACGAAGAACAGGGCGGCGAGAAACGAGAAGGGCAGCAGCACCCAGAGGATCGCCCGGGTGCAGTCGGACCAGAAGTTGCCGATGCCCTTCGCCTTCTCTCGCGCGATGCCCCGGATCACGGCCACGGCGATCGCGATGCCCGTCGCGGCCGACAGGAAGTTGTGGAGGGCGAGGCCGGCCATCTGGGTGAAGTGCGACATGGTCGACTCGCCCGAGTAGCCCTGCCAGTTCGTGTTCGTCGTGAAGGAGACCGCCGTGTTCCACGAGGAATCGGGGGAGACGGCGCCAAAGCCGTTGGGGTTGAAGGGCAGGAACTTCTGCAGGCGCTGCATCGCGTAGAGGATCACGAGGGAGGCCGCATTGACGATCAACATCGTCACCGTCCACTCGATCCAAGTCTGGTCCTTCGAGGCGTCGATGCCGCAGACGCGATAGACGCCGCGCTCGACGTGCCGGAGCACCGGGTCGAGGAACGTCAGCTCGCCGGCGAACACCTTCGCCATGTACCGGCCCAGGACCGGCGTGATGGCGACGATGATCGCCAGGTAAATCAGAATCTCGACGAAGTTGATGTTCGTCATGGCGTCACACCTTTTCGGCCCGGACCATGGCCCAGAGCAGGTACCAGAGCAGACCCAGGCTCACCGCGAGGCCCAGAGCGTCTTCCCATCCCATCGTCGTCCTCGTCCTTTCTCAGATGCGGTCGCAGCGGCGGACGTAGACGACCGAGAGCCAGAACAGCAGGATCGTTGCCGCAAGAAAGATCAGGTCCAGCACGGTCGTCCTCCTCAGAAGGTGAATCCGAACTCGATCAGCATCGCGTCACCGCTGGAATCGCCGTTCTTGATCGAGTACCCGGCGTAGATCGTCCAGGGTCCGAGCGGAACGGAGACACCCGGCGTGAAGTAGCCGATGCCGTTGTCCCCGCTGATCCAGTCCGCGATGATGTTCAGGTGGTCGTTGACCTTCTGTTCGAGGCCCAGAAGCGCGCCGGCCTGGGGATCGGAGGCGGCATACCCGGAGGAGGCCCAGTAGCCTCCGGCCGTCAACCGCGTGTTGGTCGGGAGCCTATACGACGCCTCGGCGTACCCGAGCACCGCCGGGTCGCCGTCCTTCGAGCCGCGGAGATAGAACAGGCCGAAAACGCCGGTCGTGAAGGCGAGCTTGTCGTTGTGCCAGGGCTGCCACTTGATGTTCGGCGTCGCGGTAGGGACGGAGCGTCCCGGTACGATGAAGCCACCGAAGTTGACGCCCGCCTCGATGTTGGACCCGAAGCCGTAAACACCGCGCGCGGTGAAGAGCGCGAAGTTCGGGTCCTGCGGCCGACCGAGCACGTCGAGTTCCAGGTAGGTCTTGCCCTTGTCGAGCACGTCGGCCGAGGGTACGTTGAAGATCGTCTGCTGCGCCGAAAGCGAGGCGGCCAGGGCCGACAGAAAGAGGGTCGCCGTGACGAGCCGCGCGGCATTCCCGACTCGGTTATTCGGCCGGGGACCGCGCGGGTAATCGAACACGACTTCGTCGAGGCCCCAGAGGATCACGGCCTTCCTCGCGAAAGCGAGGTAAGCAATGTAACCGGCCGCCACCAGGTCAACCTCGAAACGGCCGAAGATCAGGGCCGCCGTGCATCCGGCCGCGAGGGCCGCGAGGGCCAGCGCGGAGAAGACCGCGGCTTTGCGTTTCGTCGTCATGACGAGAGCATCCCGCCGAGCCGGAAAGGAAGTCCGGATGAAAGCCGAAAGAAACGCGAAGGACGCGGCCTCCATCGGGATGCAGCCTGTGCTGCGACATTCGATCCCCCCAGATCCGAATGGATCATTCGGGCGCCTCGCGAGGTTGTCCCGGGGCCGGGTCAGTCTTCGGGTGAGAAGCGGTAGCCCACCCAGGGCTCCGTTCGGAACCAGCGGGGTTGGTCGGGATCGTCCTCGAGCTTTCGCCGCAGGCTCCCCATGTGGACGCGCAGCGCATCGTTGGTGACGCCCGCCGTCGTCCCCCACACCGCGGCGAGAAGCTGACGATGCGTCCAGACCGCGCCCGGCCTGCCGATCAACGCGAGGAGAATCGAGAACTCGAGGGGTGTGAGGTGCACGGAGCGCCCGCGCTTTCGCACCGTGCGTTTCTCTGCCTCGACCTCGATGTCGCCCCAGCGCGCGATGGCCGGCCGCGCCGGCTCGCGTCGTCGCAGAAGGGCGCGGGAGCGAGCGAGAAGCTCCGCGATGCTGAAGGGCTTCGTCACGAAATCGTCGGCGCCCGCGTCCAGAAGGCGCACCTTCTCGCGCTCTTCGTTCTTGACCGTCAGGACCAGGATCGGGACCGGGGAGTGGCGGCGGCGGATCTCCTGGACGAGCTCCAGGCCTCCGAGGTTGGGCATCGACAGGTCCGTGACCACGAGGTCGAATCCGCCTTCCTCGAATCGCTCGAGCGCTTCCCGGCCATCGATCGCAGTGACGACTTCGTGGCCCTCCCGCTCGAAGGCGTCCCGAACGACTTTGCGGAGTCCGGGTTCGTCGTCCGCCACGAGAACCCGGATCAAGGGGCGCTCCGCGGAAGCGCGATCTCGAAGAGGGTCCCGCCGCCCTCGGCGTCGGCGAGACGCAGGCGGCCGCCGTTCAACGCCACGAGGCTGCGGGCGATGAACAGGCCGAGGCCGCTTCCGGGAATGTCGCGCGCGTCGTCGAGGCGGACGAAGCGTTCGAGGACGCGCTCTCGGTCGGGCGGCGGGATACCGCGCCCGTGATCGGCCACACGCAGATAGACGATCTGCGCCTCGGCGACGATCGAAACGTGAATCGTCGACCCCGGAGGAGAATAACGCGCCGCGTTCTCGAGACCGTGCCCGAGCGCCTCGGTCAGCTGGGCCGGATCCACCTCCACCAGCGCGTCGGGCGGCGGCGGGTCGAGGACGAGCGTATGCCCCGCGAGAGGCTCGCCGAAGCGGGCGACGGCGGCCTCGACGATCTCACCGCCGCCGACGCGCTCGGGTCGCGGACGCGCGGCGCCCGAGTCGAGGCGGACCACGTCCATCAGCTCGGTGACGCGACGGGAAAGAGCCAGGAGTTGCTCCCGGGTGGCGCGCGAAGCGTCAGAGCTGCCGCTGTCCGCCTCCCAGTTTTCGTTCGCGCCGAGCGCGGCGGCGATCGGCGTCTTCAGGTCGTGCGCGAGCTGGGCGAGGAGGGTGGTCTTCATCTGCTCGCTGGTCCGGGTCTCCTCCGCCGCGAGCGTCAGGCGCAGGAAGTGCTCGCGTTCGACCGCGAGGCCGAGGAGAAGCGCGCACGCCTCGGCCATGCGCTCGCTCGCACGAAGCCCTCGCGCGACGAGCACTCCCGCACGCTGGACGCCGACCGGAATCGGCAGGTAAATGTCCGTTCCGCCGAGTTCCGACGGGAACGCCGCCGAGTTTCCCTGCCGGAAGGCGAGCTCGGCGATGTCCTCGCGAAAGGTGACGCTGGCGGTTTCGATCCGTTGTGAGAGCTGACCCTTGTCGTCCCCCAGCAGGATCCCGACCTGCTCGCACGCGAGGGCCTGCCTCAGCCGGTCCGCCGCGACTCCGAGGAGGGTCTCGCGGTTGGTGTCGGAGAGAAAGCCCTGCGAGAGTTGCGTGAGCGCGATGAGGTCACGGCGTTCGGTTTCCAGCAGCTCGAGGCGGCGCCGCGAGAGCGCCGAGAGTCTCCCGATCAGCAGACCCGAAACCAGAAAGACGAACAACGCGGCGACGTTGCGCGGATCCTGGATCGTGAAGGTGTAAAGCGGCGGAAGAAAGAAGAAGTTGAAACCAAGCGTGGCGAGAAGTGCCGCGAGCACGCCGGGTCCGCTCTGCCAGATGGACGCGCAGAAGAAAACGGCGAGGAGAAGCAGGAGCGCGACGGAGGAGTCCGTGAGCGCCGGGAAGAGCTTCAGGACGCCGATCGTCGCCGCCACGACGAGCACCGATGCGGGGTACCCGATCCAGGGCGGGGCGGCTTTCATGCACCGGTGATTCTATGGCCCCCGTCCGGCGCTCACCGGATGAGCATCGCGTCGCCGAACGAGTAGAAGAGGTACCCCTCCCGGACGGCCTCGGCATAGGCCGCGAGGACGCGCTCGCGCCCGGCGAAGGCCGACACGAGCATGAGGAGCGTCGAGCGCGGGAGGTGGAAGTTGGTCAGCAGCGCGTCGATGGCGCGAAACTCGAAGCCCGGGGTGATGAAGAGGTCCGTTTCGAAGGCGAGATGCCCCCGGGACGGAGCGTCCGTCCGCCCGGCCGCGGCCTCGAGCGAGCGGGCCACGGTGGTGCCGACCGCAACGACGCAGCGGCCCGTCTCTCGCGCCCGGGCGATCGCCTCCCGCGTCGCGGCGGGGATGACGACGCGCTCCGGCGGGACCACGTGGTCCCGGGTGTCCTCGGAGGTCACCGGCTTGAAGGTCCCGGCGCCGACGGCGAGCGTCAGGTCGGCGATCTCGACGCCCCGCGCGCGGACGGCGGAGAGGATCTCCTCGGTGAAATGGAGACCTGCCGTCGGCGCCGCCACGGCGAGCGGTTCGCGGGCGAAGACCGTCTGGTAGGCGGTCCGGTCCTCGGGGCGGTCGAGCGAGCCGGCCTCGCGGCGGATGTAGGGCGGCAGGGGAGTGCGGCCGATTCGCTCAAGGACGGCCGGGCCGAGCGGCCGGTCGAAGGCGACGGTGCGCGCTCCGTCGTCGGCCACGTCCGTGACCTGCGCGTTCACCCCTTCGTCGAAAGCGATCCGCCCGCCCCGCTTTGCGCGCCGGCCGGGCTTGGCGAGCGCCAGCCAGAGGGCTCCGTCCGGGTCGCGCTTCTCGAGGAGAAAGATCTCGACGAGCCGGCCGGCCGCGTCGCGGCCGTAGAGGCGCGCTGGCCGGACCCGAACGTCATTGCGAACGAGGAGGTCGCCCCCGCGCAGCAGCTCGGGCAGCTCCCGGAAGTGCCGGTGGCCGATCGCTCCCGTCGCTCGATCGAGCGTCATCAAGCGGCTCGACCCGCGCGGCCGCGCCTCCTGGGCAATTCGGTCGGCCGGAAGCTCGTAGTCGAAAAGGTCGACGCGCACGGCCGGAAGGGTAGCGCGGCCGAGTCGCTGTCACCGTCGGTAACATGCGAATAGTTTCGCTCGCACGGGCAGGCCATGCCCCTTGGGGGATGTCCCTCGCGGGGCGGGGGTTAGGTCGAGGCGGCCCGGGGTGGTACGCGCCTTGCCTTTAGGAGATGCGGGAGAGAACGATACGAAAATGACGACAACCGGAAGCTTGTCTCTGAAGTTTGCGCTCGTGCTCGCCGTGGCGGCGCTGGTCTGGGCGGGCGCGGCATCGATCGCCGTCAGCGCTCTCGAGGGTCGGCTCCATGGCGGACCCGCGGGTCCCCGGAATCCGCCGCAGGTTCTGACCGCACGCTGATTCGCCCGGGGCCGGGGCGCCGTGGGCTACTCTCGCGCGGATGAGCTCCGACTACATGCCCGGCCGGGGCCGGGTGTCGGTCCAGGCCGCGGGCATCTCGATCGAGGGCGTCTCGATCGCCGGCCACGAGTCCTTCTACAAAGTCCCGCAGCTGCGGACGCTGCTCGAGTTCGGCCGCGCGCCGGAGGATACGGTGGGCTATGCCGACGTGTGCGTCTCGCACGGACACCTCGACCACATGGCCGGCCTCGCCCACCACGCATCGCGCCGCCGGCTCGCGCGCCTGGCGCCGGCACGGGTCTTCGTACCGGCCGAGGCGGCCGGAGACGTCGCGACCTGGGTGGCGGCCTCCGAGCGGCTGGAGGACATCGACTACGGCACCGCGATCGTCGCGGCGAGACCCGGAGACCGGGTCGCGCTTCGAAACGACCTGTCGCTGACAGTGCTTCCGGGGCGTCATCGCGTCCCGACGGTCGGCTATCTCTTTTCCGAGGTCCGACACAAGCTCATCGACGAGCTCGCCGGTCACGGCGGCGAGGAGATCGCCGCGCTGCGCCGCAAGGGTGTCGAGGTCACGCGCCGGCAGGAGGTCCCACTCCTCGCGTATCCCGGGGACTGCGGCGAGGCGATCTTCGACGCGGCCCCGGAGATCCTCCGTGCGCGCGTCCTGCTTCTCGAGTGCTCGTTCGTCCTGCCCGAGGACGTCGAACGTGCACGGGAGTACGCGCACATCCACCTCGACGACATCCTGGCCCGCGCCGACCGGTTCGAGAACGAGGCCGTCGTCCTGACCCATTTCTCCCAGCGCTACCGCCCGGAGGAGATTCTCGCCGCTCTCGCGAGGATTCCCGAGCCCCTCGCCTCCCGCGTGATCCCGTTCCTCCCGCCGTTATGATGAGCCGGCGTTGTGGGGTAGTTGAATTGGTACAACGTCCGGCTGTTAACCGGAAGGTTGGGGGTTCGATTCCCTCCCCCACAGCCAACCGCGAACCTCCGCGGCCTCCCGAGGGGGGCGATTCCCGCCCGCCTACTGCCCGGTCGAGATCGTGAGCGCCGGGGGTGCGACGGTGTCGCCGGTCTCCGAGAGCGCCAGCAGCACCATCTTTCCCGGCGGCATGACCGCCGCGGTGATCGTGACGGAGAATCGGCTCGCCGCGAACAGCCGCCTCAAGTTGTACTGCGGGTTCCGGTTGGCGGCGACGCCTTGTCCGTCTTCCCGAACCGTTCGAACGCGTAGCGAGCCATGGCATCGGCAAGCTCGTTCTCGCCCATCACGGCTTTGCCGACGTTGCGCTCCTCGAGGTATTCCCGCTCGGCGTCGCTGTGCGTCCGCACGACGATGTCGACGCCGGGCTGGATCTGGCGGGCGAGGTCGATCACGGCCCGCGCCTGAAAAGGGTCCGGCGTGGTCACGACGAGCAGGCGGGCGTCGCGCAGCCGCGCGTGTTCCAGAACTCCGGTCCGGGCCGCGTCACCGTAGACGACGGGCACGCCCCGGGCGCGCAGGGCGACCGCCGCCGCGTGGTCGTGCTCGACGACGAGGTAGGGGATCCCGCTTCGGGCGAGGGCGGCGCCGACGCGTCCGCCGACTCGCCCGTAGCCAATGAGGACGACGTGTCCGTGGAGGCGTGCGTCCTCGAGGCTCGGCGCCATCTCCGGAACGATGCCCTGCCGATCGATGCGCCCGGCGAGGCGCGGGTGCGAGCGCAACCACCGCTCGATCGGCGGGATCGAACGAAAGACGAGGGGATTGAGCGTGATCGACAGGAGGGCCCCCGCGACGATGAGGCTCTGGGCCTCGTGCGGAAGCAGGCCGAGAGACATCCCGAGCGCGGCGAGGATGAAGGAGAACTCGCCGATCTGCGCGAGGCTCGCCGAGATCGTCAACGCCGTGCGGAGAGGGCGCCGGAAGGCAAGAACAATGACGGCGGCCGCGAGGGACTTTCCGACCATGATGATCAAGACGACGGCGACGACCTGGAGCGGCTGGCGGACCAGGACCTTCGGGTCGAAGAGCATCCCGACGGCGACGAAGAAGAGGACGGCGAAGGCATCCTGGAGGGGCAGCGCGTCCGATGCCGCTTTCGTCGCCAGGTGGGACTCGTTGATCACCATGCCGGCGAAGAACGCCCCCAGCGCGAAAGACACCCCGAAGAGCGAGGAGACGCCGACGCCGATCCCGAGCGCGATCGCGAGGACGGCGAGAGTGAAGAGCTCGCGCGAGCCGGTGCGCGCGACCCGCTCGAGCAGCCACGGCACGGTACGGCGGCCGACGACGAGCATCAGCCCGACGAAGGCCGCGACCTTGAGGAGCGTCCAGCCGATCGCGGCGGCAAGGCCGGGTCCTCCGTCTCCCGCGGCAGCGGCGGCGCCGCCGAGCGGAACGGCGAGCGCCGGCAGCAGCACGAGGACGAGGACCGTGAGGAGGTCCTCGACGATGAGCCAGCCGACGGCGATCCGGCCGTCGTCCGTGTCGAGCTCGTCGCGGTCCTCGAGGGCCCGGAGGAGCACGACCGTGCTCGCGACCGAGAGCGAGACGCCGAAGACGATGCCGGAGCCCCAGGGCCATCCCCACAGGTGCGCGACGATCGCGCCGAGGACCGTGGCCGCGAGAATCTGGACGATCGCGCCCGGCACGGCGATGCGGCGGACGGCGACGAGATCGCCGGGGGAGAAGTGCAGGCCCACGCCGAACATCAGGAGGATGACGCCGATCTCGGCGAGCTGGGAGGCGAGGCCGGCGTCCGCGACGAAGCCCGGCGTGAAGGGGCCGACGGCCACGCCGGCCAGCAGATAACCGACGAGGGGCGGCAGCCGCAGACGGACGGCGAGGAGACCGAGCACGAAGGCGAGGGCGAAGCCGGCCGCGATCGTCGCGATCAGCGCCGTCTCGTGATGCATGCTCGGCGCGCTAGCGCCCGGGGCGAAGGTTCAGGGCCTCGATGCTGACCGAGTAGATGTCGCCGAGGCCGTTGCCCGGCGAACGGATCGACTCGAGGAACTTCGCGTAGGACATGGGAGCGATCGGCGGCTTGTCGAAGGCACCTTTCACGCTCGTGAAGTAGAAGGTCCGGCCGTCCGGCGACACGAGGGGCGTGTAGGGAGAGAATTCGGCGTTCAGCGCCTCGCCGATCGACTCGGGATTCGTCCACGCACCGTCCTCGGAGTACGAGACGTAAAGCGCGGGCTCGGCTCCCGGCCGTTTCGAGAGGAAGATCATGAACCGGCCGTCGGGGGAGACGTACTGGTTCGACTCCTCGACGCCGCCGTCGATCGGCGCCGCAAGCGGCTCCGGAGCCTGGTACTTTCCGCCGACGAGCTTCGAGCGATAGAGGCGCCGCCCCGTGCGCGGGCCGCCCTCGCGCCCGGAGGCGCCGATGTAGAGAGTGCCGTCGGCCGTGACGGACGTGGTCGTTTCCGACCCGGCGCTGTTGACCGGCGCGCCGAGATTGCGCGGCTCGCTCCAGCCGGCACCCCTTCTCTCGATCACCCAGAGGTCGAAATCCTTCTTCGGCTCGACGCCCTCGGTCGGGCGGGTCGAGGCGAAGAAGAGCGACTTTCCATCGGGCGAGAACGTCGGATCGATGTCCGAGTACCGACCCGAGAACGGCGCGATCGAGGGCGTCGTCCATCGGCCGTGCTCGAGCTTCGACACCAGGATCCACATGACGCGGCGGTTTCCCGGGCTGCCCTTGCAGAAGTAGAGGGTCGTGCCGTCGGGCGACAGCGCCGGGCCGAACTCGATGTCGCCGGTCGAAACGACGCCGGGAGCGAGGAGCCGGGGGACGGGGGTCGTTTGCGCGAAGGCCACGCCGGAAAGCAGCAGGGCGGCGAGCGCCAGCGCGTTGCGAGCTCTCATTCGGCTCGAAACTATAGCCGAGGCGCGCTCAGCGGCCGGGCGTGACCTCGTCCATCGCGGCTTTCCGCTCGGCGACGGCCCAGAGGCCGAGGTGGCTTCTCCAGGCTCCGGCGGAAGCGGACGTGAGGACGAACTCGAGCTCGCCGCCGGCCACGTTCGTCAGCCTCAGGACCTCGAGACGCAGGAGGCGCCGGCCGCTGGCGAGCCGCCGTCCGGTCGCGATCTTCTGGATGCGCGCGGTCGGGAGGACGTCGACTTTGCCGAAGAGCCCGTGAAAGGTGACGGCGTCCTCGGTCAGCCCGAGCACGCCCGGGAGGCGGCGGTACTGCCCGGCCACGCGCTCGGCGCGGGTCAGCAGCTTGAACGCCCCCGGCTCGTCGAGCAGTCGCCGGGCGATCCGGTCCTGGGCTCGGCGGAGGAGCCGGCCGGGCACGAAGAGCAGCAGCGCGGCCGCCGCGACGGCGGCCACGAGCAGAACGATGATCGGGCTCAACGGACCCGAAACTCTACAGGATCAGGGGCCGTAGAGGACGAGGTCGAAGGTCTTGTCGAGGAAAACCGCCATCTGGCCCCGGTTGTTGGGAGCATCCGGGCAGTAGAGGGGCGGCATGACCGAGCAGCCGCCGGTGATCTGGCGAGCGTAAAGCTCTTCGATCCAGTCCGAGAAACCGGACCCGGGCGTGCAGGCGACGTCGTCGAAGACGCCGGCGCAGTCGGGCGGATCGTAGGCCGAACCGTCCTTGGCCTTCAGGAGAAAGACCGCCATCTGGCCCCGCGTCACCGGGTTGTCGGGGCAGTAGATCCCGCTGCCGCAGCCTCCCGTGATCGCCAGTCCCGCGAGCTCCTCGATCCATGGATCGAACAATCCGCCCGTGCAGGGCACGTCGGTGAAGACGGCGCCGGTGCAGGGCGGCGGGACGTGATCGGAGCCGAATTTGGCCTTCAGCAGGAAGACCGCCATCTGGGCGCGCGTCACCGGGTTGCCCGGGCAGTAGTTGCCGCCGGCGCAGCCTCCCGTCACGCCGTTGTGGAACAGATTCTCGATGAAGGCATAGAAGATGTTGGCCCTCGCCACGTCGGCGAAGCTGTCTCCGATGTGAAGCGTCCAGGTCGCCTCGCCGGAGGAGCTGAGGATCTCGTCGACGGTCGAGTCCCAGTGCTGCAGGGGCCGGGCCTGGTCGGGAATGGTCAGCGCGTAGCAATCCGCGGCGCAGCTGGCCGTTTCGTTCGGCGCGATCGTGCCGTAGTCGGCGCCTCCATTCGAAATCAGGTAGAAGGTCGCCGCGCCCAGGAAATGCGTGAGCTGTCCGGACAGCATGGCGTCGCTCGCGCCCCCGTTGGCCCAGCCGGGCGCGATCCGGACGGTTTCGCCGGGCTCGAAAACTCCGTTGCCGTCGGAGTTGGCTCCCGCGACCGCATCGACGGAGAGGGCCGCTGGCAGGATCGGGTCCGGCTCGATGCGGCAGATCGCCGAACAGCCGTCGCCGTCGTCCGTGTTGTTGTCGTCGCACCGTTCGAGGCCTTCCAGGATCCCGTTGCCGCACGTCGCCGGCGGCGTTGCTCCGTGTGTCCCGGCGTTCCGGACCGGATCGGGAATCGCGGTGACGAAGTCGTTCGCCCCGTCGTCCGTGTCGTCGCACGAGTCGAGAGTCACGAACGCCATGCAGATGTCGAGACGTCGCCGGGCGGAATAGCCGGGGACCAGCCCGACCGCGGGGTTGAAAGAAGTTCCCACGCCGGTGGCACTGCCGGTGTAGTTGCCCCAGGCGACGCAGTCGAGCAGCGTCGCGTCCCAGCAGACCTTGCCGCCGGCGGCCGAGAGCACGGGCGTCATGCTCAGGTCTGCGGCGAGGTTGAAGAGCGTCGCGGCCTCCGGCGTCGCAATGAAGATGTTCATCTGGTTGGCGCCGTTGCCGACGTTCCCCGAGAACGTGAAGGTGCCGGTCGGCGCTCCCGCCGCGTCGTAGGTCAGGAGGGAATGGCCGTTGACGAAGTTCTGGCCCGACGCCCAGGCCTGGAGCACGACGAACTGGGCGTTCGGCGCGGCCGCGCTGCCGGCAAACACCTCGACGATCTTGATCTCGTGAAACGTGGCCGAGGCGGTGGCGGGAACGAGCAGGGCGAGAAGCAGACCGAGTGCGAGGCAGGTTCTGGTACGCACGGCGGTTCCCCCTTTTGTGATCGGCGCGTCCCATCCTAACGAAAAGGGCCGCTCGCGCGGCCCCTTAAGGAAATCTGAAGAGTGTGCGCGTCCGCTACTCGCCGTAGAGCTGGAGCCCGAAGGTCTTGACGAGGAAGACCGCCATCTGCTGACGCAGGTTCGGATTGCCCGGGCAATAGAGCAGCACCGGGTTCGTCTGGCAGCCGCCTGTGATCGACCGTCCGTAGAGGTCCTCGATCCAGTCCGCGAACTGGCTGGGGCACGGGACGTCTCCAAAGTCCCCGGCGCATGCCGGCGGGACGTAGGTCGAGCCAAGGAGCGTCTTGAGCAGAAAGACCGCCATCTGTTGCCGCGTCACGGCGTTGTCCGGACAATACTGGCCGCTCCCGCAGCCGCCCGTGACACCCTCGCGTGCGAGCTCCTCGATCCAGGGCGCGAACGGGTTCGACGCGGGGACGTCGGTGAAGGTCGTTCCCGTGGCGGGGCGCGGGATGAAGCCCGCGCCGTACCGCGCCTTCAGGAGAAAGACCGCCATCTGCGCGCGTGTGACGTTGTTGCCGGGACAATACCCGGTGGCGCAGCCGCCGGTGACGCCGTTGTGGAAGAGGTTTTCGATGAAGGCATAGAAGGGATTGGTCGAGGGGACGTCCGCGAAGCTGCCGCCGATGTGGAGGGAGGCCACCCGCGTGAAGGCGTTGTAAGACAGGGTCTCGTCGAACGCCGTATCCCAGTGCTGCGCGGGGCGCGTGCCGGAAACGCTCATCTGGAAGCAATTGCCGGTGGCGAAGAAGCAGTTGCCGGTGCCGCCGGCGAGGATCGTCCCGTAGTCCGCGGCCGAATCGACGAGCGTATAGGTCGGGCCGGGGAGCCCGCGAAAATTGGACGCGGTTCCCGACAGCGTCAGCGAGGACTGCGACGGGTTGCGGAATCCGGGTTCCACGACCACCTGCTCACCCGCCTCGAACACGCCGTTCAGGTTCGATCCTCCCGCGGGAACGGAGGGCGCGCCCGCATGCAGCGCGTCGACGGAGGTCGGCTCGACCCGGGGGAACCCCGCGAGCCGGGCGGCGATGCTGCTGCCCGATCCGTCGGCGCCGACGCTGTCCCAGACGGCCACGAACTGGCCGTTGGGCTGTGCCGTCACGCTCGCCCCGGCCTGAAGGTCGGTGGTGATCGCGTTGACCGGAAGCTCGACGCCAAGGCGCTTTCCGGTGGCGTCGAAGTGCTGTGCGCGAACGGCAAAATCGCTCCCGTCCTGTCCCGCGCTCTGCCAGATGATGGCGAAGTCCCCCTCCGGTGCCACGGCCACCGCAGCGCGCCCCTGGAACCCGGTGGTGTAGGTATTGACGTTGAACTCGGGCCCCAGGAATCCGCCGGCGGCGTCGAGGCGCTGTCCGTACACGGACCCTCCCGACCCGTCCTGGCCGTAGCTCGTCCACACGACGATTGCGCTCCCGTCGCTGAAATAGGCCGGGTCCGGGTCGTACTGGTAACCGAGCTCCATCGTGTTGACCTGGAACTCACCGCCGCCCGGCGTCCCGTTCGCCGCATAGCGGCGGGCCATGACCGCGCCGCCCTGCGCGTCCTGGGGGCTGCGCCAGACGACCAGGAACTCTCCGGACGGGCGCCTCGCGACACGCGGGTCCCGCTGCGCCCCCGTCGTCTGCTGGTTGACCTGGAACTCGACTCCGACCTTGGCGCCCGCGCTGTCGAAGAGCTGACCGAAGACTCCGTTGTCCGCGCCATCCTGCCCGAAGCTCTGCCACACGACGACGAAGTTGCCCGAAGAGTCCAGGGCCACGCTGGATCTTCCCTGATTGTTCGTCGTGTAGGTGTTGACGGAGATGTTGCCGCCCTGCGGCGTTCCGGAGGAATTGAAGCGGCGCGCGTAGACCTGATAGCCGCCTGTCGGCGATGTGCCGCCGTCGGTCCACGTCACCACGAAGTCGCCGTTGGCGTTGGAAGCCACGCGCGCGAGTCCCTGCTCGTGTGTTCCGATCGCGTTGACGGGGAACTCGCCGCCGAGCGGGGTGCCCGTCACGTCAAAAATCCGGCCGCGCACGCCGTAGCCGTCGCCGTCCGCGCCAGAAGCGTCGTTCCAGGTGACGACGAAATTGCCCGCGGGACCGAGGTTGGCCGCGGTGGCGCCGTACTGCGCGCCCGTGGTGTAGCTGTTGACCTGAAATTCGGGACTGAACACCGGGGCCTGCGCACGCGCGAGCGCGGCGAGCGCGAAACCGGTCACGAACGCCGGCAGGTACCTCGTCCTCATGTGCCCTCCCGATAAGTTGGGCGGATCATTTCACGACGGGTCCCGCGGTCGGGCCTCAATCTGATGAAACCGCGAAAAGCGCGGGAACCCGGGTCAGTTTCCGTAGAGCTGGAGGCTGAACGTCTTGACGAGAAAGACCGCCATCTGCTGGCGCAGGACCGAGTTGCCGGGGCAGTAGAGCAGGACCGGATTCGTCTGGCAGCCGCCGGTGATCTGCTGGTTGTAGAGGTCCTCGATGAAGTTGCAGAAGACGGAGGGGCAGGTGACGTCCGCGAAAAGGCCGACGCCCGTCGGGGGAGTGTAGCTCGCGCCGTAGTGGGTCTTCAGCAGGAAGACCGCCATCTGCTGCCGTGTGACCGCATTGTTCGGGCAGTAGTTTCCTCCGCCGCAACCGCCCGTCACGCCCTCACGGGCGAGCTCCTCGATCCAGGGCGCAAACAGGTTGCCCGCCGTCACGTCCGCGAACGCCGTTCCGGTCGCGGGCGCCGGGATGAAGGCCGCGCCCCAGCGCGCCTTGAGCAGAAACACCGCCATCTGCGCCCGCGTGACGTTGCTGGCGGGGCAGTAGCCGGTGGCGCAGCCGCCCGTGACGCCGTTGTGGAAGAGGTTCTCGATGAACGGGTAGAAGGCGTTCTGCGGCACGTCGGCAAAGCTCCCACCGACGTGGAGCGACCAGCGCTTGGAGTGGCCGTCGCTCAGGGTTTCGTCGAACGTCGCGTCCCAGTGCGGCGTCAGTCGGGGCCCGGACACGGTCATCTCGTAGCAGTTGCCGGAGGCCGCCGCGCAGTCGGTGGTGATGCCGATCGGAATCGTGTCGTAGTCGGCCGTGGAATCGTTGAGCAGGTAGGCATCCCCGGCCGGGCCGGTGAAGTTCGACGCCGTGCCCGTCAGTGGGAGCGGGGCCCCGGTCGTGTTGCGGAACGCCGTCTCGACCAACACGCGCTCCCCGGACTCCAGGACGCCGTTGACGTTCGAAACGCCGCCGCTCGCGTGGGCGTCGACGTTCGCGGGGGCGCCGCGCGGGACCTCGCGCTCGCGTCCGAAGATCCCGTAACCCGACCCGTCCTGCCCCCCGCTCTCCCAGACCGCGACGAACTGCCCGCGGTCGTCGCACACGATGCTCGGCAGCTGCTGGTTTCCGGCCGTGGCCACGTTCGCGATCGTCTCGGTCTGGTCCCGGTGCCCGTTGCCTTCGAAGTGCTGCGAAACGATCGCTTCGCTGTTCGGGTCGCCTTCGTTGCCGAAGCTCTCCCAGAGGACGGTGAAGTCGGAGTCCGGACCGGCCGCCACGCGGGGGCTCCGCTGCGTCCCCGTCGTGTACGTGTTGACGTTGAACTCGGGGCCGAGCTTGTTGCCGGATCCGTCCAGCCGCTGTCCGTAAATGCCGGGGCCGTCGCCGTCCTGAAGGAAGCTCTGCCAGACGATGATCGCCTGGCCGGCCGGGTCGAGGGCGACGTCCGGCCGGTACTGGGCGCCGAGCTCGTTCGTATTGACCTGGAACTCGCCCCCGAGGGGGTTGCCGGCGGAGTCGTAGCGGCGCGCCATGACGGCGCCGCTCTGGGCGTCCTGCTGGCTGCTCCAGGTCACGATGAAGTCGCCGCTCGTGATCATCGCGACCCGGGGATTGCGCTGGTAACCCGTCGTGTACTGGTTGACCTGGAATTCGCCGCCGACCTTGTTCCCGGAAGCGTCGAACCGCTGCGCGAACACACCCGAGTCGGACGGATCGATGCCGGAATAGCTCTGCCAGACGATGACGAAGTTGCCGGCCGGAGACATGGCGACGGCCGGGTTCTGCTGCAGGCCGGTGGTGTACGTCTCGACGGGCACCGCAATGTTGAGCGTGCCGCCGTCGTGATCGCGGCGATCGAAGAAGATGCTGCCGTCGTTGCGGCCCTGGTCCGACCAGACGATCACGAAGTTACCGGCGAGATCCGAGGCGACGTGCGGGGAGTACTGGTCGCCGGTGTAGTTGTTGACGACGAACTCTCCCGCCGTGGGATTCCCCTTCGAGTCGAAGAGGCGCGCCGTCACCTTGGAGGGAGTGCCGGAGGCCCAGACGACGACCATCCGGTCCCCGTCGAGGCGGGCGACGTCGGGCCCCCTCTGGTCGCCGGTCGTCGCGGCGTTGACCGGGAACTCGGGACCAGTGACCGGATATTGCGCCCCGGCCGCCGCGCTCACGGCCAGACTCGCGAGAACCAGAGCCCAACGCTGGCGTCGCATCAGACCTCCCGACGTGAGAAGAAAGCTTTGCCGGATCATCTCACGGCTCCGCCCGGATCCAATGCGTCCACCGGGGACGCCGGGCCGTCAGCCTCCGTACAGAACGAGGCCGAAGGTCTTCACGAGAAACACCGCCATCTGCCCCCGGTTGTTGGGGTTGGTCGGGCAGTAGAGCGCCGGCGAGACGGAGCATCCCCCGGTGATCGACCGCCCGTAGAGGTCCTCGATCCAGTCGGCGAACTGGCTGGGGCAGGGGACGTCGTCGAAGGTTCCCGTGCAGGTGGGAGGAACGTACGTCGAGCCCAGCAGGGCTTTCAGCAGGAAGACGGCCATCTGCTGGCGCGTCACCGCGTTGCCGGGACAGTAGAGGCCGCCGCCGCACCCGCCCGTCACCCCGAGGGCCGCGAGCTCCTCGATCCATGGGTCGAAGGGCCCTCCCGTACACGGCACGTCGGTGAAGACGGTCCCGGTGCACGGCGGCGGGACGTGGGCCTGGCCGAACTTGGATTTCAGGAGGAAGACCGCCATCTGGGCGCGCGTGACGGGGTTGGTCGGGGCAGTAGCCGCTGGCACAGCCGCCGGTCACGCCGTTGTGGAAGAGCGTCTCGATGAAGGCATAGAACTGATTGTCCGTCGGGACGTCGGCGAAGCTCTCTCCCACGTGCAGGATCCACGTGTGCGGCACGCCGATCGAGGCGGCTTCCTGGAGGAGCGTGTCCCAGTGCTGGGCCGGCCGCGTGACGGGGGCGTCCACGCTGACGGCGTAGCAGTCGCCGCCGTCGAGGCACGTTCCCGTCGCCGCGGAAGGGATCGTGCCGTAGCTCGCCGAGTCGTGGGTGAGGGTGTAGGTCGCGCCCGGCGGGCCCGAGAAATCGGTCGCCGTCCCGGTGACGGCGAGGTCCGAGTCCGTCTCGTTGACCCACGCCGTTTCGACCTGGACCGACTCTCCCGGCTCGAGCACCGCGTTGTCCGCCGCGAGCGTCAGGGTCGAGATCGAGATCTGCGGCGCGGCCTTCGCGCCGCCGCGCCGGCCGACCACTCCGTAGTAGGAAGCATCCGGCGACTGCCACGCGACGACGAAAGTGCCGCCGTCGTTCAGCGCGACGCTCGACGTGTACTGATAACCCGTCGTCGTGGAGTTGACCACGAAGTCCTCCGACACCGGAGCACCGAAGCGGTCGAAAGTCCTGGCCAGCACAGCCGTCCCGTCCCCGTCGCTCGACTCGCCGGTCCAGGAGACGATGAAGTTGCCCGCGTTGTCGGAGGCGACGCGGGAGGAGCCCTGGTAGCCCGAGGTGTAGGTCGTGTTGACGGCGAACTGCCCCCCGAGCGGCGCGCCCGCGGCGTCGTAACGCCTCGCGAAGACGCCCAGGTTCGAGGGCGGCACCGCCCCGTCCCAGGCCAGGACGAACTGGCCGTCGGCGCTCATCGCCACGTCGGCCTCCGCGATCGCAAAGAGCAGCGGGCCCTGGTTGACCGGGAGGTCGCCCGTCAGCGGGGCGCCGGCGGCGTCGAACCGGCGGGCCCAAACGCCCGGGCCGCCGGTGCCCTCGCCGGCCCAGGCGACGGCGAATCCGCTGGCCGACGTCGCGACTCCGCGGGCGCGCTGCACGTCGGTCGTGTAGGCGTTGACCACGAACTCGCCGCCCAGGGGCGCCCCGTTTCCGTCGAAACGCCGGGCCACGACATTGTCGGTGGATGAGACGTCGGTGCGGGTCCAGACCACGACGAAATTGCCGGAGGCGTCGGAGGCCACGTGCTCGTCGGCGACCGGAACGGCGGAAGTGCTGATCGGGAAGCTTGCGCCGAGCGGCGTCCCGTCGGCCTCGAACCGCCGGCCGTGCACGGAGTTGTACTCGTGCCAGACGACGACGAAACGCCCCGACGCGTCCTTCGCCACGTCGCCGCCGTACTGATCGCCGGCGAGAGGATCGACCACGAACTCGTCGCCCTCCGGCGCGCCGCTGCCGTCGTAGAGGCGGCCGAGCGTGTCGTAGTTCTGGTCCGTCTCGTTGTAGCTGTTCCAGCTCACGACGAAGCGTCCCTGTTTGTCGATCGCGACGCCGTACGCGTACTGGTAGTAGAGAGTTCCCTGCGAGACCTCGAACTCCGGCTGCATCGGCGGGGCCTGGGCGAGGCACGGCGCGGCCAGGCAGGCAAGAAGCAGAACCAGGGCCGTGGTGGGAGTCTTCACGGGTCCCTCCTCGGGGCTATCCCCCCCCGAAACGCGTTTCTGTGTCTATACACCCTTTGTCAAGGGGCGTCGGCGCCGCCTCCTCGGAGCAACGCGAAATCGCTCTGGTGCCGGCGCTCGCCCGGCGAAGCTACTCCAGAAACGGCCGCGCCGCGTGTCGGCGGGCGGCCACAAGGGCCGCCCCTACGGCCCGGGTCTCACATCGCCGAATTGCGTGAACGACCTGTTGAGAAACGACAGCTAGTGCAGGAACTTCTTGCGGTTCCGGATGTAGTCGGTGAACAGGAATTCGGCGAGGTTGTAGGGCGATGCGTAGTAGGCCCGGCCGCGGTTGATCTTGGTCAGCTTGTCCACGAACTCGACGAGGTAGGTGTCGGTCGCGATCATGAAAGTCGTGATCGTGATCCCGTCCCGGCGGCAGGCGTCGGCCTCCTCGAGCGTGCGGTTGACGATCTTCAGATCCAGGCCGAACGGGTTCTTGTAGAGCCGCCCGCGCTCCCAGATCGCCGAGGGCTTGCCGTCGGTGATCAGAAAGACCTGCTTGTTGGGGTTCTTGCGGTGGACGAGAAGCTTACGCGCCAGCGCGAGGCCGGCCTTCGTGTTGGTGTGGAAGGGGCCGACCTGCGTCTTGGAGATCTCGGAGATGGGAACGCGTTTCGCGTCGTCGCCGAAGAGGAGGACGTCGATCGAGTCCTTGGGGTACTTGGACTGGATGAGCTCGACCATGGCGAGGGCGACCTTCTTTGCGGGAGTGAAGCGGTCCTCGCCGTAGAGGATCATCGAATGGGAGATGTCGATGGCGAGCACGGTCGCGCAGGAGGTCAGGTGCTCCTCCTCGTGGACCTCGAAGTCCTCGGCCGTCAGGGCGATGTCGTCGGCGTCGCGGCGGACGGCGTTGCCGATCGACCGGATTCCGTCGATCGCGCTGGGGTTGTCGCCGAACTGATAGGCCCGGGTCTCCGGCAGCAGCTCGCCGCCCGAGCCGGACCGCGGGACCGTGTGGTAGCCCGACCCGGACTTCGTCAGCGAGGTGAAGATCTCCTCCAGCGCCGAGCGCCGGATCCGCCGTTCGCCGGCGGCCGAGAGGGCGAGTTGCCCGCCACGGTCCTCGACCATCTCGCTCTTCTGAAGCTCGTTGCGGAACTCCTCGAGGTCGATGCCGGGGTCGATCATGCCGCGCTCCTGCAGGTACTTCATCCACCGGAGCGCCTCTTCGACGTCGCCGCCCGACTGGAGCACGAGCTGGAGGAACAGCTTGAGGAGCTCCTGATAGGTCAGGAGCTCCCGGAGCAGGTCGAGCGGGAAGTCGGAGTACCGATATCGCATGCCCTAGCCGATCGCGCCGCGCCAGTCGCGCGCGGACTGCGTGAAGAGGGATCGATCGCTCGTCGTGAAGACGGTATAGCCGAGCGCGGCGAGCCCCGGAACCTGGTCGGCCGTGCGGAGCATGATCCCGGCAGCCTTGCCGTGCTCTTTCGCGACTGCGCCGACGCGCTCGACGGCCGCGCGGTAGCGGGGCTCCTCGTATTGGCCGGGGACGCCGAGGGCCTGCGAAAGGTCGTTCGGCCCGACGAAGAGGACGTCGACGTTCTTTTCGGCGGCGATCTCGTCGAGGTGGTTGAGAGCGCCGGCCGTTTCGACCTGGACGAAGACCATGGTTCCCTCGTTGGCCTCGAGGACCCAGCGGTCGAAGGGCACGCCGCCGTAGCGGTTCGCGCGGACGCCGGCGAGGCCGCGCTTTCCGACCGGCGCGTACTTGACCGATTCCACGGCGGCGCGCACGGGCGCGTCCGAGTCCGCGCGCGGGAAGAGAATGCCGCAGGCGCCGGCGTCGAGGGCCCGTCCGGCGTCGGCCGACGCGAGACAGTTCGGGACGCGGACGACGACGGGCAACTCCGCCCCCTCCGCCGCGCGCACCATGCGTTCGACCGACTCCGGGTTGAAATAGCCGTGCTCCGTGTCGAGGACGGCGAAGTCGAAGCCCGAGAGGCCGAGCATCTCGAGATGGCCCTCGACCGGCCAGGTCAGGAAGCAGCCGAGGAGCTTCTCGCGCGCACGAACCCGGGAGCGCAGCGGACCCTCGGCCATCAGAGTAGGGGCGGGGCTGGTCCCCGCCCGAGGGCGGCCGCAAGGGCCGCCCCTACGTCCCGGAACCCGGATGTCATTGCATCGCGCATCAGTTCGCCCGGTTCCGCACGAGGTTGAACTTGAGCATCTCCGTGTAGGAGACGCGGGAGTCGAGGTCTTCGCGGGCGATCTTCAGGTGCTGCGTCAGGCCCTCGAGGACGAGCTCCATGCCGATCGCGAGCTCCTCCTTCGAAGCCGGGGAGAAGTGCTCCTCCACCGCCTTCTTGAGGTTCGGGACCGCCTGCAGCGACGCGACGTGTTCCGAGAAAGGCGCGTCGTCGGACAGGGTGATCCGATTCCCCGCCGCAAACCACGCCACGATCGGCTCGTAGAGCGGGTTGACCTTCTCGGCCGGCGGGGCCATGCGGGCACGGCGCGGCGGGCCGGCCGTCTCGTCCTCGTCCTCCGCCTCCTGCTGGCGCCGGCGCTCCGAAGGGCGGCCCGAGTCGGGCGGCGGGAACTTCGCGTCGAAGAGCTTCTTGACGGCCGTGCCGATCAGCTTCTTCGCGATGACCTCGGCGCCCTGCTGCTCGCCCTCGTAGACCATTTCGACCTTTCCGGTGATCGCCGGGAGTGTCGCCGGCAGGTCGCAGAGTCGCGGCGAGACGCGTGCCTCGCCGTTGACGAGCCCGCGGCGTTCGAGGTTCGAGGCGAGGATTTCGATCGCCGAGATTGGCATGCGCGCCGAGACGCCCGACGACTGGTCGACGAACTCGGACGCGCGGGCCGCGAACGCGACCTCCTCGATGAGCTCTCGGAAGAGGTCGGGGATATCGATCTTCGGTCCGCCGTCGCGCTCGACCCAGGCCTCCTGCGCGGTGATCTTCGCCGCGGTCTTCACGTCCTCGGGGTAGTGCGTGAAGATCTGCGAGGAGATGCGGTCCTTCAGCGGCGTGATGATGTTGCCGCGGTTGGTGTAGTCCTCGGGGTTGGCCGAGAAGACGAGCAGGATGTCGAGGGGAATCCGCACCGGGAAGCCCCGGATCTGCAGGTCGCGCTCCTCGAGGATGTTCAGGAGCCCCACCTGGATGCGGGGCTGCAGGTCCGGCAGCTCGTTGATCGCGAAGATGCCGCGGTTGGTGCGGGGCACGATGCCGTAATGGATGACCTCTTCGTCCGAGTACGCTCGCCGTTCGGTGGCCGCCTTGATCGGGTCGATGTCGCCGATCAGGTCGGCGATCGTCACGTCGGGGGTCGCGAGCTTCTCGCGGTACCGCTCCTCCCGGGGGATCCAGACGATCGGCGTGGCGTCGCCCTTGTCCGCGAGGATCCGCCGGCCGTACTTCGTGATCGGCGCGAACGGGTCCTCGTTGAGCTCGCTGCCGGCGATGGCCGGAATCTCGGGATCGAGGAGGTTCACGAGCATTCGCAGCAGGCGCGTCTTGGCCTGGCCGCGAAGCCCGAGGAGGAGCAGATCGTGCTTCGACAGGATGGCGTTGTGGAGCGCCGGAAGGACCGTGCGCTCGTAACCGTGGATGCCGGCGAAGGGGTTATCGCCCTTCGCCAGGGCGCGGCAGAGGTTGCCGCGGAGCTCTTCCTTGATGCCGCGCGGCGCGTAGCCGGACGACTTCAGGTCTCCGAGGGTCTGGGGCTTGGGGCTCACGGGGTGCTTTCTCCGGCTACCTGCCGGCGTTTCGGGATCCTCAACCGGGTTTGAAGGCGGGAGCGTGGTCCGAGGCGGTGAAGAGCTCGGCCGGGGAGTGGCCGGCGAGCACCGCGGCGTGCCGCGCGAGGCCCTGCATCCCGGCGCGGTCGAACCCGACGATCGTCTCGGCGATCACGCCGTCGGCGCCGACGCGAAAGAGCGTCGGGACGTTTTCGACGCCGAGCGCGTTGGAGGCCGGCCAGGGCTCGCGGTCGTAGAGCGTCTCGAGGTTCGTCCGGAGGCGGGCGCCGAACGCCTTCGTCTTCGCCGGGTCGTCCTGCGTGACGGCGACGATCGAGAACGGGCCGCCCTCGGCGATCTTCCGGATCCGCTCGAGGAACGGCCAGGTCAGCTCGCAGGTCGGGCAGGTGGTCTTGAAAACGGCGTAGAGGGTCTCACCCGCGCGCTTCGGATCGGCCGCTCCGCCGGATTCTTCGCGGAGGGAAATGTTCGGGAAGGGAGATCCCGGGTCCAGGGCGGCCACGGCCCGGGATTATAGACTTCGGGCCGGGCGCTTCGGCGGCACGTCGAGCTTGCTCGGGAGGACCGATGGGGAAGAGTGAGCGCGCCCGGATCTCGAGGCGCGGGTTCCTGAAGACGGCCGGCGCCGCGATCGCCGCCGGCGCGGTGCCCGCGCTTTCGTGCGCGCCCCCCGACGGGAAGGCTTCCGCCGCCAGGAAAACGCTTCGCATCCTCCAGTGGAGCCATTTCGTGCCGGGCTACGACGCCTGGTTCGACGGCGTTTACACGAAGGAGTGGGGCGCGAAGAACGGGACCGATGTCGTCGTCGATCACATGTCCCCGACCGAGGTCAACGCCCGCGGCGCGTCCGAAGCCGCGGGGAGGAAGGGGCACGACCTCTTCCTGTTCATTTCACCGCCGGCCGCCTACGAGGCGCAGGTCATCGACCACAGGGAGATCGTCGAGGAGGTCGAGCGCCGGCACGGAAAGATGATCGCCCTGGCGCGAAAGTCGACGCTGAACCCGAAGACCGGAAAGTACTTCGCGTTCTCCGATTCCTTCGTTCCCGACCCCGGCAATTACCGCATCGACCTCTGGAACCAGGTCGGCTATCCGCAGGGGCCGAGCACCTGGGAAGACCTGCGCTCGGGCGGTCGGCAGATCCGCGAGAAGTTCGGCAACCCGGTCGGCCTCGGGCTTTCGCAGGAAATGGACTCGAACATGGCGCTGCGGGGGTTGCTGTGGTCCTTCGGCGGCGCGGTGCAGGACGCCGAGGGGCGCCCGGTCCTCCGATCGAAGGAAACGGTCGCCGCCCTCGAGTTCGTCCGGGCGCTCTACACGGAGGCGATGACGCCGGAGGTTTTCACCTGGGACCCGGCCTCCAACAACCGCATGATGCTCGCGGGCCGGGCCTCCTTCGTGTGCAACGCGATTTCGGTCACGCGGACGGCCGAGAGGGAAAACCCCGAGATCGCCCGGAAGATCGGCCTCGTGCCGGCCCTCCGGGGGCCCGTGCGCCGGATCGCCGCGGAACACATCTTGAACTGCTACGTGATCTGGAAGTTTGCCGAGAACATCGAGGGGGCCAAGCGGTTCCTCGTGGACCTCGTCGATCACTTCGCGGAGGTCTTCGCGGAGAGCGAGTTCTACAACTTCCCCTGCTATCCCGACACCGTTCCCGATCTCGCGGACCGGCTGGCGAAGGACCCGAAGGCCGACCCGGCCGGCAAGTACTCCGCACTCGCGGGGGTCCTCGACTGGGCGACGAACGTCGGGTTCCCGGGGTACGCGACGGCCGCGATCGACGAGGTCTTCAATACCTTCGTCGTCCCGACGATGTTCGCCCGCGTGGCCCGGGGCGAGATCGCGCCGGATGCGGCGGTCGACGCGGCGCAGAAGGACGTGGAGCGGATCTTCAGGAAGTGGGCCTGAGGTTTCGCGCCAGAAAAAGGGCGGCCTCAGCGGCCGCCCGAAGGATGGGTGAGGCGGGTTCCAGCGCCCGCCCGGGGCTCGAGGCATCGACGGCGAATGGGATCCAGCGCCCACCCGCAAGACCCGCCGCCGGGATCCAGCGCCCGGCCGCGAGATTCTTTCGAACCTTAGAACTGCGCGCTCTCGGTCGAGTCCGCGAGCGCCGCCGTCGACGCCTGACCGGCGGCGATGACGTTGGCGACGTCGTCGAAGTAACCCGTCCCGACCTCCCGCTGGTGACGGGTCGCCGTGTATCCGTGGATCTCGCTCGCGAACTCGGCCTGCTGCAGGCGCGAGTACGCCGCCATCCCCTCGTCGCGGTACGTTCGCGCGAGCTCGAACATCGAGTGGTTCAGGGCGTGGAAGCCCGCGAGCGTGACGAACTGGAACCGGTAGCCCATCGCCGCGAGCTCCTTCTGGAAGCGCGCGATGGTGTCGGCGTCGAGTTTCTTTTCCCAGTTGAAAGAGGGCGAGCAGTTGTAAGCCAGCAGCTTGCCCGGGAAGCGCGCATGGATCGCGTCGGCGAAGCGCTTGGCCTCGAAAAGGTTCGGTTCGGACGTCTCGCACCACAGCAGGTCCGCATGGGGTGCGTAGGAGAGGCCGCGCGCGATGGCGCAGTCGAGGCCGCCGGTGATACGGAAGAAACCCTCCGGCGTGCGCTCGCCCGTCAGGAAGGGCCGGTCGCGCTCGTCGACGTCGCTCGTCAGGAGCTGCGCGCTGTTGGCGTCGGTGCGCGCGACGATCAGGGTCGGGACGCCGCAGACGTCCGCCGCCAGCCGCGCGGCGGTCAGCGTGCGGATGAAGGCCGAGGTCGGGATCAGGACCTTGCCGCCCATGTGGCCGCACTTCTTCTCCGCGGCGAGCTGGTCCTCGAAGTGCACCGCCGCGGCTCCGGCCTCGATCATTCCCTTCATGAGCTCGAAGGCGTTGAGCGGCCCGCCGAATCCGGCCTCGGCGTCGGCCACGATCGGCGCGAACCAGTCGATGCCGTTCTTGCCTTCGGCGGCGTGGATCTGGTCGGCGCGCTGGAGGGCCTGGTTGATCCGCCGGACGACGTGCGGGACGGAGGTCGACGGGTAGAGGCTCTGGTCCGGGTACATGTGGCCCGCGAGATTCGCGTCGGCCGCGACCTGCCAGCCCGAGAGGTAGATCGCCTTCAGTCCGGCCTTGACCTGCTGGATCGCCTGGTTGCCGGTGAGGGCCCCGAGCGCCGCGACGTAGTCTTCGGAGTGGAGAAGGGCCCAGAGCCTCTCCGCGCCGCGCTCGGCCAGCGTGTGCCGGATCTCCAGGGAGCCCGAGAGCCGAACGACGTCCTCGCCGGAATAGCCGCGCTCGATCCCATCCCAGCGGGGATCGGACGACCAGTGGCAGGCGAGGATGTCGGCGTTTCTGGCGGCCATGGGCACTCTCCTTATTATTCGGATGCGATCAGGGCGTCGTACGCGGGCAGGGTCAGGAAGTCCTCCAGCGCGTTGGGTGTCGCAAGGGTGTCGAAGATTTCGGCGGCGCGCTCGAAGCGCCCCCCGTTCCAGGCCGCTTCGCCGACCTGACGGCGGATCCCGGCGAGCTCCTCGTCGCGGATCGACCCGTAGAGCTCCGGCGTCAGCGGGCGTCCGTCCTCGAGCCTGGCGCCGTGGTGGAGCCACTGCCAGACCTGCGTGCGCGAGATCTCCGCGGTCGCCGCGTCTTCCATCAGGTTGTAGAGCGGCACGCAGCCCGAGCCGCGCAGCCAGGCCTCGAGATACAGGATGCCCACGTTGACGTTCTGGCGCAGTCCGGCTTCCGTGATCGCGCCCCCGGGGACCTCGAGGAGGTCCGCCGCGCCGATCGACCCGGCGTCGGGCCGCCGCCCGATCTGGTTGGCGTCGGGCATTCCTTCGTCGAAGATCCGGCGGGCGAGGGGGACGAGGCCGGGATGCGCGACCCAGGTGCCGTCGTGCCCGGCGGCGACCTCTCGCCGCTTGTCCTCGGCCACCTTTTCCATCGCGCGCGCGTTGGCGGATTCGTCGCCCTTGATGGGAATCTGCGCCGCCATGCCGCCCATGGCGTGGATTCCGCGGCGGTGGCACGTGCGGACGACGAGCCGCGAGTACGAGTGCAGGAAATGCCGCGTCATCGTGACGGCGGCGCGGTCGGGAAGGATGAAATCCGGCCGGGACCGGAATTTCTTGATGAAGCTGAAGATGTAGTCCCAGCGGCCGCAGTTCAGGCCGGCCGAGTGGTCGCGCAGCTCCCAGAGGATCTCGTCCATCTCGAAAGCCGCGAGGATCGTCTCGATCAGGACGGTCGCGCGGATCGTGCCGTGGGGGACTCCCAGCTCCTCCTGCGCCGCGCGGAAGACGTCGCTCCAGAGACGGGCTTCGAGATGGCTCTCGAGCTTGGGCAGGTAGAAGTAGGGTGCCGTGCCGCGGGCGACGAGCCGCTGCGCCCCGTGGAAGAAGAACAGGCCGAAGTCGAAGAGGCTCGCCGACATCGGCTCGCCGTCGACGAGCACGTGCTTCTCGGAGAGGTGCCAGCCGCGCGGCCGGACCATCAGCGTCGCGAGCCGGTCGTTGAGCCGGTAGACCTTGCCGTTCTCGGGGGAGACGAACTCGATCGTCCTCTCGATCGCGTCGACCAGGTTCTTCTGCCCTTCGACCAGGTTCTTCCAGGTCGGGGAACAGGAGTCCTCGAAATCCGCCATGAAGACGGAGGCGCCCGAGTTCAGGGCATTGATGATCATCTTGCGGTCGACCGGGCCCGTGATCTCGACGCGCCGGTCCCGCAGGTCGGCGGGAATGGGCGCGACCGTCCATTCGCGCCGCCGGACGTCGTCGGTCTCCGCGGGGAAGTCCGGGAGCCATCCCGCGTCGAGCTTTCCCTGCACCTCCCGCCGGCGCTCGAGGAGCTCGCTCCGCCGCTTGCCGAAGCGCCGCTGGAGAAGGGCGACGAAGCCGAGGGCCTCGGGCGTCAGGATGCTCGCCTGGTCGGCGACGAACGGGCCGCGGATGTCGACGCCGCGCGGCAGGCGCGCCGTCTCCGGACTCGCCTGGGCCGGGTTGGCTGTCGCGGTTGAAGTTTCCGTAACCATCGGTTTACAAGAAATCATTTGTCGTGGTGTCGCGTCAATAAATATCGTCATTTCAGCAAGTTATGGTGTAAACGATAGTAAAGCTAAGCCTGTAAATCAGTGGATGCCGTAAAGTTCACGGAGGTTTCGGAAATGGTTGAAACCAAATTCGGTCCGAAGATCAGGGCGCTGCGGCGCCGGCACGGCCTGCGCCAGGTCGACCTCGCGGAGAAGCTGTCGATCTCGCCTTCGTATCTGAACCTGATCGAGCATGATCAGAGGCCTCTCACGGCGCCCCTGCTGCTGAAGCTCGCCGAGCTCTATCCGCTGGAGCTCAAGCGGTTCGCTCCGGACGACCACGCGCGGCTCATTTCCGACCTGCACGAGGTCTTCGGCGACACGCTCTTCGAAAGCCACGACGTGACGACCGCCGACCTCCGGGAGACGGCGTCGAACGAGTCGGTGTCGCTGGCGATCGTGAAGCTCTACCACGCCTACCGGGACGCGCTCGAGTCGATTCGGGCGGTCGCCTCGAAAGTCTCCGACGGCGGCGACCTGACGGGGATCGATCCGGCGCGCCTGCCCTCGGAGGAAGTGTCGGACGTGCTCCAGGAGAGCCAGAATTACTTTCCCGCGCTCGAGGAGGCCGCCGAGCGCCTGTCGGAGGAAGCCGGGCTCGAACGGCCCGACCCGTACCCGGGGCTCGTCCGGCTCCTCGCACGGGAGGGGATCGCGGTCCAGATCGTGCCGCACCGCGGTCCCGGCGCCGCCATGCGCTCCTACGACCCGGAGGCACGGCGGCTCTCGCTGTCCGAGATCCTCTCGCCCCACGCCCGCAACTTCCAGATCGCTCATCAGATCGGCCTGCTCCGCCTGACGTCCGAGTTCGACCGGATCCTCGAGAAGGCGCGGCTGACGACTCCCGATTCGGTCACGCTCTGCCGGGTCGCCCTCGCGAGCTACTTTGCCGGGGCGCTGCTGATGCCGTACGGCGCCTTCCTCGAGTCGGCCCGGTCGTTCCGCTACGACGTCGAGCTGCTCGAGCGCCGCTTCGGCGTGAGCTTCGAACAGGTCTGCCACCGGCTGACCACGCTGCGCCGGCCGGGGCAGGAGGGCGTGCCCTTCCACTTCATTCGCGTCGACATCGCCGGGAACATTTCCAAGCGCTTCTCGGCCTCCGGCATTCGCTTCGCCCGCTTCTCGGGGCTCTGCCCCCGGTGGAACGTGCACACCGCGTTCATGACGCCCGGCATCGTGCGGACCCAGGTTTCGCGGATGCCCGACGGGACGACGTACCTCTGCGTCGCCCGGACGGTCAGCCAGAGCCTCGGCGGATTCGGGTCGGCGCATCCCCTCCATGCGATCTCTCTCGGCTGCGAGGTCAGCCACGCCCGCCATCTCGTCTACGGGGACAGCGTCGACGTGAACAACCCCAACGCCGCCGTCTCGATCGGGATCACCTGCCGCCTGTGCGAGCGCATGGACTGCGACCAGCGTGCCTTCCCGCCCATCCACCGCAAGCTCGGGATCGACGAGAATGTCCGGGGAGTTTCGTTCTACCGTTTCGTCGAGAAGGAGGGAGCGTGACGTCTTCCGGAAAGACACGGCCGTCCCCGGCGAAAAACCCGGAGCCCGATCTCGGTGCGACGGCGTCGGTCGAGCTCGTCGTGGCGGCATCCGACCTCGCGAGCGCCCTCAGGCTCGGTCCCGAGGACGCTTTTCCGCCCGTTCTTGCCACGGCCCGGATGGTGGCCCTCATGGAGCTCGCCGCGGCGCGCGTGCTCCGGCCGTTTCTCGGCCCGGGCGAGCTCTCGGTCGGCGTGACGGTCGACGTGACGCATTCCGCCGCGACCCCCGAGGGCGCCGCCGTCAAGGCGACCGCGCGCTACGCGGGGCGTGAGGCAAAGCTGTTCGTGTTCGAAGTCGTCGCGAGCGACGGAGGCGGCGAGGTCGGCCGGGCGACCCACCGGAGAGCGATCGTTTCGAGCGATCGGCTCGTCGCCGGCGCCGTCGGCCGGAACACGCGGCGCTGAGCCGGGCCGCTCGCCGCGAACGGCGAGGGCGATCGAACGGCCCCTTGCGGCCGGGGCTCGACTTGATACGCTTATCGCAGTGCGTTCTTCGTTTCGCCCGACAAGGAGACGGCTTCGGACAGGCGCGGCCCCGGCGCTCCTGGCGTTCGCGATGCTCTGGGGCTGCACCGACTACAGGCAGGTCCAGGAAGCGACGAGCTCGATCTGGGACGTGCGCGTGACGACCCACCCGGGCGACGTCGCCGCGTGCCGGCTCATCGGCGGTGTCGATTCGCGGGACACCCGGAGGGGCTGCGGCCTGACCGTCCAGCCGAGCTTCGAGGAGTGCCTGAGATACCAGGTCCGGCTCGCCGGCGGCGACACGCTCCTGATGAACGGGCCGATCGGGGGGGCGTACGACTGCTCGGGCCACGGTGCTGGCGGGGAGACCGCTCCGGCCACGCCGGCGGCGGGACAACCTTCGTCGCCGACTCCTCCGTCGCCCGCGAGCGTTGCGCCGACTTCTCTCCCGACGGCTCAGCCCGCGGCGGCCCCGACGTCGGTGGAGCCGAATGCCGCCGGTCGGGTCCGGGTGACGGGGGATCGCGACGCGGCGAAGGGTTGCGTGTATCTCGGCGACGTCGCTTCGGCGACCGAGTGCGCCGATGAGAACGGCGAGGCCTCCGCGGACTGCGCCCGCCAGGCGCTCGAAGCCGGCGGCGACCTGGTCCTCCGGGAGGGCGCCCGAGCCCAGATTTTCTCCTGCAGGGCGCGGCCTTGACCCCCCCGGCCGAGCCCCTCGTCGAAGGACTATCGAACCCCCGGGGCCTCGGACTCGCGAGGTTTCCCATCCGCGCGCGTGAAGCTTCCGTCACCCTCTCGGCCTGGCGGCTGTCGGCCGCCGCGGACGAGGGCGATGGAACGATCACCGTCGTCGAACTGTCGGACGGAGCCGTCTTTCGCCGGGGGGACGGGATTTTCCTCGGCTGGCCGCAGGACCGCCTCATGGGCGCCTACGAGGCGCTGATTCCGAGGGAACAGGCCGCCGCGCCGGAAACGCCGCAGCTCGGTTAGGTCACGTCAGGCGACGGGCGCCGCCTCCTCGAGCGACCGGCGTTCGTCCGCCGTCAGAAGGGGAGCCGCGGCCGGGTAGTAGACGTCGAGGTTCCCCCGCTCGTGCGCCTGGAAGCGGCGGGAGAGATTTTCGACGAGGCCGAGGATGTCGGACAGGCGGCCGCCGGCCGCGATCTCCTCGCGGGTGTGGCGCGTGAGCTCCCGGAGCTGGACGTACTCGAGGTTGAGCTCGCGCCGGGGATCGCGATCGTTGAGGCGGGCGCGCTGCAGGGCCGGGAGGAGGACGCGCTCCTGCGCGGCCGTCCAGCGGCACAGCCAGTCGTGAAAGTCGGCGAGAGCCAGCCGGTAAGCGGCCGCGTCGCGGCGCTCCAGAGCCCGATGAAAATCGTCGAACCGGTCGCGCAGGGCGGCCTGCGCTCCGCTCAGAAACGCGAGCGTGTCATTCACGTCAGAGTCCCGCGATCCCGGGCTCGATCCGTTCGAACCCCTGCTCGCGGGCCCAGAGATCCATCGCGAGGGAGAGGAGGTCGTCGACTTCCGGAATCGGCCGGGCGTCTTCGGACAGGTCGATCGACTTGACGTAGCGGCGGCACGTCTCGCACGCCTCGATCCGGACGGTGGGGTGCGCGGACGCCGAAAACGCCGGGAGCCGCTCGGGGTTCTCCTCGAGGCAGCACGGGCACAGGATGCGGCCGAAGGGCCACTCGCCTCCGCACAGCGCGCATGCCAGCATGCGCCTCGCCCCCTCCATCATCGAACCCTCGCGTCTGGCCGCCGCCCACGGCGCGCCTCCGCAGTATGGGCATGCGCCCTGGCGGTGGATGCGATCGGGCGTGATGCCGAGCGAGCGCAGAACCGCGACGTAGGGGCGGAGAATCGAGCGCGAGAGATAGTCCTCCCGGGCGCTCGGGCCGCCCTCCCACCAGACGAGCAGACGGGTCAAGGCCGTGGAAGGCAGGTCCTCGCGCCGGGAGCGCGCGTCCGCCGCGAGGGCCGGGGGCCCGCATTCGTCGGCGTAGCGGAGAATGACGGCGGCCTGGTTGGCGAAGTGCTCTGCGTCTTCGGACAGCCGGCCGGAGAGAGCCTGATCGGCGTGAAGGGCCTCGATGGCGGCCGCCGCGCGCGCCTGGGCCCGGAAGAGGCCGGCCGCGAACTCGAGCGGGTCGCGCGGAGCGCCGGCGATGCGCGCCAGAGTCTCCGCGCGGGCCGCGCGACGCTCGAACTCGCAAGCCACCCCGGAGAGGCTACTTGCGACGGGGCTCTTCACCCATCACTTCGCGGTACCACCGGGAGTGGTGGAGGCGCGCCCACTTCTTGGTGACCGTGCCGCGGGTCATCGAACGGAAGGTGCCCGGTTCCGCCGACGTGCCGAGATAGACGTGAAACACGATGGCCACGGCGAACAGGATGAACGTGACGTCGTGGAGAAGATACGCAAACTCCATCAGGATCCGCGGAAAAGTGCGGGGAAACCACATCAGCAGGCCGGACAGGAGCAGCCCGAGGGCGCCGAGGCCCATCGACCAGAAGAAGAACTTCTGACCTCCGTTGTACTTTCCGACCTCCTCGTCCTCGACCTCCCACCGCATGTAGCGGATGAGCTTCGGTCCCCACCATCCCCGCTCCTGCGGCTCGAACTTCATGTCCGCGGCCCAGTCGATCGTCTCGACCAGGACCGCGATGAAGAACGCGATTCCCAGCCAGGGGTGGATGACCCGGCAGACGGTCAGGCCGCCGAAGAGGGATGCCATCCAGCCGAAGACCGGAGTCCAGATCGGCATTCCGGTGAAGAGGCACCCGAAGAACGTCACGGCGACGATCCAGTGAATGACGCGCGAGGAGAGCTTGTGGCGGATGATCTCGTTGCCGACGAGGACGTCTTCCTTGTCGCGAGCCACGAGGACGGCAGGATCCATGGGCCGGCGGGACGGAGCGGCGGTGCTCATGCGAGCCTCCTATGCATCGGGAAGGTTGGCGTCGTGCGTATCGGCGCCCTTGACGCCCTTCCGTCCGTGATTCATGTAGTGTCCGAAGGCGCCGACGACGGCGCCGAAGATCGCGATCGCGCCGAGCGGTCGCAAAACCTTCTTCCACAGCTTCACGCCCCAGGGCACGTGCGGGTCCGCCGGGAGGTCGTACCATTCCGGGCGGTCGCCGTGAGCGAGCACGGTCACGACGCTCGTGCCGCCGACGCCCTGCGGGTCATAGAGCGAGGCGTGAGCGAACCCCCCGGCTTTCAGCTGTTCCACGCGGTGGTGGCCGAGGGCGACCATGTCATCCTTCGTTCCGAAGTGCAGGCAGCCGGTGGGGCAGGCCTTGATGCAGGCCGGCTCGAGCCCCACGGAAACCCGGTCGACGCAGAGGGTGCATTTCGACATCTTGCCGGTCGTCGCGGAGAAGCGCGGCACGTCGAACGGGCAGCCCGTCTCGCAGTAGCCGCAGCCGATGCACTGATCGGCGTTGACGTCGACGATGCCGTTGGCGTACTGGACGATCGCGCCGGGCGCCGGGCAGGCCGCCAGGCATCCCGGCTCGTCGCAGTGCATGCACTGGTCCTTGCGCATCAGCCAGACGATGCCGCCGTCGAAGTCGTGTTCGTTGAAGCGGATCAGGTTCCAGTAGTCGGGGTGAAGCGTGGGCAGCGTCTGGTAGGTGCCGGTCTGCTGGGTCGGGACGATCTTCAGATCGTTCCATTCCTGGCAGGCGACCTCGCAGGCCTTGCAGCCGATGCAGGTCGAGGTATCGATGTACTTGGAAACCGTCGTCGCCGTTCGCAGGCCCGACCGACTGCCGAGCACGGAAGCCGAGGAGCGGCGGATGTCGAGGGCTTGTGTGCTCATCGCGCTCCTCCCTTCACGCCTTCTCGAGTTTCACGAGGAAGGTCTTGTACTCGGGGGTCCAGGTGTTCGGGTCCATGGCCGACGGCGTCAGGAAATTGGCCAGGGGTCCGGTGTGGTCGGCAGTCGCGTCGTATCCCCAGTGGAGGGGGAAGCCGATCTGCCAGTGCTGCTTGCCGTCGATCTGCATCGGCAGCAGACGCTTGGTGACCATCGCCACGCCCTCGATCGAGCCTCGCGCGGAGGTTACGCGGGCTTTGCCGCCGTTGATGATGCCTTTCTCTTTGGCGAGAGCCTCCGGGATCTCGATGAAGAAACCGGGCTGCAGCTGATTGAGCCGATTGATGTTCTTCGTCCAGTAGTGGTACATCTCGGTCAGCCGATAGGTCGTGCAGACGATCGGGAAGTCGGCCGCCGTGCCGTACACGTCCTTGTCCGACTTGAACTTCTTGCTGGCCGGGTTGGACGTGACCTTCGGGTGCAGGATGTTCTCGACGGGAGCTTCGATCGCCTCGTAGTGCTCGGGGAAGGGCCCGTCGTTCAAGGGAGCGAACAGGCGCGCGCTTCCCTCGGGCAGCATGATGAAGGCGCCGAACTCGCCCGGGGGTGCGTCCGGCTTCATGTCGGGAACGTCGCCGACCCACTTCTGGCCATTCCACTTGATGCCCACCCGCGTCGGATCCCAGGGCTTGCCCTCCGCGTTGGCCGAAGCGCGGTTGTACATGACCCTGCGGTTGGCTGGCCAGGAGAAAGTCCAGTTGTGGTACATGCCGAGACCGCTAGGATCGTCGACCGAGTTTCGGCGCTGGGTCAGGTTGCCGGCCTCCGTAAAGCACCCCGACATCAGCCAGTTGCCGCACATCGTCGAGCCGTCGTCCTGCAGCTGTCCGAAGCCGTCGAGCTGCTGGCCGGCCGTCTTGAGCGTCTTGGTCTTGTCCTTGGGGTCCGGGATGTCGGCCAGGGCCCTGCCGTTCAACTCCTTGAGGCACTCGGCGAGATCCGGCGCGGCCGGATTCGTATAGGCCCAATCGACGTTGAGAACCGCGTCTGGAAGGGCGCCGCCTTCCTTGCGATAGAGCTCCCGGACCGCGAGGAAGATGCGGGCCAGGATCTCCTGGTCGGACTTGATCTGGCCCGGCGGGTCCACCGCCTTCCACTTCCACTGGATCCAGCGCGCCGAGTTGGTGAACGACCCGTCCTTCTCGGCGAAGTTGGCCGCGGGAAGCTGGAAGACCTCCGTCTGGATCGACTTGGCGTCCGGCGTCCCGTATTCCTTGGGCGCCTCCCAGAAGTTCGCGGTCTCGATCTCGTGATTTTCGCCGACCACCAGCCACTTCAATTTCGAAAGGGCCGCGACCATCTTGGGCGAGTTGGGCCCGATCCCGACCGGGTTCATGCCGAAGGTGATCAAGCCCTCCGGGCCCGGCTCCTGGCCTCCGGCGCGCGGGGAGTTGCCTCGATACATGTCGTCGAAGATGTACATCCAGGAGTAGTTGCCGTCGACCTTGGGCAGCCAGGCGTAGCCGAACTCGTTCTCCTTCGTGGCGGCCTTCCCGTAGCAGGCCTTGAGCACCGAGACCATGAACTTGGGATAGTTCTGCCAGTAGTTCATGGACGGGCCGAGCGCCTTGGGCACGTTGGCCTCGAGGTATTCCTTGAGGCTCTGCCACTGGGCCTGCGGAGTCTTGACGTAGCCGGGGAGGATGTCGAAGGTGCCCGCGGTGTCCGTCGCCCCCTGGATATTGGAGTGGCCCCGCAGGGCGTTGACGCCGCCGCCGGGCCGTCCGACGTTGCCGAGCAGGAGCTGCATCATCGCCGCCGTTCGGATGATCTGGACGCCGATCGAGTGCTGGGTCCAGCCGAGGGCATACATGATCGTGCCGCAGCGTTCCGCGTTCCCGGTCGACGTGACGACCTCGGCCACTTTCAGGAACGTTTCCTTCGGGGTGCCGCAGATCCTCTCGACCATCTCGGGCGTGTAGCGGTCGACATGCTTTTTCAGAAGCTGGAAGACGCAGTTCGGATCTTGAAGTGTCGGATCGGTCTTCGCGTAACCAGTTTTGGAGTCGATCTGGTAGGCCCACGTGTCCCGCTTGTAGCTGCCGGCGGCTTCGTCGAAACCCGAGAACAGGCCTTCCTCGAACTTGAAGTCCGGATTGATGAGCATCGGGCCGTTGGTGAACAGCTTCACGTACTCCTCGTGGAACCGGCCTTTTTCGAGCGCGTACCGAATGATGCCGTGGAGATACGCGATGTCGGTTCCGGTCCGGATCGGGGAGTAAAGATCCGCGACGGCGGCCGTTCGCGTGAACCGCGGGTCGACGGCAACGATCTTGGCGTTACGGGTCTTCTTGGCCTCGATCGCCCACTTGAATCCGCAGGGATGGTTTTCCGCGGGGTTGCCGCCCATGCACAGGACGACGTCGGCGTTCTTGATGTCGACCCATCCGTTGGTCATCGCCCCCCGGCCAAACGTGGCGGCCAAACTGGCCACCGTCGGGCCGTGTCAAACCCGGGCCTGGCTGTCCCGGTACGGCACCCCCAGAGCCGTGATGACCTTCCACTGGAGGTAGTTGAACTCGGTCGTGTCCGTGCAGCCCCCGATCATCGCGATGCCGGGGGTGCGGTTGACGACCTGACCCTTCGCGTTCTTGGTCACGAAGGTCTTGTCGCGCGTGTCCTTGATGTGACGTGCGATCTTCGAGATTGCCTCGTCCCAGCTGATATCCTCCCACCTGTCCGAGCCGGGGCGGCGAACCTGAGGCTTCATCAGGCGATTCTTGCCGTTGATGTCATCCTTGACGGTGGCGCCCTTGGGGCAGAGCGTGCCGCGGTTGATCGGATGGTCGGGATCGCCCTCGACGTAGACGACTGCCGGCGTCGCGTTCTTGGCCTTGTCGCCCAGCGTGTGGATGATCATCCCGCAGGAGACGGCACAGTACGGGCAGGTACTTCGCGTCTCGGTCGTGCGCGAGATCTTGAGCTCCCGCATTTCGGCCCGCGCCGTGGAGACGTCGAAGCCGAGTGCGATGGAGGTTCCGAGGCCGGTGGCCTTCAGGAATCCTCGACGCGTGACCTCCATGGGCCCTCCTTTCGGGTTCACCCCGGCAAAGAGCACGGTCTACCTGTGATTCAAGTCCTCGCGGTCCCGCTTGTCAAGCGCGAATATCGGACGGCGATATGTTGAGCCGGCGCCGTCGCGCGGGCTGCTCGACGGCGGCCCGACAGCGATCCGGGAGGCGGGGTCGCATGACGCAACTGCATCAGGAGCCGACGGGAGCCGTAAAGTAGCCTTTCGTCGGCTGCAAACGCCCGGAAATGGGCGTTTCGAAGGAGGGGCGATGAATCTCGTCAACCCGATCGTGCGCCGCTGGCTCGGGGACGGCACCGCGGACCCGGAAGCGTTCTGGGCCCGGGCGGCTGGCGAGCTGCCCTGGTTCCGGCCCTGGGAGAAGACCCTGGTTTGGGAGCCGCCGACCTTTCGCTGGTTCGTGGGCGGCCGGACCAACCTTGCGTGGAACGCGCTCGACTACCACGTGAAGCGGGGCCGCGGAGGCCATGCGGCTCTCGTCGGCTTGAACGAGCGGGGCGAACGGCGGGTGTTCACCTACGCCCAGCTGCTTTCGGAGGTCGAGCGGGCGGCCGCGGCGCTTCGAGGCATGGGAGTCGACAAGGGCGATCGCGTGACCATCTACATGCCGACGTGTCCCGAAGCGATCGTGCTGATGCTCGCGGCCGCCCGGATCGGCGCGATTCACGTCGTCGTCTTCGCCGGATTCGGCTCCGGGGCCCTGGGGGACCGCATTCGGGCGAGCGGGTCGAAGCTGGTTTTCACCGCCGACAAGACCTTCCGGAAGGGCAAGGACGTGGGGCTCAAGGAGATCGTCGACCAGGCCCTCGCGGGAGGAAGCCACGCCGTCGAGCGGGTGGTGGTCTGGAGCCGCGGCGGAGCAGTCGCCATGACGCCGGGCCGCGACGTGACGTGGGAAGACTTTCTGGAAGAGGGGCGCGGGCACACGGGCGAGCACGTCGAGATGGAATCCAACGAGCCGGCGTTCATCCTGGCCACCTCGGGCACGACGGCCAAGCCGAAGCTGGCGGTGCACACGCACGGCGGATACGCGGTCCACATCGCGAGCATGGCGCGCTGGTGCTTCGGCCTTCGGCCCGACGACGTCTGGTGGTCGACCTCCGACATCGGCTGGATCGTCGGGCACAGCTACATCGTCTACGCGCCGCTGCTGGCGGGCTGCACCACGCTCGTCTACGAGGGCGCGATCGACCATCCCGACCCGGAGACCGTCTGGAAGCTGGTCGAGGATTTCGGCGTGACCGGGATGTTCACGTCCCCGACCGCGGTGCGTCTCCTGATGCGGTACGGCGAGGCCCCGGCGCACCGGCACGACCTTTCCTCGCTCGAACGGGTCTTCTGCGCGGGAGAGGTCCTGAACGCCCCCGCTTGGGAGTGGCTGCAGGAGAAGGTCTTTCGCGGTCGGATTCCGGTGATCGATCACATGTGGCAGACCGAAACGGCCGGGCCCGTCTTCGGTAACCCGTACGGCCTCGCGATGCTGCCGATCAAGCCGGGCTCGGCCACGGTCGCGCTTCCGGGGATCGATGCCGCCATCGTGACCGCCGACGGCGCGCCCTGCGCGCCGGACGAGAAGGGGATCATGGTGATCCGGCGGCCGTTCCCGGGACTGACTGCGTCCCTGTGGGGGGAACCCGAACGGTACGGACGCGACTACTGGGAGCGCATTCCCGGCGTGTACTCGACGGGCGACTCCGCGCACATCGACGCCGACGGCTATGTCTGGTTCGCCGGGCGGGCCGACGAGATCATCAAGATCGCGGGGCATCGCATCGGGACGATCGAGGTCGAGACGGCCTGCCTCCAGAATCCGGCGGTTGCGGAAGCGGGGGTGACGGGCCGGCCCGATGCGCTTCGGGGAGAGGTCATCTCGGCCTTCGTGGTGCTCCGTCAGGGACATGCCCCGTCGGAGGAGATGCGGCAGGAGGTTCTCGGCACGATTCGCCGCGAGCTCGGGCCGGTCGCGGTGATCGGAGACCTGAACTTCGTCAACTCGCTCCCGAAGACCCGGAGCGGAAAGATCATGCGCCGGGTCCTCAAGGCCGTGACGCTCGACATGGAGCCCGGCGACATCACGACGATCGAAGACGGCGGCTCCGTCGAAGAGGCCCGACAGGCGTGGCAGGCGATGCGGGACCAGGTCCGCGCCCCGCGCGGCTGAAGAAAAGAAGGGCGGGAGCTTCGCGCCTCCCGCCCGGAAACGGTCCCTTCTAGAAGTTGTAGAGCGCCGAGAGTGCGAGCTGGGTGCCGCCCGTCTTGACTTCGGCGGCGCCGGTCAGCAGCTTGTCGTACATGTACTCGAAGCCGAACGCCAGTGGTCCGGACTTCCAGCGCAGCATCCCGGCGTACATCGTGTTCTTCATGCGGCCGTTGGCGCCCACGGCGCGGAGCACGTCGATGTTCTTGGGATCGTCGATGCCCCAGAAACCGAAGACGCCCCAGTTCTTGGTGATGTCGAATCCGATCTGCGCCCAGCCGCCCTGGCCCTGAATCTTCCCGAACTGGGTGAGCATGCCGAACTGCTGGCCAATCGAGTGGCCCGAGTAGCCGTTGCCCTGGATCAGGACCGGGCCGATCTGGAACTTGGCTCCGATCTCGACGGCCGAGCCCGTGAGCTTGTCGTTGGGCGTGGAAGCGCCGGCCCCCGAGAGATCCTTCTCGTCGTAGTGCCCGGCGATGTAGGTCGTCCACGTACCGGCGCTGCCGAGCTTGCCTCCGAGATTGAAGCGCAGCTCGAACTGCGGCCACGTCGCGTTGCCGGCCGTGGCCCAGTTGATGCAGTTGGTCGTCGTGTTGCAGTCGGGGCCGTTCCAGGACCCGGACAGGACCGCGGCCTGGAGGTCGACGTTGATTGGAGAATCCTTGGGCGTCAGCTTCTGCATGACGGAGATCCCCGGAAACCGCCAGCCGATGTCGCCGGCCGACCCGTAGCCGAGCGGGAAAGCAATGTGCGAGAGCGAGACGGCGACGTTTCCGAAAATCGGGGACCACTGCTGGCCCATGCGGATGGTGGTGCTACCGTTCCCGAAGTCGATGTACGCGAGGCGCAGCCGCGGCAGCGGCTGCTGGCCGCTGAACGCCCCGGTTCCGTTGTTTCCCCCGAAGAAGTCCATCTCGAGGGTCGCGCCGACCTTCCAGTCGCCCACGACCTTGGGGCCGTCGAAAGCCATCGTCAGGCGGGTGTTGCGGATGTCCGCCCCGCCCAGCCAGCAGTCGACCGTGCAGTCGGGAGGATTGGGGAATTCGGCGTTCTGTCCGTTGCCGAACGTGAAATTCTGATCCTGAGCAAACGCCGTGACGCTGAAGAATCCCTTGAAGGTGAGGGTGCCGGCGGTGCCCAGCTGGACCGTGCTCTGGGCCGTGACCGCGCGAGCGGCAAGAAACGTGAGTGCCAGAATCACCGTGGAGCGCACTGCGGACCTCATTGACCCCTCCTTCTCCCTCCGAATCGGGGGAGCGCGCCTCTCCGGCGAGGAGTCGCCGGATGGGAACTGCGGCGGGAGACTCAGGGAGGGCGGCAGGAGGCGGGTCCGGAGGGCAGACTTTCCGTGCCCCGCTCCATCGCAGACACCGAGGACGCCACTGTGGTCGGTCGACTCCGCATCCTCTCGCGGCCCTCTGGACGGCATCTTAGTCCGAAATTGGCGGAGCGCCCCGTCATTTGACCGACCCGAACGTAAAACCGGCGATGAACCGGTCGAGGAAGAGGTTGTAGACGAGGCCGATCGGAAGGCTCGCGATCAGGCACGCCGCCATCAGGGAGCCCCAGTAGTAGACGTCGCCCCGGACCAGGTAGATCGGGACCCCGACGCCGACCGTCTGGTGCGCCGCCGACGAGATGAAGGTGAGGGCATAGACGAATTCCTGGGTCACCAGCGTGAAGGAAAAGATGACGACCGTCAGGATTCCGGAGACCGAGATTGGAACGACCAGCCGGAGAAAAGCCTGGAACCGGGTCAGGCCGTCGACCATGGCGGCGTCCTCCAGCTCCCGCGGGATGGACTTGAAGAAGCCCATGAGCAGCCACGTCGAGAACGGAATCGTGAAGCTCGGGTAGACGACCACGATCGACCAGATCGTGTCCTGGAGGTGCAGGACGGCGACGACGCGGGAGAGGGGAATGAACAGCAGGGTCGGCGGGACGAGGTAGGTCAGGAAGATCGCGATTCCCAGGCGCCCTCCCCACGGTCCGGTCAGGCGCGCCAGCGCATAGGCGGCCGGAAGCGACAGGAAGAGCGTGATCGCGACGACGAGGACGCCGGCCAGCGTGGTGTTCCAGAGCCAGCGGGGAAAGAGGGTCTCGTTCCAGAGAAGGCGCACGTGCTCGAGCGTCGGCGGCTCGTTGAAGAGGAACGGGTTGTTCTTCAGGTCGTAGAGGTCGCTCGATCGCTTGAAGGTCGCGATCAGCATCCAGTAGAACGGAAAGGCGAGGGCCGTCGCGAACGTCGCGAGGATTCCCCAGCGCAGCGTCGACGCGAGCACCCGGCGGGTCCGGCGGCCGGCCGCCATCAGGCGACCTCCGCCCGATGGGCCGTCCGGAGCATCCGCCAGGCCACGACCGCGAGAACCGGCAGCAGGAAGATGGAGATGGCGGCCCCTTCCGCCAGGTCGCTCCCGAGGATTCCGGTGAAGAAGGCCATCGACGGCAGGACCTGGGTCGTGTCGTAGGGGCCTCCCCGCGTCAGGATGTAGATCACGGTCATGTCGGTGAAGGTGAAGACGCTGCCGAAGAGGAGGGCGACGTTGATGATCGGCAGGAGCATCGGCAGCGTGACCTGGAAGAGCGTCCGGAAATAGCCGGCGCCGTCGACGGCGCACGCCTCGGGGATGTCCCGGGGGATCGCCGTCCAGCCCGCGAGGAGAATGACGGTGGCGAACGGAAGGATGTGCCACGTGTGCACGAGGATCACCGACATCATCGCGAGCGTTGGTTCGCCGAGCCACATGGGTGGAGACATCGGATCGACGAGGTGAAGCCTCGCCAGGACCCAGTTGATCACGCTGTAGAGGCTGTCGAGGATCCACTTCCAGCCGATGCTTCCGATCGAGACCGGGGCGACCCAGGGCAGGATCACGAGAAACCGGACGAGCCGGCGCCCGCGAAAGGCGTCCTTGAGCACGATCGCCAGGATGTTGCCGCCGACGAGGACGAGAAACTGGGAGCAGACTGTGAAGACGATCGAGTTCCGCAGCGCCCGCCGGAACCCCGGATTCTCGAGCACGGACGAGAAGTTCGCCAGGCCCACGAAGTGGTAGTCGGTCGACCCGACTTTCACGTCTCCGACGGCGTAGACGATGGCGAGGAGGAACGGAACGCCGACGAGGGCGATCACGTAGACGATCGCCGGAAGCAGCATCGCCGGCCCGAGCCATCGGGATCGCGCGTGGCGGCTCAAGCGATCCGCACGGGGTCCCGGCGGGTGCCGGTCGTCCGGTCGAAGAACTTCAGGTTGTGCTCGGAGACTTCGAACGCGTGGACGGAGTCCGGGGGCATCGGCGTGCGGTAGCTCGCCGGGACCCGGGAGACGGCCCGTTTCCCGTCGAAACGGCCTCCCGCGAGCCGTCCGTAGAAGATGCGCTCGGAGCCGAGATACTCCTCGTGGTCGAAGCGGAAGGAGAACGTCACGGCGGGACCCGTGGCGGCGGCGAAACCGGCCGGAAGAAAGTGCTCGGGCCGGAAACCGATGGTGGCGTCCTCGCTCTCGACGAGGTTCATCGGCGGCGAGCCCAGAAACGTCGCGACGAAGGTGTCGGCCGGCTCGTCATAGACCTCGCTCGGCGTCCCGATCTGCCGGACGACGCCCTTGTGCATCACGACGATGCGGTCGCCCATGGCCATCGCCTCGACCTGGTCGTGGGTCACGTAAATCATGGTCGTCCCGACGCGCCGCTGGAACTGTTCCAGCTCCTCGCGCGCCGACGCGCGCAGCTTGGCGTCGAGGTTGGAGAGGGGCTCGTCGAGAAGGAAGACGGTAGGCTCCCGGACGATCGCCCGGGCGAGCGCGACGCGTTGCCGCTCTCCGCCCGACAGCTCCCGGGGCCTTCGGTCGAGCAGCGGGCCGATGCCGAGCAGGTCCGCGGCCCAGCGCGCCTTGGCCTCCCATTCCGAGCGCGGCACCCGCTGGGCCTTGAGCGGAAAGACGATGTTGCCCCGGACCGTCAGATGGGGATAGAGCGCATAGCTCTGGAAGACCATCGCGATCCGCCGTTCGCGGGGCGTCCGGTCGTTCACCACGACGCCGCCGATCAGGATTTCACCCGACGTCGGCTCCTCGAGGCCCGCGATCATTCTGAGCAGCGTCGTTTTCCCGGACCCCGACGGGCCGAGAAGGACGAGGAACTCGCCTTCCCGGCTCTCGAGGTCCACTCCGACGACGGCGCCGACCGAGCCCTGGCGGAAAACCTTGGTCAGCGCCCGGGTCTGGACGACCGCCATTCAGCGGCTCACTTCCACTTGTCGAAGATCCGCTTGATCTCCTTCTCCGCCGCGCGCGCGGAGTCTTCCGGGCTCAGCACGTCCTGGGCGGCCTTGGCGAACATCGTCGGCAGGACGAAGGTGTTGAACACCTCGTCGATCGACGCGGTCGCGTAGCCCGGGTACCCCACGTTGGTGGCCCAGTCGAGGACGTTGGCGAGCACCTTGTACTTGTCGGGGGGATTGGCCTTCGGGTCGTTCGAGATCATCGCGGCGAGGTTCGGCACGGTCTGGGGGAAGCAGGGGAAGTTGTAGAACTCGCTGGCCTTGAAGGCCTCCCCGAAGGAGTCCATGTAGTCGACCAGGAACTGCTTGGCGCCGTCCTTGTTCTCGGCGAAGTCCCAGATCACGTAGCAGTCCATGACGTGCTCGGCGGCGATGCGGCGGACCGGACCCTTGAGGGCCGGAGCCAGCCAGATCTTTGCGGACATGTCGGGGTTGTCCTTCTCGGCAGTGCGCGTGACCGAGATGGCGTTGTCGACGAAGGAGAGCTTCCCGGCGATGATCCCCCGATTGTTCGATGAGGGGTCCCACGTGAAAACTTCCGGAGTCATCGTCTGCTTGTAGAGGTCCCGCACGTACTTGATCGCCTCGATGGTCTGTTTGGAGTAGATCGCGACGTTGCCCGCGGCGTCCTGCACGGAGCCGCCGAAGGACCACAGGATGGCGCGCATCGCCATGTTGCTGTCGAGCTCCTGCGAGAGCCCGATCCCGACGGGGTTGCCGAACTGGTCCTTGATCTTCTTGCCGCCCTTCAGCAGATCGTCGTAGGTGTCGGGGCCGTTGGGATAGCCGACCTTTTCCCACAGGTCTTTCCGGTAGTTCCCGGGGTCCGGGACGTAGGAATCCGAGAAGGCGAAGTACTTCTTGGTCTTCGGGTTCAGAGTCGACTTCTCGGCGAGCGAGATCATCTTGCCGTGCTTCTTCTCGACCTCCTGATAGATCTCGCGGTGGTCGATGACCTGTTTCTCGTAGGCTGCGGGCGGGGCGAGGAACATGAAAAGGTCGTGGCCTTTCCTGGCCGAGGCCTCCGCGGCGGCCCGCGCATTGACCTCGCCGATCGAGATGTGGTCCACGACGACGTTGGTGTCGTGCTTGCCGCCCCACTCCTTCGTGAAGACGCCGTCGAACCACTTGTCGTAGCCCGGAACGAAGTGGCTCCACTGCAGTATTTTCAGGGTCTTCTGTTGGGCGGCCGCCCGGGCGGGGAAGAGAAAGGCGGGCCCCGCCGCCGCGACGGTGCCGGCGCCGGCGAGCTTCGCGAACTGCCTTCGAGTCAGGCCCTGAGAACGCTTTTTAGCCATGGGACCTCCTTACTTCCTTACTTCATCCCCGGGCGGCCATCCCGGTCGACCCGGGTTTTGCGGGTGCCGGGAGGGGCCATTCCGGGGAGTTGACGCGAATGCGGAGGGAGCCCTCACGGCGCCTCCGCGGACGGGGCGGCTGCGCGCCGGGAGCGCTCCCGCAGGAAGCGCCACAGCGCCACGCCGGCTCCGGCCACGTTGACGAGCGCGGTGAGGACCAGAGCGAGCATGAGCAGGAACATCGTGCGGCCCAGGATGACGTCGAGGCCCGCGGAGGCGGGAAGGACGTGAAAAAGCCAGAAGAGCGGCATGAGGACGAGAACGGGCGTGAGGATGGCGGCCAGAGCCAATGCCGACACCCAGCGAATCGCCCGGGACATGGGCGGGAGTCCGGCGCCGCGTGCCGCCTCGACCCGCACCCAGAGAACCGTGGCGGCCACGAACAACAGGACGAGCAGCGGAAGAAACGCGGCGCCCGGAATCCGGTGCGTGGCCGCGACCGCGTAGAGACCGGCGAAAAGGAGAGCGCTTCCGAAATTCGTGGACGCGAGGACGAGCATGGTCGGGCTACACCGCCGACCGGGCCACGGCCGCCGTGAGGGAAGCGAGCACGAGCCACACCACGACGAGGGCGGCGAGGGCGAGGACCCGCAGGCGCGGCTCGGGCGTGCCGGGCGGTGCGAGGGCGCGAACGGGCCGGGTCAACGGGGAGGTCAGGGTCGCCAGGAATGCCGCGATCTTGCTGTCGGGCCTCCGGATCATGGGTGCGATGAGGACGTGCAGCGTCATGTAGATGACCCCCATGAAGGCCAGGAGCCGCAGCACGAAGAGCAGACGCAGCAGAAACTCGTTCATTTCGAAAGCCCGGCTCCGAAGGCGGCGCCCAGGGCGCCGCCTTCGGGCCGGAACGAATGACTAGCTCGTGACGGACTCCCCGCCTCCGAACGTGGGGGGCGCAACTCGCTTGCCCGATTGGGGATACCGCACGCTGACGACGAAGTCCTGAATCTCCTGGGGCGGGGGAGCGGTCATCAGGGAGACGATCCATATGGTCAGGAAGCCCACCGGAATTCCGAAGACGCCGGACGCGACCGTACCCGTCCCGAACCATGACAGCCCGTAGAACCGGCTGCCGATCATGTAGAACAACGTCAGGAGGAACCCGACCAGCATTCCGGTCACGGCGCCTTCCCGGTTCGCCCGTTTCCACCAGATTCCGAGGACCAGGGCGGGGAAGAACGAAGCGGCGGCGAGGCTGAACGCCCAGGCCACCAGTTCCACGATGATCGCGACCCGGAGCGTCGCGACCGCGGCCGAGATGAGGGCCGTGATGACGAGGAGGATCTTGGTGATGGTCAACCGCTTCATCAGCGATGCGCTGCGGTCGATCACGTTGTAGTAGAGGTCGTGCGAGATGGCGTTGGCGATGGTCAGGAGAAGACCGTCGGCGGTCGAGAGCGCCGCCGCGAGGCCGCCGGCCATCACGAGACCCGTGATCACGAACGGCAGCTTGGCGATCTCGGGTGTGGCGAGCACCACGAAGTCCGTGCTCTTGATGACGAAGTCGGCGAAGTGGACGACGCCGTCGCCGGCTTTGTCCACGACCGCGAAGAGACCCGCCGGCTTCCACAGGTTGACCCATGTCGGCAGGTCCGCGATCTTCGTGCCCACGAGCTTCGTGTAGACCTCGAAGCGCGCGAAGGCGGCGTAGGCGGGTGCGGTGAAGTAGAGCAGGAAGATGAAGAACAGCGACCACCCCACCGAGGTCCTCGCCTGCCGCACGGACGGGGTCGTGTAGTAGCGCGTCAGGATGTGGGGAAGCCCCGCCGTCCCGACCATGAGGCAGAAGGTCAGCGCGAGGAAATTCCACATCTTCACGCCGGTCGGGACCATCAGGTAGTTGCTGACCGTCGCGTCGTCGCTCGGCGCCGGGGCCGTGGCCTGCTGGTCGGCGATCTTCTTGTCGGCCTTCAGCTTGTCCGCGTCGGCCTTCGAGAGATCGGGGGCCTTGAGCTTGGCGGCGATCTCGTCCGACTCCTGCTTCCAGATCGCCCGCGTGGCCTTCTCGGCCGGGTTTCGCGTGATCTCCACCGCCTGCGCGGTGTTCTGCTGGAGGAGATTGCCGTAGGTCAGCTCCGGAATCGGGACGCGGAAGATGTTCCAGGAGAGGACGACGACGGGGACGAGGTAGGACAGGATGAGGATGATGTACTGCGCGACCTGCGTCCAGGTGATCGAGCGCATGCCGCCGAGGACCGAGCAGAAGAGCACGCCGATGAGCCCGACGAAGCACCCGACCTTGAAGTCGAGCCCGATGAAGCGCGAAACGATGAGGCCCACGCCGGTGACCTGGGCGATCAGGTATGTGAACGAGCAGGTGATCGCCGCGATGACGCCGACGATTCGGGCCGTGTGGCCGCGGTAGCGGGCGCCGAGAAAGTCGGGAATGGTGTAGGCGCCGAACCGGCGCAGGTACGGCCCGAGGAGCACGGCGAGGAGCAGGTACCCGCCCGTCCAACCCATGACGTAGGCGAGACCGGCGAAGCCGAGGGCGTAGAGAGCGCCGGCCATGGAGATGAATGACGCGGCCGACATCCAGTCGGACCCCGTCGCCATGCCGTTGAAGATGGCGGGAACGTTGCGGCCCGCCACGTAGTACTGGTCGGCATTGGACGTGCGCGTGAGGATCCCGATGACGATGTAGATGCCGAGCGAAAGGCCCATGAACAGCCATCCCACCCACTTGTTCGGGAGGCCGAAAGCCGACTGGGCGATGCCGATCAGGATCGTGACGCTGAGGAACCCGACGGTGTAGAGCGTGAAAATCTTCTTGAGGGTCACGACTCTAGCCCTCCTCTCGAATGCCGTACTCGAGGTCCTTCTTGTTCATGAGCCTCGCGTAAATGGCGATCTCGAGGACGAAGATGACGAGCGAGCCCTGGGCGGCCATGTAGTACCCGAGCGGGAAGCCGAGGAAGCTGTAGTGGTTCAGTGCGGCGGCGAACAGGCCCGAGACCAGGTAGGCGGTCACGAACCAGATGACGAGGAGGATCGTGACGAGTCGGATGTTGTATCGCCAGTACGAGTCCTTCTGCTCCTGGGTCAGCTCTGACATGGACCACCTCCTTTAACAAAGAGCCTCGGTTCCCTCATCGGGGTCCTCCGTTCATGACAGCCTGGGATTGGGACCAGGAAGGGTCGGCGGGGAAGCGCAGGGGAGCCGCGAGCGTCGGGATGCGAGCGTCGGGCGTTGCGCCCTCAGGATCCCTGTGTGTCATTGCATCTCGAGGCCTCGGCCTCCTGCGAAGAACACCGGAACGCTTGTCTTGAGATTTCGACTGTCCGCTAGCCTTTGAGAAGTTCCGAGCGATGTCAAGACCTTTTTGGGCATCGTCCCCGGGCGGGTCGGTCGATTCGCAGCCGACCTGCCGGCGTTTCGGCCGATCTCGAGGATCTTTCCGTCAGAGCAGGTCGCGGAGCTTTCTCGCCTGGAGCCGGGCGCGAAGCGCGAGGAAGAGCTCGGCGGTGGCAACCGCGTCGATCAGGGCGTCGTGGGCCGGGTACGAGGGAAGGCCGAGCTCGGCTCGCACCTCTCCGAGATGGAACGTGGGCTCTCCCGCGCCCCGCATGCCGGCGAGGAAGCGCCTGCGGGAGGCGAGCTTCCAGATCAGAGAAACGGTGTCGACGACCCGGGGCCCGGGCCAGTCCTGGAACATCGCGCGGTGGGCTCGCTTGAGGAAGGTGACGTCGATGCGCGCGTGGTGAACGAGGAGGACGCCCTCGCGCAGCCGCCGATCGATCTCCGGAAGAACCTGAGCCAGGGGGAGCCCTCGTTCCGCCTCGGCTGGAAGGATCTGGTGGGCGGCGACCGCGGCCGGAGACGAAAGGCGGCTGGAACGCGGGGGCCGGACCAACGTGGCGTAGGTCTCGCCCAGCCGGATGAGCCCCCCGCGAATCGGGACCATCCCGACGGCGAGGATGGGATCCCGGCCGACGACGAGGCCTCCGGTTTCGAGGTCGAGCGCCCAGTAGTCCACCCGCGCCCACTCGGGCGAGCGTCGAAACATCGGGGCTTAGCGTCCGGTCCCGGAGGTCGCGCGGCCAGGCCGGGCGCGACGGGAGCGGCACGGTCGCGGCTGGATCAAGGCCATGCGGAACACGGCACGACGCTAGAGCTCGGTCGTGTGGAAGTGCGCGGCGGCCGCCGTCTGGACCTCGTGGACCGCCTGGAATACGTCCTTCAGCTGCCGGCGCTCCATCGGCGAGAGCGACTCGAGCGCGACCCCGTGGCCGGGATCGTAGCCCGCCGCGAGATCGCGGAGTTGCTGCTTCAGGCGGAGCTGGAGAAGGAAGCCGTAGGCCTCCCGCAGGTTCTCGGCATCCTCCTCCGGAAGGAGCCCTGCTTTCGCCGCGGCGGCGAGGCGGTCGACGGTGGCGGTCGCGTCGGAGCCGCACTCGAGGCCCCACACGCGTGCGAGGCCTGAAAGCGGCATCAGGCCGCCCTTCTTCAGGTCGACGCCGCCGTCTTCCTCCCGGACGTTGCGGAACAGCGTCAGCGGGGGCTCGAACCGGAGGGCCGTCTCGGCGAGGCGGGCCAGAAAGGGGGCGTGGGTGGGCGCCGTCCGGAGGATGGCGGCGATGGGGTCGAGGCTCAGGTCGCCCGATACGCGCCGCAGGTCGAAGAAAATCGAGGAGCGGAGCAGGGCCTCGGGCTCGGGTTCCTCGATCCAGGCGCGAAAGCGGGATTCCCACTGCGGAAGCGGGCCACGCCATTTCGTCGCCATGTACCCGCCGGGGCATTCCGGGAATCCCGCGGACTTCAGGTCCGCGATGATGCGCTCCGCCATCGCGGCGAAATAGGCGTCGGCCTCCGGCGCGTCGGTCTCCCAGAGGAGAGCGTTGTCCTGGTCGGTCAGGAGCGTCTGCTCGTAGCGTCCCTCGGAGCCGAAGCAGATCCAGGCAAACCGCTGCGGCGGTTCTCCGAGGTCGGCGCGCGCCCAGTCCAGAAGCTTCGCGACGAGCGCGTCGTTGACCCGCGACACCAGGCGGGCGATCGGAACGGCGTCCATACCGCTCGAGAGCAGCACGTCGGCCATGCGGTGGAGATCCGAGGCGTAGTCCTTGAGGGCGGACCGGTCGGTCAGCCGCTCCACGCGCTTGAACGCGAAGAGAGGCCCGTGGGTGTGGTTGCGCAGCAGGTCCGTGTCGGTCAGGACTCCGACGATCCGGCCGTCCCGGGTCACCGGAAGATGGTTGATCCGCTCGTCGAGCATCATCAGCCACGCGCCGTAGACGGGGGTCTCGGCGGGCGCGGTCCGCAGAGGAAAGCTCGCGATGTCCCGAACGGACACGTCCGCGCCCTTTCCCTCCGCGAGGACCCGGCTCCGGAGGTCCCGATCCGTGACGATGCCCCACGGCTCGCCCTCGACGAGAACGGAGCTGACCTCCTCTTCGCGCATCCGGCGGGCGGCGTCCCGGACCGTCGCCGAGGCCGCCACCGTCACCGGACCGCGTCGCAGCAGGTGCTCGACCGGGCGATCGAAGTCGACGGCCAGGCGTTCGTCCGTGGGCCGGGGCAGGGAGCTGCGCAGGCGGGAGGCGAGTGCGAGCGTGAAGAATCTCGTGAAGGCGGGTACGGACAGCAGCTCGCGGAAGATCTCCTCCGGCAGAAGGTATGCGAGCATGTCCTCGTCCACGACGGCGTCGAACAACGCCTGTCCCGAGAGCATCGACGGGTATCCGAAGACGTCCCCTTCCTCGAGCGTGGCCATCGTCTGCCCCTGTCGTTCGAGTCGCAGCGCGCCCTTGCGGATGATCCAGAGGGCCTTGCTCGGTTCGCCGCCCGCCGAAACGAGGCGCGTTCCTTTGGGGAAGTAGCCGATCTCGAGCCGCCGGCCGGCGCGCGCGAAATCGTCGGGCGTCAGGGCGTCGAAGGGATGCACGGTCCGCAGGAACGCGGCCGGATCCAGAGACTCGGCGAAGCCGGGCTTGCCCGACATGGACCTCCGGGCGCGGACCGACCACCGGCCGGTTCCGCCCCACCCGCATCGTAAGGCATGCGCTCCCGGTCCGTGTCCCCGGCCGAGTGCAATAAGATCCGGGGTGGTGCCCCATGGCCGGCCGAGGTCGGCGGCTCCCCGATCAAAGCCATCGAAGGGAGACAGAGACATGGTCAAGTCCAAGACGCCCGAGGTTGCGGCAACGACCGAGGCGCAGATCGCGGTCCACTGGAAGGAGGAGGAGTATTTCGCGCCTCCCGCCGCGTTCGTCGCCCAGGCGAATCTCAAGGACCCGGCGATCAACCAGCGGTTTGCCGAGAAGAACTTTCCCAGGTGCTTCGAGGAATACGCGGACATGCTGACCTGGCAGAAGCGCTGGGACACGGTCCTCGACACCAGCGACCCGCCGTTCTGGAAGTGGTTCGTGGGCGGCAAGCTCAACGCCTCGGAAAACTGTGTGGATCGCCACCTGGCGAAGTACAAGAACAAGGCGGCGCTGATCTCGGTTCCGGAGCTCGAGGATGAGGACCCGGTCACCCTGACCTACCAGGAGCTCTACGTCCGGGTCAACGAGATGGCCGCTTTGCTGCGGGACTTCGCGGGCCTCAAGGCCGGGGATCGCGTCACGATCCACATGCCGATGCTCGCGGAGCTGCCGATCACCATGCTCGCCTGCGCGCGGCTCGGCGTGATCCATTCCGTCGTTTTCGGAGGGTTCAGCGGGGAAGCCTGCGGGCTGCGCGCCGCCGACTCCGGCAGCCGCGTGCTGATCTACATGGACGCCTACTACCGGAGCGGCAAGCTCCTCGACCACAAGGCGGCCGCGGAGATCGCCGTGGCGACCGCCGAGGCGCAGGGGCAGACGATCGACAAGGTCCTGGTGTGGAGGCGGTATCCCGGGAAGACGTCCTCCCCCACGCCGATGGCCAAGGGGCGCGACTTCTTCGTGGACGAGATCATCGGCAATTACCGTGGAAAACGCGTCGACCCCGTGCCCATGGACTCGGAAGCTCCGCTCTTTCTGATGTACACGAGCGGCACCACCGGCAAGCCCAAGGGCTGCCAGCATCGGACGGGCGGCTATCTCGCCTACGTGACGGGGACGTCGAAGTACATCCAGGACATCCATCCGGACGACGTGTACTGGTGCATGGCGGACATCGGCTGGATCACCGGGCACTCCTACATCGTCTACGGGCCGCTGGCTCTGGCGGCGACTTCGGTCATCTACGAGGGGGTCCCCACGTACCCGGACGCGGGCCGGGTGTGGCGGATCGCCGAGCGCCTCGACGTCAACATCTTCCACACCTCGCCGACGGCCATCCGGATGCTGCGGAAGGCCGGTCCCCAGGAACCGGCCCGGTACAAGTACCATTTCAAGCACATGACGACGGTCGGCGAGCCGATCGAGCCCGAGGTCTGGAAGTGGTACTACGAGGTCGTCGGCAAGCGCGAGGCCGTGATCGTCGACACGTGGTGGCAGACGGAAAACGGCGGATTCCTCTGCAGCACGAAGCCCGCGATCGATCGCATGAAGCCGGGCAGCGCGGGACCGGGGCTGCCGGGGATCTACCCGGTCATCTACGACGAACGGGGCGAGGAGATCGGAGCGGGAACCGGACGGGCGGGAAACATCTGCATCAAGAACCCCTGGCCGGGCATCTTCCAGACGATCTGGGGCGACCGCGAGCGCTTCGTGAGGCAGTACTACTCGAAATACTGCAAGGACCCCAACAGCAAGGACTGGCGGGACTGGCCGTACTTTGCGGCCGACGGGGCCGTACTGGCCGCCGACGGCTACTTCCGCATTCTGGGACGCGTGGACGACGTGATCAACGTGGCGGGGCATCGCCTGGGCACAAAGGAGCTCGAGTCGGCCTGCCTGACCGTTCCGGAGGTCGCGGAAGCGGCCGTCGTGCCGGTGGTCGATGAAATCAAAGGGCGCGTTCCGGAGATCTACATCGCGCTCAAGCCCGGCCACGCGGCCACCAAGGAGATCCGGGACTCGGTCGTCGCGGCGCTCGAGACCATGATCGGCAAGATCGCGCGGCCCAAGATGGTGCACATCGTCCCCGACATGCCCAAGACCCGGTCCGGGAAGATCATGCGCCGCGTCCTGTCCGCGATCTCCAACAACCTCGACACGGGGGACATCACGACGCTGGCCAATCCCGATATCGTCGAGCAGATTCGCCAATCCGTCCAGGGAAAGGAAAGGGTCGCGGTGAAGGACGCTCCGGAAGACCTGAAGAGGTTCGGCGAGCAGGAATAGCGGGAACCGACGATCCGGTCTCCGCGGGAGCGCCACCCCGGTCGTCCGGCTCGTGGCCTGCGGCAGGGCGGTGCGATTCTGTTCGCGCGTCGTGACGCATCCGTACGCGGCGCCGTACCCGCAACTCGACGTCCGGGTCGGCCGCAGCCGACGTTCTCCCTGCGCGAGCCGGGCCGCGGGGTGCGCAGAAAGGTCTCCCGTGGGGCTCGTCCGCACGTACAATCGAATCGGTGAAAGCATCCGGAAGCGTTCTGGACGGCCAGATCCTTGGCCGACTTGATCGCTGGCGGAAGGCGCGCGCGGTGTTCGTCAGGCCTGACGGCGTCGAAGCCGAGCGCGCCGTCGCCGCGGTGTTCGGTCGGAACTGGGTCCGTGCCCCGATGTACGGGCGCGCCCGGAGGCTCCTCGTCGAGCGCACACCCGAGCACTTTCTCGACGAGCTGACGAAGGCCCTGGGCCCGCTCGCCGAGCGGGTCCGCGTCGCGCCCGAGGACATGCGGCAGACGAAGTGGGACGCGATGAGCCGCCTGACGCCGTTGCCGCGGGCGCGGCACGAGGTGGACGCGCTCTGGCTCGCCGACGAGCTTTCGACCGGGGAGTTCTTCGTCGAGTTCCAGCCCATCTTCGACCTCAAATCCGGGGACCTCCTGGGCCACGAAGGCCTCCTGCGGGCGCGCGGCCGGGGGATCATGCGGCTTGCCGCCGAGATCTTCCCGGCAGCCGAGGCGCTGAATCTGGCGCCGGCCTTCGAGAGGTTCGCCTGGGCCTGCGTGCTCGAGGCCGTCGAGCGGCTGCCCCAGACTTCGCTCGTGTTTCTGAACGTGAACCCGCGATTGATCGGCCGCTCCGAGGACGCGCTCTCCGCGCTCGGGGAGGAGGCCGACCGGCGGGGCGTCTCGTTTTCCCGCCTCGTGCTCGATATCGTGGAGATCGAAACCCTGCCGGGGGCCGCTGATCTCTCGACGGCGCTCGTGGTGCCGCGCGACCTCGGCGCGGTGATCGCCCTCGACGACGTGACCTCCGGCTACGGGACGCTGCAGCTCTGCCACGCCCTCCAGCCCGAGTTCATCAAGGTCGACAGCGAGGTGACGCGGGGGATCGCGACGGACCCGCGCCGTCGCGCAATTCTGAAGTTCCTCGCCGACCTCTCGCGGGAGTTCGCGTTTCGGCTGATCGCGGAGGGCATCGAGTCGGCCGAGGACCTCGACGTCTGCGTGGCCGAGGGAGTCGCGGCCGCGCAGGGGTATTTCCTGGCGGCGCCCACGGCCGAGCCGCCGGGGGCATCGCCGGAGCTCAAGGCCTGGTTCGAGTCTCGCCGCGGCGCGCCGCGGAGCGCGTAGCTTGGGCCGGGCCGCTGCGGTCCCCCTCGAAGCCGTCCGTCTCGACGTGTGGCTCGACGTCGCCTGCATCTTTCCCACGCGCAGCCAGGCGAAGGAGGCCTGCGAGGGCGGAAAGGTCGACGTCAACGGGTCGCGCGCCAAGGCGCACCGGGAGGTCCGGCCGGGCGACCGCATCGGGCTGGCGGCTCGGGGCGACTCCGGCATGCGGCGCGAGCTCGTCGTCCGGGGCCTCGCCGACCGCTCGATGCCGAAGGCCGCCGCGCGCGCTCTCTACGAGGACGTGACCCCGGCGCCCCCGCCGGAGGTCCTCGAGGCGCGGCGGCTCGACCGCCTGCTGGCGCCCCGGGGCGACGCCGGACGCCCCGACAAGCGGACCCGGCGCGACCGGATCCGCCACAAGCGGGGCGACTCGGAATAGACTCGCCGGGATGGATTTCGACGTCCTCTGCCCCTGCTGCAACGCACGCCTCAAGGTCGACGCCGACCTCAAGGCGGTGATCGCGCACGAGGCGCCGAAGGTCCCGCGCAAGTTCGGCTCGGTCGACGACGCCATCGGGGCGCTCAAGGGCCAGGACGAGGAGCGCGAGAAGAAGTTCGCCGCCTCGGTCGAGGCCGAGAAGTCGAAGAAGGAAGTCCTGAACCGAAAGTTCCAGGAGCTGTTCGAGAAGGCCAAGGACGACCCGTCGCGGCCCGTTCGGGACATCGACCTGGAGTAGCCGCCTTCTCCTTCGGCCCGTGAGAGACGCTCTGCGCCGCTGGCTGCGGCCCGTGCCGGCGACGGTATGGGTCCTCTGGGTCCTCCAGACGGTCGTCGTCGTTCGCGTTCTTCCGGACCGGAGGACGGTGATCGACAGCCTTCCGATCTTTCTCCTCGAGATCGCGGTGACCTTCTTCGCGCTCTGGGTCGATGGCTGGCTCGTCGTCCTCACGACCCCGCGTCATCGTGCGGCGGCCCTGGCCTGGAACGCGCTTGCCGTCGTGTTCTACGCGGTCCTCCTGATGTACCACTGGCATTCCCGGGCGCAGTTCGACTGGGGAGTGATGTGGCGGTTCCGCGGCGAGTTGTTGAATCCGGAGGTTCGCGGGATGGTCGGTTCGCTGCTGGGCTGGCGTACCTACGCGTTCCTCGGGACGGCGCTCGCAGGCATCCTGGCATTCGAGGTCGCCGGTGAATTCATTTCGAAACCCGACCGGCCGCGCCGGAGGTGGCTTGCAACCGGCATGGCCGGGGCCGTCGCGGCGGTGCTGACGCTCGGCCCGGTCCTCGCGCGGGACGAGTTCACCGCGAGCCTGCGTTCGATCCGCGGATCTCTCCGGCTCGCGAGGATGATGCCGAAGACGGTCGGCGGGCAGAGGTATCCCTATTTGCGGCGGCCGGCGCCGGCGAGACCGTCGGACGCGTCCGCGACGAGGCCTCACGTCTTCGTCGTTCTCGTCGAGTCGTTCAACGCGGGCTACGTCGAAGCCCGCACCGGCGACGGCAGAGAGTACACGCCGTTTTTCAACTCGTTGATCCCGAAGGGCGTTTTCGTCGAGGGTTTTCACGGGAACTCGATGGAGTCTCCGCGCGGACAGTTCTCGCTTCTGTGCTCGCTGTGGCCGAGCCTGCGCGGGCAGGTGTTCGACGTCTACCGCGGGCTCCGGCTTCACTGCCTGCCGGAGATCCTCCGGGAACAGGGGTACGCGACGGTTTTCGACCAGGCGACGCGCTCCCTGAAGTTCGAGGACACCGGGACCTTCATGTCGGCCAACGGGTTCGATGTCGTTCGGGCCTCCATGGATCGCGAAGCCCCGAACCGCGACCCGAAGAAGGTCTGGGGCTGGGGGCTCCAGGACGACGTCTTTTTCGAGGAGTTCTTCACCTACCTGGACGGGGAGCAGGCGCTCGAGGCCGCCGCGGGCGCCAGCCCCCGCTTCTTTGCGATGCTCTGCACGATCTCGAGCCACTTCCCGGACAACGAGATTCCCGCGGCCCAGAAGTTCCTCTTTCCCAACGCCTCCGGCGGGAAGGCGGGCTACGCCAACTCGATCTACCTCGCGGACTCGTACCTGAAGACGTTCTTCCGCGAGCTCGAGGCCCGGGACTATCTGAAGGACAGCATCGTCATCGTGACGGGGGACCACTCCTTTCCGACGGGAGAGCACGGCAACGCCAGCAGTCAGGCCGGGTTCTACGAGGAACTCTTCCGCACGCCGCTCCTGATCCTCTGGCCCGGGCACCTCGAGCCGCGGCGCATTCGCGGCGAGCCGTGGTCGCAGATCGACGTCGCTCCGACGATTCTCGATCTGCTCGCGCTGCGGGTGCCCAACCACTTTCTCGGGCGGTCGATGCTCGCGGGCTTCGACCCCGCGCGCGACCGGGTGCACCTGATCCAGCCCGACGACGGCGGCTTCGTCGGCGTCATCGCGGGAGATGGCCTCAAGTACGTCCTCGGAATCGCCCGCGACGAGGAATTCGTCTTCGATCTGCGGCGCGACCCGCTGGAGGAGCGCAACCTGATCGATCGGTATCGGAATACGAAGGAGCTCCAGCAGTTCCGACACGAGGTGGGCCGCGTGCTGTTGAACGAGAAGCTCGCCGAGGAGAGTCGCATCTGGCCGCCCGAAGGGGTCGCGCCCTGAGAGGAGTTCCCGAGCTCCCGACTCCGACAGGCGGGCCATCGCCCGCATCGCCGCGACGGGTTTCCGGACGACGGGTGTGTCGCCGGGAACGACCGGAAAGCGCTCGAGCCCGGGAACCTACCGCCGGCCGGCGGACTGGTACGCCATCTCCCGCAGCGCCGCGATCCGCTTTTCGACCGGCGGGTGGGTCGCGAAGAGGTTCGCGACGAATCCCTCCTGGCCGTTGACGGGCCGACCGCGGGGGTCTTCGATGCACAGGTGCGCGATGCCCTGCTTGATCGAGGGCGTCGGCTCCACGGCAGCGGCGATCTTCTCGAGCGCCGAGGCGAGCCCGAGCGGGTTGCGCGTCAGCTCCGCTCCGGACGCGTCGGCCAGGTACTCGCGCTGGCGGGAGACGGCGAGCGAGACGAGCTGGGCGATGATCGGTGCGAGCACGATCGACACGAGCCAGAGCGCGACGAAGAGAAGTCCGAGGCCGCCGCTTTTCTCCGATGAGCTCCGCCGGCCGCCGAAGCGCAGGCCCCGACGGCTCCAGTCCGAGAGGAGCAGGATCGCGCCCGCGAGTGCCGCGACGACGGTCATCAGGCGCACGTCGTAGTTGCGGACGTGCGAGAGCTCGTGGGAGACGACTCCCTGCAGCTCGTCCCGGTCGAGCTTTTCGAGAAGCCCCCGCGTGACTGCGATCGAGGAGCGCTCGGGTCCGATGCCGGTCGCGAAGGCGTTGGGGTCGGCGTCCGGGATGATGTAGATCGCGGGCTTCGGCAGCCCGCTCGCGATCGCCATCTCCTCGACGACGTTCTCGAGGACCCGCTGCCGCGGGTCGGACCGGTCGAGCGGGACCGCTCGCGTCGACTCGAGCACGGCCCGGTCGCCGCCCTGGAGCGACCACCACGCCGAGAACCCACCGACGCACAGGGCGCCCAGGGTCGCTACCGGCAGGCCCGGGGAGAGCCCGCCGGCATAGAGGATGCCGTCGGCGCCGAGCCCGACGAGGACGAGGAGCAGGATGAACCCCGCGATGAACATGCGGGTGTTCGCGATGTTTCGCCTTTGCTGGTCGTAAAGATTGAGGGGCATCGGAGTCCCGCGGGGGAGCCCCGGGCCCTACTGCGGCGGGCGAAGGCTCAAGTCCACCTTCGGCACCGCGCGCTCGGCGGCGTCCTGGATCTCGAAGAGCTCGACCCGCTGGAACTTGAAGGTCTGGGCGATCAGGCTGTCGGGAAAGACCTGCTGGGCCGTGTTGAACCGCGTCGCGATGTCGTTGTAGAACTGGCGTGCGAAGCCGATCCGATTCTCCGTCGACGCCAGCTCCTCCATGAGCGACTTGACCGACTCGTTCGCCTTGAGCGTCGGATAGTTCTCGGCCAGGGCGAAGAGACGCGAGAGCGTCTGTGTCAGAGCGTTCTCCTTGTCGGCCGAGTCGGCGACGCCCCGGGCGCCGACCGCGGAGTTTCGGGCCTGGATCACCTTCTCGAGCGTGTCCTGCTCGAATTGCATTTCCCCCTTCACGGCCGAGACGAGATTCGGGATGAGGTCGTGCCGACGCTTCAACTGGACGTCGATCTGCTTCCAGCCGTTCGCGACCTGGTTGCGGAGCGAGACGAGATTGTTGTAGCGCCAGATCGCCCATATGGCGCAGAAGACCGCGCCGACGAGCAGAATGACGAGGCAACCTCCGATTGCGGCCAAATCGCTGTCCTCCGCCTCTTAATACGCCTTTTCGGCCGGAGAGTTCAGCGCCTCAGGTATTCAGTCCCTGGCGCAGCTCCCGGGCCAGGATCTCGACCGCGGACCGGGTTCCGCCGTGCAGCTTTTCCTTCCAGACGGTCTCGGTCTCGAAGCGGCGGTCGCCGATCGCCTCGGCCCACGGGCGCAGAGCCGCGTCGAGCTCGCCGGCGGACCAGACGTCGCCGCCCCGCTTGCGGACCATCGCGATCACGTACGGGACGATGCGGATGAACGCGCGCAGCGAGGTCGAGCTCTTGACCGAGTACTTGCGCCCCGCGAACGCCGCCGGGAAAGCCCGGGCGGCCGCCTTGAAATAGTTGAGAAAGAAGCGCCGGGAATTCTCGCGGAACTCCCGCGCCACGCGCCCCCCGGCGGTATCGATCGCGGCGAAGACGTCGCGCAGCTCGTCAGCGAGCGAGGCCTGGGTCACCGTGCCCTTGCCGATGCCGAGGACCTTGATCGAGCCTTTCAGCGGCGAGCCCTCGTCCTCGTTGAGCGTCCGGATGACGTCGTGGGCGGCGGCCAGGTTGTCGTCGCGGTAGAGCCGCCGGCCGGCGAGCGAGATCAGGTGCGACGGATTCAGCTTCGTGTGCTTGCTGTTGATGGTCACGAAGAGCTCGACGACCTGGTCGGGCGTCAGGTTGTCGAAAACCACCGCCGGCACCTGGAAGTCGCGCAGGCTGTGCTTCTCGGCGAGCTGGTGGAGGGCGAGGAGGCGGTGCTGCCCGTCCAGGGCCCGCAGGATCCCGGACTCTTCCGGCAGCTTGAGCGCGCCGGCGTCGGAGCGGCCCCCCGACGGCGCAAACTCGAGCCGCTTCTCCGAGACGAGGAGCACGCTGCCGGGAATGGCGGGGAGGGTTCCGGAGTCGGCGCACTGGAGGTAGTACGTGACGAGCTCGTCGATCTTTTTCTTGATGATCGGCCTCTGGAAGGCCTGCTCGGAGGCCGAGATCCGCTTTTCGAGAAACTCCCAGTTGACACGCCCGGGAGCCGCCTTTTTGGCCTTTCCGCGCGTCGTTTCACTGCCCGGGCCGAAGGACAAGACCTCGAACCCGACCAGGGACTGCAGGTCCGCGCCCGACAGGAGCGCCTCGTAGAACCGCACTCCAAACTGGTTCAGGCGAAGCGAGGGCACCGAGATCATGGTCACCTCCTGGCCGTCGGGGCGCCCGGCGCGTCCGCTTTCCGGCCCGGGCGGCGAAAGCGTATACCGCGGTCGGCCGGTTTGGAGCCTAGAGAAATGGCCCTCGGACGGGGACCGTTCAGGGCGGAGAGACCGTTTTCCAGTCCTGGCCGGCCACCATCTGCTCGTAAATCGCGCTCGCCCCCGTCAGGATGCCGGTCAGCTCGCCCGTCAGGATTGCCGCCAGGTCCGGGAGGGCTTCGGGCCGGGCGACCGGGACCGAGCATTCGACCTTGGTCTGGCCGAGCGATGCGAAGAAGGGCGACGGGCGGCGGGTCCAGTCGGAGTCGCTCCTCCGGTGCTTGGTCATCAGGAAGGCCGCGAGGCGGCGCTCGTCCCAGGGCTCGGACATCGTCCAGGAGAAGTTCGCCCGCAGCCCCTTCTGCTCGATGGACGGGGATTCGCTCGCCAGGGTGATCGACATGAGACGGCCTAAACGATAGCATCTCGCCGATCTTTCGATATCGTGAAAAGAGCTCTGGCGCTGTCCGTCCTCCTGCTCGCCGGCGCGGCCGCCCGCGGCGCGCCCGCCGACGGCGCCGTCTATTCCACGCACCTGATGGTCGACCAGGACGTCGTCGTGTCGGCGCGCATCACGGGAATCGTCGAGACGGTCTCAGTCGACCGGGGCACGGCGGTCGTCCAGGGCCAGACCCTGGCGACGCTCGACACGCGAGCCCTCGACGCCGACGTCCGCGAGGCCAAGGAAGACATGGACCTGCGCAAGACCGAGTACGACCGGGCGGAGGCCCTGGCGAATTCGAAGGTCATGAGCGTCCAGGACCTCGACGAAAAAAAGGCGCAATACGCCGTGGCCGTGGCGCGATGGGAGAAGATGAAGACCCAGCAGGACTACGCCGTGATCCGCGCTCCGTTCGCGGGCGTGGTGACGGAAAAGTACGCCCGGGTCGGCCAGAAAGTGATCGAGGACCGGATCGAGCCTCTCTTCAAGATCACTGCGATGGAACCCCTCCTGGCGCGCATCTACCTGCCCGAGGAACGTTTGCTCCAGGTCCACGTGGGCGACCGCGTCGAGGTCGTTCCCGACCGCTTTCCCGACGCGAAAACGACGGGCGAGATCCAGTTCATCAGTCCGACCGTCGACGCGGCGAGCAGCACCTTCCAGGTCGTCGTCCGCGTCCGGCGCGAGCCGGGCAAATCGGTGCTGCGCCCGGGGCTGGCGGTCAAAGTCCGCCTCCCGGCGCCCGCGGCCCGGTAGGGCGCGCCCCCGGCGCTGCCGCCGATGCCGCCGAGACCGTCCCGTTCGACTTCGCGCCTGCGCGCGGCGCTCGACCGCGTGCTCGTCCACGACGTCAAGAACATGTCGTTTCGGCTGCGGCTCCTGCTCTCGAACCTCGACGAGCACTGGGACGACCCGGAGTTCCGGAAGACGGTTCGGGACCTCCTGGCTTCGACGGTGGAGCGGCTGGAAAACATCGCCGGCCGGTTCGCCGAGCGCGAGGACGCGCTGCTCGTCAAGGTCGAGCTCGACGTCAATGAGCTTCTTCGGAAGATCTCCGGCAAACCGACCCGCCGCGGCGGGCGAGGGAGGCCCGGCGAAGGGCCATCCGTGTCGCTGGCGCTCGGAGCGGTCCCGCGCATCTGGGGCGACCCGGCCTACCTGGGCGACGCCTTCGCCAGTCTTCTCGAGAACGCGTGGGAGGCGGCCATTCCCGAGGGCAAGGTCCTCGTTCGGAGCTACACGGGCGGCACGGCCCGGCGGCCCCGCGCGGTCATCGAGTTCATCGACAATGGGGCCGGGATGACGGCCGAGTTCCTGCGGAACCGCCTGTTCCGGCCCTACGAGACAACGAAACCCGAGGGCGTGGGCCTCGGGCTCTCGACGGCCAGCCAGATCGTCAAATTCCACCGGGGATCAATCCGGATCCTGTCGCAGCCCGGCGGCGGAACCTTGATCCGACTGTCACTCCCGGCAGCGGGGGAGGCGAAGTGACAGACCCGGGGCGTCCCCAGGGGCGGATCGTCATCGTCGAGGACGACGCGTTTCTCCTCGAACAGCTCACCTGGGCCCTCAAGGGACGGTTCACGGTCTCGTCGGCCCGCGACGCGACCCACGGTCGGGCCCTGTGCGCCTCGGATCCGGACCTCTACCTCTTCGACATGCGCCTTCCGCCCTCCGGGCAGGTGCAGGAGGGGTTGGACCTGCTGCGGTACGTGCGGGAACGCGACTCGGAGGCGACCGTCGTGATGATGTCCGGGGAAGGGGAGCGGCAGTATGCGCTCCAGGCGGTCGCCCTCGGCGCCTTCGACTTCTTCCAGAAACCGATCGACACGGCGGAGCTGCTCTTGATCCTGAACCGCGCGCTCGAGCGTCGGCGGCTTCTCGTCGAGAACCGCGAGCTCCGCGCGGCGGCGGATTCTCCCCGCTCACTCGACCGGCTGGTCGGCCGGAGCGCGCCCATGCTCGCTCTCGCGCGGGACATCGAGAGGGTCGCCGGCAGCGACGCGACCGTGCTCGTCTCGGGGGAGAGCGGTACGGGCAAGGACCTCGTCGCCCAGTCGATCCACGCCGCGAGCCCGCGTCGCGACCGCGCGTTCGTTCCGGTCAACGCCTCGGCGCTGCCGGAGTCGCTCGCCGAAGCCGAGCTCTTCGGCCACGAGAAGGGGGCATTCACGGGCGCGATTGCGTCGCGGCCGGGACGGTTCGAGCTCGCCCAGGGCGGTACCCTGTTCCTCGACGAGATCGGCACCCTCTCGCCCGGGGTGCAGGCCAAGCTCCTCCGGGTGCTCGAGAGCCGGGAGGTCGAGCGCGTCGGGGGACGCCGGCCGATCCCGGTCGACTTCCGCCTCATCTCCGCCACCAACGAGGACCTCGAAGCGCGGGTTGCCGCCGGCACGTTTCGCGAGGACCTCTTCTACCGGATCCACACCGTTCCGCTCCGGATTCCGCCGTTGCGGGAGCGGGGAGAAGACATCGTGCTCCTCGCCGAGCACTTCCTGACGCTCTTCGGGCAGCGGCACGGGAAGAGCGGGCGCCGATTCTCCGCGGGGGTGCTCGGCCGGCTCCAGGCCCACGCGTGGAAGGGAAACGTGCGCGAGCTCCAGCATGTCGTCGAAATGCTCGTCCTCTTTTCCGACGTACCGGAGATCGGCGAGGAGGAGCTTCCCCGGGCCCTCCGGGAAGGGCCACGCTCCTCCGCGGGCACGACATCCGCGGTCTCGGACTTCGCGTCGGCCGTCGAGGACTTCGAGCGCCGGACGCTTGCGGAGGCGATCGCCGCGGCGGGCGGGGTGAAGGCGGAGGCGGCGCGGCGTCTGGGGCTCGACGCCAACCAGATCAAGTATCTCTGCCGCAAGCACGGGCTCTGATCGGTTGAGAAATTCAACCCTCGAGGGGGGGAAATTCAACCAGTCAGCGTCGGCGGTTCGGGCGGTTTTTTCCAAAGTGCTGGGAACCATGGACTTAAGCGGTAACGGGGCATTCTGAATGCTGGCCCCCTTCTTGCCTCTTCTCTCTGGCAACAAGAAGGAGGAATCACATGGGTAACGAAGTCAAGATCAAGCTGACGGACGCTCAGAAGGCCAAGATCAAGGAAGCTACCGGGAAGGACGTACCCGAGATCCGCGTCGAGTCTTTCGGCTCGCCGACCTCGAGCCCCAAGGCCATTTCGGCGCGCGCGGCTGGCAAGTCGATCGCGGGTCGTGCGGCTGGCAAGTCGATCGCGGGACGCGCGGCTGGCAAGTCGATCGCGGGTCGTGCGGCTGGCAAGTCGATCGCGGGTCGTGCGGCTGGCAAGTCGATCGCGGGACGTGCGGCTGGCAAGTCGATCGCGGGTCGTGCGGCTGGCAAGTCGATCGCGGGACGTGCGGCTGGCAAGTCGATCGCGGGACGTGCGGCTGGCAAGTCGATCGCGGGTCGTGCGGCTGGCAAGTCGATCGCGGGACGCGCGGCTGGCAAGTCGATCGCGGGACGCGCGGCTGGCAAGTCGATCGCGGGTCGTGCGGCTGGCAAGTCGATCGCGGGTCGTGCGGCTGGCAAGTCGATCGCGGGACGCGCGGCTGGCAAGTCGATCGCGGGACGCGCCGCCGGCAAGGCAAGCTTCTAAGTCGGGACTCCGGATCGATCGAGCGCCCCGCTTCGGCGGGGCGCTTTTCTTTTCAGGCGATTCTTCCGGGCTTCACCACGCGATTGACTGTACCCAGCGCTTGAGGATCCGCCAGGCCCGGGCGGCATAGGACGCCCGGCGCCCGTGGATCTTGGCGTACCCGACCATTCCAGGCCGGAGGCTCCCGTCGGAGTTTTCGAACACCGTGATCGCCACGAACTGCTCGGGGTGCTCCCGAGGGGCCGCGGGCTCGGTCCCCGCGCGGGCCGTGTCGGGCGAAGCGAGCGTGGCGGGAGAGATCGACGCGACCGTGCCGTGAGCCGGCGCCAGGCGCCCGCGGAAGACGGCCGTGACGGTGTCCTGCGGCTCCAGATCGTCGAGGAGGCGCTCGGTGACGGGCAGATCGGCGCGAAGGCGGTCGACTTCGCCTACTTCGACGAGCAGGGTCCCGGCGGGAACCGACCGCCCTTCGAGGTCCTGCAGGCGGTGCGTGAGCACGCGTCCGGCGATGGGGCTGCGAACGACGAGTCGATCTTCGCGGGCCTGACCGCTCCGAAGGGCCGCCTCGACGGAGCCGCCGCGGCTTTCGTACCGGAAGACCTGCCCGGCGGAGGCCTCCTGGCGTGCGCGGCTGGCCTCTCCGGCGAGCCGGCCCCGCTCGGCCGTCAGGCGCAGTGTTTCCTCGGCGGCGGCGGGGCTGATGAGGCGCAGGATCGGCTGACCCGCCTTTACGCGGTCCCCCTCGCCGACGAGGGCCCGGGCCACAACCGCGTCCTCCGGGGCCTCCAGTCGCACGCTGACGATCGGCGACAGTGTCGCGGGGGCCCTCAGGGTCCGCCGGCTCCAGGGGAGGAAGGCGAGCAGCGCAAGGACCGCCGCGGCGGCCACGAGGACGGTGCGGACGCGGGGCGACATGAGCAGCTCCTTCTTGTCGAGGTAGAAGAGGTGGGCGGTGCGCGTCACCAGGCGCACGCGGTTTCGGAACAGGCGGTACATCGTCAGGATCAGCAGCACCACGGCCCAGTTCGGGAACATGTGGTTGTAGAGGTTGTAGAAGAGGCCGCCGATGAACCGCATGATCACGGTCACCCACGCCAGGGCGGCCGTCCCGAAGATCCAGTAGATCCGGCGCTTGCGGCGCGAGGCCGGCGGCACCTCCACGGGCAGATGCAGGACCCGCTTCTGGAAGACGGCCCCGATGTACCGGAACGACTCCTCGCGCAGGTCCGGGATCTCGACGATCGAGGACAGCGCGTAGTAGCCGTCGATCTTGATCAGGGGATTGATGTTGAAGAAGACCGTCGAGACGCCGGTGAAGAGCATCGTCTTGAAGGCGATCTCGTGCAGGAGCGTGTCCGGGTACGAGACCACCCAGACCACCACCGCGACGGAGCACATGAACGCCTCGACGTAGATTCCAGCGGTCGTGACCCAGAGCCGGTGCCACTTGCTCTCGAACAGCACCGAGTCCGTCGTGTCGCAGTAGAACGCGGGCGTGAAGTACAGCAGGGCGATGCCGATGTCGTGGACGTCGCCGCCGTAGATCTTGACTGCGTAGGCGTGGGCGAACTCGTGGATTGCGCCGATGAAGGTGAGAATGAAGAAGAACTGGAAGATGTCGATCAGGGGCTTGGACGTCAGGGCGTAGAGCTCCATCGTCCCGCCCCAGATGACGTCCCAATGGATCAGCATGACCCCGAAGGCCCAGGCGTTGAACACCAGGGCCGCGGCGACGAAGGGAGGGGTCCAGATCCAGCGGACGTACTTCACCGTTCGATCGAGGAAGCGGTTCGGGTCGAGGACGTGAAAGAGGAGGAAGAACGGGTTGAAGCCTTCCGCCTTCTCCTGGGCCGCCCGCTGGCGCGCCGTGCGGGCCTTCGCGAGCAGCGTCAGGTTCTTCTCCGCCGTCGTCTGGGCGAGAAGGTCCATCTGGCGGAGCATCTCGAAGTACTCGACGACGAGGGACATCTCGACGGGCTCATCGGGAAACTGCGCCTGGTACTCCGCGTGGATCTCGGCGAGTGTGCGCGTGCCGTCGAAGAGCGCGACCAGGCCCCACTCGTCGTCCTCGAAGTTGTAGTACTTGGTGGTCTCGGGGTTCTTGACCACCCACTTGACCTCGCCGAGCTGCACGACCCGCCGGATGACGGCATCCGCCCGGATGGCGGGGCGATTGCTGGATGTCCCGTGCCTCGCCGCGAGGGCCATCGCGCCATCCTCGGGCCGCGTGGCGGCCAGCAACTTCGAGGGCCGCGCCGGAGAGCTCACGGGAGAAGAGGCCAGACCTTGTTCCAGAGATACCGGACGGGCTTGCGGAACAGCGCCGTGATGACGCGGCGGGTTCCCACGCGGACCTTCGCGGTGCCGAGCATTCCGGTCTTCAGGGCGCCGTCGGGGTTGGAGATCGCAACTTCCGCGATCACGAAGCGCTCGGACCCCTCCTCCCGGACGCGCGCCGCGACGCGCTCGACGGTCCCGTGAAAGGACCGGCCGGGAAAGGGATTGAACTTGAGCGTCGCCGGCTGGCCCGCCGCGACCAGCCCGGCTTCCGACTCGGGGATCGCAACCTCCGCCGTGAGGGTCCTGACGTCGGCGACGACGCACAGCTCGATGCCGCGGGGCAGCAGCTGGCCGACGCGCTCCTCGATCCGGGGGGTGATGATCACGCCGCCGGCCGGCGCCTTCAGCCGCGTCTGCGCCAGGCGCTCGCCTTCGAGCGCGATTCGGGCCTTCGCCTCGTCGCGGCGTGCGGCGGCGTCGAAGACCGCGCCCGGATCACCCGCCGCCCGCGCCCGCGCGACTTCGCTCTCGGCGATCGCGAGGTCGGAGCGGGCCGCGGCCAGCTCGGCCACGTAGCTCTCGTCCTTGAGGGTGGCGATCACTTCGCCGGCCTCGACGCGGTCGCCCTCCCGGTGCAGGACCGAGGCCACGACCCCGTCGACGAGCGAGGTCACCGCCGCCCGCCGCCCGGGAAGGACCCGGGCCGGCGCCGCGATCCGCAACGGCCAGGGAAGGATGCACAGCGCGAGGACCGCGGCCGCGAGACCGATCGTCCAGCGGCGGCGCCGTCTCTCGGGCACGGCCCCGAGCCGTCGTTTCTTCTCGAGGAGCGGCTTCCAGAAGCCGGCCAGCGGAACCTGGCGGTAGAGCTGGGCGTTGCGCACGGCGACGGTCGCCTGGTTGACGAGGATCGAGAGCAGGTCGCGGGTCCCCTCGTCGAAGAAGAGGGCCTCGCGGCTTTCGAAACCGAGGGCGCCGAGTTTTCCCTCCTCGTCCTTGAGGAGCACGCCGAAGAACGACCGCAGCCCCGTCTCCTGAAAGACGGCCCGGAACTTCTCTTCGGTCTCCGGCCGGTCGGCCGTGATTTCCCCGTCTTCGGTCTGGGTCACGGCGGTGTCCGTCCCCGAGAGATAGACCCACTGCAGGAGCTCTTCCATGCGGTGGGCGTCCGGGTCCTTCCTGTCCACCTCGGTCGAGCCCGAGATCGCGCCGAGACGCAGCTTCCCCTTTTCCTGGATCGCGATGCCGCAGCGGTCGTAGGAGATGAGGGCGGCCGTGGCGTTGACCACGGTCTGCATCACCTTGTCGAGGTCGAGGGTCGCGGTGATCTCGCGGCTGACCGCGAGCAGGGCGTCGAGCTCTTCGACCTTCTTTTCGGCCTCGTGCTGGCGGGCCGTGCGCAGGGCCCGTACGGCCTGGCGGGCGAGGTCGTTCAGGAGCTCCTCGTCTTCGGCCGTGAACTCCGGGTGGCGCCCGCGCTTGTTGGCGACGACGAGCGCCCCGATCGAAATCTCGTCCTCGACCAGGGGCACGGCGAGCGCCGAGCGGACGGGGTAGGACGGATCTTCGGTCGCGACGGGGTCGTCCGCGGGAATGCGGTTGCGGCGGATGGAGTCCTGGTCGGCGATCACGTCGCCGACGAGCGCGCCTCCGACCGCGTCGGGAGGCGATTCGACGTCGTAGTTCTCGTTGACGGCCGCCGCGGCGACGGTCACGTCGTCGTCGCCTTCGAGCATCCAGAGGCACGCGGTTTCTCCGGTCACGAAGTCGGCCGCCTTGCGGACGATGAGCGCCGAAAGCTCGTCGATGTCGATGGTCGAGCCGAAGGCCTTCGACAGGTCGTACAGGTTGGTCAGCCGTTCGATCGCATGGAGCATTCCGACGGTCTTGCGCTCGGACCGCAGCGCCCGGCCGAGGGCCGGGGCCGCCTGCTCCAGGAAGCGCTCGACGCGGGCGAGCGCGTGTTCGGCGTTCGGCATCTTGGTGAAGAGAAGTGCGAGCAGACCGACGACCAACCCCTCGGCTTCGAGCGGCACGGCGATGCACGCCCGGTAGCCCGCCAGCCCGCGCACGAAGGGGTCGTTCGTCGTCAGCTCGTCGCCAGCCAGCACGATCGGCTGGCGGTCGCGGACGAGTTCGTGGATGTGACCGGAATCCCGGGGCGCGGACCGTCTCAGGAACTTTTCGGTGCCCGCGCCCTCGGCGCCGATGCAAAGGAAGATGGGATGCACCGTGTCGGGCGCCCACAGGAGCGTCGCGTCGGCGCCGGCCATCGACGCACTCCAGCGCGCGGCCCAGCCGGAGGTCTGGGCGAGGTTTTCGCAGAGCGCGAGCTCCGCCAGAGCCGAGACCTGCGCGTCGGCCCCGTCCTTCCCGACTCCGACGGTTCCGCCCTCGGGTTCCTCGGGTTCGTCCGCCAACGATCTCCTTCCGGAAACGGCAACCGAATCACCGGGATCAGAAGCTCGAGACGGCAGCCTCCATGTCCTCGTGGATCTCGAAGACCGAATCGAGCTTGGTCATTTGCAGGAGCTTGCGGATCTGGGGGCCGGCGTTCAACAGCTTCGTCTGGCCGCCTTCCTTCTGCGAGTTGGTCAGCGCCCGCACCAGGGCGCCGAGCCCCGAGCTGTCGAGGAACCCGACCGCCGAGAGGTCGATCAGGAGATTCACGTGCCCCTCCTCGAGGAGCCGCGTGACGGTCTTCTTGAAGTTGGACTCGGCGTCGCCGATCACGAGGTCCCCCGTGACCGTGACGATCGTCACCCCGCCGTCCTCGCGCGTCGTCAGATCCATAAAAGTGGGCGGATTATGTCAAAGATCGGGATCCGCCGGGATCCGAAATCCGCCGAAACCTCCCCCCGGCGCCGGCATCCAAGGGTCGGGAGTGAAGCGTGAGCCCCTCATGAGTGCCGGAGAGCGTCCCTACATCACCTTCCGGGAACTGCTGGACTTCCTCTACCTCTACCTCGAGGACGATTGCCGGGGGATCGCCGCCACGAGTTCGAGCGGCACCTGGGCGTCTGTGCCCCCTGCCGGGAGTACATCCGCCAGAACCAGCAGTCGATCCGGCTCGGCCAGGCCGCCTTCGCCGACCCGGACCGGCCGGCCGAGCGAAGAAGCGCCCGAGGAGCTCGTCCAGGCGATTCTGAAGTCGCGGGCGAAGGCCTAGCGTCCCGTCGCCGGAGTTTTGATGGCGCCATGGTGTGCCGGGGCGGCCCTCGCGGCGGTCCGCGGGCGGGGACAAGCCCCGCCCCGACGACCGTCTGCCGTATAGCGACTTCCGTTACGGAACACGAGCGCCGGACCCCTCGTCCTGCGGCGAGCGGTCACCGGACAACCCGGATCCGGGAAGGATCTTCACCGCGGGTCGATGCCACCTCGGAGCGGGCGACGCCGCGGCCGGAACGACTCCGAGAACCAATCGGGAGCGCATGGTGTGTTCCTCCTTGCCGTCCTGGCTGCCCGCGCGCGCGTCCGGGGTTCGGAAACGGGCCGCGGACGACGGCATCCAACGGGCGAGAAAGCAAGGAGGCAAAGACGATGCGACGCAGTGCGATTCTGGCCTGGGCGGCCGCCGGTCTGCTGGTCGGTTCCGGGGCGCGTGGCCAGTGGGTGGAAAAGAAGACGCTGACGCTCGACGGGGCCCATCGGGCGATCGGCGCGATCGTGGGCGAAGCGACGAAGCGCCACACGACCGGCGCGATCGCGGTGGTCGACGACGGCGGGAACCTCATGGCGGTCGAGCGGCTCGACGGGACGTTCGCGGCGGGCGGGCCGATTTCGATCGGCAAGGCGCGGACCGCGGCGCTCTTCAAGAAGCCGACGAGCTTCTTCGAGGACCTGATCAACAAAGGCCGCACGGCGATGACGACGCGTCGGCGACTTCACGCCGCTCAAGGGCGGCGTGCCGATCACGGTGGACGGCACGATCGTGGGCGCGGTCGGCGTCTGCGGGCGCCGCCAGCGCGGCCGAGGACGAAGAGCTCGCGGTCCTCGGCGCGGCGGCGGTCGGGGCGGCCCCGGCGAAGGTCAGCTACTTCGGCGCCGCACAGGTCCGGGAGGCCTTCGCGAAAGGCGCGGTGCTCTTCGACCGGGGCGAGCGCTACAAGGTCCACGCCACGCGGCGCGACGGGGCCGGCCAGGCCGAGGTCCACGTGCAGGACGACCGACATCATCTACGTGCTCGACGGCACGGCGACCCTCGTCACCGGCGGCACGGTCGTGGATCCGAAGGCGACCGGCGCCGGACGAGAGTCCGCGGCGCGTCGATCGCGGGCGGCGAGACGCGGCAGCTCCAGAAGGGCGACGTGATGATCGTCCCGGCCGGGATGCCTCACTGGTTCCAGAAGGTCCCGGCGTCCTTCACCTACTACGTCGTCAAGGTGCGGTGACATGGCCACGAAACCGACGGTCCTCGCGGCGGCGGCGTTCCTCCTCGGCGCCGCCGCCTCTTTTTCCACAGACGGCGCCCCAGGACCCGCCGGCCGGCCGCCCCGATGCGGTCGATCGACCTCGCGACGGACGAGGGCGTGGCGCTGGTCGCCGGCGCGTGGCGCTACGGCGACGCGTCGATCGTCGAGATCGATTTTCCCGGACCCGGCGCGGACAACCAGCCGACCGGGCCGCTCGGACGCACGTACGACATCACGCCCCATGCCGGCGGCACGGCCTTCGACGACACGGCATGGGAGCGCATCGACCCGACGTCGCTCGGGGCGCCGGCGCGGGCACGGGAAGCTCGGCTTCAACTGGTACCGCATCTCCGGTGACGGTGCCCGGCGAAGGTCGGCGCCTTCGATCACGACCGGGACGAACGTGGTCTTCGAGATCGACGCTCGACGACTACGGCCGAGGTCTGGGTCGACGGCGAGCTGCCGCGGTACGCTCGGCCAGAGCGGGCGGCAGCCGTGGTCAGCGGGCTGGAACGCGCCGAACCGCCTGGTCGTCGGGCCGCGACGTGCAGCCCGGCCAGCAGATCCAGCTCGCGATCTTCGGGATCAACGGTCCGATCTCGAGTCCGCCGACGAACTACATCTAGCTGCGCGGCGCGCCGCCTCGAGTTCTACCCCGGGGACCCGGCGCCGATCGCGATCACGCCGGCGGAAGTGAACGTGGACGTGGTCCGCAAGGCCCCGGACTTCGACGCGATCGTGCCGGCCCGAATCCGAAGGTCTGAGAAGCTCGCGGAGGGCTTCCAGTTCACCGAGGGGCCGGTCTGGTGGCCCGCGGAGAAGGCTCTCCTGTTTTCGCGATCCGAACAGCAACGTCATCTACCAGCTACCTCCCCGACGGCGCGCGTCTCGACGTCTTTCGGCAGCCAGAGCGGCTACGCCGGCGCCGACGTCGACGAGTACGGCCAGCCCGGCTCGAACGGCCTGACGCTCGACCCGCAGGGCCGGCTCACGATCGACCAGCACGGCAACCGCCGCGTCGTCGCGCCTGGACGGGACGGCGCGCAGACGGTGCTCGCCGACCGCTACCAGGGCAAGCGCCTGAACAGCCCGAACGATCTCGTCTACCGCTCCGACGGCACGCTGTACTTCACCGACCCGCCCTTCGGCCTGCCGAAGTTCTTCGACGATCCGCGCAAGGAGCTGCCGTTCTCGCGGCGTCTACGCGGTGCGCCGGACGGCAAGCTGCGCCTGGTGACCGACCGAGCTGACCGGGCCGAACGGCCTCGCCTTCTCGCCCGGACGAGAAGTTCCTCTACGTCGGCAACTGGGACGACGACAAAGAAGGTCGTCATGCGCTATCCGGTCACGGCCCGACGGCGCGCTCGGCAAGGGCGAGGTGTTCTTCGACATGACCGCGGCGCCGGGCGAGGAGGCGCTCGACGGCCTCAAGGTCGACCGGCCAGGGCAACCTGTACGTGTCGGGCCCCGGCGGGCTCTGGGTCCTGGCGCCCGACGGCCGGCACCTCGGCACGATCGTGCCGCCCGAGGCAGCCGCACAACTTCGCCTGGGGCGACGCGGACGGCCGCACGCTGTACCTCTGCGCCCGGTCGGCGCTCTACAAGATGCGCCTCGGCATTCCGGGCATCCGTCCCTCCGGCCCGCTCGGCCGGGCGTCGGGCAAGGACGAGCGCTTCCAAGGGCGTCTGCCGGAAGGCAGCCGCGCCGGCGCCTCGCACGTAACCCGGGCGCGCTGACGGCATCGAATTTCCGAGGAACCGAAATGAAAAAGACAGCCATGACTCTGCTCGCGATGATGGTGTGCGCCGGCGCGGCCCGGGGCGAGCAGGTGGTCGACAAAAAGGTCCTGACGCTCGAGGGAGCGAAGGCGGCGGCCGCCGCGGCCGAGGCCGATGCGAAACGGCGGGGGCTTCCCGTAGTGATCGTCGTGGTCGACGACGCCGGGAACCTGCTCCTCCTCGAGCGCCTCGACACGACTCAGGTCGGTTCGATCAAGGTCGGCATCGGCAAGGCGCGCACAGCGGCGCACTTCAAGCGGCCGACGCGGTACTTCGAGGAACAGGTCAAGAACGGCCGCATCGTCACGCTCGCGCTGGACGACTTCACTCCGCTCCAGGGGGGTGTCCCGATCTTCTCCGGCGGCCAGTTCGTCGGCGCGATCGGGATCTCGGGAGACTCGCCGCAGGTCGACGAGGAAATCGCGCTGGCGGGTGCCGCGGTGGTCAAGTGAAACGCGCCCGGGGGTTTCGTTCCCGCGGTGACCGGCTGCGGGATCGGCCTGCGCAAGGAGCACTTCGACGAGATTCTCGCCGGCCGCCCGGGCGTGCCGTTTTTCGAGGCGATCTCCGAGAACTTCATGGTGGAGGGGGGGCGTCCGCTCGCGATGCTCGAGCGCGTGCGCCGGGACTATCCGGTCGCGCTTCATGGCGTTTCGATGTCGCTCGGTTCGGCCGATCCCGTGGATCGCGAATACCTGCGCCGCCTCAAGGACCTGTGCGACCGCGTCGAGCCGGTGATCGTTTCGGACCACCTGTGTTGGACGGGACTCGGCGGACACAACAGCCACGACCTGCTCCCGATGCCTCTCACGGAAGAGGCAGTTGCCTTGACGGCGGAGAAAATCCGTGCCGTCCAGGAGTTCCTGGGCCGGCGCATTCTCGTCGAAAACATCTCGAGCTACGTCGAGCACGCGTCGTCGCGCCTGTCGGAGGCCGACTTCCTGGCCGCGGTCGTGGACGAGGCCGACTGCGGAATCCTGCTCGACGTCAACAACCTCTACGTCAACGCCCGCAACCACAGCCTCGACGCGCGGCGCTTCCTCGGCCGGCTCCCGGCGCATCGCGTCGGCCAGATGCATCTCGCCGGCCACGAAGACCACGGGGACCTCGTCATCGACACGCACGACCATCCCGTCACCGAGGCGGTGTGGGATCTCTACCGTTGCGCCGTGAACCGGTTCGGGCCCGTGCCAACCCTCGTCGAGTGGGACGCGGCGATCCCGCCGCTCGAGACGGTGCTGGCCGAGGCGCGGCGCGCCGAGCAGATCCAGCGAAATTCGGAGGAGGCTTTCGATGCGGCGACCGCGGCCTGACGCCGACGAGCTGCGGCTCTCGCAGCAGGGCTTCCTCGACGACCTCACGGGCCGGCGAACGCGGTCGGACACCGAGCGCCAGTCCGCCTTCCGCCGGCCCCGGCGCGGATCGGTCGCCGACCGCTGGCACGTCTACGCCCACGGATACATCGCGCGAATCGTCGAGGCCGTCGGCCTCGAGTACGCCGCGATCCGCCGGATCCTCGGGGCCGAGGCTTTCGAAGCGCTGCTGACGCGCTACCTCGGCGTCTTCCCGCCCCGGTCGTTCGACCTCGCCCGGATCGGCGACCGGCTGCCCGCGTTTCTCGAGTTCGACCGAGCGACCGTGGACCTTCCATTCCTGCCGGACCTCGCGCGGCTCGAACGGACCATCGCGGAGTCGTTCGTGGCCGCGGACGCCACGGCCGCCCGATGGGAGGAGCTTCGCCGGCGGGCGCCCGAGGAGCTGCTCGCGCTGCGGTTCGGGCTCCTGCCCGGAGTGGCGCTCGTGCGCTCCGCCTGGCCTCTCGACGAGCTCTGGGCGTGCCGCTTCGAGGAGGACGACGACGCGATCTCGATCGCTCTCGAAGGCCGGGCCTCGAACGTGCTCGTCTTTCGCCGCGACGGTCGGGTTCGCGTCGAGTCGATCGGCGAGACCGAGGCCGCCCTCATCGAAGCCGCCTCGTGCGGCGACGCGACGCTCCCGGACCTCCAGGAGCTGACGGGCGCGGGCTCCGACGCGGGCGATCTGACCCGCCTCGTCGAGGCGTTCCGGGCGCTCGCGGAGCGCGACGTTTTCGTGATCAAGCGGAGCACCGGATGGACCGGGGCTCTCGACGTCCTCAAGGAGGAATTCTCATGAACCCTCGGTCGAAGACCCTGCTCGCCGCGGCACTGGCCGGAGTGCTGTCGCTCCCGGCTACTCTCAGGGCCCAGGACCAGAAGCCGGCTCCCGACGATGGCAAGCTCAAGCCCTGCTGGGGCGTCAACAAGTGCAAGGGCACCGGCGACTGCGGCGCCGAAGGGTGCCGTCACTCCGGCTGCCACGGCTCCAACGCCTGCAAGGGGCAGGGGTTCCTGCGGCTCGAGCCCGAGACGTGCCTGAAGATCCAGGGCGGCAGCCTCACGAAGGTGGCCGCGGAGAAGCCGGCCGCCAGGAAATCGGTCAAGAAGTCGTAAGCGTCCAGCCCCTCTCGCGGATCGGCGGTGCCGCTGGATGCTCCGCCGGTCCGCGTCGTTTTTTTCCCGCGGGGCCTGACTTAGGTATGTCCCGCCGTGCCCCTCGACCGCCGCGCTCTTCTCGCCCTCTCCGCCGCCTCGCTCGCCCACGCGCGCTGGGCCACCGCACGGCCGCGCCCCGCGAAAACGCCCGCGGTCAAAACCGCCGGCATCCGTCTGATCCCCGTCGACGGCCAGTACAAGGTCTGGACGAAGAAGCTCGGCAAGGGGCCGATCAAGATGCTGACGCTCCACGGCGGGCCGGGCGTGACGCATGAGTACTTCGAGTGCTTCGAGGACTTCCTGCCGCAGGCCGGCGTCGAGTTCTACTACTACGACCAGCTCGGCTCGTTCTACTCCGACCAGCCCGACGACCCGTCGCTCTGGACGGTCGACCGCTTCCGCGAAGAAGTCGAGCAGGTGCGCGCCGCCCTCGGACTCGAGGACTTCTACCTCTACGGGCAGTCGTGGGGGAGCATGCTCGCGATCGAGTACGCGCTGAAATACCAGAAACACATCAAGGGCCTGGTGCTCTCCAGCATGACGGCCTCGATCCCGTCGTACATGGCCTACGTCGCGAAACTCCGCGCGGCGCTGCCGAAGGACATCCTCGCCACCCTCGAAAAGTACGAGGCGCAGGGCAAGTACGACGCTCCCGAGTACCAGGAAGCGATGTACGAGGGGGTCTACAAGCGCCACGTCTGCCGGCTCGACCCGTGGCCGGACCCGGTCGCGCGCGCGTTCAAGCACATCAACAACCAGGTCTACGGGACGATGCAGGGGCCCAACGAGTTCGTGGTGACGGGGACCTTCAAGGAATGGGACCGCTGGAACGACCTCTCCAGGATCTCGGTCCCGACGCTCGTCGTGGGCGCGAAGTACGACGAAATGAACCCGGACGACATCCGCCGGATGGGCACCCTTCTCCCACGCTCCCGCGTGGCGATCTGCGAAAACGGCAGCCACCTCGCGATGTGGGACGACCAGCAGTCTTACTTTCGGCACCTGATCCCGTTCCTTCAGGACGTTCAGGCCGGACGCTTCCCGGCCGCCCGCCCGGCCTGACTCCCGGGGTCTTGCCGGGTTCTTAATGCGCCTTTCATGATCGGCGGGAGCCCGGGCGGCCCGAAACCTTCGCTGGCCGGGGGCATCCAATCGCCCATGACCATCCATTTCTTTGGCGAGGGGGGCGAGGCGCGGGGCCGCAACCTCTTCGATTTGCTGGCCCGATCCTCCGTCCGAGATCCAGCCCTCGCCGTCAGCGCGTACTACGCGGGAGACCGCCGCGGACCACGAGTCTCGGTCACGGTCCGGGGCGGCGGAATCCGGGAGGTGAAGACCGGGACTGGACGCCCATCCGGGCGATAGAATTTGCGGCTCGAGTCGCTCGAGTCGCTCGAGCGGCGCGACCTGGAAAGTGAGTAACTCGCCGCAGCCATTTCGACTGCAGCGGTGCTTCGTGACCCCGAGATGGGGAGACGAAAGGAGACAGGGATGAAGAAGGGCGATCTGACGATGAAGGCACTCGGTCTGGCGGTGGCCGGCGTTGTCGCGGGCTCGCAGCTGCTCTCGGCTCTGCCGAAGAACGAAGCGAAGTCCGGCGACAAGAACGGAAACGCGGGCGAGGAGAAGGGCGCCAAGGACAAGGCCGGCGCGACTTCCGACAAGCACGTCTGCAAGGGCATGAACTCGTGCAAGGGGAAGGGCGGCTGCAAGGCCGGCGACAACGGATGCTCCGGCAAGAATTCCTGCAAGGGCAAGGGCGGCTGCGCTTCGGCCGACATGAAACACTCCTGCAAGGGCATGAACTCGTGCAAGGGCCAGGGCGGCTGCAAGAGCGGCGACAACGGCTGCGCGGCGAAGAACTCCTGCAAGGGCCACGGCGGCTGCGCCGTCCCGGTCACCCACAAGGCGGCCTGAGCTTCGATCCATCGTCTTCACGGCGGGGGTCGCGCGCCGGCCCCCGCCCTCATTTGAAACCGAAGACTTGAAACGACCTGAGACCCGAAACCGCTGGAACCTCCCCGATCTCGGGGTCGGCGTGGGCCTGCGTACGGTCCACTATCCTCACATCCTCGAGAAACGGCCCGACGTCGACTTCTTCGAGGTCCTTTCGGAGAACTACCTCGACACCGGTGGGCGGCCCGCCTGGGTGCTCGACCAGGTGGCCGAGCGTTATCCGGTCGTCCTGCACGGTGTTTCGATGTCGATCGGCTCGACCGATCCGCTCGACCGCGGATATCTCGCGAAACTGAAAGCCCTCGCCGCCCGCACCCGCGCCCTCTGGGTGTCGGACCACCTGTGCTGGACCGGCGTCTCGGGACGGAACACGCACGACCTGCTTCCGATGCCGCTCACGGAAGAGGCGCTCTCTCACGTCGTCGAGCGCGTGAAGATCGTCTCCGACGTCCTCGGACGGCCCCTGATCCTCGAGAACGCCTCGACCTACGCGGAGTTTGCCGCCTCGAGCATGCCGGAGTGGGAGTTCTTCGGGCGCCTGATGGAAGAGGCGGACTGCGGCATGCTCCTCGACGTCAACAACGTCTACGTCAGCGCGTTCAACCACGGCTTCGACCCGAAGCTCTACCTCGACGCGATCGATCCCTCCCGCGTGGCGCAGTACCATCTCGCGGGCCACACGAACAAGGGAACGCACATCCTCGACACGCACAGCGACCGGGCGATCCCCGAAGTCTGGGAGCTCTACCGGCACTCGGTGGCGCGGACGGGCAACGTCGCGACACTCTTCGAGTGGGACGGCGACATCCCGTCGTTCGAGGAGGTCCACGCGGAGGCCCTCAACGCGCGGCGGTTCCGAAGCGAGGAGACGAGAATTGTCGCGGCCTCTTGAGCTGCCGCTCCCGCGCCTCCAGCGCTGGATGCAGGCCGTCATCGAGCATCCGGGCACGGCCGGGGAGGCCGTCGCCTCGCCCGCGGCCCGCGCGGAGCTCGAGCCGGACGAGATCGGACGGGTGATCCGGCCGTCGAAATCGCTCTCGTCCGCTGAGCGGGTCGGCGTCTACCAGGGCATGTACCTGCTCCGCATGGTCGAGGCGCTCGAAAACGACTTCCCGGCGGTCGCGCATCTGCTCGGGGACGATGATTTCGCCGAGCTCGTCACGGCCTACGTCGGGGTCCATCCTTCGCGGACCTACACGCTGAATCGCCTGGGCGACCGCTTCCCCGAATTCATCCGAAGCGCGCGCGGCGTCCGCCGGAAAGCCTTCGTCGCCGATCTCGCCCGCCTCGAGAGCCTCGTCACCGAGGTCTTCGACGCGCCCGAGTCGGCCGCCTGGCCGGCCGAAGAGATCGCGCGCGTGCCGGAGAACGCGTGGCCCGGGGCGGTTCTCCGTCCGTCGGCGGCGCTGCGGGTGGCGGCGTTCGCCTATCCCGTCAACGCCTACCTGCAGTCGGTCAAGGACGACCAGCACGATCATCCTGCGACCGGACGGCGGCCGACGTGGATCGCGGTATATCGGAAGAACTACGAGGTCTGGCGCCTCGACCTGTCGAAGCCGGCCCACGACTTCCTCGCCGCTCTCGTCAACGGACGACCGTTCGGCAAGGCCGTCGCGACGGCGACACGGGGGCTGCAGGGCTCGGCGGGCGACCGGCTCTTCCGGTGGCTGCGCGACTGGGTGGCCGAGGGACTTTTCCAGGGCATCGTGCTTCCGACGGTCCGCTGAGACTGCCAGTCACGGTCCGTTTGGTAACCCGCGGCGGCCCGGCGGCATCTCACGTTGGCATGAGCGAGACGGGGGATCTGCACGCGGGACACGGTCACGCGCCCAACCGATTCGCGGTGACTTCGACCCCCGAGCGTTTCGGCGACGACGGGACGCTTCGCGGCCGCGGCGTGACGCTCGCCTTCCTCGACTCGGGCTTCCATCCCCATCCCGACATCGCCGGGCCGGGCGAGCGGATCCGGGCGTATCACGACGTCCACGATCCGCGGGGCGTCCTCGAGGAGGCGGCCGAGCCGGCTCCGGACTTCTGGCACGGCACGCAGACGTGCGTCGCGGCCGCCGGCACCGGGTCGCTATCCGACGGCGTCTACCGCGGACTCGCGTCCGAGGCGGCGCTCGTGCTGGTGCGCGTCGGGCGGGAAGGGCGGATCTCGGACGAGGCGATCGAGCGCGGACTCGAGTGGGTCCTGGCCAACCACGAGCGGTACGGTATCCGGATCGTCAGCATGTCTCTCGGCGGCGACGCGGACCGGACGCTCGCCGAGAGCCGGGTCAACCGGCTCGCCGAAGAGGCCGTCGCCCGGGGCATGGTGCTCGTCGCGGCCGCGGGCAACTCGGGGTGCGGGCCCGCGCCGCGCGTACTGCCGCCGGCCACGGCACCCTCGGTCATCGCAGTCGGTGGATACGACGACGCGAACGATCCCGAGCGGCGGCATCTCGCGGCGTATTGCTCGAGCTTCGGCGTCACCGCCGACGGGCTCGTCAAGCCGGAACTGATCGCGCCTGCCATGTGGGTCGCGGCCCCCATCCTGCCGGGGACGCCGGCCTGGCGGCGGGCGCAGATGCTCGCGCGCCTCTCCTCGGCGCCGGACTACAGGCTGGGGCGCCTCGCGGACGAGGCCCGCGGAGAGATTCCGGAGCTGCCGCACGGGGCGGCCGCGCTGCGGACCTGGGTCGAGGACGCGCTTCGCGCCGAGAAGATCGTGGCCGCGCACTACCAGCACGTGGACGGGACCTCGTTCGCGGCGCCCGTCGTCGCCTCGGTCGTCGCGCAGATGCTCGAGGCAAATCCCGCGCTCGCGCCGTCGGAGGTGCGACGGATTCTCCTCGCGACCGCGAGCCCGGTTTCGGGAATTCCGGCGCTGCGCCAGGGCCACGGCGTCGTCGAGCCCGCCGCCGCGGTCGCCGCCGCCCGCCGGGAAGCGCACGCCGGCGCCGGCGGCTCGAGCGGGCCGCCCCGCGTCGAGAACGGCCGCCTCGTGTTCACGTTTCACGACGACCAGGCCACGGCGGTCGCCGTCGCCGGCGACTTCAACGACTGGGACCCCGGCCGGCTCCCGATGGAGCGCGGCCCGGAGGGCTTCTGGCGCGCCCTGGCGCCGGTTCCGCCGCCCGGCCGCCACCGCTACAAGCTCGTCATCGACGGCGCACGCTGGCTTCCCGACCCCTCCCACTCCTTCCGCGAGCCCGACCCCTACGGCTCCTTCGACTCCCTCCTCGACGTGGGGTCAGCCCTGAAAGTCTGAAAGTTGGGGTCTGACCTGAAGGTCTGACACTTCGCGGCCGAGCGCCGATGCCACCCGTTCAACCTGCCTTGAGAGCCCTGGATTTCGCGCCATCTCACGCTCGAGCCTTCGCAGGCCATGCGCGAACGCGGATTCGTCGCGGCCGAAGCACCTGGCCAGCGCCGACGCTGGAATCGAATGATCACGCCGCGCGACGAAGACCGTGATCAGCCGAGCCCGCGACTCCACTCGGGCCTGGGACGGTCCCTTCAGGCGGCTGAGTGAAAATCCCTGAAGCGCGCTCGCGGCGGCGGCGAACCTCGACGGCGTCCAACCACTTTTTCTGGGTAGGGTGACGCGAGCCTCGCGCATCGAGCGTCTGGCGAAACTCTCGTCGCCCTTCACGACGCGGCCGATCGGGGGCGCGCCGTCGTAGTCGTCCGGTTCACCGGATCCCATCCACCGCCGGTAAGCGGCGCAGGCCCTGGAACGGCTGGGCGCAAGGCGCGCCAGGAGGAAGTCGACGTCGAGCCAGCCTGGGCCGCCGCCTTCGCGATACCAGCGATCGCTCGACCACGGGTAGCTGTCCGGTCGATCGGCGATGCCGGCCTTGACCGGGTTCAGGTGGATGTACCGAACGAGCGCTGCGAGGTATCGGTCGAGTTCGACCAGGAATGCTTTGTATCGGCCCTGGAACAGGTGCCCGACACGCTCATGTCGGAAATTGAATTTCTGGCTGTAGTAGGAGTGGAGCGCGAGCATGATCTTCGATAGAGGAACCGGGCCTCGTTCGATTGCCAGGTGGACGTGATTCGGCATGAGGCAGTAGGCAAGCACTCCGAATCCGTATCGATTGCGGCATTCCGCGAGGCGCGCCAGGTAGAGATGCCGGTCGGCGTCGTCTCGAAAGATGTCGCGCCGCTCGTTCCCGCGCGCGATCACGTGGTAGACGCCTCCGGCGATCTCGACCCGCGGCGCACGCGACATCGTTCCAGCCTCCGCCCCTGTCTCTAAGTTGTCGCGAGCCGCCTCCGAAGCTTCATTCTTTCAGGGCTGACCCCAAGTGTCAGACTTTCAGGGCTGACCCCAGGAGGGTGCGGAGGGCCTGGCGGGCACGGTGGAGGCGGATCTTGACGGCGTTCTCGGTGAGGTTGAGGATGCGCGCGGCCTCGGAGGTCGAGAGCTCCTCGATGTCGCGGAGCATCAGGACGGACCGGTAGTGCTCGGGAAGCTGCGCGATGGCTTCGCGGACGCGGCGGCGGGTCTGGCTGCGGTCGAGGGCGGTTTCCGCGGACTCGCGCCACTCCTCGGGCTCGGCGACGCGATGGCCGGACTCGTCGAACGTCGGCAGCAGCTCCTCGATCGAAGTCTCCGGCCGCCGGCGGCTGGAGCGCAGCTTCATGAGACACGCGTTGATGACGATGCGGTGCAGCCAGGTCGAGAGGCTCGAACCGCCTTCGAAGCGTCCGATCGACCGGAACGCGGCGACGAAGCCTTCCTGCACCGCGTCGCGCGCGTCCTCTTCGCAACGAAGGTAACGCCGCGCCACCGACAGGAGCCGCCCGCTGTGCGTGCGGACGAGGACTTCACAGGCCTCCTCGTCGCCGCGGCGCAGGCGCTCGAGGAGCGCGGCCTCTCCGTGCAGGCCCGACGCGGGTCCTGTGGCCGGCTCGGCGTTCGGAATCCGGCGTGAAAGTTCGACGTTCACGACGACGCTCCTTTCAGGGTTTCGGCGACAAACGCGGAGCTTCCGCGGATCGCGATTCCCTGCTCCACCAGCCGCCGCAGGAGCCTGGCGCCTGCGGCGTCGACGTATCCGACTCCGGAGACGTCGATGGCCTTCATCCCCCCGCCGTCGCCGAGGGCCCGCGCGAGCTCGTCGACGTAAGGTCCGGCCACCCGTCCCTCGACCACCAGGCATTCGTTTTCTTTGCTGATTTTCAACATGGCTGCCCCGAGAGAGAGCAACGTGGGGGCCAACTTCGGGGAAGCAGGAAGCGGCGGCGAAGTCTTTTTGATTCAGCCGGTTATGATTTCTTCGGGAATCGCGCCACGACCGCGGCGCCACGAGATTTCGTGGTGGCTACGAAACTTCGTGGCGAGGCTCGATGCCGTACTTCTTGAGGCGGCTCCGGAGCGTGTTCGGATGGAGGCCGAGGCGCCGGGCGGCGCCGGCCGGGCCTTCGATGACGCCCCGCGTCGAACGAAGGACCTCGCGGATGTGGGACTTCTCGACCTCGACGAGCTTCCCGCCGCCCCCGGGGGTGACCACCGCCGCGGAAGTCGGCGCCGACACGTCGCCCCGCAGCAGGCCCCTCTCGAGCTCCAGCGTCGGCCCGGCCGCGAGGATCGCCGCGCGCTCGACGACGTTCTGCAGCTCCCGGATGTTGCCGGGCCAGGAGTAGTCGCGGAGTTCGATCATGGACTGACGCGTGAAACCCTCGAGCGGCTTGCCGAGCCGCTTGGCGAGCCCGGTCAGGAAGAATGCGACGAGCAGGGGGATGTCTTCCCTCCGCTCGCGCAGCGACGGGACGGCGATCGGGAACACGTTCAACCGGTAGAGCAGGTCCGCCCGGAACCGGCCGCGCCGGACCTCCTCCTCGAGGTCGCGGTTGGTCGCCGCGATGATCCTCACGTCGACCTTGATCGTGCGCGAGGATCCCACCGGCTCGAACTCACGCTCCTGCAGGACGCGCAGCAGCTTCACCTGCGTCTCCGGCGGAAGCTCGCCGATCTCGTCGAGGAAGATCGTGCCGCCGTCGGCGAGCTCGAACCGGCCGGTGCGCTTGTCGAGCGCCCCGGTGTAAGCGCCCTTGACGTGGCCGAAGAGCTCGCTTTCGACGAGGCCGGCCGGAATTGCCCCGCAGTTGACCTTGACGAGGGGGCGCTGGCGGCGGGCGCTGCGGCTGTGAATGGCGCGCGCGAAGAGCTCCTTGCCCGAGCCGGTCTCGCCCGCGATCAGCACGGTCGAATCCGTCTGCGCGACGCGCTCCACCTTCGAAAGGGCGTCGAGCAGGGGAGGAGCATTGCCGATGATTTCCTCGAAGTTGTGCTGCGTGCGGATCTCTTCCTGCAGGTACACGTTCTCGGCCTGCAGGCGGTCCTTGAGGCGCTCGAGCTCGGACTGGGCGCGCAGCCGCTCGAGCTCGGCCGCGGCGCGGCCGGCGAAGATCCGAAGGACCGAGATCTCGATCGACGCCTCGCTCATCGGCCGGTCGTCGAGCACGGCGATGTGACCGAGGACGACGCCGTCGTGGCCGACCATCGGGATGCCGAGGAAGCTCTCGGCACGCCAGTCGACGAGGCCCGTGTCCTCGGGGAAGCGCTCGGTCAGCCGGTCGGCGTAAAACCGAACCTCGCCCCGGATGACCGCCTCGCAGGGCGAGCCGGCCAGGCCGTACTCGAGGTTTTCCGCGATCGCCTCGTTCTTCCAGAACGCGAGCATCCGCGCCTTGGGGTCCCCCGGACCACACTCGGTCACGAATGCATAACGGACACGGAGGGCGGTGGCGAGGGTCTCCACCAGGGCCGTGAAGAAGTCGGCGCCGGTCGTCACGGCGGTTGCCTCCGTGAGCCGACGGAACAGGTCCTCCGAGCGCTTGCGCTCGGTGACGTCGCGCGAGACGGCGAGGAGGCTCTCGGGCCGGCCCTCCGAGCCGAGGATCGGGTTGACGACGACGTCGAACCATCGCGGCTTTTGCGTCTGAATGGTTTCGAAATACCCGACGAAGTGGCCCATTCCGCCGTTGCGGGCGGCCTCGATCGCGGACCGCGCGGCCTCGCGGTCCGGGCCCTTCCAAAAGTCGATCCACGACGAGCCCGTGTACTGGCCGATGTCGCAGATCTCGAGCGCCTCCATTCCGCCGGCGTTCATCGAGACCAGCCGGCCCTCGAGGTCGAGGACCTTGATGCAGTCGCGGCTGCACTCGATCATCCGAGTCTTGAACTCCTCGCTCGACCGCAGCGCCTCGGACTGGGCGCGCTGGCCCTCGACGACCCGTTCGAGCTCGGCGTTCGCCTTTTTCAGGTCGAGCCGGGCGACGACCTCGCGCGAGAGCGTGGAGAGAGCCGCCGTTTGCTCGTCCGTGAGAGAGCGGGGGACCCGGTCGAGAACGCAGAGCGTGCCGACCGCCTGGCCACCTTCCGTGATGAGCGGCGCTCCGGCGTAGAAGCGGATGCCGGGGTCGCCGGTCACGAGAGGATTCCCTGCGAAACGGGCGTCGGCCTGGGCGTCCGGGACGATCATGACCTCGTTCCCGAGAATGGCATGCGCGCAGAAGGCGATCTCTCGCGGCGTCTCGGTGATCTCGAGGCCCACGCGGGCCTTGAACCACTGGCGGTCGCGGTCGACCAGGCTGATCATGGCCATCGGGGCTTCGCAGATCCGGGAGGCGAGCGAGGCCAGATCGTCGAACTGCGCTTCGGGGGCCGTGTCGACCACCCGGTACGCGGCGAGCGCACTGAGGCGCTCGTCCTCGCGGTCGGGCAACGGGCAGGCGCCGGCGACCGGATGGCGGGGGTCGAGCACGGTCTCCAGGATCCTCCGGACGAGCCTCTCGGAGACGGGCGCCGGAAGGTCGAAGGTGCCGACGTTCGAGACGACCGCCAGGGTCTTCCGGGCGGAATCGTAGAGAATCCGGCAGGCCGAGCAGTCCTGGAGGTGGTGCTCGACCTCCCGGCGCACGGCCGGTTCGACCTCGCCGTCGAGCAGGTCCGACAGCGCCTGGCGGAGGGCCTCGCAGGTGAACACCCCCCATTGGACGGGCGCGGAGGCGTAAAAGATTCAATTGGGCGCTATAGTTTCGGAATCGGGAGGTTCCAATGAGTTACATCGGCCGCGGGCCGATCGACGAATCCGAATTCCCCCCGTTTCAGGAAATTCGGGCCGCCTTTGGGTTTCTCCCGAACTTCTTCCGAGCGCAGACCCTGCGCCCGGACCTGATCGAGGCCGAGCTCGCTCTGATCGGCGGCGTCATGGTCAAGGAGGGGGCGCTGGCCAGGCGCCAGAAGGAATACGTGTTCCTCGTGTGCTCGGCCGCCAACCTCTCGACCTACTGCGTCACCGCGCACTGCGAAATCGTCCGCATGCTCGGGATCCACGGTCCCGAGCCCGAACAGGTTGCGCTCGATCACAACCGGACGAACCTCCCGCCCGAGGACAAAGCCCTCCTCAACTTCGCCCTCAAGCTCAACAGGGAGGGCCGTAAGATCGACGCGGACGACGTCGAGGGGCTGCGGACCTACGGGTTCAGCGAGCAGCAGATTCTGGAGACGATCCTGGTGGTCGGTGTCGCGCAGTTCGCCAACACGGTTTCCTTCGGCCTCGGGACCGTGCCGGACTTCGATTCGAAGATCGTGCTGGCGGGCGCCGGCGAGCGCGGCTAATTCGTTTTCTCGAGCGCGGCGAGGATCCGCGCCGAGAGGCGGTCCGAAAACCCCGGGGGAACCTCCCAGGCGCCGGCGTCCGTGACGATCCGGATCGTCTTCCGCGTCGAGTCGTAGAGGACCTGGCAGGTCCGGCACTCCGCGAGGTGGTGTTCGAGCGTTCGCCGCACGTCCGGCGGTACGTCGTCGTCGAGGAGGTTCGAGAGCTCGGCCCGGAGGTCGTCGCAGCTAAGCATCGCGTCCCCCCGGCGCCGCGGCGGCGAAGTGCGCCGACAGGGACTCGCGCAGCATGAGCCGGCCCCGCAGGAGCCGCGTCTTGAGCGTCGCGACGGGGAGTTCCAGAACCGCGGCGGCCTCTGCCGTCGACAGCTGTTCGATGTCCCGGAGCATCACCGCGGCCCGGTAGCGCAGCGGCAGCCGGGCAAGCTCCTGCCGGACGAGGCGGCGCGTCTCCTCGCGCTCATAGAGGCGCTCGGGGTCCTCGATCCAGGCCCCCACGAAAGAGGGGCGGAAGTCCTCTTCGCCGCCCGCCGCCTCATCCAGGCTCTCGACCGGGTGGCGCAGGCGCAGTCGTTCCAGGCCTTCGTTGATCGCGATGCGGGTCATCCAGGTCGAAAATCGCGAGGCGCCCGCGAAATCACCGATCTTGCGGAAAGCCTTGACGAACGCCGCCTGGCAGCAGTCCTCGGCGTCTTCGACATTGCCGGTCAGCCCGACGAGCGTCCGGTAGACCCGGCCCTGGTGGCGGCGGACGAGCTCCTCGAAGGCGGGGATTTCGCCGTTCTGCGCCCGGGCGACGAGGCCGGCATCGGGATCGACGGCTCTCTTCTCGTCTCCCGACGGCGGGGTCGAGGCCGACGCCGCGCCGGCGGCCGCCTCGGCGAGGAAGTCCCGCCTCGGGCGGAAGTCGGGCGTGGTCCCGAGGCCCATCTGGAGGGTATTGAGGAAGGCCGTCATCGAAACCATGACGATCGACTCCAGGATCTGCGTTTCGGAAAACCCGTGGGCGCGGAGCGTCTCGATGTCCGCGGGGCCGTAGCCCGACGGGCTGACGGTCAGTCGGAGCGCGGCGTCGAGCAGGGCCTTGTCGGCTTCGGAAAGACTCGAGCGCCGGTGGTCGACCGCGATCTGATCGGATTCTTCGGGCGGGACGCCGAGGGCGCGCAGCATCTCGCAGTGCACCGCCACGCAGTAAGTGTTGAGGTTGGCGGCCGAGATCGCCAGCAGGATCGATTCCTTCTGCTTGCGCGTCAGCACGTCCTCGGTCAGCAGAATGTCCCGAATCGCCTGCGCTTCCGCCTCGACCGCCTCGGGCTTGAGAGTCTGTGCCCGGAAGATCTTCGGGATGAAACCGAAACTCTTCCGGAAGAACGCGAAAGGGGCGAAGTCCTGGGGCGTGCGCTCGACCGCGCGGAGGAAAGGTCCCCCGGGACGTCCCACGTGCGCGGCCGGACCGTGGCGCGGGGACGGGACCGGCACGGCCTCGAAGTCCGGCGCCACGGCCAGGCCGACCGCCAGCGTGCACAGGAACGCGGTGAGTGCCGTCGTGAGGGTGGCCTCGAGGATTTCCTCGTCGCGAAGGCCGAGCGAACGAAGGCGTTCGAAGGCCGCGCCGTCGATCGACGTCGGCTGTCTTGCGAGCCGGACGCTATGGTCGATCAACGCGGCCTCGGCGGCCGGCAGCGTCGTGCCGAACCCTCCGGTGACGAGGCTGTCGATGCGTGCTTCCGGGACGCCCAGCGAAGACAGGGCGCGTGCATGGGCGGTCACGCAGTAGGAGCTCCCGTTGGCGCTCGCGACGGCAAGGAGGATCTCTTCCTTGCGGGCGCGAGTCAGGGCGCCGGGAGCGATGAGAAACGCCCCGACGATGGCGGCCTCGGCTTCGATCGCGCGCGGCAGCAGGCTCTGCGCCCGGAGGATCGCCGGAACGAAGCCGAGGTGCTGCCGGAAGGCCTGGTAGGGCCCGAAGGAGTCCGGCAACGCAGGCTGCGGGAGCAGGCTCATGGTGGGAAAAAGTCAGCCGGATCGTACCATCGGGCTGCCGAAACCTCCGCCCGGGCCGCAACATCCAAGCGCCATCGTGACGGCCCTGCGCGAATCCCTCGGCTCCCCGGCGGTCCCGAGCCGCCGTGCGCCCGCCGCCGGAGCGATGGCGGCGGCGCTTCGGGCGCACTGGCCGGAGTACCTCATGGAGGGAGCCCTCCTCGGGCTCTTCATGGTGTCGGCCTGCGTCTTCACCGCGTTGCTCGAACATCCCGCCTCGCGCGTCCACGCGGCGCTACCGGACCCCTTCCTCCGGCGGGTGCTGATGGGGCTCGCGATGGGAGCGACCGCCGTGGCGATTATCTACTCGAGCTGGGGGAAGCGAAGCGGTGCCCACGTGAACCCGGCGACGACCCTGACTTTCCTGCGCCTCGGCAAGGTCGAGGCGCCGGACGCCCTCTTCTATGCCGCGGCGCAGTTTGCGGGAGCCTTCGGCGGCTGCCTCATCGCGGGCGCCCTTCTGGCCGCGGCCGTCCGGCACCCGGCGGTCAGCTTCGCCGCCACCCTCCCCGGTCAGGCCGGCCTCGCCCGCGCGTTCGGGGCGGAAGTCCTCATCACCTTCATCCTGATGACCGTGGTGCTCGCGGTGTCGAACGATCCGCGGAGCAACCGCTTCACCGGGCTTGCCGCGGGCGCCTGCGTGGCGCTCTTCATCGCGTTCGAGGCCCCGATCTCCGGGATGAGCATGAACCCGGCGCGGACGTTCGGCTCCGCCGCCGCGGCGATGCGGTGGGACCACCTCTGGATCTACTTCGTCGCGCCCCCGATCGGAATGCTCTCGGCGGCGGAGCTCCGCTTGCGGATCTCGGGCGCGCGCTCGGTGCTCTGCGCGAAGCTCCACCACGAGAACGACCATCGCTGCATCTTCCGATGCGGCTACAGGCAGTGCGGGCCGCCGACCGCGGCGGCCGGGGAAAGGGGACTCTGATGTCCGGGAACCACTACGACGTGATCATCATCGGCACGGGCGCCGGCGGCGGGACGTTGCTCTGGTCGCTGGCGCCGACGGGCAAGCGGATCCTCGTTCTCGAGCGGGGAGACTTCGTGCCGCGCGAGAAGGACAACTGGAGCTCGAAGGCCGTCAACGTCGACGGCAAGTACGCGACGAAGGAAGTCTGGCGCGACAAGGACGGCAAGGACCTCCATCCCCACACGAACTACTGGGTCGGAGGAAACACCAAGTTCTACGGGGCCGCGCTCTTCCGCCTGCGCCAGGAGGACTTCGGGGAGGTCCGCCACCACGGAGGCGTCTCGCCGGCGTGGCCGATCTCCTACGCGGAGATGGAGCCCTGGTACGCGAAGGCCGAGGAGCTCTACCGCGTCCACGGGACGCGGGGCGAAGATCCCACGGAGCCGCCGGCCTCGGGCCCCTTCCCGCACCCGGCCGTCTCGCACGAGCCCCGCATCCAGGACCTTGCCGACGACTTCCGGCAGCAGGGCCTGCGCCCCTTCCACGTGCCGCTCGGCATCATGCTCAACGAAAAGGACCGCCGCGCCTCGAAGTGCATCCGGTGCGAGTCCTGCGACGGGTTCCCCTGTCTCGTCCAGGCCAAGGCGGACGCGCAGGTCTGCTGCGTGGACCCGGCGCTCGCGCACCCCAACGTGACGCTCCGGACGGGCGCGAAGGTCACCCGCCTCCACACCGACGCCGGGGGCCGGCGCGTGACGAAGGTCTCGGTCGAGTGCGAAGGCGCGGCCGAGGAATACACGGCCGACGTCGTCGTCGTCTCCTGCGGCGCGATCAACTCGGCGGCGCTGCTGCTCAAGTCGGGCAACGACAAGCATCCGAACGGCCTCGCGAACTCGAGCGACGTCGTCGGGCGGCACTACATGGGGCACGTCAACTCGGTGCTGCTCGCAATCTCGCGCTGCCCGAACCCGACCGTCTTTCAGAAGACGCTGGGCGTCAACGACTACTACTTCGCGTCGAAGGAGTGGGGCTATCCGATGGGCCACATCTCCTTCGTCGGCAAGCTCGACGGCGTCGCGCTTTCGGCAGGCGCGCCGGCGATCGCTCCGGGGTTCACGCTCGAGATGATGGCGAAGCACTCGCTCGACTTCTGGCTGACCTCGGAGGACCTGCCGGACGCCGAGAACCGGGTCACGCTCGACCGCGAGGGAAACATCGTCCTCAAGTACCAGCCCAACAACCAGACCGCGCACGAGCGCCTGCGCGCGACGCTGCAGAAGGCGCTGCAGAAGCAACGTAAGTGCTCGATGCACGGCGACTCGTGCCACGTCGGTCTTTTCGGGCGGAGCCTCTTCCTGGGCGAGAAGATCCCGCTCGCGGGCGTGGCGCACCAGAACGGCACCTTGCGGTTCGGGCGCGACCCGAAGACCTCGGCCCTCGATTCGAACTGCAAGGCGCACGACCTCGACAACCTGTACGTGGTCGACGGGAGCTTCTTTCCCTCCTCGGCGGCCGTGAACCCGGCGCTGACGATCATCGCCAACGCCCTGAGGGTGGGCGAGCATCTCAAGGAGCGCCTGGCGTGAGGCGGTCGCTCGCCGGCTCCGTCGCTGCCGCGGTCCTCGCCGTCCTGGCGGCGGCGGCCGCGGTCGGCCAGCCGCTCGTGACGGCGGTCGACTCGGTGACGATCCCGGTGTCCGACCTCGACCGGTCGGTCGCGTTCTACTCGGACGTGCTCGCCTTCGAGAAGGTCGGCGAGGTCGAGCTCGCCGGAGAGGCGTGGGAGCGCCTCGAGGGCGTTTTCGGTCTCCGGATCCGGACGGCGACGTTGCGCCTCGGGTCCGAGCGGATCGAGCTCGTCGAGTACCTCGCCCCGGAGGGCCGGCCCGTGCCGGTCGACTCACGCTCCAACGACGGCTGGTTCCAGCACGTCGCGATCATCGTCTCGGACATGACGAAGGCTTACGCGCGGCTGCGCGAGCACCGCGTGCGGCACGCCTCGAGCGGTCCGCAGCGGCTGCCGGACTGGAACCCGAACGCCGGCGGGATCGAGGCGTTCTACTTCAAGGACCCCGACGGCCACGCCCTCGAGATCCTGGCGTTTCCGCCCGGCAAGGGCGATCCGCGCTGGCAGGACAAGGGCCGGCTCTTCCTCGGAATCGACCACACCGCGATCGTCGTGTCCGACACGGAGAAGAGCCTCGCGTTCTACCGGGACGTGCTCGGCATGAAGGTCGCCGGAGGCGCCGAGAACTACGGCACCGAGCAGGAGCACCTGAACAACGTGTTCGGCGCGCGCCTGCGGATCACGGCGTTGCGCGCGGCGCAGGGGCCGGGGATCGAGTTCCTCGAGTACCTCGCCCCGTCCGACGGCCGGCCGCGTCCGCCGGACGTCCGCTCCAACGACCTCGTCGCCTGGCAGACCGAGCTCCGCGTCCGCGACGCCGGAGCGGCCGAGAAGGCCCTCGTCGCCGCCCGCGCCGACTTTTTCTCCCCCGGCCTCGTCACCCTCCCGACCCCGGTCTTCGGCTTCTCCCGCGCCCTCCTCGCCGCCGACCCCGACGGCCACCTCCTCCAGCTCGTTTGGGGTCAGCCCTGAAAGAATGAAACTTGGGGCCGAGCCCACGCGATCGAGCCGGCCATTTCCCTCGAAAACTTACCGTCTGAGATCGGGATCGCAGCCATCTTTCATTCTTTCAGGGCTGACCCCGGAAACGGGGGGGTGGGGGCGGCATCGAAGGGGGAAAGGGAGGTGATCGATGCCGAATGCGGACGAAGTGATGTGCCTGGGCTGCGGGGGCAGGATGCGGCCGCAGATCGACCGGCTCGACCTCAACTGGGCGGGCGATGGGCCCTACGCGCGGGACGACGAGTTCCCCGGGATCCTCGCCGACGTCTTCGGATGCGCCTGCGGCCGGGTCGCCATCCGGCCGGTGCGCATCGAGTTGTCGCGCACGCGCGCCGCCTCGCCGGCCGGCGCCGCGTGAGACGGGATAGCCTGTGCCGATGAGCGACGCCCTGACCCGGGAGTGGCTCGAAGCGGACGGCCTCGGCGGCTTCGCTTCCGGCACGGTCGCCGGCATCCGGACCCGCCGCTACCACGCCCTCCTCCTGACCGCCACGACGCCGCCGACCGGACGCGTCGTCCTCGTCAACGGGTTCGACGCCTGGGTCACGACGTCGTCGGGCCGCTACGCGATCAGCTCGCAGGCCTACGGTCCGGACGTCACCTACCCCGACGGCGCCTCGCGCTCCGACGGCTTCTCGCTCGAGCCCGTGGCCCCGATGGACGTTCCGCCTCCCCGACGGCACCCGCATCGCGCAGGAGATCCTGGTCCCGAAGGGATCCGCCGCCGCCGCCGTCGCCTGGAAGCTCCTCTCGGGGACCGGCGCCGTGACGCTCGAGGTCCGCCCCTTCCTTTCCGGACGCGACTACCACTCGCTCCACCACGAGAACCCGGACTACCGCTTCGATGCCGATGCGCCGGCGGAGGGCCGACTGCGCTTCCACCCCTACCGCAACGAGCCCGCGATCACGATGCTCTCCAACGGCGTCTACGAGCACGCCCCGGACTGGTACCGCAACTTCCTGTACTCGGAGGAGCGTGCCCGCGGGCTCGACTTCACCGAGGATCTCGCCTCGCCGGGCAAGCTGACGTTCGACCTCGTGCGCGGGGAGGCGGTCTGGCTCATGGCCGCCGGGGGGCACGAAGCCTCCCTCGGCGGCGGGTCCGCGGAGGCCGCCCTCGAGGCGCTCCGGAGCTCCGAGCGCTCGCGGCGCGCCGCCTTCCCGGGCCGGCTGGAGCGCTCGGCCGACGCCTACCTCGTTCGCCGCGGGGAGGGACGCACCGTCGTCGCGGGCTATCCCTGGTTCACCGACTGGGGACGCGACACGTTCATCTCGCTCCGAGGCCTGTGCCTCGCGACGGGCCGCCTCGACGAGGCGGGGGAGATCCTGGTGCAGTGGGCGGGAGCGGTCTCGGAAGGCATGCTGCCGAACCTCTTTCCCGACGGAAAAGTTCAGCCCGAATTCAACTCCGTCGACGCGTCGCTCTGGTATCTCGTCGCGGTGCACGAGTACTTCCAGGCCCGCGCGGCGACCGGACGGCGCGTCGCCGGAACCGAGCGCACGGCACTCCAGGACGCCTTCGGCGCGATCCTCTCGGGGTACGCGCGCGGCACCCGCTACGGGATCCGCGCGGACGCCGACGGCCTGCTCGCCGCCGGGGTGCCGGGCGTGCAGCTGACCTGGATGGACGCGAAGGTCGGCGACTGGGTCGTCACGCCCCGCATCGGCAAGCCGGTCGAGATCCAGGCGCTGTGGATCAACGCCCTCAGGATCGCCGACGGCTTCTCCGCCGACTTCCGCGAACTTCTCGCGCGGGCGACCGGGTCTTTCGAGAAGCGCTTCTGGAACGAGGAGGCGGGCTGCCTCCACGACGTGGTCGACGTGGACCACCGACCCGGGACCGCGGATCCCACTCTCCGGCCGAATCAGATCTTCGCCGTCGGCGGTCTGCCGTTTCCCCTCCTGACGGGCGCGCGCGCGCGCCGGATCGTCGACGCCGTCGAGTCGCGCCTGGCGACGCCGCTCGGACCGCGGACGCTGCCGCCCGGGCACCCGGACTACCACCCGCACTACACGGGCGGGCCGCTCGAGCGCGACGGCGCCTACCACCAGGGGACCGTCTGGCCGTTCCTCCAGGGCGCCTTCGCGGAGGCCTGGGTCCGCGTGCGCGGGGGCGGGGATGCCGTCGTCCGCGAGGCGCGCGAGCGTTTCCTGGCGCCGCTTTTCGCGCACCTCGACGAGGCCGGCCTCGGTCACGTGTCCGAGATCGTCGACGCCGACCCGCCCCACACGCCGCGCGGCTGCCCTTTCCAGGCCTGGTCGCTCGGCGAGCTTCTGCGCCTCGATCGGGTGGTCCTCGCCGAGCAGGCCGCGGCCGCCCCGGTTCCCGATTCCGGCCATCCCCGACACGCCGGCCGCCGCGCGGCATCCAATCCCCGAACATGACCGAAAAGAAAGCCGTCCTCGACCCCGAACGCCTGCGCCTCGACGAGGACGTCAAGCGCGCGAAGAACTGGAAGCGCTGGGGCCCCTACCTCTCCGAGCGCCAGTGGGGAACGGTGCGCGAGGACTACAGCCCGCACGGCACGGCCTGGGATTCCTTCCCCCACGAGCACGCGCGCTCGCGCACCTATCGCTGGGGCGAGGACGGGCTCATGGGCATCTCCGACCGCCACCAGTACGTCTGCTTCTCGATCGCCCTCTGGAACGGGAAGGACCCGATCCTGAAAGAGCGCCTCTTCGGCCTGACGGGCTCCCAGGGCAACCACGGAGAGGACGTCAAGGAGTGCTACTACTACCTCGACTCGACGCCCACGCACTCCTACATGAAGGCGCTCTACAAGTACCCGCAGCGCGAGTTTCCGTACCAGTGGCTCCTCGACGAGAACCGGCGGCGCACCCGCAACGACGCGGAGTTCGAGCTCGTCGACACCGGGATCTTCGACGACGACCGATACTTCGACGTCTTCACCGAGTACGCGAAGGTCTCGCCCGACGACATCCTCGTCCGGGTGCGCGTCTTCAACCGCGGGCCCGAGGACGCGACCGTCCACGTCCTGCCGACGATCTGGTTCCGCAACACGTGGTCCTGGGGCCTCGGCGCGCGCCGGCAGCGGCTGCGCGCGGGCGAGGCGCACTCCGGGTTCGCGACGATCGACGTCGACAGCGAGTACTACGGCCGTCTCTCCCTGCAGTGCGAGGGTGCGCCGGAGCTTCTCTTCACGGAGAACGAGTCCAACGCCCGGCGCCTCTGGGATGCCGATAACGACTCGCCGCACGTCAAGGACGGCATCCACGACTACGTCGTCCACGGCATCGAGGGCGCCGTCAACGCCGACGGCGTCGGTTCCAAGAGTTCGGCCCGCTACGTCCTGACGGTCCCGGCGGAAGGATCGGCCGTCATTCGCCTGCGGCTCTCGCGGGCCGCGGCCCCGGACCAGCCCTTCGGGCCCGAGTTCGACGAGACGTTCGAGGAGCGCATCCGCGAGGCCAACACCTTCTACGACACGCTCGCGACACCGGACCTGACGGAGGACGCCCGCGCCGTTCAGCGACAGGCCTTCGCCGGGATGCTCTGGTCGAAGCAGTTCTACCACTACGACGTCGCCCGCTGGCTGCGAGGGGATCCCCAGGGCCCCGAGCCCCCGGAGGAGCGGCTCCACGGACGCAACGCCGAGTGGACCCACCTCTTCAACGCCGACGTCGTGTCGATGCCGGACAAGTGGGAGTATCCCTGGTACGCGGCGTGGGACCTCGCCTTCCACTGCATCCCGCTCGCGCTCGTCGACCCCGACTTCGCCAAGCAGCAGCTCGTGCTCCTGCTGCGCGAGTGGTACATGCACCCCAACGGGCAGCTCCCGGCCTACGAATGGGCTATGGGCGACGTCAACCCGCCCGTGCACGCGTGGTCGGCCTGGCGCGTTTACAAGATCGACAAGAAGCGGACGGGCAAGGGCGACCGCAAGTTCCTCGAGCGCGTGTTCCACAAGCTCCTTCTCAACTTCACCTGGTGGATCAACCGCAAGGACGCCGAGGGCAAGAACGTCTTCCAGGGCGGGTTCCTCGGCCTCGACAACATCGGCGTCTTCGACCGCTCGGCGCCGCTGCCGACGGGCGGGCACATCGAGCAGTCCGACGCCACGAGCTGGATGGGCATGTACTGCCTCAACATGCTCGCGATCGCGCTCGAGCTCGCCAAAGACGACTCGGCCTACGAGGACGTCGCCTCCAAGTTCTTCGAGCACTTCGTCTACATCTGCCGCGCGATGAACAACATCGGCGGCGAGGGCATCGAGCTCTGGAACCGCGAGGACGGCTTCTTCTACGACGTGCTCGATCTGCCGGACGGCCGGAAGTTCCCGATGAAGGTCCGGTCGATGGTGGGGCTGATCCCGCTCTTCGCCGTCGAGACGCTCTCCTCCGAGGCGATCGACAGGCTGCCGGGCTTCAAGCGGCGCATGCAGTGGTTCCTGGAGAACCGACCGGACTTCGCCCAGCACGTCGAGACCGAGACGACGCCGAACGGCCAGGTGCGGCGCTTCTTCTCGCTCGTCGACCGGCACCGGCTCAAGCAGATCTGCCGCTACCTGCTGGACGAGAGCGAGTTCCTCTCGCCGCACGGCATCCGGGCCGTCTCGCGGCACCACAAAGACAACCCGTACGTCCTCGACGTCATGGGCACGGAGCACCGCGTCGACTACGAGCCGGCGGAGTCCTCGACCGGCCTCTTCGGCGGCAACTCGAACTGGCGCGGGCCGGTCTGGTTCCCGGTCAACTACCTGATCATCGAGTCGCTCCAGAAGTTCCACTTCTACCTGGGCGACCAGTACAAGGTGGAGCTGCCCTACGGATCGGGGCAGATGAAAAACCTCTGGGACGTGGCGGGGGAGCTCTCGCGCCGGTTGAACCGCATCTTCCTGCGCGACGAGGACGGGCGGCGCCCGGTCTTCGGCGGCGCCCACAAGCTCCAGACGGATCCGCACTTCCAGGACCTCGTCCTCTTCTACGAGTACTTCCACGGCGACAACGGCGCCGGCATCGGGGCGAGCCACCAGACCGGCTGGACGGGTCTCGCCGCCAAGCTCATTCAACAGAGCGGCCAGTAGGTCCGCGCGAGGAACACGATGAAAGCCATCGCGGTCATTCCCGGGAAGCCCGACTCGATCCACCTGCGCGAGGCGCCGAAGCCCTCGCTCGACGAGGTCCCCGGAGGGCGCGGCGTGCTCGTCCGAGTCCTTCGCGTGGGAGTCGACGGCACGGACAAGGAGATCAACGCCGCCGAGTACGGCGCACCCCCGGCCGGGCACGACTACCTGATCCTCGGACACGAGAGCTTCGGCCGCGTCGAGGCCGTCGGGCCCGAGGTCCGGAACCTCGCACCCGGAGACTACGTCGTCGCCTCGGTCCGGCGCCCGGGCACGAGCGTGTACGACGCAATCGGCCTCCAGGACATGACGACCGACGACTCGTACTTCGAACGCGGCATCAACCTGCTCCACGGGTATCTCGCCGAGTACTACGTCGACGCGGAAGACTTCATGGTCAAGATCCCGCAGCGGCTGAAGTCGGTCGGCGTCCTCATGGAGCCGACGAGCGTCGCCGAGAAGGCGATCGGCCAGGCCTACGAGATCCAGCGGCGCCTCAGGGTCTGGCGACCGAGAAAGGCGGCCGTCCTGGGGACCGGGACGCTCGGACTTCTCGCCTCGATGATCCTGAAGCTGCGCGGCCTCGAGGTCGTCGCCTTCGGCCTTCAGGAAGCGCCCCACCGCAACTCGGACCTGCTCGAGGAGATCGGCGTGCGGTACGTCTCGACGAAGTCGACGAGCCTCCGGCAGGCGGCCGCCGAGCTCGGGCCCTTCGATCTCATCCTCGAGGGGACGGGCTTCTCGCCCCTCGTGTTCGAGGCGATGGAAGTGCTCGCCAAGAACGGAGTGCTCACGATGGTCTCCGTCACGGGCGGCGACCGGAAGATCGAAGTCCCGGCCGATCGGATCAACCAGGGCTTCGTCCTCGGCAACAAGGTCGCCGTCGGCAGCGTCAACGCCAGCCGCGAGGACTTCGAGGAGGGCGTCCGGGACCTGTCCCAGGCGGAGCTGTCGTACCCGGGCTGGCTCGAGAAACTCCTCACGCACCCGGTCCAGGGTCTCGAGAATTTCCGGGAGCTCCTCGGCCACCTGACCTCGGGCCGCGGGGTGATCAAGGCCTACTGCGAGGTCGCGCCGCTCTCGTAATTGCTCGCGGGCCGCTCGATCAGCGATCGAACCAGAAGAACTGGTACGACAGGCTGTAGGTCGTGAAGTCGGCCCCGATCGAGGTCGTGGCGCCGCGGGCCCAGAAGAACTTGAGCGACTGCCTTCGGGTCAGAGGCACCGACCCCGTCAGGCTGACCCGGGCATTCTTCTGGAGATCGGCATTGAGAACTCCGTTCAGGGTCGTCCGTCCGCCGGTGTAGTAGGTGCCGCTCGCGGCGAGCCACAGGCGCGGCGCGAACGTGTAGCTGACGTGCCCCTGGAACGCGAAGATGGGCGCCTGCGAGCGGGTCTGGCCGCCGAAGAAGTCGTCGTTGGTCGTGAAGAACCAGGCCCCGGCGTACGCCTCGAACGCCCAGCGCGCGAGGGGTTGCGAGAACCCCAGCTCGGTCTTGAACGCCCAGCGGTTGCCGCCGATGTTGATGAGCTTGTCGGGGTGGTACTGGCCCGTCGGCGCGACCGTGATGAGACTGAATCCGAGCGTCCGGGCCGGCGTGCGGACCGCGAACTCCGCCGGCGTCAGCGCGGGGCCCCCGATCAGGTTGACCGTGAAGCGGGACTGCAGGTCGGCGAAACCCGAGCGGGTGATCCGGCGACTCTCTTCGTTGACCTGGCCCTCGACGGAGCCCCAGACGTAGGGCACCGCCAGCCCGGCGCTCGCCAGCCGGCCGAACAGGCTGAAGGTGCGGACGTACGCGAGCGTTCCCGCGTTGATTTTCGCCGTGACGTCGCTGAAGGGCAGCGTGGCGTCGAAGACGATGGCGCCGGTCTGGTAGCCGTAGTTGGCGATGGCGAAGTTGCTGCCGGCCGGGCTGGGGGAGTAGGCCCGCGGCTCGAGCGACTGGCCGCCGGCCCGGGCGGTGCAGAAGACCGCGAGGAGCCCGGCGGCCAACGACGGCATGGCTCGGGCTTTCGAGGCGGACCGGGTCTTGCGCCAGCGCATGGGGACCGGCACAAGCTATCAGAGCCGGTTGTGATCTCGCCCCGCGCCGTGATCTGATTCGCAGCAACGCGCGGGGTCGGCCCCCCGCACGCTGTCCCGGCCTCCTTTCTGGCCGATCCATCGAACGAGGAGATGTCCGATGAAGCGAACCCAATTGGGAGGCGTGCTGATCGCCGTCCTTGCGGCCGTCGCGCCCCTGTCCGCGCAGCAGGTCACGGGCGAGCTCGGTTCGCCGAGCGCCACGACCTCGATCAACGGCCAGCAGCTCCCGCCGCCGCCCCCGAAATTCGGCGGCGTCATCAAGGAGAGCGCCAGGGACTCCACGCCCTGGTGGCCGCCGCGCGTCGTGCCGCCGAAGGGCGCACCCAACGTGCTGCTGATCATGACCGACGACCAGGGCTACGGTGTCGCCGGCACGTTCGGCGGCGTGATCCCGACTCCCGCGCTCGACCGGGTGGCCAGGGCCGGGCTGCGCTACACGGAGTTCAACTCCACCGCGCTCTGCTCGCCGACGCGGGCGGCGCTGATCACCGGCCGCAACCACCACTCCGTCGGATTCGGCGTGATCTCGGAGCTCTCGACGGGATATCCGGGCTACGATTCGATCATCGGCGTCGAGAACGCGACGGTCGGCCGGATCCTGTCCGACAACGGCTACGCCACGTCGTGGTTCGGAAAGAACCACAACACGCCGGGCTTCCAGTACAGCGTCTCGGGCCCCTTCGACCAGTGGCCGACGGGGATGGGCTTCCAGTACTTCTACGGCTTCATGGGCGGCGAGACCGACCAGTGGACGCCGTATCTCTTCAAGAACACGTCGCAGATCTTCCCGTGGATCGGCAAGCCCGGCTACAACCTGACGACCGACCTCGCCGACGAGGCGATCGCGCACATGCGCAATCTGAATGCCGCGGCGCCCGAGCAGCCCTTTTTCGTCTACTACGTCCCCGGCGGCAGCCACTCGCCCCACCAGCCCACGAAGGAGTGGATCGACAAGTTCAAGGGAAAGTTCGACATGGGATGGAACGTCCTGCGCGAGCAGATCTTCGCGAACCAGAAGCGTCTCGGAGTCATCCCGGCCAATGCGAAGCTCACGCCCTGGCCCGACGTCCTGCCGAAGTGGGAGTCGCTCTCGTTCGAGAAGAAGAAGCTCTTCGCCCGCCAGGCCGAGGTGTTTGCGGCGTATACGGCCTACACGGACTTCGAGATCGGCCGCGTCATCCAGGCCGTCGAGGACATGGGCAAGCTCGACAACACGCTGATCATCTACATCGACGGCGACAACGGCACGAGCCCCGAAGGGACCCTTTCCGGGACGTTCAACCAGATGACCGCCTACAACGGCGTCCTGGACGCGCCGATGCCACTGCAGCTGCTCCACTACGAGGACTGGGGCTCGCCGGCGACCTACCCGCACATGGCGGTCGCGTGGTCGTGGGCGTTCGACACGCCGTTCAAGTGGACCAAGCAGGTGGCCTCGCATTTCGGCGGGACGCGGCAGGGCATGGCCATTTCATGGCCCGGCCACATCAAGGACGCGGGCGGCGTTCGCCACCAGTTCCACCACATCATCGACATCGTGCCCACGATCCTCGAAGCTACCGGGATCCGGGCGCCGGAGGTCGTCGACGGCATCCGGCAGAAGCCGATCGAGGGCGTGAGCATGGCCTACACCTTCGATGCGGCCAATGCGAACGCTCCGTCGAGGCGCAGGACGCAGTACTTCGAGATGGCCGGCAACCGCGGGATCTATCACGAGGGCTGGTATGCGAACACGCATCCGCCCGTGCCGCCGTGGGACCTGAACGCGAAGTTCCCGGATGTCGGCGACTACCGCTGGGAGCTGTACAACCTGACCGAGGACTACTCGCAGGACAACGATCTCGCGGCGAAGATGCCCGGGAAGCTGAAGGAGATGCAGGCGCTCTTCCAGCAGGAAGCGGTCAAGTACGGGGTGCTCCCGCTGGACAACTCGCAGTTCCAGCGGGCGATCGCGCCGCGGCCGAGCACCGTGGCCGGCAAGACCGTCTTCACGTACGCTGGCGAGAATCCCGGCATCCCGGTCGGCAACTCGCCGAACATCCTCAACAAGTCGTTCACGATCAAGGCTGAGATCGAGGTCCCCTCGGGCGGCGGCGAGGGCATGATCGTCACCGAGGGCGGCCGCTTTGGCGGCTACGGCCTCTACCTGCTCAAGGGAAAGCCCGTCTTCACCTACAACCTCCTCGATCTCGAGCGGTTCCGCTGGGAGGCCGGAGAGGGAGCCCGCGACTGGATGGGCGATTCCCTCAAGGAGGGGAAGCACACGATCGAGTTCAACTTTCACTACGACGGCCCAGGCATCGCGAAGGGCGGGACCGGCATTCTCATCGTCGACGGCCACGAGCTCGCCACGAAGACGATCGAGCACACGATCGCGTTCCTGATGCCGCCGGACGAGACGTTCGACGTCGGCGTCGACATGCGCACGCCGGTGGACCGCAGCTACGACGTCCCGTTCCGCTTCACCGGCAAGATCGACAAGCTGACCATCAAGCTGGGTCCGTCGCAGCTGGCGGAGGCGGACCGGAAAAAGGCGCAGGTGGCGATCGCCCGGGCGTCGGACTAGGGACGCGGCAGGATCGACGGGCGGTGCCGGCCGGGGCGCCGCCCGTTCCTGTTCCGATCGGAAGGGGCGCATGCGACGGAAGATTCTGGCGTTTTCCGGGGCCGTCGAAGTCGGCACGGGGCTCCTGCTGATGATGGATCCGGCGATCGTCGTGAGGCTGTTGCTCGGAGTGGACGTCCCGGGAGCCGGGACGGTCCTGGCCCGAGCCTTCGGCATCGCGTTGATCGGGCTGGGAATGGCCCCGGCTTTCCGGGCGATGCTGGCCTACAACGGCCTGATCGCGCTCTATCTCGCCTACCTGGGCACCGCCGGGCCCTTCCGGGGCCTGCTGCTGTGGCCCGCCGTGGTGCTTCACGCCGCTGTCGCTCTGGCCCTGTTGTGGACCCGAAAAGACGCGACCCCCTGAATCCCGGGGTTGTAACCCCCCGGGGGGCGTCGGCATCTGAGCGCTGATGCCCAATCCCCGCAGGAAGATCGTGATCGCCGGAGGCGGCTTCGGGGGCGTCTACACGGCCCTGGAGCTCGACAAGTGGCTCTTCCGGTTCCCGGACGTGGACGTCACGATCGTCAACCGCGACAACTTCTTCCTCTTCACGCCGATGCTTCACGAGGTCGCCGCGAGCGACCTCGACATCACGAACATCGTCAACCCGGTCCGCAAGCTCGTCTCGAACATGGAGTTCTTCGACGGAGACGTCGAAAAGGTCGATCTCGAGGCCCGCACGGTGACGGTGTCGCACGGGGACGGCCACAGCCACGAGCTCCCGTACGATCACCTCGTCCTCGCGCCCGGCTCGGTCACGAACTTCTTCGGTCTGCCGGGGCTCGAGGAGCGTGCGATCACGATGAAGTCGCTGGGCGACGCGATCGCGCTCCGCAACCGGATGATCCAGCAGCTCGAGGAGGCGGAGACGGAGTGCGGCGCCCCGGACCGCGACCACCTGATGACCTTCGTCGTGGCGGGCGGAGGGTTCGCGGGCGTCGAGACGATCGCCGGCATGAACGACTTCGTCCACCAGGCGTTGAAGTTCTACCCGCACATTCCGAAGGAGAAGATCCGCATGATCCTCGTCCACCCGGGCGAGGTCATCCTGCCCGAGCTCTCCGAGAAGCTCGGACGCTACGCGCAGGAGAAGCTCGCCGAACGGGGCGTCGAGATTCGCGCGAAGACGAAGGTCGCCGCCGTGACCGAGCGGGGCGTGAAGCTCTCCGACGGGACCGAGATCGACGCCGCGACCATCATCTGGACGGCGGGCACCCAGCCCAACCCCCTGATGAAGACGCTCCCGTGCAAGCTCGAGAAGGGCAAGGTCTGCGTCGACGAGTTTCTCCAGGTCCCGGGGTTCCCGGGCGTCTGGGCGCTCGGCGACTGCGCCCTCGTGCCCGACATCCTGTCGCGGACCGGCGGCTTCCACCCGCCGACCGCGCAGCACGCGATCCGGCAGGGCCGGGTGCTCGCGCAAAATATCCTGGCGGAGCTGCGCGGGACCCCCAAGCGGCCCTTCTCGTTCCGCACGATCGGCCAGCTCGCCTCGCTCGGCCGCCGCACGGGAGTCGCCCAGATCTTCGGCTTCCACTTCTCGGGCTTCGTGGCCTGGTGGATGTGGCGGACGGTCTACCTGATGAAGCTCCCGCGCCTCGAGAAGCGGCTCCGGGTCGCCCTCGACTGGACCTGGGACCTCGTGTTCTCCAAGGACCTCGTCAAGTTCCTCTCGCGGCGCAAGGAAACGATCTCAGCAGCCGCAGGAGGAGATCCGCGGCGCCATGATACGCGCCGCGGGATAGAGCGGTAGGCTTTGCGTCCGAGTCGCCTCCGCACAAGGAGACTCCATGCCGACCATGACCGACCGCCTCTCGCGCTTTCGCCGCCTCGTGCTCCGCGTCTCGACGGGCCTGCGCTGGCTGCCGCCGACGGTGGCGCGCCTGACCCTCGGCTGGGTCTTCGTCGAGTCGGGCTGGGGCAAGCTCCACTCCCTGCCGAGAGTCATCGCCTACTTCGGAGACCTCGGAATTCCCGCGCCGCAGATCCAGGCGCCGCTGGCGGCCGGGACCGAGTTCGTGTGCGGTGTCCTGATGCTCCTCGGACTCTTTACCCGCCTGGCGAGCCTGCCGCTCATCGGGACGATGATCGTCGCGATCCTCACGGCGCGGCGGGCCGAGATCACCGGGATCTCCGACGTGTTCGGCTTCATCGAGTATCTCTACATCGCGCTCTGCCTGTGGCTCGGTGCGTACGGAGCCGGTCCGATCTCCGTCGACGCGGTAATCGCCCGCCGGCTCGAGGCCTCGGAACGTCCACTCGGCGTCCGCGAAGGGGCGCCCGTCCACTGAGCCGGAGAATCATGCCTCTCGCCTGGACCGACGGACGCTCCGCGCCAGAGCGTAGGGGCGGCCCTTGCGGCCGCCCTCGCGCAGAGACGTGCCCCGCCCTCTTCGTGGCAAGATACAGGCTCTGAGCCACGCCCGCACCGATTCCACCGCGCACGTCCCGCCTCCCCGCGGTTTCGACATCGTCTGCCTTCCGATCATCGACTGGGGTTTCCGCGTCCAGCGCCCGCAGCAGCTCCTGAAGCCGTTCGCCGCGGCCGGTCACCGGGTCTTCTACGCGAAGACGGGGTTCCTCGGCCTCGACTGCGAGCCGGAGGTTGCGGAGGTCGAGGACAGGGTCTGCGAGGTGGGCCTGCCGGGAGAGCACGATTTCGACGTCTACGGCCGGACCCTCGAGGGAGAGACGCTCGACCAGGCGTTGTCCGGACTGGCGGACCTCGCCGCGCGCCACGCGATCCGGGACGCCGTCGTGCTCGTGCAGTACCCGTCGTGGGAGCCGCTCGCCCGGAAGCTCCGCGACGCCTTCGGCTGGCGGATCGTTTACGACTGCATGGACGACCACACGGGCTTCGGCACGCACGGGCCGGAGACGGCGGCCGACGAGGAGCGCCTGGTGCGCGAGGCCGATCTCGTCCTCGCGACCTCGGCCATGCTCGAGCAACGCCTGCGGCGGCTGCGGCCGGACGTCCTGCGCCTCCCCAACGCCGGCGACGAGCGCCACTTCTCGAGGCTCCCGCCGCGCGGAGACGGGCCGCTCGCGCGCCTGCCGCGGCCGGTCGTGGGCTACTACGGAGCGATCTCGGCCTGGTTCGACACGGATGCCGTGCGCCAGGCCGCCACGCGGCATCCCGACTGGTCGTTCGCGCTCATCGGGGACACGCGCGGGGCGGACCTCGGCGACCTGAGTGGCCGGCCGAACGTCCACCTTCTCGGGGAAGTGCCCTATGCGGACCTGCCGGGGTATGTGGCGGGCTTCGACGTCTGCACGATCCCGTTCCGGCGGACGCCGCTGACCGAGGCGACGAACCCGGTCAAGATCTTCGAATACTTCGCGACGGGAAAGCCCGTCGTCGCGCGGCGCCTGCCCGAGCTCGAGCCGTTTGCCGACGTCATGGAGCTGTACGAGAGCCCGGCGGAGTTCGTCGCGGCCCTGGAGCGGTCGGTCCGCGAGAGTGTCGTGGCCGGGGAGACGGCGGACCGGCGCCGGAAGATCGCGCGCGAGAACACGTGGGCCCGGCGGTTCGAGACGCTTCGCGCGCGCCTGGTGGAACTCCCGCCGGCCGCGCCGTCCGCCGCTCGCCCTGAGTCCGCCGCGCTGAAGGGTAGTGACGCCGTCGCGCGCCGCGTGAAGGAGATCCGCCGCCTGAACGGGGTCGTGCGGGAAAGGGACGAGGGCATCCGGTTCCTGCGAGGCGAGATCGCCGGTCTGCAGGGCGAGATCGCCAATCGGGAAGAGCAGGTGCGGCAGCTTCGCGAGGGCATCAAGGTTCTCGAAGGGGATCTGGCCCGCACCGAGGCGACCTCGGAGGCCCGCGGCGCGCACCTGGCCGCCGCGCTCGAGGAGCTCGCGCGTTGGGAGCGCTCGCGCCTGGGACAGCTTCGGCGCGCGGCCTCGCGTCTGCGGGGAGCGCCCGGCGCGGCCCGCCGCGCGTTGGGACGGGCGACCGCACCCGGCACACCGCTCTTCGAGATCGGGCGCCGGACGATCCCGCGGCCGCTGGCGCAGTACCTGCGCCGCACGCTCGCCCCGGTCGCCCAACCCGAAACGCTGGTCACGCTCCCGCCCGACGCGCTCCCCCGGCAGGACGCGGTTCCGACGACTCCGTCGGGTCGCTACGACGTCGTCGTCTTCTCGATCATCGACTGGGACTTCCGTTTCCAGCGCCCCCAGCAGCTCGCCACGCAGTTCGGCCGCCACGGCCACCGGGTCCTCTACCTCTCGACGACGACGTTTCTCTCCCCGGGCGGTCCGGCCTGGGACTTGAAGCGCAAGGCCGAGAACGTGGGGGAGCTCCGCATACGGTCGCGCCGCTCCCTCGGGATCTACAGCGGCCGCCTCGAGGAAGAGGATCTCGACACTCTCGCGACCGCATTCGAAACGCTGGCGCGTGACCTCGCGATGGGCGATACCGCGGGAGTCGTCCAGATCCCTTTCTGGGCTCCGCTGGCCGAACGTCTGCGCGAGCGGCTCGGCTGGCGCGTCGTCTACGACTGCATGGACGAGTGGACGAACTTTCCCGGCTTCGGCGAGAACGTCCTGTCGCTCGAGGACAGCCTCGTCCGCCGGGCGGACGTCACGGTCGTCTCCGCCGACCGCCTCTACGACAAATGGAAGAGCGCCGCCCCGCGGCTCACACTCGCCAAGAACGGCATCGACGCCGAGCACTACCGGCGGCTCTACGGGCCCAACGATCTCCTCGAGGCCGCCCGACGGCCGATCATCGGTTACTACGGAGCGCTGGCCTCCTGGGTGGACGTGCCGCTCCTGACGAAGATCGCCGACGCGCACCCGGAGGCCACGATCGTTCTCGCGGGCGGGCACTTCGACGTCGACCTGTCGCCGATCTCGGGCCGGGAGAACGTCCGTCTTCTCGGGCAGCGGCCCTACGAGGAGATGCCGCGGCTCCTGTGGGACTTCGATGTCTGCGTGATCCCGTTCCTCGTCAACGACATCACCGAGGCCACGAATCCCGTCAAGTTCTACGAGTACCTCTACGGCGGCAAGCCCGTCGTGGCTCCTGCGCTGACGGAGTTGCTGCCCTACGAGGAGATTTCTTACCTGGCGCGCGGGCACGAAGAATTCCTTGCCCAGCTGTCACGGGCGCTCGCCGAGCCGAAGGACGATCCCCGCCGCGCGACGCGCCGCCGGGTCGCCGAGGAGAACGACTGGGCGCACCGGTACGAGGCGATCGACGCGGGCCTGGGCGAGGCGCACCCGCTCGTCTCGGTCGTCGTCGTCACCTACGGAGGCCTCGACCTGACGAAGGACTGCCTCGAGTCGCTTTCGCGGGAAACCTGGCCGCGTCTCGAGATCCTGGTCGTCGACAACGCCTCGAGCGACGGCACCCCGGATTACCTCCGCGAAGCCGCCGCCCGCGATCCGCGGATCCGGACGATCTTCAATCCCGAAAACCGCGGATTCGCCGCGGCCAACAACCAGGGCATCGCCGCCTCGCGCGGCGAAGTCGTGGTCCTGCTCAACAACGACACGGTCGTGCCTCCGGGTCTCATGGGCCGCCTCGCGCGCCACCTCGAGCGCGACCCGTCGATCGGCCTGCTCTGTCCGACGACCAATTTCTGCGGCAACGAGGCCCGCGTCGAGCCGGATTACGCCGAGATCGCGGGCCTCCCGGACTTTGCCGCCCGCCGCGCCGACGAGCACCGGGGCCGCGTCTTCGACATCGGCGTCGCCGCGATGTACTGCGTCGCCGCCCGCCGGGCCGTCCTCGACGACGTCGGGCCGCTCGACGAGGCCTACGGCATCGGAATGTTCGAGGACGACGACTTCGCCGTGCGCATGCGCGCGAAGGGCTATCGCGTCGCCTGCGCCGAAGACGCCTACGTGCATCACGTCGGCCAGGGCGCCTTCCGCAAGCTCTCGCCGGGAACTTACGAAGCCCTCTGGAAGAAGAACCAGGCCTACTTCGAGAAGAAGTTCGGCGTCGAGTGGAAGAAGCACGTCCCGCGCGAGGGCGTCGCAGCGGTCTCGTCGAAGGTCGGCACGAGCTAGTGTTCCGTAGCGGAAGTCGCCATACGGCAGACGGTCGTAGGGGCGGGGCTTGTCCCCGCCCGCGGGCGGCCGCAAGGGCCGCCCCTGCACACGATGGCGTTTTCGAAACTTTGGTGACAGAGCACTAGGCGTCGCCCGCCGGAGTGGAGTCTCCCTTTGGGCTAAGCTCCCGGCGTGGGCGATCCGAGGACGCTCCGGGCCGTCGTCATCGTCGTGGGCATGGCGGCGGCCGTGCTCGTCGCGCAATTGTTCGTCGAGCCGATCGTCGGCCTGGCGGACAACGGCGACTTCGTGCGCGTGATGGCGCCGGCCGGCCTGCACTACCCGACGGAATCGTATTTCGAGCGCTACTGGAGCTGGATGCTGAGGTCGTTTCCGATGGGCGAGCCCTGGATCATCCGGGGCCATTACCCGACGTCGGAGTCTCTCCTCGTCTCCGCGGCGGTCTCGGCGAGCCGGGCCGTGGGCCGCGACCGGGTCTTCGACATCCGCTTCCTGGCCGCGGTGCACGCTCTGCTGCTGCTGCTTTTCCTTGCGGCGGTCACGGTCGCCACGCAGCCCCTGGCGCCGGTTGCTCGATGGCTGGTCCGGATCCTTTCGGTCCTCGTCTGGACGGACGTCGGGTACGTCGCTCCGTTCAATTCGTTCTACACCCAGGTGTCGTCGCTGCTCTTCCTTCTGCTCACGGCGGGTGTCACGGCCCTCGCGGTCCGGCGCGGGTCCCTGTCCGGGTGGCTCCTGCCGGCGTTCTTCGTCTGCTCGGCGCTCTTCGTGGTCTCGAAGCCGCAGGAGATCGTGCAGGCGCCTCTTCTCGCCTTTCTGGCCGTGCGCCTCCGAAAACCGGCCGGAGCGCCCGTGTGGCGCTCGCCGAGCGTCTGGCTCGGTGCGGCGCTGTGTGCTCTCGCAGCGTGGTCCTACGGCCGAATCCCGGAAAAGGACATTCGGGAGGTGGGCCTGTACCAGAGCGTGTTCATGGAGCTTCTCAGGACTTCGCCGAGTCCGGAGCAGGACCTCAGAGACTTGGGCGTCGAGACCGAGCTCGTCCAATTCACGGGCCGCGCCGCCTACGCGCCCGGGGCGCCCCTCGGGTTGCCCGATTTTCGCGCTCAGTTCTTCGACCGGGTGGGATTCGGCTCGGTCTTGCGCTTCTACCTGACGCATCCGGCGCGCCTCATGAATCGGCTGCAGCGGGCGGGGCTGCGCGCCTTCCAGATCCGGCCCCCCGGCCTCGGCAATTTCGAGCAGGTTTCGGGTCGCCGCGCGCTGGAGCAGAGCCGGCACTTCGACGCCTGGAGCACTCTGCGGTCCTACCTCGGAGCCCGCGGGCTCGCCATCCTCGTTCTCTTGCTGGGAGGGAACCTCCTCGCGGCGTTCGTGACGCGCCGGTCCGGAGGACCGAATCGACTGTTCGGGGAGGCCGTCGCCGTTCTCGTCGTGATGGTGGGGCTCGAGTTCGGTGTGTGCACGTTTGCGGACTCTCTGGCCGACCTGCCCCGGCACCTCTTCGTATTCCACGCGATGATCGACCTGCTCCTCATCGCGGACGCCGGATGGATCGCGAGCGTGCTGGCGCGGCGGCGGGCGGCCGCCCGGCCGGTCTCAGCCCCGGCCTGAGCCCCCGGAGTTCCGGAGCAACACCGTGTCCTGGTGGTTTTGCATCCGGGTCTCATGGATGTCGAGGACCTCGAAGTACCGGCACCAGTTCTTCCGCACGTACTCGGGCGTGTGGAACGTATTCTGGTAGAAGGCGGGAAGGCTGATGCTCTGGCCATATCCCCCGTCGACGTAGCAGAACCCGCGCTCCTCGACGGTGCGGAGCAGCTCGGGAGGAAGGCCCGCGTAGTTCTTCTTGCCGCTCGTCGTGAGGATGAGGAGCCCTCCCGGCTTCGAGATGCGGCGGAGCTCCTCGAGCCAGGCGAACTGCATGTCCTCCGGCAGGTGGGTGAACACGCTGATGCCGACGATGAAGTCGAAGAACGAATCCGGATACGGCATCGGGGGCTGGTGCGGCGCCAGCCGAAACTCGCCGAAGCGGGAGCAGTTCCGGGTGAGCCAGGCGATCGCTTCCGGGTCGATGTCGGTTCCGTGGACCTCGGCCGCCGGGAAGCGGGTCTTGAGGGCCCGCGTCGTTCGGCCGGAGCCGCATCCGTAGTCGAGGATTCGAACGAAAGAGGCCAGGTCCCGTCCGACGACCTTGAGGACCGCGTCGAGGTCGTCGCAGATGGAGTATCCGCTCTCGAGGAATCCGGGGACGTAGCCCCCGACCACTCGAATCTGCATGTGCCGGGGCGGCGGGGGGGCCGCTCCCATCTCGCGCCAGAGGATGGTGTGCTGCTGACCGACGGCCGCTTCGAGATCGCCCACGCGCGCGGCGAGCGCCTGGATCTCCTGTTGCAGGGGCTCGAGTGCCGGCAGCGGAGGCAGGGCGCCGACGGCCGTCTTCTCGATGTCTCTCTTGATCTGTTCCTTGATCGAGCGAGGAACGAGCTTCTTGAGGGCGCGAATCATGAGCGGCCGGATGATAGCAGGGGCACGGCTCGTCACGGCGCGGGCGAGTGCGGATTTGCCCGGGCGCGTCCCGCGGCGAACATCACGACGAGGACCGCGGCGGGGGCGAGCTGCGCGAGCAGGCGGGGCAGCGCCTGCCGCACGTGGAGCTCGAGAGGCCAGTTCGTTTCGAGAAAGATGGCCACGTACGCCGCGACCGCGAGGCCGACGGCTCCGGCGAGGCAGCGTTCGCGCGTGGCACCGCGCCAGAGCAGGTAGACGACGGCCGCGCCGACGGCCGGCCAGAGCAAGCCCCAGCGCGAGAGGTCGAGCATCGATTCGACGCTGAGCCGCCCGACGTGGAGGACGCGGCGCCGGGCCTCTTCGAGGCTGTCCGCGGTCGCGAGCGTTCGGAAGTTCGGGTCCTCGATTCGGAGCCAGGCGAGGTACCCGAGGCGTGCGACGAAAAATCCGGCCACGATCGCGATGCCGCGTCCGTGCTCGAGTGCGCGCCTTCCCCCATTCTTCCACCCGGCGTCGGTCCAGGACGCGGCGACGGCGAGGCACGCGATCACGGCGAGGATGAGGCCTTCGTTCTTGACGACCGTCAGCCCCCCGATCATCCAGGGCAGGGCCCGGGCGCCGTCGCCCCGGAAGGCCGCCGCGACGGTCGCCGCCACGAGCGCCGCCTGCGGCATGTCCGCGTAACCGCCGGCCGCGGAGCGGTCGGACAGCGCCGGGATCAGGGCCACGAGGAGAGTCGCGAGGAGCGCGGGCGGCCGGGAAAGCCGCGTGCGCGCGGCCGCGTAGGTCGAGAGGAGGAGGGAGGTATGGAAGAGCAGGAACACCGGTTTCAACCGGTCGAAGTCGAAGCCTCCGCGCAGGAGCGCGAGCAGCGCTTCGAGGAGCGGTACGAGCGGGGGATAGTTCAGGAGGCGCCGGTCGTAGTCGTCTCCCGCGTACCACGAGCGGCCGAGACCGCCCTCGACGAAGAGGCGCTGCGCCTTGCTCGCCCAGACCTGGAAGCCGTCCCACCACAGAGGGTAGCGAAAGCTGAGCGCGGCAAACGCCAGGACGACCGAGGCGATGCCCGCCAGGGCCAGGACCGACGCGGGGCTCCCGGCGGTCGCGGGTCCTCGTGGCGGGACGGGCCGAGGGGTTCGCGCGATCCTTTTTCCCGCGCCGACGGCGAGGGCCGCGCCGAGGACGATCGCCGTGCCGACGAGCGCCCGCCCCCGAAGCAGAAGCGAAAGCGGAAAGAGCAGCGCCGCGCACGCGGCGGCGCCGGCGAGGAAGCACTCGTTCCATGCGAAGGCATCGGGGGCGCGCGGACGCAGGAGGAGCGCGCCGAGAGCGGCGAATCCGAGCCCGAGGAGGATCGTCAGCAGGAGCTCGGGGACGGGGACGATCAATGGCGAAGGGCCCCGATACGAACGTCTCCGTCTCCGAGTCGCTCCTCCGAGGAGAGCGGCAGATCGGGGGCGGCTGCCTGGCCGAGCGTCAGGACGAAGACCGACGAGCGGCGAAGCTCCTCGAGCGCCTCACCCGAGGGCAATGGCCGATAACGGACGACGACCGGATTTCGGGGGTAGAGCGCGCGCTGCCAGAGCCGCGCCCGCCACGCGTCGTCGGTGGAGGCCACCAGGAGGAGCCCGGCGCCGCGAGGCGCGATCTGCTCGACGCGCCGGACCTGCTCCGGGAATGCGGAAGGGAAGACGCTGGGATCGGAGTCTCGGAACGTGGACACGAGATCGTTCCGGAGCTTGTTGGCTCCCGCGAGAAAAACGGAGCCGGCAAAGAGGAGTGTCACGGCGCGGACGACGATGCGTGCGCCCCGCCCCATGCCTTCGCGGCGCTCCATGAATTTCAAGAATACACGGCGCCGCGGCGCCGGCCGGTCACTCGCCGGGCGCGGGGACCGCCCGGTACGCGAAGGGCGGCGAGGGCTTGCCGGGGCCCGTGGCGCGCACGAGGTCCGGAGCGACGCCGGTGGTCTCGACGGCCTCGAGGAAGAACGCGGTGATGCGGCGGGCGTGCTCGTCGAGTCGCTCGCCCTCGATGTTCGAAAGCATGACCGTCACCAGGCGCGCGTGCGGCACGATGACGATGGCGCTCCGGCCGCCGACGCCCCGACCGCCGTGCCAGACGTAGCGGCGGCCCCGCGAGTCCCTCTCGACGTACCAGCCGAGGCCGTAACCGGTGTCGACGCCGGCGCGGGTTCGCTGCGGCGTGAACATCGCCTCCATGGCGTCGGCGCGGAGGATCTCGCCGCGGAGCAGCGCCGCACCGAAGCGCACGAGGTCCTCGGTCGTCGAGAGGTAGCCGCCTCCGCCCCACAGGCAGCTCGAGTCGACCGGGTGCGCGGCCCGCAGAAGTCCGAGGAAACCACGCTCGTAGAAGAGCGACCGGCCGGGCAGGAAGCGCCGCGGATCGTCGGCCATCGTGGAGCTCATGCCCGCGGGCCAGGCGACGGTCTCGTTCAGAAGCTCGGAGAAACGCTTTCCTGTGGCCGCCTCCATCGCCGCCGAAAGAAGGAGGTAGCCTTTGCGGGACATCGCGTAGCCGAGCCCTGCCGGTCGGATGAAGGCGCGCCCGGAGAGGGTGCGCACTGCCTCGCGGGCGCTGGCGCAGGGAGCGGGAACGCTTTCGTCCTCCGCGAAGTCGCCGACCCCGGCGAGATGGCTGGCGAGGGCGCGCCCCGTGACGGGCACCCGCGTCTCGGGCAGGTCCGGCAGGTATTTCTGGAGCGGGGCGTCGATGTCGAACCGGCCTTCCTGCGACAACCGTTCCATCACGGTCGCCGTCAGCGGCATCGCGACCTCGTAGATCCGGAACTGCGTCGAGCGCGACACCTTGCGTTGCCGCTCGACGTCGGAGAACCCGAAGGCCGTCGACCAGACGATCTCGTTGCCGACGGCGACGGCCACGGCCGTGCCCGGGTAGAGCTGGAGAACCTGGTCGAGCATCGCGCTCGACTCGCCGATCGCGCGGGCATACGGCGAGCCCGGGCCGGCCGCGAAGGCCGCCGACACGGCGAGGCCGAGGAGGACGGCGAGCGCGGTGAGACGGCGGAGCGTGGTCATGCGGTCGGGGCGAGCCTCGGTCCGGCGGCGGACGCAGCCCGGCGGGGCGCGGCGGGCCGCGCGGGAGCCGGAGAAAGGACGAGCGGAAACGTCAGCGAGACCTCACAGCCGCGACCGGGCGCGCCACGGAATTCGAAGTCGTGGCGGTCGGGGTACAGGAGCTCCAGCCGGTCGCGCGTGTTCCTAAGGCCGACACCCCCCTCGTTCGGCCGGGGGGCGACGCCGCTCGGCCCGGGCCCGTCGTCGCGCACCAGCAGGTGCAGGCGGTCGCCGCCCTCCCGCCGCGCGTGGATTTCGATCCGGCCGGAGCCGGGTCGAGCGGCGATCCCGTGCTTGATCGCGTTCTCGACGAGGGGCTGAAGAATCAGGTTCGGGACGAGCGCGTCGGTGACGCCGGGCTCGACGTCGAGCCGGACGGTCAGGCGGTCCTGGAACCGCGTCTGCTGGATCTCGAGGTACACCTGCAGGAGCTCGAGCTCCTTTCGGAGCGGGAGCAGGTCGCTGCCCTCGTTCTGCAGCGACATGCGGAGGAGATCGGCGAGGCGCACCACCGTGCGGCACGCGGCCTCGCGGTCCCGGAAGACGAGCGGCAGGATGCTGTTCAACGTGTTGAAGAGAAAGTGCGGGTGGAGCTGCATTTTCAGGGCCTCGAGCCGGGCCGAAAGCAGCCGTGTCTTGACCTGCGAGGCGCGCAGCTCCCGCTCGCGCGTCAGCCGGCCGTAGGAGAGGGCCCACGTCGCCCCGACGATCGCGGCGTAGGTCACGAAGTGCGTGGGGAAGAGGACGCGGAGCATCTGCGGCAGAGCCGCGAACTGCGTCGCGAGGACGAGCGGAAAGCCCATCAGGAGGGGGTAGGCGATCTGGTAGGCGACGCAGTGGGCGAACGGAAAGGCGATTCCGCCGGCGAGCAGGCCCGCGATCGGCAGCGCCCAGCGCGCGCGAGTCGGCGGGCACCGACGGGCGAGCCAGACGACGGCAGGCGTAAACGCGGCCCAGATGGTGGAGGCCAGCAGGCTCTGCGCCAGCGCCTCCCAGAGGCCGAACTCCAGCCGCTGGAGCTGGAACGGGTCGCTGAAATAGCGGTCGGCGGCGCGGAAGAGGCCCACGAGCGTCCAGGCCGCGAGCACCCAGCCGGCCGCCCGCCACCGCTCGCCCCGCGGCGCGCGCGGGAGCTCGCGGAACGGAAAGGCGGCGCTCACGCCGGCACCCCGTCAGGCCGCGCGACGGCTGTGGCGGGCTCCCGTGGAAGAGTTATCGAGACGTCGTGGCCCTGATCGAGCCGGTCGGACACGGCGATGCGGTGGGTGCCCGGGTAAAGCAGCTCGAGCCGCAGCTTCGTCTTGCGGACGAAAGACTCGTCGAGCGCAACGGCGGCGGTCGCTTCCGCGGCGTCGAGTGCGGACTCGTGCACTTCGAGGTGCAGGCCGGCGTCGTCGGGCCAGGCCCGGATCTCGATTGCGGCGCGGCCCGGCCGCACCGAGATGCCGTTGGCGATCGCGCTCTCGGTCAGGGGCAGGAGGATCAGGTTCGGTACCGCGGCGTCGAGAACCTCGGGAGCGATCGCGAAACGCACCTCGAGCCGGTCCTGGAGCCGCGTCTGCTCGATCTGGAGATAGAGGCGGATGTACTCGAGTTCCGTCTTCAGCGGCACGAGCCCCGTGGCGTCGTTGTGGAGGGCGAGGCGCAGGATGTCGCCGAGCTGGACGACCGTGCGCGCGGCCGCGCGGGGCTCGGTTCGGATGAGGGGGATGATGGTCGCGAGCGTATTGAAGAGAAACGGGGGATGCAGCCTCAGTTTGAGGGCCTCGAGCTGCGTCTGGACGAGCTCCCGCTCGAGTTCCGAGGCCTGGAGCTCCTTCTCCCGGTAGGTGCGGTAGTCGTCGATGCCCCACGTCACGGCGACGATCCCGATGTAGGTCGCCAGCCGCGCCGCGCCGCCGAAGGCGAGGGTCGCGGCGAACATGGCGGCGAAGCCCCCGCCGAACTCGGGCGGGTCGACGAAATGCCAGAAGACGTTGGTCGCGAGCAGATGCAGCAGCGCCGCCCCGGCGCCGGCGACGAGAAGCACGGGCACCGTGACGAGCCGCCGCCCCTGCCGGGGACGGAAGCGGCGGGCGAGCCGCATGATCGCCGGCGTCAGGGCCGCCCAGAGGTACGCCGTAACGAGGCTCGCGGCGAGAGACTCGGCGAGCGGGAGGGCGAGGCGGGGCTGCAGGGAGGGGCCGCGAAGGTAGCGCTGCGCCGCGATGAAGAGGCCGACGACCGTCCAGACGGCGAAGATTTCCAGGGCGCGCCGCGAAATCGGGAGCCGGCCCGGCGCCTTCCGCGGCCCCGTGAGGATCGCGAGCGGGGGCGGTGGGAACGAAACGGCCGGTGCGCCGCCCCGGGGGGCCTCGGAGCCGCCCCGGACGATCGAAAGCCGTGCCCGCGCCGCCGCCGTCGTCATGAAACTCGGCGGCGGTCTACACCGCCAGCCGGCGGAACTCCTTGAGCCGCTCCCGGTAGGTGCTCGAGAGCGTCAGCTTCGTGCCGTCCTTCAGCGTCACCGCGTAGTCCCCGTTGAACCACGGGTGCATTTCCTTGATTCGCTCGATGTTGACGATCGTCGACCGGTGGATGCGGAAGAACCGCTTCGGATCCAGGCGCGACTCGATGCCCGAGGTCGTCTCGTGGAAGACGTAGATCTCCTTGCCGACGTGGAGGCGCACGTTGTTGCGCGACGACTCGATCCAGTCGACGTCGGCCACCCGCAGGAAGACGCTGCGCTCGTCCTTCTTGATGAGGAGCCATTCGGGGTACGCGCGCTCGCGCTGGATGTCCTCGAGCAGGGCGTGGAGGGTCGCCTTGAGCTGGCGCGAGGAACTCTTGTCGATCTCGCCGCGGGCGCGCTCGACGGCGGCATGCAGTCGCTCGCTCGAGAAAGGCTTCATGAGGTAGTCGACGGCGTGGGCCTCGAAGGCCTTCAGGGCGTAGCGGTCGAAGGCGGTCACGAAGATGACGGCGGGCAGGTCCTGGGGATCGCAGCTCGAGAGCACGCCGAACCCGTCGAGGCCCGGCATCTGCACGTCGAGCAGGACGAGCTGCGGCTTCAGGTCCGTGATCGCCTTGACGGCCTCGAAGCCGTCGCCGCACTCCCCGATGATGTCGATGTCCGCTTCGTCCTGGAGGCCGTTGCGAACCCACTCGCGTGCGAGAGGCTCGTCGTCGATGATCAGGGTCCGGATTTTCATGCCCACCCTCCTCTTTTTCTGCAACGCCGCATGGGCTGATACGTAAAGGAACGAAAGGAGTTACAGCGATATGCCGGGTCATTTCGGCCCAGTTTTCCGGACGCCGTGTCCAAAAAGCGGAACGAAGGGCCGGTCGGAGGACGGGAAGCCAAACTGCTGGGACGAAAGGTCCCGCGGGCGGGACGGGGTCGAGACGCCGAGGGCGCGGCATGCCCGAATCTCGATTTCCGGAGGCGAAGTTCGATGAACCGGATGCCGCGATGAGGACCGGGATTCTCGCGGGCGTGGTGCTTCTCGGCCTCCCGGTCGGGATCTGGACGATTTCACAGGCGTCGAAGGCGACCGCCTCCGCTTCGGGCGACGCCTCGAAAAAGGACGCCTTTGTCTCGACTGTCCGCCCCTTGCTCGCCGGCAAGTGCGCGCCCTGCCACGAGCCGGGAGGAAAGATGTACTCGAAGCTGCCTTTCGACCGGCCCGAGACGATCTCGGGCCACGCGGCGGGCGTCCTGAAGCGCCTCAAAGGTGCCGACCGTGAAGCGGTGGAGCGGTGGCTCGCGAGTCTCCCGACCTCGAAGTAGGCCTCGAATGCTGTCCTTTGCCGCCGGGCTCCTCGCTCTCGCGGCATCCGCCGCCGGGTCCCCCGGGGCTTCCCCGAATTTCCTCGACATCAATCCCTCCTGGTCCCCGGACGGCCGGTGGCTCGTTTTCCAGAGCGAGCGGGTCGGCACGACGCAGCTTTACGTCATTGGCGCGGACGGGGCGGGGGAGCGCCGCCTGACCCGGAGCGGCGGCGACGACACGCATCCGGCCTGGTCGCCGGACGGGGAGTGGGTTCTCTTCGACTCCAACCGCGACGGCTTCTGGAATCTCTACCTCATCCGTCCGGACGGGACGGGCGAAAAGCGACTGACGGACCGGGGCGCCTCGACGGCCGAGGAATTCGCGCGCCACCCGTCCTGGTCGCCCGACGGCTGCAAGATCGCATTCGATTCCGACCGGGACGGCGATGGCGAGGTCTACGTCTGCAACTCCGACGGATCCGATCCGCGGCGCCTCACGACGAGCCCGGGCGGGGACGGGCACGCTTCCTGGACGCCGGACGGGAAGGAGATCCTCTTCACCGGAGAGCACGGGGAAAACCAGGACGTGTGGATCGTGTCGGCGGACGGGGGAACGCCCCGGCGTCTCACGAAAGACGATTCCGCGGACGGGGCCGCCGAAGTCTCGCCGGACGGCCGGCGGATCGCCTTCTTCAGCGAGCGCGACGGCAACGCCGAGATTTACATCATGGACCGCGACGGCTCGAACCCCCGGAACATCACCCGCGACCCCGGGACCGAGTACGAGCTCGCCTGGTCTCCGGACGGGACCCGGATCGCCTACTCCTCCGAAGCGCCCGGAGGCCGTTTCGAGATCTTCGTGATGGACGCCGACGGGGGCAATCGGCGGCAGGTCACGAACGCGGCCTACGACAACGCCTTTCCCCAGTGGTCGCCGGACGGGGGACGCGTCGTTTTCTCCTCGACGCGCGACCGGGACTGGGAGGTCTACACGATGGCCGCCGATGGCTCGGACGCCCGGCGCCTGACGTCCTCTCCGGGCCGCGACGCGCATCCGCAGTACGCGCGGGACGGTCAGCGGATCCTTTTCCAGTCGCCGCGCGACTCGAGCGCCGAAGGGGAAGTCGACCTCTACGTCATGGACGTCGACGGCTCGAACCCGAAGCGGCTGATCGGCGGTCCCGGCTTCGACGGCGTGCCGGTCCCTTCGCGCGATGGGCGCCGGCTCGCGTTCCAGCGCGGGACCCTCGCGAACGAAAAGTTCCACTGGGAGCTCTACGTCGCCGACATCGACGGCCGCAACGTGCGGCGGCTGACGTCGAACGCCTGGTCGAGCCAGGTTCCGAGCTGGAGCCCCGATGACCGCCGGCTTGCCTTCCACGCCGACCCCGACGCGCGGGACCAGCTCTTTCTCTACGACCTCGCCTCCGGCGCGGTCTCGCCCCTCGCGGCAAGCGGGGCGACCGACGAAGCGCCGGCGTTCTCACCCGACGGCCTCTCGATCGCGTTCGTGTCGACGCGCGACGGAAGCCGCGACCTCTACCGAATGGACGTCGCTTCGGCCGCCGTCACGCGCCTGACACGCGGCATGGACGTCTGGGCGCAGGCCGGGTGGTCGCCGGACGGCAAGCGGATCCTCCTCTCGGCCCGGACGGCCGGCGTCCACGACGTGTGGGTCATGAACGCGGACGGGACGGAGTTGACGCGGCTGACGAAGGGAGCCGAGGGGTTGAGGTAGCGAGGGCGGCCGCAAGGGCCGCCCCTACACTGTCCGGCTGCCGATGGACATCCGTGCCGTTGGCGGCCGATGGGCGTCCCTGCTGTCCGGTTGCCGATGGTCATCCGTGCCGTTTGGCTGCCGATGGGCCTCCCTGCCGTCCGGCTGCCGATGGGCGTTGCTGTCCGGCTGGCGATGGCCAGGCTCTCGTCGTAGGGGCGGGGCTCGTCCCCGCCCTCCGTGCATCGGACTCCGCTATCGCTTCTTCGGCCCGTAATCCCCGTCGAACGCGGTCTCCCAGGTCTTCCCGCCGTCGGTGGAGGTTTCCCACAGCTGCCGCACGTGACCGCCCGCGGTCGGCGACCACGTGATGCGGTTTCGGACCGTTCCCTGGCCCTGCGGCTTTTCGCCCTCGAGCACCATCTTCGGCCCCTGGCGGCCGCCGGTCAGAAGCAGGACGTTGCCCTTGTCGTCGACCCAGGTCTGGCTCCAGCGCTTCTTTGCCGAGTCCCACATGTTGAGGCTCGTCCCGGTGAGGCCGCTGACGCCCTTCCATTCCTCGCGCACGGCGCATCCTCCGAGGATCGACGTGATCCGGTTCGTGCCGGCGAGCTTTCCTGCCTCGGTGACGTCCCAGTCCCCGAGCCAGAAATCGAACTGGCGGTACTCCGGCGACGAACAGGGCCTGGGCGCCGGGGTCGCCGAGGACCCGTCCGCGGGTGGGCGGGCGATCTCGGTCTCGCCCACGGTCAGGGCCAGGATGCCTGCGAGTGCGGAGAGCGTCAGGAGCGCCATGTCGGTTCCCTCCCTGTCGTCCCGTGCACCTTACGAATCTGGGGATCTCCTCGCAACAATCTTGGGACGGGTGCGGTGTTCCGGCGGACGAAAGGGCGGGCGGTTGTCAGATCTTTGCTTTGGCGAGGAGAAAGGGCGCTCGAATGAAACTCGAGCGCAGTCTCCAGAAGGCTTGGGCGGTCCGGCCCGCTCCAGGGTCCTCAGCGTGGAAGAACATGTATCGACGTCGCCTTCAGCACCGCCGTGACGCTGTCCCCCACGCGAAGGTCGAGCTCTTCGCGACCCTGTCGCGTGATCAGCGCCGCGAGCGAGAACCCGCAGTCAAGACCCACTCGGATCAGCGGGCCTTCGGGACTAATCCCGACGACACGGCCGGGTATCAGATTGCGGGCGCTCGTTTGGCCGCGCGCCTCTTTCTCGATGACGACGTCTTCCGCTCGAATGCAGGCGAAAGCATCGCCGCCGATGTCGCCCGGGTCGGCCGCCGCCAGCCGGATCCCGCTGGCCTCCAGAATGAGCAGGCCGTTCTGATGGTCGACGGTGCTGGCCGGCAGAACGGTTTCGACGCCCGTCGTTCGTGCGACGGTGAGGTCCGCGGGCCGGCTGAATACGTCTTCGATGCTGCCGGTCTGGCGCACCCGGCCCTCGGCCAGCACGGCCATTCGGTCCCCGAGCGCGAGCGCCTCGGTGCGATCGTGCGTCACGAGCAGGGTCGGAATCGCGATGCGCCTGAGCCACTGGCGCAGGTCCTTTCGCAGCGTGACGCGAGTCGGGGCGTCGAGCGCCGAGAGCGGTTCGTCGAGCAACAGGAGGCGGGGCCGCGGGGCGAGGGCCCGGGCGAGGGCAACGCGCTGCGCCTGTCCTCCCGACAGCTGTTGTGGAAGCCGCTCTTCCAGGCCGGAAAGCTCGAGGAACCGGACGAGAGACGCGACGCGCTCGTTCCGCTCCGCCTTTGCCAGACCTCTCAAGCCATAGGCGATGTTGCCGGTGACATCCAGATGCGGAAAGAGCGCGTACTCCTGGAACAAGAGGCCGACGCGCCGCTCCTGAGGTTCTCGGGAGATCCCCTGATTCGCGTCGAACCAGGTCTCGCCCGCGAACCGGATCCGACCGCGGTCGGGCCGCTCGAGGCCGGCGATGCAGCGGAGTACTGTCGTTTTGCCGGATCCGGACGGGCCGAAGAGGACTGTGACGGCCGGATCGGCGAGATCGAGCTCCAGCCGGGCCTCGATCGTCGGTCCATCCGCGAATCGTTTCCGGATATCGATCGCTACTTGAGCGGCCATGCAGCCCACACCGACCGTTGGAGTCGATACGTCGCGGCGAGGACCGCGAAGGAGACCACGAGCAGCGTCAACGACGTCCGCCCGGCCGCGGCGTAGTTGAGCGCCTGAACGTCGTCGTAGATCGAGATCGATACCGTCCGCGTCACGCCCGGCAGGTTGCCGCCGACCATGAGAACCACGCCGAACTCGCCCAGCGTGTGCGCGAAGCTCAGGACCAGTCCGGTAACGATGCCCCGGAACGAGAGAGGGGCGATGAGACGGAAGAACGTGCTCGACCGGGAGACTCCCATGCTCCAGGAGGCCTCGACGAGTCTGTGGTCGACGCTCGCAAAGGCCGAGGCGAAGGGCTGAACCGCAAACGGCAGGCTGTAGAGGACCGACGCGAACAGGAGCCCCCGAAACGAGAAGGGAAGCGATCCGCCCGTCAGCTCCCTGTACAGGCGGCCGACCGGACTTCGCGGACCCATCGAAATGAGGATGTAGAAGCCGAGCACCGTCGGCGGGAGGACCAAAGGCAGCGCGATGACACTTTCGACGAGGAACTTCCAACGCCGACGCGAGAATGCGACCCAGTAGGCCATGGGTATCCCGATCACGAGCAGAATCAGAGACGTGCAAATCGACAGCCGCGCCGACAGTCCGATGGCCTGCCAGTCCAAGATCAGCGCTCCGGGAGAAAGAATCCGTACCGTTTCAGGATCGCTCGGCCGTGCGTACCGAGAACGAACGCTCGGAAGAGCCCGGCAGCGGCAGCGTTGCGGGAGTTCTTCAGAATCACCCCGCCCTGCTCGATGCGCGGGTAAGAGTCGACCGGAATCTCCCAGAAGCGGCCGGAGTCTTTCATCGCAGGTGCGACGGCCAGGGATAGCGCGATGATGCCGGCCTCCGCCGAGCCGCTCTCCACGAACTGGGCCGCCTGGGCGACGTTCTCGCCGAAGACGAGTTTGTCTTTGACGGAGTCGTAGATCCCGGCGATCTTCATCGCGGCCACCGCAGCGCGGCCGTATGGCGCGTGCTGAGGATTGGCGATGGAAATGTGGCGAACCGAATCCAGGCCGAGTGCCCTCATGCCCACCGATTGCAGGGAGATCGACGACGAGTTCGGGACGAAAACCACGATTCGGCCGATGGCGTAGAGAAACTCGCTCCCCTCCAGTCCCCACCCCTCCGTCAGCAGCCGGCGCGGATACTCCGCGTCGGCCGAGAAGAAGAGGTCAAAGGGCGCGCCATTCGACAGCTGCGAATAGAACGTTCCGGAGGATCCGAACGACGGCCGGACCTCGATGCCCGGCTGCTCAGCTTCGAAAGCTTCGATGAGGGGTTCGAACGCGAACTTTAGGTCGGCGGCGGCTGCGACCGCGATCTGTTTCTCCGGGACGGCGAGCGCAACCTCGGCAATGCCGCAGCCCAACAGGCCGGACATGGCGATGGCCAGGGGCCGGAGCTTCATGCCAACATCCTGTCGTCTAGCCCCGAACCACCATGACCTCGGTGGCCTTGATCAGGGCGACGGCCGGGGAGCCGACCCTCAGTCCGAGCTGTCGCACGGCGCCGGACGTGATGATCGACGTCAGCGTCTGGCCCCCGACGTCGAGGATGACTTCGGCGAGAAGGCCGGAGATCCTAACCTTCGTGACGACGCCGGCGAGCTTGTTACGCCCGCTGATCGCGTCGAGGGGCGTGGGGCCGGCCGCGATTCCCCCGAGCCGAGCGATCTCGGAGCGCGGGATCCGATGGTGTCCGCCGGGCGTGCGGACCGAGCGGATCCGCTTGCGGTAGATCCACTGCTTGATCGTGGAGTAGCTGACGCCGAGGGCCCGGGAGGCTTCGGCCGGGGTCAGGGACGCGACCGGGTTCCTGGCCATGACGACGAGTCTATACGAATCAATACGATCTTGTTTGCAGGAATCGCTTCAAAGCGGGATAGTTGCGAAGGATGTGGCGGATGCGTCGAAGGCGGGGGCTGGCCGCGTCCGGGGTCTTCGTCCTGCGGGCGACGGCGGGCGCCACGGGGCGGGAGGGGACGCCGGATCCGGCCGTGCCACCCGTGCCGGCATCCTAGGGCACGAGGAGCGTCGACGTCAAAATCCTGGGGCTTCGACGCCCAGTTCAAGTGGAGGGGCCTTTCGGCGGAGACCGAAGGGTTCATCGGCCAGGCCGTCGGCGATCGAGCGGGTACGCCTGTACGCATACGGCTGGTACGGGCAGGCCGGGTACTTCATCCTGCCCGAAGAGCTCGACATTGCGGGCCGGTCTTCCGCGTCGATTACGACCGCAACGTCGACGACGACGGCGTCTCGGCCGTCTCGGCCTCGACGTCGTATTACGTCCGCCGCAACAGCCTCAAGATCGTCCTCGACTACTCCCGCGACCCACCGCCAGCTCCGCCGAAGGCTCGCCGCCAACGACTCGGCCGTCCTGGTCCAGGTGCAGTTGATGCCGTAGAGCGAGACGGCCCGCATGACGCGGGCCACGCGTTACGCGGACTGCTGCGTGGCCGGGGGACTGACGCTCTGGTCGGCCGTGGGCTCGGCGAGCCGCTGCGACGCCGCCTTCGCCTCCTCGAGCTTCGCGCCGTTCGACGGGCCCTCGCGGACGTAGCGCGTGTAGAGGGAAATGTTCGGATCGACGATGAAGCGCCACAGCAGCTTCGACCACGAGGAGTGGTAACGCAGTGTGTCGTAGGCCTCCGGCGCCGCGCGCTTGACCTCGGGCAGCCGGTTCCAGGGGATCGACGGGAAGTCGTGGTGCTCGTTGTGGAAGCCGACGTTGAGCGCCAGAGGATTGAGCGGCCCGTAGTAGTCCGCCGTTTCCTGTCCGGGGAACACGATGTAGTGCTCCTGGATCCAGCGCGCGCCGAGCGGGTGGAGGCCGACGCTGAACATGAGCGAGATGAACAGGTAGGCGAGGGCTTTCGGGCCGAAGAAGTAGAGCAGCGCGCCGTCGTACACGACCTGGGCGACGATGTTGATCACGACCCAGCGGTCGATCGGCTTCAGGACCCGCAGCCGCACGGGCCGCAGCGCCTGCATGATCGAGAAGAGAAACATCCAGAGGGCTTTCCCGACGGAGGACCGGCCGAAGAGTCTCTGCTCCCAGTGGCTCGGGATGTCGGCGTCGAAGTCGTACGTCCCGAGAAACGCGTGATGCTTCATGTGGTAGCGCTGAAAGAAGACCGAGGTCGGGGCCCCGTGTGGCAGGTTCGCCAGGATGCCGACGAGCGTATTTGCGCCCGGCCGCTTGAAGATGAGGTTGTGGGTCACCTCGTGGATGACGACCCAGAGGGCGTGGTTGGCGAACGCCCCGACCGTCACCGCGACGAGGACGATGAGCCACCAGGGGCTCGTGTGGAGGGCCGCGGCCAGGGCGGTCTGCACGAGCACGATGCCCAGAGTGATCCAGAAGGTGACCGGGTTTTTCCCGACGAGGTCCCGGATCTCGGGATGGTTCAGGATGATGGATCGGCCGCGGCCGCCGTGGGGGTTGGGCCCCTCGGGCTGCAGAAAGTCGAGCGCCTTCGTGCCCGCGGGCGCATTCACGGATTTGGACATCACAGTTACCGGACAGCCTCTCCCGACAGGGCACCGCGAGTCCAGCACTTTTCTTCTGCCGGGCGCGGGCGAACAGGCGAAAGCGAGCAAATGGAGCCGACGACCGGACTTGAACCGGTGACCTGCGGTTTACGAAACCGCTGCTCTACCAACTGAGCTACGTCGGCTCGGGGTCGGAGCGGGGCATCTTACGGAAAGGGCGGCGGGGCGTCAAACCGCAACGCGTGCGGCGGGCAATCGGCGACCCGTCGGCGCTCTGCAGGGGACCCTAGTCGAACCTGACGGAGACGATCTTGGAGCAGCCGGGCTCCTCCATCGTCACGCCGTACATGACGTCGGCGGTCTCCATCGTGCGCTTGTTGTGCGTGATGGCGATGAACTGGGTCTCCTCCGTCATCTCGCGCAGGAGCCTCGTGAAGCGGTCGATGTTGGCCTCGTCGAGCGGCGCGTCCACCTCGTCCAGAATGCAGAAGGGCGAGGGCTTGTAGCGGAAGATCGCCATCAGAAGGGCGATCGCCGTCAGGGCCTTTTCGCCCCCCGAGAGGAGCAGGATCGACTGGTTGCGCTTGCCCGGCGGGTGGGCGTCGATCTCGATTCCCGATTCGAGCACGTCGGTCTCGTCGAGGAGCTTCATCTCGGCCGAGCCGCCCTGGAAGAGGCGGGCGAACATCGCCTTGAAGTTCTCGTTGATCGCGTGGAACGCCTCGGCGAACCGATCGGACGAGGTCGCGTTGATCTTGCGGATCGATTCCTGGAGCTCCGCGATCGACTTCAGGAGGTCGTCGCGCTGGGTCGTCAGGAAGACGAGGCGCTCGGACATCTCCCTGTGCTCCTCGAAGGCGAGCACGTTGACCGGCCCCAGCCGCTCGATCGAGGCGGCGAGCTCCGTCACCTCCGTTTCCAGGGCGGCGAGGGCCTCGGGCGAGGCATCCGCGGGGGCCTCGAGGGCGGCCGGATCGACACCGAACTCCTCGCGGCACTGCGCGACCAGGTGCTCGAGGTCCGACGCAGCGCGCGTGGCCATCACCTCGGCCTCGAACCGGGACTCGCGGGCCGCATCGAGGGCCGCGCGATCGGTCCGGGTCGCGGCCTCGGCGTTTTCCACGCGCGCCGCGATCTCGCGTGCGGTCTCGACGGCCGCGACGTGCGCGACGGCCTGCGTTTCGCGCGAAGCGAGGTTCGCGGTCTGGCGGGACCGCGCGTCGGCCTCCTCGTGGGTGAGCTCGGCCGCGCGGGTCGCGATCCGGGCCTCCTCTTCGGTGGCCTCGGCGAGCCGGCGCTCGAGCGTGGAGTGGGTCTCACGGAGCGTGTCGCGGGCGGCCTCCATCGAGCGGCGGCGCTCGGCAGCGACCTCGGCCTCGGTGCGGCGGTGGGCGAGCTCGTCGCCGCGCGACTGCGCGTTCGCGCGTGCTTCGGAGAGAGACCCCGAAAGAACGCCGATCCGCTGGTGCGCATCGTCCTCGGCCTGCGCGAGCCGGCGCTCCTCTTCTTCGAGCGCGCGGCGGCGGGTCTGGAGGCCCGAGGCTTCGCCGGCCAGGGCTTCCTTCTCCGTGGTGAGCGTCGCGTGCTCGCGCCGGAGCCGGTCGCGTTCGCCGAGCCTCTCCTCGACGCGCGCGGCGAACGCGCTCCAGGCGCCCTGGGCCTCGCGCTCCGCCTCGCGGAGGGCGGGACGCTCGGCCTCGCGCGCGAGGCGCTGGCCGCGGAGCTCCTCGAGACGCCCCTCCGATGCCGCCAGGGCCGTACGCGCCTCGTGGAGACGGCGGGTCAGCGTTTCCTCCTCGCGCCGGAGCGCGAAGAGGCCGGTCGCCTCCGCGGCGGGACCCGCGACGCGGACCACGGGGCCGCGGACGACCTCGCGGTGACGCGTCACGAAGGTCGTGCCCGGGTGCATTTCGGACAAAGCCAGGGCGTCGTCGAGGCTCTCGACGAACGCCGTGCGGGGGAGCGCGGCGCGCTCGGCCGGAGAGAGCGCGGCATGCCCGTCGAGCACGGCGTCCCACCCGAACGAGCGGGCCGGTCGTTCTTCGCTCACCTCGTGACGCCAGTCGGACCGGACCATGCGCGCGGACGAAAGGCTTCGCATCGCCTCGACCGCGAGCCGCACGTCGCCGGAAGCGAGCAGGGCGTCCGAGTCGTTTCCGAGCACCAGGCCGACGGCGTCTTCCCATCCCGCGCGCGGCCGGATCCGGTCGGACAGGGCGCCGTGCTCCGAAAGGCCCGCACCCCGGAGGGCCTGGCGGACTTCGTTGACGCTCATCTCCCGCGCGCGGAGGGTCTCGAGAAGCGCCGCGAGGCGGTGCTCGAGGCCGCCGGCCGCCCCGCGGGCCTCGTCGCGCACCGCTTCCGCCTCGGCGAGGAGAACCGAGAGCCGGCCGAGCTCCTCGTCGATCGCCGTCACGCGGGCCGCCGCTTCCGAGGCCGCGGCTTGAAGCCGCGAGGCTTCCCGTTCGGCTTCGTTCGCTTCCCGCTCGCGCCCGGCGAGCTCCTCGGCGATGCGGGCGCCGGTCTCGGCCAGCCGCGACAGAGACGCCGCGATGCGCTCGGCGGCGAGGTCCACCTCGTGGCGGGCGTTGCGGGCCGCGACGCGCTCCCCGGCGGCGTTCAAGGCGCGAGTCCGCATCTCCTCGAGCTCCCGCTCGAGGGCGGCGCACGCCGCCCCGGCCTCCGAGGCCAGCCGGTCGGCCTCCTCGCGCGCGAGCGACTTCGCCCGCGCCTCGGCCACGGTGCGCTCCAGCCGCTCCTGCAGGTCGGCGAGGTCCCGGGCCGCCCGCGTCTGCTCCGAGGAAAAATCGCGGCCTTCGCGCTCGAGGGCCGCGCGCCGCGCGGCGAGGTCGAGGGCCGCGCGCTTGTTCGCGTCGAGGAGCGCGTCGTCCCGCGCGATCGAGGCCTCGAGCGCGGCGAGCTCCTCGCGCAAGGCGTCCCGCCGCGCCGACGCTTCACCCGCCTCCAGGCGCGCCTGGGCGAGCGCCGATTCCGCCCGCGCCAGCACGGCGGCGGCCTCGGCTTCGCGGTCGCGGCGGTCGTCTCGAAGCTTCTCGTCCGCCGTCAGCGCCTCGCGCAGAAGGTCGCCGCGCGCGCGCGTCAGCGAGGCCTTGCGCTGGCGGAGGACTTCCGTCTGTTCCTTGTAGCGCGCCGCCCGCGAGGCCTGGCGCTTCAAGGACACGACGTTCTTTTCGATCTCCCCGATGATGTCCGAAAGGCGCAGGAGGTTGCCCTTCGTCTCCTCGAGTTTGGTTTCGGCGAGGCGCTTCTTGAGCTTGTACTTGGTGATCCCCGCGGCCTCCTCGATCAGGCGCCGCCGGTCCTGGGGCTTGGTCGAGAGGACCTGGTCGATGCGCCCCTGCTCGATGACGGAGTAGGCACGCACGCCCAGACCCGTGCCGAGCAGCTGGTCCTGGATGTCGCGCAGCCGGACCTGCTTGTCGTTCAGGAAATACTCGCCTTCGCCGTCCCGGTAGACCCGCCGCCCCACGCGAAGCTCCCCCCCGGCGTCGCCCTTTTCGGAGTCGCCGTTGGAGGCCGCGAGCGTGAGGACGACCTCGGCCATGCCGAGCGGCCGGCGCTTGGCCGAGCCGTTGAAGATGACGTCGTCCATCTTCTCGCCGCGCAGGACCCTGGCGCTCTGCTCGCCCAGGGCCCAGGCCACGGCGTCGCTGATGTTCGACTTGCCGCAGCCGTTGGGGCCGACGACCGCCGTGACCGAGCCCGGAAAGGCCAGATCCACCTTTTCGTAGAAGGACTTGAAGCCAGCGATCTCGACCCGTTTTAGTCGGAGCATGTGAGGGCAATGTAGCAAAGCGCCGGAGTCGCCGCCACTAGAGATTGGGGCGGTGAGGGCAGGTGACCCCAATAACCGGTGGGTGTGGGGCGACGGGAAGAGGGGCCGCCGAAGGCGCAAGGTGGACCGCAGGAAGGTCGACCACGGGACCGAAGGAAGGGCGCCGTTTGACCGTCTTGCCGCGCTCGTCTCCGAGGTTGGCGAGGCGCGAATGGCGGTGCGGGTATCCCGAGTTGCTAGGATGCCGGCACAATGAAATCCGACATCGAGATCGCCCAGGGCGCCCGGTTGCGGCCGATGGAAGAAGTGGCCCGCGACGCCGGAATCCATCCCGACGACTTCATCCCCTACGGCCGCGACAAGGCCAAAGTGTCGCTTTCGGCGATCGCCCGCGCGGAGGGCCGTCCGGAAGCGCCGCTCGTGCTCGTCTCGGCGATCACGCCGACGCCCGCGGGGGAGGGCAAGTCCACGACGACCGTGGGGCTGGGCCAGGCGCTCAACCGCCTCGGCAAGCGGGCCATCATCGCCCTGAGGGAGCCGTCGCTCGGCCCCTGCTTCGGCATCAAGGGCGGCGCCGCCGGCGGCGGCTATTCGCAGGTCGTGCCGATGGAGGACATCAACCTCCACTTCACGGGAGATTTCCCGGCAATCACGGCGGCGCACAACCTGCTTGCCGCGATGATCGACAACCACCTCCACCACGGGAACACCCTTGGCATCGACCAGCGCGACATTCCGTTCCGGCGGGTGCTCGACATGAACGACCGGGCGCTGCGCGACACGGTCATCGGCCTCGGCGGCAAGATCAACGGCGTGCCGCGGGAGACGGGCTTCGACATCACGGTCGCGTCGGAGGTGATGGCGATCCTCTGCCTCGCTCGGGACCTGAAGGATCTCAAGGAGCGCTGCGGGGCGATCGTGGCCGGGTATCGCCGCGACACGGAGCCGATCCGCGCCTCGGATCTGAAGGCCAACGGCGCGATGGCGGCGCTCCTGAAGGACGCCATCCATCCCAACCTCGTCCAGACGCTCGAGGGAACGCCCGCGCTGATCCATGGCGGGCCCTTCGCCAACATCGCCCACGGCTGCAACTCGATCCTCGCGACCCGCATCGCGATGCGCTACGGGGACATCGCCGTCACGGAGGCGGGCTTCGGCTTCGACCTCGGCGGGGAGAAGTTTCTCGACATCAAGTGCGCCTACGGCGACATGTGGCCGTCGGTGGTGGTGCTCGTCGCGACGGTACGCGCCCTCAAGATGCACGGTGGGGCGCCCAAGGAGGCCCTCGGCGTCGAGGATCTGGCGGCGCTTTCGCGCGGCGTCCTGAATCTCGAGCGGCACCTCGACAACGTCCGGATCTTCGGCCTGCCCGCCGTGGTCGCCATCAATCGCTTCCCGACGGATTCGCCGGCCGAGATCGCGTTCCTCGAGAAGCGCTGCTCGGAGCTCGGCGTCGCGGCGGCTCTCTCCGAGGTCTTCACGCGCGGCGGCGCCGGGGGCGAGGACCTCGCCCGGGCCGTGCTCGCGGAGATCGGCCGGGGAGCGACCAAGTACCAGCCCCTGTATCCCTGGGACCGGTCCCTCGAAGAAAAAATCGAGATCGTCGCGCGGCGGCTTTATGGCGCGGGCGGCGTCTCCTATTCGAAGGAGGCCGAGAACCGGCTCAAACGCTACGAGAAGCAGGGATTCGGAAATCTCCCCATCAACATCGCCAAGACGCCGTACTCTTTTTCGGACGATCCCCGGAAGGGCGGACGCCCGTCGGGCTTCACCCTGCACGTGGACCGGACCCGCCTCTTCGCGGGAGCGGGCTTCGTGGTCGCCGTCTGCGGCGACATCATGACGATGCCGGGCCTGCCGAAGCAGCCGGCGGCCGAGTCGATCGACGTCGACGCCGAGGGCCGAATCTCCGGACTGTTCTGACGGGTCGAATCGATCAAACGCGGCGGGAAATGACCGGGAGTCGGACACTCCCGTGGTCGACAATGTTGCGTTCGCGCTCAGGAAATGTGTAAGGTTTCGCTGGGTAGGGGGCCTTCCAGTCATGTTGACAGTCGAGGTTCGTCGGCGCCCGGGCACGAGCGCCGAAATGCATCGGGTCGCGGGCGCCAGCGCGACGGTCGGCGCTTCGTCAGGGAACGAAATCGTCGTTCGGGCCCGTGGCGTCTATGGGCGGCACATGCGCCTTATCGAGCGCGACGGGAACTATCATCTCGATCTCTTCAAGGGGATCGAAACCGTCCAGGTCAACGGCCGCGACTTCTTCGGCGGCCAGATCACGGTGGGCGACCGCATCTCGATCGGCGAGGCGACGATCACGGTCGTCGAGGCTTCCGCGGCGATGCGCCCGATGCCGGTCGCACTGTCCGCCGGGGACCTCGCCTTGGCCCCGGCGCCGGCCCCGGCCTCGGAACCGGCTCCTTCCATCGGGCCGGCGAGCCTTCCGATCACCGAGGTCGAGTACCGCGGACTGCGGCTGTCGGCGCTTCGCCTCGGCCGCGCGGCGCGCTCGGCGGAGGACCTCGCCACGGAGCTGACGGACTTCCTCGACCGTGAGCTGCCGCCCTCGGAATGGGCGGTCGGCGAGTTTTCCGCCGCGGGGTTTCGCGCGCTGGCCTCCACGTTTCGCGAAAACCCGGCGCTTCCGCCGCGGATGCTCCAGGACCTGCGCTCGGGTGAACGTCTCGCCCGCGCCGAAACGGTGACCGGACCGCTGACGCTGATCGTCGAGCCCGCGCGGGAAGGGGCCGGTTGCGTGGGCATTCTCGTGCGCGAGACGCCGCGCCTGGCGGCTCGGGCCGTGCTCTTTCTCGAGGAGCTCGTGCAGGTCGCCGGAATCGCGTTTGCCGGAATGGGCGCTGCCGGGCCGGGCGCCTCGGACGCGCGCCCGACGACCGAAATGCCCGTCCCGCCGGCGCCCGCGGCCGAAGCGACCCTCGCCGAAACCGTTCTGCGCCAGACCGACGACCTCAAGAAGATCGTCGAGACCGTCGAGCGCGAGGTCATCGACCGGGCGATGCGCCGCGTCGAAGGGAACCAGAGCCGGGGCGCTCAGATCCTCAACATTTCCCGCGGCTCGCTCATCGCCAAGCTCAAAGAGTTCGGGATCCCGGACTACCGGTATCTGCGGCGGGAACGGGGCCGGCGGACCTAGGCGTCGTTTCTCAACAGGTTGTTCACGCAATTCGGCGACGTCAGCCCGGGCCGTAGGGGCGGCCCTTGTGGCCGCCCGCTGACACGCTGACGATTCGCGTGCCGCCTCTCAATGGCCACAGGAGGGGGCGCCCGCAAGGGGCGCCCCTACGTGCCGGGGCGCGGCGGTTTACAGGGTCGCTTCACGAAGCAAGCGCCGGCAAAGTGAACAACGTCTTGAGAATTCACACCTAGGCGGGATCGGACACGGACGGCGGACCGAGCACCCACCAGAGGGCAAAGGGCGCCGCGAACCGGCCGGCGATCAGGTAGAAGTGGAATCCCCCCGCCCAAAAGTTGCGGGCCACGGCTCCGTAATGCGCCTCACTCCACGGGCCCAGGCGCAGCGCGTAGACCGCCTCGACCTGGGCGACGAGCGCGGCGACGTGCACGAGGGCGAGCGCCGCGGCCGCGAACCAGAAGCGCGCAAAGGATTTCGGCTCGAGCGGATGCCGACCGGCGGCAAAGAGGGCGGTGAGGACGACGAAGTTGAAGTGGAGATCTTCCGCGGGCAGGCCGGGCCGCGGTGAGGAAGGCGGAAAGTCGGCCCGCTCGACCCGGATCTCGCCGCCCGAGGCCACGAGCGACGTCGTCGCGGCTCGCTCGAAGGTCCGAATGGTGCTCTGAGCCGCCCAGGCCAGGAACCGCTCGTAAGGCGCCGAGAAGGCGAACCAGAACCCCAGCCCCGTCGCGAAGCCGACGGCGATGCGGCCGAGTGCACGCCGGTCGAGCCGAAATCCTGCGGGAGCCGGTGCCTCAGGTCTCTTTCGTGTCATGGCTGGCCGCGACCCGCGCTGGCCGGTCCGCGCGCGAGGCCCACAGCAGGAAGAGCATGACGCCGCACAGGACCACGACCGACTGCCACAGCACCGTATGCGACGCGGAGAAGATCGTCGGTCGATGGACGCCAATCCAGAAGAGCGACACGACGCGGACCAGGTTGATGGCCTGGATCGCCGCCAGGCCCAGCACGAAACCCGCCAGCCGCCGTTTCCACGGGGCCGGGAATGCGAGCACGGCCGAGCCGTAGAGAAGCGCGGTCTCGACGCCATTGCAGCCGTTCTCGATGTTGACCGCGAAGTGGGTCGAGCGGATCTCGGTCCCCGCGACCGTCGCCCCTTCTCCCAGCACGTCGAGCACGGCGCCGGCCGCTCGGGCGATGCCGGCGGTGAAGGGTACGATGAGGTTGTCGTTGACCGGATGCGAGGCGATGACGACGTAGGAGAGGACCAGAAGCCCTGCGAAGCGCGCCAGGAATCCGATCGACCGCCGGCGCGCGGGGGCGGGCGTCGCTCGGCTCACCGCCGCGCCGCGTCGATCTCGTCCTGGAATGCGAGAATGGACGCGCACAGGGCCCGAAGGCCCGATGGAAGGGTCAGCAGCAGCTCGCCCGAGGCGTTGACGACGACCTGCTCGGTCTCTCCCGAAACGAGGAGGTCCCCGGTCTCGCTCCGCACCTCGTAGTCCATGACGAGCCGCGCGACGCTCGGCGACCGGAGCCGCGCCGTGACGCGGATCGTCTGGTCGGGGCGCGCCGGGGCCCGGTACCGGAGCTCCATCCGTGTCACCGGCACGCGATACCCCATCTCGAGCGCCCGCGCCGCCGAGAACCCGAAGCGGCCGGTCAGGGCCTCGCGGGCGTGCTCGAAGTACAGGACGTAGTGGCCGTGCCATACGACGCCGTAGGGATCGCATTCCGCGAAGCGCACGGGGAGGTCGACGGTCAGCCCGCGCAGGGGCGCGGCGTTGCGTCCGGAGGCGCTCATGCCGCGGATTCCATCACGGCGGCGAGAAAGTTGCCTCCGGCGCCGAACGAGTTGACGACGGCGCGGCGCGCGTCCCCGGCGGCGATCGACCGTACGGCCGCCACGAGCTGCGCTCCTCCCGCCGCCGCCATTTCGCCGATCGCGTCCTTGACGGAGAGCTCCCGCGGCGGGCGTCCGCCGAAGACCGTGCGCATGGCCTGCGCCTCGGCGCGGTCCATGTCGGCGACGCCGTCGCGCGAGGAGAGCCAGAGGTCGACGTCGCCCGGCGAGGTGCCCGCGTCGGCGAGCGCTCCTCGGATCGCCCGCGCCATGGCTGTGGGGTCCGGCGCGAAGCGGTAGGGCTCGGAGGCCACGCCCGCCGTCGCGATGCCGGCGAGGCGCGCCAGGCCCTTCGCTCCCCGGGCACGCGCGGCGGCCTCCTGCTCGAGAAGCAGCACGAAGGCCCCCTCGCCCTGGACGATGCCGGAGGCGCGTTTCTCTCCGCGCAGCGCCCCGACCCGGTCGAAGCCCATCGCGTAGAAAGCGTTCCACTCGTCGACCGCTCCGGCGAGCATGGCACGCGCCCGTCCCGAGGCGAGCGCGAGGGTCGCGAAGAGGAGGGCGTTCAGGGCGGACGGATCCTTCTGGGTGATGGTGACGTTCGGGCCGAAAATCTTGAGCTCGATCGAAGCCTGCGAGGCCGGAGCGTTGGCGACGGTGTTGGGAAAGTGAAAGGGCGGCGCCGCCTCGGGCGATTCGAGGATGAGCACCCTGAGGAATTCGGTCAGGGCGCCGGCGCCCGCGGAACCGGTCCCCATCGCGATGCCGATCCCTTCGGGATCCTCCGCGACGGCGTAGCCGGACTCGCCGACGGCCTGGGCACACGCGATCAGCGCGAACTGGCTTCCGCGGTCGAGGCGCCGCGCCTTCATCGCGGGGATCTCGGGCTGCGGCGAGAACCCCTCGTAGCGCGCGGCGTGGGTGGCCTGCATGTCGCCGCGGCCCGCGGCGTCGAGGGGACGGATCGCGCATTCGCCGGCCGTCAGCCGCCGGTAGAACTCGGCGGCGCTGCGGCCGAGCGGTGAGACCGCGCCGGTCCCCGTGACGACGCCGCGGCCGGGCATTACCGGGCGCCGGTGTAACGCGAGAGAACGAGCACCGAGCTGTTTCCGCCGAACGCGAAGGAGTTCGAGAGGGCCACCTCGACGTCGACCTCGCGGGCCGCGTTGGGGACGTAGTCGAGGTCGCAGGCCGGGTCCGGGTTCTCGTAATGGATCGTGGGCGGGACCCGGCGGTCGCGCACGGTCAGCGCCGTCGCGACGGCTTCGATCGCGCCGGAGGCGCAGAGACAGTGCCCGATCATCGACTTGATCGAGGAGACCGGGATCCTTCGGGCCCGGTCCCCGAGGGCGGCCTTCAGGGCGGAAGTCTCGGCCGAGTCGTTCTGGGGCGTCGCGGTCCCGTGCGCGTTGACGTAATCGACATCCTCGGCGTTGACGCCCGCGCTCTTCAGCGCGGCCCGGATCGTGCGCCCCCCGGCCGTGCCCGAGGGATCCGGCGCCGTCATGTGGTACGCGTCGGACGTGACGCCGTAACCGCGGAACTCCGCGACGACCGGCGCGCCGCGGCGGCGGGCGCGCCCTTCTTCTTCGAAGACGAGGATGCCGGCGGACTCGCCGATCGAGAGGCCCTTGCGCTCCCGATCGAAGGGCCGACAGGGATCGGGGTCGACCGAACGCAGCGAGTTGAAGCCCCCGTAGGTCAGCCGAGCCAGCACATCCGACCCGCCCGTCACCACCACGTCGGCGAGCCCGGCCGAGATCGCGTCGAAGGCGTAGCCCAGGGCGTTGGCCGAGGAGGAGCAGGCCGTCGTGATCGTCGACTTGATGCCCTCGAGGCCGAAGCGCTGCGCGACGCGGTCGGTGATCGAGTCGGGAAGGTGATTGAGGACTTTCGAGGGGCGCGCCTTGCGTCCTCGAAGGTAGAGCTCGAAGAAGGCTTCCGAGTCGATCAGTCCGGACGTGCCGCCGCCGAGGATCACGCCGATGCGGGACGGGTCCTCGGACCCGAGCTCGAGGCCCGAGGCCGCGATCGCCTCCCGCGCCGCCGCGACCCCCATCCGGTCCGCCCGCGACATGCGCCGGCGCTCGGCCGGGGTCAAAAACCCGTCGGGGATCTCTTCGACCTGCGCCGCCGTCTGGGTCCGGTACGAGGCCGCGTCGAAGAGCGAGAACGGGCGAATGCCGCAGACCCCCGAGAGGAGGTTCGTCCAGAAGTCCGCGAGCGTCCCGCCGATCGACGTGACGGCCCCCAATCCGGTGATGACGACTCGGCGCTGGCTCACGCGCCGATTGTGGCACAGGGCCGGGCCTTGCGCCGCGGGCTGTCGGGATGCGCGCCGCGGCGGCGCACGATCCCTTGACCCCTCTGCCATAATCCGGCCCCGTGACGGATGCACGCGTCGACTGGCACACCTACTTCATGAACATCGCGCGGCAGGTGTCCTCCCGCTCGACCTGTCCCCGCAAGCACGTCGGGGCCGTGATCGTCCGGGACAAGACGATCCTCTCGACCGGGTACAACGGCTCGATCCGGGGCCTGCCGCACTGTTCGGACGTCGGCTGCACGATGGAGGACGGCCACTGCGTCGCGACCGTGCACGCGGAGGCCAACGCCATCATTCAGGCCGCCAAGAACGGAGTGTCGATCGGGGGCGCCGAGATCTACACCACCGCGAGCCCCTGCTGGCCCTGCTTCAAGCTCATCGCGAACTCGGGTCTCACGCGCGTGTACTACGGCGAGTTCTACCGTGACGAGCGCTCGGTCCAGGTGGCGCGCGACGCGGGCATCGAGCTGCGGGACCTTTCGGCGAAGAGCTAGAGGGCACCTGGGGTCAGACCTGCATTTCGCGGCTTCGAAGTCCGTGTCCGGGGGTTCGCGAAATGCACGTCAGACCCCTCGGATGCTCCTAAACGGCCGTTTCGCCGAGCGCGAGGATCCGGAGGCACTCTTCGAGGTGGCCCTTCGAGGCGGCCGACAGCTGGAAGAAGCGGCACCCGAGGCCCCGGTCGGGCTCCTTGCCGACACGGACGACGAGCGCCTCGGCCACGAGGGTTCGGACGCCCTGCTCGACGGGGACGTCGAAGGAGACTTCGATGCGTGCCCCGACCGGCTGGCGCGCGGCCGTCCGCAGGAAGAAGCCTCCCCGCGAGAGGTCGCGCACGGTTCCGGCGTGCTGGACTCCGTCGCGCCAGAAGGTGATCGACCACTCGACGGCGGACCGGGCCTCGTCGCGGGGCAGGACCTGAAGGAACCGGCGCAGGGCGGCGAAGAATGTCTCGGGGTCGAGGGGGAGGGCAAGCGTGGCGTCGGCGCCGGCGGCCGTCGCCCCGGCCTCGGTTCCGGGTGGTCCGACGAGCACGATGGGCGTGCGGGAGAAGGCCGGATCCGCTTTGAGGACCCGAGCGAGGTCGACGCCGGTCATGCCGTGCATGCCGGCGCTGACGACGATCAGGGCCGGTCGTTCGCGGCGGGCGAGATCGAGCGCCGCGGTCCCTCCGGCGGCCTCGAGTGTCTGGCAGCCGGTGCGCTTCAGGATCTCTTCCGAGGCTCCGCGGAAAAGCCCGGCGTCGTCGACGAGGAGGATCGAGGGCATCCCTCCCTCAGACCCGGCGGGGGCGCAGCACGACCTCGCCGTGCAGCACGTTGGGCGGGGAAGTCAGGACGAACAGGAGCGCGCCCACGACGTCGTCGGTCGTGAGCATCTGGGGACGGTCGAGGGTCGGCCGATACCGGTCCTCGAAGAACTCGGTGTCGACCGAGCCCGGGCAGATCGCGGTGACGCGGATGTTGGCCGGCTTCAGCTCGGCGGCGAGCGCCCGGGTGAAGCCGACGAGGCCGGCTTTCGCGGCGCAGTAGACGGTGCCCTCCGCGAAGCCCTCGAGCCCTGCGATCGAGGAGATGTTCACGATGTCCGAGGGGGCGCTTCGCAGGAGTGCCTGCAGGCAGGCCTGCGACAGGTAGATGGCCGCGGCGAGGTCCGTTTCGAGCATGGCCGCGATCTCGGAGCGCTTGGCCTCCAGCAGCGGCGCGCGGTAGCCGAGGCCGGCGTTGTTGATCAGGATGTCGAGCCGGCGGAAGCGCGAGAGCAGCACGTCGACGGCGTCGTAGAGGGCCGGGACGCTGCGCACGTCGAGGACGTGGTACGCGGCTTCGCCCCCGGCGTCGGCGATCTCGCGCGCGACCTCGCGCAGTTTCTCCTCGCGGCGGGCCACGAGAAACACCCGGACGCCCGCGGCGGCGAGGGCGCAGGCAAAGGCCCGGCCGAGGCCCGAGGATGCCCCCGTGATCAGCGCGACCTTGCCCTGGACCGAGTGCCCGCCCATGAGATCAAGTTATCAGGTAATCGGCTGCGGGGCTCCGGCCGTCGGCCGTTCGGCGCCCGCGGTCCGCCATTTCCTCACCTGTATCATCCGCTCCCGCATGGACACCGTCTCCCACGGCTTCGCGGGCGCGATCCTGACCCGCTCGGCGGCCGAGCGCCCTGCGGCACGGGCGGCCCTGGTTCTGGGCGCAATGGCGGCGATGGTTCCGGACCTCGACTTTCTCTTCTTCTCCAACCGCCTCGACTACCTGCGCGACCACCGGAGCTGGACCCATTCCTTCCTGGTCCTGCCGTTTCTCGCGCTGGGGCTCGCCCTCGCCGCGAAGGCCTTCGCGCGCCGGGCGCCTCTGGCGATGCTCTGGATCTTCGCGGCGATCGGGATCGTCTCCCACATCCTCTTCGACTGGGCGACCTCCTTCGGGATCATGTTCTGGACACCGGTGACGCGGCACCGCTACGCGCTCGACTGGCTCTTCATCCTCGACCCCCTCTTCACCGGCATATCGCTCGGCACGCTCGTCCTCACGTTCGTGTTCCGGGACCGGGCGCGTCGCGTCGCGCTCGTCGGCTCGGGGGTCCTCGTGGCCTACATCGCGGCCTGCGCCGTCCTGCATGCCCGCGCGCTCGAGATCTGGAAGCGCATCGACCGGCCGGCCGCGGACGACCGGATCGCGGTGCTGCCCCAGTTTTTGTCGCCCTTTCGCTGGCTCGGCCTCTCGGAGAGCGGCGGGGAGGTCCGTGTCGCGTTCTTCGACATCGGCCCGTTCGCGAAAGGCGTCGCGGACCCGCAGCCGCCGAAGCGATGGCGGGACGTGCTTCGGAGTCTCTCGGATTTCTACCCGCCTCCCTCCCGCGCGAAGGTGGCGAGCTACGAGAAGCCGGCGGCCTCGCCGGCGCTCGAGGCGGCGCGCAGGCTCCCGGACTGGCAGATCTACCTGGCGTTTGCGCGGTTTCCGCTCGAAACGGCCTACCCGGAGCCGGATGGAGGAGCGGCGGTCATCATCCAGGACCTGCGTTTCCTGCCGTTCTTCACGGGTCCGTGGGAGCCCGACCAGGAGCGAGGGCTCCGGCGCCAGCCCTTCGTCTATCGCGTTCGGTTCGACCGCGCGTTAAACGCGGTCGAGCGGGGGTTCGTCCGCGGCGGGCGCTGAGGACGAGGCGCGGGGGGCGGCGCCGCCGGCGACGTAGGAATACTCGGGTTCCGGAAGGCGCGTGAGGGCCTCCGAGATCGCAGCGTAGTAGCCGACTTTGATCAGCAGGCGCACGAAGACGAAGACCTGCTGGGCGATGATCAGCGGCGCCAGAGCGAAGCGCGCCTCGCCCCCGGCCGAGGGATCCAGGAGGAGCCACAGAAGGTAGAGTGCCGCGGTGACGGCCGAGTAGAGTCCCAGCACGCCGAGCAGGCGCAGCGGTCGCCCGACCGCGCCGGCGAACCCGAAGACGATGCGGGAAACGGGCGGGAGGTCCGGCCGCGCCACCCAGACAGTCCGTACGGCGTCGGCGAGGAGCTTGATCGCGGAGAACGCGAGCGCGAGCGCGAGAAGCCGCAACCCCGTGACCGCCAGCGCGGCCTGCTCGGTGTGGAGCTCCTTGACGCGCAGCGCCAGCGCCTCGCCCGAGCCGACGTAGATCCACTGGTAGGCCGCGAACGCCGCTCCGAACGCGGCGAAGGTGAAAAGAAGGAAAGCCGGCATCCGACGCATTCCTTCGCGGCCGAACGTGACCAGCGAGCTCGAGGGCTCCCGCAGGACGCCCAGCATGCCGCCGAGACCGAAGGCGTGCAGCACGGTCGCGAGCAGGGCGAGTGAGAAGGCCGTCGCCCCCACGCCGCGCATGCCCGGCAGCTCCGACCACCGGATCCCCTCGACGGAGAGCAGGCCCGTGGCGATCTCGGGGAAGTTGCCGAGGACGTCCGGATGCACCCGGCGCACCGTCTCCCACCAGCCGTAGTCGGGGTTGGCGACCATCTTGTCGGCGGCCGGGGAGCGGTCGAGGAGCGCATGCAGCGTGTTGGAAATCGGGAGGATGAGCGTGGCCGACAGAAGCAGCTGGACCAGCCAGAGGGCGACGGCGAGGTAGGGCTTCGAAAGCGAGAGCCGCAGCCCGCGCATGAAGCAGGTCAGGGCCCGGGGGCCGCGGCGCCTCACCAGACCACCGTCATGAAGTCGATCATGTTCTGGACCCAGAAAACCGCGCGCACCGTCCAGCGCGTGGCCGCGCGGACGTCGTCCTGCGTTCGCCGCCCGTTGTTCGTCCGGTCGGCGTCGAGGAGGATCTTCTCCTCCGGGTCGACCACCGCTTCCAGAAGCCGCGGGCCGGCCTCGACGCGGAAGCGCTTCCAGCGCGCCTCTCCGTCCCAGTGCGAGCGGTATTCCCGGCCTCCCTCGAACCGCAGCAGGATGTCGACGGGCATCGCGACGTCGCCGGCGCGGACGACCGTGACCCGGCTGTTCCAGCCGCGGGGCTTCGCGAGCTCCGGCGGCGGCCCTTCGGCCAGGCGGCCCTCCTTCTCGAAGAGCCCGCGCGGCGCCGGCGCCGGCTCGCTCTCGGCGTCGGCCACGGCGTAATCGACGATGCCCGACGAGAAGAACGTCCGGTCGAAGAACCACGACCAGTCCCGGCCGGTCGAGTCGTTGACGGCGGCGATGAAGTCCCGCGTCGTCGGGTGGCGAAAGCGCTCGCGGTCGGCGTAGAGCCGAAGCGCCCGGTCCATCGCCGGCGTGCCGAGCAGCCGCTCGAGGGTCGCCATCGTCAGCGCCGTCTTCGAGTAGATGTGGGCGCCGTAGGACTTGCGCTCCCGGAACTTCCAGCTCTCCGAGGCGAGCACGTCCCAGTCGGCGACCTCGAAGTAGCGCCGGTTCACGTCGAGCGGGTAGTGGATTTCGATGCCGAGCGGGAAGTGGAGGCCGAAGACGTTCAGCTCGGCGTGGTTCGGTCCGAAGACCGACTTCATCACGCGGTCGGTCATGTAGGTGTTGAAGCCCTCGTCGAGCCAGGCCTCCTCGAACTCGTTGGAGGCGATCAACCCGTAGAAGAACTGGTGGCCCGTCTCGTGGACCGTGACGCCCTCGGGACGATGGATGCTCCGCGGGGCGCTCCACGAGGTCCCGGCGGTGATGAGCGTGGGGTACTCCATTCCCCCGGCGCCGCGCGCTCCCCACGGCGGGTCGACGATCGTGAGCGTGCCGTACGGGTACTCGCCGAGAACGCGCCCGTAGCCCGAGAGCGCGGCCTTCGCGGCGCGGAAGTGGCGCTCGGCCTGCGCGGCGTGCTCGGGCTGGAGGAGCAGGAAGAGCCGCACGTCCCCGAGGCCGGCCTCCCGGAATGCGTCCTCGAGGACGAGGTACGCCGGGTCGGCGGTCCACGCGAAGTCGTGGACGCCCGCCTGCTGGAAGCGATAGAGGACGCGGCCGCCGGAGGTCTCCCGCTCCTCGACGCGCCTTCCGGTCGCACCGACCTTGCCGCGGAACCGCGTCGGGACGTCGATCGAGACGTCGTAGTTTCCGAAGTCGGAGAAAAACTCGCTCGAGGCGTGAAACTGGTGGCAGTTCCAGCCGCCGTCCTGGAGGACCCCGATCTTCGGAAACCACTGCACGACGAAGAAGAAGTCGCCCTTGTAGCCCGTGCGCACGGCGACGCGCGGCAGCCGCGAGACGAAGTCCATGGCGATCGCGATCGTCTCGCCCGGCGCGACCGGCCGTCCCGGGATCACCTCGGCGACCGTGCGGTCGTTCCCGTTGCCATCGTCGGGGGCGATGTACTTCAGCGAGGCGAGGAGGTCCTCGCCGTCGGCGCCCGTCATGCGGAGGATTTCGATCGAGCCCCAGGAATCCGGCGGGAGTCGCCCGTCGCGGCTCTCTCCGCGGGCCTCCCGGTAAAAGGTCGACAGCGTGTTCCGGAAGGCGTTCAGATAGAGGTGAAACCGCAGGGTCGAAGCGGGGCGGGAGGTGGTGTTCTTCCACGTCAGGACCTCCGTTCCTTCGACCGTCTTCTTTTCCGGGTCGAGCCGGCAGGAGATCTGGTACGAGGCGACCGGCGGCGGCGGAAAAGGGACAGCGGCGAAGGCGACGGTGGCGGACGCGGCGAGCGCGACCGCCAGGATCCCGGCTTTTGCCGAAGACATTGCGCGGACTGTAGCATGAGGGCGATGGCGACTTCGCAGGGCGGGTCGGCCCCGGCGGCCGCGCGGCGCCGCGTCGAGGAGCTGCGCGGGGAGCTCCGGCGCCACGAGCGGCTCTATTACGTCGAGAACCGCCCCGAGATCACCGACGCCGAGTTCGACCGCTTGATGCGCGAGCTTCAGGAGCTCGAGGCCGCGCACCCGGAGCTCGCGAGTGCGGATTCGCCGAGCCGTCGCGTCGGAGGCGAGCCCGCCGAGGGGTTCGCGACCGTCGAGCACGTCTCGCCGATGCTGTCCCTCGAGAACGCCTACTCGTGGGAAGAGGCGCAGGCCTGGCTCGCGCGCAACACGCGGCTGCTGGGCCGCGAGCCCGGCGGCTTCATCGCCGAGCTCAAGATCGACGGCCTCTCGATCGCGCTGCGCTACGAGAACGGCGTGCTCGTGCGGGGCGCGACGCGGGGTGACGGTACGCGGGGCGAGGACGTCACGGCGAACGTCCGCACCATCCGCACCGTGCCCCTGCGCATCGCCGAGGAGACGCCGCTCGAGGTGCGGGGCGAGGTCTACTATTCGAAGAAGGCGTTCGCCAGGGTCAACGCCGAGCGCGAGGCCGAGGGGGAGCCGCTCTTCGCCAACCCCCGGAATGCCGCGGCGGGCACGATGCGGCTCCTCGACTCGCGGATCACGGCGAAGCGACGGCTCGACGCCTGGCTTTACGCCGTCGCCGAGGCGACGCCGATGCCCGCGACCCAGAGCGGCGCCCTGGCGCGCCTGGAGGAACTCGGGTTCCCGGTCAACCCCCACCGCGCGCGATGCGAGAGGTTCGAGGACGTACGGCGCTTCGTCGAGGCCTGGAACGAGAAGCGGCACGAGCTCGGCTTCGAAACCGACGGCGTCGTCATCAAGGTCGACGACCGCGCCCTGCAGCAGGATCTCGGCTCGACCGCCAAGTCTCCGCGCTGGGCGCTCGCGTACAAGTATCCGCCCGAGGAGGCGACGACCGTGGTCCGCGAGATCGGGCTCAACGTCGGACGCACCGGGGCGATGACGCCGGTGGCGTTCTTCGATCCCGTGCAGCTCGGCGGCACCACGGTCAAGAAAGCCACGCTCCACAATTACGAGGACCTGGCGCGCAAGGACGTCCGGGTCGGCGACACCGTCGTGGTCGAGAAGGGCGGCGACGTCATCCCGAAGGTGGTGCGGGTCGTGCTCGAGAAGCGGCCCGCCGACGCGCCGCCTTTCGAGATGCCGACCCGGTGCCCGGCGTGCGGCGACCCGGCGGTCCGCGAGGAAGGCGAGGTCGTGCTGCGCTGCGTGAACCCGGCCTGCCCGGCCGTCGTTCGGGAGGCCCTGAGGCACTTCTGCGGCCGGCGCGCCATGAACATCGAGGGGCTCGGCGAGAAGCTCGTCGACCAGCTCGTGACGGCCGGGATGCTCACGGACGTGTCCTCGATCTACGACCTGAAGGTGGGGGACCTGGCCGAGCTCGAACGCTGGGGCGAGAAGTCGGCGTCGAACCTGCTCGCGGAGATCCAGAAGAGCAAGGCGAACGAGCCGTCGCGGCTGATCTTCGCGCTCGGGATCCGGCACGTGGGCGAGAAGGCGGCGAAGACGCTCGCCGAGCACTTCGGCTCCCTCGACGCCCTCGCCGACGCGGGCACCGACGAGCTCGAGGCCGTCGACGAGGTCGGCCCGAACACGGCCGCCGCCGTCCGGGCGTACTTCTCCCGCCCGAAGCATCGCGAGCTCCTCGAGAAGCTCCGGACGCATGGCGTGCGGCTCGAGGGCCCCCGGCGCCGGCGCGCCGCCTCGGGGCCGCTCGCGGGGAAGGCCGTCGTCATCACCGGCACCCTGCCGGGGATTTCGCGCGAGGAGGCCGGGGCCCGCCTCGAGGCCGCCGGCGCCAGGGTCTCCGGGTCGGTTTCGAAGAAGACGGACTACGTGGTCGTGGGAGAATCGGCGGGATCGAAACTCGAAAAGGCCAGGTCACTCGGCGTCGAGACGGTGACCTGGGAAGAGATGCTCGGCATTCTCACCGGGGAGGAGTGACTGATGCCCGCCAAAGTCATCCTGTTCTGCCCGATGCTCGATTTCAAGAACAAGCCCGCGATGCTGATGACGATCTCGCCCCACGGCTACTACGAGTGTCGCGTCGACATGGCGGCGGGCAACCATACCGTTTACGTGCCGATCGCCGGCACGGCGCTGGTCTTCCAGGAGCCCAACGTGATCGGCACGGTTCCACCGGACGTCGAGCGCTACGGGTAGGGGCGGGGCTCGTCCCCGCCCTCTTCGATCTACGCCGACTGCGTCGCGAGCTTCGCCTTGAGCCCCTTCAGCTTGAACGACAGCATCACGAGCAGGATCCCCCACACGATCGCCAGCGCAGCGATCAGCCACGTCACCGAGAGGATGCCGGCCCCCGGGTAGAGGAAGAACAGGACGCCGAGGCCGATCGTCAGGATTCCCGACAGGACCCAGAGCCACTCGCCCTCGACCTCCTTGCGCAGACGGATCGCCGCCGAGATCTGAAGCACCCCCGCGACGATCGCCCAGAACGCCAGGATCCAGAGCAGCGTGACGGCCGTCAGGCCCGGCCACAGGAACGCGACGACGCCTGCGGCGATGCCGAGCAGGCCGATGACGACGAGCGAGCCCCATTTTCCGCGGACTCCCGCGACGACGCCGACGATTCCGTCCACCAGCGCGTAGGCGCCCCAGATTGTCACCAGGATCAGGATGCTCAGCCTCGGCCAGGAGTAGGCGAGGACCCCGAAGAGGATCGCGAGGATGCCGCGGAGCAGGACGACCCACCAGTGTTCGGCCATGGTGCGGACGGCCGAGAAGATGGCCATGGTGCCCTCCCTGTCGGTTGGTTCGAGGTGAAACGGCTCGCGGAGCGCCGCCGTGGGCGGATCCGTTACTTTTTCTTGGAGGCCTTGGCCTTTTCGGCCTTGCTCTTCTTTTTCAGGTCGGCGCGGTGGGCGCGTTCATAGGTCTGGATGTCCTTGAAGCGCCCCGAAGAATCGCGGACGGCGTAGAGCTTCTTGCCGGCAACGCTGCGGTGAGTGGTGCGGGTGGTCATCGTGACCTCCTTCGCTCGAGTCTATGCGAAACCGGGAAAGAGGGAGAGAAGTGTCGAGAGAACCGGCACGCGCCGCGTGCCCTCCGGGGCGGGCCCTTCCCCGATGAGGATCGGAGCCAGGCCGGCGCGCTCCGCTCCCACGACGTCGATCTCGTAGATGTCGCCGACGTAGGCGCAGGCGGAGGGAGGAAGGCCCAGCCGGTCCGTGGCGGCATGAAAGATCCGGGCGTCCGGTTTCTCCACGCCGATCTCGGCCGAGTCGACGACGAACTCCAGGTGCGGCGTGAATCCCGCCGCGTCGAGGAGCCCCCGGACGCGGCCGTCGGCGTTGGAGACGACCGCGACGCGGTACCCCCGCCGCCGCAGGGAGCCGAGCGTCTCGAGCGAGCCCTCCGCACGCCTCGACCAGAGGTTCGAGCGCCGGTGTTCCCCGGCCACCTCGACCGCGGCACGCCGGCGTTCGGCGGACTCGTCGAGACCGAGGCCGGAGAGCAGCGTGTCGAAGTACAGCGGGATTCGCTCGGCGTCCCGCGACCCGGGATGCTCGAGTACGAGGGCGCGCACGGCGGCGACGGCGTCGGCCTCGGCCCGCCGGAACGCGGCATCCTCGTAGGCAACGCCGGCCGCGCGGCAGACCCGCGCGCCGTCGACGTGGATGAGCGTGCCGCCCGCGTCGAAGAGGACGGCCCGGACCGCCTTCACGCGCCGAGCTCGGCGCGGACCACGGCTTCGAGCTCGTCGGCGAGGGCATGGACCTCGGCATGATCCGGACCCTCGACCAGGATCCGCAGCAGGGGCTCCGTGCCCGAGTAGCGCAGGAAGACCCGCCCGCGGGTTCGCAGGAGGTCCTCGGCGCGGGCCACGGCCCCGGTGATGCCGCGCGATTCCTCGATGGGGACGCGGCGGCCGACGCGGATGTTGCGCAGCGTCTGTGGCATCTTCGTGAGCGTCGCAAGCTGCGACAGGCGGCGGCCGCTCGCCCGGACGATCGACGCCACGACGAGGGCGGTCAGGATTCCGTCGCCGGCGGGCGACAGGGGAGCGAGCAGGGTGTGACCCGAGGTTTCGCCACCGAGCACCGCGCCCGTCTCGTCCATTCGCCGCGCCACGTTGCGGTCTCCCACGGCCGCGCGGGAGAAGGCGATTCCCAGGTCGCAAAGGGCCGCCTCCAGCCCGTAGTTGGACATGACCGTGCCGACGACCCCGCCCGCCGGGAGGATGCCGCGGGCCTTCCAGTCGCACGCCACGATCCAGAGCACGTCGTCGCCGTCGAGGATCCGGCCCGTCTCGTCGGCGAAGATCGCGCGGTCGGCGTCGCCGTCGAACGCGACCCCGAGGGCCGCGCCCTCTTCGCGCGTCATGGCCGCCATGCCCTCGGGATGGAGGGCCCCGCAGCCGTGGTTGATGTTTCGGCCGTCGGGCGCGTCGTGGATCGCGGTCACCCGGGCGCCCGCGCGGTGCAGCGCGCGCGGGCCGATCTGGAAGGCCGCGCCGTTGCCGGCGTCGAGCAGCACGGGCAGGCCGTCGAGGTCCTCCGGCGCGCCGGCCTTGAGGCGCGAGATGTACGTCGCGACGAGGCCCGGGTCCGGATCGGGAGGCGCCGGGGTCGGGCGTGGCACGCCCTTTCCCATGCCCTCGATCAACTTCCGCTCGAGGAACTCCTCCTCGGCGTCGGGCCACTTGCGGCCGTCGGGGCCGAAGATCTTGATGCCGTTGTCCTCGTAAGGGTTGTGGGAGGCGGAGACGGCCACGCCGGCCGCGCCGCCGATCTCGAGAACGAGCTCGGCGATTCCCGGCGTGGTGATGACCCCCGCGGAGGCGACGCCGCAGCCCGCCTCGCGCAGCCCCGCGGCGAGGTCCGCGACGATCGCCGGCGTCGACTCGCGCGTGTCCCCGCCGACGACCACGCGGGCGGCGCCGGAACCCGGGAGCCTCCCGCCGAGCTCCTGGCCGAGCCGCCTCACCGAGGCGGGGTCCAGGGGATATTCGCCGGCCCGTCCACGCAGTCCATCGGTCCCGAAGAGCTTCAAGCCTGGCCTCCTGGAGTGCGTGTCATTTTCGCCTCGGGCGAACCGTCGGCGTGGGCGTCGGCACGGGGACGGCGCGGATCCGGACGCGGACGGTGACGGGCTGACCGTCCGGGACCCGGACCCCGGGGGCCTGAGACGACAGGGTTGTCGACACCGAGAACGGGGCGTCGCGGCCTTCGATCGACACGGGGTCCGTCTTGATCTGCACCAGGCGTGCGAGCGTCTTCGCCGGGCCGAGCAGCCGCGCGTGGCGGGGCTCGACCGAGACCTCTTCGAGTCGCGCGCCGGCGGCCGGCTGGCCCGTGACGTCGGCGAGGATCGGAACCGTCTTTTGAGCGATTGCGTCGAGGACGACCCGGATCTCGGCGGGGGAAATCGCGATGACCTCGACGTCCCGCGGCACGTTGATGTCGCCGGGCGCGAGGGTGTAGCGCTTCTCGCCCGGCTCCGCGTCGGCGAGGTCGACGACGGCCTCGAGCTTGGAGGGCTCGAGCTGTCTCAGCGGCGTGAACGCGCCCCGCAGCCGCACGTCGACGCCGTCCGGCAGCGGCGAGACGATGAGCGTTCCCGCGGGGATGTTCACGATGGAGAGGGGGATGCGGTAGCTGCGCTCGGAGATGCGCTCCCGCCGCTCGCCGGTCAGGACGTACCAGGTCGCGCACGCGATCGCGAGCGCGAGGAGCTTTGTGCCGGGGTTTCGGAAGAGGCCGCCGGGAAATCTCATCGGTGCACCGCAAACTCGCGGAAGAGAAGGTCACGCAACGCTTTTCCGTCCAGGTCCTCCTGGATGTCGCCGTCGCGGGCGACCGAGATCGTTCCCCGCTCTTCCGAGACCACGATCGCCAGGGCGTCGGTCTCCTCGGTGATCCCGACCGCCGCGCGATGGCGCGTTCCGAACCGCTTCGGCAGGCTCTCCTTGAGCGACAGGGGCAGGAAGCTCGCGGCGGCGGCGATCCGGTCGCCGGAAACGACGACGGCGCCGTCGTGGAGGGGCGTCCCGGGAGCGAACAGGGTCACCAGCAGCTCGTAGGACACCACCGCGTCGATCGCCGAGCCGTTTTCGATGTAGGTCTTCAGACCCTCCCGGCGCTCGAGGACGATGAGGGCGCCGACGCGGCGGGCCGCGAGGGAGGTCACGGCGAGGACGATCTCCGAGATCGCCTCCTCCGGGTGGTAGCCCGAAAAGAGCGCGAAGAACGGCGTTCGTCCGAATACGGCGAGCGCGCGGCGCAGCTCGTGCGAGAAGAGCACGATGATTGCGAACGGGACGTAGAAGATGAGCGCCGTCAAGACTGTCGTCAGCGCCGCGAGCTTCAAGAAAACCGCGATCGCGTAGACGGCGAAGATGGCGAAGAGGCCCAGGACCATCTGGACGGCCCGGGTCCCGCGGATCAGGCGCAGCAGTCCGTACGTGATCACCGCGACGATCGCGATGTCGAGGGCGTCGCGCCATCCGAAATTCAGGTGCGTCAGCTGAGCGAGGCGGGACGCGAGCGAATCCATCAGCGGGCCGCGGCCCCCGGGATGGCGGCCGTCGCCGGAGCCGCGTGCGCGATCGCGCCGTTCATCCTCAGGAATCGGACCGAATCCGCCACGTCGTGGACGCGGAGGACCGAGGCGCCGCCTGCGGCGGCGGCGCCGAGCGCGGCGAGCGAGCCGGGCAGGCGTTCGGCCGCGGAGGCCGTCTCGGGGACCCCCGAGAAGCGCCGGACGAAGCCCTTCCGCGACGCGCCCGCCGCGATGGGAAGGCCGAGCGAGCCGAGCGCCCCGAGGTGGCGGAGCAGAACGAGGTTGTCGTCCGGCGCCTTGCCGAAGCCGAGGCCCGGGTCGATCGCGATCGCGCCGGGCGCGACGCCGGCCGCGTCGGCGCGGTCTGCGGCGTCGGCGAGAAACGCGGCGATGTCGCCGAGCAGGTGGTCGTAGTGCAGATCGTCCTGCATCGTGCGGGGGTCCGTGCCCTTCATGTGCATGAGGATAGCGCCCGCGCCGGCGGCCGCGATCGTTTCGAGCATGGCGGCGTCGAAGCGGCCGGCCGAAACGTCGTTGACGAGGTCGGCGCCGGCCTCGAGCGCCGCGCGGGCCACGGCGGCCCGCCGCGTATCGACCGAGAGTGGCGCGTCGGTCCTCGCCCGGATGGCGGCGATGACCGGGACGACCCGCGCGAGCTCCTCCTCGACCCCGGGCGGCCGGGCCTCGCCGTAGTTGGCCGGGCGCGTCGACTCGCCCCCCACGTCGACGACCGCGGCCCCCTCCTCGAACATCGCGAGCGCCCGGTCGACGGCTCTCTCGCGGTCGAGGTAGAGGCCGCCGTCCGAGAAGGAATCGGGAGTCACGTTGAGGACCCCCATGACGGCGGGTCCGGTCCCGAGCTCGAGCCACCGTCCCCGGGCGATCGCCAGCTTTGCCGGCCTCCGCGCCACCCGTGCGAGCGCGGATTCGGCCCGCTCCCGCAGGCTCCCGGGCATCGCCTTGAGCGTCTCGACGCGCCGGGAGCGCGCGATGACGACCGGCCGCGAGGCTGACCCGGAGAAGCGGACGACGTCGAGGGGGAAGTCCGAGGGCGGAAATGTCGCCGGGCGAAACCCGTCCCACGCGCAGATCTCCCGCAACGCCGCGGCGTCGCCGGCGGCGAGAACGAGGTCGGCCGAAAATGGCATTTCGGGAGTCTAGTGGATCGAGTCGTGCCCCGAAAATTTCGTCGCCGTTGGACCGCGGCGCCGCCTGCTCGACCGCGCCGTCGGCTCGTCCGGCGACGCGGCGCGTGCGGCCGGATCGACCTCCCGTACAAGCCGCCATGGAGGTCAATGTCATGAAGGTGGTTGCCTGGATCGTCGCCCTCGCCGCCCTCGCGCGACCCGCCCCGGCCGAGCCGAAACCCGAGGCCCGGTTGGCCGAGCTTGCCGCTGCGGTCCTGAACGCCGACTACCGGGGCGACCGGGCGGAGCTCGCTCGTCTCGAGGGGGAGCTCGGACGCTTCGAGATCCCGTCGCGGGCCGAGTACCGGGACTACTGGCGGGGGTTCGCTCTCTGGCGGCGCGCGATCAACGGATTCAACGAAGCCCCCCGCCCTGACGACCTCGTCTCGGACCTCGAGAAGGCGGTGTCGCGCTTCAAGGCGGCCCAGGGTGTCCGCCCGGAATGGATCGAAGCGAGGCTCGCGATGGTCGGGTGCTGGGGCAATCTCATCTACCTCGCCGGCAACGACGAGGCGCGCCGCAAGGCCATCCTGGACGAAGCCGTCCCCGGGTTCCACTGGCTTCTCGAAAACGCCGGCGACAATCCGCGGGCCCTCTGGATCCGGGGAGAAATGGAGATGTGGGCGCCGCCTCCGCGCGGCGGCGACATGGTGAAGGCCGTCGCGACGATGCGACAGGGCATCGCCGGCGCCTGGCGGGAGTCGCTCGCGGAGCCGACGCCCCCCTCCTGGTTGCCGAGGTGGGGAGGTCCCGAGAACCTCATGAATCTCGCGTATGTCTACGCCCACGGTCCGAAGCCCGATCGTGCCCTGGCCCTCGCCTATGCGGAGGGCGCGCTGACGGCGGTGCCCGAGTGGCACTACGTCCGCGACATCCTGCTGCCCCAGATCGAGGCGCTTCCGGTCGCGGTGGCGGCGCGCTGAGGGGCGGCGGGGCTTGCGGCCGGGTCGCTCCCGCCGCAACAATCGGGTGCCGGACCCCATGACGACACCCCGCGCCGCCGCGCCGCCTGTCCTGCGCCCGCCCCTGGCGGCGTACGCGGGGGCATGGGCGGCGCTTGCGGCGGTCTACGCGGCGCTCTACACCACGAGCGGCGTCTCGATCGGGATGGCCGCCCGCGGCGCCGTCGCAGCGGTGCTTCCCGCCGCGCTCCTCGGGCCCGTGTCGCTCAACCTGGCGCGGCGCTGGCCGTGGCCGCTCGACTCGCGGTGGCGTCTCTTTCTGCGCCTCGTGCCCGCCCTCGCGGGGCTCGCCGTGGCGTCGACGGCCGGGTGGTTCGTCCTGATCGTCGTCGAAAGCCGGGTCTTCGCCGGAGCGCTCCGCTGGCCCACGCTCGGAATCGTGGCCTGGCAGACGGTCATCAACGGGTTGATCCACCTCGCCCTCGCCGGCGCGGGCTACGCATGGCACACGGCCGAGGCCCTGCGCGAGGCCCGCGAGCGCGCCGCCCGCGCCGATGTCCTGCGGGCCCGCGCCGAGCTCCAGTTGCTTCGGTCCCAGCTCCACCCGCACTTCGTTCTCAACGTGCTGCACGCGCTCCTCGGTCTCGTCCGCCGCGACCCGGCGCGCGTCGAGGGAGCCCTCGAGCGCCTCGGCGAGCTGCTCCGGTTCGGGCAGTGGATCCATCAGACCGGCAGCGACTGGGTCCCGCTCGCGCGCGAGTGGGATTTCGTCGGGAGTTACCTCGAGCTCGAGCGCGTGCGCCTGGGCGACCGGCTGCGCCTCGAGATCGACGCGGAGCCCTCGGCCCTGGAGGTTTCCGTTCCTCCGTTCGCCCTGCAGCCGCTGGTCGAGAATGCGATCGTCCATGCGGTGGCGCCCCGCGCCTCCGGCGGCCGCCTTCATCTGTCGGCTCGCCGCTCGGGTGGCAGCCTGTGCCTGTGCGTCGAGGACGACGGGCCCGGGGCCTCGCCGGAACAGATCGCGGCGAGCCCGCGGATGGGCCTGCGCCTCCTGCAGGAGCGCCTCGCCGCTCTCTACTCCGGCCGGGCGCGCCTCGTGTTCGAGACGCCCTCCGGCGGCGGCCTGCGCGCGCGTCTGGAGCTTCCCGTCGACGCCGTTCCGGAGAGCGCGTGAACGGCCCGCGCGTTCGCGCCCTGATCGCGGAGGACGAGGCCCCGGCGCGGGAGAGCCTGCGCGAATACCTGGCCGCCACGGCGTGGATCGAGATCGTGGCCGAGGCGGTGGACGGCCGGACGGCGCTCGCCCTGGCCGACGAGCACCGGCCGGACCTGCTCTTCCTCGACGTCCGGCTGCCCGAGCTCTCGGGGCTCGAGGTCGCGCGGCGGATCCGCCACCCGGCCGAGATCGTCTTCACCACCGCCTACGACCGCTTCGCCGTGGCGGCCTTCGAGATCGGAGCGGTCGACTACCTCGTCAAGCCCTTCGGCCGGGAACGGCTCGCCGCCGCCGTCGGGCGCGTGCGCGAAAGGCTCGGTCAGGCCCCGGTCGCCGCGAGCGATCGGGTGCGAAGCTCCCTCGAGCCCGGGCCGCTTTCGAGGCTCTTTGCCCGCCACGGGGACCGCATCGTCCCGATCGCCGTCGACGGCATCCGCCGCATCCAGGCGCAGGGTGACTACGCCGAGGTCCATGCCGCCGAGGGCACCTTCCTGCTGCACGTGACCCTCTCCGAACTGGCCGATCGCCTCGATCCCGCCCGCTTCCGGCAGGTGCATCGGTCCCACATCGTCAATCTCGACGCGGTGGCGCACCTGAAGCCCTACGACGAAAGGCGTCTCGCGATCACGCTGAAGGACGGAACGGTCGTCGTCGCGAGCCGCGCAGCGTCCGAGGAACTGCGCAAGCTCGCCCGGTAGGTCCGGCCCGCCCCGAAGGGGCTCGTCTAGCCCGACTCGTCCGCGGTGGGGCCGTAAATCGGAGGCAGCGGCACGTCCAGCAGGCGGAGGTAAACCGTGAGCTGGCCGCGGTGGTGAATCGAGTGACTCAGGAGCACGCGGCGCAGGAGCGAGCGTCGATCGAGCGCAAAGAACGGCTCTCCGTTCGGCCGCGTCACGGTGAACTCCATCTCCATGCGCTCGTCCGGCATCCGGGCGATTCCTGCGCGGGCGGCGGCGACGTTCTCGTCGAAGCGAGCGAGGTATTCGGACGCGTTCCGCATCGCCGGTGCTTTCTCGCTGCCGATCTGGAAGACGTCCTTCTCGAAGCGGACGCCGAAGCGCGGCAGCTCCGTCAGATGCGCGGCGAGCTCGCCGAGGCTCTTCGACTTCGCGTGCGGCTTCCAGTCGAGGCGGTCGGCAGGGAGGCGTTCGAGGAGGCGCCGCGTCGACGCCATCTCGCCGTCGAACTCGGGAAGAAGCCTTTCGGCGATGGTCATGATCGAAACCTCCCGGAGTCGGGGCGACCCTGCGGCCGCCCGGGTGGGTGCAAGCCCGGCCCCTGCCGTCCTGCTAGGCCGGTTCCGGCACCAGCGGCCCGATGGTGCCGTCCGCGACCTCGGGGGTCGGGCCGGGCATGATCGGAGGCTTCGGCGGGCCGGACTTGCGGAGTTTCGAGATGTCGGTTCCGGACTCCTCGGCGATGATCTGGAGGACCTCGTCGCCGTCCAGCACTTCCTTCTCGAGAAGGGTCCGCGCGATCCGGTGCATGGCCTTCTCGTTCTCGTCGATCAGCTTCTTGGCCTTGTCGTAGGCCGTCGTGACGATCCGCTTGACCTCGGCGTCGATCTGGTTGGCCGTCGACTCCGAGTAGTCCTGGGTGCGGCCGAAGTCCCGGCCGAGGAAGATCTCCTGCTCGGGCCGGCCGAAGGTCAGCGGACCCATCTCGCTCATGCCCCACTCGCAGACCATCTTGCGCGCCATGTCGGTCGCGCGCTCGATGTCGTTGCCGGCGCCGGTCGTCATGTGCCCGAGGAACTTCTCTTCGGCGATGCGGCCGCCCATCATGACGGTGATCGTGGCGTCGAGGTACTCCTTGGTGTGGGAGTACTTGTCCTCGGTCGGGAGCTGCATCGTGAGTCCGAGCGCGCGTCCGCGCGGGATGATCGTGACCTTGTGCACCGGGTCGGCGTCCGGGAGGATCGCCGCGACGAGAGCGTGCCCGCCCTCGTGATACGCGGTGTTGCGCTTCTCTTCCTCGGTCATGATCATGGACTTGCGCTCGGGGCCCATCATGACCTTGTCCTTGGCGTACTCGAAGTCGATCATCTCGACTTTCTTCTTGTTGAAACGCGCCGCATTCAGCGCCGCCTCGTTGACCAGGTTGGCGAGGTCGGCCCCCGAGAAGCCGGGGGAGCCGCGGGCGATGATCGAAAGATCCACGTTCTCCGAGAGGGGCGTGTTGCGCGTGTGGACCTTCAGGATCTGCTCACGGCCGCGCAGGTCCGGCCGGTCGACGACGACGCGGCGGTCGAAGCGCCCGGGCCGCAGAAGCGCCGGATCGAGGACGTCCGGCCGATTCGTCGCGGCGACCAGGATGACCCCCTCGTTGGTGTCGAAGCCGTCCATCTCGACGAGCAGCGCGTTCAGCGTCTGCTCGCGCTCGTCGTGCCCGCCGCCGAGGCCAGCGCCGCGGTGGCGTCCGACGGCGTCGATCTCGTCGATGAAGATGATGCACGGGGCGTTCTTCTTGCCCTGCTCGAAGAGATCGCGGACGCGCGAGGCGCCAACGCCCACGAACATCTCGACGAAGTCCGAGCCCGAGATGGTGAAGAACGGGACGTTGGCCTCGCCGGCCACCGCGCGCGCGAGCAGCGTCTTGCCCGTGCCCGGGGAGCCGATCAGGAGCACCCCCTTGGGGATCTTGCCGCCGAGCTTCTGGAACTTCTGCGGGTCCTTCAGGAACTCGATGATCTCCTGGAGCTCGACCTTGGCCTCTTCGACCCCGGCGACGTCCTTGAACGTGACCTTCTTCTGGGTCGGGGTCAGGAGCTTCGCCCTCGACTTGCCGAACGACAGGGCCTTGTTCCCGCCCGCCTGCATCTGCCGCATGATCACGAACCAGATCGCGACGAGCAGGATGAGCGGCCCGTACATCACGAGCGCCGAGACGAACGAGGAGTCCTTCTGCGGGGCGATGTCGATTTCGACGTTCTTCGCCCGAAGGTCCTTGATCAGATCGGGGTAGTCGGCCACATAGGTCTTGAAGAGGGGCTCGTGCTTGCCGGCCGCCGGGGAATACTGGCCCCGGATCTCCTCACCCCGGATTTGTACTTTTTGCACGTGGCCCTGGTTCACCTGGTCGAGAAACTGCGAGAGAGTGACTTCTTCGACGGCCGTCGTGCCGGTCTTGAATACGTTCCACGCGAGGATGATGAGGACCAGGATCACCATCCAGAGCAGCAGGTTTTTGATGGTGGCGTTCAACGAAGTCTCCTTGAGAGCAGACAGCCCGGGTTGAGCATAACGGACTCCGGCCGGCTTTTATTGCTCCGCGACCACGGCGTAGATGTCGGGCAGGTGGGCATGGAGGCCCTCGTGCTCCATGCCGTAGCCCGCGTAAAGGCCCTCGCCCTCGGTGGAGAAGAGGGAAAAGTCCACGGAGACGTTGGTCTTGCGGTCCATGGGCTTGTCGATGATCGCGGCCAGGCGGAGCGACCCCGCCCCCGCGCCCCGCAGGTGGTCCATCAGGTAGGTCTCGATGACCCCCGTGTGCACCACGTCCTTGAGCAGCAGAACGTGCTTGCCGCGCACCTGGAAACCGGTCGTGAAATCGATCGCGAGGGTGTCGTTGGCCCCCTCGTTCCGGCGTACGTGGAGGAACTCGCAGGAAAAGGGGCCGCCGATCCGGCGCGCCAGGTCGGCCATGAAGAACGCCGCGCCCTTGAGGATCGAGACGACGACGAGCGGCCGGTCCCGCACGTCGCGGTCGACGGCCCCGGCCACGGCCTCCACGCGCGCGGCGATCAGTTTCGCGTCGTAGCGGCGCTCGAGCTTCACGAGGCAGACTCCGGAACCGTCAGGGTGTCGATCGGCGAATGGTACACCGCCGCCTTCGGGGAGGAAGGCGCGGGGCGGACGCTGAAGAGCGCATCCCGCCTCTCGAATCGGATCCGACGGCCGGCCTCGAAGCGGAAGTCCGTGCCCGAGGCGAGGCGCTCCCGGATCCGCTCCCGCTCGCGGCCGGTCATCGGCGGGCGGCCGGGGCGCGCGAAGGGGAGGGCCAGGCGTTCGAGGGTCATGCGCAGGATCTCCGCGGGAAGGTCGGCGAGGAAGGCGGCTTCCGCGAACGCCGCTCCCGGCGCGAAGCGCAACCGCGGCAGGACCCGCTCGGCGAGGTCCCGCTCGAGCCGGTCTCGCTCGCGGCGCAGGCCGGTGATCTCGTCGAGAAGGCGCAGCCGCTCGCCTGCGGCAAGCTCCGCAACGTCGCGGCGGATCCGGTTTCGCGAGAGCCGCAGATCGCCGTTGGAAGCGTCGCGGCGGAAGCTCACTCCGCGCTCCGCGAGGTACTGCAGGATCTCCGCGCGCGAGACCGACAGCAGCGGCCGCACGACCCCGTCCTCCCGCGACTCCCGGGGACCGGCGAGCCGCGCCAGTCCACCCCGCCGTTCCCGCGCGAGCAGGTGCGACTCGAGGACGTCGTCCTCCTGGTGGGCCGTGGCGATGCGCCCGGCGCGCGCCTCGGCCGCCATCTCCCGCAGCGCCTCGTAGCGGACGTGCCGGGCGCCCGCCTCCGGCGACAGGCGGAGCTCGCGCGAGGCGGCCCTCGCGTCCCGGTGCCGCGACAGGAAGGGAAGGCCGAGCCGGCGCGCTTGTTCGCCGACGAAATCGAGGTCCCGGTCGGCCTCGCGTCCTCGCCAGCCATGGTGCACGTGGCCGACCGCGAGGGTCCATCCGGTTCCCGCAGCGACCCCGGCCGCAGCGTGGAGCAGCGCCATCGAGTCCGCACCGCCCGAGACGGCCAGCAGCAGAGAGGATTCCCGGGGCATCGGCCCGCAGGCCGCCGCCCGTTCCAGGGCGGCCACGACGGCGTTCACCCTTCGATGGTAACGCCCGCGACCCGGCGGGCCGCCGGTTCGTCGACCACTGCGGGTAGGTCCAGGGTTTCAGGCCTGTCTCGTGAACCATCCCGACCAGGACCTCGTCGTGGCCATACTCGCCAATTCCCGGGACTCGACGGGCTGGAAGGAGAACCTCGCCGTCGCCGACCTGTGGTTCCCCGGCCGGACGCTGAGGGAGTGGCCTAGAGCCTGCCCCCGAAGAGCCCCGCGGCGCGCTCGGCCGCTTTCTGCCAGCGTGGACGCAGACGCCACCCCGCCGGCTCCACCCGGCACGCCTGCTCGAGGTCGCGAGCGAACATCGCCCGCATGGCCTCGCCTGTCGCGGGGTCGACCACGAGGAGGTTGAGCTCGTAGTTGCGCGCCATGGACAGGGGATCGAGGTTGCTCGAGCCGACGACGCTGATTCCGCCGTCGACCACGGCGGTCTTCGCGTGGATCATGACACCCGCCCACTCGTAGACGCGCACGCCGGCGTCGAGGAGGTCCTCGTAGACGCGCCGCGCAGCGGTCCCCGCGAGCGGATGGTTGCTGCGGCCGGGAAGCAGGATCGAGACTTCGACGCCCCGCCGCGCGGCCGCTTGAAATGCGGCGAGCACGCCCGGCGGCGCGACCATGTACGCGTCGGTGATCTCGAGTGTCGACCGCGCCTGGCCGGCGAGCCACTGGTAGATAGCGGCCATTCGGCCGGCTCCGGGGAGATCCTCCGCGAGGATCGCGGTCGCCGGCCGGGGGTCCGGGGCGGGACCGGTTGGTTCCGGCGAGCCGCGGCGGGCGCCTCCCGTCCACATCGCCTCGAACGCCCGTCCGACGTCTCGTGCGATCTCCCCTCGGACGAAGAGCGCCGTGTCCCTCCAGCCGCGACCTCCCTTCTCCGACGGCGACCAGCGGTCGCTGATGCAGATGCCGCCCACGACCGCCGCCTCGGAGTCGACGACGAGACTCTTGCGGTGGTCGCGATGCCGCATGCGGAGCCAGCTCCACGGGGCGAAGGGGGAGAACGGGCGAAACGGCCGGGCGGTCACGCCGTCCTTCTTGAGCACGGGCGCGATCGAGCCCCCGCGCACCATCATCGTACCGACCGGATCGTAGAGGACTCGGACTTCGACTCCCCGCCGTGCCGCCGTGGCGAGGGCCTCGGCGAAGTTCATCCCGATCTCGTCGGCGGCGAAGATGAAGTTCTCGAAGAGGACCTGCCGGCGGGCCGACGCAATCGCGTCGAGCATCACCGGGAAGGCCTCCGCGCCGTCGCGCAGGAGCCGCACGTGGGTCCCGCCGCGCGCGGGCGAGCCGGCGAGCCGGGCGAGCTCGGCAGCGGTCCCCGCCGGGAAAGCAAGGGCCGCGTCAGTCATCGACGTTTACCTCGAGGCCGGACGGGGCGAGGCGGGACGGCGCGACGACGATCGGCCACGGCCGGGGTCCGAGGGTCTCGACGTCCGCGCGAACGTCACCCCCGGTCGGCGCGTCCGGGGCGCCGCCCGCGACCTCCTGGAGCCGGAACGAGCGGTGGGGCACGAGCAGCGTGACTCTATACTCCGCTCCGCGAAAGACCGACCGGATGAAGGGATGCGCGCGGAGTCTGATTCTTCAGCTCGCGGGATTTCTCGCGATGCTGGGCGGCGTGCTGTACCTCTTGAATCAGCATTACGCCCTTGCGCCCGCGAAGTCTCTCGGGGCTACGGTCGTCGTTTCCCTTCTTGCCTGGATCGGCCTCGGGCTCCTCGTCGGCATCCGGCAGCCCGTCAGGGAGCGCGCGGCCCTCGCCGGCTGTCTCGCCGGGAGGCGGCCAGCCGACGGGGAGCGGACGGGCATCGCCGGAACGATCGACGCGGCCGGCGAGCTCCTGCGCTCGCCGCTGACCGGCACGGCGTGCCTCGCCTACCGGTACGAGATCTACCTGTACGTCGGCCACGGGCGGCGCCGTACCCGGGCGGTGTACTTCGAGGGAGTGGCGCTGGTGCCGTCCGTCGTCTCGACGCCCGCCGGGAGCTTCCGCCTGCTCGCCGTCCCCGAGTTCGATTTCGGAAGGGAAGACGTCGACGCGCAGCGGGCCCTCTTCCACTGGTCCGAGCACGTGAAGACGGCGACGTTCGAGACGCCGGAAGCAGCGCGCAAGACGCTCGCGAAGCAGTGGACCGACGACGACGGGGCCTATCGGAGCGAGAAGCGGCATCCCACGGACGGCGAAGTGCCGCTGGAGGAATGCAAGTATCACGAGGACCTGATCAGGAAGGGCGACCCGGTCTACGTGGTGGGGCGCTTCTCCGAGTCCCGGGGCGGCATCGTCCCGGACGCCAACTGGGCGAACGTGACGCGGATCATGAAGGGCGACCCGGACGCGATCCTTCGGCAGCTCGGAGCGAGGACCGTGCGGTACGCCGTGGGCGGGATCGCCTGTCTGGGCGCCGCCGCCGGGCTCCTCGCGGCGTTTCTTTCCCACGCCGGGCTCCTGTAGGCTGCGCCGAGCGTCGTCCGTGCGACCCCGGGCGCGGACACCGCCAGAAAATGGAGACAGCATGACGACCCGACGCGCGTTTTTCTTCTCGGCGCTCTTCGCGCTCACGGCTGCCCTGGCACCGGCGCTCCCGGAGCCGACCGCGCCGCTGCAGGTGACCTACTACTTCCTCCCCGGCTGACCCATCTGCGCCAGGATCAAGCCCGCCGTGAGCGGGTTGGAGCAGGAGTACAAGGGCCGGGTCCGCGGACAGAACCTCGACGCCACGACCCAGGAGAACAAGAAGATCGTGCGCGCCCTGGGATTCGAGAGTCACGGTCTCGTCATCCGTTCCGCCGACGGCAAGGTGCTCTGGAAGCAGCCCGACCATGACGTCAGCGTGGACGACATGCGGCGGGAGCTCGCCAGGCTTCTGGCGAAGTAGCGCGCGGGACGAGGGATTAGCGCCCGGTCGAGGCTGTTCGAAGGCCTCGAAAAAGATCAATTTGCATCTCGAAACGGCCCGCTGAGCTGCGTAACGATCCGAGCCGGTGGTCTCATGGAAACCACTCTTGTGAAACCCGGACTCGAGTCGAGGTTCTCCGGCTGGGCTGCGGTTGGAATCGTTCTCGGGCTGTTCTTCGGCACGCACCCTTCATCGGGTCAGACGTACGAAGTGGTTCACCGTTTTCGCACGTCGGGGCAGATGGTCTCGGACGAAATCGCCAGTCAAAGCCGACTCATTCTGGCATCTGACGGCCTTTTCTACGGGACGACCTACTGGGGAGGTTCGGCCGGATTCGGCACCGTCTATCGGATGGATTCTGCAGGGAATGTGACGACGATGCACAGCTTCGCCTACGCCGACGGTGCCATGCCTGCCGCGGGGCTCGTCCAATCCTCGGACGGTTTCTTCTACGGGACGACGGCGCGTGGCGGGTCGCATGATCTGGGTACCGTGTTCCGCATGGACCTTGCGGGATTTGTGACCAGGCTTCACAGCTTCGACGGCGCCGACGGGCAATACCCGGCCGCGGCGCTCATTCTGGCTTCGGACGGCAGTTTCTATGGCGTGGCGAGCGGCGGTGGAAAACATGGTGCGGGCACGGTCTTTCGGATCGGCGGCGCGGGAGGCTTCGAGACCCTTCACAGTTTCGACCGATACGTGGACGGCGCGAACTCCGTCGGCGAGCTCCTCGAGGCGAATGGCAGTCTCTATGGCACAACGAAGAACGGCGGAGCCGGAGATCTTGGAACCGTGTTCCGCCTGGATTTCGCCGGCCAGCTCACAACCCTTCACGTCTTCGCGGGCACGGATGGCAAGTATCCGTGCGCGGGACTCATCCGGGCCGCCTCGGGCAATCTCTACGGAACGACCAGCCGTGGCGGCGCCACCGGAGCGGGAACGGTCTTTCGGCTGGATGCATCCGACGTCCTGACTAAGATCCTGAGTTTCGATCAGTACACCGACGGTGCAATCCCCAGAGGGCCCCTCGTTCAGGCGCTTTCGGGAGACTTCTACGGAACCCTGTCCGGTGGTTCAGCGGCTTATGAAAACGGGACCGTGTTCCGGCTCGCCGATCCAGGGAAGCTCGAGATCGTCCATGCCTTCGACGGAACCGACGGTGTCCATCCGATCGTTTCTCTCGTCGAGGCCCCGGATGGCAGCCTTTACGGACTGACGAGCAGCCATTTTTCCCTTCCCGACTTCTTCGACGACATTCCCGGGACCGTTTTCCGGCTGGATACCGCGGGTTTCGGAACGCTGCACCGCTTCGGCTGGCAGGACGGTGTTGGACTGTCGACTCCTCTCCTTGCCGCGACGGACGGCTCTCTGTACGGAACGACGGCGGAGGGAGGATCCAGCAATCTCGGCACGCTGTTCCGTATCGATGCGTCAGGCGACGTCGTCACCCTTCACAACTTCGAGGGCGGCCTCGACGGTGCGGGTCCGGGGTACTTGATACAAGCCAGCGACGGCAAGATCTATGGAGCAGATTGGGGCGGTGAGAATGAAATGGGCCGCATCTTCCGCCTCGAACCATCCGGAGGCACCACCACGACGCTGCACAGCTTCGAGGGAACCGACGGCGCCGGTCCGAACGCTCTCACCGAATCGTCGGACGGGAAGTTTTACGGTACGACGGCGACCGATAGCTACGGGGGATACGGATCGCTCTTTCGAATCGACGCCTCCGGCGATTTTGCGCTGCTGGGCGTGTTCAATCCGGATGGGAACGGGGCCCATCCGAGTGGGGCCCTGGTCGAAGGCAGCGGGAAGTTCTATGGCACGACGACCGACGGCGGCCGTTACGGAACCGGATGTGTCTTCAGCGCGGGCACCGACGGCGACATCATTTCGGAGTACAGCTTCGACTACGCCGGAAGCGACGGGGCTTACCCCATGGCGGGACTCACCGATGTGGACGGCGATTTCTGGGGCACAACGTCGGGGGGCGGCGACAGTGAAGCCGGAACGGTCTTCGTGTTCCGGCCTCACGACGTCCTGCCCAGGCATTTCTTCAACGGCGAGGATGGTGCCTACCCCCTGGCCGCCCCGGTGCTGTCATCGCCGGACGGACACTTTTATGGAACGACGGCGCTTGGAGGCGCCGCGGGGAAGGGAACGATCTTCTCGATGGATTACGACGGACATGTGACGACCCTCTATGCGTTCCCGGGACGAATGGACGGCGGGAATCCGAACACCGCTCTCGTTCAGGCATCCGATGGCTTCTGGTACGGCGCAGCGGGCGTGATCTATCGACTGAGCGACGCGACCGTTGCGGTCAACCAGATCATGCCGACGTCTGGTCCAGCCTCCGGCAAAGCCGCGCTCATCCTGATCGGCGGCGGTTTCGCCGGTAATGTGGCCGTCACGGTCGGCGGAGGTCCTGGCAACGAGGTCACCGCCCTCGACTCCACATTCTTGTATTTGTTCACGCCGACTCTGTCGCCCGGGACCCTGAACGACGTTGCCGTGACCGTTCCCGCTCCGAGTCTCGGCACCGCGATCGCGATTCGCCCGGGGGCTTTCTTCGCGGATTTTGTGGATGTCCCGCAGATCGACCCCTTCCACGACTTCGTCGAGAAGATCTTCCGCGAGGGCATCACGGCAGGCTGCGCGGCGGGCAGTTACTGTCCCGACGGCGCCGTCACCCGCGCCCAGATGGCAGTCTTCCTCCTGAAGTCGGAACATGGCGCGGCCTACGTTCCGCCGCCGTGCACCGGCCTCTTCGCCGACGTGGCCTGCGCGAGCATGTTCGCCGACTGGATCGAGCAGCTCGCGGCCGAGGGGATCACGGCTGGCTGCGGCGGTGGCGACTACTGTCCGGCGAGCCCGGTCACGCGGGCCCAGATGGCGGTATTCCTGCTGAAAGCGAAGTACGGGGCTGGGTACCAGCCTCCCGAGTGTGCCGGAGTCTTCGGCGATGTGGCCTGTCCGGGCCTCTTCGCGAGCTGGATCGAGCAGCTGGCCAGCGAGAAGATCACCGGGGGCTGCGGCGGCGGCAGCTACTGTCCGGATGACCCGAATACGCGAGGGCAGATGTCCGTGTTCCTGGTCAAAACGTTCGGTCTCTAGGCGCCGGTCGGCTCGCCACGCGCGAAAGGCGATGCTGCGGCTCAGGGCCCGTACAGCGGAAGCCCGAAGATCTTGACGAGGAACACGGCCATCTGCCCGCGGATGTTCGGATCGCTGGGGCAGTAGTTGCCGCCGCCGCAGCCCGCGGTGATGCCCTCGGCCTGAAGCTGCTCCACCCAGACCGCAAAGGTCGACGGGCACGGGACGTCGGCGAAGATCCCGACGCAGGCCGGCGGCACGTATGCCGGGCCGTGCTCGGACTTCAGGAGGAACACGGCCATCTGGGCACGGGTCACGGCCTGGCTGGGACAGTAGTTTCCGCCGCCGCAGCCTCCCGTGATCTGGAGCGCGGCGAGCTCCTCGATCCAGGCGTCCGCGAAGTCGCCGATGTGAACGTCGGCGAAGACGGTCCCGGTGGCGGGCGGCGGAACGTGGCTCGGGCCGAACTTGCCCTTGAGGAGGAAGACCGCCATCTGGGCCCGCGTCACCGTGCCGCTGGGGCAGTAGAGCCCGCCGCCGCATCCGCCCGTCGCGCCGCTGTGAAAGAGGTTCTCGATGTACGCGTAGAACGGGTGCGTCGTCGGCACGTCCGGGAAGCTGTTGCCGACGTGCACGAGCCGCGCCCACTTGATCTGGTCGGCGCTCAGGTTTTCCGTCAGCACGACGTCCCAGTGCTGCGCGGGTCGCGCTCCGGAAACTGTGATCTGGTAGCAGTTGCCCGTCGCGTCGTGACAGTCCGTCGCCGTGCCGCCCGCCACCGACCCGTAGTCGGCGGCGGCGTCGTTGATCGCATAGGTCGGGCCCGGAGGTCCGGTGAGGCTCGCGGCGGATCCGGTGACGCCCTGCGCTCCCATGAGCGTATTCATCCACGTCGGCGAAACCTCGACGGTCTCTCCGGGCTCGAGCACTCCGTTGACGTTCGAGACCGTGCCGGCGACCGCGTGCGCATCGACCGAAGCCGGTTGAGGAGTGAGCGAGCCCGGCGAAATCCGGCCGATCTTGCCGATGACTTCGGTGAACCAGATGTTCCCGTCGGGGCCGGCCGTCAACGCGACCGGGGCCGCCGCCGGCGTGGGGAGAGGGAACTCGGTGACGACGCCCGCCGGCGTGATTCGCCCGATCTTGTTGGTCGCGTCCTCGGCAAACCACAAGTTGCCGTCGGGGCCGGTTGTGATGCCGAGAAGGTTCGCCCCGGCGGTCGGGATCGGGAACTCGGTGATCGCGCCTGTCATGGTGATCCGGCCGATCTTGTTGAGGCCGGTGTCGGTGAACCAGACGTTTCCGTCCGGACCCGCCGTAATGCCCTGGGGCTGGCTGCCGGCGGTGAGGACCGGAAACTCCGTGATGTTCCCCGCCGTCGTGATCCGCCCGATCTTCCCGGCCTCGATCTCCGTGAACCACAGGTTGCCGTCGGGGCCGGCGGCGATCTGGATGACCGTGCCCGCGGTGGGAACTGGGAACTCCGTCACCACGCCGGCCGTGGTGATCCGGCCGATCTTCCCCACGCCCTCGGTGAACCAGAGGTTGTCGTCCGATCCGGCCGCGATGCCGACGAGGCCGGCCGACGCGGTCAACACCGGGAAGTCGTCGAACCCTCCCGCCGTCGTCATCCGCCCGATCGCGTTGCTGCCGTTCTCGGGGAACCAGAGGTTGCCATCCGAGCCGACCGCGATGAACTGCGGGTTGCTGCCCGCCGGGAAATCGTCGATCGTGCCCGCCGTCGTGATGCGGCCGATCCTGGCCGCGCCGAACTCGGTGAACCAGAGCTTCCCGTCCGGACCTGCGACGATGCCCACGGGCTCGCTGTTGCCTGTCGGGATCGGAAACTCCGTGATGATCTGGGCGCCGGCGACCGTCGCGAAGCAGGCTCCGGCGAGGATGATTGCGGCGACGCGACCGGCCGATCGGGTGAGTCCGTCGAGGCGGTGGGACGGCATGGACAGATCTCCCGGTTCCGACATGAGGGGTTCCGCGGGGCGCGCGAAGTCTACCGCAGGCCGATCCTCGGCCGCCGAACCTCCCGAGCCGCGGCACGTGCGACCTGACGGCGTCCGTGCGCTGGTCGCGGTGCTGCCCGTGGGAACAGGCGGAGGGTGCGCGCCGGCTCACGGATTTTCACGGACGCGTTTCTGCTTGACCCTCCGCCGGCGCTCCTCGTAGTCTTGCCGAAGATTCCATTTCCGCCGCACGAACAAGGGAGGAGCGCATGTCCGCTCGCCGATCCGCATTGCTGGCCGCCGTCCTGTCGCTGTCCGCGTCCGCCGCCCTGACGGCGCAGACCGGCCTGCGGGACCTTCTGACGGATTTCCTGCGGGATGGGATCACCCTCGCGCCGCCCCCTCTCGTCGGCGGCACCAGCCACGTCGCCCACTTCAACAGCCTCGACCAGACGCAGTTCGTGGCCGTGCGGCAGTTCAACCAGGAGCTCGCGTTTCAGCTCTCCTCCTACCCGCTCGCGTCCTCGTCCGGGGGCTTCTCCTACAAGTTCGACCCGGCGCTCGGGACCTTTACGCGCGCGACGGAGAGCTTCGGCCCGATCTACGCGGAACGCACCGACACGATCGGCAAGGGAAAGTCCAACCTGGGCCTGAACTTCAGCCACTTCGACTTCACGCGGATCAACGACCTGTCGCTCAAGGACGGCGACCTGAAACTCGTCTTCCAGCACACGGACGTCGGCAAGTACATCGAAGGGGACGTCATCACCGCGGATCTGTCCCTGAAGCTCAAGTCGGACATCGTGGCATTCGTGATGACCTACGGCATCACGGACCGGTTCGACATCGCCGCGGCCATTCCGATCGTCAAGGTCGGGCTGTCCGCCAGCACGGACGCGACGATTCAGCGACTGGCGACCGGCCCGTGCCCGGGAGGGACTCCCGACTGTTCGACCACGCCGATCCACCGCTTTCCGGGAGACACGTCGAGCGAGACCTTCCAGGACAGCGGGAGCGCCACCGGCGTCGGCGACATGGTTCTCCGCGGGAAATACCGGGTCGCCGAGGGCTCCGCCGGCGGTCTCGCGGTGGGCGCGGATTTCCGCCTGCCGACCGGAGAGGAGCGCGACCTGCTGGGTACGGGCGTGTGGCAGGCCCGGCTTGCCGTGATCTGGTCCGTCCATCTCGGGACGATTTCGCCCCACGTCAACGGCGGGTACACGTGGTCGACGAACCCGAAGGACGATCGAACGCCCGACGAAATCAACCCGCCGCATGGCGGCGAACCGTTGCCCCGGCTGACGATCCCGGACCAGGTGGACTACACCGTGGGCTTCGACTGGGCGGTGCATCCGCGGGTCACGGTCGCATTCGACGTGATCGGCCGGACCTTCCTTCAGACACAGATCGTCCAGGTCCAGGAGCAGACGTTCACGGCCATGACGGGCGATTCCAAGGGGGGCGACTGCCAGTGTGAACCGGAAGGCCAGCAGCCCCCGCAGGCGGTGAGCGCTCAGTTTCCGCGACTCACGACGACCCAGGGAGACCTGAACACGCTGCTCGGGTCGTTCGGCCTGAAGGTCAATCCGTTTGGGAATCTGCTCGTGACCGCCAACGTCCTCTTCTCGCTGAACAGGCAAGGTCTGCAGTTCAACGTCGCGCCGCTCGTCGGGGTGGACTACAGCTTCTAGTTCAAGCTCACGAGGATCTCGCATTTCTCCTCGAAACTCCGTCGCTCCGGGGATATCGGCGTCTGGCGCATCGCGACTTCGTAAACACGGACGACGGCACAGACCTGGGCGCCGTTCGTTGAGGCGCTCGTTGCTTCCGAAGTGACGGCAGGTTGCGGCGGAGGGAACGATTGCCCGGACGCCACGCTGACCCGCCGGCAGATGGCCGTGTTTCTGTCGACGGCGCTCGGGCTGCACCGGGCGCAATGATCCGAGGATCGGCTTGGGCGAAAGTCAGCGGGCGGCGCGACGGCGGGAGGCCTGGCGCGCACAGTCGAGCGAGAAACGCGCGCTATCCCTCGCCGAGGCGGGCGGTCGCGAAGCGTAGCAGGCGCGGCCCAGCCACTCGCGCAGCGACCGCGGCGGCTGCAGGCTGGAGCATGAGCCGTCGGAACACCGAGCCCCAGCCGAACGCCCGGGAAAAGCGCTCGCGCCATGCGCGCGCGTAGATGCCGGCGACATCGTCCAGGGAGATCTGCCCGTCGAGGCCCCGACTCAGGATCTCCGCCGCCAGAATTCCCGACCGGAGCGCCCCCGCCTGACCCTCGCCGGAGAAGGGATCGATGACGCCCGCAGCGTCGCCGACCATGAGCATCTGGCTTTCCACCGGCGGCTTCACCGTGAAGAACACGGGGCCGATCCCGAGGAATTCGCCCGGCCCCTCACGCAGGTTCGCCATCGCCCCGTCAAACGCAGCGTTGGAGCGGCGGGCATGGGCGACCACCGCATCCCATCCGCTGTCGAGCCTCCGGCGCGCTCGTTCGGAAATGACTCCGGCCAGATTCGTCGCTCCGTCCTCGACCCGGGAGAGCCCGCAGTAGCCTCCCGGGAAGAGGAAGAGGTGAACTTGACCGGCGAGCCGTCCGCCGCCGACGAAATCCCGGCTCCAGCCGAAGAAGCGCGAGCGGCCGGCGAGAAAGCGGCGCCGCAGCCCGCGATCGAGAGGGTCCCATCGTCCCCACGCGCCGATGACGCTGCGGGCTTCGAGGGTGTGTGCGCTCCCGTCGGATGTGAATCGGGCTCGGAACGCGGAGCCGGTGCCCCGGTCGATCGAGGTCACGCGAGCACCGTGTCGGACCTCCGCTCCAAGCTCGGCTGCACGCCGCGCGAGCAGACTGTCGAGGCGCGAGCGGGAAATGCCGAGGCCGGTGGCGGGCAGCTCGAAAGCCACCGAGCGGCCGCGGGGAAGATGCAGGATCCCACGCTCGATGTGCTCCGCGCCGGCTTCGATTTCGGCAAGGACGCCGAGGCGCCGGAGATCCGCCCTCGCGCTGCCGGAAAGAAATTCACCGCAGACCTTGCCGCGCGGAAAGCGGTCCTTCTCCAGGACGAGAACGCGTCGCCCGGTCACGGCGAGGGTTGCCGCCGCTGCGGATCCGGCGGGGCCCGCGCCGACGATCAGGACGTCGTACGCGCTCATGCGTCGGTGACCAGAAGGCCGTAGGGGAACACGCGCACGGCTCGGGCCGTCGATGTGACCGTGCGAGCGATCGCCTGCGCCTCCGCCGTCGTATAGGCCTGTCGCACGGAGGCGACGCCATCGAGCACCGAGATTCGACTCCGGAAGAGTGCGCGCCCGGCGACCGCGATGACAGCCAGCGGGATCCGGTGCCGGCGCAGATCGAGGACGGCGAAACCGACGCGTGCGACGCGCAGGAGCTCGGCGAGGATCGACCGGTTCTCGTCGGGAGAGAAGTGGTGAAAGAAGAGCGTCGAGACGGCAAGGTCGAAGGCTTGATCGGGAAACGGAAGGCGGAAGGCGTCAGCGGCGACGAGCGCCACGGAGTCCGGGGTCGAGGAGGTTCGGCCGGCGGCCAGGTGCCTCCACTGGACGTCGAGCGCGGTCACGCGGAGCTCACCCGTGGCGTTCGAGAGGGATGAACGGAGCCGGCGGGCCACCGAGGCGGAACCGGCGCCGACGTCCAGGATCGAGGCCGGACGGCCAGGGACCTCGAGTCGAGACGCGAGGTGGCGCACGAGCGCCCGCGATCCGCCCCAGTGCCGGTGAACGAGGTCGATGTCCTCGAGCGAACGCCGCATCTCCGAATCGGGGAGCGAAGGATCGTCGAGCAGCTCGCGAGAGGGGCTCCGGGGAGGGACGAAGAGACTCACGGCAGGGCCCTCAGGCCCATTGCAGCAAGAGCTGTTCCGCCGTGAAACCTGGCCCGAAGGCCGCCATCAGGCCCAGGCTGCCCGGCGCGGGCGGCCGTCTCGTCAGCCATTCGTGGAGCACGAAGAGGACCGACGCGCTCGAGAGATTCCCATACTCGGCCAGGACGTCCCACGAGGGTTGTGTGCGCTGGCGGGGCAGAGCGAGCTCTTCTTCGATCGCGACGAGGAGCTTTCTGCCCCCCGGATGGAGCACGAAGGCGTCGATTCCCCCGGGAGCAAGACCGTGGCGCTGGAGAAAACACTGCACGAGGTCCCGGATCCGGCCCCGGATCATGTCCGGAACGTCGCGGGAGAGCACGATGTGGAGCCCTGTCTCCTTCAGGACGAAGCCCATCGCGTCGATCGAGTCGGGAAACAGGTAACTCTCGCCATCGAGGACCCGCGGCCCGGCCGCATTTTCCCCCGTCATGACGGCCGCGGCGGCGCCGTCGCCGAACAGGATGCTCGAGATCAGGTTGGCTTGAGACAGGCTGCCGCGCTGGAACGTCAGGCTCGCGAGCTCGACGGAGACGATCAGTACCCGGCCTCGCGGGAAGGCCAGCAGGAAATCGCGCCCCCGCGCGATCGCCGAGGCGCCCGCCGCGCACCCGAGCTCCGTGATCGGAAGGCGGCGCACGTTCGACCGAAAGCCCATGGCGTTGACCAGATGCGCGTCGAGCGACGGGATCATCACGCCGGTGCACGAAACGGTGATGATGAGGTCGATGTCCTCCGGGCGCAACCGGGCGCGCTCGAGGCACTCGGTCGCGGCCGCGCGGCCGAGGCGGATCGCGTGCTCCCGATACTGCTGGCTGATTGTTTCGAGGGATCTCGGCCGGATGAGCTCGTCCACCGGCAGGACGCAGAAGCGCTGCCGGATCCCGGAGTTGTCCACGACCCCCATCATCGCGTCGAGTCGCGAGCCCTCGAGGGGGAACACCTGTCCAAAGTAGGTCTTGACCACCTCGCGGGTGACCACGAAGTCGGGGACCGCGGTCGCGGTGGCGGCGATGACGGGTTCGGGCATGCGTCAGTTCCGGCCGGCGTCGATGCGGGCGATCTCACGGGCGAACAGCGGGTTCTCGGGAAACGCGTCGCGCAACTGCTCGAGCATACTCCGCGCGGCCGCCCCGATCGTGGTCACCCCAAGAGCCGGCCGCTGGGTCGCTTAACCCGATCCTTATTGCTTTTTCGGCGCGCGCCCGATACGGTCCGACGCGCCGAGGCTCGCCCGCATGCCGGATCCACTCGCCGAGACCGTCATCTCCGCCCTGGCCGACGTCAAGCACGTTGCCCCGGAGCAAATCTCGATCGACAGCACCTTCGCCGAGATCGGCGTGGATTCCCTGGATGCCATCACGCTCCTCTTCGAGCTCGAGAACCGGCTCGACATCGTCATCCCCGACGAGGCGGCGAAATCGGCCCGCAGCGTACGCGACGTCGTCGAAGGGCTCAGGGCGCTGATCTCCCGGGGCCCTGCGGAGCCCGCGCCCCACCCGCGCCCGCAGGCCAATGACCTCGCCGGGGCGGCGCGTCGCCGTGACCGGCGTCGGAGCGATCTCGGCGCTCGGCCTCGATGCCCCGCGGATGTGGGCGGCGCTTTGCGACGGCCGTTCGGGGATTGCCCGCATCGAGTCGGTCGACGTCTCCGGCCTTCGGTTTCAGAACGGCGCCGAAGTGAAGGGTCTCGATCCCGCCGAGCACTTCGATCCCGGACGCATGGATCTGCTGGATCGCTTCGCGCAATTCGCCGTCATCGCGGCCCGGGAGGCCGTGGGTGACTCCGGCGTGGAGCTCACGCCGGAACTGCGCGAGCGCACCGCCGTCTACACGGGATCGAGCCTGGGCGGCCAGACCACGCAGGACGCGGCCTTCGTCGAGCTTTACCAGCGCAAATCCGGCCGCGTCCATCCCCTCTCGATTCCCCGAACCATGGCCAACGCCGGAGCCAGCCAGATCTCGATGGACTTCGGTCTGACCGGTCCCTGCTGCACGATTTCCACCGCCTGCTCGTCCGCCAACCACGCGATCGGCCAGGCCTTCTGGATGGTGCGCGGGGGCGCTGTGGACCTGGCGATTGCGGGGGGCAGCGAGGCTCCCTTTTCCCCGGGTCACCTGAAAGCCTGGGAGGCGATGCGGGTCGTCGCTCCCGATACGTGCCGGCCGTTTTCCCTCGATCGCCGGGGGCTGGTTCTCGGGGAGGGCGGCGCGATGCTCGTGCTCGAGCCGCTCGAGGCGGCCCGAGCCCGGGGAGCACGGATCTACGCCGAGATGGCGGGCTTCGGGATGTCTTCCGACGCCCATCACGTGACGCAGCCGACCGTCGCCGGGCCGGCTCGCGCGATGCGCGGGGCGCTGGCCGACGCGGAGCTCGTCCCCGAGCAGATCGGCTACATCAATGCCCACGGCACGGGAACACGCGGCAACGATTCGGCCGAGGCCAGCGCGATTCGAGAGGTTTTCGGCGTTCGAGAGGATCGCCTCGCCGTCAGTTCGACCAAGTCGATGCACGGACACGCCCTGGGCGCGGCCGGTGCCCTGGAGGCGGTCGCCACCGTGCTCGCCCTCGAAAGCGGGATCCTGCCGCCGACCGCGAACTTCACGGCCCCGGATCCCGAATGCGACCTCGACGTCGTGCCCAACCGAGCGCGGGCTGCCCGGCCCGAGGCCGCCCTCTCCAACTCCTTCGCTTTTGGGGGTCTCAACGCGGTGCTCGCCTTCCGCGCGCGCTAGAACTCCCCGGGTTCGAGGACGAACCCCGCGTGCCGGCGACGGAGGCTTCCGGGTGGCCGGCTCAATAGAGCGGAATGCACCGATTTCGCCCACCGGCCGGCCAAAAGATTCGATCCTCACGGGGCCTTCGCGGCCGGGCCCGGAGTCGCATATCATTCGGAGGCAGGTGTTCTTGAACGCGGGAGAATTTCAGGTCGTTACATGTCAGCAGCGAAAAACACGATGAGCACGTCGGGAAGCGCCCCCGAGGGGAACGCGAAGGCGGCGCCCCGCGCCGTGCGGTTCGTCAACAACGACGACGCCTCCTGCCGGATGTTCGGTGGCCGCGTCCAGGAGGCCCTGAGCCACGTGCCCCCCTGGGTCCCGCACGTCATCTTTCTGCCGGTCATCGCCTTTGCGCTCGCGGCCGCCTTCCGGACGGCGGGCCCGGCGAAGGTGGGTGCCCTCGTTCTCGGAGGGCTCTTCCTCTGGACTCTCCTCGAGTACCTCATCCACCGCTCGATTTTCCATCCGCCGCAGTGGATCGAAGATGACACGCGGCGCGTCGTCGGCTCCCTCGCGCCGGGCCAGGCGGTGCTGCCGGCCCTTCCGACCCTGCGCCACAAGTTCTACTTCGTGGTGCACGGCGTGCATCACGACTACCCCAACGACTCGACCCGTCTGGTGATGCCGCCGTCCGTGAGCATTCCGCTGTCGGCCCTTTTCTATCTGGCCTTCAAGGGGCTCTTCGGCGCCGCGGCGCCCGCGGTCTTCGCCGGCTTCATCGCGGGATACCTGGTGTACGACACGATCCACTTCGTCGTGCACCACGCGAGCGGATCCCGGGCGCTCGTCCGGGCCCTGAAGCGCCGCCACTTCCGGCATCACTACGCCGACTCGAGCCACGACTTCGGCGTCAGCTCGCCGCTTTGGGACCTGATCCTCGGCACCCTGGGAACCGCGAAGACCGGACGCGGGCTCTGATTCGGGCGCTCGACGCCGACTCCGTTTCAGTCCCTCGGTCGTGCGTCCAATCCCGCCGACGGACTCGCGGGCGACCCGATCCTTCTAACCGTCAGGCGCCGCCCGAGGGCAACGTGCCGGAGCCGGCATCGGCAGAGTTGGTGGCGGTGCAGGGATTTGAACCCCGGACACAGCGGATATGAGCCGCTTGCTCTGACCAACTGAGCTACACCGCCAAGGGCGGCGGATGATAGCAAAAACGGGGAGGGCGGTCCGAGGCGGGACTACTGGCCCGGGCCGGGGGTGACGCATCCGCTCGATCGGCCGCGACAGCCCGAAGGCACCGGCGTGGGGGTGGGCGTCGGCGGGGGAGGAGCAGAGCACTCCGCCGCGATCCGGCTGATGAAGGCGCTGAGTCCCGACTTCCAGGAGGCGTTGTTGGCGATCAGGGTCTTGTAAGTCGAGAGCGCGGTCGGGCAGGTCTTGCCCGGGTTGCTCGCAAGGTACTGGGTGCACAGGTTGGCCTCGGCCGGGGGCCCCGGGTAGAAGCCGATGGGTTGACTCACTCCCTGCGGCAGGATGGGATAGATCTTTCCCTCCGCGCCGTAGTACTGGGCCGTGTGGTTGGCGCCTCCGTAGCCCGCGAACTGGCCTGCCGAGCGCGTATCGGGACGCATGGACGAGAAGTCGTAGCGCAGGTAGCGTTCGTACCCGGTGGACGGGTCGGTGTAGCTCGTGTACGGCTGATAGATGCAGGGCGCGTAGATGAGGTTGCCGACCTTCCAGAACCCGGGGTAGGACTGGGCGGACGCCGCTCTCCGGCCGCACGAGCCCCGCGGCGGCGAGAAGGACGGCCGCGAGAAAGGACGAGCCCTTCCGACGCATTCGGTTTTGAGCCATGGGTAGGGCTCCATGGTACAGGCAGGCGCCCCGGCGGGGAAGTTGGTCGTGTGGACAGGGGGGCGGGGGCCCCGGGGAACGGGGACAGGTGCCTCCCGGGCGGCTCGCGCGAGGGCCCGCCGTATACTCTTCTCGTGCCCGGTCTATCGGATAACTGCGGCATCTGCGGACTCGAGTTTCTCTTCGCCCTGCCGCGGTGCCCGATCTGCCACAAGTCGGTCTGTGACGGGTGCGCCAAGCGCATGGGGGGAAGCACCTTCTGCGGGACCGAGTGCGCCCACGCCTTCTTCTTCGGCGGCGACGAGGACATTTCGGAAGCCGAGGCCGACAGCTTCGAAGATGGAGAGTGAGCTCTCGGAGGCCCCGACCCGGCCATCGAGGTTCGGGCGCTTCTTCTGGCGCGATCCCAACACCCAGTTCCTGATCCTGGCGGCGGTCGCCGGCCTCGCCGGCGGCTCCGGGGCGATCGTTTTCCGGTGGCTGACCCGGACGCTGACGGCGCTCCTGACGGGTGCTCCCGACATCCTGCGCGGGGGCGAAGGCATGGAGCCGTGGATGCGGGTGCTCCTTCCGGCCGCGGGGGGCCTGCTCGGAGGCTTGATCGCGCGTTTCTTCTTCGGAGAGCGCACGCTTTACGGGATCTCGCACATGATCGAGGTCGTCTCGCTCGGCCGGAGGACGGTGCGCCTGAGGCCCTCCCTCGCGCGCGGCGCGGCCTCGGTCGTCGTGATCGCCTCGGGCGGCTCGGAAGGACGCGAGGGACCGATCATCCAGATGGGCGCGGCCTGCGCGTCCGCGCTCGCGCGGGCCTGGAAGGTCTCGCCCGAGCGCATCCGGATCCTGACGGCCTGCGGCATGGCGGCGGGCGTCGCGGGCGCGTACAACACGCCGATCGCGGCGACCCTCTTCGTGCTCGAGGTCGTCGTCGGCTCTTTCGCCATGACGCTGTTCGGCCCCGCGGTGGTCTCGGCGGTCGTCTCCACGCTGGTCGTCCGGTGGGTGCTCGGCGACGACCCGGTCTACCGGATCGCCCCGTTCAAGGTCGAATCGCTCGTCGAGTACGTCCCCTTCATGCTGATCGGCGCCCTCGGCGGGTTCGGCTCGGCCGCCTTCGTCCGCGTCCTCTCGCTCGGCAAGCGGGCCTTTGCCCGGTCGAAGCTGCCGGTCTGGGCCGCCATGGCGACCGGCGGCGCGATTGTCGGGCTGATCGCGATCGGCCTGCCGCAGGTCTACGGCAACGGGTTCGAAGCGACCGATCGGATCCTGCACGGCAATCCCACGCTCCTCTTTCTGGCCGTGCTGTTCGTCGGCAAGATGGTGGCCACGACCGCGACCATCGGATCGGGCGGCGTGGGCGGAGTCTTCACCCCGTCGCTCCTCCTCGGCGCGACGCTCGGCGGCATCGTCGCGAACCTTCTGCACGTGGTGGCGCCGCACCTTTCCGCCTCGGTCGGCGGATACGCCCTGCTCGGCATGGGCGGCATGCTCGCCGGCATGACCCGGGCGCCCTTGCTCGCCGTGATCATGATCTTCGAGCTGACCCAGAACACGGCGGTGCTCCTGCCGATGATGGTGGTCTCCGTCCTGGCGATGGCGACCGCGCGCATCTTCCAGAAGGAGTCGATGTACGTTGCGAGCCTGCGCTCGGCCGGCATCGTGTGGGAGTCGACGCCGGAGGCCACGGCGCTCGCGACCCTGAAGGTCTCGGACATCATGCGCCGGGACGTTGCGCTCGTGCCCCGGACGACGCCCCTGCCCGAGATCGTGTCCCGATTCCTCTCCTCCCGAAGTCTCTTCCTCTACATCGGGGACGAGGAGGGGAGGCTTCTCGGCGTCGTCGACATCCACGACATCAAGGAGTCCTTCCCCGAGCGGGAGCTCTCGAACCTGGTGATCGCCGCGGACCTCCTGACCGAGATCCCCTTCGCGACGCCGGAGGAGCCCCTGACCTCGGTCAACGAAAAGCTCTGGTTCCGCGACGTCGGGCAGCTTCCGGTCGTCGACTCGGCCGCCGGCCGCAAGTTCCTCGGCGTCGTCACCCAGCGCGACCTTCTCGGCGCCTTCGACAGCGAGGTGCTGCGCCGCAAGCGCCTCGTGACGCCCGTCCGCACCATCGGCGACGAGGGCGGCGATGTCGACTTCCTCGAGCTGCCGGAGAAGCATCACTTCGTCGAGCTCGAGATCCCGCCGGCGCTCGTGGGGCGCACGCTGGCCGAGCTGCGGCTGCGCTCGCGCTACGGAGTCTCGGTCCTGGCCGTCAAGCGAATGGGGCGGGACGGTCACGAGCGTCGCTTCGTCCCGGCGCCGCCCGACCGGCTTCAGCACGGCGACGTCCTCGTGGTCCTCGGCAGCGACGACGCGGTCGCCCGACTCCAGGACGATCGCGCCCTGCCCGTGACGTCCGACGCCTGAGGGTTGGGTGCTATCCTGACGAGACACCGGGCCAGTCGACGCCGATGACCAAGACGCCTCCGAACAAGCCAAGCGAGCTTGTCGCGCTCCGCGGCAAGTGGTTCAAGGAGCGCACCCGCCTCTACGACCGCGAGACCGGACTGCCGACGGTGGCGGTCCTCGTGGACGACCTGAAGAACTGGCTCGAGGAGCGGGGCTCCATCTCGGTCCTCGTCTTCCGCCCGAGCTCGGAGGGCCACGTCGAAGAGGTGTGGGGCTGGGAGGCCTACGACGACCTGCTCCTCGATTTCGTACGGCGGCTCAAGGCGTTCCAGACCGACGGCATCGTGCCGCAGGGGACTTTCTGCCTGCCCAATGTCCGCTCGGACGAGATCATCCTCTTCGTCAGCCCCGAGGGCGGGGCGTCGATGGAGGGCCCGACCGCGCTCGGGCAGAAGGCCGCCGAGCTCGACCAGCTGATCCGCGGGTACCTCGCCGAGCGCGCCGACCTGTCGGCCCGGTTCCGTTCGTTCGTCGGGGCGGCGCGGATCATGAAGGACCCCAAGCACCGCGTGGAGCGGCTGGTGTACCGCGGGGTCCAGGAGGCGCGGGACCAGGTCACGCGGCAGACCGTGCGCCAGGAAATCCGTGGCGGCGAGCTGCTGCAGGACGTCATCTCGCGGCGTGACATCCAGCCGGTGTTCCAGCCGGTCTTCGATCTCGCCACCGGGAACATGATCGGCATGGAAGCGCTCTCGCGCGGGCCCCGCGGCAGCGAATTCGAGAGCGGCGAGACGCTGTTTTCTCTCGCCGAGCGCACGGAGCTCCTCGTCCCGCTCGAGCGGGTCTGCCGCCAGCGCTCGCTCGAAGCCGCGGCCAAGGGGCACAACCGTCGGCAGATCTTCCTGAACCTCTCTCCGGCGGCGGCCTCGGACCCCGAGTTTCTCGGGCCGATCTTTCGCGACCAGGTCACTGCCCTCGGCCTCGAGCCGGACCGCATCGTCCTCGAGATCACGGAACGGACGTATGCCGTCTACGAGGGGCTCTTCCGCGAGGTGCTGTCGAAGTTCCGGTCGCAGAACTTTCGCATCGCCGTCGACGACGTGGGCACGGGGTACTCCAACCTTTCCTCGCTCGCCGACATCGAGCCCGACTATCTCAAGTTCGACAACGTCTTCGTGCGGGGCATCGACCGCCGCCAGGTCAAACAGGACCTTCTCGAGGCCCTCATGAGCTTCGCGCGAAAGATGCACACGAAGGTCATCGCCGAGGGCATCGAGACGCGCGAGGAGCTGCGCGTCCTCCAGTCCCTGGGCGTTCCCTACGGTCAGGGCTTCCTGCTCGCGCGGCCGATGCCGGTCGGCGAAATCGAGCGCTTCGCCTCGATCGCGATCTAGCCGTGAGTTCTCAGGACGTTGTTCACGCCGGTTCTTCCTTCTGGAATCGACCCCTGAACCCGCCTCGCCCCGGCATGTAGGGGCGCCCCTTGCGGGCGCCCTCTCCTGTGCCAGTCGAGCGGCGGCACGCGAATCGTCGGCGCGTCGGCGTGCGGCCACGAGGGCCGCCCCTGCAGCCAGGGTCCCACCTCACCACGTTGAGTGAACAACCTGTTGAGAAGCGGGATCTGCTCACCGGGGGTCGCGGCCGTCCGACGCCGCCCCGGAACCCCCGCGAGCGGAGTCAGTGCGGGTTCGAGGCTCCGGGCCCGCCCTGGTCCGCTTTCGGCGGCGTGTCGTATTCCACGACGAGCGCGTCCGGGATGTGCGCCAAATCGGTCCCGCGCAAGTAGTCGCGCAGCGTCGTGCCCGTGCACTCGGAGTCGACGTTCGGCGCTCCGCGGCGGGATGCGACGTCGTCGAGGTTCACGAGCCGGAAGTCGATCGAGAATCGCGTCTTTCCGGAGGTGTTCGGCACGGTCGAATGGAGCTGGGCGCCGGAGAACATGACGAGCCCGCCGGGCGGCGGCACCAGGCGGATCTGGGGATCGAGCTCGAGAGGTTCTTCGGCGTGCGGCTGGGGCCGCGTGTCGGAATAGACGTGTTTGGCGGCCTCCTGGCGGCCACGGGCGTTCCATTCGGCGTAGTTGTAGATCCGCGAGCTGTTGGCGACGCCCTGCGACCAGTAGCGCGGGTGGAATGCCATCCCGTTGGACGGCTCGATTTCGTAGACCGGGAACCACCAGTTGAGCTGACACTGCGGCGCGGAGTACCAGGTGTCTCGATGGGGATGGAAGGCGTAGGCGATCCCGGAGGTCAGGTAGGAGTCCGACGTCGAGGTCCGCAGCCGCGGCACGTCGAAGTACGTTTTCGCGAGATCGCACCCGAAGTCGGCAAGGATCGCGCGCAGCAGGCTCTTGCACTCGGGGTGATTGATGAACGCGGGCTTCAGCTTCGCCAGGATCGCGACGTACTCCTCCACCGGAAGGTGAAACTGGGCCCGGATCGGGTCGAGCGCGCCGAAGGCCTCCGTGACCATCGCGCGGGCGAAGTCGCGCAGCGCGTTGACCGAAGCGCGCGGCGAAAAAACCAGGAGCTGGCCGTCGTAAAGCCGCTCGCGGCGTTCGTCGTCGTTGAACGGCGGATCGAAGTAGACGGAGTCCATCTCAGCGCTCACCGGGATCGGCACCGGGAACCGCCCCGGAGGCGGGTCCAGCGTGATGATTCGTCATGTCGTGCTTTCGGGCAATTTTACCGCAGATCGGCCCCTCCCGGCCGGTCCTCGGCTTCGATCCGGGCGGTCGTTCCCGGATGTCCTGAGGGAGGCCACCCTCGAGCCCCGAGGATCCGGAGCGCGACCAGATCTCCTCGAGTTCGATCTCGGATCTTCGTGACGGCGGCCACGAGGGCCGTCACTACCGCGGGGACCCTCGACCACCACGCGCCCGCCCCGGCAGGCAGGGGCGGGGCTCGTCCCCGCCCCTGTCACCCGCCCACCTCCCGGCGTTCCTCGTTTCCCCGGATCTACCGCACGGGCTCGACTTCGGTCGGCCTCCACTCCTTCGTGAAGAAGGGCTCGAGCGGGCTGTAGAGCCGGAGGATCGTGAACCAGCCCTTCCCGGGCATGGTCTGGATCCAGTTGCCGCGCGCGACCCCGTTCGGCTGCCGGGGACCGAAGTAGATGGTGGTCGATCCGTCGGCGCTCGCCTCGGCGGCGGGGGAAGGGTAGCTCTGGCTTCCGGCCCTCGGGAAGCGCTGGGGCGTGTCGAGCATCGAGCGCGTCATGTTGTCGTACACGGTCAACGACCAGAAATTCGCTTCCGGGATGCCCTTCGGCAGCGTCACCTTGTAGGTCCTGGATCCGTCGAAGTAGTTCTTGCTCGAGTCCGTGTACACCAGGAGGTACTGGGACCCGATGCCCGGCAGGCGCATGGCCATCCCGGGCGTGATGCCGGTGATTCCGTAGAAGAAGTTCGTGCGCGCCGAAAGCGTCCGATAGCCCGTCGGCGGGAAGGGCTTCACGCCTTCTTTCGTGATCATCGGGATCGGGGTCTCGAACTCGTAACCGGTGTTGAAGAGGTAGTTCATCCATGCCGATCCGGGGTAGTAGAACCAGCTCGGATCGCGGGGATTGATGAACAGAGTGCGCGAGGTGGCGTTGGCGAGCGCGAGGGCCTCCGTGAGGGTCTTCTTCATCCGCGCGTCCGGGGCGAAGGGCTTGCCCTTGACGATGCCGATCGCGGCGAGCGGCCCCATCAGCTCGGGATCGAGCGAGGTGGCCGGTTCCTGTTGGACGATCTCGTCGAGCATCTCGAAGTAGCTGAAGTCGTTGGGCGGAACGGTGTTCATCACCTTGCCGCTTCCTTCGTGGAAGACGGTCGGCGGCGGCGCGGTGATCCGCCCGAGCTTCGCCTTGCCGGCCAGGAACTCGGCGACCGGAGTTCCGACGCCGCCCGCCTCGAACGGGTAGACCTTCGTGAACTTCCGAATCGTCTCGGCGGCCGGCTTCGGATCGCTCTTGTTCTCCAGGAACGACCGGCCGAACCAGGCGACCCGGGTGGTCTTCGCGTGGGCGACGAAGTAGCCGCCCGTCGGCAGGTCTCCCTCCCAGCCGGGAGGCACGACGAGGTACTTTCCTCCCTCACCCCGGTCGGGGCCCGGTGCGCCGATGTCGATCACCCAACGGAACCAGTGGTCGTCGATGGCGCCGAGAAACCGGGGAGGCACCTCGAGGACCATCGGGCCTTTGGTGAGATCGAGGATTCCGATCGCATAGATCGTGTCGGCGTTTGCGGTCAGGAACAGGGATTTCGCATCCATGAGTTCCGAAAAGACGATGACCTCGTTTTCCTTGACTCCGGCATCCATGAGACCCCGGCGGAGGGCATGGATGCTGACTCCCTGCAGGGTGTCCACGAATGCGCGAAAGGCGTAGTAGTGGTCGAGGTTGTCGTAGATCTTGTCCGAGGCCGCCTTGCTGGGCGCGCCGTCCTTGAAGTCGAGCGTGCCGAGCCGGGTCTGGACCTTGTCCGGCGTCAGGAGCGAGGGCGGGACATTCGTCGCCGACTGCGCCGACAGCGCCGCGGACGTGACGAGGATGGTAAACGCGGCGGCACCGGCCGTGAGGCGAGGGATTGATCTCATGAGTTCTTTTCTCCTCATTAATAGGGCACCGATCCTATCCGCGGGCTGTGAATTTCGATAGTCCGGCGGAGGGGTCCCAGGGTCTCGGAAAAGCTCTGGTGGTTTCTCGGGGTGTTCCCTCCCCGCTGAACTCGGGCGCCAACCCGCGCCATCGGAGCGAATCGAACCTCGCGGCTGGTGTGTATGCATCATTCGGAGCCGGGCGTTCGAAGTCATGATTCCCTGATGCGGCGCCGTGTGCTTCTACTCGTTCTGGTGTCGGTCGCGGCGGTCGCCGGTGGGGACCCGGCGCAATCCGGCTGGACGCTGATCGGCTGGAACGACCTCGGGATGCACTGCACCGATGGCGTGGACTATTCGGTGTTTTCCCTGCTGCCGCCCTTCAACAACATTCGCGCCCAGCTCGTCGACGCGTCGGGGCGTCTCGTCACCGACCCGTCCGCGGCCAACGTGACCTACGAGGCCGTCGCGGACGCGGACGGGTCGATCAACCGGACGTCGCAGGGAAAGACGAATTTCTGGAGGCATGTCGGCGCGCTCTTCGGCGCGATGCCGCCGCCGGACGTCGGGCTCGCCGGCTATGCGATGCCCGGGCCGGGCAACGTGCCGCAGCCGATGGGTTTCGACGCCGCGTACGGCTGGTTTCACGCCGACGGGATCCCGATCACGCCCTACGACGACACGAGGGTCGGGAACCCGTACCCGATGTTCCGGCTGATCGCCCGTGATGCCGGGGGCAATGAGCTCGCTGCGACGGACATCGTCGCGCCCGTCTCCGACGAGATGAGCTGCCTTACCTGCCACGTCCCGCCCGCGGACAGCCTCGACCCGCTGGGGGACATGAAGCGCGACATCCTCCGTCTCCACGACGCGCGCCAGGCGGGGAGCCCGGCATTCCAGGCGGCCCTCGCCCAGGCCGGCTACAATCCCGCCGGACTCGAGGCGACGGTCGCCCAGGATGGCACACCTATTCTCTGCGCCCGCTGCCACGGCTCGAACGCGCTGCCCGGGACCGGCCTGCCCGGAGTCATGCCACTGACGCGGGCGATGCACGGCTTCCACGCGACGAGCCTCGACCCCGACTCCGGCCTGCCCCTCGACTCCTCGGACAATCGCGATTCCTGTTACCGCTGCCACCCGGGCTCCCGGACCCGCTGCCTGCGAGGTGAGATGGGAAGTGCCGTCGCCCCGGATGCAAGCCTCGCCATCCAGTGCCAGAGCTGCCATGGATCGATGGGAGACGTCGCGTCTCCGGCGCGGCAGGGCTGGCTCGACGTGCCCGCCTGTCAGAGCTGCCACACCGGGACCGCGGCGCACAACAGCGGTCAGATCCGTTACACGACGGTGTTCGACGGATCGGGGGGCGTCCGTGCGGCGGCCGATCTCACGTTCGCAACCACTCCGGACGTTCCGACGGCAGGCTTCTCCCTCTACCGTTTCTCGCGCGGCCACGGCAATCTCGCCTGCGAGGCATGCCATGGCTCGACGCACGCCGAATATCCGAGCTCGCACCGGAACGACAACGTGCAGTCGCTCGCGCTCCAGGGCCACATCGGAACGATCGCCGAGTGCGCGACCTGCCATGCCGCGGTCCCCTCGACGATCGACGGCGGGCCCCACGGCATGCACCCGGTGGGGCAGGACTGGGTCGGTCGTCACTCGGGCGCCGCCGAGAGCAACCGGTCGCGCTGCCAGACCTGCCACGGCGTCGATTACCGCGGGACCGTTCTCTCGCGCACGTTCGGGGATCGGACCCTCGACACCCGCTTCGGGACGAAGCAGTTCTGGAAGGGCTTCCAGGTCGGTTGCTATGCCTGCCACTCCGGCCCGTCGAGCGAGAACGGCAATCCCAACGCCGCGCCCATCGTCACCGACGCCGTGGCCTCGACGCCGTACGGCACTCCGCTCGTCGTTTCCCTTCTCGCGAGCGACGCCAACGGCGATGCCCTGGAGCTGCGCATCGTCCGGCAGCCGGCGCACGGCGCCGCGGGCCTTGCAGGCCGCACGGTCACTTACGTTCCCGAGCCCGGTTTCGCGGGGCGGGACGTCTTCACGTTCGCCGCCTGGGACGGCTCGACCGACTCGAACCTCGGCACGGCGGCGATCGACGTCGCCGAGTCCCTCGCGCCCAACCCCACGCCGACGCCCGCCGCGCGGGGAGGGGTCCTGCCCATCGGCTCGCCTCGGATGCCGCAGTCCGTCACGCCGCGGCCGTAGGCCGCCGCCCGGTCGAGCCGCGCTGCGAGCGACGTAGAATCGCCGCGAGGCGAGTCTCGCCGGCCCCCCGGGGAGGTTAGCTCAGCGGTAGAGCGCCTGTTTTACACGCAGGTGGTCGGGGGTTCGAACCCCTCACCTCCCACCACGCTCGAGACGAGTCGAAGGAGGAACCCATGGGTGAGGCACCCAACCCGACGCGGCGCCGATTCCTGAATGTCGCGGCGGCAGGTGGAACGGCGATTCTGATCTCCGGGAGGGCCGTTGTGCGCGGCGAGGAGAAGAAGGAAGAAGACGTCTCCCCGGCAGAAGACCTGATGCGCGAGCACGGCGTCCTCAATCGGATCCTGCTCGTTTACGGGGAGGCCCTGCGGAGGCTGGACGCCCGGGAAGAGCTGCCGCCGGAGCCCCTGGCCGATTCTGCCCGGATCATCCGGACGTTCATCGAGGGCTACCACGAGAAGCTGGAGGAGGACTTTCTGTTTCCGAGGTTCCGGAAGGCGAACAAACTGACGGACCTGGTCGCGGTGCTGCTCCGGCAGCACGAGGCGGGACGGCGGCTCACGGAAGCGACCCTTCGGCTCGCGACGGCCTCTGCGCTCGAGAATCCGGACGGCCGCGCGCAGCTGGCGGACTCCCTTCGGCAATTCGTCCGAATGTACCGCCCGCACGAGGCCCGGGAGGACACGGTACTCTTCCCGGCGTTTCGCGGCATCGTCTCGGCCCACGAGTACGACTCTCTCGGCGAGGCGTTCGAGAAGAAAGAGCACGAGCTCTTCGGGGAGGACGGGTTCGAGCACATGGTGGACAAGGTGGCCTCCATCGAGAAGGCGTTCGGCATCTACGACCTGGCTCAGTTCACGCCGAAGATCTGACGTCGGGAGACCGGGACACGCTCTCGCAGCAAGATCCCTACCGACGACAAGCCACGCCGGAATCTCATGCAGCCGGCCGTTTCGGAGGCCAGGCGTGCCCGTGACCGGGCCGACGCGGGACGGACCAGTTCAGGTGGCTGGCTTGTCTGCAGGTCGCGCGGCCGGAGTGGTCCGGCGCGGGTGGAGTCCTGAAGCAACGCCCCCCCCGGGCACTTGCAGCCGGATCGGCGCTCCATCCCCTTCGAAATTGATGCTTATGCATCATTGCCGCCCCGCGAGGGTCGGGCATCTTGGTTTCGAAGCGGGGAGGAACGATGAACCTGGCGGCCTGGCGGACTCGTCGGCACGAACGGCATGTCGTGCCGGAGGCCGCGCTCGGACTCGAGGAGATCGTGCCGACGTCGGACGGTGTCCTGGGTCGGATGACGCTTTACTTTCGTCCAACTTCCGGCCGGCCGCAGAAACTCGAGGCGCTTCGCGAGGCGCGTCGAGCGATGATCCGGGAAGAGTGGACCCGCGGCCTCGAAGAGGGCGAGCCGCCGCTGGCGGAAGCGGTGTTCACTCCCGCCGTCGTGCTCTGGGAGATTCCGATCGGCGAACAGGCGCGGTGCCGGGAAAAAATCGTCGCGCTCGTCCGGCGCGCCAATCGGCTGCTCGCGCTGCCGTCGTCCCGGCGGATCGCCTCGATCGCCTGACTCCGCCTCACTCGGCCCGCAGGGCGCGGACCGGGTCGATCCGTGTGGCCCGCAGGGCCGGCAGGATGCTCGCGGCGGCGGCGGCAAGCCCCAGGAGAGCGGCCGCGCCGATGAGGGTCGACGCGTCGTTGGCGGCGATGCCGAAGAGAAGGCCCGAAACGAGGCGCCCGAGGCCGAGCGCGGCGACCGGGCGGCTCGAGAACGTCGAGCCGAAGCTGCTGGCCACGGTCCTCGAGAACGCCCGGGGTCGGCGCGCGCCCGCGCGGCTGCTCGTCGCGATCGAGGGGCCGAAGCCGAAGTCGTGCCCGCGGGGCGCTCGCCCTGCCCCGGCCTACGGCTCGAAGCGCCCCATCACGCCCCACCCGCCGAAGACCTCGGAGACGGCGAGGACGATCTCGTTGCGTCCCTTCCTGAGCGGCAGGTAGAGCGTTCCCTGCCAGTAGCCGATGAGGCCCTCCTGCCGAGGGTTGTCGTGGCTGTAGCGCGCGTCTCCCGAGTAGAGCGGCTGGCCGTTCAGGAACACCGTGACTTCGTCGCTGAAGCCGAAGTCGAAGCGCCGTACGCCGTCGGCGGCGGCGTCCACGGCGACGCGGGCGAGGACGGCCGGCCGCTCGACGTCCCTGGGAAGGGGCACGTGCTTTTCGAGGACGACGAGACCCGAGGGCTCGGCGGCGACATTCTGCCAGCGGCCGCCGAGGACCTTTTCGGGAAGCGCGCGGACGGGTCCCTTTGCGGGAACGAAGGACTCCGAGATCTCCCATTCCGGGATGACCCCCGTCGGCGGCGGGTTCTCGCGGGTCGTGGACCTGCCGAAATCGTACGGAACGTAGCCGGGGCGGAGGACGACGTTGGAGATCGCCGCGACGCGCTCGCCCTCGGGCGCTCCCGGGCAGGCGTCGGAAAACTCCAGGCCGCCCGACCGCGGCTCGCGGCGCAGGCGCGCGACGACGAGCTGCGGCTCGGCGACGTCGCCGACGAAGACGGCGGCACGAGTGCCCGAAAGCACGATCCGGACCCGGAACCACTGGTTCCGGGGGAACGCCGCCTTCGCGGTGAACCCGGGGCCGTGGTAGAGCTGCCACCCGCCGACTCCCTGGTACGCGGGCACGTACTGGATCGCGTCCGGCAGCTCCGACTTGTGCGTGCGGAGATAGAACTCCTCGTACTCGCCCTCGCCCTGCCGCCGGAGCCCGACCATCGGGAAGTTCCGGCGCGTGGAGACGGCGAGGTCGAAGTCGAGCGTGCCGTCGCGAAACTCCACGTCCTTTGCCACGACCTCGGCCTTGCACATGCGCAGCGCCGACCGGCCGAGGTAGGTCTCAATCTTCGCGTCGCCCGAGAACGTCCAGTGCGCGGCATCGAGGGGGATGGGCTCCGAGGGCTCGGCCGCCGGCAAGGCCATCGTCGCGGCCAGACCGGCCGCCGCCAAGATCGCTCTCATAGACCTCCCATGGGCCGCCAAGCTCGACCGGGGCGGCTCTCCGTGCTTACGCGCCGAGACCCCCGCGGGTTGCGTCCGGTGCGCGAGGCAATCGACGGCCGTCCGGCGCTCGTGCGGCCTTGTAGAATCCCCGGCTGGAGGAAACTCATGCACCGACGCTTTCGCGCGGCGGCGGTTCTCGCCGCGTCCCTCGCCTCGCCGGGCCTCGTGTTCGCCGAAGAGCCGCTCAAGGGCATCGAGCTCTCGGACCTCGACCGCTCGGTTTCCCCCTGCACGGACTTCTTCGAGTTCTCGAACGGCGCCTGGCGGGCGTCGAACCCGATCCCGGCCTCCATGTCCCGCTGGAGCCGGCGCTGGAAGGCGGGGGAGGACGCCAAGGAGCAGCTCCGAAGCATCCTCGACGAGACGTCCGCGAAGACGGACTGGCCGAAAGGCAGCGTCGATCAGCTCGTCGGGGACTTCTACGCCGCGTGCATGGACGCGGGCGCCCGCAACGCCGCCGGGGTCAAGCCGCTCGCGCCCTACTTTGCCGAAATCGAGGCCATGAAGACGACGGCCGACGTCGGAAGGATGATCGAGAAGCTGCACGCACTCGGAATCCCGGTGCCGTTCGGCGTCACGGCCGGATCCGACAACCACAACCCCAACGACGTCATCGCCCAGATCTATGCGAGCGGGCTGGGGTTGCCGGACCGGGACTACTACGTCAAGACCGAGCCGCGTTTCGTCGACGCGCGCGCGAAATACCTCGAGCACGTCCAGAAGATGCTGGTCCTGGCCGGGTGGTCCCCCGCCCGGGCGAAGGCGGCGGCGTCGACAGTGTTCGCGTTCGAGAAGAAGCTCGCCGAAGCCTCGCTCGACAACGTCGCCCTGCGTGACCCGCGGGCGACCGACCACAAGGTCGCCTTCGCCGCGCTCCAGAAGATGACGCCGGCGTTCGACTGGGCAGGCTACGCGAAGACCGCCGGCTTTCCGGCCGGCGACGTGAACGTCAACGAGCCCGCCTTCATGGCGCAAGTCCAGGCCTTCCTGGCGAAGGCGCCGATCGGAGATTGGAAGATCTACCTGCGCTGGCAGCTCCTCGACACGATCGCCTCGGCCCTCTCCGACCCGATCGTCGACGAGGATTTCGCGTTCAAGGGCGCGTACCTGCGCGGCGAAAAGGAGCAGAAGCCGCGCTGGAAGCTCTGCGCGCAGTCGACCGACCGGCTGCTCGGCGAGGCCCTCGGCCGCAAGTACGTCGAGAAGTACTTCCCGCCGGAGGCCAAGGCCCGCATGCAGGAGCTCGTGAAAAACCTCCTCCTCGCGATGAAGGAGACGATCGAGGGTCTCGACTGGATGAGCGCCGAGACGAAGACGAAGGCCCTCGAGAAGCTCTCGACGTTCAACCCGAAAATCGGTTACCCGGACCGGTGGAAGGACTACAGCACGATCCCGGTGTCGCGGACGGCGTACTGGTCGGACGTCGCGGCCGCCCGGAGATTCAACGTCGACGACGACCTCGCGACGATCGGCAAGCCCGTGGACCGGGGGCGCTGGGGCATGACCCCTCCGACCTCGAACGCGTACTACAACCCGTCGCTCAACGAGATCGTGTTCCCCGCCGGAATCCTGCAACCGCCGGCCTTCAGCGTGGAGGCCAACGACGCCGTCAACTACGGCGCCATCGGCGTCGTCATCGGGCACGAGATCAGCCACGGCTTCGACGACCAGGGCTCGCAGTACGACGCGCTCGGACGGCTGGAGAACTGGTGGAGCCCGGAGGATCTCAAGAAGTTCCAGGAGAAGACCCGCTGCGTCGTCGAGCAGTACGACCGGTACGAGGTCGAGCCGGGCGTGGCGGAGAAGGGCCGGCTCGTCGTCGGCGAGTCGATCGGGGACCTGGCGGGGGCCCGAATCGCGTACCGAGCGTTCGAGATCGCGCAGAAGGGCAAGCCGCCGATGCCCACGGTCGACGGCTTCACGCCGGACCAGCAGTTCTTCATCGCCTGGGGGCAGTTCCGGGGCGACGCGCTGCGCCCGGAGCTCGCGCGCGTCATGGCGCAAAGCGACCCGCATCCGATCTCGAAGTTCCGCGTCATCGGGCCGCTGTCGAACCTCCCGGAGTTCGCGAAGGCGTTCGGCTGCAAGCCGGGCTCGCCGATGGTCCGCGACGACGCCGTTCGCTGCGACGTCTGGTGAACCGCCGCGACCGGAGCGGGAGCGCCCCTTTCGAGGGCGAGTTTCGGCTGGGACGCTAGCGGGGAGCCTGGAAGGCGGGTTCTTCGGCTCGCCCGGAAGCCTGCAGCGGGACATCCGAGTGGCGGACGGGCGGGACGTCGACCGACTGGCCGTTGTCGAGGATCGTGACGCGCCGGCGCACGTCGGGTGACGCGGCGAGGGCATTCACGAGGATCTCCACCGGTTCCGTCTCGCCCTCGGCGGCGTTGGGAAAGGTCCCGAAGTGCATCGGTATCATCGTCTCGGCGCCGAGGTCGCGCATCGCCAGGAGCGCGTCTTCCGGCCCGATGTGCTGTTCGCGCATGTACCAGACGGGCTTGAATCCGCCGATCGGCAGGATCGCGAGGCGCAGGTTGGGGAAGCGCTTTCCGATCTCGGCGAAGTGCGACCCCCAGCCCGTGTCGCCCGCGAAGTAGACCGAGCCCGAAGGGCCGCTGACGACGAAGCCGCACCAGAGCATGCGGTCGTGGTCGAAGAGCCCGCGCCCCGAACTGTGCCGCGCCGGAACGGCCGTGACCGTTAGGCCGCCGGGAAGCGGCGCCGACTGCCACCAGTCGAGGTCGTGTGCGCCCGGCACCCCTTTGCGCGCGAGGAACACGGCGCTGCGCAGGCCCGCGTAAACCGCCGGCCGGAACTCCTGCGTGAGCCGTCGAAGCGTCGGCAGGTCCATGTGGTCCTGGTGGTTGTGGGAGACGAGGACCGCGTCGATCTTCGGCAGGTCCTCGAACCGGATCCCGGCCGGCCGACGCCGGCGACGGCCGATCGTCGCCACGGACCGCTTGGCCCAGGTCGGGTCGGTCAGGATGTTCACGCCATCCATCTGGATCAGGAGCGTCGCATGGTTGACGAACGTCACGCGCAGGCCGCCGTCGCACACGTGCGCGGCCGGAGCCGGGGCGGGCGGCGTGTTCGTGAAGTCGCGCCATGGGCCCCGGTGGGTGGCGAAGGTCCGCTTCGCCCATTTCCCGAGCCGGAACGCGCGCGGCTCCGGCTGGTAGAAGCGCGTCCCGTCGAAGGCCAGCGTCGCGAACTTCACCGACGGCGCGGGGGCGGCGGGAGGCTGCGACAGCGCGGGGGAGGCGAGCGGCTGCGACAGCGCAACCAACGCGGCCAGCGCGACGACGGTCAGGTTTCCAAATCGCTTCATTCGTCCAATTATCCCGTGACCGGTGCCGTCCAGGCGAAGGGACGGCCCCGACGATTCTGTAACCGGTTGACTGGGCTCGCCATTCCGGTATCATGCGCCGTTCCTTTCGCGGGGTCGTAGTTCAGTTGGTTAGAACGCCGGCCTGTCACGCCGGAGGTCGCGGGTTCGAGTCCCGTCGGCCCCGCCACTAGATACCGCGATGCCAGTGGGCTTTCCGAGGCCGGCCCGACAACCGATCCAGGTACCGGGCTACCGCCGACCCCGCCGGAGCCGAGGCGAACGGCGAGCGGTCCGGTGCGCGCTGCTTACCTGCATATCGCATGGCGTGTAGACTCCCGCGATGGTCAGCAGAGGGTGGTGATCATGCGAGGAGAATTTTCCATGCACACGAAATGGGTTGCGATCTTCGCCGCCTCGGCGAGCCTGATCACGGGCTGCCAGAAAAAGGACGATTCGATCTCACGGGCAGCGATGAAAGACAATGCCAGCAACATCGCCGCGCCCGGCATCGCCGAGACCAAAACCATAGCGGAGGAAGGCTTCATCTACGGCCTGCCGATCGTGATGAATTACGCGGTGATGTACGAGTATGCGGTGGACCGCACCTCGGGGCAGTTCAAGGCACCGTTCAACGAGATCAAGAACGAGCCGCGCGTGTACACGTACAAGGACACCGCCATCGTCACGCCGAACAGCGACACACCGTACTCTTTCCTTTGGATGGACCTGCGCGCCGAGCCGGTGGTGCTTTCGGTCCCGGCGGTGGAAAAGGGTCGCTACTACGCGGTGCAGCTCGAGGATGGCAACACCTTCAATTTCGGCTACATCGGCAGCCGCGCCACAGGCAACGAAGCTGGCGATTACATGGTGGCCGGGCCCGACTGGAAGGCCGACACGCCGCCGGGCATACAGAAGGTATTCCGTTCCACCACGCAGTTCGCGCTCGCGGGCTACCGCACTCAGCTCTTCAACCCGGCGGACATGCCAAACGTGATCAAGGTGCAGGCCGGCTACAAGGTGCAGCCGCTGTCGGCGTACCTCAAGCAACCCGCGCCGCCTGCAGCGCCCGCGATCCAATTTCCGAAGATCGACAAGGAAATGGTCAAGACCAACTTCTTCGAGTACCTCGACTTCGCACTGCAGTTCGCGCCGCCTGGACCGGAGGAGCAGGCGATCCGGGAGAAGCTCGCCAGCATTGGTGTCGGGGCAGGCAAGAAGTTCGACTTCAAGGACCTCTCGCCGGAGCATAAGGCGGAAGTCGCGCTCGGCATGAAGGACGGCGACGCGAAGATCAAGCAGTACCTCACAACCGGACTCAAACAGATCAACGGTTGGAACGTGGTTTCCGCCTTCGGGGATCGCGCCTTCTTCCACGGCGACTGGATGCTGCGCGCCGTCGGTGCGGTCAGCGGCATCTACGGAAACGACGCCGCGGAAGCCGTGTATCCCGTGACCAAGGCTTTGGCGACTGGCGAGGAGCTGGACGGCAGCAAGCACAGCTACACGCTGACCTTCGCGAAGGGCCAGTTCCCTCCGGTCAATGCGTTTTGGTCGGTGACCATGTACGACGGGAAGACGCAGCTCTTGATCGAGAACCCGATCAGCCGCTACCTGATCAACTCGCCGATGCTGCCGAAGCTCAAGAAGAACGCGGACGGCTCGCTCACCCTCTACATACAGAAGGACTCGCCGGGCAAGGCAAAGGAAGCCAACTGGTTGCCCGCGCCGAACGGCCCGATCTATCTGGTGATGCGGCTCTACTGGCCGAAGACCGAGCCGCCTTCGATCCTTCCCCCGGGCGAGGGCACGTGGCAGCCACCGGCGATCAAGGTGTCAGACTGAAGAGACGATCGCTCGCGACCGTCGGTGCGTAGACGCGAGGGCGACACGGACAAAAACACGGACAGCGGCGCAACCGACCTCTGAGCCGTTTGGAGTTAGACCGGAAGACCTTCGGGTTCGAGTCCCGTCGGCCCCATCCCGGTGCTCTGCCCTGCGGAAGCGGAAATCGCGTTGTAATCTGTCGCCACCACGATGGCTCTCGCAAGCGGCACTCGCCTCGGCCCCTATGAGATCCTCGCCCCCCTCGGCGCGGGCGGGATGGGGGAGGTGTACCGGGCGCGGGACACACGTCTCGGGCGTGAGGTTGCCGTCAAGGTGTTGCCGGCCGCCGTTTCGGCGAATCCGGAGCGGCTGCGACGCTTCGAAAAAGAGGCGCGGTCGGCTTCCGCGCTCAATCATCCTCACATCGTCACGATCCACGACATCGGTGAATCGGGTGGAACGCCGTTTATCGCCATGGAGCTCGTGGACGGGCAGACCCTGCGGGAGATTTTGGCGGAGGGCGCTCTGCCCACGAAGCAGCTTCTGACGATCGCAGCACAGGTGGCCGACGGGCTCGCGAAAGCGCACGGGGCGGGGATCGTGCACCGGGACCTGAAGCCGGAGAATGTCATGGTTTCGAATGACGGTTTCGTGAAGATCCTGGATTTCGGCCTGGCGAAACTGACGCAGCCGGAGGAATCGAGTGGAGCGACGGCGGCGCCGACGATCTCGGGCGCGACGGAGCCGGGGATCGTGATGGGGACGATTGGGTACATGTCGCCGGAGCAGGCGACGGGACGGGCGCTCGACTTCCGGTCGGACCAGTTTGCGTTCGGTTCGATCCTCTACGAAATGGCGACGGGAAAGCCCGCCTTTCAGCGCGGCTCGGCGCCACAGACGATGGCAGCGATCATTCAAGACGAGCCGGACTCAATCACCACTCTTAACCCCAGAGCTCCAGTGCCTCTGCGTTGGATCATCGAGCGGTGCCTCGCCAAGGAGCCGCGGAGCCGTTACACCTCGACGGAGGATCTGGCAAAGGAACTCGCGACGGTCCGCGATCGCCTCTCTGAAGCGACCAGCGCGGTCGGTGCTCTTCCGTCAGAGCCGGCTCCCGTTCGGCAGCGCCGCCGGTGGGTCCCGGCCGTTGTCGCCGCGGCGGCTCTCGTGATCGCCGGCGTGATGACCTGGCGCTTGCGCCGTGCCGAGGACTCTTGGAAGAACCCCCTGCCCGATGCTCGATACACCCGATTCACGGACTGGGAAGGCTCCGAGTTCGATGCCGCCATCTCTCCCGACGGCAAGTTCGTAGCGTTCCTGTCCGACCGCGACGGCCCCTTCGATGCATGGGTGAGCCAGGTCGGTAGCGGCGAGTTTCTCAATCTCTCGAAGGGCCGGTATCCGGACCTGGTCAACCCGTGGGTTCGCAACGTAGGGTTTTCCGGCGACGGGGCTCACGTCTGGCTCCGGATTCAGGAGGGAAAAAACGAGAGCGTGTGGCTCGTGCCCACGATGGGTGGAACACCGCGACCCTTCCTACCAGACGCCGTTCAAGCGGTTTGGTCGCCAGACCGTAGCCACGTCCTGTATCACAGCGCCCAACCCGGAGATCCCATCTTCATCGCCGATCCCAACGGCAGCAACGCCAAGCAGGTCTTCATCGAAAAACCCGGCATCCACAATCACTTTCCGACCTGGTCTCCGGATGGCCGCTTCGTGTACTTCGCCCACGGAGTGCCCCCTCTGAACCTCGACATCTGGCGGATCCCTTCCTCCGGCGGGGTCGCTGAGCGCTTGACACACCATAATTCGCGAGTGGTCTATCCCACGTTGCTCGACGCGCGTACGTTGATCTATGCCGTCACGCGAGACGATGGTTCCGGCTCCCACTTGTACGTCATGGACGTCGAGCGGCGGATTTCGCACGCGGTTACCTCCGGTCTCGAGGAGTACGCCTCGGTGGCTGCGAGTGCAGACGGCCGGCACCTCGTCGCGACCGTGGCGAATCCCACGCGGAGCCTGTGGACGGCACCGATCTCGGATCGGGTCGTGAAGGAGGCCCAGGTCGGCCACGTCGCTCTACCGACCGTACGCGCCACCAGCCCCCGTTTCGGTCCCGATTACCTGCTTTATCTATCGTCCAGGGGCGGCGCGGCCGGGCTTTGGAAGTTCAAGGAGGGCGCCGCGACGGAGCTGTGGAAGGGCAGCGACGGCGCCGTTGCGGCCGCGCCCGCGATCTCACCCGACGGAACCCAGATCGCTTTCGTCGTTCGCGCGGAGGGGCGGGCGCAACTCTTCTTGATCGCCTCGGATGGCACCAACGCTCGTCGCATTGCGGAGTCGCTCAACGTCTCCGACTCTCCGTCGTGGTCTCCGGACGGAAAGTGGATCGCCGTCGTGGCATCCGAGGGACAGGAGCAACCCTTGCTGAAGGTTCCCGTCGCCGGAGGAGCCCCGGTGCGTCTCGTCGAAGGGGTCCTCTCCGACCCGGTCTGGTCGCCCGACGGTCGCTTCATCCTTTACTCCGATAATCAGGCGGGTCAGAGAGCCCAGCTCCGCGGCGTCACCCCGGACAAACGGCCGTTTCCGCTGCCCGAGCTCTGGGTCTGGACGAGGGGAAACCGATACCGGTTTCTGCCGGATGGGAATGGTCTGGTTGTCATGCAGGGAGGGCAGCGGCGACAAGATTTTTGGCTCCTCGATCTTGCAACCGGTCGGCTGCGCCAGCTCACGGACTTGTCGCCGAATTTTGAAATGAAGAGCTTCGACGTGTCGACCGACGGCAAGCAGATTCTCTTCGACCGTTACCGCGACAATTCCGACATCGTCTTGATCGACCTCCCGCCCCGCTGAACCTGGGCGGCGGACGGCATTGGGGGCGCTCGCGTTACCGCTGACGGCGGCGCACTCGTGCGTTGCTCTGGCAACTCCGCCACGAACAAGAACGCGGACAGCCGAGGCCTCGACGTTTGAGCCGCTCTGAGTTAGCGCGGAAGCCCTCGGGTTCGAGTCCCGTCGGCCCCGCCATTCGAGGTCAGCGCGCGGCCGGAACGCGGCCCGGCGATCCCCACGCCAGAGCGAGAAGGCACGCGACGAGCAGGATCGAATACTCCGGGTTTTGCGTGCTTTCCGCGACGAGTCCCTCCTCGGCTCCGGGAACGAGCGCGGTGCCGGCGAGCAGCTCGACGGCGAACCAGACGCTCAGGGATCGCGCGAACCTCCCGGCCGCGAGCGCCAGGCCGCCGGCGATCTCGACGGCCGTAATGGCCCACGCAAGCGCCGGGCCGAAGGGCACGTGATTCGCGGAGAGGACCGCTCCGAGGGCCGAAACTCCACCGGTGGCCACTCGGGAGCCCGCATGGACGATGAGAAGCGCCGCGACGGCGACTCGCACGACCGACAGGGGAGCCCAGGCGCGAGCGGCCGGGGGCGAAGCGGCTTGCGACACGATCGAACCGGGAGAAAACCGCGCGGACTTCGGTCGCGTGGGGCCGAGCTGCTTCTCGAAGAACAGTTCGGTCGCCACCTCTTCGTAACCCGAACGTCGATACAGCGAATGTGCTCGTCCGCGCATCGTTCTCGACCGGAGCCGGATCTTTCCGCACCGCAGATCCTCCGCCCATCGCTCGGCCTCCTCGAGAAGCCGGGTCCCGATCCCCCGCCCCCGCTCCTCCTCGGCGACGACGAGGGCGACGACCTCGACCTGACGGCGGGAGGTGAAGAGGCGGAGGCGCTTGAGCTCCATCAAGCCGACGACGCGGCTCCCGGACTCGGCGACGATCAGCGCATGGTCGGGTCCGCCCAGAGTCTCCCGCAATCGCGCCCTCGCGGCCTCCTCGTCGAGCGGGAAGCCAAGCTGGTCCGCGAGCCGGGCGAGCGCGGCGGCGTCGCTCTGGCGAGCGAGGCGAAGCGCGGGGTCGGAAGGGGGCGGTGGCATTGCTCCAGCGGAATCTACCCGAAGCGGTTCGGCGCCGACAGCGCCCCGGCGGGGATTCCGCGGCGCAGGCTTCGAGATTCCACGCCTGGACCCGTCACGCTGGAGGTCGCGGGTTCGAGTTCGGTCGGCCCCGCCCACTGCGGTTTCGCCCACGTCTCATCGACGCTCCCAGGGCGAAGGGTTCACTTCGGCTCGACTTTTTCTTGCGCTCCAGGTCCGCCGACGATCTTGTACGCGACGTAATACTTGAAGATGTTCGCGATTCTTCTCGGACGCCACGACCTCCACGTTGTCGAACCGTTGGCCGACGCCTCGCGAGACCGATATGATTCTTCGCGGAATGGATACCAACGGAGGAAGAGCCATGCGGTCGACCATGCGGAACACATTCACCCTTCTCGTCGGTCTGGTCGGGCTCCTGGCGCCGCACGGCGCGACGGCTCAGCAGGTCGACCGCACCGTTCTCCCGATTCCCGAGCCGGCACCCGTCTCCATCACGGAGCTCTCCGCGCGCGACGTGAAGCCCCCGGCGCGCTTCGAGGTGAAGGCGCCGCAGGGAGCGCCGAACGTGGTCGTCGTCCTCCTCGACGACATCGGCTTCGGACAGTCGAGCGCCTTCGGCGGCCCCATCCACATGCCCACGCTCGACCGGCTCGCGGCCGAGGGGCTTCGCTACAACAACTTTCACACGACGTCGCTCTGCTCGCCCACGCGCACGGCATTGCTGACGGGCCGCAACCACCACGTCAATAACGCCGGGGCGATCATGGAGCTCGCGACGGCATTCCCGGGAAACACCGGCATCCGGCCGCAGAGCGTCGCGCCGCTCGCGGAGATGCTGCGATTGAACGGCTACAGCACCGCGGCCTTCGGCAAGTATCACGAGACGCCGCCGTGGGAAGTCTCGGTCTCCGGCCCGTTCGACCGCTGGCCGACACACTCGGGGTTCGACAAGTTCTGGGGCTTCATCGGGGGCGAGACGAATCAGTGGGCGCCAGCGATCTTCGACGGAACGATTCGCGTCGAGCACGCTCAGACTCCCGGCTACCACTTCACCGTGGACATGACGAACCAGGCCTTGGCCTGGATGCAGGCGCAGCACTCGCTGACGCCGGACAAACCCTTCTTCGTGTATTTCGCGACGGGCGCCCTGCACGCGCCCCATCACGTGCCGAAGGAGTACATCGACCGCTACAAGGGCAAGTTCGACTCGGGATGGGATGCGCTGAACAGGGAGACGTTCGCCCGCCAGAAGAAGATGGGCATCATCCCGCCGAACACCGAGCTGACGGCGCGGCCCAGGGAGATTCCGTCGTGGGACTCGCAAACACCGGACCAGAGAAGGATCGAGGCTCGGCAGATGGAGACGTTCGCCGGGTTTGGCGAGCAGACCGACGAACAGGTCGGCCGCCTCGTCCAGGGACTCCAGGAGATGGGCGTCATGGACAATACGCTCTTCATCTACATCGTCGGCGACAACGGTGCGAGCGCCGAAGGCGGCCCCGAGGGCTCGTACAACGAGATGATGGCCTTGAACGGCATCGTCTCGACGGCGCAGATCAACATGCCTCACCTCGATCACTGGGGAGACCCGTCGACCTTCCCGCACTACGCGATTGGCTGGGCCTGGGCCGGGGACACGCCCTTCCAGTGGACCAAGCAGATCGCTTCACACTACGGCGGAACGACCAACGGCGTCGTGATCCACTGGCCGGCGCGGATCAAGAAGGGCGGAGGCGTGCGGCCTCAGTTCACCTATGTCACGGACGTCGCTCCGACGGTGCTCGAAGCGGCGAACCTCCCGTTTCCCCGGATCGTCGATGGAACGGTCCAGCTTCCGTTCGACGGCACCTCGATGGCCTCCACGTTCGACGATCCAGCCGCGCCGGAGACACACACGACGCAGTACTTCGAGATGTTCGGCAACCGCGGCATCTATCACGACGGCTGGGTCGCCGCCGCGCGCCATTCGATCCCGTGGCTCATGGTGCCGCTGCCGCCGCTCACGGCCGACACGTGGGAGCTGTACCATACGGCCGTCGATTTCAGCCAGGCGCACGATCTCGCGAAGCAGGACCCGCGCAAGCTCAAGGAGATGCAGGACCTCTTCACGAAGCAGGCGATCGCGAACCACGTCCTCCCGATCGACGACCGCCGGTCGGAGCGGTTCGACGCGAAGACCGCCGGACGACCCGATCTGATGAGCGGCCGGACCAAGCTCACGGTCTACCCCGGGATGACCGGAATGACGGAGAACGCCTTCATCAACGTGAAGAACGTGCCGTTCACGATCACGGCGCCCGTCGAGCTTGCGGACGCGATGACCCAGGGCGTCATCATCGCCCAGGCGGGCGCGTTCGGCGGGTGGACGCTGTACTTCAAGGACGGCAAACCCCACTTCGAATACAACTTCTTCGGTGTCGAGTGGACCGACATCGCGGGTACCTCGACGGTGGCGGCCGGAAAGCACGAGATCCGGTACCAGTTCACGCCGGACGCTCCGAAGCCGGGAGCCGGCGGCACGGGCCTGCTCTTCGTCGACGGACAGAAAGTCAGCGAGGGGCACATTCCGAAGACGCAGCCCTTCGTCTTTTCCGGCGACGAAGGAACCGACGTCGGCATGGACGCCGAGACCGCTGTCTCCAGGAACTACAAGCAGTGGGACAATAGTTTCACCGGCCGGATCGTGAACGTGACGATCGAATTGCAGCCCTCCGCGATGAGCCCGGCCGACCGGAAGGCGGTGGAAGACGCAAGAGACGCGGCGGCGATCATCGAGGACTAGGCCATTCGCTAAACCGCGGAGAAGGCGACACGGACAGAGACACGGACAACGTTCGACTCGACGGCTGAGCCGCTTGGACTTTGACGCGAAGCCTCCGGGTTCGAGTCCCTTCGGCCCCGCCACTTCCTGCTTCGCCTCCGGGCGCTCCGAAGCCGGGTTTTCCAGGCGGAGGTGCGCCTTCCGACCGGCGTCGTCACGGCCGGGTACGAGCGGGATCGATTCAGGGAAGCAAAAAGGTCTTGACGACGAAGGTTGCCATTTGCCCGCGCTTGGCGCTCGACGCGGGGCAGTAGTTTCCGCCCCCACAGCCTAACGTAATCTGCTCGGTCGCAAGTTGCTCGATCCAGTCGGCGAAAAGCGAAGGGCAGGCGACGTCGGAAAAGGTCCCGCTGCATGAGGGCGGGACGTACCCGCCGCCGTGTTCCGCCTTGAGCAGGAAGGCCGCCATCTGATCGCGGCGGACGGGGTCCTGAGGGCAGTAGTTCCCGCCGCCGCAGCCCCCCGTGATTCCTTCGGCCGCGAGCTCCTCGATCCAGTCCGCGAACTGCGAAGAGCAGGGCACGTCTCCGAAAATGCCGGCGCAGGGCGGCGGGACATAGCAGTCGCCGTGTTTGCCCTTGAGCAGGAAGACGGCCATCTGCTGGCGCAGTGTTGGCTGATCGACGCCGTAGTTCCCGGCACCGACTCCCGCCGCGACGCCGTTGACGACGAGCCGCGCCACGTCGTTGTGGAAGATATTGGCTTCGGGCACGTCGAAGAAGTCCGCCAGCCAGCCGTTCGGCAGCGTGCCGACGATGCCGCTCGGGACCGCGACGGTGAGGGAGTGAAGGGTCCCGGGCGGAAGGGCCGGCATCGTCGCGGTCAGTGTTCCCGGGTCGATCGGCATGACATTCGTCGCCGGGGCGCCCCCGACTGTGACCGTGGCGCCGGGCTCGAACGACATGCCGAGCACGGTGGCAGCGCTTCCCCCGGCCGCGGACCCGGAGGGCGGGTCGACCGAGAAGACGATCCGCTGGGAGAATTCCGACGTGTTGCCATTCCGGTCCGTCGCCGTGGCGGTGACCGGCTGTCCCGTGGCGAGTACGAACGGGACGTCGGTCGCGAAAACCGCGTTTCCGAAGCCGTCGGTCGTGACCTGGAGCGCCCCCAGGTAGGTTTCACCCTGGAGGTAGTCGTTGGGGCGCCGCGGGCAGGCGGGGCTGGCGAAGAGGTCGATGTCGAACGTCTCCGCAGGCTGGCTGTTGAGGCTGCCCTCGATGTGTGTTGTGGACACTCCGGGCACGACGGAGGTGATCAACGGAAAGTTCTGAAGGCTCATCTGGTCGAGGTAGTCCAGGTCGCCGGGATCGTTGGGCGTCACTCCCCGGTAGGGGAGCGGGAGGTCGATTCCGAGAGGCCGGTTGTCGAAGATCCGATTGCCGCGAATGGTCGCCCTTCCGTTGAGGTCGATCCCGCCCGTCCCCTGGGGGTCGCCTCCGTTGTGCGCGATGACGTTTCCCTCTCCGGGTCCTGTTCCGCCGATCGTGGCGTACCCTGAGGAGTTCACGTAGATGCCGTCCGATCGATTCCCCAGGTCGAGCGTCGCCGTGGCATCGGTGCCGATGAAGTTGCCCTGGATGACGGCGATGGACTGGGTCGCTAGCGCCCGAGACTTCGAGACCAAAGTCGCTGGCCCCGACGACATTGCCGGTCACGGTGTCGTTGCCGGAGACCTCGATCCCTATCCGCACATTCCCGAGAGGCTTCGTTCCCGTGACGTCGGTTCCGACGAAGTTTCCGACGACCTGCGCGAAGTCGTAGACGCTGGATTCCGTAGTAGGCGCCCGAGACGACGTTGCGGGCGTCGGGCGTTGCGCCCCCGATCATCGTGTTCGCGCAGTTCCCTCCGGCGTAGATGCCGAAGGAGGCAATCGGAACGGTCTCGTCCCCGGCGGCGTTCGTGCCGACGAGATTGCCCACCACCACCGAATCGGGCGCATTGCTCAGGAAGATCCCGGAGTCGCTGACTCCCGACACGAGATTCGACGCGATCAGGACTCCCGCCGCGCCCTGGACTTCGATCCCTCCGTTGACGGACACCGGTCCGATGCTGCCGCCCGACGCGTTGGTGCCGATGAAGTTCTGGCGAATGAACGCGTAGTCGCCACCAGCCGTGACCACGATGGCCGTTGAGCAGCGGTAGACCGCGAGACCCTGGATGACCATTTCGATCGCGTTCGTGTTTCCCGCCGCGACGGTGAAGCAGGGCGATGAAACGGAGCCGGTCCCCTCGACCTCGATTTCGAGAACGGTGTTCAAGCCCTGGCCGGGCGGGTTGCTGTTCGGCGATGCGCCGGGCTGAGTGTAGCCGTCGATCCAGACCGGGTCCACGATGTCCGGGAGGGGCGAGGAGAGCACGATGGTCTGAACACCATTGCCCGGGATCGCGAAGGCGATGTCGTCCGCGCCGGGGTTTGCGTTCGCGTTGAGAATGGCCTGGCGCAGCGAGCCCGAGCCGCCGTCACCCGTCTGGGTGACGGTGTAGGTCGCGCCCGGAACCCCGACAGCCGCGGCCATGAAAACGACCGCCAATGAGACGGGCCGGACCCGGGCGAGCGACTGCATAGCCTTGCCTTTCTGCGGGCGAGCTGGCGGCGCCCCAATATGTAGATCGAAAACAGAAGGGGAAAAGCGACAAGGATTCAGAAACCGGGGCTCGGACGAGCCCACTGGAGTTAGACGGGAAGCCTCCGGGTGAAAGTCCCATCGCCCCCGCCACTTCCTGGGGCTCACCCTGCTCGATCGTGGTCACGGTAGCGAGAACGTCTTGGCCACGAAGGCCGCCATCTGCCCGCGCGTCGCGTTCGAGCCGGGACAGTAGTTCGCGCCCCCGCAGCCTCCGGTGATCTGTTCTGTCGCGAGCTGCTCGATCCAGTCGGCGAAAAGCGAAGGGCACGCGAGGTCCGCGAAGTCTCCGGTGCACGGAGGCGGAGCGTAGTCGGCGCCGTGCTCCGCCTTCAGGAGGAAGGCTGCCATCTGGTCGCGCCGCACGGGGTTTTGAGGGCAGTAGTTGCCGTTGCCGCAGCCTCCGGTGATTCCTTCTGCGGCGAGCGCCTCGATCCAGTTCGCGAACGGCGAGGGGCAGGCCACGTCCCCGAAGATCCCCGTGCAGGGGGGCGGCGCATAGCAGACGCCGTGCTTTCCTTTGAGCAGGAACACGGCCATCTGCTGTCGCAGCGTCGACTGATCGACGCCGTAGTTCCCACCGCCGACTCCCGCCGCGACGCCGTTGACGACGAGCCGCGCCACGTAGTCGTGAAACAGGTTGGCCGGCGGAACGTCGAGGAAGTCCGCCAGCCAGCCGTTCGGCAGTGTGCTCGTCTGGCCGCCCGGGACCGAGACGGTGACGCCGTACAGGGTGCCCGCCGAGAGCGCCGGCATCGTCGCGGTCAGCGTTCCGGGGTTGTGAAAAATGACGTTCGACGCCGGTAGGACTCCGACCGTGACGGTCGCCCCCGCTGTGAACGCCATGCCCGAGATGGTTGCGGTGGCTCCTCCCGCCCCCGGTCCCGACGGCGGATCGACCGAGAAGACGATCCGCTGGGAGAATTCCGACGTGTTGCCGACGTTGTCCGTCGCCGTGGCGGTGACGGGCTGCCCCGCGTCGAGGACGAAAGGGACGTCGATCGCGAAGGACACGGTCCCGAAGCCGTCGGTCGTGACCTGGAGCGATTCCAGGTACGTCTCGCCCTGGAGGTAGTCATTGGGGCGGCGGGAGCACGTGGGGCTGGCGTATAGGTCGATGTCGTAGGTCTGCGCCGCCATGCTGTCGAGGCTGCCTTCGATGTGCGTCGTGGACGTGCCGGGAACGACGGACGAGATGATCGGGAAGTTTTGAAGTGTCATGAGGCCGAAGTTGTCGATGTCGCCGGGATCGTTGGGCGTCACGCCCACGTAACCGTTCAGCAGGTCGATGCCGAGGGGACGGTTGTCGAAGATCCGATTGCCTCGAATCATGGCGGGTCCTTCGACCTGGATCCCGCCGCTTCCCTGGGGGGCGCCGCCGTTGTGCGCGATGACGTTTCCCTCTCCGGATCCTGTTCCGCCGATCGTGGCGTACCCTTCGCCGCCGACGTAAACGCCGTTGGATCGATTCCCCAGGTCGAGCGTCGCCGTCGCATCGGTGCCGATGAAGTTTCCCTGGATGACGGTGACGGGACCGGTAAGAGGGCTCTGGAGGTAGATACCGTACGTGCAGGCCCCGACGACATTGCCCGTCACGAGGTTCGCGCCATTGAGGGCGATTCCGATCGCCGCGTTCCCGAGAGGCTTCGTACCGGTGACATCGGTGCCGACGAGGTTTCCGACGATGTGTGTGTTGCTGTCGACAAGGATCCCGTCCTGGGCGGTACCGGAGACGACGACGTTACGGGCGTCGGGAGTCGTCCCGCCGATCATCGCGTCGGGACTGTTGGAAACGGAGATGCCAAACGGGCCGTTGCCCGGAACAATGGAGTCTCCGGCTGCATTCGTTCCGACCAGATTTCCGACCACGAACGAACCGGGGGAGCCGGCCAGGCCGATCCCCGTGGTCGAGGTCCCCGATACCAGGTTCGCGGCGATGAGCACTCCCGCTGCGTTTATGACGCTGATCCCTCCGTTGACGCTGACCGGTCCGATGCTGGCCCCCGATGCATCGGTGCCGATGAAGTTCTGGCGAATGAACGCGTAGTCGCCACCAGCCGTGACCACGATGGCCGTCGAGCAGCGGTAGATCGCGAGGCCCTGGATGACCATCTCGATCGCGTTCGTGTTCCCCGCCGCGACGGTGAAGCAGGGCGATGAGGCCAGGCCGGTTCCCTCGACTTCGATTTTGAGAACCGTGTTGAATCCCTGGCCGGGCGGGTTGCTGTTCGGCGAGGCGCCGGGCTGAGTGTAGCCGTCGATCCAGACGGGTTCCACGATGTCCGGAAGGGGCGAGGCGAGCACGATGGTCTGAACACCGCTGCCCGGGATCGCGAAGGCGATGTCGTCCGCGCCCGGGTTTGCGTTCGCGTTGAGAATGGCCTGGCGCAGCGAGCCCGTGCCGCTGTCGCTCGTGTTGACGACCGTAAAGGTCCCTGCCGCCAGCCCGGAGGCGAGCCCACCGACCGTACACGCGAGAAACACCGAGCGAAACCGCCCTGATGTCGCCATGCGCACCGTTCCTTTGTCGGAATCTCGTGGGAACGGAAACGTATCACTGCAGGACTGGTGCCGGCAACGACTCAAGAGCTCGTGTCGCCCGGCATGGCGAAAGGACGGGTCAGAGGCGGGAAGACGAAGGTTCGGCCTCCGAGGCGCCGGCGCAAGTCGGGAGTCTTCGGGTCCGAGCCCCGTCGCGCCGCCACTCCTTCCGGCCACGGTCCGGCACCATTCTCGACGTCCTCCGGACCCCCTGCCTTCCGCTCGAGGTGCGCGTTCCTCGGTCCATCGTCACGGGGCGATCGGCCGGCACAGCTGCGCCGGGCCGCGGGGCGACCGGTTCGCCCTCCTTATCCCGATCTCCGGCCTGGACGAATCCGCACCGCGCTCCGCCGGAGGGAAGCGGGGGAGGCAACCGGCGCGAAGACCGATGTGCGAATCCAAATCGCCGTCCGGTCGCATGTCTCGATTCATGGAGTGATTCCGATCCCGTCGTCGCGCCCTGCCACGCTTACGCGCCTCGTCGACACCCGAGATGGGAAGGGCCGGTATACTCGACGGGAGAACTGACCTGGCCATCGGAGCGCCGGCTTCCGGTTCTCTCGAACAACCCCGGCTCGGAGTGCCAATGATCGTCGACTGCCATACGCACCTGAACAACTACCACGAGGAGAACACGGTTCCCCTCCGGCAGTGCGTGGACAACCTCCTCGAAGCTATGGAAAAGAATCACGTCGATTATTCGCTGGTGCTGACGTCCTACAAGGTGAGCGAGCACCGGCCGGCGACCCGGGACGTCGTGAGAGCGGTGCGGGACATTGCGAAGATCGGGGTCGTCGCCGGGATGAGCTATGTCGACTACAAGGAGCGCGACCTTCGCGAGATCGCGGAGTTCCTTCAGGAGGGCCTGGTCAAAGGCCTGAAGCTCTACCCGGGATACGAGCCGTTCTATCCCTGGGACAAGCGATGTCAGGTGATCTACGAACTCTGTCTCGAGTACGACGTGCCCGTGATGATCCACAGCGGGGACACGTTCACTCCGAACGGGAAACTGAAATACGCCCACCCGCTGCAAATCGACGAGGTGGCCGTCGACCACCCCAAACTGAGGATCGTCATCTGTCATCTCGGGAATCCGTGGCTGCGCGACTGCATGGAAATCGTTTACAAGAATCGCAATGTTTACGCCGACATCTCGGGCCTCGTGCTCGGGGATTTCGACTCCAAGTTCGAGAACTGGATGCGGGAGCAGATCGAGGAAGTGATCCTCTATGCGGGGGAGCCGCGGTACCTTCTGTACGGTACCGACTGGCCGCTCGCGAGCATGGAATCGTACCTGGATTTCATCAAGAACCTGGACATGCCCGCGGCCACCAAAGAGCACATTCTGTCGGAGAACGCGATTCGGCTGTTCAAGCTGCCCGTCGCGCCGCAGCCGTCGGACGCGCACGTCCCGCCCGGTCCTACGACCGCCGAAACCAAAAGGCGACGGTGACGAAGAAGGCCGCGCATCCGGCGATCACGATCGAGTCCCTCGACGACCATCGGGAGCCGGGTTTCAAGGAGGCCCTGCGGCTTTACCATCGCGTCTTCCCCGCCAAGGAGAAGATCGACCGGAGGTACTTCGTCGATCTGCTCCGCGAAAAGCGACAGGGATACGTGTTTCCCTTCAACATCCATTTTCTGGTCGCGCGAAAGAACGGACGGGTCGTCGGGCTCGCCACGGGCAGCTATCTGTCGGTCGTGAACGTGGGCTTCGTGGGATACCTGGCCTCGCAGCCGAGACTCAAGGGCGAGAGGATCGGCAGCCGCCTGCGGGCCAGGCTGGTCACGGAGATGCGCCGCGATGCCCGCGCCTGCGGCCGGGCCGACCTCGATGCCGTCATGGGCGAGGTCGAATCCACGAATCCGTGGCTCCAGAACCTCGTTCGCAACCGGGGAGCCCTGGCACTGGACCTGGACTATCGGCAGCCGTCGCTGAGGCACGGAACGCCCGCCGTGCCGTTGGTGCTCTACTTCGAACCCATCTCGGGCTCGGTACGCAGGCTCGGTGTGCGCCGGCTGCGTTCGATCCTGTATTCCATCTTCCGCCGCGTGTACCGCGTCCGTTTTCCCCTCCGAGACCCGTCGCTTCGCCGGATTCTGCGAAGCCTCCGGGACCGACGCTTCATCGGAGGGCGTTTCCCCTCGTAAAGCGCCGCTGATTCCTCAGGGTCGGAGACGGACGACCAGGACCGAGCACGACGATTCGCGGGCGACCGCCTCGGCCACGCTGCCCATGGCCATGCGTTCCAGACCTGTCCGGCCCCGGGTTCCGACGACGACGAGCTGCGCCCCGAGCTCCTGCGCGGTCTGGAGGATCATCGACGTCGGGTGACCGTCGCGAACTCTCGTTTCGCCGGCGGCACCGAGCGAGGCGACGGCCGCCCGCAGTCGCTCACCCGCAGTCCCGAGCCAGTCGGAAACCCGATCGAGGGAGGGGACCGGCAGCGGTATTCCGAACGCTCCCGTTCCGACAGGCAGGGTTTCGACGACGTGAATGACGACGAGGCGCGACGCGCGCTCGTCGGCGGCCGCCCGGGCCGCGGTGACGGCGGGAAGGGAAGCCTCGGAAAGGTCGGTTGCGGCGAGAACGGGACCGTTCTCCGGGGAGGGACGGACGACGAGGACCGGACAGTCGGCGTACCTGACGACGAGCTCGGCCGTGTGGGCGCGGCCCGCCGGTGCGGCCCGGCCTCCGATGACGACCAATCCGGCGCCTGTCCGAACGGCTTCACCGAGGATTGCGCCGTGGGGCGAGCCACTGGCGACGGTAACCCGAAAGTCGGACCTTTCGAGGCCCGTCAACCGAACGACGTGCGAGGCCAGTTCCTCCGCCACTTTCGCCTCGAATGCCAGTACGGCCCGGTCGTCGGCGCGCTTGAACTGCGGAAAGAGCGGCCGAGTCGGCGACATGTCCGGGACCACGTGGCACACGTGCAGGAGCGACCCGTGACGCCGGGCGAGCGTCCCCGCCTGGCGCAGCGTCTCGTCGCTGCCCGGGGTCAGGTCGGTTGCGAGCAGGACGACGCCACCCGACGCGCTCAGATGTCAGCCCTGCGGAGGTTCGCCCGGAGTCGCAGGCTTCGGATCTTCGGATTGGCCACGGATTCGCCATGCTAGCGGAAACGGCGACTGCCCCCGGTTGGGGAACGAGGGCCCTTTCATAAATCAACTTTTGTTGATATGATGGTCCGGTGACCAGCAGGCTTCGCAGAGCGGCGGTGGCGAAGGTGAAGCCCGGAAGGGCCGAGGCGGCCCGGCTTTTCCATGCCCTCTCGGACGAGACGCGGCTGGCCATTCTCGCGCGCCTGCGTAACGGCGAGGAGTGCGTCTGCAACCTGGCGGATGTCCTGGGCGCCGGCCAGTCGCGTCTCTCTTTCCACATGAAGACGCTCAAGGACGCCGGCCTCGTGCGCGACCGGAGGGAAGGCCGCTGGATCCACTATTCGCTTAACCCCGGGGCCTTCGAGGCCGTGCACGATTTCGCCGCGTCATTCGGAAACGACGGGCGCCTTCCGGAGGCGGTCGCGTGCTGCAAGAAATGATTTCGCGTGCCCGATACATCAACTTTCGTTGATTCGAAACAGGAGGAGCTTCATGACCGACCAGAGCATCACCGACGTCGTTCGCGAAAAGTACGGTAAAGCCGCGTTGCAGGTGCAGTCCGGCAAGGCGGCCTGTTGCGGGACCGCGCCCTCGGCCTCCGGCCTCTCGGGCGACCCGATCACGTCGAACCTCTACGAGATCTCGCAGAAGGCGGATGTTCCGGAGACGGCGTTCGCCGCCTCGCTCGGCTGCGGCAATCCCACGGCGCTGGCGAAGCTCGAACCCGGCGAGGTCGTCCTGGATCTGGGATCGGGCGGCGGCATCGACGTGCTGCTCTCGGCGAGGCGTGTCGGGCCGAGCGGGAAGGCCTACGGCCTCGACATGACGGACGAGATGCTCGAGCTCGCCCGCAGGCACCAGCGGGAGTCGGGCCTGACGAACGTCGAGTTTCTCAAGGGGCAGATCGAGGACATCCCGCTTCCGGACGGAGCGGTGGACGTCATCCTCTCCAACTGCGTGATCAACCTGTCGGCCGACAAGGACCGCGTTCTGCGCGAGGCGTTCCGGGTCCTGCGCCCGGGCGGGCGCTTCGCGGTCTCCGACATCGTGGTGGCGGGGGAGCTGCCGGTCGCGGTTCGCGAGAACATGCTTCTCTGGGTCGGGTGCGTCGCGGGAGCGCTCTCGGAAGACGAATACCGCCGCAAGCTCGAGGCCGCGGGATTCGCCGACGTTTCGGTCGAGCCCACGCGCGTTTACTCGTCGAACGACGCCCGCGAATTCCTGACTTCGGCCGGCATCGACGTGGACGCGGTTGCCAGAGCGGTGGACGGGAAGATCCGAAGCGCTTTCATCCGGGCCGTCAAGCCTCGGAGCTGACGGACGGGCACGATCCGGACGGGTCCGGCATCCCCGCGACCGGGGATGCCGGTTCCCGCCGCCGTCGTCCAGGGGGATGTCGCTACCGGGAGAGGACGACGATCTCGACCCTTCGGTTTTCGAACCGGCCCTTCGCGGTCGCGTTGTCCGCGACCGGGTGGGATTCCCCGAACCCCGCGCTCGTGATCTTGTCCGAATCCGTGACGCCGTTTTCCAGAAGGTACGTCCTCACGGCCGCGGCCCGTCTTTCGGAGAGGGCCTGGTTGTACGCCTCGGTGCCCCGGGAGTCGGTGTAGCCCTCCACGGAGATCTTGCAGCCGGGGTATTTCCGCACGAAGTCGGCCGCCTTCCGCAGCTCCTCGAGGTCGGCGGTCCGGATCTGCGCCTTGTCGAAATCGAAGTTGACGTGAACGGTCAGACGGTCGATCGGCGCGGCCGGCTTCGGGACCACGTTGACCGTCGCCGATTCCGTGGTCGACCCGCCCTCGCCCGTGGCGGTCAGGGTGTATCGAGTGGTGCTCGTCGGACAGATCTGCCGGGAGCCGTTCAGCGAAACGCTACCGATGCCTTGATCGAAGGAGGCGCTGCTGGCGCTGGTCGTCGACCACGTCAGGTTCGTGCACGCCCCCTGGTCCACCGAGGAGGAGTCCGCCGAGAGCGCGATGCTCGGCGCGGCCGGTGCCGCCGCAGCCGGTGCCGGCGCGGGCGCCACGGGCTTCGGGACCTCCGCGACTTTCGGGCAGAGCGCGCCGAGTCTGGCGATCGCCTCATTGGCCTTTGCGATCGCCTCCTGCGTGTGGCACGCGTAGTAGAGGGCGTACGCTTCGTCCTTCAGCTTCGCGGCGGCCTGGAACTCCGCCGGGCACTCCTTGTCTTTCCCGGCGCTTCGGGCCGCCTCCACCGCTCTTGTGGCCGCGGGCAGCTCCTTGTGGTAGAAAAAATACCTGCCGTTCGGGACGTACTCCATGTTCGCGCAGCCGGACAGAAAACCGACGGTGAAACCCACGATCGCGACCAGGAGAGCCTTCGAGGTTCGAGCACGCATGGCCTCCTCCTTGCCCTGCATATATGGCAGGAACCGGTGCAAGTCCAGAGGCAGCCGCTTCATTCAGGTTGATCGTGCCGGGTGGCCGATGGGTTCGCCGGGCCGGCGAGAAGCACGGTCGGGCCTCGAGGTGGCGCCGCTCACCGGCCCGTTCGCCGCGTTCATCTAGACTGGCCGGGTGCAGGTCGGCGCCAGCTCGGTCGAGAACGTTCCGGGCGATCGGGAGCGCGTTCGGCTGGTCGCGAACGTCACCTACGCGGCCGTGTCGGTTCCGGCCGAAAAATACTGGTACGAGGTGCCCGCGGCCATGGCCGGCGACCTCGCGCGCGACGGAAACCCGTGGTTGGCCGCTTTTCTGCCGCTCGCCGCGGCGCTCGGCGAACCCCTCGAGTGGGAGCTCCCGGTCGACCGTCCGCTCGTGGACGGTGCGCGCGAGGTCCTTCGCGTATGGCGCTCGTGGTACGGCGAGACGAGCGTCGTTCCGCTGCGCGGACCCGTCACGGAGGCGCCGTCGGGTCTTCCGCCACGCCGGACGTGCGCCTTTCTCTCCGGCGGCGTCGACTCCTTCTTTACCGCTCTCGACCACGGCGACGGGGACGGGCGCGACGAACGCGGGGCGATCGACGAGTTCCTCTTCGTTGGCGGTCTCGACCTCCGCCTCGACGCCGTCGAGGGAACCGCGCGCGCCCGACGCTCGCTCGGGGAGGTTGCCGCGGCTCTCGGCCGGCCGCTCGTATTCGTGCGCACGAACCTGCGCGACCTCTCGATGCAGTGGGACCGATTCGTCGACTGGGCCCTGTGGGGCCACGGTCCCGTTCTCGCTTCCGTGCCACTCGCCCTGGGCCCCCGCTACGGCCGGGCTCTGATCCCCGCCTCGAACATCTACCCGCAGCTCGTCCCCTGGGGGAGCCACCCCTTCACCGATACCCTGTTCTCCTCCTGGACGCTGCGCGTGCGCAACGACGGAGCGGCACACGATCGGGCCGAAAAGGTCCTTGCGATCGCCCCCTCGGAGCTCGTCCGCCGCCATCTGCGCGTCTGCTTCAAGTCTTCGGACGGGCTCAACTGCGGGCGCTGCCAGAAATGTCTCATCACGATGCTGATGCTCGAAACCGTGGTCGGTCTGTCGGTCTGTCCGACCTTTCCCGGCCCTCTGGATCTGGGCCGGGTACGTGCCATGCATGTCGACAAGCCCTGGCAGCGACGCCACCTGGATCGAGTGCGGGAGCAGGCCCGCGAGCGGGGACGTGGCGATCTCGTCCGCGCGGTCGACTACCTTCTCGGGTGGCGCAGCCGTCTGCGTCGCGGGGCTCGAGCGGGAGTGGATGGCCTCTTCGGACGGCGGGGCTTTGTTCGCCGCGCCTGGCGACGGACGCTCGCGGCCGGCCGGGCGTTGGGGGGTGCCGAGTCGCTCCCACGCCCCCCGGGGACGTGATCGGGCGCGTGGATCGGGTCGCCGGGACGATCGGGGCCTGGAGATCGCGTCTCCGGGAGGCCGCTCGAGACGACGCGTTCGAGAAGCTCTGGGGGGAGGCCTGGGCCTGGATCACCGGACCCGCCGCTCCCGCGATCGACGCGCTTCTCGACTCGACGGATGAATGGGCCGGAGCGCTGGCGCCGTTTCAAAGGCGCTCGCTCGACCTCCGTGAGGCTCGTGAAGCCGAGCGACTGGCGGGAGCGGATTGGAAGTCGGGCGCGCCCGCGTCCGACCGGGTGCGCTCCGACTTCGGCCGCCACACTTATGATCGTGTGCCCGAGGTGCTCGGGCTGGCGGACTTCGGCGCCTGTTGGCGGTTCGTGATGGTGGGCTGCGGCGCTTTCCCCGCGGCGGCCCTTCTCGTGCGCGATTCGACCGCCGTTGCCGAGATCGTGGCGCTCGACGTGGACGCTCGCGCCGCGGCGACCGCCCGGCGCGTGGTCGAGGCCATGGGGGAACCGCGCATTCGGATCGAGGTCTCCGACGGGGCGGCCCACGATTACGCCGGGGCGCAGGTCGTCTATCTCGCCAACCAGGTTGCGATGAAAGCGCGCGTGCTGGAGCGGGTTCGGGAAACCGCTCCCTCCGACGCGGTCGTGATCGTGCGGGAGCCCTACAGCGTCGGCCGCCTCGTCGCCGAGAGCGTCGAGCGACGCCTCCCGCCCCCGTTCCGGATCGGAGCGTTCGGCGAGAAGAACCCGGATTTCTATTCGCGGCACGTCCTGCTGAGCCGCCATCGGGGTTGACGCGCTCGCGTTCGGAGAGCGTGTCCCACGGGTCGACTCACCCGGGAACTCCCGGCGCGGTTGCGTGCCCGCCCGTCGGCGCCGATGTCATTCGGCCCGGCGACGGATCCGTCCCGGATTCGGGCTGAGGTATCGTCGCTTTCATGAAATCGATCGTCGGCTTGCTCCTGCTCGCGGCCGTTCCGTCTCTCGCGCAGGCTCCCGCCCCCGCCGCCCCGCCGGCGGCGCCGGCCACTTCGCCCGGAGCGGCCCTCGTGGCCGACACGCCCGAGGCGACCGTCCGCGGCAACACGTTCATCGCCCCTTCCGGATGGACCGTGAGCGTGCGGGGACCCGTGACGATCGTGGCCGCTCCCGAGGGCGGGTCGCAGATCGCCCTCGTCGACGTGGACGCGACGGACTCCGATGCGGCCGTCGCGGCGGCCTGGGCCGCGTACAAGCCGGACGCGAAGTGGCCGCTCAAGGTCGCCAACGACCGCCCCGACCGCAACGGATGGTCGAAGCAGCGCAGGTACGAGTACCAGACGTCGCCGAACGAGAAGCGCGACGTCGTGGCGCTGTCGGAGTACGCCTCGGGAAGCTGGACCGTCGTGATCTACGACATGGCTCAGGCGGTCGGGGAGAAGCGAGGCGCACAGGTCGCGCTCATCTTCGACCGTCTCCTGCCGAAGGGCTACGTCCGGGAATCGTTCGCGGGCAAGAAAGCGAATCGGCTGGATGCGGCCCGCCTCACGGAGCTCGGCCGTTTCATCGAGAACGGGCAGAAGGAGCTCGGCGTTCCGGGGGTTGCGCTGGGAATCGTCCAGGATGGAAAGGTCGTCTTCGCCGGGGGCTACGGCGTGCGCGAGCTCGGCCGGCCGGCGAAAGTCGACGGCGACACCCTCTTCATGATCGCCTCGAACACCAAGGCGCTGACGACGCTGCTCCTCGCGCGCCTCGTCGCCGAGGGCAAGCTGACCTGGGACACGCCGGTCACGAGCCTGTTGCCCTCGTTCAAGCTGGGCGACGCCGAGACGACGAAAAAGGTCCTGGTCCGGCAGCTCATCTGCGCCTGCACCGGTTTGCCCCGGCAGGACCTCGAGTGGATTTTCGAGTTCCGGGGCGTGACGCCCGACAAGGCGCTGGCCACCCTGGGAACGATGCAGCCGACCAGCAAGTTCGGCGAGCTGTTCCAGTACTCGAATCCGATGGCCGGGGCCGCCGGCTTCACGGCCGGCCACGTGCTCTATCCCGACATGGAGCTCGGCGCCGCCTACGACCGCGCCATGCAGACCCAGGTGTTCGACCCGCTCGGCATGAAGGCGACGACCTTCGACTTCGCGCGCGCCCTCGCCCGCGACCACGCCGGCCCCTACGCTCCCGACATCGACGGCAAGCCCGCGCGCGCGGCCATGGAGCTCAACTACGCCGTCATCCCGCTGCGGCCGGCCGGCGCCGCCTGGAGCAACGTGTCGGACATGCTTCGCTATGTTTCGATGGAGCTCGCCGAGGGCAAGCTCCCGGACGGCAAGTCCTACATCCCGAAGGACCCGCTGCTCGAGCGGCGCGCGCCCCAGGTGGCGATCGGCAAGGACACGACCTACGGCATGGGCCTCATGGTCGACTCGGCGTACGACGTCTCGGTGGTGCATCACGGCGGCGACATGATCGGGTACCACAGCGACATGATGTGGCTGCCGGCCCACAACGTCGGCGCCGTGATCCTGACGAACGCCGACCCGGGCTGGATCCTCCGCACGCAGTTCCGGCGCCGTCTCCTCGAAGTGTTGTTCGACGGGCATCCCGAGGCGGCGGACCAGGTCGCGGCGGCGGGCAAGGCGTTCTATGCGCAGCTCGCCGCGGAGCGGAAGCTCGATGACCGTTCCGGCCGACCCTTCCGAGAGCGCGAAACTCGGGGCCCGCTACTCGAATCCGGCCCTGGGCGAAATCGCCGTGAGCCGCGCCGCCGGCGCGACCGTCTTTGATTTCGGCGAATGGAAGAGCGAAGTCGCGTCCCGCAAGAACCCCGACGGCACGATCTCGTTCGTGACGACGTCGCCGGGAATCTCGGGGGTCGAGTTCGTCGTGGGAACGGGCCCGAAGAAGACTCTCGTGACGCGCGACGGGCAGCACGAGTACGTGTTCGAGGCTCGGTAGGCGCCGCGATCGCGGGCGGGGGCTGGACGGCTCCCCGGCGCCAGCGTTCCGGCGGTTAGACTCGCCCGGTGATCGTCGTCGCGGCTCTCGTCGGCTTCGCCCTGCTCGCGCTCGGGGCCCGGGGGGTCGGAGACCTCTTCGCCCGGGCGCGCTTGCCTCTGATCACGGGCTTTCTCGTCACGGGCATCCTGGCCGGGCCGCACGTGCTCGGCCTGATCTCGACCGGAGTCACCGAACGGCTGCGTTTCGTAGACCATTTCGCCCTCGCATTCATCGCCTTTGCCGCGGGCGCGGAGATCCATGGCGCTTCGCTCCGGGGCCGGTGGAAGAGCATCGGCTGGGTCACGGCGGGCCTCGTCGTGTTCACCCTGGCCGTCGGCGGAGTCGGTTTCTACCTGCTGTCGGAACGGATCGACTTCCTGCAGCCCCTCGGTGCGGCCGGCCGCGGCGCAATTGCCCTTCTGGCGGCCGCGATCCTCGTGGCGCGCTCGCCTTCGTCGGCCATCGCGATCGTCTCCGAGCTGCGCGCGCGAGGCCCGCTGACGAGAACGACGCTGGGCGTGACCATCATCTCGGACGTCATCGTGATCGTCGTCTTCGCGATCAGCCTGTCGATCGCCGACGCGCTCCTCCAGGGTGTCGGCATCGATGCTCGGTTTGCCCTGGTCCTCGCGCTGGAAATCGGCGTGTCCTTCGGCGCCGGCTACCTCCTCGGACGGCTCCTCTCGGCGATCCTGTCGCTGAGGATCGCGCCGGCGGCGAAGACCGTGGCGATCCTCGGCTGCGGTTACGCCGCGTTCGCGGGGACGCACGCCCTGCGCCTGCTGACGGCCGCCCGATTCTCGGAGGAGATCGGAATCGAGCCCCTTCTCGTCTGCATGGTGGCGAGCTTCTATGTGGTGAACCGCTCCCCCCACCGGATCGAGTTGTCGGTTCTCCTCGAGGGGATCGCCCCGTGGGTCTACCTCGCGTTCTTCACGCTGACCGGGGCGGGCCTCGCCCTCGACGTTCTCGCCGCGACGTGGCCGATCGCGGTCACGCTGACCGTCCTTCGGCTGGCCGCGATCATCGCGGGCTCGTTCTTCGGCGGGGTCGCCGCGGGCGAGCCCGCCCGGATGAACCGGATCAGCTGGATGGTCTACGTCACGCAGGCGGGCGTGGGCCTGGGCCTCGCCCGGGAGGTCGCCGACGAGTTCCCGGATTGGGGCCCTCCGTTCGCGACGCTGCTGGTCGCGGTCATCGTCTTGAACCAGATCATCGGGCCGCCGCTGTTCAAGTGGGCGATCCGCCGGGCCGGCGAGGCACACCTTGCGGCGGAGCCGGGGGAGCAGGGCTCCCGCGAGGTCCTCATCGTCGGCCTCGAGGACCAGTCGCTCGCCCTGGCACGTCAGCTGCGGGCCAACGGCTGGACGGCCCGCGTCGCCTCAAGGAAGGCCGCAACCTTGCCCGGCACGGACGAGGCCGACGTCCCGATCGACGCGATCTCCGACCTGACGGCCGATGAGCTGCGCCGCGTGGGCGGCGCCCGCGCCCGAACCCTCGTGACGATGCTTTCGGACCAGGAGAACCTGCGCGTTTGCGAGATTGCCGTGGAACAGCTCGGGACTCCGCAACTCGTGGTCCGGCTCGGCGATCGGGCGAATGCTCCGCGCTTCGTCGATCTCGGGGCCCGCGTCGTCGAGCCCGGGACGGCGATGGTCAGCCTCCTCGACCAGTTCGTCCGGTCTCCCGCGGCCGCGTCGCTGTTGCTCGGCATGGACGGGAGCCAGCAGGTCGCCGAGTTCGAGGTTCGGAATGCGCGCCTCGGCGGCGTCGCCCTCCGGGACCTGCACCTGCCACTCGAGACGCTGATCGTCTCGGTCCATCGGGGCGGGCACGCGATCGTGTCCCACGGATACACGCGGCTCGAGTTGGGCGACCGGGTCAGCGTGCTGGGCCCGGCGGCCAGCCTCGCCGAGATCGCCCGGCGTCTGGAATCCGAGGGCTGAGCCCGAACGGCTCGGGCCGTAACCGGCGATGTAGGATCCCGCCCGAGGCGGTGAACACCATGTCGCTTTTCGTCCTGGCGTTCCTGATAGGAATCGTGGCCGGGCTTCGCGCGATGACGGCGCCGGCCGCGGTGAGCTGGGCGGCGCGTCTGGGCTGGTTGAACCTGCAGGGCACGCCGCTCGCGTTTCTCGGCGCGGCGGTGACGCCGTGGATCTTCAGCATCGCTGCCCTCGGCGAGCTCGTCAACGACAAGCTGCCGAAGACCGGTAGCCGCAAGGCGCCCCCGGCGTTCATCGCGCGGATCGTGATGGGAGCGCTGTGCGGCGCCGCCGTCACCGGCGCGGCCGGGGGGCTCGTCCCGGGCCTCGTCCTCGGCGCGCTCGGGGCGGTCGCGGGGACGCTCGGCGGTTACGAGTTCCGGGCCCGCCTCACGCGGGCGGCCGGGGGAAAGGGCTTGCCGATCGCGCTCCTCGAGGACGCCATCGCGATCGCGCTGGCGTTCTGGGTCGTCCGCCGGCCGCACTGACCGCCGGCCGCGGCTTCAGGCCTCGCGCAGGTCCCCGAGGACCGTCGGCAGGTACTCCGACACTGTCGGGTGGATGTGCATGGCCCGCTGGATCACGGTGTAGGGCGCGCGTGCGTACATGACGTCGAGCAGCGTGTGGATGATCTCGTCGCCGCCGACGCCGAGGATTGCGGCCCCGAGGATCTGCTTCGAGTCGGCGTCGACGACGATCTTGATGAAGCCCTGCGTCTCGCCCTTTTCGACGGCGCGCTTGATCCTCTCCATCGGGCGCTTGCCGACGAGGATCTTCCGGCCCGACTTCCGGGCGGCCGCCTCGGTCAGGCCGGCCCGCCCGAGCGGCGGGTCGACGTAGAGGGCGTAGGCCTCGATCCGGTCGGAGACCTTCCGCGGATCGCCGTCGAGGAGATTGGCCGCGACGATCTCGAAGTCGTTGTAAGCCGTGTGCGTGAAGGCGCCGCGGCCGTTGCAGTCGCCGAGCGCCCAGATGCCCGGGACGGACGTCCGGAGCCCGTCGTCGACGGTGATGTAGCCGCGGGCGTCGACAGCGACCCCGGCTTTCTCGAGGCCGAGGTCGTCCGTATTGGGCCGGCGGCCGACGGCGAGCAGCAGGTGGGTGCCGTCGACCGCGGGGGAGCCTTCCTGGCAGTCGACCTTGATCCGCACTCCCGATGGCGATTTTTCGAGGGCGACGCATTCGGCCCCCGTGCGGATCGCGATGCCCTCGCGTTCGAGGATGTCCCGAATCGCCGCGGAGGTGTCCTCGTCCTCCCGGGCGATGAGACGGGGCGACATCTCGACGACGGTGACCCGAGAACCGAAGCGGCGGTACATCTGGGCGAACTCGAGCCCGACGTAGCTGCCGCCGACGATGACGAGATGCGGGGGGACGAAGTCGACGGCCATCATCGACGAGTTCGTCCAGTAGGGCACGTCGGTGAGACCCGGCATGGGTGGTGTCAATGCGCGGCCGCCGACGTTCACGAAGATCCTCTCGCCCGTCAGGACCTCGGTCCCGACCCGAACCTCGCTTGGCGACTCGAACCGGGCGTGGCCGTCGAAGACCGTGGCGTTCGGCAGGCCGCGGAGCATCGATTCGACGCCCTTCCGCGAGTCGCCCGAGATCGCGTCCTTGCGTGCCTTGACGGCCTTCATGTCGACTGTGACGGGAAGGGCGGCGGAGACGCCGAATTCGGGCGCCCGGCGGATCGCCTGCGCGGCGGCCGCGCTCGCGATGAGGGTCTTCGTGGGAATGCAGCCCGTGTTGATGCAGGTCCCGCCGAAGGCGCCTCGCTCGACGATCGCGACCCTCAGGCCGGCCGCCGAGAGGCGCGCCGCGAGGGACGGTCCAGCCTGGCCGGTCCCGATGACGATGGCGTCGAAGCGTGTGCTCATGGGGCCTCTCCCGCCGGGCTCTCCGGCGCTGCGTAACGCTACCCGATGCGGGCCGCGGTCGTCGCGCCGAATTCGAGCGGCAGAGCCTCGAGCCCCCGGAGGACGAGTCCCCGCCGCCAGCGCAGTTGCGCCCGCGGGACGGACAGCCGCATGTCCGGAAAACGCCGCAGCAGCGCGTCGAACGCGATCTGACCTTCGAGTCGGGCGAGGGGAGCGCCGAGGCAATAGTGCACGCCGAGCCCGAACGCCAGGTGACGATTCGGTTCCCGAGTCAGATCGAGGGAGTCGGGGTCCGGAAACTGGCGCTCGTCGCGATTGGCCGAGGCGAGCACGGCATGAACCAGCGCGCCGCGGGGAATCGTGACGTCTCCGATCGCCACGTCTTCGATCGCATAGCGCTCGGTGGCCATCTCGAGGGGCCCGTCGAACCGGAGGAGCTCCTCGACGGCCCCCGGGAGGAGGGATGGGTCGGCGCGGAGCCGCCGCATCTGGCCGGGGTGCTCGAGAAGCGCCAGCGTTCCGTTGCCGATCAGGTTGACGGTGGTCTCGAAGCCCGCGATGAGCAGGAGAAAGATCATGGCGAGAAGCTCGTCCTCGTTCAGCATCTCGCCGGACTCCTCGCCCCGCACGAGCGCGCTGACCAGGTCGTCGCCCGGGACCTGGCGGCGCCGGCGGACGAGCCGGCGAATGTAGCGCATGAATTTGAGGACTCCCGGGATCGCGCGGAGCATGCCCCACCCCGACGGCGACGCGGCCACGATGGCGTTCGACCAGCGCTGGAAACGACGCTGGTCCTCCTGCGGCACGCCCAGGATCTCCGCGATGATCGTCGAGGGGATGGGCAGCGCGTAGTCGCGGATCAGGTCCATGCGGCCGCGGCCCGCGACCGGGTCGAGCAGGCTTTCCGTGAGGCGCCGGATCCGCTCCCCCATCTGCTCGACGAGGCGGGGAGTGAAGGCCTTGTGGACGAGCCCGCGCAGGCGCGTGTGGTCGGGCGCGTCGAGATCGAGCATGTTGCGGGTCAGCGGCCGGAAAAAGGCCGGCGTCCAGGGCGGCTTGCCCGGGACCGCGCGCGACGGATCCTTGGCGAAGCGCTCGTCTTTCAGGACCGCCGCGACGTCGGCGTAGCGGGTGACGAGCCAGGCCGTCCGCCCGTCGGGGAGACGGACGCTCACGACGGGCGTCTCGTTGCGCAGGCGCCGATAGACGGGATACGGGTCCCGCTTGAAATCCGGCCGTGCGAATCCCGCGTCCATGCCGGGCATGGTACCCGCGCGTCGGACGCGCCCCGGCCGCGTGGTACCCTGATTGTGTCCGATTCCCTCCGACGGCCAGCCTCTCCGGCTCCCGGATCCCGCCGTCGCCGGTTCTTTCGGCCTTGTGAAAGATTGGGAGGCCCGTCATCGATTCACCGGAAAGTCAGGGTTCCGCGCTCGCCACCGAGGGGGCGCACGAGCAGGTCGTCGCGCGACTGAGAGCTCGCTACGGCGAGGCCCGCGGGCTCGTTTCGCCCGCCGAGGGGTCCGCTCACCTCGAGTGGATTCTCGGCGCGCGACGCAACGTCCTGCAGGATCGATCGGCCTTTCACGCGGAGCTCGCCGAGCTCGTCGTCCTCTGGCTCGAAGACCTCGCCGTCGAGCTCAACGCCGAGTCCGCGACGCCCGCCGAGGGCGCGCCGGCCGCGCAGCGGCAGCACGCGGCCGCGGCCCTGGAGGCGGCGACCCGGGAGTTCGCGGTGGCCTTTCTGGGACCTTCTCCGGGACCCGAGCTCCCGTGATCAAGACCCAGCAGGTCTTTGCGATCGAGTTCCGCCGCCTTCCCCGGGTCGAGGGTGCGGTCGGCCTCGTGCTCGCTTCGATCGACACGTCCAACGGCGTTTCGGCGCCGCGCAAGATCGGTCTTCTGACGGACGTGGCCCTGCGCGGGCGCCTCGCCCACTACGACCTGCACAACGCCAACGAGGTTGCAGCCATTCGAAAGGCCCTCGGCCAGGACAACGGCCGCGTGACGGTCTACGAGGGCTGGTCGGGACTGGCGAGCTGCCTGCGTTTCTGGCACTCGTTCGTGGGGTCGCAGATTCAGCCGGTCGAGTGGATCTGCGAGAAATGCGCGGCGTCCAACCGCGCTGATGTCGGCGCAAGTGTCGGCGAGATCTTCTCGCGGGCCTGCAAGTGCGGAGCCGTCAAGAAGATCACCACGACGGCCCGGCTCGCCCGCGCGATCTAGCTGTGAATTCTCAAGACGTTGTTCACTGTGCCGGCGCCCGCTTCGTGAAGCGACCCCTGAAACTGCCGCGCCCCGGCACGTAGGGGCGCCCCTTGCGGGCGCCCCCTCCTGGGCCCATCGAGGGGCGGCACGCGAATCGTCAGCGTGTCAGCGGGCGGCCACAAGGGCCGCCCCTACGGCCCGGGTCTCACCTCGCCGAATTGCGTGAACAACCTGTTGAGAAACGACATCTAGCGCGACCTCCGGAGATCGGGTGGGACGGAGGTAAACTCGGCCCCAAAAACGGGGAGGCAGCCTTGTCGGTCGACTCGAGTCAGGTTCGGCACGTGCGGCGCTTGAGCGACGCCGTGTGCGGCCTCAAGGCGCGCGCGGGCCGGATCGTCCTGGGGATTCTCCCCGGCGAAGGCATCGGTCCCGACGTCATCGGAGCCGCGCTCGAGGTGCTCCACGCCGTGCAGTCCGCCGGCGCGGCGGACTTCGAGATCCGCACGGGCGGTGCGATCGGCCGGGAGGCGGAGCTGATGACCGGACAGACGTTGACCGACGACGTCAGCGCATTCTGCGAGGAGATTTTCGGCGCGGGCGGGGCCGTGCTCTGCGGCCCGGGGGGCGGCCGCTTCGTCTACGACCTGCGCCGCCGGTTCGATCTCTTCTGCAAGATTTCCCCCCTGAAACCCGTCGGTGTGCTTTGCGAGGCCGGGCGGCTGAAGGCCGAGTGCGTGGCCGGGACCGACATTCTCATCGTCCGCGAGAACTCGGCCGGTGTCTATCAGGGAGAGTGGGGCGAGAGGGCGGATCCCGAGGGGGGCCGTGTCGCCGAACACGCGTTCCGGTACACGGAGGCCCAGGTGCGACGCCTCCTCGAGGCCGCGTGCGCCCTCGCGGCCGCACGAACAGGGAAGGTCGCCGTCGTCATCAAGGAGGGCGGCATCCCGGCTGTCAGCGCTCTCTGGCGGGACGTCGGCCGGGAGTCGGCCGTGCGGGCCGGCGTCGACGCGTCGTTCGTGGACATCGATCTGGCCGCCTACCGGCTGGTCCAGGACCCGCTTTCCTTCGACGTGATCGCCGCGTCGAATCTCTTCGGCGACGTTCTCGCAGACGTCGGCGCGGTCCTGCTCGCGTCCCGGGGGATGTCCTTTTCGGGCAACTTCGCGAGCACCGGCGCGGCGGTCTACCAGACCAACCACGGCTCGGCTCTGGATCTCTCGGGGCAGGGGCGCGCCAACCCGATCGGCCAGATCGCCTCGGCGGCGATGATGCTGCGGGAGAGCTTCGGCCTCGCCCGCGAAGCCGCGTGGATCGAGGCCTCGGTCGAGGACGTCCTGCGGCACGGCTACCGTACGTTCGACATCGCGGAGCCGGGGACGACCGTCGTCGGCACGGCCGAGCTCGGCCGCCGGATCGCCGCCGAGGTCGAAGGCCGCGCGAACCCGGCGGGATGAGACCGCTCGCTCTCTTCGTCGACTTTCAAAACGACTTCCTGGGCGCGCCGGGGCTCGAGCCCTCGGCCGGAGAGGTGGTTCGCCGCGCGGCCCGCCTGCTCGACGGGGCCCGGCAGCGGGGCCTGCCGGTGGTGCACGCCGTGACCTCGGTCGACCCGGTGCGCGACGACCGCATGCCGCACTGGAAGGCGCTCGACCGCTGGCGGTGCGTCCGCGGGACGCCGGGGCACGCGTTTCCCGCGGGGCTCGAGCCGCGGGCCGGCGAGGCCGTCGTGTCGAAGACGTTCTTCTCCGCCTTCTCGTCTCCCGACCTGGCGGGAGCGCTCTCCGGCGCCGACACGCTTCTCGTCGCCGGCGTGCACCTCCACGGCTGTGTGCGCGCGACGGTGCTCGACGCGTATGCGAGCGGCCGCACGGTCTGGGTGGCCGACGACGCCGTCGGCAGCGACGATCCGCTACAGGCCGCCGTGACCCGGCGCTACCTCGAGGGGCGCGCCGCGCGGTTTGCGCCCGTCGGGGAGATCTTGCGCTGGCTCGAGTCCGGGTCGGCCGCGCCGCCCCGGGATTTCGCGGCCGACGCCGGCCGCGCGTCGACAGCCGCGCGCCGGGCCCTGGAGGCCTGGCGATCGGCGCCGGCGGCCGAGCGCGCGCAGCCGCTCCTCGCCCTGGCCGATCGCTTCGCCGCCGAAGCCCCGGAGTGGGCCCGGCGGGTCGCTGTCGGGATCGGAAAGCCCGTGACGCAGAGCGAGGCGGAGGTTCGCCGCGCCACGGAGCTTCTGCGCGCCGCCGCGGCCCTGTCGCTTCCGGGGACAACGAGGGCCGGCGCGTCGTCGTTCGCGAGGCGGGTTCCGCTCGGCGTCGTGGGCCTGATCACGCCGTGGAACAACCCCGTCGCGATTCCCTGGGGAAAGATCGGGCCGGCGATCGCTCTCGGCAACACGGTCGTCTGGAAGGCGTCGCCGCTCGCGACCGCTCTCGCCCGGCGGTCGCTCGAGGCGGCGCGCGCGGCGGGTCTTCCCGAAGGCGTCGTGGAGCTCGTCGAGGGTGATCACCGGGCGGCGGCCGCGGTGATGAACGACCCCGGAATCGACGCCGTGTCGCTGACGGGCTCGACCGCGGCCGGGTGGGCGGCACAGGAGACCTGCTCGCGGCGACGGATCCCGCTTCAGGCGGAGCTCGGCGGCAACAACGCGGCGATCGTCTGGAAGGGCGCGGACCTCCCGCGCGCGGCCGAGCTCGTCGCGGAGGGCGCCTTCGCTTTTGCGGGGCAGCGCTGCACGGCCAACCGGCGTGCGATCGTCGTGCCGGAGCTCTTCGAGCCGTTCCTCGAGCACCTCGCCGGGGCGGCCGCGAGGCTCGCCTGGGGCGATCCGCTCGATCCGGTGACGCAGGTCGGTCCCCTCGCTTCGGAAGAGGCGCGGGAGCGCGTCGCCGCGATGGTCGAGCGCGCCGCGGCGGCCGGGGCACGCGTGATCGCGCCGCATGCGGCCGCGCCCATGGGCGCCGGCGCCTACTTCCCGCCGACGCTCGTCGTGCCGGCCGGCCACGAGTCCGAGATCGTGCAGGAGGAGACCTTCGGGCCGGTGCTCGTCCTCGAGAGTGCGGCCACATTCGAAGAGGCGCTGCGCCTGGCCAACGGGGTTCGCCAGGGACTCGCCGCGGCGCTCTTCTCGGGTCCGGGGCCCTGGCGGGAACGCTTCCTGGCGGCGGCCGAGGCCGGGATTCTCAAGTGGAACGTCTCCACCGCCGACGCCGACGCGCTGGCGCCATTCGGGGGCTGGAAGGCGTCGGGGCTCGGGCCGCCGGAGCACGGCGGCGGCGACGTCGAGTTTTATTCGCGCTTGCAGGCGATCTATGGGTCCGACTTTTCGCAGGGCTGAGGTCGAGGGCTCGATCGACGAGCGCTTCCAAAGAATCGTCGGCGCGCATCCGGACCGTCCGGCCGTCCGCGAGCACGGGCACGTCACGACCTACGCGGAGCTCGACGTCGCGGCGGGCTCCGTCGCGGCGGCGCTCGCGAATCGCGTCCGCGCGGCGGGGCCCGTGGCGCTCTTCGCCGAGACCGGAGCTGCGCTCCTGGCCGCGATGCTCGGAACCCTCCGGGCCGGCCGCTTCTACGTCCCGCTCGACCCGCGGCTGCCCGACGCCCGCGTCGCGGCGATCCTCGCCGACCTCGACCTTGCGGCGATGGTGGCCGATGCGGCTTCGGCGGGACGGTCGGCACGACTCGTTCCCTCGGGCGTGCCCGTCCTTTCCCTGGGGGAACTGATCTCCGGCCAGCCGGTCAAGGCCGTTGCGACGTCGGTTTCGCCGGGCGATCTTGCCTACGTGCTCTTCACCTCCGGGTCGACGGGGCGGCCGAAAGGGGTGATGCAAAGTCACCGCAACCTCCTCCACAACACGTGGAAGCTGACGGCCGGGCTGGCAATCGTTCCGGAGGACCGGATGTCGCTCTTGACGTCCCCGAGCTTCGGCGCGTCCGTGTCCGCAATCTACGGCGCTCTCTTGAACGGCGCTTCGGTCTGCCCGTACGATCTCTCCGGCGACGGGCTGCGCCGCCTTCCGGAGTTTCTGGAGCGCGAGGGCATCACGATCTACCATTCGGTGCCGAGCGTCTTTCGCACGTTCGCCTCGACCCTCGGCGGCCGCGAAGACCTTTCGAAGTTGAGGGTCGTCAAGCTCGGCGGCGAGCCGGTGCTCGCCTCGGACTTCGACCTCTTCCGCAACCGGTTTCCTCGAGGCTGCGTGTTTCACGTCGGGCTCGGCGCGACGGAGATGAGCGTCATCCGGCAGTGGTCCGCCCGCCACGACACGCCCTGGCCGGGAGGATCGCCGCTCGGCTACGCCGTCGAGGAGACCGAGGTCGTGCTGCTCGACGACGGCGGCGCCGCGGCCGACGAGGGCGAGATCGGCGTGATCGCGACGACGCTGCCCGTGGGCTACTGGAAGGACCCCGGTCTGACGGCCGCGACGTTTCTTCCGGTCCCGGGCCGCCCCGAGGCGCGGCTCTATCGGACGGGCGATCTCGGACGGCTGCTTCCCGACGGGCTTCTCCTGTACCTCGGCCGAAGGGACGCGCGGCTCAAGGTCCGCGGGCACCGCGTCGAGACGGCGGAGGTCGAGACGGCCCTTCTCTCGGTGCCCGGAGTGCGGGAGGCCGCGGTCGAGGGAATGGCGCGCCCCGAAGGCATGCGGCTCGCGGCCTGGGTCGTCCGCGAGAGCGCGGGCAGACCCGGACCCGGAGAGCTCCGTCACGAGCTTTCCCGGCGCGTACCCGGTTCGATGGTTCCCTCGTTCTTCGTCTTTCTCGACGCGCTGCCCCGGACGGCGTCCGGGAAAGTCGACCGACGAGCACTCCCGCAGCCGAACGACGCGCGTCCCGGGCTCGAGACGCCGTTCCGCGCGCCCGCGGGCGCGGCCGAGGCCGCCGTGGCGCGCGCGTTTGCGCTCGTCCTCGGGCTCGAGCGCGTCGGGGCCGACGACGATTTCTTCGAGCTCGGCGGCGACTCCCTTTCGGCGGTGGAGCTGCTCGCTTCACTCGACGAGACCATCGGGCCGGAGCATTCGGTGGCGGATTTTCTCGAAGGACCGACGCCGGCCGGTCTGGCGGCCCGCAGCGGCGGTGGGGAGACGCCGGGACGTCTCGTGACGCTGCGGGAGGGACGGGGACGGCCCGTGTTCGTCGTTCCGGGCGGAAGCGGCGACGGCGAGGACCTCTTCGCCGCGCGGCGCCTTTCCCGCGTCGCTGGCGGCGCAGCTCCGTTTCAGTGCCTGCGCTCGGGTCGGCCGCCCCATCCGCCCGTCGAGGATCTGGCGGTTCTCGGCGTCGAGGAGATCCGACGCGCCGCACCCCGCGGTCCCTATGTTCTCGTGGGCGACTGCATGGGTGGGATCCTCGCGTTTGCGATCGCGCGCCGTCTGCGGCGATCCGACGAGCCCGTGACGCTGATTCTGCTGGACACGCCGTTCCCGCGGGTGGGCCGGCGCCTGCGAGCGCTGGTGCGGTCGCGTGCTCCCGGGATCGACCGGATCTGGCAACGGTCGGCGTATTTCCGCGACCGGCTTCGCTACCACCTCGGCGTCGTACGGACCCTGCCGCGCGGGCGATGGGCATACCTGCGCCGGATGGCGAGGACCGGCGCCGGGGGTCTGTCGCCGACGGTGACGGCCCGCGGCCGGGAGCTCCGCGACCGGCGCGCGTCATACCTCGAGGCGCTGCTTTCGTGGAAGCCGGTCCCGTTCGACGGGACGCTGCACGTTCTCGAGTCGGAGGCTTCGAGCCGCAAGGGCCATGGCTCGGCGTGGCGTCGCTTCGCCCCGGCCGGCCGGCGGGCCGTGGTGCCTGGAGACCACGAGGGCCTTCTTCTCGAACACGGCGAGGAGGTGGGCCGCGTGCTCGCGGGCTGGCTCGCGGACGGCGATTCGAACGCCAAGGTCCCGCAAGGGTAGGGGCGGGGCTCGCCCCGCCCTCGAGCAGCCGCAGGGGCCCGCTCCGGCCGGTACGGAACGCTAGGGCGCCGTCCCCCACTTTTCCCGGAAGCGGCGCCGGTTCTCCTCGAAGAGACGCAGGTAGGCTTCCTCGCCGAGGCGCCGGAACGAGGCCATCTGCCAGTGGTGGACGAAGGCGTCGTGGGCGCAGAGGATGCGAAGGCCCCGTTGCCGGACGCGCCGGCAGTAGTCGCCGTCCTCGAACATCCCGATGCCGAAGCGCTCGTCGAGCAAGCCCACCGATTCGCGCAGCTCCGTGCGCAACGCCACGCAGAAGAAGGCGAGCGAGGGAATCGGGAAAGCCTCCCCGTCGTGCGCGCGCACCCAGCGCGCCGCCCATTCGGCGAGGCCGCCGAGGTCGGTGTAGCCGACCGGGACCCGGGCTTCGTTGGCGATCGCGTTGGTGGCGGGGCCGACGAGGCCGGCCTCCGGGTCCGCCGCGAGATGCCGCAGCAGCGCCGTCGCCCAGCCCCGCGTGACGACCGTGTCGTTGTTGAGCAGGATCAGATAGCGGCCCGAGGCCGAAGAGATGCCGGCGTTGGCCGCGGCCGGAAAGCCGCGGTTCTCGTCGAACTGGATCGTCCGCAGGTCCGAGTGGCGACCGGCCGCCTCCGCCAGGAGTTCGCGCGTGCCGTCCGAGGAACCGTTGTCGACCACGACGATCTCGCGATTGGGCCATTCGGTCCGGGCGAAGAGGCTCTCGAGGCACAGGCGGTTGAGGTCGCGGTTGTTGTACGTGACGACGACGATCGAGAGCCTCGGAAAGGCCTCCGTGAGCGTGTCCGGCCCGGAGTCCGCGGCGATCGGCCACTGAAGCTCGGTTGCGAGCCGCTCTGCGAGCGGCCGCCACGAAGGATCCCGCACGAGGCAGGCCGTGGCGCCGAGGGCGTGATCGCGGCGGAGCGCGTCGAGGCCCTCGAATCGCGCGGCCGGAAGCGTGACCTCGAGGAGCCGTGGAGCCGCCACGCGGAGCCGGTAGGGACGGGCGGATTCGTCGGCAGCGGGCGAGACGGCGAACACCCGGTGTCCCCGCTGCGCGAGCCGGCTTTCCCCGTCTCCGGCGGGGCCGGGCAGGCAGACGACCTCATGCAGGCTTTTCGTCTCGGGCGGCAATCCGCGCTCGGCCGCGTGGCTCGCCGGATCCGGGCCCATCCAGTCCGTGGGCGGACGGCCGAGAAGCCGGGAGAGTGCCCGAAGCAGGCGGGCCGGAACCACGCCGCTCACGCCCTCGGGAAGGTGGCGATCCAGTAGAGCGCCGCCCCGAGCATCGCGAAGGCCACGGCGAGAAGGCCGATTCTCGGCCCCCGGATCTTGAAGCGCTGGGAGAGAGCCGTCAGCAGGAGGACCGTCGCGAGAACGACGGTGATCCGCACGTACTCGTCGCCCGTTTCGCGCGTGGCGATGCCTTCGTGGTAGCTGTCGCTGGCTTCGCGCTGCAGCTCCCTGGCCCGGGCGGCTCGCTTGCTGCGGAGCTCCGCCATGAAGCTCGGCCCCACCGGCGCCTTCGGGTTGTTGAACGGGTCCGTCTTCATCCAGGCTTCGAACGCGACGGCATATTCGGGTCGAAAGCGCTTCTGGAGAATCGAGGCGATCTCGTGCTCGCCGCGCAGGTGTGCGTCGAGCCACGAGTCGAAGGTCGTGATGTCGTAGAGGTGTTCCTGGCCGGCGACCGTCCGCTCCTCCTGGGAGTCGACCAGCGTGGCATCCGCGCGCGCATAACTCGCCGCGCTCCGGGCATCCCAGCGCGCCGCCTGGTAGCCGCTCCAGGCCGTGAGGACGGCGACGGCCGCGAGGACGACCGCCTCGAGGATCTCGAGCCATTCGGCGCCGTGGCCGTGCCCTCCGCTTCCCGAGTGGCCGTGCTCGTGGATGCGGTGGGCGAGTTCGACGTTGGACGTGGTTTCAGCCATCGGCCCTCCGAGCCAGTTGCGGCGGAGGATATCCGAGCCCCGCGACGCCGGCCCGGTCGGCGGCTGCGAGAAACGCAGGAGCGGGGTGGAACGCTCCCGACGGCACGGCGTCGGCCTGGCTCCTGAGCCCGGCCAACTCGTTCGCCGGGGAGCACGCGGTTCCGTTGCGGCCCTGACAGACCCGCCCGGGGCGGCGGAAAAAGCGCCGCGATGCGAACGCACCAGCCGTCTCGAGGGCGACCTGGGACAGAATGGGCCGACCAACAGGAGGCGAGCGTGCGTGTTCGAGGGGCCGGTCCCGGGAAACGGGTGTGGGAACGAGTGGGGATCGGCCTCCTGGCCGCGGGGCTCGCGGCCTCGGGCCCGGCCTGCCGCGAGCGCGGCCGTCCGGATCCCGCCGTTCGGATGGCGGTGTCGCACGAGCGCGCCATCGACCCGTCGGCGTCGGGAGGCGAGCCGACCGGCGCCGACGTCCCGAACCAGCTCGCGATACCGCCGGAGGTCGCTCACGAGTACACGGGGGTCCGGCTGACCTGGAAGGACCGTTCCGACGGCAAGGCCGGCGCGATCGACGTGCCGCTCGGCGGCGAAACACCTCTACCGGACCCTTCCCTGGTGGTCAAGGCGGATGCGTTCCTGCCGGCGTTCACGATGGGCGCCGGGTCGATCACCTCCGAGGGCATCGAGCCCACCAACCCCGCGGCCCGGATCGCGGTCTTCGAGAAGGGCCAGCAGATTTTCGGCGGCTGGATCTTCACGAAGTTCCCGGACGTTCACCCCTTCACGCACAAGCGGTTCGAGTTGCGGCTCGAGGGGGGCATCCGCAAGACGGAGAAGCCGCCGGCCGCCTGAGCCGAACCCTCAGAACCGGAGCGTCAGTCCGAGGAGCCCCCGGTCCTGGTCGTTGTCCGTCTCGTCGCCCTGGAGGTGTTCGAGCGTCAGGAGCACGGAAAACGCCCGGGTGAGATTGAAGATCCCGGAAAGGGCGTAACGCTGGGTCCGCGGCCGGGTCTCGACGACGACACCCCCGGAATCCGTGAAGCGGAGGAACGAGACCGAGGTCGAGTATTCGGCGGTCAGGTAGACGCGCGACCCGACCGAGCGGCCGAGGGAGACGTAGATCGCGTCGTCGTTGCCTCCCTCCGGACGCCGGTACTGGTTGTCGGTGACGGACACGTCGAACCCGCTCCGGAAGACGTCCGAGGCGTAGAGCCCCGCCGTGACCCGCTGGACGGGGAGGTCGTTCGCGTTCCGCTTCTCCTCGGCGTAGCCCGCGAAGACGCGGAGGGTCGGCAGGATCGAGTAGGTCACCCGGCCGCCGATCGACTCGAACAGGAATCCCTCCAGCGTGCGCGGATCGATCGGGCGGCCGTCGATCTGATCCTGCGAGAGCGTGCGGGCGTCGATCGAACGGCCGTAGTGGTAGATCGCCTGGATCTCGAGCTTGGGAACGGGCAGCCAGCGGCCGTTGATCATGAAGTAATTGAGTCCCGAGTGGCCGACGCCGCCGGGCTTGGCGAGGTCGTACTCGCCGGCCTGGTAGAAGTACAGGTTCTTTGCGAGCGGCAGGTAGTTCGTCAGGGTGATGACGGAGCGCTCGAGGATGTCCTGGTGCCGGACCTGGACGTACCCGAGAACACTCTGGCGGGCGTTCGAGCCGTCGAGAGCGACGAAGACGCCGCCCTTCTGGACGTTCTGGAACCACCCGATTTCGCTGACCTTGGGCTCGACTCCCGCAAAGAGTCCGATGCGGAACCGCCCCAGGCTCGACTCGCCGCGCGGTCGGAGCTCCAGGGCCGCGCCCCCGACGGCGCCGAGCGACCCGAGCTCGTCGATCCACATCTGCCCGACGCGCGCGCCGAAGAGGCCGTCCCGCGTCCTCGCCCCGACGTAGGCGTTGTAGAGGTACGACAGCGTGTCGCGCTGGCCTTCGAAGTCGCTCGACGCGCGGGCCTCCAGGGCGTACTCGAAGCCGCCGTCGGGATTGGGTCGCGAGTGCAGGGTCAGGGCCGCGGACCAGGTGGCGATGATCCGGGAGCCCCCGTCGGTGGTCGGCACCCGCAGGGCGTTGGTGTAGAGAGCCACGCGGCCCCAGCCGGCGGTCTGCGCCAGAGCGGCGGGCGCGGCCGCCAGCCACAGGAGCGGCCACGCCAGTGCGGCCCGGCGCCTGGAGGCCGGCGATGGCGGCGCCGACCGCCGGCTCAATTGCTCCGTCCGTTGGGGTGACAGGAGTAGCAGGCGACGGAGTCGTAGCGGTAGCCGGCGACACCCCGGTGGTGGCCGTCGGTTTCGGAGCGCCCATGGCAGTTCGTGCACGTGAAGACCGTGTAGTTCGACGGGTTCGTATGGCAGTCGACGCAGGCGCGATTGGCGTGGGGCCCGCTCTTGATTGGAAACCAGGTGTGGTTGAAGGTGCCCTGGTCCCAGCTCCCGTCGGTCGCCTTGTGGCAGGTCTCACAGGTCGTCGGGAAGCCGACCGTGGAGTGCTTGGGGTTCGTGGTCGCGTCGTACTGCGGCTTGTGGCAGCCGAAGCAGTCGCGCGGCGTGCCGCGATAGACGTTGTTCTTGTGACAGGCGGCGCAGGGCTGCGTCGAATGTACGCCGACGAGCGCGAAGACCGACGCGTGATTGAAGCGGCCCTGGTCCCAGGAGGCGTCGGTCGCCTTGTGGCAGGTGTCGCAGGTCGTCGAGAAGCCCGCGGCCGTGTGTTTCGGATCGGTGGTCGCGTCGTATTGCGGCTTGTGGCAGCCGTAGCAGTCGCGCGGCGTACCGCGGTAGACGCCGTTCTTGTGGCAGGCGGCGCAGGGCTGCGCATTGTGGACCCCGAGGAGCGGGAAGACCAGCGTGTGATTGAAGACGCCCTGGTCCCAGCGCGCGTCGGTCGCCTTGTGGCAAGGCTCGCAGGTCGTCGGGAAGCCGGCGCTGGAGTGCTTCGGGTCGGTCGTGGCGTCGTACTGCGGCTTGTGGCAGCCGAAGCAGTCGCGCGGCGTGCCGGCGTAGACGTTGTTCTTGTGGCAGGCCGCGCAGGGCTGCGTGTTGTGGACGCCGACGAGCGCGAAGACCTGCGTGTGATTGAAAACGCCCTGGTTCCAGTTCGCGTCGGTTGCCTTGTGGCAGTTCTCGCAGGTCGTCGAAAAGCCGGCGGACGAGTGCTTCGGGCTGGTCGTGGCGTCGTACTGGGGCTTGTGGCAGCCGAAGCAGTCGCGGGGCGTGCCGGCATAGACGTTGTTCTTGTGGCAGGCGGCGCAGGGTTGCGTGTTGTGGACGCCGACGAGCGGGAAGATCTGGGAATGGTTGAAGTTCGCCTGGCGCCAGTCGGCGTCGGTCGCCTTGTGGCAGGTGTCGCAGGTCGTCGGGAAGCCGGCGGACGAGTGCTTCGGGCTGGTCGTGGCGTCGTACTGGGGCTTGTGGCAGCCGAAGCAGTCGCGGGGCGTGCCGGCATAGACGTTGTTCTTGTGGCAGGCGGCGCAGGGCTGCGTGTTGTGGACGCCGACGAGCGGGAAGACCTGGGAATGGTTGAAGTTCGCCTGGCGCCAGTCGGGATCGGTCGCCTTGTGGCAGGTGTCGCAGGTCGTCGGGAAGCCGGCGGACGAGTGCTTCGGGTTGGTCGTGGCGTCGTACTGGGGCTTGTGGCAGCCGAAGCAGTCGCGGGGCGTGCCGGTGAAGACGTTGCTCTTGTGGCAGGCGGCGCAGGGCTGCGTGTTGTGGACGCCGACGAGCGGGAAGATCTGGGAATGGTTGAAGCTCGCTTTGTTCCAGTCGGGGTCGGTTGCCTTGTGGCAGGTCTCGCATGCGGTGCCGAACCCGGCCGACGAGTGCTTCGGGTTGGTCGTGGCGTCGTACTGGGTCTTGTGGCAGCCGAAGCAGTCGCGGGGCGTGCCGGTAAAGACGTTGTTCTTGTGGCAGGCGGCGCAGGGCTGCGTGTTGTGGACGCCGACGAGCGGGAAGATCTGGGAATGGTTGAAGCTCGCTTTGTTCCAGTCGGGGTCGGTTGCCTTGTGGCAGGTCTCGCATGCGGTGCCGAACCCGGCCGACGAGTGCTTCGGGTTGGTCGTGGCGTCGTACTGGGTCTTGTGGCAGCCGAAGCAGTCGCGGGGCGTGCCGGTAAAGACGTTGTTCTTGTGGCAGGCGGCGCAGGGCTGCGTGTTGTGGACGCCGAGGAGCGGGAAGATCTGGGAATGGTTGAAGCTCGCTTTGTTCCAGTCGGGGTCGGTTGCCTTGTGGCAGGTCTCGCATGCGGTGCCGAACCCGGCCGACGAGTGCTTCGGGTTGGTCGTGGCGTCGTACTGGGTCTTGTGGCAGCCGAAGCAGTCGCGGGGCGTGCCGGTAAAGACGTTGTTCTTGTGGCAGGTGGCGCAGGGCTGCGTGTTGTGGACGCCGACGAGCGGGAAGACCGGGGCGTGGTTGAAGCTCGCCTGGTTCCAGTCGGGGTCGGTTGCCTTGTGGCAGGTCTCGCATGCGGTGCCAAACCCGGCCGACGAGTGCTTCGGGTTGGTGGTGGCGTCGTACCGGGTCTTGTGGCAGCCGAAGCAGTCGCGGGGCGTCCCGGCGTACACGTTGTTCGTGTGACATGCGGCGCAAGGCTGCGTGTTGTGGACGCCGACGAGCGGAAAACTCTGGTGCGTGTACTGCGCTCCGCCCCAGTTCGGGTCCGTCGGACGGTGGCAGGTCTCGCATTTGGTCGGGAACCCGGCGGCCGAGTGGTTGGGATTGCGGGTCGCGTTGTAGTCCTTCTGGTGACAGGACGCGCAGTCTGTGCTCAGCCCCGTGAAGACCTTGTTCTTATGGCAGGACTCGCAGGGCAGACCCGTGTGGGCGGCCCCGAGCGCGAACCCGGTGCGCTGCTGGTGGTTCCAGTTGACCGCGTTCCATCCGATCGGCCGGTGGCAGTCACCGCACTCGTTGCCCAGGCGCGTCTCGAACTTGTCGTCCTTGCGGCGGATCCAGTGGCAGTCGTAGCAGCGGTTGGGCGTGCCCTTGACGATGCGGTCGAGGTGGCACGCGGCACACGGCGTCGTGAGGTGCTGGCCCTCGAGCGGGAAAATGGTGTTCTTGTGGAAGGCGCGCGAAGCGGTCTTCCAGGTCTTGAGCGTGTGGCAGGTCTGGCACTGCTTGCCGAGCATCCCGTCGTGGGCGTCCTCGTGGCAGCTGGCGCACTCCGAGGAGACGCCCTTGAAGACGACGGCCGTGCCGGAACCGGCCGGGAATGTCGTCGTCCGCGGCTTGTGGCACTGCTCGCACGCGAGGGTCCCGTGCTTCGACGCGAAGAACGTCGCGAGGTCCGGCCGCCGGTGCTTGTAGGCCGGGATCGGCCACGCCCGCACCGTGTGGCAGCTCTGGCAGGTCGTCCCGAGCTGGCCCATGTGCGGGTCCTTGTGGCAGGTGGCGCAGTCGGTCGAGACGCCCTTGAAGAGACGGCTCGTCGGACCCGCCGAGGAGACCGCCCCGGGGCGATGGCAGGACTCGCAGGGCGCGGTCGCGTGCCCGGCCTGGAAGAACTCCGGGAACTTCGGGTGCTGGAAGGTCTCCACCCGGAAGGACTTGACGGTGTGGCAGCTCTCGCAACGGGCGCCGAGTTCGCCCTGGTGCGGATCGCGGTGGCAGCTCGCGCAGTCCTTCTTCGCCCCCCGGAAGTCCACGACGGCCTTCACGACGCTGACGCCGGCGGGGACCGCCGCGCCCTTGTGGCAGGACGCGCACGGGACGGTCGCGTGTCTTCCGTCGAGCGCGTAGCCTGTCTTCTGCGCGTGGTCGAAGGGCGCCGACGGTTTGAATCCCGTCTCCTGGTGGCAGGAGGCGCAGTCCGAGCCCTTGAAGACGCCCTTGTGCGGGTCCTGGTGGCAGTCGGCGCACCGGCCGGCCTTCAGGTGAACCTTCGTCGGCGGCTGGACGTGGCAAGTCGCGCACGGCACCTGGGCGTGCTTTCCGACCAGCGGGAAGCCCGTCTTGTCGTGGTCGATGCGCCGCGTGGCCTTGAAGCTGTCGGTCGTGTGGCACGAGGCGCACACGCCGAGCGGCTTGACGTGGGGATCGCGGTGGCAGTCGTTGCACGCGCCGAACTTCGCGACCCGGAAGTCCGGGGTCTTGTGGCATTTCGCGCAGGCGACCGACGCGTGGGCTCCGGTCAGCGGGAAGGCCGCCTTCGTATGGTCGAAGGTCTTCGCGGCCTCCTTGAACGCAACGGCGGTCGAGTGGCAGCTTGCGCAGTCCGGACCCATGCGTCCCTTGTGCTTGTCGGCGTGGCACGAGGCGCACGCCGGCTGCAGCGTCAGGAACGAGCGGGTCTTGTGACAGCTCTGGCAGTTGGCGGCGAGGGGGGCGTGCTTTCCGTCGAGCGCGAAACCCGTCTCGGCGGCGTGGTTGAACTTCTTCGGGTCGAACGGCCGCAGCTCCGCGTCGGCACCCGCGTGCTCGACGTGGCATGAGACGCAGTCGCCCTTGACGTCGCGGTGCACCCCCGTCTTCGCCGCGATGCGCTCGGCCACCGGCTGGTGGCAGGCGAGGCACTTCTCGGCCGTGACCTTGCGGCCGGGCTCGTGGCACTTCTGGCAGTTGTCGAGGCCCTCGAGCCTGGCGTGGGCCTTCGACAGCCGGCCGGGCGACAGGAGACTTCCGAGGTCCTGGCCGCCCGTTGGGCGCGGCGACGAGAAGAGCGGCACGAGAACGAGAAGCAGGGGAGCGGCGGCCAGAAGCCGCGCCGCGACCCGGGTCCGCGTGCTCAACGACCCCTCCCGGGCGCGTACCCGAAGTACACGGCAACGAACACGTGGAGGGCCGCGATCGCGAGCATGACGTAGACGAGCGGCTTGTGGAGCACGTGCCAGAGGTCGAAGAGCTTCTTCGTCCGGCCGAGCAGCGCGATCCGGCGCTTGAGCGCCTCGCGCTCGGCGACGAGGCCGACCGTTTCGCCCGCGAGCTGCGGCTCGGCGCCCGCGGCCTCGAGACGGCGCGCAAGCCGGCGGGACCGCCACCAGCCCGAAAGATCACCGAAGAGCAGCCCCGTCAGGAGCGCGGGAGGTTTGCCGGCCCGGCTGCCGCTTTCGAGCCGCGAAAGCTCCGCCGGCGGGAGCCCGGCGGAGGCGAGCGCCTCCCGGATTTCGGCGACGCGCGCCTCCAGGTCCGCGGCGGAGAGCTCCACGCCGCGCAACGTCTTGGGGATGCGCACATAGAGGTAGCGCCCCACGAATCCCGAGAGCACGACGACGACCATCGACCAGTACGCGACCGAGATCAGGCCGTTGAACTTGAAGGAGGTGTGAAGCGTGATCAGGGCCGGCCCGACGATCCCGCAGAAGATGTGGACCTCGAGCCAGATCTTGAGATTGCCACCTTTCGGGCGGAGCTTCTTGCGGATCGCATAGATGAGCGTGACGCAGATCAGGGCGAGCCCGACGATCCCGAAGACGATCCCCGCCTGGCCGGACGGGCGCAGGAGACCGTGCGCGGGGGCGTAGCCGCGGACCCGCAATGGCGTGCCGTAGTAGGAGCGACCTCCGAAAAAAACAAAGACCGCCGCGTAGATGGCGGCGATGACCAGGAACGCCAGGGCGAGCACGTGCGTGAGCGCCCGCATGGGGAACCATTCCTGCGGGCGCGGCCGCGACGGCGCCGGCGCGACCGCGGGGACCGGTTTGGGAGAGGGGTGCGTCTCAGGCTTCGAGGACACAGTCGCTCCTGGCCCATGCGACGCACGGGAATACGTAGCCACCCTGCCGGTCTTCGTCGTCCATCACGTCGGCCGTGCACTCGACGTCGCCCGAAACGAGCCGTGTCCGGCAGGTTCCGCAGGTCCCGGAGCGGCAGAGGCTGGGGATCTCGACGTCCACGCTCTCAGCCACCTCGAGCAGGCTCTGGTCGCGCGAGGCCGGGGCGGTCTTGCCGCTCCTCGCCAGGCGCAGGCAGACCGTGCCGGCCGTGGCGCCGGGGACGGCGACGAGCTCGGGGCCGGCGGCGGCGGTCGCCGCGGCAGGGACGGGCGCCGGTGCGGAAGCCCGCGATGCCGCGACCGCGGCTTCGAAGGCTTCGCTGCGGACCTGGGCGGGCGGCACGCCCATTTGCGCGAGCATCGTCTTGACGCCCGAGATCATGGCCGCCGGTCCGCAGACGTAGAAGAGCGACTCGCTCGGCGAGGGAACGACCTCCTGCAGCAGGGTCTCGCCGATCCGCCCGGGATAGTGCTCGCCGGCGGAGGCGGCGCGCGTCAGCGCGATGACGACCCTGACCTGAGGATGCCGACGCGCCACGAGGGTGAGCTCCTGGCGAAATGCGATGTCCGTCTCGGTCTTCGCCGAGTGGACGTAGAAGATCGGGCGCGCGGGCTCGCGGGAAATGGCGTGGCGCAGCATCGACATCATCGGAGTGCAGCCGACGCCGCCCGAGACGAGCACGATCGGCCGGTCGTCGCCGGCCGGGTAGACGAACGCCCCCGCGGGCGGTCGGATCGCGAGGAGGGAGCCCGGCCGCACCGTCGAGTGCAGCGTCCCGGAGACGCGCCCCTGGCGCTTGACCGAAATCTCGACGTAGCCGCGCGCGTCGGGGCAGGAGCTGATCGAGTAGCAGCGCGTGGCGGGACGGCCGTCGAGCTGGACCTGGACCGTCAGGAACTGCCCGGCCTGAAACTCGAAGCCCTCGGGACGCGCCATGCGAATGGTTCGGATCTCGGGCGTTTCATCGAAGACGGCGAGCACGGGAGTCTGGACCGGCCCGGCGGGCGTGCGCGGCGCGGGGCGGGCGGCGCTCGCGGTCGCCGGGGCTGTCGCTCGCTCCGGCACGGCCACCGGTCTCGGCACCAGGACGAGTCCCCTGGGCGGGCCCGCGCGCCGCTCGCCCGCGAGCCTCCCGGAGGCTGCGAACCAGACGAGGTGCGCGGCTGCGCCGACGGCGAGATCGCGGGGCGACGCCCAGATCCACGGGGTAGCAGCGAAACCGACCGACACGGCGGCAAGAAGCCAGCCGCGAACCGGAGTCGATGCCTGGTGCTTTCGGATCAGCGCGAGCGCGAGGTGCGCCGTCGAGGCCGCGGCCAGGAGCGAGGACGGTCCGGGAATGAGCCAGCTCATCCGAGTCGCGCGCGCGCCTGCGCTCCTGCCCGGGTGGGTTCCCGCATGGTTGCCTCGCCGGGAACCGACTTACCGCGACGGCACCTGTGCCGGCCCGGTAAGGCGTCCCTGTCTCCGGGGATTTTAGGGGGCGGGCACGGAATCGGGTGCACGAAATGACGCTGTTTCGAAAAATGATACGGATGATTCAGGGGCGCCAATACGAGCGAAACTGTTCGATCGAACGGTAAGGTCGTGTCCTCAAAGACAGTCCGGCCTGTGCGTTGGGACAGTGACTGGGCCCGCGGGGCCGCAGTCCGAGCTACGCTCAGTCTTTCAGCGGCGGGACCGCGAGCGGCGGGTCAGCAGGCCGTTGCGGAGGGCGAGCGCGACGGCGGCGAGCCGGCTGTGCACCCGGAGCTTCACGAGGATCCGGGCGACGTGATTGCGCACGGTCACGTGCGAGATCACGAGGGCGTCCGCGATCGCCTGCGTGGACAGACCTTCGGCGAGCTTGACGAGAACTTCATGCTCGCGCCGCGTCAGACGCCCCGGGCTCGGCTCGGACACACGAGTCGCTGAGCTGCTCTTCATGGTCTTCCAGTCGGATTGTGCCGCCAAACGCCGGGCTCCGCCTGATCCGAACGCATCAGTGCGGGCCCGGGAGAATCCCCTTTCGGGGGGCGGATCGCCGTCAGGACCTGGGGACTTGGGTCGAATCGCCGGTCCGGTGATCCTCGATCTGGAACTTGAGGAAGGCGTGGATGGCGGAGACGATCGCAGGATCCTTGGACGACGCGACGACGCGGCCCCCGGCCGGCGTCTGTTCGTATGACCAGTGGATCTTGTCGAGATGGCTCTTCATTTCGGGCACCCCCGGGGGGACGCGATCGTGGATCAACATCGGCGCCTCGAAGTTGCCGCGGGTGAACATGCCCGCGATGTGCTCGAGGTGGGTCCGGATCGCGTCGCGGCTGGCGGCGTCGCCGGGATCGTTGGCCGAGACGTCGATGATCCCGCCGGAGGCGGTGAGGAGGAAGTGATGGGTGGTCTTCGCGTGATCGAAGCCCATGACGTGGTCTCCGCGCGCGTCGACCTCCGATGCGTGGCAGGAGTGCGCTTCCTGCGCCCGGACGGCGGCCGGAGCGGCGACGGCGATGCCGAGGCACAGAAGAGCGGCGGGGTGTTTCATGGGGTCTCCTTCGTTCGGCTGTCGGGTTTCGTGAAGCGGCGGGCGGCGAGGGCCTCGGCGCCGCGGCGATTCCGGGAAGGGAGCGACTCGAGAAACCGGTGCCGCCCGGCCTTCGGTCGGGCCGAAAGGGCCGCATCCCAGGCCGCGACCAGCTCGGCGAGCGAGTCCTGGAGGTCGCGAAGGTCCGCGATCGCGGACTCGATCTCCCGGAGCCGGCGGGCGGCCGCCTCCCGGACGTCGCGGCAGGGGCCGTGCCCGGACGCGCGCGTGACGAGGAAGCGCGACAGCTCGGGGAGCGTGAACCCGAACGCGAGGGCCCGCTGGATGAGGAGAACCTGCTCCAGCGCCTTCGCCGGGTAGATCCGGTAGCCGTTGCCGGAGCGGCGCGGAGCCGCGAGGAGACCGCGCCGTTCGTAGACCCGCAGGGTGTCCGCGCTCACGCCGGCGCGGCGCGCCAGCTCTCCGGAACGAAGCCCGTCGGAATCCGTCGTGCGGCTCACGGGAGGAGTCTAGACCCCCGAATCGGATCGGGGGTCAAGGGGTTTCTTGGAGGCGCTCGCCTTTCAGCGGTGGAGGCGTTTTTCGAGCGCCCGGGCGCGCTGGCGTGCGTTTTCGAGGGCGTCGACGAAGGGCAGATGCTCGCCGCGCGTGTACTCCGTGTTGGCGTACTCGGCCCAGCCGGACATCTCGAGCGCGAACGCCTCCACGTCCTCTTCCTGCACGAGCTCGAGCGACAGGTGCTTTCCGTCCCAGTGCAGGTCGCGGGCATGGACGAGGCCGGAGCCGAACGGGGCCTCGCGGAGGAGCTTGATCCAGTGCGGCGGCGGGATCGGGGAGGGCTGCCAGATCACGAGGAAGCTGACGACGAAGTCCTCTTTGGTGAGCGCGCCCGATGCTCCGGCCCGGGGGACCACGTGCGGGTTGACGCGCGGCGGACCGACGCGAATGTGGACGGGGACGCGGTGGTCCCAGGCGTCCTCCTCTTTCTCCGAGCGAAACGGCGCGTCTTCGCCGAGGCGGGTGTCGTTCATGGGACCTCCGATCGGCGGGAGTCTACTTCGATCCGCCGGGCCCGCGCTCCGGGCGGCTACGGAACGACGTGGATGACGCCGACCATGCTGTCGTGACCCACCGCGCTCCCGCAATACGTCGTGCAGTTGAATGCGAAGTCGCCGGGCGTCATCGGGGTGATGGTCTGAACGGGCAGCGAGGTCCCCTGGGGAAGCTGCCCGCCGACGAGACCGATGGCGCTGATGCTCGAGAGCCCATGCACGTCGATGACGTCCTCGAAGTCGCCGTTGAAGGCCCAGATCTGGTACGTCTGGCCGACTTTCAGCGTGATCTCGTTGCCGCATGACGTGCACACGGCCGGGCAGGGGTATTCCTGCGGGCAGAAGGTCCACTGCCACTGCACGGCGCGCAGGGCGATGAAGGGCGGTGCCGGCGTCGGCGTGATGGTCGGTGTTTGCGTGATCGTCGGCGTCGGGGTGATGGTGGGCGTTGGCGTGACGGTGGACGTTGGAGTCACGGTGGGAGTCCACGTCAGAGTGGGCGTCGGGGACGGCGTGTGGGTCGCCGAGGGGGTCCGGGTGGGGCCGGTCGGCGTGCGCGTCGGCGTCGCGCCGGCCACGGTCGGGCTCAGGGTCGGCACGCTCGGGGTCGGGGTCGTTCCGCGGTTCGGTACGGTCCGAGGTCGTCCGCGTGCGGGGCCCTGGACGACTTTGCGCGGACTTCCGGCCGCGGCGGTCTCCCGCGGGTCGAGCGAAGCGATCGGAAAGCTGTCGAGGTCGGCCCCGCCGCGCGCATCCCGGTCGCCTCGGTGCACGGCGATGCGGCCGGTCGAGACCTCGCGGATCGTGATCGTGTAGTCGAGGTCGGTCATGCCGCCCCAGAAGATCCAGTAGTGCCCGTCGTACGCGGCCTCGACGACCTTGACGGCCACATCGGGGCCCTCCGCGTCATCCCCTTCGCCGGCGAGCTCGGAAAAGAGAAAGGAGCCGTAGCGCTCGCCCTCGGCGCGGGCGCGTCCCGCCGTGCGCGCGCCCGTCGCGCCGTCCCGCGCCTCGATCGTGATCTCGAACGGGTGGGCGGAGAGAAGCCGCAGAGTGTCGCCGGGAGCCACGAGGATGGGCGCCTCGACGACGCCGTCCGGCGTCGAGAGCCGGACGGTGTACGGACCCGGGGCGTCCCACGCGTGGGCGGGCGCCGCCGCGCGGGAGGACTGGCCGTCGCCGAAGTCCCACCAGGCCCCCGGCTCCGGCTCGGCCGCGAGGGCACGCAGGAGGACCCTCTGGCCCGCCGACGGATTGGGGGGCGAGACCTCGATTCCCGCCGGGGCTCCCGCGGCGCGGGCGAGCCAGGCCGCGGCCAGGCCGAGGAGTGGGACGGCGAGAAATCGCGGGGCCCTGCGCATCGTCTGGATCGCCATCGCGGCGGCTCAAAGAACGGGGGCGGCCGGAAGACCGCCCCCGTGTCGAGAAAGACTCAACAGCCGGGCGGGGGCGCGGTCATGAAGGACGGCGGCGGGTCGAAGTTCCCGAGGTTCGGGAAGACCGTGCCCATGTTGATGTCGGCCACGCCGAACCATTTTGCCAGGGCCGCGCCGTACTGGTCCGAGGCCACCGTCGGGATCCAGCGGCCGCGGCCGTTCGAGGCATTGTTCGTGGTGTCGTCCGGCCCGCCCTTCTGCAGGGCCGGGAAAATGGATCCGGTCGATAGGTTTGCGATCCCGTGGAAATTGCCGCCGACGACCCCGTCGCCGATGACGAACTGGTGCCCGCCCCAGCCGTGGTCCGAGCCGACGCCGCCGGTGTCCCCGGATTCTGCGAGCGTGCGTCCGAAGTCCGAGAGCGTGAAGGCTGTGACCTTGTCCTGGAGGCCGAGCTCCACCGTCGCGAAGTAAAAGGCCGACAACGCCTCGGAAAGCGCGAGGAAGTTGTTGCCCTGGTCCTGCAGCTGGTCCTGGTGCGTGTCGTAGCCTCCCTGCGAGACGAAGAAGATCTGGCGCTGCAGGTTCACGGACGGCGAGGTCTGGTTGAGCTTGATGACCTTGGCGACCTGTTTCAGCTGGTTGCCGAGCGAGGTATTCGGAAAAGCCGTCGTGATCGTCGGGTCCGACTGGAAGGCGGTCGAGATGTCGAGGGCCTGCTGCGTCGTCGCGCTCGCGCCGGCGATCATGGTGGCCGTGGTGTCGACCGTGCGAAGGAAGTCCATCGAGCCCTTGCGGGCCACGGCCTCGGGCGTGGCGTTGAAGCCGTTCAACACGAGCACGCTCGTCAGCGACCCGGTGCCGATCGAGAGGGGTCGCTTCAGGCCAACGCAGAACGTGGCCGCGCCGGAAATCGAGGTCACGGTCGGGAAGCCGGAGCCGCCGCCGTTGCAGCCCGAGACGGCGTCGGCCGAGCGGCCGCCCCAGCCCGTCCCGATCTTCACGTCGGAGCGGCCCGACTGCCAGGCCTGGATCTGGTCGGAGTGGGAGAAGAGGGCGTAGGGCTTGGCAACCGAGTTGGACATGTACTGCGCCTGCGTCGTCGGCTCGACGAGAGGGCCGACGTTGGGCACGACCGCGAGCTTGCCCGCGTTGAAAAGGTCCCTCATCGCGGCCATGTTGGGGTGGAAACCGAACGTCGCCCCGGCCATCGAGGGCGGGTTGTTGATCGGAATGATGCTCGCCTGGGGGATGGCCAGCGTCGGCCGAGCCGCGCGATACGAGCCGTAGGGCCCCGTCGAGTTGTCGCCGTCGAGCGGCATGACCATGTTGTTGCTGTCGTTGCCGCCGTTCAGGAACACGCAGACGAGCGCGCGATAGTTGGGCGTGATCGTGTTGGGTGTGGCGAGCAGGTTCGCCAGTCCCCACTGGCGCACGGTGCCCTGGATCGCCGACGCCGAAAGCGCCGCACAGGTCGTCCGGAGGAGGAAGTCCCGTCGGGATTGCGTCATGGCCTTACCTCTGGACCTGGTACTGCGACGAGGTCGCGACCAGGTATAGCGCTTGCCGCGCGCGCAGCAGCGTGTTGTTGGCGGAGACCGCGTTGACCGCGGTGACGATCGAGTCCTTCATCTCGTCCGACATCGTTCCGTGCATCATCAGGCGGTTGAGCCGGTCGACGAGGTTGGTCGGGTTCGCCGACAGGAGCTGCAGCTCCGACACGTTGATCGACGTGCCGTTGGGGGAGTTGCACGAGGACGTGCTGCAGCTGACCGCGATGCCGTTGTTGAACGTCATCTGGTTGACGAAGTTCGCGCGCTTCAACGCGGTCGTCGCGTCCATGATGCCGAACTCGGGCCCGAGAAGGCCCGCGGAGGCCGGCGGCGCGTAGTAGTCCTGGGGGAAGTACGAGAAGACCGTGCTGGGCCGAAAGACTTCCTGCCCCATGTCGCGGGCGTACGGGGAGTTGAGGTACCCGTCGGATGCGACGGCGCCGTTGGCCGACATGGCGTTGAAGGCGCGCAGCACGTTCAGCATGTAGAGGGACGGTTCCTTGAGCTTGCCGTAGGTCGGGTCGCTCGGCGCGTTGCGGGCCTCGGGGTCGAGCAGCACGGCCTTGACCATCGCCCAGAGGCTGCCGCGCACGCCGGAGCCGTTGTCGTTGAAGAAGCCGGCGACGCGCTCGACGTAGGCCGGGCTCGGGTTCGACGTGACGAGCGAATGGATGAGCTCCTTGGCGAGGTAGGGTCCGACGTTCGGGTGATCGAACAGGGCGTCGAGCGCCATCTGGAGGTCCTGGTTCGCGGGCTGGCCCGAAGGGATCGCCGTGGCCGCGCCCTCCAGGTTCTGATTCGGCAGGAACCCGACGAAGAGGTCCTTCCCGACGGTCGAGTGGCGGTCCTCCACGTTCGAACCGTTCTTGTGGACGGGCATCGGGATCAGGTAGTTGCCGGTGTCGTCGGTGTCGCCCGCCAGGCTCACCGAGACCGAGGGGATGTACCAGCCCGTCAGCACCAGCTTCAACTGGTCGACGACGGACTGGTCGTAGCTGGCGGCGGGATAGCCGGTGACTCCGTCGATCTGGGCCGTGCCGTCCTGGTTGAGCTGCACGGTCCCGATCGAGAAGAGCTGCATGATCTCGCGCGGGTAGTTCTCGTTCGGGTTGTTCTTGGTGCTCGTCGCCATGTTGAGAAACGCGCCCATCGCCGGGTTGAGCGTCAGGTCCTCGAGCAGGTCGCGGTAGTTTCCGAAGGCGCCCTGCGCCAGCAGGTTCAGGTACGGCACGATCTGCGAGGGCCTCGTGATCGTGTTCGTCGAGATGACGTCGACCTTGTGGAGCGCGAAGAAGACCCGCTGCCGGAGCTGGTCCGGCTGGTAGAGCGCGTTCTTGAAGAACGTGGTGTGGAGGAGATAGGTCGAGTAGTTGTCGCGTCGGCAGGGGACTTGCTCGCAGCCGGCCGGCGTGCTGTCCGGCACGAGCGGCAGGTTCGGATACCCGGAGACCGGCAGGTTGAACTGGGCGGCCATCCAGGGGAGATACCCGACGCCGAGGAGGCCCGAGATCTCGGAATCCTTCGGGCCCCAGGTCGCCTGCTCCAGAAACCTCGTGGCCTCGGGACGATGGAACGTTTTCGCGAGGAAGACGGCCATCTGGCCGCGGGTCACGAAGTTGTTGGGGCAGTACATGCCGGGCCCGCAGCCCGACGTGATCGACAGGCGCGCCATTTCCTCGATCCACGGAGCGAGCGGGATCGAGATCGAGACGTCCGAGAAGACGCCGGTCGCCGCCGGAGGCGCGTAGCCCGTGCCGTGGAAGATCTTCAGCAGGAAGGCCGCCATCTGCCCGCGCGTCACCGAGGAGTCCGGGCAGTAGTTCGGCGGAGCGCCTCCCAAACAGCCGCCGGTGATGCCTTCCGCGTAGAGCTGCTCGATCCAGTCCGCGGCGAACGTGACGCCGGGGTGCACGTCGCCGAAGATGGTGCCGGTGGCGGGCGGCGGAACGTACGCCGCCCCGTGCTCGGCGCGGAGCAGAAAGACGGCCATCTGTGCCCGGGTCACACCCGACGACGGGCAGTAGTTCCCGCCGCCGCATCCCGCCGTGATGCCGTCCCGGATGATCGTCTCGACGGGCGCATGGAAGGGGCTCGCCTGCGGAACGTCGAGGAAGTCCGCGAACCAGCCCTTCGTCAGGACGGCCGGCGGATCGCCTGGATTCGTCACGATGACGTCGTAGAGGAAGCCCGCGGAACGGGCCGGCGACGTCGCGCCGATGCGCGTCGAGTTCGTCACGCTCGCCGAGGCGCTGACGCCGCCGATCGCGACCGTGGCGCCAGCAAGGAACTTGTTGCCGACGAGGTTGACCGCCGTTCCGCCGGACGCCGGGCCCGACGTCCCGTACATGTAGGCCAGCTGGAACGACGTGTCTCCGGAGGCGATACCCGCGGACAGCAGTCCGAGGGTCGCGAGAACCGTCGCGGTCGCGCGCGCGGCGCCTCTCGCGAAAAGAGAAGAAACCGGGTTTGTGAGAAAGGGTCTTTCTCTCATCGGCACTGGTCCTTTCTGACGGCCGCCAAGCAAACCTGAATTTTTCGAGTGGCTGAATTCTAAGCGCCGGGGAATCCCCTCGCCGGTGACCCGGGTCACACGTGATTCGACTGAATCTTGCAAAGTGGCCGAGAGGTTAGGCTTTCGGGGCCGCGCGCGCGACTGATCGGCCGGGTGGATTAAGGACAGGCGTCCCTTTCCCGGATCGGGCTGGCTGTCGGGACAGTTTGTCGGGATGCGGGCGACGCCCATAATGCCTCCGGACGACCCCACCGATGAATCGGTTGACGCCCGGACGCACGATTTCTGCACTCGCCGCACTCGCCCTGGCCGCTGCCGCGGGGGCGCAATCGCCGGGTGCCTCCCGGCCGGCCGCGTCCGTGAGCATCGCGCCCCGGCTGGAGGCCGCCGTCCCCGGACCGTTGCCCCTGTTTCCGGCCACCCACTGGTGGAACGTCGATGTGTCCGCCGCTCCCGTCGACGGCGGTTCCACGGGATTCCTCGACTACATCGACGCGAACGGCGTGCGCCCCCTCCATCCGGACTTCGGCGGGACGCTCGACGACGGTGTTTCCATCTACGGTTTCCCGTACATCGTCGTCGGTGCCGACCAGCCCAGGAAGACCGTCGAGTTCGTGGAGCCATCCGAGAGCGACGGCGTCGACCATTCGACCGAGACGTCGTACCCGTTCTATCCGATTCCCGACGAGGCGATCACGCAGGCGCACTGGGTCGAGGGAGGCGACCCCGGCCAGGTGGACCTTCGCGGCGACCAGGACCGCCACGTCCTGATCCTCGACCGCGACGCGCGATTCCTGTACGAGCTCTACAACGTCTGGTGGGACGGTTCGAGCTGGCTGGCCTATTCGGGCGCCGCTTTCGACCTGACGTCGAACGCGCGGCGGCCGGACGGCTGGACCTCCGCCGACGCGGCGGGGCTGGCGATCCTGCCGGGCCTCGTCCGCTACGACGAGGCCTACGGAGCCGACGAGATCCGCCACGCCTTCCGGATGACCGTGCGGCACACCAAGGCCTACGTCTTCCCGGCCTCGCACAAGGCCGGGCTCCAGGACCCGCCGGCGCTTCCGATGGGCGCGCGCCTGCGGCTGAAGCCGGGTGTCCAGGTGTCGAGCGCGGACCCGGGCGTCCAGCGCGTCGTTCGGGCCCTCAAGACCTACGGGATGATCGTCGCCGACAACGGCACCGACATGTACGTCTCCGGCACCTGGGACGAGCGATGGGACAACGACGTCTGGAACCCGGCGCTCGGCGAGCTCACGGCCCACGATTTCGAAGTGGTGCAGCTCGGCTGGAAGCCGCCGATGGCGCCGGCCCTCGCCGTCGACGCGCGGCCGGGCGGCGCGTCGAACCAGAACGGCGTTCTCGAGCCCGGCGAATCCGCGATCGTGGAGCCGTCGTGGGAGAACCCCGAAGGAGCGGCTGCGTCCCTCGCGGGCGCCGCATCCGGCTTCACGGGACCGGCCGGAGCGACCTACACACTCGTCGACGCCTCGGCGAGCTACGGCTCTCCCGCCGCCGGCGCGCCCTCGAGCTGCTACGAGGCCTCGGCGAACTGTTACCGGCTGACGGTCTCGAGCCCGGTCGCGCGCCCGGCGCTCCACTGGGACGCGGCCGTGACCGAAAAGGTCAACCTGACGGCGGCAAAAGCCTGGACCCTCCACGTCGGGGCGAGCTTTTCGGACGTTCCGTCGTCGAACGCCTTCTACCCGGCGATCGAGAACCTCTTTCACAACGGCGTGACGGCCGGCTGCAGCGTCTCCGCCTACTGCCCGTCGGGGTCGGTGACGCGTGCCCAGATGGCGGTTTTCCTGCTGAAGTCGAAGCTCGGCCGCGCCTACCTGCCCCCGCCGGCATCGGGAACGATGTTCGCCGACGTCCCGGCTGGCGCCTTCGCCGCCGCCTGGATCGAAGACCTCGCCGAAAGCGGCATCTCGGCGGGGTGCGGCGGCCCGAACTTCTGCCCGAACGCAACGGTGACGCGCGCGCAGATGGCGGTCTTTCTGTTGAAGGCGAAGCACGGCAGCGGGTACGTCCCGCCGCCGGCTTCGGGCGTTTTCGCCGACGTCCCCGCGCCCGACCCGTTCGCCGCCTGGATCGAGGAGCTCGCGGCCGAAGGGGTCACCGCCGGGTGCGGTGGAGGCAACTACTGTCCGAACGGCGCGAACACACGCGGGCAGATGGCCGTCTTCCTGACGAAGACCTTCGGGCTGCGGCTCTACGGGCCCTAGGGTGCTGTAGCAGAAGTCATGATCCCGCCAGGGTAGGGGCGGGGCGTGTCCCCGCCCGAGGGCGGCGACAACTCGGGGCCGCCCCTGCTTCCGATACGGAACACGAGCGGGCCGGGCGGCCAGGATCCCGAAGCCGCGACGACGGCGAGAAGGGTCGGGGCGAGGCGTCGGAGGCGAGTGGCCCGATGCGTCGGCGCCTGCACCGTCGGATCATGCGTCACCGGACGGGCGGCCGGCGCCGTCCCTTCCGGTACACGACGACGCCGGCGGCGAGCATCGCGAGGGTCAGGCCGACGACCTTGACGACCGCCCGCGCGGGATGCGCTTCGTTGCCCGAGGGGTAGAGCGAGAGGACGATCGAGGCGAGCGTCGTCACGGTGCCGAGCACCCCGAAGACTGCGACGCCCGCCCGCCCGCCCGGAACCCGGAATCCCGGCAGGTTGAGCTCGCCCCGCAGCTTGACGGCGGCGGGAAAGAGAAAGAGAAACGGGATGAAGTACCAGATGATCGTCATCGAGACGAGGGCGTCGTAGGCGCCGCGAACCGACGTCCCGGCCTGACCGATGAAGACGAAGACGGCCGTGATGGCCGCCTGCGCCAGCAGAGCCACCCAGGGCGTGCCCCAGCGCGCGTGGACCCGGCCGAACCCGTCCGGCAGGAAGTGGTCGATCCCCGCGACGAACGGAATGCGGGCGACCGAGGCGAGCCAGGCGCCCACGCTTCCGAGCGCGGTCACGGTGATCAGGACCGCCGCGACCGCCGACACCCCCGGCAGGACGAGTCGGGCCTCCATCTTCTGGATCGCCTGCATGATGCCCTCGAGCCCGCTGACTTCCCCGACCGGGAGGGCCACGAGCACGGCGAGGGTCCCGGCGAGGTAGATGAAGAGGATGACCGGCAGCGAAGCGAGGATTGCGCGGGGGACCACGCGCTGCGCGTCGCGGATCTCGGAACCCATGAAGGACGCGGACTCGAGACCGGTCATCGCGAAGGCGATCGTCGACCAGAAGATGACGTCCTTCAGGTGGGCGGTTGGCCAGAGAGCTCTTCCCGAAAACCGCGTCGCCGACCCGAATTTCGCCCAGGCGGCGACGCCGAGAACGACGAGAAGGGCCGTTGCCAGCCATCGTGCGATCGCGCCGGCGTTGGAGAGCCACTTCCCGATCTCGACGCCGACGACGTTCAGGACGGTGCCGATCAGGAGGCCGATGAGCGACGCGGTGATGAAGTAAGTCGGGTCTCCCGAGAGGCCCAGCCATCGCTGCCCGCCCGCGTACAGGGCGTTGCCGGCGGCGAAGTACAGGACGGCCGGGAAATACGGAAGGTTCGACATCCAGTAGGCCCAGCCGGTGATGAACCCTGCGAAGTCGCCGAAGGCGACCCTGGCCCAGACATACAGCCCGCCCTCCTCGGGGTGCCGCGAGGACAGCGAGATCACGCAGATCGCCAGCGGCATCGCCATCGCGAGGAAGCCGATGAACCAGACCGTGATCGCCGAAGCTCCGCCGGCGGCCGCGGTCGCGACCCACTGGAGGTTGGTCCCGGCCGTGACCAGGAAGAAAAGCACGTCCCGGAACCCCATCGCCTGATGGAGTCCCGCCGGATGAGAGCCGGTCGCGCAGCGCTCGTCGGAAGAGATGGCGCCGAGGTTAGCAGGTTGAGGACGCCGGTCGCAGGCTTTTGGTTCGCGGCTTACGCCGTCTTCGTAGGGGAGGGGCTTGTCCCCTCCCGGATGCGCCGAGGGCGGCCACAAGGGCCGCCCCTACGAACCCGGGGCGGGACGCCGGTCGACGAAGGCACTACCCCAGCGCCCGCGTCAACAGTTCGTGAAAGTGATGCAACCCGTTCTCCCGCAGCACCGAGTACCGGCCGCGGTCGTAAGTCCGCGATCGCAGCCCCCGGTGGACCGCTTCGCAGATCCCGATGTCCTCCTGCTGGACCTGGTCGGAGAACGCGAAGGACCGGGCGAACTCCTCGGCGACGCCCGCACGGTCGGGCTCGAGCACGTACCACTCGAAACGCGTCAGCGTCCTCTCGGGGGAAAGCGGCAGGATGACGTTCGTCTGCAGGTTGTCCGGATAGATGTTCAGCATCAGGTTGGGGAATACCCAGTAGTAGAGGGCCTCGGGCTCGTTCCCGTCGGGGAGATTGCGCCGGTCGAGCGACTCTTCTTTCTTCGACCGGATGGGCGCGTGCTGCCTGGAGTGGTAGGCGGCGGTCTCGACCTTGTACGCGCGGTAGTCCAGCTCCTGGAAGAGCGCGGGATGGACGATCGGGATGTGGTACCCCTCGAGGTAGTTGTCGACGTAGACCTTCCAGTTGCAGTCGACCTCGTAGTCGACTTTCTTGAAGAGGCGCATGTGGGCGAGGGGCAGCTGGCTCGTCTCGGCCGGGATCGAGCCGAGCACCTCCGAAAGGGGCGGCGCGGCCGGATCGAGGCCAACGAAGAGAAAAGGCCCCCAGGCCTCGACCCGCGCGGCGGGCAGGTTGTGCTTCTCTCTCTCGAAGCAGCGGACGCCGTCCCATTCGGGCGTGTTGAGAAGCTGACCGTCGAGGCCGTAGCTCCAGCCGTGGTATCCGCACACCAGAGCCTTGCGGTGCCCCGAACCCCGGGCGACCGGGCCGGCGCGGTGGCGACAGACGTTGGTGAAGGCGTGGATCGCGCCGTCCTCGGCCCGCGTGACGACGAGCGGCTCATCCGCCACGGTGCAGGTGAAGTAGTCGCCGGGAAGCCGCACCTGCGCGGTGTGGCCGACGAGCTGCCAGGTCTTCGCGAAGATCCGGTCCTGCTCGAGGGCCAGCACCCCCGGGTCCGTGTACCAGGCCGAGGGGATCGTCGCCGCGACCGAGATGTCTTTCTCGAATTCGAATTCCGGAATCTTCAAGCCCGCCCCGTCTTCGGGCCCCTCGGTCGGGCCGCCGTCGCCGGCACGGCGGACCGCGGCGCGATTGCACCATGAAGGAGCTCGAGGAACTGGGAGATGCGGGCCGCGGTCTTCTCCGGCCGATTGCCCTGCCGCGAGAAGAGGCCCGGGTCGAGCTCCTCGGTCAGCAGGGCGTCCTGGAAGCGTTCGACCGTCCACTCGATCATCGAGACGATCATCTCCTGGTCGATGTCCCTCCGGACCTCGTCGCGCTCCACGCCCATGCGCACGAAGGCCGCCGTCCCGTAGGGGTCCTTGTCTCGCAGAAACCGGTTGATCTCCTGGCGCAGGCGCAGGTCCGTCCCGTAGTTGCCGAGCAGCGCGATGCGGTAGGGGACCCAGTTTTCCCGGACCAGGCGGTCGGTCCGCTCGAGCCAGTACCGGAGCGTCTCGAAGAACCCGCGGGCGGTCACGGCGGATGGCGCGTCGAGGTAGGCCGCGAAGGAAGTCACCGCTTTCTTGTAGGCCGCCAGAAACAGCCCCTCCTTGCTCCCGAAGTGCTGGAACACGGAGCCCTTGGCGATCGCGAGGTCCGTGGCGATGTCCTCGATCCGCGTGGCCTGGTAGCCGCGCTCGGCGAAGTGGCGCATGGCCGCCTCGAGGATCCGGGCGCGCTTGGCCTCCGAGCGCGGGCCTGGCAGGGGGCTTGCGGGAGTCGAGGCGGCGCGAAGCTCGATGGTTTTCATGACTTCGAGTCAGACTACCCATATCGCGACAGGAATTCAACTTGTGCTAATTTACCGCCGCCCGAGGCCTCGGAAATGACTAAAAGTCAAGCACCTTCCCGGCGCGCGTACGACGCCATCGTCGTTGGCGCCGGGCACAACGGCCTGACGGCCGCGGCCTACCTGGCGCGCGGCGGACTCTCGACACTCGTCCTCGAGCGGCGGCCGATCGTCGGCGGCGCCTGCGTGACGGAGGAGATCGCCCCGGGCTGCCGCGCGTCGACGACGTCCTACATCGCGAGCATGCTGCGCCCCGAAGTCATCCGCGACCTGGAGCTCCCGGCGCACGGGCTCAGGATGGTTCCGTGCGATCCGGCGCTCGCCGTGCCGTTCCCCGACCGTACCGTCGTTGCCTGGTGGTCGGACCGCGAAAAGACGGTGCGCGAGCTCGAGAAGCTCTCGCACCGGGACGCGCGCACGTTCGTCCGAGTCGACGACGAGCTCAAGCGCCTCGCGCGCTACCTGCAGCCCTTCTTCCTCGAGCCTCCGCCGGACGTCGGCGCGCGCGGGTTTTCGGGCGTTCTCGAGGCGCTGCGGGTCGGCCGGCGCTTCCGGAACATCTCGGCCTCCGAAGTCGGGCGCATGGTGTCGTTCCTGACCGGCAGCCTCGGAGACTTCCTCGACCGCAACTACGAGTCCGAGAAGGTCAAGACGCTGTTTCTCGCCAACAACGTCTACGGCAAGCACGGCGGCCCTTACGCGCCGGGCTCGGCCCTGGGCCTTCTCTTCCACCTGCTTTCGGGAGGCGAGCACGAGCTCCAGGGCTTCTACGGCCACGTGCTCGGCGGCATGGGCTCGATCACGCAGGCCATGGCCTCGGCGGCCCGCAAGTTCGGGGCCGAGATCCTCGCGTCGGCGCCGGTCGCCTCGATCGACGTGCGCAACGGGCGCGCCCGCGGCGTCACGCTCGAGAGCGGCGCCGAGATCTCGGCCCGCGTCGTCGTCTCGAACGCCGACCCCAAGCGGACCTTTCTCGGCCTCGTCGGCGAGGACGCTCTGTCCGAGGAGTTTCGCGCCTCGATCGCCTCCATCAAGATGGACGGGCCCTGCGCGAAGGTCAACTTCGTGCTCTCGGAGGAACCCGGGGTCCTCGGGATGCCGACCGCGTTCTCGCGGCCGCAGCGCTCGCTCTTTACACTGGTGCCGTCGCTCGACTTCGCCGAGCGCTGCTACAACACCGCCCGCGCGGGGGAGATCCCGGAGGAGCTCTGGGTCGACTGCGTCGTGGCCTCGAACGTCGACCCGTCGCTCGCGCCCGAGGGACGGCACGTCATGACGACCTTCGTGCAGTACGTGCCCTACCGATTGAAGCGCGGGACCTGGGACGAGAACCGCGAGCTTCTCGGCGACCGGGTCGTGCGCAAGATCGCGGAGTACGCCCCCAACGTCCCGGGCGCGGTCGTCGCGCGCCAGGTCCTGACGCCGCTCGACCTCGAACGCACGTACGGGCTGACGGAAGGCAACATCTTCCACGGCGACCTCTCGCTCGAGCAGCTGTTCTTCATGCGGCCGGTGGCGGGCTGGGCGCGCTACGTGACGCCGGTCGCGGGCCTCTATCTTTGCGGCGCGGGAGCGCACCCGGGCGGCGGGGTCACGGGCGCGCCGGGCCACAACGCCGCGCGGCAGGTGTTGAAGGACTGGAAGCGGAGGGTCGCGTGAGCGCGGAGCTCGATCGCACCGCCGACGTCGTCATCCTCGGGGCCGGGGTCATGGGCGCCTCGACCGCGTTTCATCTCGCGCGGCGGGGTGCCGGCCGGGTCCTCGTGCTCGACAAGGGCGACGTCGCTCACGGCGGCAGCGGGCGCTCGTCGGCCCTCGTGCGGATGCACTACAGCTATCCCCCCGAGGTCGACCTCGCGGTCAAGAGCCTCGAGATCTTCCGGAAGTGGCCGGACTACGTCGGCCGCCCCGGCGACTTCCGGGAGACGGGTTTCGTCCGGATCGTTCCCGAGAGGGACCTGCCGCGGCTCGAGAAGAACGTTGCCATGCAGCGCGCCCACGGCGTCGACGCGCGCGTCGTCGACCGCCGCGAGCTCGCCGCGATCGTGCCCGACTGGAACGTCGACGACCTCCCGTACGCGGCCTGGGAGCCGGGCTCGGGGTACGGCGACGGCACGGGCGTCGCGACTGACTTCCTCGAACGGGCCCGGGAAATGGGGGTCGCGTACCGCTCACAGACGCCCGTCACCGGCTTCCGGGTCGAGCGCGGCCGCGTCGTGGGGGTCGAAACGAACCGCGGCCGGGTCGACGCGCCGGTGGTCGTCGCGGCGACCGGTCCCTGGAGCCGGCCCCTCTTTTCCGCGGTCGGGTTCGACCTGCCCATCGAAGGCGAGTACCACCAGGTGGCGATCTTGAAGAATCCCCCGGGCCTCGGGGAGCCCGCGCCGGCCTGCATCGACGGCATCACGACGACCTACTTTCGCTCCGAGGTCGGGGGCCTCACGTTGATCGGCGATTTCTGGGGCAAGCGCGGCGCCGATCCCGACGACTTCCCGCAGTCCGCGTCGTCGGAGTCGCTCGCGAGCCTGGTCGAGCGGACGAGCCACCGCGTGCCGGCGCTGGCGGAGGCCGGGATCTGGCGAAGCGTCACGGGCGTCTACGACGTCTCGCCGGACTTCCGGCCCCTGATCGGCGAGGTGCCGGGGATGCGCGGCCTCTACGTCGCCGCGGGCTTCTCGGGCATGGGCTTCAAGATCTCTCCGGCCGTGGGGCTGTGCCTGTCCGAGCTTCTCCTCGACGGGCGCGCGCGGACGGTCGACCTCGCGTGCTTCGCGCCCGACCGTTTCGCGACGCGCGGGCCGATCCGCGCCGAATGGGAGTACGGGGACGAGGAGCCGACCGCCTACACTTGACTTGAAACTCGATTCGAATCGTAACGCTCGACACGAAACACGATGGAGACGCGCGTGAAGAAAAACGGAATCCTGGAACGGCTCGCCGAGGGCCCGGTGCTCGGCGACGGCGGATATCTGCTGGAGCTCGAGAAGCGCGGCTGGGTCCGCGCCGGCCCGTTCACTCCCGAGGTCGCGCTGACGCGGCCCGAGGCCCTCGAGCAGCTGCACGTCGAGTTTCGAGAAGCGGGCGCCGAGGTGCTCCAGGCCCTGACCTTCTACGCCAGCCGGGACAAGCTCGCGACGGTCGGCCTCGAGAACCGGCTCGAGGAATTGAACCGCGCCGCGGTCCGCATCGCCCGGCGCGTGGCCGGCGATCGCTGCCTCGTGGCCGGCAACCTGTCGCTGACGTGGATGTACGAACAGGGGAGCCCCGCGTCCTACGATCGCGTGCGCCGGACCTTCGACGAGCAGCTCGCGGTGCAGGTCGAGGAAGGCATCGACTTTGTCATCGGCGAGACGTTTTCGTGGCTGGGCGAGGCCCTGCTGGCGGTCGAGTGCGCCAAAAAGACGGGCCTGCCGGTGATGGTCACGGTCTGCTTCGAGAACAAACCCGTGACTTCCGACGGACAGACCCCCGCCGACGCGGCCCGGGCCCTGCAGGATGCTGGAGCCGACATCGTCGGCATCAACTGCCTGCGCGGTCCCGAGCAGACGCTTCCCCTCATCGAGGAGATGCGCAAGGCCGTCAAGGGTTTCGTCGCCTGCCAGCCCGTGGGGTACCGGACCCTGGCGGACCGGCCCGACTTCACGAGCCTCGAGGCCTTCCCCTTCGAGCTCGACCCGCTGCAGCTGACGCGGCGGGAGATGGCGCGCTGGGCGCAGCAGGCGCGGGACCTCGGCATCAACTTCATCGGCTCCTGCTGCGGCTCGGTCGCGATCCACGTCCGCGAGATGGCCCGCGCCCTCGGCAAGCTCGGTAAGGAAGGCCGTCCCTGGACGGTCGACTACACGAAGCCGATGTCGGCGTACGAGTACTACGGGCACGAAGGGAAATGACGGCACCGGACGAGAGCGCGCGTCGAGGATCCGGCCCCGGGCGTAGGGGCGGCCCTCGTGGCCGCCGGAGAAGGCAGGGGCCCTACTTCGCGGCGACGAACTCCTCGATCCGCTTCGCGACGTAAGGGAAGAACGGGTTGCAGTTGATTCGCATGAACTGGTCCGTCGCGACGTCGAGGACGCCGCGCTCGCCGCGCGGGGCGAGCAGGCCGAGCCGGAGGCCGTAGCTGACGCTCTTGTCCGGCTCGAGGCCGAAAAGGGGATCGTCGAAGGCGAACGGCACGGCGAGGTGCGACAGGGAAAAAACGCCGGCTGGCCAGGACAAGCCGAGCGGGTCGATCTCCGACGTCGCGGACTTCGGGCCGGCATTGCGCGCCACGGCCTCCCGGGTTTCGGGCCCGGCGTTGGTCACGAGCGAGAGACGGAAGGATCGCCCCGCGTTGGCGAAGAGTTCCGCAACCGGCGCGTCGTAGGTCTTCTTCAGAAACTCTTGCACGGCCGACATGCGGTTCAGGTCGAAGAGGACGAGCTCGCTGCCATTCTCCGGCAGGAAGGCGAAGAGCTTGTCGATCGTGGCCCAGGTCTCGACGGTCGAGTCGACGAGCGACGAGAAGGACAGAACCGGCGGAAAGTTCCGGATCGTTCCCGACTTCGCGGCCTCGCGCACCCCCTTCTGGATCTCGGCCGTGAGCTCGGCTGTCTGTTGGGCGGCATAGGCCGGAAAGGAGTCGTACTTGAACGGGATGTATTCGGGCAGGACGTCGAGCCAGCGGGACTGCTCGAAGTAGGGGATGGAGCCGACGCGGGCCACGATCCGCGCGAAGGAAGCGAAGGGCGAAACGCCGATCATCGGCGAGAACAGGATGATGCGGTCGGGGCGCGGCCGCTTCGCGGCGTCGTCGACGGCCGCGGCCTCGAGGCCGTACTGCACGGCGAGGGCGCCGCCGTTCGAGTAGCCGGCGATCACGAACGGCTTGCCGCTCCCGACGCGCTGGCGCACGTGCCGGGCGCCGACGCGGACGGCGGCGCGCCAGTCCTCCCACTTCGCGTCCACGAGCCCGCCGGGGACCGTGCCGTGCCCGGGCATCCGCAGGCAGAGCGCGTAGTAGCCGAGGCGCCGCAGGACCTCGGCGTCGGCCTTGACGCTGTAGGGAGCATCGGTCAGCCCGTGAAGGAGCAGGGCGCCGCCGCGGACGTCGCCCTCGGGCACGAGCTCGAAAGTGCGGTTCCAGTTCTTCTCGAACTTCTCGGGGTTGATCGGGCTGTCCGGCCAGTAACGGTTGGTCGGCGTCCGGTCCCCGGGGGAGGCGGCCGGGAGGACCGTCTCGTTCATGCGGCGGAACACCGCGTCTTCGAACCCGAGGTAGTCCTTCAAGGTCGTCGCGTCCGTGAGGTCTTTCGCGCGGAACTCGCCGGCGAGGGCATGGTGCCAGGGCTTGAGCGGCGGCTTCGACCGCGCCGCGAAGGCGCGGAGAAAGAGAATCGCGAGGGCCGCGACGACGCCCAGAGCCGCGAGCCGGAACACCCACTTCAGGATGCGCTTCAATGTCGGCCTCCGGTCCGCGCCCGTCCGAGGGGAAGCGCGGCGTGGACCATGCGAGCCCGGCCGTTCCGCCGGGCTCCGTTCAACGTTTGCCCGCGAGCCACGCCTCGGCGAGGTCGGGCTCGACGAAAATCTCGACCTCGGAGCCCGAGGTCTCGGCCTTCGCGGCGAACGTCCGGGCCACGCCGAACTGCGCGCCTCGGCGCGTCACGATGGCGACGCGCCGCCCGGCGAACAGGGCCGCGAGCGATTCCGGGGATGCGAAGGACGAGACCTCGGGGGGCGTTGCGATGTACTCGAGGTCCCGGACGTCCATCATGACCGGAATTCCCGGCGCCAGACGCGGATCACTGCCGAGGGTGCGAATCGCCTCGGCCGTCGACGCGAAATCCTCCCGGCCCCACCCGCGGACGCGGGCCAGAAAATCGCCTGGATTGACGCGAAGCTCGAAGGGCACGCTGCCAACCAGACTATCAAAGCTGAAAGTTCACGACCCCCGCTTCCAGAAGAACTGCGGCGGCTCTTCCTCGCGCGGCCAGATCTTCTTCATCGTCTCGGCCTCCCAGACCTCGCCATTCTTGACGACCCACCGGATCTTGACGGTGTTGTGGATGTCGTCGAGCGGGTTGGCGTCGAGAACGACGAAGTCGGCGAGCTTGCCGGCCTCGATCGAGCCGAGGTCCGGCAGGAAGCCGAGCTTGTCGGCCGCCAGCCGCGTCGACGCGCGCAGCGCCTCCATCGATGTCATGGCGGCGTTCTTCCGGACGTTGCCCTCGCCGGCCATGGCCCAGATCTCCCAGTGCGGCCCGAGGCCCTGGACCTGGCCGTGCGCGCCGAGCGAGACGTTGCCGCCCGCGCGCAGCACGGCCGCGGCGCCCTCGGCGACGATCGGGAAGTGGTACTCCGACGGCCAGATCCATGGCATCCGCCGGGCCTTCTGGTCGATGACGTCGTGGGGGACGAAGCGGTTGAGCTTGGCGTCGTCGTGGGCATTGGCGGTCTGCCAGTAGTACTCCTCGCCCCAGGGTCCGCCGTAGGCCACGAGCAGGGTCGGCGTGTAAAAGGTCTGGGATTTCGCGACGAAGTCGACGACGTCACTTCCGAGCCGAACGGGCAGCGCGTGCTCCCAGGCGGTGAAGCCGTCGAGCACCATCGTCATGTCCGTCTGGAGCTCACCGCCGCCCTCGGCCGTGAGCAGCATGTGCTCGTCCCGGCAGGCCTCTGCGAAATAGATCCGTTGCGAGCGGCGCGGCTGCTGGTAGACCTTGATCATGCGCGCGCCGTAGGCCTTCATCCGGCGGACCTGGTGCTTCGCGTCCTCGAGCGAATTGACCTCGGCGAAGATCGCCGCCTTCTGGCCGCCGTAGAGAACGTCGCCGGAGGAGTAGATGCGGGGGCCGACCATGACGCCCGCCTCGACCTGCTCGCCCTGCGCGAACACGTCGAGGGAAGGGGCCGACGGGTCGTAGGTCGTCGTGACGCCGTAGGCCAGATTGGCGTAGTACTCCCACTTGGCTTCCGGAAAGAGCTCGAAGGCCGAGTAGTGCAGGTGGGCGTGCGTGTCGATCAGGCCCGGGATCACGGTCTTCCCGGCGCCGTCGAAGGTCCGGGTTCCGGCGGGAACCGGGACCGAGCCCGACGGACCGACTGCGGCGATGCGGTTGCCCGCGACGAAGATGTCGGCCGACTCGAGGACCTCGTCGCCCTTCATGGTCACGACGCGCGCGCCCTTCAGAACGTAGGAACCCTGCGGCGCGGCCCGCGGCATCGAGAGGGAGATCGCGATCGTCTCGGCCTTCGGGACCTTCGACTCCTGCACCTTCTCCTTTTCCTTCTCGTCCCGGTCCTTCCCGGTGTCGCCGGCCGACGCCCCGTCTTCGGTGGATTTCGCCTTCTCCTTCTCTTCGGCCTTGCGCCGCTCGGCGCGGGCGAACTCGAGGGCCGACGACAGCGTGAGGCGGTAGAACGTGTTCCCGAGCGCCCATGTCATCGTCTTTCCGCCGTCGGCCCAGCGCACGTAGCCGCCGGCGTCGTCGGACAGGCGATGGACGGGGACCGCCCCCTCCTTCATGCTGACTTCGGGCGGCTCCTTCGTGAGGATGCCCGGCAGCGCTGTCACGTAGACGTTGTCGCGCGAGGTGAAAACGACCCAGGCGCCGTCGGGGGAGGGCACGATGTCGTCGACGGGCGGGAACCGAAGGAGATGCCGGGCGTCGGTGCCGTCGAGACGAATCGCGACGAGATCGTTTTTCGGAGCGTCGTCCGGCTTCTTCTGCTCGACGGGGTCCCGGTAGTAGAGCCGGGTCCCGTCGGCGTTCCAGAAGGCCTGCGGGTGGAACTTCAGGCCGGCCCCGAGCTTGACGGCCGTCACGGGCTTGAGTTCGCCGCTCGCCGCGTCGAGCACGTCGAGCTCGAAGTACTCGTCGTCCTCGGGCTGGCGGCCCCGAAACTCGAGGCCCGAGCCCTTGAGCAGCGCGATCTTGTCGCCTTTGGGCGACCAGGCGGGGTTGGCGTAGTGCCCCGGCGCCTTCGTGATCCGGACCGGTGCAACGCCGGGCGCCGCGAGCGCCTTCCAGACGTGCCCTCCCTCCGCGTCGCTCCACGAAACGTAGGCGATCCACCGGCCGTCGGCCGAGAACGCGGGCGCGTACTCGCGGCGGGGCAGCGAGGCGTCGTCTTTCGTCAGCCGGCGCGGCGCGCCGACCGTCCGGCCGCCCGAGAGTTCCTGCAGCCAGACACGACCGAAGGCTTCGAAGGTGATCCAGCGGCCGTCCGCCGACTGGCTCGGCCAGCGGAGGATCTTCGCCTGGACCGGTCCGGAGGCGACCTTCTCCTGCCAGGCCACGCGGGGCGCCGCGAACTGCTCGACGGCGGCCGTGAACGGGACGCCCGTGACGGCCTTCGACGCGAGGTCGAGGCGGGCGATCTTTCCGTTGTCGGAGTAGACGAGCGTCTTGCCGTCCGGCGTGAAGGCGTAACCCGGCCACAGGTCCAGGGGCGCGAAGCCCTCCATCTCGTCGCGGGTGACGCCGCGGACGAGGACGTGCTCCGCTCCCGACGCGAGGTCCCGCGCGATGATGCAGGTGTCGTCGTCCCGCCTCGAAATGAAAGTCAGGGTCTTGCCGTCGGGCGAGATCGCCGGCCGCACCGCGCCGCCGAAGCCTCCCGCGACGGGGAAAGTCTCGGCGAGGTCGCGGTCATAGCGCCAGATCTGCCACAGTCCGTCGGCGAGGTTCGGCGTGTAGCTGAACTTGCGGACGCGGGCCGAGAAGTAGATCGACTTCCCGTCCTTCGAGACCACGGCGCCGCCGGCGTTGTGGACGTCGTCGGAGGAGGTCAGCTTGATCCCGCCGCCGCCGCTCTCCCGGTTGAAGATCCAGAGCTCGACGGGCGGGATGCCGGCCTTCTTTCCGTCTTCCTTGCGGGCGATCACGTACTGGCCGTCGGGTGTCCACGCGGCGCTCCGGACGTAGAAGTCCTTTTCCGTCGTCAGCGCCTCCGGGTTCTTCCCGTCCGCGTCCATGAGCCAGATGTTCTCGATGCCGCTGCGGTCGCTCGTGAAGGCGATCGTCTTCCCGTCGGGCGAGAAGCGAGGCTGGCAGTCCCAGGCCGGGCCCGAGGTCAGTGCCTTCGCGGCCCCCCCCGAGATCGGCATCGCATAGATGTCGCCGAGGAGGTCGAAGACGATCGTTTGTCCGTCGGGCGAAACGTCGAGCGACGTCCAGGTCCCCTGGTTGGTCGCGAAGGCGATCCTCCGGGCGTCCAGGCGCGGCGTGTTGATGTCGGCGGCGGGGTCCTTTTTCTTCGGCTCCTTCGGCGGATCGGCGGCGAGGCAGGGGAGAGCGAGGAGCAGGGCGAGGACCGTCCAGAACGTCGACAGCGGCTTGCGCATCCGTCTCTCCTTGAGTTGTCGGCTCGGAGTGGGCCGGGGCCCGGGGAAAACGCGGATTATCTCCCGCGGCCCGCCTTTTCTGTCAATCGCCGAATCACTGGGAAATTGACGCCGACTCGGTGACAATTTGGCTCAGCATGCGAGCGCGCGCCGCGGCCCTCATCACCGCCTCGGTGCTGGCGCTTGTTCTCCTCCGCCATCCGCTGACTCTCGGCCTGTTGCGCCACCGTGCAGCCCCCCTGCCGGACGCGTCGGCCGAGCCGGTCCAGGCGCCGGCCGACCGTCCGGCGTTCGAGCGCCGAGTCGGCGGCCACGTCTACCGCGTCACGCCGCGCTTCCGGTACGACCAGTCCGCCCGTGTCATGTCCTCGCGGGCCTACCGGTGGGGCGCCGCGGGGAGCCTCCTGCCCGAGGACCTGGCGCTGGCGTGGGGACCGGTGCTCGCGCCGCCCTACGCGGGCCGGCTGTCGTTCTCGCAGTTCTCCCGGTTCTTCTTCTGGAGGACGAAGGACTTCTCGCTCGACCGCGGCACGATCGTCTCGCACACCGCCAACGTCCACGTCTTCCCGCGCTCCCTGCGCCTGAAGCACGCCGTCCGCGCGGTCACGAGGGGGGACCTCGTGCGCCTCGAGGGGTTCCTCGTCGACATCGACGGCACCGGCGACTCGGACTTCCACTGGGGCACGAGCACGACGCGCGAGGACGAGGGGCCGAACTCGTGCGAAACGGTCTACCTCGAGCGGCTGACGGTGGGGGACCGGGTCTACGAGTAGCGACGAAGCTTCAGGGCGGCCACGATGAGCCGTCGCCGGTCGGGGTGAGAGCCGTGACCACCGACTACGTGGCTTCCCAGCGCTCCGCGACCCGGCGTGCGATCAGGAAGAACACGACCCCGATCCCAACCAGCACCGTGACCTGCGGCCAGAGGCTCGAGACCGGCTCCTCTCTCCAGAAGATCTTCTGGAACCCGTCGATCGCCCAGGCGTTCAGCGTCGCGAGGCCGATCTTCTGCATCTTCGCGGGCATCAGGAACCGCGGGAACATGCTGCCGCCGAGGGCCGACATCAGCAGGATCGAGAGGTTCGAGAGCGCGACGAGCTGCATCCGGGACCGGCAGATCGAGGCGAGGAGAAGTCCGAACGTCGCGCACGCGAGGGCCGTCGCGAAGGTCATGATCAGGAATCCCGGAATGTGGCTCGCGAGCTCGACGCCGAAGAATATCGCTCCCCAGACGAACATCAGCGTCAGCTGCGCGACCGCGAGGAAAACGAGGTAGACGAGTTTTCCGAGGAGGAGCTTCGTCATCGACACGCGGGTTGCGAGGATCCGGTCGAGCGTGCCGCTCTCGGCCTCTTCGATCAGCGCGCCGCCGGCGCCCGCGGCCGAAAAGAGAAGGAACATGACGCCGAGCCCCGCCGCGTAGAAGGCGATCTGCGGGTTCTTCTTCTTTTCGCCGACGAGGTCGCGCACGGAGACCTCGACGAGCCCGCTGCCGGATCTCGACGCCGCGGGAGGGGCCGGCTGTCCCGGCGGGACCTCGGGCTCCTTCTCGATCTCGGCGATGACCGTCTCCATGCGCGCCTTCTGGTCCGGGGTCAGGCCCCCGCTCCACCGGTCGACCTCGGCGACGCCGCTTCGCGCCAGCGCGGCCGGCATCGCCGTCATCGCGACCTTCTGGACGAGACCCCCGAGGACCTGCGGGGCCACCGGGTCGGCGCTGTCCGACAGGATCTCGACCGTGGGCCGCTTCGCGTCCGATCCGAACGAAAGAGGCGTCGCGCCAAAGCCATTCGGGACGATCAGCGCCACCGGCACGTCGCCCGCGCGGACGGCGGCTTCCGCACCGGCGCGGGTATAGGGCCCGGCCCCGGGCTTCTCCTCGGGGGCGCGCAGGACGGCGAGGCCCTGCTCGGCTGCCAGTGCGGCGACCAGGCGCCGCGAGGCGATCGACCCGTCCTCGTCGACCAGGGCCACCTCGATCTTCCGCGTGGCTCCGCGGCCCCCGGCGAAGACGCCCGCGAAGACCGAAAAGAAGGCGACGGGCAGGACGAACGACAGGATCATGGCCGCGCGGTCGTGGCGCAGGTTGAGGAACCGGTTCTTCGCGACGGCCAGGATGCTGCTCATTCGCGCAACTCCCGCCCGGTCAACTGGAGGAAGACCTGCTCGAGCGTCGGGCTCTTCAACGTGAGGTCGCGCACTGCGGCGCCACGCGCGTGGAAAGTCTCGAGGAGCTGGCGGATCTCGTCGGCGGGATTGGTCACCGTGAGCAGGACCCGGGTTTCGTCGACCCGCGCGCCGCGTCCCTCGAGCTCCTTCCGGAGGGCCGGCGGGACCGGGACGTCCGTGTCGATCGCGAGCGCCTGGCCCGCCCCGAGGGTCTTCCGGACGAGCTCGTCCTTGGTCCCTTCCGCGATGATCTTTCCGTTGTCGATGATGGCGATGCGGTCGCAGAGGCGCTCGGCTTCCTCCATGTAGTGGGTGGTGTACAGGAGCGAAACGCCGCGCGCCTTCAGCTCCCCGATCATGCCGTAGATGCGTTCCCGGGACTGCGGGTCGACGCCGACCGTCGGCTCGTCGAGGAGAAGCACCTTGGGGCCGTGGATTGTCCCGGCGGCGATGTTGAGGCGCCGCTTCATGCCGCCCGAAAGCCGGTCCGTCTTGTCGTTGGCGCGATCGGCGAGCCCGATCCATTCGAGGCTCGACCGGATGGCGGCGTCGAGCGCCGGGCCCTCGAGTCCCTGGTAGCGGCCGAACGTCCAGAGATTTTCGTACGGCGAGAGCAAGGGATAGAGGGCGATCTCCTGCGGCACCCAGCCCCGGGCCGAGCGGGCGCGGTCGTCGAGGGGGGGCAGCCCCAGGATCGAGACGCTGCCGCCGTCCGGCTCGACGCGGCCCGCAACGGCGCGGACGAGCGTGGTCTTCCCGGCGCCGTTGGGGCCGAGCAGTCCGAGCACTTCACCCCGCGCCATCCTGAGCGAGACGCCGTCGAGCGCGCGCCGGTCCCCGAAGCTCTTGGAGAGCCCGCGGATCTCGAGGGGCATGAGGGCGTCGGGAGAGGCTGGCATGGTCGGATGGATCCTCCCCCGGAACCTCGCCGCATGTCCAGCTTCCCGAAACACGAGAAAAGGCGATATCCTCCGCGCCTCACCTCGAGGGGTACATGAGCTCGGTCGCGTTCGTCCTCCTGGTCGTCGCAGGAAGCCTCGGCATCCTTCTGTCCCTGGTTCAGGCGCGCTCGCGCGCCGTGTTCGCGGAGGACGGTTTCTCGGAGCCGGGTCGCCGCGCCGTCGCCATGGCCCTGCTCGGCGCGGTCCTGCTCCTCGTCGTCGCGATTCCGTTCGCGGGTGGACTCATGGGCGCACAGCCCGAGACCAAGGAGCTTTCGCTCGTCTCGGTGTTTGCCGTGCACGCGATCCTCGTCTTCTTCCTGATCTGCTACTACGCGCTGTCGGGCCGCCGATCGATCGCCGACTTCCTGAGGCTCTCGAGCCCGCATCCCGCCCGCGACCTCGCGGTCGGCGCCGGGATCGGTGTCGTCGGTTGGGTCCTGACGATCATCACGGCGACGGTCATCCTCGGCGTCTGGTACCTGCTGTCGCCGAAGTTCCGCGGCGAGTCCTCGGCCGGGGCCGCCGTGTCGCCGATGATCGTGTGGCTCGTCGCGCAGCCGGTGTGGGTCAAGCTGATGATCGTGGTGTCCGCGATGGTGGTCGAGGAGCTCTTCTTCCGTGCCTTCCTCCAGACGCGGGTCGGGCCGGTGGCCGCCACGCTTATGTTCACGGCCGCCCACGGCGCGTACGGCCAGCCGCTGGTGCTCGTCGGGATCCTGGTGATCGCGACCGTGCTCGCCGTCACCTTCTCCGTCTACCGGAACGTTCTGCCCTGCATCGTCGCCCACGGCGTGTTCGACGCCATCCAGATGTTCGTGATCATTCCGCTCGCCCTGAAGTCCCTGCCCGGCTTCTAGTTTCCGTAACGGAAGTCGCTTTACGGAACACGGTCGTAGGGGCGGGGCTTGTCCCCGCCCGCGGGCGGCCGCGAGGGCCGCCCCTACACACCTGGCGCTATCAACGCGTCGGTGACACGAGACACTCGCCGGGGGGGGGCGGTTTCCGGGGCTTGCCTTGGAGGCGGCAGTTGATTGATTTCGAACGATTTGAGTCGCGTGCCCGGGTCGGCCGAGCATGCCGCCGGGCGAGGGGAGATTCATCCGGCCGTCCGGCGGTCTCCGGCGGGGCCGCCGTGTGTCGGAGGGACCTGGACAAGTGGGTAGCCGTTTGACTTCCTTGCCCGGGGGCGATATCTAAATCTGGTTACTTAGCCACCCAGATGCAGAATTTCCGCGTTTCGGGGCCCCGCGGGGGTAAGCGGGCGGGCGCACGCCTGCTCGAAGTCGCGGCGTGGGTCGCGGGGAGCGTGCTCATCGCCGTCTTCGCGGGCTTCCGTATCGACGCGTCTCTCGGCCGCAGGGCCGGGCTCGCCGACTTCGCACGCGCGCGTGCGATCTCGACTTCGGACGCGAACTCGCCGCTCCCGAGCCCCCGGTCTCTGTCCGACTTCCAGGCGCCCGACAAGACGCTCTGGTCGCCGGAACGGGTCCAGGGCTTCCAGACCAGCCTCTCTCACGACTTCCGGCCCCCGCTCGCGGTTCTTCGTGTGCCGCGGATCGACCTCGAAGTTCCGGTGCTCGAGGGAACCGACGATCTCGCGCTGAACCGGGGAGTCGGGCACATCGGCGGGACGCCCCGTCCGGGCGAGCCCGGCAACGTCGGTATCGCCGGCCATCGCGACGGATTCTTCCGGGGCCTGAAGGACGTCACGGCCGGCGACGTCATCGAGGTCGAGACGCTCTCGCAGCGCCTGCGCTACCGGATCCAGAGCCTGACCATCGTTTCGCCCCAGAGCGTCGAGGTGCTCGCGCCGACAGGCGCGCCCGCCCTGACGCTCGTGACCTGCTACCCCTTCTACTACGCAGGAAGCGCACCGCAGCGCTTCATCGTGCGCGCGACATTGGACGGCCCGGTCGCCGCCCTGCAGGCGACGGAAAGGAGGAGCCGCGCGCCCTAGAAAACCGGTTTCGACGGGCCGACGATTGTCGTCGGACCCCTTTCTTTTCTTGTACGGAAACGATTTTGAGGAGGACAGGACAATGTTGAAACGTTCCATTATCTCGGTGGCGCTCCTGCTCGCCGTCGTCGCGTTCGCGGCGCCGGCCGTGTCGGCGCAGACCACGACGGAAGTCAAGAACGGCACGGTCATCAGCGTCGGAGACAAGAGCATCTTCATCAAGGAATCGAACGGCACGATGAGAGAGTTCGACGTGCCCGAGGACTTCCACGTCAACGTCGACGGAAAGGACGTGGCCTACAAGGATCTGAAGCCCGGAATGAAGATCACGGCCAGCGTCAAGACCGTGACGACCCCGATCGTCGTGCAGACGACCACGCTCAAGAACGCCAAGGTCCTTTCGAACGCCGGCGGGTTGCTCTACGTTCGGGAGTCCGACGGGATCCACTCGTACAACATCCCGGCCGGTTTTCGCTTCGACATCGGCGGGGCGAAGCTGGCGGTGGGCGATCTCCAGGTCAACCAGCACCTGAACGCCACGATCGTCCACACCTCGAGGGGCACGGCGACCGAGCAGGAGATCGCGAACGCCTCGGCCTCGGACGAGGCGGCCCGCGCGGCCGCGGCCAAGGCCGCGGCGGACAAGGCGGCGGCGGACAGGGCCGCGGCGGAGAAGGCGGCGGCGGACAGGGCCGCCGCGGACAGGGCGGCGGCTGATGCGGCGGCTGCTCGGGCCGCGGCCGATGCCCAGGCGAGGGCGGACGCGGAAGCGGCGGCGGCCAGGGCGGCTGCGGACGCGGCGGCGGCGCAGCAGGCGATGGCCAAGAGCCTTCCGAAGACCGGAAGCGCGGTTCCCCTGGCGGGCGCTCTCGGCGTTCTTTGCCTCGGCCTTGGCGCGACCCTCACGCTCCGGCGCAAGTTCTAGCCGGAACCCGATTCGCATCCCGCGGGAGGCCGAAAACGGCCTCCCGTTTTCTTTCTAGCGCGCGGGAAAGCCCGGGAGGTCGGGGATTTTCGCGAACCCGCCGGAGACGAGCAGATCCGAGCCATCCCTTTGGACGGATTCCGGGCCCGGGCCGGGTCGCATCGACCGAGCCTTCTTGAGGGCGGCCTCGAGACGGGCCGCGGACGCCGCATCGGAAAACCGAAGGCGCCAGAGATAGCTCGTCGCCCCGCCGGCGCTGAAGAAGGCGATCCGGTCGCCGCGCCAGCCGGTCGCGGCCGCCCCGGCTTCTTCGGAAGACAGGGCCCGTTCGAGCAGAAACCGAATTGTCCATTCTCCCAGGGTGTCGGTGTAGGAGAGCCGGCGGCCCGGCGCGAGCGCCGCGGCGTTGGCCGGGAGCAGGTCCCGGACCGGCGGGGGATAGGGGGCACCGTGGATGATCTCGGCCGAGGATTCGGGCGGGTTCTTCCAGAGGCGGTCGACCTCGGCCCATCCGCCTTTCTTGACGGCGGAGCGCACGAAGGCGGTGCCGTCGGTATAGGGGAAAAAGAGCTGGTCGACGAAGTAATCCGGCACGTCCCCGGGGACGTTCGAGCGTTCGAGGTTGCCGGCCGACAGGAGGGGGGCCATCTGCTCCTCGACCTCGTCGCCGGCATCCGGGATTTCCTTCAAGGCGACCCGGATCATGACGAGGGTCGCCTCGCCCTCGAGGAGGCACTGGAGCGCCAGGCTGCGGTCGCCGTCGTCGCGGAGCTCCCGGACGCGATCCGAGAGGTGCAGCGACTCGTCCTGGAGCGCGTGCATCAGCTCGTGGGAAAAGATCAGCCCCTGGGCGAGGTCCTCGGAATCGCCCCCGGCCAGGCCCTCGGCGCCCTCGACGACGTAGAAGCGCCGGGGCTCCGGGTCGTAGAACGCGACGACCTGCGACGCGTAGAAGTCGACGAGGGTGTCGAGGAGACGCGGCGATTCCTCGATGAGCCCGATCGCCACGAGCGACCGGAAGTACTCTTCGACGGGGACCGGGAGACCCTCGGAAATCTTTCCGCGCAGCACCCGCCGGGCTTCGGCCTTGTCCAGCCGGGACGCCGGCACCGCCCGTGTGAACTTGCGGCCCCGGACCTCCTCGACGCTCCGGGAAACCTGGGCCATCCGGTCGGGCAGGAGGTCCGAGGCGGCGAGGACGGCGGCCGCCGCCAGAGCGATTCCGGCCATGCGGGCCGCTTGTTTTCCGAGCATGATCGAGGGTAGCACGTCGAGTTTCGGTTCCTTTTCCGGGGTCCTTTTCGATAAGATCCGCCGGGCTTTCGAAGCTCGTGAATGAACGCACCCCGACCGACCGCCAAAGCCGGCCCGATCCGGATGTCTCTCTCCAGCCGTTTCGAGAACATCGAAATGGTGCAGCACCTGTGTTCGCGTCTCCTCGAGGGCCGCGACGTGCCGGAGGAGACGCGCCACTGGATCCTCATGGCCGTGCGTGAGGCCGTGGCCAATGCGATCAAGCACGGCAACCGGCAGGACCTCTCCAAGCACGTGCACCTGGAGATGGACGTCGTGGCCGACACCCTGGCCATCTCGATCCGCGACGAGGGCGAGGGGTTCGATCCGAAAGCCGTGGATGATCCCCTCGCGCCGGAGAATCGGCTGAAGACCTCGGGACGAGGCATCTTCTACATGCGGACCTTCATGGATGACGTCCGCTTCCAGCGTCACGCGGAAGGCGGAATGGAAATCGTTTTGAAAAAGAACCTCGGCGCGGTAAAAGAGAAAGAGGAGAACCCAGCATGAAGACCAACGTTCGTGAGTCCGGCGGAGTGCAGATCGTCGAGCTCAAGGGCAAGATCACCATCGGGTCGGGGGACGTGCAGTTGCGCGAAACGATCAACAAGCTCGTCGACTCGGGCAAGAAGAACATCCTCGTCGACATGCACGACGTCACGACGATCGACTCGTCGGGCATCGGCGAGCTCGTCGGCTGTTACACGTCCGTCACCAACAAGGGAGGGAAGCTGAAGCTCCTCCACCTGCCTCCCAAGATCAACGACGTCCTGACCGTGACGCAGCTGATCACCGTCTTCGACGTCTATGAGGCGGAGTCCGAGGCGCTGGCGAGCTTCCTCGGTTAGGACGCGGGGGCTTCCCTCCTGACGCATCCCGCCGGGGCCGGCGGCGCATTCGACCGGTTCTCGGCCGCGGCGGCTCCCGGGCTGGAAGAGGCCCTCGCCGCCTGCCTTCCGGCTCCGGCCCCGCGCGCGCCGGCCCTTTCGCAGGCGATTTCCCAGGCGGCGCTCTCCCCGGGCAAGCGGCTGCGGCCGCTCGCGACACTCGCGGCCGCCGATCTCGTTCGCGCGTCCCGGACGGCCTCGCTTCCCGTCGCCGTCGCCGTCGAATACGTCCACGCGGCCTCGCTCGTGCTGGACGATCTGCCGTCGATGGATGATGCGCCCCGCCGACGGGGGCGTCCGGCGCTGCATCGCACGCACGGGGTCGCCACCGCGGAGCTCGCTTCCGTGGCCCTGCTCGCCCGGGCATTCGAGGTGCTGGCGCAGAGCCGGGCGGTCTCGGGGGCCCTTCGGGCACGGATCGTCGGCGAGCTGGCCGCGGCCGTCGGCGCCGAGGGCTGCTGCGCGGGCCAGGCGGCGGACCTCGCCGCCGACCCGCAGGCCATGGCCCTCGACGCCCTGGAGGCGATCCACGCCCGGAAAACGGGGGCCCTCTTCGTCGCGGCCGTCCGCGGCGGTGCGCTCGCCGGCGGCGCGGGCGAGCGCACCCTGTCGGCACTGACGCGGTACGCGCGCAACCTCGGCCTCGCGTTCCAGATCACCGATGACCTGCTCGACCTCGAAGGCGACCCGAAGGTCATGGGCAAGGACGCGGGCCGGGACGCCCACCGGGCGAACTTCGCGACCGTGCTCGGAAGCGAGTCCTCGCACCGGCTGGTCGAGGAGCTGCTGGCGGCGGCGCTTTCCGCCTTGAAACCGCTCGGCTCGCGGGCCGCGGTCCTGCAGGACCTGGCGCGCGTGGTCAGGGACCGACGGTCGTGAGGGAACGCCCCACCCTCGTCGAGGCGCGCGCGCGCCTGCGCGAGCTCGGTTATCTCGACGCCGGTGTCGACCGCCTTCTGTTCCGCCCCGTCTTCGAGGGCCACGGCGGAGCGTTTCTCACGGCGATCCTGATCGGCGCCTTCGGGGCGTCGCTCGCCGCCGTCGCGGCGGTCGAGGCCGCGGACCCCGCGTTCGGCGGCTCGGCCTCCTCGATGGCCTCGCTGTTCGCGCACCTCTTCGCGGCGAATCTCGTTCCCGCCACGGTCCTCGCCCTCGTCCTTTCGTGGTTCGCCGAGCGCGTCCGAATGCCGGGCGTCGCGGCGACGATCGCCGGCATGGTCTCCGCCCTGATCGTCTTCGCGCTGTGGATCGGGGGGACCTACAGCCTGGGGCGCGCTCTTTCGGCGCGCACCCTCCTGTGGGCGGTGCCGATCATGGTCACCGCGCTGTTCCTCGCGGCCGCGGTTCGCCTCGGTTTCCTCGCGCTCGCCTTCGCCCGGGCCGGAAAGCTCCCGCGCCGGTCCCTGCGGCGGCTCTTCGCGACGGCGGCCGCCGTGGGCCTCCTGGTCGCGATCCTGCTTCTGTTCTCGAGGCGCGAGTCGCGCCCCGCTCCGGCGCCGCAGCCCTCGCCGAGGGCGACGCCCGAGGTCGTCATCGCGGTCGACGGCCTCGACCTCGACGGATCCGGAAAGGACGGCCCGGCCGCGGCGCTGCTTTCGGGCGGGGCGGCGGGATGGTGGCCGGCGGAGCATCTTCCGCCGCCGGAGCTCTGGACGACGCTCGCGACGGGCGAGCCGCCCGAGCGGCACGGCGTGCGCGCCCTGATGCGCGTGCGCCCCTTCGGGGCGAGGCTCGCCGTGCGCCCGCCGTGGGGGACATCCTGGTACCTGCGGTACGTGGGGCCCGCGCTCCACCTGGTTTCGGCCGCTCCCGTGTCCCACGTCGACCGGCGGCGCCTCGACTTCTGGGAGATCTCGGCCTCGGCGGGCCTGCCGTCGCTCTCGGTGGGGTGGTGGGCCGCCGGCCCCTGGCCCGGCGCGACGGTCGTCGAGAACCGCACGGTTTTCGCCCGCGCGACCGACGGCCCGGGGGCCGACCGCGCGGCGCTCGCGGCCTTCGGCGACGAGGCGTCCAGGGGCTTCCGCCTGTCGACCGTCTATCTGCCAGGCTGCGACATCGCCCGGGACGACCCCGTGGCGCGCGCGAAGGCCGCGGCGCGCGTCGTCGAAGTCCTCGCGGAATGGGTCGCCCGCGCGCGGCGAGGCGAGGTCGTTCTGGTGGTTCTCTCGGCGGACAGCCACCCCGGCCCGGGGGCCCTCGGGCGCATGATCGTCTTCGACGGGGCCGTCGGTTCGCGCAACATCCAGGTCCGTCCCGAGGACGCGGCGCCCTCGATCCTGGCGCGTCTGGGCGTGCCGTCGGCCCGCAACCTCCCCGGACACCCCGTGGCCTCGCTCTTCACGCCCGGAACGGTCGAGGCGTCGACGGTCGCGACGTATGGCCCGCGTGTCGCGCCCCTGGCCACCGCCCCGCCGGAGAGCGATCGGGAGTACCTCGAAAAGCTCCGGTCGCTGGGATACTTGAAGTGATGAAGGCGGTCTACCTCGAAAAGCCCGGCGGGCCCGAAGTGCTCCTCTACGGCGACCGGCCGACGCCCGAGCCCGGGCCGGGCGATGTCCGGATCGCCGTCCGCGCGGCCGCGCTCAACCATCTCGACATCTTCGTGCGCAACGGCATCCCCCACGTGCCGCTTCCGCAGATCCCGGGAGCGGATGCCTCCGGCGTCGTCGACCGGCTGGGGGAGGGCGTGACGGGCCTGACTCCCGGCGACCGGGTCCTCGTGCAGCCCGGGCTCTACTGCACGGCCTGCGAGTTCTGCCGGGCCGGCGAGCAGAGCCTCTGCACGACGTTTCGGATCGTCGGCGAGCACGTCCCGGGCACTTTCGCGGAGTACGCCGTCGTTCCGGCGCGGAATCTCTTTGCGGTCCCCCGGGGCCTGTCGTGGGCGCAGGCGGCGGCGTTTCCGCTGGCATACGAGACGGCCTGGCGGATGCTCGTGGGCCGGGCCGCCCTCCGGCCGGGGGAGACCGTCCTGATCCACGGGGCGGGAGGCGGGGTCGGTGGCGCCGCGCTCGAAGTCGCACGGCTCGCCGGAGCGCGCGTCCTCGTCACGACCTCGGGCCAGCAGAAGGCCGAGCGCCTGTCCGCGGCCGGGGCCGAGCTCGTCGTCGATTACTCGAAGGAGGACGTCCTGCAGGCCGTCCGGACCCACACCGCCAGGCGCGGCGTCGACGTCGTCGTGGATACGGTCGGCGAAGCCACATGGATGACCTCGCTGAAGGCGGCGGCGAAGGGCGGACGGATCGTCACCTGCGGCGCGACCTCCGGCCCCAATCCCGCGGAGGAGATCCGGCTGATTTTCTGGAAGCACCTCTCGATCCTGGGCTCGACGATGGCGAACGACCGGGAGTTCCGCGCGCTCTATGCCGCGGTCGCGGCCGGCCGGATCCGCCCGCGCATCGACCGCGTCTTTCCCATGTCGGAGGCCCCGGCGGCGTACCGGCACATGGAGGCGGGGACCGCGCACGGGAAGATCGTTCTCGTTCCGGACGGCGCCCTGGCCGACTGGCCCGATGGAGACTAGGGACGGCATGACACGACTCGCGATCCTGGGCGGCGGCCCGGCGGGCCTGGGGGTCGCGTTCTACGCCCATCGGGCCGGGCTTGGGTTCGATCTCTACGAGGGCTCGCCGGAACTGGGCGGCATGTGCCGGACGCTCCGCTGCGGCGACCATCTCTACGATCGCGGAGCCCACCGATTTCACGACCGGGACCCGGAGATCACGCGGGACGTCGCCGAGCTCATGGGCGACGAGCTCGTTCGCGTCGACGCTCCCAGCGCGGTCCTCGACGGCGGGCGCTACATCGACTTTCCTCCGACGCCTCTGAACGTGATGTTCGCTTACGGATTTCGGGAGGCCGGCCGCATCTGCCTGGACCTGCTGCGCTCGGGATTGCGCCGGCGGCAGGCGGCGGTCAACTTCGAGGATTTCGCCGTCCGGCGGTTCGGCGAGACCCTCGCGAGGCGGATTCTGCTCAACTATTCCGCGAAGCTCTGGGGGCTGCCGACCGATCAGCTCTCGCCCGACATCGCGACCCGCCGGCTCCAGGGCATGACGCTGCGCTCCCTGCTGTACGAGCTCGTTTTTCCGGGCGGCAAGACCGAGCACATCGACGGCAGTTTCCTGTATCCGCGGGGGGGCTACGGCCGGATTGCCGATGCCCTCGTCGGCGCCCTGCCCGCGGAGTCGATTCACACCGGCTTCGCGGTCACGGCCCTGGAATGCGAGGGCGGTGAGGTGAGGCGAATTCACTTCTCCGGGGACCGCGTCCAGGATTCGCCGCGCCGGATCGTTTCCACGCTTCCGCTGCCGTTTCTGGTGCGCCTCCTCGGCGACGCGCTGCCGGAGCCGGCGCGGACGGCGGCGTCCCGGCTGCGCTTTCGTCACGTGCGCCTGCTGTTTCTTCGGCTCAAGACGGCGCGCGTGTCGGCCCATGCTTCGATCTACATCCCCGACCCGGACATCTGCGTCAGTCGCATTTGCGAACCGAAGAACCGGTCGGCGGCGATGGCGCCGGAAGGGGAGACCTCGCTCATTGCCGAAGCGCCGTGTTTTGCGGGCGACGCGGTCGAGCGGCTCTCGGACCGCGAGTTCACCCAGAGAATCGTGGGCGAGCTGGCGGCTCTCCGCCTCCTGGATCCCCGGGACGTCGTCGAATCGCGCCCGCATTTCATCCCCAACGCCTACCCCGTGTGCGCGAACGGCTACGACCGGGACGTCGGCATCATCCGGGAGGCCCTCTCCTCCATCGCCAACCTGGAGACGATCGGCCGCGCGGGTCGCTTCGTCTACAGCCACCTTCACGACCAGCTGAGATTCGGGAAGGACAGCGTGCGGAGGCTGGTCGACTCCCTGAGAGCCGATACCGCGTGAGCCTGACCGGTCGCAACCCCCTGCCGCGGGCGACTCTTCGGGAACTCGCCGCGCGCGCGATCCGGGCCGCCCGAGGGGCCCCCTGCGATCCGGCCGATCGGGCGTGGGTCGGTGCCATCCTCACGCCGAACGAGCTCGATCTCTGGTCCGGGCTTTCGGCCTACGACCAGCGCCACACCATCCAGGTCGCCCGGCGGGTCGAGCGGCGGCTCGCCTCGACGGTGTATGCGGGCGATACGCTCTGGCCGGCCGCCGCGCTGATGCACGACGTGGGAAAGCGCGAGGCCGACCTGTCGCTGCCCGAGCGCGCGGTGGCGACGCTCGGCAGCCGCCTGGTCACAGTCGCCCGCGCCCGCCGCTGGTTGCGATCGCCGGCTCGGATGAAGCGTCGCCTCGGGCTCTACCTGCTTCACGGCGAGGTCGGGGCCCGGCTGATCCGGGGCGCGGGCGGACGGGAGGCGATCGCGGCCTGGGCCGAAATTCATCAGGGCGATCGTCCACTCGAAGGCCTGCCGTTTCCCGCGGTCGTCGTCGAGGCGCTCATCGAATCCGATGTCGCCTGAGGCGGGCGCCGAGCAGGGCGGCGGCCCGCCCGGGCGGGCCAATGCCGTTCTCCTCGCGGCGGCGCTGACGGTCGCCGCGATCGTGCTCTGGCTCCAGCTCTTCGTCCCGCCGATCGTCGGCCTGGCGGACAACCGCGATTACGAGCGGGTGATGGGATACGCGGGGTTCCAGCACACGACCACGGCCGACGCCGAGCGCTATTTCGCCTTCGTGCGCTCCCGCTTCGCCGTCGTCGGACCCGGCTGGTTCCGGGGCGGCTACCACTCCTCGGAGACGCTGCTCGCCTTCGTCGCCCGGTGGATCCACCTCGCCTTCGCGCGGGGCGCCCTGTTCGACATCCGCCTGCTGGCCGGGATCCACGCCGCCCTCTTTCTTCTGGCGCTTGCGGGGCTCATTCGGGCCTGCCGGGATCTGACGCTGCCGGCCCAGGCACTCGCCGCGGCCCTGCTGGTGTTCGTCTTCACGGATGTCGGCTACGCGGCCCCCTTCAACTCGTTCTACAGTCAGACCGCGTCGCTCCTCTTTCTGCTGCTGACGGCTGCGATCGCGGCGATGGCCGTCCGGCGGGGGCAGCTGACCGGCGCGTGGGTCTTCGCCTATTTCGGGACCGCGCTCCTCTTCGTCGGCTCGAAGCCGCAGGAGAAGCTCGCGGGGCCGCTGCTCGCCCTCTTCGGCCTGCGGCTGGCGTGGGTGCGGTGGCGCGGGGCATGGCGGACGATGGCCACGGGCCTCGCCGTCCTCCTGTGTGCGTTCTCGATCTGGTACGGACGCCATACGCCCTTCACGCTGCGCGAAGCGACGCTGTTCCAGTTCGTCTTCGACGACCTGCTGGTTTACACGCCTTCGCCGGCCGTCGACGCCGCCGAGCTTCGGCTGGACCCCGAGTGGCTGAAGTACGTCGGCACCAACCCTTTTGCGACGGACTCCCCGCTTCTCGATTCGCAATTCCGAAGGCGCTTCCTTCATCGGATCGGACACCGTCAGGTCGTCGCGTTCTATTTGCGGCACCCGAAACGATTCGTCGAGCGCGTCGAAAGGGCCTCGCGCCGGGCCTGGTCGCTGCGGCCGTCCTTCGGCAACTTCGAGCGGTCGGCCGGGTACCCGCCGGGGACGCTCGCCACGGGGTTCTCGCTCTGGAGCGAGACGCGCCGCCGACTGGGGGCGCAACCCCTCCTCGCAATCGCGGCCCTTCTCGGAGGCAACCTGGTCGCCGCGTCGGCGACCTGGCGGCGCTCGGCGCGCCGGGGCCGGCTCTTTCGGGAAGGGATCCTGGCGATGGTCCTGATGGCGGGGCTCGCCTTCGGCGTCTGCGCGTTCGCCCAGGCTCCGCCGGACATTTCCCGTTCGCTGTACGCGTACCACGCTCTTTGTGACCTGCTGCTGATCGCGGACGCGGCCTGGATCGCCGAGGCGCTGAGCCGCCGGTTTCGCCGCTCGACGCCCCGGCCGGTCTGAGCCAGTGTTCCGTAACGGAAGTCGCTAGACGGCAGACGGTCGTAGGGGCGGGGCTTGTCCCCGCCCGCGGGCGGCCGCAAGGGCCGCCCCGACACACGATGACGCTATCAAGACTTCGGTGACAGGACACTAGCGGCGCAGGAACCAGAGCAGCAGGGACGCCAGGACCGACAGGACGAGGCACGTGACGATGGGGAAGGCGAAGGTGAACCCTTCCCTCCGCACGACGATGTCGCCGGGCAGCCGGCCGAAATGGCGCCCGAGCAGCGGCCACGCCAGGCCGGCCGCGAGCAAGAGCAGGCCGACCGCGATCAGGATCGCGCGCCACGGAGTGCCCCCCGGACCCGGCATTTCGTGAGAATATCGCGGGGTCCTCACCGGGGTCGCCCGACGGTTCTCGCCGGCGACAAAGCCATGACCGAACGATCGACGCATCGGGCGTTCCGCATCTGCGATCTTCCGTCCGAGGAGCGCCCGCGCGAGCGGCTGCGACGCCTCGGGCCCGCGGCGCTGTCCAACGAGGAGCTCCTCGCGCTGCTGCTCGGCACGGGGATCCGCGGGGAGAGTGCCCTCGACCGCGCGCGCAGTCTCCTCTCGACCCGCGGCGGCCTCTCGGGGCTCGCCGGGATCTCGACCGATGAGCTCGTGACGGAGCGGGGGATCGGCCCGACGCGCGCCGGGGCGATCGCCGCGGCCATCGAGATCGCGCGGCGTCTCCCGTCCGAGACGCTCGCGGGCCGCGATCTCTTGAACGATCCGCGCCTCGTCAAGGAGTACCTTCGGGCGGCGCAGGCCGACGACGCACAGGAGCGCACGGGCGCCCTGTACCTGAACGCGCGCAACCGGCTGCTCAAGAACGACCCCGAGATCTACCGGGGCACCCTCGACCGCGCGGTCGTCGAGCCGCGCGAGATCCTGCGGCGCGCCCTGCTGGGGAAGGCGGCGGCCGTCATCCTGTACCACAACCATCCCTCCGGCGACCCGACGCCGTCGCGCGAAGACCGCGAGTTCACGCGCCGGCTCGCGACGGCGGCGGAGGCGGTCGGAGTGCGGCTCCTCGACCACATCGTCGTGGGACGGGAAGGGTGCGTCTCGTTTCGCGAGGCGGGGTTGTTGTGACTCGTTGCATAACAAGCACCTCTTTGATATGTTTTATGCATGAGAACGACGGTCGACCTTCCGGAGGATCTTCTCGAAGAGGCTCGCCGCAGGACGGACTCCAAGACCATGCGGGAGACTCTCATCCTGGCGCTCGAGGAGCTGATCAAGAAGAGCAAGAGGGAAGAACTCCGTCAACTCGCGGGGAAGATTCACCTGGACGTCGACCTCTCGCGTTCCCGCAGCCGCGGACGCGAGTGAGCGCGACGGTCGTTGACTCGTCGGCGTGGATCGACTTCCTGCGCGGCGATCCAGCGGCGGTCCCGCGGGTGGATCGCCTGCTCGCCGACGGCGCCGTGGTGGTGACGGGCCCGATTCGAGCCGAGGTGTTGTCGGGGGCACAGACGAGCGGGCAATACGAACGGTTGCGGAGTCTCTTCGAGGGCCTCCTTCGGATCGCGGATCCTCCGGGCCTGTGGGATCGTGTCGCAGAGTATCGATTCGCGCTCGCGCGTGGCGGGTTCCAGGCCGAGATCGTGGATCTCGCAATCGCCGTCTCCGCGTTTGCCGGCGGCCATCGCCTCCTGACGCGCGACCGCGACTTCACGCGCATCCGCAGCGTCGTCCCGATCGAGCTCGATCTCTTCTGAGGTATCTTTCGCCCTCCCGATGAAGACGTTCTACGCGACGACGCCGATCTACTACGTCAACGACCTGCCCCACATCGGGCACATCTACTCGACCGTCGTGACGGACGTGATCACGCGGTTCCACCGGCTGATCGGGGAGAAGACCCGGTTCCTCACGGGCACCGACGAGCACGGCCAGAACATCGAGAAGGCGGCCGCGGCCCAGGGGGTGACGCCGATCCAGCTCGCCGACCGCGTCGTCGAGCGGTACCACGCCCTGTACCGGACCTTCGAGATCGCCAACGACGATTTCATCCGGACGACGGAGGCCCGGCACCGCCGGGGCGTCGAAGCCCTGATCGCGCGGATCGCCGCGGCCGGCGACTTCTACTCCGCAAAGCACGAAGGCTGGTACTGCGCCAGCTGCGAGGCCTTCTACACGGAGAAGGAACTCGACGCGGAGAAGCGGTGTCCCGTCCACGGCACGGTGACGGTCTGGGAGTCCGAGGAAAACGTCTTCTTCCGGCTGTCGAAGTACGGCGCGCCCCTTCTCGAACACTACGAAAGGCATCCCGAGTTCGTCCGGCCCGAAAGCCGGCTCGCCGAGGTCTCCTCGTTCGTGCGCGGCGGCCTGAACGACCTCTCGGTCTCGCGCTCCAAGGTCAAGTGGGGGATCCCGTTCCCCGGGCACCCCGGGCACGTCGTGTACGTGTGGCTCGACGCGCTCGCCAACTACATCACCGCGCTCGGCTTCGGCTCGGAGGACGACCGCCTCTACCGCGAGTTCTGGGACCACCCCGGCGCCGAGCGCGTCCACGTCATCGGCAAGGACATCCTGCGCTTCCACGCCGTCTACTGGCCGGCTTTCCTGATGTCCGCCGGGCTGCCGCTGCCGACGACGGTCCGGGCGCACGGCTGGTGGCTGCGCGACGCGAAGAAGGTGTCCAAGTCCGTCGGCAACGTCGTCCGCCCGGACCGGCTCGTCGCCGACTTCGGGCCCGACGCGCTGCGTTACTTCCTCATGCGGGAAATGGCCTTCGGCCAGGACGCCTCCTTCTCGGACGAGGCGTTTCTCGGCCGCTACAACGCCGATCTCGCCAACGACCTCGGCAACACGGTCTCGCGGGTTGCGGCACTCTGCCGCCAGTCGTTCGGCGCGACGCCGCGGGAGGTCTGCACCGACAACGACGTGATGCGCGCCTGGGGCGCCGCCCGCACGGATTGGCAGGCCGCGATGCAGGACTGCCAGTTCAACCGGGCCCTCGAGACGGTGTGGCAGTTCCTCGGCGTGGTCAACGGCCACGTCGTCGCGCGAGAGCCCTGGAAGATCCGCAAGACCGAGGGCGTCGAGTCGGCGCGCCTCCACCGCGTGCTCTCCGCGGCCGCCGAGGGCGTGCGCCTGGCAGCCGTGATGCTGTCGCCGTTCGTCCCTGCGACGTCGCGCCGGATCTTCGAGGCTTTCGCGCTGGAGCCCAGGGACCCCGGCCCGGCCGAACTCGACTGGGGCCGGCTCCCGATTTCTCGACCGATGCCGGAGATGCCGGCGCTCTTCCCGCGCACCGACGTCGAGGCTTACTTCAAGGCAAAGGATGACGCCATGACCGAGACGACCCCGGCCGCTCCGGCGGCGCCCGTCGACGACCGCATCGCGATCGAGGACTTCCAGAAGGTGCGCCTCCGGACGGCGAAGATCCTCGTCGCCGAGCGCGTGCCCAAGTCGAACAAGCTCATGCGCCTCGAGGTGGATCTCGGGGACGAGCGGCGCCAGATCGTCGCTGGCATCGCCGCGCAGTACGAGCCCGAGGCGCTGGTCGGCCGCAACGTCGTCGTGGTCGCGAATCTGAAGCCGGCCAGGCTCATGGGCGTCGAATCGAACGGCATGGTCCTCGCGGCCGCGGTCGGCGAAGCCGGGGCGCCCGTGCTCCTCGACGTGCCCGCCGACGTGCCCGCGGGCAGCAAGGTCAAGTAAGTGCTGGCCGATTCCCACTGCCACCTGCAGCTGGGAGAGGGCGCGGCGGACCTGCTCGCCCGGGCTCGCGCGGCCGGCGTGTCGCGGTTCCTGATTCCCGGGACCACCCTGGCGGACTCGGAGGCCGCGGCGGCGATGGCCGACCCCGCGGCCGGAATCTTCGCCGCCGTCGGCGTCCACCCTCACGAGGCGAAGGATTTCGATCCTGCGAAAGACGGCGCGGGGTTCGAGGCTCTCGCGCGGCGGCCGGGTGTCGCCGCGATCGGCGAGATCGGCCTCGATTTCCACTACGATCACTCGCCTCGCCGGAAGCAGATCGAGGTCCTGGAGTGGATGCTCGACTGCGCCAAACGGCTGGACCTGCCCGTGCTCCTCCACAACCGGGAAAGCGGCGCCGAGATGCTGGCGATCCTGGGGCGCCTCGACGCGCGCGACGGGGCCGGGGTCTTCCACTCCTTCACGGAGGACGCGGCCTACGGTCGGAAGGCGATCGGCCTCGGCTACCTCGTCTCCTTCTCCGGCATGATCACGTTCCGCGCCGCCGAGAACATCCGTTCCGCGGCGGCGGGACTGCCGCTCGAGTCGATGCTCGTCGAGACCGACACGCCGTACCTCGCCCCGGTGCCCCACCGCGGCAAGCCCTGCGAGCCGGCGTACGTGGTCGAGACGGCGGGCAGGCTCGCCGAGGTGAAAGGCACGGACCTCGCGGCCGTCGCCGCGGCCACGACCGCGAACTTCTATCGGCTCTTCGCCCGCCGGACGTAGAATCCGTCCACCGGAGGGCCCATGCCCCTCGCTCCCGGCGATCGTCTCGGCGCCTACGAGATCCTCTCGCCGCTCGGCGCGGGAGGGATGGGCGAGGTGTATCGAGGCCGCGACGCCCGACTCGGCCGCGAGGTTGCGATCAAGGTGCTTCCGGAGGAGCTCTCCCGCGACCGCGATCGGCTGGGCCGTTTCGAGCAGGAGGCCCGGGCCGCGTCCGCCCTGAACCACCCGAACATCGTCACGATCTACGAGGTGGGCTTCGAGGGCGAGAGGCCATTCATCGCCATGGAGCTCGTCGAGGGCAAGAGCCTCCGCGAATCGATCGTCTCGGGCGCGCTTCCCGTGCGCCGCATGCTCTCGATCGGCGCGCAGATGGCCGAGGGCCTCGCCAAGGCGCACGCCGCCGGAATCGTCCACCGCGATCTGAAGCCCGAGAACGTCATGGTCTCGCGCGACGGCTACGTCAAGGTCCTCGACTTCGGGCTTGCCAAGCTCACCGAGACCGAGAGCGGGGAAGTCTCGGGCATGCCCACGCTCGCGAAGCCCGAGACGCGGTCGGGCGTCGTCATGGGGACGGTCGGCTACATGTCTCCCGAGCAGGCGAGCGGCGAGCGCCTGGACTTCCGGTCGGACCAGTTCTCTCTGGGCTCGATCCTCTACGAGATGGCCACCGGCCAGAAGCCCTTCCAGCGCAAGACGGCCGCCGAGACGATGTCGGCCATCATCCGCGACGAGCCCGAGCCGGCGGGCAAGCTCCGTCCCGACCTGCCCGCCCCGGTGCGCTGGATCCTCGAGCGCTGCCTCGCCAAGGAGCCGGAGGAGCGCTACGCCTCGACGCGGGACCTCGCCCGGGAGCTCGCGGCCGTGCGGGACCACATCTCCGAGGTTTCGAGCGGCGCGGAGGCGGCCGCCGCCGGGCCGGCCCGCTCGCGCCGCCGTGCCGCGCGCCTCGCCGCGGCGCTCGGGCTGCTCGGCGCCGGAGCCGTTGCCGGATGGCTCGGACGCCCCGATCGATCGGGACGCTTTGCGGTGCCCACCTTCCAGCGGCTGACGTACCGCCAGGGCGTCCTCAAGAACGCGCGGTTCTCCCCGGACAGCGCGACCGTCTACTACGGCGCGATATGGGACGGAGATGCCGGAGTGCATCTCTACATGACCCGGCCGGACAGCCCCGAGTCCCGCGCCCTCGATTTTCCGGTGGGTACCGACATCCTGGCCGTTTCCTCGCTGGGAGAGCTCGCGATCCTGATGGATCAGACCCCCGACGAGGGGACCCTCGCGCGCGTGCCGATCGCGGGCGGGGCACCTCGCAAGATTCTCGAGGGTGTGCCATACGCCGGAGCCGACTGGTCGCCGGACGGGAAGGCGCTCGTGGCCGTGCGCGGTGTCGAGGGGGCGTTCCGTCTCGAGTTTCCGGTCGGAAGGAGGATTCTCGAGGGCGCCGGCCTCGTTCCGGCTTTTCCACGATTCTCGCCGAGCGGCGATCGGATCGCCTTTTGGGATCTTGCGACCTCTTCCATCGTCGCAGTCGAGCCGACCGGAAAGGGCCTCGCGACGATCACGTCGGGCTGGTCCGACATGGCAGGAGTCCCGTGCTGGAGTCCCGACGGCGCAGAGATCTGGTTCACCGCTTCGCGCAAGGGGGAGCCAATCTCGCTCTGGGCGGTCGACCGGAAAGGAAGGGTCCGGCTCGTCGCGCGAGTCCCCGGGTACCTGGAGCTCGACGACCTCGCCCGGGACGGCCGGGTGCTGCTCGCGCACCACACGCTCCTGACCGGGCTTCGGGGACTGCCTCCGGGCGGCTCGGCCGAACGCGAGCTCTCCTGGCTCGATGCCTCGATCCTGGCGGACCTCTCGTCGGACGGCCGGACGCTCCTGCTGAGCGAGGAGGGCGAGGGGGCCGGCTCCGGCGGCGCGGTCTACCTCCGGGGCACCGACGGATCCCCCGCCGTCCGACTGGGAGACGGCGCCGGCCTGGCGCTATCGCCGGACGGGACCCGGGTGCTGGCGAGGCGGGACGCGGGTGGGGGCAAGCCCGCGCTGGTCCTCCTGCCGACCGGGCCGGGCGAGGTCGAAGCGCTCGAGACGGGCTCGCTCGATCCGACCGGATGGGGCGCCTTTCTGCCCGACGGCCGGAGCATCCTGTTCTCGACCGGGGGGGAGAATCCGGGCGCCGGCCGAATCTACCTGCTCGGCCCGTCCCGGGGAGTGCCGCGTCCCGTCGGACCCGAGGGCACGACGCTCTGGCCATACGCGAGCGCCGTCTCGCCGGACGGGCGGTTCGTCCTCGGGCGCCGCGCGTCCGGGAACGGGCCCGGCGTCCCGAGCATCCTCCCGTTGAACGGCGGGGAACCGCGCGAGGTTCCGGGCTGGAGGGAGGGCGTGCCGGTCCAGTGGAGCGCCAACGGCCGCTCGATCTACGTCGCCGGCGGTCTTTTCAGCTTCGGTTCGAGCGAGGCGTGGATCGTGGACGTGGAGACCGGAAGGCGCCGTCCCTGGAAGACTTTGATCCCCAAGGGCGCCTATTCAGTCCTGGGCCGCCTTCGCCTGACGCCGGACGGTACCGCGTACGCCTACAACACCCGCCGGTTCTATTCGGAGCTCTACCTGGTCGAAGGCCTTCGCTAGCGTGGCCGGGCGCCGCATCTCCGATCGCGAGTTCGAAGCCTGCGTCGAAGAGGCGCTCGCCTCGGTCCCGGCGGCCTTCCGCAAGTACCTCGAAAACGTCGTCGTCGCGGTCGAGGACGAGCCGACCGACGAGGATTGCGACGAGACGGACACGCCCGACGAAGACGAGCTCTTCGGGATCTTCCGGGGCGTGCCGTTCTTCGCGCGCGGAGAAACGGTCGCGAGCCTTCCGGCGCAGATCGCGATTTTCCGAGGCCCCATCCTCCGAAGCTGTGCGACCCGTGGCGAGGCCGTGCGCGAGATCCGCGACACGGTCATGCATGAGGTCGGCCACATGCTCGGGCTGGAGGACGAGGGGATGCCGTTCTGACCGTCGATTCCGGGCAGAGTTCTTGCAATCCTGCGGTGCATGCAGACGCGCAAGCACCCCGAGAGCGGGGAGACTGTCAGCACGAAGGGTCCCGGGAAGGCGCGGATGCGAATCGCCGAGGGGTTCACCGGGGTGGAGGATGTCGCCTACCTCGGCCTCGGGGCGCTGCTCGCGGCGTGCGCGGCCGTCGCGCTCTACAACGGCGCCGTGTCGTTCTGGGAGGCGGTGTCTTCGGAGACGTCGGTCCGCGACCTCGTGCTGGTGCTCGACCGCGCCCTGCTCGTCCTCATGATCGTCGAGCTGCTCTACACGGTGAAGGTCTCGTTTCGCGAGCACGTTCTTATCCCGGAGCCCTTCCTCGTCGTCGGGCTGATCGCCGTCGTGCGCCGGCTCCTGATCGTGACCGCCCAGCTCGCCGTCCTCTTCGAGAAACCGAACGAGGCGCTCTTCCGCGCTTCGCTCTGGGAGCTCGCGGTGCTGACGGTCATGGTCGTTTCGCTCGTGGGCTCGCTGTTGATGCTGCGCAAGCGCTCGGCGACCCTTGTCCCCGAAAAGGCGCAGGCCTGACCGTTGCCGGATCCGACGGTGGTCTGCTAGCCTCGCGCGCGTGAGAGCCGCGGTTTCGGCTGCCTGCATGCTGAGCCTCGCCGTGGCGCTCTCGGCCTTGCCCGCGACGCCCGTCGAGGTCGCGCGCAACGAGGCCGAATCCAACGCGCAGTCTCCCGCCGGGAAACGCTACGAGGGGGTGATGATCTCGCGGCTCGAGGAGTGGCTGCGCCCGGCGGTCGAGAGGTGCGTCAAGAAAGCGGCGAAGGAGGAGCTCATCTCCTTCGACGCGCTCGTGAGAGTGGGCGAGGACGGGAAGGCCGAGGAGGTCCTCTTCGGCCCCGAGACGGAGGTCGCCCGCTGCATCGCGCCGGACTTCCAGGACCGGACGTACCCGCATCCGCCGAAGCCCTCGTGGTGGGTGAAAGTCGAGGTCCGTCTCCAATAGAAAAGAGCGCGGCGTCTGCGCCGCGCTCGGGATGTCGTAACCGGTCCGACCCCGCCCCTGAAACCGGGCGGGGACAAGACCCCGCCCCTACTTGCGCGGTCCCCTCGGCCCGCCCGGCCCGCCGCGGTGGTCGCGGTTGAAGTGGCCGCGGTGCTCGCCCGGGCCGCGCCCGCCGCGCGGGAACTCGTCGCGGCCTTCGTCCTCGCCGGGAGCGCCGACGGGCGCCAGCGCCATCTCGGCGTCGAGCTCTTCCTTGGACATGGCCTGCTTGCGCGACAGCTTGATCTTGCCCATCGGGTCGACGGCGATGATCTTGACGGTGACCTCGTCGCCTTCCTTCACGACGTCGGTCGTCTGGCGGACCCGATAAGGCGCGAGCTCCGAGATGTGGACGAGCCCGTCCTGGCCGGGCAGGATCTCGACGAAGGCGCCGTACGCCTCGACGCGCCGTACCTTGCCCCGGTAGACCTTGCCGATCTCCGGCTCCTGGGTCAGCGACTCGATGATCTCGATGGCCTTCATCGCGGCCGCCTCGTCGGAGGACGCGATCGAGACCTTGCCCGAATCCTCGACGTCGATCTTGCAGCCCGTCGACTCGATGATCGAACGGATGGTCTTGCCGCCCGAGCCGATGACGTCGCGGATGCGGTCCTTGGGGATCTGAATCGTGAAGATGCGCGGGGCGTAGCGGGAGATGTTGGGGCGCGGCGCCTGCAGGGCCTCGGCCATCTTGTCGAGGATGTGGAGGCGCCCCGCGCGGGCCTGCTCGAGCGCCTTCTCGAGAATGTCGCGGCGCAGGCCCTTGACCTTGATGTCCATCTGGAGGGCCGTGATGCCTTCCCGGGAACCGGCGACCTTGAAGTCCATGTCGCCGTAGTGGTCTTCCTGGCCGGCGATGTCGGTCAGCACCGCGAAGCGCTCGCCGTCGGAGACGAGGCCCATCGCGACGCCGGCGACCGGGGACTTGATCGGAACGCCCGCATCCATGAGCGCGAGCGTGCCGCCGCAGACCGTCGCCATGGACGAGGAGCCGTTGGATTCGAGGATGTCCGAGACGACGCGCACGGTGTACGGGAAGGCGTCCTCGGAGGGAAGCATCGGCGAGAGCGACCGGCGTGCAAGGTTGCCGTGCCCGATGTCGCGGCGCGAGGGCCCGCGCATGAACTTCGTCTCACCCACCGAGAACGGCGGGAAGTTGTAGTGGAGCAGGAACGTGTGCTCGCTCTCGCCCTCGTACTCCTCGATGATCTGGGTGTCGTCGGAGGTGCCGAGGGTCGCCGTCACGAGCGCCTGGGTCTCGCCGCGCGTGAAGAGCGCCGAGCCGTGGGTGCGGGGCAGGATGCCGACCTCGGAAGTGATCGGGCGGATCTGCGAGAACTCCCGGCCATCCAGGCGCTTGCCCGCCAGGATGGTCTCGCGGGTCAGGATCTTGACGAGATCGTCGGCGGCCTTGGCGACCTGCTTGCGCTTCTCGGTCTCGGCTTCCGGCACCATCGAGACGGCGGCCTTCTTGACGGCCTTGATCTCGGAGTACGAGGCGATCTTGTCGGGCAGCGTCATCGCCGCCATCATCGGCGCTTCCCAGGCCATGCGGACCTCCGAGAAGACGCTCGCCGTGTAGGCCACGGGAGCCTGCCAGGACGGCTTCTGGAACCCGCCGCGGCGCTGGAGGGTCACCTGGGCGCCGACGATCTGGCGAACGGCCTCATGGCCGAAAAGAATGGCGTCGATCAGGGTCTGCTCGGAGATCTCGCGGGCGCCGCCTTCGACCATGACGACCGCGTCGTCGGTGCCGCAGACGATCAGGTCGAGGTCCGACTTGTCGCGCTCGGCGTTGGTCGGGTTCAGGACGAACTTTCCGTCGAGGCGGCCCACACGGACGGCGCCGACCGGGGAGTGGAACGGGACGGCCGAGCAGGTCAGCGCGACCGAGGCCCCGTTGATGGCGAGGATGTCGGCGTCGTTCTGGCCGTCGGACGAGAGGACGAAGGCGACGATCTGGGTCTCGTGGTTGAAGCCCTTGGGGAAGAGGGGCCGCATCGGCCGGTCGATCAGGCGCGAAGTCAGGATCTCCTTCTCGGTGGGCCGCCCCTCCCGCTTGAACCAGCCGCCGGGGATCCGGCCCGCGGCGTAGGTCGGCTCGCGGTAGTCGACGGTCAACGGGAAGAACTCGGCGTTCTCCTTGGGCTCCTTGCTGAAGACCGCGGTGGCGAGCACCACCGTGTCGCCGAAGCGGACGACGGCGGCGCCGTCGGCCTGCTTGGCCAGCTTGCCGATCTGGATGTCGAGGGACTTCGAGCCGAGGGGGACGGAAATCTGGTCGATCATGGTCTGCTGCCCTTCTCAAAAAGGCGTCGGAAGCCGGCCGTCGTGGACCGAGCGAGGCGCGGGGCGTTGCGGCGGTTGTCGCCGCGGCGTCCGGCGTTTTCCGGCGCCGGGACGACTACTTCCGGAGGCCGAGACGCTCGATGAGCTTGTGGTACCGCTCGGAGCTTTCGCTCCGGAGGTACTCGAGGAGCCGGCGGCGCCGCCCGACCATCTGGAGCAGTCCGCGGCGCGAGTGGTGGTCCTTCGCGTTGGTCTGGAAGTGCTCGGTCAGGTATGCGATGCGGGTCGTGAGCAGGGCGACCTGGACCTCCGGCGACCCGGTGTCGGTGTCGTGCGTCCGATACTGTTTGATGATGTCCGGTTTTCCGGACTCGAACTCGGTAACGTTCACTCAGCCTCCAAAGACTCGATCACACTCACTCTTTTCTATAAGCGGCGGAGACTAGCACAGGAGCCCGGCGGCTGTCAGCCCCGGGACGGGAAGTCTCAGTCTCCCAGCACGATGCGGGGCTTGATGAGCGCCACGCCCCGATCCCCGATGGGGTTGACCTGGCCGAGCGCCAGCATGTCGTTGGAAGGGCCGAGCAGGGTGACCCAGTCGCCCTCCCGGGCCTCGATGCCCCGGGCCGGGACCGCCTGCCCCCTCCGGATCTTCCAGGCCTCGAGCGAGGCGAGCTGGATCCGGGGGAAGGGGAAGGGGACTCGGGAAAGGGGCACGGCGTGCGGGGGTGCGAGCCGCTCGGCCGCCGGCATCGACTCGAAACGCTCGAGCGTGACGGCGTCGGCGACGTCGAAGGCGCCGATGCGCGTGCGGCGCAGCGTCTCGAGGTGGGCGCCGCACCCGAGCTTTTCGCCGAGCTCGCTCGCGATCGAGCGGATGTACGTGCCCGAGGAGCAGGCGATCGCGAAGGACAATTTTCCGTCCTCGAGGGGGCCGAAGGTCAGCTCGGAGACGCGCACTTTCTTCGGCATCGAAGGAACGGACTCGCCCTTCCGGGCCATCTCGTAGAAGCGCCGTCCGCCGACCTTCTTGGCGGAGTAGGGCGGGGGGGACTGCAGGAACTCGCCCCGGAAGGCCGCCGCGTCCCGGTCGATCGCCGCGGCCGTCACGCCGGCGAAGGGCCGGTCCGGAACGGCCGCTTCGCCCTCGCGGTCGTAGGTCCTCGTCGCGCGACCGAGCCGGATGACCCCGGCGTAGGACTTGTCCATGAGCGTGAAGAAGCCCTGGAGCCGCGCGGCGCCAGCAGCGCACAGGAGCAGCAGGCCCGTCGCCATCGGATCGAGCGTCCCGCTGTGGCCGATGCGCGACACGCCGGTCGTCGCGCGGACGCGCTCGACGACGTCGTGCGAGGTCAGGCCCTCGGGCTTGTCGATCAGAAAGAGGCAGCCCCGGCGCAGAGGATCGGGACCGGTCACGAGCCCTCGCCCTCGTCGCTCGGACCGGGAGGCAGGACCTCGTGGAGCAGCTCCTCGATGCGGGCGCCGCGTTCGAGGGAGCGGTCGGAGATGAAATGGAGTTCCGGGGCGTAACGCAGGCGGCAGCGCTGCCCGACCTCGCGGCGCAGGTATCCGGCCGCGCGCTGGAGCGCGAGGGCGGCCTTTTCCCGCTCCTCGTCGCCGCCGAGGCAGGAGAAGAAGACCCGCGCCGATCGAAGGTCGGACGGCATCTCGACGTCGGTGATCGTGACGCGGTGAAGGTCGGGATCGTGGGCCTCGATCAGGACGAGGCTCGAGATCTCCGCCCGGACGAGGTCGGCGACGCGCTGGCTGCGGCGGGAATCCTTCTTCATTTCGTCTCCGGGAGAGGAGTCGCTGACGACGGCGCAGGGGAGGGGCTCGCCCCCTCCCCGAGAGGACGGACGGCCGCGGCCCGTCCACCGAAGGCAAACCCCCGGCAGAAGGCAACGTTGGCCGCAGGCCAACGGTCACCCGCCCCTGCGACCGGAGGCCCGGACGTTTCCGGCTCACACATGAATGAATTCATTCCGATACTCCAGGATCTCCCCGTCGAGGTTCTCCTCCACGAACCGCAGGATGCCCTGGAGGAGGGCGTCGAGCGGCGGCTGGTCCGGGCCGACGACGGCGACTCCGATCTCGGCGCGCTGGAGCAGGTCCTGCGCGCCGACTTCGGCGGCCGACACCTCGAACTCACCGCGGATGCGCGCCTTGAGGCTCCGGACGATCATCCGTTTTTCCTTGAGTCCCCGGCAGCCCGGCAGGTGCAGGTCGAAGACGGCGTACGCGAGGACCATGGGAGCTGTCAGCCGTCCGCTCTCGGTACCTGGCGGACGGCAGATCGTCGATCACCGACGGCTATGCCATCACTCCGGCCACCTTTTCGACCTGGAACGCTTCGATGAAGTCGCCGACCTTGACGTCCTGGTACCGGTCGAGGCCGATGCCGCACTCGAAGCCCTGCTTGACCTCCGACACGTCGTCCTTGAAGCGCCGGAGCGAGCCGATCTTGCCTTCGTAGATCACCCGGTTGTCGCGGAGCAGCCGGACCTGCGCCGAGCGGGGAATGAGCCCTTCGGTCACGTAGCAGCCGGCGACGACGCCGAACTTCGGGACCTTGAACGTATTGCGCACCTCGGCGCGTCCGCGGGCGACTTCCTTGAGCGTCGGATCGAGGAGGCCCTCCATGGCCTTCTTGATCTCGTCGGTGACGTTGTAAATCACGGTGTGCAGCCGGATCTCGACTCCGACCTTCTCGGCCTCTTCGGCGGCCTTCTTCTCGGGCCGGACGTTGAATCCGACGATGATCGCGCCGGAGGCCGAAGCGAGGAGCACGTCGTTGATGTTGATCGCGCCGACCCCGGCGTGGAGGAGGGAAATCTTGACCTTTTCGTTCGACAGGCGTTTCAACGCCTGCGACAGGACCTCCATGGAGCCCGAGACGTCGGCCTTCAGGATGAGGGGCAGGTCCTTGACCTTGCCTTCCTGGATCTTGCTGAAGAGCTGCTCGAGCGAGAGGCGCGAGGAAGCGGCCATCGCCTTCTCGCGCTCCTTGAGCTGCCGGAACGACACGACCGAGCGGGCCTTCGCCTCGTCCTCGACGACCTGGAAGCCGTCGCCGGCCTGCGGCAGGTCCTCGAACCCCGTGACCTCGACGGGTGTCGCCGGGCCGGCCTCCGCCACCTTCTCGCCGCGATCGTCCTGCATCGACCGCACGCGACCGAAGACCGAGCCGGCGAAGAAGACGTCGCCGACCTTGAGCGTGCCGGCCTGGACGAGCACCGTGGCGACGTTGCCGCGGCCGGCCTCGCGCCGGGCCTCGAGCACGACGCCCCGCGCCTCGCCGACGGCCGGGGCCGTCAGCTCCTGCAGATCCGCGACGATGAGGATGAGCTCGAGGAGGTGCTCGATGCCCTGCTTCTTCAGGGCCGAGATCTCGGCCGAGGGAGTGTCTCCGCCCCACGACTCGAGCAGCACGTTCTGGTCCGCGAGCTCTTTCTTGACGCGCTCGACGTTGGCGTTGGGCTTGTCGATCTTGTTGATGGCGACGACGATCGGAACCTTGGCGGCCCGGGCGTGGTTGATCGCCTCGATCGTCTGGGGCATGACGGCGTCGTCGGCGGCCACGACGAGGACGACGATGTCGGTGGCCTTGGCGCCGCGCGCGCGCATCGACGTGAAGGCCTCGTGGCCCGGGGTGTCGAGGAACACGATCGGCTTTGCGTTGGCGACGACGCGGTATGCGCCGATGTGCTGCGTGATTCCGCCGGCTTCGCCGGCCGCGACGTTGGCCTTGCGAATGACGTCGAGGAGGGAAGTCTTGCCGTGGTCGACGTGGCCCATTACGGTCACGACCGGCGCGCGGGGAACGCGGGCCGTCGCCGGCGCCTCGCCGGCCACCCCTTCCTTGACCGACCGCGACAGCTCGAGCTCTTCCTCGAACGAGACGACGGCCGCTTCGACGCCGATCTCCTTGGCGATCTGGACGGCGGTCGCGGCGTCGAGGGTCTGGTTGACCGTCGCGAGGATGCCACGCTGCATGAGCAGCCGCTGAATGTCGCGACCGAGGACGCCGAGCTTTTCCGAGAGCTCCTTGACCGTAACGCCTTCGGTGAAGAACACGGGGCCCGTGGGCGCCGGCTTCTTGAACTCGAGGAGCTTGCCCGAGTCGTGGGCCCGGGTCTCCTTGGCGGCGCGACGGATGGCCGACTTCGAAACCGGGGCCGGACCGGAGGGCTCGCCGTCCTCGCCGCCGGTCTTTTCGATCAGGGGCAGCGAGATGTCGGAGTAGGTGTCTTCCTTGTAGGTTCCCACGAAGTCCCGCAGGTTGACTTCGTCGGCGACCGTGATTTTCGGCCGCGCGCTGCGCTTGCCGGCAGCTGCCTTCTTGGCGTCCTCGGCGTCTTTCTTGCGCTTGACCGCGCCTCCGCGTTCGGGCGCTCCCGTCGCGACCCGACCGGCCGGGGCTCCCGGACGGGGAGGTCCGCCGAGCGGGCGGGCGCCGGGTCCCCCGGGCGTCGGCCGGTAGACGGATGGGCCCGTGGGACGCGGCCCCATGGGGCGGCCGACACCTCCGGAAGGGCCCATCGGCCGGTTCATGCCGGCGGCGGGGCCCATTGGACGGTTCATGCCCGCCGCGGGCCCCATCGGCCGGCCGACCGGGCCGCCCGGCCGCATGCCGGCGGCGGGCCCGGTGGGCCGGGGCGGAACGACGGGGCGCGGGGGAAGGATGATCTTCCGGGGCACGGGCGGCGGCGCCGGCTTGGCCGGTTCCGGCTCGGGCTCCTCGGGTACGACGGCGGTCCTCGCGGGCTCGGCGGCCTTTGCCGCGGCCTTGGCCTCGGCGGCCGCCTTGGCGCGGCGCGCCGCGGCGGAGAGGGCCGGAGGCGCGGGCGCCTTTCCGGGGACCCTCCTGGTCGGGGCCGGCGGCGTCGCGGAACCCGCCGCCGATGTCTCGTCTTCGGGGGCCGGTGGCTCGAGCGCGGGCTCGGTCTCCGAAGCCGGCGGCTTTTCGACGATCTTGATGCGGTTCAGGGCGCTCTTCTGCGGCCGGGCCGTCCGGGCCTCGGCGTCGCGCACGATGAGCTGCTTGGGAGCGTGGGTCTTACCCTGGAGAATGGCGAGCACAGTGGACTCGTCCAGGGCCGCCTGCGGCGACTTCACGTCGACGCCGATCGACTGCAGGAGAAACAGGACTTCCTTGCTGCCGATCCCCATCTGGGCGGCGAGCTCTTCGACGCGGATCTTTCCCATGCGGCTCGGTCTACTCCCTCACGCCGGTCTCTTCCGGCGTCTCGCTCTGTTCCGTTTCGGAATCGTCGATCTCTTCGTCGTCTTCGGCTTCGTCGGCGGCCAGCAGGTTCTCCTCGGCGGCGCGGGCGGCCTCGAGGATCTTCTCCGCCGTCTTCTCGCCCAGCCCCGGCAGCGCCGAGAGTTCCTCGGCGGACTTGTCGAGCAGGTCGCCGAGCGTCGTGATGCCGGCCTCGGCCAGCCGCTCCGCCGTCTTCTCGCCGACGCCTTCGATCTGCGCGACTCCGGTCTGACGGCGCCGCGAGGCCTGCAGCATCCGCGAGAGCGCCTGCGCGACCTCGCCCTTGACCTCGCTTTCGCCCTTGATCTCGATCTTCATCCCGATCAGGGCCGAAGCGAGGCGGACGTTCTGGCCCTTCTTGCCGATCGCGAGCGAAAGTTGGTCGTCCTCGACGACGCAGTCGAGGCTCATCGTCCCGTCTTCGTGGTGGATGGGGGAGACGCGCGTGATCTTGGCCGGGGCGAGCGCGTTCTGCGCGAACGTGATCAGGTCGTCGGAATAGAGGATCACGTCGATCTTCTCGCCGTGCAGTTCCCGCATGATCGACTGCACGCGGCTGCCGCGCATGCCGACGCACGCACCGACCGGATCGACGTCGCGCTCGCGCGAGCGGACGGCGACCTTCGCGCGCTCGCCGGGCTGGCGGACGGCGCCCTTGATGACGACCGTGCCGTCGTAGATCTCGGGGACTTCCATCTCGAAGAGGCGGATCAGCAGGCGCGGATCCGTCCTCGACAGGACCAGCTGCGGGCCTTTCGGATTGCGGTGAACGTCGTACAGGATCGCCCGGATGCGCTCGCCCTGGCCGTAGCGCTCGGCGCGCGACTGCTGGTCGCGCGGGATGATGGCCTCGCTCTTGCCGAGGTCGACGATCATGTCGCCCCGCTCGAATCGCTTGACCGTCCCGTTCATCAGCTCGCCGACCTTGGGGAAGTACTCGTTGTAGACGTTGTCGCGCTCGGCCTCGCGAACCTTCTGGTACAGCACCTGCTTGGCCGTCTGCGCGGCGATGCGCCCGAGACCGACCGTCTCGCGGTAGATGCGGACCTCGTCGCCGAGGACGACGTCGTGGACCTCGGCCGCCGGCTCGCCTTCGGCGCCCGGGCGCAGCACGCGCACCTCGCCCCGGGTCCCCTTCTCCACGACGAGCGCCTTCGCTTCGTCGAGAAGGACCTGCGGCGGCGGCTCCTCGGACTCCGTGTCGAGCTCGGCGACGACCGTGCGCGGCGAGTAGACGGTCATCGCACCCGTCTGCCGGTCGATGAGCGTCACCATGGCCTTGTCGTGGTAATACTTGCGCGCGGCCGAGGACATGGCCTCTTCCAGCGCGCCGAACATCTTCTCGGCGTCGATGTCCTTCTCGCGCGAAACCTGTCGGATGACCGACGGATCGATGATCATGGAAACCCGCTCTCTCCTATCGCCCCTGGCGTTCTCGACGCGGCCACTCGAAGTCGAGCCGGGCGAGTCGAATATCGCCGAAACGGACATTATAGATTCTGCGATCGGCCTCATCAACGACGGTGAGGACGTCTCCGTCCACCTTCTCGAGGCGACCGCCGAAGTTGCGCGCGGGCGAAATCGCGGGAGGACGCGCGCCGGGGACCGACAGCGGCGCGGGCACGACGGGTTCCGCGGTCTTCACGCGCACGCGGCGGCCGACGAACCGTTCGGCGTCCTCGATCGAGTAGAGCTTGCGGTCGAGGCCCGCGGAGGAGACCTCGAGTGTGTAACGGTGGCCGATCTCGTCGGCGGCGTCGAGGACCGCGGAAGCCTCGCGCGATACCCCCTCGCAGTCTTCGACCGTCACGGCGGTGCCGTCGACGCGCTCGAGGGTCAGGCGCAGGACGGTAAAACGCCCGGCGCCCGCCGTCTCGACGTCGAGCAGGCGGCAGCCTCTCTCCTCGGCGATCGCGCCGATCTCCCGTGTCGTTTTGTCGCTCAAGGGCCTTTTCATCGAACAAAAAAGCGGGCCAAGCCCGCATTGCGTCAGACGAGGGGATTTATATCAAAAAGCGGCAGCCCTCGCGCCAGAAGGGCCGGCCGCGGCCCTAAAGAGCCGCGCGGGAGCGGGTTAGGGCCGTCGAGAGGTGCCGGCGCCGATGTTCGGTCGAGGGGAGCGCCGCCAATTGCAAAGGCGGTGCAAAGTCTACAATCGGGAGAATCCCCGGGAGCGGGGGCGTGTTGAAGGAGTCAGGCGGCCTCGACCGTCTGGGGGAGTTGCGTGTCCGATCCCGAGGAAACCGGCCTGTTTGCGGGCGAACGGAGCATGCTCGCCTCGGTAGGGGCCCGCCGACGCTGGTTTTTCCGGGAAGAAGCGGAGCCCGCACCCTCGGACGAGCCCATCGTCCACAGCATGCTCGGTTCGCTCGCCAGCCGCGGTCACGAGAGTACCGCCGGCGCCGAGGCCCCGGGCCGGGACGAGTCGGCCGCCTCGGAGGAGCCGATCGTCCACAGCATGCTCGGCTCGCTCGCCAGCCGCAGCCACGGGAGCGTCCCGGACGCGAAGACCCCGGCCCGTGATCCGTCGGCCGCCTCGGAGGAGCCGATCGTCCACAGCATGCTCGGCCTGCTCGCCAGCCTCAGCCACGGGAGCGCCGCCGAGGCCGGGGTTTCGGACCGGGACGAGCCGGACGAGCCGATCGTCCGCGGCCGGTTCGGTTCGCGCGCGAGCGAGGCGGCGCCCCCGCCGGACGAGGAGCCCGAGCAGCGCTCGCTGCCGTTCCTCGATTCCGGCGTTGCCGCCCGAAAGCGTTCCGAGTCGAGCGTCAAGCCGGCGATCGTGCACAGCACCCTGGCCGAGCTCGCCGGCCTCGAGTACCATGCGTCGCGCGCCTTTCCGATCGAGCGCGCGATCCTCATTTCGCTCTGCGCCCATCTCCTGATCGTCCTCCTGCTCATCGTCGTTCCGGCGAGGACTCCGGCGACCGAGGGCAACCTCATCGACGCGCTCGCGGCAGCGATGACGCCCCCGAAGGACGAATCGCCGATTCCCGTCAACTTCCAGGACCTCCCGGGAGCGGCGCGCGAAAATCCAAAGCGCTCCGCGCCCTCCGATGCCGACCGCCGCGCCGGCGGCGGCGACCCGGCCCGCCCGAAGGCCGACACGCCGTTCGTCGCCCGGGCACCCGGCATCACGGGCCTGGCGCCCGGCCCGCGCGCGCCCCGCGCTCCCGGCGCCGAGGCGCAGGCGAAGGCGCGTGCCGGGCAGGCGCAGCCGCGGCGGGACGCCGAACAGAGGGCGGCGCTCGAGACCTCCGATCCGTCCGCCGGGCGCAAGGCCTCCGAGTTCCCGACCGACATGCGCCCCTCCCTCTCGAACGGACCCCGCGAAGTCACGAAGCTCGCCGGCCTCGACGCGGCGATCCGCGAGGCGGCCCGCGGGACCATCGGCGGGGAGGGCGGAGCGCCGATGGCCAACGAGGAAGGGGGGTTCGTCGACGTCGGGGGTGTGTCGTTCGAGACGAGCTGGTACGACTGGGGGCCGTACGCGGCCGAGATGCTGCGCCGCATCAAGCTCCACTGGAGGATTTCGCGGGACCTGCTCCTCCTCCAACAGAACGGAACAACGCAGATCGCCTTTTCGATCATGGCCGACGGGAGCGTGGCGGACGTCCGGATCCAACGGCCCTCGACGATTCCTCCCTACACCCACGGCGCCATGCAGGCGATCCTGGAGTCGGACCCGTTCCGGCCGCTGCCGAAAGACCTTCTCCAGCTCGTCCCGGGAAAGGACCGCGAGCGGATCGTCATCAATTTCATCTACTTCCCGACGGAGGAACAACTGAACGGCCGGCGGGACCCCCGGTGAACGAGCCCGACGGGATCCGCCGCGCCCTCGAAGAGGCGGAAACGGTGGCCGTCGTGGGCTGCTCCCCGGACCCGTCGCGGGCCTCCCACGCGATCGCGCGCTACCTGATGAGCCAGGGGTATCGCGTCGTCCCCGTCAACCCGAACCACTCCGAGGTCCTCGGCCAGACCTGCTACCCCTCCCTCGCCTCCGTGCCGGCGGACGTCCGGATCGACGTCGTGGACGTTTTCCGGCGTTCCGAGGCCGTGGCCCCTGTCGCCTCCGAGGCGATCGAGCGCAGGGTGCCATTTTTCTTCATGCAGCAGGGGGTCGTGGACGCGGCCTCGGCCCGCCGCCTGGAGGAGCACGGGATCGGGGTGGCCATGGACCGCTGCATCCTGGTCGAGCACGAGCGCCTGGGAATTCCCCCGAAATCGAGGAATGTCGCCGGTTGATGCGGCGTTCCCTGCTTGTCCCTTCAAGGGGCATCATTTAGGAGAAAGACGCTTCATATGGAGAGAACCACCAAACGAGCCCTGTCCTTCTCGGCTCTCATCGCGGCCGCCGTCGTCTTCGGCATGGTGGTCGCGGGCTCCGTCAACGTCACCCCCCGCTCCGAGGCCCAGCGCGAGACGGCGCCGACCACGCGCCAGCACAACGGCGCCGTGGTCCTTCCCTCCTTCGCCGACACGGCGCAGGAGGTCATGCCCTCGGTCGTGTCGATCACCTCGACCGACATCGTCAAGGGAAACCGCGGCCGCCGCTACCAGCAGAATCCCTTCGGCGAGGGCGACCCCTTCGAGTTCTTCTTCGGCCCCCCGGGAAGTCCGAACCGGCGCGGGCAGCCGCGCGACGAGGAGGAGCACAAGGAGGTCCAGGGCGGGACCGGCTTCATCATCTCGGAAGACGGCTACATCGTGACGAACAACCATGTCATCGAGGGGGCCGACAAGATCGAGGTTCGGATCAACAACAAGGAAAAGTACTCCGCCAGGCTGGTCGGCAAGGACTCTGCCACCGATCTCGCTCTCCTCAAGATCGACGTCAAGCAGCGGCTGACGCCGCTGTCCCTCGGAGATTCGGACAAGGTCCGCGTCGGCGAGTGGGTCATGGCGATCGGGGACCCGCTCAATTTCGACAAGACCGTCACGGTGGGCGTCGTGTCCGCGAAGGACCGCTCCGGCCTCACGGCCGACGCTGCCACGCGGAGCTTCGAGAACTACATCCAGACCGACGCTGCCATCAACTTCGGCAATTCCGGCGGCCCGCTGCTGAACACCAACGGCGAGGTCATCGGCATCAACACCGCGATCTTCCGGCCGGCGCAGAACATCGGCTTCGCCGTTCCGATCAACACGCTGAAGACGATCCTGCCCCAACTGCGCGAGAAGGGGAAGGTCGTCCGCGGCTTCCTCGGGATCAACATCGTCAACGTGGACTCGGACCGCGCCGCCGCCTTCGGCCTGAAGGCCCAGGAGGGAGCGTTCGTCGAATCCGTCGAGGCCGGCAAGCCCGCCGAGAAAGCGGGGGTCCGCCCCGGCGACACGATCGTCCGGGTCGACAACGTGCCGGTCAAGGACACGCGCGACCTCATCGGCTACGTGTCCGGCAGGGCCCCCGGCAGCAGGGTCCAGCTGACCGTCATCCGCGACGGCAAGGAGCAGACGCTCTCCGCGACGCTCGCGGAGCGGCGGGACGAGACGACCGAGCCGGGCGAATCCGAGGCGAGCGCCGGCGACGATTCCCCGGGCAAGATCGGCATCACCGTCGAGGAGCTGACGCCGCAGTTGCGGCAGATGCAGCGCGTCAAGGCCGGCATCGACGGCCTGATCGTGGTGCGCGTCAAGGAGGTCTCGCCCGCGGCCGATGCCCAGATTCAGGAAGGGGACATCATCACGCAGGTCAACGGCGAGAAGGTCACCACGACCCAGGAGTTCGCGCGGATCGTCGCCAGGACGAAGAAGGGCGACTACCTGAAACTCTACGTCTACAACCCCCGCGCGGACGTCTCGCGCTTCGCCCTGGTCAAGCTCGAAGACTGAAACCCCGGTTCCTCGCAACCCCCGAACGCCCGCCCCCCGGCGGGCGTTCGTCTTTGATAGGGGACACCGAGGGAATATCCGTCCTCCGGATCCTGTAACGGAGGTCGATGGCACAGCGAATCCTCGTCGTCGACGACGAAGCGGCCATCCGCGACACGCTGCGGATGGTGCTGGAGTACGAGGGCTACGAGGTGGCCACGGCCGCGGATGGCCGGGGGGCCCTGGCCGAGCTCGATGCCGGCCCGGTCGACGGGGTTCTCCTCGATATCAAGATGCAGGGGATGGACGGCCTCGAAACGCTGGATCGGATCGTGGCCCGCGGCGGTGCGCCGCCGGTCCTGATGATCTCGGGACACGGCGACATCGCGACGGCCGTCGAGTGCACGCGCCGCGGCGCGGCTGACTTTCTCGAGAAGCCCCTGCAGCGGGAGCGGGTGCTGGTCTCGCTCCGCAACGCCCTCTCCGGCAACCGCCTGCGCGCCGAGAACGAGCGTTTGCGGCGGCGCGTCGAGGAAGAGACCGTCCTCGTCGGAGAGAGCGAGCCGATGAAAAAGCTGCGCGCCGAAGTCGCGCGGGCCGCGCCGACGACGGCCACGGTGCTGATCCTCGGCGAGAGCGGCACGGGCAAGGAGCTCGTCGCCCGGGAGGTCCACGGCGGCTCGAAGGTCGCGTCGGGGCCGTTCATCCAGGTCAACTGCGCCGCGATCCCCGAAGAGCTCATCGAATCCGAGCTCTTCGGCCACGAGAAGGGCTCCTTCACCGGGGCCGTGCGCAAGCAGATCGGAAAGTTCGTCGAGGCCGACGGCGGGACCATCTTCCTGGACGAGGTCGGCGACATGTCCGCGCGCGCCCAGGCCAAGGTCCTGCGCGTACTCGAGGCGGGCGAGGTCGAGCCCGTGGGCGCGGCCCGCGTGGGGCGCGTCAACGTCCGCGTGATCGCGGCGACCAACCGGGACCTGACCGAGTCGATCAAGGCAGGCAAGTTCCGCGAAGACCTGTTCTTCCGGCTGAACGTGGTGCCGCTGACGACCCCGCCGCTGCGCGAGCGGCCACAGGACATTCCGTCCCTGACCGAGCACTTCACCCGCATCCTCTCGGAGCGGGACCACCGCAAGCCGCGCCGGTTCGCCCCGAGTGCCCTGGCGCTCCTTGCCGCGCGCAACTGGCCCGGAAACGTGCGCGAGCTGAAGAACCTGATCGAGAGGGTCCTCATCATGACGGATGCCGAGCCGATCGAAGCGCGGGACCTCCCGCCGGAGGCCCGCGTCGCCCCGAGCGAGATCTCGAGCCGCGGCATGGGCATGGAGACGCTCTCCGAATTCAAGGAGTTCGCCGAGCGCGAGTTCCTGGTCGCGAAGCTGCGGGAGAACGGCTGGAACATCAGCCGGACGGCCGAGGTCATCCAGACGCCGCGGTCGAACCTGTACAAGAAGATCGAGCACCACAAGATCGCTCGCGAGTAGCTTCCGTCGCCTTCGCTTGCTCGGGATCTGCGCCTGACGGCGCACCGGCGAACGGCTCGCGCGGATGCGCGCTCGACCGTTCGCCTGATCCCGCGCCGCGCTCCGGCTCCCGCGGCGCGGCGCTCCTCCCTCGGTTACTTCGGGAGACTCGCCGCGCCGCGAATGGATGTTTCCGTGTGGCTATGACTATGGCGCCCCCGGGTGTAGGGGCGGGGCTCGTCCCCGCCCTCTCTCGCCGATCTCCCATAGAATCGACCGCGTGATTTCACTGAAGGATTTCGAAGAGACGGGGGCGCTCTTGACGGGGCACTTTCGGCTGTCGTCGGGGCTGCACTCCGATCGGTACCTCCAGTGCGCGCGGCTCTTGATGTGGCCGAAGAGGGCGGAGCAGGCGGGGCGGGAGCTCGGGGCGAGGCTCGCCGAGTTCGGCGCGCGGGCGGTCGTGTCGCCGGCCCTGGGGGGTGTCGTCATCGGTCACGAGACGGCGCGGGCGCTCGAGCTGCCGGCGATGTTCGTCGAGCGCAAGGACGGGGCCTTCGTTCTGCGGCGGGGGTTCGCGCTCGAGCGGGGCGAGCCGGTCGTGGTCGTCGAGGACGTTTTCACGACGGGCCAGTCGACGCGCGAGGCGGCGGCCGCCGTCGAGTCCGCCGGAGGCCGCGTCGCCGCCGTCGGATCGATCGTGGACCGCGGGCTTCCGCCCGGAGCGTTCCGCGTGCCTCATCGCTCGCTGCTCTCGCTCTCCGTTCCCTCGTGGCCCGAGGCGGAGTGCCCGCTCTGCGGCAAGGGCCTCCCGATCGACTCTCCCGGAAGCCGCTTCTCGCCGCGCTGAGTCTCTTCGGCCTACGCCTCGAGGGCGCGCGCGAGCTCGCGGAGCAGGACCTTTCCGTCTCCGCGCCAGGCGCTGCCGTGCATGCAGGCCAGCGTCGTCGGCTCCGCGGCCGCGAGACGCTCGAGGATCGGCCCGGCCTTCTTCGAGTGCGAGTAGTAGTCCATGGCCTTGCGGAACGCCTCGCTCGGCCCGAGGATGTCGGACTCGGTCAACGGCGTCTCGCCGGTACCCCCCTGCGTGAACAGGTCGCCGCAGAAGAGCGTCCGCGTGCGCGTGTCCATCAGCAGGCCGCACTCCCAGCCGTGCGGAACGTGGGGTGCGTCGAACCAGCGGACCTCGCGGCTTCCCAGCGAAAGCGCCTCGCCGTCGGCGAGCGCCCGCGGCGCGCGGTCCGCAAAGTCCTCGACGGAGACCATCGCGGCGACCTGGCCGCAGACCGGTACGGCCCGCGGCGCGGCGGCGAGCAGCGCGTTGAGGCTGCCGCATTCGTCGGCTTCGAAGTGCGAGAACGCGATCCAGCGAAGCGTCTCGACCGGGAGCACCCGGGCGATCGCTTCGGCCACCAGCGGGAACATGCGGCGCGGGCCGGTGTGGAACAGCAGGGGCTCGTCGTCCGCGACGAGGTACTGGTTGAACGAAAAGGCACCCGGCACGACCGGCAGGGGCGTGCTGATCCGGTAGATGCCGTCCGCGATCTGGTTCACCGTCGTTCCCGACTCGGCGTTCGTGATCATGTGTCCTCCCCGTTCGTCCTTTCGCGCGGCAAGGCGGCCCTCGCCGTCCCGGGCGAACGAGTGTATGCGCGCTGGCCGGGACGGTAGGATCGGCCATGGACTTGAAGAGCGTGGCCGTCTTTTGCGGCTCGAGCCCGACGGGCGAGACAGCCATCGAGGCGGAGATCCGGGCGTTCGGGCGCGAGATCGCCCGCCGCGGGGTGCGACTCGTCTACGGCGGGGCGTCCCGGGGGCTGATGGGAGCGATCGCCGACGAGGTCCTCGCGGCCGGCGGCAAGGTCACGGGCGTGATCCCCAGGGCCCTCGAGGGCCGCGAGTCGGCACACCGGGGACTGACCGTGTTGAAGGTCGTCGAAACCATGCACGCTCGCAAACAGCTGATGTTCGACCTCTCCGACGCGTTCGTCGCGTTTCCGGGCGGCTTCGGAACGATGGAAGAGGTGATCGAGATGATCACCTGGAAGCAGATGGGCAATCACGGCAAACCCATCGTCATCGCCAACATCGGCGGGTATTTCGATCCGCTGCTCCGGCAGTTCGACGTCGCGGTCCGACGCAGGTTTGTCCGGACCGAGGACCGCATCCTCTACGCCGTCGCGGACACGACGGAGGCCATCGTGGCGCTCCTCGACGGGGCACCGGTCAGGTCGCGCAAGGCCGGAGACCGGGCGTAGGGGGCGGATCGCAGACGCAGGCTATTCGCCGAGGTTTCGGCCACCGGTCCTTGGTCGTGTTTCGTCTTCCCGCAGCTTCATCTCCTCCAGCAGCCTCCGGTTGATCGCCACCAGGTCCGCGACGAGGGCGATCAGGAACGTCTGGAACCCGACGACGGTCAGGACTGCCGCAAGGATCAGCGACTGCACGTGGCCGCCCGGGTTCTCGCCGAAGAAATAGAACCCGAGAAACCGCAGGCCCAGGACCGCTCCCGCCCCGACGAAGAGACCGGCGGCGATCGAAAAGATCTTGAGCGGCTTGTAGAGGGCCGTGATCCGGACGACGTTGGCCCCCTGGAGCAGCACGTACTTCGCCGTGGACGTGAAGAGGCGCGAGGGGCGCACGGGAGGATGCGCCCGGACGGGGACCGAGGCCACCCGCAATCCCTTGTAGCCGGCCTGGATCAGGGTCTCGAGCGTGTACGTCAGCTTCGAGAAGACGTTGATTCGCCGCGCGGCCTCGCGCGAGAGCGCCCGGAAGCCCGAGACCGCGTCGGTGATCTCGATTCCGGCGGCCTGCCGCACCACCCACGTGCCGAGGCGCTGGAGGAGCCGCTTGGCGGGGGAAAAGTGGGAGAGCTCGCCCGGGCCGCGGTCGCCGACCACGAGGTCGGCGCGGCCCGAGAGGATGGGCGCGACGAGGGCGGGGATGTCGGCCGGGTCGTACTGCAGGTCGGCGTCGAAGTTCACGATCACGTCGGCGCCCATGGCGACGGCCTCGGCCAGGCCGCGCGAAAAAGTCTCCGCGAGGCCGCGATTGGTCGAATGGCGCACGACGCGCTCCGCGCCCGCCGCGCGCGCCCGTTCGGACGTGGCGTCGGTCGAGCCGTCGTCGATGACGAGCCGCTCGATCTCGGCGAAGCCCTCGACGTGGCGGGGTAGCGCCGCCAGGGCCCGCCCGATCGTGGCCTCCTCGTTGAATGCGGGGATCTGGATGACGAGTTTCATCGGGCAGGCGTTCGAGCCGGGGCTCGGCCCGCCGCGATGATAGCCGCGGCGAGCGCCGCGAGCCCGAGGCCGGAGACCGCGAGCTCCGGTCGGGGCACACGGAAGCGGCCCTCGATCCGGTGCGCCCCGGCGGGGATCTCGAGGCGGAGGAACGGGCCGGGCCCCTCCGGCTGGACCGGCCGGCCGTCGAGGAAGATCCGCCAGTACGGCGCGAAGGCCTTCTGCGACGTCGCGAGGCGGACGGCGGCCGGCGCCTCCGTTTCGATCGCGAACCACTCGGGCTCGAGCGCCAGCGTCCGGACCGCGCCCGGGCCCTCCAGCCGGAATCGCGGCAGCGCCGTCGGGCGCTCGAAGATCGTGAGGTCGTCGCCGGCGTAGACCCGCGGGAGCGCCGGGCCGTCGGGCACACGGCGGGGGCGCTCGACGGCTCCCGGCGGCTGAAAGGGGGCCGCGTCGCGCTTCTCGACCTCCTCCCCGACCGGGCGCTCGGCGCCCGGAGGAGCGGCGAGGTAGCGCACGCCGGCGAGGTCGAGGGCCGGCGAGGCCGGATCGAGGGTCGCCGGGTCGAAGACGAGGTAAGTGCCGTAGGCGCCGAAGGCGTTCGGATCGGCGCCCGCGAGAAGGCGCCGGTACGCCCCGTCGAGCAGGAAATGGCCGCGCGCGTCCTCGATGCGGAGGGCCTCCGAAACATTGGGGATCAGCGTCCAGCCGGCCGCGGCGAACCGCGAGCCGTCGCGGGTCAACTCGCGCAGCCGCGCGATCCCGGGCGTCTCCTGGAAGACCGCCTCGCGCGGTGCGCACTCCGGATAGAAATCGAGGGCGAAGAAGGCAAGCGGCACCGCCACGAGGAAGGGAAGGGTCCGAACGGCTGCCCGCCGCGACGGGGACGCGGCCGCAAGCGCCTCGAGGGCCTCGACGCCGCACGCCGCGAGGATCCCGACGGCGAGGAGGATGAGGATCTTGGACCGGGCGAAGAGGCTGATGTCGAACAACGGCAGCCGGCCCACGGTCTCGAGGATCCGGCCGCCCCCGTAGAGCGGAATCGCGATCGCCCCTCCGAGAATCGCGGCGTAGAGCGCTTCGGTTCTCCGCCGGAGGCGCGCGAGGCCGAGAAACGCCAGGCCCCCCGCGGCGACACCCACGCCCGCCGCCGTCTCGATGTAGTTGTCTCCGGGGATCCAGCCGACGCCGCGGTAGTCGTCGCGCCGGGGAGTGCCCTGGTAGTCGGGCAGGAAGTACAGCCGCAGATGCCGGAGCGGCAGCGCGTAGCTTCCGCCCATGCCCCGGCGCAGCTGCGTGTACTCCGATGCGTCCAGAAAGCGCGCAGTCGCGAGAATCGAAGGCGTCAGGATCGCGACCGCGATCGCGGCGGCGGCGGTCAGGCGGAGGGCCGCGCGGGCGACACCCCGGCCGCGGCGTTCGATCGCCCGCACCGCGAAATAGAGGCCGGCGGCGACGGCCCCGTAGAGAATCCAGTGCGGGAAGCCGCCCGAGAGGCAGAGCAGGACCGCGAGAGCGGCGAAGCGAAGCGCGCGCGCGTCCCGCGGCTCTTCGAGCGCCCGGTCGACCGCCATCAGCAGCAGCGGATAGGTGACCGAAACCGAGCTCTGCATCCAGAGGCCCCAGACGGTCTGGCCGGTCGCAAAGGCCCAGGCCGCCGCCCCCGTGGCCGAGGCCGCTTCCGAGAACCGGCGGCCTCGAAGAAAGGCCCAGGCGGCGAGAAACGCGAAATTGAACTTGAGGAAGAGAACGCCGGTCTCGATCCAGGCTTCGGGCAGGAGCAGCGCGGGCAGCGCGACGAACGGAGAGAGGAAGCCCTGGGCGAGGTGAAAGGGCCCCATGGCGCCGCCGCCGACCCAGGGGTTCCAGAAGAACCCGGAAGGAAAGTCGCGGTATCGGACGAGCGTCGTCTCTCCCGAGGCGGCGGGATCCGAGAGAAGGCGGTTCTCGGCTTCGAGCACCCCGAGCGGCCCCTCGCGCCAGGGATGGTGCGCGCGCACGAAGTCGTGCGAGGAGAATACGCCGCCGGTGACGAGGAGGGGTGCGAAGAGGACGAGGTCGAAGACGAGAAGGGTCGCGGGACCCAGCCGCGTCAACTTCAAGGGGCGGCCCGCCCGACGAAGACCCGGAAGTAGGACTCGACCCAGCCCTTCTCGAGCAGGTGGTCCTCCAGGGCGATCAGCCGGGAGAGGGCCTCGGTCCGGTCCTCGCGCAGGCGCGCGATGTCGAGGCACGGGAAGATGAACCAGAGGACGTTGCCGCCGTAGGGGCGGTCTTCGAGGGTCTCGAAGAGACGCCGGCACGCGGGAAGGATGGCCGAGGAGCGCACCGATTCCGACGGGTCGTCCATCGGGAGCGGGATCGCGAGCTCCGGACGGTTCTTCAGCTCCTCGGGCAGGGCGTCGAAGGCGCTCCGCGCGAAAGCCCAGAGCCCGTCGGTCCACTCCGAGCGCGAGGGCCCCATGTACTCGTCGACGAAGACGAGCCCGCCGGGCTTCAAGGCCGTACGGACCTCGCCGAGGACGCGCTCGACGTTGCGGATGTGGTGGAGCGAGCCGTGGAAGAACACGGCGTCGTAGCGGGCCGGCGGGAGGCGGATGGCGTTGATGTCCTCGACCCGGTAGTCGAGGCGGCGCGCGAGCCCGGCTTCCTCGGCGGCCCGTTCGGCCTCGGCAATCGCCTCGGGCGAGAAGTCGACCCCCTCGACCCGGTCGCACAGGCCCTTGCCCAGGATGTCCCGCTCGAGCAGTCCCGTCCCGCAGCCGACCGAGAGGCCCAGCGGAAGGGGGGTGGGCGCGTAGCGGGCGGCGAACCACTCCATGGGCCAGCGGTTCGGGTCGCCGGTCACCCGCCGGTTGATCGCCCGCCGCACCAGGGGCTGCGAGCCCCAGTAGCGGTCCTCGGGCTCGCCCGGGGCACCGGCGTCCCAGAAGTCGCGGGCAGCGGCGGCTTCGGCCCTCGCCGAGCGAAGTGCGCTCCAGCGGCGCGAGAGAGAAGCGAACGTGTCGCGGATCGCGGAGGACATTCTTGGGAGACTCGATCCAGTGTAGCAGGGAGTTGAGCCGGACGGCAGCCGTCGGCCGCACGCCCCCGGTTTGCCGCTTCCGCGGCTCGTCTGGTAAAGTCGCCGACCCGGCTCGCGCGCCGGACGGCTCTTTCACAATCAGGGACGATGGCCGGGATGAAAATGCCTTCGCGGGCTTCCGGCCGGTAGCCCCCCGGGAAACCGGGATCGAAGAACAGGCTCGTAGCTCAGGGGGAGAGCACCACATTGACACTGTGGGGGTCAGCGGTTCAAATCCGCTCGAGCCTACCAATTTCTTCGAAACGCAGGCGCTTAGCTCAGCTGGGAGAGCGCTTCCTTCACACGGAAGAGGTCAACGGTTCGATCCCGTTAGCGCCTACCAAATTCGTCTCGAAAACGCGGAGGTCCCGCGTTTTTTCTTTTTGGGATGTCATCATGGAAGTCCTGGCACAAACAGTCACGATCACGCTGCCCGACGGCTCGACGAAGTCCGTGCCGGCGGGTACGACGGTCCTCGAGATCGCGGCCGGCATCGGCCCGCGCCTGGCCAAGGACGCGCTCGGCGCGAAGCTCGACGGAAAGCTCGTCGACCTCGCGACCCCGGTGAGGGCCGACGCGAAGGTCGAGATCGTCACGCCGAAGTCGCCCGAGGCGCTCGACCTCTATCGGCACTCGACCGCTCACCTGACGGCCAATGCCGTCAAGCGCCTCTTCCCGACCGTGCAGATCGGCATCGGGCCGGCGATCGAGAACGGCTATTACTACGACTTCAACCCGGACCGCCCGTTCACGCCCGAGGACCTCGCCGCGATCGAGGCCGAGATGCGCCGGATCGTGGCCGAGGACAATCGCATCGAACGCTCCGAGATGTCGAAGGACGAGGCGATCCGGATATTCGAGGCCCAGAAGGACGCGCTGAAAGTCGAGATCATCCGCGGCATCCCGGACGACAAGGTCTCCTGCTATCGCCAGAAGGATTTCATCGACCTCTGTCGGGGCCCGCACGTCCCCTCGACCGGCAAGCTCGGCGTCTTCAAGCTCACGCACACGGCCGGCGCCTACTGGAAGGGCGACGAGAAGAACCCGATGCTCCAGCGCATCTACGCCGCCTGCTTCCTGACGCAGAAGGACCTCGACGCGTACCTCAAGCAGCAGGAAGAGGCGCGGGCCCGCGATCACCGCAAGCTCGGCCGCGAGCTCGACCTGGTGGCTTTCCACCCCTGGGCGCCGGCTTCGCCGTTCTTTCTCCCGAAGGGTACGGTCCTGTACAACGGCCTCCTCGAGATGCTGCGCGCGGAGTACCGCAAGCGCGGCTACGAGGAGGTCGTGACGCCGCAGATCTTCGACGTCGAGCTCTTCAAGACCTCCGGCCACTACGCCAACTACCGCGAGAACATGTTCTTCACGCAGGTGGAGGAGCGGGACTTCGGCGTCAAGCCGATGAACTGCCCCGGCCACTTCCTGCTCTTCCAGATGAGCCACTGGTCATACCGCGACCTGCCCGTGCGCTTCGCGGACTTCGGCCGGCTGCACCGCTACGAGCTCTCCGGGGTGACGGCCGGTCTGACGCGCGTGCGCACGTTCTCGCAGGACGACGGTCACATCTTCACGCCCTTCGAAAAGATGGAGCCCGAGATCTTCGCCTTCCTGGAGTTCCTGGACTTCGTCTACGGCGTATTCGGCCTGACGGACGTCGAGATCGCGCTGGGCCTTCGGCCGGACAAGCGCATCGGCACCGACGACCAGTGGAGCCGCGCCGAGGCCGCGCTCGACGCCTCGATGAAGAAGACGGGCCGCCCGTACACGGTCACGCCCGGCGACGGAGCGTTCTACGGCCCCAAGATCGACTTCCGCGTCAAGGACGCGATCGGGCGGGCGTGGCAGCTCGGCACGATCCAGTGCGACTTCGCGCAGCCCGAGAACTTCGACCTCAACTACATCGGCGAGGATGGCAAGGCCCATCGGCCCGTCGTCCTTCACCGCGCGATCCTCGGCTCGCTCGAGCGGTTCCTCGGTATCCTCATCGAACACACCGGGCGGCAACTTCCCGTTCTGGATCGCCCCCGTCCAGGCGGTCGTGATCCCGGTCTCCGACCGTTTCGCCGAGGCGGGGCGGGCGATCGCGGGACGTCTCTCCGCGGCGGGGCTGCGGGTCGAGCTCGACGATCGCAACGAGAAGCTCGGGGCCCGGATTCGGAAGGCCGAGCTCCAGAAGGTGCCGTGCATGCTGGTCGTGGGCGAGAAGGAGGCGGCGTCCGGCGCGGTCGCCGTGCGCCTGCGCCACGGCGGGGACGCCGGAACCATGTCCCTCGAGGATTTCCTGGCGGCCGCGCAGTCCGCGGTCGCCTCGCGGAGGCTGGAACTGATTTCGGAGGTGAAAGATCGATAAGAAGAGCATTCGAGTCAACGAACAGATCCGCTGGAAGGAAGTCCGGCTGATCGGAGCGGAAGGGGAGGCGGTCGGCGTCGTGACGATGTCCGACGCTCTCCAGAAGGCGAGGGAGGCGGGACTCGACCTGGTCGAGATCGCGCCGACGGCCCAGCCTCCGGTCTGCCGCATCATGAACTTCGGGAAGTTCATCTACCAGCAGAAGAAGAAGCAGCAGGACTCCAAAAAGAAGCAGAAGACGACCCAGGTGAAGGAAGTGAAGTTCCGGCCGAACATCGACGACCACGACTACGACTTCAAGATGAAGAACATCCTCAAGTTTCTGTCGCACGGCGACAAGGTCAAGGCCACGGTCCAGTTCCGCGGGCGCGAGATGGCGCGCCGCGAGAACGGACAGAAAGTCCTCGACCGCCTCCTGAAGGACCTCGATGGGAAGGCCATCGCCGAGTCGCGCTCCGAGATGCTGGGCAACCGCCTCTACCAGATCCTGTCGCCCGTCAAACACGAAAAGGGAACCAAGGCCGCGGACTGACGCGCGCCGATGCGGAGAAAACGATGCCGAAATTGAAGACCCACCGCGGAGCCGCGAAGCGGTTCAAGAAAACCTCGACCGGCAAGTTCAAGCGGGCGAAGGCGTTCAAGAGCCACATCCTGACGAAGAAGGCCGCCGGCCGGAAGCGCGGACTCGCGCAGGCGACAACCGTCTCGAAGTCCGACACGAAGCGCGTGCGGGAGATGCTGCCCTACGCCTAGTCCTCCGGAACTCCCGGACACACGCAGAGGAGAGAAATCATGCCCAGAGTCAAACGAGGACCCAAGAGGAAGAACAAGCGTTCCAAGACCCTGGCGCTCGCCAAGGGCTACTACGGCACGAAATCGAAGTCGTATCGGATGGCGAAGCTCCAGGTGGAAAAGTCGCTCGTCTACGCCTACCGCGATCGCAAGGCCAAGAAGCGCGACTTCCGCGGCCTCTGGATCATCCGGATCAACGCCGCGGCGCGCGAGCACGAGATTTCGTACTCGAAGCTCGTCGACGGCCTCAAGAAGGCCGGCAGCGAGATCAATCGGAAGATGCTTGCCGAGCTCGCCATCCACGATCCCGCCGCGTTCGGGCATCTGGTGGGAGTCGCCAAGCAGGCGCTGAAGACCGCCTAGGGACGGCACGCCGGACGTGGCGCAGGACCCGATCGAAGAGCTGCTCGACTCCTTTCGCGAGGAGAGCGGGAGGGGTGTGTCTTCCCGCGCCGACTTCGAGCGTCTGAAGGGGCGCTACCTCGGCCGTGAGAAGGGGCTGCTGCCCGCGCTTTTCGGACGGCTCAAGAGCTTGCCCGGGCCGGAGCGCGCGGCCTTCGGTCAGCGCGTCAACGCCGCGAAAGTCGAGATCGAGGACGGCGTCGGGCGCCTGGCGCAGGCACTCGAGGCGCGCGAGGCCGCCGAGCGCGACCTCGCGGCGGCCGTGGACGTGACGCTGCCGGGGCGCCGTCCGCGCGAGGGCGGCCTCCATCCGATCACGATCCTCCGCCGCCAGATTGAAGACATCTTCCTGCGGATGGGTTACTCGATCGCCGACGGCCCCGAGGTCGAGAACGACTTCCACAATTTCGCGGCGCTCAACTTTCCGCCCGAGCACCCGGCCCGCGACACGCAGGACACGCTGCTGCTCGACCGGAAGGCCGTCTCGCCGCTGCTTCTGCGGACCCACACGTCGCCCGTGCAGATCCGGGAGATGCGCCGCCACGGGGCGCCGCTCCGAATCCTCGTGCCCGGCCGCGTGTATCGCAAGGACGAGGTCGACGCCACCCACTCGCCGGTGTTTCACCAGGTCGAAGGCCTCGTCGTCGACAAGGGCATCTCGATGGCCGACCTGAAAGGAACCGTTTCGGCCTTCCTCGAGGAGCTCTTCGGGAAGGGAACGAAGACCCGCTTCATTCCGACGTTCTTTCCGTTCGTGGAGCCGGGAGTGGACGTGGCGATGAGCTGCATCTTCTGCCGGGGCGGGGGGTGCGCCAAGTGCAAGGGCTCCGGCTGGATCGAGATCATGGGCGCGGGCATGGTCCACCCGCGGGTCCTGCAGGGGGTCGCGATCGACCCCGAGGAGTACACGGGCTTCGCCTTCGGCCTCGGGATCGACCGGGTGGCGCTCCTGAAGTACGGCTTCCCGGACCTGCGCCTGCTTTTCGACGGCGACGAGCGATTCCTGCGGCAGTTCGCGGGGCTCGCGTGAAGTTTTCGCTCGACTGGCTCGGGGACTTCGTCGACGTCGCCGCGGCCGGCGGAGCCGAGGGCGTGCGGCGGCTCCTCGACCAGGCCGGCATCCCGATCGAATCGATTGCGGCCGCGGATGCGGACACGGTCCTGGACGCGGAGATCACGCCCAACCGCCCGGACGCCATGGGCCACCGTGGCCTCGCGCGCGAGATCGCCGCCATGGCCGGGCTCTCCGTTCACGACGTCTCCGCCCGCTACGCCGAACCTGCGACCGAAGGCGAGTCGACCGAGCAGCTCACCTCGATCGTCATCCAGGTCCCGAGGCTCTGCCGCCGGTTCGGGGCCCGTGTCGTCCGCGGCATCGGCCCGGCCGCGGCGGGGGAGCTCGTTCGCCGGAGGCTTTCCTCGATCGGCTCGAAGTCGATTTCGGCCGCCGTCGACGCCACGAACTACGTCCTCTGGGACACGGGGCAGCCGCTCCACGCTTTCGACTACGACAAGGTCGCGGGGCAGCTGATCATCGTGCGCAAGGCCAGGCGCGGCGAGAAGCTCGTCACGCTCGACGGCGTGGAGCGCACCCTCGATCCCTCGGACATCGTCGTCGCCGACGCCGAGCGCGCGATCTCGCTGGCCGGGATCATGGGCGGGCTCGACACCGCCGTGACGCCCCGGACGAAGAACGTGCTGCTCGAGGCGGCGTGGTGGGACCCCGTGACCATTCGAAAGACGGCACGGCGGCTCGGGATGCACACGGACGCGTCGCACCGCTTCGAGCGGGGTGCCGACCACGACGCGATCCCCGCGTCGCTCGCCCTGGCGGCGCGGCTGCTCGTCGAATCGGCCGGCGGCACCGTCGCGCCGGAGCTTCTCGATGCCCACGGGGCGCCGCTGCGCGTCCGCAAGACGGCGCTGCGCCTCGCTCGGCTCCGTCTGCTGTCGGGCGACGGCCGGCTCAACCTCGACTTCGCCGAGGAGGCCCTCCGCCGCCTCGATTTCCAGACCGAGCGCCGGGGCAAGCGCCTGGCCGTGTCGATTCCGCTCTTCCGGAGCGACGTACGCCGGGAGGACGACCTGGTGGAGGAAGTCCTTCGCGTCTACGGCTACGACCGGCTGCCGTCGCGTCTTCCGCCCTCGTCGGCTCCCGGGACGTACAAGGAGCCCCGTCGCCAGGCCGAGGAGCGGCTGGCGGACCGGGCCGCGGCTTCGGGTCTCTTCGAAACGGTCAACTACCCGTTCGTCGATCGGGACGCCGACGAGTCGGCATGGGGAGACTGGCTGCGCCTGAGCGGGACGGCACTCGAGCCCCTTGCGATCGTCAATCCACTCGATGCGTCGCGGCGGCACCTGCGGGCCACGCTGCTGCCGGGACTCCTCGACGCGGTGGCGCGCAACCTGCGCCACGGGGCGCCTTCCGTCGGGCTTTTCGAGGTCGGTCGGGCCTTCGGGGCGGCGGGGGAGTCCGACCGGCCCGAGTCGTACGAATCCCGCCGGTTCGCCTTTGCTCTCGCCGGGGAGCAGCGCGCTCACTGGAGCGTTGCCGAGAAACTGCGCGCGGCGGATTTTTTCGACGCCAAGGGTCTCGTCGAGCGCCTCCTGTCGCCCTGGATCGCCCCCGAGGACCTGGCGTGGACGCCGGTTTCGATCAAGGGCTACACGGCGAACGCGGCCGCGACGGCCCATTCCCGTGAGGGTTCGATCGTCGCGGTCGCGGGCCTCGTTTCGGGGGCCGAACGCGAGCGGCGCGACCTCGCGGTGCCGGTCTTCGCGGGCGAGATCGTGGTCGACGCGCTCCCGCTCGGGCGGCCGCCGTTCGTGTTCCAGGAGTTCTCGACGCAGCCGCCGATTTCCGCCGATCTTTCGTTCGCGCAGCCCCAGGACCTGTCCTGGGAGACGGTCGAGGGGTTCGTTCGATCGCTCGGCCTCTCGGACCTGGAGGCGGTGCGCTGCCTCGACCGCTACGAGGGCGAGGGCGTGGCGCCGGGGCAGGTCAAGACCACGATTCGCCTGACGTTTCGATCCATGGAACGAACGCTCGCGCAGGAGGAAGTCAACCGCCAGGTCCAGGGACTGGCGGACGAACTCCGGCGGAAGCTCAAAGTCACGTTCGCGTAGGGAGGGGAATGGAGAGCATGGACACGACCAGAGTCTTCGACACGCTGGACAAGAAGATCGAGCGGCTGCTGGGCCGTTTGAAGTCGCTCGAGTCCGAGAACGAGAAGCTCAAGGCCGACCTGGCGGCTGCCCGCAAGGCCGAAAAGGACGCGGGCGATTCCCGCGGGGCCGTCGAAAAGCTCGAGCGCGAGCAGGACCTGGTGCGCGAGCGGCTCGAGAAGCTCATTCATGCCCTCGAAGCGGCCGAGGAAAAGAAGTCTTAGTGCCTCCGCGAGTTACGGCTAAACCGTTGACTGCTCTGGCAAAAACGCACTAGACTCGCCGCAGGAAAGGAGTCAGTGTCTCGATGGAAAAGCGGGGCAGCGTGACTCAAGTCGAGATTTTCGGGCAGACGTACAGCGTCCGCGCGGAAGGAGACAGCGGCTACATTCACGATTTGGCCCGGTTCGTCGATACCCGGATGAAAGAAGTGGCAGAGCGGACGGCGACGGTGGACACGACCAAGATCGCCATCCTGGCCGCCCTGAACATTTCGGATGATCTTCACCAGACGGAAAAACGCAGGCAGGGCGACCCGACCGACGCCAGAGCGCGTGCGGAGCGCCTGATTCGAAAACTGGACGACGCCCTGGGCGCCTAGAGGGCGAGCGTCGGCACCCCGACCCGAAAGGCGGGGACACACGAAGGAATACGAGTGGTCTTGAGGATGGCTTCGGTTTCATCCGTGCGCAAACCTCGTTGGAAGAGTCGCTTCCGCTCCATCGTGTAGCCGACGCGCGTCACGCGGCGCCCCCGGGCTTTTTGTTGGGGGGCGGAATGAACACATCGATCGCGATGGTGATCGCGGTGGCCTTCGTGGCGGCCGTGGTCGTGATCGCCGTCGCCTACGCGCTCCTTCGCCGAAAGGTGAAGAGCGAGCGGGCTGGAATCCGCAACGAGGCCGAGAAGGCCCTCGCCGAGGCCAAGCGCCAGGCCGAGGCCCGGGTCCGCGAGGCGGACATCGAGGCCAAGGAGAAGGTCCTCGCCGCGAGGGCCGAGTTCGACAAGACCGTCCAGTCGCGCCGCCAGGAGATCGCCGGTCTCGAGAAGCGGGTCCAGCAGAAGGAAGAGAACCTCGACCGCAAGCTCACCCAGCAGGAGCGCAAGGAAGAGGAGTACGCCCGCAAGGAAAAGGCGGTCGCGGACCAGCACAAGAAGCTCGAAGACAAGGAGGCCGAGGTCCAGGCGGTCATCGACGAGCAGCGCAAGCGGCTCGAGCAGATCTCGGGCCTCACCGCCGTCGACGCCAAGCGGGATCTCGTCAAGTCGGTCGAGAACGAGGCCCGCCTGGAGTCGGCCGGGTTGATCCGGCGGATCGAGGAGGAGGCCAACGAGCAGGCCACCCAGAAGGCCCGCCGGATCATCGGTATGGCCATCCAGCGCCTGGCCTCCGACACCGTCGTCGAGGCCACCGTCTCGGTCGTCGAGCTGCCGTCGGACGATCTCAAGGGCCGGATCATCGGACGTGAGGGCCGCAACATCCGGGCGCTCGAGGCGGCCACCGGCGTCGACCTCATCATCGACGACACGCCCGAGGCGATCGTCATCTCGGCCTTCGAGCCGCTCCGGCGCGAGGTCGCCCGGCATGCCCTCGAGAAACTGATCGTCGACGGCCGCATCCATCCCGCGCGCATCGAAGAAATCGTCGAGAAGGTCCGGTCCGAGCTGTGGGAAAAAATCCGCCAGGAGGGCGAGGCCACGGCCCTGGAATTCGGGATCCCGGACCTCCACCCCGAGCTCGTCAAGATGCTCGGTCGTCTGAAGTACCGGACCTCGTACGGCCAGAACGTCCTCCAGCACTCCAAGGAAGTCGGCTGGCTCGCCATGAACATGGCCGCCGAGCTCGGCGCCAAGGTCGAGGTCGTGCGGCGCGCGGGGCTCCTTCACGACATCGGCAAGGCCATCGACCGGGAGATGGAGGGTACGCACCTCGAGCTCGGCCGCGAGGTCCTGAAGAAGTTCGGCGAGTCCAACGAGGTCATCCACGCGATGGAGTGCCACCACGGAGACTACGAGCCGCGGTCGCTCGAGGCCGTGCTCGTCAACGGCGCCGACGCCCTCTCGGCCGCGCGGCCCGGGGCGCGCCGCGAGATCCTCGAGACCTACGTCAAGCGCCTCGAGAAGCTCGAGCACATCGCCGACGGCTTCAAGGGCGTCCAGAAGGCCTTCGCGATCCAGGCGGGACGGGAGCTGCGCATCGTGGTCGAAGCCAACCGCGTCACCGACGACGAAGCCCTCTGGCTCTCGCGCGACGTGGCCAAGAAGATCGAGGCCGAGCTTCAGTACCCCGGCCAGATCAAGGTCACGGTGATCCGGGAGACGCGCGCCGTCGAGTACGCCCGGTGACGCGGTAACCCGATGAACATTCTTTTCGTCGGCGACGTCGTCGGCGCCCCGGGGCGCCGCGCGCTCGTCGACGCCCTCGAAGGCGTGATCGACCGCCACAAGATCGACTTCACGATCGTCAACGTCGAGAACGCGGCGGGCGGGTTCGGGCTGACCGTCGACCTCTTCGAGGACCTGTCCAAGATGCCGATCGACGTCTTTTCCTCGGGCAACCACATCTGGGACAAGAAGGAGATCTACGACACGCTGAACCGGTCGGACCGCCTCCTGCGACCCGCCAACTATCCCCCCGGCAACCCCGGGAGGGGCTGGACGGTCCAGTCGACGGCCGCCGGCATCCCGGTCGGCGTCCTCAATCTTCAGGGTCAGGTCTTCATGCCGGCCAACGCCGATTCGCCGTTTCGCGTCGCCGACGAGGAGCTCGCGCGCGCCGGGGACGTCAAGGTCATCTTCGTCGACATGCACGCCGAGGCTACCTCCGAGAAGGCGGCCATCGGCTGGTACCTCGACGGCCGCGTCTCCGCCGTCGTCGGCACGCACACCCACGTCCCGACGGCCGACGAGACGATCCGCCCCGGCGGCACGGCGTACCTCTCGGACGCCGGCATGACGGGGGCCTACGAGGGCATCATCGGGTTTTCGAAGGACCGGATCATCGAGAAGTTCCTGTCGCAGACCCCGCGCTCGTTCGAGACGGCAAAGAGGGACATCCGCCTCTCCGGAGCCGTGATCGACGTCGACGAGGCGACGGGCAAGGCGCGCAGGATCGAGCGCGTGCAGGTGCGGGTGGACTGACCCAGCGGCCGGCCCTCCGGTCGACGGGGCGGGGCTTGCCGCCGCCCGCGGACGGCCGCCAGGGTCGAGTCGACGAAGCGATGCCCCAGCTCACCGCGATCGTCACCACCCTCAACGAGGAGGTCAACCTCCGCGAGTGTCTCGAGAGCCTCGCCTTCGTCGACGCGGTCCTCCTCGTCGACTCGTTCTCGACGGACCGGACGCTCGAGATCGCGCGCTCCTTCCCGAAGGTCGAGGTCGTGCAGCGCGAGTACTTCGGGTCGGCGGCCCAGAAGAACTGGGCCATGGACCGGGTGAAGACGCCCTGGCTGCTGATCCTCGACGCCGACGAGCGCGTGCCCGAGGCACTCGCCCGGGAGATCCTGGCGCTCCTCGAGAAGGGGCCCGACGCCCGCGCCTATTTCATTCGCCGCGAAAACATGTTTCTCGACCGGATCATCCGCCATTCGGGCTGGTCGACGGACAGGGTCGTCCGCCTGTTGGAACGCGGGGCGGCCCGGTACCCCAACCGCCGCGTCCACGCGGACCTCGACCCCCCGGGCGCGACGCCGACCCTGCGGACGGCCATGGTCCATTACACGTGCCGGTCCCTTTCCCAGTACCTGGAAAAGATCCACCGCTACGCGGCCTGGGGCGCGGCCGACCTCTTCCGGAGCGGCCGGCGAGCCGGCCTGGCCGAGCTCCTGTTGCGGCCGTGCTGGCGATTTTTCCGCATGTACGTGATCCAGGCCGGCTTTCTCGACGGTCGCCACGGCCTCGTCCTCTGCGGCCTCCAGGCCTGGAGCGTCTTCCTGAAATGGGCCAGGGTCTGGGAGTGGGAACGATTTCGACGAAATGGGTGGCCGGTGGACCTTCCGGCTTACGATGACTCGGCGGAGATCTGGGAGGGGAAGGCTTGAGCGCGATTGCGGCAATGTTCAAAACGATGTGGAGGAAGCCGGCCATGCGAAACGTCGGAGACGAAGCGCCCGGGTTCACCGTGCGCGATCACACCGGAGCGACACGCTCGCTCTCGGACTACCGGGGCAAGACGGTCGTTCTCTGGTTCTACCCGAAGGCGGACACCCCCGGCTGAACGATCGAGGGTTGCGGGTTCCGCGACCTCTATTCGGAATTCCAGAAGAAGAACGTCGAGATCCTGGGTGTTTCCTTCGACACGGAGGAGGAGAACGCCGCTTTCGCGACCAAGTTCCAGTTTCCGTTTCCGCTCCTCTGCGACGTCAAGCGCGAGATCGGGATGGCCTACGGCGCCGCCGAGTCGGCGACCGACGAGTACGCCAAGCGGATCACCTACGTGATCGACCCGCAGGGAAAGATCGCGCAGGCACACCCGAAAGTCTCGCCCAAGACCCATCCGAAGGAGATCCTGGGGTCGATCTGAGAGCGCGGCGGCGCGGTTCTACCGGCCACCGGCGAAGAGCATGTACGTGCCGACGTCGGCGCGGGGGTAGCCGGGCTCGATCTGTCGGGGAAACCGCAGGGCGAGCTCGAACGGCCGCATCCACTCCGCGTAGGTCTCGGCGGGGCGCCCGACCGTGAGACCGGCCTCCGGCCGGCCCGGGTCGCCCGACACGAGAGTGGCGTCGGTTTCTTCGACGAGCAGGATCGATCCGGGCGACGCAATCCGCTTGAGCTCCTCCACGACGGCCCGGGCCTCGGCGTCGCCGAGATGCTGCAGGACCGTGAAGGTCATCGCGAAGTCGTATCCGCCCGTCGGCGCCGGGAGGGCGAGCAGCGTCTCCACCCGCCGGAAGGCGATCCCGGGCAGCAGGCGCGTCGCCTCGGCAACGAGGCCCGGCTCCCGCTCGAAACCGACGACCTCGGGCGCGAACTCGGAAAGCACCATCGTCAAGCGGCCGTAGCCACACCCCACGTCCGCCGCCCGACGCAGCGGGCACAGCGCCGACGCCGCGGTCAGGCACTTCCTGACGTCGCGCTGCTCGAGGTAGTTCCGGAGGCCCGACGAAGGCCCCGCCGTGTCCGAAACCTCTCCGGTCTTCCACGCGTGCCGTTCCATCCTCAGCCCCCGATTCTCCCGTAGAACTCGCGCGCCGAGGCGGCGAAGGCGTCGCCCCGGAAATCGAGAGCCCGGGCGCGCGCCGCCGCGGCCATCCGCGCGCGCAGGGAGACGTCTTCACGAAGCCGCCCGAGGGCCGCGGTGAGCCCGACGATGTCCCCGGCGACGAAGCCCTCGACACCGTCGTTCACGAGATCGCGGACGCCGGGCACCGGGAGGGCGACGATCGGAAGCCCGGCGGCCATGGCCTCGAGGATCGCCCGCTGGCCCTGCTGCGAGCCCGAGGCCGTGAAGAGGAAGGCGTCCATGGCCCGATAGAAATCGGGAAGCGCCTCGTCCTGGTACCCGGCCCAGAAGTTGCGCGCGCCCGTCCCGAGGGCAAGCGCCAGGGCTTCCAGCGCGGGCCGGTGCTCGCCCTTGCCGACGTGGAGAAGGACGGCGTCCCCGGGCAGGGGCGCCATGGCGGCGATCGCCTCTTCGTGTCCGCGCCCGCGCGCGATCTTGCCCACGGTCCCCGCGACGAACCGTCCCGAAGGCATCGAGCCGACTCCGGGAAGGGCCGCCGGTTTCGGGCCCGGCGCAAAGACCAGGGCATCGACGACCGGCCGGTGGACGGCACCCGGGGCGCCGAAGGCGCGGGCGATGTCGGTGTTGCCGAAGGCGAACGCGTCGGTGCGCGCGAAGAGAGACCGTGTGAAGGCGCCGCGCCGGACGTGCCGCAGGTGGTGGATGGTGCGCGCCAGCCGGGCCGGCGTCCCCCGGCAGGCGAGCGCGGCGAGCGCGTGGTCGTGCGTCAGGTGGGCGTGAACCACGTCGAAGCTCTCCCGCAGGATCGTTTCGTGCAGGACGCGCGCGTCCCGCGGGATGCCCCGGGGGCCGTGGGTTCGGGAGAGGAGTGGCCGGGCCCAGCCCGCCGGGAGCAGGCGCCTCCCGAGGTTGTGCCCCCCGACGAACGCGAACTGCGCCTCGACACCGGCGTCGCGCAGGGCCCTCGTCCAGTCGCACGCGACCGCGGCGACGCCGGTCCACTTCTCGCCGGCGACGACGTGGAGGATGCGCACGTGCCTAATCTACTTCGGGAGCCGCGGCGCGCCGCGAGGCGGCCAGCACATCGATATACTCCGGGTCGAGGGGATCAAGCATGGCCGTCGACCCGGAGCTTCTCGCCATTCTGGTGTGCCCGAAGACCAAGGGGCCGCTCGAGCTCGTCGAGCTCAAGGACGCGACCCGCAAGGCGCTGGTGGAAAAGTATCGCGAGAAGTTCCGCGACGAGGAGCCCGTCGTGACGCAGGGGCTCTACTCGAAGCAGGCCGACCTCGTCTATCCGATCGTGTCGGACATTCCCGTGATGCTGATCGACGAGGCGCTCCCCGGGTCGGAGGCGGCGGGGCGCTAGGCCGCGAGTGGCGTATCGCAAGGCGGCGTTCGCGCTCCTCGTTCTCTTCGCCCTCCTCACACCGGTCATCTCGGCCGCCTACGTCGTCTCGGGCCTCCTGCTCGCGGCGTGGGTCGCCTCGCTCGTCCGCGAGCGCCGGTATCCCGCGAGCCTGCGCTCGCCGTTCACGTACCTCGCCGGGGTCCTCGCCCTCCTGACCGCGGCGTCGGCCGTCTTCTCGCGCGACCCGGCGGTCAGCGCCCGGCACCTGCCGGGCCTCGCGCTCCTCCTCCTCGTCCCCGTCGCGATGGATCTCGTCGACGACGTGGGGCGGGCGCGCGCCGTGGCTCTCGCGATCGCCGCCTCGGGCACCGCGCTCGCTCTGCTCGGGATCTGGCAGTTCCTCCACGGCGGCGACGATCTCGCCAACCGCATCCGCGGGACGCTCTCGCACTACATGACGTTTTCGGGCCTCACGACGCTCGCCGCCGGGCTCCTGCTCGGCCTCGCGTTCGAGGGCCGCGGCCGGTGGAGGTCCGTCGGCTTCGTCAGTCTCGTTCCGCTTTGCGCCGTCCTGTTGACGTACACGCGGGGCGCTTACGTCGGCATTTGCGCGGCCGTGCTCCTCTACCTGGCCGTGCGTCGTCCTCGCGGTCTCCTCCTGCTGGCACCGATTCTCGTCGTCGTGTTCTTGCTGGCGCCGGCCGAGATCCGGGGACGGATTCGCTCGATCGGAGACCTCACCGACCGCACCAACCGCGACCGCATCGCGATGCTGCGGGCCGGGGCGCGCATCGCGCGCGACTACCCGGTCTTCGGCCTCGGGCCGGACATGGTCAAACCCTTCTATCCGCTGTACCGGGACGCCGATGCGCCGCGCTGGACCGTGCCGCACCTGCACAACAACGCGGCCCAGATTGCCGCGGCGAACGGACTTTTCGCGGCCGGGGTCTACGTGACCTGGATGCTCCTCTTTCTCGCCCGCTCCATCGTCGTCCTGCGACGCGAGACCGATCCGGCCCGGGCGGCCGTCTGGGCCGGGGCCCTTCTCGCGGGGGCCGCGATCGTCGTGGCCGGGCTCTTCGAATACAACTTCGGCGACACCGAGGTGGAGATGGCGACGCTCCTCGTCTTCGCCCTGCCGTTTTCGCGGGCGGCCGGCGGAGCAGGCGATTAGAATCTCCGGGATGTTCTCCCGGCCCGTCCCGGTCCCGTCCGCCGCTCCGCCGAAGCCGTACACGGTCTCCGAGCTCCTCGCCGAGGTCTCGACGGTCCTGCGGACCAGCTGGCGGGACGTCGCGGTCGTCGGGGAGATCGGCCGGTTCGACCTGAGGGGCGGCCACGGCTACTTCACGCTGAAGGATGCGTCGGCGGCCCTGCCCGCGATCATCTTCGCCTCGGACCTGAAGCGCATTCCTTTCCGCCTCGAGCCCGGGCTCGAGGTCGTGGTGCGCGGCGCGCTCGATCTCTACGCGCCGCAGGGCAAGTTCCAGATCAAGGCTTTCGCGATCGAACCGGTGGGGCGCGGCGCCCTGCAGCTCGCCTTCGAGCAGCTCAAGGCGAAGCTCGAGGTCGAGGGCCTCTTTGCGGCCGAGCGAAAGCGTCCCATTCCGAAGCTGCCCCGCTCGATTGCCGTCGTGACCTCGCCCACCGGCGCGGTGGTCCGGGACGTCCTTCACGTGCTCTCGCGCCGGTTCGAGGGCCTCGCGATCACGATCTACCCGGTGCGCGTCCAGGGGGAGCTCGCGGCGGCGGAGATCGTCGCGGCGATCCGCCACCTCAATCGCCGGGGCGGCTTCGACGTCCTCATTCTCGCCCGCGGCGGCGGTTCGCCCGAGGACCTCGCGCCCTTCAACGCCGAGTCCGTGGCGCGGGCACTGGCGGCCTCGGCGATCCCGACCATCTCGGGCGTGGGCCACGAGACGGACTGGACGATCTGCGACCTCGTCGCGGACCTGCGGGCACCCACGCCGTCGGCCGCGGCGGAGCTCGTCGTCGAGCGCAAGGACGAGATCGCGCGCCGCGTCGCGCACGGCCGGATGCGCGTGCTCTCCGGGATGCAGGCGAGGCTGGCGCTCGGGCGGGCGACGCTCCAGGGGCTTGGACGCTCCGACGCCCTCGCCGGGTTTCCGCGGCGCCTCGCGGAGCTTTCGGGACGCGTCGCGCAGGGACGCGAGGCCCTCGTCTCGTGCCTCGAGCGGCGGCCCGCGGAGTACGCCGCGCGTCTCTCCGCGGCGCGTCGGACGCTGGCGGACTTTCCGCGCGTCGCCGAGCTCGCGCGCCGGCGCGACGGGGCGGCGGCGGCCCGGGCGATGCTCGTCGAGCGGTTTGCGCGCGCGAGCGAGCGGCGCCGGGCCCGCCTCTCCGCGCTCGTGTCGCGGCTCGAGGCCCTGAGCCCGCTGGCGGTCCTTGCGCGCGGATTCGCGGTGGCCTGGCGCGAGACCGGCGGCCCGCCGCTGACCTCGGCCGCGGGTGTCGAGAACGGAGAACGGATTCGCGTGCGGCTCCACGAGGGCGAGCTCCACGCGGTCGTGCGGGGAGGCGGACGGACTTCGGATCCGGGCCCGCTCTTCCGGCAGGGAGGAAACGAGTCGTGACGTCGCGCGTGCGCAAGGGCCGGAGTTTCGAGGAGGCGCTGGCGCGTCTCGAGTCGATCGTTTCGGAGCTCGAGGGCGAGGAGCGCGGCCTCGAGAAACAGTTCGCCCTCTTCCAGGAGGGCATGGAACTCGCGCGCTTCTGCGACACGAAGCTCTCCGAGGTCGAGAAGTCGGTGGAGATCGTGCTGAAGGCCTCGACGGAAGAATGGAAGACGGAGCCGTTCGAGGCCGCCGGGGCCGGGGAGAGCGATGACGAGCGGGACTGAAGCGGCCGCGAAGGACGTCGCCGCATATCTCTCTCGTCGGCGGGAGGACGTCGACGGCGCACTCGAGCGCCTGCTGCCCGGGCCCAACGTCTGGCCCGAGCAACTCCATCGGGCGATCCGCCACTCGGTTTTCGCCGGGGGCAAACGCCTGCGCCCGATCCTGTGCCTCACGGCGGGCGAAGTGCTCGGAGCCCGCACCGAGGACCTCCTCGAGGCGGCGTGCGGGCTCGAGATGATCCACACCTACTCGCTCATCCACGACGACCTCCCGGCGCTCGACAACGACGACCTGCGCCGCGGCGTTCCGACGTGCCACGTCGTATTCGGCGAGGCGACCGCGATCCTCGCGGGCGACGCGCTGCTGACCCACGGCCTCGGCGCGTTTCGCCCACTACCCGAAGGGCGAGCGGTTCGCCGCCGCCAAGGTCCGGGTTCTGCAGACCGTCGTGGACGCCATCGGGACTCAGGGAATGATCGGCGGGCAGGCGGCCGATCTCGAGGCCGAGAAGGAGAACGCCCCGACGGCCGAGCTCGTTTCGAAGATCCACGAGAACAAGACCGGCCGCCTGATCCGGGCCTCGCTCTCGGCGGGCGCCATTCTCGCGGGCGCCGACGAGTCCACCCTCGAGCGGATCGACCTCTACGGAAGGAAGATCGGCCTCGCGTTCCAGATCAAGGACGACCTGCTCGACGTCGAGTCCGATGCCGCGACCCTCGGCAAGGCGGCCGGAAAGGACTCCGCGGCGGGGAAGGCGACGTTCCCCGGGATCTGGGGGGTCGAGCGGTCGAAGCAGATCCTGGCGGAGAACGTGGAGGAAGCGGTAGCGACGGCCGCGGAGCTTCCGGGAGGCGGGGGTGTCCTTCCGCAGCTCGCTCAATTCGTTGGATCGCGCAAGTCGTGAGGCCGCTCGGGGCGCTCGCGCTCGGGGTATTTTTTTCATTCTGTGCCGCCGGGCCGCGTGCCGCAGACGTCGTCGAAGCCACTCTCGGTCAGTCGTTTGAGCTGAAGGCCGGACAGACGGCATCGATCCGGTCGGAAAAGATCACGTTGACCTTCGTCGCCGTTCCCGAGGATTCGCGCTGCCCGAAGGGCGAACAGTGCATCGTCGCGGGCAACGCCCGGGTCCTCGTCGAGGTCGCGGCGGGATCCAACGCGCCGGAGCGAATCGAGCTCGACCTGGGTCGCGGGGAAGCCGAAGCCGTCGTCGGCGGGATCGCAGTGACACTCCTCGGCCTCGAGCCGTACCCCGTTTCGGGCCGTACGATCCGACTCGAAGATTATCTTGCCTCCCTCTCTCTCCGTCGGCTATAGACTCCACCAACAAGTTCCCAGGGAGTTTCCGGTGGACGGAGTTCTTTTTTCGAATGGAGGTTTCCGCATGCGAAGAGTGGGGATATTTCTTTCGGGACTCGCTTTCCTTCTGCTTCTCGCCGGCCCGGGCACGGCCCTGGCTGCCGAGAAAGAGAACGGAAAGCACAAAGGTCTGGACCCGGCCGGGGTCGATCGGCTCGAGCGCAACACGGGTGGCAAGGCTCGCGTCAGCATCTCGGCGGCGACCGGCGCTGTGCGCTTCGTCGGCATCGAGCCGGGTGAGCGCGGCGACCTCATGGGCTCGGTGTCGGCACCCGCGCGGGAGAAGGCCTCGGCCTTCATCCGCGAGTACGCGGGGATGTTCGGCCTGCGCCACGCGGATGCCGAGTTGCGGGTCAGCGAGGAGCGTTCCGACGATCTCGGCGGACGCCACGTCAGCTACGCCCAGACGTTTCGCGGCGTCCCGGTCTTCGCGGGCATGCTGCGCGTCCACTTCAATCGCGACGGCGAATTGACCTCGGTCAACGGCAACGTCATCCCGGCGATTCGCGTGAACCCGGAGCCGACGCGGACCGCTGCCGAGGCAGCCGCTGCTGCGATCGCGGCCGTCGGCGCCGACAACCCGGGCCGGGAGTTGTCCGCCCGATCGGGCCTTCTCATGGTCTACCGCACGAACCTCGCGCGCGGAATTGAGGGCGAGAACTACCTGGCGTATCAGATCGAGGTCGGCAACGACGCGGACATCCGCGAGTTCGTCTACGTCGACGCGCACTCGGGCAAGATCGTCGACCGTCTGCCCGGGATCTTCGACGCGCTGAACCGGCGCGCCTATGATGGCATGACCCTTCCGACCGTTCCGCCGAGCTACCCGGGCTCGCCGTTCTGGGTGGAGACGGATCCCTTCCCCACGGGCAACACCGAAGCCGACAACATGATCACCTCGTCCAAGGAGACGTACGACTTTTACCGCAACGCCTTCGGCCGCGACTCGTTCGACGGAGCGGGCGCGACCATGGACTCCATCTTCAACCGCGGCTACTCCTGCCCCAACGCTTCCTGGAACGGCACGTTCATCTCGTTCTGCATCGGCCTGACGACCGATGACGTGACCGCCCATGAGTGGACGCACGCTTACACGCAGTACACGCACGGCCTCATCTACCAGTGGCAGTCGGGCGCGCTGAACGAGTCCTACTCGGACATCTTCGGCGAGACCGTCGACCGGATCAACGGTCGGGACGCCATCGGCAACTCGGCGACGGATCCGTTCCGCGTCGGGGCCTGCACGACGTACACGACGGTCCCACCCGTCGTCACGGTCAATACGCCGGCCTCGATCGCGGGCAACAAGCTGGCAGGCACGGCGGCGTTCGGGCCGGCGACCTTCAGCCTCACCAACGACGTGGTCGTCGCCAACGACGGTGTCGGGGCCACGGCGGACGGCTGTGAAACCCCGTTCGCCAACGCGGCGGCGATCGCCGGCAAGATCGCCCTGGTGGACCGCGGCACCTGCGGATTCGTTGTCAAATCCAAGAACGCGGAGCTCAACGGCGCGGTCGGGGTCCTGGTCGCCAACAACACGGCCGGGATCGTCAACATGGCCGGAGACGGCGTGACGGTGGTCAACATCCCTGCGCTGTCCGTCCTCCAGTCCGACGGAGCGGCGATCAAGGCGGCCGGCGCGGTCAATGTGACGATGGCGCGCGGCCAGCTCGGAACCGAGGCCTCCACGCGCTGGCTAGTCGGCGAGGACGACACGAACCCCGGGTTGACCGGCGCGCTTCGTGACATGTACAACCCGACCTGCTACTCGAACCCCGGAAAAATCTCCGATACGTCCCTGTACGTCTGCGGCCCGGGCACCTCGGCCAACGACAACGGCGGCGTGCACACGAATTCCGGCATTCCGAATCACGCTTACGCCCTGATCGTGGATGGCGGAACCTACAACGGCCAGACGATCAGTGGAATCGGATTGACCAAGGCTGCGCACATCTATTTCCGGGCGATGACGGTCTACCAGAACCCGGCCACGAACTTTGCCGATCACGCGGACGCGATCGAGCAGTCGGCGTCGGACCTTATGGGCGTCAATCTTTCCGACCTGACGACGGGCGCGCCCTCCGGCCAGATCATCAACGCAGGGGATCTCGCTCAGATCGAGAAGGCCATGCTGGCAGTGGGGATGCGTACCCCGCCGACACAGTGCAACTTCGTCCCGATGCTCGGCAAGAATCCACCGGCTGACCCGGCCTGCGCAGCGCTCACGGTCTCGCGGACCCTGCTCCAGGACGACTTCGAGGGCGACACTTCCGCTTGGAGCTTGAGCCACATCTCCACTGGCCCTGGCTTCACCGAGCGTGACTGGTCGGTCACCCATTTCCTGCCAGGGGGCCGCCCCGGTAGCGCGTTCTTCGGCCCGGATCCCAACATCGGCAACTGCGTCACGCAGGATGAGTCGGGCGTTCTCCATCTGACGAGCCCGGACATCGTTCTTCCGGCCGCGATCTCGAGCGGACCCTACGTCACGTTCGAGCACTATGTCGCGACTGAAGCCGGCTGGGACGGCGGTCAACTGCGGGTCAGCGTCAACGGCGCCCCCTCGGTTCTGATCCCCCAGGCCAACTACATCTACAACGCCCCGAATCTGGTCCTGAACTCGGCCACTGCCGGCAACACCAACCCGCAGGCGAACCAGCGCGCCTGGTCCGGCGGGGACGGCGGCTCGGTCGGCGGAAGCTGGGGCCGGACCATCGTCAACCTCGCGGGTCTCGTCCCCGCGGGCAGCACCATTCAGCTCATCTGGGACATCGGCACAGACGGCTGCGGCGGCGTCGACGGCTGGTACGTCGACGACGTTCACGTCTACGACTGCGAGCCGGATTCGGACGGCGACGGCGTGCGCGACGCGGATGACCTCTGCGCCGGCAGCGACCTCCAGCCGACGGTGGTTCTCGGTACCGGAAAGAAGTCGCATACCGGAGTTCCCAACCAGCTCCTGCCGGAAGGCTGCACGTTCATGGACAAGCTCCTCGCCTGCAAGGCAGGAGCGGGCAACCATGGCGCCTTCGTCAGCTGCGTCGCGGGTCTCACCAACGACTGGGTTTCGCAGGGTCTCATCACCGGTGCACAGAAGGGAGCCATCCAGAGCGCCGCGGCGCAATGGAAGTGACCTTCTAGAATCCTTCCGCTCGTTTCGCAGGGGGCCGGCGATGGCCGGCCCCCTTTTTTTGTCCCCGGGAGTGATCGCGAACCGAGCGTCGGTTCGAAGCTGCAGCCCGCTCAACCGTCCACCGCGCGCCGTATGGCCACGCCGGAGACACCATCCAGCTTCGCTTCGACCAGGGCCAGGACGGCTGCGGCGGGCGGAAGGCTGGTACGTCGACGACGTGTCCGTGTTCCGCTGCGGGTAGGCTTGGTTTCGTAGTTCCTTCGGGGCGCCCGCGAGGTCGCCCCTTTTCTTTTCCGTTCGGCGATCGTGATATGTGAGGCCCCATCCATGCGCGGCTTCGTGCAGACCAGCATCGGGTGCTATGAAGAGAAGGTCCTCGACGCTCCCGCCCCCGCCCGGGGCGAAGTCGTTCTGCGAATGCGCGCCGCCCTGACCTGCGGAACCGATCTGAAGATCCTGGCGCGCGGCCATCCGCGGATCCGGCTCCCGCTGACGATGGGCCACGAGCTCGCGGGCGTGGTCGTCGCGGCCGGGGCCGGTGTCACCCGCTGGAAGGCCGGAGACCGTGTCGTGCCGGGGGTGTCGGGACCCTGCGGAAGCTGCGCCGATTGTCGGGACGGGCGAGCCAACCTGTGTGCCACGGGACACGCGGATCGCACGTGGGGCGCGTTCGCCGAGTTCGTGCGTGTTCCGGCGGGCGTGGTCGCCTCGAACCTCCACCCCGTTCCGGAGGGTCTGGACGACGAGGTCGCCGCGTTTCTCGACCCGCTCGCGTCGGTGCTCCACGGCTGGAACCGGCTGCGCGCGCCGGCGGGGACCCTTCTGGTCTACGGCGCCGGCGCGTTGGCCTTCCTGTGGACCGCCGTCGCAAGGCGCCACGGTCTCGACGTGGTCCTCGCCGGCCGGCGTCCGGAACGCGCCGCCCTCGCGTCTCGATACGGCGCCCGGTTCGTCGACGTGGCGCACGACGGCCCTGAGGCTCTCGTTGCCGACGAAGGCGCTCCGCCCGACATCGCCGTCGACTGCACCGGCGAGAAGGCCGTCTGGGAGCTCCTGCCCGGGCTCGTGCGGCCCGGCGGGCAGGTCCTGCTCTTCGGCGGCTGCGCTCCGGGAGCGACCGTGGCCTTCGACGCCGCGCGCCTTCACTACGCCGAGATCGCCCTCCTCGGGTCGTTTCACTATTCGCCGACCGAGGCGAGCGCGGCCCTCGACGCCCTTGCCGCGGGCGAGATCGATCCGCGTCCCCTCGTCGCGGCCCACGGCACGCTGGCAGACGTCCCGAGATTCCTCGAGGCGCAGAGGCGGGGCGAGGGCGTGCGCTATGCAATTCTGGGAGGGTGATTCCATGAACGACGTCGTCCTGAGACGCTTCGAAGCTCCCGACGAGACGCGGGTCTTCGAGAAGGGGAGACTCGAGCTCGTCCACGTCGGCGGCATGACGGTGGGCCGCGCGAGCTACGAGCCGGGCTGGAAATGGTCGGAGCACGTCGGACCCGCCGTCGGGGCCGCTCGCTGCGCGGTCGAGCACGTCGGTCTCGTCGTGTCGGGAACGGCGACGGTCGCCTTTGAGGATGGCCGCGTCATCGAGCTGACGGAGGGGTCGCTTTTCCACGTTCCCGCCGTGCCGCATGACAGCTGGGTCGTCGGAAATCGGCCGTACGTCTCGATTCACCTCCTCGGTGCCGGCGCCTACGCGAAGTGATCGCCGTCGCTCTTCTCGCGGTCGGCCTCCTCGCGCCCTCCGTGGAGCCGGCGGCGGGCATCGAGCTCGTCCGGATCCCGGCAGGGGAGTTCTGGATGGGGAGTCCCGAGGGCGAGCCTGGCCGCGAGCCCGGAGAGATGCGACACCGCGTGCGAATCACACGCGCGTTCGACATGGGCCGTTCCGAAGTCACGCAGGACCAGTGGTCGAGGATCATGGGCACGCGGCCGTCGCACTTCCGGGACTGCGGGGCCTGTCCGGTCGAGGAGGTCGACTGGCGCGCGGCCAGGCGGTTCCTCCAACGCCTCTCGGAACTCACCGGCGCCGTGTTCCGCCTGCCGACGGAGGCGGAGTGGGAGTATGCCTGCCGCGCCGGGACGGCGACGCCGTTTTCGACCGGAGGCAACCTGACGACGGCCGAGGCCAACTACGACGGGCGCTATCCCTACGCGGGCAACCCGGCCGGACGCTTTCGCGAACGCACGACTCCGGCGGGCACTTTCCCTCCCAACCCGTGGGGCCTCTTCGACATGCACGGCAATGTCTGGGAGTGGTGCGAGGACGATTTCTGCCCGTACGGGGAAGGCACGGCCGTCGACCCGACCGGCGCCTGCGGATCGGCGCGGAAGGTGATCCGGGGCGGAAGCTGGTACTTCAACGCCGACAGCGCGCGGTCGGCGCTCCGCTATACCCACCGGCCGGCGGACAGGGGGTTCAGCCTGGGGTTTCGTGTCGTGCGGGAAGTGCCGCCGGCGGAGGCCGCGGGTTCGCCGTGAGCAGCCGCCTCAGGAAAGCCGTCGTCCTCGCCGCCGGCCGCGGCACGCGGATGCGCCGGCCGGACCCGGCCGCGGTCCTGACACCGGATCAGTCGGCCGCGGCCGACCGCGGGTGGAAGGGACTGATGCCGATCCGCGGTCGTCCGTTTCTCGACTACGCCCTTTCCGCGCTGGCGGACGCCGGCATCGAGGAGGTCTGCCTCGTCGTACCCGGGGACGACCCGGCCATCCGGGACCGATATCGGGCCGCGGCGGGTCGCGTGCGCGTCGCGTTCGCGGAGCAGGCGGAGCCGGCAGGCAGCGCCGATGCATTCGCCGCGGCGGAGGCGTTCGCCGCCGGCGACGATGTTCTCGCGCTCAATTCCGACAACCTGTATCCGGTCTCCGCCGTGCGTGCGCTCGTGGACCTCCCCGGGCCAGGTCTTCCGGTCTTCGAGCGGGAGGCTCTCCTGGCGCTGAGCAACTTCACGCGCGAGCGTGTCGACGTCTTCGCGCTCCTCGACGTCGGACCCGACGGCTTCCTGCGAGGGATCGTCGAGAAGCCGCCGGGCGGCACGGAATCGCCGGGCCGGGTCCTCCTCAGCATGAATCTCTGGCGCTTCTCGCGATCGATCTTCGAGGCCTGCCGCCGCGTACCGGTCTCGGCGCGGGGCGAGCGGGAGCTCCCGCAGGCCGTCGCCTGGGCGATCACCCACCGGGGGGAGCGCTATCGCGCGGTGCCGTGCGCGGAAGGTGTGCTGGATCTCTCGACCCGCGCCGACGTCGCCGAGGTCGAACGCCGGCTGGCGGAAGTGGAGCCCCGCCCGTGACCGGGCTCGGGGCCGACGAGCGGCTCGCCGCGGCCGGGTTGACGCCCGCCGAGGCGCGCCGCAAGCGCGAATTGTTCGACCAGGTGGATGCCGCATTTCGTTCCGCGGTCGACCCGGCCGGACCGTCCGCGCGCTGGTTCGTCCCGGGCCGGATCGAGGTTCTCGGAAAGCACACGGACTACGCCGGAGGGCGCAGCCTCCTGTGCGCGGTGGGTCGCGGCTTCTGCGCGGCGGCCTCCGCGCGCAGCGACGGCATCCTGCGAGTCGTCGACGCGGCTCGCCGGCTCGAGGTCGAAATCCCGCTCGACCCCGCGCTCGTCCCTGCCGCCACCGGCTGGAGGGTCTACGTCGAGACAGTGGCCGGGCGCCTGGCGCGAAATTTCCCGGGCCGGTTGCGCGGCGCCGACATCGTCCTGGCGAGCGACCTGCCCCGGGCCTCGGGCCTTTCGAGCTCGAGTGCCCTCGTCGTGACGCTCTTTACCGCCCTCTCGGAGTTCAACGGACTGCCCTCCCGCGCGGAATACGCGGCGGAGATCCGGTCGGCCGAGGACCTCGGTGGCTACCTCGGCGCTCTCGAGAACGGACGCGGGTTCGGGACGCTCGCGGGCGAGCACGGCGTGGGGACGTTCGGAGGCAGCGAGGACCAGACCGCGATTCTCTGCAGCCGCCCCGGGGAGCTCGCGCAGTACGCGTTCTGCCCTGTTCGCCGCGAGCGAACGATCCCGATGCCGCCCGGCTGGTCCTTCGTCGTCGCGTCGAGCGGCGTGGCCTCCGACAAGACCGGCGCGGTGAAGGACCGGTACAACCGGCTCTCCCTCGCCGTGACCGCCATCCTGGAGCTCTGGAATCGGTCCGCCCGCCGCGAGGACCCGACTCTCTTCGCCGCCGCGACGGCCGTCTACGACGCCCCCGAGCGCATCCGCAATCTGCTCCGTGTCATCCCGGTCGCGGGGTTTGCGAGAGAGGAGCTGACGGGCCGCTTCGACCAGTTCCTCGAGGAGTCGACCGTGCTCATTCCGGGTGTGGCGGCCTGGCTCGCGCGCGAGGACGTGGTCCCGATCGGAGAGCTCGTCGACCGCTCCCAGGAGCTCGCCGAGAAATGCCTCGACAACCAGGTCCCCGAGACGGTGGCGCTGCAGCGCTCGGCCCGCGCCCTCGGGGCGGCCGCCGCTTCGGCCTTCGGCGGCGGCTTCGGCGGAAGCGTCTGGGCGATCGTCCGGAGCGAGGACGCCGACGGATTCCGCAAGCGCTGGGGCGAAGCGTACGCCGACGCCTTTCCCAGCCCGACCGTGCGTTCCCGCTTTTTCACGACGCAGCCGGGCCCCGCGGTGGTCCGGCTCTAGGGCCGGGCGCCGACCGGGTGCGTCGACGCCGAGATCGCGTCGGCGATCGGCGTGCCTGCCTTCGGGTTCACGGCGAGCCAGTCCTTGCCGAGCAGGGCCGCGGCGGTCGCCGCGATCTGGCTCTGGGTGACGCGCGGTGCGCTGCGGCGCTCCCCGAGGGCCGGTGTGTCCGGGCCGATCACGGCGATCCACATGTCCTCGGCGCCCGCGATGTCGAAGTCGTGGTTCTTCCAGTTTTCGTCGCCGCTTCCGCGTCCGTGGTCGGTCGTGACGATGAAGGTCGTCCTGCCGCGGTAGATGGGGCTCGACTGCATCGTCGTCCAGAGCTCCCGGATGAACCCGTCGACCGCTCGCGCCGACTGGAGCACGAGGTCGTAGCGGCCGTTGTGGGCCCACTCGTCCGTCTCGCCGTACCCGACGAAGAGGAAGCGCGGCCTTTCCGAGCCGACGTATTCCAGGAGCGTCTGCTGGAGGAGGGCGTCCCAGGGCATGTCCGAAAACTCGCGCGTGATGGTGGCGTACATCGTGTCGAGGAGCTGCTGCCGGGGCGTGCGGGGATTCGGCACCGGGGGCTCCCACCCGACGCGCATCGGGAGCCGGCTGCGTCCGCGGTTGAAGATCCGGGGGAAGGCGTCCCAGCCCGCGACGACGGCGACGCGGCCGGCGAAGCCGGGCCGGCCGTTCATCCACTCGAAGACCGAGACGTTGGGATTGGGTCCGTAGTCGTTCGAGTCGATCCGCGGGTCGGCCGAGCCCGTGATGATCTCGTTGTAGCCGGGATAGGAGAACTTGAACCCGTTGACGACCTGCGCCGAGGAGCCGAGATCCACGTTGCCGTAGATCTGTCCCTCCTTCGCCACGACGGTCCAGAGGAAGGGAAGGAGAGCCTCCCGGCGCTCCTTCGGGGTCGCCTGGCCGAAGGCGGTTTTCGTCGCCGCGACGTCCTCGACGCCGCCCGGCTTTTCGGAGAGAAGCGCGGGTTCGGCGCCGCGAAAGACCTCCTGCCAGCGCAGGCCGTCCGTGACGATCACGACGACATTCTCGGTCCGGAGCTGCCCGAGGGCCGCGCCGCACGCGGCGACGAGGGCGAGCACGGCGAGACCGAAACGCTTCGCCTTCACGCGATTCTCACGAAGTCTTCGGAGAGCACCCGATCGTAGGCCGCGAGGACGCGGGCGGCGTCCTCCTCGCCGAAGGACAGCGGCGGCTTCATCTTGATCACGTTGTGGTCGGGCCCGTCGGTCGACAGGAGGATGCCGTGGTCCTTCATGCGCTCGACCACGTAGCCGGCCTTCGCGGCCGCCGGCGTGCGGGCATCGCGATCTTCGACGAGCTCGATGCCGAGAAAGAGTCCCAGGCCCCGCGCGTCGCCGACGGCCGCGTGGCGCTCGACGAGCCGCTCGAGGCCCGAGCGCAGGATCCCGCCGACCCGGAGCGCTCGTTCCTGCAGGCGCTCGTCGCGGATCACGTCGAGGACCGCCTGTCCGATCTCGCAGGAAACGGGATTGCCGCCGAACGTGTTGAAGTACTCCATCCCGTTGGCGAAGGCGGCGGCGATCTCGGGAGTGGTGACGACGGCGGCGAGCGGATGGCCGTTGCCGATCGGCTTGCCCATCGTCACGATGTCCGGAACGACGGCCTGCGTCTCGAAGCCCCAGAAGCGGCTGCCGACGCGGCCGAAGCCGACCTGGACCTCGTCGGCGATGCAGACCGCGCCGGCCGCGCGCGCGTGCCGGTAGGCGGCGGCGAGGTACCCGGGCGGAAGCTCGATCTGGCCCCCGCAGGACAGCAGGCTCTCGCAGAGAAAGGCCCCGGCCTCGCCGTCGAGCGCAGCCGCGGCCTGCGCCACGTGCGCCGCGAATCGGTCGCCGCGCGCCGGGTCGTCCCGGCGATAGAGGCCGCGGTAGTCGTCGGGCATGGGGACGACGCGCACGTGGGCCGGACGCCCGCTGCCCCCCGGCCCGTCGAACTTGTACGGACTCACGTCGACGAGGGCCTGCGTGTTGCCGTGGTACGCACCGGCAACGACGACGACCCCGCGGCGGCCCGTGCGGGCGCGGGCGAGTCGCAGCGCGAGCTCGTTGGCCTCGCTCCCCGAGCAGACGAAGAAGCAGACGGACAGCGGTTCCGGCAGGGTGGCGCAAAGGCGTTCCGCGTACCGCACGATCGACGGGTGCAGGTAGCGGGTGTTGGTGTTCAGGACCGTCATCTGCCGCTGCCCGGCCTCGACGACACGCGGATGGGCATGGCCGACGTGGGCGACGTTGTTGACCATGTCGAGAAATGCCCGGCCCGTCTGGTCGTAGAGAAAGGTCCCCGCGCCGCGCACGATCTCGAGCGGTGCCCGGTAGGCGAGCGAGAGCGACGGGCCGAGCCGCCGCCGGCGCTCCTTGCGGATCGAGCCGGGGTCCTCGGCCGGCGCCCGGAACGGGGACCCGGGGAGGCCCAGGATGAGGTTGGGGTCGGGGGAGAGCGAAAGCCACACGGCGCGTTCGCTCGCGGCGCCGACGCCGTTGAAGTCGCCGTCGCGGTCGAGCATGTCCGTGACGATCTGGAAGTGGACGTGCGGCGGCCAGTCGCCGTTTCCGGGGGGCGCGCCAATGGCGCCGATGCGCTGCCCCCGCGCGACGGCCGCCCCGCGCGAAAGCATCCGGATCGAGTCGGGCGTCAGGTGGCCGTAGAGCGTGTAGAAGGGAGGCGCTCCTTCCGGCGCGTGCTCCAGGATCACCGTCGGCCCGTAGTCGAACCGCGCAGCGTTGTCCCGGACGGCGTGGACCCGTCCCGAAAGCGGCGCGAAGACGGAGGAGCCTGACTCCATGAAGATGTCGACGGCGATGTGCACCGTGCGCCGCTCGGGGTGCTCGCCCGCGGCGGCCGCGAAAGCGTCGCCGCCGTAGACGAGGCGCGCCTCGTCGTAGCGTCCGATTCCGACGTCCGTGCCTGCCTCGCGCATGCGCGCGAACAGGCGGGGCGTCATCGTGGCGGTCGAAAGCGTCTCCTCCGGCGTCCGGAAATCCGGGCTCGCGACCGATAAGTCGAAGACGACGGCCTTCGCGAGGTCCGTTGCGACGACAGGCGACATCTCGCCCCGATGCTTCGCGAGCCAGGCCTCGATCCCGGGGGTCCGGGGGCAGGGCGGCCGCCCGCAGGCGTTCCGGAGCGCGTAATGCGCGAAGCGGGGATGAACGGCGCGCATTCGTGAGAGGGCCTCCCAGGCCGGCGTCTCGCTGACGAGGAGGTAGGCGTTGTCGGGCTCGGTGGTTCGACGGTGCGCCGACAGGCAGACGCTCGTACAGAGACGGATCGCGGCGAGCGTCCAGAGGACCTCGATCTCCGGCGCGGAGAGCGGCCGGGCCGCCTGATAGCCGGCGGCGACGCATTCGGCGGCCGCCAGGGGGTCGGCCTGACCGAACACCGCGTAGGCCACGGCGACCGCGAGCTCGCCGACGGTCCAGGTCTCGACCATGTCGCCGAAATCGAGGATCCCCGTGATCGTGCGGTCGGCCGCGCCGGCCGTCGGGGGGCCGACGAGCAGGTTGAAGTCGTTGGCGTCGTTGTGGATCACGCTCCGGGGAAGCTCCGGCAGCCGCGGCCGGGCGGTCGATTCGAAGAGTCGTACGAACTCGTCGACGAGCGCGCGCCGGGCCGGATCGGCGATCGCCCCGGCGTGGCGCGCGATGACGTCCGTCGCGTGCTCCGGGTTCCAGGCGAAGTCGCGCGCCACCGCCGCCGGATGCGCGAAACCCGCGAGCGCGGCGTCGAGCCGGCCGACGAGGTGGCCCGCCCGCTCGAGGAGCGCGGGGTGGCGCGGTGAGGCATCCGCCAGGATTGCGCCCGGCAGGTACGTGAGAAGGCGCGTGCGCCCGTCGGCCGACGCCGCGACGAGCCGCGGCGCGGGGAGCGAGGGGTCCCGGGCCGCGATCCACGCAAGGGCGCGATTCTGGAGGTCGAGGACGGCGTCGCTCTCGCCGGGTCCCGCGATCTTGAGCACGAACTCGCCGCGGCCCCCGATGAGGTGAAAGTTCTGGTCGCGCTCGCTCGGGAGCGCCCGGGCGGAGGTCGCCGGAAAGCCGAAGAGCTCGGCCGCGAGGCGGACCGCGTCCTCCTCCCGGAGTCTCGGGTGAGCGGAGACGGGCGGTGTCATGGCGTCGCCGCACGCTATGGCAGAACGGGATGGCCGTTCAAGCGCCCGCTGATATCCTCGCAGCCGCCATGGAAACGCCGACGCTGGCCGGCCGGGTCGCGACGATCGCCGACGTGGCCACGATCCGCGGCCGATTCCCGGCGCTCGAGCGCAAGTACGATGGCCGGCCCGTCGCCTATTTCGACGGCCCCGGCGGCACGCAGGTTCCGGTCGGCGTCGTCAAGGCGATGGCCGACTACCTCTTCAAGCACAACGCCAACACGCACTGGCGCTTTCCGTCGTCGGTCGAGACCGACGCGGCGCTCGGCGCGGCGCGGACGACGTTCGCCGAGTTCTTCAACGGCGATCCGTCCGAGGTGGCGTTCGGCCAGAACATGACGACCCTGACCTTCCACCTCTCCCGGGCGCTCGGCCGGGCGTGGGGCCCGGGCGACGAGATCGTCGTGACCGAGCTCGACCACCACGCCAACGTCGACACCTGGAAGGCCCTCGCGCACGACCGGGGCGTGACGATCCGCACCGTTCGGATGCGCCCGGAGACCGGGCAGCTCGACGCGGCCGACCTCGAGAGCGCGATCCGTCCGGGGGTCAGGCTCGTCGCGATCGGCGCCGCGTCGAACGCGCTGGGGACGATCAACGACGTCGAGCGCATCTGCGGACTCGCCCGGGCGGCCGGCGCGCTCTCCTTCGTCGACGCCGTCCATTACGCTCCGCACGCCCTGATCGACGTCCGGAGGATCGGCTGCGACTTCCTGGCGTGCTCGCCGTACAAGTTCTACGGTCCCCATCTCGGCGTGCTGTGGGGGCGCCGCGCGCTGATCGAAGCCCTCGACGTCCCCCGCCTCGTCCCCGCCCCCGACTGGGCGCCCGAGCGCCTCGAGACCGGCACGCTTTCGCACGAGGCGATCGTGGGCGCGGCGGCCGCGGTGGACTTCCTGGCGTCGCTCGCGGAAACGCCGGGCCTGTCGCGGCGCGACGCGCTCGCGGCGACTTTCCCGGAGCTCCACCGTCGCGGCCAGAAGCTTCTCGAGAAGCTGTGGACGGGACTCTCGCGCATCGAGGGGGTGACGGTGTACGGTCCCACGCCGTCGGCGCCGCGCACGCCGACCCTGTCCTTCGTGGTCGCCGGCCGCCCCGCGGACGAGGTGGCCGAGGCCCTCGGGCGACGCGGGTTGTATCTCTCGAGCGGCGACTTCTACGCCCTCACGGTCGTCGAGCGCCTGGGCCACGCCGCCGACGGTGTCGTGCGCGCGGGCTGCGCCTGCTACACGACGGAGGACGAAGTCGACCGGCTTCTGGGGGCCGTCGCGGAGGTTGCCCGGGTCGACGCCTAGCCGTCGGGCCCCGCGCCTGACTCATAATCCCAGCCGATGAAAGCCGTGCGCATCGAGGCCGACGGATCGGTCGGGGTCGTCGAGCTCCCCGAGCCCCGGATCGGCCGGGGCGAGGCGCTCGTCCGGACCCGGGTTTCAGGGATCTGCGGCTCGGACCTGCTCGACTGGTACGTTCGCCGGAAGGCGGGCTCGATCCTGGGGCACGAGGTCGCGGGCGAGGTCGTCGCGCTCGGCGAAGGGGTGACCGATTTTCGCGTCGGCGATCGCGTGGCGCCGCACCACCACGCACCCTGCCTGTCCTGCCCGGCCTGTGCCGCCGGACGTTACGTCCACTGCCCCGACTGGCGCGCGTCGCGCCTGGATCCGGGCGGCATGGCCGAGCTCGTTCGGATTCCGGCGGGCAATCTCGCCCACGACACGCCCCGGATCCCCGACGGCGTCTCGGACGAGGAAGCGAGCTTCGTGGAGCCGCTCGCGACGGTGGTCAAGGCGCTCCGCCGCGCGCGGTTTCGCCGGGGCCAGTCCCTGCTTTGCGTCGGGCTCGGCCCGGCGGGCCAGCTCGCCGTCCGGCTCGGGCGCGCCCTCGGGGCTTCGTCGATCGCCGGCGCCGACCGCGTGGCCTCGCGCCTCGCGGCGGCCGGGGGGAGCGGGGCCGACGCCGTGATCGACGTTTCCCGCGAGTCCATCCGCGAGGGGGCCCGCCGCTTGGCGCCCGCGGGCTTCGACGTCGTCTTCGTCGGCCCGGGGAAGCGCTCCGTCGTCGAGGAGGCGTTCGACGCCGTCGCGCCGGGCGGCACGCTTCTCCTCTTCACCATGGCCCCGCCGGGCGAGACCTGGACCGCCGGCCTCTTCGACCTCTACTTTCGCGAAGTCTCGGTGATCCCCTCCTACTCCTGCGGCCCCGACGACACCGCGGAAGCCCTCGACCGCATCGCGCGCCGGGAGGTCCGCGTCGACGACCTCGTCTCGCATCGGTTCCGGGTCGAGAACGCGGTGGAAGCGTTCGACCGGGCCCGCGCGCTCGAGGGCGCGATGAAGGTGGCGATCACGTTTTGAAGACCCGGCTCGACCTCCTGCTCGTGGCGCGGGGCCTGGCGCCGACGCGGGAGAAGGCGCAGGCGATGATCCTTGCGGGCCTGGTTTCCGTGGGCGGACGCCGGGCCGAAAAGGCGGGCGTGGGCGTGGCCGAGGACGCCGCGGTCGAGGTGGCAGGCCCGCCGCATCCGTACGTTTCGCGCGGGGGCGTGAAGCTCGCGCACGCTCTCGATCACTTCGGACTCGATCCGGCGGGCCGGATTTGTCTCGACGTGGGAGCCTCGACGGGCGGGTTCACGGACTGCCTCCTCCAGCGCGGAGCGGCCCGGGTCTACGCCGTCGACGTCGGCTACGGCCAGCTCGATGCGCGGCTGCGCGCCGATCCGCGCGTCGTCGTGCGGGAAAAGGTCAATGCCCGGGTCCTCTCGGCGACCGACGTGCCGGAGCCCGTGGACCTCGCGGTGGCGGACGTCTCGTTCATCTCCCTTCGCCTCATCCTGCCGGCGATCGTTTCGCGGCTCGCGCCGGGCGCCGCGGTCGTCGTCCTCGTGAAGCCCCAGTTCGAAGCCGGGCGGGGCGAGGTCCCGCGCGGTGGCGTCGTGACGTCGGAGGAGACCCGGCGACGGGTGGTTGGCGAGATCGAGGCCGCCGGCCGCGAGCTCGGACTGACGGTCACGGGCGCGGTGCCCTCCCCGATACGCGGCGCGCGCGGCAACGCCGAGTTTCTGGTCGGATTTCGTGTAAATTGAGCCGGATGAAGGGGTCCCGGGCCTCCGCGCCGAAGTTCGTTCGCGTCGGGATCGTGGCCAAGACCGCTTCCGACTCGGCCCTGCGGCTGGCGACGTCGATCGAACGGGCCCTCAAACGCCGGGGGCGGGCGGTGATTCTCGAGGACGGCACCGCCGAGGCGTTCGGGCGTTCCGGGGGCGTCCCGCGGGCCCGGATCTCGAAGGAAGCCGACCTCGTGATCGTGCTCGGCGGCGACGGGACCATCCTCTCGGTCGCACGCACGGCCCCTCCGGAAACGCCTCTTCTCGGGGTCAACGTGGGTCTCCTCGGATTTCTCGCGGGGCTCCCGGCGAAGGAGGTGATCCGTCGCCTCGACGAGGTCCTCGACGGCCGGTTTCGCGAGGACCGGCGAGGCGTTCTCGACGTCACGGTCGGGCGCGGCCCGCATCACGGGAACTACCGGGTCTTGAATGACGCCGTACTCAACCGGGAGGCCCTCGCACGGATCTCGACGTTCGCGATCGCCCTCGATGGCCGGGTCGTGGCCGAGTTTCGGGCGGACGGAGTGATCGTCTCGACGCCGACCGGCTCGACCGCCTACAACCTCTCGGCCGGCGGCCCCATCCTCCACCCGCAACTGCCGGCCAACGTCATCACGCCCATCTGTCCGCACACGCTCGCCCAGCGGCCGCTGGTCGTTCCGGCAGCGACCGAGATCCGCATCCGCGTCGTCGGCCCCGAGCGTCGCGACGGCGGCGTGTACCTCACGCTCGACGGCCAGGAGGGCTTTCCCATCCTCTCCGGCCTGACCGTAGTCATCCGTTCCAGCCCCTCCACGGTGACGCTTCTGCGTCCGCCCGAGACCGATCATTTCGATCAGCTCGCGGCCAAGCTGTCCTGGGGCGTGTAGTTCCTCTTGATGTCGGGCCAGGGCGCAGGCGAAGGCCGGGAAGAAACCCCCCACGAGGCTCAGCTCCTCTCGGCACGGCGTCTGTTCCTGATTCTCGTCGTCTTCCTGGTTCTCGCCGCCTACTCGATCTGGAATTCGGACCGCTTCCAGACCCTGCTGCAGGGCGTCTCCGAGCAGCGCCTGTCGGAGCTCCTGAAGCGGCCCGTGAGCTTTCGGCGGGTCGACTTTCACGTCTTCCCGCCCTCGATTGCGCTCGCCGACGTGCGCATCGAAAACGACCCCCGGCTCGGCGGATCGCCCCTGCTTTCGGCCGCGGAGCTGACGATCGGCGGCGGCGTGTCGGTCACGGGCGGCGAGCTGCGGCTGGGTCGAGTGCGGGCGGTCGCGCCCCGGATCACCCTGGTCCAGTTCGAGGACGGGACCTGGAACCTGCCGCCCGGACTGACCGGCCCGGCGGCGAAGGGCGGGATCGCGGTGCGGGTCGGCGAGCTCGTCGTGCAGCGGGGCATCTTCCAGATGGAAGGCCGGGCCATGGGCATCGACGGCCGCCTCGATGAGTTCGCGGTGGAGCTGTCGACCCTGGGCCCGCGGCGCTACGGCGGCACTCTGGCCTGTCGCCGGGTGCAGCTCGGCCTGCCGGGCGCCGAGCCCCTGGTGTTCGGGCTCGACCTGCGTTTCCGGCTCGACGCCGCGCGCGGGGCGTCGATCGAGGCCCTGCGCGCCGTCGGCGAGTTCGGCGAGATCAACGCCTCCGGGTCGGTCGAAAACTTCAAGGACCCCACGATCCTGCTGCTGATGGCGGGAGAGTTTCACGTCGCGGAGGTCGAGCGCGTTTTCCATTCCGGCCTCGGGTTCGCCGGCGACGCGGCCGTCCGGGCGGAGATCCGGATCCCGCCGCGCGGCGGTTTCCGAATCGCGGGAAAAATCGAGTCCGCGCACATCGACGCGAAGGGCTTCCCCGTCGACGAGATCGAGGCGACGGTCGTCGCGCGGCCGGCGGCGCTCGTCGCGCGTTTCGAGAAGTTGCGCTACGCGGGCGGGGAGGCGACCGGAGTGTTCCGGATCGAGGATCTCGCCGGTGGGAAGCGCCCGCCGCCGATGACTCTCGCGCTCGACGCCCGCGGGATCTCCGTCGAGCGCTTCTTCGGCGACATCAAGTTGCCCGGGACCGGCCTCTCCGGGCAGGCCACGCTGGGAGTGGCGCTGCGATGGGCCGAGGGGGGGCTCGAGCGGTCCAACGGCGGCGTGACCGTCCGGATCGAGCCTGGCCCCGCGGCCTCGCTCGTGCGGGGGCGCTACGGCATCCCGACGTCCGGCGGCGGCGCGCTCGCCGTCGTCGACGGGCGGCTCGGATTCCAGGCGACGGTCTTCCGCTTTCCGGCTTCGAGCCTCGAGCTCACCGGCGGCCTGCGGATCGGGCAGTGGACGCCGGACTTCGACTTTCGCCTCCGCTCCCGCGATCTCGACGAAGTCGACCGCCTCTATCAGAACTTCACGGCGGCGAGCGGAGGCGCCCCCGATCCCCTCGGCCTCGGCGGCAGCGGAGAGATCGAGGGCCACATCGCGAAGTCCTGGGGCGACCCCGACCTGACGTCGCAGATCGCGGCCGAGAACACCCGCTACGCCGGCGTTCTCTTCGGCAGCGTCCGGGGCGCGGCGGACATGAGCGGGGGCGCGTTCTTCTTCCACCCGCTGCGCGTCTACGACGGGAGCGCGACGGTCTCGCTCGAGGGAACCGTGCGCTACCGCCGCGATCCCTCCCGTCCGAGGTTCGACCTGACGGCCACCGCCAAGGACTACCCGATCGAGAGGCTCCTCGACTATCTCGACCTCGACTATCCGATCACGGGACGCCTCACCGGGGACTTCCCGGTCTCGGGCACGCCTCCGAACGACGTTTCCGGCGGCGGCGTGATGATCCTCGAAGACGCGGTCGTCTGGGGGCAACCGATCCCGCGGGCCATCGGTCGCGCGACGCTGTCGCCGGGCCGTTTCGAGCTCGACGAGGTCCGGGCGAATCTCGACGGCGGAGCCCTCGGAGGCCGCGGCGCCATCGACCTTCGGGACAAGACCTTCGAGGTCCGGGCGGCCGGCGACGCGGTGCCGCTCGAGGAGCTGCACGCAGTGGCGGAAGTCTCGCACGAGCTCTCCGGCAAGCTGACGTTCGAGATGACGGGCTCGGGCTCCTTCGACCGGCCCGACCTGACGGTTTCGGCGCAGTTGGCCGAGGCCCGGTTCCACGGCCGCGCGATCCCTCCGGACCTCGCGCCCCGCCTCGAGGCGCGCCTGAACCGGGGGGAGCTTTCGGGGACCGTTTCGGTGCCGGGTCACTGGACGCTGAAGGGGACCGGGGAGCCGCTCGGGACGCCGGGCCGGATCGAGGCCGAGCTCGAAGCGACCGACTTCGCGTCTTTCGCGCTCTTCACGCCCCTCGAGCTGCCCGAGGGCGTGGGCGGCGCCCTCAGCGCGCGCGGCCGGTTCGACTGGCCGGACGATAAATCGCCGGTCGCCGGGGAGGTCACCGTGACGGCGGCGCGGCTGGATGCGCCGGGCCGTCCGGGCGTGCTCGCGACCTCCGGCCCGGGCCGGATCCGGATTGCCGACCGCCGGATCACGCTCGACGATCTCCACGTCGTCGGACCGGAAAGCGACTTCACGGTGCGCGGCGTGCTGGACGCGTCCGCGATCGGCAAGAAGATCGAGGGGCGGCTGTCCGGAACGGCCGACGCCGCCGTGCTCGACCTCGTCCGGCCGGGCTTCGGTCTCTCGGGGCGAATGACGATCGAGATCGCCGCCAGCGGGACCGTCGACGAGCCCGCTTTCAACGGATCGATCCGGCTGGAGGACGGGAAGTATCGCGCCGCCGGGTACTCCTTCGACGACATCGAGGGAACCTTGCGGCTCGCCGGAGCGTCCGGCGAGATCGATGGCCTGCGCGCGCGCGTCGCCGAGGGCGATGCCTTCGTGGCCGGCAGCTTCCGCCTCGAGGGCAGCTCGCTCGCCAGTTACCGGCTGGCGGTTCAGGGCCGGAGGGTCTCGGTGCGGGCGATTCCGGCGCTGCGTCTGGTGGTCGACGCCGACCTGGTGATCTCGGGCGATCTGCAGGACCGGGAGGTCCGCGGCGAGGTGACGCTGCTCCGCGGGACGTACACGAAGGACGTCGACCTCACCGTCTCCGACCTGCTGTCGAAGAGCCGCCCGACCGGCGCGCTGGCGGCGCGCGAGCCCTGGAAGGAGCGCACGGCGCTCGACGTGCGCATCGTCTCGGCCGCGTCGCTCGAGGTCCGGAACAACGTCGCCCGCCTCTCGGGGACCGTCGACCTGACCGCCCGCGGCACGCTCGCGGATCCGATCCTGCTCGGGCAGGTGCTGCTCGACGAGGGGGGCCGGTTCGTCTTCTCGGACATCCGCTACGAGATCGAGTCGGGCGCGATCACCTTCTCCAACACGACGCGGATCGCCCCCTTCGTGGACCTGCGGGCGCGCGCCGACGTCAAGGGATACGACCTCGTCGTGGCGCTCGTCGGAACCTGGCCGCGGGTGTCGGCGAGCTTCACGTCCGACCCTCCGCTGACGAACGACGAGATCCTGGGCCTCGTCCTCTCGGGAACCCCGCCCGACACGCGGCAGGAATCGAAGACCACCGACCAGCTCGTGTCGGCGGCGGGAGGCATCGTCACGGGCGCGGTGACCGGCGGAATCACCCGGGGCGGGAAGGAGATCTTCAAGCTCGACCGGTTCCAGATCGACCCGGTTTTCGAGGGCAGTACCCTGACCACGTTCCGGACGACGATCGGCAAGAAGATCACCCAGGACCTCACGGTCACGTCGTCGATCGCGGTCGACTCGAGCAAGGACCCCATCATCCGGATCGAGTGGCAGGTCAGCGACAGCGTGTTCATCCAGCTGCTGCGGGACGAGGACGGCAATTTCTCGGTGACGTTCCGACGCCGCCAGCGTCTGTGATGCGGCGCGCACTCCCGGCGGCCCTGCTTCTCGGCGGCCTCGCGGCCGGGGTCGTCCCGGCCTCGGGCGCGGACCCCGCTCCCTCGGACTACGGCCGGATCGTCGCTTCGGTCTCCTACGTGAGCGACGGCGAAGTCGACGCGGGCGAGGTCGGCGCCCTGATCGCGATCGTTCCCGGACGCCCCCTCACGGAGGTGGAGACGGGCGCGACGATCCGGAACCTGTACGGCACGCGCCGTTTCTCGAACGTCGCCGTGGACGCCGAGGCGCTGCCGGACGGCGAGCTCGCGGTCACGGTTTCCCTGTGGCGCGCTTACATCGTGCGGGCGATCGAGTTCGACGGAAAGTTCGCCCCGACGCGCGAGGAACTGCGCCGCGTGGTCCCGCTTTCGGCGGGCGACCCGTTCCACGCCGCGGCGATGGAGTCCGGCGCCGCGGCCCTCGAGCGCCGGCTGGCGGCGGAGGGGTACATCCAGCCGGGCGTCGAGCCGGAGGCGGTTTTCGACCAGAAGGAATTCACGGTCACGGTCGTCTACCGCATCGCGGCCGGCCGGCGCGCCCGCGTCACCCAGCCGTTCTTCGACGGCGACACGGCGCCGTTCTCCCCGGCCGAGCTCGAGAAGCGGATGAAGCTCGACGCGGGAGATGTGTACCGCGAGGCGAAAGCCCAGGACGACGCCGAGCGGCTTCGAAAATACCTCTTGGCGCAGGGTCGCTTCCGGGCCTCGGTCGACCTGATCGCCGCGGAACCCACGGAGGACGGCCGCATCCGGCCGGTCTACCGGATCGCCGTGGGGCCGCTCTTCGAGCTCGAGGTGACCGGCGTCAAGGAAAAGGCGGCCCGGAAGCAGATCCTCGCCCTCCTCGAGGCGCAGCCATTCGACGAGGACCTGCTCGAGCAGTGGGCGACCAATCGCCGGGGTGCGCTGCAGCGCTCGGGGCGCTATCGCGCCACGGTCTCGGCGACCGCCGCCGGGACCGACCCGGTCATCGTCAGTCTCGTGGTCGAGCCCGGCGCGAAGTACGCGGTCGGAGCAATCGAGATCGCCGGCGACACGTCCGTTCCGGAAAAAACGCTCCGCGATCTGATGGTCACACGGCCGAAGGGCCTGCCGGTCGTGGCCACGGGCCATCTGACCGACGAGGATCTGGCCGGCGACGTCTCGACGATCCTGGGTTACTACCAGACCCGCGGCTGGATCGACGCGCGCGTGACCTCGAAGGTCACCGACGGCGAGGAGCCCGGGCGTCTCGACGTCCGGATCGACGTCGTGGAAGGGCCCCGCGCCTTCGTAGCCGAACGGAAAGTGGAGGGGGCCGAGCATCTCCAGCCGGAGGACCTCGCGTCGCTCCTGAGCGTCCGCGTGGGCGACCCGTTCAATCCCGTCGACGTGCGCCGCGACGTCGCCGCGCTGACGAGCCGGTATCGCAACAGTGGCTGGCCCGCCGCGACGGTCCAGGACAAATACACCCTTTCGGAGGACCGGACGAAAGTCGACGTCGAGTACCGCGTCGAGGAGGGCGGGCGGGCGTTCTTCGGGCGCACCATCATCCGCGGCAACGCCGTGACGGAGGTCGAGCGGATTCGCCGGCGGATCGCCTGGAAGGAGGGCGAGCCCTTCTCGGAGGAAAAGGTTGCCGACACCCAGCAGAACCTGGCGCGCACGGGGGTCTTCCGGTCGATCAAAGTCCAGCCCCAGCCGACGAACCCCGAGAACCTGACGCGCAACATCGACGTCGAGGTCTCCGAGGCGCGGAGGCTGTCGCTCCTCTACGGATTCGGATATCTGTACGCCGCCGGCGCCGACGTCAATCGCAACGACGTGTTCGGCATCGTCGGGGCGAACTATCGCAACCTCTTCGGCCGGATGCAGTCCGCCTCGCTCGAGCTGCAGTACGCGCCGCTCTCGACCCGCGGCTACCTCTTCGCGCGGTTCCTCGACCCCTACGCCTTCGATTCGACGATCCCCATCAGCGTCGTGGGATTCGCCAGCCGCCTGCCGATCCAGGACGTCAACGTCGACAGCTACGGGGGGTACGTCGAGACCGTCCGCCCGTGGGGCCGGTACCTTCGGGTCGGCCTGCGTTACGAGTACCAGGTCACGGGGCCCCAGAACCCGGAGGACCTCTCGACGATCGAGGTCCAGCGGTTTCCGAAGACGGCTTTTCCGATCCAGCAGTCCGCCGTCGGCCCGAGCTTTTACTACGACCGTCGGGACGACATCCTCGATCCGCACTCCGGCTGGTACACGACGATGGCCGGCAAGTACGCCTTCCCGTTCGCCTCGGCCGACGCCCGGTACGGCAAGGTCTCGGGCCAGGCGGCCTGGTTCAAGAGCCTCTTCGGCGGCGTGCTCGGAACGTCTTTCAAGATCGGGGCGATCTTCCCGTACGGTCTGTCTTCGCAATCCGTCCCGCCCGCGGAGCGGATACCGGTTCCGATCGCCGAGCGGTTCTACTCGGGAGGCTCGTCGACCGGTCGGGGGTTCGCCACGGACCTCGCCGGCATCCCCGGGGTCACGGTCGACTACGACACGCAGGCCGTCCCGAAGGCGGGAACGGTGGGCACCTGCGCCGAGCAGTATCCGACGGATCCGAATCCCGATCTCACTCTTTACGACTGCACCGCGGGGCCCCGGATCATCGGCGGCAACGGCTTCATGGCCTGGACGCTCGAGTATCGGTTTCCGATCCTCGGCAATCTCGGCGTGTCGGTCTTCTACGACCTCGCCCAGGTCTGGGCGAATCCCGGGAGCATCAACTTCCGCATCGAGGGCGATCCGAACGTGCCCGCGCAGCTGCGGACGGGCCTGCGGCAGTCGATCGGCGCCGGCCTCCACTACATGACGCCGGTCGGGCCGTTGCGGCTCGAATACGGAAGGCCGGTCCAGCTGCGGGAGATCGACTACCAGGTGACCGCGACGCAGAACCCCGACGGCACGCCCTGCGAGCCGTCGCCCTGCGTTCTCGTCAGGAAGGCCACGGTTCGGGAGACGGGGCGCATCTTCCTCTCGATCGGCTACCCGTTCTGAGGCTGCGCTAGAATTCGGGCATGCCGCTCTTCGAGTACCGCTGCCGGGACTGCGGGAAGTCGCTTCGAGGAGATCGTTCTCGGCGATGCGAAGCCCCGCTGTCCGTCGTGCGAGAGCCGGAAGGTCGAAAAGCTCCTCTCGGTCTTCGCGGTCGGCAGTGGCGGCGGAGGCCGGAGTGCCGCCTCGGAACCCGCCGGCGGCGGCTGCGGCTCGTGCGGCGACCCGCGGGGGCCCGGTTCCTGCGCGGTCGACTGACCGCCGTCAGGCCGTCAATCCCGCCGGGGTCTCCGAGAGCTTGCGCTCCTCGGCCGCAAGCGCCTGTCGCAGGGCTTCCGGATCCTCTTCGGTCGATCCGGAGAGTCCCGTGAACGGCGCCTCGGCGAGGGCCTGCAGATAGCCGGGGGATGCCAGCCCTCCGTCGCGCAGCGCGTGCACGAGCTTCAGCGTGCGGAACGCGTCGAACCACGTGTGAAAGTGGCGGAGCATCGTGGCGGGATCACCCGAGGACCGCGCGATGGCTTCCCGCATCGCCGGAAACGCCCCCATCTTCTGGAGCGATTCGACGAGGAGCCCGGTCAGGAAGAACGGGTTTTCGCGCGGGAGCTCCTCGAGGGCAACGTCGACGCGGCCCCCGCTTTTCGCCGACGCCTCGAGGACGCGCAGCCAGGCGGCGACGTGCGCGAAGACGGCCGGGTGGTAGAGGCGGAAGCCCGAAAGCGCGCGCTTCTTGGTGACGAGGTCGGACAGCGCCTTGCCGGTTCCGAAGGGCACGCGGTGCGAGACGCGCCCTTCCAGGAGCAGGGGCCGGCCGGCGAGGCGGACGATCGAGCCGACCTTGGCGAGCTTGTCGAGAACGTAGAAGTCCTCGGCCGCGTTCTTCCTCGGGAACCCCCGGACCGCCGCGTAGGCCCCGGGACGGACGGCGATGCAGCTCCCCATCGCCTGGTATGCGTACGGAGAGCCCGCCCACGCGAGCCCGAGCGTGTAGTAGCGGAGCGAGATCTCGTAGAGGCGCGCGGCCTCGGCGAGCGTCGGGTCGGCGTCGAAGCGGTGCTCGAAGAAGTACAGCGCGGCGGCGTTGCCCGCTTCGGGGATCGCGGCGGTCTGGTCGAAGTAGTCGTTCGGCAGCCGCACGTCGGCATCCGTGTTGTGGATCCAGGGCGAGGCGACCCGGCCGGCGGCGTGCAGCTTGAGCGCGATGTCGTTGCCGATCTTGCGCGCGAGGCCCACGCCCTGGCCTTTGGGCAGGAAGTGCCCCGGCCGCGCGCGGTCGACCACGAGGATCGTGCCGTTCTCCACCTCGAACGCCGTCGAGGGATGGGGCTCGGCGAGGTCGGCGGCCGCCTTCGCGACGCCCCGCAAGCGCTCCCGCGCGGCTTCGTTGGCCTCGTGCACGGCGGGCGGGGAATCCTCCCGGGCGTTGAGGACGACGATCACGAGGGTCTCGCCCTTCGGTCCCTTCGGAACCGACCCGAGAGTGTCGAAGAGGCTCTGCCCCTCGCCGTAAGCCGGGACGACGAGGACGTGGCCGAGCTCGCGCGTCAGGGCGTCGGCGGCGGCCGCTTCCGGCTCCGCGTGGCGGGCGAGGTACTGTGAAACGGGCTTGGACGTCACGGGGGCGGAGTCTACCGTCAACGGGCGCGGCGCGCTCCGTGCTCCGCCTAGTTGTGAATTCTCAAGACGTTGTTCACTTTGCCGGCGCTTGCTTCGTGAAGCGACCCTGTAAACCGCCGCGCCCCGGCACGTAGGGGCGCCCCTTGCGGGCGCCCCCTCCTGTGCCCATTGAGAGGCGGCACGCGAATCGTCAGCGTGTCAGCGGGCGGCCACAAGGGCCGCCCCTACGGCCCGGGCTGACGTCGCCGAATTGCGTGAACAACCTGTTGAGAAACGACACCTAGTACAGCGCCGCCCGCACCGGGAGCTCTCCGACGATCCGCGCCTCGACGGAGAGCAACGCATCGAGCCGTTCCTCGACGGCGGGCGCGTCGAAGTAGAGCGCCGCCAGATGCAGGTAAAGGTCCTGGTGCCGGACCTCGGCCCGCGCGATCTCGCGATAGAACTCGCGCTCCTCGCCCGGCGGGAGCCCCCCGGCGACGAGGCCGAACCGCTCGCAGCCCCGCGCCTCGGCGATGCCGGCACACAGCAGGCGATCCAGGAAATAGGCGTCGCGGCCCTTGCGGAACTCCTTCGAGAGTCGCTCCATGTACGGGCTCCGCGTGTCGGCCGAGAGCGTCAGGCCCCGCGCGTCGAGGCGCCGCCAGACGGCTTCGAAGTGGGCGAGCTCCTCCCGGGCGAGCGCGAGGCAGCCCTCGACGAGCGCGCGCCGGTCCGGGTAGTGGGCGACGAAGGCCATGGCCGACGCGGAGGCTTTCCGCTCGCAGGCGGCGTGGTCGAGGAGGAACGCGTCGAAGTCTCCGAGGACCGCGTCGAGCCAGCCGCTCCCGGTCGGCGTCCGGAGTCGCACCGCGGGCTGCGCCCCTAGCCGCCGCTGACGGCCGGCAGGATGGCGATCTCGCAGCCCTCCGGCACGCGCGTCGCGAGGCCCGCCGCGTCGCGGATGTTGTCCGGCCCGACGAAGATGTTCACATGGGGCCGCACGGCGCCGGTCTCGTCCAGGACGCGGTGCGAAAGGCCGGGATGGAGGCGGTCGAGCTGGCGGAGCGCGTCCGCCACCGTCGCGGGCCGGTCGAGGTCGACGCGGCTCGCGCCGCCCGCGTAGAGCTGGAGCGGACCGGGCACGAGGACGGCGACGCTCATGCCGCGCGGCGGCTCCTCGCCGGCCGGGCCTTGCGGGCGGCCTTGCGTGCGGGCGCCTCGAGCACCGCCGCCTTGACGCAGACGACGGGCGGCAGGCCTTCCCGGATGAGCTCCCAGGAGCGCCCGTCGTCCCGCGAACCGAAGAGCTTGCCGCTCCGCGTGCCGAAGTACACGCCGGCGGGATCCATCGCGTCGACGCCCATCGCGTCGCGGACGACCGTCTCGAGGGCGTCCTTCTGGGGAAGCCCCCGCGTCATGGGCTGCCAGGAGCGGCCGGCGTCCTTCGTGCGGTAGACCCGGAGCTTCCCGTCCGGCGTGCAGCGGAACTGGTCGGAGTGAAGCGGGACGATGAACGCCGTGTCGGGGTCGCGCGGGTGGATCCCGAGGCAGAACCCGAAATCCGAGGGAACGCCGTGGGCGATGTCGGTCCAGGAGTCGCCGCCGTCGTCGCTCCGGTAAAGCCCCCAGTGGTTCTGCAGGAAGAGTCGTCCCGGCCGCGACGCGTGCTGAACGACCTTGTGGACGCACTGGCCGAACTCGGGGTGCTTGTCGGGCAGGAACTCGGCGCGCACGCCCCGGTTGCGCGCGTTCCACGTCGCGCCGCCGTCGTCCGAGCGGTAGACGCCTCCGGTCGAGCTCGCGACGGTGAGCCGGCCCGAGCGGTTCGGGTCGACGAGCACCGTGTGCAGGCAGAGCCCACCGCCGCCCGGCATCCACTTCGCGCGGTGCGGGTGATTCCAGAGCCCGCCGTTCAGGGTCCACGTCTTCCCGGCGTCGCGCGACTCGAAGAGGGCCGAGGGCTCGACGCCGCAGTAGAGGACGTTCGGCTCCGACGCGCGTCCGGGAGCGATCTGCCAGATGTTCTTGAGCGACGCCCCCGATTCCTCCGGGAAGCGGACGAGAGGCTCGGCGGGGCGTTTCCAGCTCTTGCCGAGGTCATCGGTCCAGGCGAGCTCGGCGCCCCAGTGCATGCTCGACGGCGCGGCCCAGATGCGACGTCGGCCGCCGCGGCCGTCGAACGCGGCGCCGTAGACGGAGCTGCCCGGGAAGAAGGGCCCGGCCGCGCGCCAGCGGCGGCGCGCGGGACCGGACGAGAAGAGGAAGAGCCCCTTCATCGTCCCGACGAGAAGCAGGACATCGCCGTTTCGAGCGGGAATCGCCGAGGGCGGTTTGATCTTTTTGGCCGGCATAGGCGACGGATGTTACGCCGTCCATCGCCCGTAGAGCTCTGTGACTTTGCGTCGCAGGTCCTCGAGCGTCCCGTTGTTGACGATGACGTCGTCGGCGCGCTGGCGCGCGATCTCGGCCGAGAGCTGGGCGGCGATCCGCCGCCGGGCGTCTTCGGGGTCCCCGCCCCGCCCGCCCCAGCGGCGAACCCGCTCCTCCTCGGGCGCCATGACGAGAAGAACCCGGTCGTAGTCGGATTCGGTCTTCGCCTCGAGCAGCTGCGAGGCCTCGACGACGGCCACGCGTGCGCCGGCCTTCCCGGCGCGCTCGAAGAAGCTCCGGCGCGCGTCTCCCACGAGCGGGTGGATCTTCGCCTCGAGCGCGTGGCGCGCCGCCGGGTCCGAGAAGACCAGGGCCGCGATCCTGGTCCGGTCGACGCGCCCGTCCGGCCCGAGGACCGCCTGGCCGAAGAGCTCGTGAGCGGCCGCGGCTCCGGCGCCGCCTTCGCGGTACAGCGCGCGGACGACGTCGTCCGCGTCGAGGACCGCCGCGCCGAGGTCCTCCAGGACCTCGGCCACCGTGGACTTGCCGGAGGCGAGGCCGCCGGTCAGGCCGACCCGCAGCATCAGGGCGTGGGCGCCTTCACCACCTCGCCGTTCTTCATGACGAAGTCGATCTTCTCGAGAACGGTCACGTCGGCCAGGGGGTCGCCGGGGACGGCGACGAGGTCGGCGAAAGCGCCCTTCTCGGCGGTTCCGACCTGGCCGGTCATGCCGAGGAGGTCCGCCGCGACGGTGGTGGCGCTTCGGATGGCTTCGATCGGCGTCATGCCGAGCTTGACCTCGAAGCCGAACTCCCCGGCCTGGTTGAGCTCGGTCCAGGGGAACCCGCCCGCGTCGGTGCCGAACGCGATCTTGACGCCGGCCTTGCGGCAGTTGTCGAACGACTTCGCGTGGACCTTCTCGGTCTCTCCGCAGACGGCGCAGCCCGCCGCCGCCCGCGGGCCGGCCACGTAGTCGGCCACGAGAAGCGTCGGAACGAGGAAGATGCCCCGGCGCGCCATCTCGGCGGCTGCCTCCGGGCGAATCGAATCGCCGTGCTCGATCGAGTCGACTCCGGCGGCGAGCGCGATGCGCACGCCCGAATCCGAGCGCGCGTGGGCGGCGACCCGGACCCCGTGCGCGTGGGCCTCCGAGACGACGGCGTCGATCTCTTCTTTCGTCCAGTTGGGGGGGGAGTCGACGTAGCCGTCGGCCGTCAGGCGCAGCCCGCCGGTGTTGGCGTAGATCTTGACCCAGTCGGTGCCGTAGGAAAGCTGCTCCCGGACAGCCTTCCGGCAGCCGTCGGCCCCGTCGCAGACCATGACGCCGGACGGGAACTTCCAGTCCGGCCGGTAGTGCTGGATCGGGTAGGAGCCGGTCGTCGAGAGGGCCGGGCCCACGACCTTGAGGCGCGGCCCCGGAATGACGCCTTCGTTGACGGCGTCGCGCAGGGCGACGTCAGCGTAGCCGGCGCCCTCGGTCTCGAGGTCCCGCATCGTGGTGAAGCCGTGCTCGAGGGCGATCCTGAGCGCCCGCACCGCGCGGGCGACGCGGTGGGCCGGGTACTCCTTGAGGATCTGCTCGTCGTACTCGACCGCGGTCGGGTCGCCCTGGAGAAGCATGTGCGTGTGCGTGTCGATCAGGCCGGGCAGGAGCACCCGGTTCCCGAGGTCCACGACGCGGGCGCCGGCCGGCACGGCCGTTCCCACGCTCTCGATCCGGTCGCCGACCACGACGACGACCGGCCGCTCGACGTACTTCCCGGACTTCACGTCGAGGAGGCGTGCGGCACGGATGGCCACCGGTGTCGGCGGGGGTGGCTCGGCCGGGAAGCCCGAGGCGGCGATGAGGCACCCGAGGACGGCGAGGGTGAGTCGTTTCGTCACATATCCTCCTGAACGGCTTCCGGAAGCCTATCGCGGCCCCCGCGAAGTTTTCTTGCGGCTCCCCTAAACATTCGACAGGAGACCCTCGTATCCTCTCCTGTAGATGTTCGAGGGGAGGGCCGATGGCCGCGGAACGAAGCGACTTGCTGCAGGGCACGCTCGACGTGCTGGTCTTGAAGACGCTCTCGACCGGAGCGATGCACGGCTGGGGGATCGCCGCCCGGATCCAGCAGCTGTCCCAGGACGTGCTGGAGGTCAACCAGGGCTCCCTCTACCCGGCCCTCCACCGTCTCGAGCAGAAGGGCTGGATCTCGGCCGAGTGGGGCAGCTCCGAGAACAACCGCCGCGCCCGTTTCTACACGCTCACGCGTTCCGGCCGCCGCCAGCTCGCCGACGAGACCGAGAGCTGGGAGCGCTTTTCGGCCGCCATCGGGCGCGTGCTCGCGGCGACCTAGTCATGCGCCACGACGCTCGTTTCGTTCCTTCGGGCGTAGGGGCGGCCCTTGCGGCCGCCCGAGGGCGGGGACAAGCCCCGCCCCTACTGAGTACGGGGAGACAGTGATGCTTGGACGAATTCTCGGCAGCGTCAAGGCTCTCTTCGTTAGCAAGCGCATGGAGCGCGAGCTCGACGACGAGATCCGCTTCCACCTCCAGCGGGAGACGGAGGAAAACGTGCGGCGCGGGATGGCGCCCGAGGCGGCGCGGACCGAAGCGCTCCGAAAGTTCGGCGGCGTCGAGAAGACCAAGGAGGAGCTGCGGGACGCCGACCGGGCGCGGCTCCTGGAGACGGTCGTCCAGGACGTGCGCTACGGTCTGCGGTCGCTCCGCAAGAACCCGGGCTACGCGACGGCCGCCGTCCTGACCCTCGCGCTCGGCATCGGCGCCAACACCGCGATCTTCTCGGTCGTCCACGGCGTCCTGCTGCAGTCGCTGCCCTACGGTGGGGGCGACCGGCTCGTGCGCATCCAGGTGGATGCGCCGGGCGCCGGGATCGCCGACGGACGGTTTTCGCCGCTCGAGATCGCCGATCTTCAGAACCTGAACCACACGCTCGACGGCATCGCCGAGTACCACTCGATGTGGTTCGTGCTGCTCGGCAAGGAGGAGCCCGAGCGGATCCAGACCGGGGTCGTCTCCGCTGACTTCTTCGACGTGCTCGGCGTGAAGCCGATCCTGGGCCGCACCTTCGCGAAAGGCGAGGACCAGCACGGAGCCGAGGCGGTTCTGGTGCTGTCCCACGACTACTGGATGCGGAGCTTCGGCGGAGATCGGAAGGTCATCGGCCGGGTCTTCACCATGAACGACCGTCCGCACACGGTGATCGGCGTCCTGCCCCCGATCCCGGGATACCCGGACGCGAACGACGTGTACATGCCGATCTCGGCCTGCCCGTTCCGTTCGGACCCGATGATGGAGAGCAACCGGGACGCCGGGATGCTGCGGGCCTTCGGTCGACTCAAGAGCGGCACCACGATGGCGGCGGCGGCGAAGGACCTCCAGGACGTCGCCACCCGGATGGCGGAAGACCACCCGGAGAGCTATCCCGCTTCGGTCCGCCTCGCCCTCTCCCCGGTCTCGCTGCGCAACGAACTGACGCGGCAGGCGCGGCCCACGTTTCTGATGCTGACGGCGACGGTCGGACTGGTGCTCCTGATCGCCTGTGCCAACGTGGCCAACCTGACCCTGTCGCGCCTGGTGCGGCGCGAGCGGGAGATGGCGCTGCGCTCGGCCCTCGGCGCGGGGCGCGCGAGGCTCGCCCGGCAGCTGCTGACGGAGAGCGTCGTCGTCGCGGTGCTCGGGGGCTTGCTCGGCCTCGCGGTCGCCGCCGCCGGTCGCAAGATGCTCGTCCTCTTCGCCGCGCGCTTCACGCCGCGAGCCGCCGAGATCTCGGTCGACGGCCCCGTGCTCTTCTTCACGCTCGGCGTTTCGCTCGTCGCCGGGATCGGACTCGGACTCATCCCGGCGCTGTCCGCGAGGCGCAGTCTCGTGTCGGCGCTGCAGAACGGCCGCGACCCCGCCGCCACGGCGCCCGGCCGGCTGCGGATGCGCAACGTGCTCATCGTCGGCCAGGTCGCGGTTTCCTTCGTCCTGCTCGCCGGCGCGGGGCTGATGCTGCGGACTCTCTGGAAGCTGCAGCAGATCGATCCCGGCTACAAGACCGAGCGCGTCCTGACCTCGCGCCTGGACCTCAACTTCACGCGATACCGCGAGCGGGAGAAGCAGCTGGATTTCCTCGACCGGCTGTTGACGAAGCTGTCGGCCGAGCCCGGGGTCGTCTCGGCGGCGCTGGCGGGCCGGTTCCCGCTGGCGGAGGGCGGCCCGTCCAACGGTCGTTTCCGGCTCGAGGGTCAGCAGGCGGCCAAGCCCGAGTCCCTTCCGCGCGCCGACTTTCAACGTGTCAGCGCCGACTACTTCCGGACGATCGGCGTCCCGGTCCTGCGGGGCCGGGGGCTGACCGCCGCCGACCGGACGAACGCGCCCGACGCCGCCGTCATCAACAAGACCATGGCGGCGCACGTTTTCCCGGGGGAGGACCCGATCGGCCGCCGCCTCGGGGTCGACGGGAATGCACCCGGTGAAATCCGCTGGCTGACGATCGTCGGCGTCTCGGGCGACGTCCGGCAGTTCGGCCTCGCCAAGCTCCCGATCGACCAGGTCTATCTCTCGATTCTGCAGTTTCCGGGGCTGTCGACCGCGTGCCTCGTGCGCACGACGTCGGATCCGATGGCGCTGACGCGGACCGTCCGCGACGCCGTGCATTCGATCGGCCCCGAGCAGCCCGTCGACCGGTTCCGGACCCTCGAGGAGATGCACGCGAGCGCCCTCGACATGCCCCGGCTGACGGCGGTCCTGCTGGCCGCGTTCGCCGGCCTCGCCCTGATCATCACGGCGACCGGAATCGCCGGCGTCATCGGCTTCACGGTCGGGCAGCGGCGCCAGGAGTTCGGCATCCGCATGGCGCTCGGCGCCCTTCCGGGCGGCGTCGTGCGCATGGTCCTCGGCCAGGGGATGCGCCTGGTCGCGCTCGGACTCCTCATCGGCATGGCGGGCGCGTTCGCGCTGTCGCGCCTCTTCTCCGGGCTCCTCTACGAGACCGCGCCGAGCGACCCGGCCACCTATCTCGCCGTCGCGTTCGTGCTCGGCCTCGTGGCCGCGGTCGCGTGCTTCGTGCCCGCCCGGAGCGCCACGACCGTCGACCCCATGGTCGCTCTCCGCAACGCCTGACAAGGAGAAATCCCATGATGCGTCGCCTGGCTCTCGCGATTCTGTTGGCGGCCTGTACCCGGGCCGGGCTGGCTCTCGGCCCGAAGGACGGCGGCGAGAAGAACGTCGCCGTGCTGCTCTTCCCGGGCGTCCAGATCATCGACTACACGGGACCCTGGGAAGTCCTCGGCCATGCCCGGGTCGACGGTCACCGGGCGTTTCGCATCTACTCGGTCGGAGAGACCACCTCTCCGATCGAGACGGCCATGGGGATGACCGTCATCCCGTCCTATGACCTCGCCCGCGCTCCGCGCCCCGACATCCTCGTGATCCCCGGGGGCAATGTCGATCCGCAGCTCTCCCACGCGGCCGTGATCCGCTGGATCCAGCAGAGCGCAAAGGGGGCCGAGGTGGTGCTCTCGGTCTGCAACGGCGCGTTTTTCCTGGCGCGGGCGGGGCTGCTCGACGGGCTCGAGGCCACGACGTTCGCGGGAATGATCGACGACCTCAGGACCGCCGCGCCGAAAACGAAGGTCGTCCGCGACAAGCGCTTCGTCGACAACGGCAAGATCATCACGTCGGCCGGTCTCTCCTCGGGAATCGACGGCGCCCTTCACGTCATCGAGAAGCTCTACGGCAAGGGAACGGCGCAGATCGCGGCGGTCGGCATGGAGTACGACTGGCGGCCGGACTCGGGCTGGGCGCGCGCGAGCCTCGCCGACCAGCACCTCGACGCCGGTTTCCAGGTGGCGAACGAGTACCCGCGCACGCTCCTGCGATACGAGGGAGGACGGGACCGCTGGGAGGCGAGCTGGAAGATCCGGACCGACGCCGGTCCCGCGGCGTTCCTCGCCCGCCTCGACGGGGCCTTCGCCGACTCTCCGGGCTGGAAGAAGCAGGCCGCCGGGACGTGGCGTTTCGAAAGCGGCGGCGAAGTCTGGACGCAGACGGCGCGGGTCGAGCCGGCCGCGGGAGACAAGGCCCTGACGGTGACTCTCACGGTCGTGCGCGGCCGGTAAGGGGTCGTTCCGTCCGCCGATCCCGGCCTCCGGTCCGGACGACGAAACCTGCGGGCGGATTTCCCGTTTGAACCTCGGGGGGGACCGCGCGCCGATGAAGACCTACGAACTCTCCGTCAACGGCCGACGACGGTCGGTGGAGGCCGGCAACCCGGACACCCCGCTGCTGTGGGTGCTGCGGGACTTCCTCGGCCTGACCGGCACGAAGTACGGGTGCGGCGAGGGTATCTGCGGCGCGTGCACCGTGCACCTGGACGGCCGGGCCGTCCGCGCCTGCCAGGTCAGCCTCGCCGAGATCGCCTCCGGCGGAAAGCGGGTGACGACGATCGAAGGCCTCTCGGAGGACGGGCGTCACCCCTGCCAGAAAGCCTGGCTGGCGGAGGACGTCGCGCAGTGCGGCTATTGCCAGCCGGGGATGATCATGGAGGCGGCGGCCCTCCTGCAGGAGAAACCGGGCGCGGCCGACGCCGACATCGACGCGGCGCTCAACGACCACGTTTGCCGCTGCGGGACCTACGAGCGCATCCGGCGCGCGGTCCACGCGGCCGGCCGGCTCGCCGGGAAGGGAGCTCCCTGATGAGCGCGACGCGGCGGCAGTTCCTGAAAACCGGCGCCGTCGGAGGCGCCGCGCTCCTCGTCGAAGTCCCGCTCTTCGGCCGTGGGGCCTCCCCGGCGTTTGCCCCCAATCCCTGGGTCTCGATCGGTTCCGACGGCGTGGTGACGCTCGTGGTGGGGCACTCCGAGATGGGGCAGGGCGTGCGGACGTCGCTCGCGATGATTCTCGCCGAGGAGCTCGAGGTCGGCCTCGGCGGGGTCCGTCTCGTTCAGGCGTCGCCGGGGCCGGGCTACGACGACCTCGGTACCGGCGGCAGCGGCAGCGTCGAGGATTCCTGGACGCCGCTGCGGACGGCCGGGGCGGCCGCCCGCGAGATGCTCGTCGCGGCGGCGGCCCGGACCTGGAAGGTGCCCGCCGGGGAATGCGTCGCGCGCGACGGCGCCGTGACCCACGCCCCGACCGGACGCCGCCTTCCGTACGGAGAGCTCGTGGCGGTCGCGTCGACGCTGCCCGTGCCGAAGGAGCCCGGTCTCAAGAACCGGAAGGACTTTCGCCTGGTCGGGACCGGCGTCGCGCGCGTCGACGGTCCCGCGATCGTGTCGGGTCAGGCGGTCTACGGACTCGACGTCCGCGTTCCGGGGATGCGATTTGCCGCGGTCGCGCGCTGTCCGGTCCCCGGCGGCCGGGTGCTCCGGTTCGACGCCGCGAAGGCCATGGCGGTCGCCGGCGTCGAGAAAGTCGTGGAGGTGTCGACGGGAGTCGCGGTCGTCGCGCGCGACAGCTTCGCCGCGTTTTCCGGTCGGGACGCCCTCGCCACATCCTGGGACGAGGGCGCCAACGCTTCCCTGACGAGCGCCGAGCTCGCCCGGCGCCTCGACGATCCGGCCTCGACCCCGCGCCACGCGCGGCACCGGACGCGCCGGCAGGGCGACGCGGCGTCGGCCCTGGCGGCGTCGGCGACGCGGATGGCCGCCTCGTACCGGGACGGCTTCCAGGCCCACGCGTCGGTGGAGCCCCAGAACTGCACGGCGAGAGTGGCCGGCGGGCGCTGCGAGATCTGGGCGCCGACGCAGAACCCGCAGCGGGTCCAGAAGGCGTGCGCCGAGCTCCTGAAGATCGCGCCCGACAAGGTCGACGTGCACGTCACCCTCCTTGGCGGCGGCTTCGGCCGCCGGCTGCACGCCGACTACGCCACCGAGGCCGTGGAGGTCGCGCGCGCCGCCGGCGTCCCGGTCCAGGTCGTGTGGTCCCGCGAAGACGACTTCCTCGGGGACTACCTTCATCCGAGCGAGCGTGCGGACCTCGAGGCCGGGATCGACGGATCCGGGAAGATCACGGCCTGGACCCATCGTTCGACGTGCTTCCACCTCTCGATGTTCGGCAACCTCGACCCCGCCGACAGCGAGAACGACGTCGCCCCCTGGGGCGGCTACGACACGCCGTACGCGATCGAGAACCTCTCGGCCGAATACACGGAAGTCGAGTCGCCGATCCGCACCGGGGCCTGGAGGGCCGTCTACTACCCGCCCAACGTCTTCGCCCGCGAGTCGTTCCTCGACGAAGTCGCCGCGCGCCTCGACCGCGATCCGGTCGCGCTGAGACTCTCGCTTCTCGAAGGCGAACCCGTCCTGACGCTTCCGAACGGACGCTGGAAGATCGAGCGACCGCGCCTCGCGGCGGTCGTGAAGCTCGCGGCGGAGAAGGCCGGCTGGGGACGCAGGCTCGAGACTCCTCCCGGGCGTCGCGCCGGCCGCGGAATCGCCTGCAACGTCTACCACGGGCGCACCGTGATCGCGCAGGTGGCCGAGGTCTCCGTGGGCCCCGCGGGAGACGTGCGCGTCCACCGGATCGTCACGGCCCTCGACTGCGGGCAGGTCGTCAACCGGGTGGGCGTCGAGGGGCAGGTCGAAAGCGGGATCGCGTGGGGGCTGTCGTACGCCTTGAAGGGCGAGATCACGATCCGTGCCGGGCGCGTGGTCGAGACGAATTTCGCCGAGTTTCCGGTCCTCGCGATCTCCGAGATGCCGCGCGTCGAGACCCACATCGTCGACAGCGACCGGCCCCCGACCGGGCTCGGCGAGCCGCCGGTGCCGCCGGTCGCCCCGGCCGTCTCGAACGCCATCTTCGCGGCGACCGGGAAGCGCCTGCGCCGCGTGCCGATTCGCCCCGGCGAGCTGAAGGCCTGACGTCGAGCCCGCGCCATGGAGAACCGCCGCGTGGGCGAGCTCGTCGGATACTTCGAGAAGGTGCGTGCCCGGACGCGGCGTGTGGCCGACTGCATTCCGCCGGACCGCCTGGAGTGGACCTGGGCTCCCGGCAAGTTCACGCTCGGCGACATCCTCCGGCACCTCGCCGGCATCGAGCGCGACATGTACGCCGAAAATGCGGCGGGGCGTCCGTCCCGCTATTCCGGGCACGGGCGCGAGCTCGCCGACGGCGCCCGGGCCGTCCGCGCCTACGTCGATCGCTGCCACGCGGAGTCGATGGCGATCTTCCGGGCGCTGACCGACGCCGACCTCGACCGTCTCTGCGAAACGCCCGGGGGATCGAAGCTGCCGGTCGGGAAGTGGCTCCGACTCATGATCGAGCACGAGATCCATCACCGCGGCCAGCTCTACCTGGCTCTCGGGATCCTCGGCGTCGAGACGCCTCCGATCTACGGACTGACGTCGGAAGAGGTCCGGGCGAAGAGCGTTCCGCGCTGAGCCGCGTGCGTCAGGACGCGCGCGAGAACGTCGCCGGCGCCTCGGCGGGGGCGGTTCGGACGGCGGCGAGGCCGAGAGGGATCGCGAGACGGACCTCGGCGCCTCCGCCCGCGGCCGGGAGGAGCTCGAGCCGGTGGCGGCCGGGATAAAGAGCTTCGAGCCGTCGCCGCGTGTTGGCGAGGCCGATCCCGCCGGTGGTGTCGATCGAGCTCGCGCGCGGGCCCGGGCCGTCGTCCCGGACGGAGAGGGAGAGCATGCCCGACTCTTCCCGGGCCGTCACCGCGATGCGCACCCGCGCGGTCCGCCCGCCGAGGCCGTGCTTGATCGCGTTCTCGACGAGGGGCTGGAGGAGGAAGCTCGGCACCTTCGCCGCGGCCACGGAAGGGTCGACGGAGATCGAGACTTCGAGGCGGTCCCGGAAGCGGACCTCCTCGATGGAGAGGTACTTCTCGAGGATCGCGATCTCCTCTTCGAGCGTCACGAGCGGATGGTCCTCGGAGCGCAGCGAGACCCGCAACAGGTCGCCGAGGCGCACGACCATCTGCCGCGCCCGGTCGGGGTCCTTGCCCACCAGGGGCAGGAGGCTGTTGAGCGTGTTGAAGAGGAAGTGCGGGCGAAGCTGGAACTGGAGGGCGTCGAGCTGCGCCGCGACGAGCGCCGTGCGCAGCCGCTCGCGCGCTTCGAGCCGCCGCACGCGGAGACGATAGAGGGCGGCGCCGCCCGCCGCGAGGAGGGCGATCGTGAGGGCCCGGAACCAGGCCGTCTCGTGGAGGTGCCGCGCCAGGACCACGTCGGTCGCGGCGCCCGCTTCGCTCCAGACGCCGTCCTCGTTGGCGGCGCGAACGCGGAAGCGATAGCGCCCGGGCGGGAGGTTCGTGTAGTACGCGGTGCGGCGCGATCCCGCGTCGACCCAGTCCTTGTCGAACCCCTCGAGCCGGAAGCGGAACCGGACCGCTCCCGGGTTGCGAAACGCGAGGGCCGTGTAGGCGATTTCGAGCCGACGCGTGCCCGCCCGAAGCGCGACGCCTCCGTCGAGGGGAAGCGCCTGCCCGTCCGCGGTGACCTGCTCGATGACGACGTTCGGCGCCACGGGATTGATGGAGATACGCGCCGGGTCGGCCATGGCGAGCCCCTTGACCGTGGCGAACCAGAGGCGCCCGTCGCGGCTCTTCCAGGCCCCGTGCTGCGCGTTGTTGCACTCGGCGACGGCCATGCCGGTGGCCGATGCGAACGTCGCCGCGTCGGAGATCCGGCCGGGGGCGCGCGCGGCTGCTGCGAGCTCGGCCTGCGCGACGCGGAAGATGCCCCGGTTGCTGGTCAGCCAGAGGTATCCGTGCCCGTCCTCGACGACGCGCTGAGCGGCGTCGTGGAAGACGCCCTCCTTCTGGCGGAAGGTCGTGAAGCGGCCGTCGCGGAAACGGGAGAGCCCGCCCCGCGTGGCGAACCAGAAGGTCCCCTCCGCGTCCTCGTACGTCGACATCACGACGTCGTGCGCGAGGCCGTCCTTCGTCGTGAACGTGTCGAACCGGCCGTTCGCGTAGCGGGTGACCCCGCCGCCGAACGTTCCGATCCACAGACGTCCCTCACGGTCTTCGTAGATCGAGAAGACGGCGTCGGACCCGAGGACACCCGGGCCCCGGAACGCCTGGATGACGCCGTTCTCGATCCGATTGACACCCGCGGCCATCGTTCCGACCCAGACGGCGCCGTGCCGGTCGACCAGAAGCGACGAGATCCAGTTGCCCGACAGCCCGTCCGCCTGGACGTAGCGCTGCATCCGGCCGTCCCGCAGGTAAACGAGGCCCCCGCCTCGCGTGCCGACCCACAGTCCGCCCCGCGCGTCCTCGGCGATCGCCATGACGGTCGCTCCGAGCGAGGCCACCGTCTCGAAGCGGTCGCTGCCCGCCGGCATGCGGTTCAAGACCCCCTCGGCCGTCCCCGCCCAGAGGTTCCCGCGGCTGTCCTCGAAGACCGACCAGAGGCGGGCGTCGGAGAGACCCTCCGCTTCGGTGTAGAGGACGACGCGCCGTTCGCGGATCCGGTCCAGACCTCCGTCGGAGGTTCCGATCCAGAGGCTTCCCTCGCGGTCTTCGAGGATCGACAGGATCCGGTTGGACGACAGGCCGTCCCCTTCGCCGTGCCGGACGAAGTGGCCGTCCCGGAAGCGGAAGAGGCCGCCATCGGTCGCGAGCCACAGGCTCCCCGCGCGGTCGCGCGAGAGGGCCCGCACGAAATTGTTCGTGAGGCCGTCTTCGATGCCATGGAGGCGCCAGGAACGGCCGTCGACATGGGCGAGCCCGCGGCCGGTGCCGACCCACAGGCCTCCCTCGGGGTCGGCCAGCATCGACAGGGCGGCGCCCGGGAAACCGTCGGGTACGGACCAGGGCTCGAAGTGGTCGTCCACCAGGCGGGCCGCTCCACCGGTGCCGCCGACCCACACCGTTCCTTCCCGGTCTTCGGCGATCGAGAGGACCCTTCCGGCGGTCAGGCCCTCGCGCTCTCCCCAGGTACGGGTCTCCCCGCCCCGGAATCGCGTGACGCCGAGGCTCGAGGCGACCCAGACCGACCCGTCGCGGCTCTCGAAGAGCGTCCGCACGATCGCGCGGGAGAGCGGGCCCTCGGGCGGGGGGAGAAACTCGCCGTGCCGTCGTCGCGCCAGGCCCGTGACCGTCCCGATCCAGAGGGTGCCGTCGCGGCTTTCGAGCAGAGCCTGCACCCAGTCGTCGTTGAGCGCCTTCGTGTTGCGGGTGTCGAAGATGGTAAAGCGCGCGCCGTCGAATCGGACCAGGCCTTCCTGCGTTCCGAGCCAGATGTAACCGTCGCGGGCCTGGATCATGGCCGTGATCGAGTTCTGGGGGAGGCCCGAGTCGCTCGTCCAGACGTCGTGGCCGAACTGCGACGGCGGCGTGGAGGGATCGAGCCCCCAGAGCTGGCAGGCGGCCAGCAGGAGCAGCACGGCGAGGCCGAAGCGGGCCCGGTTCACGCCTCAGAAAAGCCCGAGAACCGGGGGTCCCGCAAGGGCGCGCGGATCGTCGATGAAGTCGAGGGGACGGAACGCGGGTTTTTCGGGACGACCGGAGGAGGGCGGGCGCGAACGAGCGTCTCTCCCTCGTCGTCCCGCGTCAGCTCGCCCGATGCCACGTCCATTCCTCGCCCGCGGGCTTGCCCTGGAGCGTGCCCTCGATGCGGGCGTGGAGGGCGCCGTCGGGGCCGAGCCAGTAGAGGATCCGCGTGGGGAAGTCGTGCTCGCGGTTTTCGAAAACGATTCGATCCTTCGCGGTCTCGACCGCGCGAAACGGCGTCGCCGGCCGTCCGCCGGGGCTCGCCCAATAGACGAGAGCTCCCTCGGCGGCTTCGATCCGAAGGAACTCGAACGAGACGGTGCGTCCCGCGGAGACGTCGCGATGGAGTCCGAGAAGCGACCCTCCCCGGGGCGCCGTCCACACCTCTTCGTATTCGGTGCCGTTCTGCGAACCCGTCCAGACTCCGCTCATCCAGGAAAGGGAGGCGACGTCGGCGGGCGCGGCGGGGGCCGCGAAGAAAGCCAGGGTCAGAAGAGTCGCGAGCATGGAACCTCCTCATGGGCCGGGGACTCTATGCCGGGCCGGCCGCGCCGTCTTGAACGAACGCGTCATCGGCCCGGACGCGGCCCGACAGGAGGGCATCGATGCGCTCCGGGGCGACGAAGTGCCGCCCGAGCTCTCCCGATGCCGCCTGCCCCGACGCCGGCGTGACCCCGGCGAGCTCCCGGAACTCGCGGGCGAGGTGAGCCTGGTCGGCGTATCCGCACCGCGCGGCGAGGTCCGCCCAGGAGGCCCCGGCGTCGCGGCCCGCCAGGCGAAGGAGGTTCTGGAACCGGATGACGCGCGACAGCGTCTTCGGCGTCACGCCGACGCCCGAGCGGAACGCACGCTCGAGCTGTCGCCGCCCCCAGCCGGCGCGGCGCGCGATCTCGGCGACCGGCCGCCGGCCCCGGCCCGCGAGCACCTCGCCGACGGCGGCCGCGAGCCGGGCGTCGGCCGCCCCGGTGCGCGCCAGACGCGACTCGATGAAGTCTTCGATGGCCGTCCGTCGGGCCCGGTCGTCGGGCGCGTTGGCGACCTCGTCCTCGATTCGGCGCCCCTGCCGCGCCCCAGAGCTCTTCCGCCGAAGCCGACCCGTCGGCCAGGGTTTCGAGCGGTGCGCCGAGCGCCTCCCGCGCGGCGCCCGGGCGAAAGCGAACGCCGAGCGTTCGGACGGGGCCGGTCGGAGCGATGCGGATCGGCCGGGACATCGGTCCGACGACGAAGCTCGCCGGCTGGAGGGCCGGCCGTTCGTCGTCGCCGATCCGCGCATAGGCCGCGCCGAGGTGAATGATCCACTCGACGCAGCCGTCGGGCAGGATGCGCTCGGCCCTGCCCGGACCCGCTCCGGCGTCCTCCGCGAGCCAGAGGCATTCGATGCGGGACGCGAGGGCCGGGCGGACGCTGACTTCCCGGTATCTCACGGCGTCACGCGGCCCGGCCGAGCGGAAGGCGCAGCCTCGCGATCGAGCCGTGATGGCCACGCCGGTTCTCGAGCTCGAGGCTGCCGCCGTGGGCCTCGGCGATCTGGCGCGACAGCACGAGGCCGATCCCCGAGCCGCCCGGCTTCGTCGTGAAAAACGGGACGAACAGGTTGGTCGTCGTCGGAAGGCCCGGCCCGTCGTCGGCAACCCAGATCTCGACCTGCCGGGCCCCGCGCTTCCAGCCGAGCGCAACCCCTCCCTGCGTCTCGAGAGCGGCGTCGGCGGCGTTGCGCACGAGATTGATGAGCAGTTGCTCGAGCTGATCGGCGTCCGCCTGGACCGTCAGGGCCGGCCCCGGAATCACCCCGACCGCCAGGCGCGGCTCGAGGCTCGCGACCCGCGCGAGCAGGCTCCCCACGTCCACGGGCGCGGGCGCGGGCGGCGGCAGCCGGGCGAGCCGGGCATACGCGGACGTGAAGCGCGAGAGCGCCTCGGCGCGGGAGGCAATCACGGACAGGCCGTGACGCAGATCGTCGCGCCAGTCCGGCGGCGGCTCGTTCTGGCTCGCCAGGCGCTGGAGGCTTCCCGCGATCGACTGGATCGGGGCGAGCGAGTTGTTGAGCTCGTGCCCGAGCACCCGGATGAGGCGCTGCCAGGCCTGGCGCTCTTCCTCCCGCAGGGGACGGCTGACGTCGGCGAGGACGAGCAGCCGGTGGGGCGCGCCGCCCTGGCGAAACGTGCTCGTCCGGATCTCCCACCGCCCGGACCGGCCGGGGAACGCGGCCTCGCGGATCTGGGGCGCGCCGTCGACGAGGAACGCGGCGAGTCCGACCTCTTCGGCGCGCCGGCCCCGGAGTCTGGGCTCCGGCTGGCCGAGCAGGGTCTCGCCGAAACGGTTGACGAGCTGGAGCTCGCCGCGCTCGTCGAACGCGAACACGGCCACGTCGATCTCCGCCATGACCTTCGAGAGCAGGGCCGTCGCTTCGAGCGCCCCCAGCCGTTGCTCGCGGAGCGTCGCCGCGAGCGCGTTGACCTCGAGGAACACCTCGCCGAGAGGGTCGTCGGGCCGCGCCCCGCGCGCGCGGATCGAGAAGTCCTCCTCGCGCATGGCCGCGAGAAGATTCGAGACCGTCTGGAGCGGGCGCACGACGCGCTCGCGGAGCGCCTGGGTGAACGCCAGGAACGCCCCGACGAGGATCGTCGTCAGGGTCCAGCGCAGCTTGGGCGTGAAGTCGCCGGTCCACAGAAGCACGAGGGCGATCGCGATCGCGGGCAGCGCGGCGAGGAACGCCAGGAGCAGGATCCGCCGTTCGTGCGTCAGCGGGCGGCCGGCCATGGCGTCATTGTCCGTGTTTTTCGAGCCGGCGATACAGGGCGCTGCGGGAGAGCCCCAGGGCCTTCGCCGCCTGGCTCACGTTGCCTCCGAACCGGTCCATGGCCTTGTGCACGAGGAGGCTTTCGACCTCCTCGAGCGAAAGGTCCTCGAGCCTTCCCGCCTCGACCCCGCGCTTCAATCCGAGGTCTCCGGCGCGGATCGCGCCGCCCGAGGACATCAGGACGGCGCGCTCGATCGCGTGGTCGAGCTCGCGCACGTTGCCGGGCCAGCGATGGGCCAGCAGCGCTTCCATGGCCGCCGGCTCGAAGCCCGAGACGTTCTTGCGGTAGCGCTCCGCGTGGCTCTGCAGAAACTGCCGGGCGAGGAGCGGAATGTCCTCCCGGCGCTCGGAGAGCGACGGCAGGTGGATCTCGATCGTGTTCAGGCGGAAGAGGAGGTCCTGGCGGAAGCTCCCGGCCGCGACCTCGGCGGGAAGGTTGGCGTTCGACGCCGACAGGATCCGCACGTCGCAGCGGCGGGTGCGGGACGAACCGACGCGCTCGAACTCGCCGGTTTCGAGTACCCGCAGGAGCTTGCCCTGCTGGGAGAGGGGCACGTTGCCGATCTCGTCGAGAAAGAGCGTTCCGCCGTCGGCGAGCTCGAAGCGGCCGACGCGGTCGGCGCGTGCGTCGGTGAAGGCGCCCTTGACGTGGCCGAAGAGCTCGCTCTCGAAGACACCCTCGGAGATGCCCCCGGCGTTCAGGGTCAGGAAGGGGCGCGATGCGCGGGGAGAGGCGGCATGGAGCGCGCGCGCCACCAGCGTCTTCCCGGTGCCGTTTTCGCCCGTGATCAGGACGTTCGCGTCCGACGGGCCGACGCGCGCGATGACGTCGAGGACCGGGCGCATGGCGGGGGAGGCCGCGATCATCGACGGAGAGCCTTCGTGGCGAAGGATCCGGTTCTCGGCCTCGAGGCGCTGGCCGACGCGCAGGGCCTGGCCGAGGGCGATCTGCGTGCGGAGCGTCGTCAGGAGGCGGGCGTTGTCCCACGGCTTCTGCACGAAGTCCCGGGCCCCCTGGCGCATCGCCTCGACGGCGAGATCGACGGTGCCCCACGCCGTCATGACGATCACGGGCAGGGTCGGGTCGATCTCCTGGATCTTCGCCAGGAGGTCCAGGCCTTCCTGTCCCGAGGTCGTGTCGCGCGTGTAGTTGAGGTCGATCAGGGCCGCGTCCCGTTCGCGCGACTCGAGCGCCGCGAGCACTCCGGCGGGCGAGCTTGCGGTCTCGCACTCCAGGCCCTCGCCCTTGAGCAGGAGGCGCAGCGCCTCCAGCACGTCGCGCTGGTCGTCGGCGATCAGGACCCGCGGCGCGCGGTTCATGGCAGCGGCCACGGCGGCCGGGTCACCGCGGCCGGAAGTCGAGCGCGGCGGAGTTCATGCAATACCGCAGCCCCGTCGGTTCCGGCCCGTCGTCGAAGACGTGGCCGAGATGCGAGTCGCAGCGCCGGCAGATCACTTCCGTGCGGGCGAGAAAAAGGCTGGCGTCCTCGTGGGTCTTCACGCTCGCGGGCGAGGCCGGAGTCTTGAAGCTCGGCCATCCCGTCCCCGATTCGAACTTGGACAGGGAATCGAAGAGGATGTTCCCGCAACCGGCGCATGCGTACGTCCCGGACGCGTGGTGGTTCCAGTACCGTCCCGTGAAGGCGCGCTCGGTGCCCTTCTCGCGCAGGATCCGGTACTGCTCCGGCGTCAGCGCGGCGCGCCATTCCTCGGGAGTCTTCTCGACGCGGCCGGTGTCCTCGGCGACCACGGCGGGAATCTACCACCGCCCCGCTATTCGCTTCGCAGCGCGGTCGTCGGGTCGACCCGGCTCGCGCGCCTCGCCGGAAAAAACGTGGCCGCCAGGGCGACCGCCGCCAGCATCGCCGGCACCGACGCCAGGGTCATCGGATCGCGGGGTCCCACCCCGTAGAGCAGGGCCGACATCGCGCGCGTCAGCAGGACGGACCCGGCGAGTCCGATGGCCACGCCGGCGCCGGCGAGCTTTCCGCCCTCGACGAGCAGCATGCGCCGCACGTCCGCGGGTCGCGCCCCGAGCGCCATGCGGATGCCGATCTCGCGGGTGCGCTGGGCGACCCCGTAGGCGATGACCCCGTAGATGCCGACGGCCGAGAGCGCCAGGGCCGCGACGGCGAACAAGGCCAGGAGCTGCATCGCGAAGTGGCGCTCCTCGACCGTCGCCGCCATCGCCTCGTCCATCGTGCGGACCGCGAAGACCGGAAGCTCCGGGTCGAGAGCGCGCACGGCCGCGTCGACCTGCGGGCCGAGCGTCGCGGGCGGCGCCGTGCTCCGGACCACGAAGGTGAAGATCGGACTGGATTGCTGGAGGAGAGGACGATAAAAGGTCGGCCTCCCGTCGAGGGCAAGCGACTCCGTCTTCACGTCGCCGACGATGCCGACGATCGACATCCACGGGCCCGGCTGCGTGCGGCCCGGAAAGCGAAGGCGCCTCCCGATCGCGTCCCCGCCCGGGAAAAAACGCCGCGCGAAAGACTCGCTCACGATCATGACCGGTTCGCCGCCCTCGGCGTCGCGCTCGTCGAAGTCTCGCCCCGCCTTCAGCGGGATTCCGAGGGTCTGGAAGTAGCGGGTGGAGGCGCTCGAGCCGGCGGCCACGGCGGTTCCGTCGCGCCCGGGGTCGCGTCCTTCGATCTGGAGCCGGGTCGTGAAGCGCAGGCTGTTGAACGGGACGCTCGTCGCGCCCGCGGCCTCCTCGACCCCGGGCAGCGCCCGGATGCGCTCGAGGGCCTTGCGATAGAACGCGGCCTGGGCGGAGCCCTCGTTATAGCGGCCGTTTTCGCGGATGTCCGGCTGCGGCAGCCAGAGACTCGCCGTGGTCACGCCCTTCGGCCGGAAGCCCACGTCGACCTTCTGCAACTGCCAGAGCGTGCGCACGAGCAGCCCCGCGCCGACGAGCAGCACGAGCGCCAGGGCGAACTCCGCGACGACGAGAAGCGACCGGACGCGCTTGCCGCGCCGGCCGGACGCGCCGCGGGAGCCCTCGTTGAGCGCTTCGCCGAGTCCGGCGTCGGATCCCTGGAGCGCCGGAGCGATCCCGAACACGACACCCGTCAGAAGCGAAGCGCCGAGCGTGAAGAGGAGGACGGCGCGATCGATGCCGACTTCGGGAAGTCGGAGGATGCTGGCCGGCGAGAGCCGCATCAGGAGATCCACGCCGAAGGCGGCCAGGGCGAGCCCGAGGGCACCGCCGGCGAGTGCGACGACGAGGCTCTCGGTCAGGAGCTGCCGGACGAGTCGCCCGCGCGAGGCGCCGAGGGCCTGGCGCACCGCGATCTCTCTTCGCCGCGCCGAGGCCCGCGCGAGCTGGAGGTTGGCCACGTTCGCGCACCCGATCAGGAGCACGAGGCCGACCGCGGCGAGCAGAACCATCAGGGCGGGACGGACGCCGCCGACGAGGTCATCCTGGAGCGGAACCAGGCGCGGCGCCCAGCCGTCGTTCTCGGGGTAGTCCCCCGGGAACTCGCGGCGCAGCTCCCCGGCGAGGGCGTCGAGCCGCCCCTGCGCCGCCGCCGGCGTGACGCCGGGCTTCAGGCGACCGAGCGCGCCCTGGAGGAAGTAGGCGCGGCGGTTGGGGCCCTGGAATGGCGGGCCGAGCCAGCCGGAGGGCGCCCAGACTTCGACGTCGGTCTCGATCACGCGGCCGGGATGGCGGAAGCCCGGCGGGAGGACGCCGACGATCGTGCACAGGTCGTCGTCGATCCGAAGGGGCTTGCCGAGGACGCCCGGGTCGGCTCCGAAGCGGCGGCGCCAGAACCCGTCTGAGATGACGACGAGATCGGCGATGCCCGGGTCGTAGTCCCCGGGCGTGAAGAGGCGGCCGATCTGGGGCCGGACGCCCAGGATGTCGAAGTAGTCGACGTCGACGAGCAGCGTCTCGACGCGCTCGGGCCGGTCGCCTCCGGTGACGTTCGCGGTGATGGGATAGAGGCCGGAGATCGCCGAAAACACGCCGGAGCGATCGCGATAGTCGAACAGCTCGGGGGCCGAGAGGCCGACGTCGTCGGTGCCCCGCCGCGTGAAGTCCGACGTCACGCGCACGAGCTCGCCGGCCCGGTCGAAGGGCAGCGGCTTGAGCAGAACGGCGTTCACGACCGAGAAGATCGCGACGTTCGATCCGATCCCGAGGGCGAGCGTTGCGATCGCGACGGCCGCGAAGCCCGGGCTCTTGCGCAGGGTGCGCAGCGCGTATCGCAGGTCCTGGCCGAGGATCGACATGCGGGACTCCTTTTCAGTCGCCCCGGAGGGCGTCGAGCGGGTCGATTTTCGCGGCGCGCCGTGCGGGCAGGTATCCGGCGACGAGGGCGACCGCCGCCATGAGCGCGAGGCCGAACGCAAAGACCAGAGGATCGGCGGCCTTCACGCCGAACAGGATCGACTCGATGACCCGGGCGAGCGCCCAGGCCGCCGGAAGTCCCACGGCGGCGCCGACGACGAGGAAGCGGCCGACCTCGGACAGCACGAGACGGCGGACGGTCGCCGGGTCGGCGCCGAGGGCCATGCGCACGCCGATCTCCCTTCGGCGCTCGGCGACGGAGAAGGCGAGCACCCCGTAGATGCCGATCGCGGCCAGAAGCGCCGCGAGGCCGCCGAAAGCGACGGAGAGGATGAAGATGAGCCGCTCGGTCAGCAGGGATTCGCGGATCTGGGCCGTCAGCGTCTTGACGTCGAAGACCGGGAGTTGCGGATCGAGGCCCGCCACCGCGGCCCGCGCCGCCGGCGCGAGCCGGTCGGGCGGGACCTCGCCGCGCAGGTAGAACGTGAGCGAGCCGAGCGTCGGGTCCTGGAGATAGGGCGTGAACGCGAAGGGATGCTCCTCCTCGCCGACAAGTCCCGACTTGGCGTCGCGGACCACGCCGACGATCTCGACGCTGGGGGCCTCCTCGCCGCGGCCGATGCCGAGGCGCTCGCCGATCGCCGAGCGCCCGGGGAAGAACCTGCGGGCCATGGTCTCGTTGACGACCGCGACCGGGGCCGCGCGCAGGTCGTCCTCGAACCGGAACTCGCGGCCGGCGACGAGCGGGATTCCGAGCGTCGAGAAGTACTCCGGCCCGACGTGGTTGCGCCACACCCGGATCCCCTTGGTCTGCTCGTTGGCGGGGCCGGACGTGCGCACGTTGGTCGTTTCGTCGCTCCCGGTCATCGAGGCGACCTCCGCGGCCGAAACGGATCGGATGCCCGGAGAGGCGGCGAGCGTTTCGCTGAGGCGTCGCGCGAACTGCGCCGTCCGCTCCGGGACATACCCGTTGGAGTCGGGTGCGACCGAGAAGGTGAGGACGTTGTCCGGCTTGAACCCCAGGTCGACGCGGCCGAGGTTCGCGAGACTCTTCGTGAAAAGGCCGGCGGCCACCAGAAGCACGAGTGTCAGGGCGACCTGGGCCGTCACGAGCCAGCCGCGCGTCCGGATGGCCTCGCGCCCCGCCGAGCTCGCGCCGCGGCTCTGGCCCCGCAGCGTGCGCGCCGGGTCGAGACGCGACGCGCGGTAGGCCGGGCCGACGCCGAAGAGGACTCCGGCGGCGACCGCGAGGGCCGCCGCGAAGCCGATCACGCGCGGATCCACCGAGACGGCGACCTGCCGCAGGTCGGCGTCGGGCGGAAACGCGGACAGAAGCGCGGAGAGCGTCCAGGCCGCCAGCGCGAGGCCGAGGGCCCCGCCGGCGATCGAGAACGTCAGGCACTCGACGACCGACTGGCGGAGCAGTTGTCCGGGGTTGGCGCCGATCGCGAGGCGGATGCCGTACTCGCGCTGGCGGGCGACGCCCCGCGCGGCGAGGAGCCCCGCCAGGTTCGAGCATGCGATCAGGAGCACGAGGCCGACCATTCCCATCAGCGAGAGGAGCGGCGTGCCGAAACCCTGGCGCAGGTTGGCGCGGCCGACGCCTCCCGGGGCAAGCTCGATCCGGCGGCTGAGGAACTCCTTCTTGCGCGTGTCGTCCCAGTTGCTCATCTGCGGCAGGAGGGCCTCGAGCAGCGGACGGTACGTGGCGGCCAGAGAGGCCTCCGCGGCCTTCCGCGTGAGGCCGGGCTTCAGCCTCCCGATCATCTGCAGCCAGTACTCCTTGGGGTTGTCGAGGGTCTCCTGCAGCGGCGTCATGCTCGCCTTCATCGCGAGCGGAACGAAGAGATCCGCGCGGCGGCCGGGTTGCACGCCCGAGAATGCCGCGTGCGCCACGCCGACGACCGTCAGGGACTGGCCGTTGACGACGACCGTCTTGTTGAGAATCGAGGGGTCGCTTCCGAAGCGCCGGACCCAGTAACCGTGTGAGAGCACGGCCAGCGGATGCGCACCGGGCGTCCGGTCGTCGTCCTGCGCGAAGACCCGGCCGAGCTCGGGCACAACGCCGAGCACTCCGAAATAGTTGCCGGTCACGAGCTCCCCGGACGCGCGCTCGGTCGTTCCCCCGGCCGCGACACTCGCGGCGAACGGAAACGTCCCGAGCAGACCCGCGAAGACCTCGTTGCCGTCGCGCAGGTCGCGGTACATCGGGTACGAGAAGGAGAAGGCGTCGTCGCCGTCGCTCCACGTGTGTCCCTGGCGCGGGCCGGGCGAGCGGAGGAGGACGAGCTCGCGCGGCGCGCGGACGGGCAGCAGCCGAAGCATGACGCGGTCGACGAGCGCGAAGATCGCGGCGTTGGCGCCGATGCCGAGGGCGAGCGTGGCGACGGCCGCGGCGGCAAAGGCGGGGCTGCGGGAGAGCCCGCGGAGGGCGTAGCGAAAATCCTGCAGCAGGGCATTCATGCGATCACCTCACTCGCTTCTGAGGATGCGGACCGGATCGAGCCGGGAGGCGCGACGCGCGGGGACCCCGCCGGTCGCGGGTCGGGAAGGTCATCGTCGAGGCTCATTCGGTTCGAAGCGCCGTCATCGGGTCCACGCGTGCGGCCCGCTCCGCCGGAACCGCGCTGGCAAGAAGGACCACTGCCGACAGAACGGCCCCGGCCGCGGCATAGGAGAGGGGATCGAGGGGAGTCACGCCGAAGAGCAGCTCGGCCGCGAGCCGGGACGCCGCCGCGGCCCCCGCCAGCCCCGTGGCGAGGCCGACGACCGCGATCCCGGAGCCCCGGCGGAGCACGAGCCTGCGCACGTGGGCCTTGCGGGCCCCGAGCGCCATCCGGATGCCGAACTCGCGCGTGCGGGCCTGCGTCGCGTAGGACACGATGCCGTAGAGCCCGGTCGCCGACAGGAGCAGCGCCAGCGCACCGAAGGCGCCGACGAGAATCGCGATCAGGCGGCTCTGGCCGAGGGCGAGACCGAGTTTCTCGGGAAGCGTGCGGACGTGGAAGAGGGGAAGGCCGGCGTCGAGGCCCGCGACCGCCGCGGCGAGCGGCCGCGCGAGGGCCGCGGGGTCGGTTGCGGCGTCGATGAGGATCGTCATCCGCGGCATGTAGAACTGCGACAGAGGAACGTAGACGGTGGGATCCGGCGACCGCCGGAGGCTGCGGAAGCGCACGTCGCGCACGACGCCGATGACTTCGCCGCCCACGCCCGGAGGCCCCAGATTCATGATGCGTCGGCCCACGGGATTCACGCCCGGCCAGAACTTGCGCGCCATCGCCTCGCTCACGATCGCCACGGGCGGGCCGGTCGCCGTGTCGCGGGCGTCGAAGTCGCGTCCCGCGAGGAGGCGGCCGCCGAGCGCCGCGAAGAACCCGGGCGTCACGATGTTCAGGTCCGCCTGGGGAATTTCGTCCTTCGCCGGCGTGTAGCCGTCGCTTTCGATCGACGTGCGCATCCCCGCGCTCTGGACGGGCGTCGTGCGGCCGAGGGCGGCGAAGCGCACGCCCGGGATCGCCCGCACCCGCTCGAGGAGCGCCTCGAACATGGCCGCTCCGCGGGCGCGGTCGTAGCCCTGACGGGCCAGGTCGATCGAGGCCTCGAGGCGCCCGGCCGGCTCGAAGCCCGGGTCCACCGCGGCCTCGCGGACGAGCGAGTGCGCCGTGAGTCCCGCGCCCACCAGAAGCACGGCCGTCAGCGCGATCTGACCCACGACGAGCGTGTCCCGGAGAGTGAATCGCCCGCGGCCCGCCGCCGCTCCCGAGCCCTTGAGGGACGTGAGGACGTCGACGCGCCCGGCGCGCCAGGCCGGCGCGAGTCCCGACAGGAGCGCGCAGCCGAACGCGGCGGCGGCCGCGAAGCCGAGGGCACGCCGGTCGAGCACGGATGTCGCCGCGCCCATGGGAAGCGCGAACTCGGGCGGCACGAGGGCCGCGAGCAGGTCCGACCCCCAGACCGCCATGACGACACCGGCGGTGGCCGCGAAGACGGCGAGGAGGAGACTCTCGACCAGGAGTTGCCGGCCGATCTGCCGGCGCGACGCGCCCAGCGCCAGGCGCACTCCGATTTCCCGCCGCCGCCGCTCCGAGCGCAGCAGCAGCAGCCCCGCGGCGTCGGCGCAGGCGATCAGGAGAACCAGCCCGGCCATCCCGACGAGAAGCCAGGACAGCCGCCGCGCCTCTTCGCGCGAGCCCGGGCCCACGGCGAACTCACCGGCGGGCACGATGCGCGCCATCGGGTCCGTATGGTCCTTTGGCTGCGCGGCGGCGCGGCGCTTCGCGATGCCATCGAGCTCAGCCTGCGCCGCGGCGCGGGAGACGCCCGGCTTCAGGCGGGCGACGACGTCGAGCCACGAGAGCTTCCGGGACGTCAGGACACCTTCGTCCCCGAATTCGGGAAGGGCCTGGTCGACCATCGCGATCGGCACCCAGACGTCGGGGAGACTGTCGAGGTCGACGCCGGTGAATTCCGGAGCCGCCACGCCGACGATCGTGTACGGATGGCCGTTGAGTTGCACGGTCGAGCCGACGGTCTGCGGGTCCGAGCCGAAGCGGGCCGCCCAGAGGCGGTGGCTGACGACCGCGACCGGGCTGGCGCCGGGCGCAGCATCGTCTGCCGATGAGAGGAGCCGGCCCCGTTCGGGACGCGCGCCGAGAAGCTCGAAGAAGCTCCCGCTCACCAGCGCCCCCGTCACGCGCTCGGCCTTGCCGCCGGTCGAGAGGTGAAACGCCTCGGCGTCGTCGAAGGCCGCCATGCCGGCGAAGGACGACGCCCCGTCGCGGTAGTCCGTGTAGACCGGGTACGAGTGATTGGAGAGGTCGACGCCTTCCACGCTGGTCGCGTAGATCCGCACGACCCTCCCGGGGTCGCTCACGGCGAGCGGCCGGAAGAGCACCGCGTCGACCGCCGAGAAGATGGCGACGTTGACGCCGATGCCGAGGGCGAGCGTCAAAATCGCGAGGGCCGCGAAGGCGGGCGCCTTGCGAAACGCCCGCGCGGCAAACCGGAGGTCCTGCATGACGCGCATGTCTTCACCTCACTCCGACTTGAGAGCCACGACCGGGTCGAGGCGGGACGCGCGCCGGGCGGGCAGCCAGTGCGCCGCGACGGCGACGGCGGCGAGGACCGCCACGGCCCCCGCCAGGGCGACGGGATCGGTCGGGCTGATCTCGTAGAGGACCGAGCGCAGGAAGCGCATCAGGGCGAGAGCGGCGAGCATCCCCGACGCGAGACCGAGGCCGACCGACGCGGCGCCGCTCGAGAGCACGAGGCGCATCACGTCGGCCGGACGGGCGCCGAGGGCGACACGGATCCCGATCTCCCGCGTTCGCTGGCCGACGCCATGCGAGACGACGCCGTAGAGCCCGACGGCCGCCAGCAGCAAGGCCCCGGCCGCGAAAGCCGCCAGCAGGCGCATGACGAAGCGCCGCGGAGCGGCCGAGCGGTCGACGAGCTCTTCCATGGCGGCGAAGTCGTAGACCGGCACTCCGGGGTCGAGACTGCGGATGACCTCTCGGATCGGCCCCGTCAGGGATTCCGGCTTGGCATTGCGAGTTCGGACGACCAGGGTCAGGCCGCCATCCGTCACCTGGGCCTGCGGCAGGTACATCTGCGGCGTCGCCGGGAGGGCGATGTCGACGTGCCGCACGTCGCCGGCGATGCCGACGATGGTGCGCCACGGACCTTCGCTGCCGCCGACCTTCACGCGTTCCCCGATGGGATCGCGGCCGGGGAAAAGGACGTGGGCGGTCGTTTCCGAGACCACCATGACCGGGAGCGAATCGGCGCGGTCCGCCTCCGTGAAGAGGCGGCCGCGGCGCCGGGGGATGCCCATCGCGCGGAAATAGTCCGGAGTGACGGAGTACCTCTCGACCGAGGGGTCCTCGGCGGGATTCGCGGCCAGGTGGCCGAGGACGTGAAACCCGTACGAGTCACCGTTGCCGCCGAGGGGGATCTGGCCGGAGAACGCGGCCGCATCCACCCCCGGGAGGGCGCGGATGCGCTCGAGGGCCCGGGCCTGGAAGGCCACCGCGGGCGCATCCTCCTTGTACGCGTCCCCGCTGAGCGACAGCGACATCGTCATCACACGGTCGGCGGTGAATCCGTAGGGCGCGTCCAGCAAGCGCTGCATGCTGCGCACCATCAGGAACGCGCCCGCGAGGAGCACGACGCCGAGCGCCATCTCGACGACGGTCAGGATCCGCCGCGTCCTCGAGGAGGTGATCCCCGCGCTCGATCGCGACGGGGAGCCGAGGGATCGGGAAAGGCGAGCGGCCGAGCCCTGGAGCGCCGGAATCCAGCCCGAGAGGAGGGCCGCCGCGAGCGAGACCGCGGCGGCGAAGCCGAAGACCCGGGCATCGATCCCGACGCGGTCCAGGCGCGGCAGGGAAACCGGGGCGAGGCGAAGCAGCGCCGTCTGCAGGGCCGCGGCGAAGCCGAGCCCGAGGACGCCCCCCGCCGCGCACAGGACCAGGCTTTCGGCGAAGAGTTGCTGAATGAGGCGCCCGCGGCTCGCCCCGAGCGCTCCCCGGACCGCCATCTCGTGCGCCCGCCGCAGGGACCGGGAGAGCGTCAGGTTGGCGATGTTGGAGCACGCGATCAGCAGGACGAAGCCGACGGCGCCGACGAGGACCAGCAGGGGAGCGCGAATTCCGGCGGTCAGTTCCCGCGAGAGAAGAATCGCATCCATCCGGCCGTCGGGATACTCGGTCGGATGCTCGGCCGCGAGTGTGCGCCGGACGCGGTCGAGGTCGGCGCTCGCCTGCGCCGGCGTCACGCCCGCGGCCAGGCGGCCGATGGCCTTCAGGTGCTGGCAGCTGCGACAGGCGTACTCCAGGCTCCGGTCGTATCCGATGGGCGCCCAGAGCTCCGCCGGCTTGTAGTAGCGAGCCGAGACGAGCGGTTGGAAGTCCCTCGGCATGACGCCGACGATCCGGAAACTCAGGCCGTTCAGGCGCACCACGCGGCCCACGACCGTCGGGTCCGCGCCGAAGGCCCGGCGCCACAGGCCGTCGCTCAGGAGCAGGACGCGCCACGTATCCGGGTGGTCGTCCTCCGGAAGGAAATCCCGGCCCAGCGCGGGCCGCGCGCCGAGCATCGCGAAGTAGTTGGAGGTCACGCGCATGGCCGGGATGCGTTCGGCGGTCCCCGCGGTCACGAGGGTCGGCTGCCACGCCCGTATCGCGGCCATCGATTCGAAGGTGCGGCTTCGATCGCGCAGATCCTCGTACGTGGCGAAGCCGACGTTGCCCGGCGTGCCGCCGCCCGGCGCGCGGTCACCGATCATGACGAGCCGTTCGCCGGCCGCGTACGGGAGGGGACGCAGCATGACGGCGTCGAGCACCGAGAAGATCGCGGCGTTGGCGCCGATGCCGAGTCCGAGCGTCAGGAGGGCGACGGCGGTGAACCCGGGACTCTTGCCCAGCGTTCGAACGGCGAAGCGCAGATCGTGAATGAGCCCGGTCATGGCGTCCTCTCAGTCGTTCACGATCCAGCCGTCGCGAAGCCGCACGATCCGGTCCCCATAGGTGGCGTTCTCTTCGGAGTGCGTCACCTGGACGATCGTCGTGCCTTCGTCGTTCAGCTTCTTGAAGAGCCGCATGATCTCGCGGCCCTGGTCCGAGTGGAGGTTGCCGGTCGGCTCGTCGGCGAGAAGCAGCTTCGGCTTCGCGATCAGCGCCCGCGCCACGCCGACGAGCTGCTGCTGGCCGCCGGAGAGCTGGTTCGGGAAGAGGTCCTTCTTGCCGACGATCTGGAACCGGTCGAGCGTGTCGGCCACGATCGACGCGCGCTCCGAGCCCTTCACGTTCCTGTAGGAGAGCGGGATGTCCAGGTTCTCGGCGACCGTGAGGTTGTCGAGCAGGTGGTACTGCTGGAAGACGAACCCGACGTACTTCTTGTTGAGCTCGATGCGGTCGCGAGGCTTGAGCGCGTGGACGTCGTGCTCGAGGAGGCGGAATTGGCCGGTCCAGTCATGATCGAGCATGCCGAGGATCGAGAGCAGGGTCGACTTGCCGGCGCCCGACGGCCCCATGATCGTCACGAATTCCCCCGGAGCGATCGAGAGATCGATCCGGCGCAGGAGAAAGGTCTGGCCGGCCCGGGTCGCGACGGCCTTCTCGAGGTTGGAGAGCTGGATCATCGGTTTCATTCGCCTTTCAGGACTTCGCTGGGAGCGATGCGCGCGGCGCGCCGGGCCGGCAGGCCGCTCGCGATGAACATGACGACGCCGAGCGCCAGCCCCGCGCCCGCCAGGGACGCGGGGTCGGAGGCGCCGACCCCGTAGAGAATCCGCGACAGCAGCGGGCCGAGCGCGATGGCGCCCGCCAGACCCAGGAGGATGCCGCCGAGCGCGAGTCGCGCGGTCTCGGCGAGCACGGTGCCGAGGACCTGCGGGGCGCGCGCCCCGAGGGCGATGCGGATCGAGAGCTCCCGGCGCCGGAGCGTGACGACGTAGGAGAGCAGGCCGTACACGCCGACCATCGCGAGGCCCACGGCGATGCCGCCGAAGACGAGCATGAGGCGCATGTTCAGCCGGGACGGTGCGAGGGCGGCGTCGTAATGCCGCGCCATCGTCGACACGTCCTGCAAGGGGAGGGCCGGGTCGAGCGCGTGGAACGCCTGACGCAGCGCCGCGATTCCGGGCGTCCCGCGGACCAGGAGCTTCATGTCCTCGATCGGGAACTGCCGGACCGGCAGGTAGTAGGCGGGAGCGGTTTCCTTGTCGAGGCCGAGGAACCGGACGTTGCCCGCGATGCCGACGATCTCGAAGCGCGTCGGCAACCCCTCGCCCCACCACGAGGCCGCGTCGTCCGAGGTCAGGAACCTCCCGACCGCCCGGCCGTCGGGGAAGTTTGCGCGGGCGAAGGCCTCGTTGACGATCGCGACGGGCGGATGCCGCGAATCATCGGTCCGGGTGAAATCGCGTCCGGACCGCAGAGGCACACCGGCCGAACGAAAGTAGTCCTCGCTGACGGCCCGGAACCAGGCCGGCGCCGGCGCGTCGGCGGAAGCGGCCGCGACCGGCTCGGCCGCGCCCGAACCGATCCAGTGCGCCTCGAGCGGGTGGTTGTACGCGAGCGACGCGGACGCGACGCCGGGAAGGCTGCGCACGGAGGTCAGCAGCGCGTCCTCGAACCGGGCGACGTCGTCCGGGCCGGCGTACCGGGAACGCGGCAGCGAGAATTGCGCGACCGTGACGTCGGTCGCGCGAAAGCCCGGATCGACGTGCGAGAGCTGCAGGAAGCTCTTCGTCAGGAGCATCGCTCCCGACGCGAGGAGCACCGCGATCGCCGTCTCGGCGAGCACCAGGAGGCGGAGCGACCGGCGGGCGGCCCGCGAGTCGGTGGACCCGCGGCTGACCGCGGACAGGGACCGGGAGGCGCCGCGCCGCGCGGCGGCGAGCGCCGGCACGAGCCCCGACAGAATGCCGACGACGAAGGACACGGCGACGGCGAACGCGAGGATCCCGGCATGGACGCGCACTTCGGCCAGGCGCGGCACGTCGGGCGGCACGAGCGCGACGAGCAGCGGCAGCCCCCATACGGTCAGGAGAATCCCGAGCAGACCGGCCGCCGCGGCGACCAGGACCGACTCGACGAAGACCTGCGCGGCGATTCGGCCACGGCCGGCGCCGAGCGCCGCGCGGACCGCGAGCTCGCGTCCCCGCGCCTGCGCTCGGGCGAGCTCCAGGCTCGTCACGTTGGCCGCGCCGATGGCAAGGACGAAGAGGACCGCGGCGAAGAGCAGCCAGAGCGCCGGCCGCATCGCTCCCTCCGTTTCGAGGTCGAGCGGGCGCAGTCGAGCGTCGAGCGCGTGATTGCTCGAGTCGGAGGCGGCGAGCCGGCGGGACAGGGCCGTCATCTCTTCCTGAGCCGCCTCGCGGGTGACGCCTTCGGCCAGCCGGCCGAGAACGCCGAGGACGTAGCTGCGTCCCGACGGGGCTCCGACGTGGTCGAGGTCGGCGGGAATCCAGAAATCCGGCTGCCCGGCGGCGAAGCCGACCTTGCCGATCGTCAGGGCTTCTGCCGGGTACGGTGCCCGGGGCATGACTCCGATGATCGTCCGGGGAATTCCTTCGAGCGTCAGCGAGCGGCCGAGAATGCCCGGGTCGCCGCCGAAGCGGGAGATCCAGAGATCGTGGCCGAGCACGACGACGGGTGCCGCGCCGGACTTGGCCTCTTCGGGGAGGAAGCCGCGGCCGAGGACGGGGGATACCCCGAGCAGCGGAAAGTACTCGGGACTCACGCGGCTGCCGTGAAGCGGGACGGGCTCGTCCTGGCCCGTCAGCGTGAGGTTGGAGCCCTGAAACGCGGCCAGGCGCTCGAAGGATCGGGAGTGCTCCCGCCAGTCGCGAAGGCTCGCCGGGGCGGGCCGCCAGGGCCGTCCGTCCGGCCCCGTCTCCCAGAGGACCATGATCCGGTCCGGGGAGCGATACGGCAGAGGCGCGAGCACGACCGAGTGGAGGATCGAGAAGATGGCGGTCGAGGCGGCGATTCCGAGGGCGAGCGTCGCTACGGCGGCGGCCGTGAAGCCGGGGCTCTTGCGAAGTGCCCGGAGGGCGTAGCGGATTTCCCGCATGAGCGCGGCCATGTCCTACTCCGCCCTCAGCGCCGCCATCGGCTCGACGCGCGAGGCGCGGCGCGCGGGAATCCAGCAGGCCAGGAGGGCCACCGAGAGGAGGATCAGCGCCACGGCCGCGTGCGTCGCCGGGTCGGCGGGCTCGACCTCGAAGAGCAGGCCGGACAGAAGCCGCGACGCGGCGAAGGCTCCGACGAGGCCGAGGACGAGTCCCGCGAGGGCGAGGCGCATGCCATCCGCGAGCACGAGGTGCCGCACCGACCGCCGGTCCGCGCCGAGCGCCATGCGGATGCCGATCTCGCGGGTGCGCTGGCTGACGGCAAACGCGATGACACCGTAGATTCCGACGGCCGAGAGCAGGAGGGCCATGCCCGCGAAGAGGAGCAGCAGGCGGGCGGTGAACCGCGGCCGCGCCACCGAGCGCGACACGATCGCTTCGAAGCTCGAGAGCCCGTGGACGACGATCTCGGGATCGAGGCGCCCGACTTCCGCACGCACGGCGTCGGACAGTCGATCGGGAGGGCCCGCCGTTCGAATGGCGACGTGGAACTGCGAAAGGGGAGCCTGCGCCAGCGACGCATAGAACTCGGGCCGGGGACCCACGCCGAGCTCGTCGTCGCGCACGTCTCCTACGATCCCGACGACCTCGCCCTCGATCCGCGTTTTGCCGGGGCGGGCCCCGAATCGCACGTGTTGCCCGAGGGCATCGCCGCGGGGCCAGATCTTTCGGGCGGCGGCCCGGCTCGCGAGGATGGCGTGCGGCGCGCCGAAGCGGTCCTCGGGACCGAAGAGGCGCCCCGCGACGAGGGGAATTCCGAGGGTCCGGAAGTAGTCGGCGCTCGCGACTCGCAGCTGCGCCGAGGGCTCGTCGGCGTCCGGGGCAGCGCCCGCGATGCGCATGCTGCTGCTGAAGGAAAGACCGGTCAGCGGAAGACCGAAGATCGCGCCCACCGGCCCGGCGCCGGGAAGAGCGCGCATGCGCGAGAGCAGCTGGTCGGTGAACGCCGCCTGGCGCGCCTCGTCCGGATAGCGCTTCTCGGGGAGGGTCACATCGAATGCGAGAACGCGTTCGGCGCGAAAGCCCGGGTCGACCGCGGTCAGACGCGCGAGGCTCTTGACGAGCAGCCCCGCGCCGACCAGCAGGATCAGGGCGACCGCCATCTGGCCCGCGACGAGGACTCGGCGCAGCCGGGCAGCGCCCCGGCCCGAAGCCCCGCCTCGCGCGCCGCGCAGTGCCTGCATCGGTCCGGGCCGAAGGGCGGCGAGTGCCGGCGCCAGGCCGAAGACGATTGCGGCCGCGAGCGTCCAGACGGCCGTGAAGGCGAGCACGCCGCCGTCGATGCGCACCTCGGAGAGCCGCGGTACGTTGCCCGGGGCGACGCGCACGATCAGGTCGAGGGCGGTGGCCGCGAGCGCGAGCCCCGCCGTGGCGCCGACGCTGGCCAGAACCAGGCTCTCGGTCAGCAGCTGCCGCACCAGCCGGGTCCGGCTTGCGCCGAGCGCGGTCCGAATCCCGATCTCCGTGCTTCGCCGGGTGGCCCGGACGAGCAGCAGGTTGGCGACGTTCGCGCAGGCGATGAGCGTGACGAGGCACACCGCCGCGAGCAGAGTCAGAAGGGCCGGTCGCACGCCGGCGACGATGGTCTCCGACAGCGGGGTCACGACCGCGGAGTAGCCGCCGTTGGTCCGGGGGTACGTGACGCGCAGCCGGTCGGCGATGCCGCGGATCTCGGCGGTCGCCTGTCCGACCGACGCGCCGGGACGCAGGCGCCCGACGACGTCGAGGTAATGGGCTCCGCGTTGCGTTGCGACGTCCGGGCCGAAGGACAGCGGGGCCCACAGATCCGCGCCGTCCTCGGGGAATCGGAAGTCCGGCGGCATGACGCCGAGCACCGTGTACGGCTCGCCGTCGAGCCGGATCGACCCACCCACGATGGACGGGTCGCCGCCGAACCGGCGCATCCAGAGTCCGTGCGAGAGAACGGCGACGTGATCGTGGCCCGAAACCGTCTCGGCCTCGCCGAACGCGCGGCCGGCCTGCGGAGAAACCGCCAGCGCCGGGAAGAAGCCCGCCGTGGCGAGCGTGGCGCTCAACCGTTCCGGCTCGCCGCGCCCGGTCAACGTGGTGTCGGTCGTCGTGTAGGCGCCCATCGCCGTGAAAGAGCGGCTCCCCGCCTGCCAGTCGAGGAAGTTCGGCGCCGACGCCGACATGAGGTCCCGGCCCTTGCCGGGATTCGACTCGGCGATCGCCACGAGGCGTCCGGGCTCCGGGAACGGAAGCGGCCGAAGGAGAACGGAGCGCACGAGGCTGAAGACGGCGGCGTTGGCGCCGATGCCGAGGGCGAGCGTCGCGACCGCGGCGGCGGTGAACCCCGGGCTCCGGCGGAGCGACCGGACGGCGTAGCGCAGATCCTGGAGAATCGTCGTCATCGCGTTACTCCGATCTCAGGGCGCGCATCGGGTCGATCCGGGCCGCCCGCCGCGCGGGGATCCAGCAGGCCAGCAGGGCGCACGCCGCCAGCAGCAGGGCCACGGAGGCATAGGTCGTCGCATCGACCGCGCCGACTCCGAAGAGAAAGCTCGAGAGCACGCGCGTCGCCGCGAGCGCGGCCGCGCTTCCGATCGCCAGACCGATCGCGGTCAGGCGCAGGCCTTCCGCGAGAATCCTCGCCACGATCCGGCCGGGCGCGGCGCCGAGGGCCATGCGGATGCCGATCTCGGCGGTCCGCTGGCGCACGGTCTGGCCCATGACGCCGGCGATGCCGACCGAGGCGAGCAGGAGAGCCAGTCCGGCGAAGAGCGCGAGGAGGCGCGTCCGGAAGCGTTCGCGGGCGAGCGAAGCGTCGGCGATCGCGGAAAGCGGACGTGCGCCGGGGACGGGCAGCAGCGGATCGACGACGTGCACCTTGTCGCGGACGGCCGCCGCGAGCCCGGTCGGGCCGCCCGAGCCGCGCACGACGACCTCCATCCAGCGCTTCCAGGGTTGAAGGGACTGCGCGTAGGGTGTGTAGACGGCGGGCTCGTCGCCGGTCGCCAGGCCGAAGTGCCGGACATCCGCGGCGACGCCGACGATCTCGATCCACCGGGGCTCGCCTTCCATGCGGGCCCAGCGGATGCGGGCGCCGATCGGGCTGGTTCCGGGGAAGTACTCGCGGACGAACCGCTCGTTGACGATGCCGACGAGCGGGGCCCCCTCGCGGTCCCGAGGCGAGAAGTCCCGCCCGGAGCGCACGGGGATCTTCATCACGCCGAAGTAGTCGCCCATGACGCTGCGCGACCAGAGGTCCGGCTCGTCGCCCACGGCGATCGGCGGCCGGCCCTCGATCACGAAGTTGTGGTTGAGGGCGTCCCCCGAGAGCGGAACTTCGGAGACCATCGCCGCGCGCAGTCCGGGCGCCGCGTTCAACTCCTCGAGGACCCGTTCCCGGAAGCGCGTCTCCTCCGGCACGTCGCCGTACCGCGATTCGGGCAGGTCGAGCCGGACGGCGATGGCGCCTTCCGGGTCGAAGCCGGGACGAACCGCGGAGAGCCTCCAGAGCGCGTTCAGGAGCAAGCCCGCTCCGACGAGCAGGACCATCGCCAGCGCGACTTCCGCCACGACGAAGGCGTTGCGGAGCCGTCCGGCCGAGGCCCCGGCATGACCGCGGGGGCCGGAGAGGCCCGAGGAAAAGCTCCGGCTCGAAGCCTTCCAGGCGGGGGCGAGGCCGAAGGCGATCCCGGTGACGAGCGAGACCGCGAGCGTGAAAAGGAAGACGCGCCCGTCGAGCGAGACGAGTTCGAGCCGCGGCAGCGCATCCGGCAGCGTCGCGAGAAGGACGTCGGTGCCCCAGATGGCCAGCGCCATTCCGCAGGCGCCGCCGGCGACGGCGAGTACGAGCGACTCCGTGAGGATCTGGCGGACGAGGCGCGAGCGCGGCGCGCCGAGCGCGGTGCGGACCGCGAACTCGGCCCGGCGGCCGGAGGCCCGCGCGAGCAGGAGGTTCGCGAGGTTGGCGCAGGCGATCAGGAGCACCATGCCGACGGCGCCCGCGAGGATCCAGAGCGGCCGACGGCTCTCGCCGACGATCCGCTCGAGAAGCGGCATGAGTTCCGGGGTCATTCCCTTGTCCTCGTCGGGGTGAGCCTCGGCCAGGCGCGTCATGACGCTCGCGAGCTCGGCCCGGGCCGCCTCCGGCGAGACCCCCGGCGCCAGGCGGAATGCGGTCCGCAGGAAATGCACGCCCCGGGACTCCGCCGCGTCGGGATAGGCGACCCACACGGGAACGTAGAGGTCGACGTCCCACGCCGGGAGGCGGAACTCCGGAGCGAGCACGCCGACGACGGTGTAGGGTTCGCCGCCGAGCGAGATGGCCCGGCCCACGACCGACGGGTCGCCCGCCCACTGGCGCTGCCAGAGACCGTAGGAAAGCGCCACGACGCGCTCCGCGCCCTTTCGGTCGTCGGCGGCCTTGAGCGGCCGGCCGACGACGGCCCGCGCCCCGAGCACCTCGAAGAGGTCCGATGCGGCGTACGCCGCCTTCAGCTTCGCAGGCTCGCCGACGCCGGTCAGGTCCATCGGCATCCACACCGCGCCGCCCATCGCGGAAAAGGAGCGCGTCGAGGCCTTCAGGTCCTCCAGCTCCGGGACGGAGAGGTTCCGGGCGAGCGTCACGAGCCGATCCGAGTCGGGATAGGGGAGGGGTGCGAAGAGGACGCCGTTCAAGACGCTGAAGATCGCCGCATTGGCCCCGATGCCCAGAGCCAGCGTGGCCACGGCGACGGCGGCAAAGCCCGGGCTCTTGCCGAGGGAGCGCAGCGCGTATCGGAGATCCTGCGTCAGAGCGGCCATGGCGCCCTCCTAATCCGTTCGCAACGAGGTCATGGGGTCGATGCGGGAAGCGCGCCGCGCCGGCAGGTACGCGGCGCCGAGCGCACAGAGCAGAAGCAGGACCGTCACGGCCCCGAAAGTGAGAGGGTCGAAGGGCGACACGTCGAAGAGGAAGCCTCGCAGCAGGCGCGCCGCCGCGGCGCCCAGAGCCAGGCCGACCAGGAGGCCGACGGCGACGGGCCGAACGCTTTGCGCGACCACGAGGGCGCGCACATCGGCCGACCGCGCGCCGAGCGCCATGCGGATGCCGATCTCGCGAGTGCGCCCCTCCACGGAGCAGGAGATCACCGCGTAGATCCCGACGGCGGCCAGCGCGAGGGAGAAAAAGCCGAAGAGGCCGATCAGAGCCGAGCCCAGACGCTGCGGCACGAGCTGGGCGCCGAGCTCGTCGTCGTACGTGGCGAGCCCCGCGACCGGAAGGCTCGGGTCGATCCTCCGGAACTCCGCCCGGATGAGCGACCTCAGGTCCACCCGGTCGGATGCGCCGCGCACGAGGAGGGTCGCCTGGCCCGTCGCCGCGCCCTGGGCGAGCGGGAGGTAGACCTGGGGCACCGGCCCGTCGCTGAAAGAGCCGGTGCGGAAATCGCGGCCGACTCCCACGACCGTCCGGAGGGCGCCGGCGACCTCGATGCGCTTGCCGAGCGCGCTCTGGCCGGGCCAGCCTTTTCTCGCCATCGCCTCGTTGACGAGAACGACGGGAGCCGATCCGTCGCGATCGATGGCGTCGTCGAACTCGCGGCCTTGCGAGAGCGGGATCTCCATCGTCCGAAAGAAGCCCGCGCCGAGGGCATTGATCTCGACTTCTTCCCGCTGCCCCGACGGCGCCGGGCTCCCCTCGATCGAGAAGGTCTCGGTCCACTGCCCGCCGTCGAGCGGCACCAGGCCGACCCAGCTCGCCGCCCGGACGCCCGGGGAATCGGCGATGCGCTCGCGCGCTTCTCGAAGGAACGCTTCGGCCCGCGGCGCGTCGTAGCGCTGGAGCGCGAGATCCACGGACGCGAGCGTGAGCCCTCGCGGCTGAAACCCGAGGTCCGTCGCGAGCGCGCGCCGAAGGCTTCGCGTCAGGAGGCCGCCCGACACCAGCAGAAGCAGGCAGAGGGAAACCTGGGCGGCGACGAGGGCGCCGCGGGCGCGGTTTCGGGACGAGCCCGTCGTCCCGGCGGCCTGGAGGTCCGCGTTCACCGAACGGCGCGAGGCCTGCAGCGCCGGAAGAAGTCCGAAGGCGAGCCCGGTTGCGGCCGAGAGGAGAAGCGTGAAGGCGAGCGCCCGCGCATCGAGGGCCGGTTCGAAGGCGGCGAGGGAGAGGTCTCCGGGCAGCGGCATCTTCGCGATCGAGCCGAGCGACCAGGTGGCGACGAGCAGGCCCGCGGCGCCGCCGAGGACCGCGAGCGTGAGCGTCTCGGTCAGGAGCTGGCGCACCAGCCGCGACCGGCTCGCGCCGATCGCCTGACGAACGGCCATCTCCTTGCGCCGCGCCGCCGCGCGCGCGAGCAGGAGGTTGGCCAGGTTGGCGCAGGCGATGGCCAGGGCCACGCCGACGGCCGCGACGAGCATCCCGAGAAAGCGCACGGGATCTCCCGACTGCCCGAAGCCCGCCGCGGCGCGCAGTGTCGACTGCAGCGCGATCGGAGCGCGCTCCGGGGAATCCTTCGGAAACGCGGCCGCCTCGCGGTGCGCGGCGAGCCGGATTGCCGCCCCGGCCTGCTCCCGGGAGACGCCGGGCTTGACGCGCCCGACGAGCGATAGCCAGCCCCAGCCTCGCTTCTCGAGGTCGAGCCGCATGAACTCGCCCGTCGCGAGCTTCGGCCAGGAGCCGATCGAGACCCAGAGGTCGGGCGCGCCGCCGAAGGCCGTTCCCCGGAATCCTGCCGGCGCGATGCCGACGACGGTGAACGGAACACCGTTGAGCCGGATGCTCGCGCCGACGATCGCGGGATCCGAGCCGAAACGGTTCTTCCACAGGCGCTGACCGAGAACCGCCGCGGCCTCGCCGGACGTCTCGTCGGCCCGTGTGAGCAGCCGGCCCGCCGAGGGCCGGACGCCGAGAACGTCGAAATAGTTGCCGGAGACGATGCCGCCGCGGACGTGTTCGGGCACGGCGCCCGAAAGGCTCATCGCCCGCACCCGCCAGGCCGCGAGGTCGAGGCTCGGCGCGGCCGCTTCGCGGACGTCCCGGTACCACGGATAGGAAACGGAGTCGCCGCCGACGTCGACGAGCGCCTCGGGCGCGGCCACTCCCGGGAGTGGATGGAGCACGACCGCGTCGATCAGGCTGAAGATCGCGGTGTTGGCGCCGATGCCGAGCGCCAGGATCGCGATGGCCGCGGCCGTGAAGCCGGGACTCTTTGCCAGGTTCCGGAGCGCGAAGCGCAGGTCCTGAAGGAGGGTGCTCATCGTCTCACTCCGCCCTCAGCGCGACCGTGGGGTCGATGCGCGTGGCGCGGCGCGCCGGCAGCCAGCACGCGACCGCGGCGACGGCGAGAAGGAGCGCCGAAACCGCGGCGTACGTCGCGGGGTCCGCCGCGCCGACTCCGAAGAGCAGGCTCGACAGCAGCCGCGTCAGCACGAAGGCCGCCGCGAGCCCTGCGGCCACGCCGATCCCGGCCAGCGTCAGGCCAAGCTGGAGAACGCCGCGGAGAATGTCGTCCGGCCGCGCGCCGAGCGCCATGCGGACGCCGATCTCGCGGGTCCGGGCCGAAACGGTTTCGGCCACGAGGCCGTAGATGCCGACCGAAGCGAGGAAGAGTGCGATGCCCGCCAGCAGTCCGAGCAACCCCGCGCCGAAGCGCTCTCGGGAAAACGTCCGCGCCACGCGCCCTTCCATGGTGGCGACGTCGTAGACGGGCAGATTCGGCGCCAGCGCCTTGATCTCGCGGCGGACGGCGGCGGCCATGGCCGACGGGTCCCCGGTGGTGCGGACGAAGAGCGTCGCCCACTTCAGGCCGCCCTGGAAGGACGGGTAGTAGAGGTCGAGGCCCTGCGGCTCCCCGGGACGGCCGTAGAGCACGTCGCCGGCGACGCCGACCACCTCGGCGGTCGCGTCGTCGGCGAAGTAGAAGGTCGTGGCCGCGAGACGGCGGCCGATCGGGTCCTGGCCGGGCCAGAGTCGGCGGGCCGTCGTCTCCGAGACCACGACGACCCTGGGCGAGCCCTCGCGGTCCTCGGCCCTGAAGGCGCGGCCCCGGCGAATCGGAATTGCGAGGGCGCGGAAGTAATCGGGGCTCACGTCGTGGATCCCGATCTCGACGGCGCCGCGCTCCGCTTCGAACTTCCGGTCGTCCACCCGGCTCACGACAGCCACCATGTTGCGGGAGGACACGGGCGGCGTCCGTCCGGTCGCCGCGGCCGTGACGCCCGGCAGCGCGGCCAGCCGCTCGAGCAGGGCGCGGCGGAATACGATTGCTTGCGAGCGATCGCCCTCGATGACGCCCGTCGGGTCGAATTTCATCGTGAGGACGCCCTCGGGCCGGAAGCCGGCCTGGTAGCCCGAAAGGCGCGCGAAGCTGCGGGTCAAGAGGCCCGCGCCGACGAGAAGCACGAGCGCGAGCGCGACCTGCACCGGCACGAGGAGGCCCCGCGCGGACAGGCGGTTGCCGCCGGCGACAGGTCCCGTTCCGCGTCCGCCGTCCTTGAGCGCCGCGGCGAGATCTCCGCGGGACGCGTGGACGGCCGGCGCCATTCCGAAGACGAGCCCCGTGGCGAGCGACAGCCCGAGTGCGAAGAGAAGCACGCGCGCATCGAGGTGAATCGTGGCGAAGCGGAAGAGGAAGGAGGGATCGCCGACACCCGAGAGCCGTTCGAGCCGCGAGAGCGCCTCGACGCCCCAGAAGGACAGCAGGACGCCGGCGCCGCCGCCCGTGACGGCAAGGACGACACTCTCGGTCAGCCATCTGGCGGACGAGGCGCCCGCGCCCGGCGCCGACCGCCAGGCGAATGGCCACCTCGCGCCGGCGCGAGCCGGCGCGGGCGAGCAGGAGGGCCGCGACGTTGGCGCACGCGATCAGGAGGACGAACGCGACGGCGCCGAACAGGACGAGCACCGAGCGGCGCAGGGTCGGATCCACGCGGCTGTCGTTCAACGGCGCAGCCGTGGCGCCCCAGATCGCGCCGGAGACTTTCATCGGGTGCTCTTCGGCGACCTGCTTTCCGACGATCGCCATCTCGGCTTCGGCTGCCGCTGCGGTCACGCCGGGGCGCCGGCGGGCCACGACGCTGTGCCAGTGGTTGCCGTCCTCCGTCAGGATCTCGGGGTAGATGAACGTTGCCCCCATCGCCATCGGGACCCAGATCTGGGCCTCTCCGCCGAGGCCCGCAAACCCTTCCGGCAGGACGCCGACGACCGTCATCGGTACCCGGTTCACCTGGATCGTGCGGCCGAGGATCGACGCGGCGCCGCCGAAGCGGCTCTTCCAGAGTCCGTTCGAGATCAGCGCGACGTTCGAGCCCGCCGCGGTGTCCTCCTCGGGTGAGAAGGTGCGTCCGAGAGCGGCGCCGACGCCGAGCACCGGAAAGTACGCGGCCGACACGATCTCGGCGCTCAGCCGCTCCGGTTCGGCGACCCCGGTGAGGTTCAGATCGAGGTTCGAGTAGGCGGCCACCCCGTCGAAGGACCGGGCGTGCCGGCGCAGGCTCTCGAACTTGGGGTACGACCAGGCGAATGGCTCGACCGGGGTATTGCCCTCCTGGTGCGTGATCGAGACCGTCATGAGGGCATCCGGGTCGCGGTAGGGCAGCGGCCGGAGCACGGCGGCGTCGAGGATCGAGAAGATGGTCGTCACCGTCCCGATGCCGAGCGCGATCGTCAGGATCGCCACGGCCGCGAAACCGGGATTGCGGGCGAGCCAGCGCAAGGCGTAGCGGATGTCCTGGCCGAGTGTCGTCATGGCGCTCCTTCAGTCGCTCCGCAGGACGGACGCCGGGTCGATTCGCGCCGCGCGCATGGCCGGGAGGGCACTCGCCGCGAGCGCGACCGCGACGAGGAGAGCGGACACGGCCGCGAGAGTCGTGACGTCGAGCGGCGTGACTCCGAAGAGCATGCCGGAGAGAAGCCTCGTCATGGCCGCCGCCAGGACCAGCCCGATCCCCACGCCCAGCCCGGCGAGACGAGCGCCCCCGCCCAGAAAAAGCGCGACGATGTCCCGGCGCGCCGCTCCGATCGCCATGCGGATGCCGATCTCGCGGCGGCGTTCGCCGACCGCGAACGCAACGACGCCGTAGAGGCCGACGGAGGAGAGCAGCACGGCGAGTGCGCCGAAGGTCGCGAGCAGAAGCGTTCCCTGTCTGCGGCCGGAGGTGCTCCGCTGCAACGCTTCCTCGAGCGTCTGTGCCTGGAAGAGAGGCAGCGTCGGGTCGAGGCCGCGGGCCGCGTCCCGCACGGCGGCCGAAAGCGCTCTCCCGCCGGAGCCGCGGACGAGCAGGGTGTTCTCGTTCAGGTGCGCCCCCTGGGCGAGCGTGAAGTAGGCGAACGGACGCGCCGGTTCCGTGAGACTCAGGTACTTGCCGTCCCTCGCGACCCCCACCACCTCGAAGCCCTCGCCGGGCCGGTCGGCCGGAGCGAAGCGGCGGCCCAGCGGGCTGACGCCGGGCCAGAAGCGCCGGGCGAGCGTTTCGTTGACGACGGCGACGGCGGGCGCACCCGAGCGATCCTCCGGCGTGAAGTCGCGTCCCGCGACGAGCGGGATCCCGAGCGTCGCGAAGTAGCCGGGGGACACGGTGGTGAAGAAGATCTGTTCCTTTGACTCGGGGGACCGGCCCTCGGGCGCGAAATCGTCGGCGATCGCGCGGTTGGAGAGCGGCAGCAACTCCGCGAGTGCGGCGGCCCGCACGCCGGGCAGGCTGCGTGCCCTTTCCAGCATCGCCTCGCGAAACTGCTCCGCGCGCGCCGGCTTGTAGCCCTGCGTCACCGGATCGAACGACAGCGTGACGACCTCGCCGGCGGACTCGCGGTCGAAACCCACCGGGACCGCGGTCGCCTTCGCGAGACTCCGGAGCAGCAGGCCGCCCGCGGCGAGGAGCAGGAGCGAGAGGGCGACCTGTACGACGACGAGGGCGCCCTGAAGCCGCTGTCCGGAGCGCCCGGAGCCGGCGTTCGATCCATCCTTCAGGGCGGCGAGGACGTCCGGGCGGGCGGCGTTCCAGGCCGGGGCCAGGCCGAAGAGGATACCCGTCGCGAGCGCGACGGCGACTCCGTAGGCGAGCATGCTCCCGTCGACGACCGGCCGAAGCAGCGGCGGCACGTCGAAACGCGAGAGCAGCAGGTCGAGCATCCACGACGACAGGAGCAGGCCCGCGGCCGCGCCGAGACCGGCGAGCAGCACGCTTTCGGTCAGGAGCTGGCGAAGGATGCGCCCGCGGGACGCGCCGATGGCGAGACGGATGCCCATCTCCCGACGCCTCCGGGCGGCGCGGCCGAGCAGGAGGTTGGCGACGTTGGCCGACGCGATCAGGAGCACGAGGCCCGTCGCGGCGAGCGCCAGCGCCGCCATCGGCAGGATTTCGTACATGTGCCCCGGCGGGACCCAGCCCCGCGGCGTCTCGACCGAGGCCGTCGTGTCGCGCCGGTCCGCGGGCCGCAGGCGCGAATTGGCGGCGGCCGTCGACTTCACGGCCGCGTCCGCCTCGGCGCGGGAGGCCCCCGTCGCGAGGCGCGCGACCACGCGGAAGTGCTCGGCCTCGCGGGACGTCAGGCTCGCGGCGCGGTCGGTGCCCGCGAGCCATGTTTCGAGCGGAAGAAAGATGTCGGCCGGCGCGTCGAGCTCGAGCCCCGCGAAGCCCGGCGAAGAGACGCCCAGAACGGTGAAGGTCCGGCCGCTGACGGCGACCGTCCTGCCGATGACCGCGGGATCGCCGCCGAAACGCCGCTGCCAGAGTCCGGCCGAGATGACGGCCACCGGGCGGCGCGCGTGATCGTCCTCGGCGGTGAAGAGCCGCCCGGCGGCGGGCACGACCCCCAGGACCGCGAAATAGTCGCCTCCCGCGATCTCCCCCCGAACGCGCTCGGTCGCGTCCGCCGTCGCGACGTGAACGGGAACGTCGTCCACGGCCGCGAGCCCCGCGAAAACGTCGGCGTTCTCGCGATAGTCCAGCGCGTCGGGATAGGACACGCGGCCGACGCGCCCCTTCTCGACGTGGGTGATCCAGAGAAGCCGGCCCGGCTCGGCGACCCCCGGCATGGGCCGGATCATGATCGCGTTGACGATCGAGAAGATCGCGCTGTTCGCGCCGACGCCCAGGGCCAGGGTGACCACGGCGACCGCCGCGAAACCGGGGCTGCGAGCGATGCCGCGAAGCGCGTAGCGGACGTCCTGTGAGAAGGCGCCCATCAGCTCACCCGGTAGCCGCTCTCCTTGAGCTCTTCCTCGCTGTGCGCGCGCTCTTCGCCCTTCTCCTCCTCGACGACCCGGCCGTCGAAGAGGTGAATGGTGCGGCCCGCGTGCTTCGAGAATCGCGGATCGTGCGTGACCATGCAGATCGTCGCGCCGGCGCGGTGCAGGTCCTGGAGGAGGCTCATGACGGCGTCGCCGTTGACCGAGTCGAGGTTGCCCGTGGGCTCGTCGGCGAGCAGGATCAGCGGCGAACCGGCGATCGCGCGCGCGACGGCGACCCGCTGCTGCTGGCCGCCCGAGAGCTGCGAGGGGAAGTGCTTCATCCGGTGCGCCATGCCGACCTTTTCGAGGGACTCCTGGACGCGCTTCTTGCGCTCGTGCGAGGGCATGCCCCGGTAGGTCAGCGGCAGCTCGACGTTCTCGTAGACCGAGAGGTCGCCGATCAGGTTGAACGACTGGAAGATGAAGCCGATCTCCCGGTTGCGGATGCGCGCCCGCTCCGAGAGCGTCAGCGACTCGGCCGGCTTGCCGTTCAACGAGTACTTGCCCTCGGTCGGCGAGTCGAGGAGACCCAGGAGCGAGAGAAGCGTCGACTTGCCGCAGCCCGACGGCCCGGCGATCGACACGAACTCGCCGTGCGCGATCTCCAGGTGCACGCCCGAGAGGGCGTGTGTTTCGACTTCGTCGGTGAAGAAGACCTTCGTGACGCCGTCGAGCTTGATGACCGGGTGTCCGTTGGAGCTCATGCCTTTTCCCCCTACTTCAAACGTACGCGGTCGTGAGCGTCCCACGCGCTCATGTCCGAAAGAATCACCTTGTCTCCGGGTTTGAGACCTTCGAGGATCTCCACCGTGTTGACCGAGCTCTTTCCGAGCTTGACCTTCACGCGGACCGCCTCGTCCCCGTCCTCACCGACCCGGAAGAGGCCGACGAGGCTCTTCTCCTGTCCGAAGGCCGGCCGTCCGACGTAGAGCACGTCCTTGAGCCGGTCGAGCTCGATCGTGCCGTCGACCGAGAGATCCGGCCGGGCGCCCAGCGGAAGCTCGCCCTCGAGCGCCACGTCGACCGTCACCGTCCCGTTCTGCGAGGACGGATCGACGCGCGAGACCTTGCCGGGGACGATGCCGTTGCGGGTGTCGATCGCGGCCGGCTGGCCGATCACGACGTCCTTGGCCTGAGTCTCGGCGATCTTCAGCTGCGCTTTGAGCTTGGTCGGCTGGACGACCTTGGCGAGCATGGTGCCCGGCGTGACGCGCTGGCCGACCTGGATCGGGATCTCCTGCAGGACGCCGGGAATGCCGGCCCGGACCTTCAGCCCTTCCATCTGCGAGCGCATCAGGTCGGAGGTGACCTTGAGCTGCTGGAAGTGCGCCTCGGCCGCCTGGATCTGGGCCTTCGCGGAGTCCTCGGCGATCGCCATCCGCTCCAGCTCGAGGGCGTTGCGCGTCTTGAGCTCCTCGGCGCGGACCTCCGAGAGCTTGAGCGTCAGCGAGGCGACGATCCCTTCCTTGTAGAGGCCTTCGTTCGTCTGCGCCTGGAGTTGCGCCTGGTGGAAGTCGGACTCGACCGTCGCGGCCGCCGCCTTCTGGTCGAGCGTGTCGCGCTGCACCTTGATGCGCGTGTTGGCGAGCTCCGCCTGGCCGGCCTTGAGGGCCTGCTCGGCGTCGAGCGCGTCGCGCTGGAGCGTGGGGTTCGACATTTCGAGGATCACCGTGTCCGCCTGGACGATCGCGCCGGGCTCGAGGAGGAGACGTTCGACGCGGCCGTCGGTCGCGGCCGAGAGCACGCGGATTCCGGAGGATTCGACGACGAGGGAACCCGGGCCGCGGACCTGACGCAGCATCGGGCCGCGCTTGACCGTGTCCATCCAGATCGTGCTCTTCTCGACCGTCGGAGCGGCGGGCTTGAGGCGAGACAGGCCCAGGGTGATGAGCAGGATCGCGGCGGCTCCAACCGCGGCCATGACGATCCGCTTGCGCCGCTTCTTTTCGGAGATGTCTTCGCGAATGATGTCCACGGTGATGCTGCAAGGGCGAGAAGCGTGCCAGCGCCGCTCACACCCAAGTCATTGAAAGCAAAACCCCGTCATGGCTGTGCCGGGAGCCCCGTTGCTCGGCATCGGGAACCGACTGTCCGATTTCGGACGGTCGATTCCGGGCCTCGGGGACGTCAGCTCCGGCCGTGGATCTTCATGTCCACGAGGTCGTCGACGGACACGCTGTCGAACCGGGCCTTCATCTTCGCCGCGTACTCGACCGAAACGCCGTGGATCCGCATCGCGACGAGGTCGTCGGCGGAGACGTCCCGAAACCCGGCTTCCTGCAGGCGGCGGACGAAGTCCGCGCTGACGCCGTGGATGCGCATGGCCACGAGGTCGTCCGCGGAGAGGTTGGAGTAGCCGAGGTCCTTCAACTCGCGGACGAACTCGGGGGTGGCTCCATGAATGCGCATGGCAACGAGTTCGTCGGAGGAGAGATGGGCGTAGCCGAGGCCTTCGAGCTCGCGGATGAAGGCGGGCGTGGCGCCGTGGATGCGCATCGCGACGAGGTCGTCGGTGGAGGGGTGCGCGTAGCCGAGGCCTTCGAGCTCGCGGATGAAGGCGGGCGTGGCGCCATGAATGCGCATCGCGAGGAGGTCGTCGAGAGCAACGGCCTTGTAGCCGAGCTCCTGGAGCTCCGCGATGAACTTCCGGCTGACGTCGTGGATGGCGAGGGAGAAAGTCTCGGCCGCGTCGGGCGTCCCGTAGCCCATCGTCTTCAGGGCCGCCAGGAAGCCGGCGCTGGCCGAAAAGGTGAATCGCCCGGAGCCGCCGTTGTGATCGAGCTGGCCCTCGAACGACACCGTGCCGGCGTCGCGGACGAGCTCGAAGCGGGCCGGAACGCCGGTTTCTCCGGAAGGACGGGAGAGACCCCGAAAGTCACCGGGAACGTAGTCGTCCGAGCTCGACCAGTTCCAGCGGCCCCCGCCGCTCGAGCGGCGCCTCAACGTCAGGTCGAGCGAGCCGTCGGGTCGAAAGTCGAGAAGCCAGCGGCCCGCGATCTCCTGCGCCGAGGCCAGCGCCACCGGCCCGAGGGCCAGTGCGAGACAGAAGCCGAGGACATGCCGGACCCGGCGTCGCGGTGAATCGAGCATGACGACATCCTCCACGGCGCCCTTTCGGAGCGCCTCTCGACGGGATACGCGGGATGTGTGCGGAGGTTCTTTTCCGCCGGCGGAGCCTTCCGCGTTTCAGCGGTCAGCCGGCGCTCGGGCCCGGGGTCGTCCAGCGCATGGTCTCGTCCAGCCGGCCGGAGGAGAGAAGACCCCTCAGGCTGTCGATCCGCCGGTACTTGGGGCCCTCGAATTCCTCGAGCTTCAGGTCGGTTTTCCGGAATGCCTCGTAGAGCTCCCGGGCGCCCTCGCGGACGGTCCACCGCGGCCGGAAGGCGGGGACCTTGCGGGAGATCTTTTCGAAGCTGACCCGGTAGGAGCGAGCGTCCGGGCCCGCGCCCTCGGCAAACTCGATCGCGCAGCCGGGGACCGTTTCGCCGACGATCTCCGCGATCCGGCGGATCTGGAAGTTCTCGTCGGTGCGCCCGACGTTGAACACCTCGCCGTGGATCGCCTCGCGGGGAGCCTCCAGCACGGCGAGGAAAGCCCGCGAGATGTCTTCGATGTGCACCAGGGGCCTCCACGGGGTGCCGTCGCTCTTCAAGTGGATGCGTCCGGTGGTGACGGCCCACGCCGTCAGGTTGTTGAGCACGATGTCGAAGCGAAGGCGCGGCGAAACCCCGTAGGCCGTCGTCGGACGCAGAAACGTCGGGCTGAATCGATCGTCGGCGAGCGCGGAGATGTCCTCCTCGGCCCGGACCTTCGAGACCCCGTAGGCCGTCACGGGGTTGAGAGGGGAGTTCTCGTCGACCATGGCGTCGCCCGCCGCCCCATAGTTACTGCAGGAGGAGGAGAAGAGGAACCGGCGGGCGCCGGCCTGCTTCGCGACGCGCGCCAGGTGCACGGAGCCGCGATGGTTGATCGCGTAGGTGAGCTCCGGGTTGAGGTCTCCGAGCGGGTCGTTCGACAGGGCGGCCAGATGCACGACGGCGTCGACTCCCCGCAAGTCGTCCGGCGTGACGTCCCGGATGTCGCGTTTCAACACGGGGATCGCGGGCAACGGTCCGGCGAACGTGCAGGCCTCGTAGAAATCGGTGTCGAGGCCGGTCACGTCGTGGCCCGCGGCCGCGATCAGGGGTCCCATGATGGTCCCGATGTAGCCCCGGCTTCCGGTCAGAAGGACGCGCATGGATCCGATCTCCCTTTCGACTCAATATGCCACGTCCCGACGTTGCCCGCCGAACGGGCAGCGGGGAGGCGGTCGTTCTACTCGCGGCGATCGCCCCGCGGGTCAGCGGCGCGAAACAGCCGACCGACGCCGGCGCAAAGGGGAAGCAGGGCGACGCACATGAGGACGGGTTCGACTTCTCCACGGTAGCGAGCGAGGTTCGCGTCCTGGAAACTGACGAGGACCGTCAGGAGAACGAAGCTCCCGAGTGTCAGGAGCGACATGCCGTACAGGTCCCGGTACTGCGGGTCCCGGATCGACCAGAGCGCGCCGGCGAGCAGAAGGAGAAGGCACGGCGAAAAGGAGATCGGTCCGACCCGAACGCGGAAGAACACCGCGTATGCGAGCTGATACGCCGACCGCAGGGCGCCGAGAGGACCTCCGCCGCCCCGCCGGAACCCGGCGTCCAGGGGACGGGTCGAGAAGAAGGCGGGCAGCCGCGGGAGTTGCTTGCGAAGAAATTCGCCGAGGTGGTCGGCGACCGTTTTCCTCTCGAACTCGCGGTCGATTCGCAGCTCGTCGGGAATCGAATCCTTGATCCGGTTGAAGCTCGCCAGGTCCTCGAAGCGCAGCGTGAGGGCCGTGTCCAGGAGACCCACGCTCTCGAGGTGCCGGTAGAGGGGCGTGCCTGCGCCGTAACCGGTCATGCCGTGGCGAATCGCGGCGAAATTCAGGCCGAGGATCCCCATCCTCGAGATTCCCCGCTGGCCGAACTCACGGAGGAGAAAAGCCTGCCAGGAGAAAAGGAGAGCGAAGTGGACGACCAGCAGGACGAGCGCGGCGCGGCGCCGGACGGGCGCCGGGCGCTTTCGGGAAAGAAGGATTCCGAGGGCCAGTGGCAGGGCGCCGACGAGCCAGGCCGGCTTCGTCAGCACGGCCGCTCCGCTGAAGAGTCCCGCCAGGGCTGCCGCGAGGACTGGCCGGCGCCCTCCCACGGAGTCATCCATGGACCGCAAGGTCTCGTTCCAGGAGAGCGCCACGAGGACGGCCATCAGCACCTCGGGCAGAATCGTCCGGCTGTGGAATATCAGGGCCGGAGTCGAGCAAGCGGCGACCGCGGTGGCTAGAGCGAGGGTGGGCCGAATGGAGAGCCGCCGCAGAAGCCGGCAGAGAACGGCCGCGAGCCCGCAGAGCATGCCGAGCTGGACCCAGACGACGGCGTTCATCCAGGCATCGCCCGCCGCGAGCTTGCAGATGCGGACCAGGACCGGATAGACGGGCGGCCGGTCCCGGGACCATTCCGAATGGAAGCTTCCGGCGACCGCGACGTATTCACCGGTGTCGCGGGATTCGATCGGGGAGAGGTCGGGGCCGAGGAGGACGGCGAGCGCGAGCGTGAACGCGGCCGCGGCCGCCGCGAACGGGTCGAGCCTCCACCGCTGAGCGGACGATCGTCTAATATTATTAGGCAAATATCTATTCCGGTCTAATAAAATCAGGATCTCTGGCGTTTCGGCGGTTGTCCCCGGCCATCGACGCAGGCGATCCATTGGCCGTTCTCGAGCCGGTGCGCGTCGAGGTGGTGCATCTGGTCGAGGTTCCAGCCGGAGCCGGAGGCACCGAGGATCGGCTCGGGGCCCACCGGCGCCTCCTCGTACGCGGTCTCGTCGAGTCGCGTGATCTCGAAGGCGAGGACCTGCCTCCCGTAGAAAGGCGCGTCGTCCTGGGCGAAGCGGACGAGGCGGCCCTCGATGTCGACGACGCGGCCGCCGGGACGGGCCGTGTGGAGGTTGCCCCGGACGATGGGGTTCGCGGGATGCGGTTTCCACGGCCCCGGGAGCTCGTCGGCGGAAAAAAGATGGAGCTCGTCGTTGGACGGAAGCGAGGTGAACATCCACCAGCGGCCGCGATGGCGAAAGAGCGTCGAGTCGACCCAGGGCCGCCCGGAGAGCAGCGTGGCCTCCAGCGCCCATTCGCGGGGGAAGTTCGTCGCCCGGTAAAGCCGCACGGAGCCGCTCCCGTAGGATTCGGGCACCATGTAAACGCTGGCTCCATCCTCGAAGACGAACGGATAGGAGACGTGAAACGGCTCGCGCAGGACGATCCGGTCGTACGTCCATGTCCGGCCGTCGGGGCTCGTGGCCATTCCGATCGAACCTCGCCGGCGGCGACCCAGCACTTCGAGGACCTCGAAGAACATGAACCACCGCGAATCCCTGCGGATCAGAAACGGATCGGCCACGAACTCGGCGCGTGCGTCCGAGACCTGCGCGGCGGTCATCACCGGGTTGTCGATCTCGGGCGGGTCCCGCAGCTCCAGGGGAGATGGGCCCTCGAAGATTCCGATCGACCACTCCCGGTGCTCCGCCGCCTCGCGTAGCCTGCGGGCGCGAAGAGCCATCACCACGACGGCGATCGCGATTCCCGCGACGAGCAAGCCGAGGCTGTGGCCCGGAATCGTGTCCTCCCATCCGCATCCTTCCGGCCTCGGTTGGTGGCGGCGCCGGAAAGCGATTGGTCGGAGTCTAATCCCTAATTTATTTAAGTATTTGTCGTTCTTATTCTAATTATTTAATGTCTTTAAGCGTTGCCGCTTTAATTGTATTGGACAGAAGCATGGCCACTGTGAGCGGGCCCACGCCTCCCGGAACGGGTGTGATCCAGCCGGCGACCGGGGCCACGCCGTCGTAGTCGACATCGCCGACGAGTGCGCGCCCCTTCTCGGCAAGGATCCGGCGGAGTCGCTCCGAGCTTCGGAGGTTCTCGGGCGCCGAGTCGAGTGATTCGAGCCGGTTGATGCCGACGTCGATGACCGCCGCGCCCGGGCGCACGAAGTCGCGGGTCACGAACCCGGGCCGGCCGATGGCGGCCACGAGCACGTCCGCCTCGCGGCAGATGGCCGGAAGGTCGGGTGTCTTCGAGTGACAGACGGTGACCGTGGCGTCGCGGGCCGTCAGGAGCGCGGCCATGGGCTTGCCGACGATGTCGCTGCGGCCGAGCACGACGGCGCGCTTGCCGCGGAGCGGAATGGCGTAGGCGGCCAGCAGCTCCACGATCCCGGCGGGCGTGCACGGGACGAAGCGCGGCCGGCCCTGGTGAAGGAGGCCGACGTTTTCGGGGTGGAACCCGTCGACGTCCTTCAAGGGGTCGACGGAGTCGAGCACGGTCGCCGCCACGTGGCCCGCCGGAAGCGGGAGCTGGATGAGAAGGCCGTGAATCGACGGATCGGCATTGGCGCGGGCGACTTCGGCGAGCAGCGCCTCGGGTCTGATGTCCCCGGGCAGACGCAGGGTTTCGGCCCGGATCCCGGCCTCGAGAGCGGCCCGGGTCTTGGCGCCGACGTAGGACTGTGACGCGGGGTTGTCGCCGACGAGAAGAACGCGCAGCCCGGGAGCCGGCGCCAGCACGGCGGTCTTTTCCCGAAGGCCGAGGCGGATTTTCCGAGCGAGCCCGGTGCCGTCGAGAACGATGCCCGAAGCCTGCGTTTCCGTCATCGTTCGAGGATATCGGAACCGTTCAGGGCTTCCGAGGGGTCCACGATTGGTCGCGCGAGCTGCCGTCGCCGGCGGCGATCGCCATCCCGATCACGCACGCGAGCGTTGCGGGGACGGCCGGCGCGCCGAGATTGAATTCCGCAAGACCATCGAGCCCGAGGGCCACCAGGGAGCCGATTCCCGCGAGAGCGAGCGCACTCTCCTCCCGATGGCGCTGGGACCTCCAGCGGCGCAGGAGGCAGACGAGCAGGGAAATTCCGGCGATGGCGGCGAGGATCGCTCCCGCCGCTCCGCCCGTGACGAGAATCTGGAGCGGGTCGGACTGGGCCGTGTCGACGAGTCCCTGCAGGTCGCGCGGCTGGACCCGGCGGAAGGCGTCGCGAAAAGCTCCGAGCCCCGAGCCGACGATCGGGAAACGATGCCAGGTCTCGATGCACGCCTGCCAGATTGCGAGGCTTCGGTCGATCGCGGCGTTGGCGATCCCGAGCGGGCGCGCATGCGCCTCGGGCCCGAGAAAGACGAGGGCGGCGACGCCGACTGCGCCCGCAACCACGGCCCGGCGCAGGCGCAGCGGGTGGCGTGCCGCCAGAATCAGGAACACCACGACGGCCGCACCCGCCGCGGCCATGCTGGCGGCCGACCGGACGTGGAAAATCCCCACCCCGAGGACCGCGCAGGCGAGTCCGCGAGCGGCGAGCGGCGAGATCCGCTGCGCCAGACGCTCGCCCCGATCCGCCGTCTCCCGTCCGCGGTCCCGGTTGGTCAGGATCTCTGCCCATAAGGCGCCGAGCGCCACCGGCAGCAGGACCAGGAGATACCCCCCGAGATCGGAAACCGACGGAAACGGGAGGAAACGTGTCTGCCCGAGCGCCTTCAGGGCGCCGGCGGCCAGGATCTGAATGAACCCGGCGACGATCGCCGTCGCCGTGAAGGCCCGCCGTCGCGGGCGGGTCCTCAAAAGATGCATGGCGGCCACCCCGAGGGCCGCGTAACCGCCCAGTCGGAGAACAGTTGCGGCAGTTTCGTCTGGGGCGAGCGAGACTCTCGCCAGGGGCGCCGACCGGCCGTAAAGAGCCAGAAGCTCAGTAGTTTCGTGGTAAATTTGAAGATTCACGGAAGCAATCTGGCCGAGCACCGACTCGGGCAGGGGGACGAGCTGCAGAATGCCGAGCAGCATCAGCGCGAGCATCGAGAAAATCGGCAGGGCGAGCGGACGAAGAGAGCGAAAGGAAGAGCGGGAAGAGAAGGTTACGGCGCCGATCGCGAGCCCGACCGCAGGAATGAGCAGCCGCCCCACCGGGGCCGGCGCTCCGGCGATCGAGGCGGGCAGGCGGGCGCTTCCAAGCCACGGAGCGGACAGGATGAACGCCAGAAGCATGACGAACGCGAACCGGTCCCTGCCGTCGGTATCCGCAGGGAAGAGCGCCTCCCGAGCCGCGGAGGCCACGCGTTGAGCCAGCGTCACCGGTTCATCCTACTCGCAGTCGGCATGGCTTCGGCGGCCGTCGGCGTGGCGGACGCGCAGACCCAGACGATCGACTTCAACGAGGCTCGCCTTCAGTCGGGGCAGAGTCTCTTTGCCGACAAGAGGTACCTGGATTCGATCGACCAGTTTCGGGTCGCGGCCTTCGGATATTTGAATCAGCCCGGGGCCCTGTCCAACACGCTCGCGCGCATGGTGCTCGCTCAAGTCGCGGCGGGCCGCCTGGCGGATGCCGACGCGACGATCCAGAGGTTCCTCGAGATTCAGCGTCGCTTTCCGTCGTATCCCCCTCCGGGGCTCGATGGCGCCGCCGAAGGGGACTTTCGCGCCGTGCTGCTCCGCCGCGTCCCGGAGGCCACTCTTCTCGGATTGCCCTCCCTGGCGCCCCTGGTCGAGACCGAGGAGCAGAAGATCGCGAGGCTCCCGGAGCCGGCCAGACGCAAGGCTCTCGAGGCGGCGTCGCGGCGCGACCCGAATTCGGTCGTCTGGCCGCTGGCACTCGCGCGGGACGCGCTGGATCGATCGGACGCCAAAGAGGCCGAGAAATGGGCGGCGAAGGCCCTGAGCATTCAACCCTCCAACCCGGAGGGCCTCGCGCTGCGCGCCCGGGCGCGTGCCCTGCGCGGGCAGTTCGCGCCGGCAAAAGCGGACGTCGCGGCGATTCCCGCAGCCGCGCTCGAAAAGCGGCCCGAGCTCTACGGCGACGTCCTCGTGGTCATGGTCGAGAGCGGCGACTGGGCGGGGGCGGAAGACGCCTCCCGTCTCGTCCCGGACCGCATCGCCGGCCGTCCCGACGTGGTCCGCGCCCGGCAGAAGCTGGCATCGCAGCGTCCGCGGCTCTCGCAGGCTCCGCCGGCGCCCGCACCCCCGCAGCAGGCGGCAGGACGGCCGAGCCCGACTCCGCCGTCGGCGACCGCTCCGGCCGCGCCCTCGAGCAGCCGCGAGGTACTCGCCGAGAGCCGCCGCCTCGTCGCGTCCGGGAAGGCGGTCGAGGCGCTGCGCGCGCTCGCGGAAGCCTTGAAGTCCGACCCGGGCAATCGGGATCTGCGGCTCGCGTTTCTCGAAGCGGCCTGCCTTTCCGGAGCGTACAGCGAAGGAGCGACCCAGGTAGCGCTCGTCGCCCCGTTCGGGGACGCGGAGGCGCCCTCGATGTTCTACGCCGCGGTCGTGCTCTACGAAACCGGGAAGACCGACGAGGCGCGCGGCTACATGCGGAGGGCGATGCCGAAAGTGACGGGCGTCCTCGTCGACGAGTACTCGAGAAAGATCCTGGGGCAGTAAAGGATGGACTGGAGCATGCATTCGATGCGAACCCGCGCTTTGCGACCGCTCTCGTCGGTGGCGCTCTTCGCGCTCGTCGGAGGCCTGGCTGCCTCTCCGGCCCTGGCCCAGGGCGTGGGCGGGCCGTCCCTCGCGGACGACTCCGTGCCGCTCAACCGGACCATCCCGGAGAAGGAGCTCATCGACGAGAGCATGAGCAAGGCACGGCTCCGTCTCGGTCCCGTGCGGATCCTCCCGTCGTTCTCGGTGTGGAACGCCGGTTACGACAGCAACGTCTACGGGACTTCGGAGAACCCGGTCGGCGACTGGACCTTCACGGTCAATGCCGGGGCGCGGTTTCTCGTCCCCTTCGGGGCCAAGGTCGTTTTGCGGGCCGACGCGTTCCCGCAGTACACCTGGTACAACCAGCTTTCGGACCGCAACAAGTTCGGCGGTGTCTACAACGCCTCCCTTTACGGGTTCTTCAACCGGCTGACGACCGAGTTCGCCGGAAATTATGCGCAGCAATTCAACCGTTACAGCAGCGAGGTGGACAGCCTCGTTTTCGAGACGTCGAAGAGCGCCATTGCGAGGCTCGAGCTCGAGCTGTCTGCGAAGTGGTCGCTCTTCGGGCGCGGCGAATACCAGACGGTGACCTACGACCAGATCCAGGGCCCGCCCCTCCAGGACATCGGCGTCGTCCTCAACGATCGGACGAGCACCGCGGGGCGCGGCGGCGTGCGCTATCGCATCTCGCCGGAGTGGAACGTCGCCCTCGCCGGGGAGGGCACCTTTTCGGACTTCGACATCACGCCGAATCTGCGGAACAACACGAGCACGGCGGGTCTGATGAGCCTCGAGTACAACCGTCCCCGCTTCTACGTGAACCTCGTCGGAGGCTGGCGCGAGGGCCAAGGGCAGGACAGCGACTACTTCCCGGACTACTCGACCGGCGTGGGGTCCTTCTTCATGTCCTGGTTCCCGATCAGATGGATCGAGCTCCAGGGCTTCGGCCATCGCGCCGTGACGTACAGCATCACGCTCGAGAATCCCTACTACTTCGAGAACCGGATCGGCGGGAAGATCAACATCCAGGTCGGCAACCGCGTTCTTCTCCGGGGATACGGGCTCGTCGGCCCCAACAACTACCCGCGCGCGCAACTGGTCGACGGAGAACCCGTCAAGCGCCGCGACGATGTCCACGCAGTACGGGGGCGGATTCTCCGTCCTGCTCTGGCGGCCGCTCGTGCTGTCGGGTCTGGTGACGCGCACGGAATACGACTCGAACATCCCGGGCGAGAGCCGCGCCTATACTCGGTACACCGCGATGTTCTCGTTCTCGGGAGTTTTCGAGCGATGAAGCGCCGGGCGGCCATGCTCGTCGCGGCGCTCGCGCTGGCGGCCGGGGTCCTGCGGGGGCAGGAGCCCGCGACGGCCGGAGACTACGTCGTGGGTCCCCGCGACCTGCTGGAGATCCGCGTCCTCGAGCTCCCGGAGCTGAACGTCGAGAGGCGCGTTTCCGACAACGGCGTGATCGAGCTCCCGCTTCTCGGGGGCGTGCCCGTCACGGGCCTGACGGCGACAGAGATCCGCACGCGGCTCGAGGCGACGCTCGTCGAGAAGTACGTCAACCGGGCGAACGTCTCGGTCGTCGTCAAGGAGTTCGCCAACAAGCCGGTCTCGGTCCTCGGCGCCGTCCAGCATCCGGGGTCCCTCGCGATCTCCGGACGCTGGACGTTGATGACCGCCATCACCGCGGCGGGCGGCCTTTCGGAGCGCGCGGGACGCCGCATCCTGGTCCTTCGACGCGCCGACAACGGCCTCTCCGACACGCTCGAGATCCGGACGGAGGACCTCTTCCAGAACGCCACCGAGCTCTGGAACATCCCGATCCAACCGGCCGACGTCATCAACGTCGTCCCGCGCACGACGATCACGGTCTTCTGTCTGGGCGAGGTCAAAGCCGCGGGCGCGATCCAGTTCGACAGCGACGACCGGATCTCCCTGCTCTCGGTGATCGCCCGCGCCGGGGGGCTGACCGACCGCGCCTCGAGCACGATCCGGGTCAAGCGGCGGGGCGCCGACGGCAAGGACGTCGAGACCGTTGCGGACTTCAAGCGGATCGTGGCGGGCAAGGACCCGGACATTCCGATCGAGGCCAACGACGTGGTCGTCGTCAAGGAGTCTTTTTTCTGATGGCCGAGCTCGATTCTTTCGACGACGCCGCCGAAGGCGCGGGTCCGCGCCGCGAGATCCACCTCGCGGACTACTGGGCGATCCTCGTCAAGCGGCGCCGGCTCGTCGCGATCTGCCTCGGCGCCGGCCTCGTCGCCGGAGTGCTGATGACCGTCCTGACGAGACCCCGCTACACGGCCACGGCCGTCCTCGACGTCGAGCGCCAGGCGTCGCGGCCCGTGCCGTTTTCCGCCGGGCAGGGCGACGGCGGGTCCTCCTCGGAGTTCCTGCCGAGCCAGATCCAGCTCATGCAGAGCCGGGAAATCGCCGAGCGCGTCGTTCGCCGACTGGACCTGCTGGCCAACCCGGACTTCAACCCCGAGGACTACGCGGAGTTCCGGCCCGACGCGAAAGGCAACGTCCGGAAGCCGACCGAGAAGGAGATCGTCGACGCGGCCCTCGAAGTTCGGCGCTGGGTGGACGCGAGCATCGTTCGGGGCACCAGCCTGGTGGAGGTTGACGGGATCGCGCCGACCCGGGAGCTCGCCGCGGCGATTCCCAACGCCGTCGCGGACTCGTACATCGACTGGAACGTCGAGTCGCGCTTCAAGCTCATCGGCCAGTCGAGTCAGTTCCTCGGGACGCAGATCGAGCAGGCGAAGGCGGAGATCGAAGAGAAGGAGAAAGGGCTGCTGGCCTACGGCCGGCAGAAGGACATCGTCTCGGTCGACGCCAACACGAACCCGGCCCTGCAGAAGCTCGAGTCCGTCAACCGGGACCTGGCGGCGGCCGTGGCGGACCGCGTCGCCAAGGAGGCGAGGTACGAGGAGCTCCGCGCGGCGTCCCCGGAAACTCTGGTGGATTCGGCCGTCGTGGCCTCGCTCCGCGCCGAGCTCCAGCGGCTCGAGCGCGACTACGCGGAGAAGTCCAACATCTACAAGCCCGAGTGGCCCGCCATGCAGCAGCTCAAGGTCCAGATCGAGGACTCCCGGCGCAACCTCGCGGCTGCCACCACCGAGGGCGCCGGTCGGGCGGTCCAGGCCGCCAAGAGCGAGTACCTCACCGCCCTTCGCCGCGAGCAGAACCTCCGCGCCATGACGCGCACCGAGCAGTCCAACGCGCTCGCCCAGGGGGGCAACACCGTCGAGTACCGGAACCTGAAGGTCGAGATCGACTCGAAGCGCGCCATGCTGGACAGCCTGCTGCGCCAGCAGAGCGAGATGGAAGTCATCTCCCGCGTGCACGAAGACCAGCTCACGAGCGTGCGGATCGTCGACCGGGCGCTCGCGCCCGGTGGTCCGTTCGAGCCTTCGCTGAAGAAGAACCTGCTCATCACGCTGTTTCTCGGCGGCGGGCTTGGGCGTCGGGCTGGCTTTCTTCCTGTCGTACCTCGACCGAAGCGTCCGCACTCCCGAGCAGGTCGAGCAGCTCATCCACCTGCCGCCTCTCGGCGTCATACCGGCGCGGGCCAAGGCTCCCGTGCCCGGCGCCGCGCGATCAAGGATCTTCGGCGGGGCTGCGAAAGCCGGAGACGAGCCGGACAGCGGCCTCGACGTGATCGAGCTCGCCCCCCACAACGAGCCCCGGTCGCCGACCGCCGAGGCGTACCGCGCTTTCCGAACGGCGCTGATGCTCTCCCGGGCCGGCGGCGTGAAGTCGGTCGTGCTGACCTCGGCGTTCCCGCACGAGGGCAAGACGACGACCGCGGTCAACCTCGCCGTCGTGCTCAGCCAGCTCGGCCGGCGCGTTCTCCTCGTGGACGCGGACCTTCACAAGTCCCGGCTGCACGAGATTTTCCGCATCCCCAACCGCGTGGGGCTCGTGTCGGTCCTGGCGGAGGGGATCGAGCCCTCGCGGGCGATCGTCAAGACGTCGGTCCCGGGCGTCTTCGTCGTTCCGGCGGGCCCGGAAGCCCCGAATCCCTCGGGCCTGCTGGCGTCCGACGCGATGCGAAAATTCCTGGAGCTCGCCGCCGTCAACTTCGACCACGTCATCGTCGATTCCCCGCCCGTGCTTCCCGTGTCCGACACGCTGGTTTTCGCCAACCAGACCGACGGGATCGTCCTTTGTGTGCGGGGTGGCTCGACCGCGCGCGAGCACCTGATCCGGGCGAGGGATCGCATTCTGCGCAGCGGCGTTCCCATCATCGGCGTCCTGATCAACGCCCTGGAACCCGAGCACGCGGGGTACTACCGGTACGAGTACGGCTACGGGTACGCCGCCGAGGGACGGCCGGAGCTGGAGCAGGAGAAGAGCGGCCCGCGAGTGGTTCACAGCTAGCGGGCCCTCGGACCGCCCGCCGCGTGATCGATCTCCACTTCCACTGTCTGCCGGGCATCGACGATGGCCCGAAGACTTTCGACGAGGCGGTGGCGCTCTGCCGGGCCGCGGCCGAGGAAGGCGTCGAGACCGTGGTGGCGACGCCGCACGTGCTCCGCGACGCCTGGATCAACGAGGAGCCGGCGGCCCGCGACGGCCTCGTCCTCCGCCTCAACACGCTGCTCGGCGGCCGGCCGGCCGTCCTGGCGGGCTGCGAGTATTACTTTTCTTCCGAGATGCTCGAGCTCGTCGAGCGCGGAAACGCCGGCCCGCTCACCGGCCTGAACCGGGGGCACTACCTGCTCGTCGAGTTTCCCCCGTCGGTGTCGACGAGGACGACCGAGGCGATCTTTCACGAGCTGTCGATCCTGGGCGTGACACCCGTCGTGGCCCATCCGGAACGCCATCCCGTTTTCCGCCGCGAGCCCGAGGCCCTCGAACGTCTTCTGCGTCTGGGCGCCGTGGCGCAGCTGACGGCCGGCTCCCTCCTCGGCGATTTCGGCGAGCGCGCGAAGGCTTCGAGCGAGGAACTGCTTCGCCTCGGACTCGTGTCGCTCGTGGCGTCGGATTCCCACAGCCTCGAGCTCCGGCCGCCGCGCCTTGCGGCGGCGCGCGCGCACGTCCGTCGCGTCTGGGGGGAGGAATGCGAGTTCGGGCTCTTCGAATCGAACCCGCGGGCCGTCCTCGCGTCGAAGCCGATCCCCTGGGTACGGTCGCCCGAGCGGACGGCCGGCCGGGCCGGACGGGTCGTACGGTGAGCGCCCGGGCCTACTCGGGATTGCGCGCTTCGAGGTCGGGGCCGCGCTGGATCCTCGCGATCGCGAGCGGCCTGCTGTTCGCCGCGGCCGTGGCCATTCTGGTTCGCGACGCGCGGGTACGCCGGGACTGGGCCGCCGTCGCAAGCCGGTACGACGGAGCCCGCCGCTTCCCGGCCGCCCTCGAGACCGCCAACGTGATCGACGAGAACGGGGAAGCGGGGATCGTTCTCGCCGAGGCGCTCGTCGGCGAGGGGGCCGAAACGTCGCCGGAATCCCGGTCGGGCGCGCAGGAAGTCGTTCTCGGCATCGTCGAGCAACGGCCCGGGTCCGCGTTCGCGCGACTCTCGCTCGGGCGCGCGGCCGGTCTGAGCGGGCCGACGGCCGGCTGGGCGCGTCCCCTGGAACTTGCGGCCGCCGCGGCTCCCGGCCTCGATCTCGCGTGGAGCGAGTTGGCGAGTCGCTACCTCGCCACGTGGGAGACGCTGTCTTCCGGCGACCGTCAGCAGGCGGAAGCCGTCCTGCGGCGCGCGTTCGCGAGCCCGGATTTTCTGGGAGCGGCCCTTCCGACGGCGGTCGAGACGGTCGGCCCCGAGCGCGCGGTCCGAACCCTTCCGGACGATCCCGCGACCCTTCGGCGTGCGGTGGAGATCCTGAAGGAGGCCGGAAACGGACGGGCCGCGGCCCTGGTCTCCGCCCGGCAGAAGGGGCAGGCTGCGGGTCCCGGCTCCTGAGAGCTGAAAATGGCCGTGCTATACTGGCGCTTCACAACACAAAGCCTCGCGCCTGCAGCAAGATAGCTGCGGTGCACGGCAGAGAGGGCCAGGACGAGTGCCGCTGTTGAGGCGGGGGCCTGAGGCGTTTCCTCAGGGCCTCTTCGACTTGCATCCCGCGGATCTTCCCTGGACGGTTGCCCACACGCGCAGCCGCCAGGAAAAGGCCCTCGTCCGCCACCTCGCGCCTCTCGAGACCGGCTTCTACTTGCCGGTCTACGAGCGCCAGGTCCGACGGGCAGGGCGCCGCTTCGTTTCCTACATCCCGCTCTTTGCGGGCTACGTGTTTCTGCGAGCCGATGCGGCGGCCCGAGCCGCCGTCTTCCGTAGCGGTCTCGTCGTGAAGCTGCTCGAAGTCCGCGACCAGGACCTCCTCCACGCCGAGCTGCGGCAGCTGCGCGCCCTGCAGGAGTCGGGTGCGAACCTCGTCCCGTTTGCGCCGCTGGCCCCGGGCGACATCGTCCAGGTCGCCGAGGGGCCGTTTCGCGGCTATCGCGGCCAGGTCGTCCGGGAGCAGTCGTCCGTCCGCCTGATCGTTTCGGTATCGATGTTGCGACAGAACGTCGCCGTCGAGTTTGACCGGTCGTGCCTGACCCGGGTGTCGGGGGCGGCCGGCGAGGAAAACAGCGCCGTCGTCGCCTGAGTCGTCGGCGCCGAAAAATCGGGAAGCTTCCACGTCGGTTGGTACACCGAAGGGGGCGAAGCCCGGACAACGGGGCAAAGAGAGAGGAGTCGAGCTTGGTGATCGAAGCGAGCGCGCCCGCAGCGAGTCTCTACGAAAAGATCGAGAACAAGACGGCGGTGATCGGCATCGCCGGGCTGGGCTACGTCGGCCTTCCCCTGGCCCTGACGTTCGCCGAAAAGGGTTTCTCGGTCCTGGGCTTCGACGTCGACTCGACGAAGGTCGAAGCCCTGAACGCCGGGCGCAACTACATCCAGCACCTCGACGGAAGTCGCCTCTCGCGTGCCCTTTCCGGCAAGCGGTTCGAGGCCACCGCCGACTTCCGGCGGCTCGCCGCTCCCGACGCCATCATCATCTGCGTCCCAACCCCCCTGACTCCCCAGCGCGAGCCCGACATGAGTTACGTCGTCAACACCGTGCAGCAGATCCGGGCGCGGCTGCGTCCGGGGCAACTCGTGGTCCTCGAGTCGACGACCTATCCCGGTACGACCGACGAGCTCGTTCGGCGAATCCTGGAAGAGTCGGGGCTCCAGTGCGGTCGCGATTTCTACCTCGCCTTCTCGCCCGAGCGCGAAGATCCCGGAAACGGGAAATTCAACACGGCGACGATCCCGAAGATCGTCGGCGGGGTGGACCAGGTCGGCGGCGACCTCGCCCAGGGTCTCTACGACAAGGTCGTCGTGCGGACGGTGCGCGTCGCGAGCGCCCGCGAGGCCGAGGCCGCCAAGCTCGTGGAGAACATCTTCCGCGCGGTCAACATCGCTCTCGTCAACGAGCTCAAAGTCGTCTTCGACCGCATGGGAATCGACATCTGGAGCGTGCTCGACGCGGCGGCGACCAAGCCCTTCGGCTTCATGCGGTTCAACCCGGGGCCGGGCTGGGGCGGGCACTGCATTCCGCTGGACCCGTTCTATCTTTCCTGGAAGGCCCGCGAATACGGCGTGACGCCGAAGTTCATCGAGCTCGCGGGCGAGGTCAACGTGCAGATGCCGGAGTACGTGATCTCCAAGCTCTCCCTGGCCCTCAACGACCGGCGGAAGTCCGCGAAGGGGAGCCGGGTTCTCGTCCTCGGCATCGCCTACAAGAAAGACATCGACGATCCGCGCGAGAGTCCCGCTTTCGAGATCATCGAGGGTCTGCTGAAGCTCGGAGCCGACGTGTCGTACCACGACCCGCACGTCCCGAAGGCGCCTCGCATGCGCTCCTGGCCGGACCTGCCGGCGATGACCTCGGCGCCGCTGACGGAGGACGTCCTGCGGGCGCAGGATGCGGTCGTGATCGTGACCGACCACACGGCGGTCGACTACGACGCGGTGGCCCGGTACTCGAGCCTCGTCATCGACACCCGCGGCGTGTATCGCGCGCCCCGGGAGAACGTCGTGAAGGCATGATGTCGCCGTCCCGGGGAGAGTCGTGATGCGCGGGGAACGGGTGCTCGTCACGGGCGCCGCCGGATTCATCGGATCGCACCTCGTCGATGCGCTCCTGGCTCTCGGCGCGCGCGTCCGGGCGCTGGACGACCTGTCCAACGGGAAGCGGGCGAACCTCGCGCAGTGTGCCTCGAGCATCGAGTTCCTCGAAGCGGACATCCGGGACGCGGGGGCCTGCCGGGAGGCTTGCGCCGGCGCCGCCGTCGTCTTTCACCAGGCGGCCCTCGGGTCGGTGCCTCGGTCCATGAAGGACCCTGCGACCAGCATCGCGGTCAACGTTTCGGGCGCCGCCAACGTCTTCGCCGCGGCGCGCGACGCCGGAGCCCGGCGGATCGTCTATGCGTCGTCCTCGAGCGTCTACGGGGACAGCGTCCGGCTCCCCAAGCGGGAGGGGGAGGAGGGCCGGGTCCTCTCGCCCTACGCGATGTCCAAGGCCATGAACGAGGAGCTCGCCGCCACCTTCGCTCGCTGCTACGGCATGGAGCTCGTCGGCCTGCGCTACTTCAACGTCTACGGGCCGCGCCAGGACCCCGACGGTCCCTACGCCGCCGTCATCCCCCGGTTCTTCAAGGCGTACCTCTCGGGCGAGGCTCCCGTCGTCTACGGCGACGGCGCCCAGAGCCGTGACTTCACGTACGTGTCCGACGCGGTCGAGGCGAACCTGCGGGCCGCGCAGGCGCCGCCGTCCGCGTGCGGGCGCGCGTACAACGTCGCGGGCGGGAAACAGACGACCGTCAGCGAGCTCGCGGCCGCAGTGCGCGACGCCGTCGGGGGCGGTCCGGCGCCGCGCCACGAGTCCCCGCGTGCCGGCGACGTGCTTCACTCGGCCGCGGACCTCGGCCTCGCGGGGCGCGAGCTCGGCTATCGGCCGCGGGTGGAGCTGGCGGAAGGCCTCGCGAAGTCGCTCGCCCACTACCGCGCGGCCGTCGGGGCGGGGGCCTGACGATGTCCGACATCGCGGTTCGCGTGGAAGGGCTCTCGAAGGAGTACCGGATCGGCCTGCGCGTCGAGAAGTACAAGACCCTGCGCGATTCGATCGCGGCGCTCGCCTCGGCCCCGGTGCGCCTTTTCCGGCGGCGCGCCCGGGAGGGCGGCGACGAGCAGCTCTGGGCGCTCCGCGACGTGAACTTCGATGTTCAGGCCGGCGAGGTCGTCGGCATCATCGGCCGCAACGGGGCCGGCAAGAGCACGCTGCTCAAGATCCTGGCGCGGATCACCGACCCCACCCACGGGCTCGTCGAGATCCACGGGCGCGTGGGATCGCTGCTCGAGGTCGGCACGGGATTCCACCCGGAGCTGACCGGGCGCGAGAACATCTATCTGAACGGCGCCATCCTCGGCATGCGCCGCGCCGAGATCGAGCGGAAGTTCGACGAGATCGTGGCCTTCTCCGAGGTCGAGAAGTTCATCGACACTCCCGTCAAGCGCTACTCGAGCGGCATGTACCTGCGCCTGGCCTTCGCCGTGGCGGCGCACCTGGAGCCCGAGATCCTGCTGGTCGACGAGGTGCTGGCCGTCGGCGACGCCGACTTTCAGAAGAAGTGCCTCGGAAAGATGGGCGACGTCGCGCAGGAAGGGCGGACCGTGCTCTTCGTGAGCCACAACATGCCGGCCGTCCAGGCCCTGTGTGCGCGTGCGATCCTCCTGCGCAAGGGCTCGGTCGCGTTCGACGGGTCGACCGGCGAGGTGCTGCGGGAGTACCTCGGCCACCTCCAGGCGACGGCCGCGCGTGCCTTCACCGACAACCCCGAACGCCGCGGGGACGGGAGCGTGCGGCTGACCGGAGCGCGCGTACTCGATGCGGAAGGCCGTCCCTGCGAACGGGTGGTCGCGGGCACCCCGATTACCCTGGAGTTCGCCTACGAGAACCGGATCGGAGCGGAACGGTTCGATCTGATGCTTGCGATCGTCAACCATCTCGGGATCGGCGTGACGCACATCAGCACGCAGATCGCGGGTTTCTCCATCGCGGCCGGGTCCAAGGGGCTGGTGACCTGCCGGATTCCGAACCTGCCTTTGCCGCACGGCGAGTACCGCGTCGTGGCTGTCGTCAAGTGCCAGGGCCGGAACACGGACCACATTCCGAACGCGCTGGCCTTCAGCGTGGAAAGCTCCGTGTTCTTTTCGACCGGTCGGGTGCCGAGGATCGAGCACGGCGCGTGCCTCATGGCGCACGAGTGGGAACACCGCGAAGGGCTCGGCGGCGGAGGTTTCGGCCGGCGGCGTCGCGACCTCCGAGGTCTGAGCGAGGATGGATCTCCAGAGCGTGCACGTCGACTCTTCGGGCCCGGGTCGGGCCCGGCTGACGGGCGAGGTCCGGTTCGACACCGCGCCCGTGGGTCCCGAGTCGTTCTGGTTCGACGTGCCGGACCGGTATGCTGCGCGACCTCAGCACGACCGGCAATCCCTGGCTGGCGTGCCTGGCGCCGCTGGCGGCACACCTTGGCGAGCCGCTGCGGATCGGGCTTCCCGTCGATGCGCTGCTCGCGCGAAACGTTCGAGAGCTCCTCTGCCATCTGGAGCGCCTGGTACTCGCGCGTGAAGAACGTGCCGCTGGAGCTGGAGGTCCGCGAGCCGGCGGGCCCGGAGCCCACGCGGACCGGGGCGTTTTTCTCGGGTGGGATCGATTCGTTCTACACGGTCCTCCGGCACGCCGGCGGCTACCTGCGGCCCGACGATCTGATCCTCATCCGGGGATTCGACTTTCCGCTCGCTTTCGCCCGGGAATTCGATGACCACCGCGGGCGGATGGGCGCCGTGGCCGAAAGTCTCGGAATGGAGCTCGTCGACATCGCGACGAACCTGAGAGAGACCCGGCTGCGACTGGCGCCGTGGGCGACCCTCTGGCACGGCTCGGCGCTGGCTTCCGCCGGCCTCGCGCTGGAACGGCGGTACCGGTATCTCCTGGTCGCCTCGTCCTCGACTTACGGGGAGCTCGATGCCTACGGGTCCCACCCGATGACGGACATCCTCCACTCGACCTCGACGAGCCGGATCCTGCATGACGGCGCCGACGCCACGCGGCTCGACAAGGTTGGCTTCGTCGCCGGCTCCGAGCTGGCACTCCGGAACCTCCATGTCTGCTTTCGGGAGACTTCGGGCCGCAACTGCGGGCGCTGCCGCAAGTGCCTGCTGGCGATGATCGGTCTGATGCTCTCGGGGGTCGGCGACCGGTGTCCCGCGTTCGCGCCGGGTCTCGACCTGGAGCGCGTGCGGCGGATCCTGTTCACGACCGAGGGCCAGCGGCACGGTGTGCGGAGGCTTCGCACGCTCGCCGAGAGGCAGGGTCGCTCCGACGTGGTGCGGGCGCTCGACGAGGCGCTGCGCCGGTCGGCGCGCCGCGCACCGGCCTTTCGCTGGGTCCAGAAGTCGGGCCGGATCCGGGCCCTTCGGCCGGCGGCGCGGTGGGCCCGGCGGGGGCTCATGGCGGGGGTCGTTCGATGAACGGAAGTTCGAATGGGGGAGGAGACCCATCGAGTGTTCGCCACGCACTGCCCGGTCCGCAAGGCTCCCCCGGGGCGGAGCGGCCATGGAGCTGAAGTCGATCCGGTTCGGACCGTCGCCCGCATCGGACGGGCGCGTTCGTCTGACCGGCGAGGTCACGTACGACGACCAGCCGGGACAGTTCGAGGAGTACTGGTTCGAAGTGGACGGCGACCTCGCCGGGTCGCTCAGCCGAACCGGCAACCCGTGGCTGGTCTGTCTCGTCCCGCTCGCCGCGAAGCTCGGGGAACCGCTGCGCATCGGAATGCCCGTCGATCCGCTGCTCGTCCGCAACGTCCAGGAACTGACCGCGATCTGGAGATCCTGGGACCCTTCGCTGCATCGGGTCGAGGTGCTCGCGGGCACCGCCGACGGCGTTCCCCCCGTCCGCGGCTCGCGCACCGCCGCGTTCTTCTCGGGCGGCGTCGATTCGTTCTTCACGCTTCTTCGCAGTGCCGAGCCGGATGCCATCCGGATCGACGACCTGATCACGATCCGGGGATTCGACATCTCCCTGAAGAACACGGTTGCCCTCGCGCGCCGGAAAGCCCGGATCGCGTCGATCGCGGAGTCGCTCGGGAAGAGGACCGTCGACGTCGCGACCAATCTCCGTTCGACGCGACTCAAGGAAGCGGACTGGGGCAGCCTCTGGCACGCCTGCGGCCTCGCGAGCGTCGGCCTCGCCCTCGAAGGCCGGTATCGGCGGCTGGTCATCGCGGCGACGCATCGCTACGGAGACCTCATCCCCCTCGGTTCGCATCCCCTGACCGACCCGTTGCTCTCGACCTCGCGCACGGAGGTGCTCCACGACGGCGCGACCCACGATCGCCTTTCCAAGCTCGAGTACGTCGCGCGTCACGACGTCGCGCTCTCGAACCTGCACGTGTGCTTTCGCCACGCCTCGGACGTCAACTGCGGCGCGTGCGAGAAGTGCCTTCGGACGATGGCCGGACTGGAAGTCCTCGGGCGGCTCGAGGGCAGCGTAACGTTTCCGCAGGGCGGGTTCGCCCCGGGGAAGGATCTCGCGCGTCTTTCTGAGCACGCCGGGCCATCATCGCTACTGGGAGCAGATCCGGTCGGCTCGCCCGGGCCCGCGGACGGTCGGACATCGTTCGGGCCATCGATCGGTCGATGCGGAGGTCGCGTCGCGTCCGCCCGATGCTGGCTTCGGCGAAGTGGCTGGGGAAGAGACGCCTGGCGTGGAGAGCCTCGGGCATTCTGCAGCGACGGCTCCTGAAGGGCGCGATCCGGTGAGGCGGTGCGCGCCGTGATGCGGGTCGCCCATCTCTATCCGAAGTACCACCGTAACGTGGGCGACCACTTCGTCCAGCGGGCGATCGTGCGCCTGCTCCGCGAGCCCCTCGGAGATTTCGAGTACACGGAGATCTCGACTCGAGCCGCCGGACCGGACCCCGCCGAGCCGCGGGGCATCACCGAAGGTAGCGTCGAAATGCTGAACCGCCACGATCTCGTCGTCATCGGAGGATCGAACCTCTACGAGACCGCCGGCGAGAAGTGGGGAGTCGAAGTGGAGCGCGCGGCGCTCGAACGGCTGAAGACCCCGGTGCTCCTGATCGGCATCGGGAGTGGCTGGTCCTTCGCATATCCCGAGTTCCCATCCTGGCCGCCGGAGTGTGGTCGGGGACGTGGCCGGTCTCCACGCGCGAGCGCTGGGAAGCTCGGTCCGGGACGACCTCACGAGGCGGCTTCTCGACCACTCATGGCGTCGGGCCGTCCACCGTCACGGGGTGCCCGGCCACGTTTCTCGCCTCCGACCCGCCGCGGTCGTCCAGCCGCGGTGTCGTCGGCGTGCCGTTCCTTCCTCGGAGGATGTACGCGGGCCCCTCCCTCGACCCGCGGCGCTGGCGCAGTCCGACCCAGGTCCGGCGGCGGCAGGTGACTCGTTTCTTCCGCGGCCTGCTCGCCGAGCTCCCCAGGCGGGGATATGAGACGCGCCTCCTGGTTCACGACGCCGCCGACCTGCCTCTCGCGCGGGAGCTCGCCGGGAGCGCCTTCTTCTACTCGGAGGAGCCGGAGCGACTCTTCGCGGCGATCGCGGAGTGCGACGTGATCGTCGGCTTTCGCCTCCATGCCGGAATCGCCGCGCTGGGCCTCGGAATTCCCGGCGATCCCGATTCTCCTCGACGGCCGCAATGCCGCCTTCGTCGAGACCTTCGGAATGACCGAACACGCCGTGCCGATCGATCCCGCGTCCGTCGCGCTCGCGCTCGAGCGCATCGCCCTGGCCCTGGGGGAGGGACGGAGCCTCTGGGGGCCCGTCTTCGCGCGACGCGACGCCCTGCGACGCGTCATGAACGAGTTCGTCGCCACCGCCCTGTCGACGACCCGGGCCGCGGCGGGACAGCGATGAGTCGAGATCGGGAGAGGGCGGCCGGCGTGGAGCCGGGACCCCCGCGCCGGGTGGTGCACATCGTCGGCACGCTCGGCGCCGGAGGAGTGCAGCGTCTCGTCCTCGGACTCGCCTCTTCGGAGGCGCTGTCGGGCTACCGGCACGGGGTCATCTGCATGCTCGGCGCCACGGGTCTCCTGCGCGAGAGCTTCGAGACGCTCGGGATGCCGATCGAAACCTGCCCTGTGAAATGGCCCTCGGAGTTTCCGATCGGCTCGTACAGCGCCTCCGAGTGGCTCCGCCAGCGCCTGGCGTTCACGTTTCCCGCGCGCCTCGCGACACTTCTCCAGGAGATGGGCGCGGATCTCGTGCATACGCACCTGTCCTCGCAGGTGCACCTGCAGGCGCGCGGGGTCGTGCGCCGCGCGCGCCTTCCGTGGGTCTGGACGCTGCACAACGACTACCGGCCCGAGGGCGCCGAGCTCGAGCAATGGCGCCGCGCGCTTCGCATCGCGTCCGGCGGCTCCGCGGCGGTGACCGCCGTCGCCGACGAGATTACGCGCGACCTCGAGACGCGCGGGCTCGCCGGAATCGAGACGAGCCGCGGCGGCGTCGACCTGGGCCGTTTCCGGACGCCCGGCGCACGGGACGCGGCCTGGCGCCGGATGCAGGGCATCCCGGACGACGCCGTGATCATGGGTGCGGCGGGCCGGCTCGTGGCTCAGAAGGCCTATGACGTGGTGCTCGAGGCGGCGGCGTCCGTGACAGGCGATCCGCCCGTGCACGTCGTCATCGCCGGCGCCGGTCCCGAGCGCGAGGCCCTCGAGGCGCTGGGCCACCGGCTCGGGCTCGAGGGCCGCGTGCACTGGGTCGGGTTCCAGGACGACGTTGCCGCCTTCCTCCATCAACTCGACGTCTTCCTGATCCCCTCCCGCTACGAGGGCTTTCCGATCGCGCTGGTCGAGGCCCTCGCCTCGGGCCTCCCGTGCATCGCCTCGCCCGTGGGCGGCGTTCCGGAGATGCTCGGGGACGCGGACGGGATTCTCGTGCCCGCCGACTCGGTCGAGGCCCTGGCGGCGGCGATGCGGCGGATGCGCTCTCCGGATGTGCGCCGATCGTATGCGGCGCGAGCGCGTCCGATCGCCGAGCGGTTTTCTCTCGATCGCATGGCCGACCAGTTTGCGGACATCTACCTCCGCCTGTCGGGCGCCGGCGCGCCCGCGGCGGGATCGGAACGAAAGGTGAACGAACGATGAGCTCCGTGGCGGAAGAAAAATTCGAGATCCCGACGATCGTCATCCGGCCGAGCAAGGGCTGGATCGCCCTGAGGCTCGGCGACGTGTGGGCCTACCGGGAGCTTCTTTACTTCCTCGTGTGGAGGGACATCAAGGTCCGCTACAAGCAGACCGCTCTGGGGGCCGCCTGGGCCATCATCCAGCCGTTCTTCTCGATGGTCGTCTTCAGCCTCTTCTTCGGAAAGCTCGCGAAGATGCCGTCCGACGGGATCCCGTACCCCATCTTCGCGTATGCGGCTCTGGTGCCCTGGTCGTTCTTTGCCAGTGGTCTCTCTCAATCGGCCAACAGCCTCGTCGACAGCGCGAACCTGATCAAGAAGGTCTACTTCCCGCGCCTGACGATCCCCATCGCCAACGTTCTCTCGGGCCTGGTGGACTTCAGCCTCGCTTTCACCGTGCTCATCGGGATGATGTTCTGGTACGGCGTCATCCCGACGGCGCGGGTGCTCTGGCTTCCGCTCTTCCTGCTGCTCGCCCTCGTGACCGCCCTGGCGGTGGGTCTCTGGCTTTCGGTGCTGAACGTCGAGTACCGCGACGTGAAGTACACGATCCCGTTCCTGACGCAGTTCTGGATGTTCGCGACGCCGATCGTCTACCCGAGCAGCCTGCTGTCCGAGCCGTGGCGGACGGTCTACGGGTTGAACCCGATGGTCGGCGTCGTGGAGGGGTTTCGGTGGGCGCTGCTCAATACGAAGACCGCTCCCGGCCCGATGATCGCCGTGTCGGCCGGGGCGGCCCTCGTGCTGCTCGTCGGCGGGGCCTTCTACTTCCGCCGCATGGAGAAGACGTTTGCCGACGTCGTCTGAGATCGGCGAAGCGATCCGGGTCGAAGGGCTCGGAAAGCAGTACCGGATCGGCGAACGGCACGCCCGGTACAAGTCGCTGCGCGAGGTCCTTGCCGATGCGGCGGCGGCGCCCGTGCGCGCCGTCCGACGCCTCGCCGGCCGGGCGCCGGCACGGCCGCAGAAAGAAACGATCTGGGCCCTGCGGGACGTCTCCTTCCGGGTGGCCCGCGGGGAGGTCGTCGGCATCATCGGCCGCAACGGCGCCGGGAAGAGCACCCTCTTGAAGATCCTCTCGAGGATCACGGAGCCGTCGACCGGTTCGGCCGAGATCCACGGGCGGGTCGGATCGCTGCTGGAGGTCGGCACGGGCTTCCACCTCGAGCTGACGGGCGGCGAGAACATCTATCTCAACGGCGCGATCCTCGGGATGCGGCGAAGCGAGATCGAAGCCAAGTTCGACGAGATCGTCGCCTTCGCCGGCGTGGAGAGGTTCGTGGACACGCCCGTGAAGCACTATTCCTCGGGCATGTACCTGCGGCTCGCGTTCAGCGTCGCCGCCCACCTCGACCCCGAGATCATGCTGGTCGACGAAGTGCTCGCCGTGGGCGACGCGAAGTTTCAGCAAAAGTGTCTCGAAAAGATGGAGGACGTCGGGCGGCGAGGCCGAACCGTCCTGTTCGTGTCGCACAACATGCCGGCGATCGCCCGCCTGTGCAGCCGGACGATCATGCTCGACGCCGGGGGGGTGGCGGCCGACGGGCCGTCGCACCAGGTCGTCGGGCGATACCTCTCTTCGGACATCGGCACGACGGCGGAGCGCGAATGGCGGGACCCCGCGTCGGCTCCGGCGAGCCGGGCCGCGCGGTTGCGCTCCGTCCGCGTGCGCGGCGCCGGGGGCGAGGTCACCGACGCGGTCGACATCCGCAAGCCGGTCGGCATCGAGATGGAGTTCGAAGTCCTCGAAGACGGCTGGGCGCTCTCGGCGAGCTACGACTTCTACAACGAGGAGGGCCTGCTCCTCTTCGGCTCCCTCGAAGCCGACCCGGAGTGGCGGGGCAAGGTGCGGCCGTGCGGGCGGTATGCCACGACGGCCTGGGTTCCCGGGAACCTTCTGAACGAAGGGACGGTCATCGTCAATGTCGAGCTTCTGACGACGCACCCGTTGACCCGTCACTTCGAGGAGCGGCAGGCCGTCGCCTTCCACGTGGTCGACAGCATGGACGGCGACTCGGCGCGCGGAGACTGGGGCGGTGAATTTCGCGGCGCGGTCCGGCCAATGCTCGGATGGTCGACGCGGAGCATTTCGTCCCCGGCGACGCTGCCCGAGCCGGCGCTCCGGCGGGGGAACCGTGTTCCCTAGGGCGAACGCCTGGCTCGACGCGGGGCGCGGCTACTTCGGAGGCCTTCTCCGGGGCGGCGTGCGCCGCCGCGGCATCCGGATCTATCGCTACCACGGGGTCATCGAGCGGCGCCGGGACCCGCTCCTCGAGCGAAACCAGCACGAGTGGCAGGTTTTCACCGACCAGATGGCCTTCCTCCGCCGGTGCCCGATGGTCGGCCTCGACGAGTTTCTCGACGCGCTCGACCGGCCGGGCTCCCTGCCCGATTCGGCGGCCCTCGTCACTTTCGACGACGGCTTCGCCAACAACCTCCGTGTGGCCGAATTCATGGAGCGGCGCCGCATTCCCTGGACTCTCTTCGCCTCGGTCGGGGAGATCGGCGAGAGTCGGGCTCTGTGGCTCGACGAGTTCTCGATGCTGGCGCTGTACGGCGATGCCCCGCGCATCGAGGCACTGGGCGCGGCCTGGCCGCTCTCGACGCGCGAGGAGCGGGAACGCGTTTTTCACCAGCTACGGCCCGCGCTCAAGATGCTGCCGTCTCCCTCGAAGAACGAGGCGATGGAGTCGATCCGAGCCCAATTCCCGGCCGGCGAGTCCTCGAGGCTTCTGGCCCGGTTCCAGTCGCTCCGGATGCTCACGTGGAAGGAGCTCGAGCAACTGGCGGGCGCGGGGGTCGCGATCGGAAGCCACGGCGTGAACCACGACGCCCACCATGCGGAGCAGCCCCGCGCGGAGCGCCTGCGGGCGCTCTGCGAGTCCCGCCGGGAGGTCGAGAAGCGGCTTTCCCGTCCCTGCCGCGCGTTCGCCTACCCCAACGGAAACTTCGTGCCCGAGTCGCCCGAGGAGGCGGCGAGCGCCGGCTATGCGGCCGCCTTCACGACCGAAACCACGCCGATCGACCGGTCGACGTCCCGATACCTGCTGCCGCGCCTCGCCGCGCCGCAGTCTCTGCGCCGTCTCGTGCGCGTGCACTGGTGGCAGGACCCCGCCCCTCCGGCGCCCCGGCCGGCCGTGGCGTCGGCGCGGGCATAGGTAACGACATGACGACCCCGGTCCCCATCCTGTTCACCATCCCGAACTTCCTGACGGCGGGCTCCGGCCAGGCGATGTGGAACGTCGTCTCGCGGCTGGATCGCTCGAGGTTCGCTCCCACGATCGCGGTCCTCAAGGCGGGGGGGCGGCTGGACGCGGAGATCGGAGGGTCGGGTATCCGATGCATCTGCTCGCCCTTCACCGTGGCGGCCCGGCCGCTGGCGACGCTCGGAATCCGGGCCCGGCGGGCGGCGAAGCCTTTTCGCCGGTTCGGTTTCGCACTCTGGCACTCTTTCCACTATCTCGACGACTACACCGAGCCGATCGTCGCGCGCCTCGCCGGGACGCGGTCGTGGATGTTTACCAAGAAGAACATGAGCTGGGGCAGCCGCGCCTGGCGGCTGAGGTCGCTGCTTGCTACGCGCATAGCGGCGCAAAACACCGACATGCTCCGGGACTTCTTCGGGTCGGCGCTGTACCGGCGCAAGGGCGTCCTCGTTCCCACGAGCGTCGATACGGAGCGGTACCGGCCCGGGACGCCTCCCCGTCTGGGATTGCGCGCCCGGCTCGGGACTCCGCCGGGTACGCCGGTCATCGGATGCGTCGCCCAGCTCGTGCCGATCAAGGGGCACCCGGTGCTCATCGAATCGCTCCTTCACGTTCCGGCCGCGCACCTCTGGCTCGCCGGCAAGGAGCTCGACCAGGGTTATGCGGCGCAGCTGCGCCGGCAGGCGGCCGAGCTGGGAGTGGCGGACCGGGTGTCGTTTCTCGGCGAGGTGCAGGATGTGCCCGCGCTTCTGTCGGAGCTCGACGCCTTCGTGCTCCCGACGCCGAGCGGCGAGGGATGCCCGGTGGCGTTGCTCGAGGCCATGGCGGCGGGGCTCGCCTGCGTCGCGGCCGACGTCCCGGGCTCGCGGGACGTCATCGAAAGCGGAACGAGCGGCCTTCTCGTTCGACCGGGCGACCCGGCGGCACTCGGGACGGCCCTGCGGAACCTGGCCGGCGACGCCGGAAGTCGGCGTGCTCTCGGGGCGGCGGCCCGGGGTCGAATCCTCCAGCGCTACACGATCGACCGTGAGGTGGCCGCGTACGAAGCAATCTACTCCGAGATCCTCGGCGAGGAATTGAGGAAGAACGCGGCATGAGAGAGCGCCTCTCGTCCGCCGTCGCGCCGCCGGAGGCCCCGGAGCGTGCCCGCCCGGAGCTCGCCGCCGCGTGCGGCGACATGCTCCTGACTTTCGACGGGGCGGCTGCGGCGGCTCCGCGGCGCTTTCCCGACCAGGGCGAGTGGCGGCCTTCGGGCGGTCTCTGGCTCGCTCCGACCGGGCGGTCCTGGAAGGGGTATCCGCTTCGGACCTTCTCGTCGGGGCCCTGGGACTTCTGGCTCATTGGAGAGGTCGTTGCGCCCCGAGGCGAAGAACCGGAAACGCTTCTCGCGGAAATCGCCGGGGGACGCCGGTCGGCCGAGGCGCTCAACGGCCACCTCCTCCTGCTGGCCTGGAGCGCATCCGAGCGCCAGTGGCACGTTTGGACCGACCGATTCGGAACCGTCCATGCCTACGTCGGAAGCGACGGGTCCCGTGTCGCGCTCGGGACGTGCTTCAAGTCGGTCGCGGCGGCGGCCTCGCGGCGCCGGCTCGACTGGCCGGCGTTGGCGGGGTTCCTTTCGTGCGGATTTTTTCCGGCGGACCGGACGTTCTTCGACGACGTCCGGGTCCTTCGGCCCGCGACCCACGCTGTCTTCACGGTTTCGGGCGCGCCGGTGCGCGAGGAGCGTTACTGGACATGGGAGCATCGGCCGCACCGGACCCGGTCCCACGAGGACACGGTCGCGGAGTTCGCGGACACCCTGCATCGCGTGCTCGACGACGAGACGGCGATCGGGCGGATTGCGGTCCCGATCTCCGGCGGCCTCGATTCCCGCACGACGTTCGCCGCGCTGACGCGCGACCGATCCGACCGGCGCGAGCGGCTCTGGTCCTATTCCTACGGGTATTCCGACGACTCCGCCGAGACCCGGATCGCCCGACGGGTCGCGCAAGCCCGCGGAGTCCCGATCGAGACGCTCGTCATCGGGCGCTATCTCTTCGACCGCCTGCCCGCGATTCTCGCCTGTGTCGAGGGCTTTCAGGACGTCACGCAGGCCCGCCAGGCGGCGGTCACTCCGTTGCTGGCCGAACGCTCGGACGCGGTAATCGCGGCGCACTGGGGCGACGTCTGGCTCGACGACATGGGTCTTTCGGGCGAGGACACGCCGCCGGCCGACGTTGCCGCCCATGCATTCAAGAAGGTCGCCAAACGGGGACGAGAATGGCTGCTCCGGGAGATCGTGGCGCCCCGCATTCCGGGCGAAGACCCGGCGAAGATCGCGCAGGGTTTCGTCGGCCGCGAGCTCGAGCGACTCGACGGGATCGCGGATCCCGATTTCCGCGTGAAGGCCTTCAAGACCGAGCAGTGGTCGTTTCGGTGGACGCTCGCGAGCCTTCGCATGTACCAGGCGGGGGCCTTTCCGAAGGTCCCGTTCTACGACACGAGGATGAGTGACTTCTTTGCGACCGTCCCGACGGAGAACGTCCGGGGACGGCGCCTCCAGATCGACTATCTGAAGCGCTTTGCGCCGGACCTGGCGCGGATCACCTGGCAGGCCTTCGGCACGGATCTCTACTGGCAGCGCCACTTTCACACCTGGCTTCTTCCCTGGCGCGCCGCACGGAAAGCCGCCCGGCTTCTTCGCGGAGGGCCGCCCCCGGTCGAGCGCAACTGGGAAGTCCAGTTCTCGGGCCCCGGCCGCGAGCGGCTGCGCGAGACGTTGCTCGCGAAAGGAGCCCGCCTCTACGAGCTCGTGGAGCCCCGCCGGATCGAAGCGCTGCTCGACGACTTTTCCCGGTCGCCTCTGGAGGAGGGCCGCGGGTACACGGTCTCGATGCTGCTGACACTGTCCGGCTGGCTGGAGGCCAATGCCTAGGGCGGCGCGTCCCCTGCGGATCCTCGTCGTCGGCACCGCCTGGCCGCCGCAGACGTTTCTCGGCCGTCTCATGCGCGGGCTCGCGGGCGCGGGCCTCCAGGTCCGGATCGCCTTCAGCAAGTGGCCAGACGAGGAGTGGTTCCTTCGCTCGGACCTGCGGACCTTCAAGACCAGGGCCTGGGAGGGTCCGCGGATCCTGCGCGTCCTCTGGCTCGGATGGCTGCTGCTGCGGGCCCTGGCGCGATCGCCCCGCGCCGTTCGCATCTTCTGGCGAGCCGCGTCCGGGGAGCCGACGGCCGTCGAGCGTCTTCGGACACTCAACCGGCTCCTCCCGTACGCCGGAGTGTCCTGCGACGTCATCTACTTTCCATGGAATTCCGCGGCGATCGACTACCTGCCGCTCTTCGAGCTGGGCAAGCCGGTCGTGGTGAGTTGCCGCGGCTCGCAGGTCAACGTCGCGCCCCACCATCCCCACCGCAACGTGCGGCAAGGGCTTCCCGTCACGTTCGGCCGCGCTTTTCGCGTGCACTGTGTCTCGAGCGCGATCCAGAATGAGGCCGCGAGCTTCGGGCTCGATCCTGCCAAGGCCCGGGTCATTCGGGCCGGCGTCGATCCCGAATTCTTCAGCCCGGCGAGGGAGCGGGAGCCTTCGGACCACATCCGCGCCGTGGCCGTTGGAAGGCTCGAGTGGACCAAGGGACTCACCTACGGTCTCCAGGCGGTGCGTCGAGTCGTCGACGCGGGCGTCCCGATACTCTTCACGATCATCGGCGACGGTCCCGAGCGTCAGCGGGTGCTGTACGCGATCGACGACCTCGATCTTCAGGATCACGTCCGCGTCGTGGGACGCCGTTCCCCGGTCGAAGTGAGGAACGAGCTTCGGCGCTCGGACATCTTTCTGCTGCCGAGCCTGACCGAGGGGCTTTCGAATGCCGGCGTCGAAGCCATGGGCTGCGGCCTGCCGGTCGTGATGACCGACTGCGGCGGGGCGCGGGAGGGCGTCACCCATGGAGTCGAGGGTTTCATCGTCCCGCTCTGGGATCCGCCGGCCATGGCCGACGCCCTGCTTCTGCTGGCGCGGGACACGGAGCTGCGCCGGCGGATGGGACGGGCGGCCCGGGACCGCGTGGTCCGCGACTTCACCGGGGAACGCCACATCCGCGAGTTCGTGGAGCTCTTCGAGGAGACCCGAAAATGCCCGGCCGCATAGCGCTCGTCGTGTCGGCGTTTCCGCAGATCTCGGAGACGTTCATCGTCAGCAAGTTCCTCGGGCTGCTCGAACGCGGCTGGGACGTTCACGTGGCCTGCAACCGCAGCGAACAGAGAAACCGGGCGGCGTTTCCGCAGCTCGAGCAGGCCGCGGGCGCCGCGGAGCGCATCCACGTGGCCTGGCCCAGGGCGCCTCGCTGGAAGGCGGCGTTTCTCGCGCCGTTGTCGGTCGTTCGGACCCTCGGGGCGGCGCCGCTGCGCACGCTGCGCTACCTTCGCCGGGGGTTGCCCCGATTCGGGTTGGTCGGGACGATCGGCCGGCTCTACCTGGACGCCGACCTCGTGAGGCTTGGCCCGGACGTCCTGCACTTCGAGTTCGGTTCACTGGCGACCGCGCGGATGTACCTGCGGGAGTTGCTGGACTGCCGGATCACCGTCAGCTTTCGCGGCTACGACGTGAACTTCGTGGGTCTCGACGATCCATACCATTTCGAACCCGTCTGGACGCAGGCCGCGGGCCTCCATTTCCTGGGTGAAGACCTCTGGCGCCGGGCTCGGCGGCGAGGATGCCCTCCGGACCGGTTCCACGCCCTGATCCCGCCGGCGATCGACGCGGAGTTTTTCCGCCCCGACCCGCGGCTGAAGCCCCGAGCCGAGGATTCCGGGCGGCCCCTGCGAATCCTGAGTGTCGGACGCCTCGAGTGGAAGAAGGGATACGAGGACGCGCTGCTCGCGGTCCGCCGGCTCGTCGACCGAGGCGTCGCGTGCCGATACCGGATCCTGGGAGGGGGCGAGTTTCTCGGGGCCGTCGCCTTCGCTCGCCATCAACTCGGTCTTGAAGACGTGGTGGATCTCCTCGGAGCGCTTCCGCGGGACGGGGTGCGGCGAGAGATGCAGGACGCCGACGTTCTTCTACATGCAGCGGTGTCGGAGGGCTTCTGCAATGCCGTGATGGAAGCGCAGGCGATGGAGTTGCCGGTCGTGTGCACGAACGCTGACGGCCTTCCGGAAAACGTGGCCGACGGGGTCACGGGGTTCGTCGTGCCGCGACGCAACCCCGCAGCGCTCGCCGAAAAGGTCGAGGTTCTCGCGCGCGATCCCGCCCTGTGTGAACGAATGGGCAAGGCCGGGAGGCAAAGAGTGCTCGACAAGTTCCGCCTCTCGGACCAGATCGATCGCTTCGCCAGGTTCTACGAGCATGTGCTGGAAGGGCCGACCGCTCCCTCCCGGGCCGAGGGATCCGTGGAGCACCTGACCGCGGCGGGCGGGGCGAGCTCATGAAGCCGGATGTCGCGCTCGTCTGGATCGGGCAGGGCGAGCCGCCGTCCTGGCCCCTCGGCCGGACGATGCGCGCCGAGGCGACCCCGGGCTCGATTGCCGAGTGCGTGGCCCGGGAGCTCCCCAGCACCACGGCGGCTGCGTGGCTCTTCTGGTCGAGCGCTCTTGGCGCGCCCGACCCCGGTCGGGTGGTCGAGGCCCTGAGCCGTACCGGCGACCTCTGGCACGCCGGACTGCGGCTCGGCATGGGGGGGCTTCCGCGAGCCATCGATCATGTCGCTCCGACCTGGATGCTGAATCGGGACCCCGCGTTGTCGATCGAAGCCACCTCGTGGCGACTGTCGTTCGACGCGTGTCTCGTTCGAACCGAGGTCCTGCGCCGGATGGGAAGCGTGCGGACCGAATTCCGGACCCTCGCCGGCGCAGCGCTCGAGTTCGGTCACCGATGCGTTCGATCCGGCGTGCTGATGCGCCACCTGGGATGGCTCGCGGGAGCGCCCGCCGCGCAATCCACCGCTCCCGACATCCCGCTCGATGACGAGCTCCGATTCGTGTACTACCGGTTCGGTCGGCGCTGGGCGCGCTGGGCCTGTTTCCGGATGACCCTGACGGGACGCGTTTCGCCGGGGCGGGGACTCAAAGTGCTGCGCCGGGTGACGAAATCCCCGCCGCCCTCAGCTCCCGCGAGCTTCCGCGATTCGGAAGAAGCGCAGTCCGGGGCGGTGCCCGGGAAACCGATGGGTGCCGTCACGATCCTCATTCCCACCGTCGATCGGTACCCATACCTCGAGAAGCTGCTGGCCCAGCTTCGAGGACAGACCGTGCCGCCGCTCGAGATCGTGATCGTGGACCAGACTCCACTCGACCGCCGACACACGGATCTGACGGCGAAGTTCCCGGACCTTCCAATCCGTCTCCTCCAGCTCGATCGCGCTGGCCAGTGCTCCTCGCGAAACGCCGGTATCCTGGCTTCGAGGGGCGACTTTCTCCTGTTCCTCGACGACGATGACGAGGTCCCGCACGACGTCGTCGAGAGGCACCTGGCGGCTCTTCAGCGCTTCCGCAACGACGTCTCCTGCGGGGTCGCCGAAGAGGACGGGGCGGGGCCGATTCCGGAGGCCTTCCGCCTGACCCGCGTCAGCGACGTCTTCCCGACGAACAATTCGCTCATCCGCAAGAGCATCTTGTCCGGCTCGGGGCTCTTCGATCTCGCCTACGACCGCGGCGCCCGTGCCGACGCCGACCTCGGTATGCGTCTCTACCTCGCGGGCAACCTGATGATCCTCCACGCAGACAATCGCGTCCTCCATCGCCACGCGCCGAGCGGCGGGCTGCGGACCCACGGAGCCCGCGTGATCACGTACGCGAGCAGCCGGAAGCGGCTGTTGCACCGGCACCTGCCCTCGACGACCGAGATCTATCTTGCGAGGCGCTATTTCTCCGATCGGCAAGTTCGCGAGATGTTCTGGCTGTCGGCCCTCGGGACTTTCAGCGTTCGGGGGGGACGGTGGAGGAAGGCCTGCAAGTTCGGTACGGCCCTGCTCTTGCTTCCGCACAGCATCTGGACGGCACATCGGCGGGCGCAGCTCGCAAATTCGAAGCTCAAGGACTTTCCGCAGATCCCGCGACCTCATCCCGAGGACCGGGCCGTCGAGGCCGTCTGATGCGCCTGTTGGTCGTGTCGAGCGAGTTCCCGCCCGGGCCGGGCGGGATTGGCACCCATGCCCACCGGCTTTCGTTCGCCCTCGAGCAGCGCGGCTGGGAGCCGTTGGTGCTGACCTCGCAGGACTACGCCTCCGCGGAGGAGATCGACCGCTTCAATGTCTCGCAGCCGTTTCCCGTCGTGCCGTTCCGTCGACTTCCGGGGCCGCCGGTGGAGGCTCTGTATCGCTCGATCGAACTCGCCCGCTGGATTCGCCGGCACCGGCCGGCGGCGATACTCGCCTCCGGCAGCCGATCTGTGATTCTCACGGCGGCCCGGTCCCTCCGGCCGCGATGTTCCGTGGGTCGCGATCGGGCATGGAACGGAGTTCGGAGGCCGCCGGGGTTGGGAGGCGCGGGCCGTGGGTTGGGCCTTCCGCCGCGCGACTGGTGTCGTTTGCGTCAGCGAGTTCACCCGCGGCCGGATGCGCGTAGGCCGGGGTCCGGCCGCGGCTCGAATGGGTGATACCCAACGGCGCCGATCACGAGCAGTTTCTCCGCCTGTCGCCCGGCGAGGCGCTGGCGGAGCGTGAAACGCTGGGGTTCGAAGGGGCCCGGATCCTTCTCAGCGTGGGAAACGTGACCGAGCGAAAGGGGCAGGATGTCGTCGTGCGCGCTCTTCCCGAAATCCTTCGCCGGCAGCCGAGCACGCACTACCTGGTTGCGGGATTGCCGACCCGGGGACCGCGAGCTCGAAGACCTGGCCAGAAGCCTCGGCGTGGAAGGCAATGTCCACCTCCTCGGCCGCGTCGACTCCGATCGGCTCGTTCGCCTGCTCAACGCCGCGGACGTCTTCGTGATGACGAGTCGCCGAACTGCGGACGGCGACGTCGAGGGCTACGGAATCGCCGCGTCGAGGCGGCGCTCTGCGGGCTACCGTCCGTCGTTTCCGGAGGGTCCGGGCTCGCCGAAGCGGTCCGGGACCGGGAGACGGGCCTCGTAGTTCCCGAGGACGACGTGCCGTCAACGGCTCGCGCGGTCCTCGCCCTGCTGGAGAACGAAACCGCGCGAAGGAAGATGGGGGAGCGCGCGCGGCGGCGAGCGTCCACCGAGCAGACATGGGAGCAGTGCGCCGCCCGGTACGACGAAGTCCTTCGGAGCCTTGGAGATGGCGCTGGTTCCGTGGACGCGCGGCCGACGGTTGCCCGCCCGGCGGTGATGTGAGCCCGACGACATGAAGCTCCTCGTCATCTCCCATACCGCGCACTATCGAATCGGCGATCGCATTCTGGGCTGGGGCCCCACGGTCAGGGAGCTGAGCCGCCTCGCGGGCCTGTTCACGGAGCTGACCCACGTCGCGCCTCTGTACGACGGCCCCGCCCCGGCGAGCGCCCTGCCCTATGAGGCCGCCAACGTGCGGTACGTGCCGGTTCGTCCGGCGGGCGGCGAGTCGCTCGGCGCCAAGCTCAGGGTCCTCGGCGTGTGGGCGGAGTACCTGCGCGTCCTCCGGCGCGAGCTCCGGCGCTGCGACGTCGTACACGTCCGCTGCCCCGCGAACATCGGCCTCCTTGCGATTCTCATGCTGGCCGTCGTTCGGCGACCCCCGGCAGCGCTGGATCAAGTACGCCGGCAATTGGCGGCCGAGCGGGGGAGATTTCGCTTCCTATGCTCTTCAGCGCTGGCTGCTCGCCCGTGGTGTTGCGCGCGCCGTCGTGACGGTGAACGGTCAGTGGCCGGATCAACCCCGGCACGTGCGCCCCTTCTTGAACCCCTGCCTGACCGAGGAAGAGCTTCGTGACGGCGCGATCGTCGGTTCCGCAAAGCGACTCTCCTCCCCGCTGCGCCTGCTCTTCGTAGGCCGAGCCGAGAGCACCAAGGGATGCGGACGGGCGATCGAGATCACCGAGGGCCTCGCCCGCCGAGGCATCGATGCACGGCTCGAAATCGTGGGTGACGGGCCGGACCGTGGAGCGCTCGAGGAACAAATTGAGGCCGGTGGACTGCGGGAGCGGGTGCGTCTGCTCGGGTGGGTCCCGCGACCGTCCCTGAACGATCTCTATGCGTCGGCCCACATTCTCTTGTTCCCGTCGACGTCGAGCGAGGGATGGCCCAAGGTTCTGAGCGAAGGAATGGCTTACGGTGTCGTGCCCGTCGCGGGCGCCGTCAGCAGCATTCCCCAGTACCTGGAGGCCTTCGGTGCCGGGCGCGCCCTCGATCCGCAGGACCGCGAGGCATTTGTCGACGCGATCGCCGCGTATGTCCGGGACCCGCGGGGCTGGGAGCAGGACGCTTCCCGGGCGATGTCTGCGGCCGCGGAGTTCACATACAAGAGCTATCTGGGGGCGGTCCGCCGGATCCTCGGCCTGGAGGCGGTGTGAGCGTGCAGAGGGTGCCACTCCGGCAACGCGCTGACGAAAACGGCGCGCGGCCGGACTGGCCGTGGCAATTTCTCTTTCTTGCGGCGCATGTCCCTCTCGCGCTACTGATTCCGAAAAACTCCTTCTTGGCTGCCGGCCATGCGCTTCTCGCGCTCGGCGTTGGCCTCGTACTAGCTGGGACTTCTCGTCACTGGGAGCGTGTGGCTGGAGCCGCCGCATACATTACGGGCGCCGAGGTGTTCTGGCGCATGCGAAGGGCCAAGATTCCGTGGGAATTCGGGAAGTACGCCGTGATCTTGGTTCTCGGCGTCGCGCTCCTCCGAACCTGGAATACGCGACGGTCCTGGGTCCCCGCCATTTATTTCGCTTTGCTGCTACCGTCGGCGATTCTGACATTCACGAGCCTCGACTCCTGGGAGGCCCGGAACCAGCTGAGCTTCAATCTGTCTGGGCCCCTGGCGCTCGCCGTGAGTTTGCTCTTCTTCTCTTCACTTAGGTTGAGACCTCGAGAGCTCAGATGGATCTACGCCTGCCTTCTCGCACCTATCGTCTCGATAGCCACGATCGCCACGGTCAATTTGAGAAAGTTGGATCCCGACGATTTCGCGAACCAATCCAACCGGATCGCCAGCGGTGGCTTCGGACCAAATCAGGTCTCAGCGATTCTCGGTCTCGGCATCCTCGCTACCGTCTTCTGGATAGCTAATTGGCGCCGGAAAATTCCCTGGCGAGGTCGGTTCTCGGTCTATTGACTCTCTATCTCTTTCGCCAGTGCGCAATCACATTCTCTCGTGGCGGCTTGTATATGGCGGTCGGTGGGATCGTGGCAGCAGCATACTATCTCGCCCGCGACAAACGCACCCGGTGGAGACTGTTTGGTGCGGCGGCTATCATCCTCCCGTTACTGTTTTTCGTGGTGTGGCCCCGCTTAGAGGCACTGACCTCCGGAGCTATTGGGGCACGCTTCGAAAACACCGACAGCACTGGCCGCGATCTGCTGATCAAAGGAGATTTGAAGACGTGGTCGGAGAACCCCGTCATTGGCGCCGGGCCCGGGTTGGGTGGCAAGAACCGACTCAAGTACTTCCACGTGGCGACCGCCCACACCGAGTACAGTCGGCTTCTCGCGGAACATGGAATTCTCGGTCTTGGGGCGCTCGTCCTTCTCGGCGTGATGGCATCTCACATCGTACGAAGGGCACCGACCCGCCTGTCGACAAGGCACTAGCGGCGGGGATGCTCGCCTACAGTTTGCTCAGCATGGCCGTGGACGGCATGCGGCTCGCGGCGGTTTCCTTCGCGTTCGGGATCTCGGGCACGACCCTTCTGCTTCCGCGGCGGCGCGTCGCCGCGCCGCGGGCCCGGAACAGCGTTGCACCGCGACTGGCCAGGGAGGCTTGAGCGTGCGGCACCATGCCGAGGGAGCGCCGGAACCGAATCTCCTGTTCATCGGGAACTTCCTGTCCGCGGCCGGTGCGAGCCGCGGAGTGTGCGAAGATCTCGTCGAGCGGCTGCGCCAGGCGGGGTGGAGCGTCCGGGCAGCGTCCTCGAAGCATGCGAAGGCTCCGCGGATGCTGGAGATGATGCGGGCCGTCCTGCAGGGCAGACGGCGCGACGACGTCGTCCACGTCGACGTTTTCAGCGGCGAGGCGTTTCTCTGGGCGGCGGCGGTCGTTTTCCTGCTGCGTTCTTTCCGCAAGCCCTACCTGTTGACTCTGCGTGGGGGTTCGCTTCCCGAGTTCGCCGCACGGTGGTCCGGCGCCGTTCGCCGCGTCCTCGCCGGGGCGCGCACGGTCACGGTTCCGTCGGAGTTCCTGAAGCGGGAGATGCGTCCCTATCGCCCGGACCTGCGTGTGCTTCCGAACCCGTTGAACCTCGCGGCCTATCCCTTTCGCCGCCGGGATCGGGCGGAGCCGAAGCTGATCTGGCTGCGGGCTTTTCACGACACTTACAATCCCACGCTGGCCCCGCGCGTTCTCGGGCTTCTGACGCGCGACTATCCCGCCGCGACCCTGACGATGATCGGCCCCGACCGGGGGGACGGAACACTCGCGCAGGCTCGAGCGAAGACCTCCGAGCTGGGGCTCACCGATCGGATACGTTTCGTCGATCAGATCCCGAAGGCCGCGGTCGGGGCACATCTCTCGCAGGCCGACATCCTGCTGAATACGCCGAACGTCGACAACACGCCCGTCACCGTTCTCGAGGCGCTTGCGTGCGGGCTGTGTGTGGTGAGCACGGACGTGGGAGGCATGCCCGACCTTCTTCGCAACGGCGACGAAGGGCTCCTGGTGCCGCCGGACGACCCCGCCGCCATGGCCGCGGGAGTCCGGCGAATCCTCGAAGAGCCGGACCTGGCGCGGAGACTGTCCGAACGTGGACGGGAGAAGGCCGAAAAGATGGATTGGTCGGTCGTTCTGCCCCAATGGGAGGATCTCTTTCGGGCAGCTGCAGCGAAAGCGGTGGCTTGATGAGCCTGGTTGCCGGGCTCTACCGCAGGCTGCCGGCGACCGTCCAGTCGTTCGCGGCCAGCGCGCGCGGCTACCAGCTCCAGTCGCGCCGGTACGGACCGGAAACCGAGGCTCTGGTCCGGGAGGCCCTCGAGCGTGACTCCTGGGATTCGGCGCGGTGGAAAACCTGGCAGGAGGAAAGGCTGGCCCTGGTTCTGCACCAGGCGGCAACTCGGGTTCCGTACTACCGGGAGCACTGGGCCCGACGGCGCCGCGAGGGCGATCGGGCGTCCTGGGACATCCTGGCGAACTGGCCGATCCTTTCCAAGCAGGAAGTCAGGAACAATCCTCGTGCTTTTCTGGCCGAAGGCTCCGGGCCGGAGCGGCTGTTTGAAGCTGAGACCAGCGGGACAACCGGAATGCCGCTCCGGTTGTGGCAATCGCGCGACACGCTCGTTTCCTGGTACGCCCTCTTCGAGGCGCGGATTCGACGCTGGAACGGGGTCACTCTCCGGGACCGATGGGCCCACCTGGGAGGCCAGCGCGTCACGCCGATCGAGCGTCGCAGGCCGCCGTTCTGGGTCTGGAATGCCGGGATGCACCAGCTCTACATGTCGACGTATCACATCACGCGGGACGCGGCCGCCGCGTACCTCGACGCCTTGCGCCGGTATCGGATTCGCTATCTCTTCGGCTATGCGTCGGCGCTCCACGTACTGGCCACGGCGGTCCGCGAGAACGGGTTGAAGGCGCCCGCGATGAAGGTCGCCATCAGCAACGCCGAGGCGTTTTACGCTTTTCAGCGGGAGACGATCTCGGCCGTTTTTCAATGCCCGGTTCGCGATACTTACGGACAGGCCGAGATCGTTTGCGGTGCGAGCGAATGCCCGTCTGGCTCGATGCACCAGTGGCCGGAAGTGGGGACGACGGAGTGGCTGAGCGACGAGGGAGATGAGCCTGTACCCGCCGGACAGGTCGGCAGGATGATCTGCACGGCCTTTCTCAATCCGAGCATGCCGCTGATTCGATACGAGGGCGGAGACCGCTCGATTCCGGCCGAGACCGAGTCGCGATGCGCCTGCGGACGGGGATTGCCGCTGATCCGCTCGTTCGAAGGGCGGACCGCCGACCTGATGCTGACGCCGGACGGTGTTCCCGTGGGAGGGCTCGACACGATCTTCCATTCCGGACTGCCGATGCGGGAGGCGCAGATCATCCAGGAGAGCCTGTTGCGATTTCGAATCAAGGTCGTTCCGGCGCCGGGATTCGGGGAAAAGCACCGACAGGACCTCGTCCGGGGCGTCCACGTCCGCCTCGGCCAGCGCGTGGAAGTCGTCGTCGAATCGGTCGACTCGATTCCGCGAACGCCGGCCGGCAAGTTTCGCGTTCAGGTGTGTTTGGTGCGCGACCGCCAAGAGACCCTCCCAGCGGGGGCGGTCCGGTGAAGGTCGGCATCCTGACCCAGTACTACCCGCCCGAGATGGGCGCCCCGCAGGCGAGGCTCTCGCACCTGGCGGAGCAGTTCGCGCGCCGCGGGCACGAAGTCGTCGTCCTCACGGCGATGCCCAACTATCCCCGCGGACGCATCTTTGCGGGCTACGGCGGCTTCGTTCGGCGGGAGACCCGCGAGGGTGTCTCCGTGATTCGATGCTGGCTGTACCCGACGACCGACGTCGGTCTCGTTCCGAGGCTCGCCTCGTACTTCTCGTTCGTCTTTTCGTCGATCCTCGTCGGAACGTTTGCGCTCCCGAAGCTCGACTATCTCCTGACCGAAAGTCCGCCCCTGTTCCTGGGAATTTCCGGATACCTGCTGGCCCGCCGGACCGGAGCGCGTCTGATTTTCAACGTCTCCGACCTCTGGCCCGAGAGCGCCGTCGTCCTCGGCGCCGTGTCCGAGGGCTGGGGACTGGAGGTCGCTCGCCGGCTGGAGGCCTTCTGCTACCGGAAGGCCTGGCTCGTCACCGGGCAGAGCCGCGAGATTCTCGAGAGCATTCGACGCCGTTTCCCGGAGGTCGCCGTCTATCACCTGTCGAATGGCGTCGACACCGACCTGTTCCGTCCGGAGCGCCGGTCGTCCGCGGCCCGTGCACGTTTCTTCGATGGGCGGGGGTCGGAGGCCTCGTGCGTTGCGCTGTATGCCGGGCTGCACGGGATGGCCCAGGGGCTCGAGCAGATTCTCGAGGCCGCGGCGCGACTCAAGGACGTCGCGGCGCTGGAGTTTGCGCTGGTCGGAGACGGTCCGCTGAAGAAGGAACTGCGGGAAAGGAGCGGAGCACTCGGCCTCGAGAACGTACGGTTCCTGGACGCGCGGCCCCGCGAGGAGATGCCGGAGCTCGTCGCCTCCGCGGACCTCGCGCTGGTTCCGTTGAAGATGTCGATCCCGGGCGCGGTGCCGTCCAAGATCTACGAGGCGATGGGCGCCGGGGTGCCGATCGTGCTCGTCGCCGCCGGCGAAGCCGCCGACATCGTCGGCCGCTCGGAGGCGGGCGTCGCGGTTCCTCCGGGCGACGTCGCGGCCCTGGAAGCCGCGATCCGGGCGCTCGCCGGGAACCCGGAGCGGCGGGCGAAACTGGGCCGGTCCGGACGCGATGCGGCCGTCCGCGATTTCGACCGGATAGGGATCGCGGACCGCTTCGCCGCCCACCTCGAAGGGGCCCTCGCTTGAAGATCCTGAGCGTCGTGGGGGCTCGGCCCAATTTCATGAAGATGGCGCCCGTCGTCGAGAAGATCCGACGGCGCGGGATCTCGCATCTCTTCGTCCACACGGGTCAGCATTACGACGGCAACATGTCCCGGGTGTTTTTCGACGAGCTCGGGATGCCAAAGCCCGACGTCGATCTCGGCGTGGGTTCAGATACGCACGCCCGACAGACGGCCCGGATCATGACGGCCTTCGAGGACGTCTGCCGCGAGAACCGGCCGGACGTGATTCTCGTCGGCGGCGACGTCAACTCCACGGCCGCCGTGGCGCTCGTGGCCGCCAAAGAGAACGTGGCCCTCGGGCACGTCGAGTCGGGACTGCGCTCCTTCGATCGAACGATGCCCGAGGAGGTCAACCGGGTGGTCACGGACCACCTCTCGACGTACCTTTTCACGACCGAGTCGAGCGCGAACGAGAACCTGGCGCGGGAGGGGATACCGGCCGAGCGCGTGCACCTCGTGGGCAACTGCATGGTGGACACGCTCCTCAAGCACGTCGGAACCGCCGTCTCGCGGGCTCCCTGGTCCGGGCTCGGGTTGGAGCCGGGCGGGTACGCGCTGCTGACTCTTCACCGTCCGTCCAACGTGGACTCGGACGCGGCGCTCTCGACGATCATGGGCTCGATCCGGTCGGTGTCCGCGCGGCTGCCGATCCTTTTCCCCGTCCATCCCCGGACACGCAGCCGGCTCGAGGCCGCGGGCGTCGCGCTGGGAACCCAGGTCCGCCTCTGCGAACCCCTTCCGTATCTCGCCTTTCTCGGGTTGATGGCGAAGGCGGCCTTCGTCTTGACGGACTCGGGCGGGATCCAGGAAGAAACGACGGCCCTTGGCGTGCCCTGCCTGACGCTCCGGCGCAACACGGAGAGGCCCGTGACAGTCACCCACGGCACCAACCGCCTCGCCATGACCCCCGAGGAGATCCGTTCGGGCGTGCAGGAGATCCTGGACGGACGATGGCCGAAGGGCCGGCCCGTCCCCTTCTGGGACGGCCACGCGAGCGAACGCATCGTGACGATCCTCGCCGGGAGCGCCACCTGATGCCGGCCCGGGAACCGGACGGCATGGCGGCCGAACGACAGCGGATCCTGGCAGAGTATCGGCGGAGGGAGCGGGACGTCGATCCGGCCCTCTACGCCCCCTGGAACCCTTCGGCGATCTTCGCTCGCGCGTCCCGGACGCGGATTGCGGCCCTGCTGCTGGCGCGCGCCGGCGTCTTTCCTACCCCCGGGGACCCGTGCCTCGAGATCGGGTTCGGCTCGCTCGGCTGGCTCGCGGAGCTTCTCGCCTGGGGGATGCGCGAACGTGACCTGCACGGGATCGAGCTCGACGCCACCCGGGCGGAGCGGGCGCGCGAGGTCTTTCCCGCCGCCGACCTCCGCACCGGGGACGCTTCCCATCTGCCCTGGCCCGACGGGACGTTCCGGCTCGTCGTCGCCTCGACGATGTTCAGCTCGATCCTCGATTCCGGGCTCCGTCGGGCGGTCGCGTCCGAGGCGGCCCGCGTCCTGGCGCCGGGTGGGGCCCTTCTGTGGTACGACCTGCGCGTGAACAACCCCCGCAATCCGAACGTCCGGCGCATCGGCAGGGCCGAGCTTCGAGCCCTGTTTCCGACGCTCGCCGGGGCCGACCGGACGGTCACGCTGGCGCCGCCCCTCGCCCGCCTTCTCGCCCCGCGTCTCGAGCCGCTCGCGCGGCTTCTGGAGTCGATTCCCTTTCTGCGCTCCCATCGGATGGCCGTTCTCGTCAAAGGAGCAAAATGAGCAACTCCGTTCCGTTCTTCCGCCCCAACATCACGGACGCCGAGATCGACGAGGTCGTCGCGGTCCTGCGCTCCGGGTGGTTGACCACGGGACCCCGCGTGCAGCGCTTCGAAGAGGAGTTTGCCCGCGCTGTCGGCGCGCCGCACGCCGTGGCGGTGAATTCCTGCACCGCCGCCCTCCACCTCGCGGTCGAGGCCCTCGGGCTGAAGGCGGGCGAGGCCGTGGTGGTCCCGACGATGACCTTCGCGGCCACGGCCGAGGTCGTCCGGTACCTCGGCGCGATCCCGCTGCTCGTCGACTGCGATCCCGTGACTCTCAACGTCGACCTCGAGGACGCCACTCGCAAACTGGACGCGCTGGCGGCCGGAAAGGCCGTGGCGGGCGTGCCGGCCGGAACGCGGGTCGTGGGGATCATCCCCGTGCACGTCGGTGGCCTGATGCTCGATGTCGCCCGCGTCCAGGCTTTCGCCGATCGTTACGGCCTCTGGGTCGTCGAGGACGCCGCCCACTCCTTCCCGGCGGCCTGGCGGCCCAGCGGGAGCGCGCCGTGGCAGCGGTGCGGCGAGAACACCTCGGCCGTGACCTGCTTCTCCTTCTACGCCAACAAGACGATCACGACCGGAGAAGGCGGGATGGCGACGACCTCCGACCCGGAGCTTGCCGACCGCATGCGCCTGATGTCCCTGCACGGCCTTTCCCAGGACGCCTGGAAGCGCTACACGGGCGGCGGCAAGTGGGACTACCGGATCCTCGCTCCGGGCTTCAAGTACAACCTCACCGACGTCGCCGCCGCGATCGGGATCCATCAGCTCGCCCGCGCGGAGTCGATGCGGCGCCAGCGAGAGGACATCGCGCGGCAGCTGTCCCGGGCGCTCGCAGACTCCGGCGATCTCGATCTCCCGCCGATGCCGGCCGACCGGGTGCATGCCTGGCACCTCTACCCGATCCGACTGAGGCTCGACCGTCTGTCGATCGACCGCAACGCGTTCGTCGACGAGCTGAAAAGCCGGGGCATGGGATGCTCGGTGCACTGGCGCCCGCTCCACCTGCACACCTACTACGCGCAGAAGTTCGGCTGGCGTCCGGCCGACCTGCCGGCGGCATCGGCGACATGGGAGCGCTTGGTCAGCCTGCCGATCTTTCCGGGGATGACGGGGGCGGAAGTCGCCACGGTCGCCGAAGCGGTCCGCGGGATCTGTCTCGAGAACCGAAGGAGTCCGTCTCGGGCCGCCCACGCTTAGGCCGGGGCCTGCCTCGCTTCGTGGAGACCGCGCTGGCGGCGGCGGGTCTCGCGGTCGCGGCTCCGATCATCGGGCTCTGCGCCGTGGCAGTGGCGGCGACCTCGGGCCTGCCCGTCTTTTTTCGGCAGACCCGGGTGGGCCGCGCGGGACGGCACTTTACTCTCGTCAAGTTGCGCTCGATGCGCGCATCGAGTGCCGGTCCGAGCGTCACCGCGCGCGGCGACGAACGCGTGACCCCGGTCGGACGATGGCTGCGGCGAACCAAGCTCGACGAACTTCCGGAGCTCTGGAACGTCCTTCGGGGAGACATGTCCTTCGTGGGTCCGCGACCCGAGGTGCCGGAGTACGTCGACCTCGACAATCCATTGTGGGCAGACGTCTTGCAAGTAAGACCGGGATTGACGGATCCGGTGACGTTGGCGCTGCGCGACGAGGAGGGGCTGATGGCCGTCGTCGAAGGGGACAGGGACCGCTACTACCGCGAGACCCTGCAGCCGCAAAAGCTCGCCGGCTATCGCGCCTACCTTGCGCGGCGAACCTGGCGAAGCGACCTCGGTGTGATCTGCAACACAATTCTGGCCCTGATGCCCGGCGGATCTGCTGCCCGGAGGCAAGAAGGCCCAGAGAAGCGTTCTTCCGGGGCACCGCGCCCTTGAAAACCGGGCCGGGTTTCGCTAACTTGAGGTGTTCCAGAGGACAGATGAATCTCCTTGCCGACGCGGGGCGGGGAAGAAGGTGTGTCGCCGACCGGGGGCACCTCTTCTTATCCGTCTCAACATCGGGTCGCATTCAACTCGGCTCTCGCGAGCCGGAGCGAGGATCCTCCGGGTGACCTCCAGGGATTTGCAGCCGCACCTGACGCGCGGGTTCCAGTTCGCGCTGGACGTTGCGATGCTCGTCTGCGCGTTCGCCTTCGCGTATCTGCTGCGTTTCGAATTCGCCGTTCCCGAAGACGAGCTTCACAACGCCCTTCAGCAGCTTCCCTACGTCGTCCTGGTGCAACTCGCGGCCCTGGCCCTGGCAGGCGTCTACAGTTTCATCTGGCGCTACGTCGGGCTCGGCGAGGTCAAGGCCTTCGTCTACGCCGCCGTCTGGTCGGCGCTCGTCCTGGCGGTCCTGCGGCTGTCCCTGCCGAGGAGCCTCGGCAACTGGCGCGTGCCGCTTTCGGTCACCGTCATGGGCACGGTCCTGGCTTTCGGCGGCGTGCTCGGGCTGCGCGTGGTGCGGCGCTACGTCTACGAGAAGGGCCAACGGCGACGGCGCGTCGCCCAGGCCGGGACGGCCGAGGTCGTGCCGACGCTCCTGATCGGCGCCGGCCGGGCGGGACTCCTCGCGGCCCGCGAGATCGAGGGCCGGGGAGACATGAACCTCGACGTGAAGGGTTTCGTCGACGACGACGAAGAGAAGCGCGGCGCGGTCATCCACGGCGTGCGCGTGCTGGGATCAACGGAGGACCTGCCGCGCCTCGTCAAGGAACTCGGCATCGAGCAGGTGGTCATCACGATCGCCCAGATTTCGCGGCAGGAGATCCTTCACCTGATCGGCCTCTGCCGGAAGATCCAGGTCAGCATCCGGATCATCCCCGGCCTCTACGACGTCCTCCAGGGCAAGGTGCAGGTCACCCGCATCCGCAACGTGCAGATCGAGGACCTCCTGGGGCGGGAGCCGATCTACCTCGACGAGGAGCAGTTGGGGAGCTTCCTGGCCGGCAAGCGGGTCATGGTCACCGGAGCGGGCGGGTCGATCGGGTCCGAGCTGGCGCGCCAGGTGGCCCGGTTCCAGCCGGCGAAGCTCCTGCTCGTCGAACGCGCCGAGTTCGCCCTCTTCGAAATCGACGGGGAGCTTCGGCGCACCCGCGCCGAGATCGAGATCGTCCCGCTCGTCGCGGACGTGTGCGACGAAGCGAGGATGCGCGCGGTGCTCGGCGAGCAACGGCCCCAGGTCATCTTTCACGCCGCGGCCCACAAGCACGTGCCGATGATGGAGGCCAATCCGGGCGAGGCCATCAAGAACAACATCCTCGCCACCCGCCTTCTCGGCGAGCTCGCCGGCGAGCACGGGGTCGAGGCGTTCGTGATGATCTCGACGGACAAGGCCGTCCGTCCCACCTCGATCATGGGCGCGACCAAGCGCGTGGCCGAGCTCGCGATCCAGGACCTGGCGGGCCGCTACTCCACCCGCTACGAAGCCGTGCGGTTCGGCAACGTCATCGGCTCGGCAGGGTCCGTGGTGCCGATCTTTCGCGAGCAGATCCGGCGCGGGGGACCGGTGACCGTCACCCACCCGGAGATGCGCCGGTATTTCATGACGATCCCCGAGGCAGCGCAGCTCGTGCTGCAGGCCGGCGCCATGGGCGAAGGGGGCGAGATCTTCATCCTCGACATGGGTGAGCCGATGCGGATCCTGGATCTCGCCGAGGAAATGATTACGCTGACGGGGCTGCGGCCGTACGTCGACATGGACATCGTCTTCACGGGACTGCGGCCCGGGGAAAAGCTCTTCGAGGAGCTCGAGCTTTCGGGTGAGCAGATCGCGAAGACCCGGCACCCCAAGATCTTCAACGGCAAGCTCAATGCCTATCCGCCCGAGGACGTCGCGCGGGCACTGCGGTTCCTCGAGGAGCTCGGCCGCGAAGGCGACGGGACGGCCATCCGGCGGTTCCTGAACACCCTGCTGCCGGAGGCCAACCTGGGCGTGCGGCGGGCGACGCGCGAGCGGACCCGCCAGACCGACCCGCCCGGACTAAGAGAGGAGCGCGTCACTCCGACGGTTTCGTAGTCTCCCGGCGTCGGGTTGGCGTTCAGGGGTTGTTCACCGCTCTCGTCGCTCCGGTCGTAGGGGTGGCCCTCGCGGCCGCCCGCCGACGCGGTGACGTTCGCCCACGAGGCACGCCAGGTGGGACCCTCGCTGTAGGGGCAGCCCTTGTGGCCGCCCGCCGACGCGCTGACGTTTCGCGTGCGGCCGCTCGATTCATGCAGGGGAGGGCGCCCGCAAGGGGCGCCCCTACGTGCCGGGGCGCGGCCATTTCCAGGAGTCGTTTCAAGAAGGGATGGCCGCCCGCCGACGCGCTGACGATTCGCGTGCTGCCGCTCGATGTCGCATGAGGGACGCCCACGAGGCACGCCACGACCTATCGTTTCTCAACAGGTTGTTCACTCCACGTGGCGAGGTGGGACCCCGGCTGTAGGGGCGGCCCTCGTGGCCGCCCGCCGACGCGCTGACGTTCGCCCACGAGGCACGCCAGGTGGGACCCTCGCTGTAGGGGCGGCCCTTGTGGCCGCCCGCCGACGCGCTGACGTTTCGCGTGCAGCCGCTCGATTCATACAGGAGAGGGCGCCCGCAAGGGGCGCCCCTACGTGCCGGGGCGCGGCCATTTCAGGAGTCGTTTCAAGAAGGGATGGCCGCCCGCCGACGCGCTGACGATTCGCGCGCTGCCGCTCAATTCGTACAGGAGAGGGCGCCCGCAAGGGGCGCCCCTACGTGCCGCGGCCATTTCAGGAGTCGTTTCAGGAAGGGATAGCCGGGAGTGAACAAGGTAGCGAGATTTCACGACTACCTGCCGGCGCACCACGGTTTGCAGCGGAGCTCCAACACGGCAACAGCGTGTTGAGAAGACACATCTAACCGTCGAGCATGGCCGCGACGTACTCCGCGATCGCGGGCGCAGCCGTCAGTCCCGGCGACTCGATCCCGATGAGGTCGTAGAAACCGGGCAACCCGCGGGCCGCCTCATCCGCGATTACGAAGTCCCGCACTGGTTCGCCCGGACCCTGGAGCTTCGCCCGGATGCCGGAGATGTCGGGCTCGAGGTCCTCGTCCCGGACGTCGGGCAGCAGCCGGCGGGCCGCCTCCCCGAACACCGCGCGCTTCTCGGGCGCGACCCGGTAGTCTTCCCGGCGCGCCGGCAGGTACTCGGCGTCGGGCCCGAAACGCAGTCGCCCGCCGGTGTCGAGCACCACGTGGACGCCGAGGCTCTCCCTCGCCGGAACGGGGTAGACGAGGTGCGAGACGAGGCGCGCGCAGCGGGGCGCGGCCGAGAAATAGCTGCCCTTGCACCAGCGGAGCCTGTAGCCGGCGGCGTCGACGTCGATTCCGGCGAGCTCCGCGACGGTGTCCGCCTCGAGCCCGGCGGCGTTGATCACGCGTTCGCTGGTGAAGGATTCGCGGCCGGCGCCGCGCCGCAACGAGAGGCGATAGCCGCCGATCTCCTGCTCGATGGCTTCGAGCGCGGCGCCCGACAGCAGGTGCGCTCCCGAGGCGACGGCCGTCGCGAGGAGGACATCCATCAGGGCGTGTGCGTCGATGACGCCGGAGCTCTCGGACCAGAGCGCGCCGACCGAGCGCACGTGAGGCTCCCGGGCCCGCATTTCAGCGGCCGAGAGGGCTTCGAGAGGGACGCCGCTGGCCCGGGCGTTCTCGGCGATCCGCTCGAGCGCAGGCCGTTCCTCGGCCGAGGTCGCCGTGATCAGCTTGCCGATCCGCCGAAAGGGGATGCCGCGGGCAGCGCACAGGGTGTAGAGCCGCTCGTTTCCTTCGCGACAGAGGCGCGCTTTGAGCGATTCGGGCGGATAATAGATCCCGGCGTGGATGACCTGACTGTTGCGGCTCGAGGCCCCCATCCCATGGCGGGGGTTTCGGTCCACGACGATCAGGTCGGGATGGTCCCGGGCGAGCCGGGCAGCAATGGCCAGGCCGACGACGCCGGAGCCGACGACGGTGATCGCGGCATCGGTCATCGGCGCGAGTTCGGCGTCACTCGGGCATTCCAATCGGGCTTGGGATCCTGGTGCTTAGGGATCATGCTCGCCCGATTCCGCGCGGGGGGAAAGCGCGGCTGGGGCGCTTCTGGGTTTCCGAGAGCCATTGCTAGGCACCATCGCGCGAGTCTCTACCGCCCCGTTCAGCGGACTAGACTATTGCCAGTTCCGATCCTTTTCGTAACCCATCTGAACCAGTTGATCGCCGGCAATTCGCTTGAAAAGCGCCTTTTGAAGTGGACTCCATCGTTTCCATCTTCCTACGGGCTGAAAGGCATCGGTTCTGGGGGTCGCAGTCCAATTTGGTTTCACGGCATTCTCCAGCCCTGAGGCAGCATAGAAAGACGACCCCACGACGTCGACGTTTGCGACTCGATCCAGGATTCGTGCGTCGCAAGGAACTCCCATGAAGGCAAAGATGCGGCCAGCCGTTTGCTTCGGCTGTTGATAAATATCCTCGTAACGAAGAATTACATACTGGGACGCAAAGCGGGAGTTTCTGAACTCTTCGTCGAACCTTTGGATTTTCATAACGGACGACGACCAGTCGCGGGCGGCCGAAACAAAGTCCCGGAACAGAACGTGGTTGAGCCGCGCTTTTGATCGCTTGCCCATCGACATATGCGTGCGCTTCGCGAGACCGCCTTTCACGGTTGACGCCACGTTGTCCCTACCGTCGCGGACGAGGAGAATAAGCTTGGCGGCCGGGAAGAGCTCAAAGAAGCGCTCAATATAGCGAACGTTCGGATGCTTGATAAAGACATGCCCGGGCTGAAGAGCGAACGTCTCGACGAGATAGCTCAGCCACGCAGATCCTAGATGGGGTGCGAAGCGGCCGAACTGGAACACTGTTTTGTCGCCGTTGAAATGGTTGATGAATTGCGAAAAGGCCAGTTCCCAGGAATCGATTGTTCTCAGCAGCGGGAACTCGTCAGTCGTCTTACCTGGCGGGACAAGCTGCACGTGAGCATTGCAGCTCATGACCTTGGCGAGGTAATTCGTCCCCGACCTTACTCTCCCGCCGTGAAGAAAGGTAAAAGTTAAGGGGGTCGACGCACTATTGGTCATGATCACCCCCCCGCTTGTTGCGGCCGATGCCGTGTTAGCGCCTGCCATGTTCTTAGCGGCATCCGCTTCAGTAAGGTAAGCAGAGCGCCTCTTGCAGCGCTCGAAGGAAGTCGTCGAGCTGGTGTCGCGGAAGATGATTGACGCCAGCCGCTTTGGCTCTTCCGCCGCCGGAACTGAATTGCCTAACAAACTCATCGGCACGTAGTGGCGTATTGGCTGGAATCCTTAGGCTCACCATGTAGGACTCGGTCGTGTTTGGTACGATCACGGCAGCGGCCAGCTCGGGCTTCTTGCGGATCAGATCGTTTGCCATTATCCCTGACACCCGCCTCGACCAGGCGGCATCGGGCAGAACGAAGGCGGTCAGAGTGGCAGCAGCGAGTGCCGGATCAAGTTCAGCCGCTTTGGCCATGTCGCCCGCGTAGCCCTCTCTGAGGGAGTCGAGCGTGCTCTCGCCGTCGAGGAAGTCAAAAGGGTCCGGATAGGGCTCTATCAGGCGGTATAAGAGGTCGGGCGCAAAATGAAGATCCTCAACCGTCCTCCCGTAGCTGTTGTAATTGAGGAGGCGGCCGAGTTCCCGCAGGCGGTCGAGTTGGGTGTCTGTGAGTATCCGGTCGCCGAGCAGGGCCGCAACGTGGTCGAGATTGTCGCCGAAGGCGCCAGCAATGGCCCATGACCGGTACCGGCCCTCGAGGCGCGTGTCTACCAACAGGCTGGTGCATACATCGCCTGAGTTACTGAGAGAGAGCCTCAGAAGGTCATGTTCCGGCGGATCGCCACTGAAGTGGTGGTCGTAGTAGGCAACTTCAGCACCGACAGCGAGGATTCGCATCAGATCTGTGCGGTTCGTTTCCAGCGACAGATCGAAACGGAGACAGCGTCTCCGGGTCGCGGAAAGACGCGTCTCAGGAGCCGGGTGTCTCGCTTCACGCCGGTAATCAGCACGCTGGTCTCGGGGCAGGCGAGCCTCAGTTGCTGCAAAGCACAGATTCCATCTGCATCGCCGTTGAAGACATCGTAGGTCGTCATCAGATGTAGAGCCCTAGGGGTCGGACGGGTTGATGGTAGCATTTGCGCTCGCCGTTGCGAGACCTTGGAGGCCATCGAATCGAATGCAAGATCGGGTAGACAGATCGAACCTACCGCCTCATCCTCCGTGTCCTCGTCGCTGATCGGCCCATACGGATCGCGTCTGGTCGACTTGGTGGTTGGCGACCCGAAGGTGAGAGCAGAGCTCAAAAGCTATGCCTCTCATTTGCCATCCTTCCAGGTGTCGGCTCGGACCCTGTGCGACCTGGAGCTGCTGGCCACTGGAGCCTTGTCGCCCCTCGATCGTTTTATGGGCCAAGCGGATTACATGGGCGTGCTTGATGACATGCGGCTGGCAGAAGGGACATTCTATCCGATTCCGGTGACTCTCCCCATCGAGTCGTCGGCAGAGGTCGATGTCGGCAGGGAGATTGTGCTTCGAAGCCCGACGAATCAGATCATTGCGCTGCTGAGCATAGAGGAGATCTTCGGATGGGACTATGAACACGAAGCCCAGGTCGTGACTGGGACTCGCGATACTCGCCATCCTCTGGTGGCCGAAATGGCTCGCTGGCCCAGATCTTATGTATCCGGGCCGCTCACAGTGTTGGAAGTACCCAAGCACTACGACTTTGCCTTCCTACGGCAGTCGTCCCAGACCGTTCGTGATCATCTGATGGCTCGGCCGCCGAGATCGTGGCCTTTCAGACACGAAATCCGATGCACCGGAGCCACGAGGAACTCACAAAGCGAGCTACGGAGGCGGTAGCCGGTTCACTTTTGATCCATCCGACGGTCGGAGTAACGAGGCCCGACGATCTGGATTACTTCACCCGAGTGCGATGCGTCCAATCGCTGGTCGCGACGAACTACGACGCTGCACGCACTCACCTCAGCATTCTTCCGCTCGCGATGCGCATGGCTCGACCGCGAGAAGCGCTCTCGCACATGATCATAAGGCGAAATTACGGAGCGAACCACTTTATCATTGGCCGCGATCACGCCAGTCCAGGCAAAAACTCCAATGGCGTTCCGTTCTTTGAACCATTTGCTGCCCATGAGCTCGCGCAGCGCTATCAGCACGAGATAGGGGTCCGGCCGATGCTGTTCAAGGAATTTGTTTACTTGCCCGACGGGCTCGATACTCAGACTGGGACGGTCTGGCATCTGGGACGAGGATCCAGTCTATCCGGATCAGAAGTCCGCGACGACTACCTCAGACGAGGGCGGCTATTGCCGTCCTGGTACACGCGCCCAGAGGTTGCAGACATTCTTGCGCGTGCCTTCCGCCGCGCGACAAGCTAGGGTTCTGTACTTGGCCTACAGGCTTGCCGAGCGCAGGAATATCTACAATCGCGGAGATTCTCGCGACCAAGCTGCACGAGCATGGCCGGAGGGTGACTGTGCTGGACGGTGACGTCGTCCGAACACATTTGTCCCGTGGGCTGGGGTTTAGCCACGAGGATCGCGAGGTCAACGTCTTGCGAATCGGTTTCGTTGCGTCGGAAATTGTGCGGCATGAGGGCGTAGTGGTGTGCGCGGCCGTCAGTCCATATCGCGCTACACGCGATCAGGTACGGGCTCGGTTTGAAACTGGCAAGTTTATTGAGGTGCATATCAGCACGCCGCTCGAGGTGTGCAAGAGTCGCGACGTCAAGGGCCTGTATGCTCGAGCGTTGGCGGGCGAATTGAAAGGGCTCACGGGAGTGGATGATCCATATGAAGCTCCAAGCAGCCCGGAGTTGACGATCGATACCGTAGGGGAGAGCGCGGAAGACGCGACGGAGAACATCCTGGATCTTCTGAGGCACCAGGGGTTCGTGTCGGCGGTGGTGAGCGCCTAGTCACGGCGCGAGTGGCACCAGATCGCCCGCTTTCAGTCCCTGGTGACGAACCAGATTGTCCAACACGAGCATGCTTCAATCGAGCCCCGTTACCGGACGAACGGCGAGATCAGCGGCAGCTGGAGGTCGCGAGCTGAGCGGCTCGGTGTCGATCCATCGTTGTACGAGCCGAGACGGCCAGTCGTAGCTCAGGACGCGAGAACGGTCTTACGGCAGTAAAAGCCCTCGGCGAAGTCGGGAGGGGGAGTTGGATTCGATTCCGCGCAGGCGAAGCGGCGACCAGAATGTGTCGGCGTCGAGAACCACTGGTTGCCTGCCTGCGACGGAAAGGCCTTCAGGATGTGCTCGATCTTCGTCCGGCAAATGGCCTCGGACAGCGGGACGTAGAGGTTGGGGGACCGCAGATCGCCGTCGTACTTGGGGATCTCGTACTCGAGGATCAGGTGGTCGCGAAATGTGTTCCAGGCGAGCTCGGCGAGGGTCCGGTGATCCTGGTGGGCGTCGCCCTTCCAGGGGCAGAAGACGAGGTCGGGGGACGGCCGACGCTTGAGGCGCTCGAACTCCTCCTTGATGCGGACGGATTGCGAAGGGAAGAATCCGTCGCGGAAGGCGCGGGACTGGAATCGCAGCGCCCTGGCGCCATGGGCCAGCGAGCGGGCGCTGCGGCGTGCCTCGCGGACCCGTACAGGGGAACCGCTGAAGACGACCCAGTCGATCTCGACCGGTCCCGGCCGTTCGAGCAGCTGAAGTAGCGTCCCGCCGCAGCCGATCTCGATGTCGTCCGAGTGCGCCCCGAGGCAGAGAATGCGGAGCGGGGTTTTCGGCCGGCGCGGAAGCTCGAGGCGCAGCATGCGATCGGTCGTCAGTTGCCCTGCCGGAAGACCGGCTTGACCGGGCGCCCCTCGAGGAACCGCTCGATCCCGCCGTCGAGCGCCTTCCGGTACACGGCGAGCGCCTCGCCGACCGCTTCGACCGTCCGATCGATCTCGTCGTTCCCGTGCGCAAAGCTCACGACGAGCGATGGCATGAGAATGCCCCGCTTGAGAGTCTCCTGGAGCACCAGCGTGCGAAAAGACTGGGAGGGCTTCCCGTCGGCGTCCCTCGCCGTGTAGACGAGGTTGCAGTCCCGGCCGAGCACCTGGAAATGCTTCTCGACTCCGTGGTGGCGGGCCGCGTCCTCGAGCCCGGCTCGAAGCCTCGCCCCCTGCCCGTGGAGGACCTCGACGACCCCCTCGCGCTCGTAGATCTTCATGGTCTCGATCGCCGCCGCCAGCCCGTGGCTCTCGGCGCCGTGCGTGGTCGAGAGAAGAAAGACGCGTTCCCCCGAGTGGCGAAGGCCGCCCCGCTCCATGAACTCGCGCTTGCCAACGAGGGCCGAGACGGAGAAGCCGTTCGCGAGGGCCTTCCCGAAGGTGGAGAGGTCCGGCGTGACGCCGTAGAGCTTCTGCGCGCCTTTGAGGTGCCAGCGAAACCCCGTGATCATCTCGTCGAAGACGAGAAGGGCGCCGTCCGCGTGGCAGCGGTCGCGCAACCCCTCGAGGAATCCTTCGGCCGGCTCCTCGACCGCTGCGGCCTCGAGGACCAGGCAGGCGATCTGGCCCGGGAACCGGCGCAGGAGCGCGTCGACGCTCTCGAGGTCGTTGTAGCGGAAATTCAGCGTCAGGGCGCTCGTGCTCTTCGGGATGCCGGCCGGCATGGCCGTCGTCCCGATGAACCAGTCGTCGGTCGAGAAGAACGGCTGATCCCGGCAGATGGCGACGAGGTCGCGTCCGGTGCAGGCGCGGGCGAGCTTGACGGCGGCTGTCGTGGCATCCGAGCCGTTTTTGCAGAATTTCGCCATGTCGGCGCCCTCGATCAATCCGAGGAGCCGCTCGGCGCACTCGACCTCGAGGGATGAGGGCCGGGTGAAGTTCGCTCCCAGGCGCATGGCGGCCGCGGCGGCCTCGACGACGGCGGGATGGGCGTGGCCGAGAGTCACCGACCTCAGTCCCATGCCGTACTCGATGAACTCCCGGCCGTCGAGGTCCCAGACGTGGCAGCCGCGGCCCCGGACGATGAAGGCGGGAGCACCCTCGGGATACTGGTCCTCGCCCTTGGCGTACGTGTGGGCGCCACCGGGGACGAGATCGTGCGCTCGCCGGCGCAGCTCCGCCGAGCGAGCCGACTCCGCCAGGGGCGGGGCGGCGTGGTCGGCGAGAGGCGGCTTCGCGCTCATGCGGGCTCGAGCATCCTCAGCGCGGGCCCGCCGGTTTCCAGACCTCCCAGGGAGTTTCGCCGCGCGCGTACATGTCGTCGAGCATCTGCTTTTCCTTGAACGTGTCCATGCCGACGAAGAAGCCCTCGTACTTGTGCGTGATCAGCTCTTTCTTCGCGATCAGGCGCTGGAAGGGCTCCTGAACGAGCTCCTCTCCGGGCCGGATCGAGTCGAAGATCGAGGGACGAAAGACGAAGAACCCGGCGTTGACCCAGATGTCCGATTTCGAGACGTCCTTGATGTCGGTGACGCTGCCGTCGCCGGTCGCGCTGACGAGGTGAAAGGTGAACCCGGGGCGCGTGGAGAGAAAGATCCCGGCCTTCTTCTTCTCGCGCATCGTGTCGACGAGGACGGGGAGCGGGCAGTCCGACAGGCCGTCGGTGTAGTTGGCCAGAAACAGCTCGTCGTTTTCGACGTACTTCTGGACCGCCTTCAGCCGCATCCCGATGTTCGCGTGCAGGCCGGTGTCGACGAAAGTGATCTTCCAGTCCTGGATGTCGCTCGAAGCGAGCGCGATGTCACGGCCGCCGTTCGTCAGCGTGAAGTCGTTCGAGAGGTACTCGTTGTAGTTGAGGAAGTAGTTCTTGATGATGTCGGCCTTGTAGCCCAGGCACAGGATGAATTCCTTGTGGCCGAAATGCGCGTAGTACTTCATCACGTACCAGAGAATGGGCCGGTAGCCGATGTTGATCATCGGCTTCGGGATGATTTCGGAGTACTCCTTGAGACGCATCCCAAGGCCGCCGCAGAAGAGAACGACCTTCATGGCTTGGTTTTTCGGTTCGCGACCATTGTACCAGCTCAGGACGAGGTTGCCGGCTCGAGGAGGCCGTGAGCGAGCAGGGTGTCCGCGGCGGCGCGCACGCGGTCGAACGGGAGGCCGGCGCGGTCGGCGACGTCGAGCAGCGTCGGCTCGCCGTCGGAGAGATTGAGCACCCAGAGCATCGCCATCTGGAGCTGCCCCGGGTCGGGCTCGCCGCCGATCGCCCGATAGAGGCCGCGCCGGCCGAGCTGCGGCTCGCCTTTCGGGTGCGTGTTCCGGTACCGACCGTTGCCTTCGAGGACGGCGACGACCGCGAGGTATGCGCGCAGAGATCCGGCGAGGCTCTCGGGTCGCACGAAACCGACGTCGTCGGCCGAGGTGTGGTACTCGGGGTACGCGCCGTGCGGCGTACGGGTCAGGCTGCCGACCGCGAGATTGAAACCGGGCGAGTTGTACTGCCGTTCGTCGTAACCGTAGGGCGAGAAGTCGACGACGCGGTGCGTTTCGCCCGAGTGCTTCAGGACGTGCTGCGCGGCGCGATCGATCTCGGCGTCGCCCCGCCGGCTCTTCTTGTACGTCAGCGGGCCGGCGTCGCCGACGCAGGCCGCCGTCAGGCCGTGGCGGACCCGGGCGGCCGCGGCCTCGTTTCTCGCGAGCCAGGTGATCGAGCCGATCGTCCCGGGCAGGAACAGGAAGCGGTAGGAGTAGCGGCGTTCGACGCCCGAGAGCATCCTCGCGAGCGTCGCGAGGAGCGCCAGGCCGGAGAGGTTGTCGTTGGCGAGCGACGGGTGGCAGGCGTGCGCCGAGAGCAGCACCTCGTCGGGGAGAGAGCCCGGCAGCAGCAGCTCGCCATAGCTGAGGCTTCCCGGAGCGAGGGTCGAGTCGATCACGACGTCGTAGGGGCCCTCTCCCAGCCGTTCGAGGTCGCGATGAGCCAGACAGAAGCCCCAGTCCTCGACGTAATAGGACGTGCGGTAGGGGACCCAGTCGGGCCGGTCGGGAAGAGTATGAAGCCGCGGGCGCAGCTCCGACAATGAGAAGCGGCCGCGCACCGGCGCGCTGTAGTTGACGACGTGCAGGTTGGACTTTCGAAAGTCGATGACGCGCTCACCCCGCGCGTCCGCGACCCAGGCGTCGCGGATGTTCCACTCGTTCGGCACGGTCCAGTCGAGGACCGCCGTGCCCGAGGGGACCTCGTGGATCGTCAGCCCGGTTTCCTCGCGCAGCACGCGCAGGGTCTGGCGCAGGCCGTCACCCGTGATGCTGCGGCAGACGGGGTAGAGCCTCGCGACGAGCTCGTGCATCTTCCCGCCCAGGGCAGGCAGGTCTGCCGTCCGCCGGGCCTCCGAAAGCGAACCGGCCGCGCTCATTCCGCGAAGTCCGGATAAGTGCGGTCGCGCTCTGCGATCACGCGCACCGGCTCGGGCCAGGCGATCCCGAAGGCCGGATCGTCGAAGCGAACGCCCGCACCATGGTCGGGGCTGTACGGCACGGACATCTGGTACGCGACCTCCGTCGCATCCTCGAGCGTGAGGTAACCGTGCGCCAGGCCCTCGGGCACATAGAGCATCGTCCGGTTCTCCGCGGTCAGACGCACGGCGAAATGACTGCGGAACGCGGGGGAGTCCCGCCGCAGGTCGATCACGACGTCGTGAATGGCGCCCCGTGTGCAGCGCACGAGCTTGGCTTCGGCGTGCGGCGGCCGCTGGTAGTGCATTCCGCGCAGCGTCCCGCGGCGGTCGTTGAAGGAGACGTTCGCCTGGGCGACGCGCGCATCGAGCCCCCGCTCGGCGAACTCCGCCGCGCAGAAGGTCCGTGCGAAGAAGCCCCGCGAGTCCTCGAACCGGTCGGGCTCGATCACGAAGGCGCCGGGGAGAGACGTCTCCTGGAACTTCATCAGGAAATCACCGCCACGCGGGGGATCGGGACCACGAACTGTCCTCCCCACTCCCGCACGCCCGCGAGCTGGCCGACGATCTCGTCCCGGAGGTTCCAGGGAAGAATCAGCACGTAGTCCGGCCGGGTCTCGCGGATCCTTTCCGGCGGAAAGATCGGAATGTGGGTGCCCGGGGTATATCGGCCGTGCTTGTAGGGATTGCGGTCGACCGCGTAATCGACGAAATCGGTCCGGATCCCGCAGTAGTTCAGGAGCGTGTTGCCCTTGCCCGGCGCCCCGTACGCGGCGATCGACGCTCCGCTCCGGCGCGCCGCGATCAGGAAATCGAGGAGCGCGCGTTTGGTCTCCTCGACCTGCGGCGCGAACGTCGTGTAGCGCTCGATGGATCGGAAGCCGGCCGCCTGCTCCTCGGCCGCGAGCGTCTCGGCGCGCGGTCCCGTGGGCCGCGGATCGTCGGCGTGGCACGCGAAGATCCGCAGCGAGCCTCCGTGGGTCGAGAGGCGCTCGACGTCGAAGAGCCGCAGACCGTGCGCGGCGAAGACCTCGCGGACCGTGGAAAACGACAGGTACGAAAAATGCTCGTGGTAAATCGTGTCGAACTGGTTCTCTTCCATCAGCCGCCAGAGGTGCGGGAACTCCATCGTCACGGCGCCGCCGGCGGAGAGGAGGATCCTGAGCCCGCCCACGAAGTCGTTGATGTCCGGAACGTGCGCCAGGACGTTGTTGCCGACGATGAGGTCTGCCGTGCCGTGGCTCTTCACGAGGTCCCCGGCCGTCGCGCGGCCGAAGAAGCGCACGACGGTCGGCACGCCGCGCTCGACCGCCGCCTTCGCGACGTTGGCCGCCGGCTCGACGCCGAGCACGGGAACGCCCTTTTCGACGAAGTACTGGAGCAGGTATCCGTCGTTGCTCGCGATCTCGACGACCTGAGAGGCTGGCCCGAGGCCGAACCGGGCCGTCGCCATGTCGGTGTAGGCCTTCGCGTGCTCGAGCCACGAGGTCGAGAACGAGGAGAAGTACGCGTATTCCGTGAAGATCTCGGCCGGGGAGACGTACTCCTGGAGCTGCACCAGGAAGCAGGCCTCGCAGACCCAGACTTTCAGCGGGTAGAAGGGCTCCATGCGGTTGAGCTCCTCGGGCTTGAGGAAGGTCTCGCAGAGGGGGGACATGCCGAGATCGACGAACACGCGCTCGAGCGGTGTTGCGCAGAATCGGCACCGCTGCGCGGGCGAAGCATTCATGACGTTCATCGGGGCGCAGGCTATCAGCGCCCGCGCACTCGTCTCCACGCGTCGAGGAGCCCCCGGCCGAGCGTCGAACGGCCGAGCACGGTTTTCGCGGCCGACTTGACGTCGCGCAGCAGGGGCCGCGCGCCCCCGCGTCTCCACTGATATCGGACGATCTCCGCCATGCACTGGAGGCGCTCCGTCGGGGTCAGCGGCACCCGCATGACGGAGCGGGCGTATTCCATGGGGCGGCGCCAGGCCGGGAAGATGACCGCGCCGGCCCGGGAGGGGTCCGACCAGCGGATCCGTTCGTGCAGGGGAATTGCGCCGCCGCTGCGAACGTGGACCCGCCGATAGAAGAGCGGCTCCGGAATTTCCACGAGCCTGCCCCGGAGGGCGAACTCGGCCTGCCAGTAGGCGTCGGAGGCCGGGTAGACGACGAGCGGCGGCATCCGCCGCAGCACGCTCGTCCGGATGACTCCGAGATGAGCGATCACCGGGCGAAGACCGATGGCATCGCGGAAACGGTCCCGCGGCAGGGGCGACGTCGAAAAGGGGCGCGCCTCGTAGGCCCCGACGACCTCGCCGGAGCCGTCGATCCGGCTCGCACGCGAGTGGCAGAACACGACCGAGGGGTCGGCCTCCATCACCTCGACGACGCGGCGGAGATAGTCCGGATGCAGCCGATCGTCGTGGGCGACGCCCAGGAAATACTTCCCCCGGGAAAGCTCGATGCACCGGTAGTAATTGCGATCGCCCCCGATGTTGTTCGGGTTCCGGTGGTAGCGGATGCGCGGATCCCGGGCGGCATGACGCTGCGCGATCGAGGGCGTCGCATCGGAGGACGCGTTGTCCGAGATGATGAGCTCGTAATCCGAAAAGGTCTGGGCGGCGACGGAGGCGAGCGCGTCCTCGAGGAATTCCTCGCCGTTGTACACGGGCAGGCCGATGCTCACCGAGGGCCCGGAAGCCCCCGACTTTGCGTCGGTTGTTGCCATTTCAAGATGCTAACAGGGGAGTCAAGCGGGCCCCGGGCCGGGCGGGGGGTCAGGGCAGCTCGGGGAAGTAGGTCGGATCCTGCGAGGCGTTGTCGATGACCGAGGCGAAGGCGAAGACGGGCTGGCCCCCGCCGTCGACCGTCAGCGACACAACCTCCCCCTCGTTGAGCGCCGCCGAAGGGAAGAGCGCGGCGATGTTGCGCTGGACGTAGCTCCAGGGAGCCACGTGGACGGTCGCCGATCCGATCGGGTCCGACGGCGGCCGGACCAGGGTCAACGTGATGGCGGCGACGGCGGCGTTCGGGTTGAGGAGGCCGATGTTGGAGCGGAAGGCGTCGTCCTGGCGGACCCCGAGCAGGGCTCCGCGGACCTGCAGATCTTCGGCGGGGAGCGCGTCGACCTGCTGTCCCACCGTTCCGGACGTCGAGGTCGAGTCCGTCAGGATGCGCTCGAAGACCGTGACGCCCGGAGAGACGTCGCTTTCGATCTTGAGCGCCCCGTAGGTCTCGGTGACGCCGAAGAGCGTCTGCAGCGCGTCGTCCGCGTGGAGCGTCTCGTAGGGCGCGAGGACGAAAGTCGAGGCCGGCGCGGTCGTGTTGTTTCGGTCGTGCTCGAGAAAGGTCACCCTGACGGTCGCCGGTTCGTGGCCGCTGTTGGCGATGGAGATCTCGCTCCGAAAATAGGCGTTGCCGAAACCCGTGATGCCGGCGATGCCCGGAAGGTAGTGGACCGGCGACGGCGCCAGCGCCCCGTAGTAGGTCGGGTCGCTCGAGACGTTGTCGGTCACGGCCGCGTAGGCGAGGGGCGCCAGGCCTCCGACCGCGGGGCGCGATGCGGGCCGTCAGGCCGGTGCCGGTAACGCCCGGGAAGAGCTCGGCGAGCGCCCACTGGCGCTGGGCCCCCGCGGGAAGGGACAGGTTCGTCCGACCGAGGATGTTGCCGTTCCCATCGCGCAGCTGCAGCGCGAACCCGAGCGCCTCGTCCGACGTGTTGAGCGCGCCGAGGTTCGTCCGGAACGCCTCCGAGATCGCGATGTTCGACAGGAAGCGTTCGCCCCGGACGTCGTCCGCCGCCGAGAAGCCCACCGTGCCCAGGCCGAGCGTGCCGCCGCCTTCGGCGACGTACGTGCGGGACGCGAGGCGCAACGCGGCCGGAGGCGATCCCTGGGTCTCCGCGCGGATCGAACCGAGGGCGTTGTCGACACCGAACTGGGTGGCCACGACGTCGGTCAGGACACGGGTTTCGCCGGCCGCGAGCGAGAGGGATCGTTCGAGTGGCGGATCGCCACCGCTCGGGGAGAAGAAGAGCCGCGCCGAGACGCCGGCCGGGCTCGGATTCTGAATGCAGAGGTCCGTGAGAAACGTGGTCCCCGTGGCACCCCGGACGTGGCCTGCGACGGTCAGGCCTGCGGTGCGGTTTCCGGGGGACGCGGTGACCGCGACCTCGCGCGACCGGGTGCTCGGGCCGCCGTCGTTCGAGACGGTCAGGCGGACGGTGTACGACCCGTCGGCGGAAAAGGTGTGGATCGGTCGGGCGGCGTCGGACGTGTTCTGCGCGCCGGATGCCGGGTCGCCGAAGTCCCAGGTTCGCGAGGAGACCGTTCCCGCCGAGAGGTCGGTAAAGGACACGGCCTCGCCGGCGACGGGCCCGCGCGGACCGAACGAGAAGGCCGCTGCCGGAGGCTTCGCCGTCGACTCGGCGGGCCTGGGAACGACGACGAAGACCTGGAAGTCCGGCCCGGTCGGAGGGGGAGCCGGTCGCCCGACCGGCGCGGCCGGTGCGAGGCCGTTCATCGGAAGCTGGAGGCTCGAGGAGCCGTCGTAGGTCCCGGAAAGCACAGCGGGCCCGAAGAAATTCTGCGCGTTGCGGACCTCGTAGGAGGTTCCCTCTTTCAGGATGCCCTTGAGGCTCACGGCGACGGTCGGCTTGCGGTCCCAGTTGTAGACGGTGATGTTGGCTCGCCCCGGCTCGTACTGATTCGGGCGGACGAAGACCTTGACGCCGGTCGGTCTTGACGTGACGTAGGCTGTTGCTCGGAAACTCGGAGGCTTCGAAGCCTGACGATCGACCCGTCGAGTGTGTTACCGGTCATCTGGATCGGCCGAAATGCGTTGACGAGAGCGAGCGCTTTGCCGCCGACGAGATAGTTATCGAGGATTGTCGGCGAAGCGATTCCCTTGCTGTAGCCGAGGTTGGCGGCGACGCCGCCGGCGTCCGGAGAAGTAGCTGTAGTTGTTGACGAGGGAAGTCTTCTTGGCGACTTTGCCGGACGTCTCGGGACTCGTGGCCGCGCGTCCCGCTCGCGCCGATCAGGAAGTTCGTCGTCGGTCCCGGACACCTGCGAGAGGATCCCGTTGTTGAACGAAGTGTTGCCTTCGAGGTAGAGGTTGTCGAGCTTTCCGCTCTTCCGTGTAGGCGTGAACGCCGTAACCGAACTGGGCGAAGATGATGTTGTCGATGATGCCGTTTGAAGCCCGTTTCGTTTTGGACGTAAATGGCGTGACCGTGCCCGCGGTCCGGGGCGTCGCACCCGTTGTAATAGATGAGGCAGCCGTAGATCTCGATGTCGGGCGCAGCGGCCGTCGTCAGAGACGCCCTGGCCCGCGTCGTGGACCGTCAAGTTGATGAGCCTCGATCCGCGGGCTGAGCAGAAGGACTCGCGGTGCCCTCAGGGAGGCCCGCCCGGCGTCTGACGAACTCCGAGTGCGTATCGGAGTTCGTGATCTCGAATCCCCAGAACCAGGTGTTAGGCGCCTCGGAAGTCGAATGTCGGTGAGTTGCCGCTGCCGTTGCCATCGATCGTCGCGCGCTCGCCGGGGTACTGGCGAACGACGATCGGCTTGCTGGGCTCACCCTTGATGTAGCTCGCGAAGTGCCCGACGTAGGTTCCGCCCCGGAGCCAGATCGTGTCCCCTGGCTTTACTGTGGATGGATGCGCGAGCGCCTTGCCGAGGCTCCACGGGTTGGTCTTGCTCCCGTTTGCGCCGTTGACGAGCCTGTCGGGGAGACGTAAAAGTCCGAGGCGCCGAGAGGGGCAAGTGCAAGAAGGGCTGCAGCCAGGGCGAGGACAAAGGAACGCGGACTTGTTGCATAGGGCGTCGATGATAACGCTGGGCACCGCGCCCGGGAACTTCCCTTGAGGAAGGTCTGAGGCTCGATGGACTATTGAAGCGAGAAGGTTGATACGAGAAAAACGGCCATCTGTCCGCGCGTGGTGACGCTGGACGGACAGATATTTCCCGCCGCCGCACCCGGACGTGATGCCCCGGCCCGCGAGATCCTCGATCCAGGCGGCGGCGAAGGCGTTGGCGGGCACGTCCGAGAAGACGTTCCCCGAGGCTGCGGGCGGCGAGTATGCCGACCCGAGATTCGTCTTGAGCAGAAAGACCGCCATCTGTGCGCGGGTGACGGAGGAGTTCGGGCAGAAGTTGCCTCCGCCGCAACCCGAGGAGATTCCCTCCGTGGCGAGCCGCTCGATCCATGCGGCGGCGAAGGCGTTTGCGGGAACGTCGCCGAAGACGTTGCCTGACGCGGCCGGCGGTGCATAGGCGGCCCCGTGGTTCGTCTTCAAGAGGAAGACGGCCATCTGGGCCCGCGTGATGGAATCGTTCGGGCAGAAGTTTCCGTTGCCGCACCCGGCGGTGATTCCGTTCGATGCCAGTGTGTGGATCGCATCGTGAAAGATGCTCGTCGGTGGCACGTCCAGGAACTCGTAGGGACCGGGTGTGCTGGTCAGAATGAAGACGTTGAACTCGGGCCCGGTCGGAGTTGGGAGCCGGAACGCCGACCGGCGTCGCCGGCGTAAGGCCCGTCATGGGGATCGCGATGGCGTCGCCTTCGTACGTGCCGGAGAGGACCGGCGCACCGAACGGGTTCTGCGCGTTGCGGAGGACGTACGCGGCGCCCGGGGCGAGAACCGCTGATAGGTCGACGTTGACCGTCGCAGGCGAGGTCCCAGTTGTAGACGACGATGTTGGCGCGTCCCGCCTCGTAGGCGTTGGGGCGGACGAAGACCTTGACGCCGGTCGGGCGCGTCGAGCCGTAGTAGGTGTTGCCGGGGAACACGGACGGGGAGAAGCCCGAGGTCGAGCCGTAGAAGGTGTTGCTCGTGATCGTCAGCGAGCTGCAGTTGTTGACGTCGAGGGCCTCGCCGCTGGCGAAGTAGTTGTTGGTGATGTTGGGGCTCGTGCAGCCGGCGCTGTAGCCGAGATCGTTCTTGTTGCCCTGCGCCGTGTTGTAGGTGAAGTTGGAGATGAGCTTGGGGTTCGTGGCCTTGTTCTGCGTGCCCGCCCACGAGCATGTTGGCATGCCAGCCGCCGGAGAGGCCGCCGTTGTTGAAGGAGACGTTGCCCTGGAAGTCGAGGTTGTCCAGGTGACCGCCCTCGGCGTAGGCGTGGATGCCCCAGCCGAACTGCTGGAAGATGATGTTGTCGTAGATGGGCTTGGGCGTCGAGCCGAGGTTCTGGGCGTAGATGCCGTGGCCGTGGCCGCGGTCGGGTGAGTCGTAGCCGTTGTAGTAGAAGAGGTTTCCGTAGATCCGGGCATCGGTGGCCGCCTTCGCCGTGAGCACGCCCTGGGACGTGTCGTGGACGATCATGTTGATCATCCGCGTCCCGTCGCCCGATTGCTGGACGCCGGTCGCCGCGGCGGGGAGGGTTGTTGCCATCGGCGGTGTAGCGGGTGGGATCGGAGTTGAAGACTCTCGAAGCCCCAGTACCAGGTGTAGGAACCCGATGATCATCAAGCGTGATTGTCGTTGCCGGCGTAGTTGCCGTCGATCGTGGCGCGTTCGCCCGGGTACTGGCGGACGATGATCGGGCTGGCGGAGGTGCCGTTCAGGTAGCTGGTGAACGGTGCGCCGGTGTAGGTGCCCCCGCGCAGCCAGATCGTGTCGCCCGGCTTGACGGCCGAGGGCTGATTGAACGCCGTCTGCAGCTTCCACGGGTTGCCGATGCTGCCCGTCCCGCTCGCGCTCGCCGTCGGAGACACGTAAAAGTCGGTCGCCCCCGCTGCCGCGGCGAGCAGGGCGAGTAGCAGGGCAACTGCGAATTGGCGAGCGGAGGTCCGAAACATCTTTCGATCGTACGCGCTGCCGTTTGTGCAGACTACTGGCCGGCGAGCCCTCTGACGGGCAGGTACCGGGCGTCGGGTCCGACTGTCCGTTCGGTCAGTCAGCGTCAGGGCAGGCCGAACGCCCTGACCAGGAATGGAGCCATCTGGCCGCGGGTATTGAGTGTGTTCGGGCAGAAGTTGCCATTCCCGCACCCGGCCGTCACCCCCTGGGCGGAGAGCTGCTCGACCCAGCGAGCGAATGGGCTCGAGGTCAGGCATGTCGCCGAAGAGCCCGACGGCCGCCGGCGGCGTGTAGCCCTGCGGATGAGTCGCACGGACCAGGAACACGGCCATCTGGGCCCGGGTCACGGCCTGATCCGGGCAGTAGCGGCCGCTGCCGCATCCTGTCGTGACGCCCTCCGCGGCGAGCTGCTCGATCCAGGCAGCGGCGAAGGCCGAAGCGGGGATGTCCGAGAACACGGTGCCGGTGGCGGGGGGAGGCACGTAGTTGCTGCCGTGCTTGCTCTTGAGGACCATCACCGCCATCTGCGCGCGGGTGACCCCGGAAGCGGGACAGTAGTTGCCGTTTGCCGCAGCCGCCCGTGATCTCGTTGCGCGCCAGGTTCTCGATGAACTCGTAGTACGGATTGGATGGAGGCGTATCGCCGAAGGCGTTGGAGTTGCCTTCGGTCGGAACGTAGGCGAAGTCGTTGGTCACGATGACGCGGTCCACGCGTGTCAGCGGATCGCGCTCCCGCAGCCGGATCGTGTGACTTCCGGCCGAGAACGCGAACTTCCGAGGGTTGACCGTGAGCGGCACGCCGGCCGTGCCCCGCCCGTTGACACGCGTCCATTGCCAGTTCGGCCCCCAGGTTCCTTCGGCCACGTCGTAGATGTCTTCGGCGCCGCCGTCGGCCCGCACGTAGAATGTGTCGTTGCGTCGAGGTGGCGGCGAGCACTCGGCACCAGACGAGATAGTCGCCGGCCGTCGGAATCGTGAAGCTCCAGGTCGCCGTGCCGGTCTCGGCCGATCCCGAAGTGATGAACTTCCCGCCGAAGGCCTGGGCGTTGCTGAGCGGTGCCATCGGTCGACGTCAGCGCGGCCGCTTCGGCCTCCACGCGAATGAGGCCCGAGGATGGAGTCGGGGTCGGCGTCGGCGTCGGGGTGGACGCGGTACGCGAGTCTTGCGTGCGCGTCGGCGTTCGGGTAGCCGTCGGCGGCGGTTGAGTCGAGGTCCGGGTCGGCGTCCGCGTTGCGGTGGTCGGGGGCTTCGTGTGGTGCGTGTCGGTGTCCTCGTCGCGGTCGGAGGTCGGCGGGTGGGCGTTCGGGTCGCCGTCGGCGGCGGTTGGCGAGGTCGAGGGCGTCGCGTGCGGTGGCCGGGTCGGCGTGTTGGCCGTGGGAGGAGGCGACGGAGTCGGCGTTCGGGTGGTGGCGAGGTCGCGAGGTCGGACGTCCGTGCGTCGCGGTGTCGGCGGTACGCGCGGTAGTCGGCGTCGGCGCGGTGGCCGTCGGCGGAACCGGGGTCGAGCGTGCGAGTCGGCGGTTGCTCGTGGAGGCCGGGTGCGTCGGCGTCCGGGTCGGCGTTCTCGTCGCCGTCGGGGGTGGCGGTGTGGGTCGTGGTCCGCGTCGCGGTGAGACGTGGGCGTGCCGGGTGCTCGTCGGTGTTGCTGTGGGGGCTCCTCCGGCGGAGGCTGGGAGGAGGACGAAGGCATTGAACTCGGGCCCGGTGGGGTTGGGAGCGATGACGCCGACCGGGGCGGCGACGGAGAGGCCGGTCATGGGGAGCGTGATCGAGCCGCCGCCGTAGGTCCCGGTGAGGACCGGGGCGCCGAAGAAGTCCTGCGCGTTGCGGACCTCGAAGCCGTCGCCGACGGCCAGGACGCCGCTGACGTCCACGCTGACCGTGCTCTGGAGCGCCCAGTTGTAGACGACGATGTTGGCGCGCTTGGCCTCGTAGGCATTGGGGCGGACGAAGACCTTGACGCCGGTCGGGCGCGTCGAGCCGTAGTAGGTGTTGCTGGGGAACCAGGACTGACGAGAAGCCCGAGATCGAGCCGTAGAACGTGTTGCCCGTGATCGTCAGCGAGCTGCAGTTGGTGATGCCGAGGGCCGTGCCGTTGGCGAAGTAGTTGTTGGTGATGTTGGGGCTCGTGCAGCCGGCGCTGTAGCCGAGGTTGTTGTTGTTGCCCTGGGCGGTGTTGTAGGTGAAGTTGGAGATGAGCTTTGGGTTCGTGGCCTTGTTCTGCGTGCCCCCCACGAGGATGTTGGTGTGCCAGCCGCCGGAGAGGCCGCCGTTGTTGAAGGAGACGTTGCCCTGGAAGTCGAGGTTGTCCAGGTGACCGCCCTCGGCGTAGGCGTGGATGCCCCAGCCGAACTGCTGGAAGATGATGTTGTCGTAGATGGGCTTGGGCGTCGAGCCGAGGTTCTGGGCGTAGATGCCGTGGCCGTGGCCCCGGTCGGGTGCGTCGTAGCCGTTGTAGTAGAAGAGGTTGCCGTAGATCCGGGCATCGGTGGCGCCTCCGCCCGTGAGCACGCCCTGGGACGTGTCGTGGACGATCATGTTGATCATCCGCGTCCCGTCGCCCGACTAGCTGAACGCCCTCGCCGCGGCGGGGCGGGTTGTTGCCGTCGGCGGTGTAGCGGGTGGGATCGGAGTTGAAGACCTCGAAGCCCCAGTACCAGGTGTAGGACCCCATGATCGTCAAGCGTGACTGTCGTTGCCGGCGTAGTTGCCGTCGATCGTGGCGCGCTCGCCCGGGTACTGGCGGACGATGATCGGGCTGGCGGAGGTGCCGTTCAGGTTGCTGGTGAAGGGAGCGCCGGTGTAGGTGCCCCCGCGCAGCCAGATCGTGTCGCCCGGCTTGACGGCCGAGGGGTGATTGAGTGCCGTCTGCAGCTTCCACGGGTTGCCGATGCTGCCCGTCCCGCTCGCGCTCGCCGTCGGCGATACGTAGAAATCCGCGGCCGCGGCCGGAACGACCCGGACCAGCATGACGCTGACAAAAAGAGCGGCGACAAGGCTCGCGCTCCTCGGGGCTCGTTGAAAAAGCAACGGTGCCAATCCTACGCTGCGGCGGCGCCGGACACTACTGGCCGCGGATGCCGAGTTGGTACAGGCCCTGCGTCACGGCGTGACCTGACCCTCCGGGCAGGTTGTCCTATTGGAGGTGGAAGGTGCGGACCAGGAAGGCCGCCATCTGGCCGCGGGTGTTCGGGCTGTTGGGGCAGTAGTTTCCGCCGCCGCAGCCGGCAGTCACGCCCTGGACGGAGAGCTGTTCGATCCAGGGTGTGAACGGATCGGTCAACGAGATGTCCGCGAAGAGCCCGGTGGGTGCCGGCGGCGCCCATCCGACGGGGTTGGCGGCCCGCAGGAGGAAGACCGCCATCTGGGCCCGGGTCACGGTCGCATCGGGGCAGTACCTGCCGCCGCCGCACCCGGTCGTCACGCTCTCGTCGGAGAGCTGCTCGATCCAGGCGGCCGCGAACGCGGTCTTCGGGACGTCCGAGAACACGGTGCCGGTGGCCGGCGGGGGCACGTAGCTGCTGCCGTGCTTGCTCTTCAGGAGCATCACCGCCATCTGGGCGCGGGTCACGGAGGAGGCGGGGCAGTACTTGCCGCCGCCGCAGCCGGTGGTGATCTGGTTGCGCGCCAGGTTCTCGACGAACTCGTAGAACGGGTTGGAGGGCCACGTGTCGGCGAAGGCATTGACGTTGCCCTCGGTCGGGACGAAGGCGAAGTCGTTGGTCACGATCACGCGATCGACGCGGGTCAGAGGATCGCGTTCGCGCAACCGGAACGTGTGGGTTCCGGCTGAGAAGGTGAACTTGCGGGGATTGACCGTGAGCGGCACACCGGAGGCGCCGCGGCCGTTGACCCGCGTCCATTGCCAGTTGGGCCCCCACGTCCCCTCGGCCACGTCGTAGACGTCCTCGGACCCGTTGTCGGCCCGGACGTAGAACGTCCCGTTGCTCTGCGAAACGGCCAGTACCCGGCACCACACGACGTAGTCGTCCGCGGTCGGGATCGCAAAGCTCCAGGAGGCCGTTCCGGTGTCGGCAGACGAAGAGGTGATGAATCGACCGCCGAAGGCCTGATCGTTGGGCAGGGGCACCATCGGTCCGGACATCGCCCCGGCTTCCGCTTCCACGCGGATCATGCCCATCGAGGGCGTGGGCGTCGGTGTTGCGGCCGGCGGATTCGCGGTCGCGGTCCGCGAGGGCGTCCGGGTCGCCGTCGCAGGGGGCGGAGTCGCCGTCCGCGTCGGGGTGGGCGTCGGGGTCGACGGTGCAGCGGTCGACGTCCGGGTGGGCGTCCGCGTCGCCGTGGGTGGGGCAGGCGTGGGGGTCCGGGTCGCCGTCGGCGGAACAGCGGTTGCAGTTCCTGTCGCCGTCCGGGTCGGCGTGCTCGTCGGGGGGGCGGACGTGAGAGTCGCGGTGGCCGTCAGAGTTGCCGTGGGTGGCGCTGGCGAGGCGGTCGGTGTCGCGGTGCCCGTTGGCGGAGCGGACGTCGGAGTCGCGCTGGCCGTCGGAGTTGCCGTGGGTGGCGCCGGCGAGGCGGTCGGTGTCGCGGTGCCTGTGAGTGGAGCGGCCGTCGGGGTCGCGGTTGCCGTCAGAGTCGCCGTGGGTGGCGCTGGAGAGGCGGTCGGTGTCGCGGTGCCCGTGGGCGGCGCGGACGTCGGGGTCGCGGTTGCAGTCGAAGTTGCCGTCGGTGGCGCTGGCGACGCGGTCGCGGTGCTCGTCGCCGTCGGAGGAAGAGGCGTTGGCGTGGATGTGGATGTCGGGGGCTGGGGCGTCGCCGTCCGGGTCGGCGTCGATGTCGCCGTCGGCGGGACGAGCGTTGCGGTACGCGTGGGTGTGGCCGTGGGCGGGGCGGGTGTCGGGGTCGAAGTCGGAGTCGCCGTCGAGGTCGGCGGCGGCGGGGTGGACGTGGCCGTCGCCGTCCGGGTGGCGGTGAAGGTGGGTGTGAACGTGGCCACGGTCGTCGGTGTCGCCGTCGGGGCTCCGCCGGCGGAGGCTGGGAGGAGGACGAAGGCGTTGAACTCGGGCCCGGTGGGGTTGGGAGCGATGACGCCGACCGGGGCGGCGACGGAGAGGCCGGTCATGGGGAGCGTGATCGAGCCGCCGCCGTAGGTGCCGGTGAGGACCGGGGCGCCGAAGAAGTCCTGCGCGTTGCGGACCTCGAAGCCGTCGCCGACGGCCAGGACGCCGCTGACGTCCACGCTGACCGTGCTCTGGAGCGCCCAGTTGTAGACGACGATGTTGGCGCGCTTGGCCTCGTAGGCGTTGGGGCGGACGAAGACCTTGACGCCGGTCGGGCGCGTCGAGCCGTAGTAGGTGTTGCTGGGGAACCCGGACTGACGAGAAGCCCGAGATCGAGCCGTAGAACGTGTTGCCCGTGATCGTCAGCGAGCTGCAGTTGGTGATGCCGAGGGCCGTGCCGTTGGCGAAGTAGTTGTTGGTGATGTTGGGGCTCGTGCAGCCGGCGCTGTAGCCGAGGTTGTTGTTGTTGCCCTGGGCGGTGTTGTAGGTGAAGTTGGAGATGAGCTTTGGGTTCGTGGCCTTGTTCTGCGTGCCCCCCACGAGGATGTTGGTGTGCCAGCCGCCGGAGAGGCCGCCGTTGTTGAAGGAGACGTTGCCCTGGAAGTCGAGGTTGTCCAGGTGACCGCCCTCGGCGTAGGCGTGGATGCCCCAGCCGAACTGCTGGAAGATGATGTTGTCGTAGATGGGCTTGGGCGTCGAGCCGAGGTTCTGGGCGTAGATGCCGTGGCCGTGGCCGCGGTCGGGTGAGTCGTAGCCGTTGTAGTAGAAGAGGTTGCCGTAGATCCGGGCATCGGTGGCGCGCTTCGCGCCGTGAGCACGCCCTGGGACGTGTCGTGGACGATCATGTTGATCATCCGCGTCCCGTCGCCCGACTAGCTGGACGCCCTCACCGCGGCGGGGCGGGTTGTTGCCGTCGGCGGTGTAACGGGTGGGATCGGAGTTGAAGATCTCGAAGCCCCAGTACCAGGTGTAGGAACCCGATGATCATAAGTGTGACGTTTCGTTGCCGGCGTAGTTGCCGTCGATCCTTGCGCGTTCGCCCGGGTACTGGCGGACGATGATCGGGTTGGCGGAGGTGCCGTTCAGGTAACTGGTGAACGGAGCGCCGGTGTAGGTGCCCCCGCGCAGCCAGATCGTGTCGCCCGGCTTGACGGCCGAGGGCTGATTGAGTGCCGTCTGCAGCTTCCACGGGTTGCCGATGCTGCCCGTCCCGCTCGCGCTCGCCGTTGGCGACACGTAGAAATCCGTGCCGTTCGCGGCGGCTGCTGTGAGGAGCAGGCAGATCGCGAGCAGCGTTTTGTAGGAAATTCCACGCCGAATGGGCACGAAAGCAGGCTACGCGGGCGGACCGTCTGAATACGACTGGTCTGGAAGGCTTACTTGGTACAGGGACCGCGTCCGACTCCGGGCTGTTCGTCGGGGCAGGCGTCTGACCGTCGCGCTTCCACGCGCCAGAATCAAGGCGCTCGATCGGCGCATAGATCTCGTTCTTCGTCGCGATCACGAGGTCCCGCGGGTGTTCGCCCTGCGCCCGCGAAGCTTCAGCCTGCAGGAGCGGGACGACGGCGACGACGCCTGGAGATTGAGGTTTCGGGGGCTTCGTGCGCCGCCTGGCGGATCCGAGCGACTGCCCAGGGAGTTCTCCGCTCGCCGCAGTTCAGGGTGACGGGCGAACCTGTTCCGAGGGCCAGCCCGTCGCTTGCCCCCGGAAGGCAAATCCCGTACCCTCGACGAAGTGTCAAAAGTTGCGCGCTCCCCCCGGCGGGCGTCTGTGTGCATTCTCGCTTTCCATCCGCTGGTGCTTTCGGAGTTCGAGCGGCTGCTGAAGAGCGAGTCGATCGCGGTGCATCCCCGGCGCCTCGAGCCGGACCTGATCGCCGATCCGGCGAAGCTCAACGTTCCCCGGGCCGGGGTCTACGTTCTCGAGAGCCACGCCCACCGTCCGACCACCGAGGCGCTCGTCGTCGGGGTCCTCGGCCGTCAGCCGGCGGCGCGCGTCGTCGTGGTGGCCGAGAAGTTCGACCAGTCGGTCGCCTTCCCGCTGCTGCGTCTCGGCGCCAAAGGCCTCCTGACGTTCGCCGAAGCTTCCGAGCAGCTCCTGCGGGCCGTCGAGGAGGTCGCGAGCGGGGGATTCTGGGTGCCGCGCGCGCTGCTCTCACGTTTCGTCGACGAGACGATCAGCTCGGTCCGACGGCCCCGGGGCCCGGCGGGTCCGACGCGACTCTCGCGCCGCGAAAAGGAAGTCCTCGAGGCGCTGCTCGAGAACCTTTCCAACAAGGAAATCGCGAGCAAGCTCAACATGTCCGAGCGGACGGCCAAGTTCCACGTCTCCAATCTCCTGGCGAAGTACGGGGTCCGGCGCCGCGCGGACCTGATTCTCCTGACTTACACCCAGCTCGACCGAACGCCTTCCTGAGCCGGCGCTCCTCGCGCCGCGATCGAGACCCGTCCCGACTCCCGCGTCAGCGGCCGCCGGAGAGCCAGTTCCTCACCCGGCCGGTGAACGACCGACGGAGGCGCCGGATGCGTTCCCGCCCGGGGTCGCGCAGGGCGACCTCGACCACCGTGACGCCCGAACTGCGGACCGCGCGGTGGAGGGTTCGCTCGGCATCGTCTCCGAGCCGCACGTACCGGGCGCCGGCCGCTTCGGCCACGGCCCGGAAGTCCGGGTTGTGGAGCTTCGTTCCGTAGGCGTGACGGTGGGCGCCGAGCTGCTGCTTGCGGATGAGGCCGAAGTGACCGTCCTTGAACACGATGACGGCGAGGCGGAGCCGTTCGCGAACGGCCGTCAGCAGCTCCATGCCCGAGATGGCGAAGCCGCCGTCCCCGATGAGCGCGACGACGGTGCGCTCGCGACGCGCGAGCTTCGCGCCGATCGCCGCCGGCAGCGCGAAGCCCATCGACTGCAGATCGGTCGGAAGGATCAGCCCTCGCGGCGACTGGACGCGGAAGTGACGACGCGCCAGCATCTGATGAAGGCCCGAATCGAGGACGAGGCAGGAATCCGAAGGCATCACGCGCCCGAGCGCGGCGAAGAATTCCTGAGTCGTCGGAGGGTCGAGTCCGCGGACGCGAGGCTCCCAGTCGGTCTTGTAGCGCTCGAAGGCGCGTTGCCGCCAGGCCCCGACCTCGTCTTCCTTCCACTCGGAGCGCGGCGAGCGGCCCAGGCGCTGATCGCGCAGGCTTCGGATGAGCCAGGGCACGTCGGCCACGAGTGCGAGGGACGCCTCGTAGTTGGCTCCGAGGACTTCGGCGGAGGCATCCACGTGGACCAGCCGGTCGGACGGAAGGCGCAGCCGGAAGCCGTGCGCGCCGTTGTGCGAGAACTTGCACCCGAGCGCCAGAACGAGATCGCTCGACGCGACGAGCTCGTTGAGTGCGTCCGAGCCTCCCCGGTCGAAGGGGACGACCCAGGGGTGATTCTCCGAGAGGATCCCGCGGGCCGAGGTCGTCGTGAGGACTGGCGCGCGCAGCGATTCGACGAGCTCCCGGAGCTCCTCGGCCGCCCCCGTCGCGCCCTGGCCGACGTAAAACAGCGGCCGGCGTGCCTCGTTCACGCGGCGTTCGAGGTCGTCGATCGACCCGCGGGGCACCGCGGATGTCGGCGACGAAGCGGGTCGCAGGTCACCTCCTTCGGCGCCGAGGCTGGAAGGCAGGTGCACCACCACCGGGCCCGGCTCGCCCGCGAGACACAGAGCGTACGCCTCGCTCAAGAGCTCCTCGATCCGGTCGAGGCTGCCCGCCTCGAACACCCGCTTGACGATCGGCTGCACCACCGAATGCTGGTCGAGCGCCTGCAACTGGAACCGCCGGCCCGGTTCCGTCGCGGGCTGACCGAGGATGTGCAACAGGGGCGTCGAGTCGAGAAATGCCTCGGCGAGGCCCGTCAGGGCGTAGGTGAATCCGGGCCCCGGGATCGTGACGAGGACGCCGGGTCGCCCGGAGGCGCGCGCGTAGCCGTTGGCCATGAAGGAGGCGGCGAGCTCGTGCGTCGCGACGACCGTCCGCATTCGCGAGGTCCGCAGGGCGTCGAAGAGCGCCACGTTCTGCGAGCCCGGAAGGCCGAAGAGAGTGTCCACGCCCATTTCCTCGAGCGCTCCGCAGACACGGTCGGCGCCTCTCATGTCGACCTCCCGCCCGGGAGCCGCCGGGCCACGCGGCGGACGATTTTCCGCGCGAATCGTCCGAACGAACGGCTCGCCCGTTCCAGCCGGAAGGGCACCGATTCCGGAGCTTCGAGCCAAAGGAGCATCTTCAGATCTCCTCCGAGCTGCGCCTTGAAGTGTGTGACCGGCGACAGCTCGGCGTCTGTCAGGTCGTTGGCGGCATGGCCGAGCTCGTTGAGCCGCCGGAAGACGTTCCAGCGGAGAAAGGCGGTGGCGCCGAGCTTGAGATGCGCCGCGTCCGACGCCGCGGCGACGGTGTGCGATACGGGATGCGGCCCCGTCAGCACGAGCTGGGTCGAAATCGACTGGCCTTCCGGGAGCCGCGCATGGAAAAGGCGGGCGAGGCCGCGCGAGCGCAGGCGCTCGAAGTAGCGGCGAAACGCCGCCTCGGGCAGATAGAGGCGCGCGCCCTTGCGCTCGTGGACCTGCGAGTGAAGCCGGAAGAAGCCGTCGAAATCGTCGTCCTCCGTGAACGCGACGCCCTGGGCGGCGCACCGGTCGACCAGGCGGCGCAGGTTCTGCTCCATGCGCCCCCGGAGGGCATCGAGATCGGTCAGCGGCACGACGTAACTGTACTGGGGGCGGGCCGTCCAGCCTCGCGCCAGGAGCACGCGCACGTCGGTCAACGGACCCCGGCACCGCAACGCGATGCGGCCGTATCCGAGGCGTTGGAGGCCGTCCCCGAGCGCTGCGAGAATCTCGTTCTGCCGGGCCGTGCGTTGTGACGGGTAACGCGTGTCGTAGGAGCGAAGCACGATGCCGTTGTAGTACAGAAGAAGGCGGGGCGAGACGTAGACGCCCGCGCGCGCGGTCCTCTCGTAGAGTCCCACGCCGCCGAGCAGCTCATCGCCTTTCTGGACCGCGAGGATGTGGAAACGGCCACCGGCGGCCTCGCAGATCGCCTCGAGATACTCGGGCATGCTGTAGATCGACCCTTCGTCGGAGCGCGCGACGAGCCGGTTCCACTCCGGAAGATCGGAGTCCGCGAGGACGCGGACCCGGAGCTCGGCCTTCAACGGCCGAACCTCCGCCGGATCCTCTTTTGGATCGCCCCGTGCATTTCGCGCAGGCCTGGCCCGGGATCGTCCATCGAGAACGTGAGCTGCTGCGCTCCGATCCACGAGCGCAGAAGCGAGGCGAGCGGGGGCCGGCTTTGTCGGGGCTGCGCCCGCCACCCGTCCATGTCCCGCCGCCCGTACACGCATCGGCGGCCGATCCGGTAGGTCGAGACGGCCTCGACGTCTTCGCCGAGCGCGTCGCGACGGGCCATCCCGCACACGTCCACGCCGCAGGCCGCCGCCAAGCCGACAAACCACCAGGGACGGGCGTTCACCTCCAGGATTTTGAAGAGGCCGTCGCGTTCGTCGAGCTTGAACTCGGCGCTGAAGACGCCGCGATACCGGATGGCCTGGAGCAGCTTCAGGAGCGCGTCCCGCGCGGGGCGCATCTCGTCGAGGGCGATGCTCTCCGTAAGCGTGCTGTTTCCGAAGTCCGGCGGGAACATCCGAAGCCGCCTTCGGGCGAGCATTCCGCAGACGCGCCCGTGCCGGTCGACGAAGCCGTCCAGAAAATGGTGTCGTGTGGGAGGGCCCGGAATGAACTCCTGGAGCATCAGCTCGAGACCCTTGCCGGCCGCCTCGGCCACGAGGGCCCCCGCATGCTCGGGTCCGCGGGGCCGGATCGCCTTGGCCCCGTACTGACTCGCGAAGCGGCCGGAGTTGGCGGGCTTCAGAAACGAGGTCAGCAGGAGCTCCTCCGACACCGCCTCGAGAGCACGCGGTTCCCGCAGGAGGACCGTGCGGGGGCGTGGGATGTCGATATCCTCGAGCGTTTCGGCGAACCGCCCCTTGTCCGTCAGCCGCAGGAGGGTTTCGGTCGGGGCGACGCTCGCGGGAAAGCGCTCGCGTAGCCTGGCCGGCAGTCGGCTGACCGCCATGACCCAGGCGTCCGAACAGGGGAGAAGCACCAGCCGGGGAATGTCGAGGGCTTCCAGCCTCGCCGCCAGGCCCGCCTCCGACTCCTGCTCGAGAGCTTCGCCGGGAAGGCGTCGATACCAGCGCGAACTCGTCACGATGCTCCCGGGGGCACCGGCGACGTACAGGGGCGTGCTGCGCCGGCCCAGGGCCTGCACCGCCCCGAGGGCTGTGATGCCCTTTCCGAGGACGAGCACCGGCACCCGCGACCGCGCGTCGGGTGAACGGAGCTCGGACTCGGGCATGCCTGGGGACAGATGTTAAAGGATTCGAGGCGACCGACGCTGTTCCGGGGCGTCGGCACCGTTTGACAGCCCGCCCCGGTCGGGCTAGCTTTGTGTCTCCCGTCACACAACCCGAGCGCATGAGACGACTGACCCTCGCTACCGCCCTATTGCTGGCCCTCGGGGCCGGTGTTCCTGCGGCGACACTTCCGGCCGGATTCACGGAGACGTCGTGGAGCGGGATGTCCCAGCCCACAGCGATGGCGATCGCGCCCGACGGCCGCATCTTCGTGTGCCAGCAGACGGGAGCGCTCCGCGTGATCAAGAACGGCGTCCTCCTGGCGACTCCGTTCAAGTCGCTCACCGTCGACCCTGTCGGCGAGCGGGGACTGCTCGGGGTGGCCTTCGACCCAAACTTCCTGCTGACGCAGTACGTCTACGTCTACTACACGGTCCCGGGATCGCCGCCGCACAACCGGATCTCGCGGTTCACGGCCGACGGAGACGTCGCGGCCGCCGGAAGCGAGCTCGTCCTCCTCGAGCTCAACAACCTGTCGGCGTCCAACCACAACGGCGGCGCGATCCACTTCGGCGCGGACGGCAATCTCTACGTGGGCGTCGGCGACAACGCGAACGGCGGCAATGCGCGGGTCAAGAGCAATCTCCTCGGCAAGGTCCTGCGGATCGGCGTGCCCCCGGACCCGCTGATTCCGACGGACAACCCGTTTTACGGCACGGCGACCGGCGACAACCGGGCGATCTGGGCGTTCGGCTTCCGCAATCCCTTCACGTTCGCCGTCCAGCCCGGCACCGGGCGGATCTTCGTCAACGACGTGGGCCAGAACACCTGGGAAGAGGTCAACGAGCTCGCTCGGCGGAAACGACTACGGTTGGAACGTCTGCGAGGGTCCGTTCCTTCAAGGCACCTCGACACCGTGCGGTCACCCTGAGTTCACGGACCCCTTCTACTACTACGCGCACAGCAGCGGCTGCTCGATCGCCGGAGGAGACTTCTACGATCCCGACGTCCCCCAGTTCCCGGCGAGCTACGTCGGCCGGTACTTTTTCGCCGACTACTGCAGCGGGTACATCAAGTCGCTCGATCCGACCTCCGGATCGCCGGCGGCGACGCTCTTCGCCACCGGGATCGCGAGCCCGGTCGACGTGCACGCGGATTTCAACGGGAACCTCTATTACATCGCGCGCGACGAGGGGAAGGTCTACAAGGTCACCTACACCGGCAGCAACGCGCCGACGATCACCCGGGACCCCGAGAGCCAGCTGATCTCGACGGGCCACCCGGTGACATTCACCGTCGCCGCCACCGGGCAGGCGCCGCTCTCGTATCAGTGGCAGCGCAACGACGTCGACATCGGTCTGGCGACGCTTCCTTCCTACTCGATCGCCTCCGTGGGGCCCGGCGACGACGGGGATCAGTTCCGCTGCGTCGTTTCGAACGGGCCCGGTGACGCCACGAGCGCCGAGGCCACTCTCACGGTGACGACGAACCAGCCGCCGACGGCGACGATCACGCAGCCGGCTGCCGGGACGACCTACGCCGGCGGCTCCGTCATCAACTACTCGGGTACGGCCGCCGACCCGGAGACCGGGGCGCTGACGGGAGGCGCGTTCACCTGGTGGGTGAATTTTCACCACGCTACCCACATCCATCCGTTCCTGCCGCCGACGACGGGCTCGACCGGCGGCTCGATCACGATTCCAACGGTGGGAGAAACGGCGACCGACGTCTGGTACCGGATCCATCTCCTCGTGACGGATCCGGCCGGGCTGATGGTCGAGAAATACGTCGACGTCCTGCCGCGGACGACAACGTTGACCCTGACGAGCAGTCCGGTGGGCCTTCAGGTCACGCTCGACGGCCAGTCCCTCACGACTCCGGCAGACGTCCTGAGCGTCGAAGGAATCGAGCGCGAGATCGGCGCCCCATCGCCACAGTCCTCCGGCGGTACGACATACAACTGGGTCTCGTGGTCCGACGGCGGCGCCCGGACCCACGACATTTCGACGCCGCCCAACGCGACGACTTACAACGCCGTGTTCACGAGCGGGCCGACGCCGACGCCGACGCTGACGCGAACCCCGACCCGCACGCCGAGTCGGACACCGACGCCTACGGCGAGCCGGACTCCGACCCGTACGCCGAGCCGCACCCCCACGTCGACACCGAGTGCGACGCGCACGCCCGACCCGCACGCCGAGTCGGACACCGACGGCTACGGCGAGCCGGACTCCGACCCGCACGCCGAGCCGCACCCCCACGTCGACACCGAGTGCGACGCGCACGCCGACCCGCACCGCCACGCGCACGCCGACGAGCACGCCCTCGCGCACTCCGACGCGTACCGCGACGCGAACGGCCACCCGGACGTACACGGCGAGCTCGACGCCGACGCGCACCCCGACTCCGGTCCCGGGCGCGCCCTCGGTTGCCGTCATCGCGCCGGGATCGGGATCGTCTGCCGGCGGAACTCCCTTTTCGGTCGCGGGCACCAGTTTCGTCTCGGGCGCGACGGTCAAGATCGGCGGGGCCTCCGCGACGAGCGTGGTCGTCGTCAACTCGACGCAGTTGACGGCCAGGTCCCCGGCCCGGCCGGCGGGTGCCCTCCACGACGTGACGGTCGCCAATCCGGGCGGAGCGTCGGGGACGCTCGGCCGCGGATGGTTCGCGGATTTCACCGACGTTCCGCCGGCGAACGGGTTCCACGGCGACATCGAGGCGATCGTGCGCAATGGCGTGACCGGCGGCTGTGGCGGCGGCAGGTACTGTCCGGCCGACGCGGTGACCCGGGCCCAGATGGCGGTGCTGATCTTGAAGTCTTCCCTGGGCGCGTCCTACCTGCCGCCTCCGGCGACCGGGACCGTCTTCGCCGACGTTTCGGCCGGCGCTTTCGCCGCGGCCTGGATCGAGGATCTCTACGCCCGCGGCATCACGTCGGGATGCGCCGCAGCGCCGCTGCGCTACTGCCCGGACGCGACGGTGACCCGCCAGCAGATGTCGGTCATGCTGCTTCGGGCCGAGCACGGCTCCGCCTACGTTCCGCCGGCCTGCGCCGGGGTGTTCTCGGACGTGGCCTGTCCGGGGCCCTACGCCGCCTGGATCGAGCGCCTCGCGGCCGAGGGGATCAGCGCGGGGTGCGGAGGCAACAACTTCTGCCCGGGAACGGCCACGCCGCGCCAGCAGATGGCGACGCTTCTCGTCCGGACGTTCTCGCTCGCGGTGTCCGCGGGCCGAGCGCCCCTCGAGCCGCTTCCGGAGCAACGGGCACGGCCAGCGCGCCCCTGATTTGACCGGCAAGGGACTTGGGGCTTAGCCTCGGGACCCGATGAAGACTTCCGCCCGGCACGGCATCGTCGCAGGCCTTCTCGTGGCTTGGGTGGCCGCCGCGACCGGCGCGAGTCTGCCCCCGGGATTCACGGAGACGTCGTGGAGCGGGATTTCTCAACCGACGGCGATGGCGATTGCGCCGGACGGCCGGATTTTCGTCTGCCAGCAAACCGGCGCTCTGCGCGTGATCAAGAACGGGACCCTGCTCGCGACTCCGTTTGCTGCCCTGACCGTCGATTCCGCCGGTGAGCGCGGTCTTCTCGGGGTGGCTTTCGATCCCGACTTCCTCGCGACGCAGTACGTCTACGTCTATTACACGGTGCCGGGATCGCCTTCGCACAACCGCCTCTCCCGCTTCACCGCCGACGGCGACGTTGCGGCGGCGGGCAGCGAGTCCGTGCTGCTCGATCTGAACGATCTCTCCGGGCAGACCAACCACAACGGGGGCGCGATCCATTTCGGCGCGGACGGCAAGCTCTACGTGGGCGTCGGCGACAATGCGAACGGGGGCAACGCGCGGGTCCTCTCCAATCTGTTGGGGAAAGTGTTGCGCGTCGGCGTGCCCCCCGATCCCTTGATCCCGACGGACAATCCCTTCTTCGGCACGGCGACGGGGAACAACCAGGCAATTTGGGCGCTCGGCCTGCGCAATCCCTTCACGTTCGCCGTCCAGCCCGGAACCGGGCGGATCTTCATCAACGACGTCGGGGCGTCGACCTGGGAGGAGATCGACGACGGGATTGCCGGCAGCGATTACGGGTGGAACATCTGCGAGGGGCCGTTCCTTCAGGGCACCTCCACCCCTTGCGGCCACCCCGAATTCACCGATCCCGTTTTCTACTACTCGCACGGCGGGAACGCATGCTCGATTGCGGGCGGGGACTTCTACGATCCTGTCGTATCGCAGTTTCCAGCGAGCTACGTCGGCCAGTATTTTTTCGCCGACTACTGCGCGGGGTGGATCCGGACGATCGACCCGACCTCCGGATCGCCGGCCGCCACGGATTTCGCCACGGGGATTTCAAACCCGGTCGATGTGCACGTCGACGTGAACGGGAGCCTCTACTACATCGCGCGCGGCGAGGGGAAGGTCTACAAGGTCGTCTACGGCGCCGGGCCGGCGCCCGTCGTTTCTTCGATTGCGCCCTCCTCGGGTCCCGCGGCGGGAGGCACGCCCGTGTCCATCGCCGGTGCGAACTTCGTCGACGGCGCGACTGTCGCGGTCGGCGGCGTCGCGGCCGGGTCCGTGAACGTCGTCGGCCCCGGCCAGGTCACGGCCGCCTCGCCGGCGCTGTCGCCCGGCACGCTCAACGCCGTCGTCGTGACCAATCCCGACCAGGGGGCCGGGTCGCTCGAGGACGGCTGGTTCGCGGATTTTGCCGACGTTTCGCAGGGTTACCTCTTCCACGACGACATCGAAACCATCTTCCGGGCCGCCATCACCGGCGGGTGCGGCGCCGGCATTTACTGCCCTTCGAACATCGTTACGCGCGCGCAGATGGCGGTGTTCATCCTGAAAGGGGAGCACGGCGGCAGCTATCTGCCCTCCGCCTGTGCAGCGACGGTCTTCGGCGACGTGCCGTGCCCGGGGGGCCCCTTCGTCGACTGGATCAACCAGCTCGCGTCCGAGGGCGTGACCGGCGGCTGCGGGGGTGGAAATTACTGCCCGACGAGCCCCCTGACGCGCGGGCAGATGGCCGTCTTCCTGCTTAAAGGCGAGCACGGGGGAGCCTATGCGCCACCGGCCTGCTCGGCGACGGTCTTCGGCGACGTGCCGTGCCCGGGCGGCCCCTTCGTCGACTGGATCAACCAGCTTGCGTCCGAAGGCGTCACCGTGGGGTGCGGGGGCGGAAACTACTGCCCGAACGTGGGCACGCCGCGCGGGCAGATGGCGACGTTCCTCGTGAGGACGTTCGCGCCAACCTTGACGACCCGGGGAACGCCGACCGTGGTTTCGGGGTTTCGGCGCCTGGAGCCCCCTGCCGCTCGCCGGCAATGACGCGCCCCGTCTGGGCTGTCGGCGCCGTCTTCGGCATCATGCTCGGCGCCATCGCCTTCGGCGCGTGGTCGGGCTTCCCTTACTACGACGACGCCTACATGGTCCTCTTCCTCAGGGAGGCGAGTCTCGAGGCCCTCCGGGCGCAGCACTCCAGCCGTCCCCTCTACGGGCTGCTGCTGAGCTGGGTGGCCGGAGCCTTCGGTCTACGGCCGGGTCCGTACGCCGCCATGACGACGGCTTTCTGGGCGCTCCTGGCGTGGCAGACCTTTCGTCTGTCGCGTCGCCTCTTTCCGGGAGAGCCCGAGATCGCTCCGCTCTCGGCGGTTCTCACCCTGACGCCGATTCTCGTCACGACCCAGTACACGACGGCGACGACCCTGCTACCGTGCAACCTCCCCGTCTTGCTCTGCGTTGCGGCGCTGCTTCTCTGTCTACGCGACGGGGACGAGCGCCAGCGCGCAAGGCTCTTCGGGGCGCTCTTTCTCGTCGGCCTCGCCGTCGTCTTGAGCGAGTACGGAATCGCCACCGGCGCCGCCGCGATCGCTCTCCTCTTGATCCAGCGGCGCCCGAGGGCGGCAGGGGTCGTCCTCGTCGGTCTCTTGCTCGGTTACGTCGTCTTTCGAGTGACGGGAGACGTGAGCGTCCGCGTGAAGCAGCTTCCGTCGGTCCAAATCGAGCGATTCCTGCAACGTCCGCAGGCCGCCCTGTTCCGATTCCTCGAGGGGCTCTGGCACTGTCTGGTGGGGGCCTGGGGGACGGCCGCGGGTGCCCTGCGTTTCGACGTCTGGGCGCGATCGACACTCCTGGGAGCCTTGCTGGGCACATTCGCCGCCCTGACCATGTCTCGGGTCTCCCGTCCGGAGAGAACCTGGAGCGCCGGCCCCGCGGCTCGGCGAGCGAGTTTGGGTCTCCTCCTGGCGATTGCGGCGGGAATCCTTCCGGTCGTGCTCGCCAACCGCAGCACGGTGAGCAGCGATCCCTTCGACACGCGCTACATGCTGCCCGTGCTTCCGTTCGTGGGGGTTGCGATCGCCCTTGCCCTGCACCGGGTGCCTGTCTCCCGGTTCAGGGGCTTCGCCTGCGGCAGTCTCGCGTTTCTCGCGGTCTACTGGGTGGTCGTCGGGGCTTTCGACGTGAGGCGGGAGCAGGCCCGCATGGAGGAATTGGGGGAGCTGCTGCGCCCCCTCGTGCGGGATCCCGGAATCACGGTGGTCGTCGTCCCGGACGAGTGGAGGCGCGACGCTCACGAGCTGACGCCCAAGGTCGATTGGAGGTGGGACAACGCGGACGGGAAGCGGCTCTGGGTGATGCCGGCCGGGCGAGCGGAGGAAGAGTTTGGCCCTCGCGGGACCTGTCGCAACGCAGCCTGGATCGAAACCGCCCCGGAGCTCCAGAGCACCGGTCGAAAAGGGACGGTCTCTCACCTGGTCTGGCTGGCGCCTTTGCGGGCATCGGTCGGGGTACTCGAGCCTTACTGCGTCGGTCCGGTCCTGTAGGCGTGGGTTCGGGTGAGGGCCCGGCCGGCCCTGCCGGCCGCAGGTACCGTCCGGCGCGGGGCCCCTCGGACCCCCACTCGGGGCGTGTTGACAGGCCCGCCTTGCTTACGTATTCTTACGCGCCCTCGAAAACGGGGGTTCCGCCCGGGCCAGCCTCGGCGCGGCCTACCTTGAGAGTCTTGGACTAGGGGATTGCAGATGGCTTCTGGCACATCGACGGTGAAGTTGGCCGACGTCCGCCACGACTGGTTCGTGGTCGACGCCACCGGCCTGGTCCTCGGCCGGCTCGCCACCCGGGTCGCGAAGATCCTGTCCGGCAAGCACCGGGCGAACTACGTTCCGTACCTCGACATGGGCGATTTCGTGGTCGTGACCAACGCCGAGAAGATCAAGCTGACCGGCAACAAGCTCGACGTGAAGGTCTACCGCCACCACACCGGTTTTCCGGGCGGGCTGAAGACCGTCGGGGCGCGCGACCGGCAGGCGAAGTATCCCGAGCGGCTCATCGAAGACGCCGTGCGCGGGATGCTCCCGAAGTCGAAGATGGGCCGCAAGCAGTTGAAGAAGCTCAAGGTTTACCGCGGGGCGAAGCATCCGCACGAGGCGCAGCAGCCTCGCCCGCTGAAGGTCTCGGCCGCCTAGGCCGGAAGGAAGCTCGGAGGAGTCTTGGCAGTCGAAATCCAGCACAAAGCGACCGGACGTCGGAAGACCTCGATGGCGCGCGTCCGGCTCGTTCCCGGGACCGGTGCGATCACGGTCAACAAGCGCTCCATCGACGACTACTTCCCCAACAACGTCCTCAAGATGGTCATCAAGCAGCCGCTCCAGTCGACGGAGACGGTCGAGAAGTTCGACATTCACGTCACGGTGGCCGGCGGCGGCCCGTCCGGCCAGGCCGGCGCGATCCGCCACGGCATCTCCCGGGCGCTGACGGAGTACAACCTGGAGCTCCGCAAGAAGCTCAAGAAGGAAGGCTTCCTGACGCGCGACCCCCGGATGAAGGAACGCAAGAAGTACGGACAGCGCGGGGCGCGCGCCCGGTTCCAGTTCAGCAAGCGGTAAATACGGCCGTCGCTTCGGGCGACGGGCAAGGAGGTGTGATCTGGCATCTATTTCGATGAAGGAACTGCTCGAGGCTGGCGTCCACTTCGGTCACCAGACCAAGCGCTGGAACCCGAAGATGAAGAAGTTCATCTTCGGCAAGCGCAATGGGATCTACATCATCGACCTGCAGAAGACGCTCAAGCAGTTCAAGGAAGCCTCGAAGTTCGTGACCGACCTTGCCGCCGCGGGCAAGAACCTGCTGTTCGTCGGCACGAAGCGCCAGGCCCAGGATGCGATCTACGAGGAGGCCAACCGCTGCGGCATGTTCTACGTCAACACGCGGTGGCTCGGCGGAACGCTGACCAACTTCTCCACGATCCGCAAGTCGATCCATCGTCTCAAGGAGATCGAGGGCGTCCTCGCGCAGGATGACAACGAGAACCTGACGAAGAAGGAACGCCTGCGGCTGGAACGGGAGAAGGAGAAGCTCGAGAAGAACCTGACGGGCATCAAGGAGATGGACGAGCTTCCCGACGCGCTCTTCGTGATCGATCCCAAGCAGGAATACATCGCGGTCAAAGAAGCCAACATTCTCGGCATCCCGGTGGTGGCGGTGGTCGACACGAACTGCGATCCGGACCTCATCGACCACGTGATCCCGGGCAACGACGACGCCATTCGCGCCATCCGGCTCTTCACGTCGAAGGTCGCCGACGCCATCCTCGAGGGGCTCCACGCCCACGGGGAGCGCGGAGCCGAAGACGCCGCCTCCGAAGACCGGCCGCGCACGCCGGAGCTCTCGCAGACCGCCGTCGTCGCCGACGCATCGTAGGAGTGGAGGCCGGAGGCCGGAGGCAGACGGCGGGGGAAACCCGGCCGTCCGGCTTCCGCGCCTGACCGTCTTCGCAATCCGTTAAGGAACTGGGGAAATCATGGAAATCAACTCGAAGCTCGTCGCCGATCTGCGCACCGAAACCGGTGCCGGGATGATGGACTGCAAGAAGGCGCTGGTGGAAGCCGAAGGCAACCTCGAAGAGGCCAAGAAGATCCTGCGCAAGAAGGGCCTGGCCGCGGCTGCGTCCAAGGCCGGCCGCGCAGCGTCCGAAGGTCTCGTCGTCGCGCATGTCACGGTCAAGGGCGCCGTGCTCGTCGAAGTCAACTGCGAGACGGACTTCGTCGCGCGGACCGAGGACTTCCGTGTGTTCGCCGAGAAGCTCGCGGACCGCATCGCCGCGCACGACGCCTTCGGGGACACGCGCTCGGGGGACACCGCCGAGCTCGGCAAGCTCTCCTGGCCGGGCGGCGAGACCGTCGGGGACGCGGTCACGCAGATGGTGGCGGTCCTCAAAGAGAACGTCCAGATCCGCCGGTTCGCGCGGCTGGTGCCGCGCGCGGACGAGGGCTTCGCGAGCTACATCCACGGAAACGGCCGCATTGGCGTGATCGTGGGGCTTCCGGGCGCCGACGAGGCGCTCGGCAAGGATCTCGCGATGCACATCGCGGCCTCGGACCCTCGCTTCGCCTCGCGCGGCGAGGTCTCGCCGGAGATCCTGGCGACCGAGCGCGAGATCGCGCGCGCCCAGGCGACGGCGGCCGGCAAGCCTGCCAACGTCGTCGAGCGCATCGCCGACGGCAAGGTCGAGAAGTTCTACCAGGAGGCCGTGCTCGTCGAGCAGGCCTTCGTGAAGGACCCCGAGAAGACGGTCGGCCAGGTCATCGTCGAAAAGGCCGGCAAGGGCGCCCTCGACCTGCGGTTCGTCCGATTCAAGCTGGGCGAAGGGCTGGGTCGGGCGGAGGAAGCTGCCTAGCCGTCGCCTTCGCTTGCGAGGGATCTGCGCCCTTCGGGCGCACCGGCGTCCGGCTCGCCCGGATGCGGGCTCGACCGGACGCCTGATCCCTCGCTGCGCTCCGGCTCCCGCGGCGCGGACCTCCTCCCTCCCTTCGGTCGGGAGACTATCCGCGCCGCGAACCGATGTTGGAGTGCCGCGGGAAAGGCCTTCCAACGGGCGTTTCGGGGCGGTTAGGTTGCGGAGCAAGATTCACAGATAATCGCGTCCGCATGCCGCAGACGCCTGTCTACCGCCGGATCCTCCTGAAGCTTTCGGGGGAGGCGTTGATGGGGGACCAGAAGTTCGGCATCGCGCCCGACGTGGTGGCGCGGTTGGCCGACGAGATCAAGGAAGTGCACACACTCGGCGTCGAGACGGCGATCGTCATCGGCGGCGGCAACATCATCCGCGGCGTCTCCGCGGCCGCCCAGGGCATCGACCGCGTCGCGGGCGACCACATGGGGCTGCTCGCGACCGTGATCAACGGCCTCGCACTGCAGGACGCCCTCGAGAAGCGCGGGGTCACGACCCGCCTGATGTCCGCGGTGGAAATCCGTCAGATCGCCGAGCCCTTCATCCGTCGCCGGGCGATGCGGCATCTCGAGAAAGGCCGCGTGGTCGTCTTCGTCGGCGGAACGGGCAACCCGTTCTTCACGACGGACTCGGCGGCGGCGCTGCGCGCCAACGAGATCCATGCCGACGTCCTGCTGAAGGCGACCAAGGTGGACGGCGTCTACGACGCCGATCCGAACCGCGACGCTGCCGCGAAGTTCCTCCGGACGCTGACCTACCGTCAGGCCCTCGAGGCGGGGCTGCAGGTCATGGACGCCGCAGCCGTCGCGCTCTGCATGGACAACGGGATCCCCATCAAGGTCTTCAACCTCAAGGTCAAGGGCAACATCCAGCGCGTCGTCGTCGGAGAGGACATCGGCTCGCTGGTTTCCGCAGGGGGAGCCGAGGCATGAGGCAGGAACTGAAAGACGTCGAGAAGCACATGGCCGACGCCGTCGGGGCGCTGAAGGAGCGGTTCAAGACGCTGCGCACGGGACGCGCGCACCTCGGGATGCTCGACGGCATCCTCGTGCCGGCCTACGGGGCCGACGTCCCGCTCAACCAGGTCGCGAACCTCTCGGTGCCCGAGCCGACGATGATCCTCGCCGCGCCGTGGGATCCCAAGATGGCGGTCGAAATCGAGCGCGCGATCCGCAAGTCGGACCTGGACCTCAACCCCCAGAACGACGGCAAGGTCGTCCGGGTGCCGATTCCGGCGCTGACCGAGGAGCGCCGCAAGGACCTCGCGAAGAACGCCCACCACATGGCCGAGGAGGCGCGCGTCGAGATCCGCCGCTACCGTCACGAGGGCAACGACCGCCTCAAGAAGATGTTCAAGGACAAGAAGATCTCGGAGGACGACGAGCGCCGCGGGCTCGAAGAGTCGCAGAAGATCACCGACCGCAAGATCCAGGAAGTCGACGATCTCTTGAAGGCCAAGGAACAGGAGATCCTGGCCGTCTAGTGGCGCGTCTCCTGATCGTCGTCGCGGCGGGCAGCGGGACGCGCCTCGGCCGCGCCGAGCCGAAGGCGCTGGTTTCTCTCGCCGGACGACCGCTCCTCACCTGGACGCTCGAGTCCCTGGCGCCGGCAGGATTCGCTCGCACCGTCGTCACGGCCCCGCCCGACCGGCTGGCGGAGTTCCGGCGCGCGGCCGGCGAAGGCATCGAGGTCGTGGCCGGCGGAGAGACGCGCTCGGGTTCCGTGCGGGAGGGCTTCGCGGCGCTTTCGGCCTCCGACGACGACCTCGTGGCGGTCCACGACGCGGCGCGGCCCCTCGTCACCGCCGGCGAGACGGCCGCGGTTCTCGAGGCCGCGGGACGGACCGGAGCGGCGGTCGCCGCCATCCCGGTCGTCGACACGACGAAAGTCGCTTCCGGGGGCCTCGTCCTGCGCACGCTCGACCGCTCCGAGCTCGTCGCGGCCGCGACACCGCAGGCCTTCCGCGCCTCGGTCCTGCGGCGCGCCCTCGCCTCCGGCCGCGACGCGACCGACGAGGCCGCGCTGTGCGAGGATCTGGGGATCCCGGTCGCGGTCGTCGCGGTCTCGCGGCTCGCCTTCAAGATCACCACACCCGCCGACCTGGAGCTCGCGGAGGCGGTCCTCCGCGCGCGGGTCCGGAGCGAGGAGACGTCGATGCTGCCGAGAGTCGGGATCGGATTCGATGCGCACCCGCTCGTGGCGGGGCGGCCGCTGCTTCTGGGCGGCGTCGCGATTCCGCACGAGGCCGGGCTCGAGGGTCACTCGGACGGCGACGCCCTGCTTCACGCGCTGACCGACGCTGTTCTCGGCGCCGCCGGCCTCGGGTCGATCGGCGACCACTTCCCTCCGACGGACCCGGCCTGGAAGGGGGCCGACAGCGCAACGTTTCTGCGAAGGGCCCGCGACCTCGCGGCCGAGCATGGCTTCGCGATCGGGAACGTCGACGCGATCGTCGTGGCCGAGGCCCCGAAGATCGCGCCGCACGTTGCGGCCATTCGGGCCCGGATCGCGGAGATCCTCGGTCTGGAGACGTCGGCCGTCAGCGCCCGGGGAACGAGCTCGAACGGCCTCGGCTTCACCGGCCGTCGGGACGGGATCGCGGCGATGGCCGTCGTGCTCCTGACGGGCTCGCGGTGATCCTTTCCCGCCTCCACCCCATCGAGGAGGCCGTCCGTGCGCGGCCGCGTGAGATCGAGTGGGTCCTCTTCGATTCGGAGCGGAAGGATCGACGGATCAACGAGTTGAGGCAGCTCTGCCGGAGCCGGGGGGTGGCGGTGCGATACGGTCAGCCCTCGGCGCTCGACCGGATCGCGGCCGACCACCAGGGAGCCGTGGCCCGTATCGCCGTCCGGGGTTACCTCGAGGAGGAGGCGGCCCTGGAGGGCAAGCCCGGTTCGCGGTTCCTCCTCGTCCTCGACGAGGTCCAGGATCCCCACAACCTGGGTGCCGCCATCCGGGTGGCCGAAGGTCTGGGGGCCGGAGTGGTCGTGCCCGAACGGGGCTCGGCACCCCTCTCGGAAACGGTCTCCCGGAGCTCGGCCGGGGCTGTCGAGAGGGTCCCCGTAGTCCGGGCCAAGAATCTCCGCCGGTTCATCGATCACCTTAAGAATGAAGGGTTTCAGGTCGTTGGACTGGATCCCGGAGGCAAGCTGATCTACGAGCTCGACCTCCGGGGCGACCTGGCGCTCGTCCTCGGGGCCGAGGGAAAGGGCATCCGCCGGCTCGTCCGGGAGGGCTGCGACCTGCTCGCCCGGCTACCGATGGCGGGGCAGCTCGCCTCCCTGAACGTGTCAACCGCGGCCGCGGCGGCCGGGTACGAGGCCCTCCGACAAAGAAGCTCGTAAGACCCAAAAGAGGTCTTGATCGAGTGGTTTGCCGCTGCTAGACTCCGCGATTCACGCCGGTGGGGGTAGCTCTTGGTGTGTTCTTTGAAGGCCGGCTGGGACTCCGTATCGCGGGTTCGCCGTACACGTGTGCGTCGTCGCCGGCGTAGCTCAACGGGTAGAGCATCCGATTTGTAATCGGAAGGTTGCGGGTTCGAGTCCCTTCGCCGGCTCCAAAGATTCCCATCGGCGGGCGGTCAGGGTTTGGTTCCCGGGCACGGGCAGTTGGCCGAGTGGTTAATGGCAGCAGACTGTAAATCTGCCGCGCTTGTCGCTACGGAGGTTCGAATCCTTCACTGCCCACCATTGATCAGCGAGTCGCAAAAGTGCGGGAGTAACTCAGGGGTAGAGTCACAGCCTTCCAAGCTGTTGGTCGCGGGTTCGAATCCCGTCTCCCGCTCCATCGGGAGTCGTCGGGAAGCGGAAATCGGTCATCGAGAGAAGAGAGACGACAGAGTCATGCCGCAGACGTTCGATCACCGATTCCCGATTTCCGATTCTCGGATCGGAAGCGCCCACGTAGCTCAGTTGGTAGAGCACGTCCTTGGTAAGGACGAGGTCACCAGTTCAATCCTGGTCGTGGGCTCCAGAGGTTTCGAGGCGTATGCGCCGCACGCACCCGCGCGGCCGGCAGCAGTTTAGGGGAGAGCGATGGCGAAGGAAAAATTTGACCGCAGCAAGCCGCACGTGAACATCGGGACGATTGGTCACGTGGATCACGGGAAGACGACGTTGACGGCGGCGATCACGTTGATTTTGTCGAAGAAGGGTTTGGCGACGGCGAAGGGGTACGACCAGATCGACAACGCGCCGGAGGAGAAGGCGCGGGGGATCACGATCAACACGGCGCACGTGGAGTATTCGACGGAGAAGCGGCACTACGCGCACGTGGACTGTCCGGGGCACGCGGACTACGTGAAGAACATGATCACGGGCGCGGCGCAGATGGACGGGGCGATTCTGGTGGTGTCGGCGGCGGACGGACCGATGCCGCAGACGCGGGAGCACATTCTGCTGGCGCGTCAGGTCGGGGTGCCGTACGTGGTGGTGTTTTTGAACAAGACGGACATGGTGGACGACCCGGAGTTGCTCGAGCTGGTGGAGCTGGAGGTTCGGGAGCTGTTGACGTCGTACGGGTTCCCCGGGGACAAGACGCCGATCGTGAAGGGTTCGGCGTTGAAGGCGGGGGAGTCGACGGACCCGAACTCGGCCGAGGCCAAGTGCATTCTGGAGCTGATGGACGCGGTGGACGCGTACATTCCGGTGCCGGAGCGCGCGGTGGACAAGGACTTCCTGATGCCGATCGAGGACGTGTTCTCGATCTCGGGGCGCGGGACGGTGGTGACGGGCCGAGTGGAGCGCGGGGTCGTGAAGGTGGGCGAGGAAGTGGAGATCGTCGGGATTCGGCCGACGCAGAAGAAGGTCGTGACGGGAGTGGAGATGTTCCGCAAGCTGCTCGACCAGGGGCAGGCGGGGGACAACGTCGGGCTGCTGTTGCGCGGGACCGAGCGCAAGGACGTGGAGCGCGGGCAGGTGTGCGCGAAGCCGGGTTCGATCACGCCGCACCTGAAGTTCACGGCGCAGGCGTACATCCTGACGAAGGAAGAGGGCGGGCGGCACACGCCGTTTTTCAACGGGTACCGGCCGCAGTTTTTCTTCCGGACGACCGACGTGACGGGGACGGCGCAACTGCCCAAGGGTGTGGAGATGGTGATGCCGGGGGACAACGTGAACCTGGAGATCAACCTGATCACGCCGATCGCCATGGAGAAGGGCCTGCGCTTCGCCATCCGCGAGGGCGGCCGCACCGTCGGGGCCGGCACCATCGTCGAGATTTTGGAGTAATCAGTCAGTCTGTAGGGGCGGGGCTCGTCCCCGCCCTGGAGAAGTCAAATGCAGGAAAACATTTCTCTCGCGTGTCCCGAGTGCAAGCGTCGCAACTACACGACGACGAAGAACAAGAAGACCAACACGGAGAAGCTCGAGCTTTCCAAGTACTGCCGGTTTTGCCGCAAGCACACGGCGCACAAGGAAGGGAAGGTCTAGGAACGGGAACCATAGGGGTGTAGCTCTAATTGGTAGAGCGGCGGTCTCCAAAACCGTAGGTTGGGGGTTCGAATCCCTCCACCCCTGCCACTGAAGAAGTCGCTCGTCAGCCAGTGAGAGAGCAGTAGAGAGTACGGAACGTGGAGATCTTGATGTCGACCTTGCGGAACAGAGTCCTTTCGGCCATGGGATCGTGCTTAGCGGCCGTTTGCTCCCGTCCGCTCGCGTCGAGCGAGCGCTACAGATGACGCCGATCAAAGAATGGTGGCCGCAGACGCGGGATTTCTTCCGCGACGTGTGGTCCGAAACGAAGAAGGTCAGCTGGCCGGCCCAGAGCGAAGTCGTGGGAACGACGGTCGTCGTGATCGTCGCCTGCTTCATCTTCGGGTTCTACCTGTTCCTCGTCGACAGCGGCCTGTCGTGGCTGGTCGACAAGGTTTTCCGGGCCACGGGAGTGATCGGAGCATGATCACCGAAACGAAGGCGAAGAGCTGGTACATCGTCCACACCTACTCGGGCTTCGAGGAGCGCGTGCGCCAGAACCTCCGGCAGCGGATCGAGGCGATGGGCATGCAGGAGAAGTTCGGCGACATCCGCATTCCGACGGAGACCCTCGTCGAGATGAAGGGCGGGAAGCGCCGCGAGATCCAGCGCAAGTTCTTTCCCGGCTACATCATCGTCGAGATGGAAATGTCCGACGACGCGTGGCACCTCGTGAAGAACACGCCGAAGGTCACGGGCTTCGTCGGCTCGGGCAAGGAGCCGACGCCGCTGACGCCGGAGGAGGTCGAGCAGATCCTCCACCGCGTCACCTCCACCAAGGAGAAACCCAAGCCGAAACACACCTTCGAGAAGGGCGAGCACGTTCGGATCACGGACGGGCCGTTCACGAACTTCACCGGCGTCGTCGAGGAGATCAACCTCGACCGCTCGACGCTGAAGGTCATGGTCACGATCTTCGGGCGCTCGACCCCGGTGGAGCTCGAGTTCCTGCAGGTCCAGAAGCTGTAAGCGAGGAAGAGCAATGGCCAAGAAGATCACCGGATACGTCAAGCTCCAGATCCCGGCGGGGGAGGCGACTCCCGCGCCGCCGGTCGGCCCGGCCCTCGGACAGCAGGGGGTCAACATCATGGACTTCTGCAAGAACTTCAACGCGAGGACGGCTTCGCAGAAGGGCCTGATCATCCCGGTCGTCATCACGGTGTACGCGGACCGCTCCTACAGCTTCATCACGAAGACGCCGCCGGCCTCGATCCTCCTTCTCAAGGCGGCCGGCGTTCCCAAGGGGTCCGGCACGCCGAACAAGGAGAAGGTCGGCAAGGTCACCCGGCAGCAGGTCGAAGAGATCGCGAAGACCAAGATGCCGGATCTGAACGCGGCGGACCTGCCGGCGGCGATCCGGGTCGTCGAGGGAACCGCGCGGTCGATGGGAATTGAGGTCGTTTAGCCATTCGAATCACGGTACACGCGAGTCGGTTCACGGCACAAAGTCGGAGATCGAGCCACGACTCGATCGTTTGCACGACGAAGGAGGACGATGCCCAAGAGCGGTAAGAAGTTCCTGGCGGCCAAGGCGAAGGTGGAGGTCCGTCCCTACCCCCTCCCGGAGGCGGTCAAGCTGGTGCGCGACGTGCGCTATGCGAAGTTCGACGAGTCCGTCGACGTCGCCATGCTGCTCGGCGTCGACCCGAAGCATGCCGACCAGATGGTGCGGGGCACGGTCGTGTTGCCGCACGGCACGGGCAAGTCGAAGCGCGTCGCCGTCATCGCGGGCGGAGACAAGGCCCGCGAGGCCCAGGAGGCCGGCGCCGACCACGTTGGAGCCGAAGACCTGGTCGAGAAAATTACTGGGGGGTTCCTCGATTTCGAGGCCCTCGTCGCGACCCCCGACATGATGCGCCTCGTCGGAAAGCTCGGAAAGATCCTCGGCCCCAAGGGCCTGATGCCCAACCCGAAGGCCGGCACGGTCACCATGGACGTCGGCAAGGCGGTCAAGGAGATCAAGGGCGGCAAGATCGAGTTCCGGGTCGACAAGACTTCGATCATTCACGCGCCGATCGGCAAGGTCTCGTTCGACGAGAAGAAGCTCGAGGAGAACGCCTCGGCATTCATCAAGGCCGTGCTCAAGGCGAAGCCCGCCGCGGCCAAGGGCAAGTATTTCCGGACCGTTTCCGTCTCTTCGACGATGGGGCCCGGGGTCGAGATCGACACGACGTCGATCGAGGCCGTGTAAGGCGAGCGAGGACACACGATGAACCGTACGGAAAAAACCGAAGCCGTCGAGACGCTCGCCCGCGGCCTGGCGCAGTCGTCCAACGCGATCCTCTTCGCGTTCGCGGGCCTGAAGGTGCCGGAGGTGACGGAGCTGCGTCGCCAGGTCCGGGGCACCCAGTCCACTTACCTCGTCGTCAAGAACACCCTCGCCCTCCGGGCGACCAAGGGGACGGCCCTGGAGGCCGTCGCGGAGCACTTCACCGGCGCCACGGCCGTCGCATTCAACGAGGGCAACCCGATCGCGCTCGCCAAGGTGCTGACGGCCTTCGCGAAGACGAACCCGAACCTGGTGTTCAAGGCCGCCGTCATCGACGGGCACGCCGTCCCGGCCACCGAGATCAAGACGCTCGCGGAGCTGCCGAGCCGCGAGGAGCTCGTCTCCAAGCTGCTCTTCGTCATGCAGTCGCCGATGCGGCGCCTCGTGACGGTGTTGAACGGCCCGGTCCGCAACCTCGCGGGCGTGGTCAGTCAGATCGCGGAACAGAAATCGAAATCCGGGCCGGCGACCGAAAGCGCCGCGCCTGCCAACTAGTCCCTAATAGACAAGAGGAGAGGAACAGATCATGGCGATGACCGCAGAGAATTTCGTGAAGGAAATCGAGGGCATGACCGTCCTCGAGCTCAATACGCTGGTCAAGGCGCTCGAGGAGAAGTTCGGCGTCTCGGCGGCGGCGATGGCGATGCCGGTGGCGGCGGCCGCGGCCGCGGCGGCTCCGGCCGAGGAAGAGCAGACCGAGTTCGCGGTGCATCTGGCCGCGGCCGGCGACAAGATCAAGACGATCAAGGCCGTCCGGGAGGTCACGAGCCTCGGCCTCAAGGAGGCCAAGGACCTCGTCGACGGTGCCCCGGGCGTGCTGAAGGAGGGGGTCTCCAAGGACGAGGCCGCCGCGATCAAGAAGAAGTTCGAGGATGTCGGCGCCAAGGTGGAGATCAAGTAGATCGCTTCCCCCTTGGAATACGTTCGTGTTGTCTCTGGTGTCCGCCCCCGCGGTGGGGTGCGGGGCCTCGTGCCTTCTTTTCGTGCTGAATCGCGAGGGCGCGAAGCGTCCCTCGCGCTCAGAGGAGTCTCTGAATGACTGAAGTGGCTGTGCCGGTAGAGCGGAAGAACTACTCGAAGATCCGCTCGTTCATGGATCTTCCGAACCTGATCGACGTCCAGCGCCGGTCCTACGAGCGATTCCTGCAGATGAACCTGCTCCCCGAGGAGCGGGACCAGTCGGGGCTCCAGGCCGTCTTCACGAGCGTGTTCCCCTTCGCGGACTTCCGCGGCGCCTGCGAGCTGCAGTTCGTCAAGTACGCGATCGGCAACTGGGAGTGCAAGTGCGGCCGGCTCAAGGGCCTCGAGCACCTGCGCATGGACTGCCGCTCGTGCGGCGCCCGGATCGTGACGGCGCACCCGCACGAAGAGGTCGTCTCGTGCGACAAGTGCGGCGCCCAGAACCCCAACAAGGTGACCCTCTGCGACGTCTGCGGCAACCCCGTGGACCTGCAGATGAAGTACTCCGTGGCCGAATGCCAGGAGCGGGGGATGACCTACTCGGTCCCCCTGAAGGTGACCTTCCGCCTCTTCGTCTACGACAAGGACCCGGAAACGGGCGTCAAGACGATGCGGGACGCCAAGGAAGAAGAGGTCTTCTTCGGGGACATCCCGCTGATGACCGAGCACGGCACGTTCGTGATCAACGGCACCGAGCGCGTCATCGTGTCGCAGCTTCACCGGTCCCCGGGCGTCTTCTTCACGAAGGAGTCGGCCCACGGGTACCTCGCCAAGATCATCCCCTACCGGGGCTCCTGGGTGGAGTTCGAATACGACCAGAAGGCCGTGCTGTTCGTCCGGATCGACCGCAAGCGCAAGTTCCCGGCGACGATCTTCCTCCGCGCCCTGGGACTCGAGACCGACGAGGCCATCCTGCGGCAGTTCTACGTCCCGGTGACGGCGCGCTTCGAGCGCGGCCGTGCGCACCTGACGGTCGGCAAGGACGTTCTCCGGCAGGAGGAGATCCGCGACCGGTATGCCCGCGTCAAGCGGGAAACCAAGGTCGTGTTCGCCGGCATCAAGCTCTCCGGCGACGACCAGAAGGAAATCGCCAAGAAGGGCTCGCTCGAGCGCTCGGTCGACGAGTCGGCGGTCGAGAAGGCCTGCTTCCTCGCGGACGTCGTCGATCTCTCGACGGGCGAGGTCCTCTTCGAGGCCGGCCAGGAGCTCGGCGCCGGCGCGGTCGAGGCCCTCAAGGAGCGGGGAATCAAGGAAGTCGAGATCTTCTTCCCCGACTGGGACCTTTCCTCCGACGTCCTCGTCAACACGATCCGCAAGGACACGCACAAGACCAAGAACGAGGCGATCCTCGAGATCTACCGGCGGCTCCGGCCCGGCGACCCGCCGACCTACGAGTCGGCCAAGAACCTCTTCGAGGGCATGTTCTTCGACGCCAAGAAGTACGACTTCTCGCGCGTCGGCCGCTTCAAGTTCAACATCAAGCTCGAGGCCGATTCCTCCGAGGACACCCGGACGCTGACGCCCGCCGACATCTACCGGGTCGTCGGGTACCTGCTGCGTCTCAAGCGCGACGTCGGCCGGACGGACGACATCGACAACCTGGGCAACCGCCGCGTGCGCTCGGTCGGCGAGCTGCTCGAGAACCAGTTCCGCATCGGTCTCGTCCGGATGGAGCGCGCCATCAAGGAAAAGATGTCCGTCCACCAGGACATCGACTCGGCGATGCCGCACGACCTGATCAACTCCAAGCCCGTCATCGCATCGATCAAGGAATTCTTCGGGTCCTCCCAGCTCTCGCAGTTCATGGACCAGACGAACCCGCTCTCCGAGGTCACGCACAAGCGGCGGCTCTCGGCCCTCGGGCCGGGAGGCCTTTCCCGCGAGCGCGCCGGCTTCGAGGTTCGCGACGTGCACCCGACGCACTACGGTCGCGTGTGCCCGATCGAGACTCCGGAAGGCCCGAACATCGGGCTCATCTCGTCGCTGTCGTGCTACGCGCGGATCAACGATTTCGGCTTCATCGAGACCCCGTACAAGAGGGTCGAGAAGGGCCGCGTCATCGATCACTTCCAGGTGACCTCGGTCGGCGATACGGCCTTCAAGCTCGGCCAGATCGTCGAGAAGAAGGAGCTCGAGGAGGAGAACGAGCGCGTCCGCAAGAACCACAAGCGGCCCTCCGACGCCATCCCGTACGCCTTCTACCTCTCGGCCTGGGAGGAAGAGAACTTCACGATCGCGCAGGCCAACGCCGAGACCGACGCCACGGGCCGCATCAAGGAGGAGCGGGTGATCGCCCGCTTCAACGGCGAGTTCATCACGACCGACCGCGACAAGGTCGACTACAAGGACATTTCGCCCAAACAGCTCGTGTCGGTGGCCACGGCGCTGATCCCGTTCCTCGAGCATGACGACGCCAACCGCGCCCTCATGGGCTCGAACATGCAGCGCCAGGCCGTGCCGCTCCTGAAGGTCGAGTCGCCCCTCGTCGGCACCGGTCTCGAGACGACGGTGGCCCGGGACTCGGGCGCCGTCGTCCTCGCCAAGCGCGGGGGCATCGTCGACCAGGTCGACTCGGAGCGCATCATCGTGCGCGTCGAAGGCGGCCCGGCCGAGACCGGCGGCGCGGCCCGGGAATTCGGCGCGGACATCTATCCGCTGACGAAGTTCCGCCGCTCCAACCAGAACACCTGCATCAACCAGAAGCCGATCGTGCACGAGGGCGACCGGGTCGAGCGGGGCGAAGTCCTCGCGGACGGCCCGTGCACCTCGCAGGGCGAGCTCGCTCTCGGGCGCAACGTGCTCGTCGCGTTCATGCCCTGGCGCGGGTACAACTACGAGGACGCGATCCTGGTCTCGGAGCGCCTGGTCAAGGACGACTTCTTCACGTCGATCCACATCCAGGAGTTCGACATCGAGGCCCGCGACACCAAGCTCGGACCCGAGGAGATCACGCGCGACATCCCGAACGTGTCGGAAAACGCGCTGCGCGACCTCGACGAGTCGGGCATCATCCGGATCGGCGCCACGGTCAAGCCGGGAGACATCCTCGTCGGCAAGGTCACGCCGAAGGGCGAAACCCAGCTGACGCCGGAAGAGAAGCTGCTCCGCGCGATCTTCGGCGAAAAGGCCGGCGACGTCCGGGACGCTTCGCTCAAGTGCCCGCCGGGCATCGAGGGCACGATCGTCGACGTCAAGATCTTCTCCCGCAAGGGCATCGACAAGGACCTGCGGGCCCTCGCGATCGAGCAGGACCAGATTGCCAAGATCGAGAAGAACTCGAAGGACGAGATCCGGATCATCCGGGAAGAGGCCAACAAGAAGGTTCGCGACCTTCTCGTCAACCGGGCGGCCGCCGAGGACCTCCTCGACCGCGACGGCAGCGAGATCGTCAAGAAGGGCGGCAAGTTCACGGCCGAGTCCGTCGCCCGTCTGACCCCGCAGCAGTTGAAGCGCCTCAAGCTGAAGGACGAGGAGATCGCCGACGAGATCACGATCATCCTCCGCCGCCAGGACTCGCAGATCGAGGTCCTGAACCGCGTCAACGCGGAGCGGATCGAGCTCCTCCAGAAGGGCGACGAGCTGCCCCCCGGCGTCATCAAGATGGTCAAGGTCTACGTCGCCATGAAGCGCAAGCTCTCGGTCGGCGACAAGATGGCCGGTCGGCACGGCAACAAGGGCGTCATTTCCCGGATCCTGGCCGAGGCGGACATGCCGTACCTGCCGGACGGAACGCCGATCGAGATCGTCCTGAACCCGCTGGGCGTGCCGTCGCGCATGAACGTCGGCCAGATCCTCGAGACGCATCTGGGCTGGGCCGCGCACGTGCTCAAGCTGACCGTCGCCACCCCGGTCTTCGACGGAGCGACCGAAGGGGAGATCAAGAAGCTCCTCAAGGACGCCAACCTCCCGAATTCCGGCAAGACGATGCTCTACGACGGCATGACCGGCGAGCCGTTCGAGCAGCAGGTCACGGTCGGATACATCTACATGCTGAAGTTGTCGCACCTGGTCGACGACAAGATCCACGCGCGGTCGATCGGGCCGTACTCGCTCATCACGCAGCAGCCCCTGGGCGGCAAGGCCCAGTTCGGCGGCCAGCGGTTCGGAGAGATGGAGGTCTGGGCGCTCGAGGCCTACGGCGCCTCGTACACGCTCCAGGAACTGCTGACGGTCAAGTCTGACGACGTCGAAGGACGCTCGCAGGCCTACGAGGCGATCGTGAAGGGCGAGGTCCCGGCCGAGCCGGGCCTTCCCGAGTCCTTCAACGTTCTGGTGCGCGAGCTCCAGTCCCTGTGCCTCGACGTGGAGCTGATCAAGCGATGAGGCGTTTTGAGCGGTCGCTCGACGCGACCGAAGGGAGCAAGCGGCCGCTGATCACCATTCCATGGCGAACGCTCAGCTTCCGCAGCAAGTCGATCGAGGAATTTCTGCTCTCGCTAGGTCGCGATGAGCGACCGATGGGAAGGAGCAACTAGATTGGAAACACTGGCCTTTGCGAATCGCCCGACGACGCTCAAGGACTTCAACGCGATCAAGATCTCTCTGGCTTCGCCCGAGAAGATCCGGTCGTGGTCCTTCGGCGAGGTCACCAAGCCCGAGACCATCAACTACCGCACCTTCAAGCCGGAGCGGGACGGGCTCTTCTGCGCGAAGATCTTCGGCCCGATCACCGACTGGGAGTGCCTCTGCGGCAAGTACAAGCGGATGAAGCACCGCGGCGTCGTCTGCGACAAGTGCGGCGTCGAGGTGACCAAGTCCAAGGTCCGCCGAGAGCGGATGGGCCACATCGAGCTGGCCTCGCCGGTCTCGCACGTCTGGTTCTTCAAGGGCCTGCCGTCGCGGATCGGCCACCTGCTCGACATCTCGCTCCGGGACCTCGAGCGGATCCTCTACTTCGAGTCCTACGTCGTCATCGATCCGGGTGAGACGGACCTGAAGGAGAAGGAGCTGCTCTCGGAGGAGCGCTACCGGCAGCTCCGGACCGAGCTCGGCGACGTGTTCGTCGCCCGCATGGGCGCCGGCGCGATCAAGGAGCTCCTCGAGCGGGTCGACGTCGACATGCTCGCCGAAGAGCTCCGGATGATCATGAAGACGGAGACCTCGCAGATCAAGCGCCAGAAGGCCGCCAAGCGGCTCAAGGTGTGCGACGCCTTCCGCCGCTCGGGTCACCGGCCCAACTGGATGATCCTCGACGTGATCCCGGTCATCCCCCCGGAGCTGCGGCCCCTCGTGCCTCTCGACGGCGGCCGCTTCGCCACGTCCGACTTGAACGACCTCTACCGCCGGGTCATCAACCGGAACAACCGGCTGAAGAAGCTGCTCGAGCTGCGCGCGCCCGAAGTCATCGTCCGCAACGAGAAGCGGATGCTCCAGGAAGCGGTCGACGCGCTCTTCGACAACGGCCGCCGCGGCCGCGTCCTCAAGGGCTCCAACAACCGCCCGCTGAAGTCGCTCTCCGACACGCTCAAGGGCAAGCAGGGCCGGTTCCGCCAGAACCTGCTCGGCAAGCGCGTCGACTATTCGGGCCGCTCGGTCGTCGTCGTCGGGCCGGAGCTGAAGCTCCACCAGGCGGGACTTCCCAAGAAGATGGCCGTCGAGCTCTTCAAGCCGTTCATCTACAACCGGCTCGAGAAGAAGGGCCTCGCGTCGACGATCAAGGCCGCCAAGGAGCTCGTCGAGTCCGGAGTGACCGAGGTGTGGGATGCGCTCGAGGAAGTCATCCGCGACCACGCGGTGCTCCTGAACCGCGCGCCGACCCTGCACCGGCTGGGCATCCAGGCCTTCCAGCCCGTGCTCGTCGAGGGCAAGGCCATCAAGATCCACCCGCTCGTCTGCCCGGCGTTCAACGCCGACTTCGACGGCGACCAGATGGCCGTCCACGTGCCCCTGTCGCCCAAGGCCCAGATCGAGGCGGAGCTGCTGATGCTCTCCTCGAACAACATCCTGTCGCCGGCCTCGGGCCGGCCGCTCGCCGTGCCGTCGCAGGACCTCGTCCTCGGGATCTACTACCTGACGAAGTCCCGCGCCAACACCAAGGGCGAGGGCCGCATCTTCTCGGACTTCGACGAGGTCGTTCTGGCCTACGAGCAGGGCGACGTCACCACCCACACGCCCATCCGCGTCCGCTACTCGGGCAAGTACATGGACCTGACGACGCAGTACAACGATCAGGACATTTCCCACGCCGAGGTCCAGGACGTCGAGCGGACCCTGATCGACACGACGGTCGGCCGGGTCATCTTCAACCAGGCGCTGCCGGAGATCGTTCCGTTCATCAACGGCAACCTCAAGAAGCGCGGCCTGACGGACTTCGTGAGCTACGTGTACCTGACTTTCGGCGACGTCATGACCGTGAAGATGCTCGACGACCTCAAGGACCTCGGCTTCACCGCCGCGACCCGGGCGGGCATCTCGATCGGCGTCGACGACATGGTGATCCCGGCCAAGAAGGAAGACTTCCTGGCGGCCGCCCGCAAGGAGGTCCTCGAGGTCGAGGGCCAGCGCAACTCGGGCGTCATCACCGCGGGCGAGCGCCACAACAAGATCATCGACATCTGGCACCGGACGACGGAATCCATCTCGGACGAAATGTTCCGGGAGATGAAGAAGTCCGACCAGGTCGGCTCCGAATTCAACCCGATCTACATCATGGCGGACTCCGGCGCCCGAGGCTCCAAGGAGCAGGTCCGGCAGCTCGCCGGCATGCGCGGACTGATGTCCAAGCCCTCGGGCGAGGTCATCGAAACGCCGATCACGGCCAACTTCCGCGAGGGCCTGTCGGTCCTCCAGTACTTCATCTCGACGCACGGCGCCCGCAAGGGTCTCGCGGACACGGCGCTCAAGACGGCCGACTCCGGCTACCTGACGCGCCGGCTCGTCGACGTCGCGCAGGACGTGATCGTCCTGCTCGAGGACTGCGGGACCTCCGACGGCATCACGGTGTCGGCCATCATGGAAGGCGGCGACACGCTCGAGCCGCTCCGCGACCGCATCGTCGGCCGCGTCTGTCAGGAGGACATCCTCGACCCGCTTTCCGAGGAGAAGATCGTCGGAATCGGCGAGGAGATCACGGAAGACCTGGCCTCCCGCGTGCAGGAGGCCGGCATCGAGCGCGTCAAGATCCGCTCGGTGCTGACCTGCGAAACCAAGCGCGGCGTCTGCCGGCTCTGCTACGGCCGCATGCTGGCCACGGGCAAGATGGTCGAGATCGGCGAGGCCGTCGGCGTCATTGCGGCGCAGTCGATCGGCGAACCGGGCACGCAGCTGACGATGCGGACGTTCCACTACGGCGGCACCGCGTCGCGCGTCACCGAGCAGTCCAAGCACGCGGCGAAGAACCCGGGCACGGTCCGGTTCCTCTCGATCGCGACGGTCGAGCGCAAGGACGGGCACCTCGTCACGGTCAACCGTAACGGCAAGATCACGATCGTCGACAACAAGGGGCGCGAGAAGGAACGCTACTCGGTGGTCTACGGCTCGACGATCAAGGTCACGGAAGGGCAGGAGGTCGTTCCCGGGCAGGAGCTCGTCGAGTGGGATCCGTTCACCTCGGCGATCCTGACGGAGGTCGGCGGCAACGTGGAATTCCGGGACATCGTGGAAAACGAGAATCTCCGCGAGGAGACGGACCGAGTGACGGGCCTCGCCCAGAACATCATCGTGGAAACGGTGGGCGCCGAGAAGCGCTCGCCCCAGGTCATCATCAAGGGCCGCTCCGGCGAGAGGAAGTACCTGCTCCCGATCGGTTCCCACCTCATGGTCACCGACAAGCAGGGGGTCCACCCGGGCGACGTCCTCGCGAAGATCCCGCGCGAGACGACCAAGACCAAGGACATCACCGGCGGTCTGCCGCGCATCGTCGAGCTCTTCGAGGCGCGCCGGCCCAAGGATGCGGCGGTCATCACGGAGATCGACGGCGCGGTGTCGCACGGTCCCATCGCCAAGGGCATGCGGAAAGTCATCGTCACGGGAGACGACGGAGATGCGCGCGAGTACCTCATCCCGCGCTACACGCACGTCAACGTGCAGGAGGGCGAGCGCGTCCGGGCGGGCGATCCGCTCATCGACGGACCGATCAACCCGCACGACGTCCTGGCGATCCTGGGCGAGAAGGAGCTGCAGCGCTACCTGGTCGACAAGATCCAGGAGGTCTACCGGTCCCAGAACGTGGCCATCAACGACAAGCACATCGAGGTCATCGTCCGCCAGATGATGCGCAGCGTGAAGGTCGAGGACGTCGGCGATACGGACTTCCTGATCGACGAGCAGGTGGACCGGTTCCGGTTCGAGGACGAGAACGAGCGGGTGCTCGCGGCCGAAGGCCAGCCCGCCAACGCGCGGCCCATGCTGCTCGGCATCACGAAGGCCTCCCTCTCGACGGACTCGTTCATCTCGGCGGCTTCCTTCCAGGAGACGACCCGCGTGTTGACCGAAGCCTCGATCTCGGGGAAGGTCGACGTGCTGCGCGGCCTCAAGGAGAACGTCATCGTCGGCCGGCTCATCCCCGCCGGCACGGGCATGGAGTACTACCGCAACGTGGTCCTCGAACGGGAGGAGATCCCGCAGGCCGAGGAGCCGGCGCTCGAGGACTTCCTCGTCGACCCGGCCGAGGAGCTGGCGCTGGCCGAGGCGGACGCCGAGGTCGACGCGAGCGAAGAAGAGTAGAGCGAAGCGATTCGAAGATCGGAGGGGCCTGGCGACAGGCCCCTTTCGCTTCCCGGCGAGATCGGGCTAGGTGTCGTTTCTCAGAACGTTGTTCACCGATGAACGTCAAGTAAGAGAACCCTCTCCCCCCGAAAGAGGGAGAGGGCAGGGTGTCGTGGGCAGAATGAGCTGTTAGGAGTGCCCCTCACCCCGACCCTCTCCCCCCGCCGGGAGAGTGGGAAAGGCCGCCCAGCCCGATCGTGGTCGTGAACAACGTGTTGAGAATCCACAGCTAGGGAGCGGACCAGACGAGGTCGCGGTTCTTTCCGTAGAGGACGAGGCCGTGTGCCTTGCCGTCGCTCTCGCTGACGAATGCGATCCCCCTCCCGTCGTTGAAGGTCGTCAGTCCGCTGCGGGCGACGTGCCCGTCGTCGAAGAACTGAATCGCCGGAGAGTCCTTTCGCAGGGCGATCCAGAGTCTCTCGATCCCCCTGTTGTCCCGCAGCACGAGGCGGGGACTCTCATCACTCACCTCGAGGCCAGCCGCTCTCTTCCCGTCGGGAGCGACGAGAACGATCCCGGGCCCGGCGGCGCCCAGGCTGAGAGAGAGCCTTTGCGCTGCGCGCGGGTCGGTCATCTGGAACAGGGCCCGGCCGCCGGCCTCGAGGCCCCACGAGCCCACGGTCGCTCCCGCGGCGTCGGTTAAGACGAACCGCCTCGCTCGAACCTCCTCCGGCGCCGCGGGTTTTTGCGCCTGCCCCATCAGGAGCGCGCCGGCGCTCAGAGTGACCAGCATCACCACGCCGCGGCGGTGCCATCGCATCTGGCGCGCCAGATGGTCGATTCGCTGTCTCAGGACGTCGTTGGACTGGTCCACGCGCATCCTCCTTCGGTGACCCTAACCGGGAAAGGGTGGTTTCGCAAAGATGTTTGGGACTTGACCAATGGAACTTCCGGCTCGTACCATCGGAACAGCGATCCCTCCAAGAAAGGAGCCCCGTATGAAAAGGACCCTTGTGTATCTGGCTTTGATTCTCTGCGGCGTCGGTCTGGGAGCCCATGCTCTCGCGCAGGTTCCCGACAGCGAGCGCGCTCTCGTCACGGACCCGAACGTGCTCGAGTCCATGGGATTCCCACCGGACGCGACGAACGTCTACATGGCCAAGAACATGGCCAAGCCCGTGGAATCCCAGACTCCCACCGATTGGGGCTCGAACTACCACTTCACGCCCGTGTCTCCCCATTCTTTCATCGGGAGACAGAACACAGCAGCCTCACCGTGGTACTACGATCTGGGAGGGACACCGGATACCAATCTGGCTCTCAGCCGGAGCGGCACCGAGTCGTTCGCGGATTCCCCGATCCAGCTGCCGACCGGCGTGAACCTCGCCGCCTTCCGCTGGTGGGCCAACGACACCAACGGCGGCGCGGATATCTCCATTTTCGTGTTCGAACAGTGTCATCCGGGCTTCGCCGGCGGCCCGGAAAGCGTCACGACCATCGCCTCCGCGGGCCCGGCGACGACGGGCTCGAGTGGATACCAGGGGGGCGTTCTGGCCAGCTCCCCTGTCACCGTCAACAACCAGGACTGCAACTACGTGGCGCGCGTGCACTTCGATGACACGACGGGCCTGGAATTTCAGAAGCTCCGGGTCCAGTGGAACCGGCAGGTCTCGCCGGCCCCGGCCGTCGCCACGTTCCTCGACGTCCCGACCAGCCACCCCTTCTTCCAGTACGTCGAAGCCCTCGCGGCGTCCGGCATCACGGCGGGCTGCGGCACCGGCAACTACTGCCCCAACGCCGCGCTCACGCGCGGGCAGATGGCCGTCTTCTTGTCGGTTGCCCTCGGCCTGTATTTCCCGTAGCGATTCACCGCGGATGATCGAAAGGGGCCCGCTCGCGGGTCCCTTTTCTTTTTGGCTGTGTGCAATTAACTGTCGGCTCTGCAGCGAAATAGGCCCCGGACCGGAAGCTCTTCGCATATACTCCGCCTCCCTCGTCCCGGCGATTCGCTCTCCGGTTCTGCGGCGGCGGGGTCGGGATTCGGGGAAGTCGCTCAGGGGCAGGGGTTTTCGCTTGACAGGCCCCCCTGCGGCGCGTACGATTCGCGGGTTTTTCCTCTGGACTCGGGAGGGCCGGTGGGCCTGCTCTCCCGACCCGAAGTAAAGCGTTTTACGGTCGATCTCGGGTCCTTCCACGGCTCCGGGGGACTCGGGGAGATCAGGAGAGTCGATGCCGACAATTTCTCAGCTCGTCCGGAAAGGCCGCGAACGGCTCGCGGTGAAAACCGCCTCGCCCGCGCTCCAGCGGTCGCCGCAGCGTCGCGGCGTCTGCACGCGCGTCTACACGACGACGCCGAAGAAGCCGAACTCGGCGCTGCGCAAGGTTGCGCGCGTGCGTCTGACGAACGGGATCGAGGTCACGACCTACATTCCGGGCGTCGGCCACAATCTGCAGGAGCACTCGATCGTCATGATCCGGGGCGGCCGCGTCAAGGACCTCCCCGGAGTCCGGTACCACGTCATTCGCGGAACGCTCGATGCGGTCGGCGTCGCCAACCGCAAGCAGGGCCGCTCCAAGTACGGCGCCAAGCGCCCCAAGGCCTAGGAAGGGAACGATGCCGAGACGCCGAGTCGTCGCCAAGCGCGAGATCCTCCCGGACCCGCTGTACAACTCCCAGCTCGTCACGAAGTTCATCAACTCCGTGATGTCGCAGGGCAAGAAGTCGACTGCCGAGGGAATCCTCTACGGGGCCCTGAACAAGGTCGCCGAGAAGACCCAGGACGATCCGATGAAGGCCTTCAAGAAGGCGATCGAGAACGTCAAGCCGGCCCTCGAGGTCAAGTCGCGCCGCGTGGGCGGCTCGACCTACCAGGTCCCCGTCGAAGTGCGACCCAACCGCCGCACGTCGCTCGCGATCCGCTGGATCATCGAGTACGCCAGCGCCCGCGGCGAGAAGACCATGAAGGAGAAGCTGGCGGCCGAGTTCCTGGACGCGGCCAACCTGCGGGGCGGGGCCGTGAAGAAGAAGGACGACACGCACAAGATGGCCGAGGCCAACAAGGCCTTCGCCCACTATCGCTGGTAACGACGAAACTCAACGACCGAACTCTGCTCAAGAAATGCCGCGCTCACACCCACTCAAGGACACCCGCAACATCGGGATCATGGCGCACATCGACGCCGGTAAGACGACGACGACCGAGCGCATCCTTTTCTACACGGGCATCAACTACAAGCTCGGCGAGGTCCACGAGGGAACGGCCACGATGGACTGGATGGTCCAGGAACAGGAGCGCGGCATCACGATCACGTCGGCCGCGACGACCTGCTTCTGGAAGGCGTCCGGGTCCGGGCAGCTCTTCCGCATCAACATCATCGACACGCCCGGTCACGTGGACTTCACGGCCGAGGTGGAACGGTCGCTGCGCGTCCTCGACGGCGCGGTCGCCGTGTTCGACGCGGTCGCGGGGGTCGAGCCGCAGTCGGAGACGGTGTGGCGGCAGGCCAATCGGTACGGTGTTCCACGCATCGCGTTCGTCAACAAGATGGACCGCGTCGGCGCGAACTTCCCGCGCTGCGTCGAGATGATGAAGACGAAGCTGAACGCCAAGCCGGCCCCGATCCAGATTCCCTGGGGGACCGAGGCGGACCACAAGGGCATCATCGACCTCGTCGCGATGAAGGCGATCGAGTTCCAGGACGACGCGCAGGGCTCGAAGTTCGACATCCTCGACATCCCGGCCGACATGCAGGCCGAGGCCGACAAGTACCGCGAGATGCTCATCGAGACCGTCGCCGAGACCGACGACACGCTGCTCGAGAAGTACCTGCACGGCGGCAAGGTCGAATCCGAGGAGATCAAGGCGGCCCTCCGGCGCGCCACCGTCTCCGGCCACGTGCAGCCGGTCATCTGCGGCTCGGCCTTCAAGAACAAGGGTGTGCAGCAGCTGCTCGACGCCGTGGTCGACTATCTCCCGTCGCCCCTCGACGTTCCCGCGATCAAGGGGCACGACGACGTCGGCGCGGAGCTCGAGCGGCCGGCCTCCGACGACGCGCCGTTCTCGGCCCTCATCTTCAAGATCATGACGGACCCCTTCGTCGGCCAGCTCGCCTTCTTCCGCGTCTACTCGGGGCACCTCGACGCCGGCTCCGGGGTCTTCAACTCGACCAAGAACGGCCGGGAGCGGATCGGGCGGCTCCTGAAGATGCACGCGAACAAGCGCGAGGAGATCAAGGAGGTCTACGCGGGTGACATCGCGGCGGCCGTGGGCCTGAAGAACGTCCAGACGGGCGACACCATCTGCGACGAGAACAGCTCGGTCATCCTCGAGGCGATGAACTTCCCGGAGCCCGTCATCGCGGTCGCGATCGAGCCCAAGACCAAGGCCGACCAGGAAAAGATGGGAATGGCGCTCGCCAAGCTCATGCAGGAAGACCCGACCTTCAAGGTCCACACCGACAAGGAGACGGGCCAGACGATCATCCGTGGCATGGGCGAGCTGCATCTGGAGATCATCACGGACCGCATGGTCCGGGAGTTCAACGTCGGCGCCAACATCGGGAAGCCCCAGGTGGCCTACCGCGAGGCGATCACGAAGGAAGCCCAGGGCCACGGCCGGTTCATCCGCCAGTCGGGTGGCCGCGGCCAGTACGGCGAGTGCAAGATCCGCATCAAGCCGGCCGAAGAAGGCCACGCTTTCGTGTTCGACAACGAGATCAAGGGCGGCGCGATCCCGAAGGAGTTCATCAAGCCGATCGAACAGGGGATCAAGGAAGCCCTGGAGACCGGGATCCTCGCGGGCTACCCGACGACGGGCGTGCACGTCGAGCTCTACGACGGCTCGTTCCACGACGTCGACTCCTCGGAGATGGCCTTCAAGATCGCCGGATCCATGGCCTACCAGGACGCGGCCAAGAAGGCCAAGCCGATCATCAAGGAACCCATCATGGACGTCGAGGTCGTGGTGCCCGAGGACTACATGGGCGACGTCATCGGCGACCTTTCGTCCCGGCGCGGGCACATCAAGCACATGGAGCCGCGCGCGGGCGTCCAGGTGATCACCGCCCGCGTGCCGCTTTCGGAGATGTTCGGATATTCGACGAATCTGCGCTCCATGACGCAGGGCCGCGGCAACTACACGATGCAGTTCGCGGCGTACGACGAGGTTCCCCGGTCCGTCAGCGAAGAGATCATCGCCAAGGTGGGCAGCAAGTAATGATTTCGTTTTTTCGGAATTGGTGAGGAGCGATGGCGAAGGAAAAATTTGACCGCAGCAAGCCGCACGTGAACATCGGGACGATTGGTCACGTGGATCACGGGAAGACGACGTTGACGGCGGCGATCACGTTGATTTTGTCGAAGAAGGGTTTGGCGACGGCGAAGGGGTACGACCAGATCGACAACGCGCCGGAGGAGAAGGCGCGGGGGATCACGATCAACACGGCGCACGTGGAGTATTCGACGGAGAAGCGGCACTACGCGCACGTGGACTGTCCGGGGCACGCGGACTACGTGAAGAACATGATCACGGGCGCGGCGCAGATGGACGGGGCGATTCTGGTGGTGTCGGCGGCGGACGGACCGATGCCGCAGACGCGGGAGCACATTCTGCTGGCGCGTCAGGTCGGGGTGCCGTACGTGGTGGTGTTTTTGAACAAGACGGACATGGTGGACGACCCGGAGTTGCTCGAGCTGGTGGAGCTGGAGGTTCGGGAGCTGTTGACGTCGTACGGGTTCCCCGGGGACAAGACGCCGATCGTGAAGGGTTCGGCGTTGAAGGCGGGGGAGTCGACGGACCCGAACTCGGCCGAGGCCAAGTGCATTCTGGAGCTGATGGACGCGGTGGACGCGTACATTCCGGTGCCGGAGCGCGCGGTGGACAAGGACTTCCTGATGCCGATCGAGGACGTGTTCTCGATCTCGGGGCGCGGGACGGTGGTGACGGGCCGAGTGGAGCGCGGGGTCGTGAAGGTGGGCGAGGAAGTGGAGATCGTCGGGATTCGGCCGACGCAGAAGAAGGTCGTGACGGGAGTGGAGATGTTCCGCAAGCTGCTCGACCAGGGGCAGGCGGGGGACAACGTCGGGCTGCTGTTGCGCGGGACCGAGCGCAAGGACGTGGAGCGCGGGCAGGTGTGCGCGAAGCCGGGTTCGATCACGCCGCACCTGAAGTTCACGGCGCAGGCGTACATCCTGACGAAGGAAGAGGGCGGGCGGCACACGCCGTTTTTCAACGGGTACCGGCCGCAGTTTTTCTTCCGGACGACCGACGTGACGGGGACGGCGCAACTGCCCAAGGGTGTGGAGATGGTGATGCCGGGGGACAACGTGAACCTGGAGATCAACCTGATCACGCCGATCGCCATGGAGAAGGGCCTGCGCTTCGCCATCCGCGAGGGCGGCCGCACCGTCGGGGCCGGCACCATCGTCGAGATTTTGGAGTAGATGTGGATCGGAATATGGACTCGGCAATTTCGAGCCGGCGGGCGCAGGGCATTTCTGCCATGGGGTGTTGCCCCACGGCCGTTTGCTCCCGTCCGTCCGCGTCGAGCGGACGCTAAACATGCCCAAGAACGACAAGATCCGCATCCGCCTCAAGGCCTTCGATTACCGGATCCTCGACCAGTCGGCGAGCGAGATCGTCGACACGGCCAGGCGCACCGGCGCGAAGGTTGCGGGCCCGATTCCCCTGCCGACGGCGGTCTCGCGGTACACGGTGAACCGCTCGCCGCACGTCGACAAGAAGTCGCGCGAACAGTTCGAGATGCGGACGCACAAGCGCCTGCTCGACATCCTCGAGCCGACGTCGCAGACCGTGGACGCCCTCATGAAGCTGGAGCTGCCGGTCGGCGTCGACGTCGAGATCAAGGCGTTCGGAAAGTAGAGACATGGCCGTACACGGAATCATCGGCAAGAAGGTGGGGATGACCCAGATCTTCGCGGCGGACGGCACGGTCGTGCCGGTCACCGTCGTGCAGGCCGGGCCGTGCCTCGTCGTCCAGAAGAAGACCGCCGACAAGGACGGCTACGACGCGTTGCAGATCGGCCTCGTCGGCGCCCGCCCGGACCGCCGGGCGAACAAGGCGTCCAAGGGCCGGTTCGAGAAGGCCGGTGTCGCGCCCATGCGGACCCTGATGGAAGTCAAAGCCGACAAGGGCGACGAGTTGAAGCCCGGCGACAAGGTCCTCTGCGACTCTTTCGCGGAGCAGGACCACGTCGACGTGATCGGCACCTCGAAGGGCAAGGGGTTCATGGGTGTCGTGGCCCGCCACGGGTTCCGCGGCGGCGCGGCCACCCACGGCTCGATGTTCCACCGGGCGCCGGGCTCGATCGGCCCGTCGGCCTTCCCCTCGCGCGTCTATCCGGGCACCCGCTCCTCGGGCCGGCTCGGCGGACGCCAGTCGACCTCCAAGAACCTGGTGGTCGTGCGCGTCGACGCCGAGAAGAACCTTCTCTACATCTCCGGCGCCGTCCCGGGGGCCCGCAACGCGATCGTCAAGATCGTGCGCTCGAGCTTCGGCAGGAAGAAGGCGTAAGAGCATGGCCAAGATCCCCGTTCTCAACTGGAAGAACGAGCAGGTCGGCGAGGTCGCCCTGCCCGAAGAGGTCTTCGCGTACCCGTACCGCCGGCACCTCGTGTGGGAGGTCGTCAAGGCCTACCGCGCGGGGCAGCGTGCCGGCACGCACAAGACGAAGGTTCGTTCCGAGGTCGCCGGATCCGGCAAGAAGCCCTTCAAGCAGAAGGGGACCGGCCGGGCCCGGCAGGGCGGCGGCCGCCCGCCGATCCACCGCCATGGCGGAACCGTGCACGGACCCGTGCCGCGCTCGTACGCGCAGGGAGTCTCGGTCGGTGAGAAGAAGAACGCCCTGAAGGCGGTTCTCTCGCGCCGCGCCGCGGAGGAGCGGATCGTCGTCGTCGACAAGATGGACCTGTCGAGCCACAAGACCCGGGACCTGAAATCCGCGGTCGGGGCGCTCGGCATCGAGGGCAAGACGCTGTTCGTCGATGCCCGGGGAAACGAGAACTTCGTCCGCGCCTCGCGCAACGTGAAGGCCTGGAAGCTCGTCGACCCCCTCGGCGTCAACGCGTACGACGTGCTCGCCCACGGGACGCTCGTGCTGTCGAAGCAGGCGTTCTCGCGCGTCGTCAAGAACCTGGGAGGCGAGTGATGGATGCCCAGCGGATCATCCGGAAGCCCCTGATTACGGAGAAGGCGGCGCTCATGAAGGAAGCGTCGAACACGATCTGTTTCGAGGTCGACAAGTCGGCCAACAAGATCGAGGTCCGGCGCGCGGTCGAGAAGCTTTTCGGGGTCAAAGTGCTCGACGTCCGGGTCGCCAACCGTGAGGGGAAGTGGAAGCGTATGGGCCGGTTCGTCGGCCAGCGCAGGGCCTGGAAAAAGGCCTACGTCCGGCTCGCGCCGGATCAGAAAATCGAGTTCTTCGAGGGCGTGTAATGGCAGTCAAAAAGTTCAAACCGACCTCCCCCGGAGTCCGGTTCCAGACCAAGCTCGACTTCCAGGAGATTTCTCCGGTTCGCCCGGAGAAGCGCCTGACGGTCGGCCTGCGCGCGACCGGCGGCCGCAACAATCAGGGCCGGACGACTTCCCGGTTCATGGGCGGCGGCCACAAGCGCCTGTACCGGATGATCGATTTCCGGCGGGACAAGCAGGACATCCCGGCGAAGGTGGCGACGATCGAGTACGACCCGAACCGCTCGGCCCGGATCGCGCTCCTTCACTACGCCGACGGCGAGAAGCGCTACATCCTGGCGCCCAACGGCCTGGCGATCGGAGCGACCGTGGTCTCCGGGCCCGCGGCCGACATCCTGCCGGGCAACGCGCTGCCGCTGAAGGCGATCCCGCTCGGCACGACGATCCACAACATCGAGCTGACCCGGGGCAAGGGCGGCCAGCTCGTGCGGTCCGCCGGGGCCGCCGCACAACTGATGGCCAAGGAGGGCACCTACGCTCAGGTGCGCCTGCCCTCGGGCGAGGTGCGCGAGGTCCACAGCGAGTGCTACGCGACGATCGGGCAGGTCGGCAACCTCGAGCACGAAAACGTTTCGATCGGCAAGGCCGGCCGCAACCGGTGGTTGGGCTGGCGGCCGCACAACCGCGGCGTCACCATGAACCCCGTCGACCACCCGATGGGCGGCGGCGAAGGCAAGACCTCCGGCGGGCGCCACCCGACCTCTCCGTGGGGCTGGAAGACGAAGGGCATGAAGACTCGCAACAACAAGCGCACCGACGGATTCATCGTCCGCCGGCGCAAGTCGAAGGTCTAACCGATGGCACGTTCGATCAAGAAGGGTCCTTTCGTGGACGACCACCTGGTCAAGAAGGTGGCGGCCCTCAACGCGACGCGCGACAAGAAGGTCGTGAAGACCTGGTCCCGTCGCTCGACGGTCACGCCCGACATGGTCGGGCACACGATCGCCGTGCACAACGGGCGCAAGTTCATTCCGGTCTACGTCGCGGAGAACATGGTCGGCCACAAGCTCGGCGAGTTCGCGCCGACGCGGATCTTCAAGGGCCACGGCGGCAAGAAGGCGGAGACCGGAGCCTCGGTCGGCAAGCCGGTGTCGGCTCCGGGCGCGGCTCCCGCCGCAGCGGCGCCGAAGGCCTGAGGGAAGCCATGAAAGCCACAGCGAGACTCCGGTACATGAAAGGCTCCGCGCAGAAGGTGCGCCTGGTGGCGGACCTCGTGCGCGGCAAGAAGGTCAACGACGCCGTGGCGATCCTGCGCCACGCGAAGAAGGTCGCGGCGCGGGACATCCTCAAGACCCTCCGCTCGGCGGTCGCCAACGCGGAGCAGAAGGAAGCCAAGCTCGACGTGGACCAGCTGGTGGTCCGCAAGATCACCGTCGACAAGGGACCGCAGGAGAAGCGGGTGCGGCCGGCGCCGATGGGGCGGGCGTACCGGGTCCTGCACCGCAAGAGCCACCTGACGATCGAACTCTCGGACGAGGCTTAAGGAGCACCATGGGGCAGAAAGTCCATCCCTACGGATTCCGGCTCGGTTTCAACCGGACCTGGCACTCGCGCTGGTTCTCGGAGAAGGACTACCTCAAGTTCCTTCACGACGACCTCAATCTCCGCAAGGAGCTCAAGCGCCGCCTGTCGCACGCCGGCGTCTCGGAGGTCGACATCGAGCGCTTCTCCGGCAAGCTCAAGGTCAACATCCAGACGTCGCGGCCGGGCATCATCATCGGCAAGCGCGGCGCCGAGGTGGACCGCCTCCGTGACGAGCTCCAGAAGCGGACCGGCACCGAGGTCCACATCAACATCATCGAGATCCAGCGGCCCGAGACCGATGCGCAGCTCGTCGGCGAGTCGATCGCGCTGCAGCTCGAGCGCCGCGTGGCGTTCCGCCGGGCGATGAAGAAGGGGATCGAGTCGGCGTTCCGGTTCGGCGCGCAGGGAATCAAGATCCGTTGCGCCGGGCGCCTGAACGGCGCCGAGATCGCCCGGTCCGAGTGGTATCAGGAGGGACGGCTCCCGCTCCACACGCTGAAGGCCGACATCGACTACGGGTTCGCCGAGGCGAACACGACGTACGGGAAGATCGGCGTGAAGGTGTGGATCTATCGCGGCGAGCAGCACAAGGCCAAAAACCGCCGCAAGAGCGCGGCGTAAGCGAGTTCCGTCATGTTGATGCCTTCCAAGGTCAAGTTCAGGAAACAGCAGCGCGGGCGCATGCGGGGCAAGGCGTTCCGCGGCGGGGAGCTGGCGTTCGGCGACATGGGTCTCCAGGTCCTGGAGCCCGGCTGGATCACCGCGCGGCAGATCGAGGCCGGCCGCGTTGCCATGACCCGCGCGGTCAAGCGCGGCGGCAAGATCTGGATCCGGATCTTTCCGGACAAGCCGTACACGAAGAAGCCCGCCGAAACGCGCATGGGCAAGGGCAAGGGCGCGCCCGAGGGATGGGTCGCCGTGGTCAAGCCCGGCCGGATCCTCTACGAGATGGAAGGCGTCGACTTTGCCACGGGCAAGGAAGCCCTCCACCTCGCGGCCGACAAACTCGGGCTGAAGACGCGCATGGTGACCCGCGCCTCCGAACTGGAGATCCGATGAAGAAGAAGGAACGCGAGACGCTTTCGCAGCAGAGCGAGGCGGACCTCGCCGAGAAGGAAAAGCAGCTCAAGGAGGCCTCCTGGAAGCTCCGGCTTCAGAAGGCGATCGGGCAGCTCGAGGACCCGAGCCGCCTGAAGACGATCCGGCGCGACATCGCGCGCATCAAGACGTACCAGCGGGCCCGAAAGGCGGAGGCAGGTCAGTGAGCGATACGGTCAGGCCGAAGGAGAGGGCGACGAGGGTCGGGCGCGTGGTGTCCGACAAGATGCAGAAGACGATCGTCGTCGAGGTGGAGCGTCGCGTGCAGCACGCCGAATACACGCGCACGATCAAGCGGACCAGCCGCTTTCACGCGCACGACGAGTCGAACGCCGCGCACGTCGGCGACCGCGTCCGGATCGAAGAGACCCGCCCGCTCTCGAAGCTGAAGCGGTGGCGGCTGCAGGAAATCCTGGTCAAGGCGCAGGCGTAGGGAGAACGCGATGATTCAGATGGGGACCATCCTCGAGGTGGCCGACAACTCCGGGGCGCGCAAGATCGCCTGCATCCGCATGCGCGGCGGCTCGGCCGGCCAGTACGCGGGTCTGGGCGACATCATCACGGCTTCGGTCAAGGAGGCCGCCCCCGATTCGCCCTTCGTCGAAAAACACGGGAAGCGGGTCGTCCGGGCGGTCATCGTCCGGACCCGGCGCAACCACCGGCGCAAGGACGGGTCATACATCCGTTTCGACGACAACGCGGCGGTCCTGATCTCCAACGAGGGGGAGCCCATCGGGACGCGCGTGTTCGGGCCGGTCGCGCGCGAACTGCGCGAGAAGAAGTTCATGAAAATCATCTCCCTCGCACCGGAAGTGCTGTGATGCCGAAGCCGAAGCTCAAGAAGGACGACATGGTCGTCGTGATCACGGGGCGTGATCGCGGGCGGCAGGGACGCATACTGCGCGTGATGCCCGAGAGGGGCCGCGTCATCGTCGAGCGCGTCAACATGATCAAGCGGCACACGCGCCCGAATCCGAGCAAGAACATCGCCGGCGGCATCTCGGAGAGGGAAGCCGCGATCCACATCTCCAACGTGATGCTCGTCGACCCGGACCGCAACGTCGGAACGCGGATCGGCCGACGCCGTGATGCGGAGGGCAAACCCGAGCGCGTCGCCAAGAAGAGCGGCGCGGTGCTCGCGTAAAGGAACGCCATGGCAGCGAGACTCAAGGAACGGTACGCCAAGGAAGTTGCTCCCGCGCTCCGGAAGGAGTTCGAGATCGACAACGTCATGGCCATTCCGCGGATCCAGAAGATCGTCCTCAACATGGGCCTGGGGGAAGCGGTCGCCAACCCCAAGATGCTCGAGGGCGCCGCGGAGGAGCTGTCGTCGATCGCCGGGCAGCGGGCCAACGTGACGAAGGCCAAGAAGTCGATCGCGACGTACAAGCTGCGGACGGGGATGCCGATCGGCGCGCGGGTGACCCTGCGCGGCGACCGGATGTGGGAGTTCCTCGACCGACTCATCAACATCGCTCTTCCGCGCGTCCGTGACTTCCGCGGCGTGTCGGGCAAGGCGTTCGACGGGCGGGGCAACTACACGCTCGGCGTTCGCGACCACTTCATCTTTCCGGAGATCGACTACGCGAAGACGGACAAGTCCAAGGGCCTGAACGTGACGATCGTGACGACGGCGGGGCGGGACGACCGGGCGAAGGCGCTGCTCGCCGAGCTCGGCATGCCGTTCGCCAAGTAGAACAGACAGGAAACAGCCATGGCCACACGTGCAATGCGAATCAAGGCGGCGAGGAAGCCGAAGTTCATGACCCGGACGATCCGGCGGTGCCGCGTGTGCGGCCGGCCGCGGGCGGTCTTCCGCAAGTTCGGCCTGTGCCGGATCTGCTTTCGTCAGAACGCCAACCAGGGTTACATCCCGGGCGTCCTGAAGGCTTCGTGGTGACGCGATGAAAATTTGTGATCCCCTGAGCGATCTGTTGACACGCTTGAAGAACGGGATGAGCGCCGGCCACGAGCGCGTGGACGTGCCGGCGTCCCGCGTCAAGGAGGCCGTCCTCAAGGTCCTCGAGGAAGAGGGTTTCGTGGCCTCGTTCCGGAAGGTCCAGGAGGCCGGACGACCCGTCCTGCGGGTCGGCCTCAAGTACGATCACGAGGGCGAGCCCATCGTCTCGGGGATCGAGCGGGTCTCGCGACCCGGACGCCGCGTCTATGCGAAAGCCGAAGCGATCCCGAAGGTTCTCGGGGGCCTCGGCGTGTCGATCGTCTCGACGTCGAAGGGCATCGTGACCGACCGGACGGCGCGGGAGTCGCGCCTGGGCGGCGAAGTTCTCTGCAACGTCTGGTGAGCCGAAGAGGAGCAAACCTGTGTCGCGTATAGGGAAAATGCCGGTTCCGATCCCCAAGGGGGTCGAGGTCAAGGCGGACGGTGGAACGGTTCGGGTCAAGGGGCCCAAGGGTGAGCTCTCGAGCGCCATCCCGGCCGGCCTGACCGTGTCCGTGACCGACGGAAAGGTGGAGATCGCCCGCGGCTCGGACGAGCCGAAGACGCGCGCGGTCCACGGCCTGCTGCGAAGCCTCGTGGCCAACAACGTCGAGGGCGTGACGAAGGGCTTCACCCGCGAGCTCGAGATTTCGGGCGTCGGCTACAAGGCCGAGGTCAAGGGCAAGTCGGTCGTCTTTTCGCTCGGGTACTCGCACCCGGTCGACTTCCCGATCCCCGAGGGGATCGCGATCGCGATCGACGCCAAGGCGGGCAAGATGACGGTGACGGGCGCCGACAAGCAGCGCGTCGGGCAGACGGCGGCGGAGATCCGGCAGCTCCGCGTGCCCGACCCGTACAAAGCCAAGGGGATCAAGTACGCCAACGAAGTGATCAAGCGCAAGGTCGGCAAGGCGGGCGGGAAGTAACCATGAACACGTCGCAAGCACGAACGGAAGCCCGGTCGCGGGTCCGCCTCCGGGTCCGCGCGCGGGTCCGCGGCGCCGCGGAGCGCCCGCGGCTGGCCGTCTTCAAGAGCGGCCGCCACATCTACGCCCAGGTCATCGACGACGGGCAGGGCTCGACCCTGGCCCACGCCTCGTCCCTCGACGCGGGCCTGCGCAAGGACGCGCCCAAGGGCGGCTCGCGCGAGGCGGCGACCCGGGTGGGCACGCTCGTGGCCGAGCGTGCGAAGAAGGCCGGCGTCACCAAGGTCGTTTTCGACCGCGGCGGATACCGGTATCACGGCCGCGTGAAGGCGCTGGCCGAGGGCGCCCGTTCGGGCGGCCTGGAGTTCTAGGAATGGTCGGGACAACGAGGAGAACGGAACGATGAGCAGCAACCGGGGCCCGCGGGCGCCGCGCGAGCGCGAAAAAGAGCGCGATGCGCAGGGTCGCGAACTGATCGACCGCGTCGTCCATATCAACCGCGTCACCAAGGTCGTCAAGGGCGGCAAGAACTTCTCGTTCTCCGCGCTCGTCGTCGTGGGCGACGGCCAGGGTCGGGTGGGCTACGGCTCGGGCAAGGCGAAGGAAGTCCCGATGGCCATCAAGAAGGGCATCGAGATGGCCAAGAAGAACATGCAGAAGGTGTCCCTCAAGGGCACGACCATCCCGCACGCCATCATCGGGGCGTACGGGGCGGGTCGCGTGCTGCTCAAGCCGGCCGCGGCCGGCACCGGCGTCATCGCGGGCGGGCCGGTCCGGGCCGTCCTCGAGTCGGTCGGCATCCAGGACATCCTGACGAAGTCGCTCCGGACGACCAACCCGCACAACGTCATCAAGGCCACGTTCGAGGGGCTCATGCGCCTGCGCAACGAAGACGAGTTCGCGCGGCGGCGCGGGCGCACCGTGGTTGCGGCCGAGCCCGTGATGGAGGAGAAGGCGTGACCGAGACGGGAAAGGCCGCCGAGAAGCGGGGCAAGAAGGACGGCGTTCGGCTGTCGATCACGCAGGTCCGGAGCGGGATCTGCACGCCGAAGGACCAGAAGGCGACGCTCGTCGGACTCGGGTTCAGCCGCATGGGACAGAAAGTGGTTCGCGAGGACTCACCGGCGGTGCGCGGAATGATCCGCAAGGTCCGCCACCTCGTCGAAGTGGCGAAGGGCTAGGCCATGGTCGAGAAGAAGAAGACGACGAAGGCGGCTCCCGCCGCGAAGAAGCCGGCCAAGGCGGCGCCGAAGGCTCCCGCGAAGGCGGCGGCTGCGAAAGCGGCGGCGAGGCCCGCCCCGGCGGCGGCCCGTCCGCCCAGGGTCGCGAAGAAGGCGGCACCGCCCTCCGCGCGGCCGCCGGCGACCGGCGTGCACGATCTCGGCCCGGCCGCGGGCTCGACCCACTACCGCAAGCGCGTCGGACGCGGCCCCGGTTCCGGGCACGGCAAGACCGCCGGCCGCGGAAACAAGGGGCAGAAGTCGCGTTCCGGCTACCGGCACCAGAGGGGCTTCGAGGGCGGCCAGATGCCGCTGCACCGGCGCCTGCCCAAGCGCGGGTTCACGAACATCTTTCGCGTCGAGTACGACGTGGTCAACATCTCGGACCTCGATCGTTTCGACGCCGGAGCGGCCGTGAACCCGGAGATGCTGGCCGCGTCGCGGCTGACCCGCAAGAACCGTCTCATCAAGATCCTCGGTGACGGGGAGATCAAGAAGGCCCTGACCGTCTCGGCCCACAAATTCTCGGCGTCCGCCAAGGCCTCGATCGAGGCCGCCGGCGGCCGCTGCGAGGTGCTTTCCCGTTGAGCGCTCTCCAGAACTTCGCCAACATCTTCAACGTGCCGGATCTGCGCAAGCGGATCCTGTTCACGTTCCTCGTGCTCGCTGTCTACCGGCTGGGGGCCCACATCCCCACGCCGGGCGTCGACCCCGAGGCAATCAACGCCTTCTTCAAGGCGTCGGCCGGGTCGATGTTCGGCTTCCTCGACATGTTCTCGGGCGGCGCGTTGCGGAGGCTCTCCGTCTTCGCGCTCGGCATCATGCCGTACATCTCGAGTTCCATCATCCTGCAGCTCCTGACGGTCGTCTGGCCCTACCTCGAGAAGCTCTCGAAGGAGGGCGAGATGGGCCGCAAGAAGATCACGCAGTACACGCGCTACGGCACCGTGGGGCTGTCGTTCATCCAGGCGGCCGGCATCGCCCTGTGGCTCGAGAAGCAGTCGGCGCCGGGCGGGGCCCCGCTCGTGCCGCATGCCGGATGGGGCTTCCGCCTGATGACCGTGCTGACGCTGACGACCGGCACGATCTTCATCATGTGGCTCGGTGAACAGATCACCGAGCGGGGGATCGGCAACGGCATCTCGCTGATCATCTTCGCCGGCATCGTGGCGAACCTGCCGCGGGCGATCTTCGGCCTCTTCCAGCAGATCCGCAACCAGACGATCAGCATCGTGGTGCTTCTCGTCGTCCTCGTCTTCATGGTGGCGATCGTGGGCCTCGTCGTGTTCGTCGAGCGGGCGCAGCGCCGGATTCCGGTCCAGTACGCCAAGCGCGTCGTCGGGCGCCGGGTCTACGGCGGCCAGAACACCTACCTGCCGCTGCGCGTCAACACGGGCGGCGTCATCCCGATCATCTTCGCGATTTCGATCCTGCAGCTGCCGGCGTACCTCGCCCAGATCTCGGGCGCGGACTGGATGAAGCGCATTGCCGAGTCGCTCTCGATGGGGCATCCCCTCTACCTGCTGCTCTACGCCGCGGGCATCCTGTTCTTCTGCTATTTCTACACGTCGATCGTCTTCAACCCGACCGACACGGCCGACAACATGCGCAAGTACGGCGGCTTCATCCCCGGCATCCGCCCCGGCAAGAAGACCGCGGACTACATCGACGCGGTGCTTTCGCGCATCACGGTCGTGGGCGCCGCGTACCTCGCATTCGTGGCCCTGCTGCCGGACATCCTCAACAACGGCCTCAAGATCCAGGGCGTCCCGGGCATCGGGCCCTGGCTCGACGGCGTTCTGCCGAAGTTCCTGACGCAGGGCTTCGGGTTCAACTTCTACTTCGGCGGGACGTCGCTCCTGATCGTCGTGGGAGTCGCCATGGATACGGTTCAGCAGGTCGAGTCCAAGCTCGTCGAGCACCACTACACGGGATTCCTCAAGAAGAGCCGGATCCGGGGACGGCGAGGCTGATGAGGATCGTTTTCCTCGGACCCCCGGGCAGCGGCAAGGGCACCCAGGCCAGGCTCCTCGCAGAGCGCCTGGGCGTCCCGGCCATCTCGACCGGCGAGATCCTTCGCGAGGCCGTCCGCCAGAAGACCCCCCTGGGGCTCCAGGCGCAAGCCGTCATGGAGAAGGGCGAGCTCGTCTCGGACGACCTCATCCTGGCCCTGATTGCCGAGCGGATCGCGGCGCGCGACGCCCGCGGCGGGTTCATCCTGGACGGCTTTCCGCGCACGCTCGAACAGGCCGGGGCCTTCGAGGCGATGATGGCGAAAGGCGGGGAGGCCCTCTCGGCGGCCCTGAACTTTTCCGTGCCCGAGGCGGCGCTGACCCAGCGGATGCTGGCACGCGCGCAGGCCGAGGGCCGCGCCGACGACCGTCCGGAGACGATCCGCGAGCGCCTGCGGGTGTACCGGGAGAAGACCGAGCCCCTCGTCGGCTTCTACCGCGACCGCGACCTGCTCGCCGCGATCGACGGGGTCGGCGAGGTGTCCGAGATCGCCCGTCGGATCGACGAGGCCCTCTCACCGGTGCGGCAGGCCGGTTCGGGGAGGTCGGCATGATCACGATCCGAAGCCACGAGGAGCTCGTCAAGCTCGAGGAGGCCTCGCGCATCGTCCTCGAGACGCTCGACGTCGTCGAGGCGGCCGTGGCCCCGGGCGTCACGACCGACGAGCTCGACGCGATCGCCGAGGCGGAGATCCGGCGGCGCGGCGGGCGTCCCGCCTTTGTCGGCTACCGCGGGTACCCCAAGACCCTCTGCACCTCGATCAACGACGAGGTCGTGCACGGCATCCCCGGCGAGCGCGCCCTCTCGGAGGGAGACGTCATCGGCATCGACTGCGGGGCGGTCTTCGGCGGTTACTACGGCGACGCGGCGCGGACCGTTCCGGTCGGCCGAATCCGGAAAGAGACAGCGAAGCTGCTCCAGGCCACCCGGGAAGCGCTGCAGGCCGGCATCGCCGCGGCCCGTCCGGGGGGGCGGGTCTCGGACATCGGCGCCGCCGTCGAGTCGATCGCGCTGGTCCACGGTTACGGCGTCGTGCGCGATTTCGTCGGCCACGGGGTCGGGACCGCGCTGCACGAGGAGCCCCAGATTCCGAACTACGGTCCGGCGGGGCGGGGCAGCGTGCTGAAGGCCGGGATGGTCCTGGCGATCGAGCCGATGTTCAACCTCGGCCGGGCCGAGGTGGCCGTCGATCCCGACGGCTGGACGGTCCGCACGCGTGACAAGTCGACCTCGGCGCACTTCGAGTACACGATCGCGCTCGAGCCCGGCGGCGCGGTGATTCTGGGCACGGGCGCCCTGTCCGCGGCGCGGGCGGCGGCGGTTTCGGCGTAAGGACGATGACAAAAGAAGACGCGATCGAGGTCATGGCGACGGTCGTCGAGCCGCTGCCGAACGCGATGTTTCGAGTGGAGCTGGAGAACAAACACCAGGTCCTGGCGCACATCTCGGGCAAGATGCGGAAGAACTTCATCCGCATCCTCCCGGGGGACAAGGTGCTCGTGGAGCTTTCGCCCTACGACCTGGCGCGGGGCCGCATCATCTATCGGTACAAGTGAGCAGGGAGCCATCGTGAAAGTACGAGCGTCGGTCAAGAAGATTTGCGCCAAGTGCAAGATCGTGCACCGCAAGGGAGTCGTCCGGGTCATCTGCACGACGCCCAAGCACAAGCAGAGGCAGGGGTAGGACATGGCACGCATTGCTGGAGTCGATCTCCCGCTCAACAAACGGGTCGAGATCGGGCTGACCTACATCTACGGCATCGGCCGGCCGAAGGCGAACTTCATCCTCGAGAAGGCCGACGTGCGGCCCGACACGCGGGTCAAGGACCTGTCGGAGGAAGAGGTCGTACGGATCCGCAAGGTCATCACCGACGACGTCAAGGTGGAGGGTGACCTGCGCCGGGACATCTCGGTCGACATCAAGCGCCTGATGGACATCGGCTGCTACCGGGGCACCCGCCACCGGCGCAACCTCCCGGTCCGCGGGCAGCGGACCCACACGAACGCTCGGACCCGGAAGGGCCCGCGCAAGCAGACCATCGCCGGCAAGAAGAAGGCGACGAAGAAGTAAGAGGAAGACATGGCTGAACCGACACCCGCATCCGCCGTCCCCGAGAAGACCGGCAAGCCCGGCAAGGGCAAGCGCGCCCGCACCGGGAAAAAGGAAAAGAAGAACATCCCGCACGGGATGGCGACGGTCAACGCGTCGTTCAACAACACGATCGTTTCGATCGCCGACGCCGAGGGTAACGTCCTTGGCTGGTCGTCGGCCGGGCGCATCGGGTTCAAGGGTTCGCGCAAGGGGACGCCGTTCGCGGCCCAGCTCGCGGCGGCCAACTGCGCCGAGCACGCCAAGGAGCACGGCGTCCGCTCCGTCGACGTGCGCGTCACGGGGCCCGGCGCCGGCCGGGAGTCGGCCATCCGGGCGCTCCAGGCCAACGGTATCGACATCAAGTCCATCAAGGACACGACCCCGATTCCCCACAACGGCTGCCGGCCGCGCAAGCGGCGGCGGGTCTAGGGAATACGGGCTTGTTGACATAGCCGCCGGCTCTCGAGCCGACGGCTCGTCCGTAAACCGACGTTCGGTCCCGGTCGGGAAGAAGGACGTAAAGCGAAGAATGGGGTCGAGGAGGTAAAAGGTTTGGCCCGTTATAGCGAGTCGGTCTGCCGGCTGTGCCGGCGAGAAGGCATGAAGCTGTTCCTCAAGGGGGACCGCTGTTTCAAGGACAAGTGCGCCATCGAGCGGCGCAACTATCCGCCCGGCCAGCACGGCCGGAGGCGCTCGAAGCTCCTCGGCTACGGCATCCAGCTCCGGGAAAAGCAGAAGGTCAAGCGGATCTACGGGCTCCTCGAGGGCCAGTTCCGCCTGGCGTTCGCGCGCGCGGAGCGTCGCAAGGGCATCACCGGCGCCAACCTGCTCGAGGAGCTCGAGCGCCGTCTCGACAATGTGACGTTCGCGCTGGGCTTCGCGGCCTCGCGCGCCCAGGCGCGGCAGCTCGTCCGCCACGGCCACGTCACCGTCGACGGCCGGAAGGTCTCGATCCCGTCCTTCCGCGTGGGCAAGGGACAGGTCATCGCCATCAAGGAGAAGAGCCGCGCCAACGAGCAGATCAAGTCCTCGGTCGAGACGGCCCGCGCACGCGGCGTCCCGTCCTGGCTCGACCTGACACCGGAGGCGTTCTCCGGAAGGGTCGTGGAGTTGCCGAAGCGCGAAGACATCAAGCTGCCGATCCAGGAGCAGCTGATCGTCGAGCTGTACTCGAAGTAAGTTCCTCAGAGGAGAGTTCCCATGACGCTTTGGAAAGGTTTTCAGAAGCCCAAGCGGCTCGAGATCGACACCGAGACGCTGACGTCGACGTACGGAAAGTTCTACGCCCAGCCCTTCGAGCGGGGCTTCGGAACGACCATCGGCAACGCCCTGCGCCGCGTGCTGCTGTCCTCGATCGAAGGGGCGGCGATCACGGCCGTCAAGATCGAGGGCGTGCTGCACGAGTTCTCGTCGCTGCCGGGGGTCGTCGAGGACGTCACCGACATCATCCTGAATTTGAAGCAGATCCCGCTCAAGATGCACACGACCGAGGAGAAGATCCTCACGATCGACGTCGAGCGCAAGGGCAAGGTCACGGCCGCCGATCTCCAGGGCGACTCGGCGATCGAGATCCTCGAGCCGGATGCGCCGGTCGCGACCCTGTCGGAGAACGGCCGCCTGCGGGCGGAGCTGCGGGTTTCCACCGGCCGCGGCTATGTCTCGGCCGACAAGAACTTCGACGACGACATGGGCATCGGCTACATCCCGATCGACTCGGTCCATTCTCCGGTCCGCCGCGTGAACTATCACGTCGAGGCGGCCCGCATCGGCCAGGCCACCGACTACGACCGCCTCGTTCTCGAGGTCTGGACCAACGGCACCATTTCCCCGACGGACGCGGTGGGCCTGGCGTCGACGCTGCTCCGCGACCACCTCACGATCTTCGTCAACGCCGACCACGAGACGGCGCTCGAGGGCGTCGGCGAGGGCGAGCTGCCGGAGAATCTGGCCGAGTACCTGAACAAGTCCGTCGACGAGCTGGAGCTTTCGGTCCGGAGCGCGAACTGCCTCAAGAACGCTGGCATCCGGACGATCCGCGACCTCGTCCAGCGGACCGAGAGGGACATGCTCGAGACCAAGAACTTCGGGCGCAAGTCCTTGAACGAGATCAAAGACATCCTCCGGCCCATGGGCCTGTCCCTCGGGATGGAGCTCGAACCGGTCGAAGCCAAGAGCGAGTAAGCCATGCAGCACAATCGCGCGGGGCGCAAGCTCCGCCGCACGACGTCCCACCGGCTGGCGATGTTCTCGAATCAGCTCGCGTCCCTCGTGACGCACGAGCGGATCGAGACCACGCTGTCGAAGGCCAAGGAGCTGCGCCCGATCGCCGAGCGCCTCGTGACCCGGGCCAAGAACGACGGGGTGGCGGCACGCCGCCAGGTCGCCCGCTGGATCCCGGACCGCACGACGGTCAAGAAGCTCTTCGAGGCGATTGCGCCGCGCTTCGTCGACCGGCCGGGCGGCTATACGCGCATCCTGAGGCTCGGGGCCCGCAAGGGCGACGCCGCCGAGGCCGCCATCCTCGAGTTCGTCGACTTCAAATTCGAGCCGAAGGAGCGGGGACCCAAGAAGGAGTCCCTCTCGGATCGCGCGCGCCGGGCGGCCGGCGGGCGTGTCGAGACGGTCCGCAAACAGAAGACCGAAGGCGAGGGCGGGGAGGAGGCCCAGGGCCAGAAGGCGTCGCGCAAGGCCGCGGCCCCGAAGGGCGAGCGGGTCAAGCCGGCCGCCAAGCCCGCGCCGAAGAAAGGCCCGTCGCGGACAGGTCCGTCCAAGCGCGGGGCCTAGCGATTCGAGGACCTTTCACTTCGAGGGCGTCGCGCCTGCGCGGCGCCCTTTTCATTTGCCGATGACGGTCCGCGGGGCCCGCCGCGCGGCCATCGTCTGGGGGCTCTTTCTTCTCGCCCTGACCTCCTGGCCGTCGCCGCCGGAGGTGCCGGTCGTGTCGGCGATCCCGAACTTCGACAAGCTCGTGCACGGGCTGCTGTACGGCGTCGAGGGGTTCCTGCTCTACTTCTCGATCGTCTGGCGGGGCCCCGCCCGGCGCTTCCCGTGGCGCCGGGCCCTGGCCGTCGCCGGCGTGCTCGCGGTCTGGGGGACGCTCGACGAGATCCACCAGGCGTTCATCCCCGGCCGGTCGATGGAGGCGGGAGACGCGCTCGTGGACGCTCTGGCGGGCTTCCTGGGCGCCCTCGCCGCGGCGCATTTCCAGGGAAAAGGAGCCGGCCGGGCTACTTCTTGAAGAAGCCGCCCTGGCCCGCCGCGGCCTTGGGGCCGCCTTCGGCGAGGACGAGGCGCTGGTTGAGCTCCTTGATGCGTTCGTTCAGCTGGGCGATCTTCTGCTGGAACTCGCGAGAGATCCGCTCGGCGTCGGTCTTCAACTTCGCATTCTCGGTCTCGGCCTCGTTCAGGACGGAGTCACGCCCTTCGATGACTCGGCGCTGATCGCGCAGCTCGACCATGTACTTGTTGAGCTCCTCGTCCTTCTCCGTGAGCCGGAGCTTCCACTTCTCCTCCTGCTCCTCGTAGAGGCGCTTGATCTCGATCAACTGGGTGATCTGGGAAAAGTCGTTGTCGGACGCCATCAGGCCACCTCGCTGGTTTTCCTCGATCTGGGGGAAGAGCTTGCGGAGCTTGAGCGAAAGATCTTCGGGGTCGACCGAGAGTTCCATCGCCTTCGCGTACGTGATCCGCCGGTTGACGAGCAGCGCGATCAGGCACTGGTTCATCGACTGCATCTTGTAGTAGTTGACGGAGTTCTCGATCTCTTCGTGGATCTCCTTGACCTCGCCGTTCAAGATGTGCTTCTCGATCTTCGGCGAGTTGATCATGACCTCGACGACGGCACAGCGCCCGGAGCCGTCGGAGGTCTCGATCAGGTTCATCGACACGATCGCCCGCAGGACGATCGAGAGCTGGGAGCGGACCTGGGCCTGCTGTTCCTGGGGGCAGGAGTCGATGATGCGGTCGATCGACTGAGCGGCGCTGTTGGTATGGAGCGTCGAGAACACGAGGTGGCCGGTCTCGGCCGCCGTGATCGCAGTTTGCATCGTGTTCCAGTCGCGCATTTCGCCGACCATGATCACGTCCGGGTCCTGCCGGAACATGTTTTTCAGGGCCTCGTTGAAGCTGGGGGAGTCCGTGGAGACCTCGCGCTGGGAAACGGCGGCCTTGCCGTCGGCGAAGAGGAATTCGATGGGATCCTCGATCGTCACGATGTGGACCGGCCGCTTCTCGATGATCGAGCGCATGATGCCGGCGAGCGTCGTGGACTTCCCCGACCCCGTCGGCCCGGTCACGAGCACGAGCCCCTTGGGCAGGTGGACGAAGCTTTCGAGCACCTCGGGAAGGTTGAGCTCGGCGATCGAGGGCAGCTTGAACGGGATCCGCCGGAAGACGGCCGCGAACGAGCCTCGCTGGACGAAAATGTTGCAGCGGAACCGCGCGACCCCGGTCAGGCCGTAGCCGACGTCGACCGATTGCGTGCGCTCCAGGCGCTCCTTCTGGGCCGGAGTCAGGATGCCCAGCAGCATTTCCTCGAGGTCCTTGGGCTGCAAGGCGTCTGCATTCAAGGGGATCAGCCGTCCCTTGATCCGGAGCAAGGGGGGGCGCATCGGCTTCAAGTGGAGGTCGGAAGCCTCCTTCTTGGCCATGAACTTGAGCAATTCGGAGAGGGTCAACGTTCGGAGATTATAGCCGGTGACGGCGTTTCTCGAACCTGTACGGACAGCCAGTCCCGGGCTTCACGCCTCGTTTTCACCTGGCCGACGGCGGCCGCCACGGCAAGCTCCCGGAGAAGCGCACCGACCGCCGGGCCCGCGGGAATCCCGAGCCAGAGCATCACGTCCTTTCCGCCGACGTCGACGCGGCGGGGCTCGAGCCGCGCGAGACGGGCGAGGCGCGCCGCCAGCCGGACGCGGCCCCGGCGGGAGGCCAGGCGCGCCGCGTCGGCGGCGAAGGGCCCCGCCCCCAGGACCCAGCGCCAGGCGCCTCGCCGGTCGCCCGGCGGGATCGACTCGGCCGCCCCGGCGAGCGAGGCCAGCCGTGCCGCTTCGTCCGCCTCCCGCCGCGGCAGCCGTCGCCCGGAGAGCCACGCGCCCGCCTCGCGGTCGGGGAGACCCAGAGCGAGCGCCAGGGCAGCCAGTCGAAGGCGGCGCCGACGTTGCTCGGGAAGCCGTCGTGTCCCGGCGTCGTCGAGAGAGGCGAGCGCGCGGGCGACCGCCCGGGCTCGCCCGGGGGAGAGGGGCAGTCCGAGCGCGGCCGGAAGCAGCCCGGCCTTCGCCGCCCAGGCCATGGCCGGGGATGCGCGGGGACTGCCGAGGATCCGTGCGAGCTCGCCCGCGATCCGCTCGGAGGCGACGCGGCCGAGAGGGGCCGCCGCGCGCCGGGCCGCGGCGAGTGTCGCGCGGTCCGGGGCGAGGCCGTGGGTCGCGAGGAATCGGGCGGCGCGCAGGGCCCGGAGCGGGTCGTCGACGATGTTCTCCGCGCGCACCGGGTGCAGGCGCTTCTTCGCGAGGTCGGCCAGTCCTCCGAAGGGGTCGAGGATGTCGCCCGGTCCGCCGTCGACCGGCACCGCGAGGGCGTTGACCGTGAAGTCGCGCCGCGCGAGGTCTGCCTCGATCGAGTCCCCTTCGACCTCGGCGATGTCGAGCGGCCGCGGGCCGGCGACGCGATAGACGCGAGGGCCGGGCCGCTCCCTGGAGAGGAAGACGGCGCGTCCGGCGCCCCCGGCTTCGAGGGCGCGGGCCGCGCTTTCGGCGTCTCCCGCGATCGCGGCGTCGATCTCGGGGACCGGAAGACCGAGGCAGGCGTCGCGCACGGCGCCGCCGACGAGCCACGCTCGGGCACCGACATTTCGGGCGACGCGAGCGAAGGCCCGCACCTCGCGGCGCCGGAGAAGGCGCGCGAGGGCGCGGGAGCGGCGGGAGCGGCGGGAGCGGGGGTGCTCGGGCATACGGGCTGGTACAATTTTCAGGATGTCATCCTCCTCCGCGGTTGTCACTCCCGAGGTCGTGCGGAAAGTCGCCGAGCTCGCCCGCCTGCGCCTGCCCGAGGCGGACTTGCCCCTCTGGAGCGGCCAGATCTCGCGCGTCATCGGCCACATCGAGCAGCTGCGGCAGATCCCGGAGGAGGCGTTCGGCGTCCCGGCCGGCGCTCCCGCGACCCCCGTTCGCGAGGACGCGCCGAGGGACGGACACGGCGCCGAGGCCCTGTCGGCGAACGCTCCCCGGCAGGTCCACGGCTACGGCGTCGTGCCCCGCGTCGTCGGCGCGGGAAGCTGAACGTGGCCGGCGTCGTCGAAACCGCGGTCGCGGTGGGCGCGCGGCGCCGATCGGCCGTGGAGGTCGTCCGCGAGTCGCTCGAATCGATCGGGAACGGGGATGGCCCCATTCGCGCCTTTCTCGAGGTGACCGGGGACCTCGCCCTGCAGGAGGCCGAGGCGGTCGACCGCCGGGTCGCCGCGGGGGAGTCGCTCCCGCTCGCCGGCGTGCCGCTCGCCATGAAGGACAACATCTGGGTCGCCGGCCGGCACACGACCTGCGCCTCGCGGATCCTGGAAGGGTTCCGGCCTCCGGGCGACTCGACGGTCGCGGCGCGCCTGCGCGAGGCAGGCGCCGTCTTCATCGGCCGGGCCAACATGGACGAGTTCGCCATGGGCTCCTCGACCGAGAACAGCTCGTCCCACGTGACCCGGAATCCCTGGGACACCACCCGGATTCCGGGCGGGTCGTCCGGGGGGAGCGCGGCGGCCGTCGCCGCGCGCTTCGTCCCCGCCGGCTTCGGCTCGGACACCGGTGGGTCGATCCGCCAGCCCGCGGCCTGCTGCGGCGTCGTGGGGTTCAAGCCGACGTACGGACGCGTCTCACGCTACGGCCTCGTCGCGTTCGCCTCCTCCCTCGATCAGATCGGGCCGCTGACCCGGAGCGTCGCCGACGCCGCGCGTCTGTACGGGGTCGTCGCGGGCGCGGATCCGCTCGACTCGACCACGGCCGACGTGCCGGTCGGCTCGCCCGAGGCCGCGCTCGGCCGCGGTGTCGAGGGCCTGCGTGTCGGGTTTCTCGAGGAGGCCGAGGAGGGAGGCATCGACCCGGAAGTCGCCGCGAGCCTGGAGCAGGCGCGCCGGATCTTCCGGGAGGCCGGCGCGAAAGTCGTCTCGGTCTCGGTGCCGCGGGCGCCGGCCGCGATCGCGATCTACTACGTCATCGCGAGCGCCGAGGCTTCGTCGAACCTGGCGCGTTTCGACGGTGTTCGCTACGGACCCCGGCCCTCCGACGCCGACCTGCTCTCGGTCTACGTCGCAAGCCGCACGGGGGGCTTCGGGGCGGAGGTCAAGCGCCGGATCCTGCTGGGGACCTTCGCGCTCGCCTCGGGCTACTACGAGGCGTACTACGGGCTCGCCACGCGCGCCCGCCAGCTCCTCTCGGAGGACTTCGCCCGCGCCTTCGCCGCCGCCGACGTCATCGTGTGTCCATCGATCCCGGGGCCGGCCTTCAAGATCGGCGAGAAGACCGACGACCCTCTGACCATGTACCTCTCGGACGTCTTCACCGTCCCGGCGTCGCTCGCGGGCCTCCCGGCGATCTCGATCCCGTCGGGCCTGACGCGCGAAGGCCTTCCCCTCGGAGTCCAGGTTCTCGGGCCGCGCCTCGGGGAAGAGGCGATGTTCGCCGCGGCGCGCGCGTTCGAGGCGGGCGCCGGTTTTCCGGATGCGCTTGCCCCCGTCTCGGGCTAGGACGCGCGTCGCGGCGGCGCTCCTCGGAGCCGCCGTCCTCGCGACTCCGGTGACGGCGGCGGAGAAGACCGTCGTCGTGTCGCCCGAGATCCGCGTCACGATTGCGGCGGGCGACGAGATTTCGCTGGCGGCCCGGCCGCTTCCCGGCGAGGGCGTCGACGCGTTCGTCCGGCGGCTGACGGAAGACCCGAAGACCAAGAAGGAGATCCTCCAGGGCAACGGCGGCCTGCGGCGTCTGCGCACCGATCGCTACGTCCGCGTGCCCTACCGGCTGCTCTCGCAGAGCTTCCGGAAGATCGCCATCGAGGCGCTCTACCCGGGGGACCGGGCGACGCCTTCGGGGTGGGAGCACGGCGTGACCGCCCTGACGGGGAAGCCCGAAAGCCTCTGGCGGATCGCCGAGTGGTTCACCGGCGACGGCGCGAACTACCGCCTGCTCCGGAAGGAAGGGGCGATCGCGTCGCTCGAGACCCGCGACGGCCAGGTCGTCGTGATTCCCGGCCGGCTGCTCACCCACGCCTTCCGGGAGTCGGTCGACGCCGCCGCCCCGGCGACCGAGAGCGCGCCGGCGCTCGAGTTCACCTCCGACGCCGCGGGCCGCTATGCCCTGTACCGGCTGCAGAAGGGCGAGGCCCTGTACTCGGCGGTCGTCGTGCGATTCACCGGCCGCGTCCACGCCGAGGACGTCAACGCGAAAGCCCGGGAGATCGCGGCCCGCAGTGGAATCGAAGACGTCCGTTCGATCCCCATCGGGTTCCCGATCAAGATCCCGATCGCCGACCTCGCCCCGGAGTTCCGGCCGTCGGACGATCCGGAGCGGATCGAGGAAGAGAAAGCCCGCATCGAGGCCTCCCAGTTCGCCAACACCGTCCGAACGGCCGATCTCTCGGGCGTGACGGTCGTTCTCGACGCGGGCCACGGGGGGCGCGACACCGGCGCCATCGTCGACGGGATGCAGGAGGCCGCCTACGTCTACGACATCGCATGCCGGCTCGAGCGACGATTGCGCGGACGGACGAAAGCCCGCGTCGTTCCGATCGTCGCGCGCGACGCGCCCTGCGCGGCGGCCCGATCGGACGCGGTGGGCGAGTTTCGCAGCGCGCGCGTGCTGACGACGCCCCCGTATCCGATCGAAGACGCGGTGGTCGGCGTCAATTTCCGGTGGTATCTCGCCAACTCCGTCTTCCGGCACGTCGAGAAAAACGGGGGGCAGGAGGACCGCACGGTCTTCCTGTCGCTCCACGCCGACTCGCTGCATCCGGCCGTGCGCGGCACGATGATCTACGTTCCCGGCGAGAAGTTTCTCGACGGGTCGTTCCAGAAGACGGGGGAGCCCTACGCTTCGCGGCGCGAGGTCCGGGAGTCCCCGAAAGTGTCGTTCTCCCGCCGCGAAAGGGTCGCGGCCGAGGGCGTTTCGCAGGATCTCGCCGATCGGGTCGTGGCCTCTTTCCGCGAGGCGGATCTGCCGCTCCACGCATTCCAGCCCGTGCGCCGCAACGTCATCCGCGGGGGGCGCGAGTGGGTGCCGGCGATCCTCCGGTACAACCGCATCCCTGCCCGGATCCTCGTCGAGATCTGCAACCTCAACAATCCCGACGACCGGAAGCTCCTGCGCAGCCGGGCCTACCGGGAGAAGGTGGCCGAGGCGCTCGTCGACGCGCTCATCGATTTCTACGGGGGGTCGTCCCACGGGGGCGCCGCGAAGGCTTCGTCCGGAGGCAAGCGCTGATCGGGACGGGCGTCGGTTTCCCTCCCCGTATACTTTCGGTCCGCAGGAGGACACGCATGCGCCATCGCTCGAAGTTTCTGGCGGCCGCGATGTCGCTCGCCCTCGCCTCGCCGCTCGCCGCCCAGGAGTGGCGCGGTAAGGCCCGGGTCGACGGCCAGGTCAAGAACGACAAAGGCGAGCCCGTGGAAGGCTGCGTCGTGAAGCTCCGCTGGGGCAGGAGCGGCCATGGCGGCCCCGACGAAAAGACCGACAAGAAGGGCAGGTGGGCGATCCTCGGGCTCGCGAGCGGGCCCTGGGACCTCGACTTCGAGGCGTCCGGATATCAGACCAGGAAGATTTCGGTCACGCTCCAGGAAAGCAGCCGCAACGACACCGTCGAAATCGTCCTCGACCCCGCGCCGGAAGCGACGGCCGCCCCGGCCCCGGCGACACAGCAGATCGTCGTCGGAGGCCAGAAGATCTCGAAGGAGACGGCCGAGGCCATCGAAGCCGGGAACGCGGCGACGAGCGCGCAGAACTGGCCCGTCGCCCGCGAGAACTACGTCAAGGCGCTCGCCGAGCTTCCCGACAATGCCGCCCTCATCGAACGGGTCGCGGTCGCGTACCTCGCCGAGGGCAACAAGGACGAGGCCCTCCGGTACGCCCGGACAGCTTCGGAAAAGGCGCCGGCCGACACGCAGCCCTGGCAGATCATCGCCGAGGTCGAGATCGAGAAAGGCAACGCCGAGGCCGGGCTCGCGGCCCTCGACAAAGTGCCCCGGGAGCGAATCCTCGACCCGGCTCTCTACCTGAACGCCGGGATCCTCCTGTACAACGCCAAGAAACTGCCCGAGGCCACGGTCGCGTTCGACAAGGCCATCGGGGTCAAGCCGGACGCAACCGCCTACTACTATCGCGGGCTCGCCGAGCTCCAGCAGAAGAAGAACGCGGAGGCCAGGGCCGATTTTCAGAAAGCGCTGGAGCTGGCTCCCGACGGGCCCGACGCGAAGGACATCAAGGATCTTTTGAAGTCGATCCGGTAGAGCCCGAGGGGAGCGGGGCCCGGGGAGCCGTCTCCTCGCCGAGAAAGGCGATCCAGCCCGGGTCCGTCGCGATTGCGAGGTAGGCCGGGTCGCTGCGCAGCGCTTTTCGGTCGAGATGTCCGTCCGCCGCGAGCGCGCGCAGGGCCGCGATCGCCGCCGCGGCGTTGCCGGCGCGCGCGTAGATCTGGGCCTCGAGCTCGGCGCGCCTCCAGCCCTCGGGCAGGAGCTCCCGGGCCTCGCGGATGGCGCGCACGGCGGCCGGCCCGTCGCCGAGATTCGACTCGACGACGGCGAGTGTCGAGAGGGTGTCGGGATCGGGGCCGGCATCGCGGAGATAGCGCGCCAGAAGCGTGCGCGCTTCGGCGTAGCGGCCCTCGGCGAGGGCCATGACGGCGAGCTCCTTGGCGGCGCCGGGAGCAGGGGGATTCTCGGTCAGCGCGCGCTCGAAGTCTGAGCGCGCGCCCTCGGGCTCCCCGGCGGCGCGGGCCGCGAGCCCCTTCTGGTACTCGACCGGCGCCCTTGGGGCGCCCGCCTCGAGCGCCTTCGTCCAGGCGGCCTGGGTGGCGGCGGCGTCGCCTTCGCGCTGCGCCTGACGGGCGGCTTCCTCGAAGGGACGCCAGGGCTGCGACGGGGCCTCGGCGAGGGCGAACGGCTCGGAAAGCGTGCGCCGGACGGCGAGGACGCCGTCGACGGCGAACAGCACGGCCGGTACGGCCGCCGCGAGCCAGAGGAGGCGGCGGCGCTGGGCCGGGAGTTTGCGCCCGAAGACGAGGACGACCGCCGCGATGGCCGCGAGCCCCGCCAGACGCGGCCACGCCCTCGAACGGGCTTCGGCGGCCCCGTCGCGACGCCGAAGGGGCTCGGGCCCGAGAAGGCGGCCGAGCTCCCCGGCGAGCGAGAGGCCCGGGTCGACGAGCACGACGTCCTCGACCTTCCACCCCCGCGGGCCCCGCCGGACCGCCCAACGGGTCTTCAGGACGTTCGTCCCGTAGCGCAGACCCAGGTCCACGAGGAGCGGGGGTCCCGTGACGCCGGGGAGCGCGGCCCAGGCGACCTCGGAGGTCGCACCCGGGGGGGCCGCGAGGGCGCGGGCGAAGTGGTCCCGGGCCGTCGCGGCGAGCAGCGCCTTCTGGCGGTCCGTCAGCTCTCCCCAGGCCGGTGCTCCGAGGAGGCGCCGCAGTACGGCCTGGGCGTCGAGGGATTCGAAGAAGATCTTCTGCGGCCCGTGGAGGGCCGCCGACGCGGAGCGCCTCGCGAAATCGGCGGCCTCCTCGGCGTCGGGAACGGTGGTCTCCTCGCCGGCCAGCAGGCCGGCGAGGAGGAGGGCGAGGAGAGCGAACGTGCTCGCCCGCCGCCGCGCGCTCATGCCGCCGAACCCCGGCGGATCAGTAACCCGTGGCGGTCTCGCTCGAGTGGGGCTTCGAGATGATCTTCATGACCATCGGGACGCTGCCGATTCGAAGCTCGTCGCCGTCGCGCAGCGCGATCGGCTGGGAAAGCTTGATGCCGTTGACGAACGTGCCGTTTTTCGACCCCAGGTCTTCGAGCGTCGCCAGGCCCATGTCGATCAGGACGCGCGCGTGGCGGCGCGAAACGCTCTTCGAATCGATCCAGACGAGCGAGTCGTTGCCGCGGCCGAGGATGTTCTCCCCGTCGCCGAGCGCGACCTCCCGCTGTCCCCAGAGGAGGCGGAAGATCTGGTCGCCGTTGGAGTAGCGGGAGCCCTCGCCCTTCACCGTCGTGGCGGCCCCGGAGAACGCGTATCCGTAGCCGTAGACGGTGCGGATGAACTCCGGGGCGCGGGCCTCGTCTCCGATCGCCTGCCGGATCTCGGCGATCAGCGTCGGGAGATTGACCTCGGACACGATCGTATCGGGCCAGAGCCGCTGGTGCAGTTCGGCCTTGGGGATCGCCCGGGGCCGGCCCTCGAGGAGGACCTGGAGGAGCTTGAAGGCCTTGGGCGAGATCGCGACGTTGCGTCCGTCCCGGGTCAGCGCCCTGCAGTCCGAATCGAGCGTGAAGTTTCCAAATCGGAAGGTCATAACGTCTCCATGAAGACGGTATCGCCTTCCGCTGGCGAGGGTATCGGTCCTGGGACGAAACCGGCGATTCGCGGGACAAAGCCTTGCCGCCGTCGCGCGGGCGCATCCGCTCAGGCCGGCAGCGGGTCCAGCCGCTCGACGCGAGGCGACAGCGACTCGGCGCCTCGGGCCGTGCACACGATGTCGTCCTCGATGCGAATGCCGAATTTCCCGGGCAGGTAGATGCCGGGCTCCGAAGTAAACGTCATGCCGGGTTCGAGGACCGTGCGGTCGTGGCCGACCATGTACGGGGGCTCGTGAACGTCGATTCCGAGGCCGTGGCCGAGCCGGTGCGGGAAGTACTCGCCATAGCCGGCCTTCTCGATGACGCGACGGGCGGCCGCGTCGACTTCGAAGCAGGGGACGCCCGGTGCCGCCTTCTCGATCGCCGCGCCCTGCGCCTCGAGGACGATCGACCAGACCTTGCGGTATTCGTCGGTGGGGCTTCCGAAGAAGGTCGAGCGCGTGATGTCGTAGTAGTAGCCGTCGGGCTTGTCCCATGCGTCGATCAGGACGGCCTGATTTTTCGAAAGCGCGGTCGGTCCCGAAGCGCCGTGCGGAAAGGCCGAGGACGCTCCGAACTGGACGACGTTCTCCCCGCCGAAAGCGGATGAAATCCCGGCTTCGGTCGCCCCGGGCCGGAGCGATTCGAACGCCCGCCGGAACCGGGGCAGCGCCACTTCGATCGCCTTCCGCATCAGGTCGAGCTCGTCCGGAGTCTTGATCATCCGGAGGACCCCGAAGAGCCCGGCGGCCGAGACGGGCTTCCACCCGGCGCGCGCCGAAAGGAGGCGCTCGACGTCGTCGTAGGCGGTCGACGGCTCCACGGCGAGCGTGCCGGACGAGGCCGGGAAGAGCTTCGCGGCGGTGCCCCAGGGGTCGCCGGTCTCTTCCCAGGTCACGACCTCGCCGACGGCCGACATGCCCTTGAGGCGTGCGGCCTCGAAGGCGGGGCAGACGACGACGGGATCGCGGTCCCGGAAGAGAAACAGGGCCGTCAGACGTTCGCTGCGGTGAAAATCGATGCCGGTCAGGTAGAAGAGGTTGGAGGACGGTGTCGCGAAGAGGCCGTCGGCCGGGACCGACCGCAGGCGCTCCCGCACGGTCTCGAGCCGTCGGAGATAGATTGCACGAGAAGTCGGCATGGCGCGGATGCTAGCAGAGTCGAAACACCGGGGGGCGGGCGTCGCTCTCGCCGCGGTTTTGTCTTTCGCCGGGGGCCTCGCGGGCTGCCGCCGGGAGGCCGGGACCGCGTTTCGGGGGGCCCCGGTCGTGATCATCTCGGTCGACACCCTGAGGGCCGACCACCTGCCGGCCTACGGCTACCGCGCGGTCGAGACCCCCAACCTCGACGCCTTCCGCCGCGACGCCGTCCTCTTCGAGAACGCGTACTCCCACGTTCCCCTGACGCTGCCTTCCCACGCGACGATCTTCACCGGCCTCCTGCCCCCGCAGAACGGAGTGCGCGACAACCTGGGCTACGCGCTCTCGGCCGGACCACCGACGCTCGCCGCGTACCTGAAGGCGCGGGGCTACGCCACCGGGGCCGCGGTCTCTTCGATCGTGCTGTCCCACGCCACCGGAATCTCGCGGGGCTTCGACTTCTACGAGGACAACGTCGAGCCGACGAAGGCGGGCCAGACGCTTTCCCGCGTCCAGCGCCACGGCAACGAGACGGCCGCACTTCTGGAGGACTGGATCGGCCCGCGGGCCGACGCGCCGTTCTTCGCGTTCCTTCACCTCTTCGAGCCCCACTCGCCGTACGAGCCGCCGGAGCCGTACGCCAGCCGGTACAGGCTGCCCTACGACGGCGAGATCGCCCGCGCCGACGAGATCGTGGGCTCCTTCCTGAAGTACCTGAAGGACCAGGACGTCTACGACCGCGCCCTCGTCGTGTTCCTGTCGGACCACGGTGAGGGGTTGGACGACCATGGCGAAGACGAGCACGGCGTGCTCCTCTACCGCGAGGCGATTCACGTCCCCCTGATGGTCAAGCTGCCGCGGTCGCGCCGCGCGGGCGAGGCGGTGAAGACGCCGGTCGCGCTGACCGACGTCTTTCCGACCGTCGTCGTCGCCGCAGGCCTGCCGGTGCCGCCGGGCCTCGCCGGACGGCCGCTGCTCGAGCAGTCGCCGACGCCGGGCGGCGGGGAGCGTCGTATCTACGGGGAGACGCTGTACCCGCGCCTGCATCTGGGCTGGAGCGACCTCGCTTCGCTCGTGGACGCGGGCCACCAGTACATCGAGTCTCCCCGCCCCGAGCTCTACGACATCGTCGCCGATCCGGGCGAGAAGGACGACCTGTCCGCAGGCCTGCCGCCGGCCTTCCGCTCCATGCGCGCGGAGCTCGCCAGGATCCCACGTCCTCTTGAGCCGCCGGGCGGCTCGGACCCGGAGCAGGTCAGGAAGCTCGCCGCGCTCGGCTACATCAGCGCGTCGACCGCCGGCTTCGCAAGCAAGGACCTGCCCGCGCCGCGCGATCGCATCGGGGCCGTCGCGCAGCTGAAGGCCGGGTTCGGCGCCCTGCAGGCCGGCCGCTACGAGGAGGCCGCGAAAGTCCTGTCGAAGCTCCTCGAGACCGAGCCCGGCATGACGGACGTCTGGCAGATGTATTCCGACGCCCTCATGAAGCTGGGTCGCGAAAAGGAGGCGCTCGCGGCTCTGCAGACCGCGGCCAGGCTGTCTCCCGGCAATCCCCAGGTGCTCATGGCGCTCGCCGACTACTTCACGGTCACCGGCGACTTTGCCGAGGCACGCCGGCACGCGGAGCTCCTGGGAGAAGCGGGGACGGCGAGCGGGCACGAGAACCTGGCGCGGATCGCGCTGGCCGAAGGGGACCTCGCGACCGCCGAGCGGGAGGCCCGCGCCGCGCTCGAGCGTTACCCGACGCGCCGCGTCCCTCGGATGATCCTCGGGCGCGTTCTGCACGACCGCCGCGATTGCCGGGGGGCCCTCGCCGAGCTCGACGAAGCAGCGCGGCCGCGCGCGGGGGAGACCGCCGTGACGCTCCAGAACCTGCAGTTCCTTCGCGGCGACTGCCTGGCGCGCCTCGGTCGTGCCCGAGAAGCGGAGGCGGCTTTCCGGGACGAAATCCGCCTCTTTCCGGGCAACGCCGCGCCGCGGGCCGCGCTCGCGATGCTCTACGCGAGCGAGGGCCGCGAGGCGGAGGCCCGGCAGTCCCTGACCGAGCTCGTCCGGCAGCTCAACACACCCGAGGCTTACTTTGCGGCGAGCCAGACCTACGAGATTCTCGGTGACGCGATCACCGCCGCGCGCCTGCGCGTCGAGGCCAAACGGCTCTTCCCGACGGCGCGGGAGCGCAAGGCCACGAGCTAGGCGTGATTTCCCAAGACGTTGCCTGAAACGGCCGCGCCCCGGGAGGTAGGGGCGCCCCTTGCGGGCGCCCTCTCCTGTGTCAATCGAGCGGCGGCACGCGAATCGTCAGGCGACGATCCCTCCCCTACGAAGACCGCAGGTCGCGTCCGGTCATCTCGGCCGGCACGTCCAGGCCCTGGATCCCGAGGAGCGTGGGTGCGACGTCCGCCAGGGTCCCCGCGGCCGCGAGGCCCGGCGCGGGAGCACAGAGGACGAACGGGACCGGATTCGTGGTGTGCGCCGTGTGCGGCTCTCCGGTCGTCGGGTCCAGCATCTGCTCGGCGTTGCCGTGGTCGGCGGTCATCGCGAGCACGACACCCGCATCGCGGCAGGCCGCCTCGAGGATGCCGAGGCAGCGGTCGAGCGTCTCGATCGCAGCGATCGTCTCCGGGAGCTTGCCCGTGTGCCCGACCATGTCGGCGTTGGCGTAGTTGACGACGTACGCGCCGTGCCGTCGCGCCGCCAGGGCCCGCACGGCCTCCTCGGTGATTTCCGTCGCGCTCATCTGCGGGTGGAGGTCGTAGGTCGCGCCCTTCCACGAAGGAACGAGGATGCGCTCCTCGCCGGGAAAGGCGGTCTCGATGCCGCCGTTGAAGAAGTACGTCACGTGGGCGTACTTCTCGGTCTCCGCGAGGCGCAGGTTCTCGACGCCGGCAGCCGCCCAGGCGTTCGCGAGGATGTGGACGAGGGCCTGGGGCGGAAACGCCGCCGGCAGGCCGAACTCCTTCTTGTACTCGGTGAAGCCGACGAAGTGGATCCGGGGCGGCTTCGGCCGGGGAAAGTCCGCGAACCCGGGCTCGGTCAACGCCCGGGTGATCTGGCGGGCGCGGTCCGCGCGGAAGTTGAAGAAGACCACGGCGTCGCCGTCGCGGATCGGGCCGACGGGCTCGCCGTTCTCGACGAGGACGGTCGGCTGGATGAATTCGTCGGACTCGCCCCGGGCGTAGGCCTCGGCGACGGCTTCGGCGGCGCTGCCCGCCCGAAGGCCGGACGAAAAAACGAGCGCCGCGTACGCCCGGGCAACGCGGTCCCACCGCTTGTCGCGGTCCATGGCGTAGTAACGGCCGGAGACCGTCGCGATCTTCGTGGTCGCGGGGTCCATCATGGTCTCGAGCCGGGCGAGGTAGCGCTCGGCGGATTTCGGCGGGGTGTCGCGCCCGTCGGTGAAGGCGTGGACCCGCACGCGTGGAACGCCCCGAGCTGCGGCGAGCCGCAGCAGCCCTTCGAGATGGCGCTCGTGCGAGTGGACGCTGCCGTCCGAGAGAAGACCCATGACGTGGAGCGTCGCGCCGCGGCGCCGCGCGGCCGCGCAGGCCTCGAGCAGCGCGGGATTGTCGTCGAACGAGCCGTCGCGCAGGGCGAGGTCGATGCGGAGGAGGTCCTGCGGCACCATGCGGCCCGCGCCGAGCGTCAGGTGTCCCACCTCGGAGTTGCCCATCACGCCGGCCGGGAGCCCCACGGCTTCGCCGGAGGCTTCGAGCAGCGTCCAGGGGTACTCCGCGAGCCAGCGGTCGTAGATCGGCGTCCGGGCCCGGGTGATGGCGTTGCCCGGCGAGGGCGGAGCGTGCCCCCAGCCGTCGCAGACGAGCAGGAAGACCGGAGTCTGCTTCAAGGTCGGGCGGGGGCGCGGCCGGGCGCGGCCGCGGCTGAGGGCCGGCGGATCGGGCGGGGGAGGCGGCGCTCGAGGTCCGTCAGCACGTGCATGAAGGCAATGTACGCCTCGTAGGGAGATTCGTGGGGCGAGAAATACGCGTGGACCTCCCCGTCTTCCGAGGCCTTCGTCGCCATGTAGTAGAAGTGGTCGGAGGTCGTCAGCCGCCGGAAGTCCGAGAAAAGGTCGGGCGAGCCGGCCGCACGGACCCGCGGCTCGAGCGCGAAGAGCCGCTTGAGGGCATCCCGCTGGAGATCGTTGCCCTGCCAGGCGGAGACGTCCCGCGCCTCGTCGGCCCACGACAGCGTGCGGGGCGCCGAGAGCCGCTCGCCGTGCGGAAGGCGCGCGATCGCGCCGGAGGGCGTCAGGAAGCCGTCTCCGGGGCGCTCGAGGTGCCGGCCGACCCAGGCCTCGAAAAACTCGAAAATGCCGGTCTCGGCCCTCTGGTGCTCGCCGAAGGTCTCGAAGTCCATGAAGAGTGAAAGGACGTCGCCGTCGAGCTGCGAGATCCAGAGGTCGTACTTCTCGGCGGTCAGCGGCCACTCGGTCCAGGAACGGTTCGAAAAGCGGAAAGCGATGTCGTCGGACAGCCGGTAGTCCCTCAGGACGAGCGGGAGGCCGCCGGGAGTCGCGGCCCGGAAGACGCCGCGCGCCGAGCGCGGTCCCGTCAGGGGCTCGACACCGTCGGCGAGCACCCCCCGATAGCCCTTCGCCTCCAGGTGCGCCGCGAGGGCGTCGGAGTAGATGAGCTCGGTGTTGCGGAAGACCGTCGGCTCGCGGCCGAAAATCTCCGCGACCGCGTCCCGGTGAAGCGCCACCTGGGCGTCGAACTCCTCGAGCGACGCGAGCCAGGCGAGCGAATGGTGGGACGTCTCCGCGAGGATCTCGACGCGCTCGTTCTCGGCCGCGAGCCGCCGAAAAGCGGCAAGGACGTCCGGTGCCCACGCCGCGAGCTGCTCGAGGAGGGTCCCGGAAAACGAGAACGCGACGGAGAAGCGCGGGTGACGCCCCAGGAGCCGTTCGAGCATCGCCGTCGCAGGCCGGTACGAACGCTCGGCAACGCGGGAGAGGATCGCGCGGTTGGCCCCGTCGTCGAAGTAGCGGTGCTCGCGACCGACGTCGAAATACGTGTAGCGGCGCAGCCGGTGCGGCTGGTGGACCTGGAAATAGAGGCAGACGGGGATCATCGGGGTCGCCTCATTCTGCCACCAGCTCGCGGTAGATCGTCCGGCAGCGCCAGGCCGCCTCGCGCCACGAGAGGCGCTCGACCTCGGCGCGGCCCCGCCGGGACAGCGCGTCCCGCAGAGGTGGAAACAGGAGGACCGAGAGGATCTTGGATGCGAGGTCTTCGACGTCGCCGAAGTCGACGCGCAGGACGTGGCGGACGACCTCGGAGACTCCGGCCGAGCGCGAGACGATGACCGGCGTGCCGTGCTGGAGCGCCTCGAGCGCCGTGAGGCCGAAGGGCTCGGACACGGAGGGCAGGACGTACACGTCGGCCCGCGCGTAGAGACGGTCGAGCTCGCCCTTCGGGAGGAATCCGGTGAAGAGGAATCGGTCCTCGAGGCCGGCGTCGGCCACCCGTTGCATCATGGGTCGGAGCCGGTCGCCGGCGCCCGCCACCGCGAACCTGACGGCAGGCATCTCCGCGGCCACGCGCGCGGCCGCGTCGACGAAATAGTCGGGACCCTTCTGCCACGTGATCCTCCCCGCGAAGAGCACCAGCGGATCGCCCGCCGCGACGGTCCAGCGGGGTCGCCGCGCCCGGGCGTCGATCGCGTTGTGGACGACCCGCAATTTGTCGCCGGGGACGCCGTAACGGCCGGTCAGCACCTCGGCCGTGTACGCGGACACGGCGACGACCCGGTCGGCCGCGGCGAAGCCGGCGCGCTCGACCCCGACGACGAAGCCGGCGTCGGCGTTGCCGCAGCGGTCGTATTCGGTGGCGTGCACGTGCAGGACGAGGGGCTTGCCGCTCGACCTCTTCGCGCGCATCCCGGCCATGAACGTCATCCAGTCGTGTGCGTGGATGACGTCGAAAGACTCGCGCGTGGCGATGCGCGCGGCGTCCTCGGCGTAGCGAAGCACCTCGGCGTGAAGATTCGGGCCGTAGAGCCCGGGCTGGCCCGCCCGGGCGGCCGAAATCGCGAGAAGCTCTTCTTCGTAGGCCTGCTCGGTGAGATAGGGCGTCAGGAGCGTCCGCACGCGCCGAATCCGGAGCCGCCGCCTCCGCATCCGGGGGGCGCCGGCCCGGCCCTCGCCGGAACGGCCGGCCGTCAGGACCCGCAGGCGGGGAGAAAAGCTCGGGACTCGGCGGGGGAGCACCAGGGAAATCTCGGTCGAGAGGTCCAGAAGGCCCCGCACCAGTCCCTCGCAGGCGACGCCGAGACCGCCCGAAACGTACGGGGGGAACTCCCAGCCGAACATGAGGACCTTCATGGAGCGTTCAGCAGGCGGGCTCGTTCCTCATTCCCCTCCCCGCATGTGCGTGTAGAGGACCCGCGCGATCTCGCCCTCGCTCCAGGCCGAGGCGAAGCAGCCGCGCGGGGTGTGGGGGGGATCGCCGTCGAACATCTCCGCGACATGGCCGAGTCCGGACTCCCGCACGTGCGCGCGCAGCGGCGCCAGAAGCGCCCGCATCGTCCGGCGCGACCGCTCGGTGTTGCCGAGGACGCGGAAGTGCGCGTCGGCGAAGGCGCCCATCAGCCAGGGCCACACCGTTCCCTGGTGCATGGCGGAGAGGCGGGAGCGCTCGTCGCCGGTGCACTCGCCCCGGTAGCGGGGGTCCTCCGGATCGAGCGTGCGGAGCCCGAAGGGCGTCAGGAGGTGGCGCCGCACGCTCCAGTACACTGACCGGGCTCGGTGCGGCGGCAGCAGGTCGTCGGTCAGAGCGACGGCGAAGATCTGGTTGGGTCGCAGGCTCGGGTCCGGGCCGAAGTCGCCGACGACGTCGTAGAGGCAGCCATTCTCGGCGCACCAGAAGGTTTCGTTGAACCGCCGCGCGAGGTGCCACGCCTCCGACTCGAGCTCGCGCGCCCGCCCGGTTTCGCCGGCGAGGCGCTCGACACGGGCCGCGGCTTTGAGGGCCGCATGCCACAGGGCATTGACCTCGACGGGCCGGCCGGCGCGCGGCGTGACGGCCTGTCCGTCGAGGACGGCGTCCATCCAGGTCAGCGGACGCCCCGGTGCGTCGCCGGCGAGCAGGCCGTCGGGCCCGACGCCGATGCGCGAGCGCGTTCCGCGCCGGTACGCGTCGACGATCGAGCGCACCGACCCGAGAAACGGCGAGGGCCGCGCGGGATCGCGCCGCGCGCGCCCGAACCATTCGACCGCGAGGATGAACCAGAGGGAGGCGTCGATCGAGTCGTACTCGGGCTGCGCGGCGTCGCCGTCGAAGTGGCCCGGGATGAGGCCGTCGCGCTGGTCGGCCGCGAAGGTGTTGAGCACGCGCGCGAGGGTTCCCGCGCGGCCCTGGGCGAGCGCGAGCCCCGGGGCCGCGACCATGGCCTGCCGGCCCCAGTCGGTCAGCCACGGGTACCCCGCGAGAAGCGTGGTTCGCCAGTGGTCCGCCTCGACGACGAAGGCTTCCGAGCGCCGCGCGAGCTCGTCGAACACGGAGTCGCCGGTCGGCGCGAAATCCCGCCGCCGCTTTCGCTCCGCATCCAGGAAGCCGTCCGGATCCCCCGCGACCTCGTCGAGCGAGAAGAGCGCGAAGACCTGCGCGTCGGGGCGCAGTGTCCACTCCCACTCGAGAGGGCTCCAGAGGTCCTCCTCGCAGTCGTAGCCGCGGGCGGCCTCCTCGGCGTAGCGGAACCGCCGGTACCAGGCCGGATCGCTCCGCGTCGCGGCGAAGACGCCCCGCAGGAAGAGCCGGGGAAGGTAAGGGAAGGGCTTGACCCACGACGTCTCGCCGCGGACCTCGACGGAGTCGTCCCAGTCGGCCGTCTCGGTCTGAAGGCGATGAAGGCCCCGGAACGCGAGGAGGGGCCGCACCCGCAGCGACAGCTCCGCGGTCCCGCGATTGACCCACCGCACGATCGTGACCGCGCGGTCGCGGACGACGCAGAGCGAGCGCTCGATCGCGAAGTCCGCGGTTTCGTGGCGCCAGGTCGGGAAGGGCTCGAGTCGGAACCGCGAGAGGTTCTTCATCCCCTCGGGATGGAACAGGTCGTGGTACTCCTGCGTCGAGATGCCGGTCGTGCGGCCGCCCGCCGTCACGAACTCGTCGCAGCCCGACACGAGCATCCAGCGGCGGCGGGGCGGCGGGATCGACGGGACGTACCAGCCGTGGTAGCGGCGGCTCCGCGGGCCGGCCACGGTGCCGCACGCGAATCCGCCACGGCCGTCGGTCTCGAGCCACTCCATGGAGAGCGCCCGGTCGGAGAGGTCTCCGCCGGACCACTCGAGCGGATTTCGGGCGCCGCGCAGGGCGGCCACGGATGCGTCGATCTTCACGGGATTCGGGCCCTCGCGACCCGATTCTCTATCAGAACGAGCCGCTGGTTTCGCATCATGAAAACTGCGCTCCGCCGACGCGCCTCGTTCCCGGGCCGCGTAATAAGATCCGGTCGAGGAGGCCCGCTTGACCACTGCCGCGAAGTCCCTCGAAGAGCTCGCGATCGACACCATCCGCACCCTGTCGATCGACACGGTCCAGAAGGCCAATTCCGGCCATCCCGGTCTGCCCCTCGGGGCCGCGCCGATGGCCTACGTTCTCTGGCACCGCCACCTCTCGCACAACCCCCGCGATCCGCACTGGCCGGACCGCGACCGGTTCGTCCTGTCCGCCGGCCACGGATCGGCCCTTCTCTACAGCCTCCTCTACCTGACCGGTTACGACCTCGGACTCGACGATCTGAAGGCCTTCCGTCAGTGGGGCAGCCGCACGCCCGGGCACCCCGAAGTGCACGTGACCCCGGGTGTCGAGGCGACGACGGGCCCCCTCGGGCAGGGCACGGCCAACGCGGTCGGGATGGCGATGGCGGAGCGCTTCCTGGCCCACCGGTTCAACCGGCCCGGCCACGAGATCGTTTCGCACCGGACCTTCTGCCTCGTCGGCGACGGCGACCTCATGGAGGGGATCTCCGGGGAGGCGGGCTCGCTCGCCGGGCACCTGAAGCTCGGCAAGCTGGTTTACCTCTACGACGACAACCACGTCACGCTCGACGGCCCGGCCCGCCAGAGTTTCACCGAGGACGTGCTCGCCCGGTACGCGGCCTACGGCTGGCAGGTGCTCCGCGTCGAAAACGGCAACACGGACCTCGACGGCATCGACCGCGCGATCCGGACCGCGGTGTCGCAGGAGGAGCGACCGACGATCATCGCCGTCCGCACGACGATCGGCTACGGCTCCCCGCACAAGGCCGGCACGAACGCCGCGCACGGAAGCCCCCTCGGCGTCGAGGAGGTCGCGCTGACGAAGGAGGCCCTCGGCTGGGAGTGGACGGACCCGTTCCACGTGCCGAAGGAGGCGCTCGAGAATCTTCGCTCCGCGGTCGCCCGGGGCGAAAAGGCCGAGGCCGAGTGGCTGCGCCGGTTCGAGACGTACGCGAAGGCTTTCCCGGACCTCGCCGAAGAGTGGCGGACGGAGGCGAAGGGCGCGCTGCCGAAGGGATGGGACGCCGATCTGCCGAGCTGGAAGGCGGGCGAATCGCTGGCCACCCGCGTCGCGTCGGGCAAGGCCATCAACGCGATCGCGAAACGCGTGCCGTGGCTCCTGGGCGGCGACGCGGACCTCTCCGAATCGACCAAGACCCACATCGACGGCGCCGCCGAGTTCGACGGCGTGACGGGCGCCGGCAACAACATCCACTACGGCGTGCGCGAACATGCCATGGCGGCGATCGCCAACGGCATGTCCTGCCACGGGGGAGTGCGTCCCTTCGTGGCCACGTTCTTCTGCTTTTCGGACTACATGCGCCCGTCGATCCGCCTCGCGGCCCTGTCGCATCTGCCGACGATCTTCGTCTGGACGCACGACTCGATCGGGCTGGGAGAGGACGGGCCCACCCACCAGGCGGTCGAACAGCTCATGTCGCTCCGGGCGATGCCGCACTTCGCGGTCCTTCGTCCGGGCGACGCCAACGAGACGGCGCAAGCCTGGCGCGCGGCGATGGAACACCGCGAGGGCGCCGTGGGCCTCGTGCTCTGCCGCCAGAACGTTCCGGTCCTCGACCGGTCCGGCGCGAAAGGCGACGTCGCGCGGGGCGCGTACATCCTGGCCGAGGCGTCGGGAGGAAAGCCGCGGCTGATCCTGATGGGTACGGGCTCGGAGCTTCAACTCGCGGCCGCCGCCCGCCCGAAGCTCGAGGCCGAAGGGATCCCGACCCGGGTCGTTTCGATGCCGTGCTGGGAGTTCTTCGAGGCGCAGCCGAAGGAGTACCGCGACGAAGTGCTCCCCCCGGAGGTGCGGGCCCGGCTCTCGATCGAGGCCGGCGTGACCCTCGGCTGGGAGCGGTACGTCGGCGACGGAGGCGGGTCGATCGGCGTCGACCGCTACGGGGCTTCGGCCCCGGGCGAAGTCGTGATGAGGGAATACGGGTTCACCGTCGAGCACGTCGTGAAATACGCTCACGAACTGCTCGGCAGGCAAGGAGGCAAGGCATGAGCAAGAATCCTCTGCAAAGGCTGGGCGAGCTCGGCCAGAGCGTCTGGTACGACTACATCCGGCGGGATCTCTACGCCGGGCCGGGGTTGAAGAGGCTGATCGCGGACGACGGCCTGCGCGGCATGACGTCCAACCCGACCATTTTCCAGAACGCGATCGCGAAGAGCACGCTCTACGACGAGGTGATCCGGGGCGCCGCGGGGCAGTCCCCGGCCGCGATCTACGAGAGCCTCGCCGTCGAGGACGTCGCCGCGGCGGCCGACCAGTTCCGCCCGGTCTACGACGCGTCGGGCGGGGAGGACGGGTTTGTCTCGATCGAGGTGGGGCCGCACCTGGCCCGCGACACGCAGGGAACGATCGCCGAGGCCCACCGGCTGTGGGACAGGTGCAATCGGCCCAACGTCATGGTCAAGATCCCGGGGACGGCCGAGGGCGTCCCCGCGATCCGCCAGTGCCTCTCGGACGGTCTCAACATCAACGTCACGCTGCTCTTCGGCGTCCCGCGCTACCGGGAGGTCATCGACGCGTACCTCACGGCGCTCGAGGAGCGGGTCAAGCGCGCCGAGCCGATCGACCGGATCCGCTCGGTCGCGAGCTTCTTCGTGTCCCGGGTCGACACCAACGTCGACGCGAAGCTCGACCTCCTGACGAAAGCCGGGAACCCGAACGCGAAGGCGTGGCGGGCGAAGCTCGGCGTCGCCAACGCGCGGATCGCCTACGAGGCCTTCGAGGAGGTTTTCGGCGGCGCGCGCTTCGCGGCGCTCGGGGCCAGAGGCGCGCGCGTCCAGCGGCCCCTCTGGGCCTCGACTTCGACCAAGGACAAGTCGCTCCCCGACGTCTACTACGTCGAGGCCCTCATCGCTCCCCGGTCGGTCGACACGATCCCCCCGGAGACCTTCGAGGCTTATCGGGACCACGGCGATCCGAAGGTCCGCATCCGCGAAGACCTCGACGCCGCCCACGCGGCCTTTGGAGCGCTGCCGGGACTGAAGATCGACTTCGCCACGGTCGTCCAGGAGCTCGAGGACGAGGGCGTCAAGAAATTCGCGGACTCCTACGACGGTCTCCTCAAGGCGATCGAGGAGAAGGAGAAGGCGATGAGGGTGGCGTGAGCGGGATTCCGGGGCCTCTCGGGACCCTCCGCGCATGAGCTCTCCGTCCGTGCTTCCTTCCGGGACCACGCGGCGCTCCGAGGAGGAGATTCGCCCTCCGTGCACGCTCGTCATCTTCGGGGCCTCGGGCGACCTGACCCGGCGCCTCCTCGCGCCGGCGATCGCGCACCTCAACCGCGACGGCGCGATCTCGCCCGACTTCGCGATCGTCGGCATCGGCCGGACGCACTACAGCGACGACGAGTTTCGCCGGCACCTCGAGGAGGGCGCGCGCGAGTTCACGCCGCCGAGCCAGGGGCGGCCGGGGGACCTCCCCGCGGTCGTCCGGTACATCGCCGGCAACTTCGGCGACCCGGAGCTCTACCGCAACGTCCGCGCGGCGCTCGACGCGATCGAGGGCGGGCGCCCGGGCGCCCGCAACCGGATCTTCTACTTCGCGACGCCTCCCGACGCCGACGAACCGATCCTCCACGGCCTCGGCGAGGCCGAGCTGACCCACGTCGCCAACGGCTGGGTGCGCGCGGTCGTCGAGAAGCCGTTCGGCCACGACCTCGCGTCCTGCCGGCACCTGAACTCGGTCCTCCTGAAGGTGTTTCCCGAGAAGCAGGTCTACCGGATCGACCATTACCTCGGGAAGGAGACGGTCCAGAACATCTTCGTCCTGCGGTTCGCCAACGGGATCTTCGAGCCTCTCTGGAACCATCACTACGTCGAACACGTCCAGATCTCGGTCGCCGAGTCGGTCGGCGTCGGGCACCGCGCCGGCTTCTACGAGCAAGCGGGCGTCGTGCGCGACATGTTCCAGAACCACATCATGCAGCTGCTGACCCTGACCGCGATGGAGCCTCCCGCCGCCTACGAGGCGGACGCGATCCGCGCGGAAAAGGTCAAGGTCCTCGAGTCGATCCGCCCGTTCGGCAACGACGGGATCGACGAGTGGGCCGTCCGCGGCCAGTACGGCCCGGGCGTCGTCAACGGACGCCGCGTGCCGGGCTACCGCGAGGAGCCAAAAGTCGATCCGCAGTCCTCGACGGCGACCTACGCCGCGATGAAGGTGGCGATCGACAACTGGCGCTGGGCGGGCGTGCCGTTCTACCTGCGTTCCGGCAAGCGGCTCGCCAAGCGCGTCACCGAGGTCTCGATCGAGTTCAAGCAGGTTCCCCACCGGTTCTTCAGCAAGGCTTCCGGCGAACTGCTTCCGAACGTGCTGCGCCTCCACATCCAGCCGGACGAGGGCGTGTCGCTGAAGTTCGGCGTCAAGGTCCCGGGCTCGGTGCTCCAGGTCCAGTCGGTGTACATGGACTTCCCGTACTCGAAGCTCGGAGCCCCGATCGCCGGCGGCTACGAACGCCTCCTCGTCGACGTCACGCACGGCGACCAGACCCTGTTCATCCGCGGCGACGAAGCCGAGCACGCCTGGGAAGTGCTGACGCCGATCCTCGATGCGTGGGAACGCACGGCGCCGACGGATTTCCCCAACTACGCCGCCGGGACGTTCGGCCCCGAGAGCGCGGACCGCTTTCTCGAGAAGGACGGAAGGCGCTGGCGCACGCTGTAGAAGGGCGGGGACAAGCCCCGCCCCTGCGACCCCGGGCCGATCCGGCCGTTCCTTTCGGACGGTCGTAGGGTCGGCCCTTGCGGCCGCCCTCTCCGCGCGTGTCGGCCTATCGCGACTTTCCCTTTCCCCTGAACGTCCTCCTCTCCGTTCTCGAGCGCGAGGAGGGGAGCGTGGTTTCGATGCACTACGGCCTGTTCGACACCCCGGACGACTCGATCGCGGCGGCTCAGGAGCGCTCCACCGCGCTGCTGCTTTCCCGGCTCCCGCCGCCCCCGGCGCGTCTGCTCGAGGTCGGCATCGGGCTCGGCACGACGCTCGCCTTCCTGACCGAAGAAGGCTATGCCGCCGAGGGCCTCACGCCCGACCCGGCTCAGGCCGCCGCGGCGGTGGAGCGATTCGGAGGACGCATCCGGGTCCACACCGCGCCCCTGGAGCACTACGAAACGACGGCCCGTTACGACATCGTCGTCTTTCAGGAATCCTCGCAGTACATCGAGAGCGGGGCGCTCTTCCGGAAAGTCCGCGCAGTCGCGGCGCCGGGAGCCCGCGTCGTCGTGCTCGACGAGTTCGCGCTCGGTCCCGTCGACCGGCCCGACGCGCTTCATCGCCTCGACCGCTTTCTCGAGTCCGCGGCGAGCGCGGGCTTCACTCTCGAGGAAGAACTCGAGGTCACGGCGAAGGCCGCGCCCACGATCGACTACTTCCTCGAGCGGATCCCCCGGCACCGGGCGGCGATCGAGAAGGACCTCGGCCTCGAACCCTCCCGGATCGACGGGCTTCTGGAGAGCGGGCGCGGCTACCGGGCGCTGTACGCCTCGGGGACCTACGGTTACAGGCTCCTGAGCTTCGCTTCCGGATCGTCCTCCGCCGGGCCGGCGGCGGCCCCGAGCGCGAGGAGCGGAACGAGCGGCGAGTAGACGCGGGCCGCCGACCACCCGATCCATTCCCCCGGGTCCGGAACATGCAGGTATGTGAAGAGCAGGAAGCCCGAGAGAAGGACGGCCGTTCCAACCGGCAGCCAGGCGGGCCGCAGGGGCCGCGGGCGAAGCGCGAGAAGCAGGAGCGGAACGAGGAACGGAAGGCCGTAGCCGATGAGCCAGAGAGCATGGCCGATCGCGCCGAGCGCCTCGCCGAGGGCGGAGGGATAGAGCTTCAGGAAGCTTCCGTAACCTCGATACCCCCGGAACGTTCCCGTGCGAAGGCCGAACGCGAACCAGGCGGCGGTTGCGAGAGCGGCCGGCCCGAGCAGGCGCAGGAGCACCCGGCCGAGTCCCGAAATTCGCGTTCCGGCGGCGGCGAAGAGGACGGCCGCGGCCAGGGCGAACGGAAGCCCTTCCACCTTCGCCGAGACCGCGGCGCCGAGCAGGAGCCCGGCAAGAACCTGGATCGCCGGATCGCGGGCGGCGGGTGCGACGAGCAAGGCCATCGCCAGCGTCTCGAAAAAGAGCAGCGGCATGTCGGCGCCCCCCGCGAGGTCCGCCTCCGTGCCGAGAAGGGCAACGCCGCAGACGACGACCGCGGCGGTCGCGTGCGCGCTGCCGCGGGGCAGCAAGAGCCGGAGCAGCCCCGGCAGGGCGAGCGCGAGACCGGCGAGGAGGAGCGGGAAAGTCGCCGTGGCGGCACCCCAGGAGAAATGGCCCGCGAGCATGGAGGCGAAGGCGAAGAGGTTCGTCACGAGCGGCGGATAGGACGGGTGCATGTAGGCGAGCCACGGGTGGCCGAGAAACGCCGGGTCGATCGTTCCGACGGCGGCGAAGGCCTCTCCCTTCGGGCCCCAGAAGAGGATGAGGTCGCCGCAGGTCGATGCGCCCGCAAGGACCGAGAGCGCCGCGACGGCGACGGCGCCTGCGGAGATGGCGGCCGCAACGCGGCCGGCCGGCCCCATCGGCTCGGCGGGAACGGTCGCGATCGGGCGGCCTTTCGAGAGCGCCCGGCCGATCAGCGCGCTCGCCAGGACGCTGGCGGCCCCGAGGGCGATCGGGTTCCACCGCAGCCCGACGAGAGCGGCCAGCGTCATCAGCGTCGAAAGTACGAAGGCTCCCGCCCCGCCCGCGAGAACGAAGCGGCAAACCGTCGGCAGGACGGCGAAGGGCCGCGCGAAGCCCACGCCGAGCCCGAGCAACGGCATTATCCCGAGGGCCGCGAGCCAGGCCAGGCCCGGCCTCACGGGTGCCGGCGCCTCCAGATCGAGCCGTCGGCGGTCGCCGTGAGCATTTCGGCTCCCTCGATCGGCCCGCCCGACCCGACGAGCACGAAGTAGTCGGCCATCCGCTCGATGTTCGGGACAGGCGGAAGCACTCTGCGCCCCGGCAGGAGAGCCACGCCGAAATGCTGAATGTACGTGTCCTGTTCGCCCTGCGCCGTCGTCCCGCGGACGAGGACGGTCGCTCCCGACGGGACGCGGCGCGCGGCCTCGAGGAGAAGGCGGTACCACGCCGCCGAAGCGTGAATCTGGCTGTTGTCGATCGGCGTTTCCGGGAGCTTTCGGAAAGCGGAGGCCGGGGGGAGCCTCCACGCCGCGTAGGAGACCATCGCGGCCGCCCCGGCGATCGCGAGCAGGTCACGCCACGACGGCGATGCCGCGGGCCGCGGCGTCGGGGGAGCTGGGGTCGGCACGCCCGGCATGGTGGCGTGAGACTACTCTCTCCCGACGGGCGGCCCGGACGGACCTAGTGTCCTGTCACCGAAGTGTTGATAGCGCCATGGCATGTCGGGGCGGCCCTCGCGGCCGCCCGCGGGCGGGGGCAAGCCCCGCCCCTACGACCGTGTTCCGTAGAGCGACTTCCGCTACGGAACACTAGGGGCCGTACAGGGCGAGGCCGAACGTCTTGACCAGAAAGACGGCCATCTGACTCCGGAGCACCGGGTTTGCGGGGCAATAGCCGCCGCCGGCACATCCGCCCGTGATTCCTTCGTTGAAGAGCTGCTCGATCCACTCGACCGCGAACGCGGGCGTGGGCGAGCAGGGTACGTCGGGGAAGATGCCGGCGCAGGCCGGCGGCGTGTAGCCGCTGCCGTGCTCTGCCTTGAGCAGGAAGATCGCCATCTGAGCGCGCGTCACCTGGTTGCCCGGGCAGTACAGGCCGCCTCCGCAACCCCCCGTGATCCCCTCGGCGGCCAGCTGCTCGATCCAGTCGACCGCGAACGCGGACGCCGGCGCACACGGCACGTCGGGGAAGATTCCCGTGCACGAGGGCGGGATGTAGGACGCTCCATGCTCGCCCTTGAGGAGAAACACCGCCATCTGGGCGCGCGTGACGGCATTGCCGGGACAGTAGTTGCCGAGGCCGCATCCGCCGGTCACGCCGTTGTGGAGGAGGTTCTCGACGAAGGGATAGAACGGATTGGTGCTCGGGACGTCGGGGAAGGTGTTTCCGATATGGAGCTTCCAGAGCTTCGGCAAGCCGGTCGAAAGCGTTTCGGTGAGCGTGGCGTCCCAGTGGGCGAGCGGCCGGGTCGCCGTCACGGCGACGCGATAGCAGTCGGCCGACGCGTCGTGGCAGCCGTTGGTCCCGCTCGCGGCGATCGTGCCGTAACCTGCGGTCGCGTCGGCCAGGTTGTAGAACGGACCGGCCGGTCCCGTGAAGTTCGAAGCGGTGCCGGTCAGCGCCTGGCCCGAGGCCTGGTTGTTCTTCCAGGTCGGCGAAACCTCGACGAACTCGCCGGGCTCGAAGACTCCGTTCAGGTTCGAGTTGGTGCCGGCGGCCGTGTGGGCGTCGACCTCCATCGGCTCCGCCCCGAGCAGGCCCGTGGCGCCGGCGCGCTGCAGGGCGGGGAGCGCCATGACGACGCCGGCGCCGGTGTCCCGGTCGACGCCCGGTGCCTCGATGTCGATCGCCGAGCCCACGAGCGCCTCGCGGATCCCGTCGGCCGTGATCGACGGAACGGCCGACTTGAGCAGGGCCGCGATGGCTCCGGCGTGCGGCGCTGCGGCGGATGTCCCGAAGAACGGAAGAAACCCCGGGGCCGCGCATGAGACGCCGTCCGCGGCGGTGATGTCGGGCTTCTGGCGGACGACGCCGCCGGTCTTGGTGCGATTTCCGGGGGTGATCTCCGAGCCGTCGGTGCGCAGGAGGATGCGGCGCGGACCGTCGGACGTGAAGAGCTCGGTCGTGCTGCCCGGCCCGAAGAGACCGGGATACGGCCCGGTCGGCCCCCCGCCCGAAAACGCGCCCGCCGCCGGGACCGCCGCGACCGAAAAAGCGTGTGCGGCGGCGCTGTGGCCCCGGGTCGCGCCCGTCGTCGCGAGTGCCGGGGCGAGCTTGCCGCGGAAGGCGATCAGGTTGAACATCGGAGCGCTCGTCGTCGAGCCGGTGTGTTTACGCAGAATCACCAGCCGCTCGTCGGCGAACGTCGGTCCCATGAATTCCACCGGGAAGTCGTTGTTGCCGACCCCGTCCTGGGTATCCGTGCCCGAGTCGAAGACGACCGTCAGGGCGCCGTTCATGTCGTAGACGTCGTAGTCGGTGGAGGCGTAACCGTTGTTGAAATCGGCGTGCTCGGCCCAGGTCAGGAAGGTGCCGACGGAGTTCGCGGTGCAGAGGATCGACTGGCCGCCGTCGCCGAAGTTGTGCGCCACGCCGGCGCCGGGAAGGCTGGCGACGGCGCCGTTGGGCGCGAAGTCGCCCTCGACCGTTCCGGACGTCGCATCGTCGACGTTGCCTTCGTTGCCCGCCGAGGAAAAGTAGGAGACTCCGGCCGCCGTGACCGTGTTGACGGCCTGGGCGATCGGCGAGTCCTCGAACGGAGACTCGTCCGTCCAGATCACGTCGTCGATGATCACGTCGCAGCCCGCGGCCGCGAGGTCGAGGATGTTCTGTGCGAACTGAGCCGGCGAGATGGTCGCCGTCGCGTAGTACAGCGCGGCGGCGGGCGCGAGGTCGTGGACGATCTCGAGCATTGCGGCGCCCTCGTTGCCGCTGCCGGCCTGGCCGGACAGTACCGTGACGGCCGGCAGATCGCCGCTGCTTTGAAGCGACGCGAGCGAATTGACCCCGTCGGACAGAACGCCGACCTTCACACCCGACCCGTTGACGCCGAAGAATGCCCGCGCCCCCTCGGCGCCGTGCGTCCTGTCGCCTTCGGAAACGTTGACCGCTCCGGTCAGGGCCCGCGCTCCTCCCCGGATCGCGCGGACGCCCTCGAGGGCCGCGAGCGGCTCGAGATCTTCGAAACGGAGGCGCGCTCGGACCGTGGGGTAGGCCGGGGGCGCGGAAAGGATCACGCCGCCCCGGGCCTCGATCGCCGCAACGATGGCTTCGCGGTCGTCCGCCGACGCCAGCGGGATGTCGACGGCGATGCGGCCGTCGGCCTCGGCCTCGACGAAGCGGTACTGGGTCAGGGGCGCGAGGCGCGCGTCGCCGCGCTGGTGGAGAAGGCCGAGGAAGAGACGCGAGTCGATCTTCTGTTGCAGCGGTGTCTTCGAATCCTTGATCGCCACGAGCGCCTCGATCTGGCGGGCGCCGCTCGCCGTGACGTGCGGGCCGGCCACGTCGGGCGAATCGCCGCGGAGCAGGGATGCGACGAAGAGCAGAGCCAGGGATCCGAGGCGCGAGACGCGGACGCGCGGCCGGCGATTCGCCATGGGCAGAGACCTCCGATGAATTGTTGGTGTCGGCGGTTACGTTGCGATGCCCGGGAATTGAGACGAGACGTCTGCGGAATCCTGGCTACGCCGGGGCCGAGGCGGAAACGAAATACGTCGGATGATCGCTCGTGGAGCGGGGCTAACCTCTCTCAGTCGGAGGTCCAAGTCAAGGGTCGTCGAGCCGCGGCCGTCCCACGAGGAAGGGCGCGTCACGGACTCTCCGGAGCCTAGGCTTCCTTGGCCTCGCCGCCCTTGGACTGCGCGATCACCTTCTCCTGCAGGGCGTGCGGGACCTCGGAGTAGTGCGAGAACTCGAGGTGGAACGAGCCGCGGCCCTGGGTAATCGACCTCAGTTGCGCGCCGTAGGTCAGGAGCTCCGACATCGGGACCTGGGCCTTGATGACGGTGTCGTCCTCGGCGGCGTCCATGCCCTCGACTTTCCCGCGCCGGGACGACAGGTCGCCCATCAGATCGCCGACGTACTCGTTCGGCGCCGTGATCTCCACGTTCATGACCGGCTCGAGCAGAGTCGGCCGGGCCGCCGCCATGGCCTCCTTGTAGGCAAGGGCCCCGGCGAGCTTGAACGCGAGCTCCGAGGAGTCGACGTCGTGGTACTGCCCGTCATAGAGGGTCACGCGGAAGTCGACCATGGGGTACCCGGCGAGGAAGCCCTTGCGGCGGACCTCCTGGATGCCCTTCTCGACGGCGGGAATGAAATTGCGCGGGATCGCTCCGCCGTAGATGTCGTCGACGAACTCGAAGTCCTTGCCGCGGGCCAGGGGCTCGACCCGGATGCGGCAGTCGGCAAACTGGCCGTGGCCTCCGGTCTGCTTCTTGTGGCGGCCGTGGGCCTCCGCCTTGCGGGTGATGGTCTCGCGGTAGGGGACCTTGGGCGGGTGGAGGATGACCTCGACCCCGTACCGCTTCTTGAGCCGCGCGACGGCGATCTCGACGTGGAGCTGCGAGGCGCCGGCGAGGTGAAACTCCTTGGTCTCCTCGTCGCGCTGGAACGACAGGGAGGGGTCCTCCTCGATCAGCTTGTGCAGGGCGGTCGAGATCTTGTCCTCGTCGCCCTTGGTCTTCGGCTCGATGGCGTAGGCAATCGAGGCCTCGGGGACCTTGAGCGCCGGGATGACGACGGGATGGTCTTTGGCCGTGAGTGTGTCGCCGCTCAGCGTCTCCTTGAGCTTCGCGACCGCGACGATGTCGCCGGCTTTCGCTTCGGCGACGCTGACATGCTCCTTGCCCTGCGGCAGGAAGAGCCCCGAGAATCGCTCCGGAATGCCTTTGCCCGAGTTCCAGTAAGTGCCGTCGGACTGGAAGTGGCCGGCGAGGACGCGCAGGTACGAAATGCGGCCCGCGAAGGCGTCCGAAACCGTCTTGAAGACCTGCGCGACGGCCGGGTCCTTCTCGTTGCAGAAGACCATCGCGGGCTTGCCGTCCTTGTCGACGGCCTCCGTCTTCCGGTCCTCCGGGGAGGGCAGGAGGGCCACGCAGGCGTCCAGGATCCGCAGCGCGCCGACCGTGTGGGACGACGAGGCGCAGAGGACCGGAAAAATCTTGCGCTCGACGATCTCGCGCTTCAGTCCGGGGACGATGTCCTGGGCCTCCAGGGTTCCCTGGGCGAAGAACTTCTCCATCAGGTCGTCCTCGCCCTCGGCGACGGCCTCGACGAGCGCTTCGTGCTCCGCTTTCGCGCGCTCCGCCAGGTCCGCCGGGATCGGGCCGTCGCTGCGCTTCCCGTCGTCGTTGACGTGCGCCTCCATCCGGACGAGATCGACCGTTCCGTGGAAGCCCTTCTCTTCGCCGATGGGGATCTGGAGGGCGACGACGCCTCGCCCGAACTTCTTCTGGAGGGAGGCGATCGTGCGGTCGAAGGACGCGCGCTCGCGATCCATCCGGTTCACGACGAAGAGGACCGGCCGGCCGAATTCCGCGGCGAACTTCCAGACCCGCTCGGTCTGGACTTCGACGCCCGAGACGGCGTCGAGGACGATGAGGGCGGCGTCGGCGGCATAAACGGCGGACCGCGCCTCGGTGGCGAAGATCCCGTAGCCGGGGGCGTCGATGAAGTTTATCTTCGTGTCCCGGTGGACGACGTGGGCGCAGGCCAGGTTGATCGAGATCTTCCGGTCGATTTCCTCACCGTCGAAGTCGGTCGGGCAGGTGCCGTCCTCGATGCGGCCGGCCCGGGTGGTTACGCCGGCGGCGTACAGGAGCGAGGCCACGAGAGTGGTCTTTCCGACCGTGTTATGGCCCACGATCGCGACGTTGCGCAGGTTTGGAGCGGAGAATGACTTCATGGCGCCGGATTATATTGAAGGCCCGGCGCAGCCCCGGGCCAAAAGGACCCACAGAAAAACGGCCGCGGCCGCGAGAATCACGGCCGCCAGCAGGAGGGTCGCCGCGACGGCTTTGCCGCTTTTGAGCCGTTCCTCTGGATCTTCGCGCGCCGTCATCGCCGCTCCGGCGACAATGAGGGCGGCATGACCGTTCTCTCGTGCCTCGGCATCGGCCTCGCCTTCGCGATCGCGGTGGGCCTCCTGGTCTTCGCCGGCTTCATGCTCGGCTGGGTCATTCCGGCGGTCATCGAGCGCGGGCGGGAACGGCGAGGCGGTCTTCCGCCGAATAAAGATTGAAGCCCCCCTCGCGCAGGAACCCCACGAGGGCCACGCGCGCGGCTCGCGCCAGATCGATCGCGAGCGAGGAGGGCGCGGACACGGCCGCGAGGATCGGGACCCCGGCGGACACGGCCTTCTGAACGATTTCGAAGGAGGCTCGGCCCGATACGAGCAGGATGTGCCGGGACAGGGGAACCCGGCCCTCGCGGAAGAGATGGCCGAGGACCTTGTCGACGGCGTTGTGCCGTCCGACGTCCTCCCGCGAGGCCACGAGCTCACCCTCGAGCGTGAAGATGCCGGCGGCATGCAGCCCGCCGGTCTCCGCAAATGCCGCCTGCGACCGGCGCAGCTTTGCCGGAAGCCCGCCGAGGACGTCGGGGGAGACGCGCGCGTCGGAGGAGACCGGGGGGAACCGACCGTGGATCGACTCGATCGACCCCTTGCCGCAGAGGCCGCAGGAAGAGCTCGTGAGGAGCAGCCGCTTGGCGCGATCGAGCCCGCCCGCGGGCGCCGTGGAGCGGACGATGACGACATTGCCTTCCTCTTCCTCCGACCGGACCTCGCGGCAATGCTCCATACGGACGATCTCCTCGGGCCGCCGGACGACGCCTTCGGAGAGGAGCCAGCCGGCCGCCAGGTCGAAGTCGTGCCCGGGGGTGCGCATGGTGACGGCCAGCGTCTCGGTCCCGACGCGGATCTCGAGCGGCTCTTCGACCGTCACCCGGTCCTCCCGGGGCTTCGCCTCGCCCGCCTCGTACCGAACGATGCGTTCGCCGCGGACAGGGTTCATAGGACGCAGAATACAGCTCGAATACGGCCCGGGATCCAGCCGGAAAAACGGCCGAACCGTCCAGATTCACACCCCGGCCCGGCCAACCTGCTAGAATTTCGGCGGTCCGGCGTCCACTTGCATCACTGCGGGTCGTCCGCCGGCCGGGGAGGGACTCGATCCGAGCCTATGGCGGATAAGGTCGCGGGAGCGCGTGTCGGCAGGCTCGGCCGCTACGAGGTCTTGAACGAGCTCGGTAAGGGCGCGATGGGAGTCGTGTATCTCGCCAAGGACCCCGTCATCGGCCGGCTCGTTGCCATCAAGACGATCAAGACGTCCCAGGGCGACGAGGACGATTCGGAGTCCCGCGAATTCCGGGAGCGCTTCGTGCGCGAAGCCCAGACGGCCGGGATCCTGTCCCACCCCAACATCGTCACGATCCACGACATCGGCGAGGACACGGAAAGCCGCGCGTCTTTCATCGCCATGGAGTACATCGAGGGGCGCAACCTCAAGACGGTCCTGACCGACAAGAACAGGTTCACCTGGGACGAGATCGCGGACCTCGTCGCACAGATCGGTGAAGCCCTCGACTACGCCCACCGCAAGGGCATCATTCACCGCGACGTCAAGCCGGCGAACATCATCCTGACGACCGACGGCAAGGTGAAGATCACCGATTTCGGGATCGCGAAGGTCGCCTCGTCCAATCTCACGACGACCGGGCAGTTTCTCGGGACGCCGAACTACATGTCCCCCGAGCAGGTTTCGGGAGCCCCCGTCGACGGCCGGAGCGACATCTTTTCGCTCGGTGTCGTGCTCTACGAGCTCCTGACGCTGCGCAAGCCCTTCCAGGGCGACAACCTCACGGCGATCTCGTACAAGATCGTCCACGAAGACTTCACGCCGCCGGCTGACCTGTCGAGCGACATCCCGCCCGAGTTCAACCCGATCGTGGCCCGCGCAATGGCCAAGGACCCCTGGAACCGGTATCAGCGCGGAAAGGACATGGCCCTCGCGCTCTACCAGCTCAAGGCCCACATGGAAGAGCAGAAGGCGTTGCAGGACCTCGGCACGATGGTTTCGGCGGCCGAGAACCTTCCGACCCTGAAGCTCGCGAACCTGCAGGAGCTCGCCGCTCAGGGAGCGCCGCGGGACACGACGAACGTGACGCCGGCTCCGCCGGCGGTTCCGCCGCCGCCCGGGCCGCCGCCCGACGCGGCCGGGATGCCGCCAGGGGAGGGCGATCACGATTCGACGAACCCGGTGTCGTCCACGGGGCAGATCGGCGCAGAACCGGCGGCCCCTCTCGAGGGCACCTTCGAGAACGCCGATCAGCTTCCGCCGCTGCCCGGCGCGGCGCTCGGGGCGGCCCCGGCGCCCGTTCCCGCCCAGGAGTGGAAGAAGATCGCGAAGGCCCAGGTCAACCCCAAGTGGTTCTGGCGCGTGGTCGCCGGCACGGCCGGTCTCGCCATACTCCTCGTCGGCTTTTTCGCGCTGCGGGCGAGGTCGGCGGCGACGCCCACGGTCGCTCCCGACGCGGCGCTCGAGCAGGAAGTGCGCGACCGCAAGCTGGCGCTCGAGGAGGGGCAGAAGCTCTTCGCCGAGGGCCAGTACGCGGAGAGCCTCGCGAGGTTCCGCCAGGTCCTCGCGCGCAGTCCGAACAATGAAGAGGCCCGCAGGTTCGCGCAGATGGCGGAGAGCGCCGTCAACACCCAGCAGGAAGAGGCGCAGCGACGCGAACAGGCGGAGGCCGTGATCGCCGCCGCGCGCACCGCGCTCACCGAGGACCGGCCCGAAGAGGCCAAGCAGAAGGCCGAAGAGGTCCTCGCGGCGGATGCCTCCAATGCCGATGCCCTGGCCGTCCGCGACGAGGCCGAGACGAAGATCGCGGAGAAGGTCGCGGCGGAGGCCGCCGCCCGCAGGAAGGCGTCGAAGCCCAGGGAATCGCAGGCGGCCGCCAGGAAGGGCGCCGTTCCCACCCCGGCCGGAGCGCCCGCCCGCGCGGCGGCTGCGGCGCCGCCTTCCCAGGGAACGGGCCAGGCTCCGGCCCCGGGCACCGCGACCGTTCGCCTCGTCTTCGATTCGCCGATCCCCGAAGGCCACGTCATGATCGCCGTCAATGACCAGATCCTGCTGCGCAAGCCCTTCGCGTTCAAGAAGGGCGAGAACCGCAGCGTCCTCGCGAGCCTCACCGTCCAGCCGGGGGCTACCACCATCAAGGCCTGGCTCTCCGGCCCGGACATGGCCTCGGCCTTCGCCACGACGACGGCCCAGGTTTCGAGCGGCGAGACGAAGACGCTCCGCCTCGACTATTCCGGCGGAAAGCTCGGGATCCAGCTCCAGTAGCGCCCGCGCGAAGCCGCGGCCTTTGCCAAACGGCCCGGAATCGCGTATAAACCGCACCTCCTCGGGGCGTAGCGCAGCCTGGTAGCGCACTCGGTTCGGGACCGAGTGGTCGGAGGTTCAAATCCTCTCGCCCCGACCAATCCTCCCAGTCATCCGGATCCCCGGCGCGATCCCGAGCCTGGCCGATTCGGCGTGGGTTCCCCGGAGCAAGGTCGGGGACCCCTGATAGTCTGTGGCCGAGTGACCACGCGTTCGCGTTCGCTCGGAGCGGCTCGGTGTGCGTCCGGTCGTCTCCGCCGCGGAGCGCTGTTGGCGGCGGCGGTTTTCGTGCCGCAGGCTCTCCTGGCGGCGACGTTCGCTGTGACGACGGCGGCGGACTCCGGCCCGGGATCCCTCCGGCAGGCGATCCTCGACGCGAACGCCTCGCCGGGACCCGACAACGTCGTCTTCGCCATCCCGGGCGGCGGGATCGTGACCATCTCTCCGTTGACGGCGCTGCCGGTGCTTGCGGACGCCGCCGTGATCGACGGGTCGACGCAGCCGGGTTTCGCGGGCTCTCCGGTCATCGAGCTCGACGGCTCCCAGGTGGGTATCGGGATCGTCGGGCTCGAGGACTCCGGGGGTGGGAGCACGATCCGCGCTCTGGCGATCGGCGGCTTCGGGAGCTACGGGATCCTCCTCGATGGTCCCTCCGGCAGCGCCGTCGAGGGCTGTTACGTGGGCCTCGACGCCTCCGGAACCATGGTGCGGGGCAATCGCATCGCGGGCATCGGGGTGACTTCGGGGGCTCACCGCATCGGAGGCACCGCTCCCGGAGCGGGCAACGTCATTGCCGGCCAGACCATCGGCATCGATCTCTCGTCCCCTCAGCAGGGGAACGTCATCCAGGGCAACGTGATCGGCCTCCTGGCGAACGGAATCGCTTCCGGCAGCAGCCTCGGGATCAACCTTGCTTCGCCCGGCACGCTCGTCGGTGGAGCCGCTCCCGGAGCCGGCAATGTCGTCTCGGGGCACCAGGGCGACGGCATCAACCTCTCGGCGGAGGCGAGCGGAAGTGTCATCCAGGGGAACCGCATCGGAACCGACGTGACGGGCGAGTACGCGATTTCGAACACGGCCATCGGCGTCAGCATCGCGGGCGCGGACAACGTCCTCGTCGGAGGCGCTGCGCCGGGAGCGGGCAATCTCATCTCGGGAAACGGCGGAAACGCCGTGACCCTGCTGGGCAACGGCGGCGTGGTGCAGGGAAACCTCCTGGGCGTAAACGCCACGGCGACGGGCCCGATCCCAAACGGTCAGGGAGTGCACCTCGCTCAAGCCTTCGGGGCGACCATCGGCGGTCTCGGAAGTGGCGAGGGGAACGTCATCGCCGACAACCTCGGGTCCGGCGTCGTGGTCGATTCCGGCGACGGCAACTCGATCCGCGGCAACGCGATCTTCGGCAACGGCGCGATGGGCATCGATCTGGTCACCGACGATCTGCTCCTCGGGCCCACCGCGAACGACGAGGGAGATTACGACGAGGGGGCCAATCACCTGCAGAACTTCCCCATCATCGAGCAGGTCGACGCTCAACCGGGGGCGCTCCGAATTCGCGGCTACCTGTCGTCCGCGGCCGACTCCGTTTACACCATCGATTTCTATTCCGACTCCGCCTGCGCGGCGCGCCCTCGAACGCCGCCGCAGGCGCGCACACACCTCGGCGAAGCGACCGTGACGACGAGCGGGGGAGACGCGCCCGACCACGGCGGTGGCGAGGTCGCCTTCGACGTGACCCTGGACGCGGTGCTCGAGCCGGGTGACGTGGTGACGGCGACGGCGACGGACGCCGGGGGAGACACCTCCGAAGTCTCGTCGGGCATCGTCTTCGGGGTCGCGCCGCGATCCGGAAGCTTCGCGGGAGGCGAGGCGATCGCGGTGCTTGGCACGGACTTCCCGAGCGATGCGACGGTGACCGTCGGCGGCATCGTCGTGTCGAGTCTCGTCGTCACCGAGACGACGATCGCTGCGGTCTCGCCGGCCCTTCCCCCGGGTATCGTCGTCCCCGTCACGGTCTCGAGCCCCGGCGGACCTGTCGGGTCCCTGTCCCACGCATGGCTCTCCGACTTTCTCGACGTGGCGCCGGACGATCCCTTCCACCACGCCGTCGTGGCCCTCGTCGGCAACGGAGTGTCGGCGGGCTGCGGCGGCGGACTCTACTGCGTCGACACGCCGATGACCCGGGCGCAGGCGGCGCCGTTCCTGCTCCGCGCGCGAAACGGCGCGTGCGTCGCGCCGCCCCCCTGCACGGGCGCCTTTGTCGACGTTCCCTGCCCCGGTCCCTTCACCGACTGGATCGAGGCGCTGGCGGTCTCCGGGATCACGGCCGGTTGCGGAGACGGCGGGTACTGCCCGACCGAGCCCGTGCGGCGCGATCAGGCGTCGGTCCTGCTGCTGAAGGCCGCGCTCGGTTCCGCTTACCGGCCTCCTCCGTGCTCGGGCATGTTTGAGGACGTCCCCTGCCCGGGCCCGTTCGCCGACTGGATCGAGGACCTCGCCGAGAGAGGCATCGCCTCCGGATGCGGCAACGGCGACTATTGCCCGGCTGCGGCCGTCACGCGCGGACAGATGGCCGCGCTCATCACGGGGACATTCCCGCTGCCGTAGCTCGGAAGAGTGACCCGCACCGGGGCGAATCGCGGAACGTGGCTCCTCCCGCTGTTTCGGTCGCAAGAGCTTTCGACGCCCAAATCGGAACCCCGGGTGTAGACTGCGAACAAGGGCGACCCGGGCCTGTGCCGCGTCCGAACCGGTGCAGCGGGCTGTAGCTTTTTCGGCTCATAGGGTCGCAAGCCGCCACAGTCTCGAGGCCAAGGGATGACCAACCGAAACCCTGGTACCTTCACTCCTCGAAGAATCAAGGGCCCGCTGGAGATCGCGCGGATCACGGCGCGCCGGGCGCTCGAGGGGAAGGTCGTCGACGCCGGCCGCCTCGGCGCGGCGGAAGCGGCCAACTGGGGCATCTCGCACCTCGGCCAGTGGCTGCCGGTGAAGGTCCGGTGCCCGTGCTGCGGGTACCTGGGAGCGTCCTTCCTGAACATTCACAACCGCGCCCGGACGGCCTGGAACTCAGCCTGTCCGCGCTGCGATTCGCGCAGTCGACACCGGGCGCTCTCTCTGCTCGTTCCGCAGCTGTTCGCGCGTCGCGCGCCACGGCCGCGGGTCATTCATTTTGCTCCGGAGGCGGTCCTGCGGCGGGTCGTGGAGCCCCTCGCCGGCCTGTACCACACGAGCGACTTCGCGATGGAGGCGATGACCTACCCGAACGAGGATCTGACCCGCTCGCGGCTGCCGGCGGCGGCCTACGACGTGGTGCTGTGCAATCACGTCCTCGAGCACATCGAAGACGATGCGTCGGCGGTCGCCTCTCTCGCTCGCGTGCTCGCGCGGGACGGCGTCGCGATCATCACGATTCCCGGGGTCTTCACCCGGCACGAGACCGTCCGGTATGAAGATGACTCGCTCGGCGGACACTGGCGCGACTACGGCCTGGACGTCGTCGACCTCTTCGCGCGGTCGTTCGCCGACGTCGAAGCGGTGGACCTCCACGCGCTCGACCGCGCCGAGGGCGGCCTTTCGCACGGCATTCGCCGGGGCGAAGTCGCGTTCGTGATGCGCGAGCCATTCTCGTCGCCGCGGTGACGGGCCCGACGCCCGGGGTGCGGCTCGGGCGCCGTCAGTCGGCCTGCTCGGGTCCGACGCGCCCGGCGGCTCCCAGGCCGGCGGCGCGGCCGGTCGCCCAGGCCCACTGAAAGTTGAAGCCCCCGATGGGACCGAAGGCATCGAGGATCTCGCCGCAGAGAAAGAGCCCGGGGTGCCGGCGGCTCTCCATGGTGGCCGCATCGACTTCGTCGAGCGCGACGCCGCCGCCCGTGACCTCGGCCTTCGCGTAGCCCTCGTGCCCGGACCAGGGAAGCATTCCGCGGGTCAGGGTATCGACGAGACGGATGCGTTCCTCGCGCCGCAGTTGCGCGAGCGGTCGGCCCGGACCGACGTGCGCCTGCGCGCAGAGCGCCGTGGCGAGCCGATCCGGGAGCTCGGTCCGGAGGGCGCCCGCGACGGTACGGGGGCCGACGGGTTTGAGCGTGGCTTCCCAAGCCCTCGCGTCGGGCCGCGTCCAGCGGACGACGAGCTTCGCCGGAGCCGACCCGGCCATCTGGGATCGGACGGCGATGTGGGAGACGTCGAGGACCGCCGGGCCGCTGTAGCCGCGGTGGGTGAAGAGAAAGCCTCCGGTCGAGGCCGCCGACCCTCCGTCGGAGCGGGCGGCGATCGTCACGGGAAGCGAGACCCCGGCCAGCGCCGTGAACGGATTCGGGGGCGCGATCAGCGGCGTCAACGCCGGATAGGTCGGGTGGACGGTGTGACCCAGGCGCTCCAGAATCGAGAGGCCGATCCCGTCGCTGCCGGACCGCGGTACCGAGAGGCCACCGGTCGCGACGACGACGGCATCCGCCTCGAGCGCATCGTCGGACTCGCGTTCAATGCGCCACCGTCCCCCCGATGGAACGAGGCCGCGCACGAGGGAGTTCGTCTGCAGGACGACGCCGCGGCGTCGGGCGAGCGCGAGGAGCGCGTCCCGGACGTCGCGCGCGCGATTCGAAGCAGGGAAGAGTTTCGCTGTCTCGCTCTCTTCGCAAAGCGGTACCCGGAGCTTGCTCTCGAAGAAAGGGACCTGTTCCCGAAGCGGCCAGCTCCGGAGCATCCGGACGAGTGTGCGCGGCGAGGAATCCGTCACGAAGCGGGCCTCGTCGGGCCGGGAGGGAAGCACGTTGCAGCGGCCGCCGCCGCTGATGAGGATCTTGCGCCCGCCGTCGGGTGTGCGCTCGAGGAGCAGCGTCTCGGTGTCGCCAGCGGCCGCGAAGATCGCCGCCATCGTGCCGGCCGCGCCGGCGCCGATCACCGCAATCCGTCGCCTCCGACGCGTCATGCCCCGCAGGATAGCCGGGCGGGGACCGGAACGGCGTCCCGCGAGTGTCCTGTCTTGATAGCGCCATCGTGTGTAGGGGCGGCCCTTGCGGCCGCCCGCGGGCGGGGACGAGCCCCGCCCCTACGACCGTGTGCCGCGGAGCGACTTCCGTTACGGAACGCTAGCGCCGCGCGAGATTGACGGTGCCGCCCGGGTAGACGGGACGGTCGCCCGTCACGAGCGGCTTCTTGAACTCGTCGACGGTGAAGCGGAGGCCCGCGTCGGTCATGGCGCCGCTCACGGCGCCTCCCGTGCAGCCCATCATGTTGACGCTGCCCGTCAGCTGCGTGCCCTCGACGGTCCCGCGAAAGGTCCCCTCGATGCCGCAGCCCGCCGCCTGGAAGGAGCCCGTGACGACCGTGCCGTCCTGCATGAACGAGGCGGTCGCGGCGCTGCCGCTGCAGAGCGTGGGACTGTCGGACTGGAAGTCTCCCGTCCACGTCCCGGCGACGTTTGTGCCCGTCGCCATGGGACCGGGGGAGGTGACGGCGTTCGAGTCGTTGCATCCCGCGGAGGTGATTGCCGCGGCGCAGGCGGCCAGGGCCAGGAATCGCAATCGCATCACTCGCATCGGAGGCTCCTTTCCGTGGTACTCGCGGACCACCGGATTCTTGGCCCATCCTTACCACTTTTCGCGGGGTGCGGACGCCGAATTGAGCCAGGCTCAAGGTGGAGACGGGCGGTCGCTTGACTTGCGCCTCTTTTGCGCCTAACCTACGTCGTCAAGGCCGATGGGCCGACCCGCTCAGGCCTGCGGGCGGCCGCGGTGGTTCCCTCGGCCTTATTTTTTAAAGATATATGAGTTAAGTCATCGAATTTAGTTAGGTATGTTGCGATCTATCCTGATCTTATTCGCTTAGGTCAGAGTCGCTTCTTGCCGACTTTTATTAGTATTTAGGCATCACTTGTCCGAATTAAGTTAAGGTTTCTATGAACCTTACAAAAAGACAGAAGGAAATCCTTGATTTCATCCGTACGTACCGTGCGGAGAACGGGATCTCACCCACCCAGCGCGAGATTCGCGAGGCTTTCCATCTCTCCTCCTTCGGAACCGTCCAGAAACACCTGAAGCGCCTCGAGGAAAAGGGCGCTCTTTCGCGCGAGTGGAACCGCAGCCGCGGGATCGAGCCAAAGGACGACGGGCCGGTCGCGCGGGGAGTGCCCCTGCTCGGCCAGGTGGCGGCGGGTCGTCCGATCGAGCCTTTCCCGAACGAAGAGTCGATCGAAGTCCCCGCCGCGTTGCTCGGCAAGGGCGAGCACTTCGTCTTGCGCGTGCGCGGGGAGTCGATGGTGGAGGACGGGATTCTCGACGGTGACTACGTCGTCGTCGCGCGGCGGTCGAAGGCCGACAGCGGACAGACCGTCGTCGCGCTCGTGCGGGGCGAGGCGACCCTCAAGCGGTACTACTCCGAGGGGGCGCGGGTGCGGCTGCAACCGGCCAACGCCTCCATGCGCCCCCTGACCTTCGACGCGCGCGACGTCACGATCCAGGGCGTCGTGACGGGCCTGATCCGGGACTATGCCCGCGCGGCCAGGTGAGCGAAGCTGGCGGCCTGCGGTAGAATCCGCCGTTCAAGGCGACGTACCCAAGTGGTTAAGGGAGAGGTCTGCAAAACCTTTATTCGGCGGTTCGAATCCGCCCGTCGCCTCCATTTGTTATCCGCCGGCCGGCGCACGCCGTGATCCCTACGTCCATGTCACCGTCGGCCTTGCGCGAGGCCGCCGGCTTCGCCGGAGTGGCGGAATTGGTAGACGCACGGGACTTAAAATCCCGAGGGCCGCAAGGCCCGTGCCGGTTCGACTCCGGCCTCCGGCACCACTGACCCGGGCATGAACGGTTCCACCGAGGACACGGTTTCCGCCTTCCAGTCGCGTCTCGGGTACGAGTTCCGCAACCTCGACCTGCTCGAGCGTGCGCTCACGCACAAGTCGTACTCCAATGAGAACCGGGAGCTGCGCTCGCCCAACAACGAGCGCCTGGAGTTCCTGGGGGACGCGGTCCTCGGCTTCGTCATCGGCGAGTTCATATTCCACTCGTTCCCGAACCTGCAGGAAGGGGCCCTCTCGAAGATCAAGGCCCACCTCGTCTCGGCCAACATGCTCTCCACCAAGGGCCGGGCGCTCGAGATCGGCCGGTACCTGCGCATGGGCGCGGGCGAGGCCCGCTCGGGAGGGGCGGAGAAGCTGTCGCTGCTCGCGGACGCGTTCGAGGCTGTCGTCGCGGCGATCTATCTCGACGGGGGCGTCGAGCCGGCGGAGACGTTCGTTCGACGGGTGTTCGAGCCCGAGGTCGCCGGAATCGACATCGGCGACCTGTCCTTCCACGACTACAAGACCACGCTGCAGGAGACGGCGCAGGGCCTCGGACTGCCCCTGCCGGACTACCGCGTCATCGAGGAATCGGGCCCCGACCACGAAAAGGCTTTCGTCGTCGAGCTCGCCTGGGACGGCGAGCCCTTCGCTCGGGGACAGGGGCCGTCGAAGCGCGAGGCCCAGCGCAAGGCCGCCAAAGAAGCCCTCAAGAAGCTGGGGCGCCTTCCGGCGTAACCGTCGCTCGCGCTTGCGAGGGTCCTGCGCCCTGCGGGCGCACCGGCTTGCGGCTCGCCTGTGGGCTCGACCGCAAGCCTGGTCCCTGGCCGCGCGCTCGCTCCCGCGGCCCGAACCTCCTCCCTCGCTTCGCTCGGGAGACTATTCGCGCCGCGAACGGATGTTACCGAGCCCCTTGGATTCGGCGCAGGAAGGCGTCGGCGTCTTCAAAGCCCACGAGGCGCAGCTCTGTCCGCTCCTTCCCGGAGGCGTCGAGGAAGATCACCGTCGGGACGCCGAGGATGCCGAACTTCTCCGCCAGTGCGACGGACTCGGGCGAGCCGAGCCGTGTCATGTCGGCCTTGTAGAGGTCCCACCCGGCGAGGGCCTTCCGGACCCGCGTGTCCGAAAACGTCCGCTTCTCGAGCTCGAGACAGGGCAGGCACCAGTCGGCCGAGAAGTCGATGACCGTCGGCCGTCCGGTCGCGGCCGCCGTTGCGGCGGGGTAGGGCTGCCAACCCGAGAGCGTGCGCGGCACGAAAAAGACCGCGATCGCGAGGAAGAGGGCCGCCACACCGGCGCGCAGCGGCCACTTCAGGCCGTAGCCGCGGACGAGCACGGCGACGAGGGCGATCGCGAGAACGACCGGTAGCAGCCAGTGGCCGAGCGGTCGAGGCAGGACGCTCCGCAGGAAATAGGCCGCCATCGCGAGGAGGATCCAGCCGAAGACCTTCTTGACCGACTCCATCCAGGCGCCGGCGCGGGGAAGGCGGGAGAGGCTGCCGGAGAACGCCCCGAGGAACAGGTACGGCAGACCGAGGCCGAGGGACAGCACGAAGAACATCAGGAGACCGAGCCCGGGGTCCTGGCGCGCAGCCACGAACGCGAGGAGCCCCACGATGAAGCCGCCCACGCACGGAGCCGCGACCACGCCGACGAAGAGTCCCATCCCGAACGCCCCGGCGCCTCCGCTTCGAGCGCCGGCGCGGTTCATGAGGGCCGTCGGCATCCGGATCTCCCAGTAACCGAACATCGAAAGCGCCATGAGCACGAGCACCCCGGCGATCGCGGAGAGGACGAAGGGGTTCTGCAGCAGAGAGCCGAAGAGCTTGCCCGAGAGCGCCGCGGCGACCCCGAGTGCCGAGTACGTCGTGGCCATGCCGAGCACGTAGAGCGCCGAGAGACCGAAGGCGCGGGACGTCGAGCCGCGGGCCTCGCGCGAGAAGAAGCCGACCGTCAGGGGAATGACGGGGTAGACGCAGGGAGTCAGATTGAGCGCGAGTCCGCCGAGGAAGATCGACAGGAGCACGATCAAGAGGCCGCGCTTTTCCAGCAGCGCCTCGAGCTCGCTCGATCCGTTTCCCGGCTGGACGCGGCGCGCCTCCGACAGGGGGACCGCGCCTCCGGAGAGGGGCCCGGCCGTGGCCGGCGCCGCGCCTGTCGCGGAGCCCGCCGTCGCGAACTTGACGCTTGCCGGGGCAAGGCACTGCTTGTCGTTGCAGGCCTGGTAGTTGATCGAACCCGAGAGCGCGGGCGCCGCGCCGGTCCCCCAGCGGACCGGAACGAGGACCTGGAACTCCCCGGCGTACACGGAGAGCGGCGTCTCGGAGAAGGAGAATTTCTCCATCTTTCCGTCCGGGTAGGCGGGGTCGCCGAAATTCACACCTGGCAACGGATCGAGCGCGGCTTCAGTGGCGATGAGGTAGTCCTCGGTCGGCTTGTGACTGTTGACGTGCCACCCTTCGGCGAGCCGCGCCCGGATCGTGAGCGTGCCCTGGCCGGCCTCGGCCCCGGGAGCCACCGAGGCCTCGACCGTCATCAGCGTCGCCGGGTCGGGCGCCGCGGCCAGGGCGAAGGCCGCGGCCACGAAGGCGAGGGCCGAGATCGCGGGCCGCTTCATGGCGCCTTGGCGGGCTCGAGGCGTGCGATGAAGGACTGCACGCGCTCGCTGTACTTGGAATTGGGGTGGTCCTTGACGAACTGCTTGTAGAGGGCGAGTGCTTCGGCGGGCTCGTTCTGCGACAGCGGGATCTGAGCGCGGAAGAGCTCGGCCCTCTCCTTCTGGTCGGCGTCCTTCGTCGAGGCGATCAGCCGGTCGATCGCCTGCCGCGAGGCCGCCGCGTTTCCCGTTTCGAGCTCGGCCGCGGCGAGGCCCTCGAGGGCGTTGTCGCGGACGCCCGGGGGCGGCTTGGGAGCGGCGGCCGCCCGCTCGAGGTAGGGGATCGACGCCGCCGGATCGAGCCTCGCGTAGAGCTCCCTGGCGATCGCGAGCGCGTCGGTGGCCGAGAGGGAGTCGACCGGCTGCCGAAGCTTCGCCGCGAACTTGCGGTACGCCGCCAGGTCCTTGTGGGCGTGCGCGTAGAAGTCGGGAGCGTTCTTGAACCCCTGCATCAGGAAGACGAGGCGCCCCTCGGCCGTGGTGATGAGGACCGAGGGCGTCTCGGTGATCTTGTACTTCTGCTCGAGCGCTTTCGCGTCGGCCGTGTCGTTGCGCAGCTTGACCGGGACCATGCCGATGAGCAGCGCCTCGAAGTCGAAGGCCGGATACAGCAGGCTCTCCATCCGGCGGCAATCGCCGCACGCGTCGCTCACGAATTCGTAGTACACGAGTTCGTTCCGGGAAGCGGCGCGGGCCCGCGCCTCTTCGGCCGTAGCGGCCCAGACCGCGTTGCCCGGGCTCGTGACGGGGCGGTTCGCCTCGCGGGGAGCCGGGGTCGTCTGTCCCGCGGCCGTGCGCGCGGCGAGCGCGATGCCGAGGAACGCGGCCGCGGTCCGGAGGCGTCGAATTCTTGGCAACATCTGGCGGGCAAACCTTTCCGCGCTCCTCGGAATTCCCGGAACCGGGGCGCAGGCCCTATGATCTCCCATCATGAAGAAGTTCTTCGCGATTTCGACGATCCTTGGGGCGATCCTCGGCGCCGCCGCCGCGGCGCGCGCCGACTGGCTGCAGTGGGGACGCACGCCCCAGCACGGCGGGGCGGCACCGGTCACGGGACAGTCGCTCGACCGCATTCTCGCCCACGTCGTCTACGATCCCTTCGTCGAAGCCATGAAGGCGGAATCGAACGGCAACCTGCTCGCTCACTATGCGGTGCCCCTCGTCGACGCCACCGGCGTCTACATGATCTTCAAGACCGGCACGTACACGGGCTTTGGGAACTGGGACTCGATCACCTGGACCGTGCGCAAGCTCCGCTGGAACGGCGGGACGCTCGAGACGGCATGGACCTTCGTGAGCGACTGGAAGCCCGAGCCGATCGCGCTGACGGCCTGGGAGTCGGTCTTCCTCCCGGCGATCTCGGGTCCCGACATCTTCGTGCCGGGCCTCGGCGGGACTGTGTTTCGCGTGAACCGGGACACCGGCGCATCCGCGGGCCGCGTCAACCCGTTCGGCGATCTCGACCCGAACCGCTATGTCGCCGGCGGCCTCGCCGTCGCACCGGACGGCGGCGTCCTGTACGACGTCCTCGGCCTCGCGGACAATCCCGCCGACACGACCGGCGCGTGGCTGGTGCGCGTCGAGCCCGGCGGCGCCGGCGCCTCGCGCGTCGAGTTCGCGACCCTCGTGCCGGGCGCTCCGGCAGCGACGGACCTCTGCGTCGGCACCTTCCTCTCGAGCCAGCGGCCGTGGCCGCCGTCGACGACGGCCGTCCCGGCGTCGGCGCCCTGCGGCGCGCAGCGGCCGGGGATCAACGTCGTCCCGGCGATCGCGCCGGACGGGACGATCTATACGCTCAGCCGCGCCCATCGCAACGACCGCTACAGCTATCTCGTCGCGGTCCACCCGGACCTGACGCCCGCCTGGGCCGCGTCGTTTCGCGGGGTCCTCGACGACGGCTGCGGCGTCCTGCTCGAGGACGACAACTCGAACCTCGGCTGCCGCGCGGGAGCGAACGTCGGGGTCGATCCGGCGACCAACGACCGGCCCGCCGGGCGGGTGCGGGACCAGGGCACCGCCTGCCCGGTCGTGCTGCCGGACGGCGCCGTTCTGATCGGCACGTCGACGTCCTACAATTTCAGCCGCGGCCACTTCTTCAAGTTCGACGCGGCCGGCGGCATGCTCGCCACGTACGATTTCGGATGGGACATCACGCCGGCGGTCTTCGAGCACGACGGGACGTACTCCATCGTGACCAAGGACAACCACTATTCGAGCTCGGACGGCGACGCCTACTACGACGTCACCACGCTCGACGCGGACCTCGAGCCCGAGTGGTCGTTCCGCTCGAACAATACCGAAAGCTGCATGCGGCTGCCGAACGACACGATCGAGTGCATCGACGACCATCCGGAAGGCTTCGAGTGGTGCGTCAACCAGCCCGCGATCGATGCGGCGGGGACCGCATTCCTGAACGGCGAGGATGGCGTTCTCTACGCCTTCCGCCGCGACGGCGGCATCCGCGACCAGATCTTCCTCGATACGGCGCTCGGCGCCGCGTACACGCCGCTCTCCCTCGGGCCCGACGGCGTGGTCTACACCCAGAACAACGGGGTGCTCTTCGCGGTCGGCCGGGCGCCGGCGGTCCGCGCCGCGCCGGAGCGGCCGGCGGGGCAGCCGCGCGATCCGCGGGTCGTGGGCCGGGACTGATCGCCCGCCGCGTTGCCCCGGGAGGACGATTCCGCTAGACTCCGCGCTCCGGTTCGCGGGCTTTCGGGATGCCCAGGTAGCTCAGTTGGTAGAGCAAGGGACTGAAAATCCCTGTGTCGGCGGTTCAATTCCGTCCCTGGGCACCATCTTCCGTCCGCTGGGGCCACGAGAGACGCACGATGATCCTCAAAGTCGCCAAGCTCGGCGTGAAAACGCTGCGCCAGATCTCCCTGGACGTCGATCCGAAGGCCCTCGCCCGAGGCGACTACGAGGCGTTTCTCTCGGACCTCGAGGACACGATGCGCGAGTACGACGGCACGGGCATCGCCGCGCCGCAGGTCTTCACGCCCCTCAGGGCCTTTCTCTACGAGGTGCATCCCGAGACGCGCAAGCGCAAGGAGCCGGAGGTCTCGCTGACGGCCCTCTTCAACGCGACCTACGAGGGTGTGGGGACGGCCAAGGAGGAGGACTCGGAGGGCTGCCTCTCGGTCCCGTTTCTCCTGGGCGGGGTCGTGCCGCGCTTCCAGACGGTCAAGGTCAAGGCCCTCGACCGCTCGGGCAAGAAGGTCTCGTTCGAGGCGTCCGGCTACCACGCGCGCGTGCTCCAGCACGAGATCGACCACTTGAACGGCCTGGTGTACCTCGACCGGATGCCGGACATGAAGAGCCTCTCGTACACGGTCAACTTCGGCTAGACACGGTTCCCGGCCGCGGCGCCTTTTGCCATAGAATCCTGCCGCGATGTCTCTCTTCTCGAAGAAGAGCACTCTGCCCGCTCATCCACCGGCCCGGGGCGACGGGGGAGCCACCTCGGACTTTCTCGTGACGCGCCTGGAGGAGATGGTCGGCTGGGCGCGGAAGAACTCGCTCTGGCCCTTCCCCTTCGCCACGGCCTGCTGCGGGATCGAGTTCATGTCGGTCGCGGCGGCCCACTACGACATCTCCCGGTTCGGGTCGGAGGTCGTACGGTTCTCGCCGCGGCAGGCGGACCTGCTGATCGTCGCCGGTACCGTGACGGACAAGATGGCGCCGGTCCTGCGCAAGATCTACGACCAGATGCCGGAGCCCAAGTGGGTCATCTCGATGGGCGTCTGCGCCTCGTCGGGCGGGTTCTACCGCGCGTACCACGTGACCCAGGGCATCGACGAGATCGTCCCGGTCGACGTCTACGTCCCCGGCTGCCCGCCGACACCCGAGGAGCTCATCTACGCGATCATGGAGCTGCAGAAGAAGATCGCCTCCGGCGAGAAGTCGCGCGACTCCCGCTCCGCGCGCTTCGCCGCGGACAGCTTGACGTGACGGTCGCCGCGGCCTCCGCCCTGTCGCCGGCGGCGGAGAAACTCCGCGAGCGCCTGGAGGCCTCGCCGGTCGGCGGTCGGGCGGAGGTCTTCGATCTCGACCTGCCGACGATCGAGGTCGGTCCCGGGGACTGGCTGGCCCTGGCCCAGTTTCTCCGGGACGATCCGGGCTGCCAGTACGACCTCTTCCTCGATCTCTGCGGCGTCGACAACCTGCGGCGCCGCGAGCGCTCTCCGGCGAGCCGCTTCGAGGCGGTCGTCCACCTGCACTCGCTCTCGAAGAACGAGCACGTGCGCGTGCGCGTCGTGTTGCCCGACATGCCGGAGGGAAACCCGTCGCTTCCGAGCGTCGAGAGCGTCTGGCCGGCCGCGGACTGGTTCGAACGCGAGGCCTACGACCTCTTCGGCTTCCGGTTCTCCGGGCACCCCAACCTCCACCGGATCCTGTGTCACGACGCGTTCGTCGGGCACGCCCTGCGCAAGGACTACGCTCCGGGCCAGCGCTGGTTCTGCGCCGAGGAGGACCTGCGCGTTCCGGAGTGGGCCCGCCACACCGAGGTGAAGGCCGGCCACTTCGAGACCCAGACGATCTCGATCGGGCCGTCCCACCCGGCCACTCACGGGATCGTTCACCTGATCGCGCGGCTCGACGGCGAGACCATCGTCAAGGCCGAGACGATGATCGGCTACCTGCACCGCTGCTTCGAGAAGATGGCCGAGACGCACCACTGGAACCAGGTCATCCCGTACACGGACCGGCTCAACTACGTGTCGGCCATGATCAACGGGGTCGGCTACGTGCGGACGGTCGAGAAGATGCTCGGCATCGAGGTGCCCGAACGGGGCCAGCTCGTGCGGACCATCCTTTCCGAGTTCACGCGCATCATGGACCACTGCGTCTGCATCGGCGCGAACCTGGTCGACATCGGCGCGCTGACGAACTTCATCTACCTCTACGAGAACCGCGAGAACATCTACGACCTGATCGAGTCCTGCTGCGGCGCCCGGCTCACGGTGTCCTACGTGCGCGTCGGCGGGCTCGCGATCGACGTCCCGGAGGACTTCGTCCCGCGCAGCCGCCGGCTGCTCGAAACGATCCCGCTGCTGATCGACGACGTCGAGAAGCTCGTGACCAACAACCGGATCGTGCGCAACCGCCTCTCCGGCACCGGCATCGTGACGCGGGAGCAGGCGATCGCGTGGGGCATGACGGGCCCGATGCTGCGGGCTTCGGGCGTGGCGTACGACGTGCGGCGCGCGCGGCCGTACGAGTTCTACGACCGGTTCGACTGGGACGTCCCGATCGCGCAGGACGGCGACAACTTCGCCCGCTACCTCGTGCGCCTCGAGGAGATGCGCCAGTCGCTCAAGATCATCCGGCAGGCGCTCGACATCTTTCCGGCGAAAGGCCCGGTCAGCTCGGATGACTGGCACGTGGTCCTGCCGCCGAAGGACGCCGTCTACCACGACATGGAGTCCCTCATCTACCACTTCAAGCTGACGATGGAGGGCATCCGCGTTCCGGCCGGCGAACGGTACGAGTGGATCGAAGGCGCCACCGGCGAGCTCGGCTTCTACGCCGTTTCGGACGGCCGCGGCGGCCCGTACCGGCTGAAGGTTCGTCCCCCGTGCTTTCCGAACATGGCGGCCTTCGAGAAGATCGTCGTCGGCGGGACGGTTTCGGACGCCGTCGCCACTCTCGGGACGCTCAACGTCATCGCGGGGGAGCTCGACCGATGAGCGGCGTGATCGACGTCTCCCGGCGCGTGCCCGAGGGCCTGACCTTTCTCCAGAAGCTCTACATCCCGGAGATCCTCCGGGGGATGGCGGTGACACTCCGGCACCTCGTCCGGAACCTCGCGAACATGAAGGGGATGCCGACGATCCAGTACCCGGAGGTGCTGCGCAAATACTCGAACCGTTTCCGCGGCAAGCACATCCTGAAGACGCGCGAGGACGGAACGCTCAAGTGCGTCGCATGCTACATGTGCCAGGAGGCCTGCCCGGCCGAGTGCATCACGATCGTCGCCGGCGAGCACCCGAAGATCGCGTACGAGAAGTACCCGGTCGTGTTCGACATCGACATGATGCGGTGCGTCTTCTGCGGGTTCTGCGTCGACGCCTGCCCCAAGGACGCGATCTGGATGACGCGCAACTACGAGATGGCTTTCTTCAACCGCGAAGACGCGGTCTTCTCCATCGACCGGCTGCGCGAGACGCCGGCCGAGATCGCCAAACACGGATATGGATACCGGCCCTACTACCCGGGCGACGGAACGACGCCGCCGACCGACGCATCGATGTTGCCGGTCGTTCCGGGAAGTGGCGAGCGCGACCGACTGCGCGCGGAGGCGGTGCCCCTGGCCGACCGCGATTCCGGGCCCGGTCCCCTGAACGCGCCGAGCCAGGCCGCTTCGAGACCCTTCTCCGCCTAGTCCGCCGATGGCCCGCGCAATTGCCCGGGCGCTGGATGCGTGGCTCGGGCGGGCCGGGATGGTCGGGCGGGCGAGTCGCGTGGCCGGCCTGACCGGCCTGCCGGCGGAGGGCTGGCGGGAGCTCGCCCGGACGTACACCGATCTTCCCGCCGATCCCGGCCCGCTCGCAGCGAAGGCGAGGGCGAGGCTCGCGCGCCTCGCCTCCCGGGCGCTCTCGAGCGGGCGCTGGGAACTCCGTCTGGAGGGCGATCCGCCCTTCGGGGGGCCGTGCGTCTACGTCACGGCGCACGTGGGATCGCTGCAGGCGCTGCGTTACGCCCTTCGGGCGCGGGGCGTGCCGGCGGCGACGGTCCTGGGCCCCCACAATCTCGACCGGATGCGCGCGGCGGCCCAGGATCGGCTCTTCGATCGGGCTCACCCCCTCGACTTCCCCCATGCGATCCCGTCTTCGGCGGTCCACCGCCTCCGCGGCGCCCTGAAGAAAGGGAGCCTCGTCGCAGCGGCCGATCTGCCCCCGAGGGGCGGTGTGCGCGTGCCGCTGCTCGGTGGGTGGGCCTTCGTCGATCCGCGGCCGTTTCGCCTCGCGCGCGCGGCCCGGGTGCCTTGCCGGGCGGCCTTCGCGACGGTGGCGGGCGACCGCTGGACGCTGACGCTCGGCCCGGCTCTCCCGGACGATGACGGGGCGGCGGGCGAGGGTTTCGCGCAGATTCTCGCGGCGGTCGCAGCCCGCGCACCGCTCGACCTCGACGGCGTCGTTTACGCCCACATCGCGAAGCGGAACTGAGCTCCCGGGTCGAGCTTGGGTGGCCGGCCGTTGCGTCCGCGTCGCTGTTCGGCAGGCGTTCGCGCGGGCCCGCGAGCTGTCGTTTCTCAACACGTTGTTCATTCAACGTGGCGAGGTGGGACCGTGTCTGTAGGGGCGGCCCTCGTGGCCGCCCGCCGACGCTCTGACGATTCGCGTGCCGCCGCTCGATTGAAACAGGAGAGGGCGCCCGCAAGGGGCGCCCCTACTTGCCGGGACGCGACCGTTTCAGGAAGGCGGACCCGGCGTCGTGAACAACGTCTTGAGAACTTACAGCTCGGCGAGCCGCAGCAGCGTCACTTCAGGCTCTCCATGATCTCGTCGAGGGCCTTCCGGCCGGGCCGCAGACGGACGTCGGCCATCGTGACGATCGGCTCCTCCCCGAGGCCCGAGAGGGTGATGAAGTCCTTCTTCTGAGGCTCGACGTAGATCAGGCCGGTCAGGAACTCCTGATCCTGCTGCGATTCCTGGCAGAGCGCGAGGGCCTGCGCCTTGTCGGTGGCGTCGTAGTCGGCGCGCAGCTTCTTCAGGCGGATGTGGGATCCGTCGTGCAGTTCGATCTCCTGGGTCGTTCCCGGGTCGTAGTCGACGGCGATCTCCTCGTAGTAGGGGATGAAGCCGATCTCCTGGATGGGGATCTCGTGGTCCTTGGCCCACTTGTACGACTTCGTGGAGCTGTCGTGATTGTTGAACGTGACGCAGGGCGAGATGACGTCGAGCAGCGCGGTCCCCCGGTGGGCGAGCGCGCCCTTGAGCAGCGCGGCGAGCTGCTTCATGTCCCCCGAGAACGACCGCGCGACGTATCCGCAGCCGAGCTCGATCGCCATCGCGCAGAGGTCGATCGCGGGCAGATCGTTGACGACGCCGGTCTTCAGTTTCGAGCCGATGTCGGCGGTGGCCGAAAACTGGCCCTTGGTCAGGCCGTAGACGCCGTTGTTCTCGACGATGTAGACCATCGGCACGTTGCGCCGCAAGAGGTGGACGAACTGCCCGGCCCCGATCGACGCGGTGTCGCCGTCGCCGGAGACGCTGATCGCGTGGAGCGACGGGTTCACCATCATGGCGCCGGTCGCGACGGCCGGCATCCTCCCGTGGACGGCGTTGAAGCCGTGCCCGCGGTCGGCGAAGTAGGCCGTCGTCTTCGAGGAGCAGCCGATGCCCGACATCTTGGCGATGCGGTAGGGGGGGATCGACATCTCGTAGATCGCCTGCGTGATCTGGCGGGTGATGACGTCGTGGCCACATCCCACGCACAGCGTGGACTTCAGGCCGCCGTAATCCTTGGCCGCGAGGCCGATCCGGTTGACGGGAGAGGCTTTGGGCTCGGTCGTGCTCGGCGTGGAGGACATCAGTTCTTCTCCCCGGCCTCGATGCCTTCGATCACCGTCTCGGCGTCGAGGGGGAAGCCGTCGTAGTGGCGGATCGAGCGCAGCTTGGGCGCGTCGGCGTGGACCTCGAGGCGCAGAAGGTCGTACACCTGGCCGTCGCGGTTCTGGTCGACGACGTAAACGCGGTCGTGGGCCGCGACGAAGGCCGCGGCGTCGGCGGTGAACGGGAGGGCGCGCAGGCGCAGGTAGTCGGTCGTGATTCCCTTGCGGGCGAGCAGGACGCGCGCTTCCTCGACGGCGAAGTCCGACGACCCGTAGGCGATGACGCCCACGCGGCTGCCCGAGCCGTTCGAGACGACGGGCTTCGGCACGTATGCCTTCGCGGTCTCGAGCTTGTGCGCCAGCCGGTCCATGTTGTTCTTGTAGTCGTCCGGCCGCTCCGTGTAGGTGGCGCGATCGCTGTGCCCCGAGCCGCGCGTGAAATAGGCGGCGGCGGGGATGTCGAGGATCCCCGGCAGCGTTCGGTACGGAACGCCGTCCCCGTCGACGTCCCGGTACCGGGCGAACTCCTTGAACCGAGCGACGTGCGCCTCGAACTCCTCCTTCGTGCGGAGGACCTTGCCCCGATCGAGGGGCTTGTCGGGGTAGGGGAACGGGTCCGCCATCCAGTTGTTCATGCCGAGGTCGAGATCGGTCATGAGGAAGACGGGCGTCTGGAAGCGCTCGGCGAGGTCGAATGCGTCGATCGCCATCCCGTAGCACTCCTCGACGGAGGAGGGGAGCAGGAGGATGTGACGGGCGTCGCCGTGACCGAGGTAGTAGGTCGAGGTGATGTCACCCTGCATGGTGCGGGTCGGAAGACCCGTCGACGGCCCGACACGCTGGACGTCGATGATGACCGCCGGAACCTCGGCGTAGTAGCCGAGGCCCGTGAATTCCGACATCAGGGAGATGCCGGGGCCCGAAGTGGTGGTCATCGCGCGCGCGCCGGCCCAGCCGGCGCCGAGCACCATGCCGAGCGCGGCGAGCTCGTCCTCGGCCTGGACGACGGCGAAGGTCGACTCGCCCGTGTCGGGGTCGATGCGATGCTTTCCGGCATAGTCGATGAGCGCCTCGGCGAGCGAGGACGAGGGCGTGATCGGGTACCAGGCGAGGAACTGGACGCCGGCCATCATGCATCCGATCGCCGACGCCGCGTTGCCCTCGATGATGATCTTGCCGGCCGTGGCGTTCATCCGTTCGAGCCGGAAGGGGTCGGTCTTGGCCAGGTTCTTTCCGGCCCACTCGAAGCCACCGCGGATCGCCTTCATGTTGATCTCGACCGCGGTCGCCTTGCTCTTGAACTGCTTGGCGACCGCCTTCTCGATCTCGGCCATGTCGACGTCGAGCAGCCACGCGGCGACACCCACGTAGATCATGTTGATCGCGAGCCGGCGCAGCTTCCCGTCGTGCACGAACTCGAGGACGAGCTTCTGAAACGGCACCGGGTAGAAATGGACGTCGTTGCGGAGTCCGTCCAGCTTGAGGCTTTCCTCGTAGATGACGGCCGCCCCCGGCGCCACCGTCCGGACGTCCTCGTGGGCCGTCTCGGGGTTCATGCAGATCAAGACTCCGACGTCGCGCCGGCGGGCGATGAAGCCTTCCTTGGAGGCGCGGATCGTGAACCACGTCGGAAGGCCCTGGATGTTGGACGGGAACAGATTCTTGCCCGAGACGGGAATGCCCATCTGGAAGATCGCCCGCATCAGGATGCTGTTCGAGGATTGGCTGCCGGAGCCGTTGGCTGTGGCAACGTGGATCGAAAAATCGTTGACGACGGGCGGGCGGTTCGGTGCGTCCGCACGCTTTGCTTCGAGGACCTCGGTGGCCATGCTACTCCCTACGTTGGCCGCGGGCCGGGCCGCGGGGCGTCGATGATACCAAAGGGTTTGTCGGCGCGCGGCGCCGTGCGGGCGGATAGAATCGGGTGCCGGGGAGGTCCGCATGCGTCTCGTTCGCCTTGCCGTGCTCTGCGCCGTTTTCGCGGCCGTCGCTTCGCGCGCGGCCGGCCGGGAGCGCCCGCTCCGCTTCGAGGAAGCCGTGCAGCTCCAGCGCCTCGGAGGCTTCTCCGTGGCGCCGGACGGCCGCCAGGTGGCTTTCGCCTCGGCGACCCCGGACGTCGAAGCCAACGCCTCGCGCTCGGCGATCTGGATGATTCCGGCCGCCGGGGGAGAGGCGGTGCGGATGACCTCGGGCGAGAAGCAGGACTCCGATCCGCGGTTTTCTCCCGACGGGCGGAGGCTCGCGTTTCTCTCCAACCGCGACGGCGGGTCGCAGATCTGGACACTCAACCTCGCCGGCGGCGATCCCTCGAAGGTCACCTCTTTCCCGACGGAGATCAACGCTTTCACGTGGTCGCCCGACGGCCGGTGGTTCGTCGTGTCTTCCGACGTCTTTCCGGATTGCGCGGATACGGCCTGCCTGGAGAAAACGCTCAAGGCGCGGGCCGCGGCGAAGGTGAAGGGGCGGGTCGCGGAGAGGTTGCTCTTTCGCCGGTGGAATTCGTGGAAGGACGGCACGCGCACGCACATCTGGAAGATCCCGAGCTCGGGAGCCGGGCCGGCGGTCGACCTGACCCCCGGAGACCGCGATGCCCCGCCTTTCTCCGTCGGCGGCGGGGCGGACTGGGACGTCTCGCCGGACTCGGCCGAGCTCGTCTACGCCTCGAATCCCGACCGGGACGAGGCGCTCTCGACCAATGCCGACCTCTACGCCGTGCCGCTCTCGGGCGGCGGTCGCCCGAGGGACCTGACATCCTCGAACCCGGCGTTCGACGGCTCGCCGCGCTACTCGCCCGACGGAAAGTGGATCGCCTACCGGGCGCAGAAGCGGCCGGGCTTCGAGTCGGATCGCTTCCGGCTCATGCTTCTCGACCGGGCGAGCGGAGCGGTGCGCGGCCTCACAGACACCTTCGATTTCTGGGTCGAGGACTATCGCTGGGCGCCCGATTCGAAGAGCCTCGTCTTCGCAGCGCAGGTCCGGGGGCGCGAAACGCTCTACCGGGTGTTCCTCGCGGGCGCAGCGCCAGTTCCCGTCTGGACCGGCGGCGGCGTCGGAGGTCTCGAGGTCGCGGGCGGCCGAATCGTTTTCTCGTCGAGCAGTCTCTCGCGCGCTCCCGAGCTCTGGACCGTCGGCCTCGACGGGAAGGCTCCGGCCGCGCTGACCCACGTCAACGACGCCCGCTTTCGCGAGATCGCGCTCGGCGATGTCTCGGAACGCTTCACGGATTCCTCCGACGGCCGAAAGCTCCAGGCGTGGGTCGTCAAGCCGCCGTTCTTCGACCCGGCGAAGAAATACCCGGCCGTCTTCTTCATTCACGGCGGACCCCAGGGCGCCTGGGAGGACGCCTGGTCGAGTCGCTGGAACCCGCAGATCTGGGCGGCCTACGGCTACGTGGTCTACGCGGCCAACCCGCGCGGATCGACGGGATTCGGACAGGAGTTTCTCGAAGCGATCAGCGGCGACTGGGCGGGGCAGGTCTACGACGACCTGATGCGTCAGGCCGACGACCTGGCGTCGCTGCCGTTCGTCGATTCCTCGAAGGTCGGCGCGGCGGGAGCGTCGTACGGCGGCTACATGATCAACTGGATCGCCGGTCACACGGACCGCTTCCAGGCGCTCGTCTCGCACGACGGCACGTTCGACCTCGCATCCGCCAACCTCGAGACCGAGGAGCTGTGGTTCCCGAAGTGGGAGTTCCGCGGCTGGCCCTGGACTTCCGACCTGTACACGAAGTGGAACCCGATGGGCTCGGCCGGTCACTTCAAGACCCCGATGCTCATCATCACGAGCGAGAGGGACTACCGCGTCCCGTTCGGCCAGGGCCTGCAGCTCTTCAGCGCCCTGCAGATCCAGAAGGTCCCGTCGAAGCTCCTGATGTTCCCGGACGAGGGCCACTGGGTTCTCAAGCCCGGCAACTCGTGCCTCTGGCACAACACCGTCATGGACTGGCTGCACCGGTATCTCGGAGGCGCCGAAGCCGACCCGAAGGGGCTGGCGCTCGCATACAGCGTCACCCGGTAGCCGCGAGCCGTTCGCACCGTGGCGCCAGGGTCTCGCGCGACGCCATCGTATCGTATTGCGATATTATGCATCCGGTGAGAAGGCCCACTCCTCCTCGCGTCCTGATGCTCGGCTGGGAGTCCCGCCGCCCCGGGGGAGCGTTCGGTCCCGCCTGCGAGGGGCTCGTGCGCGGGCTCCTCGGCCTCGGCTGCCGGATCTCGGTCGTGGTTCCGGGGGATGCCGCGGCGGTCGTGCCGGCTGTGCGTGGCCCGGTGGGCGCCCCGGGGACCCGCTTTCGCATCGTGCGTCTCGAGGAGCGGTCGTCGGCCGGTGCGCGAGGCGCGGGCCCCCCGGACCCGCGCGGAGAGGTCCTGCGGCTGGCGCGGCGCGTCCGCCCGATCGGCCTTCGGGAAAACTTCGATGTGATCCATGCCCACAACTGGATGAGCTTTCCGGCGGCCCTCGAGCTCCACCGATCCTCCGGCAAGCCCTGGGTCGCGCACGTCCATTCCACGGAGTTTGCGCGCAGCGGTGAAGCCGGCGACGAGTTCATCGCGACGATCGAGCGGGAGGCCCTGCGTCGGGCCAGCCGGGTCGTGTGCGTTTCGCGCAGGACGGCGGGAAACGTCCGCCGGCGCTACGGCGTGGCCGAGGCGAAGATCCGGGTGGTCCACAACGCCATCGAGAGAACGTCGGCGCCGACGGGAGGGGCCTTTCCGCACGACCGGCCCCTCGTTCTGTTCGCGGGGCGCCTGACGCGCCAGAAGGGGCCGGGCTGTTTTCTGGAGGCGGCCGTCGAGGTTCTCCGGAAGCGTCCCGAGGCCGAGTTCCTGGTGGCGGGCACGGGGGATCGCCTCGAGTTTCTGAAGGCGCGCGCCCTCGAGCTCGGGATCGAAGATCGGGTCCATTTTCCCGGGTTCCTCTCGCCGGCGCGCCTCTCGGAGGTCTACCGCCGCGCCTCCGTCTTCGTTCTGCCCTCGCTGGCGGATCCGTTCGGGCGCACCGTGCTGGAGGCGGCGCTCGCCGGAGTGCCCGCCGTCGTTTCACGGCAGGCCGGCGTCACGGAGGTCGTTTCGAGCGTCGTCCCGACCGATCCGGGCGATGCGGCGGGGCTGGCGAGCCGGATTCTCTTTCTGCTCGATTCGCCGGTGTATCGCTGGCGCCTCGCGCGCCGGGCGTCCGAGGAGGTCGGTCACCTCAGCTGGCGGCTCTCCGCGGCGCGCTGCCTCGGCGTGTATCGCGAGGTTTGCTGAGGCGCCCGGTCAGTCCGCCGGCACGCACCGCCCCGCCGCCCAGGCGCGCAGGGCGTTGATCGACTCGGAGCGGACGACGGAGAGGGGTCGCGTCGAGCGCAGGGCGGTGACCACGGCCGCGGAATCGAGAGGAAACCGCCCGGCCCGCGCCTCGTAGAGCGCCGAGACGACGGCCTGCTCGATTTCGGCCCCGGAGGAGCCTTCGGCGGCGGCCGCGAGACTTTCGAGGTCGAAATGCGCGGGGTCCTCGCCGCGGCGGGAGGAGGTGGAGGCGGAAGATCTCCCGGCGGGCGCTCGCGTCCGGCAGGTCCACGAAGAAGACCTCGTCGACGCGGCCCTTGCGCATGAACTCCGGGGGCAGTTCGGCGACCGAGTTGGCGGTGGCGACGAGGAACACGCGGGCCGCGCGCTCCTGCATCCAGGTGAGCAGCGTTCCGACGAGGCGCTTGGAGACGCCGCCGTCGGACTCCGAGGTGCGCGCGGAGACGAAGGCCTTTTCGATCTCGTCGATCCACAGGACGCAGGGCGACATGCGCTCGACTCTCCGCAGGGCGTCGCGGAGGTTGCGCTCGGATTCCCCGATATAGGGCGCGAGAAGCTTTCCGGCGTCGAGCGCGAGCAGCGGCAGCCCCCAGGTCGAGGAGATGGCCTTGGCGGCGATGCTCTTCCCGCAGCCCTGGACGCCCAGAAGCAGGATCCCCTTGGGCGGATCGAGCGGCCGGTCGCCGGCGTCCGGAAGAAACCCGACCCGACGCGTGGCAATCCATTTCTTGAGCTTCCGGAGGCCGCCGAGCTCGTCGAGCCCTTCGGGCGCCGCGATGAATTCCAGGAGGCCCCCGCTCTCGACGAGACCCTTCTTGGTCTCCCGGATGCGGGGACGGTCCGCCACCGACAGGGCGTTGTCCTCGACGATCGCCCGCGCGAGGGCGCGCTCGGCCTCGAAGACGGTGAGGCCCTGGAGGTCGGTCACGATGCCCTCCGCGTCGCCGCGGGTCAGGGCGACCCGAACGGTCGGGTTTTCCCGTGTCGTCCGCCGGATGACCTTCTGGAGGAGCTCCCTCAGCTCCTCGGGGCCGGGCAGGGCGAACTCGATCCGGACCTGGAGATTCTCGAGCTCCGGCTTCGAAGGCATCGTGGGACCGACGAGGACGAGTGTGCGGGCCGAGCCGGCGAAATCCTGGGCCGTTTCCCTCAGGAGCCGCAGCGTCGCCGCGGCCTCGAGATGCGGCATCGGGTCCTTGAGCAGCCAGGTCCCGTCCCCCGTAGCGTGCCGGATCAGGCGCAGCGCCCAGGCGAGGTCCTTCGACTTCTCGGCGTCGGTCGGATGGGCCGGAGCGAGGCCGCTGGCCACGCTCCAGCTCCAGAACGGGATCGTCAACTGGCTCGACACCGCGCGCACCAGGGCCTCGAACCGCTGTTCCTCGACCGTCTCGCAGATGACGAGGGGATGCCGCGAGCGCAGCAGAAGGCCGAGGTCCCTGGCGGTGACGTCCAAACTGCCGCTTAGTGTAGCGAAGCCAGCCGGCATAGACTGCGCGGGTGCCGGCGCTGAGGGTGGTTTCCCTCTGCCCGTCGATCACCGAGACGCTCGTCTCGATCGGCGGGCTGAAGTCGCTCGCCGCCGTGACCCGCTACTGTACCCGCCCGAAGGGCCTCCTGTGGGGCGTTCCGCGGATCGGCGGCACCAAGACGCCCGACATCGGCCGAATCCTGGACCTGAAGCCGGACCTCGTCTTCGCCAACGCCGAGGAAAACCGTCTCGAGGACGTCGAGGCGCTGCGCGCCGCGGGAATCGAGGTCGACGTCACGCTCCCCAGGACCGTGGCCGAAGTGCCGCATGCGATTCGACAGTGGGGCGTGCGCCTGGGAACCAACGATCAGGCGCAGGCGCTGGCCGCGCGGGTCGAGGCCGAAATCGCGAGTCTCGAAAGGTTGCCGGCGCGATCGCCGTTTCGTTACGCCTACTGGATCTGGAAGGACCCCTGGATGACGATCTCCGACGACACCTACGTCGCCGATCTGCTCCGCCTGGCCGGCGGAGTCAACGTCTTCGGGGACTCGGCGATTCGGTATCCGACGACGGATGCTCCGGAAGCCCTCGGCCGCGAGCCCGAGGTCCACATCTTCCCGAGCGAGCCCTATCCGTTCTCCGAGGAAAAGCACGCGGCCCTTGCCGAAAAGCTCTTCGGGACGCATACGCAGCGGCTCTTCGTCGAGGGCGACGACTACTGCTGGCATGGGATTCGGACGATCGATGGCCTGCGCGCCGCCAGAAGCCTTATGAAATTAGTTAAAAGGTGAGTAACTCCTAATGAAATTCGTACTATCAACCTTTATCGTGCTATTTCTTACGGCCGTTTTGGGCGCGCAACCCGGGCCGCGGTCCGCCGCACAGACGGTCATCCACGCCGGGACGTTGATCGACGGGACCTCGTCGGCTCCCCGCCGCAACCGGGCCATCCTCGTGACAGACGGGCGGATCGACCGGGTCGTTGCCTGGAGCGCCGACGCGGTGCCCGCCGGCGCGACTGTCATCGACCTCTCGGCGGCGACCGTCCTTCCGGGCCTGGTCGACGCCCACACCCACCTCCTCCTCGACCCGAAGGAGGACGATTACGACATGAACATCCTCCGGGAAGGGGTGGCGTTCCGCTCGGCCCGGGCCACGGCGCTCGCGGGCCGGATGCTCGCGCAGGGCTTCACGACGGTCCGCGACGTCGAGACGGAGGGGGCCGGGTACGCCGACGTGGGTCTCAAGCAGGCGATCGAGAAAGGGTACGTCGCCGGACCGCGGATGGTCGTGTGCACGCGGGCGATCTCCTCGACGGGCGGGTACTCGCTCGACGGCTATTCGCCGGACCTCGACCTGCCGAAGGGCGCCCAGCTCGTGGACGGCCCGGTCGAGGCCCGCAAGGCCGCGCGCGAGCAGCTCTCGAACGGCGCGGACTGGATCAAGGTTTACATGAACCACCGCTCCTGGGTCGACGCTGCGGGCAACCTCGTGTCGCAGCCGACGCTGACGGCCGAGGAGCTCGCCGCGATCATCGACGAGGCGCATGGCTGGGGCCGAAAGGTTGCCTGTCACGCCTACAACGGCATCGGGATGCGCCGGGCGCTCGACGGGCGCTGTGACTCGATCGAGCACGGCCTCGACCTGACCGACGAGGACGTGGCGCAGATGGTCCGGCAGGGCACCTGGCTCTGTCCGACGATGATGCCGTACTTCTACGAGTGGGCGCCGGAGGGCACTCCGGCCGGCGCGAAGGACCGCAAGCGCGCCGAGGTGCACGGCCCCTCGCTCCGGAAGGCCGTGAAGGCCGGAGTGAAGATCGCGTTCGGCACCGACGCCGGAAGTTTTTCCTGGGACGAGCCGCTCGCCCGGGAGTTCGCCCTCATGGTCGGAGCCGGAATGACGCCGATGGCCGCGATCCAGTCGGCGACCTCGCGCGCCGCCGAGATGCTCGGGATGGCCGGGCAGATCGGCGTCGTCTCGCCGGGGGCCTGGGCCGACATCGTCGCCGTCGACGGAGACCCGATTGCGGACGTGAAGGCCCTCGAGCGCGTCTCGTTCGTGATGAAGGGCGGAGCGGTCTACCGGGGGCCCGGCAAGGCCTGTCCGTAGTCGGCGGGGCTAACCGGGGCGGCGGTTGAGCAGATCGAGGAACTCCTCGCGCACCGACTGGGTGTTGAAGATGCCCCGGATCGCCGAGGTGACCGTCAGGGCGCCGGGCTTCTTGATGCCGCGCATCTCGACGCAGAGGTGCCGCGCCTCGACGACGACCATCACGCCCTGCGGATCGAGCTTGTCGGCCATGAAGCCCGCGATTTGCTCGGTCAGCCGTTCCTGGAGCTGCGGCCGACGGGCGTAGAACTCGAGAATCCGCGCCATCTTGGAGAGCCCGACGATCGACTGGTTCGGGATGTACGCCACGTGCGCGTGGCCGTAGAACGGCACGAAGTGGTGCGAGCACAGGGAATAGAAAGGGATGTCCTTCTCCATCACCATCGAGGTGTAACCCTCGTCGTTGGGGAAGAAGGTGACTTTCGGCTCGGCGCCCTCGGTCAGGCCCTCGAAGAGCTCGAGGTACATCTTGGCGACCCGCTCGGGGGTCTCGACCAGGTTGGGGTCCGCGAGATCGAGCCCGAGCAGCTCGATGATCTGTCGAAAGTGCGACGCGATGTCGCGGATCCGGCCGGTGTCGGCCAGGGTCGGAACGCCGAGCTCGTTCATCGCGCCGCGATTCTCAACGCAGACCTCGCGCCGGCCCCGGTCTGTCGAGATTTCCGGGCCATGGGAGCTCCTTCGTCCTCTTTTGGCCGAGCGTTCCGGTTTTGGCCGAGACGTTCCGGCCGCGGGAGCCGGGATTCTATACGAGGTAGTATGCCCGACCGATGAAGGTCGATCTCCACAGCCATTCGACCGTGTCCGACGGACTCGACTCCCCGGCGGCTCTCGTCGGCCGGATGGCGGAGGCGGGGGTGGCCGTCCTCGCCCTGACCGATCACGACACGCTTCAGGGCCTGCCGGAAGCCCGGGCGGAGGCCGCGCGGCGCGGCATCGAGTTGATCGCGGGCGCGGAGATCTCGGCCGAGTGGGGTGGCCAGGACGACGTCCACATCCTGGCGCTATTCGTCGACGAGGGCAACGCCCCGCTCCACGAGCAGCTCTCGACCCGCCAGGAGGAGCGGCGCACGCGGGGCGAGCGGATGGCGGCGAAGCTCGTCGAGCACGGATACGCGATCGATCTCGACGCGATCCGGGAAGACGTCGGCGACGGCGTCTGGGGGCGGCCGCATCTTGCGCGGGCCCTGATCCGGGCCGGCTACGCGGCCTCCAACGACGAGGCCTTCGCGAAGTTCCTCGGGAGGGAACATCCCTGGTACGTGGCCTACGAGAAGTGGAAGGCCGTCGACGTCGTCCGCGCCATCCGCGCCGCCGGCGGGGTCTCCTCCCTCGCGCACGCGGTCTGGTACAAGAACGCGGACGCCCTCGTTCGGGCGCTCGCCGCCGAAGGTCTCGACGCGATCGAGGTGTTCCATCCCGATCACGGCCCGGACGAGGAGCGCCGGTTCGCGGCGCTCGCCGGCGAGCTCCGCCTCGCCGCGACGGCCGGGACCGACTTTCACGGAACTCTCGAGGGTCGCAAGAGCCCGGGCGGCGTCGTCGGCGACGCCGCGATGCTCGCGGCGCTGCGCGCGCGCAAGCCGTAGGGGGTCAGGTCTCGTTTTTTCGGATTTCAGACACACGGTGGACGAAGGGAACCGCGCCCGAAATCCGAAAAAACGAGACCTGACCCCATCGCCATCGGACATCATCTGTCCGGCCCCCGGCGGCCCAATGAGGCTGCGGAAAAGTTCGCGACTGCGGAAAAGATATTTTTTTCGCAGTCGTCGCGCCTCGCCGCGGGAGAAACGCGCATGCGGAAATCCTGGAGCCGATTGACAGCGCTCGAGGCGGGAACCAGAATCGCGGCCACTTCCGAAATGCTCGACTCCGCCACGGCTGAAAAGACCCTGCCCCAGAACCTCGAGGCCGAACGCTCGGTTCTCGGGGCGGTCCTGCTCGACTCCGCGGCGCTCTCCTTCGTCATTCCGATCCTGACCCGCGACGACTTCTTCCCGGACACCCATCGCCGCATTTACGACGCGATGATCGAGCTGTCCCAGCGCTCGGCCGAGATCGACGTGATCACGTTGAAAGAAGAGCTCGACCGCGCCGGCTCGATCGAGAAGGCGGGCGGGGCGGCTTACCTGACGTCGCTCGTCGACGCGGTTCCGGACGTCGGCAACGTCGAGCACTACGCCCGGATCGTCAAGGAGAAATCGACGCTCCGCCGGCTCATCCGGGCGGGGCAGAAGATCGTTCGCGACGGCCTCGCCGGCGACCAGGACGCGGAGGCGCTGCTCGGGGAGGTCACCGGCGAGATCTTCGACATCGCGGAAGGCGCGATCAAGGGCGGCTTCGAGCCGATCGGCCAGGTCGTCCGCCACAACCTGGAGATCATCGAGGACGCCCGCGGCCGCCAGGGAATGCTCTCGGGCCTCGCCACCGGGTTCACCGAGCTCGACCGAATGACGTCCGGCCTTCAGGGCACGGACCTGATCATCATCGCGGCGCGTCCATCGGTCGGCAAGACTTCGTTCGCGCTCAACATCGCCCAGCACGTCGCGATCCGCGAGGGCCGGTCGGTCGGGTTCTTCTCGCTCGAAATGTCCAAGGAGCAGCTGGGCTTTCGCGTGCTCTGCTCGGAGGCGGACGTCGACGCCAAGAAGGTGCGCGACGGCTTCGCGTCCAAGGAGGCCATGCAGAGGCTCGTCCTGGCCCAGTCCAAGATCCACGCGACGCGCTTCTTCATCGACGACAGCGCCCTCCTGAACGTTCCCGAGATGCGGGCCAAGGCCCAGCGCTTGAAGCGCGAGAAGGGCCTCGACCTCCTCCTCGTCGATTACATGCAGCTGATGGCGGGCCATGGCCGTTTCGACAATCGTACGCAGGAGGTATCGATGATCTCGCGCGGGCTGAAGCTGCTCGCAAAGGAGCTCCGCGTCCCGATCGTGGCCCTCTCGCAGCTCTCGCGCCAGCCCGAAGCGCGCAAGGGCGACCAGCGCAAGCCGCAACTCGCCGACCTCCGGGACTCGGGCTCGATCGAGCAGGACGCCGACGTCGTGGTGTTCCTCTACCGGGAGGAGCTCTACGACCGGGACACCGAGCGCAAGGGCATCGCGGACGTGATCATCGCCAAGCAGCGCAACGGCCCGACCGGCGACTTCCCCCTGGTGTTCCTCGGCGACCACATGACCTTCGCCAACTACATTGGCGGGCCGGCGGCCGAGCCGCAGGGCCAGCCTTTCTAGTCGGCCGCGGCGGGCCCCGCTCCCGGGATCGAAACGCGAGAGAATCGCGAGCCTGTGAACCCTTCACCCGGGAATTCCGACGCTCCGTATTTCGTGCGCGCGCTCGTCGACCTCGACGCCGTCGCCTCCAACTACCGGTTCCTGGCCGACCGCGTCTTCCCCCGGCCCGTCTACGCCGTCGTGAAGGCGGACGCCTACGGGCACGGCGCCGGCCCCGTCGCGACGCGGCTGGCGCGGGAGGGGGCGGACCGCTTCGCCGTCGCCAACGTCGAGGAGGGCGTGGCGTTGCGCCGGGTGGGAATCGGGGGCGAGATCCTGGTTCTCTCGCGGGCCGAGCCCGAGGAGCTGCCGAGGATCTCGAGCTACGGCCTCACGCCCGCGCTGTACGACGCGGGCCAGGCCGAGGCTTTCGCCGAAGCCGCCGGGGGGCGCACCGGGCCGCTCGCCGTCCACCTCGAGATCGACGCGGGCATGGGGCGCGCGGGCATCCGCCCGGGAGAGCTCGATCGCGTCATTGCGCTCATCTCGCGGTTTCCACGCCTCTCCCTCTCCGGAACGTTCACGAATCTCTCCGGCGCGGACGAACCCGAATCGCCGCAGACGGCACGCCAGGTGAGCGTCCTCGTGGAGTCCGTCGCGCGCCTTCGCGAAGCCGGCATCGCGCCGGGCCTCGTGCACGCCGCCAACTCGGCGGCGATCCTCGGCGCGCCTCCGGCGTGGCTCGATGCGGTCCGCCCCGGCCTCGCCCTCTACGGCGTGTCGCCGGCGGAGGCTCTCGAGAGCGCGGCGCTCCGGCCGGCGATGACGCTCGAAGCCCGCGTCGCGTCGGTGCGGACCGTACCGGCCGGGACACCGCTCGGCTACGGCGGGCGGTTCGTGACGTCGCGCGAGTCGACGATCGCGGTGCTGCCCATCGGCTATCATGACGGTCTTCGTCGGTGCATGTCCGGACGAGTCTCGGTCCTCTTGCGCGGGATGCGGGTCCCGGTGGTGGGAGCGGTCAGCATGGATGTGACTCTGGTGGACGCAACCGGCACGGGCGTGCGGCGCGGCGACCGGGCGATCTGCCTCGGTCGCGACGGCGGCGAGACGGTCACGGCCTGGGACCTCGCGCGCGCCGCCGGGACGATCCCCTACGAGATCCTCTGCGGCATCGGTCCGCGCGTCGAACGGGTTCACACGGGGGGCCGCGGGTGATCGTCCGGGCCCTCGAGTCCGTCGGGCGCATGGTCATCCGGTTCCTCGAGGAACTCGGGCGGTTCTTCGGAATGCTCGGCCGGATCCTCGCCTGGGCACCGCGCCCGCCCTACGACGTCGCGGAGTGGGTCCGCCAGATGGTGCGGGTCGGGGTGGACTCGATCCCGCTCGTGCTCCTGACGACCCTCTTCACGGGCATGGTACTGGCCCTCCAGACCTACTCGGGGTTCGCCCGCTTCAACGCCCAGAGCCTCGTAGGTGCCGTCGTGGCCCTGTCGCTGACCCGCGAGCTCGCGCCGGTCCTCTCGGCCCTGATGGTTTCGGGCCGGGTGGGCAGCGCGATGGCCGCGGAGATCGGCAGCATGCGCGTGACCGAGCAGATCGACGCCCTGGAGGCCCTGGCGACCGAGCCCGTGCAGTATCTCGTGGTGCCGCGGGTGATCGCCTCGATCCTGATGCTGCCGCTGCTCGTCGTGATGGGCGACGCCGTGGGCATGTACGGCGGCTACTTCGTCGCGGTGCAGCTGCTCGGCGCCAACCCCGTGACCTACTACGACAGTTCGTTTCAGTTCCTGGACCTCGAAGACTTCACCGTCGGGCTCGTCAAGGCCGCGGTCTTCGGGCTGATCCTCTCGGTGGTCGCGTGCAGCCGCGGGTACCACACCTCGGGGGGTGCGGAAGGCGTCGGCCGGGCCACGACCCAGGCGGTCGTGGTCGGGAGCCTCGCGATCCTCCTCGCCGACTTCTTCCTGACGAGGCTTCTCTTTTGAGCGCGCGGCGTCCCGTGCGCGCCGGCGCTGCGGTTGGCAAGCTCCGCGCGGAGGACCTGCACAAGTCGTTCCAGGGGCACGTCGTGCTCGACGGGATCGATCTGAACGTCGGAACGGGCGAGTCGCTCGTCATCGTGGGCCCGTCGGGGACCGGCAAGAGCGTGCTTCTCAAGCACCTGATCGGGCTCATCCAACCGGACGCGGGCCACGTCTTCGTCGACGGACAGGACCTCTGGTCGCTCGACACCCTCGGGCGCAACGCCGTGCGCAAGAAGTTCGGCATGTCGTTCCAGGAAGGCGCCCTTTTCGACTCGATGAGCGTCTACGACAACGTCGCCTTCCCGCTGCGCCGTTCCGGGCGGTCGCCCGCGCAGGTGCGGGCGCGGGTCGAGGAGTGTCTCGAGCTCGTCCAGCTTCCCGAGATCGGCGCCAAGCGGCCCTCGGAGCTGTCGGGAGGCATGCGGCGACGCGTCGGGTTCGCGCGGGCCATCGCGCACCGGCCCGAGATCCTCCTCTTCGACGAGCCCAACACGGGACTCGACCCGATCACGACCGACGTCATCGCCGAGGTCATCCTCGGCATCCGCCGCCAGATGGAGCCGACCATCGTGACGATCACCCACCACATCCCGAGTGCACTGAAGATCGGGGACCGACTCGCCCTGCTCTTCGGGGGCAAGATCCTGTTCGACGCGCCTCCCGAGGAGTTCATGAAGTCGAGCGACCCCGCGGTGCGCCAGTTCGTCGAAGGGCGAGCCGAGGGCCCGCTGACCGTGGAGTCGGAGAGGGCGCGGCAACGAGCCATTTCGGAGGCGCGATGAGCAATACGGCGAAGGTCGGAGCGTTTTTTCTCATGGTTCTGGTCGTCGCGGGCCTGCTGATCTGGAAGATCGAGGACCTGCGCCTCGGGAGAGAAAAGGGCAAGACGATCTCCGTGCAGTTCGACGACGTGGCGGGGCTGAAGGAAAAGTCCGACGTCCGGATGGCGGGAGTTCAGGTGGGCAAGGTGGCGCGCATCCGCCTCGTCGGCGGAAAGGCCGTCGTCGACCTCGAGCTGACCCGGGACGTGGCCCTCCGCGACGGCGCGTCGGCGTCGATCCAGAGCCTCGGAATGCTCGGCGACAAGTACGTCGAGCTCATCCCGGGGCCCGTGGGCGGAACCACGCTGGCGGAAGGCTCGACCCTGAAGGGCGACACCCCCGTGTCCTTCGACCAGATCACGCGCCTGGCGCGGGACATCGAGGTCGACATCCGCGACATCACGTCGAACCTGAAGGAGTCCCTGGGCGGCGCGCTCGGCGAGGAGCGGCTGACCGGAATCGTCGACAACGTGCTCGTGCTTTCCCGGGAGCTGCGCAAGATCCTCGAGTCGAACCGGGCCAACATCGACTCGACGACCACGAACTTCAAGGAGTTCTCGGCCCAGATGACCAAGCTCGTCGACCGGATCGACCGGCTCGTCGCTTCCAACTCGGGCAACGTCACGCAGGGCGTCGAGAACGCGAAAGACCTCACGGCGAAGCTCCAGACGACCGTCGACAACATGAACGCGATCACCGGCAAGATCGCCCAGGGCCAGGGCACGGTCGGCAACCTCGTCAACAGCGACGAGACGAGCAAAAACCTGAACGAGGCCCTCGTGTCCGTGAAAGAGGGAGTCGCGGACCTCACCGACGCCATGAAAAAGGTGCGGAAGCTGAACCTCGATCTCGGCCTCCGCGCCGAGTACCTCACGGCCAACGGCAAGGGCAAGGGCTACTTCTCCGCGGACCTCCAGCCGGTCGGCACGCAGCGCTTCTACCGTCTCGAGATCTCGAGCCAGCCCTATGGCGTTCGCCACGACACGACCACGGTCACGACCATCACGTACCCGGACGGCCACACCGAGGTCGTGCGGCAGGACCAGGCCGAGTTCAAGGACTCGGTTGCGATCTCGGCCGAGGTCGGCTATCGGGTCGGGCACTGGGTCGGGCGGGCCGGCCTGATCGAAAACTCCGGCGGCGCCGGCATCGACTACCTGACCCTCAAGGACCGGCTGCGCTTTTCGGCCGAAGTGTGGAACTTCTCCGACGAGGACGGCCTGAACCCGCACGCCAAGTTGACCGGGCGCTATTACTTCACGCCCTCGATCTTCCTGACGGGGGGCTGGGACGACCTGCTCAACACGAAGGCGAACCGCGATTCGTTCTTCGTCGGCGCCGGGATTCGGTGGGGCGACGACGACATGAAGTACCTGGCGGGATCGATCCCGACGCGATAGCGCAAAGGACCCATGGCCCGAGCCGTCACACTTTTCGCCTGCCAGTCCTGCGGCGCGACCGCGCCGAAGTGGCTGGGTCGCTGCCCCGAGTGCGGGGACTGGAACTCCTACATCGAGGAGGCCCGGGAGAAGCCGGCGCCGCCGACAGCGAGCCCCGGCGGCGGTCGCTCGGTCCCGATCGGGGACGTCGATCCGCTCGAAGGCCCGCGCTGCCCGACGGGACTTCCGGGATTCGATCGCGTCCTCGGCGGAGGCCTCGTTCCCGGCTCGGTCGTCCTGCTCGGGGGCGAGCCCGGGATCGGCAAGTCGACGCTGCTCTTCCAGGCCGGTCGCGGCGTCGCCTCCCGCGGAGGCCGCGACGTGCTCTACGCCAGCGCCGAGGAGTCGGCGGCGCAGGTTCGGTTGAGGGCGGAGCGGCTCGGGATCCGCGACGGGCGCCTTCTGGTCCTCGCCGAGACCGACGTGACCCGCATCGTCGCCGAGGCCGAGGCCCGGCAACCCGCGGTCGTCGTCGTGGACTCGGTGCAGGCCGTCTCGAGCCCGTCGCTCGCCTCGACTCCGGGGACGGTCTCCCAGGTGCGGGCGGTCGCGGCGGAGCTGACGCGCTACGCGAAATCGCGAGGCGTGCCGGTCCTCCTCGTCGGGCACGTCACCAAGGACGGGAACCTCGCGGGGCCGAAGTCGCTCGAGCATCTCGTCGACGCCGTCGTCTCGATCGAAGGCGACCGGGGCGGCTCGAGACGCCTGCTCCGCGCGACGAAGAACCGCTTCGGGCCGGTCGACGAGATCGCTCTCTACGAGATGACGGGGGAGGGTCTCGCCGAGTTGCCGGACGCCTCGGCGGTCCTTCTCGCGGAGCGCCGCGCGGGTCTGCCGGGCAGCGCCGTCACGGCGGCCCGTGAGGGCACGCGTTCGGTGCTCGTCGAGATCCAGGCCCTCGTCGGCTCGGTGTCGGCCGGATCGCCGCGCCGCGTCGCCATCGGGCTCGACGGCGGCCGCCTCGCCCTGCTGCTCGCGGTGCTCGAGGGGGCGGGGCTGGCGCTCTCGACCCGAGAGGTCTTCGTGGCATGCACCGGCGGAATCGAGGTCACCGAGCCGGCCGCGGACCTGGCCGTGATCGCCGCGCTCGCCTCCTCGGCACGCTCGGCGCCGCTGCCCGAACGCAGCGTGTTCTTCGGGGAGATCGGTCTCCTCTCCGAGGTGCGGCGGGTGCCCGCCGCCGCATCGCGTCTGAAGGAGGCTTCGGCGCTCGGATTCCGGACCGTGTTCCTTCCGGCCGGCAACGCGGGCGAAGCGGCCGCGTTCACGGACCTCGCCTGCCGTCCGGTCGACCGGGTGGCGGGCTTTCTCGGCGAGCTTTTCGGGAAACGCTGAGGGCGGGACCCCGTCCCGGGGGCCCGGAGCTAGGTGTCGTTTCTCAACAGGTTGTTCACGCAATTCGGCGAGGTGAGACCCGGGCCGTAGGGGCGGCCCTTGTGGCCGCCTGCTGACACGCTGACGATTCGCGTGCCGCCCCTCGATGGGCCCAGGAGGGGGCGCCCGCAAGGGGCGCCCCTACGTGCCGGGGCGCGGCAGTTTCAGGGGTCGCTTCACGAAGCGGGCGCCGGCACAGTGAACAACGTCTTGAGAATTCACAGCTAGGGCGTCAGGTGCTCCGGCATCCCGTCGGTGATCTTCCGGTAGGCATCGAGGTACTTCTCGCGCGTCGTGCGGACGACGCCCTCCGGAAGCTTCGGTGCCGGCGGCTTCTTGTCCCAGCCCGTCGATTCCAGCCAGTCCCGGACGAACTGCTTGTCGAACGACGCCTGGCCCCGGCCGGGCTGGTAGAGCGCCGCGTCCCAGTAACGCGAGGAGTCGGGCGTGAACGCCTCGTCGATCCAGACGATCCGGCTTTCGAGCCGGCCGAACTCGAGCTTGGTGTCGGCGAGAATCAGGCCGCGCGACGCGGCATACTCGGCGGCCCGGGAATAGAGCGAAAGCGTCATGTCGCGCAACCGCTCCGCTTCGCCCTCGGGAAGGCCGCCCGCCATTCGCTCGAAAGAGATGTTCTCGTCGTGGCCGGTTTCGGCCTTGGTCGCGGGGGTGAAGATCGGCTGCGGCAGCCGGTCGGACTCCCGGAGACCCTCCGGGAGGCGGATGCCGCAGACGTGCCCGGTCTTCCGGTACTCGGCCCAGCCGGAACCCGCGAGGTACCCGCGCGCGACGCATTCGAACGGGATGACCTCGCACTTGCGGACGATCACGGACCGTCCCTCGAGCTGCGGCGCGTCGGCCTGGAGCTCCTCGGGAAAACGGGAGACGTCCGTCTCGAGGAGGTGGTTTTCGACGTCGGAAAACTTCCGGAACCAGAAATTGGACAGCTGGTTCAGAATCTTGCCCTTGTCGGGTATCCCGGGGGCGAGGACGACGTCGAAGGCCGAGATCCGGTCGCTCGCGACAAGGAGTAAAGAGTGGTCGAGATCGTAGAGCTCGCGGACCTTGCCCCGGCGCGAGAGGCGCGCGCTCGCCAGGTGGGTTTCGGTGATGGCCGTCATGGGTCGGTGAAGTTAGCACAGCCCGCGCCTCTGTTATCGTAGGAGCCCCCATGCAAATTCGCCTGACGGATTCCCTCCCCCGTGGCGCCTCGGCCGTTCGAGTCGCGTTTCTGCACGAATCCGCGGACCCTTCCCGGGGCGCCCCGACGAGCGTCGCTGCGGCACTCAAGGCGGCTGCCCGGGCAGCAGGGTTCCGCGGCAAGGAGAAGGAGGTCGCGACGGCGGGCTCGGGCGGCCAGGCGTGGACGCTGTACGGCCTCGGGCCCGCGCCGGCGTCGGCGGCCCGCTGGCGGGCCGTGATCCGGCGGGCCGTACGCGAGGCGCTCTCCCGGCCGGGGCGGCCGCTCGTGCTCGCCTTCGGCAAGGGCGTGTCCGAACCCGTCTTTCGGGCGCTCCTTCCCCAGATCGCTCTGGCGGATTACGCCTTCGATCGCTACAAGACGGCGGGCGATTCGCGAAAGGCGGCCGGAGAGGCGGCCCTCGTCCCTCCGCCCGGTCTGACGGCGGCGGGCCTCGCCGCCGACGCGCGCGCGGCCGTTGCCGTCGCGGAGGCCGTCGTCTGGGCCCGCAACGTCGGCAACGCCCCCGGCAACGACCTCGGCCCCGTCGAGCTCGCCGCCGAGGCGCGGAAGCTCTGCGCCAGGCACCGGTTGCGCTTCCGGGCTCTCGACCGCAGGCAGATCGAGAAGGAGAAGATGGGCGGCATTCTCGGCGTCAACGCCGGCAGCGCCCGCCCGCCCCTCCTGCTGATCGGAGAGCACGCGCCCGCCCGGCCGCGCGCCACGGCGGTTCTCGTCGGGAAGGGCATCACCTTCGATTCCGGTGGAATCTCGCTGAAACCCGCTCCGGCGATGGGCGAAATGAAGTACGACATGATGGGCGCCGCCACCGTCTTTGCCTGCCTGGCGGCGGCGAAGGCCCTGCGGCTGCCCGTGCGGGTCGTCGCGCTCGCGCCGGTTACCGAAAACATGCCGGGCGGTTCGGCGCAGCGCCCCGGCGACATCCTCCGCATGCGCAACGGCAAGACCGTCGAGGTCGACAACACCGACGCCGAGGGGCGGCTCGTCCTGGGCGACGCCCTCTCGTACGCCGAGAAGTTCCGGCCGGACGTTCTACTCGACTATGCGACGCTGACCGGCGCTGTCCTGATCGCGCTCGGCCACGAGTGCGCCGGACTGATGACCGAGGACGCGGCGCTCGCCGCGGCCCTGGAGTCGGCGGGCGAGGTCACGGGGGAGCGCGTCTGGCGGCTGCCCCTGTGGCCCGAGTACCGCGACAACCTCCGCTCGGAGTGGGCCGACATGAGGAACACGGGCGGGCGCTCGGCCGGAACCATCAACGCCGGGATTTTCCTCAAGGAGTTCGTCCCGAAGGGCGTCCCCTGGGCGCACCTCGATGTGGCGGGCGTGGCCCACTTCGAGAAGGAACAGAGCGGCTGGCCGCCGGGGGCCTCCGGCTTCGGGGTGGCCCTGACGATGGAGTTCCTCAAGAAGCGCTTCGGGACGTAGTCGCCGCGCGCCGCGGCCCGTTGCCGAGACGCGGACGGGCCGCCGGCCCGCCCGCGTCCTCCCGCCAACGCCTACTGGCCGCGGAGTCCGGAGAGCTTCCCGACGTTGTCCTGGAGAGCGGTCCAGGTCGTGGAAACGTTTCCGGCGACCCCGTCCTTTTCGGCGGTCGCGCCCGGATCTCCGAGGGCACTCGAGAGGCTTTGAATCGCGCGGCCGGCCGGACGGCTGCCGTCAATCGTCCTGCGCACGTCGCCGGCGGCGCGGCCGTCTCGAGCGGTTTGACTCAACCGGACCCCTTTGCTACGGTGGCGCGCCATGCCCCTGAGGGATTTTCCGATCGGCCCGGCCGGCGAAGACATCTTTCCGCGCTTCGTCGCCCGACTGGCCGAGAAGTTCGACGACCGGTCGCTCGACCGCAACGTGGTCGTCCGGGACGCGCTGGCCCAGCTCTATCTCGGCCGCCAGGTCGACCACGACGCGCTGCTCGCGGACCCGAACGTGCCCCTCGCGACGAAGGCGCTCGTGGCCTCGTTCGACCCCCGCAACGGGACGCTCGAGGCCGAGTACTACCGCGAGCTCGACCCTGCCCGGTGGGCGCCCGTCAAACCCCTGCTCTGGTTCTGGCAGATGTTCGATCACTCGCCCGTCGGGCGCAACGTCCGCCTCGGGACGCAGATGCGCTACATGCTCGCGCAGCGGGTCTTCAAGAAGTGCGGAAAAAGGGTCCGGATCTTCCACGAGCTCGAGCTCTCGTTCGGGTACAACCTGTCGGTCGGCGACAACGTCACGATCCACCGCAACGTCCTGATCGACGACCGCGGCGAGGTCGTGATCGGCGACGACGCGTCGATCTCGGACTACGCCAACATCTACTCGCACTCGCACGCTGTCGAGGACATCCAGGACATATCGCTCGCGCGGACCGAGATCGGTGACCGCTCCCGCGTCACGTACCATTCCGTGATCCTCTCGGGCGTCAAGGTGGGCAAGGACGCCATCGTGGGCTCGATGGGCGTCGCCTCCAAGCCGGTCGAGCCGGGCGCGGTCGTCGGCGGGATTCCGGCCCGGCCCATCGGGCAGAAGAGCGCCAAGCCGTAGCGATAGACTCTCCCGCGTGCTCCGTCGGCTGACGGTCAGGAATCTCGCGATCGTCGAGGACCTCGAGCTCGAGCTCGACCGGGGTCTCACGGTCGTGACGGGGGAGACCGGCGCGGGCAAGTCGATTCTGGTCGACGCCCTCGCCCTGATCGCGGGGGGCCGGGGGTCGGCCGATCTCATCCGGCAGGGAGCCCCGCGGCTGACGGTGTCGGCCGAGTTCGACGCATCCTCCGCGGTGCGCGCGCTGCTCGTGGAGGCGGGCCTGCCCGACTCGGAACGGCTTCTGCTGCGCCGCGAGCTGACACCGGACGGACGGGGCCGGGCCTTCGTCGAGGACGAGCCGGTCGCGGTGCGCACGCTTGCCCGCCTCGGCGAGCGGCTCGTCGCGATCCACGGGCAGAGCTCGGAGCAGGAGCTGACCGACGCGGGGACGGCGCTCGAGCTGCTCGACGCCTTCGCGAAGACGGACGAAGAGCGCGTGTCGGTCGGGGCGGCGGCGGCTCGCTGGAGCGAGGCGCGGGAGCGGCTCGCGGCCCTCGAGACTTCGCGGCGGCAGCGTGAAGAGCGCCTGGAGATGCTCGACTTTCAGGTCCGCGAGATCGAGTCGGTCGGCCCGACGGAGACCGAGGAGAAGGACCTGCCGGCCGAGCGCGATCGCCTCCTCCACGCCGACCGGATCCGGGGCGCGGGCGAGGCGGCCCTGAACGCGCTGTCGGAAGCCGAGGGCTCGGCGGCCGACCGGCTCGGAGAAGCCGCCCGCGCTTTCGCGGAGCTCTCCGCGATCGATGCGCGCCTCGCGGCGCACTACGGCGAGGCCGAGGACCTGAAGCGGCGCATCGCCGACCTCGCGGCCGCGGCTCGGGACGCGGCGGCCTCGATCGAGGAAGACCCGTCGCGGCTGACCGCGGTCGAGACGCGCCTCGATCAGCTGTCGCGCCTCAAGAAGAAGTACGGCGCGTCCGTCACCGACATCCTCGCTCGCCTCGCCGACCTCAAGGAGGAGCGGGCCGAGCTTTTGAACGTGGAGGACGCGCTCGAGCGCCGGCGCAGGGATGCGGCCGGGGCCGCGGAGACCTATCGGGCCGCGGCGGCGGTGCTCTCGCGCCGGCGGAAGGCGGCTTCGGAAAAATTCTCGTCCGGGGTCGAGAAGGAGCTCCGGGGCCTCGCCCTCGAGAAGGCGCGGTTGCGGGTCGCCCTCGAGGACCTCGCGCCGGAAGTCCCGCGCCCGAACGGTCTCGAGCGCGCGGTGTTCCTCTTCGCGCCGAATCCGGGCGAGCCCGAGAAACCCCTCGAGAAGATCGCCTCGGGCGGCGAACTCTCGAGGCTGCAGCTGGCGATCCGGTCCGTCTCCGCCGGGAAGAAGGGCGCCGGCCGCACGCTCGTCTTCGACGAGGTCGATGCCGGGATCGGAGGACGCGTGGCCGAGGTCGTCGGCCGGAAGCTGCGCGGCCTGGCCGCGCAGGACCAGGTCCTGTGCGTGACGCACGTTCCCCAGATCGCCGCTCTCGCCGCGACGCACTACCTCGCCGAGAAGCGGGAGTCCCGGGGCCGCACGGTCGCCCTCGTGCGCCGGCTGGAGGGAGCCGAGCGCGTTGCGGAGATCGCCCGGATGCTGGCCGGCGAGAAGGTGCCCGACACGGCCCTGAAGCACGCGCGGACGCTGCTGGAGGCGGCCCGGTGAGCGGCGACGAGCGTCATTCCCGGTCGATCCTCTTTCCCGGGATCGGGAGGGAGGGGCAGGAGGGCATCGCGCGCTTCTCGATCGCCTTCGTGGGGGCCGGCGCCGTGGGCGCGGCCGCGGCCGAGATGGCGGTGCGCGCGGGGTTCGCGCGACTGACGATCGTGGACCGCGACGTCGTCGAGCCGTCGAATCTCGCGCGGCAGTTTCTCTACGACGCCGAGGACGCCGCCCGGATCGCGCCCAAGGCCGAAGCGGCGGCGGCGCGCCTGTGTGAAATCGATCCCTCCGTGCCGGTGCGAGCGGTCGTCGCGGACCTCGACGCATCCAACGCCCGGGAAGTCCTCGGCGGCCACGACGTCCTCTTCGACGGCTCCGACAATTTCGAAACCCGGCTTCTCGTCTCGGACGCGGCGCGCGCTCTCCGCCGCCCCTCGCTCTACGCGGCCTGCGTCGGCGCCGAAGGACGGGTCGCCGTTTCGATGCCCGGCCGGACACCGTGCCTGCGCTGCTACCTCGAGGAGCTCCCGCCGGCGGGCTCGGGCCCGACGTGCGACACGGTCGGGGTGGTCCCGACGCTGCCGCCGCTCGTCGCGTCCCTCGCGATGACGGAAGTGCTGCGCCTGGCGTGCGGAAAGGCACCGTCGTCGGGGATGCTGGTCCTCTCGGCGTGGGACGGCGGTTTCACCTCGCGACGCCTGTTCGAGGCGGCGCGGCCGTCGCCGGCCTGCCCGGTCTGCGCACGTGGGCGCTTTCCCGCGCTCGAGGGCGAGGGTGCCTCCGAGCTCGTCAAGCTCTGCGGGCGCCAGTCGGTCCAGGTGCGGCCCGCCGCGGGTTCCCGGCCCGACTTCGACCTGCTGGAACGCCGGCTCTCGCCGCTCGGCCGCGTCCGGCGCTCGCCCCAGCTACTGAACGCGGACGTCGAGGACGTCAGCCTGACGATCTTTCCCGACGGGCGCTGCGTCGTGCGCGGGACCTCCGACCCGCTACGGGCGCGCTCGCTCTACGACCGCTACATCGGGAGCTGACCATGCGGCGGATCGCCCTCGAAGACCTCCTCGCGTCGCCGGGGGAGTCAACCGCGCTCGGGGAGCGGCTCGCCCGCGGGGGAGTCGCTGCCGTCCCGACCGAGACCTTCTACGGGCTGGCCGCCGACCCCTGCAGCCGGGAGGGAGTCGAGCGCATCCTCGGAGCGAAAGGCCGCGACGAAACCAAGGCGCTCCTGGTGCTCTTTTCCGGGCGCGCGCAGCTCGAGTCTCTCGGCGTGACGGCGGCGCCCGCGACCCTCGCCAGGTTTTTCGGGCTCTGGCCGGCGCCGCTCACGGTCGTCCTGCCGCTTCGCGCGCCGATCGCAGCCTCTCTCGGCCTGCCCACGCTCGGCGTCCGGCTGCCGGCGCATGTGTCCCTGCGCCGGCTCCTGGAGCGCATCGGGCCCGTGACGGCGACGAGCGCCAATCGCTCGGGGGCCCGGCCGTGCGTCGATCCGGACGAGGTGGCTCGCCTCTTCGACGGAGATATCGACGTTCTCGTCGACGGCGGACGCACGCCGGGCGGCCTCCCGTCGACGCTCGTCGACGCGACCGTCGATCCGGCGCGCAGGCTCCGCGCGGGAGCGTTCCCCTGGCCGCCGGAGAGCCTCTGAATCCGTGCTAAATTGCGCGTTTTCATGGGTATCCTGAAAGCCTACGCGGGAAAATCGCCCCGGCTCGGAGAGCGCGTCTACCTCGCCGAGACGGCCGCCGTGATCGGAGACGTCGTCCTCGGAGACGACGTCTCCGTCTGGTACAACTCGGTCGTTCGCGGGGACTGTCACTTCATCCGGATCGGCGCCCGGACCAACATCCAGGACAACTGCGCGATCCACGTGACGGCCGGGACGCACCCCACGATCCTCGAGGAGGAGGTGACGCTCGGCCACGGCGCGATCGTTCACGGCGCGACGGTGCGACGGGGTGCCTTGATCGGGATCCGCGCGACCGTGTTGGACGGAGCGGACGTGGGTGAGTCGGCATTCATCGGGGCCGGGGCGCTGGTGACCCCGCGGACGATCGTCCCCGCGCGGACACTCTGGCTCGGCTCGCCGGCCCGGAAGATCCGGGAGCTCTCCGACACCGAGGTCGAGGACCTGAAGCACTACCACCGCAACTATCTCGGCTACAAAGAGGAGTACTTCAGGATCGACGGGGCCTGGGCCCGGTGAGCGGGAAGCTCCGGGCGCCCAAGGGCACGCACGACCTCCTGCCGCCCGACAGCGAGAAATTCGCCGCCGTCGAGGCCGCCGCGCGCCGCGTGTTCGGATCCTTCGGCTACGGGGAAATCCGAACGCCCGTCTTCGAGTCGACCGAGCTCTTCGCGCGCTCGGTCGGCGAGACCACGGACATCGTTCACAAGGAGATGTACACCTTTCCGGACCGCAAGGGGCGCTCGCTGACGCTGCGGCCCGAGAACACGGCGGGCGTCGTACGGGCGCTCGTCGAAAGAGGGCTCCAGGAGATGCCCCGGCCGATCCGGCTCTGGTACGCCGGTCCCCAATTCCGCTACGAGCAGCCGCAGGCCGGCCGGTACCGCGAGTTTCGTCAGATCGGAGTCGAGCTCCTCGGAGTTCCGTCGGCCGCCGGCGATGCCGAAGTTCTCATCATGCTGTTCGCCTTTCTCGGCGCCCTCGGCTTCACCGACCTGACGGCCACGCTCAACTGCATTCCGAGCGGCGAGGCGCGCGCGGCCTTCTCGAAGGCCCTGCAGGCGCACGTTCGCCCGAAGGCGGCGGCGCTCGGGCCGGAGGACGGACGGCGGCTCGAGGAGAACCCCCTCCGGCTCTTCGATTCGAAGGACCCGGAAGTCGCGCGGATCCTGGCCGACGCGCCCTCGACCCTCGACTTCCTGGACGAGGAGTCGCGCCGCCACCACGAGGAGCTCAAGATCCTCCTCGGGGAGGCGGGCGTGCGGTTTTCCGAGAGCGCGGCGATCGTCCGGGGTCTCGACTACTACACCCGGACCGTCTTCGAGGTCGCCTCCGAGCGTCTCGGCGCGCAGAACGCGATCCTCGGCGGCGGGCGTTACGACGGCCTCGTCGCCGAGCTCGGCGGGCCGCCGACGCCGGCGATCGGCTTCGCGATCGGCGAAGACCGTCTGGTTGCCGCGATGACGGCGGACGTCCGGCCCACCCGGCCGCTCTTCTGGGTCGTTCCGGACTCCAGGGCCGAGTTCCGCTACGCCCTGGGCGTCTCGTCGGACCTGCGCGCGGCGCTGCCCGAGGCCGTCGTCGAGACGGACCTCACGGGCCGGGGCATCGTCAAGGGCCTCGCCCGGGCGGCGCACGTCCTGGCCGAGCCTTCCCACTATGTCTTTCCGGCGAGCTCCGTGAGCGCGGTGCTCCTGGGATCACGCGAACGAGAGGACCAGACCGTGACGATCAAGGACCTGACGAGCGGCGAGCAGCGGACGTTCCCGCGGGCGGAGCTGCCCGAGCGCCTCGGCGCCGGGAGAGAACGATGAAGCCGGGGCGGCAGCCCGCCGGAGAGCTGCGCGCGGTCGACGCGGGCCGGCCGGTCCTGCTCAAAGGCTGGGTCGCGCGCCGCCGCGACCTCGGCGAGCTGATCTTCCTGTCGATCCGGGACCGCAGCGGCCTCGTCCAGGTTGTCTTCGACCGGGCACGCTGCCCCGGGGAGGCCGTCGACGCGGCGTCCGGGGCTCGGAGCGAAGACGTCGTTTCGATCGAGGGCGAGGTCGTCCTGCGCGGCGAGGGCCAGCGCAATCGGGAGCTTCCGACCGGCGAGATCGAGGTCGTCGCGAAAAGCCTCGGGTTCCTGGCGCGCTCCGAAACGCCTCCCTTCGTCGTCGAAGACCGTACGAACGCGACCGAGGAGCTGCGGCTCGAATACCGGTACCTCGACCTGAGGCGGCCGGCGATGCTGAAGAACTTCGTCCTGCGCGACGAGATCGCCTTCCGCGTCCGGAAGGTCCTTCACGACCGGGGGTTCCTCGAAGTCGAGACCCCGATGCTGACCCGCTCGACGCCCGAGGGCGCGCGCGACTTTCTCGTGCCGTCCCGCGTCCACCGCGGCCAGTGGTATGCGCTCCCGCAGTCGCCCCAGCTCTTCAAGCAGATCCTGATGATGTCGGGCTTCGAAAAGTACTTCCAGCTCGCGCGCTGCTTCCGGGACGAGGACCTGCGGGCCGACCGCCAGTTCGAGTTCACGCAGATCGACGTCGAAATGTCGTTTCCGACGGAGGAGGACATCTTCGAGACGGTCGAAGCCTTTCTGGTCGAGGCTTTTGCCGCAGCCGGCATCGCTGCGGTGCGGCCGTTCCGGCGCATGACGTTCCGCGAGGCGATGGAGAGGTACGGGACCGACCGCCCCGATCTGCGCTTCGATCTGCCGCTGTGCGATCTCTCCCCGGCCGCGAGCGGGACCGGCTTCGCTCCCTTCGAGAAGGCGCTCGCGGGACGGGGCGGCACGGTTCGGGGACTGCGTGTGCCGGGCGGAGCCACATTCTCGCGCAAAAGGCTCGACGAGTTGACCGAGAAGGCGCGCGAGCACGGCGCGGCCGGGCTGCTCTGGATCAAGAAGGCCGGCGGGGAAGTTTCGTCGCCGGCGAAGAAGAGCCTGACCCCCGGACAGCTCGAGGCCCTCATGGCGGCCGCCGGCGTCGGAGAGGGCGACCTGCTCCTCGTCGTCGCCGACCGGGAGAAGGCCGCGTTCGCGGCCCTCGCCGCCCTGCGCGCCGAGGCCGCCCGCGAGCTCAAGCTCGTCGACGAGACGAAGTACGTCTTCTGCTGGGTGACGGAGTTCCCGCTCCTCGGCCGGGACGAGGAGACCGGACAGTGGTTCCCGATGAATCACCCGTTCACGGGCCCGCGCGAGGAGGACCTCGAGCGGCTCGAGTCCGACCCCGGCAGCGTGCGCGCCCGGGCCTACGACGTCGTCGTCAACGGCTGGGAGCTCGGCTCGGGCTCGATCCGCATCCACCGGGCGGACCTCCAGGAACGCGTCTTCCGGGTCCTCGGCATTTCTCCCGAGGAGGGTCGGGAGCGCTTCGGCTTCCTGCTCGAGGCCCTTCGGTACGGCGCGCCGCCGCACGGGGGCATCGCTCTCGGCCTCGACCGCATCTGCGCGATCGCGGCCGGGGCGACGTCGCTGCGCGACGTGATCGCGTTTCCGAAGACGACCTCGGGCATCGACCTGATGACCAAAGCGCCCGCCGGCGTCATGCCCGGACAGCTCGCCGAGCTCGGCCTGGAGCCGCCCCGCCGGTCGGACGGGTGAGCGCTCCGGCCCCTCCCGAGCGGATCGCCGTCGGAGACGGCGGGACGACGATCTGGGTCGGAGAGGGCCTGCTCGGGGACGCCTCGCGGTACCTGGTTTCCCCCTCGGGCCGCTTCCTTCTGGTCTCCGCCGGGCCGGCGCGGGAGGCCGCGGCGGCCGTCCGGCGCGCGCTCGCCGGAACCGTGATTCTCGACCTCGTGATCGGCGACGGCGAGGCCGACAAGACGATATCGAACGTCGAGCGAATCGCCGATGCGGCGCTTCTCGCGGGGCTGCGGCGCGACGACGCGTTCGTCGCCGTCGGGGGCGGCGTGTGCACCGACGTCGTTGGGTTCGCCGCCGCGGTGCTCCTGCGGGGCGTCGCCTGGAATGCAGTGCCGACGACGACCGCGGGCATGGCGGACGCCGCGATCGGCGGCAAGACCGCGGTGAATCACGCCCGCGGAAAGAACCTGCTCGGGGCCTTCCATCCGCCGCGCACGGTCCTGGCCGATCCGGGATGCCTCGGGACGCTGCCCGACCGCGACTATCGGGCCGGGCTCGTCGAAGCATTCAAGGCGGCGTGGATCGCGGACGCGGACCTGGCCGCGCGCGCATCCGGGGCCCTCCCGGCAATCCTCCGGCGCGAGCCCGAGGCGCTGCGCGATCTTCTCGCCGGCGCGGCCCGCGTCAAGGCCGCGGTCGTCGACGCGGACCCGCGCGAGAGCGGCCGGCGGCGGATTCTGAACTTCGGCCACACGCTCGGCCATGCGCTCGAAGCCGCGGGAGGCTGGGGCGCCCTGAGGCACGGGGAGGCGGTGGCCTGGGGAATCGCCGCCGCACTCGAGATCTCGCGACGGCGGGCCGGCCTTTCCACGGCCGATGCCTCGGCCGTGCGCTCGACGCTCTCGCGGCTGGGGCCCTTTCCGGAGCCCATCCGCGACGCCGCGCGACTGGCGCCGCTGCTCGCCCTCGACAAGAAGGCCACGGCGTCCGGGACTGCGGGTGTTCTGCTCGAGGCGATCGGCCGAGCCGCGATCGACGAGACGGTCGGCGCCTCGGAGTGGCTCGAGGCAGCGGCTATAATGACCTTATCGTGAGCGGGCGTTCCGGTCGACGTCGGATTCGCCTCTTCGTTCTCTTGTCCGGTGCGCTGATCCTGGCGTCCCTGGTGCCCCTCGTCGTGGCGGAAGCGGTGCTCATCCGCCGGAATCGCCGCACGCTCGAGACACTCGAAGAGAAGTATCTGACGCGCTCTTCGGCGGCGATCGCCGACCACATCTCCTCGTACTACGGCTCGGCCGGACAGCAGCTCACGAAGGCCGTCGACGCCATCCGCCTGGCGCTTCAGCTCACGGGCAAGGACCCGTTCGGCTCTTCCGACGGCGCGGAGATCCTCGGCGGCGTCCTCCAGGGACAGAGCGCCCTGGTGGCCTTGCGTGCGGTCAACCTCGGGGGGAGGGGGACGTTCGTCGGCCCGGACCTGCATTCGCCGGAGATGGACTTCGAGTTCCGCCGGGGCTTCGAAAGCGCCCGCGACGGCCTCCGCTACGCGGGCCAGCCTCTCGGTGTCGGAGAGCTCGGGGCGGTGGCGGTCCTCGCCGCGCCCGTCACCAACGACAAGGGCGCGCGCATCGGGGTCGTCGAGGCCCTGGTCTCCTGGCAGCCGATCGTCCGGGAGTTCCAGGACGAGGCCCGGCGCGAGGTCCGGGCGACGCTCGTCGACCGGCGCGGACGGATCCTCTTTCCTCCAGCCACCGCGGGCCGGGCGACCGTCCATCCCTCGACGCTCGTCGCGGACTTCGTCCGCTTTCCGGCCCGGCTGACCCGCTCGGAGTCGACCCCGGCCGGGAGCGTTCTCGCCTCCATCGCGCCTGTCGGCGATCCGCCCTGGGGAGTGCTCGTCGAGCGCGACCGCGAGCTCGCGTTCGCTTCGGTCGATCGGATGGTGCGCGACACCGTCGTCTGGAGCGCCGTCTGCCTGGCCGGCGCTCTGCTCCTCGGACTCATTTTCGCGCGGCGGCTGTCGCGGCCCATCGCCCAGCTCGCCGAGTCGACCCGCGCCGTGGCGCAAGGCGAGTATGGAACGCTCGTCGAGGTCGCCGGGACCGCCGAGATCGCCGACCTCTCCGAGAACTTCAACCGGATGAGCCTTTCGATCGCCGACGCGTTCGAAAAAGTGCAGAAGGCGGCGCGGGAGAACCAGGAGCTCTTCCTGTCCTCCATCCGTGCCCTGGCCGCCGCGATCGACGCCAAGGACCCGTACACCCGCGGCCACTCCGAGCGCGTCGCCCGCTACTCGTCGGCGATCGCCAAGGAGATGGGGCTGCCGGCCGACGAGGTCCGCCGGGCCCGCCTCTCGGCGCTGCTCCACGACGTCGGAAAGATCGGAGTCGACGACCGCATCATCCGCAAGCCCACGGCGCTGACCGACGAGGAGTTCGAGTTGATGAAGGCCCATCCGGTCAAGGGCGCGGCGATCATGGAGACAATTCCCCAGCTGGCCGATATCATCCCGGGCATGAAGTACCACCATGAAAAGTGGGAGGGGGGCGGCTATCCCGACGGCCTGAAGGGCGAGCAGATCCCGCTGCAGGCCCGCATCGTCGCCGTCGCCGACGCCTTCGACGCGATGACGACGACGCGGCCGTACCAGAAGGCGATGGAGGTGTCGTACGTCCTGGAGCGGCTGCTCTCCATGTCGGGGACCCGGTTCGACGGCCAGGTCGTCGAGGCGCTCGCCCGCTCCCACGCCCGGGGAGGGCTGATCCCGACCGAGGCCGCGCCCGCGGCCGCCCGCGCGGGGGCCGCCCGATGAGGGCCGGAGCGCGCCGCGCGGGGGCCGCCCTGGCCGCCGCGCTCTTTGTCCTCGGCGCCGCCGGCTGCCAGCCGAAGAAGGCGAAGACGTCGGCCGAGGTTCTCCTGACCGAGCGCATGGGGCAGGTGCTCCTGCGCCAGGGCCAGCCCGCCGAGGCCGAGAAGGCGTTTCGGGAGGTCCTGAAGGACGACCCGAAGAACCCGGAGGTCCAGGACGGCCTGGGCAACGCGCTCGTGATGCAGAGCCGCTTCGAGGAGGCGCTGCCGTATCTCGACAGGGCCGTGGATCTTGCCCCGAACAACGCGTCCTACCGCAACAACCGCGGCGTCGCGTACATGGAGCTCGGCAAGTACAAGGAGGCCGGGTCGGACTTCGACGCGGCCGAGGAGTCGGTCAACCCCGACGACCGCGTGGCGGCCACGGTCAACCGCGGCCGGCTGTACCAGAGGCAGGGACAGTACGCGGACGCCGAAAAGGCGTTCTCGACGGCGCTCGCGCGCGATCCCCAGTCGTTCGGGGCGATGTTCGGCCGCGCGGCGGCCCGGGAGTCCTCCGGGGACCTCGAGGGCGCCGCCGAGGACTACCTGTCGGCGATCAAGCTGAACCCTCAGAGCGCGGAGGCGAACCTGCGCCTCGGGCTTTGCCTGGTCACGCTGCACAAGCCCGATCTCGGGCGGCGGTACCTGCAGCGCGCCGTCGATCTCGATCCGACGGGGGACACCGGGGCCAAGGCGCGCATGCTTCTCGACAGCTCGAGAAACGCGACGTAGTCGCAATCGCGCGGCCGGATCGGCCTGATATCTTCCCTCTCCCGAATGAGCGACGAAACGCTGCCCACCGACAAGCCCGCGCGCGGCGGGTTCTTCGCGAAGGTGCGCCGCGGGCTCTTCATGACGCACACCGAGATCCTCGAGAAGCTCGGAACGGCCGTCAAGAAGGGTCTCGGCATCGACGAGTCGGTGCTCGAGTCGCTCGAGGAGGCCCTCCTTTCGGCCGACGTCGGCGCCGAGACGGCTGCCGTCCTGACCGAGGCCGTCCGCGAACGCGCCTCGGGATCGGAGCGCCAGGACCTCGCGTTCGTCCGGACGCTGCTTTCCGAGGAGATGGAAAAGCTCCTCGCTTGCGCGCCGCGTCCCGCGGGCCGCGCGGACGTGCCGCTCTTCGTGACGTTCCTCGTGGGCGTCAACGGTTCGGGTAAGACGACGACGACCGCCAAGCTCGCCGCCCGCGAGAAGGCCGCCGGCCGCAGCGTCCTGCTGGCCGCGGCCGACACCTTCCGGGCCGGCGCGATCGAACAGCTCCAGACCTGGGCCGACCGCCTGGAGCTGCCGATCGTCCGGCACCGCGAGGGCGCCGACCCTTCGGCGGTCCTCTACGACGCACTCTCCGCCGCGAAGGCGCGAGGGGCCCGCTCGCTCCTCGTCGACACGGCCGGCCGCCTCCACACGAAGAAGAACCTGATGGACGAGCTCGCCAAGATGCGCCGCATCGCCGGCCGTGAGGTCGAGGGGGCACCGCATGAGACCCTCCTCGTCCTCGACGCGACCACCGGTACCAACGGGCTCGTCCAGGCCCGCCGCTTCGTCGAGGCCGCCGGCGCGACCGGCGTCGTCCTGACGAAGCTCGACGGCAGCGCCCGCGGCGGGATCGTCCTCGCCATCTACCGCGAGTTGAAGCTTCCGGTTCTCTTCGTGGGCGTCGGGGAGACGATCGACGACCTCGTCCCGTTCGATCCGGCCGACTACGCGAAGGCCCTTCTCGAGGACGATGCCGCCGCCCATTGACCTCGCGTGGCTCGACCGCGCCTTCGAGCTCGCCGAGCGGGGCCGGTTTTCGGCCTCGCCCAACCCCATGGTCGGCGCCGTCGTCGTCTCCGGAGGCCGAGCCGTCGGCGAGGGGTTTCACCGGCGCGCGGGAGGACCCCACGCCGAGATCCTGGCGCTCCGGCAGGCCGGTGCGGCCGCGCGCGGCGCCGATCTCTACCTGACGCTCGAGCCGTGCGTCCACACCGGGCGTACGCCACCGTGCGCTCCGGCCGTCGCCGCGTCGGGAGTGAAGCGGGTCGTCGTCGCCGCGAAGGACCCGAACCCGAAGGTCTCGGGCCGCGGCGCGGCGGCTCTGCGGCGCGCCGGAATCGAAGTCGTCGCGGCTCCCGGACCCTGGCGCCGGTGGGCGGTCGAGCAGAACGAGCGGTTCCGAACCTGGGTCGCGACCGGCCGGCCGTTCGTCCTCGCCAAGTGGGCGCAGACCCTCGACGGGAAGACGGCCGAAGCCTCGGGGAAGAGCCGCTGGATCACCGGCGAAACCGCCCGGAGGCAGGCCATGTTGTGGCGCGAGGAGTACGACGCGGTCCTCGTCGGGGCCGGTACGGTGATCGCGGACGATCCCCGGCTGACGCGGCGATTGCGGCGCAATCGCTCGACCGAGCAGTGGCGAATCGTCCTCGACGGGCGGCTTCGCGTTCCGGAGACGGCGAAGGTCTTCCGCTCGCCCGGCCGCCGCATCGTCGCGACGGCCGCTCGCCTGTCGCATCCCGGGGTCGCGCGCCTCCGGGCGCGCGGCGTGGAGGTCTGGCGGCTGCCCGGAGACGCTCCGGGCCGGGTGGATTTGCGCGCGCTCGTCTCGGAGCTCGGCGCCCGGCAGGTGACGGGTCTGATGGTCGAGGGCGGGGCCGAGACCCTCTGGGGCTTCTTCGAAGAGCGTCTCGTGGATCGGGCAGCCGTCTTCGTCGCCCCGCGGGTCCTGGGCGGCCGCCGCGCCCCGGGCGGCGTCGGAGGCGAGGGGTTCCGGCTCGGCCGGACACCCCGCCTCGCGGACGTTCGGGTCGAGGCGGCGGGAAGCGACCTCCTCGTGACGGGCCGGCTCGCGTAGACTCCGTCGGATGTTCACCGGGATCGTGACGGGGCTCGGAACCGTCCGCTCGGTCGAGCGGCGCCGCGGCGGCGCTCGGATCGAGGTCGCCCCGCCGACGGGCGGCGGCCGGTACCGGGCGGGCGAAAGTGTCTGTGTCTCCGGCGTGTGCCTGACGGCGGTGCGGCCGGGCCGGCGGCTCGTCGCGGACCTTTCGGAGGAGACCCTGAGGCGCTCGACCCTCAAGAACGCGGCGCCCGGCGTTCCGGTGAACCTCGAGCGGGCCCTTCGCTGGGGCGATCGCCTGTCGGGCCACTTCGTCATGGGACATGTGGACGGCATCTCCCGCGTTCTTTCCATACGCCGCGCCGGCAATTCATGGACCTTTCGCTTCTCGATCCCGGCGGGCCTCGGACGTTTCGTTGCGAGGAAGGGATCGGTCGCGCTCGATGGTGTGAGCCTGACGGTGGCGGCGCGGCGGGGAAGGGCCTTCACGGTCGCCATCATTCCCGAGACGTTCCGCCGAACGACGCTCGGCCGCGTCCGGGCGGGCGACCGTGTGAATTTCGAGGCCGATGTGTTCGCGCGGTATGGCCGCCGCGGCTCGCTCGCGAGGATCCGCCCGCGGCGCGCGGTGCGATGAAGTCCTACGAGGCGGCCTCCGCGCCGGCCGTCCGGTCGGGCGAGGCCATCCTCTCGGGACGCCGGCTCGCGGGTCGCCTCCTGCCGTACGGCAACGCGGCCGCCGGCGGCCCCCGGTTCGATCCCGTGGAACGCCGGTTCGTCCTCGGCTCGTCCGATCCCGTCGTGTACGCGGGGCCATTTCGGGAGGACGCCTGGGCCGAGGCGCTGGGCCGGTTGCCGGCGGGTCCCGTCCTGGTCGGGCCCCCGTCGCCGGGGGAGCCGGTGTGGGGGGCCTATCGCGCGGCGGCGGCCGCGGCGGTCTCGGCCGGGCGCCCCGTCTATCTTCTCGATCCCGACCCCGAGGGACTGCCCGACGGTCTCGCCGGCGAGGCCGTCCTCGTGTGCTCCTGGAGGCCCGGACGCCCCGCCGCGGCCTTTGCGGGTCTCTCGGTCGCCCGGGAGGCCGGTCTGCGTTCCTCCGCGCTCTTTCCGCTCCTGCCCGGCTGGACGGCCGAGGACGACGCGATCGAGGCCCTTGCCGAGGCGGCGAAGCGGGGGGGCGCCTCGGCGCTCTGCGCCGTCGCTCCCAACGGCGACGGGGAAAGCCGCCGGGCGATCGTCGAGGCCCGCGCCGGTTTCGAGCCCGAGGCGGCCGACCGCTTCTTCGAGGTGATTCATCACGGCGACTGGCCCGACCGGATGGCTTCGCGTCTGGCCGCCGCGCGGTCCGCGGCCGGCCGGGCGGGCCTTGCCGCCCTTCCACCGAGGCCCTCCGGCTGCGGGGTGCCGGCCGGAAACACAGCCGCCGCGAGCCGTCTCGAGGAACAGGCCGAGCTCGGAGATCCCGGAGAGCATCGCGCGGCTCTCCTCTACGCAGCCGTGCGGTGGATCGACGAGTCGGCCCGGGACCTCGCCGCCGTGGCGCGCGAGGGCAACTTTCCGCGCATCTTTCCCTTCGGCGGCGAGATCGGGGAAGCCGCTTCCGCGGCCCTTCTGTCGGCGCGATGACGGCCGGCCTCTACGTCCACCTCCCGTACTGCGCCTCGCGCTGCGGCTATTGCGCCTTCGTCGTCTCGACCGACGGGTCGAGCCGCGAGAGGTACCTTGCAGCGCTCGAGACCGAAACGGCGCTCGTCTCCGACGAGGCCCGAGGCGCGCGGTTCGACTCGGTCTACCTCGGGGGCGGAACGCCGTCGCTCCTGCCGGGCGAGACGATCGGCCGCGTTCTCGAAGGCCTGCGCCGCCGCTTCGCGGTGGAGCCGGCGGCCGAGGTGACGCTCGAATCGAATCCCGAGGACGTGACGTCGCCGGCCGTCCGTGACTGGGTCGCCGCAGGCGTCAATCGGATCTCGGTCGGAGTGCAGTCCCTCGCGGACCCGGAGCTCGCGGCGGTCGGCCGCCGGCACGACGCGTTCCGCGCCCGCGCCGCCCTGGAGATCCTCGCGGCGGAGGGAGTCTCGAGCTCGGGGGACCTCATCCTCGGACTGCCGGAACAGACGCCCGAGACCTTCCGGTCGAGCCTTCTGGGGCTCGTTCGTTCGGGCGTCGGGCACGTTTCGGTCTACCTGCTCGAGGCGGAGAAGTCGAAGGGCCTCGAGGAGGACCGGCGCCTTCACCCCGGGCGCTACCCGTCCGACGACGCTCAGGCGGACATGTGGCTCGCGATGGGCGAGACCCTCGCGGCGGCGGGCTTTAGCCACTACGAGATCTCCAACTGGGCGAAGCCGGGCCGCGAGGCGCGCCACAACGTGAAGTACTGGATGCGGGAGCCGACGCTGGGGCTCGGCGTCTCCGCCCACGAGCTATGGGGAGGACGGCGTCGGGCCAACGTGGCGAGCCTCGAGGTCTACGTTGCCCGGCTCGAGGGTGGTGCCCGGCCGACGGCGCTCGACCGGCCGATTGACGCCGACGAGGCCCGCCGCGAAGAGGTCTTCCTGGGCCTGCGCCTCGGGCACGGGGTCGCGGCGGAGAAGCTCGAAGGGCAAGTCGCGCTCGCCCGCGACCCTCGGCTTCGGGACGACTACGCGGCCTGGGTCGAGACCGGAATCCTCGAGCGCCGGGACGGCCGCGTGCGATTCACCGAGCGGGGATTCCTCGTCTCGAACGAAGTGCTCGCGCGCTTCGTCTAGCGAGGGGCGGCGGCCTCCGCCGGATCGAGCGCCCGGTCGTCGGGGCGGGGCTTGCCTCCGCCCCGGGACGAAGTCCGAGAGCTAGATGAACAGGGGCGCCAGCACCAGCGTGATCGTCGCCAGGAGCTTGATCAGAACGTGCAGCGACGGCCCGGCGGTGTCCTTGAAGGGATCTCCGACCGTGTCGCCGACGACGGCCGCCTTGTGCGTGGGCGAGCCCTTGCCGCCGAACGCGCCGGTCTCGATGTACTTCTTGGCGTTGTCCCAGGCGCCGCCGCCGTTGTTGAGGAACGTCGCCATGATGATGCCGGTGATCGTGCCGACCATGAGGAGCGCGGCGACCGCCTCGGCTCCGACCCCGAACTGCTTGAAGATGAGCCCGACCGCGATGGGCGTGCCGACGGCGACGAGCCCCGGCGCGATCATCTGCCGCAGCGCGCCGCGGGTCACGATGTCGACCGTGCGGCCGTAGTCCGGCTTCTCGGTGCCCTTCATGATGCCCGGATGCTCCTTGAACTGGGCCCGGACGTCCTGGATGACGACGTAAGCCGCCTTGCCGACGGCCTTGATCGCGAGGCCGGAGAAGAAGAACACGAGCATCGCCCCGATGAGGGCGCCGACGAAGACCTCGGGCTTGGCGAGGTTGACCGAGGTCAGCTCCGCGCCGTAGTTCTTGAGCTCGTCGAGATAGGCGGAGAAGAGCAGGAAGGCGGCGAGGGCCGCCGATCCGATCGCGTAGCCCTTGGTCAGGGCCTTGGTCGTGTTGCCGACGGCGTCCAGCCGGTCGGTCTTCTTCCGGATCTCCTCCGGCTGCTGCGACATCTCGACGATGCCGCCGGCGTTGTCCGTGATCGGACCGAAGGTGTCCATCGCGAGGATGTACGCGGCCGTCCCGAGCATGCCCATCGTGGCGACGGCGGTTCCGAAGAGCCCGCCGCCCGGGAGGGCCGAGACGCCGATCTTGTAGGAGGAGAGGATCGCGGCCGAGATCGCAATGACCGGCGCGAGCGTGCACTCGAGGCCGATCGCGATGCCGGCGATGACGTTGGTCGCGGGACCGGTCTGGGAGGCCTCGGCGATCTCGCGCACGGGCCGGTACTTGTACTCGGTGTAGTACTGGGTGATGAAGACGAAGATGATCGAGGTGATGACGCCGATCATGCCGCAGATGAAGTACTTCCACCAGGCGTCGGGATGGCTCGGATTGAAGAGGAGCCACTTGGTCGCCACGAAGAAGCCCACGATCGCGAGAAACGAGGTGATGTAGTAGCCGCGGTTCAGGGCGGCCATCGGGTCGGCGTCCTCACGGGTCTTCACGGCGAAGATCCCGACGATCGAGGCGAGCAGGCCGAACGCGCGGGCCACGAGGGGAAACATCATCACGCCCACCACACCGGCGGAGAAGGCCATTCCCTGCTTGTCGAGGGACGCGGCCAGCGTCGCGCCGAGGATCATCGCGCCGATGTTCTCGGCCGCGGTCGACTCGAAGAGGTCGGCGCCGCGGCCGGCGCAGTCGCCCACGTTGTCGCCCACGAGGTCCGCGATGACGGCCGGGTTGCGCGGGTCGTCCTCGGGAATGCCCGCCTCGACCTTGCCGACGAGGTCGGCGCCGACGTCGGCGGCCTTGGTGTAGATGCCGCCGCCGAGCTGCGCGAAGAGCGCCACGAACGAGGCACCGAAGCCGTACCCGACGATCAGGAGAGGGATCTGGGCCGGCGGGACCTCGGTGAACCGGGTGACGAGCCAGTAGAGGCCGCCGACGCCGAAGAGCGACATGGCCACGACGAAGAGGCCCGAGACGGCGCCGCCCCGGAGGGCCGTCCGGAGCGCGTCGTTCAAGGACGTCCGCGCGGCCGAGGCCGTCCGGATGTTCGTGCGGATGGCGATCCACATCCCGACGTAGCCCGCGATGACCGAGCAGATGGCGCCGAGGGCGAAGGAGAGGGTCGTCCAGAAGGCCAGCCGCAGGGCCGTTGGGACCGGGTCGAAGTCGTGGTGCGCGCGAACGAAGGCGTAGAGCAGGAAGATGACCGCCGCCAGGAGCAGCGCCAGGATCCCGATGGTCGTGTTCTGCCGGCGCAGGAAGGCCTCGGCTCCTTCCTTGATGGCGTTGGAGATGGCCTGCATGGCGGCCGTGCCGGTGTCGCGCTTCAAGACCCACTTCATCAGGTATCCGGCGACGAACAGCGACCCGATGGAGAAAACGAGGATCAGGGGCAGGGCAAGCTCGTAAGACATTCGTCCAACTCCTGTTTGTCGTGGTTCTGCGGGTCGCCGCTGACGGGGCCGACCGGCGGGGGAGGATATCAGAAGGCGGGGATCCGGGAGGTCCTCCGGGCGCTCGAAGCGGGCCGGGGGCTACGGTCCGACGGGCACGGCCTCCATCACGATCCCGATGTTCTTGGCGCCCGCATTCCGGCAACGGTCCATGACCTGGAGGATGTCGCCGTAGGTCGCGCCGTCGTCGCCGGAAAAGAAGATCGTCTTGTTGGCGCGGTTCTTCAGGATCTCGGTCAGCCGCAGGGACAGGACCTGGGGGCTGACCTCGTCCTTGTTGAGGTAGATCTTGTTCGTCGCGGTCAGCGACACGATGATCAGGTCGGCCGGCGGCGGGCTGTCGACCGGTTGATTGACCTTGGGCGGGACCTTGACGTCGTAGCCCATCTGCAGGAGCGGCGTAATGACCATGAAGATGATCAGCAGCACCAGCACCACGTCGACGAGCGGCGTGATGTTGATGTCGCTCTTGTAGTCGTTGCCGCCCCCGGCTCCCATCGCCATGCTGATGCTCTCCTTGATCGCCGCGGCCTAGCCGCCGACGCCCTTTTGCTTTTTCTCGGCGATCAGGCCGACGTCCTGGAAGCCCGCGTCCTTGGTCATCTTGAAGACTTCTTTGACCTCGCCGTACTTGAGGCGCTGGTCGGCCTTGATGACGAGCTCCGCCGTGGGATTGCGCTGGTAGAGCTCGTCGAGGGCGTTCTGGAACTCGGCCTTCGACATCTGTTTCGGGTTGTCCATGTAGTAGCCCGGCGGGTTGGTGTAGGACACCGAGATCATCTTCTGCTTGCTCGATTCGGGCTTCTTGTCCGGATTGTCGGTCTGCGGGATCTGCACGCTGACGCCCTTCTGGAGCATGGGCGTGACGACCATGAAGATGATCAGCAGGACGAGACACACGTCGACGAGCGGCGTGACGTTGATGTCGCTCTGAAGCTTGTCGCGGCCTCCGCCGCCTCCCATGCCCATGACCGGTCTCCTAAGCGCTCAGCTGAGCGCCCGCGCCGCGCCGCTTGATGAAGTAGTCGATCAGCTCGTTGGACGAGTTCGACATCTCGACCTGGAAGCGCTCGATGTTGTTCATGAAGATGTTGAACATCCACACGGCCGGGATCGCGACGAAGAGGCCGAGGGCCGTCGTCACGAGGGCCTCGGCGATTCCGGCCGAAACGGCCGCGATGCCGCCCGATCCGCTCATCGCCATTCCGCGGAAGGCGTTGATGATGCCGATGACCGTGCCGAAGAGTCCGATGAAGGGAGCCGTGGTTCCGATCGTCGCCAGGCCCGAGAGGCCCTTCTTCATGTCGGCGGTCGTAACCAGGACCTCGCGCTCGATCGCGCGCTCGGCCGCCTCGATCATGTCGTGGCCCTTGATGCCCGAGCCTCCGCTCTTTATGTCGTGGGAGAACTCGTACAGGCCGGCCGCGAGCACGCGGGCGACGTGGCTGTTCTTGAACTTCTTCGACGCGTCGATGGCTTCCTGGAGCTTGTCCTGCTTCAGGAACGTCGTGACCATCTTCGCGTAGGCCACCGACTGGTTGCGCGCCTTCCGGTAGTAGAGGAAGCGCTCGAAGGCCACGGTCAGCGAATAGATCGACATGATGATCAGGAGGACCACGACGCCCTTGGCGATCGGGGTCATCTGGTGCCACAGGTGGATGGGATCAAAACTCATGAGACGCTCCTCCTCAAATTTGCCGTCGCGCTCAACTCTGCAATCCTAGTTCAACCGGAAGGTCACCGTCACGGTCAGGTAGACGCGAACCGCCCGGCCGTTGAGGGTGGCGGGCTTGTACTTCCACTGCTGGACCGCGCGGACCGCCGAGGCGTCGAGAAGGGGGTTGACCGATTTCAGGACGCGGACGTCCTCGACGTTGCCCTCGGCCGTGATGATCGCCTCGAGGATCACGACGCCTTCCATGCGGGCCTTGCGGGCCGCTTCCGGGTACTGCGGCTCGATGCGCGAGGTCAGCACGGGCGCCTTGACGTCGCCGCCGACCCGCAGGGGCTCGGCTCCGCCGCCGGCTCCGGTCCCGCCGACCACGCCGCCCATGACGCCGCCGGGCACGCCACCTTCGACACCGCCCTCGACTCCCCCTTCGACGCCCGCGTCGGCGACGGGCTCGGGCTCGGACAGGGGCGCCGGCACGATGTCCGGCATCACCTGGGGCTGGGCCATCTCGACCGGCCTGGATTCGACGGGCTTCTGGGCCTGGGGCGCCTTGGGGGCCGCTTTGGGGGCCGCCGGGGGCGGCGGGGGGGAGGGGGTGGAGCCGCGGCGTAAAAGGTGACCGGGATCGGTGGCTCGGGCACGTCTCCGACGAACCAGATCGAGGCCCCGAGCGCGATTCCGATGACGAGCCCGTGAATCAGCACGGAGACCGGAAAGGACATGGCCTTTCTCGATCCGCCCGCCTGATGGGTCGATTCGATGAGTGACGTTTCAAACATGGACGATCCCCCCGACCAAGTGAGACACCGGCCCTACCGCCCTGGTTCCGGTGTCGCCTGGGCGGCCTCCGCCTTCGCCTTCTCCTGCGCCGCCTTACGCATTTCCAGCGCCTGCTGGAGGTACTTGTTCGCCGTGTCCGTGTATTCCTGCTTCTTGGCCGGATCGGTCTCCATCTTGGCCTTTTCGCGGTAGAGAAGGTTGATGTAGGAGATCGCTTCGAAGTAATCCGGCTTCATCTCGACGGCCTTGTTCAGGGCGGCGAGGCCGTCCTCGACGATCTTCGCCCGCAGTTCGGGGTCGATGTCGGGGAAGTTGTACGAGCGGTCCCAGGCCTGGACCCCGATCAGGTAGTACACCTCGGGGTTGTTGCCTTCGACGGTCAGCCGCTCCTTGAGCCACTTGACGCCGTTGTCGAAGTCGCCCTTCTTGAAGTACAGCATGGCGAGCGACTGCATCGCCTTGCTGTCCTTGGGATTTCGGCGAAGCAGCTCGTTCTGGTAGAAAGCGATGGCATCGTCGAAGCGCTCGGTGTTCAGGTACATGGACACCAGGTACTCCAGGCCCTTCGGGTCGTCCGGGTAGGCCGCGACGTACTCCTTGAGGTTGTCGATCGCCTTTCCCGCGAACTCGAGGTCCTTCGGATGCTTGGAGCCAGGCTGGTACATCCCCATGTAGGCGATGCCGATGTGCTTGTGGAGCTTCGTCTCGTTCGGATCGAGCCGGAGGGCCTCCTGGTAGGCGGACAGGGCGGCCTCGTACTGGGCGGCCTTCAGGAACTCGTTGCCCCGCTTGATCTCCTGCTTGGACTTGATCTTGTTGCAGCCGGCAGATGCGAAGACTGCGAAAAGGAGAACGGCGGCCGTGACCGCACTTTGCCTTGCGCGTGGCATGCTTCGCTTCGCTCCTTGCCTTTCTTTTCCCACCGGGCTCGAGTCGGCCCGCCCCGGAGGGCCGAATTCTGTTGAATTCCCCTCGACAAAGCAACAGAGTTTTTTTCAATCTTGGAGGGCGCGCCTATTCTCGAGCCCCGGGCGCCGATGTCCTTCCGAGGTCGGGGAATAATGTCGTCGGCAGCAGCGCTTTGCGCTGTCAGGAGGAAATCCGTTTGAGACGTCTGCTCGCCGCTCTCGTGGTCGCTGCCTTTGCTCCCGGCGCCGTACCAGCCTCGGCGCAGCAGCCGCCTGCGGCCGCCACGCCGGTGCCCGGAGGCGGCCCGCAGAAGCCGGCCCCCGAGAGGGCGTTTCCTCCCTTCATCGAATCCGTCGACGTCTCCGTGACGAGCATCGAGGTCGTCGTGACCGACTCCAAGGGCCAGCGGGTCCCGGGCCTGACCCCGGCGGATTTCGAGGTCAAACAGGACGGCATCGCCCAGAAGATCACCAACTTCTTCGCCGTCACGGGCGGCAAGCTGCTCCTCGAGGACGGCACCGCGGTGGACCTCGCGAACAAGGAGGAGGCCGCCGAGGTCCCCCGTGAAGTCAAGGCGCGGTACATCTTCTACGTCGACAACCTGAACATCCAGCCCATGAACCGGAACCGGATGTTCAAGCGCCTGAAGGAATTCGTCGCCGAGGTCATCGGACCCAACGCCGAGGGCATGGTCGTCACCTTCGACCACTCGCTCAAGGTGCGCCGGCAGTTCACCTCGGAGGTCAACGATCTGATCGGTGCGATCGACGAGATCGAATTCGAGAGCGCCGGCGGCACGACGGCCAAAGGCGAGTGGAAGGACGCACTCGACAAGATCGCCAACTCCAAGACCTCGTCCGAGGCGATCGGCGCCGTCCGGATGTACGCGCAGTCGGTGCGCAACGACATGGAGTTCACGATCGACGCGATCAAGCAGACGCTCGACAGCATGGCGGGGCTGCAGGGACGCAAGAGCCTGCTCTACATGTCCGAGGGCCTGCCGGCGTCGGCCGGCTACGAGCTCTTCAACGTCATTCGCGACAAGTTCCAGGACACCTCGGCGACGATGGAGCAGTTCGACTTCGACCTGAACACGAAGTACGTGAAGATCGTCCAGGCGGCCAACGCGAACGGCGTCACGATCTACACGCTCGACGCCTCGGGCCTGTCGACGAGCGATGTCATGTCGGCCGACTCGGGAGGCCGGGACGACAAGATCCACGTCGACGAGTTCCAGATGCGCCAGAACATGCAGGGGCCGATCCGGATGATGGCCGAGGAGACCGGCGGCAAGGCGACGGTCAACTCCAACGACTGGAAGGCCGGTCTCGACAGCATCGCGGCGGACTTCTCGAACTACTACTCGATCGGGTTCCGGAGCGCGCGCGGGGTGGCCGACCGTCCTCACAAGATCGACGTCGAGGTCAAACGCAAGGGGCTGACCGTGCGCACCCGAACGAGCTACGTCGAGAAGTCGATCGAGACGCGCACGGCCGAGGCCGTCATCGCGAGTCTCGCGTACGCGCGGACCGACAATCCGTTGCAGGCGAGCCTCTCCGTCGGCAAGGCAAAGCCCCACGACCGCCAGAACTACGCGCTCCCGGTGCGGATCTCCGTTCCCATCGCCAAGCTCGGCCTCGTCCCGGCCGGGGACGTGTACGAGGGGCAGTTCCTGGTCTACTTCGTGGTGCGCGACGCCTCCGGCAACCAGTCCGACCTCTCGATCCAACGCCAGGAAGTCCACATTCCGACCAAGGACCTCGACGTCGCCCAGCGCAAGGACTTCTACTACGACGTGACGCTGCTCGTCGTGCCCGGCGGCCAGAAGCTGGCGGTCGGCGTGCGGGACTCCGTCTCCAACCTGGTCTCTTTCCTGCAGAAGCAGGTCTTCGTGTCGGTGCTTCCCGACCAGCCCAAGCCGGCGTCGGATCCCGCCAAGCCCGGTACGCCGTAGCCCCCGGCGGACGGATAATCCGGTCGTGCTCCCCGTCCTCGACGCGCGGCGAATGCGGGCCGCGGATGCCGCGGCGATCCGCGACGGCGTCCCGTCCGACGCCCTGATGGAAAGCGCCGGTTCGGCGCTCGCCGACGAGCTCGTCCGCCGGTTTCCGGACTGGAAACGGTTGACCGTGGTGTGCGGGCCCGGCAACAACGGTGGAGACGGCCTCGTCGCCGCGCGGCGCCTCGTCGGAGCGGGCCTCGAGGTCGCCCTCTTCACGCTCGGGGAGCCCGAGGCTTACCGGGGCGATCCGGCCGCGAACCTTGCCCGCGCCCGGGCCTTCGGCCTCTCGGCGCGTTCGATCTCCGCTCCGGGCGGGCTTGCGGACTTGCGCCGTGCCCTCGAGGAAGGCGACGGCGTCTTGGACGCGCTGTTTGGCACGGGCCTGACGAGGCCCCTCGAAGGAACGGCCCGGAAGGTCGTCGCGGCGATCCGCCGGGCGACACGCCCGGTCGTCGCCGCCGACGTTCCCTCCGGTCTTTCGTCCGACGGCGGAGCGATCCGGGGACCGGCCGTGCGGGCGGTCCTCACCGTATCCTTCGGCGCGCCCAAGCCCTGCCAGCTCCTTCCGCCCGCCGCGGCCCTTTGCGGCCGGCTCGTCGTGGCGGACATCGGGATTCCCCGACGCACGCTCGACGCGCGCGGGTCGACGTTCTTTCTCGCCGAGGCCGGCGACGTCGCCGAGAGCCTGCCCGCGCGTCCCCTCGATTCGAACAAGGGTGATTTCGGCCGGCTCGCCGTGATCGCCGGTTCGCGCGGCAAGGCAGGAGCAGCCGTTCTCGCGGCGCGCGGCGCGCTGCGGGGCGGGGCGGGGCTCGTGACTGTCTTCGGCACCGAGTCCGTCGCGGCGGCCGTCGTCGCGGCGCTTCCGGAGGCGATGACGCACGTCCTGCCCGAGGCGGCGGGAGCGCTCGCCGAGCGCGGAGGGCGAGAAGCGGTCCGGGCGCTCGAGGGCTTCGACGCGGCCGTCGCCGGGCCCGGTCTCGGCACTTCGGCCGAGACCGTCGCGTTTCTCGAGGCGCTCCTGCGCGGCACCCGGCTGCCGGTCGTCCTCGACGCGGACGCGCTGAATGCGTTCGCGGGCCGCCCCGGCGCGCTCGCGGGTCGCCGCGGTGCCTCCGTGCTGACGCCACACCCGGGGGAGGCCGGCCGGCTCCTCGGGACGACGGCGAGGAAAATCCAGGCCGACCGGGCCGCCGCTGCGCGGGCCCTGGCCCGGCGGACGCGGGCCGTCGCTGTCCTGAAGGGCGCCCACACGCTGGTGGCCGAGCCCGGCGCAACGATGATCGCGAATCCGACGGGAACACCGCTGCTCGCGACGGCCGGCTCCGGCGACGTCCTGGCCGGCCTCCTGGGGGCCTTGCTGGCGGGCGGGCTGGCGCCGCGAGCGGCAGCCGTCGCGGCGGTCTGGCTCCACGGTGCGGCGGCGGAGGCGCTGGAGCCGAGCCTCGGGGACGCGGGGCTTCTCGCGCACGAGATCGCTGATGCCGTCCCGGGGGTCCGCCGCGGTCTGCGGACGGCGACGGACCACCGTGGCTGAGCGCGACCGCGACGTCGTCACGCGTTCGGAATCCGAGACGGAGGCGCTCGGCGCGCGCCTGGCGGCGTCGCTCTCGACGGGGTCGGTCGTCTATCTCACGGGCGAGCTCGGCGCCGGCAAGACGGCGCTCGCCCGCGGGATCGCCCGGGGTCTGGGCGCGCCGCCTCGCGAGGTCGCGTCGCCGACTTTCGCTCTACTTCACGAGTACGCCGGGGGCGACGGGCGGATCGTGCTCCGGCATCTCGACCTTTACCGCCTGGCGGACGACCCGCGGGAGCTGGAGCCTCTGGGGCTCCCGGAGTCGGTTGCCGGGGCGCCTGTGTGCGTCGAGTGGCCTGGAGCGGCGCTCCGGGCCGCGCTGCCGCCGACCCTCGAGGTCCGTCTCGAGACGCTGCCGGACGAGGGCCGGCGGATCCGCCTTTCCGGCGGCCTCGCCGACGGCTAGAACGCGACGATGAGTCCGCCGTTGACGGAGCCGTTCGTCAACCAGTTGCTCTGCGTGCAGGTGTAGTAAGGGCCGCAGAGGTACGTCGTGTCCCCGAGGTAGGTCGAGTAGGCGCGTCCGTCGAAGCGCAGCGCGAAGTGCGGATCGAAGAAGTACTTGATCCCGCCGCCGAACCCGGCCGTGAAGCGCGTGTCGGAGACGGTGTCGACCCCGGTGATCTCCGGCTTGAGGTTGGCCGCTCCGCCGCCGATCGTGAAGTACGGAACGAGACGGCTGTGTCCGAAATTGAAGGTCGCGTAACCCATGTAGTACTGGAGCCGGATGTCGCCGATCGTGACATCCGGGGAGAAGTTCGTGTTGCTGTCGAGGTGGAGCTGCGTCTTGTCGTACCCGTACTCGAACTCGAACTCCAGGAGGCTCGTCGCGTTGTACCCGATGCGGCCGCCGTAGATCAGGTCGTCGTCGATGCCGACACGGTACGGCGTGAACTCCACCTGCGCGTCGCCGAAGTTGCCGCCGAAGAGGTAGCCCGCGTAGGGGTTGATCTCGATCGTGCCCGAGCGGATCTGAGCCCGCGCCGAGGCGGCCGCCGCGGCGAGAGCGACGGCGAGAAAGGCGATTCGGATTTTCATGGCAGGCCTCCGTGAGTTTGGACGGGTGTGCCGGGCTGCTGGATTACTTGCGAGCCTTCAGGTTCTGTTCGAGGACCTTCTTCCAGCTCTCCTCGTAGGCCGGGTCGTAGCCGACGTAGCGTCCAACGAGGGTCCGGTCGGACCCCAGGATGAACGTCGACGGTATGCCCATCGCCGTCAGCGGCCCGGCGTCTTCGGGAGCCGCGTAGTAGACCGGGACCGAGATGTTGAACTGCTTGAGGAAGGGCGGCACGCGCCGGCGGTCGGCATCGACGTTCACGGCGAGGACGACGAAGTTCCGGTCGCTGTAGGAGTCGTATATCCGCTGAACGCTCGGAAGCTCCTTCTTGCAGGGGCCGCACCAGGTCGCCCAGACGTTCAGGAGAACCACGTTGCCTTTGAGCTCGGAGAGCCGGACGCTCCCGCCCTCGGCCCCGACGAACTCCAGGTCTGGAAAAACCGGCGGTGTCTTCTGGGCGAGGGCGGCCGAGGCGAACGCCGCGGACACAGCGATGGCGGCGAGAGTCGTGCGCATTCGGATCAGCGAACGGCCCCGGACCGACGATTATTCCGCCGCATGGACTGTTTCAGGATAGCAGGTCGGGTCCCGGGGGCCCGTTTTCCGGACGCTGGACGGAGGGAACGCGCGGATGCGTCCTGACCTCATAATGGGAGGGCATGGCCAAGGCCCCGCCGATCCTCGCGCGTGTCTTCCGGGGCCCACGCGTCGAATCGGCGCACCGGGGAATGGTGGCCGTCGTCGACGAGCGCGGGACGATCCTCGACGCGTGCGGTGACGCCGACGCTCCCGTTTTCACGCGTTCGGCGGCCAAGCCCTTCCAGGCGATGCCGCTGCTGGAAGCCTCGGGCGAGAAAGAGTTTCACCTCGGGGACGACGAGATCGCCCTGATCTGCGCCTCCCACGGTGGTGAGCCGCGTCACGTGCGGTTGGCCGAGGCGATGCTCCGCAAGGGAGGGTTCCGGGTGGCGGACCTCGAGTGCGGCGCGCACCCGCCGATGCACGAAGGCTCGGCGAGCGCCCTCGCCCGCCGCGGCGCCGCGCCCACGGCCCTCCACAACAACTGCTCGGGCAAGCACGCGGGCATGCTCCTCGCCTGCCGTCTCCTCGGCCTTCCCGCCGCCGGCTATGCCGACCCGGGCCATCCGCTGCAACGACGGATCCGCGCGACCGTCGCGCGGTACGCCGGAATTCCGGAATCGCAGATCGTCGACGCCGTCGACGGCTGCAGCCTCCCGGTCTTCCGGCTCCCGCTGGCGGCGCTCGCCCGAGCCTACGCGCGGCTGCTGGCCGTGCGGATCCCGGGAGAGGATCGGGGGAGTGCGTCCGCGCGGTCGCGCATCGTACGCGCGATGGTCAGGAGCCCGTTCATGGTCGGCGGCACCGGTCGGTTCACGACCGACTTCCTCGCGGCCGGTCGCGGCCGCTGGATCGGGAAGGAGGGAGCCGAAGGGGTCTATGCCGTGGGACTCGCTCCCTCCTCCGGCGGCCGCGCCGTCGGCATCGCATTCAAGATCGAAGACGGCTCGACCCGCCCCCGGGACGCCGTGACTCTCGACCTCCTGTCCCGCCTCGGCCGGCTGCCGCCGGAAGCCCGGCGCGCGCTGGATGCCTACGCCGAGCCGCGCGTCTTGAACGCGCGGGGTCTCGACGTCGGCCGGATCGAGGCGGACGTACCGCTCACGGGCATTCGCTCGAAGGGTCGGAGGAGGTAGCCGTGGCGTACCGTGATCTTTCCGCCTTCCTCGAGGCGCTCGAGCGCGACGGGGAGCTCGTCCGGATCCGGCAGCGCGTTTCTCCGCGGCTCGAGATCTCGGAAATCGCCGACCGCGCGGTCAAGGGCGGCGGGCCGGCGCTCCTCTTCGAAAACGTCGAGGGCTCGTCCTTCCCGGTCGCGATCAACACGTTCGCCTCGCGGCGACGGATGCTCAAGGCCCTCGAGCTCTCCTCCTGGGAGGAATGGGACGAGCGCCTCGACTTTTTCCTGGATCCCGAAGCCGCCCGAGGGCATCCTCGGGAAGCTCAAGGCGATCCCGCGGGTCACGGAGCTCGCGGCGGTCTTCCCGAAGAGCGTACGTGGCGGACCCTGCCAGGAAGTCGTGACGACGGGGGACGCCGTCGACCTCGGCACGCTCCCGGTCCTGACGTGCTGGCCGCAGGACGCGGGACCGTTCGTCACGATGCCGCTCGTCGTGACCAGGGACCCGATCTCGGGTAAGACCAACGTCGGGATGTATCGCATGCAGGTCTACGACCGGAACACGACGGGAATGCACTGGCAGAAACACAAGGACGGCGCCGGGCAGGCCCGCGGTTATGCGCGGGAAGGCCGGCGCATGGAGGCGGCCGTCGCGATCGGCTGCGACCCGGCCACCGTTTTTTCCGCCATCGCGCCCCTGCCGCCGGGCGTGTCCGAGTTTCTCTTCGCCGGGTTCCTGCGCGGCGAGGCCGTGCCCCTCACGCCGGCCCGGACCGTGGACATGCTCGTGCCTGCGGAGGCGGAGATCGTTCTCGAGGGGTACGTCGATCCGGCCGAGCGCCGGCGCGAGGGGCCGTTCGGCGACCACACCGGTTTCTATTCGCTCGACGACGAGTTCCCGGTCTTCCACGTCACGGCGCTGACGCGGCGCGCCCGGCCGACGTACCTGGCCACGATCGTCGGGAGGCCCCCGATGGAAGACGGCTTCATGGGAGAGGCCGTCGAGCGGCTCTTTCTTCCGCTCGTCAAGAAGACGATCCCCGAGATCGTCGACATGCACCTCCCGGTCGAGGGCATCTTCCACAACCTCATGATCGTCGCGATCGACAAGCGGTACGCGGGGCACGCCCGCAAGACCATGCACGCCATCTGGGGCACCGGCCAGATGATGTTCACCAAGACGATCGTGGTCGTCGACCGCGACGTCGACGTGCACGGGGGCAAGGAGCTGCTGTGGCGGGTCCTCGCGTCGATCGATCCGGAGCGCGACGTCGAGATCGTCCGCGGCCCCGTCGACGAGCTCGACTTCGCCTCGAGCCGGCCCTGCTACGGGGGCAAGATGGGCATCGACGCGACCCGCAAGTGGAAGGAAGAGGGTTTCGAGCGCCGGTGGCCGGACGAGATCGTGATGAGCGACGAGGTCCGCCGCAGGATCGACGCCCTGTGGCCGTCCCTCGGGATCCGCCCGCTCCGCACGGACTGAGCCGGCTTCCGCCGGGTGTAGAATTTGGGTTCGCTCATGAAGGTTCTCGTTCTCGACCCTGACGCCTCGTCCCGCGATGCCCTGCGGCAGGGCTTCTCGGCCGCAGGCGCCTCGGTGCGGGTGTTCGCGGAGCCGAAGGAGGCGGAGCGGACCGTGGCCGCGTTCGAGCCCGACGTGGTCGTCGTGGCGCTCGACGCGGAGGGAAGCCGGGCGTGGATCGAGGGCCTGCGCTCCGACGGATCCGGCCGGATCGTCTATGCGCTCGTCGATGGGACCGAGCTCGATCGCGGGATCGCGTCCGGCGCGCACGACTTTCTGTGGCGGCCGGTGTCCGCGGCCCGGGTCGCGCAGCTTTTTTCGGCGGCCGAGACTCTCCGGCTCCGGGACTCCGAGAACGAGGCGACGCGGTTGAAGCTCGTCCGCGCGGACCTGCGGGAGTCGCTCCCCGGCCGGTCGCCGCGCTGGGCGGCCGGGATGGCGTCGATCGAGCGGGCCGCGGCGTCCAACGCCTCCATCCTTCTGACCGGCGAGCGTGGCACCGAGAAGGACGCGGCGGCTCTGGCCGTTCACCGTCTCTCGCGCCGCGGCGCCGGCCGGTTCGCGTACATCTCCGAGGGGGAGCTGCTCGGACTCGCCGTGCGCCAGACGGGGCTCGGCACCCTCTTCCTGCCCAACGTGGAGACCACGTCCGCCGCCTTCCAGGAAGCTCTTCTCGCGCGCGTCGCGGCTCAGGGCGCCACGAGGTTCGTGATCGGTCTCGACGAAGATCCGCGCGAAGCGCTCGAGGCCGGCCGCCTCCTGCGGCCGCTCCGCGACGCGCTCGCCGACGAGCCGGTGCATCTGCCGCCTCTGCGCGAGCGGGAAGGCGACGTGGCGATCCTGGCGCGCCGGTTCCTCGAAGAGCTCGACCCGACGCTCGCGTTCGACGCCGACGCCCTCGACGTTCTCCAGGCCCACGACTGGTCGGGCAACACCAACGAGCTCAAGGACTCCGTTCGCCGCGCGGCGCGGGTCGCGGAGGGGGTCATCGGCCCAACCGCCGTGCGCTCGGTCCTCGGCCGCCCGCTGCCGCGGACCCGGCTGCGCCGCCGCAAGCCCCCGGTCGTGAAGATCGCCGTCGGCGACTCGCTCGCCGACGTCGAGCGTCGCCTGATCTCGAAGACCCTCGAGTTCGCCCGCGGCAACAAGAAGAAGACGGCCGAGCTCCTGAAGCTCTCCCTCAAGACGATCTACAACAAGATCAAGGAATACGGCCTCGAGCACTGAGGCGGCCCGGGCGGGCCGTCGAACCTGGTGCCGGAGGCCGGACTCGAACCGGCACGCCCTTGCGAGCGGGGGATTTTGAGTCCCCTGCGTCTGCCATTCCGCCACTCCGGCAGGGAGGTATGAGGATAACCGAGCTCCGCGCCGCCGTGCAGTCGAGGTCGGGCGGATAATCGCCGCGATGCCGACCTCCCGAGCGTGGTTCGTGGATCGCTGCGGGGGGCCCGACAAACTGGTTCTTCGCGAGAGGCCGGACCCGGTTCCCGGCGCGGGCGAGGTTCTGATCCGGACCGCCGCGATCGGGCTGAATTTCGCGGACCTCTTCGTGCGGTCGGGCGACTATCCCCGGACGCCGAAGCCCCCGTTCGTGCCGGGGATGGAAATCTCCGGCACCGTCGAGGCGGTCGGGCCGGGTGTGGCGCGCGTGGCGCCGGGCCGACGGGTCGTTGCCGTGCCGATATTCGGGGGCCACGCCGAGAAGGTCCTCGTTCCCGAGCGCCGGGTCTTTCCTCTGCCGGATGGGGTCGACCTCGTCGAAGCGGCGGCCGTTCCCGTGGTGTTCCTCACGGCCTGGTACGCGTGCGCCCGGTCGCAAGTCGCGGCCGACGACCGAGTGGTCGTGACGGCGGCGTCCGGGGGAGTCGGGACGGCTCTCCTGCAGGTGTTGCGGGAGCGCGGCGCGAAAACGGTCGCTCTGGTCGGCTCGGAGGCGAAGGCGGCGCTGTGCCGTGAGCTCGGCGCCGCGGAAGCCGGGCTGTACGCGCAAGCCGGCGAGCTCCTGGGGCGGGCCTTCGGCGGACGCGCGGACGTCGTGATCGACGCGATCGGCGGTCGGCTCTTCCGTAACCTCTGGCGGCGGCTGGACGCGGGCGGCCGCTACGTTCTGTACGGCTTCGCTGCGGCCTCGGGAAGCGCCGGCGTGGCGAAACTGACCGCGGCACGCGAGCTCGCGGCGATGGGCCTGTTCTCGCCGTATTCGTTCGTCCAGAGCTGCAAGACGCTCATCGGGTTCAACCTCTCGCTACTTCCGGACCGGACGGGGGAGCTCCAGCGGGCGGCGGCGGAGCTCTTCGGGCTCTGGACCGCGGGTCGGATCCGCCCGATCCTCGGACCGCGGTTTCCCTTCGAGCGCCTGGCCGATGCGCACCGTGCGCTCGCAGGGCGCGGCACGCAGGGCAAGGTCGTCATCGTCGTCGGCTGATACGATCGCGAGCGATTTCGCGAGGTCGCGTCATGCGCATCGATACCTTCCGGATGGAGCGCGGACAGTCCCTCTACGAGAACGAGGTCCGCTGGAATCTCTCGGAGAGCGGAGTCTCGCCGCTCCGTGTCGAGGAGCTTCTGGAGGGCGACGCCGGGCGCTCCGAGCTCCTCGCGACCGCGCTGAAGTATCCGGAGTCGAACGGGTCGCGCCTGCTTCGGGAGCGGATCGCGAAGTTCTATCCGGGCGCGACCGCGGAGAACGTCCTCGTGACGACGGGAACCTCCGAGGCCAACTTCACGACGCTGTGGGGCCTCCTCGAGAAGGGAGATCGGGCCGCGGTGATGCTCCCGTCCTATCTCCAGGCCTGGGGCCTCGCGCGGGCCCATGTCGGCCGGGCGGACGCCTATCGCCTCGTCGAGAAGCGTCGCGGCCTCGCGAAACGCTGGGTCCTCGACGTCGACGGGCTCAAACGCGCCGTGTCGAAGCGAACGAAGCTCATCATGGTCACCAATCCCAACAACCCCACGGGCGCCGTGCTCGCGGAGGACGAAATGGACGCGATCGTTGACGCGGCCCGCCGGGTCGGTGCCTGGATCGTGTCGGACGAGGTGTACCGCGGGGCGGAAGTCGAGGGGGACGCTCCCTCTCCGACATTCTGGGGACGATATCCCCGGGTTGTCGTGACGGCCGGGCTGTCGAAAGCCTTCGGGCTGCCGGGGCTGAGAATCGGCTGGATCGTCGCCCCCCCGGTGCAGACCGCGCGCTTCTGGTCCTACCAGGACTACACGACGCTGACGCCGAACATGCTGTCCGACCGCCTCGCCCGGGCGGCGATGGAGCCGCGCCGGCGCGACGCGATCCTGGCCCGCACGCGGGAGATCATTCGCCGGCAGCTGCCCACGGTCGAGGCCTGGGTGCGTTCGCACGAGGGGTGGCTCGAATCGATTCGACCCGCCGCCGGGGCGATCGCGCTCGTCAAGTACCGCTTCCCGATCGGGTCGGCAGCGCTCTTCGACCGGCTGCGGCGGGAGAAGTCGGTCCTGATCACCCCCGGCGGCCACTTCGGGATCGGCAGGTACATCCGGGTCGGATACGGCTACGACCTCGACTCGCTCAAGCGGGGACTGGCCCGGATCGACGAATTATTTTCGGAGCTCGGCGGCCCCGTCTCCCGGCGCCGAGCCTCCTGACCGAGGCCTCTCCAGGTCGACCGGATCATCTTGCAGGCGTTGGGGTTCGGCCGGAATGACCCCATTTGAGGGCAGTGTGACGCGGCGCACAAATTAGCGGTAAGTTGCTGCATCAGCATAAGTTCTTGGCCAATAAAGGGGTCTCGGAGATTGAGTTTCAAGCTTCTTTTCCCTATAATCCGCGGCTCCCGGATCAGGTCTTTTTAACCTAAATCGAGGAGGGGCGAGTGGGATTCAAGGTGGGAGAGAAGATCGTGTACCCCAACCATGGGGTATCGGTGGTCGAAAAGATCGGCGAGGGGTTCGCGACGGAGCCAGTCGCGCCGCGGAGCTTCTATCATCTCCGTCTCCTGTCCAACAATTCCCGGGTCATGGTCCCCGTGGGCAACACGGGGCTCATCGGACTGCGCCGGCTGACCCAGCGCAAGGACATCACGGGCCTCATGAAGACCCTGGGTGACGGCCGTTTCTCGGCGACGGGCGACTGGAAGGGCCGGTACAAGCAGAACCTCGACAAGATGAAGTCCGGGGAGCTCAACGCGATCGCCGACGTGCTCAAGACGCTCAATTACATTTCTTCGCGCAAGACCCTGTCGTTCCGCGAGAAGAAGATGTACGAGCGGGCGAAGTACCTGATCGTGTCCGAGATCGCCGTCATCAACAATCTCGACGAGAAGGAAGTCGAGCGCCAGGTCGACAAGGCGCTCGCGCGCTCGGCCTCGAGCCGGGCCGCATCGGTTTCGAGCCGCCCGGTCCCGGTGGCGGCCCGCGCCGCCTCGCACTGATCCAGTCCCGATCCGATCGATTTGAGGGGGCGGCACGAGCCGCCCCTTTTCGTTTCTGAGAGAATGCGGCCATGGAAGCCGCAACGCGATCCGCCGTTCCCCGCATCGTGGTGGCCTTGCTCGTGGGAGGACTCGTCGGGTTCTCCGCCGGATACTTCGCCGGAGGCGGGGGGCGCCCGAAGGGCGTGCCGGCTTCCGCGGCGTCCGGAGGCGGCCGTGCCGGCGAGCTCAGGCAGTCGATCGACCGCGACCCGGAAAACCCGGCTCTCTGGATCGAGCTCGGCAACCTCGAGTACGACCGGGAGGACTGGGAGGCCGCCATCGCCGCATACGAAAAGGCGCGGCGCAAGGCGCCGAAGAACGCCAACCTGCTGTCGGACCTGGGCGCCGCCCACCGGAACGCCGGAGAGTTCGATCTGGCCATCGCGTTCTTCGGCAAAGCCCGGGAAGCGGACCCGAACCAGTGGCAGTCGCTCCTCAACTGGGTGCTCGTCGAGGCGTACGACCGGCGTGACGCCGTGGCGGCCCAGCGGCTCTTCGACGAGCTCAAGCAGAAGTACCCGGAGATCCCGCAACTCGACCGCATCCAGGCGCAGATCACGAGTCTCCGCACGGGGGCGTAAGCGGTGGCGCGGGCCGTCCTCCTCGTCTTCGCGCTTTTCATGCTCCTGACGGTGCTGCGCGGGTTGAGGATCTTCTTCAACGCGGTCCGGTCCTCCGCGCGGCCGTCCCCCGGGCGGCGTCCCCCCGCGCCGCGGGAGGAAGAGATGGTCCGCGACCCGGTCTGCGGCACCTGGATCGACCGGAAGCTGGCCCTGCCGGCCCAGCGCGGTGGGGAGACGATCGCGGTCTGTTCCCGGGAATGCCAGCGGTCCCTCGAGGCCGCGCGGTGACGGGGGAGCTCTTCGAGACGGACCCGATCGTCGCCCGCCGAGAACCCGGGGCCCTGGCCGCTTCTTCGCCGCTCGCCGACCGCATGCGGCCGCGTTCGCTGGACGAGGTCGAGGGCCCCGAGACCGTCGTCGGCGCCAACGGCTTCCTGCGCCGGGCGGTCTCCGAGGACCGCGTGCCGTCGCTCATCCTGTGGGGACCCCCGGGGGTGGGCAAGACGACTCTGGCGCGACTGATTGCGACCCAGACCTCCTCGCTCTTCCTTTCGTACTCGGCCGTCGCGACGGGCGTCAAGGAAATGCGCGAGGTCCTCGAGGAGGCGCGGCGCCTGCGCGCGCGGCAGGACAAGCGCACGATTCTCTTTCTCGACGAGATTCACCGCTTCAACCGCTCGCAGCAGGACGTCTTTCTCCCGTACGTCGAGGCCGGAGACGTCGTCCTCGTCGGTGCCACGACCGAGAATCCGTCGTTCGAGTTGAACGGCGCTCTCCTGTCCCGGTGCAAGGTCGTCGTGCTCGAGCCCCTGGCGCCCGAGGCGATCGCCCGGATCGTCGAGCGCGCCCTCCACGACATCCCGCGCGGCCTCGGCGCGCGGAATTTCCGCCTCGATGACGACGGGCTCTCCTTCATCGCCCAGGCCTCGGGCGGCGACGCCCGCCGGGCCCTGAACCTGCTCGAGGCCGCGGCCGCCGACGCGGAAGCCTCCAAGTCCACGGTCATCGAGGTCGCGCGGCTCTCGGAGCTCCTGCAGCGGAAGGTCCTCCTCTACGACAAGGCGGGCGAGGAGCACTACAACCTGATTTCCGCGCTCCACAAGTCGATGCGGGAGTCCGACCCCGACGCCACCATCTACTGGCTCGTCCGCATGCTCGAGGCGGGGGAGGACCCCCTCTACGTCGCGCGGCGCATCGTGCGGTTCGCGTCGGAAGACGTCGGCCTCGCCGACCCGCGGGCGCTGCGCGTGGCCCTCGACGCGAAGGAGGCCTTCGACTTCCTCGGGATGCCCGAGGGCTCGCTCGCGCTCGCCGAGGCCGCCGTCTACTGCGCCCTCGCTCCGAAATCCAACGCCCTCTACGAAGCGGAGAGCGAGGCCAAGAACGACGTCGCCGACAAGCCCGCCGAGCCGGTCCCGGCCGTGATCCGGAACGCCGTCACGAAGCTGATGCGCCAGGTCGGCTACGGCCGCGGCTACCGGTACGCCCACGCCGAGCCCGAGGGCGTTGGCGGGATCGAGTGCCTGCCGGACAACCTCCGGGGCCGCCGGTACTACCGCCCCCGCTCCTCCGGGGAAGAGGGCGAGCTGGCCAGGCGATTGGAAGCGGTCCTGAAGCTGCGCCAGGACAAGTGGGCGCGGGACGCCGAGGCCAAGGAGAAGCGGAAGGGGGATCCGCCGGGCACCGGCCGGGACCCGGGCTAGACGTCGCCCCCGCGGTAGTTCGGCGCTTCCTTGGTGATGATCACGTCGTGGGCGTGGGACTCCTTGAGGCCCGCGGCCGTGATCCGGATGAGCCTCGACTCGGTGCGGAGCTCCTCGATCGTTTTGCAGCCGGACAGGCCCATGCCCGACCGGACGCCGCCCGTCAGTTGCAGCACGAGGCCCTCGACGCTGCCCTTGTAGGGGACCATTCCCTCGATTCCCTCGGGAACGAGCTTGGAGAGCGAGCCCCCGTAGCGGGAAAGGGCGGCGGACTCGTCCATGGATTCCTGGAAGTAGCGGTCCGAAGAGCCGGCCTTCATGGCCCCGAGCGAGCCCATGCCGCGGTAGGCCTTGAAGGTGCGGCCCTGGTAGAGGATGGTTTCCCCCGGCGACTCTTCGGTGCCGGCCAGCAGCGAGCCGATCATCACGAGGTGCGCGCCCGCGGCCAGGGCCTTGGTGATGTCGCCGGAGAACTTGATTCCGCCGTCGGCGATCAAGGGGACTTTCGTCCCGCGCGTCGCCTTCACGCACTCCCGGATCGCGTGGATCTGGGGCACGCCGGCGCCCGTGACGACCCGCGTGGTGCAGATCGAGCCCGGCCCGATCCCCACCTTGACCGCATCGGCGCCCCGCCGGATGAGGTCCCGTGCTCCCTCTTCGGTCGCGACGTTGCCGGCGATGATGGGCGTGGAGGGGAAACGCTTGCGGACGAGCCGGAGCGCGTCGAGCACCCCCTGGCTGTGGCCGTGCGAGGAATCGAGTACGAGCACGTCGACCTTGGCGCCGATGAGCTCGCGCGAGCGGTCGAGAATGTCCTTCGTGACTCCGATCGCCGCGCCCACGCGCAGTCTCCCGAGGCCGTCCTTGGCCGCGTTCGGGTACTTGATCGCCTTCTGGATGTCCTTGACGGTGATGAGCCCCTTGAGGTTCCCGGCCTTGTCGACGACGAGGAGCTTCTCGATACGGTACTTGTGGAGGAGCTCTTTGGCCTGTTCGAGTGTCGTGCCGACCGGGGTCGTAATCAGATTCTTCCTGGTCATCCGCGACGAGATCGGATGGTCCGTACGGGTCTCGAAGCGCAGGTCGCGGTTGGTCAGGATGCCGACGAGCTTGCCCCGGTCGTCGACGACCGGGACGCCCGAGATCTTGTAGCGCGACATCACCTCGAGGGCCTCGGTGATCGTCTGCTCGGGCCGGCAGGTGACCGGGTCGACGATCATGCCCGACTCCGAGCGCTTGACCTTGTCGACCTCCGCGGCCTGGGCCTCGATCGAGAGGTTCTTGTGGATGACGCCGAGGCCGCCCTGCTGGGCCATCGCGATCGCCAGGCGCGACTCGGTGACGGTGTCCATCGCCGCCGAGATCAGCGGGATGTTGAGGCCGATCGCTGCCGTCAGGCTCGTCGAGAGGTCGACCTCGCGGGGGTGGACCTCGGAGTGGGCCGGGAGCAGCAGGACGTCGTCGAAGGTCAGGGCCAGTGGGATTTCGCCGTCTCCCCTCCGCGTCGCGCGTGGTTTCGCCATTACGCTCCCGCCGCCCCCTGGTTTGCTCCGTGGCATTTCTTGTATTTCCGACCGGAGCCGCAGGGGCACGGATCGTTGCGCCCGACCTTGGGCGTGTGACGCTGGATGGTCTCGACTTTCGCGTCCTGGCCGCCCGAGGCCGCGGCGCCGTACGAGTAGTTGACGTTGGACGGTGCCCGGCGCGAGGGCATCGCGACGGGAGCCCGGCGGGGGGCGGCCTCCGCGGCGGCTTCGGCCTCCTCCTTCGGCACGGGCTGGAGCTTGAAGAGGTACTGCACGATCTGGTCCTCGATGCGCTCCTTCATCAGCGTGAAGAGCTCGAACGACTCCTTCTTGTACTCGATCAGCGGGTCCCGCTGGCCGTAGCCTCGCAGCCCGATGCCCTCCTTGAGGTGGTCGAGGGCGAGGAGATGGTCCTTCCACTGCTGGTCGACGACCTGGAGCATGACGAACTTCTCGTGCGTCCGCATCATCTCGGCGCCGAGGATCGACTCCTTGCGGTCGTAGACGGCCGTCAGCGCCGCCCAGATCTCCTCGCGGATCGCCTCGCGGGTCTTCTCGGCATAGTCGATCGAGCCGGCCTTCAGGCCGAAATACTCCTGCAGGTCGACGTCGGCGGCGGCGAGGTCCCACTCCTGGGCGCCCTTCTCCTCGTCGAGATGGCGGCCCAGGACGTAATCGAGGACCATCTCGGCGAGCCCCAGGACGTGCTCGCGCGCGAGCTCGCCCTTGAGGATTCCGCGGCGCATGCCGTAGATCTCCTCGCGCTGACGGTTCATGACGTCGTCGTACTCCAGCAGGTGCTTGCGGGTCTCGAAGTTGCGTCCTTCGACCTGCTTCTGGGCGCGCTCGATCGAACGGGAGACCATGCCGTGCTCGATGGGAACGCCCTCCTCCATGCCCAGCCGGCGCATGATGTTCTGCAGCCGGTCGGAGCCGAAGATCCGCATCAGGTCGTCTTCGAGCGAGAGATAGAAGCGCGACGAGCCCGGATCGCCCTGGCGGCCCGAGCGGCCCCGGAGCTGGTTGTCGACCCGGCGCGATTCGTGACGCTCGGTGCCGATGATGTGGAGTCCGCCGGCATCGAGGACCTTCGTCTTGTCCTCGGCGCAAGTCTCGTAGAGCTTCGCGAGCCGGCGTGCACGCTCCTCGGGATCGTCGATCGAGGCGAGCTCGTGGGCCGCGACGGCCTCGGCGTTGCCGCCGAGGACGATGTCGGTCCCGCGGCCCGCCATGTTGGTCGCGATCGTCACGGAGCCCGAGCGGCCGGCCTGGACCACGATCTCGGCTTCCTTCTCGTGGAACTTCGCGTTGAGGACGACGTGCGGGACCTTGCGCTTCTTCAAGAGCTCGGAGAGGGTCTCGGACTTCTCGATCGAAACCGTGCCGACGAGCACCGGCTGGCCCTTCTCGCGCAGTGAGAGGATCTCGTCGGCGACCGCATCGTACTTCTCGCGCTCCGAGGCGTAGACCACGTCCTGGTGATCCTGGCGGATCATCGGCTTGTTCGTCGGGATGACGACGACGTCGAGCTTGTAGATCTGGTGGAACTCGGCGGCCTCGGTGTCGGCGGTTCCGGTCATTCCGGCGAGCTTCTCGTAGAGGCGGAAGTAGTTCTGGAGGGTGATCGTCGCGAGCGTCTGGTTCTCGCGCTCGATCTTGACGTTCTCCTTGGCCTCGACGGCCTGGTGAAGACCGTCCGACCAGCGCCGGCCTGGCAGCACGCGTCCCGTGAACTCGTCGACGATCAGGACCTGGCCGTCCTTGATCATGTACTCGACGTCCCGGCGGTAGAGGGCATGGGCCCGCAGCGCCTGCTCGACCCCGTGGAGAAGCTCGATGTTCGTGAGCTCGTACATGTTGTCGATCCCGAGGAGCTTTTCGGCCTTCGCCACGCCCTCTTCCGTGAGGACCGCGGTCCGGGCCTTTTCGTCCACGAGGTAGTCGCCGGTCGTCGTCTTGTTCCCGTGCTTGTCCTTGTCCTCCTTGCCCTTGGAAAGGTGCGGGATGACGCGGTTGCAGCGGTAGTAGACGTCGGTGTTCTCTTCGGACGGGCCCGAGATGATCAGGGGCGTCCGGGCCTCGTCGACCAGGATCGAGTCGACCTCGTCGACGATCGCAAAGACGTGGCTGCGCTGGACCATGTTGTCGAGCTCGAACTTCATGTTGTCGCGGAGGTAGTCGAAGCCGAACTCGTTGTTGGTCCCGTAGGTGACGTCGCAGGCGTAGGCTTTCTTGCGCTCGTCGTCGAGCAGGTTGTTCTGGATGCAGCCGACGGTCAGGCCCAGGAAACGGTAGACCTTGCCCATCCACTCGGCGTCGCGCCGGGCCAGGTAGTCGTTGACCGTCACGACGTGGACACCCCGGCCGGACAGTGCGTTGAGGTAGACGGGCATGGTGGCGACGAGGGTCTTGCCTTCCCCCGTCTTCATCTCGGCGATCTTGCCCTGGTGGAGGACCATGCCGCCGATGAGCTGGACGTCGAAGGGGCGCATGCCGAGCGCGCGCAGGGAGGCCTCGCGGGCGACGGCGAAGGCTTCCTCGAGGATCTCGTCGAGCGCCGTGTCGCGCGCGGCCTTCCGGTCGTCCTCGTGGGCGCCCTCCACGGCTTTCGCAATCCGGGCCCGGAACTCGGCCGTTTTCCCGCGCAGCTCCTCGTCCGAGAGCTCGTGGATTCCGGGCTCCAGGGCGTTGATCCGCTCGACGCGCGGCGCGAGCTTCTTGAGGTCGCGCTCGTGCTGCGTGCCGAAAATCTTGGCGAGGAAGCGGTCGATCATGTTCTGGCCGTTAACACCTGAGGGGCGGGAGTTTATTTCGGATTCGCGGGGGAGTCGAGGGGCGGGAAGCGCCGGTGGCGCCCCGTGAGGCCGGGCGGGCCGGGGCGCCTAGCGCGATTCCAGGATGTACTCGAGCGGGTTGACCGCCCGCCCGTCGACATGCACCTCGTAGTGGAGATGAGGCGCGGTCGAGCGTCCGGTCGAGCCTACGAGGCCCACGCGATCGCCCCGTCGGATCGCCTGGCCCTCCGAGACCAGCGTCTGGTCGAGGTGACCGTAGAGGGTGATGTATCGGTCGTTGTGGACGATTTCGATCGCCCGTCCGTACTCGCCCGCCCAGCCCGACAGCAGGACGGTGCCGTCGGCGGTCGCGAGCACCGGCTCGCCCCTCGAGGTGGAAATGTCGATGCCTTCGTGCGCGGCGGCGCCACCGTTGAACGGATCGGTCCGGAGCCCGAAGGCCGAGGTCACGACGCCGTGCACGGGCCAGACCGTCGGGGTCGACGCGATCAGGCTCGAGCGCCGCGAGAACTGGTTCTCGAGGAGGGCCAGCCGCGAATCGAGAAGGGCGCTCTGGTCGCTCCAGGCCGGAGCGCTCCCTGGAGCCACTCCCGGACCGCCCACGCCCCCGGAGACGGAGTCGGAAAGGCCCGCCACGATCGCGAGCCGCCGCGTCCGCGCTTCGAACTCCGAGAGCCTCTGCGTGATGCCGTCGAGCCGCCGGTGGAGGACCGCGGCGCTCGAGCGAAGCCGCGAGTTTTCGGCCACGGCGAAGCGATACTGCCTGTCGCGGCGGGCCGATGCGAAGTACGCCCATCCGAACCCGACCGCGGCCACGAGCAGCGCTACGGCGGCCGCCGCCGAGAGGCCGAGGAACCGGGACGAAATGGTGAGTTTGCGGAAGCGCGCCCGGGCGTGCGGCACGAAGATGATCGTGTTGTACTTCAACGGTTCCTCCTTCCTCGGTTCGCGCGAGACTTTCCCGTGTACGCCCGCCGGACCGGTTCGAGAGTTTCTGGAGCCGAACGCTCCAAGTGGCGCGGTCGATCCTATGGGCGCCTCCGTCCACTGTCAACCTGCTCCTCCGGGCAGGAAACGAAAGAAGCGAGGGCCGGGGGACGAAAAGCCAGCGCTTCGGACAGGTGGGACGCCGTGACGCGGTTGCTCTCCTCGAGGTCGGCGATCGTGCGCGCCACGCGCAGGGCGCGATGGATCGCCCGCGCCGAGAGCTGAAGGCGCAGGACTCCGGCCTCGAGGATGCGGCGGCCGGCGGCGTCGAACGGGGCGTGCTGCACAAGTTCCTGTGCAGAAAGGTCCGCATTGCGGAACCCCGGCCGTCCCGCGCGGAGCGCGGCCCGCGCACGGGCCCGCTCGACGCGCACCCGGATCCGATGCGACGTTTCGGGCGGGCGGGCGCCCTGGAGGTCGGCCCACGCGAGCGCGTGCATCGCGACGTGCAGATCGATCCGGTCGAGCAGGGGGCCGGAGACCTTGCGGGCGTAGCGCGAGCGCGCGCCCGGGTCGCAGGCGCAGGCCCGGCGCGGGTCGCCCGCGAAGCCGCACGGGCAGGGATTGCGCGCCGCCACGAGCAGGACGTCGCTGGGAAAGACACAGGCGCCTCCGACGCGAACGACCGTGATGGATCGCTCCTCGAGCGGCTGGCGGATCGCCTCGAGGGCGTCGCGGCGGAACTCGGGAAGCTCGTCGAGAAAGAGAACGCCGCGGTGCGCCAGCGAAATCTCGCCCGGAACGGGGCGCGGGCCCCCGCCGACGAGCCCCGCCGTCGAGATTCCGTGATGCGGCGACCGAAACGGCGGCGCCTCGACGAGGCCCGATCCCGCCGGAAGCACGCCGGCGACGGAGTGAATGCGGGTGACCTCGATCGCCTCGGCGCGCGAAAGCGGCGCGAGGACCCCGGGCAGCCGGCGGGCGAGCATCGTCTTGCCGGCGCCGGGCGGACCCGTGAGCAGTAGATGGTGGCCGCCGGCGGCGGCGATCTCGGCGGCCCGGCGGGCAACGAGTTGTCCGCGGAGGTCGCCGAAGTCCGGGCCGGGAGCGTCGCCGCCCGTCCCCTCGCGGTGGTCGAGCGGCGCGATCGGGCGGGTGCCGAGAACGTGCTCGACCGCGGCCGTCAGGTGGGCGACCGGGATGACCTCGATGCCCTCGATCGCCGAGGCTTCCAGCGCGCTCGCGGCGGGAAGCACGATCTGCTGGAACCCGGCGTCGCGCGCCGCCAGCGCCAGACAGAGGGCGCCGCGCACCGCGCGAACCTGACCGCCGAGGCCGAGCTCGCCGACGAAGACGCGGCGGGTGGGGCCGACCGGCCGCGTGCCTCCGAGCCAGAGCAGCCCGAGGGCGATCGGAAGGTCGAGCGCCGCGCCGATCTTTCGGAAGTCGGCCGGGGCGAGGTTGACGGTGACCGCGCCCGAAGGGACGAGGAATCCGGCGTTGCGCAGTGCGGACCGGACGCGATCGCGCGCTTCGCGCACCCCGGCGTCGGGGAGGCCCACGATGGTGAATCTCGGCAGGCCCTCGGACGCGTCGACCTCGATGTCGAGCACGCGCGCCTCGAGCCCGAGCGTGGCAGCGGAATGAACGCGGGCGAGCATGAATCCTCCTCGGGGCCGAGGAGGCCTGATCGGCGATGAGGACCGGGAGATGGTAGCAGACGGCCGCCGGCAAGGCGGCCAGCCTGCTGTCGACCGGCTACTTGCCGGTCGGGATCTTGAGCTTGTCGCCGGGCCTGATCAGGCCGGACCCGCCGAGGCCGTTGACCGCGAGGATCGCGGCCACCGTCGTTCCGTGCCGCAGTGCGATCTGGTAGAGCGTGTCGCCGCTCTTGACCTTGTAGCTCTTGCGCGGGACGGCCTTGGCGGCCGCGGCCGGCCGGGCGGCCGCGCGGGTGGTTGCGCCCCTGGAGGACTTTTTCGCCGAGGCGCGCGCGGTCTTCACGGGCACCATGATCTCCTGGCCGCGGGCGACCCGGGACCGGGTCGTCATGGAGTTGGCGGACGCCAGCGCGCGGACGGGGACGCCGTAGCGGCGCGCGATTTTCGGCAGCGTATCGCCCTTTCTCGCGACGTGCGTCTTGAACGAGGGCGGGCGGGCCGTCGGAATCGTCGCGAGCGCCAGGAGCAGCGCCTCCTGGCTTCCGCCCGGCACCTTGAGCTCGTAGCCTTCCGGCTGCTGGGGAGTGATCGGGGAGCGCAGCTCCGGGTTGAGGGCCTGGAGGTCCTCGATCGGCGTCGAAGTCGCGCGCGCGACGTCCTCGAGGCTGACAGGGCGGTCGAGGCTCACGATCTCGAACTCGAGGGGCGGCTCGAGCACGACCTCGAACCCGTAGTGCGATGGGTTCTTGGAGATGAGCACCGCCGCCAGAAACGCGGGAACGTAGTTCTGCGTCTGCTTGCGGATCGCGCCCGTGCGGGCGAGGTCCCAGAAATTGCGCGCGCCCGTGCGGTTCATCGCCCGCAGGATCTTGCCTTCGCCGGCGTTGTACGCCGCCATCGCGAGGTACCAGTCGTCGAAGATTTCGTGCAGGTACGCCAGGTATTTCGCCGCGGCGCGGGTCGCCTTTTCGGGGTCGCTGCGCTCGTCGACGATTCCGTTGGACTTCAGGCCGTATTGCCGCCCGGTCCGGGGCATGAACTGCCAGATGCCGTGGGCCGACTTGGGGGACCGGGCGTGGGGAAGGAAGGAGGACTCGATGAACGCGATCATCGCCAGGTCCTTCGGAAGGCCCTCCTCGGCGAAGACCTGGTGGATCATCGGCAGGTACCGTCCCGAGCGCGAGAGCCCGGCCGCGATCTTGTCGTGGAGGGCGTCGCTCTGGAAGGCGGCGACGACGCTCAGGACGGAGTCGTTGACGACGATGGGCACGTCGGGCCGGACCGCCGGAAGGTCCGACGCGATGTCCTGGCGCGCGGTCGCGATCGCCTCCGGGCTCGCCTCCGGCGCTTCGATGTCGGCCGCGAGCTCCGGGGTCACTTCCCCGTGCGAAGTCCCGGCCTCCTCGGTTGCACCGGCGAGCGCCTCGTAGCGCTGGATCCCTTCGTAGAGCTCGAACGAGAAGGACTGCATCTCGGGCGACGGGACCGGCCCGGAGGGCGGTCGAAGCGTCGCGATCGCGCGTCCGAACTGGTAGCGTGCGCAGGTGAAGTCGCCGGCGAGCGCGGCGTCGCGGCCGAGGCGAAACTCCTCGGACGCCGACGCCATCGCCTGCGCCTCGGCGCTCGGCGGTTTTGCCTGGGCCGCCGGGTTCGGCTCGCTCGCCGGCCGCGTCGTGCTTGCGCAGCTCACCGCAACGCACGCGGCGAGCAAAGCAAAGCCCGAACGCGCCACCTTCCGTAGGGTGCGCATCGAAAAAGGTTAAACCTCAGCCTCGAGTGAATGCAAAGTCTTTTCCGTACAGTGTCTCGCCGGGAGGACAGTGGGCGCAGATATCGCGAGATTTCTCGGACGCGAGGACCACTTTGCAAGTGAGTCCGGGATCCCGCGGCCCCTTCGGCTCCCGGGATGACTTCGCAGGCGCCGACGCGCGCGAGCTCACTTTCCGAGGATGTGGAATTTCAGTGACAAGAGGAGCCGCTCGATGTCACTGCGCGACTGGAGCTCGATCGAGAATGACTGCGCGCTGCCGAGCTCCTTACCCTGCTTGTCCTCGAATCGCAGCCCGACGGTGACCTGGTGTCCCTGGGAAAGCTGGCGGCGGGGAACCTGGACCTCGAACACCTTGCTGACCTCCTTGCGGTGGTTCAGGCTCGAGGCGAGCAGGTCGTCGACCGAGATTCCCGTCGCGGGCCTTCTCGGCTTTCCTTTCTCGTTCTCGGCCGCGTCCGACGTCGACGTCTTCCGGAGTCGCTCGAGCTCCGCGAGGATGTCGATGTTGGAGCGCACTTTCACGTGGCGCACCTCTTCGACGATCGCCTTTTCCGGCTCGGGCTGGGATGCCTCGGCGAAGGTCACTTCCGCGATCTCGGCGTCCGGTGGGGCAGCCGCCGAATCCCGAGGGGGGGCGACCTCCGCCGATGTCTCGGGCAGGGGGGCGTCGAGGGAGTCGAGGGCCTGCTCGAATTCCTGGACCGTCTCGACGTCGGTGGCGTCGAAGGCTCCCGGGGGCTGATTGAGCTCGTATGCTTTCGCGACCACCGGCGGGCTCTCGGAAAAAGTGCCGGGGTCGACGTCGAGCGCCTCCTGCAGGTCTTCGGCCGGTGGGGACGGCGGCGGCGTCGGAGCCGGAGCGGGCCGAGGCGTGGGAGGCGGCTCCGCCGCCGCGGCCACGGTCGCCGGGGGCTTCGCCGCGGGAGCGGCCGGCTTCGGGGCGGGAGCCTTTTCCTCGCCGAGCATCCTCTTCTTGAGAGATCGCAGCGTCAGCCGCGAGACCGCTTTGAGGGTCTCGAAGACCCCCTGGCCGAGGACCGCGCAGGCCTCGTAGCTCTCGAAAAACTTCTCCGGGTTCAGGCTTGCTTCGAGTTCTTCGAGCGAAAGGATGTTGGCGAGGTCGCGCTTGTTGTACTGCAAAACGAGCGGGATCTCGTCGAGCTTGACGCCGATCTCGGCGAGGTTCGTCTTCAGGTTCGCGAGCGACTCGACGTTGGCCTCCTTCATCGCGCGCTGCGAGTCGGCCACGAAGACGATCCCGTCGACGCCTTTCAGGACGAGCTTGCGGGTGGTGTTGTAGAAAACCTGGCCCGGGACCGTATAGAGCTGGACCCGCGTCTTGAAGCCCCCGATGACGCCGACGTCGAGCGGCAGGAGGTCGAAGAAAAGCGTGCGGTCGGTCTCCGTCTCGAGCGACACCATCTCGCCCCGGGAGCCCGGCGCCGTGCGGCCGTAGATGTGGTGGAGGTTGGTGGTCTTCCCGCACAGACCCGGGCCGTAGTAGACGACCTTGGCCGCCATCTGCATCGTGGCATAGTTGAAGAACACCATGGCTTTGGGTCCGAGCGCACGGCGCCACCGGCGGCTCGAGGGCTGCGGACTACGAGAAATTGTAACACCCTGAGAGGGTTACGGGCACCCCGCTCGCACGGCTAGCGCTTCACGACGGGGTCCGCGAGGATCCGCCGGATCTCCGATTCCCTCCCGCGTCCGGGCGTTCGGTCGAGAATCTCGCTCGCCAGGGTGCGGTACAGCACGAAGTCGTCGGGGCGGCCGGCAAGAGCCTCGACGTGCGCTCGGACGGTCCCGACATCGCGACGCGCCACGGCGCCGGTGAATGCGTCCGCGAACGCCCGGCGCCCGACGGCATCCACGGCGCGGACGGCGAGGCTCGAGAGCGCCTCGCGCGCGACGTCCTCGGGGATGCCCGCGTCCACCCACCCCCGGACGGCGACCGCCACGACCGCGGCCGCCCCGCCGGCCGCGAGCGACGCCGACGCGTGGTAGAGGGGCTTGGCGCCGGGAGCGATGGAGTGCGGCCTGGCCCCGACGGCCTCGGCGATCCGGTTCCCCAGGGCGGCGCCCGCCGGATCTCCCTCGACCGCGACGAAAGCGCCCCGCCAGTCCTCCCCGGGAGCCCCGGTGAACGGCCGGACGGGATGGACCGACGCGACGCCGGCGCCACGGTCGGCGAACGGCTTGAGGACGTCGCTCGAGAGTGCGCCGGAGAGGTGGATCGCGCAGTCGCAGGAGAGCCGGGGCGCGAGCTCCGCGGCGACGCGCGCAATCGCGTCGTCCGGCACGGCGAGCACGAGCACGTCGCAGGCTGATCCCGGCGAATCGGCCGATGCCCGCGGTGTTCCCTCGAGCCCCGGGGGAAGGGGCTTGGCCGCGTCACGGCTGATGAGCCGGGCGACCGAGCCGCCGGCGGCCCTCCAGGATCGCGCGAACGCCGTACCCGCGCGGCCCGCTCCGGCGAGGACGAGCGATTGAGCGAGGACGTCGGCCGGCACCCGCCGAGTCTAAGCCGTGTCGTTCGCGGTCTGGTATCATTAGCACTCTCGATGGAAGAGTGCTAGACATGGCTTCCCTGGACAGCCGAAGCCGCGCGATCCTCCGGGAGATCATCCGCGTCCACGTCGACACCGGGCGCCCGGTCTCCTCGCGGACGCTTTTCAAGTCCAACCGCTTCGGCCTCTCGCCGGCCTCGATCCGCAACATCATGGCCGACCTGACCGACGGGGGGTACCTCGCGCAGCCGCACACCTCCGCGGGTCGGGTCCCGACCGACCGGGCATACCGGGTCTACATCGACGAGCTCATGCGTCAGCGAAAGGTCGGGGAGGAGGTCCGCGAGCAGGTCGACTCGGACCTCGACTCCGCCGGGGCGGACGTCAGCCGGCTCTTCACGGCGGCCTCGCGCCTGCTGTCGCAGCTCTCGGGCGAGGTCGGCTTCGTCGTCGCCCCGGACGCTCTCCATACCGTCGTCAAGAGCCTGCGGTTCCTCGCGGTCGCTCCCGGAAAGATCCTCTGCGTGCAGGTCAACGATCCCGACGTGGTGATCTCGCGCGTCCTCGAGACCGAAGTGCCCTATTCGCACGCGGAGCTCGACGCCCTCTCGGAGCGGCTGACCCGGGAGTACGGCGGCCTGACGCTCCACGAGGTCCGCCGGCGGCTCCACGCGGCCCTCGCCCGCGAGCGCGCCGAGGCCGACCGGATCCTGAGCCGCGCCTCGGTCCTCGCCCGGCGGGCCCTCGAGCGCAAGGACGGAGAAGACCAGCTGTTCTACGACGGAACGGCGAGGCTCCTCGAGAAGCCCGAGTTCGCCGACGTCTTCTCGATGAGGCGCATCTTCCAGGCTTTCGACGAAAAAGCCCGGGTGCTCGACCTCGTGTCCCGATACCTCGATTCGCCCGGAACGAGCGTCGTTTTGGGGTCCGAAGACGACCACGCGGTCGACCCTCGCCTCTCGGCCGTCTTGACCTCCTACGGAACGGGAGAGACACTGACGGGCATGCTGGGAGTCATCGGTCCGGCCCGGCGGGAGTACACGCGCGTGATTCCCGTGGTGGAGCTGCTGGGGCGGGCCGTGTCCGACCGGCTCGACCGGCGCGAGGAGCGCCTGAGAGAGGGCCTTCCGGAATGAGCGACCGCGACCGCGACGGGCTGCCGATCGACGAGGACACCCTCGAGGTCCGCGACTCCGGCGATTCGCTCGAGGCCGCCCTCGGCGAGGAGGAAGTGACGGCGCTCGCCGCCGCGGAAGACAAGCTCCGCGGGATCCAGACGGAGATCCAGGAACTCAAGGACCGGCACCTGCGCAAGCTCGCCGAGTTCGAGAACCACAAGAAGCGCAGCGAGCGCGAGCGCCAGGAGTACTTCAAGATCGCGCTCGCGGGATTCGCGCACGACTTCCTTCCGATCCTGGACAACTTCGAGCGCGCCCTGGCGCACGCGCGGCCCGAAGACCTCGAAAGCGATTTCGGCCAGGGGATCGTCATCATCCGCAAGCAGCTCGGAGAGCTTTGGAAGCGCTACGGGCTGATCCCGATCGACTCGAGCGGGACGTTCGATCCGAACCTCCACGAGGCGGTCGCCACCGAAAAGACCGATTCCGTTCCCGCCAACACCGTCGTCGAGGAGCTGCAGAAGGGCTACTTCCTGAACGACCGCCTCGTCCGGCCGTCGTTCGTGAAAGTGGCGGTCCCCGACAACGGCGGTGACGCGGGCGATTCGCCGTCCGGGAAGAAGTAGGAAGGCAGGAGGCATCGTGGGCAAGATCCTCGGTATCGACCTCGGAACGACCAATTGCTGCGTCTCCGTGGTCGAGGGAGCGACCCCCCAGGTCCTGACGAACCGCGAGGGCAGCCGGACGACGCCCTCGATCGTCGGCTTCACCGAGGACGGCGAGCGGCTCGTCGGCCAGATCGCCAAGCGGCAGTCGATCACCAACCCCATGAACACGGTGTTCGCGGTCAAGCGACTCGTCGGTCGGAAGTACGACGCCGAGGAGACCCAGCACGCGCGGGAGGTGCTGCCCTACGAGATCGTCCGCGCCGTCAACGGCGACGTCAAGATCCGCGCTCGGGCCCGCGAGTACAGCCCCGAGGAAGTCTCGGCCTTCATACTCTCGGAGATCAAAGAGTTCTCGGAGGAGGCGCTCGGCGAGGAAATCACCGAGGCGATCATCACGGTTCCCGCGTACTTCGACGACGCCCAGCGCCAGGCGACGCGCGACGCCGGAAGGATCGCCGGCCTCGAGGTCCTGCGCATCATCAACGAGCCGACGGCCGCGTCGCTCGCGTACGGCCTGGACCGGAAGGGCAGCGAGACGGTCGCCGTCTACGACCTCGGCGGCGGCACGTTCGACATTTCGATTCTGCAGCTCGGCGACGGGATCTACGAGGTCAAGGCGACGGCCGGCGACACCTACCTCGGCGGCGAGGACTTCGACAAGAAGATCATGGACTGGCTGCTCGACGACTTCCGGAAGGCGACCGGAATCGACCTGCGGCAGGACCGGATGGCCCTCCAGCGCCTCAAGGAGGCAGCGGAGAAGGCCAAGTGCGAGTTGTCGACCGCCAACGAAACGACCATCACTTTGCCGTTCATCTCGGCCGACGCGTCGGGCCCGAAGCACATCAACCGGACCATCACGCGGGAACGGTTCGAGGGACTCGTCGCCGACCTCATCGACCGGACGGCGGCGCCGTGCCTCGACGCCCTCGCGTCGGCGGGCCTGAAGCCTTCCGACGTCGACCAGGTCATCCTCGTCGGCGGTCAGACGCGCACGCCGAAGGTCCAGCGGATGGTGGCCGAGCTCTTCGGCCGCGAGCCCAACCGCGACATCAATCCGGACGAAGTCGTCGCCATCGGCGCCGCGATCCAGGGCGGAGTGCTGAAGGGCGAGATCAAGGACGTCGTCCTCCTCGACGTGACGCCCCTCTCCCTCGGCATCGAGATGCACGGGGGAGTCTTCGAAAAGCTGATCGAGCGCAACTCCACCATCCCGACCAAGAACACGAAGGTCTTCACGACGGTCGCCGACAACCAGTCGGTCGTCGAGATCCACGTCCTGCAGGGCGAGCGCGAGATCGCCAAGGACAACAAGTCGCTCGGCCGGTTCGAGCTCGTCGGAATCCCGGCGGCCCCCCGCGGCGTACCTCAGATCGAAGTGACCTTCGCCATCGACTCCAACGGGATCGTGAACACCTCGGCGCGTGATCTCGCGACGGGTAAGGCCCAGGGCATGCAGATCAACCCGGCCGGCGGGCTGTCGCAGAACGAGATCGACAAGATCATCAAGGAGGCCTCGGCGTTCGCCGAGTCGGACCACGAGCGGCGGGAAATCGCGGCGATCAAGAACCGCCTCGAGGGGATGATCGCCTCCAACGAGCGGGTCCTCGGGGAGTTCGGCAGCGGGCTCGCCGACGACGAGCGCCAGCGCATCGAGGAGACCCTGAAACGCTCCCGCGAGATCGCCGTCGGCGACTCGCGCGAGGCGTTCAACGAGGCCATTTTCGACATGCAGGGCGTCTCCAAGGTGCTGACGCGGGTCATGCTGTCCCGCGCCGGCGCCGGGGGCGCGGCCGCGACGAGCTGACCGTTACCGGGCGCGGCGGGTTCGCACGAAACCGAACGCTCAACGAGCATCCATGAAGTCCAAGCGCGACTATTACGAAATCCTCGCCGTTTCCCGCGACGTCGATGCGGCCGGGCTGAAGTCCGCCTACCGCAAGCTCGCACTGACCTACCATCCCGACCGGAACCCCAACAATCCGGACGCCGCCGAGAAGTTCAAGGAGGCCTCCGAGGCCTACGCCGTGCTCTCGGACCCCGAGAAGCGGGCCCGCTACGACCAGTTTGGCCACGCGGCCTCCGCGGCGGGAGCGGGATTCGGAGGCTTTCCGGGCTTCGACCCGTCCGGATTCGGCGACCTTTCGGATCTCTTCAGCGGCATCTTCGGTTTCGGCGGAGGAGGAGCGTCGGGCCCCACCGCGGGCAGCGACCTCGTTTACCGGATGGAGATCTCCTTCCGCGATGCCGCGCACGGCGTCGAGGCGCCCATCGCGATCGCACGACTCGAGGCCTGCGACGTCTGCGAGGGATCCGGGGCGGCCGAAGGCACGACGCCGCGGACCTGTCCGACCTGCCGCGGCGCGGGGCGCCAGCGCGTTTCGCAGGGCTTCCTGACGATGACCCGACCGTGCACCGCCTGCCGCGGCGAGGGACGGCTCATCGATCATCCCTGCCGGACCTGCGCGGGCGAGGGACGCCGTCGCGCCAAGAAGGACCTGTCGATCCGGATCCCGGGAGGGGTCGAGTCGGGCTCCCGCCTCCGTTTGACGGGCGAGGGCGACGCCGGCCCCAACGGCGGCCCCGCCGGGGACCTCTACGTCGTGCTGACGGTCGCCGACGACAAGGTCTTCGAGCGCGAGGGCGACGATGTGATCGTTCGCCTCGACCTTCTGTTCCCGACCCTCGTCCTCGGGGGCGAGGTCACCGTGCCGACCCTCGAGGGCGAGGAGAAGGTCTCGATCGATGCCGGAACGGCGGTCGGCGCCGAGGTCCGGCTGCGCGCCAAGGGTGCCCGCCGACTCGGCCGCTCGGGCCGCGGGGACCTCATCGTCCGCGTCGGCGTGCGCGTCCCGGAGAAGCCGTCCAGGGCGGAGAAGGATCTCCTGCGAAAGTACGCCGAGCTGACGGGCGCACCGGTCGATGACAGGGGCGTCCTCGGCAAGGCGAAGAAGATATTCTCGTAGGGAGTTGCACCGCTCCCGCTTCAGCCGCCTCCTCGTCCCCCGCAAGGCCGGCGACGACGCCGTGCTCGGCCTCCTCGCTATCCACGATCCTCTCGGCTTCGAGCAGGACGGCCGCGACCTCGTCGCGTTCTTCCGCGAGGCGGAGACCGCCCGCGGCGCCTCGGGTCGCCTGCGCGCCCGGGACATCCCGCATTCGCTGACGACCGACATTCCGGAGGGTGATCCGCTGGAGGCGTTCCGGGCCGCGTCCCGCGCGTTCACGGTCGGGCGGCGCCTCTGGGTCGATCCCGGCGACCCGGGCGACGGCGAGCCGCCGGGCGGGCGGATCGCCCTTCGCCTGCCGGCGTCCCGCGCCTTCGGCACCGGCGCGCACGAATCGACGCGGCTCGCCCTGCTGGCGCTCGAGGAGGAGGAGCTCGCCGGACGCTCGGTCCTCGACGTGGGCACGGGTTCGGGCGTGCTCGCGCTCGCGGCGGCGGCCTTCGGCGCGCGCACCGCGATCGGCCTCGACACCGACGTCGACGCGGTCTTCGTCGCGCGGGAGAACCTCCGCCGCCATCCCTTCGGCGGCCGCGTGCACCTGTACGCCGGGCCCCTGTCCGCGGCGACGGGGGCGTTCGACCTCGTGCTCGCCAACATGCTGGCCGAGGAGATCCTGCCGGAAGCCAGCCGGATCCTGGCGCGCGCGGGCCGGAACGGGCGCGTCCTTCTGTCCGGCGTCACCCGGGAGCGGGAGCCGGACGTGCTCGCGCGGATGCGGACCGGCCGCTGGAAGCTCGCCGGGCGGCGGACGGAAAAGGAGTGGGTATGCCTCTGCCTCGCGCGCGCTTCGTCGTAGATCGGCTCCCCTCGGCCGGCGAGACCTTTCGCCTCGAGGGCGCCGACGTTTCGCATGCCCGTGCGCGCCGGCTCTCGCCGGGCGACCCGGTGGTCCTCGTCGACGGGAGCGGCCGCGAGGCCGAGGGGACGGCCGCCGAGGCCGGCCGGGGCGCGCTCGAGGTGCTCGTCGCGCGCGTGGTGGAGACGCCGGCGGACCCGCTTGCGCCGATCCACATCCTCGCGGCCGCGGTGCGTCCCGAGCGGCTTTCCTGGATCGCCGAGAAGTCGACCGAGCTCGGTGCCGCGACGCTGACGATCGTCGTCAGCGAGCGGACGCAGTCCGAGCGCGCGAGCGCATCCCTGGCGTCGCGCCTCGCGCGCGTGATCGCCGAGGCGGCCAAGCAGTCCGAGCGGGCCCGCTGGCCGCGCGTCGAGGGCCCCATCGACTTCGCGCGCGCTCTCGCCGCGGCTCCGGCGGGACATCGGTTTCTTCTCGACCCGCGCGGCGAGCCGTTCCCGGCGGAGCTCGCGTCGCGACCGACCTCGCTGCTCGTCGGGCCGGAGGGCGGATGGAGCGAGGAGGAGGAGCGCGCGGCGATCGCCGCCGGCTGGAGGACGGCGTCGCTCTCGGCCGGCAAGCTCCGCGCGGAAACGGCCGTCGTCGCCGCCCTGGCGCTCGCGCGGGCCGCCCTCGCACGCGGCGCGCATTGACTCCTTCCGCGGGGCGGGGAATACTCCGGGTCATCTCGCCAGAGCGGAGGCCATCAATGTCTTTCGACGACGTCAAGAAGGTCTGGATGAACGGCCGGCTGGTGGATTTCGCCGAAGCGAAGATCCATGCCTTCGCCCACGTCTTTCACTACGGCTCGGCCATGTTCGAAGGGGCGCGCCTGTACAAGACGAAACAGGGCTCGGCGGTTTTCCGCATCGACGAGCACATCAAGCGGCTCTTCGACTCCTGCAAGGTCTACCGGATGGAGGTCCCGTACTCCCCGGCGCAGTTGAAGGAGGCGATCTTCGAGACGATCCGGGCGAACGCCTACGACGAGTGCTACATCCGTCCCGTCATCTACCGCGGCCTCGGTCCCCTCGGCGTCAACCCGCTCAGCAGCGCGGTCGACGTCATGATCGCGGTCTGGCGCTGGGGCAAGTACCTCGGCGAGGAGGCCCTCGAGCGCGGGGTGGACGTCTGCGTGTCGTCCTGGAACCGCATGGCGCCCAACACGTTTCCCGCGATGGCGAAGGCCACGGGCAACTACCTCAACTCGGCCCTCATCAAGATGGAGGCCGTCACGAACGGCTTCAGCGAAGGCATCGCGCTCGACAACGCGGGCCGGGTCTCGGAGGGCAGCGGCGAGAACATCTTCGTCGTGTACGGAGGCCGCATCCTGACGCCTCCGCTCGCCGGAACGATTCTTCCGGGCATCACCCGCGACTCGGTCATGACGATCGCCCGGGACGCCGGCTACACGGTCGTCGAGCAGCAGATCGCCCGCGAGATGCTCTACGTCGCCGAGGAGGTCTTCTTCACCGGGACGGCCGCCGAGATCACACCCATCCGGTCGGTCGACCGCATCGAGGTCGGAACCGGTCGCCGCGGCCCGGTCACCGAGCGAATCCAGAAGGAATTCTTTGCCCTCATCGGCGGCGAGGCGCCGGATCGGTACGGGTGGCTGACGCCGTTGCCGGTCGAGGCGGCGGTCCGGTAGCTGTCGGCTCTCTATCGCCTTTCGGCTCAATGCGTTAGGGGCCGGCGGCAGGCCAGTCGCCCTTCCGATCGAGAGCGGAGAGCCGAAGGCTGAGCGCTTTCATTCGCCCGGCAACGAGCGTAATCTAGCCTCCAACCGAGGGAAACAAACCGATGCATATCAACGATCTGCTGAAGATTGCAGTCGAGCGGAAGGCGTCCGACTTGCACTTGAAGGTCGGAGCATTTCCGGTCATCCGCATCGACGGAACGCTCACTCCGCTGGCGGACATGCGGCGGCTGATGCAGGAAGACACGATCGCTATGGCCTTTTCGATCATGTCGGCCCGTCAGAAGGAGAAGTTCAAGAACAACTTCGAGATCGACATCGCCTACAACGTGCCGAACCTGGGGCGTTTCCGCTGCAACATCTTTCAGCAGCGCGGCACCGTCGGGCTCGTGCTGCGCGTCATTCCGGCCAAGATCCTCTCGATCCGGGACCTCCTCCTGCCGCCGGTCCTGGAGAAGATCTGCCAGGAGCAGCGGGGCCTGGTCCTGTGCACCGGGACGACCGGTTCGGGCAAGTCGACGACGCTCGCCGCGATGATCGACCACATCAACACGACCCGCAACGAGCACGTCATGACGGTCGAGGACCCGATCGAGTTCCTTCACCGCGACAAGAAGTCGATCGTCAACCAGCGCGAGGTCGACGTCGACACCAAGGGTTTCTCCATCGCGCTGCGCAGCGCCCTGCGTCAGGACCCCGACGTCATTCTCGTCGGCGAAATGCGCGACTACGAGACGATCGAAACGGCCCTGACGGCCGCCGAGACCGGCCACCTCGTGTTTTCGACGCTGCACACCCTCGACGCCACGGAAACGATCAATCGCATCATCGCGGTCTTCCCGCCGCACCAGCAGAAGCAGATCCGACTTCAGCTGGGCGCCGTGCTGAAAGCGGCGGTCTCGCTGCGCCTGATGCCGCGGGCCGACGGCCTCGGCCGCGTTCCGGCGGCGGAGATCCTGATCCGGACCAACTATGTCCGCGAGTGCATCGAGAACAAGGAGAAGACGAAGTACATCAAGGACGCGATCCAGCAGGGTACGTCGCAGTACGGAATGCAGACGTTCGACCAGTCGCTCTACGGCCTCTACAAGTCGGGCCTCATCACGCTCGAAGAGGCGCTCAAGCGCGCGACGAACCCCAACGAGTTCAAGCTCAAGATCCAGGGGATCCAGTCGACTTCGGATCTCGCTCGCGAAGAGATGGACGGCGCGCTCGAGACGCCCAGCGACTTCAACCCTCCCCAGGAGGAGTCCCCCTTCGACTTCTCCAACCAGACGCCCACGGGAAGAACCTAAACGTCGGGTCGAAAGTCACCTCCCCGGGAGCCCGCGTCCGCGGCGGCAGCCCGCGAGAGGGCTCTGCGCCTGCTGTCGATCCGGGCGCGCGGCCGCGTCGAGCTCGCGCGGGCCCTGGCCGAGCGGGGCTTCGAGTCCGGCGCGATCGGGGAGGCGCTCGACCGGCTGACCGGGCAGGGGCTTCTCGACGACCTCGCGGCCGCGCGCTCGGCCGTCCGGACCCGCGGCGCGCGACACGGGCGTTCGCGGATCGAACGCGAGCTCCGGGCCAGGGGCTTCGCGAAAGAGACGATCGCCGGGGCCTGCGCAGCCGAGGGCGCCGGGGAGCGGGAAGACGCGGCCCTCCGCAAGGCGTTCGCGAAGCTCTGGAAGGCGCGCGCCAACCTGGCCCCGGCCGTGCGGCGGCGCCGCGTGTTCGACGCCCTGACCCGACGAGGTTTTCCGGCGGAGAGGATTTCTGAGATCATCCGGGGCTGGTATGAAATCGACTGAGGTCCGCGAGCGATTCCTGGCGTATTTCGAGGGGCGCGGCCACCGGCGCGTGCCGTCGTCCTCGTTGATCCCGGCCGAGGACCCGACGCTTCTGTTCGCCAACGCGGGTATGAACCAGTTCAAGGACGTCTTCACCGGCCGGGAGCGGCGCGACTACGCCCGGGCGACGACGGCGCAGAAGTGCGTCCGGGCGGGGGGCAAGCACAACGATCTCGACAACGTGGGGTACACCGGCCGCCACCACACCTTCTTCGAGATGCTCGGCAACTTCTCGTTCGGCGACTACTTCAAGGACGATGCGATTCGGTTCGCCTGGGAGCTCGTCACCGATCCGTCCGTCGGCTACGGTCTCGACCCGCAGCGGCTGTGGGCGACGGTGTATACCGACGACGACGAGGCGGCGGAGCTCTGGATGCGGTATCTGCCGGCCTCCCGTGTCCTGCGGTTCGGCGCGAAGGACAATTTCTGGGCGATGGGGGAGACCGGGCCGTGCGGACCGTGCTCGGAGCTCCACTATTACCGGGGCGCGAATCTCTCCGGCAACACCCCCGACCGGGTCAATGGTCCGGGGGACGACACCCTCGAGATCTGGAACCTCGTGTTCATGCAGTTCGAGCGGGATGCGTCCGGCAAGATGACGCCCCTGCCGCGCCCCTCGGTCGACACCGGGGCGGGGCTGGAGCGCCTGACGGCGATCCTCCAGGGCGTCAACAACAACTTCGACACAGACCTCTTCGCGCCGATCGTCCGGCAGGTCGAAGCGATGTCGGGCCACAAATACCGCGGCGGCATGGCCGCGGAGGATGCGCCCTTCCGCGTCATCGCGGACCACGTACGGGCCTCGACGATGCTCATCGCCGACGGCGCACTGCCCTCCAACGAGGGACGCGGCTATGTCCTGCGGCGCATCCTCCGGCGGGCGATGCGTTATGGCCGCCGGCTCGGACTCGATCGCCCCTTTCTCCACGAGATCGCTCCAACGGTCGTCGAGGGGTTTGCGGGCGTCTACTTCGCGCCGGGTACGGCGGCGTCGGTCGGGACGACCGTCGCGGGCGTGCTCGCGCCGGAAGAGGAGCGGTTCGGAAAGACCCTCTCCGAGGGCGCCGACCGTGTCGGCGAGGCGATCGAGCGGCTTCGCCGCGAGGGGGCGACCGCGCTTTCCGGGGACACCGTATTCCGCTTCTACGACACGTACGGCATCCCCCTCGAGGTCATCGAGGAGATCGCCGGCGACGAAGGCGTGGCGGTCGATCGGGCGGGCTTCGAAGAGGCGCTCGAGCGTCAGCGCGCGTCCTCGCGGGCCTCCCAGAAATTCGACGCGGCCGATGCGTCCGTCTTCGAGCGCCTCGAGCTGCCCGAAACGCACTCGGTCTTCCGCGGTTACCCGGAGCAGGACTTCGTCCGGCTCGCGGGCGCCCGCGTCGAGGCCATCGTCCGGGACGGCAAGGAAGTGTCGCTCCTCGAGGCGGGTCAGACGGGCGACGTGGTCACCGACCGCACTGTGTTCTACCCCGAGGGCGGCGGCCAGGTGGCCGACCGGGGCCGCTGGACCTGGGCCGACGGGGAGGCCGAAGTTTCGGACGTCCAGAAACCCGTACCCAACCTCATCGCGCACCGCGTGACGGTCGGCCGCGGGCGGCTCGAGCTCGGTCGGGTCGTCGACATGGAAGTGCCGGAGTGGACCCGCCGACGGACCCAGGCCAACCACACCGGCACGCACCTCCTGCACGCGGCCCTGCGGAAGGTCCTCGGGCCCTCCGCCCGCCAGATGGGTTCGCTGGTGGCCCCGGACCGCCTTCGCTTCGACTATGCGGCCGCCGCGCCCACGACGCCGGCGCAGCTGGCCGAGATCGAGCGGCTCGTCAACGAGGAGGTCCTCCGGGACCAGACGGTCGCCAAGGACGTCATGTCCATGGACGACGCCCGGCTCCGGGGCGCCGACATGTTCTTCGGCGAAAAGTACGGCGAGAGAGTGCGGGTCGTGGAGGTCCCCGGGTTTTCGACCGAGCTCTGCGGGGGATGCCACGTTGCCCGGACCGGTGAGATCGGCGCTTTCAAGATCGTGTCCGACCGCGGCATCGCCCAGGGGCAGCGGCGCGTCGAGGCGGTGACGTCGTTCGGCGCGGTCGAGCTTCTGTCGAAGGACGAGCGGATTCTGAACGACCTGGCCGCCGTCGCGCAGGTCGAGCGCGACGCTCTCCCCGTCAAGTGGAGCGAGCGCGAGGAGCGCGTCAAGGCGCTCGAACGGGAGATCGCGTCTCTCAAGCTGAAGCTCGCCTCGGGCGATTCCGGCTCCGAGGGCAGCCGCATCGAGGTCGGCGGAATTCCGGTCGTCACGCGCGTGGTCGAGGGTCTTTCGATCCCGGAGCTGCGCAACCTTTCGGACACGCTGCGCTCGAAGGTCAAGAGCGGGGTCGTCGCGGTGGGGACGGTGGGGGACGGCAAGACCTCGGTCATCATCGCCGTCACCCCGGACCTGGTGCGGCGGCTCCCGGCCTCGCAGATTGCCTCCCGGGTCGGCCGGGCTCTCGCGGGGAGCGGCGGCGGGAAGCCGGACCTCGCGCAGGCGGGCGGCAAGAGCGCGGAGCTGCTGCCGGCCGGCCTGAAAGCCGCCGCGGAAGCGGTGCGGGACCTCCTCGCGGACCCGGCGCGGGTTGCGGCTTCGTAGCGAGGCTCCGTGACGGGGCGCACAGGCGGGGCGCGATGTGTCACCCCCCGGGACTCAGTGCATTGGCCTCACTCCGGGCGGTCGGCTATAATTTTCATTCCCAATCCATGAAGACTCGAACGCTCCTCGTCCTGGGGGTGCTGGCGGCGATTGCGCCGGCGGTCGGAGCCGAGGTGCGCGTCAAGGTCGAGGGGGGGCGGCACGTCATCTACAACGACGGTCCGGCCAAGATCATGGCGAGCGAGGCCTGGCTCGCCGCTCGCGTGCGCCGCGCCTCCGACTTCGACGACCTGATCGAGGCGTCGGCCCAGGAGAACTCGGTCGATCCCAGGCTCGTCAAGTCCGTGATGCTCGTCGAGTCGGGGTTCAACCCCGCCGCGATCTCCCGGAAGGGGGCGCGGGGACTCATGCAACTGATGCCCGCGACCGCGGCCGAGCACGGCGTCTCCGACATCCACGATCCGAAGCAGAACATCGCCGCGGGCACGCGGCACCTCTCGCGCCTCCTGTCCTACTACGGCGGCGACCTCGTCAAGTCGCTCGCGGCCTACAACGCGGGCGAGGCGGCGGTGGACCGCTACGACGGCGTTCCGCCCTACGACGAGACCCAGCTCTACGTGCGAAAGGCCCTCGCCGCCTACTACGGCAAGTCGACGCTCGGCGGCGGTTTCGGCAAGCCCGCTTCGGAAACCTTCCGGGGCATCCCGAGCTCCGAGGGAAAGCCCGTCCACTGGATGCGCGATGAGCGCACGAACCGCGTCATCCTGACGACGAAGGGCCGCGCGCCCCGCCGCCTCGGGTAGGCGCGCGCCGGGGACGACTTTGGAGACCGCGTCCGGCGACCCATCCCCCGTCGATCAGGGTCTCTTTCTGCTCCACCTGAATCGTGCGCGCCGCGGCGTCCGCGAGGCTCGCCTCGAGGAGGCCTGGGAGGAGCTGGACAAGGCCCGCAACATCCGTCCCAACGACGAGGACGTCCTGAACCTGCTGTCCCTGCTCGAATTCAAGCGGGGGCACTACAACGAGGCGGCCAACGCAGCGCGCACGCTCCTGGCGGACAATCCCCACTCCGAGGTCCTGCGCGCGAACCTGGGCCTCATCCTCTTCAAGGCCGGGTTCCTGGCGGAGGCGGAGCTGGAGTTGCGCAAGGCGATCGAGATGCGCCCCGGGCACCTCCGCAGTCACCTCTACCTCGGGCTCCTGTACCAGACGCGGGGAAAACTCGGCCTCGCCCTCGAGCATCTCCGGGTCGCCGGCGCGCGGCGCCGCGTCGTCGAGATCGAGGAGGCGCTGCGCCGCAACAGCCGTGAGGCCGCCGCCCGGCCCAGCCTTTCCGACGCGGCGCCGACGTTCAAGGCCCTCGTCCCCGAGACAACGAGTGCCGCGGCCCCGGCCTCGCACTCGACCGTCGATGGGCCGCTCTCGGAGGCGCAGGACTTCCAGCCCGCCTTCCTCGACCCCCCGGAGAAGCCGGCGCCGATCGCCATCGGGGCCCCCGAAGCGCGGCCGCTCTTCAAGATCCGGACCGAAGGCGGTCTCGAGATCGCATCCCGCGGCACGGTCTTCGTCCGCAAGGGATGCGTCGCCTGGTACAGCGGCAAGCTGCGATTCGCGCCGCTTCCCGAATTTCGCGGAACGTCGCTCGAGCGGATCCTTCGCGCCACGGGCGTCGGGGCCCTCCTGATCAACGATCCCGGCCGGCGTGCCTACCGGCGCGACCTCTCGGGGCAGACTCTCTTCGTCGAGGGCTCGCGCCTGCTGGCGCTCGACCATGGCCTGACGTTTCGGATCGACGCGATCCACGATTTCCGCCGCAACCGCCGGGTCGACGTGCTTCGAGTCCAGGGGCGCGGCAGCGCCATCTTTTCGGTCGGCGGACCGGTCCTCGCGCACGAGGTTTCGGCGGACTATCCGCTGTCGATCTCGTCTCGCGACCTCGTCGCCTGGTCGGGCGACCTCGTGGCCTCGGTGCTCGACGACGACTTCCTCGAAGAGGTCATGCACGCCGACGTGGCGAGCCCCCCGAAGCTCCGCTTCGAGGGGGAGGGGACCGTTCTCACCGAGCCGCCGCGTCCGCGGCGCCGCGCGTCGGACCAGGACCGCCCGGTCGATCAGCGGCGCAACTAGGCGCCGTTCGCGAACCGCGTCAGTCGGCCCTCGGCCTCGTCGAGGATCGCCGACATCGTCGTTCCGTCCTCGTGCTCGCAGTACAGGCGAACCATCGGTTCGGTGCCCGACGACCGGTGCAGGAGCCACCCGCGCTCGCCGAAGACGTACTTGATCCCGTCGCGGTCGAGCACCGCGGTGACGGCCTCGCCGCCGACCGAGTCCGGACGGGAGTCCCGAACGGCGGCGAGGTATCGAGCCGCGACGTCGACGGGCAGCCGCACGTCGCGCCGCCCGTACTCGAAGCGTCCGAACTCGGCGGACAGAGCGTCGAGCGCTTGAGCAAGGGTCCGCCGGGACACGGCGAGGCTCTCGAGGAGCAGGAGAGCGGACAGCACTCCGTCGCGCTCGGGAAGGTGAAATCCGAACGCGTAGCCGCCGCTCTCTTCGCCGCCGGCGACGGCCTCGCCCCGGTTCATCAGTTCGGCCACGTACTTGAAGCCGATGCCCGTCTCGATGAGCGGAACGCCGAGACTCCGCGCGATCCGGTCGATCTGGAACGAGGTCGAGAACGTCTTGGCGATTCCGCCGGAAAGGCCCCGGTGGCGAAAGGCGTGGAGGAGCAGGAGGGCGAGGATCTGGTGCGGCGACACGAACCGGCCCGCCGCGTCGAGGACGCCCAGTCGATCGGCATCGCCGTCCTGGGCGACCGCCAGGTCGAGCCTCCCGGCGCGCACGCGAGCCGCGGCGGCCTCGAGGTTTTCGCCGATCGGCTCGGGGTGAACTCCGCCGAAGAGGGGGTCGCGTGAAGTCCGGAAGGGCTCGACCCGCAGGCTCCCTCCGGCGAGCAGGTCGGGCAGAAGCGACCCCGCCGCTCCGTGCATTGCGTCGGTCAGCACGGCGAGGGGCGAGCCGCGGATCGCGGCGAGGTCCACGAGCCCGGCCAGCCGCTCGGCGTACTCGCGCCGAAGGTCCGCGACCTCGATTCGACCGGGTCGTTCGGCGCGGTGCAGGGGTCGATCGGCTTCGGCCGCCACGGCCGCATAGGTCTCGGGGGGAGCGCTGCCCCCGAAGTGGGCCTTGATCTTGAACCCGTTGTAGTGGCCCGGGTTGTGGCTTGCCGTGATCGCGATCCCGGCTTTCAGCCCGAGCCGGCGCACGTGAAACGACACGGCGGGGGTCGGGATGGGGCGGTCGGACAGGAGAACGTCGATGCCCGCCCCGGCGAACACTTCGGCCGCGGCGCGCGCGAACTCCGGCGAGAAGAAGCGGGGATCGTGCCCGACGACGATCCGCGCCGCGTCGCCGGGGCCCCGGTCCGTCGCGTACCACCGTGCGGTGGCGCGCGCGATCCTCCGGATCTCGTCGAACGTGCAGGCGTCGGCGATGATGCCGCGCCAACCGTCCGTGCCGAACGCGATCGTCAACGCCCGCCCGCGGGAGGGACGCGGAACGCCGCGAGGCGGGCGGCGTCGTAGCCCTGGCGCTCGAGGAACTCGGAGGCCCGGGCGAACCGGAATCCGCGCCGCAAGAGGCCTTCGAGAAGGACGTCGATCCGGGCCGCGACCGGCTCCTCGCGATCGCTGCCGAGGTGCAGCAGGACGATGCCGCCGTTCTCGGCGTGTTGGACGAGGCGCGACAGCAGGCGGTCGGCCGACTGGTAGCCCCGGGCGTGCGGGTCCGTGATCCAGTCGAGGCCGTCGAGGCCGCTCCGGCCGCCCGTCCAGCCAACGTGCCAGTACCCCTGCTCGGCGGCCCACCGGCGGATTTCTGGATTGTGCTCGCCGAAGGGGGCCCGCCACATCGGCGACAGCGTGCGGCCCGTGGCTTCGCGGTAGAGGCGGGCCGTCCGCGCCAGCTCGCCCGCGAGAAACGCCCGGTCGACGCCCGGCCGCGTGACCTGGCGACCGTCGGTCGCGTACGTCGTCAGGTGAGGGTGCGTGTCGGTGTGGTTGCCGACCTCGTGGCCGTCCTCGGCAATCCGGCGCACGACCGCGGGATAGCGACGGATGAAGTCGCCCGTCAGAAAGATCGTGGTCCGGATGCGGCGCCGCGCGAGCGCGTCGAGGATCGCCACGGCGCCCCGGTCCGACGAGCCGGCGTCAAACGACACGACGATCTCCTCCCGGTCCGCGGGTCCCCGGGTCAGGTCCGGCGCGGCGGGGCCGCGCGAAGGGAGGGGAAGGGACGGGGCCGCGGCCGCGACGACGGGGGGGGCCCTGGCCGCGACGACAGGGGTCGCGGGTGGCGTCGGGACCCGAAGGACCTCGACCGGCGCCCGGAGGGGAGCGGCCGGCGGCGGGGCGTATGCCGCCTCGGCGGAGAGCGACATTGCGCCGACCCGATAGGGTCCCTTTTCGCGGACGGCCTCGAACCGGAAGCGCCCGCCGTCCGCCGGCACGCTCGCGACGAAGCGGCCGGCGGCGAAAAGGAACACCGCCGACCCCTCCGGGGCCGTGCCCTCCAGGCGCGTCCCGGAGGGACCATCCTGCACCGAGTCGAGTCTCGCCGACGGGGCCGGGCGCCGGGGAGGACCGGCCGGGGACGGCACGGAGAGGGCGTCGAGCGCGCGGACGGTTCGGAGGGCGAGGATGACCGGCGCGGAGGCCGCCATCGCCACGATCAGCACGGCCACGCGGCCCGAAACCGGCCGCAGGAGCCGGCCCTGCACGGCACCCCAGACGGCGTGCCGGCCGGCGTCTCTCGCGCAGCGGGTCGAGCAATAGATGTGGCCCCGCATGCGCACCTCGCACAACCGGCAGACCGGCGTGCGGCAGAAATGGCAGCTCATGTGGGCCCGGCGGCCGGAATGGATCGGGCAGGGGACGTTCACACGCCTATTATGCGGGAACGGGCATCCCGTATATTTGCCGCGCCGTGAAGATCAACCTGCCGAACGCACTGACGCTGACGCGCATCTTTCTGGTGCCGTTCCTGGTCGTCGTGCTCCTGACGAAGTTCGACGGCCGGGAGACGGTGGGCCTGCTGATCTTCCTGACGGCGGTCGCGACCGATTTCCTGGACGGCTGGCTCGCCCGGCGCCGCGGCGAGATCACGACGCTCGGAACGCTGCTCGATCCCATCGCGGACAAGCTCCTGATCTCGGCGGCGTTCATCTCGCTCGTCGAGCTGAAGATGGCGCCGGCCTGGATGGTCGTCGTCGTGATCGGGCGGGAGTTCGCGGTCTCGGGTCTGCGCTCGATCGGCTCGGCCCGGGGGATCGTCATCCCCGCATCACGATGGGGCAAGGTCAAGATGATCACGCAGATCACGGCGGTGTCGCTCCTGATCCTCGCGTTGCAACACGACCGATTCCTGGACCCTGGCCGGTACGTTCTCTGGCTCGTGGTGGCCGTGGCGCTTCTCTCGGGCACCGAGTACTTCCTGCGGTTCTTCCGGCGGGTCGTGCTCGAAGACGGCGAAGCGGGCCGTTAGGCCCGACGGCGAGCCGCAAACCGCCAGATGGGCCGTCCCTCCTCGACGTACTTCAGCTCGTAGTGGGTCGGGGGAGGCGCCGGGAGGCTCGACCACTCGAGCCGTTCGAGCTTTTCCACCGTCTCCAGGAGCGAGCCGAGCTCGGCGCCGTATCCCGGATGGTCGGTCGCGATGCGCAGGGTCCCCCCGGGCTCGAGCCTCGAGGCGAGCAGGTCGAGGAACACGCCGTCGAGGAGCCGGCGTTTCCGCTGCTTCTTTTTCGGCCACGGGTCCGGAAAGTAGATGTGGAACGCGTGCACCGAAACGGGGGCGAGGGCGGTCTGGACGAACATCTTTCCGTCGGCCCGAACGACCCGCACGTTCTCGAGCCCGGAGCGCCCGACGCGCTCGCGGCAGAGCCGGTAGTAGGAGAGCGAACGCTCGATCCCCAGAAAGTCGTGGGCGGGGCAGGCCCGCGCGGAGGTGACCAGGAAGCGGGCCTTGCCGCTGCCGATCTCGACCTCGAGCGGGGCGCGCCGCGCGAAGGACGGCCCAGGGTCGAATGGACGCCCGAACCAGAGCTCCTCGTCGGGCGCGTTCGGCCACCGCCCCGGTGAACCCGCTGTGCTACCCTGATTTCGCAGAGCCGCGATTTTCATGCCCACGATCGTCTTCGTCAACGAGGGGAAAGCGGGCACGGTCGAGGAGGGCACCACCGTCCTCCAGGCGGCCCTCAACCTCGGCGTCAAGATCAGCCACGTTTGCGGGGGCAACGGGACCTGCTCCACCTGCCGCGTGGAAGTGGTCGTGGGGGGCGAAAACCTGACCCCGGTCAACCCGCAAGAGCTCGCCTACAGCATGGGCAACGGTCGCCGGCTGGGTTGCCAGGCGAGGGTCCGAGGCAACTGCGCCGTGCGCGCCCTGATGATCCCCAAGGTCGAGCTGTACTAGCCGCCTAGCCCCGGGCGCGGTCGGCGACCGCCCGCGCGAACGCTTTCGTCCCCGCCGTCCCCCCGATGTCGGGCGTCTTGATCCCGGCCTCGAACGTTCCGACCAGGGCCCGCTCCGTACGGTCCGCGAGCTCGGGAAGGTCGATGTGCCGGAGCATCAGGATCGCCGACATGAGGAGAGCCGTCGGGTTCGCCCGGTCCTGTCCCGCGATGTCGGGGGCGGTCCCGTGGACCGCCTCGAAGATGGCCGCGTTCTTCCCGAAGTTGGCCCCCGGCACGAGGCCCAGTCCGCCGATCAGTCCCGCGGCGAGGTCGGACACGATGTCCCCGTAGAGGTTGGGCATGAGGAGCATGTCGAACTTCTCGGGCCGCATCACCAGCTCCATGGACGCGGCATCCACGATGCGGTCGTCGGAGGCGATGTCGGGGTACTCCTCGGCGACCCTGCGGACGCAGTCGAGGAAGAGGCCGTCCGAGAGCTTCATGATGTTGGCCTTGTGCACCGCCGTGACGCGCCGCCGGCCGCGCGATCGGGCGTACTCGAAGGCATAGCGTGCGATCCGCGTCGACGCGACTTCGGTGATGATCTTGAGGGACTCGACCACGCCCGGCACCACCGTGTGCTCCAGGCCGCTGTAGAGGTCCTCCGTGTTTTCGCGGATGATCACGAGGTCGACCCCCTGGAACCGGCTCGCGATCGTCGGGACGTTTCGGACCGGGCGCACGTTCGCGTAGAGCTCGAGCTCGCGTCGCATCCGGACGTTGACCGATTGGAAACCCTTGCCGATCGGCGTGCCCACGGGACCCTTGAGCGCGAGGCCGTTCGTACGGATCGATTCGAGCGCGCGCGCCGGCAGCGGATCGCCCTCGGACTGCTCGGCGTCCCGGCCGACGAGGACTTCCTCCCATGCGATGGGCGCGCCGGCGGCCTCGAGGATGGAGACCACGGCGTCGGCGACCTCGGGTCCGATGCCGTCTCCCCGGATCAGGGTCACGCGGCGGTGCTGGCTCAAAGGGCCTCCTTCTTCTCGGGCGCGTTGGGCAGGACCATCCGGATCCGCTTGACGGTGGTGGGGGTCGCGTCTTCGATGACGAAGTCCGCGAACCGGCCCTTCCAGCGCTCGCCCTTGCGCGGGATCCGGCCGAACCGGAGCATCAAATGGCCGGCGATCGTTTCGGCCTCGTCGCGGGGGAGCGTGATCCCGAATTGCTCCTCGAGATCGTCCAGCCGCAGGCCGCCCTCGAGCACGTAGGTCCGGTCGCCGGCGGGCTCGAACCCCGGCTTTTCCTCGTCGTACTCGTCCTGGATCTGCCCGAGGAGCTCCTCGATCGCGTTCTCGATCGTGACGAGCCCCGCCGTGCCGCCGTGTTCGTCCACGACGATCGCCATGTGGGTGTGGCGCCGGCGCATCTCGCGGAAGAGGTCCTCTGCGCGCTTGAACTCGGGGACGAGGAACGGGGGATCGACGTAGTTCGACAGCTCGAAGGACTTCTCCTCCTCGTCGGTCAGGTCGAACAGGTCCTTCGCGTGCAGGACCCCGATCACGTTGTCGAGGGCGCCCCGGTAGACCGGCAGCCGCGAGAGCTTGTGCTCCCGCAGCAGCACTTTGACGTCGGCGAACGCGGCGGTCTCCGGCAGGGCGACGATCTTGGTCCGCGGCACCATGATGTCCCGCACGGTCTTGTCCCCGAACTCGATGACCTTGTGCAGGAGCTGCCGCTCGCCGCGATGGATGACACCCTCGTCCGCACCCAGGTTGAAAATGCTCTTGAGCTCATCCTCGGTCAGGCCCGGACGGTGCTCGGCCACCCCGAAGATCCGGAGCGTGGCGTTCGTCATGCGGACGCAGATCTCGGCGACCGGGGAGAGAACGCGCATCATCCAGGACAGAGGCACGGCGACCGCCCTCGAGACCGGCACGGGCGATGCCGCGGCCACCGCCTTGGGCATCATCTCGGCGAAGACGAACAGGGACAGGGTCGAAAAGACGACCGCAATCAGGATCCCGTAACGGGCGCCGAACCAGTGGCCGGCGAGCGTCGTGGCCGAAGCGGAGGCGGCGCTCAGGAACAGGTTCTGCGCGATGAGGATGACGGCGAGCAGCCGCGAGGTGTTGGCCCGGAGGTTTCGGATGAGCGCCCCGCGCCGGTCACCCTTTTCGCGCATCGCCTGGAGATCGATGCGTCCGAGGGAGACGAGGGCCGTCTCCGAACCGGCGAAAAACCCCGAGGCCAGCGTCGACAGGGCGAAGGCCAGAGCGTAGAGGAGGATCTGCGGATCCATGGGTCGCGTCCTTTCGAAGTCGAGGCGCGATCTTACAGGGGAAGGCGGCCGATTCGGTCGAGCGCCCACCGCGCGGCGTCCGCGAGGCCGGCCTCCTCGCCGCGGGCGGCGCGGTCGAGGCCCGCGCGGGCGCCGACGTCCCCGCAGGCTCCGGCCGAGGCCGCGGCATTGCGCTGGAGGCCGCGGCGCGCGGGCCGGGTCACGGCCGTGCGGGCGAACCGCCGTTCCCACGCGCCCCGGCCCATCGCGAGGATCTCGGCGCGGCCGGGAGGCGGCGCCGAGGCCGGGGCGGCGAGCTCGAGGGGCGCGTTCCAGGGGCAGACCTCCTGACAGACGTCGCAGCCGAACACGTGCTCGCCCAGGGCGGCCTTCCGGTCGTCCGGAATCGGGCCGCGGTGCTCGATCGTCCAGTACGCGATGCAGCGGCCGGCGTCGAGGATGGCCGGCTCGACGAACGCGGCGGTCGGACAGGCCTCCAGGCACAGGGTGCAGGAACCGCAGCGCTCGGCGACGGGCGCGTCGGGCGGCAGATCGAGGTCGGTCAGGATCTCGGCGAGCAGGAGATACGAGCCGTGGGTCTCGTCCATCAGGCAACCGTTCTTTCCGATCCAGCCGAGGCCCGCCGCCGCGGCGAAGGCCCGCTCCGCGATCGGGGTCGAGTCGACGCAAACGCGCGACGTCCAGCCGCCGCCGATCCTTTGCCGGGCGCCCTCCAGAGCCGCGAGGGCCCGGGCGCGAAGGGACGCGTGGTAGTCGCTCCCGCGCGCGTACCGGGCAAAGCGGGAGCCGTCGGCAGCGACCCACGGCGACGCGGAATGCGGCGCGGCGAGGCAGACGACCGACCGCGCCCCGGGCAGCAGGTCCCGGGGGGTAGCGCGGATCCGGCGCGTCTCTTCGAGGTAGCCCATCCCCGCGTGGCGACCCGCGTCGATCCAGGCCTCGAAGCGGTCGCGGCCCGGCGCTTCTCCGGCTGGCGCAATGCCGACTTTCGCGAAGCCCGCCGCGGTCGCCTCCTCGCGCAGAACGCGCGCGGCCAGCATCCGGTCCGGAGGAGAACAGGTCAACGCTTCGATGCTAGCATCCGGCTGCAGGATGCCTTCCGACCGGTTTGCCACGAAAGTCTTCGGCCTCGCGGTCCTCGCACTCCTGGCGTACGCGCTCTTCCTGATCTTCCGGCCCTTCTACGGGCCGATCGTCTGGGCACTGCTGATCGCGTTTCTCCTCTCTCCGGTCGTGCGTCGCGTTCGGCGCGCCGTACGGAACCGAAACGGCCTGGCGGCGGCCCTGCTGACGCTGGGGGTCATCGTGGGCATCGTCCTTCCCGCCGTGGCGGTGGCGGCCGCCTTCGGTGGGCAGGCCGTCGAGCTCGGGCACCGGCTGACCGCGATGGCGCAGCAGTACCAGATTCGCGGCGCGCAGGATCTGACGCAGATCCCGCTGTTCGGGGAGGTCGTGACGTGGGTGGATGACCGCATCCCGGCCTCGGCCAGCCAGATCCATGGATGGGTGGTCCGCTCGCTGCAGACGGTCCTTCAGTTCCTCCTCGCGCGCAGCGGAGATTTCGTGGTCGGGGCCTTCGGCGTGTTCGGCAGCCTGTCGCTGATGCTCTTCGTCCTGTTCTTCTACTTTCGCGACGGTGACGCGATGGCCGAACGAGCGATCCGTCTGATCCCGATGGACCCGAAAAAGAAGAAGCGGCTCGTCCGGCACCTGGGCGACGTGACGCACGCGGTCGTTTTCGGGACGCTCGTGACCGCCCTCGCACAGGGGTTTCTCATCGGAGTCGCCTTCTGGATCACGGGGCTTTCGTCGCCGGTCGTCTTCGGCGGCCTCGGGTTCATTTGTTCCTTCGTCCCCTTCGTGGGCACGGCGCTCGTGGTTGCGCCGGCCTGCCTCTATCTCCTGGCCAAGGGAGTCGTCTGGAAGACCGTCTTCATGCTGGTTTGGGGAGTCGTCGTCGCGGGCAGCGCCGACAATGTCCTCCGGCCCGCCCTCGTTTCGGGCCGGGCCGAGATCGGGACGCTGACCGCGTTTTTCGGCGTGATCGGGGGAATCGGCGCCTTCGGTCTCGTCGGTCTCTTCCTGGGGCCCGTACTCCTGGCCCTGATCCTTGCGCTCCTCGAGTTCTTCGAGGAGGACCGCGCCGTGGAGGAGGCCGCCGCTCGGTCCGCGCCGGCGCCGCCGGCCTGAGAACGGCGCCGGCCGGCTACTTCCGAACCCAGTCGGCGACGAAGATGTTCGTTTCGTGCGGCTTCGAGCCGTTGCGGTTGGAGGCGAAGACGAGGCGCTTTCCGTCGCGCGTGAGCATCGGAAAACCGTCGAAGTCGGCGCTGTGCGTGACCTGCGTGAGATTCGTCCCGTCCGCGCGGATCAGGTAGAGCTCGAACTCGCGGCCCTTCGGGTCGCCGAGGTTGGACGAAAAGATGATCTCGCGGCCTCCCGGCAGAAAGAACGGCGCGAAGTTGGCCGCGCCGTTGGACGTGACGGCGTGGTCGTCGGACCCGTCCGCGTTCATCACCCGGATCTCGAGCCCGTGGGGCGCGTAGACGTGGCGGGCGAGGTTCTCCCGGAAGAGCGCGAGGCCCTCCGGGGTCGCCGGGTGGTCCGCCCGATACACGATCTTCTTCCCGTCGTCCGAGAAGAACGGACCGCCGTCGTAGCCGGGGGTGTTCGTCAGCCGGCGGACGTCGGTGCCGTCCGCCCTCATGGTGTAGATCTCGAGGTCGCCGTCGCGCGCCGAGGTGAAGACGATGGTGGATCCGTCCGGCGAGATCGTGGCCTCGGCGTCGTAGGCGGGCGAGGCGAAGAGGGGTCGGGCGTCGCGGCCGTCGCTCCTGGCGGCGTAGATGTCGTAGTCGTCGAGCGCCCAGACGTACCCGTGGGAGCGGTCCGGCCGCGGCGGGCATTCGGCGCCGGCGCGGGACGTCGAGGCATAGAGAATCCGCTCGCCGTCGGGGAAGAAATAGGAGCAGGTCGTCTTGCCCTCGCCGTTGGAGACCCGCCGTCGTCCGGAGCCGTCGGAACGCATCGTGAAGATCTGGTCGCAGGGCAGCGTGCCCTCGTCGGACTGGAAGATCAGCCGCGCACCGTCGGCCGACCAGTAGGCCTCGGCGTTCTGCCCGCCGAAAGTCAACTGGCGCAGGTTGGTGATGAAGGGCTCCTCCCCCGGCCGGAGGAGGGCGGCGGAAGCGGCAGGAGTCGGCGCGGGCGTCGCATCCTCCCCGAACGCGGCAAACGCGGTGCAGGCGGCCAGGATGACGGCGGCGGCGAGGGATCGGCGGCTCATGCGGGCGGCCATTCTAGTCGCGAATTGACTTATCCTCGAACCGGATTCGAGATGGAATCGCCCAGAGACCTGAAACGAGTGCTCGCGGACGAGGTCCGCGCCGCGATCGCCGAAACCGCGCACCCGGCCGCATCGGCCCCGGGCCGCGGCGACGCGGCGAGCGAGGGCGCCCGCGCGACGCTCGCGCGCGCGGACGACGTCCTGACCCCGGCCGTGCCCGAGGGGGCGCCGCTCGCGGGCCTGAAGAACCTCGTGATCCGCGCCCTTCGCTTCCTCTGGCGCAACCAGTCGGCCTTCAACGCGCTCTCGCTTTCGGCCTCGTCGGGCCTCGCCGACGGGCTCGACCGGCTGCGCGCCGAGCTGGACGAGCTGTCACGGCGTGCCGGAATCCAGGAGGCCCGGCTGACGCTGGTCGAAGCGGCTCCGCCGTCGCTTCCGGGGGCGCCCATCCGCCCGGCGACCGCGCCCGCTCCGGGGATCCCGGCCGGCGTCTACGCGCTCTTCGAGGAACGCTTCCGGGGCCGCCCCGAGGACATCGCCCGCGGACAGCGCGTCTACCTCGCCGAGCTCCGGGACCTGCCGGGCCCCGTGCTCGACGTCGGGTGCGGGCGAGGCGAGTTCCTCGGCACGCTGAAGGCCGCGGGCATCCCGGCCGCCGGCCTCGAGTCGAATCCGGTGGCGGTCGAAGCCTGTCGCCGCGCGGGACTGGATGTCGAGGCGGGCGACGCGCTCGAGCTTCTCCGGCGGCGCCCGGCCGGCAAGCTCGGCGCGGTGGTGGCGTTCCAGGTTGTCGAGCACTGGCCGCCGGAGGGGATCTTCCGCTTTCTGCAGGAAGCCCGCCGTGCCCTCGCGCCCGGAGGCGTCCTGATCGCGGAGACGATCAACGCCGACTCGCTTTCGGCGTTGCGCGCGTTCTATCTCGATCCGACGCACGTCCGGCCCGTGCCGGCGCAGACGCTCCGGTTTCTCGCCGAGGCGGCCGGGTTCACGGACGCGCGGATCGAGTACCGCTCGCCGCTTTCCCCCGCGCAACGGCTGGAAGAAACGTCGGAGAACGCGAAACGGCTCAACGCGCTGCTGTACGCTCCCCAGGACTACGCGCTCATCGGCCGCGTGCCGATCTCCGCGTGAGACCCCGCCGCGTCCTCGTCCTTGCCGTGCAGACGCCCTTTGCGCGGGGCGGGGCGGAGCGTCACGTCGAGCGCCTGACCGAGGAGCTTGTCCGGCGGGGAGTCGAAGCCGACCTCGTTACGCTGCCCCTCGGGGAGCGGGAGCGGTTCGACCTGGTGCGCAGTGCCGCCGCCTGGCGCAGCCTCGATCTGACGGAGGCCGGCGGGCGTCCGGTGGACGCGGTGATCGCGACGCGCTTCCCGAGTTACGCCGTGCGGCACCCCAACAAGCTCGTCTGGCTGATCCACCAGTACCGGCAGGCCTACGACCAGTTCGGGACGCCATTTTCCGACCTGACCGCCTCCCCCGAAGACCGTCGCACCCGCGAGGTGATCGCCGAGATCGACCGCGTCGGGCTCATGGAGGCGCGCAAGGTCTTCGCCAACTCCCGGACCGTGGCCGCGAGGCTCCTGCGGTTCAACGGCATCCGCTCCGAGCCGCTCTACCATCCACCGCCGCTCGCGGGTCGCCACCGCAGCGGCGACTTCGGGGACACCGTGCTCTGGGTCGGCAGGCTCGACGCCTGGAAGCGTCCGGGCCTTCTTCTCGAGGCGTTGCCCCACGCGCCGGACGCCCGCGCCGTCTTCGTCGGCCGGGGCCCGGAAGAGGGCCGCCTTCGCCGCCGCGCCGCGGAGCTCGGCGTCGAGTCGCGGGCGCGCTTTGTGTCCGCCGTCGAGGACGAAGAGCTCCTCGACCTCTACGCCAACGCCCGGATCGTCGCGGTGACCGCCTCCGGCGAAGACCTCGGCTACGTGCCGATCGAGGCGCACCTCTCCGGGAAGCCGGTGCTGACGACGGAGGACGCGGGCGGTCCCCTCGAATTCGTCCGCGACGGCGAGACCGGTCTCGTGGTCGCGCCGCGGCCGGAGGCCCTCGGCGTGGCCCTTCGGCTGGCCTGGTCGAACCTCGAGGCACTCAAGGCGATGGGCGAGGCGGGGAGACGCCGCGCCGCTCGCCTCACCTGGGACGAGCCGGTGGACCGGTTGCTGGCCGCGGCGGGGCTCGAGTGAGCGGCCCGGCCGATCCCCTCCGTCGGCTGGCCCAGGAGCGGGGCCGCCTCCTCGGGGAGCTCGGGGTGCGTCCCGACGATGCGCGCTGGGCCCGAGCCGAGGCCGAGACACTCGCGAGCCTCCTGGCGCCGTCGCGCCGGCTCCGCCTTCCGGGAGCGCTCGGCCGGCTGCTGCGGCGGATCGCCCGCCGCGTCCGCTAGGGGCGCGACGCGACGGCGCGGTGGCGCGCGGAGTAGAGGCGGGCGCGATTGCGGCCCGTATCCTTGGCGAAGTAGAGGGCCTTGTCCGCGCGAACGAGCAGCTCGTGGCGGTCCTCGCCCGAAAGCTCGTGCGTGTCGGCGACGCCGACCGAGGCCGTCACGCGGAAAGGCCGCTCGGCTGCGAACGGCTCGCGCTCGACGGTGCGCCGGATCCGGTCGGCGACCGCGAGCGCCGAACGCGCGGAGGTTTCTGGAAAGAGGACCGCGAACTCCTCGCCCCCGTAGCGGCACGCGAGGTCCGTCGAGCGCACGGCCGCCCGCAGGATTTCGCCGAACCGACGTATGGCCATGTCCCCGGCCCCGTGCCCGAGCGTGTCGTTGAGTCGCTTGAAGTGGTCGAGATCGAAGAGGGCGACGGCGAGCGGTGCCCCGTAGCGCCGATGCCGCGCCCATTCCTCGGCGAGCCGCGTTTCGAAGTAGCGACGGGACGAAAGCCCCGAGAGCTCGTCGGTGACCGCGATCTGCCAGTTGCGGGACGCGTGCAGCGAGGCCGTCAGCGGAGCGAGCAGGGCGCGGATCTCGACCTTGCGACTCTCGTCGATGGGGCGGGGCGAGACCAGGATGAGATACGCGACCATCTCGTCGCCCGAGTAGAGCGGCAGGTGCAGGACCTGCGTCGGCTCGGCGCCGGGCAGCAGGTCGATCGGGGCGAAGGACCGATCGGTCTCGGTGGCGGCGAACTGGAGCTCGACGGCGCGGGAGTCGACGCGCTCGCCGAGCCGGAGGTGCCGCGGGTCGCTTTCGGGTCGCCGCTCGACGCCGTGGCGCTCGGGAGGCAGCGTCCACACTTCCGTGATGCGCTGGGAGGAATCGACCCGGTACAAATCGAACCGCGACAACGGGAGGATCTCGCAAGCGGCCCGGAAGGCGTGCTGCAGAATGAGCCTCGGCTCGGGAGACTCGCCCAGGAAATGCGACTCGCGTTCGCGCGCCTGAAGCCGTGCCTCGAGCCGCGCGACCCGCTGCCGCAACCGCCATGCGCGCACCGCGGCTGAGCTCGCGGCGGCGACGAGCAGGAGCTCCGCCCAGACGGGAAACACCGCGTCGAGTTTAGCGTGCGGCGGAAGGCGACCAAAAGGAAAGGCCCCCTCGCGGGGGCCAGTCAGTCACGCCTTCCCGTGGCTCAGTGAGCTTCGGGCGTGGTCGTGGCCGGGGCGGTCTCGGTCGACGTCATCGTCGTGGTCTCGGTCGAGGTCGTCGCGGTCATGGCCGCGGTTCCGGTCTCCTCGACGACCGCCGGGGCTTCCGCTGCCGGCGCCGGCGCGGCCGCTTCCTTCTTCTGGCAACCGATCGTGAGCGCCATCGCCGCCGCGGCCGCAAAACCCAGGGTCAAAACCTTCTTCATATCCCTCATCTCCTTCTTCTGTTAGCGCAGACGCTCCCTCGGAGCAAAAAAAATCTCCAACGAAAATCGACGCGGAATCATAACCGAACCGCGGGCCCTGTCAACCGGGGATCGCCCCTTCGACTCGGAGGCGCCGCTCGGCTATTCTGGGTCACGGGGGCGATCCGCCTTCCCGGCGACCAGCTGGAACGGAGGTTACAGGGTGTTCGAAGGCCTGTCCGAACGGATGCAGGGTGTCTTCAAGGAGCTGCGTGGCGAAGGCCATCTGACCGATTACCACCTCGAACAGGCCCTTCGGCAGATCCGGCTGTCCCTTCTGGAAGCCGACGTGGCCCTGCCGGTCGTCAAACGGTTCACCGAGAAGGTCAAGGAGAGGGCGGTCGGCTCAAAGGTGACCCAGCAGCTCTCCCCGGCCCAGGAAGTCACGCGGATCGTGCGGGACGAATTGATGGCGCTGCTGGGCGGCGAGACGGCGGACGTCGTCCTGACGGGCAAGCCCGCGGTCATCGCGCTCGTGGGGCTCCAGGGCTCCGGCAAGACGACCTCGGCGGCGAAGCTCGCGCTCCATCTCAAGACGCGGGGCCGCTATCCCCTGGTCGTCGCCGCCGACCTGGCGCGTCCCGCGGCGGTCGCGCAGCTGGTGACCCTCGGCCGTCAGATCGGCGTTCCGGTGTTCGAACCGGGAGGGCAAACCGACCCCGTCGAGGTCGCGCGACGGGGAGTTCGCGAGGCGCGTCAGACGGGGCGCGACACGGTCATCGTCGACACGGCGGGCCGGCTGCACGTCGACGAGGAGCTGATGCGCGAGGTCCAGGCGGTGGCGGCGGCCGTCGAGCCGCAGGAGATTCTCTTCGTCGCCGACGCGATGACGGGCCAGGACGCGGTGCGCTCGGCCGCGGGGTTCGCCGAGGCTCTCAACCTGACGGGGATCATTCTGACCAAGACCGACGGCGACGCGCGCGGGGGCGCGGCTCTGACCGTCGTGACCACCACGGGCAAGCCCATCAAGTTCGTCGGTGTCGGCGAGAAGCCCGAGGATTTCGAGCCGTTCCACCCGGACCGGATGGCGTCGCGGATCCTGGGCCTCGGCGACGTTCTCACGCTGATCGAGAAAGTCGAGGCGTCCGTCGATGCCGACGCCGCTCGGAAGCTGGCGGCGAAGACCGCGGCGGGGGAGTTCACGCTCGAGGACCTCCGCGACCAGCTCGCGTCGATGAAGAAGATGGGCCCGATCGGGGGCCTGCTCGACCTCCTGCCCAGGGGGGGCGCTTTCAAGGCGCTGAAGCAGCCCGAGAGCGTCGACGAGAAGGCCCTGGGCCGGGTCACGGCGATGATCGATTCGATGACGGTCGAGGAGCGCAGGTACCCCCAGGTCTTGAACGGCAGCCGGAAAAAGCGTATCGCCGGCGGCTCGGGAACCTCCGTCGCCGAGATCAACCGGCTTCTCAAGCAGTACCAGCAGATGCGACGCATGATGCGGACGGCCCGCAAGGGGATTCGGGGGCTGGATCTGTCGAAACTGGCACTGCCGGGAGGTCAGTAAGCCGGCACTGGTGTAGAATGCCCCGCTTTTAGATAGGCCAAGAGGACACTGAAATGCTCAAGATCCGTCTCCGGCGCATGGGCGCCCGCAACCGTCCCTACTACCGTATCGTCGTTTCGGACTCGCGCCGGACCGCGCGCGCCGAGGTGCTCGAGGAACTCGGCTCGTACGATCCGGTCCCGGATCCGCCCGCCCTGTCTTTCAACCGCGAGCGGGCGCGCGTGTGGATCGGCAAGGGGGCGACACTCTCGCCGACGGTGCAGTCGCTCTTCGAGCGGCCCGAGGCGCCTGCGGCCCCGGCGGCCTGAGCCGATGAAGCGTCTGGTCGAAACCATCGTCCGCCGCCTGTCCGACCGTCCGGACGAAACGCGGGTTCACGAAAGCTTCGAGGGCCGGACGTCCGTCTACGACATCGATGTGCCGGAGGTCGACCGCGGCCGGCTCATCGGCCGGGAGGGCCGAACGATCCGCGCGCTGCGCGGCTTCGTCTCCGCCGCGGCGACCGCGCGCGGCAAGAAGGTCCTCATCCGGGTCCGCGACTAACTCGCGCGGCGCGCCCCGGGCGCGATGCCGGACCTTTCCGAAACTCTCGTCGTCGCCCGCGTTGAGCGGCCGCATGGGCTCGCAGGCGAGGTCTCGGCCTCGATCCTGACCGACTTCCCGGAGCGCCTGACGCCAGGGAGCGTTTTCGTTTGGAAGCGCGGGAACGAAGAGCGATCCCTCACGTTGTCCGCCGTGCGGCCGCACGGCCGCCGGCTGCTGATGGCGTTCGAGGGGATCGACGGTCCGGAAGCCGCGCGCACGCTGTCGGGCGGGGACCTCTGCGTGTCCGCCAGCGACGCCGCGCCGGCTCCACCCGGATTTTTCTACTCCCACGAGATCCGCGGCTGGGTCTGCGAGGACGCCGGGGGGCGCCGGTTGGGCGAAGCGGCGGGTCTCGAGAGCACGCCGGCCGGCCCGCTTCTCTCGGTCGAGACCCGGCCGGGGAAGATCGCGCTCGTGCCGTTCGTAGACGGAATCGTGCTCGAAGTGGACCGTGCCCGCCGCCGGATCGTTCTGGACCCCCCGGAAGGGCTCCTGGAGCTTGCCGAGAGCTGACCGCCGCCGCGGTCCGGTCCGTGGCCGCGTGAGACTATGGCACTGCGCGCAGGCTCCCAATGCAGATCGAGATCCTGACCATCTTTCCTGGCTACTTCGCCTCGCCGCTCCAGGAGAGCCTCCTCGGCAAGGCGATCGCGGCGGGACGGGTGGAGGTGGCCGCGATCGACCTGCGGAGCTTCGCGCTCGATCGACACCGGAAGGTCGACGACGAGCCCTACGGCGGGGGAGCCGGCATGGTGATGATGGCGCCGGTCGTCGCGGCCGCGATCGAGGCTCGACGCGAGCCGCCGGACCGGCCCCGCGCCTGGACCGTGCTCATGGCCCCGGAGGGGCATCGGCTGGATCACGCGCGGGCGGCCGCCCTGGCCGGGCGAGAGCGGCTCCTGATCGTTTGCGGGCGGTACGAGGGCATCGACGAGCGGGTGCGCGATCTCGGTCTCTACGACGAGGAGATCTCACTGGGGGATTTCGTGCTGCCGGGCGGGGAAGTGGCGGCCCTGGCGCTGACGGAGGCAGTCTCGCGCCTCCTGCCGGGCGTCGTCGGCGCGCCCGAGTCTCTCGAGAACGAGTCCTTCTTGCGGGAGCGCCTGGACTATCCGCATTACACTCGGCCCCGCGAATTTCGGGGCCTCGAGGTGCCGGAGGTCCTCCTCTCCGGGGACCACAAGCGCATCGAGGCCTTCCGGCGGGCGCGGGCGCTGGAGCGGACCCGGCGGAAGCGGCCGGATCTGCTTCTCAAGCGTCCGGAGGAGCCCGGCGAACGGGGGGACTGAGGCGAGTTGCCCGCGGGGGGCCGCTTCGATTAGAATTCGCCGTTTCCTGACGCTTTCGCGCTTGTTTTGGGAGAGCCTTGTCATGACCGACCTACTGCTCGATATCGAAAAACCGACGCTCAAGAGCGGCCTGCCCGCCTTTTCCCCCGGCGACAGCGTTCGCGTGCACGTCAAGGTGCGCGAGGGCGAGAAGGAGCGCATCCAGCTCTTCGCGGGCGTCGTGATCGCCCGCCGCGGCGGCGGAGCCCGCGAGACTTTTACCGTGCGCAAGATGTCGGGCGGAATCGGGGTGGAGCGCGTCTTCCCGCTCCACTCGCCCATCATCGACAAGATCGACGTCGAGCGCCACGGGGCCGTGCGCCGGGCCAAGCTGTACTACCTGCGAGACCGGAAGGGCAAGGCCGCGCGCATCGACGAGAAGCAGACGGACCGCTCCTAGGTCCGTTCCCAGGACGTGAACCCCGACCCGCTCGCCGCATTGTTCGCGGAGCTGGGTCGCCTGCGCGAACTGGCGCGGCTCGAGTCCGAGCTCGCGCGGCGCGGGTTCACGCGCATCGCCGGCGTCGATGAGGCGGGCCGGGGCTCGCTCGCCGGCCCCGTCGTCGCCGCCGCCGTGGTGCTGCCGACCGGGTGCCTCCTGCCCGGCATCGACGATTCCAAGAAGCTCGACGCGGAGGCGCGGGAAAAACTCGCGCCCGAGATCCGCCGCCGTGCGATCGCCGTGGCCGTCGGCGTCGTCTCGGCCCGGGACATCGACACGGGCGACATCCTGCGTGCGAGCCTGCAGGCGATGCGAATCGCTGTCGAGGCGCTCTCTCCCGGGCCGCAGGTGCTCCTCGTCGACGCCGTTTCGGTCCCCGGGGTTCGTATTCCCCAGATTCCGATCATTCACGGCGATGCCCTCTCGGCCTCGATCGCTGCGGCGTCGATCGTGGCCAAGGTGCACCGCGACGCCCTGCTGGATGCGCTCGGGCGCCGGCACCCGGCCTACGGATTCGAGCACCACAAAGGCTACGGGACGCCCGAGCACTGGGACGCCCTGCGGCGCTGCGGGCCGTGCGCCGAGCACCGTCTGACCTACCGGGGCGTCGTCCAGGAGCCCTCGGATGCCGCGATCCTCGGGCGTGCAGCGCGCGGTCGCGGTTAGAATCGACACTTAGCAATGGCGGTCAACCGCGAACAGGTCCTCCAGTCCGCCGAAAAGCTGCTCGCCCGAGGCAAGCTCGACCAGGCGCTGAAGGAGTACCTGCGTGTTCTCGAGGACAACGCGAAGGACATTTCGACGCTCAACAAGGTGGGGGACCTCTACGTCCGGATGAACCGTCCGGCGGATTCGATCCCCTTCTTTACCCGGATCGCCGACTTCTACTCCCGCGACGGCTTCTTCCTGAAGGCCATCGCGATCTTCAAGAAGATCAACAAGATCGACCCCGCGCAGCTCGAGGTCTACGACAAGCTCGCCGACCTGTACCACAAGCAGGGGCTCGTCCAGGACGCGCGCAGCCAGTACCAGGTGCTGGCCGACCACTACCAGAAGAACAACCGCGTTTCCGACGCCATCGCCGTCTACAAGAAGATGGCGGCGATCGATCCGGCCGACATGCGCATCCAGGTTCGCCTCGCGGACCTCTTTCGCGGAGCCAATCAAAAGGACGAGGCCGTGATGCAGTACGGCCTGATCGGCTCGATGCTCCTGAAACGCGGCTCGCACGACGAGGCCGCCCAGGTTTTCCAGAAGGCCCTCGAGCTCTCGCCCGACGACGCCGAGTCTCAAAAGAACCTCGTGCGGTCCCTCCTCGCCCAGAACAACACGGACGCGGCAATGGCCGTTCTCAAGGCCGCGCCCCGGACGGCCGAAAGCCTCGCGCTCTTCGCCGAGGCGCAGCTCGAGATGGGACAGCGGGCCGAGGCGATCCGGACCGCCGAGCAGGCCCTCCAGCTCGACGCGGACGCCGCGGCCCCGCGCGTGTTCCTGTGCAAGCTGCGGTTGCAGGAGCAGGCGCCGGATCGGGCGGTTGCCGTCATCGGCCCGGCCGTCGACGCGGCGGTCGGCCGGCGCGAGTTTGCCCGGGCCGCGGACCTGCTCGAGCCGGTCCTTTCGGCCGATCCCCACAACGCGGCGGCGCTCGAAAAGCTCGCGCACGTGTACGAAGCGGACGGCAATCGTTCCGCGCTCGCCGGCGTCCACGTCTCGCTCGGCGAAGCCGCCGAGAAGCGGCAGGACCCGGCGACGGCCCTCGAGCATTACCGCCGCGCGCAGGAGGCGAACCCCGCCAACGTGCGGGCCGCCGAGAAAATCAAGGAAATCGGAACGCCGATCGAGGCCGCGGCGCCCGAGCCGGCGGCGGCGGACGTGCCTTCCGGAGAGGCCCCGGAGGCCGTTCCCGAGTACCAGGAATTCGTCATCGACCTCGAGGACTCCGCCTCGATCCACGCGCCGCAGCCGAAGGTGCCGTCGATCGAGTTCGAACCGGGTCAGGTGGAGCCCGAGGCGGAAGGCCGACCGGAGGAGGCGCCGCCTCCGGCCCGGTCGGCAACGCAAGCGCCCGCCGCGTCGGCGGCGGAGGGCGTCCCCGTCGACGACCAACAGATCGAAACCCTCATCGTCGAAGCCGAGGTCTTCGCCAGGTACGGGCTCGTCGACAAGGCGATCGAGCGCCTGTTCTCGCTCGTGCGGCGGCGGCCCGACCTTCTCAAGGCGCGCGAGCGCCTCGTCGAGCTTCTGGCGGAATCGAAGAATCCGGCACTCCTGCGCGAAGCCGAGTCGCTCGTGGCGGCGTACCGCGAGGCCGACCAGCCCGACTCGGCGCAACGCGTCCTCGCCATGGCCGGCCTGCCGCCGGGGGGCGGCGCCGGAGTTCCGTTCCCGCCTTCGCCTCCGCGCGCGGCTCCGGCGGACGAACTCGAGTTCGAGGAATTCGAAATCGGACAGCCCGTTTCCCCGCCGAGGCCCGCGTCGGCCGCCCCTCTGCCGGCCGACGCCATCGATTTCGGCGAGATCCAGGAAGCCGGAGCCCCTCCCGCCTTCGAGCGGCTGGCGACCCCACAACCGGAGGCGCCGGCGGACTCGGAGTTCGTTTCCTACGAGCAGCTGGGCAACCTCCTCGAGGACGAGATGCAGCGCGCCGGCGACAGCCCCGCGGCCGAATCTTCCGAGCTTCCGGTGGTCGACGAGGAGAACCTCTTCGCCGACGAGCAGAAGTTCTTCAACCTCGCCGAAGAGCTCGAGAAGGAGCTCGGCGACGAGGCCGTGCCCGAAGAATCGGGGGAGATCTCGACCCCGCAGGGAGAAGTGTCCCTGGAGGAGATCTTCCGGGAATTCAAAAAGGGGGTCGAGCAGCAGCTCTCCGCCGAGGACTACGAGACGCACTACAACCTCGGCATCGCCTACAAGGAGATGGGTCTCGTCGACGAGGCGATCGGCGAGTTTCAGCTCGCGAGCAAGGACCCCGGGCGGGCCCTGGAGTGCTGCAGCATGCTCGGCCATTGCTTTCTCGAGAAGGGAATGCCGCAGCTTGCGATCAAGTGGTTCCGCAAGGGCCTCGAAACTCCGTCGATCCAGGAGGCCCAGACGGCGGGAATGCTCTACGATCTCGGCGCCGTCTACCAGGACACCGGGGAGACCGACCTGGCCTACAAGACCTTCCAGGAGGTCTACGGCCTGAACGCGAACTACCGCGACGTCGCCCGGCGCGTTCGCGACCTCGAGGCCGCGCGAAAGAACGTTTGAGGGATTCGTGGCGGGCGAATCTCTGACCCTGCGGCCCGCCGCCGCCTCCGGAGGCGCCCTCCTCCGCGTCGAAGACCTTCGCGTCGAGCTGCCGGTGGGCGGGCGGATGCTCCCCGCCGTCGACGGCGTGACGTTCGACCTCTCCGAGGGCGAAAGCGTCGCCGTCGTGGGGGAGAGCGGCAGCGGCAAGACTCAGCTCGCCCGCGCGATTCTCGGTCTGTCGCCCCCCGGAGCCCGAGTCACCGGCCGCCTGATTTTTCGCGGAAGCGACCTCCTGGGCCTGCCGGAGCGCCGGTGGCAGGCGGTGCGCGGAGCCGGGATCGGCATGGTCTTCCAGGAGCCGGCGGCAGCGCTCGACCCGGTGCGGACGATCGGGGCCGAGATCGAGGAATCGATCCGGTTGCATTCGCGCGTCAGCCGCGCGCGAGCCCGCGCGCTCGCCCGCGCGGCCCTCGCCGAGGTCGCGTTTCCCGATCCCGACGGGGGGCTGGACGAATATCCCCACCGGCTCTCGGGCGGGCTCCGCCAACGGGCGCACCTGGCCTCGGTGCTGGCTGCCGGGCCGAGTCTCCTTCTGGCCGACGAGCCGACGGCTTCGCTCGACGCGACGGTCGCGCGCGACATCCTGGAGCTGCTCGACCGCCTGCGACGCGAGCGGGGCCTCACGGTTCTCCTCATCACGCACGACCTCGGTGTCGTTGCGCGGCACTGCGACCGCGTGCTCGTCGTCTACGCCGGGCGCGTCGTGGAGGAGGCGCCGACCGGAGCGCTCTTCCGGGCGCCCGGGCATCCCTATACCCGCGGGATGCTGCGCTCGGTGCCCCGCCTCGCGGCCGCGGCCCGGCGTACGGGCGAGCGCTACGAGGCGATCCCGGGAGCGCTTCCGGACCTCGGGGAGCGGCCCTCGTCGGGCTGCGCCTTCGCCCCGCGCTGCGGCGACCGGTTCGAGCCCTGCGAGGCCCGCGAGCCCGACCTCTACCCGACGGAGTCGGGGCGCGCCCGGTGTTTCCTGCACCAGAGCGGATCGTGCGCCGCGATTCCGGAATGAGCGAGGCTCTGCTTTCCGTCGAGGGCCTCGAGAAGCGCTTCGCCATCCGACGCGGCCTGTTCGGGACCGCGCGGGGCTCTCTCCCCGCGTTGCGCGGAGTGGACTTCCGGATCGCGGCCGGCGAGTCGTTTTCCCTGGTGGGAGAGTCGGGCAGCGGCAAGACCACGGCCGGTCGGATCGTGGCCCGGCTGCTCGAACCGGACGCAGGAACGATTCGATTCGGGGGCACCGACTGGCTGGCGCTCGAGGGACGGGAGCTGCGACGCCGGCGCCGGGAGCTCCAGGTCGTTTTCCAGGACCCGCAGTCTTCTCTCAACCCGCGCATGAGGGTGGGCGATCAGGTCGCGGAGCCGCTGCGCGTCCAGAAGCTCGCCCACGGGAGGGAGCTTTCGGAGAGGGTCGACGCCCTGCTCGCGAGCGTCGGGCTCTCGGCGGGCGTGCGGTCGCGGTTTCCGGCGGAGCTCTCCGGGGGGCAGCGCCAGCGGGTCGCGATCGCGCGTGCCCTCGCGACGCAGCCCCGGCTGATCGTGTGCGACGAGCCGGTCTCAGCGCTCGACGTTTCCGTGGCCGCTCAGATCGTGAATCTCCTGATCGACCTGCGCGAACGCTCCGGCCTCTCGTACCTCTTCATTTCGCACGACCTCGCGGTCGTCGCCCGGATCGCGGACCGCGTGGGCGTGCTCTACCTCGGACGGATCGTCGAAGAGGGCCCGGTGGCGGAAGTGACCGCGCGCCCCCTCCATCCCTACACGGCCGCGCTCGTCGCGGCGGCGCCGGATGTGGACCCCGCCGTCCCTCGTCCGCGACTTGCCCTCGCCGGCGAGCCGGCCTCCGCGGCTCAGCCCCCGCCAGGGTGTCCCTTCCACCCCCGCTGCCCGATTGCACGGGACCGCTGCCGCGAGGAGCGGCCGGGGCTCGCGCAAGTCGCTTCGGGGCGCCGCGTTGCGTGCTATTTTCCGGGCGAAATGCCTTGATATGAGGACTTACCGAAACATTCGCCGACCCGATGCGTAGATTGGGGTGACATAAGGAGTCATGGCATGAAGAGCTCGTTGAGGTTCCGGGGAGCGTGTGCGGCCGCGGCCGCCGGCCTCCTCATCGCGACGACCGCCGCGCTTTCGGCGCAGCCGGCCGGCGCCGTCGTGAACGCCCAGCCCGGTCAGCGTTCGCCGCTGGCCGTTCCCCCGCCGGGGGCCGAGGGGCTCCCGCTGTCGCTCGACCAGGCGATCCGGATCGCGCTCGCCAACAACCAGGACCTGAACGTTTCGGTCAACTCTTCGGAAGCGTCGCAGTTCTTCCTCTTCCAGAACATGGGGATCTACGACCCGCTGCTGACGACCAACGTCCTGCGATCGCACACGGACCAGCCGACCTCGTCGAATCTCGCCGGCGCCGAGGTCCTGAAGAACGACAACTGGGATGCGGACATCGGCTTGAACCAGCTGACGCCCTGGGGCGGCAGCGTCCGTTTCGGCCTGAGCGGGTCGCGCCTGCTGACGAACAACTCGTTCGCGAACGTGAACCCGGCCCTGCCCTCGGCCCTGTCGCTCAGCTTTTCCCAACCCCTCCTGCGGAACTTCGGCCGCCTCCCGACCGAGATCAACATCTGGATCGCACGCAACAGCCGGGATGCGTCGTACCAGACCCTCGTCCGCAGCGTGCAGACCGTCATCAATTCGGTCGAACAGTCCTACTGGGACCTCGTGTACGCGCGAGCGAACCTCAAGGTGAAGATCGAGGCACGGGACATCGCCCGGGAGTTGAACCGCATCACGAAGATCAAGATCGACGTGGGCTCGCTCGCCCCGATCGACGTCGTGCAGACCGAGGTCGGCATCGCGACGGCCGAGCAGGACATCATCAACGCCGATGCCGTCGTCGGCCTCGCCGAGGACCAGCTGCGCCGCGACCTGAACTTCGAAGCTGAGACGCCGACGACCACCTCCATCGTGCCGACCGACGAGTTGAAGGTCGAGCGGCGGCCCTTCGACCTCGCCGAGGGCGTCCGGACGGCTCTCTCCCGTCGCCCCGAGATCGTGGCCCAGAACTACAACGTCGCGACGAACTCGCTGCGCTACGAGTTCTGGAAGAACCAGACGATGCCGCAGCTCGACCTGGTGGCCGGATACGGGAAAAACGGGCTGTCCGGAACCTTTTTCGACACCACCGTCAACCCGCCGGCCGTGACCGGGCGCGGCAACTGGTGGGACTCGGCGGACCAGCTCTTCTCGGAAAACTTCAAGAACTGGAGGGTCGGCCTCGTCTTCTCGTACCCGATCCTGAATCGCTCCGCCAAGGGCGCGCGGGGCGTGGCGCAGTACGACCTCGAGGCGTCGAAGGCGAACCTCACCGTGCTCGAGCAGGACATCGTCCTCAACGTGCGCAACGCGCACCGCGCGATCGTGACCGGGAGCCGGCAGATCGACGCTGCCGCGAAAGGCAAGGAGCTCGCCGAGCGCAATCTCGACGCCGCGCGCAAGAAGTACGACAACGGCATGACGACCTCGTTCGAGGTGTCCCAGATCCAGAACCAGCTCTCGGACGCGCAGTCCAAGTACCTCAACGCGCTCGCGCTCTATCGCAAGGCCGTGTCCGCCTACCACCAGGCGACCGCCGACATCCTCGACTGGAAGAACGTGAAGATCGAGGGACTGCCCGAGATGGCGCCGCCGCCGACGGTCGAGGCCCGCGCGGCGCTGGTCGAGAAGGCCCTCGGCCTCGGCTCGCCCGCGGGCGCGCCGTAGCCGGATGAGCGAAGCCGCGACGGCGGCTCCGGCTCGCGGCGAGGGCTTCGGCTCCGGCATCGGGCGGCTGCTCGGGGTCTTCGTGTCCCCGGTGCGCACCTTCGCGTCGATCGCGGCACGACCGACCTGGCTGCTTCCCGTCGCGGTCACGGCGGCGCTCTCGCTGCCCGTTTCGGAGTTGATCCTGTCCAAGACGGACTGGAGCGCGGTCGTCGGCGCCCAGATCGCCAGATCCGGACGCCGCCTCCCGGAGGCCCAGATCGACCAGGCCGTGCAGCGGGCGCAGAGCCTGACCTGGCTCTGGGACGTGATCGCGGTGGCCGGGCCGATCGTCGTTCTTTTCATCGTCGGAGCCGTGCTCTGGGGTGCCTGCAACGCGTTCGCATGGGAAGTGAAGTTCCGCCAGTCCCTCGGCGTCGTGGCGCACGCCTTCCTGCCCGGCGTCCTGACGGCACTCGGGCTGATGGTCGCCCTGTGGAACCGCCCGACCGTCGATCCCCGGAAGGTGGGAGACGTGCTGCCGACCAACCTGGGGCACTTTGCCCCGGGCGCCGACCCGGTGACCCACGGACTGCTCTCGTCGATCGACCTCTTTTCCTTCTGGAGCATGGCGCTCATCGTCCTGGGCCTTTCGGCCGCTGCGAAAGCCCCGCGAGGCCGGGTGGCGGTCCTGGTGGTCGGACTCTGGGCTCTCTACGTCCTCGGGAAGGCGGGGGCGTCGGCGCTGATGGGCTGAGCGGGCGTCCCCGAAACAGGACGCCCGGAAATCCGTATAGACACACAGAGAGGGCTCCGCCTGATGCTGATCGACATTCGGGACATCGCCAAGGTCTACGAGATGGGGGAGGAGAAGGTCCACGCCCTCTCGGGGGTTTCGCTCGGCGTCGAGCGGGGCGAATACGTCGCGATCATGGGCCCCTCCGGCTCGGGGAAGTCGACCTTGATGAACCTCATCGGCTGCCTCGACACGCCGAGCTCCGGATCCTACGTCTTGAACGGCAAGGAAGTCGCGCGGATGACGGACGACGAGCTCGCCGCGATCCGGAACCAGGAGATCGGCTTCGTGTTTCAGACGTTCAACCTGCTGCCGCGCACCTCGGCCATCCAGCAGGTCGAGCTGCCCCTCGTCTACGCGGGGCTCCCCCGCAAGGAGCGTCGCGAGCGCGCCGTCAAGGCCCTCAAGGCCGTGGGTCTTGGCGACCGCATGAACCACACCCCCAACGAGATGTCGGGTGGCCAGCGCCAGCGCGTCGCCGTGGCCCGGGCGCTCATCAACGACCCGTCGATCCTGCTCGCCGACGAGCCCACCGGAAACCTCGACTCCCAGACGGGCGCCGAGATCATGGCCCTCTTCGACGAGTTGAACGCCCGCGGCAACACGATCGTCGTCGTCACTCACGAGGAGGACATCGCGGCCCACGCGCGGCGGATCGTGCGGTTGAGGGACGGCAAGGTCCGGGACGACCAGGTCAATGACCGCAAGCGCTCCGCGCTCCGGAGCGGAGCGCCTGCGGCCGTCTAGTCCGTTGCGGGGCGGCCCGGCTCAGGGCCCGTACAGCACGAGTCCGAAGGCCTTGACCAGAAAAGCCGCCATCTGCTGGCGGTTGGTCGGGTTCGCGGGGCAGTACTGAAGCGGGTTCGCGACGCAGCCTCCCGTGACCTGCCTCGCGTAGAGTTCCTCGATCCACGCGATGAACGGACTCGAGCCCGGAACGTCCTGGAAGATCCCGGCGGCCGCCGGCGGCGTGTAGGCCGAGCCTTCCAGCGTCTTCAGCAGGAAGACGGCCATCTGCTGTCGGTTCACGATCGCGTCCGGGCAGTAGTTGATGGGCGCCGGGGGTGGCCCGCCCGAACAGCCCCCGGTGATGCCGCGGGCGTAGAGATCCTCGATCCACTGGACGAACGGATTCGAGATGGGCACGTCGGCAAAGACGGTGCCGGTGGCCCCCGGCGGCGTGTAGCTCGGACCGAACCGCGACTTCAGGAGGAAGACGGCCATCTGCTGGCGCTTGACCCCGTCCGTCGGGCAGTAGCCTCCGCAGGCGCCGCCGGCCGTGATGCCGTTGTGGAAGAGGTTCTCGATGTACCGGGTGAAGATGTTCGTCCCGGGCACGTCGGCGAAGCTGCCGCCCACGTGAAGGGTTCGGGTCACCGAGACACCTTCCGACAGGGCCTCGGCATAGGTCGCGTCCCAGTGCGGCGTGCCCGGCGGCCGGGCGCCGGCGAGTTCGAACTCGAGGCAGTTGCCGGACGCGCTGAAGCAATCGGCGGGAGAGGAGCCGGCGGCCGCGGGCCCAATGGGCGCCGCCGCCAGCGTTCCGTAGTCGGCGGACGCATCGTGGATCGTGTAGAGCGGCCCGGCCGGGCCCTTGAAGTCCGACGCGGTGCCCGCCAGGGTGTAGGGGCTTCCTGAGAAATTGACATAGGCCGGGTCGACGGTGACCCGCTCCCCCGTTTCCAGGACCCCGTTCTGGTTGGACGATCCGGCCGACGCCGCCCGTTCGTCGACCTTGAACGGGACCTTGTCGGGGAAGCCGCCCCGGCGAAAGTACACTTCTCCGGAGTCCTCCCAGGCGAACACCAGGTGCCGGCCGTCGTTGGCCGCGATCTTGCGCGAAAACGCGCCTTGCGTGGTCGCGTCGTGGACGTCGAACGGCGCCCCGACCGGCAGAAGAGCGTCGTCGAAGCGGCCGCCCTTGACTTCCGCGCCGTGGAGGGTGTTTCCGGTCGCCGGAACCCAGACGGCGCCGTAGCCGCCGTCCGACCGCCGGGCGATGAAGGGGCCGATGCCGTGTCCGAGGAGCGTCGTGCCTCCGACCGGGTTGGCGTCGGAGTCATATCGCCGGGCCTGGATTGGGAAGTCGGAAGCGTAGGAGTTGTCCCAGGCGACGACGAATCCCCCCGAATCGTCCATCGCAACCGAGGGATGCGTCTGAAACCCGGCGGTCGCGCTGTTGACGTTGAACTCTCCGGTCAGCGGTAACGCGGCCGAGTTGAACGAACGTGCACGAATTCCGGTCGCGTCACCGTCCTGGTACGAGGTCCAGGCGACGACGAATCGGCCCGACGCGTCCATCGCGATCGACGTGTCGCGGACCTCCGCCGTCGTGAACGCCGCGACCTCGAAGGTCGCCCCGATCGGATCGCTGTCGGTGTCGAATTGCTGGCCGCGCAGCTCCCAGCCGAGGACCGGCGCCACGTGGCGCCACACGATGACGAATCCGCTGTCGTTCCGGGCGACCCGGGGAAGGTCCTCGGGGTCATCGGTGGCGGTGTGGGCCTCGCGCTCGGTCCCGAAGACCGGCGCGCCGGTGCTGTCGTAGATGCGGAGCGCGATCCCCTGCGAGTCACCGCTCCGGGCGCCTTCCCAGACGATCACGAAATTGCCGGCGCTGTCGAAGGCGACCTGCGGGTCGCGCTGGTCGAAGGGCGTGTAGGAGTTGGCCTGGAACTCGCCGCCGACCGGCGTGCCGAGGGCGTCGAAACGCTGGCCGAAGATGCCCCGGCTCGAGTTGCCTTCCTGGCCGAAGCTCTCCCACGTGACCACGAAGCGTCCGTCGGGTCCCGTCGCCACGGACGGCTTCATCTGCCCGCCCGTCGTGTAGCTGTTGGCCATCAGAATCGGTCCCAGGCCGGGTGACTGGGCGAGGGCCGTCGCTGCCGCGAGAAACGGGGCGCCGAGGAACCAGGTGCGGAGCCGCATGGTCATTGCCTCCTTGATGATGTGCCGGGGGACGGCGGTGGGACCGGGATGGCAGGGCGCGTACCGGGGCTGCCCATTGCTGTGGAATGAGGACTCCGTGCGGCCGCGGCATTCGGTCGGAAGGCCGGGGTAGCCGATGCGACGCCGATGCTCTGACCTGGCATCTTCCCCTCCTTCGCCTGCGGCTCGACGCGGCCGGGGCCTCAGGCTCGCGGAAGCTGGTCTCTTTGGGCTCGATGAGCTTGCTGGCGCGGAGCATATACCTGTACCCGCGCACAGGGCGTCAAGGAAGGGTCATGCCCCGGGCCCAGGTCGGGTGTTGGGCGGCCAGCCCGGCCGCCACCGCTCGGCGCCAGTCGGGAGTGCCCGGATCGAGAGCCGACAGCGCCGGGTCCCGGGCGAGGTCTGCCACGGTGCGGTCCCGTTCCGCGATCTCGGCCTCGACCTCCCGGGCCCGGTCTGCGGCCCGCGGCCGGGTGATGCTCGCGATCTCGCGGGGGTTGATCTCGTCCGAGCGCCGGAATGCCGCCAGGGCCTCCTCGAGCAGGCCGTTGCGGCGGTAGATCAGGCCGAGGTTGTAGAAGAGGACGTCGTTGTCGGGCGCCGACCGCGCCGCCTCGGAGAGCTCGCGCTGCGCACGGGGCCAGTCGCGCCCCTCCCAGGTCATTCCGAGCATCTGGTGGAAGGTGCCGATGAGATTCTGCGTCAGATAGTCCTTCGGGACCGTGGGATCGAGCTCGCCGTCGAGCCGGTCCTTCACGGGAGTCGGAGGCGGCCAGGGCCGTCCGGCCCGCCAGGCGCGGAAGGCGAGGCCGACCGGGACGTTGTCGAGCTCGGCGATTCTCCAGTTGGGATAGTGGGTCGTGTAGACGGGATCGACGTCGGGGTTGAAGGAGAGCGGGGGCAGGCTCGCTCCGCCGACCCCTTCGAGGATGAGATCGACGTCCGGCCGCAAGCCCTCGCCGAGGTTCAGGTACATCAGGATGAAGAGGATGTTGTCGTCCGAGGCGATCAGGTGCGCGCCGGGCGGCAGCGTCGCGAGGAGCGTGCGCGAATAGTCCTCGCCGATGCGGTAGCGACTGCGGTCGTTGGCCCGCCAGCCGGTGAGGGCCAGGGCGAGCGGCGGCAGCATGGCGAGAGCGGCCAGGCGCGGCCGCGTAGCCTCGGCGAGCGTCTGCCATCCCCAGGCCGCCATGAGGGCGAGCGCCGTGTACGACGGAATGTAATAGCGGTGCCAGATGAAGAGATCGCTCCGCGAGCCGTGGAGCGCCATCGTTGCGGCGTTGGCGACCATCACCAGAAGCGGCAGGACGACCGGCCATCCGCGCCGGCGCGCCGCGACGACCGCGAGGAGCGCGAGGCCGGCGCCCGCCCACGCCGACTCGGAGAGGAGGCTCGCGCCGTAGTCCCGGAGGATCGGGAGGAGGTCCCCGGGCCCTCGTATCCAGGCGCGGCCCCAGAAGTCGGATCGCAGGACCACGGACACGAAGCTCGATGGCGTCACCGGGTGCCCCCAGTCGAGAAGCGGATGAGCGCGCGCCCGCAGAGGCAGGTAGAGGTAGGGAAGGAGGCCGACGACACCGGCCAGGACGCATCCGGCGACCACGCGCCAGCGCCTGACGATCGCCGGCTCGCTCGCGAGGACGAAAACGCCGATCGCGAGGCCCGACACGCCCATCTCGAGGTGGTTCGACGCGCCGAGGCCGCAGACGAAAGCCGCGAGGATCAGATCGCGGTCGCACCGTTCCCGGTGCCACCGGAGGGCGAGAAGCAGGGCGAGCGCCAGGAAGAGCGCGTTCAGGGCGTAGACCCGCTGGATGTTGGCCTCGGCCCAGAAGCTCGGAGAGAAGGCAAGAATCCACGCGGCTCCCGCGGAGGCCGGGGCGCCGACGCCGGACTCGCGCGCCGCCCGATACAGGAGGGCCGAAGCCCCCGCCGCGCAAGCCGCCGAAAACAGGCTCACACTCCACGGCAGGGGAAGGAAAAGGAAAGCGAGCGACCAGAGCTTCGCGAGCAGGACGTACAGCGGGTATCCGGAGGGGTGCGGAATGCCGAGCACCGCGACGGCGGTCAGGAGATCGCCGCTGTCGCCGACGTAGGCCGTTCGGCACGCGCCGGCGGCGTAGACCGCGAATGGCACGATCCCGACGGCGAGCGATCGTCCGGTCTCGCGGCGGGAAAGCATTGCGGATTCGGCGCTCAGCGCGGGGGCGGCGGTGCCTGCCGGAGGCGCTTGAGGTTCTCGGCGAAGAGCGCGTTGCCGGGGTCCATCCGGAGGCCTTGCTCGAGCGCCGCGATCGCACCGGCCGTGTCTCCCCGGAGATACGCCACGTTGGCCCGGTACTGGTACAGGAGCGGCAGCTTCGGCGCGATTCGCGCCGCCTCGTCGAGCTTCTGAGCGGCCGAGGCGTAGTCGCCGCGGCGGGCGGCTCCGGCAGCCTCCTCGGCGAGAGCCGTTGCACGCTTCTCGGCCTCCGAGCGCGGCTCCTGGGGAAGCGGCGCGTGGAGCCGCTGGAGCGCGCGCCGCGAGGGCTCGTACTGCGGGTTGTACTTGACGGCCGTCTGGTAGTCGGCGATGGCCGCGGCCCGCTCGTTCCGGCGTTCGTGGACGACGGCCCGGTTGTGGTACGCCTCGACGTTCAGGGGCTCGAGCGCGATCGCCTTCGTCAACTGCTCGAGGGCGCCCGCGTAGTCACCCATCGCTCCGAGCGCTCCCGCGTAGCTCGCGCGCAGTGAGCCGTCATCCGGCTTTTCGGCGACGAGTCGAGCGTACGCGCGGGCCGCCTCCTCGAATCGGCCGGCTTCGAAGGCCACGGCGGCGAGATTCCGATCGCCCGTCGCGGATTTCGCGCCGATGTAGCCGAGACTCTGGAGCTTCTTGACGATCTCCGGATCGACCTGAGAGTCGACCGGGGCCGTGCCGTCCGGCGCCGGCGACGCGGCCGTCTCATAGGTCGCGACGGGCGGCAGGACCGTCAGGTCGAGGCCTTCCGCGAGCACGCGTCCCGGCATGTCGGAGCCGCGCCCGAGGCCGTTCAAGGCGAGCAGGGTCGGGGCCACGTCGAGGATCGTCGGCTGGTTCAGCCGGGTCCGCGGCTTCACTCGATGGCCGTAGAGGTAGAGGATGCCCTCGGGGCGGTGAAAGGCCTCGCTGACACGCCGCATGTCGCGCGTCTTCGACGGGTCGTCCTGGAGCTTTCCGAGCTCGAAGCCATGGTCCGAGAGGACGATGAGCGTCGTCCTGGAATCCATCGCGTCGAGGACCCGGCCGAGGAGCCGGTCGGCGTAGGCGTACATCGCTTCGACCGCGTGTCCGTACTTCTTCTGCTGCAAAGCGAGCTCGCCCGAAAGATTCTCGGCTCGGAAGAGGTGGCCGAACAGGTGCGACGCCGAGTCGACGCCCTCGATGTAGAGCAGCAGGTTGTCGGGCTTGTCTTCCTTCCAGAGCTGAAGCCCGATCGCCGTGTAGGTCTCGGCCGTGGCGTACGCCCATTTGAAGTGGGAGAGGTCGTCCTCGAAGTCGAACGGCCGGGCGGCCTCCTCGGCGGTCACGGATACGAACGGCGCGAGTTCCTCGGGCGTGACGTCCTGCGGTTTCTTGAGCGCCCCGGCGATGCGGGCCTCGACCTGGGGCGGCGAGACTTTTCCCGCATCCCCGGCCGCTTCGGCCGCGCCCTCCTCCATCAGGAAGTGATAGGCGAAATGGTCGGAGACGATGACTCCCTTGACGTTCTCGGCCGGCCAGGTGGCCCACCAGCCGATGACGTCGACGGAACGATCGGCGGCGGAGAGGACGTTCCAGACGGCCTGCGCCTTGCGCATCCGGCTCGTCACGGGCAGCTGCTCTCCCGTCGTCGGGTTGACGGCGACGAAGTGGCCGATCCGATGAACGTCGGGGGTCTTGCCGGTCGCCACGGTCGTCCAGATGACGGGGGAGAGCAGGGGCTTCTGGGACCGCAGTGGAGCGTACGCGCCCTCGCGTCGCAGCTTCGCGAAGTTCGGGAGTTTCCCCTCCGACATCAACAGGTCGATGGTCGCCGGGTCGGCGCCGTCGAACCCGAGGACGATCACGCGCCCGGGCTTCTCACCCCGCCGGCAGGCGAATGCGCCGAGGGCCAGGGCGGCGACGGCCGCCAGAACGAGCGCCGCCCGGGAGGGGTGCCTCACGCCAGCCGATTCTATGCTGGTACGCTCGGGGGCGTGGCGACCGGCAACGTCGAGAGGCAGGCCGCCGGCGTGCTGCGGGAGCTCGAGCGCCACGGCCTCCTGCTCGAGACCGACGCGAAGCTGCCGAGCCTCGTCGCCCTCGTCGCCGGAGGGCCCGTGCGGGGCTCGTGGTGGGGGCACCCGCTCGGCCACACGATCTTCGCGACGGGCGAGGCGCTGTTCGCCCACCGCGACGTTCTCCTCGTCAAGCTCGTCTCCGGTAAGGCGACCTGGGTCCATCGCCGCCTCTGGCCGGCGCTGCTCGCCGTCGCGCGGTCGCGCGAGGCATGGCAGATCGACGGCCTGTCGGAGCCGGCGCAGGCCCTGCTCGACGTCGTCGAGCGCGAGGGCCAGGCCCGCGGTGCGGGACCGGTCGCCCTCGAACTGGAGACGCGGCTGCTCGCGCGGGGCGAACAGGCGCACACCGCGAGCGGCCGCCATGCGAAGGTCCTCGAGTCGTGGGAGCGCTGGGCCGCGCGCGTCCGGCCGGCCGTGGCGACGCTGGCGCCGGAGACGGGCCGCCGGGAGCTCGAAAGCGTCCTCGAGGCCCTCAACGCGAGCCACGCCGGGCGGGGGCGGCTTCCGTGGCAGCGCCCGGTGCGGCGCCGCGCGGCCCCGGGTTAGAATCCGCGCCTCGGACCCATGGCCGAAACCGGAAAGTTTCTCTTTCGCAAAGTCGAGAAGGCGATCCAGGCGATCGACCGGACGGCGGATGCCTCGGCGACGATCATGCAGACCGCCTCGACCGTGATCGAGCAGTTCTCGGAGGTGCTCGGCGTTCGCGGCGGCCGCCTCTATGTGCGCCGCGACGGAGGGTACGAGCTCGTCCGGACGTTCGGAAACGTCCCGGCCGTCCCGCCCGGCCTCTTCATCCCCGAGGACTACGTCCCAATCGAGCGGGTGGTCGACGAGGGCGTGACCGTCATGGATCTCTCGGCTCCGGGCGTCGACGCCGAGCTCGAGCGGCGGCTGGGCGCCGAGCGCTTCGCGGCGATCGCCGTCGGCGACGACGAGTACATCCTTTCCTTTACGGTCGATCCCGCGGCGCCCGAGGACGATCTCCTGTCCTCGCTCGGCATCCTGCGGCTGGCCGTCGACCAGAAGCTGCGGCAGGACAGGTACGTCTCCGCGCTCCAGGAGGCCCGCCGGATCCAGATGTCGATCCTGCCGAAGCGGGCGCTCCGCCGGGGCTCGATCGAGGTCGCCGGGTTCACGACGCCGGCGGAGCTCGTCGGCGGCGACTACTTCGACTTCATCTCCGTCTCGGACCGCATCCTCGGGATCGCGATCGCGGACGCCTCCGGGCACGGGCTGCCGGCGGCCCTCCAGGTGCGGGACGTCTACACGGGCCTGCGCATGGCGGTCGAGCGCGATTTCAAGATCGTCCGCACGGTGGAGCGCCTGAACCGCATCATCCACGAATCGCGCCTCACGACCCGGTTCGTCTCGCTCTTCTACGGAGAGATCGAGGACGACGGGAACCTCATGTACGTCAACGCCGGCCATCCGCACCCGCTGCACTTCCACGGCATGAGCGTCACGCCCCTCGTGCAGACCGGCCTGGTGCTCGGCCCGACCGCCAACGCCACCTACAGCCGCGGTTTTCGCCGGATCGAGCCGGGCGACGCTCTCCTGTTCTACACCGACGGTATGGTCGAGGCGCACGACGACAACGGGGAGGAGTACGGTCCCGGCCGGCTGACGCGCGCCTTTCTCGAACTCCGCGAGCGTCCGTGCGACGAGATCGCGCGGGAGCTCATCAAGCGCGTCAACGAGTGGTCGGGCGGAGGGGAGCCCGAGGACGACCGTACGGTCGTCGTCCTGAAGCGCCATTTCGGGCCGGCGCCGGTCGGCGACACGCGGACGAGCACGGGGACACACCCGGTGCCGAAGGTCTGACGCGCGGCCTCAGGCCGCGCGGTGCCGGCGCCGGAAGAACTCGGCTGTCTTTTCGAGGCCGTCTTCGAGTGCCGTCCAGGGCGGGAGCGCGAAGTCCCGGCGCACGAGCGAGCCGTCGAGGACGCTGCGCATCTGCTCGCCGGCGGGCGCGGGAACGTGCGGGGGAGTCGCTGTGTAGCCGTACTCCTTCGCCAGGAGTGCAAACAGGCGATTGACGGAGGTCTCGACCCCCGTGCCGAGGTTCCAGACGCCGCTCTTGTCGCTTCCCGCCGCGGCGGCCGCCGCCCGGACGAGGTCGCCGACGTAGACGTAGTCCCGCGTCTGCTCGCCATCGCCGTTGATTTTGAGGGGTCGGTGGCCCAGCATCGCCTCCGAAAAGATCGCGACCACGCCGGCCTCGCCGGTGCCGTCCTGCCAGGGGCCGTAGACGTTGGCGTAGCGGAACACCATCGTCTGGAAGCCGTGGACGACGCGGTAGTAGTGCATGTACTTCTCGATCGACAGCTTGGCGCAGCCGTAGGGCGATACGGGGTTCGTCGGGTGCGACTCGGGGGCGGGGCGGCCGCCCTCGGGCTCGCCGTAGATCGCTCCGCCCGTCGAGGAGAAGAGGACGTGCCGCAGGCCCGCGCGGCGCATGGCCTCGAAGAGCATGAGGCTGCCGATGATGTTGGCGCGGGCATCGCCGATGGGATCCGCGACGCTGTGGCGCAGGTCGATCTGCGCCGCGTGGTGGGAGACGAAGCCGATCTTCTCCTCCTTGAGGAGCGGCTCGAGGTCCGTCGAGGCGATGTCGGCCTGGACGAAGCGAGCCTTCTCGGGAAGGCGCTCGCGGCGGCCCGAGGAGAGGTCGTCGACGATGACGACCCGGTGGCCGTCCTGAAGGTGCCGCTTTGCCATTTGGGAGCCGATGAAGCCCGCGCCGCCCGTCACGAGGATGTTCATAGAATGGGCCGGTCCTTTCGAATGCCCGAATGATAGCGGACGAACCGAAGCGCCCCGATCCCCGGCTCCTGCTCGACCCGCGCGCCCTCGGCCTGCGGGAGCCGGCGCGGGCGTTCTTTCGCCGCGACACGACCCGCGTGGCGCGCGAGCTCGTCGGCGCCTGGATCGCGCGGCGCTGGCGCGGCCGCTGGTACGGCGGGCGGATCGTCGAGACCGAGGCCTACCTGGGGCCCGCGGACCGCGCGGCGCATTCCTGGGGCGGCCGGCGTACGCCTCGGGTCGAGCCCATGTATGCCGACGGCGGACACCTCTATGTTTTCCTGGTCTACGGAATGCACCACTGTGCCAACGTCGTCACGCGACGGGAGGGCGTCGCGGAAGCCGTGCTGTTGCGCGCCGCGGAGGGCCCGGCCGGCGCGCCACCGCGCCTGCTCGCGGGCCCCGGCAAGCTCTGCGCCGCCCTCGGCATCACCGTGCGCGACAGCGGCCGGGATCTCCTCGGCGGCGCGGTGCGCATCCTCGTCCCCATCCGTCGCCGCCGGCGCCGGCCCGGCGTCTCGCCCCGCATCGGCATCGATTACGCCGGTGACGCGAAGGACTGGCCGCTGCGCTTCTACGACAAGCACTCGGACTCAGTCTCTCGCTAGGGCGGCCGCAAGGGCCGCCCCTACGACCGGAGCCCGTGGCCACTTCCTCACGGCACTCTTCCTGACGCACGCGGCGCGGAAAGTCTCCCGAGCGAAGCGAGGGAGGAGGTCCGGGCCGCGGGAGCGAAGCGCGAAGTGGAGGGTCAGGCCTGCGGTCGAGCGCCGTCCGCGAGCCGCAGGCCGGTGCGCCGAAGGCGCAGACCCTTAGCGGAGCGCGCAGCGACGGTCAGTGGGGGAGCAGCGGCAGCTGCCCCGGCCCCGGCTCGGAGGTCGCGACGACGGCGTTCTTGCCGCCGTGTTTCGCGCGGTAGAGTGCCGCGTCGGCCTTTTCGACGAGAGCCCTCTTTTCCGTCGAGTCGTCGGGATACGTGGCGAGGCCGATCGAGACCGTGGCGCGGAGGATCTCGCGGGAATCGGGCATGCGGAAGAGCCGTTCGTCGATGCGTCGGCGCACGCGTTCCGCCACGAGCACGGCCTCGCCGATCGGCGTCTCGGGGAGCACGAGCGCGAACTCGTCTCCGCCGTAGCGGGCGAGCAGATCCATGTCCTCGCGGACCTCGCTCCGGATCTCACCGACGATACCCTGCAGGACCGCATCGCCGACGGGGTGACCGTAGCGATCGTTGACAGCCTTGAAGTCGTCGATGTCGAGCATCACGACCGTCAGGGGGCGCCCGAGCCGCTCGGCGCGGCCGAGCTCGCGCTGGAGCACCTCCTGGAAGTGGCGGTGATTGTAGGCGCCGGTCAGCGAGTCGCGGATGGACTGCTCCCGGGCCTCGCTGTAGGATCGGGTGTTCTCGATCGCTGCGACGGCCTGGTTGGCGAAGATCTCGAGCGACCGGACCGTCTCGACCGTCGGGGTTTCACCGTTCTTCGGGTCGTCGACCGAGAGGCACCCGAGCAGGCGGTCCCCGGCGTAGAGGGGAATCCACAGGAGTTCCCCCGGGTGCCAGCCGTCCGCGCCGGCGGCGACCACCCGGTGTGCGGCCGGAACGGCCGGGGCGGCCTCGCGGGCCGACCGGTCCCGGATGTGAAACGACTTCGACACGCGGTTCTTTTCGGTCCAGTGGCGGGTGATCTCTTCGGCGGGCACGTCCCGCTGGCGCAGCTCCGACCACCGTTCGGCCAGACCGAAGTGGGCCCGCGGCGAAAAGACGTTCCGCTCGCGGTCGTACAGCGAGAGAACGACCTGCTGGAAACCGAGGCTCTTGGCGACCGCCGAGGCGATCGACGGGAAGAGGTCGTCGAGCGTCCGGTTCTTCTTGAGGTCGTTGGAGATCTCGAGGATCTGGTTCAGGGTCTCGGCGCGCTCCCGGTTGCGCTCCGAGAGCTCTTCGATCTGGGCCCGGATGCTGCGGTCCTGGAGAACCAGCGCGATGTGGTCGGCGATCGTCCGAAGCGAAGCGACCGTGGCCGGCGCGTGCAGCACAGGGTCGGTGCCCTCCAGCACGAGCAGGCCCGAGTGCAGCTCGAAGGTCGAGAGCCGGACACGGACCTGGTAGTGCGTGTCCGGCGCCAGGCGGATTTCCCGCGCGTCGCCGACGGCGAGCTCCTCCGGGGTGCTTCCGCGTTCCACGCGCCGCTCGTCGAGGCGGTTGCGTCGCGCCCAGACCAGGATCTCGCGGCGGGTCGCCACGGCCTTCTCCGAAACGTGCACCACGAGATCTTCGTCCTCCCCGCCCGGCCACTCGATGACGGCCATGGCCCGGACCGGCAGCAACCGGGCCACGGCGGCGAAGACGCGCTCGTAGCGGTCGACCCGCGCGCTGACTCCGAAGGTGGTCGAGATCTCGCGCATGACGTCGAGCTCGCGGTTCTGCCGCGACACCTCGGCCATGCGCCGCTCCATGGAGGACAGGTTCCGCACGACGAACGAGGCCAACACGACCGGGAAGAAGGCCAGGAGCATTCCCGCCGCCCCGTACGGCGCATAGACGAGCACCTCGAGGATCACGATCGGCGCGAGGAGAAGCAGCGCCGCGAGCTGGAAGAAGGCGATCTCGAGGAGGCGCTCCCGCGAGGCCATGCCGCCGAGCTCCAGGTAGGCGAACACGAGCGCCGTGTTGACGAAGAAGAATACGAGAAGGACCCCGGTGGCCAGGGCCGCGAGCGCAACCCATCCGGCACCGGCGCCATGCAGCGCCCGGCAGAACAGCGCCGCAGCGCCGTAGGCGAGGGACAGCTGGGCGATGTCGAAGGCGTTGGAAAGGTTCAGCCGCCGCGGGCGCGCGAGGAGTTTCGAGATTCCGTCCGCGACGGCGCAAACGAGCATCGCGGCGCCGGGGGAGTCGAGGAGGAGGATGGCGGGAACGAGGGCCGCGGCCTCGAGTCCGACGTAGTTGCCGGCGTAGCGCACGCGCAGCCGGAAGGCGAGCACCGAGACACCCGCAAAGAACAGGAGCTCGGGCCATCGCTCCCACGGGATGCCCGGGAGAAGCAGCGCGAGCATCACGCCCGCCCCCGAGGTGGTGGCGGCCTGCAAGCCCCGGAACGCGCCTCGACTCGGGCGCGGATTCTGGCCGATCACTCGGCGGTCCCCTTCCAGCGGATGACGCCGTCCTTGAGGAGCCTCTGAAAGATCACGAGGACGTCGAGCTCCTTGATCGGCGAAATCTTCATGATCGATTTGACGTCCCAGTGTCCGTTGATCCGCGACAGCACGAAGCCCTCGTGGGGAGAGAAGGAGCGTTGCGTCAGCGAGGCGAGCGGGACGGCGAGCTCGGGGACCTTCCCGCCCGAGACGCCGTCCCGGTCGAGGGCCGCCTTGATCGCCCGCTCGGCGTCGCGGAGGGCCTCCGTCGTGCGGCCGTCGCCCTGGTCGAGCTCGTGGGCCGCCTTGAAGAGCCGGTAGGCGGCTTGCGGGTCGCCCTTGAGCTGGGCGCGTCCGCGCTGGAGGAAGTGGTCGACCTCGCTCGCTCCGGCGGGGAGGTCGGGCGCCGCCGGCCTCTGGGGCCGCTTTTCGGCCAGACGCATCGTCCCGGTCCGCAGGCCGTCCGAGACGAGCTTGGAGACGACGAAGTCCGCGTTGTGCGTGTGGAGGGCGATCTCCTCGATCGACCGCTGGCCGTCGATGAACGGGAGGATCAGCTTCTCCCGGTCGCCGACCGACTCCATGTCGAGGGGCCGGAGAATGTCCGGGACGACGCTCGAGTCGGGGACCCGCTGCCGGATGAGCTGCCACTCGTCGTAGCGGCGCATCCCCTCCATGACGATCCCCGTGACGTCGAGCGACAGGGGAACCATCTTCTGGTCCGGCATCTGGCCGTCGACGAATTCAAAGTTCCCCTCGGTCCAGAGGAAGACGTCGTAGATCGACTCCTCGGCCTTCTTGCGCATCAGGCGCAGCAGGTCGGCCTCGGCAATCGCGTTGATCATGACGAGGATCTTGCCGAGGAGGATCTGCGACTCCTCCTGGACCTCCATCGCCATCTTGAGCTCTTCTTCCGTGATGAACCCGTTGGAGACGAGGAAGTGGCCGAGATACTCGCGCTGGTCGGAGGAGGAGGTGGAGGCGATCCGGCCGTCCTGAAAGTAGATGCGTTTCTCCACGCCGTGCCCGTCGATCAGGAGCGTGCCGGTTTTCGAGCCGAGGGAGAGCCATTGAAACAGCTCTCCCAGCTGCATCGTCTTGAGATTGCCGGTAATTCCCAACTGTGATGTCTCGAGTCGTGTATTTTAGCGCAAGAGACTGAGGGCCAGTCGTTTCCGCGTGGTTCTCGGGTTTCGGGGAGGGGCCGGCCGGCCGTCAGCGGTCAGCGGTGAGCCCGGCAGGCGGAAACGCCGCCGGGTTGGCGCCAACCGCATTACGGCTCTCCGGCTCTCCCTTATTCCATCGGCGGGTTGTAAGAGGCCACGCCCGTGATCGCCTCTCCGATGATCAGGGTGTGGATGTCGTGCGTGCCTTCGTAGGTATAGACGCTCTCGATGTTCGCGAGGTGGCGGAAGACGGGGTATTCGTTGACGACACCGTTGGCGCCCAGGGTCTCGCGGGACAGCTTCGCGCACTCGCGGGCAACCCAGACGTTGTTGCGCTTGGCCATCGAGACGTGGTGGGGCTTCATGGTCTTGTCGTCCTTCATCCGGCCGAGGCGCCAGGCGAGCAGCTGTCCCTTCGTGATCTCCGTGATCATCCAGGCCAGACGTTGCTGGACGAGCTGGTGGGCCGCAATCGGGCGGTCCTTCCACTGCTTCCGGCTCCTGGCGTACTCGAGCGCGCACCCGTATGTGGCCATGGCGCTCCCGAGCGCCCCCCACGCGATGCCGTAGCGGGCCTGGGTCAGGCAGGAGAGGGGGCCCTTCAGGCCTTCGACGCCCGGGAGGATGTTCTCGGCCGGGATCCGGCAGTCCTCGAAGGCGAGCTGCGAGGTGACCGAGGCGCGCAGAGACATCTTCCCCTTGTGCTCGAAGGTCGAAAACCCTTTCGTGCCCCGCTCGACGAGAAAGCCCCGGATCACGCCTTCGAGCTTCGCCCATACGACCGCGACGTCGGCGATCGATCCGCTGGTGATCCAGGCCTTGGCGCCGTTCAACACGTAAGAGTCGCCGTCCTTCTTTGCCGTCGTCCGCATTCCACCGGGGTTGGAGCCGAAGTCCGGCTCCGTCAGGCCGAAGCAGCCGATGGCCTCGGCCTTCGCGAGCCTCGGGATCCACCTGTCTTTCTGATCCTTCGAGCCGAACGTGTAGATCGGGTACATGACCAGCGCCGACTGCACCGAGACGAAGGAGCGCAGGCCCGAGTCGCCCCGCTCGAGTTCCTGCATGATCAGGCCGTACGCGACGTTGTCGAGGCCCGGCAGCCCGTACTCGGCGATGGTCGATCCGAAGAGGCTCATCGCGGCCATCTCCGGAACGAGCTCCTTCGGGAAACGCCCTTCCCATGCCGCCTCTTCGATGATGGGGAGGACCTTGTCGTCGACCCAGGAACCTACGGTGTCCCGGACCAGGCGCTGGTCCTCGGTCAGGAGTCCGTCGAAATCGAGGTAGTCGGCGTGCGAAGCCAAGATGTGCCCTCCCGCAAAGGGCGGAATCCTATCCCGGGCGGGGCCTTCCGGGGAAGGGACGCCCGGCCGGAGGCCCGGGAACGGGTTACACTTTTGGCCACATGAGCGCGTTCCTCGGCGGTTCGGCGTATGCCATGGTCCGTGACGTGGCCGACGGCTATGTCATCGCCTCCGAGATGACGTTCCGCAAGTTCCAGGTCGGCGACTTCCAGGCCTTCGGCGTCGAGGCGGACAAGCTCATGCGCGAGATCCGGGGCAACGTGCCGCCGACCGGCGACGTGGAAGCGACGCAGAAACGGCATCGCCGGATGCAGCGCCTCCAGCAGGCCATCACGCTCGCCAACAACGTCCGCACGCGGCTGCGTTGAGGGGGGACGAACCGGCCCGGCGCACGCTGCGGGAGACGCTTTCCGCGGCGGTTTTCTTCCTCGCCTACACCGTCCTCGCGACCTGGCCCCAGGCCCTGCACCTGTCGGACGGGCTGGTCGATCTCCTCGACGCGAAGCTCTCGGCCTGGATCTTCCACTGGGACTACGTGCAGACGCTGCGCGACCCCGCCAACCTCTTCCAGGCCCCCATCCTCCACCCGGCGAAGTACGTGCTGGCGTTCTCCGAGAACCTGTACGGCGCGGCCGTCTTCGGCTTCCCGCTGCTCGCCTCCGGCGCGTCGGCGGTCACCAATTACAACGCCCTCCTGCTCGCGGGAATGTTCCTCTCCGCCCTGTCGGCGTGGGCGCTCGCGCGTTACGTGACGGGCGATGCGCTGGCCGCGCTTGCCGCGGGCGTCGTCTACGGATTCCTGCCGTACAAGCTCTCCCAGCTTCCCCACGTGCACATGGAGTGGGGCCCGTTCCTGTGCCTCGTGTTCCTCTTCCTCCTCCGCTATCTCGATCTCGGGCGGCGACGGGACGCGATTCTGCTGGCCGTGACCTTCGCCTGGAACGCGATCGCCTGCATTCAGTACGCCTTCTTCACCGGGTTTCTCGTGGCGATCGTTCTCGCCCTCGAGCTCGTCCAGGGCGGGCCCGAGCGCGGACGCCGCGCCCTCGGCGCGCTGCTCGCCATGGGGATCGGGGCGCTGGCCTTCGTGCCCTTCGCGATACCGTACAAGAAGGCCTCCGACCTCTACGGCATGCGGCGGACGGTCGGGGAGATGACGTTCTTCTCCGCGAGGCCTGCATACTTTCTGTCGGCCGGTGAACGCAATCGGCTCTGGGGGCCCGTGACCGAACGGTTCCGGGGTCCGGAGGGAGACTTCTTTCCCGGACTGCTGGCGCTGGGCCTGGCCGTCGTGGCGATCGTGCGGGGGCGCCGGGGGGGACCCAAGCCGGAGCGGCCGGAAGACCCCTTGCCGGCGGGCCGACTCCGCGCGGCGCGGGCGATGGATGCGACCATCGTGCTGCTCGTCGCCACCTGGCTCGCGGTGCGTTCGATTCCGCACCTGAGCGTGGGACCCCTGTCGCTCGGCGATGCCGGCCGAGTCCAGGTCTTCCTGACCCTCGCGATCGTCGCACGGCTGGCGTTCGCGTTCCCGGGGCGGAGTCGATATCGGAGCCTCGCCGACTTTTTGCGCCGGCAGAGCCTCGACCGACGCGTCCTGTTGCTTCTCGCGATCGGGATCGCCGGCGTCCTCGTCGCGCTCGGCGGCAACACGCCGTACTACCGGTTCCTCTTCCTGTCCTTCGGCACACTGTTCCGGGCGATCCGGGTCGCGGCCCGCGGTGTCGTCCTGTTCCAGGCGGCGCTCGCGGTCCTCACGGCCTGGGGACTGTCGCTGCTGACGCGTCGCCGGTCGCCCGGCGAGCGCGCTTCCGGCGTGGCCGTCGCGCTCGCCCTGCTGACCCTGGAGTACCGGGCGTTTCCGATCACGATCCACAAGTACGACTCGAACCCGGTTCCCGTCTACGAGTGGCTGCGCTCGAGCGACCTCGCCGGAGGGCTTCTCGAGATGCCGCTCGGATTTCCCCACGACTGCGAGTACACCCTGCGGCAGGCCGAGCACGGAAAGCTCCTCGTCAACGGGCACTCGAGCTTCGAGCCGGAGCCCTACGAGCAGCTGTCTGCACTGGTGCACCAGCGTCCCATCCCGGACACGGTCTGGGACCGGCTCGGACCCCTCGATGCCGGGCTCGTCCTGCTGCACATGGACGCTCGCGGCGGGAAGGGGCTCGAGCTGCTCGAGTACGTCCGCCTCGTCCGGCGAGGCATCGAAGCGGGCCGTGTGGAGGCCGTGGGCACGTTTCCGCATGGCCGCGAAACGGACGTCGTCCTGCGGCCCGCGGGCGCCCGTCCCGTCGCCCCCCTCCCGCCGGGTTCCCGCCAGCAGGCGCTGGATGCGCTTCGCGTCGCGGACGCGCGCATTGCGCCGCCCTTCGGCGACGTCACGTTTCCGGAACCGGTCTCGCCCGGGCAATGGCACGGTGCCTGGGCCCTGGACGACTCCGGCATCGCCGAGGTCCGGATCGCTTCGGAACGGGGCACCGAGGGCTCGGCCCTCCTTCACATGCGAATGCCCGGCCTCTTCAAGAACTTTCCCGACTATCCGGAGGCGAAAGACGACCGCGGTGGATTCGGCTTCTCGCTCCCCAACCTGCCGCCCGGGACCCACGTGCTGACGTTCACCCTCATCGCCAACGACGGCGGACGGACGATCTTGAAGCGGACCGTGGAGCTTCGACCGGTCGCGCCGAAGTCGCCCGCACCGGGAGCGACGCGCGCCCCCGGACCTTGAGGCTTCGGCCCTTCAGGGGTCCCGCGGCGCCTCGGCGCGCAGCGACGCATAGAGCGCGTCGTCTTCGATCCAGGTTCCGTCCCCCCGGCGCCAGATCGTGGAATGTTGCCGGAGCAGTTCCTGGAGATACGCCCTCGAGGGGTCGTAGCGACCAACGGAGTGGGGCGGGCGAACGTCGTAGAGCGCATCGAGCCCGGGCAGGAACCAGTACGCGGGTTCCTCGCTGTAGACGAGCCGGTCGGGATGGGCGAGGTAGAAGCGTCCCTCCGCTTCGCTGCGGGCGAAGCCCTCGTCCCAGTGGCGTCGGGTCCGCACGGCTCCCGGGACGAGGACCGCGAGCGCCACGACGAGGGCGCCGATCCGGAGAGTCGCTCGTCCATAGCGTCCGACCAGGTACGCCAGGCCGAGGAGGGCGATGGTGTGGATCACGAAGACGGCGCGATACCACGTCCCCGGCGTTCGATAGGTCAGCAGCACGGCCGGGACCGTCGGATAGGTCGCGGCGAGGGCCGCGGCCAGAAGCGCCGTCAGAAGGAAACCAGCTCTCCGCCCGGCGCGGGACCGCCAGGACGCCCAGGCGGCGACGGCCGCCAGACCCGCGTAGAAGATCCAGCCTGCGTCGCTCGCCGAGAAGGTGTAGGGCAGGACCCGGAGATAGCTCAGGTATTCCGCCACTCCGAACGGCGGATGCGGATAGCTCGCCCCTGAACCCAGCATGGCGCGGCGGTACACGGCGTACGCGACGACGAGAGCGGGCGCGGCGGCCGCGAGGACGCGCCGCCGCCGCCACAGCGCGTATGCGAGCAGGAAGACCGGAAGCGTCGTGACGTAGATCTCCTTGGAGAGCATGGCGGCGGACGCGCAGAGGAGGAGAAGCAGGCTCTCCGGAGTCCGTCGCTCGTCCGGCGGCGACTGGCCGACGCGGATGAGCAGGAGGCCCGCGGCGAGGCTCCAGCCGAGGCCCTCGAGGTAGTGGCGCGTTCCGAGGAACTCGAAGACCGCCACCGTGGCCGGCAGGCCGAGCCAGAGGACTCCGGCGGAGGCGGCGGCGGCCGGCGCCAGGCCCAGTCGCACCAGAAAGAGGTACATGAGCAGGACGACCAGGCAGAGCGAGCCGAGGCTGTGGATGCGCGCGGCCTCGGGCGAGATGCCGAAGAAGCGAACGTCGAGCCAGTAGGACAGGACGTGCATCGGTACGAGGGAGGCGCCCGTCCCCCATCCATGGAGAACCCGGGGATCGACGAAGATGTCGAAGGGGCTCGAGATCGCGGCCGCACGCGCGAACTGCAGGGGGTCGTCTTCGAACCACCACTTCGACGTCGAGCGCAGGAAGACGACGCCGTACGCCACGGTGAAGATCACGAGCAGCGATCCCGCGAGCGCCCTGGCGTTCGGGGAGCCCTTCTTCGAAACCGGGGAGGGGTCGAGGCGAGGGTGGTTCGCCGCCACGGCCCCCCCGAGGCCATTGCTGTCGGTCATGGTCGGACGATGATCGGCCTCTTCTCCGGGACACCTTATAATCCGCGCCCTCATGGAAGCGACATCGATCTCGAAGATCGGCACGAAAGCCGGCGCCGTCGCCGTCGTCAAGGGCTGGCTCTACAACAAGCGCTCGTCCGGCAAGATTCAGTTCCTCATCGTGCGGGACGGCACGGGCTACATCCAGGTCGTCGTTCCCAGGGCCGAGGTCCCGGCGGAGGTCTGGGAGGCCGCCGCGCAGGCGACCCAGGAGTGCTCGCTCGAGGTCGAGGGCGCCGTGCGCGAGGAGAAGCGGGCTCCCGGCGGCTACGAGCTGAGCGCCTCGCGCGTCGTGGTGCTCGGAGCCTCGCCGGAGTACCCGATCTCGCCCAAGGAGCACGGCGTCGACTTCCTGATGAACCTGCGGCACCTCTGGATGCGCTCCTCGCAGCAGCACGCGGTCCTGCGCGTGCGCTCGGAGATGGAACAGGCGATCGCCGACTTCTTCTACGAGCGCGAGTACGTCCGGATCGACTCGCCCATCCTGACCGGGTCCTCGGTCGAGGGGACGTCCACCCTCTTCGAGACGGACTACTTCGGCGACAAGGCGTACCTCTCGCAGTCCGGGCAGCTCTACCTGGAGCCCGCGGCCGCGGCGTTCGGCAAGGTCTACTGCTTCGGCCCGACGTTCCGGGCCGAGAAGTCGAAAACGCGCCGGCACCTGACCGAGTTCTGGATGGTTGAGCCGGAGGTCGCGTTCCTCGAGTTCGAGGGCCTCTGCGAGCTCGCCGAAGACTTCATCACCTATCTCGTCGGGCGGGCCCTCGACCGTTCGCGCGAGGACCTCAAGCGCCTCGAACGTGACACCGCGAAGCTCGAGAGGATCGCGAAGCCCTTCCCGCGGATCACATACCGCGAGGGCATCGCGGCGCTCCAGGGCAAGGGGTTCCCGGTCAAGTTCGGCGACGACCTCGGGGCCGACGAAGAGACGGCGTTGTGCGCCGACTCGGAGAAGCCGCTCATCGTGTCCCGATTCCCGGTCGCCATCAAGTCGTTCTACATGCAGCCCGACCCGCAGGACCCGGAAGTCGTCCTCGGTCTCGACATGCTCGCCCCGGAAGGCTACGGTGAGATCATCGGCGGCTCGCAGCGCATCCACGATCTCGCCCTGCTCGAGAAGCGCCTCGAGGAGCACAAGCTGCCGCGCGAGGCCTACGAGTGGTACCTCGACGTCCGGCGCTACGGCACGTTCCCGCACGCCGGATTCGGGATGGGGCTCGAGCGTCTGGTCGCCTGGGTCTGCGGCATCCACCACCTCCGCGAGGCGATTCCGTACCCGCGCACGTTGAAGCGGATCTATCCTTAGGCGGGCCTCGGCCCGTCCCCATGAGCTCCAAGACCCTGCCCTCCGTCGGCGTCGTCTCGCTCGGCTGTCCGAAGAACCTCGTCGACACCGAGGTGATGCTCGGGCATCTGCAGCGGGCCGGCCACGCCATCGTTCCGGACGGGCAGGCCCGCGTCGTCCTCGTCAACACGTGCGGCTTCATCGACCGGGCGAAGGAAGAGTCGGTCGAGACGATCCTCGAGCAGGTCGAGCGCAAGAAGAAGGGCGAAATCGACCGGGTGATCGTCGCCGGCTGCATGGTCCAGAAGTACGGCCGCGAGCTCTCGACGGAGATCCCGGAAGTCGACGCGTTCGTCGGTCTCGACGAGCTCGAGACCGCCCCCGCGGCCGCGGCGGGCCTGCCGGGCCTGGCGCGCTTCACCGACAAACCCATGGCGACGCGGCTCTACGACGAGCGCGCGCCGCGCGTGTTGTCGCGCCGGCGGGGCTACGCGTACCTGAAGGTCGGCGAGGGATGCGACAATCCCTGCACCTTCTGCACGATCCCGCAGATGCGCGGCCTCCAGCGGAGCCGCACCGTCGCGTCGCTCGTGACCGAGGCGAGATCGCTCGAGGCGCAGGGTGTCACGGAGCTCGTCCTCATCTCCCAGGACACGACGCGCTACGGCGAGGACCTCGACCTGGGCCGCGCGGGGCTGGCGCGCCTCGTCGAGGCGCTCGCCGCCGAGACGGGCTTTCCGTGGATCCGCTTCCTCTACGCATACCCGAAGACCCTCGACGATTCGGTCCTCGAGCTCATGGCGCGCGAGCCGCGCTTCCTGCCGTACGTCGACATCCCGCTGCAGCACGTGGCGCGGCCGATCCTGTCGGCGATGCGCCGGGGCGGCGACTCGGCCTCGTACCTCCGCATGATCCAGCGAATGCGGGAGCGGGCGCCGGAGATCGCGATCCGCACGACCTTCATCCTCGGGTTTCCGGGGGAGGGGGAGGCGGAGTTTGCCGAGCTGTGCTCTTTCGTGCGCGAGGTCGAGTTCGACAACGTCGGGGCCTTCACCTACTCGCCGGAGCCGGGCTCGGGCTCCGAGGCGTTGGGCGACCCGGTCCCGGCGGACGAGAAGGAGCGCCGCAAGGATTTCCTCCTGTCGCTCCAGCAGCCGATCGCCCGGCGCAAGCTGAAGTCCCTGCGGGGACGCGAGGTGGAGGCGATCGTCGAAGGCCCGTCGGAGGAGCACGAGTACCTCCTGGATGGGAGACTGCGCTCCCAGGCCCCCGAGATCGACGGCCGCCTCCTCATCACCGACACGGGGGGACGGACGCTTTTCCCGGGCGACATCGTACGCGTGAAGGTCGAGAAGACGTTCGACTACGACGCCACCGGGTCGGTCGTCGGGGCCGGGCGCTGAAGCGGGCCGACCGCCCATGCAGGTGATCCGCGACCCTCTCCGCCAGACGGACCTGCCGCGCGGGGGCGTGGGAACGATCGGCAACTTCGACGGCGTCCACCTCGGTCACCGGAAGATCCTGGAAACCGTGGTCGCGCGGGCGCGCGAGGTCGGCCGGCCCTCCTTCGCGATCACGTTCGAGCCCCATCCGATGGCGGTCCTGCGCCCCGATCGCGCGCCCCGGCGCATCCAGACGCTCCGCCAGAAGGAGGAGGCGATCGAGGCGATCGGGATCGACGCCCTGCTCGTGATCCCCTTCACGCGCGACTTTTCGCTGACCGAACCCGAGGATTTCGTCCGAAGCCTGCTGGCCGCGCGGCTCGGGGCGTCGGAGCTCTACATCGGCGCGCACTTCGCGTTCGGGAGGGGCAAGCGGGGAGACCTGGCCCTTCTCGCGCGGCTCGGGGCCGAGTGCGGGTTCGTCGCGTCGGCCGTGGGGGAGGTCCTGCACGGCGGTGAGGCGGTCTCCTCGAGCCGGATCCGCCGGGCGCTCGAGCGCGGGGAGATCCCGGAGGCGAACGCGATGCTCGGCCGCGACTACGAGCTCGACGGTATCGTCTCCCGCGGCGACCGCGTGGGTCATCAGATCGGCGTTCCAACCATCAACCTCCAGCCCGAGAACGAGCTGTCGCCGGCCGACGGCGTGTATGTCACCGAGATCGACATCCGCTCCTTCGGCCGCCGGTTCACGAGCGTGACGAACATCGGTCGGCGTCCGACGCTGTACGAGGAGTACCGGACGACGATCGAGACGTTCGTCCTCGACTTCTCGTCCGACGTCTACGGCGAAAGGGTCCGCCTCTTCTTCCTCGACCGCCTGCGCGAGGAGCGCAAGTTCGCCTCGGTCATGGATCTCCAGGCCCAGATCCAGCGTGACATTGCGTCGACCCGGGAATACTTCGCGGCTCGCCGCGGGACGGCAGGATCCAACCCGTGAGCCGCGTTCCGGGGGTGGAAAGCGTGGCTGGCGACGCCGTCGAGAGGCGGGGCTAACCCCTGCCGATTTCGTCGCGGCCCACTCCCGCTGCCGGGACGCTTCCCGGGTTCGCGAACACGATGGGGACGTTCTCCTTCTAGGCCGCCGCGCGCTTCCGGCCGGTCGCCCAGCGCACGCACGCGAGAAGCACGAGGCCGGCGCCCAGGGTCGTGACGATCGTGGCGCCGGTCGGCAGATCCCACAGGTAGGAGAGATAGACGCCGAGGGCCGACGTGATCGCCCCCATGCTCCAGCCGATCGTGAGGCGCACGCCGAGCCGTGTCGAGAACAGCATGGCCGAGACGGCGGGAACGATGAGGTACGAAAAGACGAGGAGGACTCCCGCAATGGGAACCGACGAGGTCACGACGAGGCCGAAGGAGCTGTAGAACAGGAAGTCCCAGAATCGGATCGAGAGGCCTTGCCGCTCGGCCTCGGCCTCGTCCATGGAGATCAGCAGGAACTTCTTGCGCAGGGCGAAGTGGAAGGCCCCCACGAGCACGAAGAGGCCGGCCGTCTTCGCCAGTTCCGCCCACGAGACCGAAAGGATGTTCCCGACCAGCATCTCCTTGAGGTGCTCGGTCTCTCCCGTGGCCTTGGACATCACCAGAATCGACGTCGCCGCGGCGACCGCGTAGGCGATCCCGATGATGGCCTCCTGGGGGATCCGGGTGCTGCGATGCACGCGGGAAAAAGCGAACACGGCGGCGCCGATCAGGGCGAAGCCGAGCGAAAAGACGTGACCCAGGTCCGAGTGCATGTCGTAGCCGGCAAGGATGCCGACGGTCGTGCCGAGTGCGGCGATCTGCGCCAGCGAAAGGTCCACGAAGATGACGCCCCGCTCGACGACGTGCACGCCGAGGTATGCGAGCATTCCGGTGACGATGAGCCCCGCGACGAACGCCGGCAGCAGGACCTCGAAGACGCTCATGGTTTGGCTCCCTTCTTGGCGGCGAGCGCTCCGGTGAGCAGCTTCACGTCGTAGTCGAAGAGCGCCACGTAGTCCCTCGCCTCCGGGACGCCGCCGACCGAGGGGATGAAGGTCACGAGCGTGGCTCCCGTCTTGTCGGCCACGGCCTTCGGCGTCTTGGAGTCGAAGTAGGGTTCCATCAGGATCACCGGGATCTTCTTTTCGATCATCATGTTGATCAGCTCCACGGTGTGCGCCGGGGACGGCGGCACGCCCGGCTTGGGCTCGATGTAGCCGGCCGCGACGAGCTTGTAGTGCTTGAGGAAGTTGGGCCACGAGTTGTGGTACGTGACGAGCTCGGTCCCGGCGTAGGGCCCGAGCGCGGCCTGCCAGCGCTTCTCGCCTTCGGCCAGCTTCGCGTCGAACGCGGCGAGGTTCGCGGCGTACTCGGAGGCGCCCGACGGGTCGAGCTTCGTCAGGCGGTCGGCGATCGAGCGCGCGATGACGCGTCCGTTGTCCGGATCCAGCCAGTAGTGGGGATTGCCGAACGGGTGCACGTCGCCCATGGCCCGGGTCACAGTCCCGGTCGGCCGCTCGAGGATGTCGCAGCCCGCCGAGACGTCGAGGTAGCCCGCGTTGCCCGGCCGGATCTTCTCGTTGCGGCTCTGGTCGATGAGCGGCGGAAGGTAGCCGATCTCGAGCTCCAGCCCCGCGACGATCAGGAGGTCCGCGCGCGAGAGCTTCAGGATGAACGACGGCTTGGGCTCGACGAAGTGGGGATCCTGATAGCCCTTCGCGAGCGCGAACGTCTCGACGCGCTTGCCGCCGACGGCTTCGGCGATCGAAGAGAAGTCCTGCAGGCTGGTGACGATTCGGACGGTCGCGCGGGCCGACGACGCGGTCAGAGCGATGAGCGTTCCGAGGGCGAGGGTCGTGATGCGTTTCATGCGTACCTCAAAAAGGATGGGCGCCGTGGGCGCCGATGGCGAACTGGATCTGGAGGAAGCCTTCGTTGGCCTTGATGCCGGGAGCGTACTCGCGGTATCGGTACTCCGCCCGGAGCATCGAGAACTCGCTCGGCATGAACGAGATCGTCGCGGCGACGCCCTTGTCGCGCAGCGCCGCATCCGTCGCCCGGTCGGAAAACTCGTACCGCGCGCCGGTGTACCAGCGGCGGGCGAGCTGGTAGTCCCCGGCGACGAAGAAGCCCTGCGCGTTCTGCTTTCCGTCGGGCTGCTCGCGCTGGCTCCAGAAGTACTCGCTGCGGAGGATGAAGGACCGGTACGGCTTGCCCTGGAGCGGCTTCCAGCGATAGACGAGGTGGACGTTCTCGAGGCTCGTCGTGTTGGTCAGCGATGTGCCGTTGTGGCCGTACGCGTAGGAGAAGCCGAGCTCGAGGTTGTGGTCGTCGCCGAAGTCCCGATAGGCGCGGTACTGGCCGTCGTAGGAGAGGTCGCCCTTGGACGGCGCGGCGAAGAGGGGCTCCGAGCTTCCGTCGACGACCTGGAGATACAGCTCGGAGTAGGTGTCCCCGGGAAGCTCGATGACTTTCGAGAAGGACACGCCTTCGCCTTCCCAGGTGTCCGGGGAGAGCAGGATGTCGTCGATCGGAAGCGGCTCGTCCACCCACGGAAGGACGTGCAGGTGCATGGTGTTGACCTTGCCGAACTGCAGCTTGAACTTCCCGCCCTTCGCCTGCATCTGCCAGGGCAGCGTCAGGAAGGTGACGTACGCCTCCTCGACGTCGACTCCGTCGTTGCTGAACGACAGGAAGACATCGGCTCGCGCGTAGGGGTCGACGACGGCCTGGAGAGACAGCTCCGACTCTTCGACCTGGAACGCAGGGGAAGGCTGGACCGGGTTGTGGCCGACGGACGCGAGGAAGTTTCCGATGAGGGCGATCGAGGGATTGAAAAACGTCGGGTTGACCGGCCCGGCGGCGGCGGGCGCCGGCGCCGGCGCGGGCTCGGGCGGGGGCGTCGGCTCGGGGGCGGGCGCCGCCGGCGTGGGCGTGGGCGACGGAGATGGCGGCGGCGTTTCCTGCGACAGCGAGGGCAGCGCGGCCGAGAATGCCGCGGCGAAAACCAGAATTGTTCGGATTCTCAAGATCTCCTCCCGGTCGGTGCCCGGAGCGGACCGCGGAATGCGGTCTCGCGTGCTACGAGCGGCGGAACGGAGGAGAGCGGCCGGAGAGCTCGAGAGCGGCGCGGCGGGAGAGGGCCGAGGATTCGAGGGCGAGCGGGACTCGGGCGTCGGATGAATCGACCCGGGGCGCATCGACGGCCGGTGTCAGCAGCGCCGCGGCATGCGTCAGACAGGCCGGGCAGGCGTGGGGAGCGTCCTCCGCGTGGGCGCTCGAGAGTCCCCGGTGCGACGCGAAACCGTCGGTGCCCACGGGCTCGGGGTGCATGCCGAAAGACGCGAGCAGGGCGAGCGTCGCGGCCGCCACCAGGACGGCCCGGACCGCGCGCGCAGCTCTCATCCGACGCAGCATTTTTCAGGTTCCCAAAGCGAGCACCCGCGCATTCTATTCCGCGAAGTCGGGTTCCCGCTGCGTAGAATGCCGGCGTGACCACCGGACCGCACACGCTCGCGGCCCCCGGGCGCTTGGCTCCGGCGGGCCCGGACGCCCTGCGCCGGCGCATGCACTGGCTGCTCGGCCTGACCTTCGTCCACGTTTTCGGGGAAGGCGGCCTCGCCCTGTTCGAGTCGGCCCGCACGGGAAGCCTCGCCCTGCTCGCCTTCGGCATCGAGAGCGTGATCGAGGGAGGCGCCGCCTTTCTCGCCGTGCGGCACCTGCGGCACCTCGCCGACGAGGAGGAGGACCACGCGCGGCGCGACCAGATCCTCGCCCGCTGGATCGGAGTTTCGTTCCTGCTTCTCGCGATCTACACGCTGGCGCGCGGCACCTACGAGCTCATCGGAGGCAACCACGTCGAACCGAGCGTACTGGGTCTCCTCCTGACGATCTTTGCCACGTTCGGCATGCCCGTCGTCGGGTATTTCAAGTGGAAGACGAGCCGCAGTCTCGGCAGCAAGGGCCTGGCCGCGGAAGCCAAGGAGTCGATTGCCTGCTCGATCGACTCCGGTCTCACGATGCTGGCGATGATCGCGGGCCTCCTGGCGGCGCCCCACTGGGTGGACCCGGCCCTCTCCCTGCTGATGGTGCCGTGGTTCCTGCGGGAAGGGCTCGCCCACGTGCGGGGCCGCGTCCACGCGCACGTCCACTGAGGCGCGGCCTCAAGGCCGGGGGATGCCCACCGTTTTGCTAGAATGCCCGCGCCTGAATCCCGGGTCGGGTTCATCGCATATTTCGCCTCGAAGGAGCATTTTTCGATGTCGAATCCCAATATTTCCCAGGTCTCCGACGCGAGTTTCGACGGGGACATCCTGAAGAGCCAGGTGCCCGTGCTGGTGGATTTCTGGGCGCCCTGGTGCGGGCCCTGTCGTTCCGTCGCCCCGATCGTGGACGACCTGGCGACGCAGTACGCAGGAAAGATCAAGGTCGCCAAGATCAACGTCGACGAGTCGACCGAGGTCGCCATGCGCTACCAGATCACTTCCATCCCCACGTTCATTCTCTTCAAGAACGGCGAGGTCGCCGACCGGGCGCTCGGCGCTCTCCCGAGGAGCGAGTTCGTCAAGCTGATCGACCGCAACCTGTAAGGCCGGGGCCGTCCCGGCGCGCCGACAATCGGGCCCTCGCGGGCCCTTTTCTTTGGCCGGGCTGTAACCTCGCGCGTCGCCCGGGCGGGGCGAGTCCGGGGAAGAAGGTCCCGGCCCGGCCGGTTGGAGGGGACGGATGAAGAAGGCACTGGTCCTGGCCGGCATCGTGCTCGTCCTCGGCGGAGGTGCGTTCCTCCTCCTCGGGGGCCGGGGGAAGACGGAGCCCAAGTACCGCACGGCCAAAGTCGAGCGCGGCAACATCACGCAGACGGTCGCCGCCACCGGCACGCTGTCGGCGGTGACGACGGTCAAGGTCGGAAGCGTCGTGTCCGGGAACGTCGCGGCCCTTCATGCCGACTTCAACAAGAAGGTCAAGAAGGGGGACCTTCTGGCGGAGCTCGACCCGGCCCCCTTCCAGGACCGGCTGGCCCAGGTGCGCGCGGCGCTCGAGAAGTCGAACGTCGACCTCCGCAACGCCGAAATTTCGCTGCGGCGCCAGAAAGCCCTCTGGGACGAGAAACTCGCCGCCCAGGCGGACCTCGACCAGGCCCAGGCCAACTACGACTCGGCTGCGGCCGGCGTCAACCAGGCGCGAGCTTCGCTCGCGCAGGCGGAGACGGACCTGCGCAACAGCCGGATCACGGCGCCCATCGACGGCGTCGTCGTGGACCGCCAGTACGACGTCGGCCAGCCGGTCGCGGCGTCCTTCACGGCTCCCACGATCTTCACGATCGCCCAGGACCTCACCAAAATGCAGGTTTCGGCGGACGTCTCCGAGTCCGACATCGGCCTGTGCCGGGTCGGGCAACCCGTCCGCTTCACGGTCGACGCCTATCCCGACGAGACCTTTCGCGGCAAGATCGCGCAGATCCGGCTCAATGCGACCGTCAATCAGAACGTCGTGACCTATCCGGTGATCATCGAGGTCGACAATCCCGACCTGGCCCTGCGTCCGAGCATGACCGCCAACGTCTCGATCGACGTCGCCACGGCCCGCGACGTGCTCCGTGTCCCCAACGCGGCCCTGCGGTTCAAGCCGGAAGAGGGGGCGGCGGCCCCGGCCGCGAGCGGCGCCTCGGTCGAGGAACGTGCGGCGCGCGGCGCCGGGAGCGGGACGGCCGGGGCGGCCCGCCAGTTCGATCGCTCGGCCGGCGGCGGGAAGCCGCGCCGGCCGGGTCAGACGGTTTACACGCTCGGGCCCGGAGGCGCCGGCGCTCTGAAGCCGGTCGACATTCGGGGGGGGATCACCGACGGACGCTACACGCAGGTCGTCTCGGGCGAGCTCAAAGAGGGGGAGACCGTCGTCATCGGGCTCGTCACCGCGAAGGTCGAGGCCCAGGGCGCGCGTCCCGTCGGCGGCGGCCGGAGATTCTGAGGTTGGCGGGGCCCGACGTCATCCGCATCGAGGACCTCGTCCGCGTCTACCAGATGGGGGAAGTCGAGGTGCGCGCGCTGGACGGCGTCACGGTCTCGATCGGCCCGGGGGAGTTCGTCGCCGTCATGGGCCCTTCGGGCTCGGGCAAGAGCACCTTCATGAACATCGTCGGGTGCCTCGACCGGCCGACCTCCGGCCGCTACTTCCTCGACGGGATCGACGTGTCGGGGCTCGATCGCGACGAACGGGCCGAGATCCGGAACGGGAAGATCGGGTTCGTGTTCCAGTCGTTCAACCTCCTTCCGCGCACCTCCGCGCTCGACAACGTCGAGCTGCCCCTGATCTACTCGAACGACAGCCATGGGGCGAAGGACCGCGAGGCTCGTGCGCGCCGATGCCTGGCGGCGGTGGGCCTGGCGGGCCGGGAGGACCATCATCCGAGCCAGCTCTCGGGCGGCCAGCAGCAGCGCGTCGCGATCGCCCGAGCCCTCATCAACGACCCGAAACTGATGCTCGCCGACGAGCCGACGGGCAACCTCGATACGAAGACCTCGGAGGAGGTCATGGGCGTCTTTCAGCGCCTGAACGACGAGGGCAAGACGGTCGTCGTGATCACCCACGAGAACGACATCTCCGAGTACGCCCGGCGGATCGTCTCGTTCCGCGACGGGCGTATCGTCGAGGACCGCGCGGTGTCGAGCCGCCGCATCGCGCCACCGGCGCACTGAGGCAAACCCATGCTGAAATTCCTGACGATCCTGAAGGTCGGTCTCAAGGCGATCGCTCGCAACAAGATGCGCTCGATGCTGACGGCGCTCGGGATCATCATCGGCGTCGCCTGCGTGATCGCGATGATCGCGGTCGGCCAGGGCTCGCAGGAGGCGATCCAGGCCCAGATTTCCTCCCTCGGGACGAACTTCCTCATGATCTTTCCCGGGGTCGCGACGCAGTCGGGAGCGCGGATCTTCACGGGCCAGTCGACGATCACGGAAGACGATGTCGAGGCGGTGCGGGCGGAGTGCCCCGCGGTCGCCTACGTGACCCCGATGTCGCGCTCGGCCGCCCAGATCGTGTCGGGCAGCCTGAACTGGGGCACGAGCGTTCAGGGCGTCGGCGTCGAATGGCCTTTCGTGCGATCGTGGAACGTCGACCGCGGGGTTTTCTTCGGCGAGTCGGACGTGCGCGCGGCGGCGAAAGTCTGCGTCATCGGATCGACGGTCGCGAACGCCCTCTTCGAGGGCCAGGACCCGGTCGGCCAGACCGTGCGGATCAAGAACTTTCCGTTCCGCGTGATCGGCGTGCTCGAGACCAAGGGCGGCAACTCCATGGGCCAGGACCAGGACGACGTCGTCGTCGCCCCGTACACGACGGTGATGCGCCTCCTCAAGAAGACGCAGAAGATCGACATGTTCATGGCCTCGGCCGTGTCCCGGACGGCGGTGGAGGAGGCGCAGAAGCAGATCGAGGCGCTTTTGCGCCAGCGTCACCGGATCGGGCCGGGACAGGACGCGGATTTCATGATCCGCTCGCAGCAGGAAATCGCCCAGACGGCCGACCAGACGTCCAAGACCCTCTCGGTGCTGCTCGCCTCGGCAGCCTCGATCTCGCTTCTGGTCGGAGGGATCGGGATCATGAACATCATGCTCGTTTCGGTGACCGAGCGGACGCGGGAAATCGGGATCCGCATGGCGATCGGGGCCAAGGGCCGGGACGTCCTGACGCAGTTCCTGATCGAGGCGCTCACCCTCTCGATCGCCGGCGGGGCCATCGGCGTGACCCTCGGCATCGCCGCGTCCCGGATCCTCGCCTGGAAAGCCGGCTGGCCGATTCACCTCGACGGCCGTGCCATCGCGCTCGCTTTCGGCTTCTCGGCCGCGATCGGGGTCTTCTTCGGCTTCTATCCGGCGCGAAAGGCGTCGAGGCTGGATCCCATCGAGGCGTTGCGCTACGAGTGATTCGTCCGCCGGACCGACCGGCCGGCGCTACAATTCCTGAGTGAAACCGCTTCCCTTCGAGTGGCTCTGGCGGCGCTTCGACCCGCGGACGAGCCTCGCGGCCCGGCTCCTGCTGGGCTCCTTCGTGGCGTTCCTCCTCCCGGCGGGCGTGTACGTTTTTCTGGTCCAGCGGCGTCTGTCGCTGCTCCAGACGGCGTCGGGGGAGCAGGTGGCGGCCGTGCGGGTCACGGAGGCCTCGATCCGGATGGCGCAGGACGCGATATTCCGGGCCGAATGGATAGAGCGGCGGACCCAGGCGGCCGAGGAGGCGGCCTGGGCGATCGCGGCGGAGGCCGGCGAGGCCCTGCAGGGTCCGGGGCTCGCGGACGACGGACGCGTGGCGGCGCCCGACGCGCACGGACACCTCTGGACCCCCGTGCCGGAAGACGACTCGGCGGCCCTCGTCTCCTCGCGCCGTCCGGACGAGGCCGCGGCCCGTCGGGACCTGGCCCGGACCCGTGCCCTCGCGCCGGTCATGAAACAGCTGCGTCGCCGGCGCACGTCGTACCGCTCGGTGAGTATCTGGACGGCATCCGGCGTCGCGCGGCTGTCCCCCTGGGTCGATCTGCACCGGGCCAACCGGGAATCCGGGGGCGAGCTCGAGCGGTTCGCCTTCAACCGCGTCGCCCGATTTCCGGAGGCGCCGCCGGCCGGGGGCGACACGGCGGTCTGGTCGGAGGCGCACGCCGGACCCTCGACGGACGGTGCGGACCCGCGGTTCCCGACGCTCTTCGTGCCCGTGCGGGATGCGGCCGGGCGGCTCATCGCGGGTGTCGCGATCGAGGTCGACGTCCGACGGTACGTCGCCGAGGCGATGGAGAGCTTCCAGGCGCCCGGCGATTTCTGGTTCGCGACCGATTCCGACGGGCACGTCGTCTCGATGACGCCGCGCGCCGCGGCGGTCCTCGGCTGGAACGGCACGAGCGGCGCGCCGCTCGCCTCGGCGCCCTCGCCCGAGCTGAAGGACCTGGCGGCCCGGGGACGGTCGAAGACGCGCTCGAGCGAGGAGTACCTGATCGACGGCCAGCGCGTCCGGGTCGCCTCGGCGAGGATCGGTTCGACCGGGTGGATTTTCTACGAGGGCCTGTCGCGCGAGGCCCTCGACACCATCCGCGGCGAGGCGGCGGGGGCGTTCTCGCCCTCTTCGCTTTCGACGCTGCGTCGCGACGTCCTGTTGCTCTTCGCGCTCCTCCTCCCGGCCGCCCTCGTGGTCCTCGGCATCGTGTCGCGCCGGGTCTCCGCCCCCGTCTCGCGGCTCGTCGGCGCCGCCGAGGAGATCGGTCGCGGGCGAACCGTTCAGGTCGGGGGAGGGGACCAGTCCGACGAGCTCGGCCGGCTCGCCGCTGCGATCGACACGATGGGCCGCCGCGTCGCCCGGAGAGTCGAAACGCTCCGCCGGCTGCACCAGTTCTCGCGCTCGGCCTACCGCATGACCGACGTCCAGGAAGTCCTGGCGCGATCGGCCCAGGCGATCGCGGCTTTCACCAACGCCGAGCGGGTCTGGTTCTACCTGTACGACCGGAACACACACCGGCTGGAAGCGGCCGTGCCGGCCTTCAACCTCACGGAAGAGGTCGCATCCCGTCTGAAGGTCTCGGTCGACGCCCGCTCGATCGAGGGAATGGTCTTCCGAACCGGCGAGCCCTATTGCAGCCACGACATGGACCGGGACCCGTACGCCAACCGGGAGCTCGGCCGGCTCGTCGGGGCCTCCAACGCCATCTTTGCGCCCCTGAAGACGGAGGAGGAGACGCTCGGCGTCGCGGTCGCGATCAACCGCGCCGAGGGGTTCGGCCAGGAGGAAATTGACGCCGTAACGTCCTTCGCGGACCTCGTCTCCCTTCTGCTGCGAAACGCCCGGCTCTACACGACGCTCACCGGCACGGTCGACGAGCTGCGCCGGGCCAGCCGGCTCAAGGACCACTTCCTGCAGAACGTGAACCACGAGCTGCGCACGCCCCTGACGGCAATCGTGGGATGGACGGACCTCTTCGAGGAGCAGCCCGACGTGGACGAACCGACCCGCCGGCGGGGCATGCGGCAGATCCGCCAGTCGGCGCGGGTCCTGCTCGCCCTGATTGACGACCTGCTCGACCTCGCGCGCCTCGACCGCGGCGCGCTGACGCTCGACCTGAAGCCCGTCTTCCTGTCGGAGGTGGTCCAGCGCTCGATCGAGACCGTCCGCATGATGGCGCAAGCGCGCGGCGTCGCGCTCATGGCCGCGCCGATGCCCGAGCCCATGGCCCCGGTGCGCGCCGACGCCCTCCGGCTCCAGCAGGTGCTCTGGAACCTGCTCGCCAACGCGATCCACTTCACGCCGGAGCACGGACGGGTGGTCGTTCGCGTCGAGCGCGAGCCGGAGCGCTTTCTGGTCAGCGTGGAGGACGACGGCATCGGCATTCCCGACAACGAGCTGCCCCATGTGTTCGAGCGATTCCGGCAGGTCGACGGCTCGGCGACCCGCGGCCATGCGGGGATGGGCATCGGGCTGGCGCTCGCGCGGTCCCTCGTCGAGCTCCACGGCGGGACGATCTGGGCCTCGAGCGTGGTCGGCCAGGGGAGCCGCTTCACGTTCGGGATCCCGATCCGCGGAGCCGAACGCCGGGCCACGGACTCCGGGGCGGTCGCCTCGGTCATCGGAACGCCCGGGGCCGGGGGCGACTGAGCTAGGTGTGAATTCTCAAGACGTTGTTCACTGTGCCGGCGCCCGCTTCGTGAAGCGACCCCTGAAACTGCCGCGCCCCGGCACGTAGGGGCGCCCCTTGCGGGCGCCCCCTCCTGGGCCCATCGAGGGGCGGCACGCGAATCGTCAGCGTGTCAGCGGGCGGCCACAAGGGCCGCCCCTACGGCCCGGGTCTCACCTCGCCGAATTGCGTGAACAACCTGTTGAGAAACGACAGCTAGGCGGAGGCGGCCGGCAGACCCGTGCCCTTGAGGAGATCCTTGACGACGCGGGCCGTCTCTTCCTTCCCCGGCACGCAGAGGTTGGGGTCTTTCTCCTTGCCGTTGGCGAGCGCCGCGGCATAGCCCTCGCAGTCGTAGCCGCAGGCGGTGCAGTCCGTCTGGGCCATCGCCGCGTAGAGCTTGAGCGCGAGGTTGCCCTCCTTCGCCATCTCCATGCGCTTGGGAAGCGGGATCGTCTCGTCGTGGAAGGCCGGCGCCTCTTTCTTGGGCTTGGGTGCGGCGACGACCTCGTCCTCCTCTCGGCCGGTCTCGACCCACTGCCCGTAGGAAAGGCAGTTGGGGCACACGAAGCTGTAATCCCAGCCCTGGGGCAGGAACACGGCCGGCGTCCGGTAGACGAAGAGGGCCGTGAAGTCCTGGGGACACGTCGGGGACTCGCGCTCCTGGGCGTCCCGGACCATCGTCTTCAGGTGGGGCCGCGAGAACTCGATCTGCTTGGGCTTCTGCGCGAACCGGTGCATTTCCTTGCCGCGCGGGCAGACCATGACGACCTGCGGCTTGTAGACCCGGTCGACGAAAAAGGTCCGCATCGGCACGTCGTGCGTCGGACAGACCGACGGGGAGTCCTTCCAGAACGATGCCACGAGGGCGGATTTTTCCGGAATCGACAGTCTCATCGGGCGACGATTATAGACGGGTCAGAGTGCCGCGAAAGGGTTCAGACGCTTCTCCTCGGCGATCGTCGTGCCGTCGCCGTGGCCGCAGACGACCGGGGTCGATCCCTCGAGGGGGAACAGGCGGCCCCGGATCGACGCGAGGATAGCGTCGGTGTCGCCGCCCCAGAGGTCCGTCCGGCCGATCGAGCGCCGGAAGAGCGTGTCTCCCGAGAAGAGTACGGGCGCGTCGCCCTCGAGAAGGAAGCACGTCGAGCCGGGAGTGTGGCCGGGAGTGTGGATCGCCCGCAGCCGGTAGGGGCCGAACCGCACGATGTCTCCGTCGGAAAGCGGCGCGTCCGGAGAAAGCGGAGCCTCGGCCCGGAGGCCGAAGAACGCCGCCTGCTCCGGAAGCGCGTCGTAGAGCGGGCGGTCGGCCGGGTGGAGGCGGATCGGCGCCCCGGTCGCTTCCTTCACTGCCCGCGAGGCCGTGATGTGGTCGAGGTGCGCGTGCGTGTGGAGGAGGGCGACCGGAACGAGCCTTTCGCTTTCGAGAGCCCGGAGGATCCGCTCGGGCTCGTCCCCCGGGTCGATGACGACGGCCTCGCGCGAGACCGGGTCGGCGAGCACGGTGCAGTTGCACTGCAGCGGCCCGACCGGGAAGGTCTCGACGATCGGCACCGCCGTCACGGGTTCACCGGAACGACGGTGTCGACGTCGTGGCGCTCGCGGGCCGAAGCCTTGGCCCAGACCGTCTCCGGGGAGGCGAGGTTCAGTTGCACGGCCCATTCCTGGTTTTCCGGACGACGGTATTCGGAGGCGAAGAGCTTGCGGCGGCTCCTCGGCGTGAAGATCTCCCAGCGGACGTAGCCGAAGTCGGCGGTGTCGCCGTGGAGGTAGAAGGCCGGGATCCTCTCGCCCGGCTCGATCTTCGCGTCCCGGACCGTCGTCCGGGAAAAGCCGTTGGCGGCGAGCCGCTGCTCGAGCTCGCCGGCCACGAGGCGGCCCTTCCAGCGGAGGCTGTGCCGGCCGCGCGCGACGCCGCGGCCGAGGACGAGGTCGTCGAGAGTCGAGGAAAGATCCGGGTCCATCGGAACCTGGATCTTAGCGTCCCGGATCGCCGGCCGGATCGAGCCGGCGCACGATCGCGCCCGCCGCGGTGGGAAACGTCCTGGACGGAAAGGTCGCGGCCCAGCGGCGCAGCCACCTGTTCTCGGGCCCGGCCGCGAGCACCAGCCAGCCGCGGGTTCCCGGGAGCCAGGCGCGGGACAGGGTCCCGGTGCCCGGCCCCACGTCCACGATCGAACGGCCGGGGTCGCGGCCCGCGCTCGCGTCGAAGAGCCACCGGGGACCGACGAGGTAGTAGGCCACGCAGAGCTGTGTGTGCTGGTTCTCGGCGAAAATGCGTTCGGCCGGAGAGGCCTCGCGCCGAAGGTACTCCGCGACCGGACGCCAGTCGATCCGCCCCTCGCGAAAGTAGACGCGCAGGGCGCGGACGTCGAGCACGAGGATCGCCGCCAGCAGCGCGACGGCCGGCAGGCGCGTGACCGGCCGCGCGAGCATGGCGGCGAGGGCCGCTGCCGCGAGGGCCGTGACGGCAAGGCCGGCCGGCAGAAACCGGCGCGAGGCATCGAAGTGGGGGTGCAGTCGGAAGAGGGTCTCGATCGCGGCGGCACCCCCGATGCCCCACGCGGCGAGGAATCGCAGGCCGCGCCGGAAGAGCACGATCCACGCGCCGCAAGCGACCAGCACGAAGAAGAGCACCCCCCATGCCGAAAGCGCGGCGCCGTCGCCGGGCGCGAAGGCGAAGAAGGCCGCGACGCGGCCCGCCCGCTCGAGCGTGAGGGGCGCGAGAGGCGCCATCGGCGGCCGGCGCAGCGCGGCAAGGACGACGGGCGCCCACGGGAGATAACCGGCGGCGAGTGCGAGGACGAAGACCGGACTCCAGGCGAGCGAGCGGCGTGCGCTTCGCCGGCGGGGGAGCGCTTCGGAGAATGCATCCTCGACGAGCAGGGCGGCGGCGGCGATCGCGAGGACCAGCCCCGCCGTGTAGAGGGTGTACGCGGTCGCGAGGCAGGCCAGATAGAGCGCCGCCAGACGCCATGTGCCGGGTCTCTCGAGGAAGCCGTCGAGGGCACACAGCGCCAGGCACAGCAGAAAAAGCGCGAGCGAGTAGGGCCGCAGCTCCTGGGAGAAGCGGACGTGGTACGGCGTGAAGGCGAGCAGGGCGGCGGCGGCCAGGCCGAGCAGCGGCCCTCCCCGGCGCGCGAGCAGGACGCCGAAGGCCGCCGTACCGCCGGCGCCCCAGAGCGCGGGCAGGAGCTTGCGCGCCGCGTCGCCCGGATGAAAGGCGCCGAAGAGCTTGTCGGCGACGTAGTCGAGCGGGGGATGGACCGCGTCGAACCGGAGCGACTTCCACAGGAATGCCCAGTCGCCGCTGATCCAGTACGACTGGAGCACTTCGTCGAGCCAGAACGAAAAGTGGTCGAGCCGGACGAGCGTGAGGGCGAACCCCGCGACGACGATCGCGGCGAGGGTCCACCGGAAGCGGGGAGTCACCGGCACAGGATAGCCCGCGGCCACGCCGCGCCTCCGAGACCGCAGGGGAAGCGGTACACTCCCGCGCCTTGGACGCCCCCTCCCTCGCCGTGCGGTTCGCGCTCGCCCTCTGGGTGGGCGGGACGCTCGTCGTCGTGATCGCCGCGCCGGTCGTGTTCGGGAAGATCGCGTCGCGCGACACCGCCGGCGGCGTCTTCGGCGAGATCCTGCGGCGGTTCGAGATCGTCAAGCAGATTCTCTCGCTCGTGCTGGTGATCGGCGTGTTCGTCGCGCTCGAGCGTGGGCTCGTGCTGCACGGCCGGGCCGCGGCCGGAGCGGTCGGGATCTTCGTCGCGATCGCGTCGAACGTCTACCTCGCGATGGTCCTCCGGCCGAGGATGGACTATTTCCGGATGAAGGTCGGCTCGTTCGACGCCGCGCCGGCGGACGACCCCTTCCGTGTCCGGTTCGACCGGCTGCACCGGCGCTCGACGCGCGTCGTCGTGCTTGGATGGCTCGCGGCCGCCCTCGGCCTCGCGCTCTGGCCCTGACGGCTCAGGATTTCAGGCGGGCGACGACGTCGATCTCGACGGCGGCGCCCTTGGGAAGCTCCGCCACGGCAACCGTCGAGCGTGCGGGACGGTGGTTGCCGAACCGTCGCGCGTAGATCCCGTTCATGGCGGCGAAGTCGGACATGCGGAGAAGGTAGACGGTCGACTTGACGACGTCCTGGAGGGTGGCCCCGGCCTCGCGCAGGACGGCCTCGAGGTTGTCGAACACGCGCTCGACACCCGCCTCGAAACCGCCCGGCACGAGCTCGCCGGTCGCGGGATCGAGCGGGACCTGACCGGACGCGAACAGGAGGTCGCCGTCGACGATCGCCTGGCTGTAGGGTCCGATGGCCTTCGGGGCGCCTTCCGTGGCGATGGTTTTCATCGTTTCCTACCTCGGCGGCGCCGGTTCCCGGCCGGTGCCGCGGTCTTTCCGCGTTAAGATACCGGGAACCGCGGAACAATACGATGTCCGTCGAGCGAATCCAGCTTCTTCACGAAGACTACATTCGCCTGACCGAGAGGTTCAAGGCGTTGTGGACGTTCCACCAGTTTCTGCGTGGCGTCCAGAAGACTTTCTTCGCGACGGAGCCGGGGTACGCGCTCGACTTCTCGAAGCTCTACGAAGACGTGCGCGCGGTCTCCGGCGCCATCGACACGACGTCTCCGGAGAAGGTTGCCCCGCGCATCCGGGAGCTCGCGGACCGGCTCGACGCCTTCGCCCGCAGGCTCCGCGACGCCGACCGTCACGTGTCGCCCTCGTATGTGCGCCGGTTTTTCGAAAAGGTGCAGCCCCAGGACGAGAAGATCGCCTTCCACCTGCTCCGCTTCTACTTCTCGCAGCCCGACGTCGACGAGGACGTCGTCGACAAGGTCGACTTCCTGGCGACCGTGCTGGCGGCCGGTCAGGGCGGCGACCCGGCCGCGGCGAGGCCGCGCCCGGAGGTCCGCAAGTTCTTCGAATCGGCGACGGCCACCTCGGTCTGGCCCCGGATCGAAGCCGAGACGGCCCCGACGATCGCGCGCGCTTTCGACGACCTCGCGGCCGAGATGGCGCGCGCCCAGGAGTTCGAAGACCTCGTCACGGCGAAACTCCTGCACAACGTGCGAATCCTGAAGCGGCAGGTCGCGGGCGGCCTCGCCCACCCGGACGTCCTCGCCGCGGCGGCCACCTGCAACCTGCGCACACGATCGGTCTTCCACCGTCTCTACGAGCGGGAGGAGCGGCGCCTCGACGAGGCCACCGAACGGATCGGCGACCTGGAGAAGGAGCTGACGCGCGGCGGGCTCGAAGTGCCGACGTCGGACGAGTTCCGGAAGTTCCACGAATCCCGACAGCGCTTCGAGCGCCAGTCGCGCGAGTCGAATCTCAAGGCGCGGCAGGTGGTCGAGCTGAAGGAGGCCATCGGCCACGTGCTCGGGCGCTTCGAGCTCGCGGGTCTCGCCGCCGAGGACATCGACGAGGCCCTGAGCCTCGTCGAGGAGGTCGAGTCCGATGCCGACGACGACGCCTTCTGGAAGCCGGCGGTCGACCGCGTGCTCGGCGCCGTCGAGCACTACGACGACGGGACCGGGCCGCTGCGGACGGACCTGGCGGGCCTCGAAAACCTGAGGCTCGAATCATGGGAGCTGAAGGCCGCGCGGCATGCCGTCGCAGGGGCCGGCCGGGCCCCGAACGATCGGGACCGGATCCTCCTGCGCGCGGTGGCGCTTCGCCTGAAGGCCGAAGAGGAGACGGAGGCGCTGGCCCGGTCCGGGGGCGAACCGCGGGCCGAAACGCTGCGGGCGGCCCGCGCGACGCTCGGGCGGGTGCCGGCCCTCGACGCCGCGCTCTCGAGCGTCGTCGACGAAGCCGAGGCGGTCAGCTCGTCCGAAGAGATCCGCTCCTGGACCCGCACGCGGTTCCGGCTCCTGCGCGCGACGGCCGACCTGTGGCTGATGCAGGACGCGCCCGGCAGCGAGCGCCGCGACTCGCGCCCCTAGCCGGCGGCCGCCGGGACCGACCGTATACTCCGCTGCGATGAGCGATCCGGAGGAGCGCCCGGGAGCGGACCCGGCCGCGCAGAGCGACCTCGTCCACAACCGCCGCGAGAACCTGCGCAGGCTCGAGGAGCTCGGGGTTCCCGTGGCGCCCTTCGAGTTTCCGGTCACGGCGACGGTTTCCGAGATCGTCCGCAAGTACCGGGAGGTCCCGGCCGAAGCGCTGGAGGCGGTCCCCGTGTCCGTCGCGACCGCGGGTCGGGTGCTCGCCCTGCGCACGGCGGGGAAAGCCGGGTTCCTGGACCTCTCGGACGGCCGCGCGCGCGTGCAGGTTTACCTGCGGCGGGACGCGGTCGGCGACGGGGCCTTCGAGCTCTACCGCGCGCTCGATCTCGGCGACTGGCTCGGGGTCGAAGGCGAAGTGTTCCGGACGCGGACGGGGGAGCTTTCGGTCAAGGCGAAGTCCCTGACCTTCCTGGCGAAGTGCTTCCGCCCGCTTCCCGAGAAGTGGCACGGCCTGAAGGACGTCGAGCGCCGGTACCGCCAGCGCTACCTCGATCTCGCCGTCAACCCGGAATCGCGGGAGGTCTTCGAACGGCGAGCCGCGATCGTGCGGTTGCTGCGGCAGTTTCTCGACGAGCGGGGATACCTCGAGGTCGAGACCCCGATGATGCAGCCGATCGCGGGCGGCGCGGTCGCCCGGCCGTTCGTCACGCACCACAACGCGCTCGACCTCGACCTCTTCCTGCGGATCGCGCCCGAGCTCTACTTGAAGCGGCTGATCGTCGGGGGAATCCCCCGCGTCTACGAGATCAACCGCAACTTCCGAAACGAGGGCATCTCGACCCACCACAACCCCGAGTTCACGATGCTCGAGTTCTATCAGGCCTACGCGCGGGGAGAGGACCTGATGCGGCTGTCGGAGGAGATGCTGTCGGGCCTCGCCCGCGAGGTCGCCGGCTCCCCGAAGACGCCGTGGGGCGAGACCGAGATCGACTGGACCCCGCCTTTCCGGCGGCTGACCATGCGCGAGGCCGTCGTCGAGTTCACGCGCGAGGACCCCCGGGGCGCCGTTTCCCGGGAAGACCTCGGGCACGCCGACCGGCTGTTCGCGGCCGCGGAGCGGTTCGGCGTCGAGAAGCCCGAGCGGTTCCGGGCAAAGAAGGGCAAGCTCCTCGCCGAGCTCTTCGAGGCGGTCGGCGAGGCGCGCCTGGTTCAACCCACGTTCCTGCACGAGTTCCCGACCGAGATCTCGCCCCTTTCGCGGCCTCTGCCGCACGACCCGGAGTGGGCGGACCGCTTCGAGCTCTATGCCGGCGGGATGGAGATCGCCAACGGCTTCTCGGAGCTGAACGATCCAGCGGAGCAGGCCGCGCGCTTCGCGCGGCAGATGGTGGAGCGCGCGCAGGGCGACCTCGAGGTCGCCCCCTACGACGAGGACTACGTCGAGGCACTCGAGCACGGCATGCCGCCGACGGCGGGCGAGGGCCTGGGGATCGACCGCCTCACCATGCTGTTGACCGACCGCCACTCGATCCGGGACGTGATCCTCTTCCCACTGCTCCGGCCGCGCGGGTGACCTTGCGGTTCGAAACCTTCGTCGCGTTGCGCTACCTGGCCGCTTCCCGGCGCCGGGCCCACGTCGCCTTGATCGCCACGATCTCGATCGTGGGTCTTGCCGTCGGGGTCGCCGCGTTGATCGTCTCGCTCGCGCTCCTCTCGGGCTTCCAGGACCGCATCCGGAGCCAGATGATGGAGCGGACGGCCCACCTGACCGTTTCGCCGGTGCGGGGAATGCTGCTGCCCGACGCCGACGCCGCGCGGCGGGCCCTCGAAGCGGCGCCCGGGGTGCTGGGCGTGGAGGCGGACATCGAGGGGCGCGGCTGGGCCTCCGACCTCGACGGCTCGGCCATCCAGCCCGTCCGCTTCCGCGACGGGCGGGCCGCCGAAGCGTCTTCGCGCGATCTGCCGGGCGCCGTCATCACGCGGCCGCTCGCCGGCCGCCTGCACCTGGCCGTCGGCGACCTGATGCGGGTGACCTCGTCGCGCACGCGGCTGTCGCCGGTCGGGCCGATCCCGGTCTCGGTGGTTCTCGAGGTTGCCGACGTGCGCGGCGCGGGAATCCTGGAAAAGGCCGCGGAGGTCGAGGTGTCGGAGCCGACCGCGCGGCTGCTGACGGGAGTCCCGACGGGAGCCTTCGCCTACGAAGCGCGCCTCGCGGACCCGACGCGGGCCGAAGCCGCCGCGAGCGTGGTGCGCACCGCTCTCCCGAAGGGATACCGCGTCGAGACGTGGCGGGACCGCAACGCTCCGCTCGCCTTCGCGTTGCGGCTGGAAAAGGCGGTGATCTTCGTGACGGTCGGCCTCGTGATCGTCGTCGCCGCCCTCAACATCGTCGCGTCGATCGCGCTGACCGTCGTCGAGAAGAAGCGGGACCTCGGCGTCCTGACCTCGATGGGCGCGGCTCCGGGATCGCTGTTGAGGATCTACCTCACGCTCGGCGCGGTGATCGGCGTTGTCGGAACGGCCGCGGGTGTTCTCATCGGCGTCGGCCTCTCCGTCGCGGCCGACCGGTTCGAGATCGTGCCCCTTCCGGCCGAGGTCTACACGATCTCGCACGTCCCCTTCGCGATTCATCCGGCCGAGGTTGCCGCCTGCGCCGCGTTCGCCATCGCCACGGCGCTCGCGGCCGCGGTCCTGCCGGCTCGGGCGGCTGCGCGGCTGGCGCCGGGCGAGGCGATCCGGTTGTCGCGATGACCGGGCTCGCCATCCGGGCCGAGAACCTCTCGAAGACGTACACGGGGGAGGGCGCGCCCGTGACCGTTTTCTCGGGCCTTTCCTTCGACCTCGGGGCCGGGACCTTCGCCGCGGTCATGGGGCCCTCGGGCGTGGGGAAGTCGACCCTGCTCCACCTGATCGGCGGGATCGACCGGCCGGATTCCGGACGGGTCGAAGTCTTCGGCCAGGCGATCGACGAGCTTTCGCCGCGCGCGCGTGCCCGGTTCCGGAACGAAAAGGTCGGGTTCGTGTTCCAGTTCCATCACCTGCTGCCCGAGTTCACGGCCGAGGAGAACGTCGCGATGCCCCACCGCATCGCCGGGGTTCCGGAAGCCGAGGCGCGCCGGAAGGCCGCCGCGCTGCTCGAGCGCGTCGGTCTCGGGGACCGTCGGGACCACGGAGCGCGCGCCCTGTCGGGGGGCGAACAGCAGCGGGTCGCGATCGCGCGCGCCCTCGCGCGCGGCCCCGGCCTCCTGCTGGCCGACGAGCCGACCGGCAATCTCGACGCCGCGGCGGCCCGGGCGGTCTTCGGCCTCCTCCGGGAGCTTCACGCCGAGCGGGGAATGACGACCGTCCTCGTCACGCACAACCCGGATCTGGCGAACCGCTGTGATAGACTTTTCACGATGTCCCGGGAAGGAATTACTCCGTCGCCCGGTTTGCCAGAGCGAGGCTAGTCCGGAGACTTCGCTCGATGGCTGTCCACCACAAATCTCCCACGGCGACAGGTTCCTTCCATGTTTGAGAAGTACAACGAAAAAGCGCGCCGCGCGCTGTTCTTCGCCCGCTACGAGGCGTCCAAGCTCGGCTCCAAGGTGATCGAGTCCGAGCACCTGCTGCTCGGGATCCTCCGGGAGGGCGAGGACGTCATCAAGGAGATCTTCGCCCGGTTCAACGTCAAGCCCGAAGACGTCCGGCGGGAGATCGAGGGCGACCGCATCTTCGTCGAGCGGATCTCCTCGACCGCCGAGTTGCCGCTCTCCGAGGAGTCCAAGAAGATCCTGGCCTACGCCTCGCACGAGGCCGAGTCCATGATGCACCCCTACGTCGGCACGGAGCACCTCCTGATCGGGCTCCTCCGGGTCGACGGCTGCGTCGCGGGCCGGCTGCTGGCGGCCCGCGGCTTCAACCTGTACGGCGTGCGGGAGGAGACGATCTCCCTCATCAAGGAGCGGGAGGTCTCGAAGCAGAAGAAGGAGCTCCCGTTCCTGGCCGAATACAGCCGGGACCTCACGCAGCTGGCCGGGACCGGGACGTTCGATCCGCTGATCGGCCGCGACAAGGAGGTCGAGCGGATCATCCAGATCCTCTCGCGCCGCACCAAGAACAACCCGATCCTGCTGGGCGAGCCGGGTGTCGGCAAGACGGCGATCGTCGAGGGGCTCGCCACCCGAATCGTCGACGGCGCCGTCCCGATGTTCCTGTCGTCCAAGAAGATCCTCGCGCTCGATCTCTCGCTGATCGTGGCCGGGACGAAGTACCGCGGCCAGTTCGAAGAGCGCCTGAAGGGGATCATCCGGGAGCTGCGCGAAAATCCGGACCTGATCATCTTCATCGACGAGATCCACTCGCTGATCGGCGCGGGATCGGCCGAAGGCTCGCTCGACGCTGCCAACATCTTGAAGCCGGCCCTTTCGCGCGGCGAGGTCTCCTGTATCGGCGCGACGACGCTCAAGGAGTACCGGAAGTACATCGAGAAGGACCGGAGCCTCCTGCGGCGGTTCCAGGCGATCCACGTCACCGCGCCCTCCGAGATCGAGACGTTCGAGATCCTCGAAGGGGTCAAGGACCGCTACGAGCAGTTCCACAAGGTCCGATACTCGGCCGAGGCGATCAAGACCGCCGTCTACCAGTCCAACCGCTACATCACCGACCGCTTCTTCCCGGACAAGGCGATCGACATCCTCGACGAGGCCGGGGCCAAAGTGAAATTGAAGCGCGTCGCCGACACCCAGAACCTTCGCAAGCTCGAGCTCGAGATCCGGCAGATCGTCAAGGAGATGAAGAAGGCGATTTCGGACAAGGATTTCGAGAAGGCGGTCTTCCTCCGGGAGCGCGAGATCGAGCTCAAGGAGGAGATCGAGCGGGCCAAGGCCCAGTCCGCCGAGAAGAGCGACGCGACCCAGGAAGTCACGCGCCGCGACATCGAGGAGATCATCTCGTCCTGGACGGGCATCCCGGTCGCCTCGCTCGAGATGGAAGAAGCCGAAAAACTCCTCCACATGGAGGACGCCCTCCGGCGGCGGATCGTCGGCCAGGAGGCCGCGATCATCGGCGTCTCGAAGGCGATCCGGCGTTCGCGCCTGGGGGTCAACAACCCCAACCGACCCATGGGCTCGTTCATCTTCCTGGGGCCGTCCGGCGTGGGGAAGACGGAGGTCGCGCGGCGGCTGGCGGAGTTCATGTTCGAGAACCAGAAGTCGCTCGTCCGCTTCGACATGTCGGAGTACATGGAGAAGCACGCGGTCTCCAAGCTGATCGGCTCGCCCCCGGGCTACGTCGGCCACGAAGAGGGCGGCCAGTTGACCGAGCGGATCCGCCGCAACCCCTACAGCGTCATCCTCTTCGACGAGATCGAGAAGGCGCACCCCGACATCGCGAACCTTCTCCTCCAGATCCTCGAGGACGGCATCCTGACCGACGCCTACGGCAACGTGGTCGACTTCAAGAACACGCTCATCATCATGACGTCGAACATCGGAACCAAGCACCTCGTGAACCGGACCCGCGTGGGCTTCGGCGGCAACCGCGAGCAGCAGAGCAACAAGGAGATCGAGGACCTGGTCCTGAAGGAGCTGCGGCGCGATTTCTCCCCCGAGTTCATCAACCGCATCGACGACATCATCGTCTTCCATCCGCTCGCGCGGCCGGACCTCGCCAGGATCTGCCGATTGCTGATCGACGACGTGAACACGACGATCGCGTCCAAAGGCGCCGTGATCGATATCGACGACGCCGCGATCGAGTGGCTCCTCGCGCAGAGCGGCGAAGACCCCAACATGGGCGCGCGGCCGCTGCGCCGCGCCATCCAGAAGCACGTCGAGGACCCGGTGTCGGAGCTGCTGATCGCCGCCCGCGAGGAGCGCATCGAGGCGATCGAGGTTCGTGTCGGGCCCGAGGGGCTGCGCGTGACGGTTCGCGAAGACGAACCGATCACTCAGGGGCGCTGAGGGCTTGCGTCGGGGGCTTTGCACGGCCGCGGTCGTCGCCGCGGCGGCGATGAGTCTTGGGGCTGTCCTCGCCCAGGAGCCCACTCCGCCAGCCCTTCCGGTCCCGACCCCGCCCGCGACGAGCGCGCCCGTTCCCGCCCCGCCTCCCGACCAGGCCGCCCCGGCCGGGTCCGCAGCGGTCTCCGCCGAGCCGATTCTCGGGATCCGGGTCGTCGGGTTCCAGACCGTGTCCCCGGACACGATCGCCCACTACCTCGGCATCAAGGTCGGCGATCCATACGACCCCGAGAAGATTCGCGCCAACTTCCACGCACTCTGGGAGGTCGGGCTGCTCGAGAACGTCCAGATCGAGGCCGAGCGCGAGCCCGCCGGCGTGACGCTCGTCGTCACGATCGAGGAGCGGCCGATCATCAAGGAAGTGGACTTCAGCGGCAACAAGAAGCTGACGACGACCCAGATCCGGGACATCCTGAAGGAAGCCAAGGTCGAGGTGAAGGCGGGAGCGCCGCTCTCGCTCCGGGACATCGCCCGGGCCCGGGCCGCGATCGCCGACGCCTACCTCGCCCAGGGCTTCCGCAGCGCCACGGTCGACTACCGCATCGAGGACCTCTCGAAGACCGAGAAGAAGGTGCTCTTCCTGATCGACGAGGGCGACAAGGTCAAGATCGAGTCGATCACGTTCACCGGCAACGAGCACGTCTCGGCCCAGACGCTGCGCAATGCCATGCACAAGACGAAGGTCGCCGTCTTCTGGCGCATCCTGTCGGACAACACGGTCTACAGCCAGGCCAACTACGAGGCCGACGTCGAAAGCCTCAAGGCGGTCTACCAGGCCCGGGGTTACAAGGACGTCGTCATCAAGGACCCGACGCTCGACGTCTACATCGTGAACCCCGACGCCAAGCCCGAGAAGCTCAAGCGGCGCGTGAGGATCACGATCCCGGTCGTCGAAGGAGACCTCTTCTACACGAACGAACTCCGGATCACCGCGGTGCAGCAGAACGGCCAGCCCACGGAGTCCGGGCAGCCCCAGGTCTTTTCCACCCAGGAGCTGCTGAAACCCTTCTGGGAGCTGAAGCCCGGCACCATCCTGAATCGCGACCGGATCGTCGAGGGCCTCATGCAGGTCGAGACGATGTACAAGTCGCGGGGGTACATCTACTCTTACCCGAACCCGGTCTTCAAAGAGGTCGGCGACCACAAGGTCGACATCGACATCTCGATCTTCGAAGGCGAGAAGTTCTACCTGGGCCGGCTCGAGGTCCAGGGAAACACGCAGACGCGCGACAAGGTCATCCGGCGCGAATTCGCCCTCGACGAAGGCGACATCATGGACATGGACGCGGTCAAGAAGAGCGTGACCAAGATCCAGCAGCTCGGCTACTTCAAGATGACCGAGGACCCCCAGTTCTCCGTGCGCCCCGAGGAGAAAAAGGTCGACATCGTCATCAAGGGCCAGGAGACTTCCCGCAACGAGATCCAGTTCGGCGCCGGCTACTCGGGGTTCGACGGCTTCTTCGGTCAGTTTTCCTTCCAGACGCGCAACTTCCTCGGCCGCGGCGAGATCATCGGGGCTTCCGCCCAGCTCGGGAAGGTCTCCAACTTCTTCGACCTGTCCTACACGATCCCGTGGTTTATGGACCGGAACCAGTCGGTCGGCGTGGCGCTCTTCCGCCGCAACGTCAACTATCTGTCGCAGGAGGAGCGGCGGACCGGCGGCTCGATCTTCTACGGCAAGGGCCTGTCGCTCTTTGACTCGGTTTCCCTCCTTTACGCCTACGAAGACATCACGGCCAACTTCCCGGTCCGGAGCGCGCCCACGCCGCCCGGCCAGCCGCCGCCGCCGCAGAAGTTCACCGAGACGACCGGAACGACCTCGTCGTTCACGCCGGGCTACCGCTACGACAGCCGGAACGACCCGTTCGATCCGACCCGCGGGCTGCGCCTGTCGGCCTCGGTCCAGATCGCGCCGGATCTGCTGGGCGGCACGAGCTCGTTCATCAAGGCGATCGGCGGCGGCACGATCTACGTCCCCGTGCGCATTCCGCGCAACGCTCTGCTCGCCTTCAACCTCGAGATCGGATACGTGGCCTCGCTCAACTCGGTCGAGATCCCGATCTTCGAGCGGTTCCAGCTCGGCGGCGAGCAGAGCCTGCGCGGGTTCCAGCAGGGCGCGGTCGTGCCCGTCAACCCGACGACCTACGAAGTCTTCACCGATCCCCTGGGGCGTATCCTCGGCGGCAACAAGTTCTTCGTTTTCAACGTGGAGTACCAGTTCATCCAGATCGGCCCGGCGAAACTGCTGGCTTTCTTCGACGTCGGCCAGAACTACTACGACACGCAGAGCTTCGGGATCGGCAACGTACGGTCCTCGGCCGGGGCGGAGCTGCGTATCTTCCTGCCGATCTTCCAGGCGCCCCTGCGGTTCATCTACGCGTTCAACCTGAACCCGATCCAGCCGGTCGACCAGTTCGGTTTCCCGATCGGCTACCTCACCGAGAAGCCCTCGGGCTTCACGTTTTCGATCGGCCGGACGTTCTAGGCGGCGCGCGACGCGCCGGAGGGGGAGAGGCGGTCGGCGGGATGCGCTTGTCGAGCGTATTGCGTGACCTTGCGGGACGAGGAAGGCGTATTGCGGGACGGGGGAGCGGCGGGGGCGGGTTTCCGGGGGTCGTTTTGACGGAATGGGGGTCTTCGAGGCCCTGTTGTCGAAGCCGTGATTTTTGCTACACTTCCGCGCTTTCTCGAACCACAGTGAAGAAGGAGAGGGAATGAAACGCTTTGTCTTGACGGTGGCAGCCGCGTTCGTGGCGGCAGCCGCCGGTGCTCAGGGGTCCACGGGGGCGACGGCGCCGGCCGGTCCGATCAAGCTCGGCACGATCAATGTCGAGCGTCTGGTGCAGGAGTCGGCCCTCGGCAAAGAGGCCTTCAATCGCGTCAAGAGGCTGAACGATCAGAAGAAGGAAGAGGGCGAAAAGCTCCAGAAGGAGCTTCGCGACATGGAGCAGAAGCTCGCCGACCAGGGTTCGGCCCTGGCCGAAGACAAACGCGACGCGCTCCAGAAGTCGTACCAGGAGAAGGCGATCGCCTTCAAGCGTTTCCAGGACGACGCGAATCGGGAGCTCGAGGCGTCGCAGAAGAAGGAGCTCTCCGAGCTCGAGCGGCGCGTCTTCCCGGTGATCAACCAGGTCGGCAAGGAGAAGGGCTACACGCTCATCTTCAACAAGTTTCAGTCGGGCCTGGTCTACGCCGAGGATGCCGTCGACATCACCGACGAGGTTCTGAAGGTCTTCAACACGACCGTTGCGGTGCCCGCGGCGAAGCCAGCGGCGGCGGCGGCCAAGCCGGCCCCCGCGCCGGCGCCAACCAAGAAACCGTAGCGCAGCAGGCCGGATTCGAGGCGCCGTGGCCCGCTCGAAGCACCCGATCCGGGGGAAGGGCAGGCCGCGGCGTCCCGCCGCGCAACGCGGCTCCTTTTCACTCGAGGATGTGGCGGCCGCCGTCGGCGGCCGGGCGTGCGGAACCGTGCGGGGGCTGAAAGGCGTCGCGGGCCTCGATTCGGCGGGCCCGTCCGACCTCTCGTGGGTGGCCGACGAGGGCCGGCTTGCAGAGGCGGCGTCGAGCCGCGCCGGGGCGCTTCTCGTCTCCCACGAAGCGCTCGCGGTCGGCAAGCCCTGCGTCGTCGTTGAGCGCCCGCAGCTCGCCCTCGGGAGGTGGCTCGCCGCGTTCCGACCGCCCGCCAGGCCGAAGGCGGGAGTGGCCCGCGGCGCGTTCGTCGCGCGCTCGGCAAGGCTCGGCCCGGGCGTCTCCATCGCCGCCGGAGCGACCGTGTCCGCCGGGGCCCGCGTGGGCGCGCGGACCACGATCGCGGCCGGTGCGTTCGTCGGCGAGGCTGCGGTCCTCGGCGAGGACTGCGCCCTCCATCCCAACGCGGCCGTGCTCGCCGGCTGCTCGGTCGGCGCGCGTTGCGTGCTCCAGGCCGGGGCGGTCGTCGGCTCGGACGGTTTCGGATACGTCTGGGACGGTTCGGCGCACCGCAAGATCCCGCAGGTCGGGACCGTGCGGGTCGAGGACGACGTCGAGATCGGCGCCAATGCGGCGATCGACCGGGCGACGCTCGGCGAGACGGTCATCGGCCGGGGAACCAAGATCGACAACCTGGTCCAGGTCGGTCACAACGTGACGATCGGCGAGAACTCGATCCTCTGCGGACAGGCGGGTGTCGGCGGCTCCTCGACCCTCGGTCGGGGGGTGACGCTCGCCGGGCAGGTCGGGGTCTCGGATCACGTCCGCGTTGGCGACGGGGCGACCCTCACCGGGCAGGCGGGAATCGCCCGGAAGGGGCGCGTCGAGGCGGGCGCGGTACTCTCCGGGATGCCGGCGTTGCCGCACCGCGAGTTTCTCCGGCGCGCGGCGCTGCTCGGCCGGCTCGAGCGGGCGCTCGAGCGCCTGGCCGAAATCGAGAAGAAGCTCGGGTAGTCGACAGGAGGAATCGTGGAAATCCGAATCGACGAGATCCTGAAGATCCTGCCGCACCGCTATCCCTTCCTGCTCGTCGACCGCATCCTCGAGGTCGAGCAGGGAAAGCGGGTCGTCGGCATCAAGAACGTCACGTTCAACGAGGAGTTCTTTCAGGGGCACTTCCCGGGCAATCCCGTGATGCCGGGCGTGCTGGTCCTCGAGGCGATGGCGCAGGTCGCGGCGTTCGGGCTGCTCGGCGTGGTGCCCGACCGGGAGCACAAGCTCCTGTATCTGTCGGGCGTCGACCGCTGCAAGTTTCGCCGGCCCGTCGTTCCGGGGGATCAACTCCGGATCGAGGCCGAGATCGTTTCTCTGCGAACGCGCGTCTGCAAGTGCCGCGCAACCGCCTCGGTGGACGGGGCCGTCTGCGCGGAGGCGGAGCTCCTTTCGGTCCTGGTGGACCGCCCGTGACGACTGCGATTCATCCCACGGCGGTCGTGGCCGAAGGGGCGGTCCTCGGGGAGGGGATCGAAATCGGGCCGTACGCGGTGATCGGGGAGGGCGTGACGCTCGGGGCCCGCACGACGGTCGGAGCGCACGCGACCCTGCAGGGGCCGGCAGTCTTCGGCGAGGACAATCGGATCTTCGCCCATGCGGCGCTCGGGTGCGATCCGCAGGACCTGAAGTACCGGGGCGAGACGACGCGGCTCGTCGTCGGCTCCCGCAACACGTTCCGCGAGTTCATGACGGTGCATCGGGGGACGCCCGGGGGGCACGGCGAGACCGTGATCGGCGACGACAACTACTTCATGAATTTCTCCCACGTCGCCCACGACAACCGCATCGGCTCGCGAGTCGTGCTCGCCAACGGCGCCGTGCTCGCGGGGCACGTGGAGGTCGCCGACTACGCGATCCTCTCGGCCTACTCGGGCGCGCACCAGTTCATCCGAATCGGGAAGTACGCGTTCGTCGGCGCGTACTCGCCGCTGCGCCGCGACGTGCTGCCGTACTGCCGCACGGACGGGGCGGAGGGGGAGGTCAAGACCTACGGCCTGAACACGGTGGGGCTCAAGCGCCACGCCTTCTCGGAGGAGCGGGTGGAAGCGCTGCAGAAGGCGTACCGCATCCTGGTCAAATCGAAGCTCAACACGAGCCAGGCGCTCGAGCGCATCGCGGCGGAGCTCCCCGGGCAGCCCGACGTCGAGGAGCTCGTGCGCTTCATCAAGACGAGCGAGCGGGGCTTCATCAAGTGAACGGCGCCGAGCCGGTGCGTCTCGCGGTGGTCGGCGTCGGCCATCTCGGGCGCCACCACGCGCGCGTGGCGGCGAGGCTGCCGGGGGTCGCGCTCGTGGGCGTCCACGACCACCACGAGGGCCGCGCCGAAGAGGTCGCCCGCGAGAGCGGGCTGCGTGTGCTGTCGGGCCCCGAGGAGGTGGCCGACGCCGCCGAGGCGGTGGTCGTCGCCACGCCGACGAACTCCCACGGGGAGCTCGGCCGGTACTTCCTCGAGCGCGGCCTCGACGTCCTGATGGAGAAGCCCCTCGCCCCGGAGGTCGCGGAAGCGACGGCGCTGGTCGAGCTCGCCCGGCGCAAGGCCCGCGTGCTCGCGGTGGGGCACGTCGAGCGCTACAACCCGGCGATCGAGGCCCTGCTCGCGACAGGCCGGGCGCCGGCCTACATCGAGGGGCACCGGCTCGGCATCTTCACGACGCGGAGCCTCGACGTCGACGTGGTCCTCGACCTGATGATCCACGACCTGCAAATCGTGGCCGACCTCGTCCGCCGCCCGGTGCGTGAGGTGCGCGCTGTCGGGATGCCCGTCGTGACGCCCCGCATCGACATCGCCAACGCCCGGATCGAGTTCGAGGGTGGCTGCGTGGCGACCCTGACGGCCTCACGAGTCTCCTCCGAGCGAATGCGCAAGCTCCGGGTATTCGCCCCGCCGCTGTACTGCTCCGTGGACATGCACGCCCGCACCCTGCATGCTCTCGGGCTCGAGCCCGGTGCACAGGGTCCGGAGATCGTCTCCGTCGACGTTCCCGTCGGCGACGGCGACCCGCTCGCGCTGGAGCTGACCGATTTCGCGGGCGCCGTGCGGGAGCGGCGCGACCCGATCGTGTCGGGCGAGGTCGGCCGGGACGCCCTCGTTCTGGCCCACCGGGTGCTCGCCGCGATCGAGGAGCACCGCGAGGGCTTCGAAGGATTGCGCGTTTGACCGGCCCCGGGCGCATCGGCCTCATCGGGGGCAGCGGTGTCTACGACCTCTCGGCGATCGACGGCCTGCGCGAGGAGCGGCTCGATACGCCTTTCGGGAAGCCCTCGGACGCCTACATGACCGGCACGCTCTCCGGGGTGGCGGTCGCCTTTCTCTCCCGCCACGGGCGGGGGCACCGACTGGCGCCTTCCGAGATCAACTACCGCGCCAACATCTGCGGTTTCAAGATGCTCGGCTGCGATGCGTTGCTCTCGGCTTCGGCCTGCGGGAGCCTCCGGGCCGAGCTCGCGCCGCGGCAGGCGGTCATCCCCGACCAGTTCATCGACCGCACGCGGCATCGCGAGGACTCGTTCTTCGGCGAGGGCGTCGTCGCCCACGCGGGGCTGGCCGACCCGGTCTGTCCGTCGCTCGCGGTGGCGCTCGAGGACGGGGCCCGCAGCGGGGGCCTGCGGGTCCGGCGGGGTGGGACGTACGTCTGCATGGAGGGGCCGCAGTTCTCGACCCGGGCCGAATCGCACCTCTACCGGTCCTGGGGCGCCGACGTCATCGGGATGACCAACCTGACCGAGGCGCGCCTCGCCCGCGAGGCCGAGCTCTGCTACGCGAGCCTCGCACTCGTGACCGACTACGACTGCTGGCACGAGGCGGAGGAAGACGTGACGGTCGAGGCCATCCTGACGATTCTGGCGGAGAATGCGGCGGCTGCCCGGCGGTCGCTCGCCGAGACCGTGGCCCGGGTCGATCCGGGGCGCTCCTGCGGCTGTCGTGAGGCGATGCGCTTTGCGATCATCACGGACCGAAGCGCGATTCCCGGAGCGGCCAAGGAGCGGCTCAAGGCGATCGCGGGGAGATACCTTTGAGGAAGCACGGCCGCATCGTCGTGACGGGGTCGGTGGCCTTCGACTACCTGATGACCTTTCCCGGCCGGTTCACGGAGCACCTCATCCCGGACCAGATGTCGCGCTTGTCGGTGTCCTTCCTGGTCGACGAGATGCGCCGGGTTCCGGGGGGCTGCGGTCCCAACATCGCCTACGGCCTCTCGCTGCTGGGCGAGCGGCCGATGCTTCTGGCGACGGCCGGGGCCGACGCAGCCGAGTACCGGGACCGGCTCGCCCAGGAAGGCGTGGACGTTTCGGGGCTGCGTCTGGAGAGCGACGTCTTCACGGCGTCCTTCTTCGTCTCGACGGACCAGGACCAGAACCAGCTCGCGTCGTTCTACACGGGCGCCATGGCACGAGCCCGGGACCTGCCGCTCGAATCGATCGACCCGGCGACGATCGCTTTCGTCGTCATCTCGCCCAACGATCCGCCGGCCATGGCCGCGCACGCCGCGGCCTGCCGGCGGCACGGGATCCCGTTCCTCTACGATCCCAGCCAGCAAGTCACGCGGCTCTCGGGCGAGGAAATGGCCGAGGGCTTCCGCGGCGCCGCGATCTTGATCGTGAACGAGTACGAATTCGGGATCCTGACCCACAAGACGGGCCTGACGCGCGAGCAGATGCTCGAGCAGGTGCCGACCGTCATCGTCACGAGCGGAGCCGACGGCTCGTCGATCCAGGTCGCCGAAGGCGGCGGCGCGGTCGCGCGCCATGCGATCCCTCCGGCCCGCGTCGAGGGGGAGGCGGTCGACCCGACGGGGGTGGGGGACATGTATCGCGCCGGCCTGCTGCGGGGCCTGCGGATCGGCGCGCCCTGGCCGGTCGCCGGCCGCATCGGCAGCGTGAACGCGGTTTTCGGGCTCGAGGCGCTCGGGCCGCAGCCTCCCCGCTACACGCCGTCCGAATTCGTCGAGCGCTACCGGCGCAACTTCGGCGACACACCCGAACTCGCGCGCCTGTTCGCCTGAGCGGCCGGGCCGGGTTACAATTCGATTTTCAACGAGGACGGTCCTTTGAGCATGCGCGTGCCGCGCCGCGTGGCGGTGTCTTTCTCGCCGAAGCAGTACGAGGGGAGCCTCGACGCCTCGGGGTTGCGCCTCGCCGTCGTCTGCGCCCGCTGGAACCCGACCGTGACCGACGCCATGCTCGCCGCCGCGCTCGACACGCTTCGTCGGCGGGGGGCCCGGCCCGAGGACGTCTCGGTGGCCCGCGTACCGGGAGCGTTCGAAGTCGCCTCCGGCGTGCGGGCCCTCGTCGATGCAGGCAAGCCTCACGCCGTGATCGCGCTCGCGGCGATCGTCCGAGGCGAAACCAGCCATCACGAGGTGCTCGGCCACGCCGTGGCCTCGGCCCTGGCCGCGCTCTCGGTCGAGACCGGCGTGCCGCTCGGGTTCGGAATCCTCACCTGCGACACGATGGAGCAGGCCCGCCGCCGGACGGACAAGGGCATCGAGGCGGCCGAGGCCGCGATCGAGATGGCGAACCTCCGCCGTCAGCTGAAGGCCCGGTAGATGGGGGCGCGGCGCAAGGCCCGGGAGCTCGCGCTCCAGATGCTCTACGAGCACGACGTCTCCGGCACGGAGCCGCAGGAGATGTTTCGCCGCTCGGACGACCTGAAGAAGGTCCCCGAGGCCGTCCAGGACTTCACCCGCCGGCTGGTCGAGGGGACCCTGGGTCACCGCGAAGACCTCGACGCGCTGATCTCGCGGCAGGCGGACCACTGGAGGCTCGCGCGCATGCCCGTTGTCGACCGCAACATCCTGAGGCTGGCCCTCTTCGAGCTTCTCCACGAGCCGGAGACCCCGCGGCCGGTCGTCATCGACGAGGCGCTCGAGATCGCCAAGCGCTTCTCGACGCCCAAGTCCTCGCAGTTCATCAACGGCATTCTCGACGGTGTGCTCAAGGCCCGGCGCGGCGAGGTCCCGTCGGCGTGAGGCAGGCGGCCTCGGCCTTCCTTCTGGCCTCCGTCCTCGTCCTTTCGCCCCGGGGCGCCGGGGCCGACGAGCTCGCGGTGTACCGGGCGACCGGCCCGGACGCGAAGCTCTTCGATCAGTACGACAATGACGGCTACTCGCTGGCGGTTTCGCCGCGAGTCGACGGCGGGCTCGACCTGACCGTCCGGGTCTCGGGTGGGCCGCTGGCGAGCCGCGCGCCGTTCCCGACGGCCGTTGCGCGTGACGCGGACATCCTCGCCTCGCCCGAGCGCGACGCGTTCGCGCGGACGCTCGCCGCCGGCGCGCGGTCGCAGGCCGGCGCGGTCGAGCGGATCCTCGCGGGGATGGCCTCCTATCTGCGGTACGACCCCGACCGCAGCCGCCTCCAGGACCCGACCTCGGTTTTCGCCTCGCGCCGCGCCCACTGTGTCGGCTTCGCCGAGCTCGCGGTCGACCTGCTGCGGCGCGTCGGCATACCGGCGCGCACGGTCCAGGGCATCCTCCGAACGAAGCCGGGCACGGACGGCTACGACGCCCGAATCGGCGGCGTCTACCATCGCTGGATCGAGGTCTACTACCCGGACCGCGGATTCGTCTTTTCGGACCCCTTCTCGTCGATCAACGCGGTCGATGCGCGCTACGTTGCGTTCGGGCGCCGCGCGTTCGAACGGCCCCGGAATCTGACGGTCACCGCCATCGAGAGGTCGGGCGCGCTCGATTTTCCGGTTCGCCGCCTTCCGGACGCGACACTTCGGATTCGGCCCGCCACCCGCTAGCGGCACGAAGGCCGCGAGGCTTCGGGTATATTGCCCGCTCCCATGGCGGAGAAGTACGCGCCCGGAGAGGTCGAAGGCAAGTGGCAGCGGCGCTGGGCCGAGGCGCGCGTCGCCTACGTCGACACGGCCGTGCCGGGCGACGAGTTCTACATGCTCAACATGTACCCGTATCCGTCCGGCAGCCGCCTTCACGTGGGCCACGGGCGCAACTACATCCTGGGCGACGCGCTCTACCGCCGGGAGCGGATGGCTGGCCGGAAGGCCCTGAACCCGATGGGCTGGGACGCGTTCGGTCTGCCGGCGGAGAACGCGGCGATCCAGAGCGGCGTCCATCCCCGGGAGCACACGCTCGCGAACATCGGGCGCATGAAGGAACAGCTCTTCAGCCTGGGTTGCCTGTACGACTGGTCCAAAGAGCTCGCCTCGTGCGATCCGGCCTACTACCGGTGGAACCAGTGGCTCTTCCTGCGGATGTGGGAGCGCGGGCTCGCGTACCGCAAGACTGCGCCGGTCAACTGGTGCCCGGGCTGCCGTACGGTCCTCGCCAACGAGCAGGTCGTCGACGGCCGTTGCGAGCGCTCCGACGACCTGGTGGAGATCCGCGACCTGACGCAGTGGTTCTTCCGTGTGACCGACTACGCCGAGCGCCTGCTCGAGGGCCTCGACCGGCTGCCGCACTGGTCCGAACGGGTCAAGACGATGCAGCGCAACTGGATCGGGCGCTCCGACGGAGCGGAGATTCTCTTTCGCATCGACGGCCTCGCCGAACCGCTCAAGGTCTTCACGACCCGTCCCGACACCCTCTACGGCGCGACGTTCATGGCCCTGGCGCCCGAGCACCCGGCCGTCGAGCAGCTGGCGGCGCGGTCCCCCCGGAAGGCCGAGATCGAGGCTTTCGTGGATCGCGTGCGCCGCGAGTCGCGCCTGGAGCGCGAGGCCGAGGGCGCCGAGAAGGAAGGACTCGAGACCGGAGCGACGGCGATCAACCCGGCCACGGGCGAGTCGATCCCGGTCTGGCTCGCCAACTTCGTCCTTCCTGACTACGGGACCGGCGCGCTCATGGGCGTGCCGGCGCACGATCAGCGGGACTTCGAGTTCGCGCGCCGCTACGGGCTCGCCGTGCGGCCCGTCTACCGGACGGAGGAGGGGGACATCGATCCGGCGACCATGACCGGGCCGCGACCCCACGACGGCGTCCTCGTCGGCTCCGGAAGTTGGGACGGCACGCCCAACGGTACCGAGGCTGTCCGGGTGGCGATCGCGTGGCTGGAGGACAAAGGGGTCGGGAAACGCAAGGTCGGTTATCGCCTGCGCGACTGGCTGATCTCCCGGCAGCGCTACTGGGGCACGCCCATTCCGGCGGTCCACTGCCCGGGCTGCGGCGTGGTGCCCGTGCCGGACGCGGAGCTTCCCGTGCTCCTGCCGGAGGACGTCGAGTTTCGGGGCGCCGAGGGCAACCCGCTCGAGAAGTCGGAGGCCTTCGTCCAGACCCGGTGTCCGAAGTGCGGCGGACCCGCGCGCCGGGAGACCGACACGATGGACACCTTCGTCGACTCTTCCTGGTATTACCTGCGGTTCCTCAACCCGGCCGACGCCGAGAAGATGGTCGACACCGCGCGCGTCGACCGGTGGCTCCCGGTCGACCAGTACATCGGCGGCATCGAGCACGCGATTCTGCACCTGCTCTACGCCCGCTTCGTTTGCCGGGTCCTGAAGGACATGGGTCTCGTCCACCTCGAGGAGCCCTTCGAGCGCCTCTTCAACCAGGGCATGATCACGCGCCTGAACCCCTCGACCGGCAAGGTCGAGAAGATGTCGAAGTCCCGGGGCAACACCGTCTCGCCGGACGAGCTCATCACGCGGTACGGCGCCGACACCCTCCGCGTCTACACGCTCTTCATCGGCCCGCCCGAGAAGGAGTCGGAGTGGTCGGAAGAGGGCGTGCTCGGGGCGTCGCGCTTCCTGCACCGCGTGCACGAGCTGTGCGGCCGGGTCGAGGATCTGACCCTCGGCGGTCCGGCCGGCCCTCGCGACACTCCACTTTCGCGGTTGAGCCACCGCACGATCGACCGCGTGACGCGGGACGCCGCGGCGTTTCACTTTCACACCGCGGTGGCCGCCCTGATGGAGTTCCAGCGAGGCATCGCCGAGGCCCTCGAGGCCGGGAGCGAGTCGGCGCCGGCCCTGCGGGACGCCGTGCGAACCCTCGTGAAGCTGCTCCATCCGATCGCGCCGCACCTGACGGAGGAGTGGTGGCAGCGGTTCGGCGAGAAGGGCTTCCTCGTCGAGGCCTCCTGGCCGGTCGCCGATCCGGAGCTCGCGACGACGCTCGCGGTGACCCTGGTGGTCCAGGTCAACGGCAAGGTGCGAGGCAAGCTCGAGGTCGCCCGCGGCGCCACGGAATCGGAAGCGATGGCGCGGGCCCGCGAAGACCCCCGGATCCAGTCCTGGGTGGAGGGCAAGGAGATCGCACGCACCGTGTTCGTGCCGGACCGGCTGCTGAACCTGGTGGTGCGTTGAAGCGGGCGGCCGCCGTCGCGGTGCTGTCCGGGCTCGTTCTCGCCGCCGGGTGCGGCTACACCCTGGTCGGGAAGGGCTCGTCGCTGCCGGAAAATATCCGGGTCGTCCAGTTCACGACGCTCGAGAACATGACCCAGCGGGTCGGCCTCGAGCAGCGCCTCTCGGGCGAGATCGCGCGGGAACTCGCGTCCCGCGGCCGCTTCAAGGTCCAGGCCGCCTCCGACGGGGCGGACGCCGTGCTCTCGGGCGCCGTCGTGGCCTTCAATCTTTTTCCGGTGGCCTTCGACTCGCAGGGCCGCGCCACCGATTACCAGGTTCAGATCACCACCCGGGCCTCCCTGAAGACGCTTCCGGAGGGAAAGGTCCTCTGGGAGAACCCGGCTTTCACCTTCCGCGACAACTACCAGTTCAACGCCACCGCCGCGACCTACGTCGACCGGGAGAACGACGCCATCGACCGTGTCGCCGACCGGTACGCCCAGAGCCTCGTGACGAGCATGCTGGAGGGTTTTTAGCCGTCGCTGCGCGCTCCGCTTCGGGTCTGCGCCTGCGGCGCACCGGCCTGCGGCTCGCCAGACGGGCTCGACCGCAGGCCTGACCCTGCGCTGCGCGCTTTGCTCCCGCGGCGCGGACCTCCTCCCTCCCTTCGGTCGGGAGACTATCCGCGCCGCGAACGGATGGTGCGGTGCCGCGGAAATGAGGCTGTCTGACTCCGGTCGTAGGGGCGGCCCTTGTGGCCGCCCGTGACGAAACGCGGGGCCGCGAAGGTTGTTTTCGTGGTGCGCCGCAGGGAGCGCAGACCCGACGCGCAGCGTTCGCGAGGGTTACTTCGCGGCGGCTTTCTTGGCGAGGCGGCTCTTGTACCGGCCGGCGGCGTTGCGGTGGATGACGCCCTTCGACAACGCCCGGTCGATCGCCGAGTGCGTCGCCGGCAGGGTCTCGGTCTTCTTCTTCGAATCGGCGGCGCCGTACTTCTTGACGACTCCCCGGAGGCGCGAGATGCGGGCCTTGTTGCGGGCGCGCTTCTTGGCGTTGGTTCGGATGCGTTTCTCGGCGGACTTGATGTTGGCCATGGTGGCTGCTGTTCGCTCCTAAGCTATTCGTTCCGGTTCGGGCCGCGGGTCGGCGGACCGGGTGGGGGAGAATATCGCGTTTCGGCGGCCGTTCAAGCGGGCGGGTTACCTGGCGTCGACCCCGATGGACTTGAGCCTCGCCCGGGCCAGGCGGGCCTCCTCGGAGGTCGGGAACTCGTGGATGACGTACTGGAGCTGCACGACGCCCTCGGCCTTCTGGCCGAGCTCGAGAAGGGCGTAGGCCTTCTTGAGCAGCGCGGCCGCCGCCTTGTCGCTCGCGGGCCACTGCTTGAGGAGCTCCGTGAAATCCCCGATCGCCTCCGGAAACTTCCGCTGGGCGAAGTGCGACTCGCCGATCCAGTACTGGGCGTTGTCGGAGAGGTCGGTCGAGGGATAGCTCGAGAGATAGTCCTGAAATCCCTGGATCGCGAGGGCATAGCGCCCCTTGGAGTAGTCGCCGTACGCGGTGTCGTAGAGCTCGGACGGCGAGGGCCCGGCCGAGCCCGACCGTGCCGGGGACGGGTCCCCCGGCGCGCCGGAGGGCGGACCGCCGGGCATCGTCGTTACCGCGCCGGCGTTGCGGAGTCGCAGCAACTCGCTCTGGGTCTCGGCGATCTGCTGGGAGAGCTGCGAGAGGCGGCGGTTGGTGTCCTCGAGCTTGGCCTCGAGCTGCTCCATCTTGGTCGTCAGCTCGGAGAGCCGGATCGCCGTGTCCGCATTCGACTTCAGCAGCTGCGTCGTCTGCGCGGCGACGTTCTGGTTGAGCTTCTCGACCTCTTCCTTGCTCGAGGATTTCTTCTCGAGAGTCTGGATCTGCCTCTGGATCTCGCCCATCTGGCGGTGCAGACCCTCGATGTCGTCGGACGAGACACACGCGACGCCCGCCAGCGCTGTTGCCGCGAGCAGGCCATACAGGCCGAAGCGCCGGGGACCCGTCAAGCTACTTGGCCGTGATTACGAGATGAGCGTTTCGGTTCTGCTGCCAGCAGCTCTCGTTCGAGTCCGAGCAGAACGGACGCTCTTCGCCGTACGAAACCGTCTTGATGCGGGAGGAGTCGATGCCGAGCGACACCAGGTATTCCTTGGCGGCATTGGCGCGCCGGTCGCCGAGCGCGAGGTTGTAGTTGCCGGTGCCGCGCTCGTCGCAGTGGCCCTCGATCAGGATCTGCACCGATGGATATTTCTTGAGCCATTCGGCGTCGGCGGCGAGGGCGGTACGGGCATCCTCGCGCAGGTCGGACTGGTCATAGTCGAAGTAGGCGTCGGTCAGGTAGCCCTTCCTGTTCATTTCCGCGACGTCCTGCTTCAGCACGTCGGACGTCACGTCGTGACTGGTCGTCGGAGCCGCCGGCGGGGGGACCTGAGTGTCCGAAGTCTTGGCGGTGACCGGGGGTCGCGCGTCCTGCGCGGTCGTGGGGGCCTTCTTCTTACAGCCGGAGTTGAGGACGAGCGCCACCGTGGCGAGGAGGGCGAGTGCAGCGAGATTTCTGAGATTCTTCATTCGGTACTCCCTCTTAATTCGGTGAAGCGGGGCTCGCAACGCGGTGGCTCCGCCCGAAATCCCAGTGTAGCAAAGACTTTCGCCAAACCCCAGTCCGAATCGCGCATTACGGAATCCACCACGGCGAGGAATGATTTCCTCCTCGCGTCAGCTGGCGCTTGTTCTGCCCGTTCGCGTCCATTGTGTAGATCTGCGTCGATCCGTTGCGTCGCGACGCATAGACGATCTTCTCGCCGTCCGGCGACCACGACGGGTGGCCGTTCGAGCCGTCGGACGTGACCTGGATCGTCTGGCCCGTCGCGAAGTCCATGACGCAGATGTTGAAATCGCCCTCGTTGCGGCAGGCGAACGCGATGCGCGCGCCGTCGGGCGACCAGGCCGCCTCGTCGTTCCAGTTTCCGGCGAGCGTCACGCGGCGCGACCCTGTGCCCTCGGCGTCCATCACGTAGATCTGGGGCGTTCCGGTCAGGTCCGAGGTGTAGAGGATCTGGCGGCCCGTGGGCGACCATGCCGGCGAAGCCTCGAGGGCGCGGCTCGTCGTCAGGCGGCGGGCTGGTCCGCCGGCCACCCCGATCGTGTAGATGTCCGAGCTGCCGCGCGCCGACCCGGCGAATGCGATCTGTGACGCGTCGGGCGAGAGCGAGGGCGAGGCGTTCAGCTCGAGGCCCGTCGGGATCTCGCGCTTGTCGCCGCCGTCGAGCGACATTGTCCAGATCTGCGGATAGAGATGGACGTAGGAGGTGTAGACGATCCGGCCGTTGGCCCCGTTCGGATTGAGCGCGATCGACTTGTGCGAGGTCAGCTGCCGCACTCCCCGGCCGTCGAAGTCCATGGCCGCGATTTCCTTGGTGGGCGGCTGGGAGGTCACGAAGAGGATCGTCGAAAGAAAGAGTCCCGGCTTGCCGGTGAAGTATTTGACGATGTCGTTGGCGATCGTGTGCGCGATGCGCTCGACATAGGTGGCGCCGCCCGAGTAGCGGCGTCCCATGATGAGCTTGCGCGACTTCAGGTCCCAGACGCGGGTCTCGATGGAGACCTTGTCTCCCGCGATCTCGCCGCGGGTGTCGATCAGGGCCTCGGCGCCCGTGCCGAGCCACCGGTCGGCCACGTCCGGAATCGTCGGGTCGCGGTAGCCGGCGGGGTACAGCGCCGGCTCGGCGACGGCGAACGCCCCCGCGTACTCGAGGTCCGATCGCAGGGTCGCCGTGAAGGGTTCGGCAACCTTGTCCTGGAGCCCGGCCGTCCCGGGCGCGAAGAGTGGCGGAACGGCGACCGTCAGCCGGCGCCCCTCTCCGCCCCGGATCGTGATCTGGATGTCTTCGGCGGGAGCCGGCGTCGGCGCGGGGGCCTGCGCGAAGAGCGGAAACGCGGCGGCGGCAATCCCGGCCGCGAGAACGAAGCGTCGGAACATGGGTCTCTCCTGGGTCATTCGAAAACGACCTGTATGCCCAGATGCGGGCCGGGGTACTCCGTCGGCAGCGGCGGCAGGGGCGAGGAGGCGATCACCGCGCGCAGCGCTGCCCGGTCGACGAACGGAAGCCCGCTCGAGACGACCAGCCGCGGGTCGGTGATCGTTCCGTCCCGCTCGATCTGGAAGTGCACGACGGGACTGGTCTGAACGATCTGCGCGGGCTTGAACCAGTTCAGGCTCATGATCCCGACCATCCGCTCGATGTAGATCGGGTATTTGAAGTCGGCCTGGTCGATCTTGAAGCCCCCGATTCCGGCCGAGCCGCCGGCGCCGGGTGCCGCGCCCGCGGACGTCCCGGGAATCTCGTCGCCGGAGGTCGGCAGGCTGACCGCGGGCGTCGCCGCGCGGCCGGGCCGGCTGACCGGCGGCGGCGTGGGCTTCTTCTTCTTGTCTTCCTTGGCGGGCAGCAGGACGGCCTTCTTCGAAGGCCGGGGCGCCTCCTCGACGGGTTTTTCGATCTTCGGCTTCTCGGCCGCCGGGGGTTCGGCCGGGGCCGGCAGGGCGGGCGCCGGCTGCACCCGGGGGGCCTGGATCGAGCCGGCCCGAAGGAGCCGGATCGCCACCGCGCGCGGCGGCGAGACGCGCATGGGCTTGGCCATGAACGAAGCGAGCAGACCGCCGAGGACGGCGCCGTGGAGGATCGTCGCGAGCACCGCCGCCGGTGCCCATGGCATCCGCTCCACCTGCCGCGCGGCGAGAATGCTGCCGACCGCGTCCATCAGCGCCCCGTTGCGGCGTCGCGGGGTGTCACTTCTTCGAGGCTCCCGAGGTGTCGGTGACGAGACCGAGGCTCTCGATTCCCATCCGGTTGAGGAGGTCGAGGGTCTCGATGACGGTTCCGTACGAGAGCCCGCGGTCGGCTTTCAGCAGCACGGCCTTCTCGCGACGGCCCCGGAGGATGGCTCGGAGCCGGTCGCGCAGCAGGCCCCGGGCGACCGGGGTCTCGTTGATGTAGAAGAGGCCCTCGCGCGAAATCGAGAGCACGATCGGGTCCTCCGGGTTGGACTGGAGATTGGTCGTGGCCGTCTTCGGCAGCGCCACCGAGATTCCCTGGTGGAGCATCGGCGCCGTGACCATGAAGATGATCAGCAGGACGAGCATCACGTCCACAAGCGGCGTGACGTTGATGTCCGCGAGGTGGTCGAACTCGTCGGCGGACTGGCGCTGGAAAGCCATGCTCTAGGGAGACACCGCGGCCTACGTGAAGTTCCTCTCCGCCAGGTTGATGAACTCGAGGGAGAAGTCTTCCATGCCGGCGCGCTGCTCGCGCACCTTGCCCATGAAGTAGTTGTAAAAAATCATGGCCGGGATGGCCGCGGCGAGGCCCGCGGCGGTGTTGACGAGGGCCTCGGAGATTCCGGGCGCGACCGCGGCGATCGACGTCGAACCCGTCATGCCGATCGCGCGGAACGACTGCATGATGCCCCAGACCGTGCCGAAAAGGCCGATGAAGGGGCAGGCCGAGGCGGTTGTCGCGAGGAACGTCATCCACCGGGTCAGCCGCGAAAGCTCGACTCCGATCGCGCGCTCGAGCGCCCGCTCGATCCCGGAGATGTTCTTGATGACGAGTTTGCCCGGCGAGCCTCCGGCGGTCGTGGGGGCGTCGTCGGCGCGATTGGCCTTGACCTGGGCGTCGAGCTCGGCGTACCCCGCTTTGAAGAGGGTCGTCAGGGGCGTGTCCGCCAGATCCCCGGCAAAGGTGTTGACCTCGGAGAACCTCTTGGACTTCCGGAAGAAGGCGACGAACTTCTCGGACTGTCGGGAGACCCGGCGCAGCCGGATGAACTTGGCGAAGATGATCGCCCAGGAGACGAACGAAAAGAGAAGGAGGATGCCCAGGACGACCTTCGCGGTGGTCCCGGTCTCCCAGAAAAACGAGAGGATCGAGGTCTGTCCGGGGAGGTTTTCGGTGGAGACGGGCTGAAAAGCGGTCGCCAGCATCGCTTTCGAACGTAACATAGGGGCAGGAGAGGGTCAAAGGGAATGGAGCGGCGGAGTCGGGGCGTTGTGCCGTTCGTGAGACTGCTCTCGGGCCGTCGGCGACCGCTCTTCCTTTACTTCCTGCTGGGAGCGTTCTTCGCTGCGGCCGTGGCCGCCGCCACCGACATCTTCCCGGTCAAGGACCTCGCCCCCGGCATGCGAGGCTTCACGCTTTCCGATCTCGGCGACGGCAAGGGAGTCCAGCGGTACGACATCGAGATCGTCGGGGTCCTTCAGAGCTATGCGCCGAAGCAGGATCTGGTGCTGGCGCGCGTGCTGTCGGAAGCGATCGAGAAAACCGGGATCATCGCGGGAATGAGCGGAAGCCCCGTCTACGTGGACGGGCGGCTCGTCGGTGCGCTCGCCTATGGCTGGCCTTTCTCGCGCGAGCCGATCTGCGGCATCACGCCCATCCAGAGCATGCTCGACATCCGCAAGGCCCCCGCGACGCCGCCCGTCCCGATCGGGGGCGCGGCCGCTCCGGCGGCACAGTTCCTCTCGACCTTCGGCAGCCGCGACTTCGCCGGCGCCCTGACGGCGCTGCTGTCGCCGCTCAAGGGCGAGGCGGCGAGCGCGGGCCCCCAGCCGCTGCCCCTCCCGGTGTCCTTTTCCGGTGTGACCACGGGAGGATCGCTCTTCGGACGCGTGGCGGAGGCGGCCGGCTGGCTCGTCGCGCCGTCGGGGGCCTCGACGGGAGCGCATCGGGCTTCGATGCCCGGGGCGGCCGGGACGGTGCCGGAGATCGCGCACCGACTGGAGCCGGGCTCCGCCGTGGCGGCCGTGCTTCTCTCGGGAGACATGGTCCTGTCGGCGACCGGGACCGTGACCTGGGTCGATGGCAACTCGATCCTGGCCTTCGGCCATCCCTTCCTCTCGATGGGTCCCGTCGACATGCCGATGGCGCAGGCCCAGATCCTGACGGTCCTGCCGTCGCTCTTTCGCTCGTTCAAGTTCTCGACGACGGGGCCGGTGCTGGGCTCGGTGTCGCAGGACCGCTCGACCGGAATCCTCGGCAGCTTCGGCAAGCCGCCGACGATGGTGCCCGTGACGATCCGCATGACGTCTGAAGAGGTGCCGACGCAGACCTTCAAGTTCGAGGTCGTGCACAACGCGATGCTGACGCCGATCCTCGTGGCGCTCGCCACGGACAACGTGCTGACGACCCTGGAGAAGCGGGCCGGGGAACGTACGATCGTCTGGAAGTCTTCGATTGCCACCGACGACCGCACGGTGCGGTGGGATTCGGTCTTCTCGGGGCTCTCCGCCCGCGAGGAAGCCGTCGGCTCGCTCGCGCTCCTGACGAACTACCTGATGGCCAACGAATTTCACGACCTCTCGATTCGTGGAGTGGAGATCGAGATCGTGCACTCCGACCGCCTCCAGAGTGCGCGAATCATCCACGTCGAGGCACAGAAGGAACGCGTGCGACCCGGCGACACCGTGCCCATCTGGGTCGACCTCGAAGACTTCCGGGGCGGCCCCCGCCGCGTGGTGATGACGGCCCGCGTCCCCGAGGACGCACCGCCCGGGCCGCTGACGGTCTTCGTCGGCGACGGCAATGCCGCGACCGCGTACGACCTCGCACTCTATCCACCCGACCCGCACTCGCTCGATCAGGTCCTCGACTTCATCTCGCGGATGCGGCCGGCCAACACGTTGAACCTGCTGACGTACCGGGCGGCCCCCGGCGCGGTCGTCAACGGCGAAGCGCTCGCCGCGCTGCCTCCGACGCGCGCCGCCCTGCTGAGGGACCGCGGACCGGGGGACGGAACACCGGACCTCGGCTACCTGCGGCTCCAGGCCGAGTCGATCGAGCAGCCCGTTCCCGTCACCGGTTCGGCGCGGCTGAACCTGGAAGTGTTGCCGAGGGTCTGGTGAGGCGGGGCCTCGCCCGGTTCGGCGCGCCGGCGCTCGCGGCGGCGCTCGCGGCGGCGTCGCTTTCGGCGTCGACCGTCCGGATCTGGGTTTGCGACACCTCGGCGGACTTTTCGCTCGGCGAGGCCCGCGGCATCTCGGTCACTGCCGACGGGGCGCTCGTGGCCGGCCGGCAGCTGACGAAGGTCGACGGGATATCGGAGGCGGTTCTTTTCGGGGCCGCCGCGGGCCAGGGCGGCGAGCTCTACGTGGGTACGGGGGACTCCGGCCGGATCCTCCGGGTGTCGCCGGCGGGAGCCGTGGAGACCTGGGCGACCCTTCCCGAGCAGGAGGTCACGGCGCTCGCGGTCGGCCCGGACGGCGCCGTTTACGCCGGCGGCTCGCCGGGCGGGAAGGTCTACCGCGTCGAGAAGGGGAAGGCGGCGATCTACTACGAGACGAAGGCGCAATACGTCTGGGCCCTCGCGTTCTCCGGTCCCCGGCTATACGTCGCGACGGGCTTGCCGGGCGAGATCCACCGCGTTTCCGCGTCGGGCCAGGGCGAGCGCCTCTACGTGACGACGGACGCGCACGTGCGCACCCTCTTCGCCGACGAGATCGGCCGCGTCTGGGCGGGCACCGCCGGCTCGGGTCTCGTGCTTCGGATCGACAAGAGCGGCCGCGTGTCGACGCTCTACGACTCCGGGAAGCCCGAGATCACAGCGATCACGGCGGACTCGAGCGGTCGGATCTGGGCCGCGGCAGGTGCTGCGGACACGTCCGCGCCGAGCGCCGAGCCGATCTCGGTTCCCATCGTGGCGACGGCTTCCAAGCCCGCGCGCACCGGCTCCCCGACGGACGAAGAGGATCGGTCGAAGCCCGAGGTCACGGTGAGCGTATCGACGCCGCGCCTGGCGCCGGCGCGGGGCTCCGCCCGCAGCGGCTACTCCTCCGAGATCGTTTTGTTCGAGGAAGGCGAGCCGCCGCGCCCGGTCTGGACCGGGTCGGAGGAAGTCGTCTTCGATCTCGCGCGGGACGACGCCGGCACCGGAGTCGTGGCGGCCACGGGGCCTCGCGGCAAGCTCTACGCGATCGCGCCCGAGACCGCGGCCCTCGTGCGCACGTTCGACGAGAAGCAGGTCACGTTCCTCGCGGGCGGCGCCGTGGGGCTGAACGCCTCGACGGCCCTCTACCGCGGCAAGCCCGGCGCCGCGGTCGGCGAGTATGTCTCGCCTGTCAAGGATACGGGGCGGACCAGCCGGTTCGGCGCGTTTCGCTGGGAAGGGGAGTCTCCCTCGGGTTCGAAGATCCAGTTCGCATTCCGATCCGGCGAGTCGGCCAATCCCGACGGGACCTGGAGCGAATGGACGGCATGGGAAGAGGGTTCGCGCTCCCTGACGATCACGGTCCCGGACGGGCGGTTCCTGCAGTGGAAGGTGCGAATGGAGTCGGACGCGTCCCGGTCCGCGCGCATTCGCCGCGTCGAGGCGGCATACCGCAACCGCAACTCCGCACCCGTGGTCGACAGCGTGGTTGCACTCGAGCCGGCCCAGGTCCTGGCGCGATCGAGCTCCGGCGGGACGAACGTTTTCGAGTCCTCGGCGCCGGACGAGAAGGGCATCTTCACGAGCCTCGAGGAGCCGAAGTCCGAGGCCTCTCCGCGCAAGCTCTTCCGCCAGGGATACCGGACCATCCAGTGGAAGGCGACCGATCCCGACGGAGACCCGATGGCCTACGAAATCGACTTTCGGCCTGCCGGCGGCTCGAAGTGGATGGTGCTCCGCAAGGAGGTTCACGATTCGTCCTATTCGTTCGACTCGACGTCGCTGCCGGACGGCGAGTACGTCTTCCGCGTGACCGCGTCCGACGCCGAATCCAACCCGACCGATGCGAAGTCCACGGCCCGCGATTCGCCGCCGGTGCGCCTCGACAACACGCCCCCGGTAATTCGCGAGACCTCGCGCTCGGCCGGCGTGCTCGAAGTCGAGGTCACCGACGGAGGCTCGCCCCTGGCGGAGGCCGAGTACAGCGTCGACGCTCAAAAGTGGACGCGGGTCGAAGCCAGGGACGGGCTTTCCGATTCGCCCCGCGAGACCTACGTGATCCGACTCCCGGCCGAGGCCCGCGGCGGCTACCTTCTGGTGCGAGTCACGGACTCCGCCCGCAACGTCGCGACGGAGTCTTTCACCGCGCCGTAGCGGCCGGGGCTCCGGTCCGGGCCGACCTCCGGTGCCGAGTCCGTCATAATCTGAGTCGATGCGGCGGGTTTCGGGATTGGCGGCGCTCCTGGTTCTGGCGGCATGCCGCGCCCGTACGGGGACACCCGCGTCCGCCACGGCTCTGCCGGCCCCGGCCCCCGCGGCCGTGCTCGACGAATCCGGGGAAGCACCGGTCCACGACGGCGGCGTTCTCCAGAGGCGCCTCGTGGGCGAGCCGACGACCCTGAACGCGGTCCTCCAGTCGAGCCTGCCCGAGGCCCTGGTCCTCGCCTACGTGCAGCGCAACCTTTTCGATTTCGACGCCCGGCTCGAGCTCAAGCCCAGCCTCGCCGAGGGCCTCGACGTCGCCGACGACGGCCGCGAATACGTCGTTACGCTGCGTCCGGAGGCGGTCTGGGAGGATGGCCGTCCCGTGACGGCGGAGGACGCCGTCTTCACGATCCGGAAGATCATCGACCCCGCCGTCCCGTCGCCCGTCTTCAAAGCGCTCTTCGAAGACCTCGAGACGGTCGAGGCGCTCGACGCGCGGCGTTTTCGCGTCCGCTTTCGCGAACCGTACGCGTTCCGCGCAATGGCTTTCGTCTTCCCGCCCCTTCCCGCGCACCGGTTCGCCGGCAAGAAGTTCCTGGAGGCGAAGGACAATCGCGCCCCGCTGTCGAACGGTCCGTACCGGCTGGTCTCCTGGAAGCCGGGCGAGTCGGTCGAGCTCGCGCCGAACCCCGGGTCCTGGGGTCCGCCGGGTCACTTCGGGCGCGTGGTCTTTCGGATCCTGCCGGACAACACCACCGCCTACCGCGGGCTGACCTCGGGCAGCCTCGACGAAGACCAGCTCGACGCGACCCTGAAGGCGCGGGCCGAGACGGACCCGGCCTTTGCCTCCTGCTGCCGGCTGGTCGAGTTCTACAACCTCGACTGGAGCTACGTGGCCCTCAACAACCAATCGGCTTTCTTTTCCGATGCCCGCGTGCGCCGGGCCCTGACGATGCTGTCCGACCGCGCCTCCATCGCGAAGAACCTCTACCGGGGCTCGGCCAGGGTCATATCCGGTCCCTGGGCGCCGGACTCGCCGGCCTACGACGCGGCGCTTGCCCCACTCGCTTTCGATCCCTCGGCCGCGGCCGAGCTGCTCGCCGAGGCGGGCTGGCGCGACACCAACGGGAACGGCACGCTCGACCGCGACGGGCGTGAATTCGAGTTCGAACTCCTCGCTCCCGCGGGCTCCGAGATCGGCCGGCAGGTCGACGAGATGCTGGCGGCCGAGCTCGCGCGCGCCGGTGTGAAGGCCCGCGTTCGGACCCTCGAGTGGTCGGCCTTCGTCGAGCGGATCGACGCGGGGAGTTTCGAGGCCGCGTCGCTCGCCTGGTCCGCGGTCGATCCGAATCCCGACCCGTACCCGTACTGGCACTCCTCACAGTGCCCGCCGAACGGGCTCAACAACGGCTGCTACCGGAACGCCGAAGCCGACCGCCTGATGGTCGAGGCGCGGCGGGAGCTCGACGCCTCGCGACGCAACGCGATCTTCCATCGGCTGCACGCGATTTTCCGGCAGGACGCTCCGGCGATCTTCCTCGTCAACTCGACGCAGAAATTCGGTTTCGACCGGACCATCCGCGGGCTGACCGGCTCACCCCTGGGCCTCTTCGGGATCTGGCCCGGTCCTCTCGGCTGGTGGGCGTCGCCCGGGACGGCGGCCGCGGGAAAGCCCGCGGCGTGACTCGCTACGTTTTCCGGCGCATCGCCCTCGCGGTGCCGACGCTCTTCGGAATCGCAGTGGTGGTCTTCCTGCTCGTGCATCTGGCGCCGGGCAGCCCCGTGACCGGCAGCGACTCGTCGCTGCGCCGCACGACGGGCCGGGCCGCCCAGCAAATGCGCCGTCTCTATGGCCTGGACCGGCCGCTGCCCGAGCGATTCGGCGCCTGGCTCTCGAGGGCCGCGCGGTTCGATCTGGGGGAGAGCTTCGTCGATCATCGGCCGGTTTCGGCCAGGATCCGGGAGGCTCTGCCGCACACGCTTCTTCTGAACGGCCTCGCCCTCGTCCTGGCCCTTTTGATCGCGATCCCGCTCGGCGTCGTCGCCGGGGCCCGGCCGGAAAGCCCGTTCGACCGCATTTCGGGGGCGGCGCTCTTCGCGCTCTACTCGATGCCCACGTTCTGGATGGCGCTTCTCCTGCAGACCCTCTTCGCGGTCAGGCTCCGCTGGTTGCCGCTCTACGGCGTGGCGTCGGACGCGGCGCCGTCCGGCTTCGCCGGCCTTCCGGACCGCCTCGCGCACGTGGCGCTACCGGCGACCTGCCTCGCCTACGGGACGCTGGCCTTCGTCGCCCGGCTGGTGCGGTCGGGGGTCGCCGAGGCCCGCGAGAGCGACTACGTGCTGGCGTCCCGCGCGCGTGGCGCCTCGCCGCGGCGGGCGATCTGGGCCCATGCCTTCCGCAACGCGATTCTTCCGCTGATCACGCTCTTCGGTCTCTTGCTGCCGGCGCTGCTTTCGGGCAGCGTGATCGTCGAGAAGATCTTCGCCTGGCCGGGTCTCGGCCGGCTGTACTTCGATTCGATCCTGTCGCGCGACTACCCGGTCATTCTCGCGCTCTCGCTGTTGTCGGCGGTGGCGACTCTCGCGGCGACGCTGGCGTCGGACGTCGCCATGGCGGCCGCCGACCCGCGGGTTCGGGACGGCGCCGCGCCGTGACGGGACGCCCCGCGGTGCGCGGCTCCCTCCCGTGGAGCGGCCGGGTGGCGCTCGTTCTGGTGGCGCTGCTGTGGGTCGTCGCCGCCTGCTCGCCCCTCTTCCGGGCGCGAGCCGGAGAGATCCGGCTGGAGGACAGGCTGCGGCCGCCGTCGGCCGCCCATCCGTTCGGGACGGACGATCTGGGCCGCGACTTGCTCGCCCGCGTCGTCGTCGCGACGCCGATCTCTCTCGGCATCGGGCTCTTGTCGGCGGCGGTCGCGCTCGGCGTCGGCTTTGCGGTGGGTGCGACGGCCGGCTGGCTCGGCGGGCTCGCAGATCTCGCGCTCTCGCGCGTGATCGAGGTGGTCCTCTGCTTCCCGGTCCTCTTCCTGCTGCTCGCCCTGGCCGCGTTCCTCCCACCCTCGCCGCTGACCATCGTTCTCGCGATCGGCCTGACGGCCTGGCCGGGCGACGCCCGGTACGCCCGGGCGGAGGTCATGAAGATCCGCGAGCTCGACTATGCGCGCGCGGCACGCGCGGCGGGGGCGTCGACGCCGCGCATCCTCCTGCGCCACCTGCTTCCCAACGCGCTGCCGCCCCTCATCGTTTCCGCGGCGTTCGGGATCGGATGGGCGATCCTCGCCGAGGCGGCCCTTTCGTTTCTGGGCGTCGGTCTGCCGGCTCCGGCCGTCTCGTGGGGCGGGATTCTGTCGGCCGCGCCGACCTACATCGACGAGGCCTGGTGGATCGCGCTCTTTCCGGGCCTTGCCCTCTTCCTGACGGTGTCCGCCTATAATCTGCTGGCCGAAGGACTTCGCGTCGCGACGACGGAGAGAGGCAGGCACGCATGACGGACCGAATCGCCGTCTACCCGGGCTCCTTCGATCCCCTGACCAACGGGCATCTCGACATCCTCGCGCGGGCGCGGCGGCTGGCCGACCGTGTCATCGTCGCGATCCTCGAACAGGACCAGAAGACGCCGCTCTTCTCGGTCGAGGAGCGCATTGGAATGATCCGCGAGATCATCGGCAGCGACACCTCCGTCGCGGTCGCGTCGTTCACGGGGCTGCTCGTCGACTTCGCCGGGCGGACGGGCGCAACGATCATCGTGCGGGGCCTGCGCGCGGTGTCCGACTACGAGTACGAGCTCCAGATGGCCCTGATGAACCGCCGACTCGCCCCGTCGATCGAGACCGTCTTCCTGATGGCCAAGGAGGAGTACTCCTACGTTTCGAGCCGGCTCGTCAAGGAGCTCGCGCGGCTCGGGGGCGACGTGACGGGGCTCGTGCCGAACATCGTGCGACAGCGGCTGGCGGACCGGTTCTGAACCCCGGCGTCTCCGCGTCGCGGATGGTCGAGACGAGCCTCCGGGTGCGCTACTCGGAGACGGACCAGATGAGGATCGTCTACCACGCGCACTACCTGGTGTGGTTCGAGATCGGGCGCACCGAATGGTGCCGCGCCGCCGGCATCCCTTACGCGGACATGGAACAGGCCGGGCTCTTCATTCCGGTGACCCGGGTCGAGGCGACCTTCCGCCGCCGGTCGAGCTACGACGACGCCGTGCGGGTGCAGACGCGGATGGCGGAGCTCTCGGCGCGCGGGTGCGCGTTCGCCTACGAGGTCCTCGGAGAGGCGGGCGAGCTCCTCGCCGACGGCGCGACCCGGCACGTTTTCACGGACCCGACCGGCCGTCCCAGCCGGTCTCCCCGCGAGATCCTCGCGGTGCTCAAACGCTTCCGCGGCGCGGCCTGAGGTACGGCCCTGGCAGGCCGCCGCCGGACGCGATATGCCGTCGCCGCCCTCCCGTCGTCGAAAGCGGCAAGCCTGACTCATTCAGTCCACACCCGGGCCGTAGGCACCCCCGGAACGCCCGGCTCAGGGAAGGGGCCGGGCGATCAGCCGCCCCCGCACGACCGTGATGCCGAGGCCCGCGAAGATCAGCCCCGCCGCGATCGCAGTCTTTCCCGTGAAGGCCTCGCCGAGGACCAGGATGGCGAGCACCGTCGTGATCACCGGCTGCAGGAAGACGTAGAACGCGACGTGCGACGCGTGCGTCCGCGCGAGCGCCCAGGAGTTCAGCAGGTACGGGATCGCGGTGCAGAACACGATGACCGCCGCAAGGCACGCCCAGGCGAGCGGCGGGACCCTCGCCGGTTCGAATCGCGCGATGTCCGGTAGGGCCGCGAGCACGATGAGGACCGCGCCGTAGCGAAAGACCGCCGCGGTGAACGTCGCCACGTTGTAGTGCTCCAGGATCGGGCGCGAGAGGACCAGGTAGAGCGAGTACGACGTGCAGTTCATGAGCAGCAGGAGGACGCCGCGGGAGGAGTCGCTCGACCAGTCGAAGCGCTGGACGTTCAGGAGCGTCAGCGCGCCCGCGCCCGCGAGGGCGATCCCGACGGCGCGACGCGCGCTCATGCCCTCGCGTCGGAGAACGACCGCGGCCGCCAGAGTGAAGACCGGAATCGTGGCGGTGAGGATCGAGGTGTTGATGGCCGTCGTCAGGGACAGCCCGAGGATGAACAGGATCTGATTGAACGAGACCCCGAGGAGGGCGTAGGCCAGGATGCGCTTGCGGTCGGTCGGCCGGATCGGCTCGCGGGTGTGCCAGAGCCGGACCGCGTCGAGGATCACGACGGCGCCGACGACGCGGATCGCCGAAAAGACGAATGGCGGGATGGACGCCAGGGCGAGTTTGCCGAAGATCGGAAACAGTGCGAACCCCGCCTGAGCGCCGGTCAGGGCGGCGTGGATCCGCCAGGGGGCCACCGCGGAGCGGCGGCTCACGCGAAGGGCAGTCCGGCGACGATCGCGGCCCCGGGCCCCCCGGGCGGCAAAGAGGCGCCGTCGGCCACGTCCCGGAATGCGTATCCGAGGCCGATCGGCCCGAGACGGGGCGACACGACGGCGCTCGTGACCCGCGCGAGCTCGAGCGACGGTTTGTCGGGATCCGTGAACGCCGTGCCCGGCGCGAGGGTCCCGCCCGAAAAGCGGAAGCCGACGAGCCGGCGATTCGCCCGGCCGTAGGTGCGCATGCGCGCCACGATCTCCTGGCCGACGTAGCAGCCCTTGTTCGCCGCGATCGCGGACGAGAGGCCGGCCTCTTCCGGCAGACTCGAATCGTCCGCGTCGCGGCCGAGCCGCGGCCGTCCGGCTTCGATCCGGAGCGCTTCAGCGGAGTCCTCGGAAAGCAGGGTGGACCCGGACCCCTCGAGCCAGCGATGAAGATCCGGCCCTGCCGAGGCGGGCGCGAGGATCTCGCCCGCGAGGTCCCACTCGGCGGGCAGGCGGATCGCGGGCGGCGGCACCGCGAGCGCCGCGGCGCGGGGGCCGTACAGCCCGATCCGGACGACGTCGGCGCTCGCGTCCCGCACGGTCACCTTCTGGAAGACGGCGTACTTCGCGAGGTGCGCCGTCGCGGACGCGACGCCGTCGGCGGGCAGGAGGAAGAGGAACCGGTCGGCCTCGGCGACGAGGCGGCCGAAGTAGAGAAGCTTTCCCTTCGGAGTCAGGCCGGCGGCCGGGCGCGAGTGCCCGGGCCCGAGCCCCCGGACGTCCTGTGTCAGCTGTCCCTGCAGGAAAGCCTCGCGATCGGGGCCCTCGACGGCGATGGCGCCGGATCGCGCGCGGTGAGCGATACCGCTCCGGGCGGACGCGTAGTCGGCGGGCAGGGGGCCGTTGCTACTTGGGGACGATCTGTGCACGGATGCGGACCTTGGGCGCGTCGGCGGCGTCGATCGTCCGCATCCGGGTCGAGAGCCGATACTCGTCGCTTTCGAATCCGTCGATCGTGACGCTGCGGTCGGCCGACTTGACGATCTGGCCGGACTTGTCGAGCACCTCGACGAAGAGCTTGATCTTCAGCTTCTCCGGGCCGCGGTTGTCGACGTGGAACTCCCACCAGAGCCAGGAGGTGTCCTTCGGATCCGAGGCCCTCGCCTTCTCGATGTCTTCGGCGTCGGGATAGTTGCGCACCTGGACGGTGCGGATCGTGCACTTGCGGGCGGTGAAGTCGAGCCTGGCCTCGCGGTTGCGGGGGAAGGGGATCGTCTTCTCGAACTGGCCGTCCTCCGCGGCGAGAGAGGCGGCGGCGAGCAGGGCGGCGGCGGCGAGCATCCGACGCGACATGCAAACCTCCTTTCGGCGGCGGGAGAGCGTATCATTGCCCGCCATGTCGCTCGAGGAAGACGCGCCGGACCGCCACGTCATCGACATCTTCATGATGTCTTTGAAATGCGGAAACTGCGACACGTACCAGACGATCGTCAAATTTCGCAAGCTTGCCGACAAGAACGTGTACACCTACGAGTGCGAAAACGAGATCTGCGACCCCAACGTGACCCGCACGATCGTCGAAGTGCCGCGCCACCTCGATAACTCGACCCGCCGCGCGGAGGAGCTGCCCTACTACGAAAAAGAGGGGGCCCCGGAGGATCCGGCCGGCTGATCCCGGGCCCGTTTTCCGGAATCGCATAGAATAGGGTCTTCGTGAGCCTGCATACGGCCACGCGGGAGCCGACGGGCATCGCCCCCGACCTCCTGCAGCGCCTGCGGAAACGCCTCGCCGATTCGCCCGCCCTGGGCTGGCTGTCCCCGAGCCTCGAAGAGCTCGGCCCGGATTGGTGTGTCCTGGCCCTGCCGCTCCAGGAGCAGGCCACGAACGGCTCGGGCACCGTGCACGGGGGCGTGCTCGCGATGCTGGCCGACACGGCCGTGGCCTTCGCCCTCGCGACCAACTTCGACGGAAAAATGGGGTTCGCCACGGCGGACATGACGATTCACTTTCTGCGTCGGGCCCGGGGGGACGTCCGGGCCCGGGCGCGGATCATCAAGAAAGGACGACGCGTGAACGTCGGGGAAGTGGAGATCGTGGACGGGCAGGGGCGAGAGGTCGCCCGCGCCCTCGCGACCTTCGTCCTGACGACCTCATCCTTCGACTACGCGCCGGAAAGGAAACAGGCAAAAAAATGATGGACGACACCGTTCCGTTCCCCGCGGCCGAGGCTGTGGAGGCGGAGAGAAAGCCCTCGCGGCGCCGACGGGGCGGCGCGCGGCGGCACAAGGCGTTCCCGGCCCCGGCCGAGGAGTCGGCCGCCGCCCCGCCCCCCGCTCCCGCACCCTCGGTGCCGACGTCGATGAACGTGAACGCGGGGCCCCCGGCCCGGGCCAGCGTCGACCAGCGCCTCGCGCTTTTCATCGACTTCGAGAACATCGCCCTCGGCGTGCGCGACGCGCAGTACAAGAAGTTCGACATCCACCTCGTTCTTCAGAGGCTGATCGAGAAGGGCCGCATCGTGTACAAGAAGGCCTACTCCGATTGGACACGCTACTCGGAGTACAAGCGAGAGTTTCATGAGGCCGCGATCGAGTTGATCGACATCCCGCAGCGCAACTACTCGGCCAAGAACTCCGCCGACATCCGGATGGTGGTCGATGCGATGGACCTCGTGTCCTCGAAGGGCCACATCACGACGTTCGTGATCTGCTCGGGGGACTCCGATTTCTCGCCGCTCGTCTCCAAGCTCAAGGAGAACGACAAGAGCGTCATCGGCGTCGGCGTCAAGAACTCGACGTCGAACCTCCTGATCTCGAACTGCGACGAATTCATCTTCTACGAGGACCTCGTCCGGGAAACGCGGGCGCTCCCCTCGATCGACAACCTGCCGAAGAAGAAGCAGGAGGTCTTCCGCCTCGTCATCGACTCGATCCAGGCGCTCGGGCGCGAGAATTACGACGTCATCTGGGGTTCGATGGTCAAGCAGACGATGCAGCGCAAGCAGCCGTACTTCAACGAGTCGTACTACGGGTACCGGTCGTTCTCGGAACTCCTCGAGGACGCCGAGCGCCACGGCATCCTCTCGATGAAGAAGGACGCGAAGAGCGGCGGCTACGTGGTCTCGGCCTGACGGCCGGGGGCCCCCGGGCGGCTATTTGCGGGTGAGGACGAGGCGGTCGTTTGCGCCGGCCGGCTGCGAGATCGTGGCTGCGACGTTGAGTCCGACGAAGTCCGCGGCGCCGGAGAGGTCCCAGACGAGGTTCCGGAAGCCGCGCAGCGAGCTGTCGGATCCGGGGTGGATGACCTTCGAGAGGGCGTCGATTCCCCGCGGGGCGGCGTACGCCGGGGACAGGTAGAGGTACGAGAGAAACCCGCTGGCATTGACGCCGGCCTGGACGAGATAGCCGGGCTCGCGCGACTCGAGCAGGAGGTAGGTCGTTTCCTCCGGGCTCTTGCGCTGGCCCTCGATGACCTTCCATGTCCGGTCCCGGCGCGGCATCCACGGCGCGAATGGGATGAAGTCGATCGCGACCGCGGCCCCGGGGGGCGAGGACGCCAGCGCCGAAACGAGCTCGCGAATACGGCGCCGGCCGTCGGGGACGGTGAGGTATCCGGCTCCCGCCCCGCCGCGGCCGGGGTCGGTCAGGGTGACGCCGGCGGCGACGACGTTTCCCGCGCGGTCCGTTTCGACGAAGATCTCGCGCAGGGCCGGCCGCGGAGGCATGCCGGCGATCGTCGTCGTGATCTTGCCCTCCCAGCGCCCGGTCAGGTCGAGCGCCCAGGGCTCCGGGGTGGTGACCGCCGGCGGCGCCTCGACGGCAGCGGTGCCGGAGGAGCGGGACCCCCAGACGAGGACGCCCGTGATCACGGCGAGCGCGAGGGCCGCGAGAACCAGCAGGTACTGGCGCGGGATCGCGGCCAGGACGGCGCCCGGCGAGGCCGGCGGCGTCGGAGGGGCGGGGCCGGCCGGCGTCGGCCGGTCGAGGCCCTTCTTGCACTTGAGGCATTGCGCCGCGGGGATCTGCGTAAACCCGCAGTGAGGACACGTCACCCAGGCCATTGGGCCAATGGTAACCGATCGTCCGTAAGTTAGTGTGCAGTCAGCAGTAATGCGCAAGTCGGCCCCTGACGGCCGGCTCCACGCCGCTCGCGGCTGACCGGCCCTCAGATCTCCCGGAAGAAGAACCGGTCGAGCACCGACATCCGCTCCGTCAGCTGCTTCGGGTCCGGGTCCATGAGCCAGAGGGCGGCATAGATCGAGGATGCCAGGGAGTTGCCGTCCTGCGGCGTGAAGCAGAAGCCGACGATCTCGAGGCCGTCGCGGACCGCGATCGTCGGAGAGGCGATGACGGCCTGGGACAGGATGCGGCCGTAGTACCCGTGGTCGCGCCCGAACGAAAAGATCTGGTTGGCCGAGCGGCGCTCGGTCACGGCAATCCGGCGGTTGGCCTTGAGTTTCGCGAGTACCTGCTCCCGGGAGGTCGACTCCGAGACGTCCATGTCGAACCAGAGGGCGTGCATGTACTGCGTGTTCATCTTCATCGCGGACGAGAAGATGGGCGGCTTCCAGCCGATGGTCGAGAGCAGCGCCGAGGCGTCGCGCGCATGGTGCGTGCCGAACTCGGGGTCGTCGTGCTTGCCGACCGACGGCGCGGGCGCGAAGCCCGAGTCCTGCGACACGTCGTTCGCCCGGCGCATGCAGACGAAACGGCCACGCGTCAGCGTCCGGGCGCCCGACTCGTTCGTCCCGAGCGTCTTGATGAGACACGAGATGTTGTGGGTGTTGCAGGAGACGATCTGGAGGAATCGGTCCTGCCCGGGAAGCAGGGCCTCGTCGTTGATCCCCATGGCGAACATCTTCCCGAAGCCGAACTCACTTCCCTGGGCGAGGAATCCCTTCGGGCCCGAGAGCTTCTCGTAGACTTTCTTGTTCTCGTTCCCGGCCGGGGTGCAGTCGATGACGACGGTCGCGCGCTCGAGGGCGGCGCCGGCCTCGTGCGACACTTTGTGCCCGAGGGCCTCGAAGTCGGCGAGCTTGTCGGAATCGACGGCGAGCTTGGCTCCGCGGGCCATGAGGTGGTTGACCTTCGCGCGTTCGGTCGTCATCGGCGTCCGCTTGTGGAAGGTGACCTCGTCGACGCCGAGGTATTTGCCGAAGTCGGTGAAGAGCCCGATCAGCGGCTCTCCGATCGTGCCCGTGCCGACGATGTGGACGATCCGTTTCATCGCGTTCTCCTGTCAACCGGCAGCGTTTGGGAAGATCCGGGAACGGCCGGAAGGATACGATGAGACGGGCAATTCGCCAACCGGAGGAGAGTGGTGGCGGGCAGACTTCGCTCCGTGACATTTCGCGGCCCCGCGGGGACCCTCGAGGGCCTCTGGAAGGAGGCCTCGGAGCCGCGGCGCGGATCGGCGGTTTTCGCGCATCCCCATCCGCTTCACGGCGGGACGCTCCACAACAAGGTGGTCTATCGCGCGGCTCAGGCACTGGCGCGGTCGGGATGGGAAACGCTGCGCTTCAACTTCCGGGGCGTAGGCGTTTCGGAGGGCCGGTACGACGCGGGCCGGGGCGAGGTCGAGGACTACCAGGCGGCCATGGCCGAGGCCGAATGCACGGCCGGCCGGCCGATGGTGGCGGGAGGGTTCTCGTTCGGATCGGCCGTCGGCCTCAAGGCGGCGGCCGGAGACCCGCGGTTGGCGGCGTTCATCGCGCTCGGCGTGCCCGTGGCGACGGAGTCCGGGCGCATGTTGCCCGTGCCCGCGGTTGCGTCGCTGTTCGTCGTCGGCGAGAACGACCGCTTCGGACCGCCCGAGGATCTCGCCCGGTTCCTGGCCGGGCGCCATCGGATGGTCGTCCTTCCCGGGGCCGACCATTTCTTCGAGGGACAGCTGGAGTTGCTCGGCGAGACGATCGTGGATTTCCTCGCGTCGCTGCCGGCGGCGCGCTCCGCCGCGGAAGCACCGGTGTGAGCGCGGCGGCCCGGGCCCTTTCGGAAGAGACGCGGCGCGACCTCCTGGGGCTGGCGCGCGCGAGCCTCGAAGCGCATTTTCGCGGGGAACCTGCGCCCCGGCTCGCATCGGACCGCGCGGAGGCCTTCGGCCAGACACGGGGCCTTTTCGTTACGGTGCACAAGGACGGAGATCTGCGAGGCTGCATCGGAACACTCGCGCCCCACGGCGACCTGACGCGGGTGGTCTCCGAGTACGCGCGGCGGGCCGCCCTGGAGGACCCGCGGTTCCCGGCGCTCGAGGCCGCGGAGCTTTCCGCCTGCCGCCTCGAAATCTCGGTCCTGACCGCGCCGCAGCCGATCGGAGGCCTGGACGACATCGAGATCGGTCGAGACGGACTGATCCTCGAGAGCCGCGGCCGGCGCGGGCTCCTCCTGCCCCAGGTGGCCACGGAGTGGGGTTTCGACCGCGAGCGGTTCCTCCAGGAGGTCTCGCGCAAGGCCGGACTGTCTCCCGATGCCTGGCGGGACCCGGATTCGCAGGTCTGGATCTTCCAGGCGGAGGTGTTCTCGGAATGAAGGGAATCGGCAACCGACAGAAGAAGACGGTGGCGCCCCGGAAGGCCAGGAGCGGCGGCAAGCCGGCCGCTAAAGACGGCGCAGCAAAGGCGAGTAGAGGAGCAGCGCCGTGGCCACGGCCGCGTTCAGAGAATCGACGGGGGCCCGCATCGGAATCGTGAGCCGGCGGTCGAGATACCGGTAGGCGCCCGCGGGCAGGCCCGTGCCCTCGGCTCCCACCACCACGACCGAGCGCGGATCGAGCGGCGACTCGAAGACGTTCTCGCCTCCGACGGCCGTGGCCCCGCAGATGGGCCGGCCGGCGGCCTTGGCGTCCGCGGCGAACGGCTCGAACGAGACGCGCCCCGAAACCGGCAGGCGCAGCACGCTGCCGGCGCTGCCGCGCACGGCGCGTGGATGAAAGAAGTCGGCCGTGCCCGGCGCGGCGATCACGCCGGCCCCGCCCGCGGCCTCGGCGACGCGCACGATGGCCCCGAGGTTTCCGGGGTCCTGGACGGCGAACGCGAAGACGATCGGCCCTTCCCGCGCCAGGATCTCCGCGACCGGGACGTCGCGCCGCTTCGCCACGGCGAGCAGGTGCTGTGGCGTGCGGGCGTCGGCGAGTCGCTCGAGCACGGCGCGCGAGACCAGGCGGGGATGCACCGAGGTCAGCGCCGACAGGCGGCCGGGGCGGATGCTCTCGTCGTGGAGCACGTGCTCGAGCGCGATTCCCGCGGCGACGGCGTCGAGAATCGCCTTCTCGCCCTCGAGCAGAAGGTACGTGCGCTCCTCGAGGTGGCGGGCGATGTCGCGGATCAGCGGGTTCGACGGGGACTCGATCGCGGGCACGACGGCCCATGCTATAACCGCGCGCCATGAAGTGGCTCCGCGGCGACAAGCTCATCGCGGCCGCCGCGGAGCACGGGCCGGCGGGCTCGGCCCTCTCGGCGCTCTGGACCTTCCCGGCGATGATCGGGGCGGCGTTCGTCGTGGCGTGGGGAGCGGAAGCCGCCGAGTTCCTCATCTCGCAGGGACTCGCCCTCGCGCTCCTCGCCCTGATCCAGACGATGCCCGAGTTCGCCGTCGAGGCGGTCATCGCCTGGAAAGCCGGGAAGAACCCCGACATGGTGCACCTGGCGATCGCCAACTTCACCGGCAGCCTGCGTCTGCTGACCGGGTTCGGCTGGCCCATGATCTACGCGGTCGCGGCCTTCTATTCGCGCCGGCGCCGGGGGCGCAAGCTTGGCGCGATCCACCTCCACGACGATCATGCCGTCGAGGTCCTGGGCCTGCTGCCGCCCCTGGCCTACTTCGTCCTGGTCTGGGCGAAAGGCAACCTCTCGCTTTTCGACGCGGCCGTGCTCACGGCGACGTACGGGGTCTACCTGTTCGTCCTGCTGAGAATGCCCCCCCGGGAAGATTCGGAAGAGGAGGACGAGGAGATCCCGCGGGTCTCGCGCTGGGCGCTCTCCTTCTCCGGCTGGAAGCGGTGGGCGGCGGTGCTCGGACTCTTCGCCCTCGGCGGCGTCGTCATCTTCGTCGTGGCCGAGCCGTTCCTGAACTCCATGCTCGCGGTCGCGGTCAGCCTCGGCATCTCGCAGTTCACGTTCATCCAGTGGGTCGCGCCCTTCATCTCGGAGTTCCCGGAGAAGATCTCGGCCTTCGCGTGGGCGCGCCGCATCACGCGGGCCCCCGTGGCCCTCATGAACATGGTGTCGTCGAACATCAACCAGTGGGGCGTGCTTTCGGGCCTCCTCGCCGTGGTTTACTGCTGGAGCCACGGCAGCACCGCGCCGTTGCCCTTCGACGACTTCCAGCGGCTCGAGATCCTCCTGACCATCCTCCAGGCTTTCCTCGGCTGGATCTTTCTCGCGTCGATGACGCTCGAGTGGTACGAGGCGACCGGGCTGTTCGTGCTCTGGGTCGTGCAGTTCTTCTTCCCGTCGCTCCGACACTCGATGCTCTGGGTGTACACCGGGTGGATCGTCCTGGAACTCGCCCTGGTGGCGCTGGGCCGAAAGAAGTTCAGGGCCTTCGGCGCGTTCGCGCGCGCCTGGAAGGGGAGGCAATGATGGATCTGCGACTTTCACGCCGGATCGCGGCGCTCGCCCCGTCGTCCACCACCGCCGCCGGCCGGAAGGCCAAGGCTCTGGCCGCGTCGGGCGTCGACGTCGTGGACCTCTCGATCGGCGAGCCGGATTTCGCGACGCCCGCGCACGTCGGCCGGGCGGGAGTCCGCGCGATCGAGGCCGGGCGCACGAAGTACACCGACGTCGCGGGGGAGGCGGCCCTCCGGGACGCGATCGCCGCCAAATACACCCGGGAGCAGAATGCCCCGGTCGCGCGGGAGAGCATCATCGTTACAGCCGGGGCCAAGCAGGCCGTGTTCAACGTCTGCGTGGCCCTCTTCGACGAGGGCGACGACGTCGCGCTCTTCTCGCCGTACTGGGTCTCGTTTCCCGAGATGGTGCGGCTGACGGGGGCCCGGCCCCTCTTCGTCACGACGTCCCTCGAGGACGGCTGGCACGCGCGGGCGAAGGCGCTGGAGGCCGCCGGCACGTCCGGCGTGCGGGGCGTGATCGTCAACTCGCCCAACAACCCGACCGGGGCGGTCATCGACGGCGGGGAGCTCGAGCGGGTCGTGGACTGGTGCGCGTCGCGCGAGGCGTGGCTCATCTACGACGAGACGTACGACCGCTTTCTCTACGACGGCCGGCTGCACGCGTCGGCGGCGGCCCTGCGGGCGAGGTACGAACGGATCGTCGTCACGGGCGCGGCCTCGAAGACCTTCGCGATGACGGGCTGGCGCCTCGGGTGGGCCATCGGGCCCCCCGAGCTGATCACGGCGCTCGCCTCGTACCAGAGCCACACGACGTCGAACGCCTCGTCGATTTCCCAGGCCGCCGCGCTCGAGGCCCTGACCGATCTCGAGAGCTCCACGGCCTCGGTCAACGAGATGCTGTCCCACTACGCGTCCCGCCGCAAGGCGATGGTCGAAGGCCTCGGCGCGATCCCGAACGTCGCCTGTCCGATGCCCGAGGGAGCGTTCTACGCCTTCGCGGACGTTTCGCGGCTTTACGCGCGGAAAGCCGTCCGCGGCTCGGTCGAGTTCTGCGACCGGCTGCTGCGGGAAGCGCACGTGGCGGCCGTGCCGGGCGAGGCGTTCGGCGACGACCGCTGCATCCGCCTCTCGTTCGCGACCAGGACGGACCGGATCCGGGAAGGCGTGCAGCGGATCGCGGACTGGTCCGTTCGCTAGAGCCGAAGGGCGCAGCTCAGGGGACGGGGGAGGCCGGAACGGCCTCGACTGCCATCGGGCGCGTTGGCGTCGGCGTCGGAGCTCGGAGGGCACGCTCCGCGCGGCGGTCCAGGAAGTCCAGGTACGAGCCCCACGCCGCGACGCGCACGGCCGAGCGCACCCAGAGGACGAGGAACTGGAGGAGGAAGAGCCCCGCGATCGCGATCGGCGACGCGGCCGGCATCGACCAGGCCACGGCGAAGAGGCCCAGCCAGACGGCCCCGCCCGCCACGAGCCAGAAGGCAAAGAGCCCGAGGGCCTGCGCCCGGGAGCCTCGCAGCGCCCGTCCGGCGAACCTCCAGGCGCGCCAGGCTCCGATCGCGGGCGCGTAACGCCGCGCGGCGCGCGCGAAGTCGTAATGGAGCGAGAGGACTCCCCACAGGAACACCGCGAGGACGCCGAGCCCCCCGTGCCAGGCCGTCCGGCTCGCCGCGTCGGGCGCGACGTTCTCGAAGGGTTTCTTCGCGGCCGTGAACGCCCCGAAGAGCGCGCCGAAGACCACGGCGAGGAAGACCGCGAAGAGAAAGAAGCACTTGAAGTTGTGCCAGAAGTTCCGCCGGGCGGGTTCGAAGAACTGCCCGAATGTAAACGGCCCCCGCCCGAGGACCCCGACGATTCCGCCGGCGAAGAACATCTGGAGGACGATCGTGAGCAGCAGGCCGTACCAGGAGCCCGAGCGGACGCTGGTCACCGCTCCCGCGTTGAACCGGAGAAAGTCGAAGAAGTCGGTCGGCGCCGCCGTCGGGTGGTTCCTCAGGAAGTGATCGCCCGCGAGGGTTTCGCCCAGCACCTTCACGAATACGCGGTGGAGGGGCGCGGCCGTCCCGGCGGCGACCACCACCGTCGTCACGGCCAGGAGGAGGATGAGCTTGCCGTGACCGAGCGCGCGAAATCCGGCCGCGAGACTTCTCATGCCAGGGCCCACGCGAGCTGGTCCCAGATCCCGAGGAGGAAGGCCGCCAGGCCCGTGTACTTGGCCGGAGCGTGGGGGGAAAGGACCGCCGCCGCCCCACGGCCGCTCGCGAGGACCTTCGAGTCGTTGAGGCGGTTCCAGTCCCAGGCGTTCCTGCGGTCGGGATCGACGACCGCCCAGGCGAGCTTCGACTTGTAGCGGATCTCGTAGCGCACCCACTTCGCCGCGGCCGGCAGGTCGCGCTCGAGGATGGTTCCGTCTTCGAACGCGATGCGGACGTGCGCCCCGTGCTCCCAGTCTCCGGTGTTGCCGAAGAGGACGCGGATCGCATAGATCGTCGGGGCCCTGGTCTTCGCCGGAGCCTGCTTGTCCTTCGCGGGGAGGACGATGCGGCCGTCGTCGAGCGTCACGCGCCCGGAGGTGCGGTCGAAGACTCCCTCGTCTGGGTTGGCTTCGCGGCACCTCGCCGTAACGACCTCCCAGTCGAGGCGCGCCGTGCCCTCGACGAGGTTGCGGCGGTAGGTCGAGAGATCCTTACCCGAGACCCGCTCGAAGGTCCGGAAGAAATCCGAGGTCGTCGGGTGGCGGAACGACCACTCCTGGAAGTAGGCGCGCTGGGCCCGCGCGAAAGCACCGGCGCCGAGGTCGTTCTTGAGCTGGGCCAGGAAGAGGCCGACCTTCATGTAGGAGTTGACGCCGTAGGAATTGCCCGAGGCGTAGCACCAGGCGCAGCGGCGGATCGGGTCCAGGTTGGGCAGGCCCGTGTAGGCGCGGTGCCGGAAGGTGAGCGAGTCGATCCCGAGGCCGCCCGGCAGCTCGGCGATGTCCCGGGGTCCGTAGGCGAGTTCCATGGCGCGGGCCTCCGAGTCGTCGTTCAGGCCCTCGTCGAGCCAGGACTCCTCGAACTCGTTGGAGCCGACCATGCCGTACCAGTACTGGTGGCCGAACTCGTGGATCGTCACGATCTCTACGATGCGGGTACGTTCGAACGGCCAGCGCATGAGGAAGGACTTGATGACGCCTCCGGTAATGAAGGTCGGGTACTCCATCCCCCCGGAGCCCATGCCGTCGTCGGGAGGATCGACGACCGTCAACGTCTCGTACGGGTAGGCCCCGTACCAGAGGCCGTAGAAGGACAGGGCCTCCTTCGTGCAGCGCAGGTAGCGCTCGCGCACGGCCTCGTGACCCGGCTGGAGCAGCAGGCGGACCCGGACGGGCTTCAACGCGATCTCGGCCTCCGTCATGCCGAGCTCGGCGGCGGCCTTCGCGCTCCAGCCCGCCGGAACGTCGCGAGGCGGTTCGAAGGTGAACTCCGTGACGAGGAAACGCGGGTCGGCAGTCCAGGCGAAGTCGTGGACGTCGTTCTGGACGTAGCGATACGTTGTCTGGTCGCCCGCCTTCGTCTCGGCCACGCGCTTGCCGGTCGCGCCGACGATGAACTTCGAGGGGACTGTCATGGAAACGTCGAAGTTGCCGAAGTCCGCGTAGAACTCGGAGTTCCCGTGGAACGCGTGGCAGTTCCAGCCGCCGGTCTTGCGCTCCCGCATCCCGGCCGGCTCGTAGACGCCGATCTTCGGGAACCACTGGCCGACCAGGAAGTAGTCGCGCACGAAGCCGGTGCGGGCGAAGATGCGCGGCAGCTTGGCTTCGAAGACGATGTCGAGGACGATCTCGCCGCGGGGACCGACCGGAGAGGACAGGGGCACCGCGAGCACGGTCTGGTCGTCCGGGTCGTTGCCGTCGGGCTGGACGAAACGGGCGCGGGGCCGGAGCTCTTCGCCCGCGGCCGTCTTCATCGACGACACGTCGATCCAGCCCCAGTCGACCGGTTTGTCGCCGGCTTCGTCACCCCGCAGCTGCCCCCCGGACTCGCGCATGAAGGTCGTGCGGTTGTTCTTGAAGGCGTTGAGGTACATGTGAAAGCGAAGCTCCGAAACCGTGTCCGTCGACGGGTTGCGCCACGTCAGGCGCTCGCGGCCCTGGAGCATCTTGGTCGCGGGGTCGAGCGACACTTCGATGCGGTATTCGACGACGGGAGGGGACGGTGGGGCCTCGGCGAAGCCGAAGCGGGCGGGCGTCGAGAGGGCGAGGGCTGCCAGCGATGCTCCGAAAATGTTCCGAGAGATTCCCATGAACCCGGCGAATGCTGTCGTTTGAGCCGGGAGGAGTCAATACAATTCCCCGGATGCGGACCGCCTTCTTGACGGGAGGGACGGGTTTCGTCGGCACCCACGTCGCGCGTGCTCTCGTCCGGGAGGGCTGGTCGGTCCGGCTCCTCGCACGGGACCCGGGGCGGGTCGATCCGGCGCTCGTGTCGGGTCAGCCGATCGAGGTCGTCGCGGGCAGCCTCGACGACCGCCCCTCGCTTTCGCGCGCGGTCGCCGGCGTGGATGCCATCGTCCACGTGGCCGGCCTGACCAAGGCCCGGACACTGGCGCAGTACCGGGACGTCAACGTCGGGGGCACGGAGCGCCTGCTGGCGTCGGGCCGGGAAGCGTCGCCGGGGGCGCACTTCGTCCTCGTCTCGAGCCAGGCGGCTGCGGGACCTTCGAAGGGAGGGCAGCCCGTCGGCCATGGCGACACGGCGCGGCCGATCTCGTGGTACGGAGTTTCCAAGCGCGAGGGCGAGCAGGCCGTCGAGCGGTCCTGGAAGGGACCCTGGACTGTCCTGCGTCCGGGCGTCGTCTACGGCCCGGGCGATCGGGGCCTCTTCGTGTATTTCAAGATGGCATCGAGCGGGTGGGTTCCCGTCCCCGCCGAGCGCAACCGGATCCAGCTCATCGGGGCTGAGCGCGCCGCGGTGGCGATCGCGCGCGCGGCCGCGGCATCCCGGCTGGCAGGCCAGGTCCGGTTCCTGGCGGACCCGGACGCGGTCTCCGTGGGTGAGCTCGCCGCGGCGATCGCCGGCGCCTCGGGGCGCCGGGGACGGATGATCCGAGTGCCGGACCTCGTCGTCAGGGCCCTCGGCGGGGTCGAAACGCTGGTGGAAGCCGTCACCCGACGGTCTCGTCCATTCAACGCCGACAAGGCCCGGGAGCTCCTGGCGGGGGACTGGCTCTGCGACGCCAGTCCGCTCGTCCGGGAGCTCTCCCTGCCGCCCCCGGTGCCTCTTCCCGAGGGCCTGGCCGCGGCCTGGGCCTGGTATCGGGGGGCCGGCTGGCTCCGGGCGTCCCCCCCGGGCGCAGCTTTGTAAAATTTGCTAAGATCCGAACGTTTCGTCAGACTCGGACAAGGCAGGGGGGAGAGATGAGCAAGGTCGCCCGGGCGATCAGACCGGAGACGGTCGGCACGGCTCCGGTTTTTGAAAAGTGCTACCGCTACGAGGACGCGACGCGCGTCCGCCAGACCGGCTATTACTCCTTCTTTCGCGTGATCGAGTCCGCCCAGGACCCGGAAGTCGTCTTCGAGGGGCGACGCCTGGTCATGATGGGCTCGAACAACTATCTCGGGCTCACCAACGATCCACGCGTCAAGGAGGCGGCGATCGACGCGATCCGGAAGTACGGATCGGGGTGCGCCGGAAGCCGTTTCCTCAACGGAACTTTGGATCTGCACGTTCGGCTGGAGGAGCGCCTCGCCCAGTTCATGCGGCAGGAGGCGGCGGTGACGTTCTCGACCGGCTTCCAGGTCAACCTCGGCGCGATCGCGTGCCTGGTGGGCAAAGGGGACACCGTCTACCTCGACAAGCAGGATCACGCCTGCATCATCGACGGGGCCCGCCTCTCGTTCGGCGACGTCAAGAAGTTCAAGCACAGCGATCCGGCGGACCTGCGCCGCCAGATGCGCAACGACGGCGAGGCCAAGGGCCGCCTGGTCGTGGTCGACGGCGTCTTCTCGATGGAGGGCGACATCGCTCCGCTCCCGGAGATCGTGGCGGTGGCGCGGGAGTTCGCCGCCGGCGTGATGGTCGACGACGCGCACGGGATCGGGGTCCTCGGACGGACCGGCCGCGGCACGGCCGAGCACTTCGGCCTCGAGCACGAGGTCGACCTGATCATGGGGACGTTCTCGAAGTCGATGGCCTCGGTGGGTGGATTCATCGCCGGCAATTCCACGGTCATCGACTACGTCAAGCACCGCGCCCGCACGCTGATCTTCTCGGCGGCTCCGCCGCCGGCGTCGGCAGCCGCGGCGCTCGCGACCGTCGACATCATGGACCGGGAGCCCGAGCGGCGCGAGCGGCTCTGGGAAAACACCCGGTTCTTCGCCGAGGGCCTGCGCTCGCTCGGATTTGACACCGGCGAATCCCGGACGCCCGTCGTTCCCATCGTCGTCGGCGAAGATCTGACGGCGCTCCGGATGGTTCACCGTCTCCAGGAGGAGGGCGTGTTCGTCAACTGCGTCCTCTCTCCCGCGACACCGCCGGGCCGCGCCCTGATCCGCACTTCGCTCATGGCGACGCACTCCCACGGGCAGCTCGTCCGGGCGCTCGAGGCCTTCGAAAAAGTCGGGCGCGAGGTCGGCCTCGTCCGGGTCGCCGGCGTCTGACATCACCGCGTCGCTCTTGACCACGACTCCGCCCGTCGACGTCGTCATCCAGCGGATCGGCCGAAGCAAGGCCGACGTGGAGCGCTTTTTCGACGTCGCCGACCGCATCTACGCGAACGACCCCCACTGGGTGGCCCCGCTGCGCTCGGACCTCGCGAGGGTCTTCCAGGACGAGAACCCGTTCTTTCGACACGGCGAAATCCAGCTGTTCGTCGCCCGTCGGGGCTCCGAGGACGTCGGCCGCGTCGCCGCGATCGTCGACCGCAACCACAACGCCTTTCATGGGGAGAAGGCGGCTTTCTTCGGGTTCTTCGAGGCGATCGACGACCCCGCGGTCGCCGGTCGCCTCCTCGACGCCGCCGCGCTCTGGGGACGCGAGCGCAAGATGAACCTGCTCCGCGGCCCGACCAACCCCACGCTGAACGACGAGGCGGGGTTGCTCGTGGATGGATTCGATACTCCGCCCGTCCTGATGATGACCTACAACCCCCGGTTCTATCCCGCCCTCATCGAGGGTCAGGGGTTCCACAAGGCGAAGGACCTGCTGGCGTACTGGTTTCCCCTCGAAGACAAGCCGCTCGCGCGGCTGTCCCGGGTGGCCGACCGGTTCCGCAAGCGTGCCTCGGACATCCGCGTCCGCAACGTCACGAAGGCCGGTCTGACCCGGGATCTGGCGAAGATCCGGGAGGTCTACAACGAGGCCTGGGAGAAGAACTGGGGTTTCGTCCCCATGACCCCCGAGGAGATGGACTTCATGGCCGAGCGCCTCAAGCCCCTCCTCGTCGCCGAGCTTCTCTGGATCGCGGAGGCAAAGAAACCGGACGGCGAGCTCGAGCCGATCGCCTTCATGCTGATGCTCCCGGACTACAACGTCGCGATCGCCCCGACGCGGGGCAGACTCCTCCCTCTCGGCTGGCTGAAATTCCTGCTCGCGCGCCGGAAGATCAAGACCGTGCGCGTCGTGACCCTTGGCGTCAAGCGGCCCTGGCGGATGTCGGGCGTCCAGTCGATCATGATGGCCGACTCGCTGCGGTACCTGCTCGGAAAGGGCTACACCGGGGCGGAGGTCTCCTGGCTCCTCGAGGACAACGAGCTCGTCATCGGCGCCGTCCGCCTCTGGGGCGGGAAGCTCTACAAGACCTACCGGATCTACGAGAAGCCGCTGTAGGGGCGGGGCTCGTCCCCGCCCTGAGGCCCCCCGGAAGGGCGGCCCAGGGGCTGCCCCTACGCCGTACCCTGCACGGGGGCCGGCGCCCGGGCCCGGCCGGCCATGACCCGGTCGTAGATCCAGTCGCCGAGCGGCACGCTGGCGAATGCCAGCGACGTCCCCGCGATCAGATCGATCACGTAGTGGAACCGGCAGAAGACCGTCGCGATGATCAGGCCGGTCGCGATCGGGAGGAGGATCCAGAACACGTCGCGCGCCCGCTTCCACGCGACCAGCAGGACCGCCACGGAGATCATGGTGTGCCCCGAGGGGAAGACGTCGAGCTTGGTCTTCTCGAGGTGGTTGATGGTGTCGTCGATGATCCGCGCCACGGGCGACCCGGTCAACGACTTGGTGTAGAGCGAGGCCTGGGCGAAACGCGGCCCGAGCGCCGGGATCGTGAAGTAGCCGGCGTACGACACGTAGTAGACGACCATCAGGGTGAAAACGTAGCGGCGCGCCGTCGCGCGGTCGCGGGCCCAGAGGACCAGGCCGAGCGTCAGGGCGATGAAGTAGTAGGTCGCGTAGAAGACGTAGAAGACGTCATTGACCCCGGGCCGGGCGAAACGCTCCAGCCAGACCGTCACGTCGACCCCGAAGATCGCACGGTCGGCGGCGATCAACAGCTCGTCGCGGGCCCCGCCCCGGGTCGCCATGATGAGCGGCGAGAGGGTGTTGAAGAGAACGGGCAGGAAGATGGCGGGATAGAAGTCGAGGAAGAGGGTCACCGGCGCCGGCAGGTCGTCCTCCCGCTTGGCCAGGGGAACGATCACGCCGATCGCCGCGGCGAGGGCGCCGTAGGCGAGCAGGTTGCCGTTGGGATTGCCCAGGCGGTTGTAGAAGATGACGGTCAGGATCGCGAGCACGGCGATCGCGCCCAGGTGAATGGCCTCGGTCGGTCGCATCCGCACGCGCCTTTATAACCGACGCGGGGCGGGTGCGATAGACTCGAACCTCCGATGAAAATGCGCGCGTGGCTCGCCGCCGTGGCGTTCGCGGCCGCCGCCGCCTCGCCGGCGGAGCCGACCGCCCCCCTGGTGGTGTCCGGGAGGATCGATACGATCATTCATCCCGCGGCCGCCGACTATCTCAAGCGGCTGCTCGAGGACGCGCAATCGGAGGGCGCGGCGCTCGTGGTGCTGATTCTGTCGACGCCGGGCGGCCTCTTCGCGTCGACGCGTGAGATGAGCTCGGCGATCCTCGCGTCGAAAGTCCCCGTCGCCACGTTCGTGGCGCCCTCGGGAGCCCAGGCGGCCTCGGCGGGTTTTTTCCTCCTGCTCTCGGGAGACGTGGCGGCGATGGCTCCCGGGACGAACACGGGTGCGGCGCATCCGGTGGGCGGCGAGGGACAGGACCTGCCCAAGACGATGAACGAGAAGGCCGAGCAGGACGCCCGAGCGTTCGTCCGGACGCTGGCCCGTGAGCGGGGCCGCAACGTCGCGAAGGCGGAGGCGGCCGTGGAGAAGAGCGTTTCGTACACGGACACGGAGGCCCGGGAGGCGGGCCTGGTCGAGGTGATCGCCCGCGACGTCCCCGACCTCGTGGCTCAGCTCGACGGCCGGACGCTGCGGCGGGTCGGCGGGGTAGAGATCCGCCTGGCGCTCGCCGGGGCCCGGATCGAGAGCCGCGACATGGGCCGCGTGGAGAAGCTGCTGGGGATCGTGTCGCACCCGAACGTCGCGTATGTCCTCTTCCTTCTGGGGCTCGTGGGTCTCTACTTCGAGCTCTCGACTCCGGGCGCCATCCTGCCGGGCGTCGTCGGTGGGATCTCGCTCCTCCTCGCCCTGTACGGGTTCTCGGTCCTGCCGGTCAACATCGCGGGCGTCGCCCTGATCCTGTTCGCGATCCTGCTCTTCGTGGCCGAGATCAACGTCGTCAGCCACGGTCTCCTGTCGCTCGGCGGCGCGATCGCGCTGATCGCGGGCTCGCTGCTGCTCTTCTCGGGCAAGGGAGACGCCGCAGGCTACCGGGTCGACCTGGGAATCGTCGTCCCCGGTCTCGCGCTCGCGCTCGCGATCGTGGGTCTCCTGACCTGGAAGACCCTCCAGCTGCGGCGGACCACGCCACGCACCGGGCTCGAGTCCATGGTCGGGGCGCCCGCGCGGGTGGTGGACGGCTTCGGCCCCGGTGCCGCTCGGGGGCGGGTCCAGGTCGTGGGGGAGTACTGGGAGGCGGCCGGCCCCGAGGGGTTGGTTCCCGGCGATGCGGTCCGCGTCGTCCGGATCGACGGAGACACGCTGCGCGTGGAACGGAGGGATGCATGAGTTTCTTCTCGCTACCCGGATTCGCGATCGCCGGATTCATCGGTCTGCTGTTTCTTTCCAAATGGATCAACGTCCTGAACGAGTACGAGCGCGCCGTCACGTTCTGGCTGGGCCGGCTGGGCAAGGTCCCCAAGGGGCCGGGGCTCGTGCTCATTTTCTGGCCCTTCGAGCGGATGGTGCGGATGTCGCTCCGAACCGTGGTCCACGACGTGCCGTCCCAGGACATCATCACCCGGGACAACGTGTCGGTGAAGGTCAACGCGGTCGTCTACTTTCGCGTCGTGGCCCCCGAGAAAGCGGTCGTCCAGGTCGAGAACTTCCTCTACGCAACCTCGCAGCTCGCGCAGACGACCCTTCGCAGCGTGCTCGGCCAGGCCCTCCTCGACGAGCTCCTCTCGGAGCGGGAGAAGCTCAACCTCGACCTTCAGAAGGTGATCGACGAGCACACGCAGCCCTGGGGCATCAAGGTGTCCCTGGTCGAGGTCAAGCAGGTCGACCTGCCGCCGGAGATGCAGCGCGCGATGGCCAAGCAGGCGGAAGCCGAACGCGAGAAGCGCGCGAAGATCATCCACGCTCAGGGCGAGCTCGAGGCGGCGACCGCCCTCTCGAAGGCCGCCGAGATCATCGACCGCCAGCCCGCGACCCTGCAGCTCCGGTACCTCCAGACGCTGACCGAGATCGCCAACGAGAAGAATTCGACGATCGTCTTCCCGCTGCCGATCGACCTGATCTCGATGTTCTTGAAACGAGGCTAGTGTTCCGTAACGGAAGTCGCCATGCGGCAGACGGTCGTAGGGGCGGGGCTTGTCCCCGCCCGCGGGCGGCCGCAAGGGCCGCCCCTACACACGATGGCGCTATCAACACTTCGGTGACAGGACACTAGGACTCTCTTTCCCGGCTCGCGTCGGCAAGCTAAACTGCCCCCGTGTCCGAGCGCCGCACCCACTACCTGATATCGCTGACCGCCCGGCAGGCGGTCGGTGCGTTCCTGGCGCTGGTGGTGTCGCTCGCCGTCGCCTTCTTCTTCGGCCTGTTGGCGGGATCCTCCGGACGGCCGAGGTCCGCCTCGGCGCCCGTGGAGGTCGCCGTTTCCGCACCGGCCTCGGGAGACGCCGCCGAGCTCGTGCCATCCGTCGAAACGGCCGTTCCGACGGCGGTCGTTCCGTCCGGACCGCTGGGCTCGCGGACGGAGCTCGCCGGGGGCGGTCCCGTCGCGACGCCGTCGCCTGCGGAACCGTCCGTCCCGGCGACGCTGCATCCCTTCGAGGACGAGGCGGCCGAGGAGTCGTCGCCGATCGCTTCGGCGTCGGGCGGCCGGGCTCCGGTGGCGGCGAGGCCCTCGGAGCCTTCGTCCGCGAAAGCGAGCGGCAAGTTCTGGGTCCAGGTCGCCTCGCTGTCGTCCCACGACGAGGCCGGGGCGCTCTCGGGACGGCTCGCAAAACGGGGTTTCAAGTCCCAGGTCCTCACGGCCGCCGGCCCGAAGGGCAAGGGCAGGGTCTATCGAGTCCGCGTCGGCCCCTATCCCACCGAGGACGACGCGAACCGCGCCGCCGGCAGGCTCACGAAGCAGGAGAACGTCAAGTCTCCCTGGGTCGTGCCGGACGGCCAGTGAGCGACCCGCGCCCCGTCCGGGCCCCGGAGTGGATCCGCGCGCGCAAGTTGAGGCTGTCCGATCTCCACGAGGTCCGCTCCGTCATGCGGGAGAACGCGCTCCACACCGTGTGCGAGGAGGCTCGCTGCCCGAACCGCGGCGAATGCTTTGCCCTCGGCACCGCGACATTTCTCCTGCTCGGCGACGTCTGCACGCGTGCCTGCGGTTTCTGCCACATCGCCAACGGGAGGCCGAGGCCGGTGGACCCCCTGGAGCCCGGACGCGTACGGTCGGCGGCGGAGAGGATGAAGCTCAACTTCGTCGTCCTGACGTCGGTTGACCGCGACGACCTTTCCGACGGCGGGGCCTCGCACTTTGCGGCAACGATCCGGGCCGTGCGCACCCTCGACCCCGCGCCCGGCGTCGAGGTCCTGACGCCCGACTTCCTCGGACGCCGGGAGTCGCTCGCCGCCGTTCTGGAGGAGAAGCCCGACGTCTTCAACCACAACGTCGAGACCGTTCCCCGCCTGTACCGCGACGTGCGCCGCGGGGCCAATCTCGAGCGCTCGCTCGGCCTCCTCGCCGCGGCCCGTGCCATGGAGCCAGGATTGACGACCAAGTCCGGCTTCATGCTCGGCCTGGGCGAGCGGCCCGACGAGGTCGAAGACCTGCTCGCGCGGATGCGTGAAGCGGGCGTCGACATCGTGACGATTGGACAGTACCTGCAGCCCTCGCGCGAGAATCTGCCGGTCGTGGAGTACGTTCGGCCGGAGGTCTTCGAACGCTACCGCGAGGCGGGCGAGGCCCTCGGGTTCCGCCACGTCTTCTCGGGGCCGTTCGTGCGCTCGTCGTACCACGCCGAGGAGGCGCTCCACGCCGCCGGAACCGCCTCCGGGCACGGCGCTCGTCCGGTCTAGCCGCGTGGCGGTGCGGGCCGGTCGCTGGCGCACCCTCGCGGCGGGCGCCGTTTCGGGAGTCCTCTTCGCCCTGGCCTTTCCGCCCTTCGGCTGGGTCGTCCTGCTCCCGCTGGCGCTGACGCCCTGGATCGTCGCCCTCGTCTTCGAGGAGAGCCGGACGCGGGCCTTCTTGTCCGGGATCGTCTTCGCATTCGCCTACTGGTGTCTTTCGATCCGATGGATTGCCTACGTCGTCACCGTCTATGGCGGTCAGAGCGGCGTGATGGGGATCGTGAGCCTCGGCCTGACGGCGGCCATTCTGTCGCCGCCCTTCGCGCTGCTCGCCTGGGGCACGGCGGCCGTGGCTCCCCCGGGGCGGGCGGCGAGGCTCGGGGTCTTTCCGCTCCTGTGGGTGGCGGGGGAGCACCTTCGGACGATTTTCGCGGCCGGATTCCCCTGGAACCTGACCGCGCACGCGCTCTACCGACACCCCGTCTGGCTCCAGTCGGCGTGCGTGTGGGGCGCGTACGGCGTGGGGGCCACGGTGGCCGCCGTCTCGGCGCTCCTCGCGCATGGCGCCGTCAGGCGCCGGATTCGGTCCCTCGCGGTCGCGGCCGCGCTCGTCTTCGCCTTCGGCGTCTTCGGGACCGTGCGGCTCGCGCGTCCCGTGGAGGCCGGGCCGACGCTGTCGGTCGCCCTGCTCCAGCCCAACCTGACGGAGGGGGACCGGTCGACCTCCCGCGGGAGTGTGGACGGCTATCTCGCCGTCCTCGCCCAGCTCGACGAGGCCGCGCGCCGGGGCTCGGACCTCCTGGTCGTCCCCGAATCCACGCTGCCGATTCACTGGCAGGGAAGCGCCCGCCTGCGGAGCGACCTCGGCGCCATCGCCGCGCGCGGCCCGATGATCCTCTTCAACGACTTCGAAGAGGAGAGCGAAGAGCGTTACTTCAATGTCGCGCGGCTTCTTGCGCCGGGCGGCCTCTCCGGACCGCCGTACCGCAAGGTCCACCTGGTCCCCTTCGGAGAATACGTTCCGTTGCCCCAGGTCTTCTTCTTCGTCCGGAAGATCTCGCGGGCCATCGGGGAGTTCACGCCGGCGCCGGGCCCCGTGCTGCTCAAGAGCGGTCGGGTCGTGATCGGCGTCGGCGTCTGCTACGAAATCATCTATCCGTCGCTCGCGCGACAGGAGGTCGCCGACGGCGCGAACCTTCTCGCGACGATCTCGAACGATTCCTGGTACGGTCGGGGCGGCGCGCAGGAGCAGCACTTTGCGGGCGCGGTCATGCGCTCCGTGGAGACGGCGCGATACCTCGTGCGCGCCGCGATCACGGGGATCTCGGGGATCGCCGATGCGCGCGGCCGCATCCTCGCCGAGTCCCGCCCGGACGAAAGGGTCACCCTGAGCGGGACCGTACGTCTCGAGACGGCGATGACGCCCTGGACCCGCTGGGGCTATCGCCTTCCCGCCGCCGCGGACGCCGCCGCGCTCGCCGTGCTACTCTTCGGCCTCGCGCGAGTCCGGCGCGACCGCGCACGACGCATGACGAACGAAATCCCGACCTCCGCATGACCGAACGCGACGACCTCTTTTCCTCCCTCGCGGCCGCCTCGGAGCGCCTGCTGGCGCTTCGGGGCTACCTTTGATCAGGACGCCGCGCGGAGCGCGCTCGAAGCCCTGAGGGAGAAGGCCGCCGCGGCCGACTTCTGGTCGCGGCCGGAAGAGGCGCAGGAAAATCAGCGCCAGACCCGGGGACTCGAAAAGAAGATCGAAAGCGTCCAGCGCCTCGACGACCTGCGGGGAGAGCTCGAGGCGTTCGCCGAGCTCCTGCGGGAGGGGGAGCCGGCCGACAAGGACGCGCGCGAATCGCTCGGTGCAGCGACGTCGTTCGCCGACGAGCTCGAGCTGGCGGTCAAGATGAGCGCCCCCGAGGACTCCAAGAACGCCTGGATGTCGATCCACGCCGGGGCCGGCGGGACGGAATCCCAGGACTGGGCCGAGATGCTGCTGCGGATGTACCTGCGTTTCGCGGAGGCGCGCGGCTGGAAAGCCGAGCTGATCGACCGGCAGGACGGGGAGGAGGCGGGCATCAAGAGCGCCACCCTCCACATCGTGGGGGACCACGCCTACGGGTACCTGAAGAGCGAAATGGGCGTCCACCGGCTCGTCCGGATCTCTCCCTTTGACGCGGCGCAGCGGCGGCACACCTCGTTTGCCTCCGTCTACATGGCCCCCGAGATCGACGACGACATCGCGATCGAGGTGGCGGACAAGGACATCCGCATCGACACCTATCGCTCGAGCGGCGCCGGAGGCCAGCACGTCAACGTCACGGACTCGGCCGTGCGCATCACGCACCTGCCGACCGGAATCGTCGTGACCTGCCAGAACGAGCGCAGCCAGGGCCGCAACCGCGAGATGGCGATGCGGGTCTTGAAGGCCCGTCTCTACCAGAAAGCGCTCGACGAGAGGCGCGCCGACGAGGAGAAGCGCGCCGGCGAGAAAAAGTCGATCGAGTGGGGAAGCCAGATCCGGTCCTACGTCCTCCACCCGTACCGCATGGTCAAGGACCACCGCACGGGGTTCGAGAGCGGCGACACGGATCGCGTGCTCGACGGGGGCCTGACGCCATTCGTGGAGGCCTTTCTGAAGTCGACGGCGGACGGCGGCCGCGCCCGTGCCTCCTCCTGACCTCGACCCGATGGAAACGCCGGGCCTGCCGCCCTGGATGGCCGAGGTGCGGGCGCGGCTGGGGGATCGCGAGCGCATCGGCCTCGAGCCGTCCGACGGCCAGCGGAGGGCGGGCGTACTGGTGCCGCTCTACGTCCGCGACGGATCGCTCTGGGTCCTGCTGACGAAGCGCACCGAGAGCGTCGAGCGCCACCGCGGGCAGATCGCCTTCCCCGGCGGCGGGGAAGAGGACGAGGACGGGACCCTGTACCGCACGGCCCTGCGCGAAGCCGAGGAGGAGATCGGCATCGCCCCGGCGGACGTGCGCTACCTCGGGGCCCTCTCGGCGCTCGCGACGGTCACCGACTATTACGTCGAGCCGTACGTCGCGGCCATACCGTACCCGTACCCGTTCCGCCTCCAGGAGACCGAGATCGCCGGCCTCGTCGACGTGCCGCTGCCGGCCGTCCTCGACCCGAAGGCGCTCGAGACACGCGTCGTCCCGGGGCGGGAGGAGCCGGTGCTCTTCTACCACTACGGCGAGCAGGTGATCTGGGGGGCGACCGCGCGGATGCTCAAGGAGCTGCTCGACGCGCTGCGCTAGTCAGCGTGCCCGAGGCGTCGACGTCACTTCGTCGCGGGCGGCGGGTGGTCGTATTCCTTTTCTCCCGCCTCGATCGCAAGGGGCAGCTTGTTCTGCGGCGGGGGTAAAGGGCAGGTGGCGTAGTCGGTGAACACGCAGGGAGGGTTGTACGCCTTGTTGAAGTCGATCACGGTCCTGCCGTCCACCGGAGGCGCGACGTAGAGGAACCGTCCGGCCCCGTACGTCGTCGTGCCGTTGGTGCGGTCCCCGAAGATCACGAAATAGTCCGTCTCGCCGCGCTCGAGCACGGGATCCAGCCGGTACGTCCGGCCGGCGTGCTCGAAGACGATCGCGCCCGGCGACTTCTCGTCGTTGTCCTGGCCGAGCACGTTCGGAATGGAGATCGAGCGCGGCGGGTCGTAAGGCTCGAAGCGGGCCTCGATTCGCCAGCCCGGGTCGATCGGGAAGTAATCGAGGCCGTGAAAACTGCGGCGGGCTTCGCTCAGGTTGTCCTTCACGCGTACGCCGACCTTGTCGCCCCGGCGGATCAGGTAGAAGAGGAGGCTTCCGCGGCGGAGCAACGTCGTATCGTCGTCGGCGTCCGAAGCGAGCACGAGAGGTCCCGTGACCGGGTCACCGTTGGCCGTCAGGTCGGCGCCGGCCGCGGGACGCAGGGTCGCTCGCCCACCGGCGAGGTCGATCGAGCCGAGGCGGCCCGGCGCGGACGCGGGCAGCCGGACGCGGCTCCCGGGCGCGCTGCCGACCGTGTTCTCTCCCTCCTCGAGCCAGGAGAGACCGACGACCGACAGCCAGCCGTCTTCGGCGCGGATCCTCGCGACGCGCTGCGCCCTCCAGGCCTCGACTTCGGCGCGGTACGCCGCGCTCGGGGGATCGGCCGCGGAAAGCAGCATCACCAGGACGAGGGGGAGAAAGCCCACGCTACGACGCGGCCTTCTCCATGGCGGCGAGCTCGTTCGAGCGGGCGAGATTGGTCCTCGCGGCCTCGAAGCTGCCGTCGAGGGAGATCGCCTTTTCGAAGGCCTCCGCGGCCCCCGCGTAATTGCCGCGGGAAGCCCGCGCGACGCCGAGATTGTTCCAGAGGGCCGGCGACTTCGTGTTGTTCTCGATCGCCCGGGCGAGCGCGTCCTCCGCGTCGGCCAGCTTTCCGGCCGAGGTCAGCACGGCGCCGAGCGACGCTGCCGCCTCTTCGTTGACGGGCTCGAGCGAGAGGGCCGTCGCGTAGGCGGTGGCCGCCGTGTCGAGTTCGTTCTGGGCGGCCCGGACCTGCCCGAGGGCGGTCCAGACGCCGGCGTCGTTGGGGGCGAGGCGCGCGGCCTCGGCGAGCTCCCGCTCGGACTCCGGCCACATGGACTTCCTGCGGTAGGCGCGCCCGAGGTTCTCGTGGTACGCGGGCCGCGTCCCGTCCAGGCGCACGGCCTCGATGAACTCCTCGACCGCGCGATCGGTCTCGTCGGAACGGAAGAGGAACACGGCGAAATCGTTGCGGGCCGCGGCGGAGGCGGGATCGATCTCGATCGCGCGGCCGAACGCGATTCGGGCGGCGCTCTTGTCGCCGAGCTCGCCCATGGAGCGGCCGAGTCCCCGCGCCGCCGCGACGTCTTTCGGATCGAGGTCGAGGGCGCGGCGATAGAGGCTTGCGGCGGTGTTCCACTTCTTCTGCTGTTCGGCAAGCGCGGCCAGGCCGAAGACGGCCCTGGCGTTGCCCGGCTCGAGCACGATCGCGGCGGTGAACTCCCGCTCGGCCTCGGCCGGCTGACCCCCGAAGAGCGCGGCGTCGCCGAGGAGGCGATGAGCCTCGGCGTTCCTGGGGTCGGCGTCGGAGGCGAGCCTGGCGAAGGACGCGGCCGCCCGGTAGTCGCCGGCGGCCAGGGCCTTCGACGCGCTTTCGAGCATCGGCGCGACGGCGGGAACGGGTCCCCCCGTCGCGGCCGGCGGGGCGGCATCGAGGGGTGTCCCGATAGGCGCCGAGCTGACGAGCGCCCTCTCGAGGTCCGCGGCGCGCTGCCGGGCCGCGTCGGCTTCCATCGTGCGGCCGAGCCGGTCGTTGGCCTCGGCCTGGATCCGGGCGACTTCCGGGTCCCGGGAGCCGGCCGCGCGCTTCAGGTCGAAGAGCGCTTCCTCGGCCTTTCCGTCGGCGAGCTTCGCGCGGGCGGAGCGCTTCAACTCCTCCACGTCGATCGCGGGGACGTTCGCCACGGAAAGCTCGGCGCGCACGGCCGAGGCGAGATTGGCGAAGTCGGGACTGTAGAAGTCGGGGATGACCTGCAGGTCCGGGCGGGCCTGGAGGGCGACCTTGAGCTCCTCCCGCGCGCTCTTGGAGTTGCCCGCGATGTAGTAGGCCCACGCGCTCTGCAGCGAGAGATCGGCCTTTCGCTCGGCGGGGAGACCGGCGACCTCCGCGGCCCGGGAGTACTTGTCGGCCGCCTCCCGGAAGCGGCCCGAGTCGAACGCCTTCTTGGCCTCCGCCTCGAGCTTCGGGTCCTGCGCGAACGCGGCCCCGGGCAGGAGGCTGAGCGCCAGGGCGAGGCCGAGGAGTTGTCGCATCAATTGCCTCCGGGGGCCGCCGGCGAAGGCGGCGGGGCGTTCCACGTCTTCGGCGATCCTTCCGGAACGTCGATCTTCTCGGTCAGGGGGTTGGCCCCTTCGCGTGACAGAGTCACGCTGTAGGATCCCGGCGGCAGCTTGAGGCGCGCCGAATCCGGCAGAGTTCCGCGGAACTTGCCGTCGACGAGCACGCGCGCGCCCGCCCAGCCCGGTGCCTGGATCACCAGCATCGAGACCGGGAACTGGTAGTGAACGCGGTTCTCGGACTTCGGGCCCACGTGGAACTTCTTCTCGTAGGGGGGGAAGTCCTTCGCCTCCAGCCGAACGGTGTGCTCCCCCTCGTCGAGCGACACCGTACGCGCCGGGATGGAGGGGCCGATCGTTTTGCCATCGACCGAAAGCGTCGCGACCGGAATCGACGAGAACTGCACCTTGAACTGTCGCGGGGCGACCGGCTCTTGTGTCGGCTGCGCCGCCGGGGCCGCGGTCGCGGCCGGTGCGTCCGCTGCGGTCGCGAGGGGTGCCGCGACCGCAGGCAGTGCGGGGACCGCGGGTGCTTCGCCAGCTCCGAGCTTGGGCTCCGGGAACTCCAGGGCGGGCGTCGGCACGGCGGGGGCCGGGGTCACGGCCGCGGGCGTGGGGGCGGGCGGCACGGCGGGGCGCCGGACTTCGTGGACGACGACGAAGGCCACGATGATCGCGAACAGAATGGCGACGGTCATCGTGCGGGCCCGGCTGACGGACGGCACGGTCGCGGTGTTGCTGATTTGACGCGCTGTTTCCTCGAGGGGAGCCTCGGCCGAGGGGTCGCGGAAATTGACGAGCTCGAGATTCGGCCGGGCGCCGGACATCGCCCCGGAGATGGGCGTCCGGTCGGACGGGGCCGGCGCTCGCGCGAGGGCGCCCGACGGGGGAGTGATGTTGACCCGGTTGGCAACGACGCCGCTCGACGGCGTCGCGAGCGTGGTGTCGAGGTCTTCCTCGCGGGTCTGGACCGTCCGGACCGTATCGCCCTGGTACGCCGGGTACATCCCCGAAGCCCCGGCGAGCTCGCGGTTGATCGCGTACAGGTCCTTCCGGAAGGCCTCCATGGTCGGGTACCGGTCCGCCGGAACCTTGGCCATCGCGCGGTTGACCGCCGCGATCAGGGCGGGCGGCGCGTCCTGGACGAGGGAGTCGATCGGCTCGGGCGTCTCGTTGAGGATCTTGTAGAGCACCGTCGAGAGGTGCTCGCCCCGGAACGGCTTCCGGAAGGTCAGCAGCTCGTAGGAGAGCACGCCGAGCGCGAAAATGTCGGTGCGGCCGTCGATCGGTTCCCCGCGGATCTGCTCGGGAGCGAGGTATGCCGAGGTGCCGAGCGTGATGCCCGTCTGGGTCAGGTTGGACTCGGTCTGGAGCGACTTGGCGATTCCAAAGTCCATGACCTTGACGGTGCCGTCCTCGAGGACCCGCACGTTGGCGGGCTTGACGTCCCGGTGCACGATCGAGGCGGTGTGGGCGTACCCGAGCCCGTCGGCGATCGCCATGATGATCTCGACCTTGCGGGAGACGGGGATCGGGTCGCCGCGCTTGATCTTCCTGTCGAGGTCCTCGCCGGTCAGGAACTCCTGGACGATGTACGGGATCCCGTTCTCGACGCCGAAGTCGTAGATCGTCGTGATGTGGCGGTGGTGCAGGTTCCCCGCGAGTTCCGCCTCGCGGAAGAATCGATGCTTGATCTCGTCGTCGTTGACCTGGCAGGTCTTGATCGCGACGGTCCGCTTGATGAACGGATCCCGGCCCCGGTAGACGGCACCGAAGCCGCCAACACCGATCTGCTCGGAGACCTCATATTTCCCGATTTTGTCGAGCATCCGTCCGCCGCGAACCCCGCTAGTGTAAACGAACGCCGAGCGGGCGGAAACCGTTCGCCCAAAAGGGGCTAGCGATGGGTAGACTGGTCTCCGTGCGGCGAGCCACGACGACCTTCCTCGCGCTCGCGCTTGCGGCGGGGGCGGCGGCCTGCAAAAGGGACGAACCCGGCCGACTCAACCCCGTCCGGGCCATCCGCAGCCGCGTGGAGCCGGGATTCCGGCCGCCCGCGGACGGGCGGCTGACGGCCGCCCGGCTCGACACGTACGTGCGGGTGCGTCGCGCCGTCCGCGGCGCGGCCTCCGACGCCGACGCCGCCCGCGGTCTCGGCGTCGATCCCGCCGAATACGACTGGATTCGGGGTCGCATCATCGAAGCGCTCGCCGTGCTCGACTCGCGCCGCGTCGCCGAATCGGGCCAGGAGAGCTACGGGCGGGCGGTCGAATCGCTGCGCGCCGCGCGCGAGTCCGCCGCCGATCCGAAGACCGCCGAGCGGATCGACGCCGAGATCGGGGCGCTCGAGCGCGAGCGGGCGCAACTGCGCCGACCCGATCCCGTGGCCCCGGCGGCCCTCTCCAACGCCGCGCTCGTCGAGGCGAAGCGCGCGGAGATCGAGGCGCTCGGCCCGTGAGCCCCATCGACCGTTTCCTGGCCGACGAAATCGAGGCGGGCTCGTTCCCGGGCGGCTGCGCGCTCGTGGGCTCGGGTGACTCGGTGCTCGCGGAGGCGGCCGCGGGACGATCGGTGGTCGAGCCCGTGCCCGTTGCGGCGACTCCCGCGACGCTCTTCGACCTCGCGAGCCTGACGAAGCCGCTCTGCGCCGCGGCCCTGGCCGCGGCGGCGGGCCGCGCCCTGCCGCTCGACGCGCCGCCGGGACGGTTCCTCCCGGAGTGGAAGGCACTTCGTTTCGACGGCATCACGATCGAGCGGCTCCTGACCCATACCTCGGGGCTGCCGGCCTGGCACCCCCTGTACGTCTTCGGCGAAGGCGCGCCGGCCTACCGGCGCACCCTCGCGGGAATCGAGCCGGAGGCCGCGCCGGGGGAGCGGGTCATCTACAGCGATTTGAGCATCCTCGTCCTGACGGAAATCCTGGAGTCGATCTTCGCGTCGCGGATCGACCGGGTGTTCGAGGAACTCGTGGCCCGGCCGGCGGGGTCGGCGGCCATTTTCCTGCCGCCCGAGGCCGGAGCCACGGCCGCCACGGAGCGGGGAGACCGCTTCGAGCGTGCGATGGTCGCGTCCCGCGGCCTCGCGTACGCGCGGTTCCGGGACGATGTCGTGCGGGGCGAGGTCCACGACGGCAACGCATTTCGCCGGGGCGGCGTGTCGGGCCACGCCGGGCTCTTCGCTGCGGCGCGGGACGTCTGGGCGCTGGCACGGCCGTGGCTCGACCCGGCGCGCCGGGAGCTCACACGGGACCGGACCGCCGGCCTCGCCGAGGCTCGGGGCCTCGGCTGGCAGGGACGCCGGGGCGCGGGCTCGGCCATCCCCGCGATGTCGGAAACGAGCTTCGGCCATACCGGGTTCACCGGGACCTCCCTCTGGATCGATCCCGAGCGGGACCTCGTCGCCGTGCTGCTCACGAATCGAATCCATCCGGAGGTCCGCGAGGTTCCCTTCAACGAGGTCCGGCAGCGCTTTCACGAGACTGTCTGGGCCACGTTCGCCTGACGCCGGGTCCGGCCGGTGCTGAGGTAAACTCGCCCGCTCTATGGCACAAACACCCGGCGTTTTCATCCTCGACGGCGCGCGCACCGCGATGGCGGAATACAACGGAGCCTTCGCGGACGTGACGGCGATCGACCTCGGCGTTCACGCCGCCCGCGAGGCCCTGCGCCGCAGCGGTCTCGAGCCCGGTCAGATCGACCACGCGATCTTCGGCAACGCCCTCCAGACCTCGGGGGACGCAATCTACGGGGCCCGGCACGTGGCGCTCAAGGCAGGCCTGCCGAAGGAAGTCCCGGCGCTGACCGTCAATCGTCTGTGCGGATCCGGCTTCGAATCGATCGTGCAGGGCGCCCACCGCATCCTCCTGGGCGAGGCGAAGGCCGTGCTCGCGGGCGGGATGGAGAACATGTCCCAGGCGCCGCACGTCATCCGCGGGGCCCGCAAGGGCTTTCGCCTCGGGCAGGGTCAGCTGGAGGATTCGCTGATGGTTGCCCTCCTCGACTCCTACTGCGGCCTATACATGGCTCAGACCTCCGACCGGGTGGCGGAAAAGTACGGCATCACCCGTGCCGCACAGGACGCCTACGCACTCTCCTCGCAGCAGCGGGCCGCGGCGGCCTGGGACTCCGGACGACTGGCCGAAGAGGTCGTTCCCGTCGAGGTCAAGGCCGGGCGCAAGACCGTGCGCGTCGAGCGGGACGACCACCTTCGTCCGGATTCCACACTGGAGGGCCTCGCCGGCCTGCCGCCGTCGTTCGGCAAGGACGGATCGGTGACCGCCGGGAACGCCTCCGGCATCGTGGACGGCGCTGCGGCGGTGGTCGTTGCGTCGGAGGAGGCGGCCCGCGGCCGCAAGCCGCTCGGCCGGCTGGTGTCCTGGGCGGTCGTGGGAGTCGAGCCCGAGCTGATGGGGCTGGGTCCGGCGCCCGCGGCGCGCGCGGCGATCGCCAGGGCCGGGCTGTCGCAGCCGGACATCGGCCTCTGGGAGATCAACGAGGCCTTCGCCGGCCAGATCCTGGGCGTGGTCAAGGAGCTCGGCCTCGACCTCGAGAAGCTGAACGTCAACGGCGGGGCGATCGCGCTCGGCCATCCGCTGGCCGCGACCGGTACGCGCTGCACGCTGACCCTGCTCAAGGAGATGCGGCGCCGGGGAGTGCGCTACGGGCTGGCCGGCGCCTGCATCGGCGGGGGCCAGGGCATCGCCGTCGTCGTGGAGTCGGCCGCGTAGTCGGCGGGCCGGGATCTGGGCGATGAACTGGACGGAGAGAATCCTCGAGTTTCCGGTGCGGGCCGCGGCGGTCGACGACTTCCTGCGGGACCTGCGGGCCCGCGGCGCCGGCGACCTCAACGCCGTGCTGACGACCCTGAACGAAGGCGGCCTGTGCCGGGAAGCCGTGAGGCACTGGACCGACAGCGGCTGGATCGTTCTCGCGCCGAACACGCCGCTGCTGGCCCTGACCGGCCCGGCCTTCGAGCCCGAGTTGACCCTGTCGGACTTCTGCAGCGAGATCGAAATCCTGGAAGCACCGGTCGGCGCGGGGCGGGACACGTCGACGGAGGAAGGGGCGGAGCAACATGGCCATTCGTAAGGTGGGCGTACTCGGCGCGGGCCTCATGGGCTCGGGGATCGCCGAGGTGTGTGCGAAGGCGGGCTACGAAACGGTGGTCCGCGAGGTCAGCGACGAGCTGGTGCGCAAGGGGCTTTCCCGAATCGAGGGGTCTCTCGCGAAGGCCGTGGAAAAGGGAAAGCTGCCCGCGGCCGACCGCGACGCGGCCCGGAAACGACTCGCGTCGACGACGAAGCTCGAGGACCTGGCCGACTGCGATCTCCTGATCGAGGCGATCGTCGAGAACCTGGAGGTCAAGAAGGAGACGTACCGCGCGCTCGACGCGTCGTGCAAGCCGGAGACGATCTTCTGCTCCAACACGTCCTCCCTGACGATCACGGAGATGGCGGCGGCGACCAGTCGGCCGGACCGGTTCGCCGGCCTCCACTTCTTCAACCCGGTTCCGGTGATGAAACTCGTGGAGGTCGTCCGCACGATCGCGACCTCCGATGCGACGGCGTCGGCGGTCTTCGAGTTCGCCCGCTCGCTCGGAAAGGAGCCGATCCGCACGCACGACAACTCCGGCTTCATCGTCAACCGTCTCCTCGTCCCGTACCTGCTGGACGCCGTCCGGGCGCTCGAGGAAGGGGTCGGTTCCCGGGAAGACATCGACAAGGGCATGGAGCTCGGCTGCGGACACCCGATGGGTCCGCTCAAGCTGCTCGACTTCGTCGGCCTCGACACGACCTATGCGATCGCCGAGATCATGTTCGACGAGTTCCGGGAGAAGCGCTTTGCGCCGCCGCCGTTGCTCAAGCGCATGGTCCTCGCCGGCCGGTACGGGAAGAAGTCCGGCCGCGGTTTCTACGAATACGGAGGGTAACGTGGGCGACTTCGTTCTCGTCGAGACTTCGGACCGCGTCCGCACGCTGACGATCAACCGGCCCGACAAGCTCAACGCGCTGAACTCCGAGGTCATGGCGGCCCTGGACGGGGCCCTCGACGCGGCCCGGGAAGACGCCTCGGTCGGCGTGGTGATCGTCACGGGCGCGGGCGAGAAGTCCTTCATTGCCGGCGCCGACATCGGGGAGCTGTCGAAGCTGACCCCGGTGGAGGGCCGCGAGCACGCGCGCAAGGGACAGGCGGTGCTGGCGAAGATCGAGGGCCTCGGCAAGCCCGTCATCGCCGCGGTCAACGGCTACGCGCTCGGAGGGGGTTGCGAGCTCGCGCTCGCCTGCACGATCCGGATCGCCTCGGAGAACGCGCGTTTCGGACAGCCCGAGGTCAAGCTCGGCATCCTGCCCGGGTACGGCGGATCGCAGCGCCTGGCGCGCATCGTCGGCGAAGGGCGCGCAATGCAGCTCTGCCTGACGGCCGAGCAGATCGACGCGGCCGAAGCGTTCCGGATCGGGCTCGTCAACAAGGTCGTTCCGGCGGGCCAGGCCGTGGCCGCGGCGCGCGCCATGGCCGGGGCGATCCTTGCCAACGGCCCGGTCGCCTGCCGGTACGTTCTCGAGGCGGTCCACCGAGGCCTCGACCTGCCGCTGCCCGACGGCCTGCTCCTCGAGGCCACGTTGTTCGGGCTGTGCGCCGCGACCTCCGACATGAAGGAGGGAATGACCGCGTTCCTCGAGAAGCGGTCGGCGCGGTTCACGGGGAAGTAGGAGCGCCGCGTGGGCATCGAGCTCGTCAGCGCCTGCGTGTTCTGCGCGGGGATGCTTCTGGGCATGGACCTGCCTCCGCGGCCTGGCCTCGGCGCGGAGCTCGGCTTTTCGTACTCGACGCTCGCTCGCCGATACGACATCGGGAACACGATCGACACCTCGGACGTCACACCCAAGTTCGTCCTCGTCGGGATGGGTTTCGCGCGGTTGGCGCCGGACGGCCTGGGCGCCGGGACGCCGGAATTCGAATGGCGGGCAAGGGTCGCTTTCGGGACCTCGCACGACGAACAGGAGCGAAGGGCGCAACCGGAGCTGGGGCTTCCGCGTGTCGTCTCGAACGGGACCGGCCGAGCCGAGAACTTCGCCCTGCTGCTGCGACTCCCGGTGACCGGGGCGGACTCGGTCGAGATCGCCGGCGAGGGCCGGAACAACCGGTCGACCGACGTGATCAACATCGGCGGCGACAACCAGGAGCTTTCCGAAGCCCGGGACCTCTCGTCGCAGAGGATCGACGTCGCTGCCGGCTGGCGGCACCGCTGGCCGGGGCTCGAGGCCGCGGCCGCGCTCCGGTGGACGAAGCCCTCGGGCTACAACGCGACCGCGGGATCCTTTCAGGACGCCTCGGGCCCGATCCTCGGCGGCGAAGGCGAGGTGCGGTGGAAGCCGGGTCCCTGGACGTTGATCGCCCACGGCGAATACATGGGCGGAAACATCGACGTCCATCGCGAGAGCCTCCCCGACTTCCAGGACCGCGACTCGAAGCTCAAAGCCACGCTGCAGGCCTACCGGCTCTCGGCCGGTTACTCCTGGACGCGATCGGACCTCATGCTGTCGGCGACCTACGACCGCCAGCGGCTTCCGTACGTCTCGCTCGCCGTCCTGGGAACGGAGACCGTCGCGTTCGACGAGGGTTACGACCCCGCCTCCGACAACGAGGAGGTGTACTGGGATCTCGTGTTCCGCTACGCGTTCAGTCCCGCGATCCGCGCCCGGATCGGCGTCCGCCTGGCGTGGGGCGACGAGACCGTGACCCTGACCGATTCGACCGGGGTCCGTCCGACGCAGATCCTGGACGTGGCGCGCCGCGGCATCTTCGGCGGGAGCCTCTCCGATCCACTCGGATCTCCCGAGTTCGCCTTCTTCATCGGCGCGGACTTCGCGATCGGCGCGCCGAAGCCCTGATGCTTCCCCACCGATCCGCCGAACTCGAGACGACGAGCAGGGCGGCCCTCGCGGCCGCCCTCGGGCGGGGGCAGGCCCCGCCCCCTGCGACCGCAGGCCCTCGACGTCCTTCCGTCGAAGCCGTGACACCCCGGTGCTAAACTCGAGCTCGGAGAAGATCGCTTGAACCCGCCGGACTCCGACCTCATCTACGACTGGAACCGCGCGGGCGGGGCGGTTCTCCCCAGGCGCGGCCGGGTCGAGATCGACGACGAGACACTGCGCGACGGCCTCCAATCGCCGTCCGTCAAGAGCCCGTCGATCGACCAGAAGATCCGGATCCTGCACCTGATGGAGTCTCTCGGGATCGACTCGGCCGACATCGGCCTGCCCGGGGCGGGACCCCACGTGGTCGACACGGTGACGCGACTCGCCCAGGAGATCGTCATCGGAAAGATGAAGATCCGGCCCAATTGCGCGGCGCGGACCGTGGCGGCCGACATCGTGCCGATCATCGAGATCTCGCAGAAAGTCGGGATCCCGATCGAAGTGTCGTGCTTCATCGGGTCGTCGCCGATCCGGCAGTACGCGGAGGACTGGGATTTCGAACGGATGCTCCGCCTTTCCGAAGACGCGGTGTCGCTGGCGGTGCGGGAGGGGCTCCCGGTCATGTATGTCACCGAGGACACGACGCGCGCGCATCCCGATCACGTCCGCGCCATGTACACGACGGCGATGCGTGCCGGCGCGGGTCGGGTCTGCGTCTGCGACACGGTCGGCCACGCGACCCCCAACGGGGTCCGCAACCTCGTCGCGTTCGTCTGCGAGCTCGTCGAAGAGGTCAACCCGGCAGTCAAGGTCGACTGGCACGGCCACCAGGATCGGGGGCTCGGCGTCACCAACGCCCTCTGGGCCCTGGAGGCCGGGGCGCACCGCGTTCACGCCTGCGCGCTCGGCATCGGTGAGCGTGTCGGCAACACGCCCATGGACCAGTTGCTCGTCAACCTCCAGCTGCTCGGATGGATCGGACGCGACCTGACCCGGCTCCACGACTACTGCGCGGCGGTGTCCGAGGCGACGGGCGTGCCGATCCCCGACAACTATCCGATCGTCGGTCGCGACGCCTTTCGCACCGGCACCGGCGTCCACGCCGCCGCCATCATCAAGGCCCGCAAGAAGGGCGACGAGTGGCTGTCGGACCGCGTTTACTCGGGCGTGCCCGCGTCGATGGTCGGCCGGCACCAGGTCATCGAAGTCGGGCCGATGAGCGGGCTCTCGAACGTCCAGTGCTGGTTGGAGAGCCGGGGGATCGAGGCCCGGTCGGACCTGGTCGACGCGATCTTCCGCCGGGCCAAGGAGAGCGACCACATCCTCGAGGACGCCGAGATCCTCGACGTCGTCCAGCGGTTGACTCCCGAAACCGCACCGCTTTCCTGAAGAGGCGCCGCCTGCGCCGCACGAGCCGGAAAGGCAAGTCGGGCGGGCCGTCGCCGGCGCCCCGGTCCTCGCCGTTTCTGGAGCGGAACCTCCCGACCTATCTCGATCACCTCTCCGTCGAGAGGGGGCTCTCGCCGGCCAGTGTCGCGGCCTACCGCAGCGACCTTACGGCGTTCGGCGAGTTCCTCGTCTCGCGCCGGGTCGCGGCCGCGAAGGCGTCGCGCGCCGAGCTCGGCCGCTACCTGGCGCACCTGCGGGCCCGGGGCCTCTCGTCCCGGTCGACATCGCGCGTGCTCTCGGCGCTCCGCGGCTTCTTCGCTTTCGCCGCGGCCCACCTGGGCTTTCCCGAAGACCCGACGGCCGACCTCGCCAATCCGCGGATCGGACGTTCGCTTCCCAGGAGCATCGGAGAAGCGGAGGTCGAGGCCCTCCTCGCGGTGCCCGACGTGCGCGGACCCCTCGGCCTTCGGGACAGGGCGATGCTCGAGTTGCTCTACGCTTCGGGCCTGCGCGTGTCGGAGATCGTGAACCTGCCGCGAGAGTCCGTCGACCTCCAGGCCGGGATCCTGCGCGTGACCGGCAAGGGTGGCAAGGAGCGGCTCGTGCCCTTCGGCCGGTCCGCGGGCCGCTGGCTCGAACGTTACCTCGAGGCGGCGAGGCCGCCCCTCGACCGCCGGCGTTCCGCGCATCTCTTCCTTTCCGCGCGGGGCGCGGCGATGACCCGCCAGCGCTTCTGGCAGCTGATCGAGGCCTACGGCCGCAAGGCCGGTATCCGGACGCGGCTGACGCCCCACGTCCTGAGGCATGCGTTCGCGACGCACCTGCTCGAGCACGGCGCCGACTTGCGCGCCCTGCAGATGATGCTGGGGCACGCCGACATCGTCACGACCCAGATCTACACGAGCGTGTCCCGCGGCCGGCTGCGCCGCGTCTATGACGAGTTCCACCCGCGGGCCGGGGGCCGCGGGCGTGCGAAAATGGGCCGGTGACGACCCGGCGAAACGCGGCGGAATGTCCGGTCTCCGGGGGGCGTTGTGCGTCGGGCATGCCCGGCTCCCGCCTCCGTGTCCTCGGCCTGTCCCTCGCCGCGCTCGCCGCGACGGTCGCGGCGGCGCGGGCGGAGCTGATCGTGTTCGAGGACGGTCGGGTCGTGAAGGCCGCGGCGTATCGGCTGTATTCGGACGAGCTCGAGATCACGCTGCCCGGCGGCGGGAGCTACCGCGTCGACCTCGGGCGGGTGGATCGCATCGTCGACGACGAGGTCGTGGTGGACGCCGTCGTGGTCGAGCCGAGTGCCGCCGAGGCCGGAGGGACGATCGACCTGTCCTACCGGGCGGGCCGCAGGCCCCTCTTTGCGACGCCGTACGACACGATCATCGAGCGCGAGGCGAAGGCTTTCGACATCGACGCGGCCTTCGTTGCCGCGCTGATCCGGGCGGAGTCCAACTTCGAGCCGCGCGCCGTCTCCCGCAAGGGCGCGCGCGGGCTGATGCAGCTCATGCCGTCGACCGCCCGGAGGCTGTCGGTCCGCAAGCCCTTCGACCCTGCTTCGAACGTGAAGGGTGGCGTTCGATATCTGCGGGAGCTCGTGGACCGGTTCGGCCACCGCCCGGACCTGGTGCTGGCGGCTTACAACGCCGGCGAGGGAGTCGTCGAGTCGTATGGCGGCGTGCCTCCGTACCGGGAGACGATCGCCTACGTCAACCGGATTCTCCGATGGTGGACACCGGCGCCCGGGGCGCGCTCCGACCCTTCTGCCGCGGTCCCGGGGGGCGCGGCCGCCAGGGTCGAAACACGCAATTAGCGAGCCTCCCTCAGTCGGCGGCGGCGATCGACTCCACGAAGATCGTGTCGCCCTCGACCCGCCCCTCGATTCGGACGCGCCTGGCCGCGTAGGGCGCCGGGGCGTCCTGGTCGTCGAGCTGGTAGAACCTGGTCGAGCTCACGTCGACGAACCCGTACGGAGCGCCCTTCGCGACGCACTTGAGCGTGCACTCCCGGTCGTCCCGGCCCATCCCGCCCTTCGCGATCATCGGAGCGTGAAACGGGCCGCACTCCGCGTCGGTGATCCAGCCGACGAAAGTCTCTGCCCGCGCCGACCCGGCAAGGCTGGCGACGAGGGCGGCGGCGGCGAGGAGCGGACGGATCATTCCCGTCCCTTCGATGCCGCCCGGTCGTGATCGATACGCATCGGGGATTTCCCTAGTGCGGCCGCGCGGTCGGCCGCGGCACGGGCACCGGCTCTCCGGTCGCCCGTCCGGCCGCCGCGATCGCGGCACGGAGCTTGTCGGAGAGGCGCTTGATCTGCAGGTCCGCGAACTCGCCCCGACCGTCGACGAGCGCCTCGCGGATCGCCGGCAGGGTCTCGGCCTCGTAGGAGGGCAGCGGGGCATAGATGAGATGGCGAAACCAGGGACGGCCCGGGATCCCCGAAGGGTCGAGCAGCGCTCGCTCGAGGGAGAGAAGCCAGGCGTTGGCGTCGCGAGCGGCCGTGAAGCCCAGCCGATCGGCGGCGACTTTCGCCGCGAGGGCCCTCTGCGCGGCCCCGGCGCTTTCGCTCCAGGCCCGCCCGAGCGAAGCGAGCTCCGAGAGCCCCCGGGCGTGGGGAGCGGCACGGTCGAGGCCCTTCAGATCCTCGGCATAGCGCGCGATTTCGCGCCCGTAGGCGCCGGCATCGAAGGGTAGGGTATCGGCGTTGGCGAATCGAAGCGCCAGCATGCCAGCGTATTTCGCCATCGCCGCGTGGTAGACGAAGCCCGGATCGCCCTGGGTCGCCATCCAGCGGTGGGTGTCGTAGACGGAGTGGTACACGCCGTAGGGGCCGTCGAAGACGAGGTCGGTCGAGGCGATTCCGAGGTGGTTGAAGAAGACCGTATAGTCGGAGCCGCTTCCGAGGATCGCCACGGGCAGCTTCTCGGGCCCGCCGGCCGGCTCCCGGTTGTCCGCCCAGGCGTCGGCGAGCGTCCGGCCCGGCGCCCCCGGGTCGGGAAAGTCGCGCGCGGCCTCGCGCAGCGCGGTGAACAGGAGCGGGGAGGCCGAGGCGGCGAAGCGGTTCCCGAGAGCCGAGGAATCGACGTTGATGCAGACGACCGCGTTCTGCCGGAGGTCGCGCTCGTACTGCTCGCCCCACTCCGTCGAGCCCGTGAGCGTGTACTCCTCGGCATCCCACGCGGCGATCACGATCGTTCGCCGCGGCCGAAGGCCCTCGGCCGCGAGCTCTCCGAGCGCCCGTCCGAGGGCGAGCATCGAGGCGGTGCCGGACGAAGGATCGACGCCGCCGTACACCCACGCGTCGTAGTGGTTCGAGAGCAGGATCTTGCGCTGCGGCTCGTCGACGCCCTTGAGGGTCGCGATGACGTTTCGGATGGTCCGTTTCTCGCGGGTGTTCTCGACTTTCAGGCGCAGGCGCACCGGGCCCGGTCCGACCTGGTACGTCCGGGTCATGGCGAGACCCTGCCAGGCCGAGCCGGGCACCGCCGGTCCCCGCAGGCGCGTCAGGATTTCGGCCGCGTCGCGAGCCGAGAGGGGCATCATCGGGATCTTCGGGAGGATCTCCGACTCGGCCGCCGGAATGCGGCGTGCCTCCGCCGTCGACGACCACCCGGGCGTCAGCGGATCGCCGGGCACGATGAAATCGTAGACGTCCGAGCCGCGCTGGAAATGCGACGCCGGCCCCCAGGGGCCGTCGGGATAAACGGGCCCCTGGAACCACCCGTCGTCGATCGGGTCCGAGTAGACCAGGATCGCGAGCAGGCCGCGGTTCTCGGCCTCGAGCGACTTGCCCCCGCGGTAGCCCCCGAAATAGCGGGCGAGGGCGATCTTTCCGCGGACGTCGATACCCATTTTCGCGAGCCGGTCGTAGTCCTCGGCGGTGCCCCGGTTGACGTAGACGACTTCGCCGACGACCTCCGCCGACGGCGAGTACGCGTTCCAGGGAAGGGCCGCTTCGGGGATGTCGGTGTCGGGGTCCGAGGCGATCGGCTCCTCTCGGCGGGCGAGCGGCACGTCGGGCTCGCCGACGATCTCGAGGGTCGCGCTCCGTGGATAGGAAAGCAGCACCTCATAGGAGGGCATCTCGACGGACCAGCCGGCCTTTCGATACTCGGCCGCCAGGTACTCGGCGACGCGGGCGTTGCCGTCGGTGCCGGCGACGTGTGGCGCCCGGGTGATCTCGCGGTGGATTTCTTCGCACTCCTCGGGGCGCGGAAGCCGGAAGAGGCGCTGCTCGTAATCCCGCTGCCACGCGGCCCGTTTCGGGGTGAAGCCGGTCAGGGTCGGAGACCGGGGGATCTCCGGCCCGGCCTGGACCGCAAGAATGGCCAGCATGGGAACGACCGCCCGCCCGGCCCTCATGCCGCCCTCCGGAGACCCCGGCGCATCCGGAAGTAAACGGGGAGCCCGACGAGCAGGATCCCGACCCCCGCCAGCGTTTCCTTCGGCTGGTCGCGCACGGTGTTGACCGCGAGCACGACCGTGCTCGCGACGAAGACGAAGGGGACGAACGGATAGCCCCAGCAGCGGTAGGGGCGCGGAAGCTCGGGCCGCCGCCGGCGGAGCACGAACAGCGCGATCCCGGTGGCCGCGTACGCGAGGATCACGAAGAAGGTGGCATACGTGTAGAGCTGTTCGTACCGGCCGGAGAGGCAGAGGAGCGACATCCAGACGGCCTGGACGACGATGCCGAACGAGGGCGTCTTGAAGCGGGGGTGCACGCGCGCGAAGGCCTTCGGGAACAGGCCGTCCTCCGCAAGGGCGAAGACGATCCGAGGCCCCGGGGCGATGCCGGCGGACGCGCACCCGGCGGCCGCGGCCGTCACGGCGAGCGCGATGAGATAGGCGGCACCGGCACCGAAGAGACGGGTCGCCGCGAGGGCTGCGGGCTCCCCGACGCCGGCCATTTCGGCCGGCGGAATGGCCTTGAGGAACACCGCATTGACGGCGACGTAGAGAAAGGTCACCAGACCCGTCCCGAGGATGAGGGCGAGCGGAAGGTTGCGGCGCGGATTGGCGACCTCGCCCGCGACGGCCACGATCTCGTTCCAGCCGTAGTACGTCCAGAAGATCGCGACGAGCGCGGTGCCGAACCCGGCGAAGGTCAGCGCGGCTGCCGGGCCCGGAGCGGCTGCGGCCGGGACGGGGCGGGCGGCGACCGCGCCGCCGACGGCGATCCAGAGGAGGGCAAGGAGGATCATCGAGGTGAAGACGCCCTGGATGCGGGCACCCTCCCTCACGCCCACGTAGTGGGTGGCCGAGAGCACGAGCGTCAGCCCGACGGCGACGAGCTGTGCGGCGTTGATGGAGAACGGCCCGGCGGCCGCGACCACGTGCGTGCTGGAAAGCGAAGGGAAGAAGACCGAGAAATACTGGGCGAAGCCGATGGCGACCGCGGCGTCCGAGCCGATCAGGATCACCCAGAAGGCCACCCAGGCGTAGAGAAAAGCCGGGAGCTCGCCGAAGGCTTCGCGGAAGAAGACGTACATTCCCCCCGCCTCGGGCATCATGGCGCCCATCTCGGCGTAGACCAGCCCGCCGGCGATCGCGAGAAGCCCGCCGACGATCCAGAGGCCCAGGATCCAGTTTGCGTCCGGAACGGCCTTCGCGATCCCGCTCGGCGTCAGAAAGATGCCGCCCCCGACGACGAGCCCGAGGACGAGCAGGCTCGTGTCCCACAGCCCCAGGCCGCGGGCGAGGGCGGGGCGCGCTCTCGTCTGCGGGTCGCTCACGCGGCGGCCGGGATGCGCAGGATCCGCCGCGCTTCGTCGACCGTGGCAGGCTCGCGGCCGACCTCCCGCGCGATCCGGACGACCCTCTCGACGAAGCGGGCGTTGGAGTCGGCGAGCTCGCCCTTGCGGTAGTAGATGTTGTCCTCGAACCCGACGCGCACGTGGCCTCCCATCGCGATCGCCATCGTCGCCATCGCGGTCTGCCGCCGCCCGATTCCCGCGACGGTCCAGGTGCATCCCGCCGGAATCGAGCGGGCGAAGTGCGTCAGGTTCTCGGCCGTGGCCGCGGCGGCTCCCGGCACGCCGAGGACGAAATCGAAGTGGGCGGGGAGCTGGAGGAGGCCCTTCGCGAAGAGGGCGTCGGCCGTGGCGAGCATCCCGACGTCGAAGATTTCGAGCTCCGGCGTGATGCCGAACTTGCGGATCCTGGCGAGGATCGTGCGAATGGTCGGCAGCGAATTCTCGAAGATCTCCTCGCCGAAGTTGCAGGTGCCGAGCGTCAGGGTGGCCATCTCGGGCCGGAGCTCGAGTGCGGCGATGCGCTCCTCGACGCCCATCCCGACCGCGCCGCCGGTCGAGAACTGCTGAAGGATCGGGCAACGGGCGCGAATGGCGGCCGAGTAGGCGCGAAAGGTCTCGAGGTCCTGGGTCGGCGTACCGTCGGGCCGTCGGCCGTGGACGTGGCCGATCATGGCGCCGGCGGCGTGGGCCCGCGCGTACTCGGCGCCGACCTCGTCGGGCAGGAGGGGAAGGTGGGGCTGTTGTTCACGCATGACCTCGGCGCCCACGCCCGCGACCGTGATGAGCAGCGCGTCGCTCACCGCCCGCCCCGTTGCTTCTCGAGCGCAACGACGCACGTCCCGGTCGCGCGCGCGACCACCTCGGGCGGATCGAGAACGCGAGCGGCCGAACCCTCGGCCGCGGCGATGACCTTCCGGGCTTCGAACCGCATCTGGCGGGACGTCTTGCCGACGGCCGTGATCTCGGCCTCGACTTCGAGGTAGTCGCCGCCGCGGACCGGGGCGAGGAAGTCCACCGACGCATAGGCCCGAAAGAGACCCTCGTCGCCGTCGTGCCGCACGAGGAGCTCGGTCGCGGCGTCGCCGAAGAGCTTCAGGACGAAGGCCCCGTCGACGAGCCCGCCGCCGTAGTGGGCCTGCTCGGCTCCGACCCGGAGGCGCAGGAGGACCTTCTCGCTCACGCGCCCGCCCCCGCGGGCCGCCGCCGGGAAATCTCCTCGAGAAGGAAGGCTGCCACCCGGGAGGCGGTCGTGCCGGGGCCGAAGCCGGCATCGTAGCCGAGCTCCTTGGCCAGCGCATGGTCGATCCGCGCCCCGCCGGCGACGAGGACGACCCGGTCGCGCAGGCGCTCGGCCTCGAGCATGTCGACGAGGTCGGTCATGTGGCGGACGTGGATGTCGTTCTGCGTCACGGTTGCCGAGACGAGAACCGCGTCCGCCTTCGTCTCGCGGATCGCTCGGGCGAGCTCGGCGACCGGGACCTGGGCGCCGAGGTTGCGGGCGTCGAAACCGTGGTAGCGCTCGAGGCCGTAGTCGCCCGCGAAGCCCTTCATGTTGAAGATGGCGTCGAGGCCCACGGTGTGGGCGTCCGACTCGAGGGCGCAGCCGAGCACGACGAGCCGGCGGTCGAAGCGGCGCGCGATCGCGGCGTCGATTTCCTCGCGGGAGAGCGCGGCCGCGGGCGCCTCGTCGGCAGTGATCGAGGAGACGTCGACGTCGTGCGTCGACCGCCCGTAGACGACGAAGTAGGTGAAGCCGGGGGCGATCGCTTCGGCGAGCGTGACGTAAGGCTCCCGCAGTCCCATCTGCGCCACGTAGCGCTTCGCAGCCTCCGTCGCGACGGCCGAACGTGGGATGGGGAGAGTGAACGAGACCTGCACGGCGCCGTCGCCCTTCTTGTCGCCATAGGGCCGGACCAGCCTCGGGCCGCTCACGCCCCCGCTCCGACCGGGGCCGATGTCCAGGCCTCCATGAAGGGGTTCGCGTAGCCGGCGTCCTTGCGGAGCACACCGTCGTACCCCCGGCCGCCGTCGCGGCGCCGGCGGGTGTCCGCGAAGACGCCCTCGGCGAGCGCCCCGAAGAGGCCCCGGTGGGCGACGTCCGAGAGAATCGCCTCCGCCCCGGCGAGGACGGCTCGGGCCCGGCCAACGATGCGGCCCTCGGGATCGAAGCGCAGCTCGTCGCGCAGGTGGCGCGCATTCGAGCGGATCATCTTCATCTGCTGGATCGCGAGCCACCGGTCGTGGAGGAACGGTGTGTGGAGCGCCTCGGTCAGCATTCCGAGCAGGTGAATCGACTGTCCCGTGGCGACCGACGTCAGGGCGAAGAGCGTGTTCTGCTGGTAGCCGCGGAAGATGTTCCCGGTCATGTGCTTGGTCGGCGGCATGTACTTGAGCGGCGCATCCGGGAAGATCTCGCGTGCCGCCTCGGCCTGCGCGATCTCGTAGAGCAGGCCGTCTTCGAGGGCCGGGTCGATCTCGAAGGCGTGGCCGAGCCCGATCTGCCAGTTTTCGAGGCCGGCGTCCCGGGCCAGCCGTTCGTTGATGAACTGGGACGCCAGGACGGCCGGTGCCTGCTCGACCGCGTCGGACGTCGTCAGGTAGTTGTCCTCGCCCGTGTTGATCACGACCCCCGCGACCCCGTTGATGCGGCGCGAGAAGTTCTGGTCGATCAGGGTCCGCAGGGGATTGATGTCGCGAAAGATGATCCCGTACAGGGCGTCGTTCAGCATCATGTCGAGCCGCTCGAGGGCGCCCATCGCCGCGATCTCCGGCATGCAGAGGCCGGAGCAGTAGTTGACCAGGCGCACGTAGCGCCCGAGCCCGGGCTCGAGGGCGTCGAGCGCCGCCCGCATGAGCCGGAAGTTCTCCTGCGTGGCATAGGTCCCGCCGAAGCCGGAGGTCGTCGCTCCGTAGGGAACGTGGTCGAGGAGCGACTGCGCGGTCGAGCGGATGACGGCGATGCACTGTGCGCCGGCCCGCGCCGCGGCCTCGGCCTGGACGACGTCTTCATGGATGTTGCCGGTCGCGACGATCGCGTAGAGGAGGGGAAGCTCTTCCGGGGGGTGGCTCGCCTGGCGCCGCTCGCGCTCGGCGCGGTGGGCGCGCACCCGGGCCAACGTCGATGCGACATGGGGGGCCACGGCCTCGCGCCAGCGCGGGTGCTCCGCCTGGGCCGAGGCCCGGCGGGGTTCCGATAGCCGGGCTGCCGCTTCTTCGACGCTGGTCGCGCCCGAGGCGAGCGCGCTTCCCATCCAGACCGCCGCTCCGCGGCCGAGCTTGCCGCTCGCGTGGAGCGCCTCGACGACGCGATTGGGGACCGGAACCTCTTCGGCGTCGACGCCGTCGACCCCCAGCAGGCGCAGGACCGTCCGCTCGGTCGAAACGGTCGTGTAGGGCTCGGTCTCGAGGCGCACGCCGTCGGCGACTTGCCGCGCGAGGCGCCGGCAGCTCTCGATCGTCTCGGGGGAGAGGCCCAGTTTCGAGGCCATCGGCGGCGAAAGTATAGCCGCCCCGATTCTATGACCGGAGGTCAGCGACGAGGTCGAAGATCGGCGGCCCGGGGATTTCGCGGACGACGGCCTCGAGGAGCCTCGCGGCGGCGATGGGCGGCCGCGCCGGCGCCGTCGGGTTGACCGTCACGGCCAGCAGGCGCGCCGGGCGGCGGACCGCAAGAGCAACGCCGTCTTCCGTCAGTCGGCGTCGAAACGCGGGCGAAAGGAAGTAGGAGGTGAAGTCCTCGCCGACGAGCGTGTCTCCGGGCGCCGGCGGGTCCTCGCCCAGGGAAAGCTCGGTGATCGCGCCGGAAAGCTCCCGGACCCGCGCGCCGGGCTCAGGAAGGCCGAGTCCGAGCAGCTCTCCGGCGAACCTCGCCGCGGCGAGAACCGCAGGAAGCGTGTCGCCCGCCGACATGCCGACGGACAGGACGATGCCGTCGCAGATCCGCCCGGCCGCGAAGGCCCGGCGGCCGACCGCGCCGTCGAGGAGAACGATCGCCGCACCCGCGGCCTCGAGCTCGGCGGCGGTGCGGCCGAGCTCCGAGGCCGTGGACGGGCCGATGACCTCGAGCTCGCCCTCGCCGTCGGCCCGACGGACTTCCACCGGCCCGAACCGGGTCGTGAACGGAAGGGTCGCGATCTCCTCGAGGGAAAACGTGGCGGCGGCGAACGTCGCCCGGGCCGACGCGACGAGCTGCCCCGGAAAGACGCGGAAACGAGGCTTGGGCTCGCCGGTGATCGCGTCGAACTCTTCGCCGTCCCGCCCTGCCGACGTCGCGGCCGCGGGAACGCCGGCGCGGTGGAGCTCGGCGAGGACCGACGTGAGTGCGGTCGTCTTGCCCGCGTTCTTCGCGAGTCCGAGGAATGCGATCCGGCGGGCGTGCGACTCGCGCAGGAGCGAGGCCAGTCCCTGCGCCGCGGCGCTCACGCGCCCGGTCTTCCCGCGAGGTCCGAGAAGGCCCGGGCGAGCGCGGGATGGCGGCGGAGGAGGTCGAGGACGAGGCCGTCGTGGCCGGGAACGAAACCGTTGCCGATCCAGAGCCGCGTGGGCTTGGCGAGACCCTCCGCGCCGAGCGCTGCGGCCGAGAAGGACGTCGCCATCCCGAAGAAAACGACGGCCCCGTCGTCCCGGGCGCAGAGAACGCTCGCGGCCTCCGTCCCCGAGGCGTTGGCCACGTTGACGACGATGTCCGCCAGCCCGCCCGATGTCGCCGTCTCGATCGCCGCGAGCATGGCCTCGGGGTCGCGGGCGTCGACCGAGAAGACTTCGTCCGCGAAGCCGAGGGCCCGTGCGCGTTCGGCCGCGGCCCGGACCGGCTCGACCGCGAGGACTCGCCCGCCGTCTCCGACGGCCTCGCGTGCGGCGGCGAGGCACAGGAGGCCCGCCTTGCCGGTGCCGATGACGAGGACCGTCTGGCCGGGCTTCGCATCGCGCCGGACCGCGGCTGGCGCGCCCGCGACGTCGAAGGCGGCCAGCGCAACCCCTTCGGGGAAATCGTGGGGGAGCCGCGCGAACAGCGTCCGCGCGAAAAGGATGGCCGTGCCGCGGACCTCGACGCGCTCGGTCGCCAGGTGCACGGCGCCGATCGAATCGAGGGCGAGCGGCGTCAGCGTCAGGGAGACGAGCGTCGCGATCGGAGTGCCCGGGAGAAGGTTCCCTGCGGCGGGGTGAAGGGGTCCCACGGCGGCGACCTCGCCGAGCAGCATGCCGCCCGATCCCGTCACGGGGTTCTGCATCTTGCCCCGCTCGCGCACGATCCGGTCGATCTGGTCCCGGACCGCCTCGCCCGTCGATTCTTCGGTCTCCCGCAGCTGCCGGAACGATGCGGAGTCGATCGAGAGGGCGCGGACCGAGACGGAGATTTCGTTCTCGAGCGCACGCGGCGTCGCGTCGAGCCGGCGGGCCAGCTGCGGCAGGACGCCCGGAGGATCGAGCGAGCGATGAAGGCCGAAGGGGTGGGGCGCCGTCATCGGGCGGGCGTCACGGCACGAGGCCGACGATCCGGAGCGGGCCGCCCGAGCCGCCGGCGATCTTCATCGGAAGGGCGATGACCCAGGCGCCCCATTCCGGAAGCTCCTCGAGGTGGGCGACGTTCTCGAGCCCGAAGACATCGGCGCCGTTGGCGATCACGTGGACGACGAAGTCTTTGGACGCGCCGTAGTCGATCGAGGCCGTATCGACGCCGATCGCTGCCACCCTGCGCCCGGTCACGAGATACCGGGCCGCCTGCTCGCCGTAGGACGGAAAGTGCAGGTTCGAGGCGTCGCCCGGAGTGTCGTCGCCGAGGTAGGCCTTGCGATCCGGCCAGCGGGCGCTCCAGCCGGTCCGGAGGAGGACGATCGCGCCCGCGGGGACCGGGCCATGGGCTTTTTCCCAGGTTTCCACGTCCTCGAGGCTCAGGCGATAGTCGGGGTTCTTCGCCGCCGCCGCGCGGACGTCGATCACGGCCGCCGGGGCGATCATTCGCCGGACGGGTATCCGGTCGGCGGTCTGCCCGGCTTCGGCGAAATGGCTGGGCGCGTCCAGGTGCGTCCCGCCGTGCTCGGGCGTGCAAAACGTATTGGACCGGTAGAACCAGCCGCCGGGCGTCTTTCCGTCGGCGAGCGCCTTGAGCTCGAAGGCCGAGGGCGACGTCGGCCAGTAGATCGTCTTCTCGTCGAAGGGATGCGTCAGGTCGATGACCTTCGCCGTTGCGAGGTCGGGCGGCTTCGGCGCGCCGACGGCCGCGGCTCCGGCGAGGGCCAGGACGGCAGCGAGCGTGATGGCACGACGCATGATCACTCCTCTGCGGCGCCGCCGGCCCGGGCGAGCTGCTCGGGCTTGACGGAGTCCGCCTTGAACTTTCCGGCCGAGGCCAGCATCTTGTCGAGCGTCTCGTCGAAGTCGGCTTTGGCGCCGCGCTGGAAGCGGAGGGGGTTGATGCGCGCGACGACGAAGGTCCGGAGGTACGGGCTGTCGAAGCCCTTGGCCTTCAATGCCTGCATGGCCGCCGCCACCGCCTCTTCGAGCTCGAGGAGGCGGGCCGCGCGCTCGGAGCGCACCTCGAGGGCCTTCGCCAGCGGCCTCGACAGGAATGTGTCGATCCGTTTGAGGACGGGATGGTATGCGCCGCCGGCGAAGCGGCCGTTCTTCTCGTAGCAGAGGCCGAGGGTCAGGAACGCGGCCTCCTCGAACTCGAGTGCGAAGTCCTTCTCGGCGAGGTCGCCGGCGGCGAGGTCGCGCGCCATGCGGATGACCTCGAGCGATTTCTCGCGGAGGTTGTGGGCCTTCTCGGTGTTCAAGGCCAGGATCTTGTAGGCGATCTCGGGTTCGGGCAGGACGAGCGCCGTGATGGAACGGGCGCCGAGGTTGCGGAGGGCCGCCAGGCGGTGATGCCCGTTGGGCGTGCGGTAGGTCCCGTCGGCGCCACGCACGGCGATGATCGGATCGAGGAATCGTCCGAGGGCGTCGATCACTCCCGTGAGGCGCTTGACGTGCGACTCCGACAGGTCCCGCTGGAACGCGGTCGGCTCGACCTTTTCGATGGGCAGGGAGGCGAGAAGCTGCCAGTGCCCCCCGAGCGGATCGCGGTAAAGCGAGAGGGCCGTTCCCCCGTCCTCCCGGACAGCGTCGGCGAGCGCCGCCGCGGCGGAAGGCGGCGTTCCCTGCGCCGCCTCGCGGGCCTCGAGGCCGCGGGACTTCGATGCCGCCTTCTTCCGACGCTTGCCGGCCATGCGGACGGATGGTTTCACGGGTCGGCGGCCCGCGTCGAGGCCCGGCCTACCAGGCGATCAAGCCGTCCGTCACCTGCTGCTGCAGGTACCGTTCGACCATGGCCGGCGTGGCCTCGCCGTAGTACCACCAGCCGGCCGAGAGCGCCTCGGCGCAGACGCGCCGCGCGATCTCCGCGGCGTTGGTCTTCCCGTCGATCCAGCTCATGGCGGCCGTTCCCATCAGGGCCGAGAGCCTGGGAGCGTCTTCGTCCTGTGCGGCGGGAGCGACCCTCGCGCCCGTCTTCGGGTTGCGTCGCGCGGCCTCGGCGGCTTCCTTGCGCTCGCGCTCCGCGCGTCTGTCGGCGGCTCGTTTTTCGGCGGCGCGTTTCTCGAGGGCCATCCACGCGTCGAGCGTCGTCACCGCGAACCGGGGCGTCTTCCCGGCCAGGCGCGTCAGCACGGGGTCTTCCGCGGCCGGGCGGGCCGGCAGTCTCGCGGCGAGCGCGTTGCCCGTCGAACGGACGGCCTCGACGCTCGCCGCGACGGCCGACCCGGAATCGGGCCCGATCCACCGGGCGGACTCGACGGCCGCCGCCTCGGTCCCGGCCGCGACGGCGAGCATGTCCGCGGCCGCGCGGCGTCGCTCGTCGTCGGTCCCGCGTCCGTCGCGGAGCCAGGACTGCGCCGTCGCGAGGTTGCCTGCCAGGCGCTCGCTGCCGCGCGCGGCCACGAAGGCTGCGAGGAACGGAACGTCCCGGGCGTCGGCGTTGGCGAGCCACCAGGCGGTCGCCGCGACCACGAATGCATTGCGCTTCAACTGCGTCGGGTCGACCTGCCAGAGGTCGTCGGACGAGGAGTGGATGTACTCGTCCGGCCAGTTGGTGAGCGATGTGCCGGGAACGCGGACCCACGGATCGTTGAAGACGAGGTGGTCGGTCGAGTCGAAGTAGGGGACGGCCTTTGCGCGGTAGGGCTCCCGGGTCCCGAGGCGCGAGAAGATGGGTTTGGAGAAGGGCGAGCCGGGCGGCGGCGTCTGCGCCTGCCACGCCGGAAGGTATGCGTTGTTTCCGTCGACCACGGCCTCGAGGATGCTCTGCTGAACGTCCGAGAGGTAGGACGGCCGCGACCACGGCGTGCGCGCCATGTACTGGGTGCGGTGCCCGTCGGACTGCTTCGCACCGACCATGTCCTGGTTCAGGTTGGCGAGGAGTTTCGTCTCCTCGCCGGGATGGTCGGCGAAGTAGCGGTACTCGGAGTAGATCTCGTCGGCCCACCAGAAGCGGATCCCGCGGCGGGGGCGGGGAAGCCGGCCGTCGGCGATCAGGCGCGTCAGCGCCCGGCCGATTTCGAGCACGTTCGCGACTCCCGACTGGTCGTCGTTGGCCGAGAATTTCTCTTCCTGGAGGTGCGCCGTCAGGACGATCTCGGGAAGCTGCGGGTCGGTCCCGCGGATGCGCGCTTCGACCATCGCGGTCCGGCGCTCGGGCAGGACGACCGAGTCGATCGCGACGCGTACGCGCATCGGCTGCGCCGCCTTCGCCTCGCCCGCTCCCCAGCGGCGGGCTTCCTCGCCGCGCATCTTGTCCGCGAGGGCCTTTCCCTGCCGTGGCGAGACGACGACCGCGAAGGTCGTCTTCTCGCCTTTCGGCCCGTCCTGATCCGGGACCGAGACCCAGCCGATCTGGTCGGCGGAGTCGGCCAGCGGGTTCAGGCGGGAAGAGGCCCAGGACAGGATTCCCGCGGCGCCGCGCTTCCAGACGGCCTGCTCCGTGACGAGGCCGACACTGCCGTAGGCGAGGACGATTTTCCCGCGCACGTCCTTGGCGGCGTAGTCGGCCGGCGTCTCGCCCGCGCCGACGTCGACGAGCTCGGCCGTAACGGACGCGGGGCGCGAGTTGTCCGCGACCGACGTCGCGACTTCGGCGGACGAGACGATCCGGGTCTCGACGGCGCTCGCGGCCGGGCCCTCGAGGAGCCAGGCTTCGGCACTCCGGCAGGTCCAGTTGGGCTCCTGCGCCACCTGGTCGATCCAGCGGACGTCCTGGAGGCCGGCCGCCTTCGCCCGGCTCTCGACCTCGCGGGCGACCGCGTAAAACCCCTCGGAGCCCGAAGGCTTGTGCCATTGGGTCGTGATGCGCAGGGTTTCGAAGGCGAGATCGCCCGAAAGCTCGTTCAGAAGAGTCCTCTCGGTCTTCGCGTCGACGAACGGTGAGGTCTGGGCGAGGCACAAGCCGGGAAGAAGGACCGCGAGGGCACCGAAAACCGTCTTACGCATGTTCGCTCCGCTTCAAGATTGTCTGGGCGCGAACTCTACCCCACCGCGGGCGAACGGTGCGTCAGCGCATCTTGATCTGCGTGTAGGCGCCCTTGACGACCCCGTCGAAGGTGCCGTCGAAGGCCTCGCCTTCCTCGACGCTCGTGCCCGCGAACCGCGCGCGCCAGGCCTTCACGTCGAAGCTCTTCGGAAACCCGTCCTGGACTTCCTCGAGCGTCTTTCCCGCGTCGACCTCCTTCTCCATGGCGGCGTCGACCGCCTCGAGAAACTCGGCGACCTGGAAGATGTACGCCTTGTCCCGCAGGATCTCGCCGTGGCCCGGCACGATCGTCCGCGCGTCGAGCTCGGCCATGGCGCGCAGCGTCCTCGGATGGTCGACCGGGAATCCGCCGAAAAGATAGGGAACCGGGTGCACCAGCAGGTCGCCCGTGATCAGGATCTTCTCCTTCGGCAGGTACGCGATGGCGTCGCCCGCCGTGTTGCCGCGGCCGAGGAAGCGGAGATCGACCACGCGGTTGCCGAGATCGATCGTCAGCTCCCGGTCGAAGGCCACGTTGGGGGGGGCCTGGACGGCGTCGCGGAACTCCGCCACGACCGGCGCGAGGCCGGCGAGCGACCGCTCGTAGTCCTTGCGGTCCCCCTCCGAGAGGGGCCGGCCGTCGGGGCCCTTTCCGGAATCGAGGATCTTCCGGAAGCGCTCGGCGCGCGACGGATAGCGAACCAGGACGCCGGGGTTGTAGTCGGCGATGGTCCGCTGGGTCGGCCGCGTCGCGACGATCTGGACGGCCGGAAACGCCGCCTGGTAAGTCGCGTTCCCGAGCGTGTGGTCGAAGTGCCAGTGGGTGTTGAGAAGCCAGGTCACGGGTTTGTCGGTCCACTGGCGGATCTGCGCGACGTCCTCCCGCGCGGTCGAGGGCAGGAGGGCCGAGTCGACGACCAGGACGCCCCGGTCGCCGATCACGACGGTCGTGTTGCTCTGGGGGAACGTGTCGGGCGCGTCCGGATGTCGGATCTCGTAGATGCCGTCGGCGAGCGTCGTCACGGTCCGGGTCTTCGTGGCGGTGGAATCGGCCCGCAGCGCGGCCGCGCCCGCGAGAAGCAGCAGGAAAGCGCGTTTCATGGTCGTCCCTCCTCGAAGCGGCGTCGACGGCGCCAATCCTGAACGACCCGGCTCCGGGACGCGCCCTCCGCGGGACGAACCCTCCTTTCGGAGCGCCGGGTCAGTCGAGCGTCAGGATGAGAAGGGTCCGGTCGTCGTCCGCCGGACGCCCCCCCGTGTGGGCGCGGATCGCCGCGAGGAGAGCGTCCCGCAGGGCCGCGGCGCCGCCGCCGGCGTGGCGGGCGAGGAGCGCTTCGAGCCGCTCGAAGCCGAAGGCCTCGTCGTTCGTGTCCACGGCCTCGACGAACCCGTCGGTGAGGAGAACGACGAGGTCCCCGGCGTCGAAGGCGTGCTCCTGCGTCGGAAACGTGCGGTCCGGAAAGAGGCCGAGCGGAAAGCCGGGCAGCGAAAGCGGCACGACCCGTCCGCCCGAGATCCGGTATGGAGCGAGTTGGCCGGCGTTGGTCAGCCTGCCGTACCGCGTCGCCGGATCGTACGCGAGCACGGCCAGCGTCATGAAGTGGCGGGGGTCGGTCGAACGGTGGATGAGCTCGTTCATCCGGCCGAAGAGCTCGGCGTCGCGGTGACCGGCTTCGAGCAGGGTCGAAAGGCCGGCCTTCGCCATGGCCACCAGCAGCCCGGTGGGAAGACCGTGTCCGGAAACGTCGCCAAGCGCCACGGCCGTACGGCCCTCGCCCATCGGCAGGTAGTCGTAGTAGTCACCGCCGATCTCGTCGACCGGATCGAAGTGCGCGAGGACCTGGAATCCCGGCAGCGTAGCCTCGGGCGGCGGGAGGAGCTTGTGCTGGATCATCCGCGCGGTCGCCAGTTCGCTCTGGAGGCGCTCCTTCTCGGCAGTCTCGGCGAGCAGTTTCTGGATCGATTCCGCCATGCCGTCGAACGAGCGGGCGAGATCGCCGATCTGGTCGCGGGACTTCGACTGGATCCGCACCGAGAAGTCGCCGCGGGCGATCGCCGCGGCCGCCCGGGTCAACCGGTTGACGTTGCGCGCGAGCGAGCCGACCAGGACGAACGCGATCGCGAGGGCGGCGAGGTACACGAGGAGGAGGATTCCGGAGACCGACACGAACGCGATCCAGAGGGCCCGGTGTATGTCGGCGACGCCTTGCGAGAAGAGCTGCTCGAAGAGCAGGCGCGGCGAGGCCTTCGCCGTCAGGATCGCAACGTCGTACCGGGGCCCCGCCGGGGCGTCGACCACGGTCTCGAGGTAGAAGGCGTGGATCCACTCGCTCCTCCAGAGCCCTTCGCCGGGCGGGGGCGCATTCGCCGGGCGGCGGTCGGGAATGTGCGCAACCCGGGACTCTTTCGGGGGAGGCGCCTTCGTTCGAACCGAGACGCCCTGCGTGTCCTCCGATGCCTCCTCCGCCTCGGCACCGATCTCGTAGCCGGTGCGATTCGCCAGCTCCTGGAGCCAGGGAGCAGCCGGATCGGACAGCTCGAGGAGCCGGACCTCGCCCGGGGGGCCCGAGGGCACGGCCAGCCACAGCCGGTCGCCGGCCACGAGGAACCCCGGCCGGGCCAGGGCTTCGACCCACGGCGCGGGGTCGCCGTTCTTGAGCCACGGGACGGAGGAGGCCGTCACGTGTCCCGACCGGGCGGTCACGGCCGGGAGGTCGGCGCGTCGGGCCAGAGCCGCCTCGCCGACGGCCGTGATTTCTCTCCGCAGCCGGTTGGCCATGTACTGGTGGGCGACGATGTAACCGGTGAGCGAAAGCAGCGCCGCAACCAGCGGGATCGGCACGACGCCGATGAGGAAGTACGAGAACGCGAGCCGGAGCGCAGTCCGGCGCACGACGACGCGGAAGAGGGCGACCGCCCCCCGGCCGAGAAGCACGAGGAGCGCAACCGCGGCGAGCAGGGTGAGGACCGTCGTCAGGCATCCGGCATCCGGGCTCACGCGGCCGAGGATGACCGCGCCGGCCGTGGAAACGGCGAACAGGCCGAGCCAGACGCGCGTCGATTTCTTCAGGGACACCGCGGGCGCATTGTAGCGAGGACCGCTTTCCGCGTTCGGCTACAATGCGACGGGTCGTGAGGTTTCTTCGGCAAGCGGCCCTGCTCCTGCCCTCGGCCTTCCTCCTCGACGTCCTCGTTTTCCTGCTGACCCACGGGCGCAAGGACCCGGGATTCGGCACCTACCCCTTCTTCCAGGAATGGATGGGAGACCGGGTCGCCAGTGCCGCGCCGGAGCTGCTGTTTCTGGAGCAGGCGGCCGTCTTCTTCGTGCCGGCATACGTCATGTCGCTGCTCTTCATCCTCGCGATCGCAGCGGCCGAGCGCGCGCTGTTCGGTCCCCGAAAGGCCCGCCGCAGCGGGGGCTTCGGCCGGGCCTTCGCGACCACCTATCCGGCGTTCTTTCTCGTGGGAAGCGCCGTCGTCATGTGGGTGGCCGAGCGCGCGGCGCTGCGGCAGGCGCCCGGGGCCCTGATTGCTCCGCTGATCGCCGCCGCGGCGCCCTTCGCCGGCGCCGCTCTTGCCATCGCACCGGCCGCGGCCCTCGCCGGACCGGTCGCGCTGCTTTCGAAAGTGAGCCCGGCATGAGCTCTCCGCGGTCCATCGTCATCCTCGATTTCGGCGGCCAGTACACGCAGTTGATCGCCCGGCGCGTCCGCGACGCGCGCGTGTTCTCGGTCGTCCTGCCGCCCGACGCCTCGGCCGAGGAGATCCGCCGCTGGAACCCCGCCGGGATCATCCTGTCGGGCGGTCCGCAGAGCGTGTACGAGCCGGACGCGCCCAGACCCTCGGGCGATCCGACGAGCCTGGGAGTCCCTGTCCTCGGCCTCTGCTACGGCATGCAGTGGCTCGCGCAGGTTGCCGGGGGAGAGGTCGCCAACGAGGGCCGCGAGTACGGCCGCGCCGTGGCGCGGCTGACGGTGGACTCGGAGCTTTTCGCCGGCCTCGAGGCCGATCAGACCGTCTGGATGAACCACGGAGACTCGGTCGTCGCGCCGCCCTCGGGATTCCGGGTGATCGCGTCGACGCCGACGACGCCGCTGGCGGGCTTCGAGAACCCGGGCCGCGGCATCTACGCGATCCAGTTCCATCCGGAGGTCCGGCACACGGTCCACGGAACCGAAGTCCTCGAGAACTTCCTCTTCCGCATCTGCAAGGCCGAACCGAACTGGACCATGGCCGGGTTCCGTCACGAAAAGGTGGAGTCGATCCGCCGCCAGGCGCCGACCGGCGCGGTCATCTGCGCACTCTCGGGGGGCGTCGACTCGTCGGTGACGGCGATCCTGCTCCGCGAGGCGCTCGGCGACCGCGTGTACCCGATCCTCGTCGATCACGGCTTGATGCGCGCCCAGGAGCGCCGCCAGGTTGTGGAGGCCTTCGCCCAACTCGGGATCCACGTCCACGCGGTCGATGCCGCCGACCTGTTTCTGACGCGTCTCTCCGGCGTGACCGATCCGGAGGAAAAGCGCAAAATCATCGGGCGCACCTTCATCGACGTCTTCGAGAAGGAGGCGAAGTCGATCCCCGACGCCCGCTACCTGGCGCAGGGTACGCTCTACCCCGACGTCATCGAGTCCGTGTCGATCAAGGGGCCGTCGGCCGTCATCAAGACTCACCACAACGTCGGCGGCCTGCCCGAGCGCCTCGGCTTCGAGCTGATCGAGCCCGTCCGGGAGCTCTTCAAGGACGAGGTCCGCCTGCTCGGCGCGGAGCTCGGTCTGCCGCGGGAGTTCCTCGCGCGGCATCCCTTCCCGGGACCGGGGCTGGCCGTTCGCATCCCCGGCGAGGTCACGCGCGAGAAGGTCGCGATCCTGCAGAAGGCCGACGAGATCGTTCTCGACGAGATCCGGCGGGCCGGCCTCTACGACTCGATTTCGCAGGCCTTCGCGGTGCTCCTGCCGGTCAAGTCCGTGGGCGTGATGGGCGACGGGCGGACGCACGAATTCGTCCTCGCGGTGCGCGCCGTCCAGACGAGCGACTTCATGACGGCCGACTGGTTCCGGATGCCCCACGAGGTCCTCGACGCGATCGCCAGCCGTGTCGTGTCGAGCGTCCGGGGTATCAACCGCGTCGTCTACGACATCACGTCAAAGCCCCCGGCCACGATCGAATGGGAGTAGGGGGTGGGGTCTGACGTGCATTTCGCGAACCCCCGGAGGACGACTTCGAAGCCGCGAAATGCAGGTCTGACCCCGGGCGCCCTTTCGCAATGAGAAAAACAAGGGCCCGCGAAAGCGGGCCCTTCGATCGTCCGGTCGCCGAACGAAGCTACTTCGCCGCCGTCGCGGCTGCTCCCGACGCGTCCATACCGAGCTGGCCCATGGCGTCGGTGGCCTTGGCCTTCGCGTCGGTGGCCTTGGCGATCGCGTCCGTCCAGTTGCCCGCAGCCTGGGCCGCCACCGCCTCGGTCCAGCCGGTGGTGGCTGCCGCGAGTCCGTCCTTGGCGGCTGTCAGCTTCGCCGCGTCCAGGCCTTTCGGGAGCCTTTTCGACTGGGACAGGATGTCGACGCGGCTCTTGACCGCCTCGACCATCTTGGGCACGCTTTCGGCGAAGGAATTCCACTGGCCGGTGAGCTCGTCCTTCTTCGCCTTGGCCTTGGCGAGAACGTCGTTGGCCTTCTGCTGGACCGACGTGGCCGCGGCGAGGGCGCCCTTGTAATCACCCTTCCCGAACGCATCCCTGGCCGCGGCCATGTCGTCCGAGAGCGATTTGAAATCGTCGGGCACGAGGCGCTCGGCCTCGGCGCTGGCGCCGTTGACCGCTTCTTCCGCGAGCTTCAACGCGGCCTCGGCCGGAGCCTTGCCGCTGTTGCATCCGACCGCGAGAACGCAGGCCGCGACGGCGAGGTACCTGAAGAAATGTTTCCTCATTCTGTCTCCTTTTCGTTCCGACACGCTGGATGCGCTCAAACCTTGTTCCTCGAATCCGGACGGCGGGCCGTCGGAAGGGCGTTGCCGGGCGGCCGGCGCTCCTTCCACAGGCCGAAAATGGCGGTCAACGTCGCCAGGACGATTTCGTCGACGAACGGGATTGCGTCCGGGACGACGAAATCCGCCAGGGTCACCACGAGCAGAATGACAAAGAGCGCGGGAAATCGCAGGCCGAGCCGGCGAAAAGCGCGGACGATCGCGCCCGGCATGCGTCGACCTAGGGAATCCGGAGCTTCTGCCCGACGCGGATCAGGTTCGGGTCCTTGAGGACGTCCTTGTTGGCCTCGAAGATCTTGGGGTACAGGCTTGCGTCGCCGTAGTAGTGCTGGGCGATCTTCGACAGCGTATCTCCGCTCTTGACCTCGTGCCACTGGGTGAAATCGAGCGGACCTGCCTGGGTGCCTTTCGACTCATCTGGCATGGAGACCTCCTCTCGGGGGGGCGTTGGGGGCCGGATGCGAGCCGCGAACGTATGGCTCGGGGCTCCCGTTGTCAAGCCTCGCCGAGGACGCGTCCGATCGCGGCCAGGCCCTCGCGCAGGGCGGCGGGCTCGCCTCCGAACGCGATACGGAAGTGGGCGGGCGCCCCGAAGAAGCGCCCCGGGGCCACGGCTGTTCCGGTCTCGCGAAACAGGCGGTCGACGAAGGGGCCCGCATCCGCGACGCCGGAGAGGCGGGGGAAGGCGAGGGTCGAGCGGGGCGGCACGCACTCGAGCTCCGGCCGCGAGTCGAGAAAGGCCGACACCGCGGCGAGGTTGGACCGGACGATGGCGCGGGCGCGGGCCTCGAGCCGATCGAGTTGTGCGAAGGCGACGACGGACATTCGGTCGGCCGGCATCGGCGCCCAGACGTCGACGACATCCCGCGCCCGCCGGATCGACTCGGCGACGGCGGGGGAGGCGATCGCCCAGCCGCAGCGCAGGGAGGCCAGGCCGAAGGACTTGGTGAGGGAGGAGGTCGACACGAAGCGGTCGGAGAGGAGCGCCGCGGGCGCGGGGCGGTCGTCGAGGACGGTGTCGCGATAGACCTCGTCGAAAAGGACGTGGATCCCGCGCTCCTCCGCGAGGCGGGCGAGCGAGCGGACGCTCGCGCTGGAGATCAGGGCGCCCGAAGGGTTGTGCGGATTCGTCAGGATCACGAGGCGGGTCCGGGGGGTCAGGGCGGCGGCCACGGTGGCGGGATCGACGTCGAAGCCGTCCTCGAAGCGACGCGGGAAGAAGGCGACGTCGGCGCCGAGCATGCGGGCGGCGGCCGGCAGGGGATCGTAGTGCGGCGTCTCGACGAGGACCGCGTCGCCCGCCGAGAGCAGCGCGGCGCAGGTCAGGAAATTGGCGCCCGAGCAGCCCCCGCCGGTCGCGACGCGCTCGACGGCGACGCCGTGGCGCGCCGCGATCGACTCGCGCAGCGGGACGTAGCCCTCCGGGCTTTCTCCGGCGACATCGACCGCCTCGCGGGCGCCGGGCAGGTCTTCGAGCCCGCAGGCAAGGAGGTTGGAGCCCGCAAGATCGATGCGCGGCCGCGGGCGCGACTTGGCCCACTCCATGTAGGGCGCTCGGACGCGGGTCACGGTCGAGGCTCCTCGCGGCGACGGCACGCGAAATAGATCGGGGTCCCGGCCGCAATCATCGCGATGCCGATGGCCGATCGCGCCGGATTCGACCACGCGGCCCCGGCGACGACGAATGCGGCGGCCGCCACGAAGAGGACCGGCACGAGCGGCGCACCGGGGGTCGCGAACGTCCCTTTCGGCCGCGAGGCGAGAGGGATGCGCCGCCGCAGCACGAGCACGGCGGCGACGGTCAGGCCGAAGAAGATCCAGTCCGCGAAGACCACCGAATCGATGAGGTCCCCGTAGGTCCCGGTCAGGACGAGGACGATCGACCACAGGGCCTGAAGCAGGATCGCCCGGTGCGGCGTGGCGAATCGGGAATGAAGCCGGCCGAAGCCCTGGAAAAAGACGCCGTCCTGGGCCATCGCGTAGGAGATGCGGGTCGGGCCCAGCAGCGACACGTCCAGGAACCCGAAGGTCGAGACGGCGATGGCGGCGGCAATCCAGCGGTCCGCCCCGGAGCCGAAGATGCGCGCCACGGCGTCGGCGGCCGGCGTCGCGGTCGCCGCGAGGCCGTCGCGCGTCAGGGTGACGAGGTAGACGACGTTGACGGCGACGTAGACGATCACCACGAGCACGGTGCCGGCCACGAGCGCGCGCGGCAGCGTTTTCCGGGGCGATCGGATCTCCTCGGCAACGGTGTTGGCGTTCTGCCAGCCGCCGTAGGAGAACAGGATGGGGACGAGGGCCGCCGCGAACGCGAGGAGCGTGGTCGGGGGACGGGAGGCCGGCGCCACGACCGCTGGGGGCGCGAGGGACGGGGCCATCCAGAGTCCCCCGAGGATGAGGACCGCGAGAGCCGCGATCTTCAGCACGACGAGCACGTTCAAGAGGCGGCTGCCGGGCTTCACGCCGGCCGCGTTCACGAGGGCGACGACAACGATGGCTCCGATCGCGAGCGCGGTGGGGCTTGCCCCGGAGGCCCCCGTCAACCGCAACGTGTACTGCGCGAACGTGATGGCGACCGCGGCGATGCCGCCCCCCTGGATCATCACGAGCGACGCCCATCCGAAGAGAAACCCGACCAGAGGGTGGTAAGCCTCGCGGAGGTAGGCGTATTCGCCGCCCGCCCGGGGGTACAGGGCCGCGAGCTCGGCGAACGCGAACGCCCCGGCAAGCGCGATGGCTCCGCCCGCGATCCAGGCCGCGAGCACGGGACCGGCCGAGGGCAGCCGCTCGGCGACGATGTAGGGATTGATGAAGATGCCGGCGCCGATGATTCCGCCGACGACGAGCATCGTCGCGTCGAAGGAGCCGAGGGCGCGGCGAAAGGGCACCGGGCCGAGGGTCCTAGTGGTAGCGGGCCTGGACGCGCAGGATCGAAAGCCTCTCGAACCGGCCGCGCGCGTCGAAATCGAAGCCCACGTACGCATCGCCGAGGACCTTGCAGGCGTGGCAGCCATCCGTCAGCTCGTAGGGGACGACGTAGCTCTGGCCGCCGCCCGCGCGGGCGAGGACGCGGGGAAATCGCAGGGAGCTGCGGTCGCCCGGAAAGACCGCGATGTTCGACGTGCTCCGCGAGAGCGCCGCGTAGACCGAGTTGCCCTGGAAGATCTTCGTCGAGATCAGCGACGGGTCGTCGACGTCGATCGCGGCCGGCTCCCCGTTGACGAGCAGCACGACGCGATTCTCGTTGGCCCGAAAGGGATACTCGGCGTAGGCCACGTCGACGACGCCCGACTCCCGCAACTGTGTGAGGTAGCCCTGGTCGCCGGTGCGCCTGGCGAAGTCCACCGCGGCGGCCGGCGCGCCGGCCTTCTCCATGGCCCGGAGGAAGCAGGCGCCGATGTCCTGGCCCTCCCCGCCGTCACAGGCGGCGTGAAATGCGTCGCGAAAGTCGGCGGGCGGAGTCCAGACGGCCCCGGCCAGGACCTGGGGGACGGCGGCCGGCGCGGTTTTCGGCGCGGGCGCGGCCGCGCACCCGAGGGAGGCCGCGACGGCGAAGGGGATCAGGTTCTTCATCGCGTGATCGTGGCATAACTATACGCGGGACGAGAACGTCGCCGGCGCCGTCACGATCGCTTATGATCGAGACTCGATGCCCGGCGACTTCGTTCACCTTCACCTCCACAGCCAGTACTCCCTCCTCGACGGTGCCAACAAGCTCCCCGAGCTCTGCAAGCGCGTCGCCGAACTCGGCATGCCGGCCGTGGCCGTCACCGACCACGGGAACATGTTCGGAGCGTTTCATTTCTTCCACGAAGCGCTGCAGAGCGGCGTCCGGCCGATCATCGGGGTCGAGGCGTACATCGCGCCGGGCGACCGACGGGACCGCGAGGAAAAAGCCGCGAGCGAGTCCGGCGAGGGCTACGCCTACCACCTGACGTTGCTCGCCGCGACGCAGAAGGGCTATCGCAATCTCGTGCGCCTGGTGTCCGAGGGGTACACGTCGGGCTTCTACCACCGACCCCGCATGGACAAGGCTCTGCTGCGGGAGCACGCGGAGGGCCTGATCGGCCTGTCGGGATGCCTCAAGGGCGAGGTCGCGGGAGCGCTTTCGCGGGGGAATTTCGGGGCGGCGAAGCGGGCGTTCCTCGAGTACGAGGAGATCTTCGGCAAGGGCAATTTCTACGTCGAGATCATGGACCACGGCCTGCCCCAGCAAACCGCGATCGTTCCCGACCTCCTGCGCCTGGCGACGGAGACCGGTGCTCCGGCGGTCGCGACCAACGACAGCCACTACCTGCGGCGCGAGGACGCCTTCCCGCACGAAGTCCTGCTCTGCATCGGGATGGGCAAGACTCTCGAAGACGAGCGGCGGATGCGCTTCTACAACGACGAGTTCTACGTCAAGAGCCCGGACGAGATGCGGAAACGGTTTGCGTCGTGGAGCCTCGAGGCGGTCACGAACACCGTCGCGATCGCCGAGCGTTGCGCCGTGTCGTTCGACACCGACGGCCTGCATCTGCCGACCTTCACCGCTCCCGACGGCCGGCCTCCCGCCGACTACTTCCGGGACCTCGCGCGGGAGGGCCTCGCGCGGCGCCTCTCGGAGCTCGACGCCGAGGCCGGCGCCGGGGTCGATCGGATCCCGACGGAGAAGTACCGCGAGCGGCTCGAATACGAAATCACCGTCATCGAAAAGATGGGGTTCCCCTCGTACTTCCTGATCGTGTCGGATTTCATCCGCTACGCGCGCGAGAAGGGGATCGCCGTCGGCCCGGGACGCGGCAGCGCGGCCGGCTCGATCGTGTCCTGGGCGCTGCGCATCACCGAGATCGACCCGCTCCGCTACGACCTGCTCTTCGAGCGTTTCCTGAATCCCGAGCGGATCTCGATGCCGGACATCGACATCGACTTCTGCCAGGCGCGCCGGGGCGAGGTCATCGAGTACGTGACGAAGAAGTACGGCCGCGAGAACGTGGCGCAGATCGTGACCTTCTCGCAGCTGAAGCCCAAGCTTGCCGTGCGCGACGTCGCCCGCGTCCTCTCCCTTCCCGTGGCGCTCGGCGACCGGATCGCCAAGCTCGTGCCGGACGGCCCCGACGTCAACTTCGAGAGGGCCTTCCGGGACTCGCCGGGCCTCAAGGAAGCAATGGCGTCCGACGAGTCGATCGCCAAGGTGGTGCGCATCGCCGAGCGGCTCGAGGGCCTCTCGCGGCATGCCGGGATTCACGCGGCGGGCGTGGTGATCGCACCGCGGCCGATCACCGACTTCCTGCCTCTCTATCGGACCAACAAGGACGAAATCACGACGCAGTTCGACATGAACGCCGTCGAGAAGATGGGCCTCCTGAAGATCGATTTCCTCGGCCTGATCACGCTCGACGTGCTGGAGGCGACGGTGGGGGCCGTCGCAAACCGCCTCGGGGTGACGATCGACCTCGACCACCTGCCGCTCGACGACGAGCCGACCTTCGAACTCTTCCGCTCCGGCAAAACGGCGTGCGTGTTCCAGTTCGATTCGGGCGGGATGCGCGACCTGCTCCGCCGCGCCAAGCCGCGCGTCTTCCCGGACCTCGCCGCGTTGAACGCGCTGTACCGGCCGGGTGCCCTCGACGCCGGCACCGTCGAGGACTACGTCCGGCGGCGGGGCGGGACGCGGGTGACGTATCCGCTGCCGGAGCTCGAGCCGATTCTCTCGGAGACCCTCGGCATCCTGGTCTACCAGGAACAGGTCATGCGCATCGCCCAGACCGTCGCGGGGTACTCGCTTGCCGAGGCCGACCTCCTGCGCAAGGCGATCGGCAAGAAGAAGCGCGAGATCATGGAGGCCGAGGCGGAGAAGTTCCTTCGGCGCTCGGTCGAGCACGGCACGCCCAGGAAGAAGGCGCAGGAGCTCTGGTCGTTGATCGAGCCCTTCGCCCGGTATGGCTTCAACAAGTCGCACGCCGTGGCGTACGCCCTGGTGGCCTACAAGACCGCGTACCTCAAGGCCCACTACCCGGTGGACTTCTTCGCGGCCAACCTTTCGGCCGAGATCGGGTCGACCGACGGCATCGTGAAGGTCCTCGGCGACTGCCAGGAGTCCGGGATCCCGGTTCTGCCTCCCGACATCAACGAGTCCGGGGAGTCCTTCGCGGCCGTGGAATCCTCGATCCGGTTCGGCCTCGCCGCGATCAAGGGCGTCGGCGAGGCCGCGGCCCACGCGATCCTGGACGAGCGCCGGAAGAAGGCCTTCGCCTCTTTCACCGACTTCACCGAGCGCATGGACTCGCGGCTCGTCAACAAGCGCACCCTCGACGCCCTGATCTCGGCCGGTGCGTTTGATTCGCTCCGGAAGAACCGCGCGACTCTGGCCGCGGCCTGCGAGCGCGCGCTGGCACGGGCCGCGCGCCGGCGCGAGGAGGTGGAGCTCGGCCAGTCGAACCTGTTCGGGGGAGGGGTGGTCGAGGAGGGCTCGGCCGGCGACGATTTCCCCGACTTGCCGGAGTGGCCGCTCGACCAGAAGTTGAAGGGCGAGAAGGACACGCTCGGCTTCTACGTGACGGGCCATCCGCTGACGCGTTTTTCCGAGGAGATCGAGCGTTTCGCCGAGGCGCGGATCGCGGAGCTCGGCGGCCGCGTCGAGCAGTCCGTCCGGATCGCCGGTGTCCTGGGGAACCTCAAGAAACAGAAGATCAAGAAGGGCGTCAACGAGGGCAAGACGATGCTCAAGGCCTCGCTCGAGGACACGAGCGGGACGATCCCCGTCGCCATCTTCGCGAGCCTCTACGAGAAGGTGCAGGGCTGGGTGAAGGACGACCTCCCGGTGCTGGCGACGGCGAACGTGCGGGAGTCCGGGGGGGCGCTCGAGCTGACGATCCAGGAGATCACTCCGCTCGAGGGAATCCGCGAGCGGCGGGCGCGGGAGCTCGCGATCCGCGTCAACCTGGCCTACGCGGACGAGACCGTGCTCGCGCGGCTCCAGGAGCGTCTGCGCCGCCACCCGGGCACGACTCCGGTCTCCATCCGCCTCATCCGGCCGGGCGAGTTCGAAGCCACGCTCAAGGCGGCCGACTCGATGCGCATCGCGCCCTCGCCGCGCCTGACGAGCGAGATCCAGGCCCTGGCGGGGGAGGGGTCGGTCGAGTACGTCTTCTAGCGCGCCGTCCCTGGCGCCTCTGCCGGCGGCGACGCGGCGCGCCCTGAAGGCGGCCGGCGCCCTGGCGCGCGGGCGGAAAGAGAACGTTTGGCTCGTCGGGGGGGCCGTCCGGGACCTTCTGCTGGGCCGGCCGGTGCGGGACGTCGACCTGACGATCGACGGCGACGTTTCCACGTTCACGGCCGCGCTCGCGACGAGGCTCGGCGCGTCCCACACCGTGCACCCGCGATTTGCGACAGCGACGCTCGCGCTTGCGGGAGGAGAGAGGCTCGACATCGCCGGCGCACGGCGCGAGAAATATCCGCACCCGGGCGCGCTGCCCGAGGTCGAGAGAACTGCCTCGATCGAGGCGGACCTCGCGCGTCGCGATTTTACGATCCACGCCCTCGCGATCGAGCTCGCGCCGGGCGGCCGGCTGGTGGATCCTTACGGCGGACGCGCCGATCTCGCGCGGCGGAGCATCCGCTTCCTCCATCCGGAGTCGCCGGCGGACGATCCGACACGCGCTCTGCGCGCCGTGCGGTACGCGGCGCGGCTGGGATTCCGCGTCGCACCCGAGGCGCGCCGCCAGGTCGCGGCGGCGGTCGCGCGGGGGGTGTTCGACGCCGTCTCGGGCGATCGGCTGCGGAGGGAGTTTGCGCTGATCCTGTCCGAGCCCGGGCGCGACCGGGCGCCGGCTCTCCTTCGAAGCCTCGGCGTCGATCGCGCCGTCGCGCCGGGGCTCGCTCGCGCCGCCCGGGGTGCCGCGGGCCGCCTCGCCCGCGCCTCGAAAGTCCTCGAGTCCGGGGAACCCGCCGGGTCCGGTTGGCTTTGCTACCTTCTGGCCTGGATGGCGAGTTCCACACCCCTCGAGGTTCGCCAGGTCGCCGCCCGGCTCGCCGTGACGGGCCGCGAGGGAGAGGCCCTCCGCCGGTGGCCGGTGACGCGGCGGCGGCTGTCGGGCGGACTCGCGAGACTGGCGCCGTCAGGAAGGCGACGGCTCGTCTGCGGGCTGTCCGCGGACGAAGTTGTGGCCGCGGCAGCGCTTCTCGGCGCGCGCGACCGGCGCGCTCTCCTCGAGACGTTCTCCACCCGCGGTCCGGAGCTCACCGTCTCGGGCGCCGATCTCCTGTCGCGTGGGGTTTCCCCGGGGCCGGCCATCGGCCGGGCGCTCCAGGCGACGCGCGCGGCCCGGGAGGACGGAAAGATCGGCGCGGCCGGGGAGCTCGACTTCGCGCTCGCCGTGGCCCGGAGGCGACGGTGAAACCGGCGCTCGTCCTCGCGGCCGCCCTGGCCGCTACGCCCCTTCCCACTCCCGCGCCGACTCCGGCGCCCGGCCCGACGTTCTGCGCCGAGTGGATCCGCCAGTCGAGCGAGGGCTACGACCGCCTGACGATCTTTCGCGACGGCACCCTCGTCTGGAAGACGAGCCGGAGCGGGAAGGACGAGGTCAAGCGCCAGCGTCTCGCGGCGGCGGAACTCGAGTTTTACTGCGAGTTCTTCGCCCGGCAGGACCTGTGGTCGATCCCGCCCGACCGTCGGACCGGACTGACGGGCGACCTCGCCTCGTCCTCGGCCGTGACCCTCGTGCGGTCCAACGGTGACCGACGCACGCTCCGTTTCGACGAGTTCTCGACGGACACCGCCGAGAGCTCCTCGTTGCGCTCGGCACTGGAAGGCCTCAAGGGGCTCTTCCTCTCGCCGCTCGCGCCGGTGACGCGGTTTCACCCGGACCTGCTCCAGCCGGGAACTCTCCTGCGGCGTTTCGACGGCGCGATCTTCCAGGTCCGGAGGCTCGAGAAACAGTCGGGCTTCGTGGAGATCGTCGGCGTCACGGAGCCCTATTCGCAGTTTCTGAAGATCGAGGAGCTCCGCTTTCAGTTCGCGCCTCCGGAGGCACGACCGTGAGACGCTTGTCGGCGGCGAGGTTCGAGGTCCGGATCAGTGCCGGGCGGTGGAAGGGGCGACCCCTGGAGGTGCCACCGGGGGCGCGGCCGACCTCGGGGCGGGCCCGCGAGGCGCTGTTCGACCTGCTGGGCGAGCGCGTGCTCGGCGCACGGGTGCTCGATCTCTATGCGGGATCCGGGGCGGTCGGCCTCGAGGCCGTGTCTCGCGGCGCCGCTGTCGCAGTGCTGGTGGATCGAGACACGAGCGCCATCGAGCGAACGTGCCAGCGGCTGCAGGCGCACGAGCTGATCACCGTGCGAACGGGAGACGCCGGGGACGTGGCCCGCGAGCTTCTTCAAGCGAAGGAAAGCTTCGACATCGTCTTCGTGGATTCCCCTTACGGCGCCCTCGAAGGCTCGCCCCGTATGCTTCCTCGGTTCGGAGAACTCGTATCAGCGGAAGGAGTTCTCGTCGTGCAGACGGATGCCGGCGGTCCGGGGCTGGCGTTGGACGGATTCGAGGTGGTGGATCGTCGGACGTACGGCCGCAACGTGTTCCAGTTCCTGTGCCACCCCGGGGTGGCACCGACCCAAGGCTCGAGTTGACGCGTTCAGCCAAACATGATCAGCGAAGAGTCGGTATGCCGCCCTTGGGGTTCCGCATCCCCGCATCCCGGGTCCGCGCTCTTCGCCTGCTGGGCCGAATCCGGTAACAACTGCCCGATCTTCTGGCGACTGACGAGCGAGGGAACTGAAAACGAAACGAACCGCGGCTTTCGGAGGATGCGTTCTCGGAGTCTTGATCTTTCTCGCCGTTCCCGCGAATGCCCGAGCTTGTGCCGAGTGCGTTGTCGAAGGACTGCCAGAGGGATGCCAACACTCTCTGTTCTTCACGTGCACACAAAAAATCGATGGCTGCCAGACGGGGACGTCATGTTCCTGTTGCATAGCGCAGCCGATCCCCAAGGCCACGTCCGCATGTGTGACGGCGGTCATTCCGAAGGTAACATCCATCGCGTGTGTCAGGGCGGAGTGTCGTCCGGTACATTGTTCTCGATCCAGCCGGTGGCGGTCTCGCACCGGGACAACCGAAAACATAAGTCCCGACGGCGACCATGAATCGATCGAGAATCGCCGTGCTGCTTCTCTGCGGCTCCGGCGCCCTGACGGCCGCCCCGGCCGTGACGGTAGAGGACGATCGGGGACGGGCGATCACGGCCTCGCTTCGAGCGTGCTTCACGCGGGGACTCGAGACGAGATGCGTGGACGCGCCGCCGTGGGCCACCCCCCCGGGATTCGAGGAGTTCGACAGCGTGACATTCGACGGGCCCGACCATGGGCCCGTCGATCTGCAGCGTTCCGAGTTCCGCTCTCCCGTACGAGTTCCGCGTAAGGCAACGCTTCGATTCTCCAACCTGCCGCGTGACCTCACCCTGACCGCGGCGGTTTTCTACCGGGACGATTCGTCGTTCAAGAGGCCGGCGCTCCAGCTCGGCGTGACGGGAGACCAGATCAGGGTTCCGGCCCGCCCCTCCGTGATCGCGCTCTTCGCGCGCGGCTCTGCGCCGGACCTCCACCTGGTCGCACCGAAGCCCGGAAGCACCCAGACCCTTCCATACCGGCGGGGTCCGGGCTGGTCGCTCGTCGTGCGAGCCTCGACGGGGGGAGAGCCACGCCCGGTCGCGGGAGCGCGGATCGAGCTGTACGGGGCCAGCTCACCAAAGGGGCCGGAGCTCGTCGCCCGGGCTCAGACGGAAAAGGACGGACTTGCCGTCTTCGGGGCGCTCGGCTTTCCGTTCTTGAGCGTGCACGCCAGCGCAACCGGCGTGCTCGACGTCGTGGAGAACGGGGTCGGCTCGGCCCGGGACGGGCTCGCATTCCGAGAGGTGCGCTTCGACCGGGGAGGCACCGTCGACGCCACCGTGATGGTGGACGGGAGCCCGGCGGGCGGCGCGCAGTGCCTCCTGGTCTCGAACCGTGCCTCCTCGAGAAAGCCGGCGGGTGCGCTTGTGCCCGAGCCCGATGTCTTTTCAGACACGCGCGTGGACGGGACGGGGCACTGCAAGACCCATCCGGCCAAGCAAGGCTTCTATCTGCTTCGTGTCGTGCCGGAAAAGGGCGGCGCCGGGTTCGATGAGCCGGTCTCGGTGCAAGAGGGCGGGGTGACGGACGTGGAGGTGTCGCTCACGCGCATTCCGGTCGGGGGGACTGTCCAAAGGGCGCACGAGCCGCTCCCGAAGGCGCTTGTCCTCGCGGTCCTCGAAGCCGACCTGCCCTCCGGCGGCGCGCGAACGACGTTTCCCGAGCCGATGCGAGCGACGACGGACGAGGAAGGCCGATACAGCGGGTACGTATGGGATGCGGGGCGCTACTCCTTCGAGTTGATGCCCGACGGAGGTCGATCCACGGCTGCCGACCGGTCGGTCGAGGTCCCCCGTGGAGGGGCGACGGTGGACTTCGACTTGAATGACGCCCGGATCGAAGGGAAGGTCGTCGACGAAACTGGCGCCTTCGTCGAGGGCGCCTGGGTTGTCTTGTCTCAGCCGGTGGCCGATGCCACGATCCACCGGCGTGGCTCCGCGGATGCAGAAGGCCGATTCCGCTTCTCGCTCGAAGGCAGCGGTTCGGTCGAGCTTCGGGCTGGCAAAAAGGGCTTCAAGACCAGCGACACGTTGACGGTCACCGTCAGCCCGGACATGGACCTCGCGCCGCTCACGCTCAAGCTCGAGCGGCTCAGCTCGATCGAGGGTCGCGTCCTCGCTCCGGCAGGAGCGCCTGCGCCGGGGGTACTCGTCTCCTCCTATAACGCGGCTGGCGTTCCGATGCGTCAGGGCGACGCGACCACGGACGCGAACGGGCACTTCTTGGTGCCGCGAGCGCGAGCGGGGCCGACGCGGCTGTTCGCCACGGGTCCGGGCTGCGCTCTGGAGGTGGCCGATTTCGGGCCGGATGACGATCAGGTGGTGGTTCCTTGCGGTGTCGAGCCGGCCGGGGCCAATTTGACGATCAAGGCGGTCGAAGGGCGTGCCGCTCAGGACGAATGGGTTTTCTTGCGCTGGAATGGCGTCGTGGTTCCGCGGCAGGTACTGATGGAGCACTTTGCCGCGTACGCGATCCCGTGGACGACCAATGGAGAGGGCGCTCTCTCGATCGTCGGCCTGTCGCCCGGAAACTACGACCTCTTTCTCGGTCAGGGCGCGTCCGAGTGGACGATCACGCAGGGGCAACAGTACGGCTTCATGGGCTCCTTCCGGGCGGAACCGTTCTCGATGACGGACCTCGAGTTCGAGGTCAAGTACGGGCCGTAGCGCCGCCTGAGATTCCCGCCTTTTTGACGGGGGGCACGTCGAAATGCTAGCCTTCTCGGTTTCGACGAGCGACCGATCATCACAACCTGAGGAGTCCTAACCCATGCTCCAGACCGGAAGGCATTTCTTTACCTCGGAGTCGGTGACCGAAGGGCATCCGGACAAGATCGCCGATCAGATCTCGGACGCCGTCCTCGACGCCGTCCTCCGGGACGATCCCACCGGGCGCGTGGCCTGCGAGACCCTCGTGACGACGGGGCTCGCGATCGTGGCCGGCGAGATCTCGACGAAGACCTACGTCGACCTTCCGTCGATCGTCCGCCAGACGATCAAGGAGATCGGCTACACGCGGGCGAAGTTCGGTTTCGACTACGAGACCTGCGCCGTCATGTCGTCGATCGATCCCCAGTCGCCCGACATCGCCCAGGGCGTCGACACGGGCGGCGCCGGCGACCAGGGGATGATGTTCGGCTACGCGGTCCGCGAGACCGAAGAGCTCATGCCCCTCCCGCTGACGCTGGCCCACGGCCTCGTCCAGCGCCTCTCGGAGGCGCGCCGCAAGGGCGAGCTCGACTTCCTCCGGCCCGACGGCAAGTCCCAGGTCACCGTGGAGTACGAGGGACCGAGGGCCCTGCGGGTCGAGACGGTCGTGGTTTCGACTCAGCATGCCGAGGCCATCAAGCACCCCGCCCTGAAGGAAGCGATCCTCGAGGAGGTCATCAAGCCGGTCGTCCCCGCGCACCTGCTGACCAAGGACACCAAGTTCCACATCAACCCGACGGGACGATTCGTCATCGGCGGACCCCAGGGCGACACGGGGCTGACGGGCCGCAAGATCATCGTCGACACCTACGGCGGCAGCGCTCCGCACGGCGGGGGAGCGTTCTCGGGCAAGGACCCCACCAAGGTCGACCGCTCCGCGGCTTACATGGCCCGGTACGTGGCCAAGAACATCGTCGCGGCGGGACTGGCCGAGCGCGCCCTGATTCAGCTCGCGTACGCGATCGGTGTCGCGGACCCCGTCTCCGTGCACGTCGAGACCTTCGGTACGGGGAAGCTGCCCGAGGTCAAGATCGTCGAGCTCATTCGCGAGCACTTCCGGCTGACCCCCAAGGGGATCATCGAGTCGCTGAACCTGCGCCGTCCGATCTACAAGGCGACGGCGGCATTCGGCCACTTCGGCCGACGCCTGCCGGAATTCACCTGGGAGCAGACCGACCGCGCCGAGGCGCTCTCCCGGGCCGCCGGCGTCGAGCTCGCCGTCCCGGTGGGAGGCGCGCGATGAGCACCGCCGTTTCCTCCGGGACCCGGAGCGACGTCCGCGACCTCGCGCTCGCCCCACGCGGCAAGACGCGGATCGAATGGGCCGACGCCAGCATGCCGGTCCTTCGCCAGATCCGCGAGCGGTTCGCCAAGGAGAAGCCCCTGAAGGGCGTCCGGCTTTCCGCGTGCCTCCACGTCACCAGCGAAACCGCCAACCTCGCGCGGACGCTGACGGCCGGCGGAGCCGAGCTCGCGCTGTGCGGTTCGAACCCCCTTTCGACCCAGGACGACGTCGCGGCCTCGCTCGTGGCCGACTACGGCGTGGCCACCTTCGCGATCAAGGGCGAGGACCACGCGACCTATTACGACCACATCCGTTCCGCGCTGGCGCACCGTCCCAACGTGACCATGGACGACGGGGCGGACCTCGTCTCGTCCCTTCTCTTCCTCGCCCTCGGCCGGGACGCCGATGTCGACCCGGTCATCCGCGAGTGGGCGCGGAGCCTCTCGGCGGGCGAGCGCCAGGCGCTCTTCGACGGCATCATCGGGGGCACCGAGGAGACGACGACGGGCGTCATCCGCCTCAAGGCGATGGAGAAGTCGGGCGTGCTCCGATTCCCGGTCGTCGCCGTCAACGAGGCCAGGACCAAGCACTTCTTCGACAATCGCTACGGGACGGGCCAGTCGACCCTCGACGGCATCGTGCGGGCCACGAACCTCCTCATCGCGGGCCTCAACGTCGTCGTCGCCGGCTACGGCTGGTGCGGCCGCGGCATCGCCATGCGGGCACGGGGCCTCGGCGGCCAGGTGATCGTGACGGAGCTCGACTCGACGAAGGCGATCGAAGCCGTCCTCGACGGCTACCGCGTCATGACGATGGCGGAGGCGGCGCCGATCGGCGACATCTTCGTGACCGTCACCGGCAACAAGGGCGTCCTGCGCGACGAGCACTTCCGGGCGATGAAGGATGGCGCGGTGGTCTGCAACTCCGGCCACTTCAACGTCGAGATCGACATCCCCGCTCTGGAGAAACTGGCCCGCGAGCGCCGCGCCATTCGCGATTCGGTCGAGGAGTTCCTCCTCCAGAACGGACGGCGGATCCATCTTCTCGCCGACGGGCGTCTCATCAACCTGGCCGCCGCCGAGGGCCATCCAGCCTCGGTCATGGACATGTCCTTCGCGAACCAGGCGCTGGCGGCGGAGTTCATGGTCAAGAACCACGCATCCCTCGAGAAGAAGGTGTATGCCGTCCCCGAAGAGATCGACCAGGAGATCGCGCGGCTCAAGCTCGCCTCGATGGGGATCGCGATCGACACCGCGACCGCCGAGCAGCAGAAGTACATGAGCTCCTGGGAAGAGGGCACCTAGCTGTCGGTTCTCAAGAGGTTATTCACGCAATTCGGCGATGTGAGCCCCGGGCCGTAGGGGCGGCCCTTGTGGCCGCCCGCCGACACGCTGAGGATTCGCGTGCCGCCTCTCAATGGGCACAGGAGGGGGCGCCCGCAAGGGGCGCCCCTACCTACCGGGGCGCGGCAGTTTCAGGTCGCGTCAGAAGGCGAGCGCCGGCACAGTGAAGGATGTCTTGAGAATTCACGGCTAGCCCCCTGGCCCCGCGCTCCCCCGCCCGGCCGGCGGGGGAGCCGCTCCCTGGGAACGTGAGCCGCGCGCCGATCCCGTCGCGGATCGTGAGGATCCCGCGAGAGCCGGTCATGTCCGCACGCGTGCCAGGAAGTACGTCCCGGCGAGCCCGAAAATGATGTTGGGCGACCACGCCGCCAGAGGCGGCGGAAGCGCACCAACTTCGCCGAGCTTGGTGACGAAGGCCGACGCCACGAGGGTCAGGATCCCGAGCCCCAGGCCCAGGCCCACGCCCGCGAGGGCGCCTCGGCGTCCGACGCGGAAGGCGAAGGGCACGGCGAGGAGCACCATCACCGGCAGCAGGGCCGGCTGCGCGAGCTTGGCCTGCAGCGCGGTCTCGAGGCCGGAGGTCGGATAGCCGCCAGCCCGCAGGTGCCGGGTCAGCCGTTCGAGCTCTCGAAAGCGCATCTCCTCGGGCCGGCGGCGCGTCGCGACGATCGAAGCGGGGGGGTCGCCGGGCACGCGGTCTTCGGCAAACCGGCGGTATGGCTGGGCTCCCGCGCCGCCGAAGGATCGCGTCCAGCCGTCCTTCAGCGTCCACTGTCCGCCGCTCCAGACGGCCTCGCGGGCGTCCGTGCGGTCGGCGAGGGAGTAGTCCGGGTTCCGCCGGAAGATCGCGACTCCGAGCAGGGCGTTGCGGGCAGCAAGGCTCTCCGCCCGGTACCAGATGCTCCCGTCGGAGGCGAGGTACCAGTTGCGCTCGGCGGCCGTCCGGATTCCGTAGTCCGGCGGGCGGCCGTAGATGACGTTGCGAAACCGCTCCTGGCGCTGCTCGGCGAGCGGAAGGACGTACTCTCCGACGGCGAACGCGAGCACGGCGAGGAGACCCGCCGCCGCGAAGACGGGGAGGGCGAGCCGGAAGAGCGAGACCCCCGAAGCGCGGAAGGCCGTGTCCTCGGCGTTCTTGGAGAGGACGCCGAGTCCGACGAGCGTCGCGAGCAGCACCGCGAACGGCGCGATCTGAACCGAAATCGACAGGATGAAATAGCGGTAGTAGCCGAAGACGACCGCGGCCGGGGGATGGTGGCGGGCGACTTCGTCGAGCTTGTCGGCGTAGTCGACGACCACGGCGAGCAGGACCGCCGAGGCGAAGACGAGGCCGAGCGCCGAGAGAAAGCGCGCGAGCACGTACCGGTCGACGAGCGAAAGGAGACCGAGTCGGGGGCCGGAAAAGGCCGAGGCCCGGAACGCGCGGACGGCGGCCCCGGTCTTTGCCGGCTCGGCGATGGGGGGCCGCGGAGCGTTCGGGGCGCGTCCGCCCGGCCGCCAGAGCGCCGCGCCCACCCCGAGGGCGACGAGCAGGAGGTTGGGCAGCCACATCGCGATCGCAGGCGCAACCCGGCCCTCCTGGGCCCAGGTCTCGCCGCTCGAGAGGAGCAGGTAGTAGCCGAGCAGGATCGCGAGCGACAGGGCGAAGCTGCCTCCGCGTCCCCCGCGCCGAAGAGCCTGAGCCAGCGGAACGCCGACGAGCGCGAAGGCGAGGCAGGCCACCGGGATCGCGAACTTCTTGTGGATTTCGACCCAGGCGAGGCGACGACTGGACTCGGGCGAAGGGAGCGCGTGGGCCGCCTGCCAGAGCTCTGGAAGCGTCTGGGACCGCAGGCCTCTCTGGACGCGCACGCTCGCTCCCGGGGGCGGCGACGTGTCGCCGGCGAGCAGCAGCCGCTGCGTGTCGTTACGGCTGGTTCGGTCGCGCGAAGGATCGGCCGAGTCGAGCTCGTGCACGGTCGATTGGAACAGGTCGAGCCACAGGCGGTCGCCCTCGAGCGTCAGCGTTCCCCGCCGGGCGACGATGATCCGGTTGGGGGGCTCGGACTCGTCGCCCAGCCGGAGGAAGACGCCCTCGAACGAACGGCCGTCGGCGGAAGCGCGATCGAAGAAGAAGGTGATGCCGGGGCGCGGCTCTCGAAACGTGCGCGGCGCGACCAGGTTGACGATCGAGGTCGTGGCGACGCGCACCATGGAGGCCTGGAGCGCCTCGTTGGACGGCGGGAGCACGACGTTGTAGAGGAAGAGCACGAGGACCGAAGCGGCGGCGGCCGCCCCGAGCACCGGGCGGTAAAGGGCCCAGGGTCCCACACCGCAGGAGCGCAGGGCGACGAGCTCCGAGTCCGTGTTCAGCCGGCCGAGGCCGACGAGGACCCCGAGGAGGAAGGCCATGGGAAGGGTCAGGACGACGATCCAGGGCAGCGACAGGGCGACCAGGCGCGCGACCTCGCTGAACGGGGCGCTGCGGCGCACGGCAAAGTCCGCCAGCATGAAGATGGTGCGGATGAGCAGGATGAAGGTGTAGGCCGCAAAGCCGAGGAGGAAGGGCGGCCCGATCTCGCGCAGCACCGAGCGGGAGATCAGACGCGGACGCATCGCAGCGATAGTGCAGAGCGAGGAGGGCGTTTGTAAAGGACCGTCAGGACCGGGCCGAAATCCGACTTTACATAATATATCTTATCGGACGCTGTGGATGGGGCGCCGGTGCTGCCGGATCATCGTCCCGAGCATGGTGGCGACGAGCTGTTCGCCACCCTCCCCGGCGAAAGCGAACACGTCGGCAGCCGTCGTCGTCAGGGTCCGTCCCGCGCGCAGGACGCGAGCCCGCGCGGCGAACCGTTCTCCCGCGGCGGGCCGAAGCAGATTCAGCTTGAACTCGACCGAGAGGACCTCGCTGTCCTCGGGCATGAGCGTGTAGGCCGCGTACCCGCACGCGCTGTCGGCGATCGCCGCCAGAACTCCGGCGTGGATATGGCCGTGCTGCTGCGTGAGGTCGGGTCGGTAGCGGAGCGCGATGTCGACTTCGCCGGGCTTGACCCGCTCGAGGGAGGCCCCGAGGAGAGCCATGATGGTCTGGGCCTGGAAACTCGCCCGCACGCGCTCGGCGAAGGCGGGATCGGGGGCCAGAAAGCTCACGGTTCGTCCGGCGCTCGGGTCGGGTTGAGAGGCTACTTCTTCGTCAGTTCCAGCTCCCCCGATTCGAGCTGCTTCACCACGCCACGAAGCGCATCGATCAGCTCCGCTTTGGCGACCCGGGTCTTGTGAAAGGAAATGTTGAGCCGGAAGGGACCGTCCTTGGGCGAGTAGACGAAGTGGAAGGCGCGCCGCCTCTCCGGCTCCCCGTCCTTCCCTTTCTTCTGCTCGCGGAGGTCGTCGCGTGTCGATCCCGCGATGACCGACGCGATCGCTTCTTCCATCCTGCGGCGGTCGCCCAGGCGCGCGATCTCGAGGAGCACCGAGCGCGCGTCGATGTCGGCGCGCCGACATTTCTCGCGGAGGTCCTCCGGGATCTCGAGCAGCGACATCGCCTCGGTGATCGAGACGCGCGAGCGGCCGACGGCCGTCGCCACCTGCTGCTGGGTGTAGCCGTGGGTCTCGGCGAGAGCCGAAAAGCCGGCGGCCTCCTCGAAGGGATGAAGGTCGCGCCGATGGAGGTTCTCGATCAGGGCGATTTCGAGGACCTCGTTGTCCGGGACGTCGAGCTCGATGCACGGGACCTCGGCCAGGCCGGCCTCCATCGCCGCGCGGAAGCGCCTCTCCCCCGCGATGATCCGGAACCGTCCGTCCGGCAGGGGCCGGACGAGGATCGGCTCGAGGACCCCCTTGGATTCGATCGACTTCTTGAGCTCGTCGAGGTCGCCGACGCTCCGGCGGGGCTGGTCCGGGTTCGTTTCGATTTCCTCGATCGGCACGAGGCGACCGATCGAAGGGCCGAAGCGCTCCGAGAGCGAATCGACGAAGTGAGCGTCGTGCTTCATGTGCGATTCCACCGGCAGGCCGCGGCGTTTAGACACGGGAAAGGACCTCCTCCGAAAGCGAGTAATACTCCGCGGCGCCCGACGAGCGCGGAGCAAAGGTGAAGATCGACTCCTGGTGCGCGGGGCTTTCCTCCAGGCGAACGCTCTTGGAGATCGTCGTCTTGAAGATCTTCTTTCCGAAGACCCCGGCAATCTGCTTGTAGACGTCCTTCCCGAGGACCGTCCGCTTGTCGTGGAGCGTGATGACGACGCCCAGGATCTGCAGGTTGGGGTTCGGCCGGGCCTTGATCTTGTCGATCGTCTCGAGCAGGTCGTCGGTGCCTTCGAGGGCGAAGTAGGAGGACTGGATGGGAATCAGGATGTGGCTCGAGGCGACCATGGCGTTGACGGTGATCATCCCGAGGGTCGGGGGCGTGTCGATCAGGATGGCGTCGTAGGAGCGCCGGACCGCGTCGACCTTGTCGCGGAGCCGGAAGTGGCCGTCGATCTCGCCGAGAAGCTTGGACTCGAGCTTGGCGAGCGAGATCCGGGCCGGGGCGATGTCGAGGCTCTTCATCCCCGAGGGACGAATGATGTCTCTCAGCTTGATCTCGGGATCCGTCATGACGTCGAACATCGACTTTTCGACCGTGCGCCGGTCGAGATAGGACATGGTGCTGTTGCCCTGCGGGTCGAGGTCGATCAGAAGGGTTCTCATCCCCTTCTGGGCCATGGCGGCCGCCAGATTGATCGCCGTGGTGGTCTTCCCGACTCCGCCTTTTTGGTTGGTAATCGAGATGATCACGAACCGGAGTATAGCTGTCGGATCGAGGCTTTCAGCCTGGCTTTGGGAACAGGCGCCGGGACCTACATCCGGTACTTGCCGAGCTCGTCCGGGCTCGCTTCTTCGAGCCACTTCTTGAGCCGATCGGGGTCCTGCTCCGAGTCGCGCAGGTTGCGACTCTTCTCGAGCACGTCCTCCTCGACGAAGATCTCGGCCTGCGAGCGAAGGGCGAGCGCGATGGCGTCGCTCGGCCGGCTGTCGACCGAGAGCGAATCGCCGCCGCGGTTGAGGTGGATTTGCGCGAAGAACGTGTTCTCGCGCAGGTCGTTGATCACGATGCGCTCGACGCGGGCGTCGAGCTCGAAGAGGAGGTTCTTCAGGAGGTCGTGGGTCATGGGCCGCGGCGTCGACACCTTTTCCATCTCGAGGGCGATGGCGTTGGCCTCGAAGATGCCGACCCAGATCGGGAGAAAGTGGCCCTTCTCGAGGTCTCGGAGGATCACGACCGGCATGTTCGAGACCGGGTCCATCAGCAGGCCTTTGATTTCCATCTTGATCATTTTCGGCACCCTACGCCGCGAGGCGTCCCGCCAGTGAATTGGGCAATCCCCGCGTGATCCGGACCCTGGCGTAGCGGCCCGGGACGAGGGCGTCGGCCTCGGGACCCGGCTCGAGGTGGACGATGCGGTTGCAGGGCGTGCGCCCGGTCGTCTGGCCGTGCTTGTTGCGGCCTTCGATCAGGATCTCAAACTCCCGGCCGACGAGCCGCCCGTTCTCCTCGCGCTGGATCTCGGCCTGGAGGCCGAGGAGCGCCTGGAGGCGGCGGACCGAGGTCTCTTCGGGCACCTCGATCTCGCTGCCCCACCGGGCCGACGCCGTTCCGGGCCGGGGCGAATAGCGAAACCCGAAGAGACTCGAGAAACGCAGATCGGCAACGAGGCCGAGCGTGTCCTCGAAGTCGGCGTCCGTCTCGCCGGGGAAGCCGACGATGAAGTCGGAGGACACGGCGATTCCGGGGACCCGCCCGCGGATGCGCTCTACGATCTCGCGGTACTCGGAGGACGTGTAGCGGCGCTTCATTCGCGAAAGCACGCGGTCCGACCCGGACTGGGCCGGCAGGTGGAGGTAGGGCGCGAGGGTCTCGACTTCGGCGAGCGCTGCGAGCAGGTCCTCGTCGACGAACCGGGGGTGGGAGGTGATGAAGCGCAGGCGCCGCAGCCCCTCGACGCGGCCGGCCCGGCGCAGCAGCTGCCCCAGGCCGAAGCCCTCCCTCGGCTCGCGGTAGGCGTTCACGGTCTGTCCGAGAAGAGTGACCTCGGTGTAGCCGTTGGCCGCCAGATGCCGCACCTCGTCGACGATCTCGGCGGCTGAGCGGCTTCGCTCCCGGCCCCGGGTGAACGGCACGATGCAGAAGGTACAGTACTGTTCGCAGCCCTCGATGACGGTGACGTAGGCCTGGAAGGCCGATCCGCGGCTGATCTGGCGGAACTGGTAGACGGGATCCTCTTCCGGAAGCTCGAGCACCATGGCCCGGCGGCGTTGCTCCCGCGCGGCCGCGACGAGCTCGCCGACCTTTTCGACCTGGCCCGTGCCGGCGACGAAATCGACCCAGGGGGCGCGCTCCAGGATCTCGGGCCCGGAGACCTGGGCGACGCATCCCGTCACGCCGACCACCAGGTCCGGGTCGTCCTGCTTGCGGCGGGCCAGGACGCCGAGCGCGCTGAAGACCTTGTCCTGGGCCTTCTCGCGCACCGCGCACGTGTTGAGGATCACGACTTTCGGCGCGGCCTCGGCCTGGCTGCCCTCGGCCCGTGCAATCCCGAGCGCCTCGAGTTGCCCGCCCATGCGCTCGCCGTCGAGGACGTTCATCTGGCAACCCCAGGTCTCCACCCGGTAGGTTTCGCGCGCCGGAAGCAAGGGCACGGTCTCCTTCATTCGCGGATCCATCCCGGCAGCGCGCCGGCCTTGCGGGCCCGCTCGGGCAGGTCCGCGAGGTTCTTCTCGGCTTCCGCGAGCTGGCGCTTGGCGTCCTCCAGATCGGAAAGCGTGCGGTCCCAGGAAGGCTTGATCACGCGGTCGCGGTACTGCCCGTCGTCCCAGGCATAGAAGTCGTTCTCGAGCTTCTTGGCGGTCGCCGAGAGCTCGGCGACCCGGGCTCTGGCGTCCGTTACGGCTTTGCGGTCCCGCCGCGCGATCTCCCGCCATTCCGCCTCGCCGCCCGCCGGAGGCGTCGGGACCGAGGCCGAGGGAGAGCCTTCGTCCCCACTCGCGGGAGAGAGGGCCGCGGGGGTCCGTGTCGGTCGGACCGCGGAGGTCGAGAGTCTGCCCTTCTCCGGGTTCTTGACGAGGGAACGGTTGTCGATGGTGATGCCGCCCTTTTCCGCCGGAGCGCCCGCCGTGTCCCGTGTCTCCTGAGCGGCACGGACGACGTCGGCGAGGCTCTGCCCGCCGTCGGTGAGCGTCGGCGCGACCGGGGTCGCTCGCGGGCGGCCGAAACCACCCGAAAGCCTCGGCCGGGGCGTCGGGGTCGGGGTGGGCGAAGCGACGGCGCTCGCGGCGGCAAAGAGCCACAGAACAGTCCCCGCTCGGAGCGCGGACCGCGGCCCGGAAAAGGACCCGTTCACGGTGCCGTCGTCCCGGCGCGGCCGTAGGCGTCTTCTAGGCGGACCACGTCGTCGAGCTCGGGAGAGGAAACCTCGACCAGGACGCACGGTCGGTCGGCGCGCATGCGGTGCCGCATTCCCGGGGTGATCCGAAAGGACTCTCCCCGGCGCAGAATCATCTCCCGCAACCCCCCGGCCCCATCGGCGGTGCCCACCAGCAGAACGACCTCGCCTTCCAGAACGTAGAGCGTCTCGTCCTTTCTTTCATGGTACTGCAGCGAAAGGCTGTGGCCGGCGTCGATGTAGAGCAGCTTTCCGGCGTACCGCTCGTTCTCCGCGAAGATCTCCTCGCGGCCCCACGGCTTCCGAACGACTCTCATGCTTCCCCTCCGAAGAGCTTCTCGACTTCCGACGCTTCGGCCGCGTCGAGGGCCCGCCCGGCGAGGGTCCTGGCCCGCGAGGCGTCGATCCGCGCCAGATTCTCCTTCACCGCCGGAATCGCAACGGGAGTGACCGACAGATCGGTCACTCCGAGCCCTACGAGAACGGCGGCCCCGATCGGGTCGGCGGCGAGCTCCCCGCAGACGGCAACGGGACGGCCGTGCTCCCGGCCGGCGTCGACGACCATCCGGATCATCCTCAGGATCGCGGGGTGCAGGGGCCGGTAGAGATCCGCGACGTCCGGGTTCGCGCGATCGACCGCGAGGCCGTACTGCGCAAGGTCGTTGGTCCCGATCGAGAAGAAGTCGGCCTCGGACGCGAGCCGGTCTGCCAGCAACGCGGCGGAAGGGACTTCGATCATGACGCCGAGGTCGGGCAGCTGCGAGAGTCCCGTTCGGGCGGCCGCCTTCTCGAGGGCCCGACGCGCGGCCTTCAGTTCGGAGAGCGAAGTCACCATCGGCAGCAGGATTCGGAGCGTCCCGCGCCGGGCGGCCAGGCAGAGCGCGGCGAGCTGCTGCGAAAAGAGCTCCGGATGGGCCAGGCAGTAGCGCAGGCCGCGCAGTCCCAGGGCCGGGTTTTCGCCCGGGGCCGGACCGATGCCCTTCTCCCCGCCCAGATCGTAGGTGCGAACGACGACCGGATGCGGCGCGGCCGCCGCGAGCAGCGTCTCGTAGGCCGCCCTCTGCTCCTCGACACCCGGAGAGCTGGGAAGGGCGCGCAGGTACAGGAATTCGGAACGAAAGAGGCCGACGCCCTCGGCCCGGAACCGTTCCAGGGCGGCGATCTCTTCGGGAAGCTCGAGGTTGGCGCGCACGGCGATCCTCACGCCGTCGCGCGTGACGGCCAGGCGCGCGGCGCGGCCGCGCTGACGCCGGCTCTTCTCGCGTCCCTCGCGGACGCGCTGAAGGCTCCGGCGGATGACCGCCCTGGAAGGATCGGCCTCGACCGTGCCCCGCTCGCCGTCCACGACGATGGGGCGTTCCGGCGAGACGAGCTCGCAGAGGTCCGGGATTCCGACGACTGCCGGGAGGCCGAAGGACCGGGCGATGATCGACGCATGGGAGGTCGGGCCGCCGCGCTCGAGGGCGAGACCGCGGACCCGGCGCGGGTCGAGACGGGCCGCATCCACCGGCGAGAGCTCGTCGGCCACGAGGATCGAGCCCCTCGGCAGGTCCGCCGGCACCGGCCGCTCACCGCCCGACAGGTGCGCGCCGATCTCCCGCGCGACGTCCGAGATGTCGGCCTCGCGCTCGCGCATCGCGGCCGAATCGGCCGCGGCGAGGCGCCCGCCGAGCTCGCGCGTGACCTCCGCGAGAGCCCACTCCGCGTTGACGCGCTCGCCCCGGATGCGCCGGACGATCGAGCCCAGAAACGTCTCGTCCTCGGCGATCAGCCCGTGCGCCTCGAGGATCGCGGCGAGCTCCGTGCCCATCGCGCCCTTGGACTCCCGGGAGTGGCGCGCGAAGTCCTCGGCTGCCCTGGCGGCGGCCCGGCGCAGGCGCCTTTCCTCCCGGTCGAACTCGTCGGGAGCGACGGCGCGGCGGAACGCCGGCAGCCCTCCGAAGCGGATGATGACCGCCCGGCCTACAGCCACGCCCGGCGAAACGGAGAGACCCTGCAGCATGGCGGGCGCCCGGCCCGGTTACTCTTCCTCGTCGAAGCTTCGGGCGATGAGGTCCTCGACGGCCGCGAAGGCGTCCTTCTCGTCCGCGCCGGCCACGGCCAGAGTGATCCGGGTCCCCTGCGAGGCCGCGAGAAGGAGGATGCCGAGGATGCTCTTGCCGTCGACCTCTTCGCCGTTCTTTCGGATCTTGACCTCCGACTGGAACCGGCTGGCGGTCTGGACGAACTTGGCGGCCGCGCGGGCATGGAGGCCGAGGCGGTTGCGGATCGAGAGTTCGCGTTCGATCACGAATCCTCTTTCTGCGAAACGACCACCGCGGCCGCTGCGGGGGCGGGTGTCGCTTCTTCGGCGAGCAGGTCCGAGGCCACGTAAATCGAGCGCTGTCCCCGGTCCTTGGCGACGTGGGCGACCTCGGTGACGGGGCGGCCGCTCTTCTGGAGCGAAGCGCACTTCAGGACCATCGGGAGGTTGACGCCGGTGACGATCTCGATGCGGTCCTTGGCGAGGAACGGCAGCGTCAGGTTGGTCGGCGTTCCGCCGAACATGTCGGTGAGGATGACCACTCCCTGGCCGGCGTCGGCCTCGGCGAGCCCCCGGCGGATCTTTTCCCGGGCGTCCTCGCCCGTCTCGCTCCACTCCAGGGACACGGCGACGATGCGCTCCAGGCCCGGCTGGATCGTGAGCGCGGCGGCGCGAAGCTCTTCCGCGAGCTTTCCGTGGGTGACGAGCAGGATGCCGATCATCGGGAGGGACTCATTATCTCATTCGCGGGTGGCGTCCCGGTGCGAGACCCGGACGGGGTATCCCTTCTCCTGGAGCCGTCCCGAGAGCTGCTCGGCGATGTAGACGGAACGGTGCTTGCCCCCGGTGCAGCCGATTCCGATCGACAGGTAGCTCTTCCCCTCCTTCTCGAATCGGGGCACGAGGTAGTCGAGGAACTCGACGAGGCGGTCGAGAAACGCTGCGCTCTCGGGGTCCTGTTCGATGTAGGCCGCCACGGCCGGATCCGTCCCCGTCTTTCCCTTGAGCTCGGGGACGAAGTGCGGATTGACCAGGAAGCGCACGTCGAAGAGCAGGTCGACGTCGTGGGGCGTCCCGAACTTGTACCCGAACGAGGTTGCCGAGATGACCATGCCCCGACTCTCGGCATCGCCGACGAAGGTCTTCAGCATGAACGAGCGCAGCTCGTGAACCGTCATCACCGACGTGTCGACGACGACGTCGGCGACGGCCCGGACCTCCTTCAGCATCGCGCGCTCGCTGCGCAGCGCCTCCAGAAGCGACTTGCGGCCGGCGAGCGGATGCGGCCGCCGGGTCTCGGAAAACCGCCGTATGAGGGCTTCCTCCGATGCGTCGAGGAAGAGGAGCCGCGCGCCCGGGACGCGGCCGCGCAGGCGGGCCAGGATTTCCGGGAACCGCGTGGCGAAGTCGGGGTTGCGCACGTCGAGGATGATTCCCACGCGCTTTTTCCCGGTGACCTGGTCGAGGAGCGGCTCGAGGAGGTCGAGGGGCAGGTTGTCGACGCAGAAGTACCCCATGTCCTCGAGACACTTGTTGACCCAGCTCTTTCCGGAGCCCGAGAGGCCCGTGACGATGACGAGACTCTCGGGGATGCTCGGTGGGGCGGTCCCGGCCGCGGTCTCGCTCACGGTCGCCGCACGTCCTCGGCCGTCGCGTTCTTGGCGATCTCCTCGTCGACCCGCCGGGCGAACTCCTTCGCGGCGTCGTAGCCCTGGGACTTCAAGAGCTCGTTGCGCGCCGCGATCTCGATCAAGAGGGCGAGGTTGCGGCCCGACGCCACGGGCAGCCGCAGAAGCGGGAGCCCGCGGTCGAGGATCGTGTAGGTTTCGCCGTCGAGGCCCAGCCGGTCGTACTTCTTGGTCGGGTCCCAGCGCTGGAGCTCGATGACCATCTCGATCGATTTCGAGCCGCGCACCGCCGAGACGCCGAAGAGGTGCTTGATGTTGATGATACCGATCCCCCGCAGCTCCATGTGGTACCGGATCATTTCGGCCGCTCGGCCGACGAGCGCCCCGCTCGGGTAGCGGCGGATCTCGACGGCGTCGTCGGCCACCAGCCGATGGCCCCGGTGCACGAGGTCGAGGGCGCACTCGCTCTTGCCGATGCCGGACTCGCCGAGCAGCAGCACGCCCATCCCGTAGACGTCGACGAGCACGCCGTGCAGCGTGGTCATGGGCGCGAGCGAGTCCTCGAGGACGCGGGTGATCGACTGGATGACGACGGAGGTCGTCTTGTCCGACACGAGCAGGGGAATCTCGCGCAGCCGGCACTCGCGCGCGATGTCATCCGGCGGGAGCTGGCCCTTCGTGATCACGAATGCCGCGACGGGCAGGGCGCAGATCGACTGGATTCTTTCGCGCCGCACGGCCTCGGGCATGGTGTCGAGGTAGTTCAGCTCGCTCTCGCCGAGGATCTGGATCCGCCCCGGCTTGATGTAGGGAAGAAAGCCCGCGAGGGCGAGGCCGGGCCGCTGGATGCGCCCCCACTGGATCGGGCGATGGAACCCGGCCTCCCCCGTCACGACGCGCATCTCGAGCTCCTCGAGCTCTCGCGAACGGAGAATCTCGGCGGTCAACGACACGGTCTTCCCCGTCGCCGGGCTGCTCACGCCGGGCCTCCCGCGGACCCTTCGGCGGTTCGGAGAACCGAGGTGAGGGCGTCGGAAGATCCCGCGCTGCGCAGCGCCTCCGCGATGCCCGGCACCTTCAGGAGCCGAGAAACGCGCGCCACGGCCTGCAGGTGCGCCGCCGCCGCCTGTGTCGGCGAGACCACGAGGAACACCAGATCGACGGGGATTCCGTCGAGCGCCCCGAAGTCGACCGGCCGGGCGGTCGTCGCAAAAGCCACGACTTCGCCGTCGATGGCGTCCAGGCGGCAGTGGGGAATCGCGATGCCGCGCCCCACCCCGGTGCACCCGTCGCGCTCGCGCTTGACGAGCCGTGCGACCAGCTCTCCCCCGTCGCGAACGGCACCCGCCGCCGCCAGCCGGCCGGCGAGCTCCTCGAAGATGGCGTCCCGGGACAACCCCGGGACGCGGAAGAAGACGAGGCGGGGGTCGATCAACCCCTCGCGCCGGGACACCGGTCCCTCGACTCCGTCGGCCGTTCCGATCAGCATTCGGGCACGATCAATCCGAAGTCGCCGTCGCGCCTCCGATAGATCACCGAGACCCGGTCGTTGGACGGGTCGCGGAACACGAGCACGTCCTGGCCCGAGGAGTCGAGCGCGAGCGCCGCCTCGTCGACGCCCATCGGCTTGACGGCCGGGGGCCGCATCCGCACCACGCGGCCGCGCGAGGGTTCGGAAGGCCCGGCCGCCGGTGCCGCGGCCAGTGCCAGCGGCTCGTTGCGCCAGCCCTTGGGGAGGAACCGCCGCCAGGACCGGTGCTTGCGGTCGCGGCGCTTTTCGGTGTCGCGCATGGCCTGGGCGTCGATCTTCTCGAAGGCGGCTGCGACGGCCGCGCGCGGGTCCGCGGTCTCCTCCTGCGCTTTCCAGCGCCGGCGCCGGTGGACGGCCAGAATCTCCGCTCCGAAGCGGTGTTTCTCGTGGGACAGGACGACGCGCACGTCGGCGGGACCGCCGAGGTGCCTCTCGAGCCTCTGGGTTCGTTCCTCCACGAGCTCCTTCAGGGACGGTGTGACTTCGACGTTGCGTCCGGTGCATTCGACGGCCATCGGAGGTCCTCCTAAAAATTCTGCTTGCGCTGAGAGGAGGAAGGGATCCGCAGTTCCTCACGATACTTCGCCACGGTCCGCCGGGCGATCTGGATTCCTTCGGCCCGGAGCTTCTGCATGATGCGGGCGTCCGAGTACGGCCGACGGCTGTCTTCGTCCTGCACGATGCGACCGATCTTGTTCTTGATCGACAGCGACGAGACGTCGTCGCCGCTGGATGAGTCGATGCCGCTGTGGAAGAAATACTTCATCGGGAAGATCCCGCGGGGCGTATGGATGTACTTGTTGGCGACGACGCGGGACACCGTCGACTCGTGCATCCCGATGTCGTTGGCCACGTCCCGCAGCACGAGCGGCCGCAGGTGCTCGATGCCGTGGTCGAGGAACGCCCGCTGGTGTCGGACGATCGAGTCGGCCACCTTGTAGATCGTCCGCTGGCGCTGGTCGAGGCTCTTGATGAGCCAGATCGCCGAGCGCATCTTGTCCTTGAGATAGTTGGCGGCCTCCGTCCCGATCGCCCCGTTCCCGCTCTTCAAGAGCTTGCGGTACGCGGCCGAGATCCGGAGTTTCGGGAGTCCGTCTTCCGAAAGCTGGATGACGTACTCGTCGCTGATCTTGCGCACGAAGACGTCGGGCTCGACGTAGATGGTGCGTTCGCTCGAATACTTGCGGCCGGGCTTGGGCTCGAGGTTCTTGATGATCTCGAAGGCGGCCTGGATCTCCGACATCCCGACGCCGAGCGTCCGGGCGAGCGGAACGAACTGACGGTTCAGGAAGGCCGGCCAGTGCTCCCGGATGATCGTCTCGATCAGGGGGTTTTCGATGCCGAGGGCCTTCAGCTGCAGCAGCAGGCAGTCCGGCAGATCGAAGGCCCCGACCCCCGAGGGGTCGAGCGAGCGGACGAGCGCGATGGCTGCCTCGACGTTGGCTTCGTCGTCGAAATCGGCCTCCCGGATCTCCTCGCGCGTGACCCGGAGGTATCCGTCGTCGTCGATGTTGCCGACCAGATAGGTTGCGATCTCGCGCACTTCGGGGCTCGCCTCCGACATCGAGAGCTGCCAGGCGAGATGCTCGGGCAGGCCCTCGGGGCGGGTGAGCACGTTGTCGAGCGAGTACTCCTCGGGCTGCTCCTGATATTGGCGCGGGTTGTACGCGGAATCCAGGTAGTCCTCGAAGTACGAGTTGAAGTCGATCTCCTCGAACGAATCGTGCTCTTTTTCGTCGGGCGCGGCCGCGTCCGCCGGAGGGGCGTCTTCCGCCTGGCGCTCCGAGTCGGCGGCCACCTCGGTTTCGACGGCCTCCTCCTCCTCCTCCTCGAGGACGGGGTTCTCGACGACCTCCTGGGTGAGAACCTCCTGGAGCTCGAGCCGGGACATCTGCAGAAGTTTGATGGCCTGCTGCAGCGACGGTGTCATCACCAGTCGCTGCGACAGCCTCAGGTTGAGCTTCTGTTCCAGGGCCATAACGACACCGGCTCAGTGGAGCCGGAAACTCTCTCCGAGATAGATCTTTCGGACCGCGGCATCGCTCGAGAGAGCAAGAGGCGTGCCCGAACGAAGGATCTCCCCTCCGTGAATTATATAAGCCCGGTCCACGATCGACAAAGTTTCCCGCACGTTGTGGTCCGTCACGAGGACCCCGATGCCGGACGAGGCCAGGCGGCGGACGATCTGCTGGATGTCGAGTACGGCGATGGGGTCGATTCCGGCAAAAGGCTCATCGAGCAGGAGGAAGTAGGGCGACAGGACGAGACTGCGCGCGATCTCGACCCGCCGCCTTTCCCCGCCCGAGAGGGTGTAGGCGCGGTGGCGGCGAAGCTTCTCGAGGCCGAATTCCGCGAGCAACGCGTCGCAGCGCTCGGCGCGCTCCCGCGGCGAAAGCTCCAGCGTCTCGAGGATCGCCAGGAGGTTCTCCTCGACGGTCATCTTCCGGAAGACCGAGGGTTCCTGCGGCAGGTACGAGATGCCGGCGCGGGCGCGCCGGTACATCGGGAGCTCCGTCAGGTCCCGGTCGCCCAATCGCACCACGCCGGCGTCCGGCGCGACGAGGCCGACGACGATCGAAAAGGTCGTGGTTTTGCCGGCACCGTTGGGCCCGAGCAGGCCGACGATCTCGCCCGAGCCGACCTCGAGCGAAACCCCGCGCACGACCGTCCGCCCGCCGTAGGCCTTGGCGAGGCCTTCGGCGGAGAGGACCGGCCGGTCTCCGGATCTCGGAACGCTCTGGCTCAATCTTTCTGTGTCCGGTGAATCGTTTCCGTCTTGCCGCCTTCGGGCGCCGTGATCTCGACGCTACGCCCCCGGTCGGTGATCGTCAAGATGGCCCCGGCCACGCGGTTGCCCCCGGCGTCGGTGACGCGCGCGGGCGAGCCCCACAGGATGGTCTTCCCCGACCGGGGCGAGTCGAGCGCCTTCTCGGCTTCGGCCGATCGCCCGACCGTCCGGTCCGTCATCCGGACGTCGCCCGAAATCTCGACGCTCTCGACCTGCCCGTCCTTGTCGAGCCATGCGGTCGACGCACCGCCGGTGGAGCGCCAGCCGCCGCGCGTGACGCCGACGCCCCCTTCGAATCGCGCGCTCCGGTCGGCGTCGGTGTAGAGCAGGCGGCTCGCCGTAATCACGGAGGCGGGCCGGGACGCCGCGCCGGCGCCTTTCGCCGGCGCCGGGGCCATCACGGCACGCACCTGCCCGTCGGCCCGGACGGTGCGATCGGCGTCGGACAGAACGATGCGGTCGGCGAAGAGCGAGGAGTCGTCCTGCCAGAGCGTCGCGGCTCCCGTCAACGTCGCGAGGTGGCGGGCGTCCTCGAGGACGATGCGATCGGCCTTGGCGAAGGTCGGCTTCTTCGGATCTCCCACGAAGGCCGCGCGGTTTCCCTTCTTCCGGGCGTCCGGGCTGAAGAGAGCGCGCGCCCGACCCTCGCCGCGGACGGTCTGCTTCCCGCGGTCGAGTTCGATCGTCTCGGCCGACAGCTTCGAGCCCGCGCTGTCGACGTGGGCGGCACGCGTGGACTCGCCGGTGAGGACCCAGACGTCGACGCCGGGGCGCTGGACCGCCCGCGCCGCCTGCCCGCCCCGCCCGTCGGCCTCGACGCGGACATCGCCCGACAGCGCGAGGTCCTGCGCGGTCCCGTCCTTGCCGAGCGCGAGACTCCCCGCGTGCGCGTCGGCGTGTCCACCCGGGAAGTCGACGCGCACCTCCCCGGCAGCCGACGCCGCCGAGGCCTCACCGTCCCGGAACACGATCTCGATCTGTTTCGCGCTGACCCGCCGGTCCCCCTCGGAGATCATGGCGGGCGCACCGACGAGGACGACCGACCGCGTCTTTCCGGCGGCATCGAAGGCGAGGGTCGCTTCGTCTCCCGCGTAGGGCCGTTCGGGGGGTGGACCCGGCGGCGCGCCTCCGACCGGCGCGGGCCCGCGGGCGAGCATTCCGCGGACGTTGCCGGTCGCGCGCGCCGCCGAGGGCCGTCCCCCTTTGGGCGCCATCTGCAGCTCGAGCCTGTCGGCCGCGAGGCGGTCGCCTCCGCCCGAGGACGCGTCCACGAACTCGAGCTCCAGTATGCCGGAGTCGCGGCGATAAAGGCCCTGTCGCGCCGCGAGCCTCGAGAGTGCGCCGTCGCGTTCCCCGGTGGCGGTGCCCTCGACCGGCCCCGCGAAGCGGACGACCCGATCGGCCAGGTCGTAAGTCGCGGAAGGCGCCGCGAACCGGCTCGCCCCCTGAGTCAGAACCACCCGACCCGGGGCCTCGAGCCGCCGGGTTCTGGGCCGGAAGACGATCTGATCGGTCGTCGCGAGCGTTCCCTCGCGGTCGTTCCACCGGACGTTGCCGGACAGGCGGGACTCGCGCGTGCGTTCGTCGTAGTCGGCGCGGTCGGAATGGACCGTTACGGGGGGCCCGTCCTCCGGGTACACGGTCAGCTCGACTTTTTCGCCGGCGTAGAGGTTCGGCGCGAGTCCCGCCGCGGGCCCGTAGCCGACGGTGCGATCGGCCTTGATCCGCATGAGCGGCTTGCCTCCGACCGACTCGGTGAAGTCGAAGCCTTCGAGAAGCGTCGTGGCCTCCCCCGAGGCCTCCGGCGCGGGCGGGATCTCGGCGCCGGAGCGGCCGGCCGCAGGGCGACGTCCCGGGCGGAACGAGATCCCGAGCACGACGAGGAAGATCGCCGCCATCGCGACGACCGCGAGCTCGAGTTGTCGCCGCGGCCTCATCCCGCCGCGTCCTCCGGCCGCGCCGCCAGGATCTCGGCCCGCGCCGGGAACCCCGGGTGGTTCTCGACGCGGTAGAGGACGTCCATCGCTTCGCCCCGCGCCGTCATGGCTTCGAGCTGTGGGCCCGGTCTCCAGGAAATCGCTCCGATCGTCCGCGAGCCGTGGCCGAGCCGTCCCCGGAGCCCCTTCGACCCGACGGGAGAAAACGGTGCCGTGGCGCGCACGCCGCGCGCGAGGAAGACGGGAGCGGGGTTGCCGGCGCCGTGCGGCTCGAGGCGGGCGAGTTCGGCGCAGAGCTCCCGGCCGATCGCGTCGATCGGCAGCTCGGCGTCGGCCACCTCCACCCGTTCGAGCGCATCCGCCGGCACGCGCGCGGCGAAGAGCTCCTGAGCCTCGCGGCGGAACGCGTCGAAGCGGTCGGCGGGCAGGCTGCCGCCGACGGCCTGGCTGTGGCCGCCGAAGTCGGTGAAGCGGTCCGCGATCTCCAGCAGCACGCCATGCAGCGAGACGCCGGGAATGCTCCGTCCGGACCCGCTCGCCCGGTCTCCGTGGATTCCGAAGAGCAGGACGGGCCGGTGGTATTCCCGGGCGAGGCGCGAGGCCGCGATTCCGAGGACTCCCCGGTGCCAGCCGGGATCGGCCTCGATCAGGACCGCGTGCGCTCCCCCGCCCGCTCCGCCTTCGATCCGTGCCCGCGCCTCGTCCACGACGCGGCGCTCGAGGGCTTGCCGCTCGGCGTTGCCGGCGGAGAGCTCGCGCGCGATTGCCGCGGCTCGCTCCCCGTCCGCTTCCTCGAACAGCGAGAGCGCCAGCATCGCGGTGTCGATCCGGCCCGCCGCGTTCAACCGCGGCCCGATCCGGAAGGCGACGTCCTCGGCGGTCGGCGCCGCGCCCGGGGCGAGCCCGGCCTCGGCAAGGAGTGCGCGTATTCCGGGTGCGCGCGCCGAGGCGAGGGCCGCGAGGCCCGCGGCGGCGATCGAGCGGTTCTCCCCCGTCAGCGGCACCAGGTCGGCGATCGTCCCGAGGCAAGCCGCACGCAGCAGCGATTCCGGGGAGAGTCGCACCCCGGCCCGACGCGCGACGGCGAGCGCGATCTTCATGGCGATTCCGGTCGCGGCGAGCTCCTTCTCGGGATAGTCGCAGCCGGGCTGTCGCGGATTGACGACGATCGCCCCCGCGGGCAGCTCCGACGGGACGAGGTGATGGTCGGTGACGATCACCTCGACCCCCGCGCTCCGGGCGCAGGCGACGCCTTCGACCGCCGTGATCCCGCAGTCGACCGTCACGATCACCGCCGGCGAAAGCTCGGCGATCACACGCCGGACGGTCTCCGGCTTCAGGCCGTAGCCGTCGCGCAGCCGGTGCGGGATGAAGGCCGTCGCCTCCGCACCGGCGAGGCGCAGCGCCGCCCGCAGCTGTGCCACCGCCGTGACGCCGTCCACGTCGTAGTCCCCGAAAACGACGACCCGGCCTCCGCGGCGGGCGGTCGAGACGAGGAGCTCCGCGGCGGCCCCGACGTTTCGCATCCGCTCGGGGTCATGAAAGGGGCCCTCCCGGGGCGAGAGGAACGTGCGGGCCTCCGCGGCGCAGGCGACGCCCCGCCGCCGGAGGAGGTGCGCGAGAAGGGTGGAAACGCCGGCTTCGCGCGCGAGCTTCGCCGTTTCGGCCGGATCTTCGCCGGCGAGCCGCCACGTCCCCACTCTCGGGATCATCGCCGCCCGGCCGGTCAATTCGTGTCCTCGCGCGGCCGGCGCGATGCTCACGTCGCCGCGGCGGTCTCGAAGCGGCCGAGTGCGCGCAGTCGCCGGTAGCGGCGCTCGCGCCGCTCCTCGGCCGTCAGGTCGGCGACCTCCCGGAGGTGCCGCTCGATCGCCTCCCCGACCGCGGCCGCGGCGCCCGGCGGGTCGGCGTGCGCGCCGCCCGGGGGTTCGGGCACGATTTCGTCGATGACATCGAGTTCGGCCAGATCTTTGGCGGTCAGCTTCAAGGCCTCGGCCGCGTCCTTCTTGCGGGCGGCGTCCTTCCAGAGAATGGCCGCGCAGCCTTCGGGGGAAATCACGGAGTAGATCGAGTGTTCGAGCATCAGAACGCGGTCGCCGATCCCGAGCGCGAGCGCCCCGCCGGAGCCGCCTTCCCCGGTGACCGCGACGATGATCGGCACGTGAAAGCGGGCCATCGCCCGGAGGTTGACGGCGATCGCCTCGGCCTGCCCCCGCTCCTCGGCGTCGATGCCGGGGTACGCGCCGGCGGTATCGATGAAGGAGAGGATCGGCCGTGCGAACTTCTCGGCGAGCTCCATCACGCGCAGCGCCTTGCGGAAGCCGTCCGGCCGCGGCATCCCGAAGTTGCGGCGGATCTTTTCCTTGGTGTCCCGGCCTTTCTGGTGCCCGACGATCGCGACCGGCCGGCCGCGGAACTCTCCGAAGCCGGAGACGACGGCCGGATCCTCGGAGAACTTGCGGTCGCCGTGAAGCTCGACGAAGTCGGTCACGAGGGCCTGGATGTAGTCCAGGGTGTAGGGACGGGCGGGGTGGCGCGCGACGAGCGTCTTCTGCCAGGGGGTCAGGCTCGAGTACACCTCGCGGGAGACCCGATCGAGCTTTTCGCGGAGCTTCTCGAGCTCCTTCCGGCGGCCGGCGTCGTCGGGGAGCGCGGAGAGCTCTTCGATGCGGCGGCGCAGGCGCGTGATGGGTTCCTCGAACTGGCCGTTGTCAGGGTTCACGGAACTGATTGTACCGGCTGGGGCCCGGGCCTACATCAGGTCCTGTGGATCGACGTCCACCGCGATCTGCGTGCCGGCCGGCGCCCGCTCGGGAACGGCAGCTTCGAGGGCCGCGAGAATGGCCCTGCGGTCGGCGGCCCGCACGAGGATCTGAAACCGCCAGCGGCCCTGGAGCCGCTCGAGAGGGGCGGGCGCCGGACCCGAGATCCGCAGGTCGCCGCCGGCCGCGCGGAGCGCCTCTCCCACGCCGCGGGCCGTGGCCTCGGCACGGTCGCGGCTCGCGGACGAGGCGAGGATCGCCGCGAGCTCGCAGTAGGGCGGGTAGAAGAACGCGCGCCGGAACTCGAGCTCCTGCCGGGCGAAGGTCTCCGCGTCGTGCCGGGCCGCGAGCACGACGGCCGGGTGCGACGGATGGAACGTCTGCACATGGACGGTACCCGGTGAATCGCCGCGGCCGGCGCGCCCGGCGACCTGCGCGAGAAGCTGGAAGGTCTTTTCCGCCGAGCGGAAGTCCGGAAAGTGGAGCAACGTGTCGGCCGAAAGGACGCCGACGGCGGTGACTCCCGGAAAGTCGTGACCCTTGGCGACCATCTGGGTCCCGATCAGGCAAGCTGCGCGGCCCGACTGGAACTCCTCGATGACCGCGGCGGCTCCGCGCCGCCGGGCCGTGTCCCGGTCCAGGACGACGCTCGTCACACCCGGAAAGAGCCCGGCGAATCGGTCGGCCACGCGCTCGGTTCCGGCGCCGATGGCCTCGAGCAACCCTCCCCCGCACTCCGGGCAGCGCGTGGGCCGCGGCACGCGCTCCCCGCAGTAGTGACAGACGAGGCGCTGCCCGCGCGCGTGAACGGTCCGGGCGACGCTGCAGCGCGAGCACCGGAAATCGTGGCCGCAATCCCGGCACAGGAGGAACGGGGCGAATCCGCGGCGGGGCTGGAGAAGGATCGCCTGCTCGCCGCGGGCGAAGCACTCGGTCAGCCGCTCGACGAGCGGCCGGGAGAAGAGCGGGACGCCCTTTTCGTCCGGAAGGGCGATCTCGCGCCGCAGGTCCACGATCGAGACCGACGGGAGGGGCCGCGACGCGATCCGCTCGGGCAGCGTCAGCCGCGTCAGGCGTCCCCGCTCCGCGGCGTGAAACGCCTCGACGGACGGAGTCGCCGAGCCGAAGACGAGGGCCGCGCGGTTCTCTCTCGCGCGCAGGGCGACGACCTCCCGGGCGTCGTAGCGGGGCGACTCGCGCTGCTTGTACGAGGAGTCGTGTTCCTCGTCGACGATGAAGAGCCCGGGGTCCGCGACGGGCGCGAAGGCCGCCGAGCGCGGCCCGATCACGGCGAGCGCGTCGCCCGCGCGCACGCGGTCCCACGCTTCGGCCCGCTCCCGTTCCGAGAGCGCGGAATGGAGCACGGCCGCCCGTTGCGGGAACTGCCTCCGGAGCTCGCGGGCGAAGACGGGCGTCAGCGAGATCTCCGGCACCAGCCAGATCGCGCCGCGGCCGGCGTCGAGCGCGGTTCGGATGGCCCGCAGGTAGACCTCGGTCTTCCCGCTCCCCGTGACGCCCTGGAGCAGGGCCGGGAAGTAACGCCGCCCGTCGATCGCGGCCGCGATCGAGTCGATGGCCACGGTCTGGGGCGCCGTCAGCGCGTAGGCCGTGGGTCCGGGCCCGGCTCCCGGGGGCGGGCGGTCGTCCCGCCGTCCCTGCTCGAAGGACCGCACGAGCCCCTTCCCGGCAAGAGTCCGAAGCGTTGCCGGGCCGGCGCCGGTCGAAAGCCGGATCTCGGCAGTCGTGGCCGGGCGACCGATCGACTCGAGAAACTCCACGACCTGCCGGCCCCGGCGACTGCGCGCGAGCGCGGTTTCGCGCCCCGCCGCGTCGATCGTGATCAGGACCCAGGCCGTTTCGGTGCGCGAGGACGGGCGACGGGCGGCGGCGACGGGGCGCACGAGCCCCGCCTCTTCAAGTCTGCGGAGCGCCTCGCGGCGAGGGCGCCCGTCCCCCGGCAGGTCCACGACGCGGACGGCTTCTCCCGAGGCGAGACGGTCGAGGATCGCGCGCTCCTCTTCCGTGCCGCGAGCCACCCCGACGATGCCGGCGTCGCTGATTCGGTAGCGGACCGCGCCGGAGGCCGGGAGGCGGGCGGGAAGGGCGCTTTTCAAGACTTCGCCGATCGAGGCGAAGAACCGGGTGGCGACGCGGCCGGCCGTCCAGAGCAGCTCGGGCGGGCAGACGGGTTCGGCGTCGAGGACCTCGAGGATCGCGCGCTCGCCGGGTGCAGCCGCCGTCACCTCCGCGGCCAGGGTCACGCCGGTCAGGACGCGCTCGCCGAACGGCACCCGCACGCGGACCCCCGGCGAGGGGACGGCCTGGCCGTCCGGTACGACGTACGTGAAACTCTGGCGTAGCGGCAGCGGGAGGGCGACCGAGATCCGGCGGACCGTCGCGGTCAAGTCAGGGCCGCCGGGGGCGCGGGCGGCTCCTCGGGATTGTCGCGGACGAAGACGTGGAGCCGCCGTTCGGGGTCCCAGCGATAGCGCCGCGTGGCGTCGTCGTCCATGTCGGGCGTCACGACGATGGCATCGCGGTCGAGCGAGAGGTCGCCGCCGGAGAGCGAGATGTCGCGTTCGAGAAAGACACCCGGGGCGAAGGTCCCGCGGGTCTCGCCGGAAAAGACGACGATCGAAAACCACGGCGAATCCCGGTCGGAATCCCGTCGGACGAACGCGAGGACGAAGTCGAGCAGCCCGTCGTCGTTCACGTCGCCGCGGACGAAGTAGGGGTGGTAGACGCCATACATTCCGACCATGTCGTCGGAGGATTCGCTGCGTCGCCGATCGTCGTCGTCGGCCGGCCGCAGATCCGGATTGGCCCGCAGAAAAGAGGCCACGGCGCGTTTCTCCGCGGGCCGGAAGTCGTAGCCCGCCGCTTCGACGCTGGCAGGCGCGCCGGGTGTCCGGGTGCGCTCCGGGCTCGGTGCCGTGGCGACTTCGGCAACCTCCCGGCGTCGGCAGGCCGCCGCGGCGAGCAGGAGGCCGAGGGCCACGGATCGGGAGAAACGCGCGTTCATCGTGCGGTCGCCGATTCTACGGCAGGGGCCACGCCGTGTGAGAAGATCTCGCCGATTTCACCCGAGAGGAGGACATCGATGATCAGCTGGCCGCAGGATTTTGCGACCAATTTCCAGTTTCTTCTGCGCTGGATCCACTTTCTGGCGGGCATCACCTGGATCGGGATGCTCTATTTCTTCAACCTCGTCAACGTCCAGTTCCAGAAGGAGATCGACGCGGCGACCAAGGGAAAGATCAATCCGATTCTCATGCCGAAGGCGCTGTTCTGGTTTCGATGGGGCGCCATGTTCACCTGGTTCTCCGGTTTCATCTACTACTTCCTGCTCGTTGGCTCGGAGACCACGGGCCACAAGCCCCTGGCCTACTTCATCGTCGGCTGGTCGATCGCCTTCGTCGCGATCTCCGCGCTGTTCCGCGCGGCGATCGCCGGCGGGCCGCTCAAGGACGGCCGGGTCCTCTCCGTCGTCATAACAGTGATCCTCCTCTTCATCGGGTACGCCACGGCCCTGATGGCGCGGCAGGCGGGGTCCTCGAGCCGCACGATCTCGATCATGATCGGCGGCGGCCTCGGCACCATCATGTTCCTGAACGTCTGGATGATCATCTGGCCGCTCCAGAAGAAGATCATGGCCGCGACCAGGGCGACCGCCGAGGGAGGCGCTCCGGCTCCCGCCGACATGCCCAGGTGGGCCCGCCGCGCTTTCCTCGCTTCGCGGGCCAACACGTGGCTCTCGATCCCCATGCTCTTCTTCATGGGAGCGGCGAGCCACTTTCCGATCTTCTCGACTCTCGAGAAGGCGGTCGCGCCGTAGGTTCCGAGAGACGAACTCCGACCGGGGCGGCCGATGGCCGCCCCTTGTGTTTCGCGGGGGCGGAGAGGATCTTTCCGAACGGTTCCCGTTGACTGGCGGCCGGCTCGAGGCCTGAGGCCGCTAACGGCCGGCGATGTAGTCGCGGACGAGCTTCATGTCTTCCCAGACGTCCTTCTTGCGCTCGGGCGAGCGCAGCAGGAACGCCGGGTGAAAGGTCGGCATGACCCGCGTGCCGCGCGCCGTGCGCCAGCGGCCGCGCAGGCGCCCGATCGGCTCGTCCGTCTCGAGGACCGCCTGGGCCGCGAAGGTGCCGAGCGTGACGATGGCCCTGGGCGCGATGAGGCGGATCTGTTCCTCGAGAAACGGGATGCAGGAAGCGACTTCGTCCGGCTCGGGGTTGCGATTGTTCGGAGGTCGGCACTTGAGCACGTTGGCGATGAAGACGTCCTCCCGCTTCTTGCCCATCGCCTCGATGATCTTCGTCAGGAGCTGACCCGCCCGGCCGACGAAGGCGAGGCCCTGCGCGTCCTCGTCGCGGCCCGGCGCCTCGCCGACGAACATGAGTTCGGCCTTCGGGTTGCCCTGGCCGAAAACGATGTGCGTCCGGCCCCCCGCGAGCTTGCACCGCTGGCAGTCCCCCAGGAAAGTCGAGAGCGCCGGCAGGTCCGGCATCGACCCGGGCGAGACGGCCGCGTTCGCCGCCGCCGCGGGACGGTCGACGAAGAGGTCCGTCACACCGAGGTCGCGGAAGAACTCGAGCGTCGGGCGCGGATCGTCCACGGGCCCGAGTCTATAGAATCGGCGGCGTGGGCGCCTCGACGTTCGACCGTGCGAAGGCGCGCTACCGCGACGCCGACGTGGCGGAAGGTTACGATTCGTGGCGGTACGACTCGGCACGCGGCCGCCGCCGCAACGTCCGGGACCTCGCGGCGATCGGGCGGGCGCTCGACGAGGCGGCGCGACGGGGCGCGCCGGTTCGCTCGGCACTCGACCTGCCGTGCGGCACGGGCCGGCTCGCGCCGCTCCTCGCCGAGCGGCGAATCGCTGCTTCCGGCGCGGACGTCGCGATCGAGATGCTCCGGGTCGCTCGGCGCAAGCTCGGTCCGGGCTTCCCGGTTTTCCAGTGCAGCGCCGACGCCATCCCGGTACCGGACCGCTCGCTCGACGCCGTCTTCGCGATCCGTTTTCTTTTTCACCTCGACGCCGAAGGCCGCCGCGCCGTCCTGACCGAAATGGCGCGCGTTTCGCGGCGGTGGGTCGTGGTGGACATCCGCCATCGCTACAACGCCCGATGGGTCGGCTGGAACGTTCGGCGGTGGCTGGGGCTCCTGCCCCGGATGCAGCACCGATTTTCGCGCCGGGGTCTCGCCGAGGAGATGTCGGCGGCGGGGCTTTCGGTGCGCGGGATCTACCCCTCGCGGCGTTATCTCGGCGGCTGGCTGTCGGACAAGTGGACGGTGCTCGCAGAGCGGTCGGCGCCCTGAGACCGGCGCGTCGCGAGGAGGGTGTCGAGAATCTTCTCGGCGACCTCGCGCTTGCTCCGGCGTGACACGGTCTCCCGCCCGCCCGCGGCTGACAGGACCACAACCTCGTTGTCGGAGGAGTCGAAACCGATGCCCTCGCGGCCGACGTCGTTGACGACGACGAGATCGGCGCCCTTGTCCGCCATCTTGCGCCGGCCCCGCGCCTCGAGGTCCTCGGTCTCGGCGGCGAATGCCACGACCGTCTGACCCCGCTTCAAGGGCCGGAGCGACGCGAGCAGGTCGCGGCCCGGCTCGAGGCGAAGGCTCCGGGCGCCGTCGGACCGGTGCAGCCGGTGCCCGCTCGCCTCGGGGATGAAGTCGGCGACGGCGGCGGCCATGACGAGGCTGTCGCACTCGGGAAACTCCCGCACGAGGATCGCCGCGAGCTCGTCGGCCGTCTCGAAGTGCAGGAGCCGCACGCCCTCGGGAGGCGTCAGACCCGTCGGCCCCGTAGCGAGCGCCACGGTCGCTCCGCGGTCCCGCGCGGCGGCGGCGATGGCGTGGCCCATCTTCCCGCTCGACCGGTTGGAGACGAAACGGATCGGGTCGATCGGCTCTCGCGTGGGGCCGGCCGTCACGAGGAGGCGCAATCCCGCGAGGTCCCGGTGGGCGCCCGTCGCGAGTCGCCAGGCGGCTTCGACGACCGCGTCCGGGTCGGCCATCCGCCCCACCCCGGTCTTCCCGGACGCGAGGGGTCCGGTCTCGGGCCCGATCGAACGCACGCCCCGCGCGGCGAGGATCTGCGCGTTCGAGCGGACGGACGCCTGGCCCCACATCGATGTTTCCATGGCCGGCGCAACGAGGACCGGGCCCCGGTAGGCCAGGAAGAACGTCGAGAGGAAGTCGTCCGCGAGCCCCTGCGCGAATTTCGCGAGGGTGTGCGCCGTGGCCGGCGCGACGAGGAGCAGGTCGCACGCGCCGGCGAGCTCGACGTGGTCGACCGCCGGCGTGTTGCCGCTGCCCCACACCTCGGTCAGGACCTCGTGCCGCGAAAGAGTCGAAAAGGTCAGCGGCGCGACGAACTCGCGGGCGCCCCGCGTCATGGCGACGCGAACGTCGGCGCCGCGGGAAGTCAGTCCCCGGAGGACCTCGACCGCCTTGTACGCGGCGATTCCCCCGCTGACACCGAGAAGGACGCGCGGGGGCGTGCTCATGAGGACCGGGACGGAGGGAGGCTAGCGGGCCGCCTCTTCCTCGACGAGATCATCCTCGACGGCCTCATCGCCCGGCTCCTCGAGGACGCCGCCCTCCGGGCCGAGTCCCCAGCGAATCTCGTTCGCCTCGAACTCGGCTGCGGCGAGCCGCGTCGGCTTGAGCGGGCGGTCCGTCTCGAGCTTCGGGCGCGCGCCCCGCATGAGCTGCTCGGCGCGGCGCGCGAGCAGGAGGACGAAGCGGAACTTGCTGTCGACACCGGCGGGCATGTGCTGGATCATCGTATGAACCCCTCTTATCGGAAGTCTTTGCGGAGTCGCTCGAGGACCCGCGCCTGCCGCGCCGGCGTCAATCTCGCGGCGCGGACCACCGATTCTAGCTCAAGACCGGCCCGATCGAGGTCATCATTCACGATAACGTACTGAGAATCCTCGGCTTGCGCGATCTCCTTGGCGGCGTTGATGAGGCGCTTCCGGATCGCATCCTCCCCGTCGAGGCCGCGTTTGCGGAGCCGGCGTTCGAGCTCGTCCTTGGAGTTCGGCACGATGAAGATCGAGACCGCCTCGGGATAGGCCTCGCGGATGTCCCGGGCTCCCTGGACGTCGATGTCGAGGATGACGTCCTCCCCGGCGGCCAGGCGCGGCAGGACTTCGGATTTTGCGGTCCCGTAGAAGTTGCCGTGCACCTCGTTGTGTTCGAGGAACTCTCCGGCCCGCGCCATCTTCTCGAAATCGCCGGCGGACACGAAGTGGTACTCGCGCCCGTTGCCCTCCCCGTCACGCCTGGGTCGCGTGGTGTGCGAGACCGAGAAGCGGAGTGGCTCCCCCGGGGGCTTCGCGAGGAGTCGCCGGATGAGCGTGGTCTTGCCTCCCCCGGAGGGGGACGAAACGATGAAAAGGTGACCGCGCGGCGTCGTCGTCATTCCACGTTCTGGACCTGCTCGCGGATCTTCTCGACTTCGGCTTTCATGTCGAGGATCTCGCGGGTCGAGGCGAGGTCCCGGCTCTTGGAGCCGAGCGTGTTGAGCTCGCGCAGGATCTCCTGCGTCAGGAAGTCGAGGGTCTTGCCGACCGCGTCGGAGGACTTCGCGAGCAGGCCGTCGAACTGGTCGAGGTGCCCGTTCAACCGCTGCAGCTCCTCGGCCACGTCCGCGCGGTCCGCCGCGAGGGCGGCCTCCTGCTCGAGGCGCCCCGGATCGATGGCCATGTCGGGAAAGAGCGTCTTCACCCGCTCCCGGATGTTGGCCGCCAGGTTCCGGGCGATCTCCTCGCGCCGGCCCCCGAGCACGGCCGCCCGGGCCCGCAGCATCGCCACGCGGGGCGAGAGGTCGGAGGCGATCGCGGCGCCCTCCGCTTCGCGCATCTCGACGAGGGCCCGCGCCGCGCGCCGGGCGAGGTTTTCGACCGCGGCGACCTCCTCGGGGGCGAAGGAGTCTTCGGCGGCCTCGACCGTCAGGATGCCCGGAACCGCGAGCAGGTCGCGTGCGGCGAGCCGACCGTCGACCGGGTACCTGTCCGCAAGGTCGGAAATGCGTTCCAGGAGTGCCTCGAGGAGCTTCTCGTCGACCCGGATTTCGGAGCCCGAGGAGGTGTTGCGCCGCAGGCGCACCGCGACGTCGACCTTTCCCCGGTGGAGCTCGCGGCCGAACACCCGGCGCACGGCCGGCTCGAGGGCGGCTTCGGTTTCACGCGTCTTGACCGTGAGGTCGAGAAACCGGCCGTTCACGCTGCGGGCGACGACCTCCGCGGTCCAGTCCTGGCCCACGGGCCCCCGCGCCCGGCCGAAACCCGTCATGCTCCGAAGCGTCATGGGCTGGCCGGCGCGGGTGCGGCCGTCTCGCTCTCTCCGAAATACTGCATGTCGTGGAGCCTGCGATAGAGCCCGCGCCGAGTCAAGAGCGCCGCGTGATTGCCCTCCTCGACGATCCGCCCGCCGTCGAGCACCAGGATCCGGTTCGCCCGGCGCACGGTCGAGAGCCGGTGTGCGATGACCAGAATCGTGCGGCCCTGCATCAGGTTGGCGAGCGCCCGCGCGACCAGGGCCTCGGACTCGGTGTCGAGCTGCGAGGTGGCCTCGTCGAGAATCAGGATCGGCGCGTCCTTGTAGATCGCCCGCGCGATCGCGAGGCGCTGGCGCTGTCCCCCCGAGAGCCGCTCGGCGCCCTCGCCGACCGTCGTGTCGTAGCCCTGGGGGAGGCGCTCGATGAACTCGTCGGCGCAAGCCGCGCGGGCCGCGGCCCGCACCTTCTCCTCGGGTGGGACGGGTTCGCCGTACGCGATGTTCGCGCGGACGGACGTGTCGAAGAGGATGGTGTCCTGGGTGACCAGGCCGATCTGGCGCCGGAGCGAGGCGAGCGTGGCGTCCCGCAGATCGACCCCGTCGAACGTCACGCGGCCTCCGAGCGGATCGTAGAGCCTCGGCAGCAGGTTGACGAGGGTGGTCTTTCCGGCCCCGGACGGACCGACGAGCGCGACGGTCTCGCCGCGCCGGATCACGAGATCGACCTTTTCGAGCACCGGCTCGGCGCCATAGGCGAAAGTGACGTTCTCGTAGGCGACCGCCTTCGAAAACGGGGCGAGTGCCCGGGCCCCGGGCTGCTCGACGATCTCGTTCTCCGCATCGACGACCTCGAAGATGCGGTCGGCCGACGCGAGCGCCACCTGGAGGACGATGTTCGTGCGGGTCACGTCCTTCAAGGGTTTGTACATCATGAGGATCGCGGCCAGAAACGAAAGGAGTCCGCCGACGGTCATGACCCCCGCGCGGATCTGCCCGGCCGCGTAGACGAAGATGACGGACAGGCCGATGCCGGCGAGGATCTCCATCAGGGGCGAGTTGAGAGCCTGGAGCCGGATCGACTGTCGGCTCGCGGCGAAGTAACGGCGGTTGGCCTCGCCGAAGCGCCCGGCCTCGAAGTCCTCCATCGCATACGTCTTGATGAGGCGGTGCCCGCGCAGCGTCTCCCCGAGGAGCGACCCCATCTCGCCGATGCGCTCGCGCGCCGAGAATCCGGTTCGCCGGAGCCGACGGAAATTGGCCACGATCGGTACGACGAGCAGCGGCGCGACGACGAGGACCGCGAGGGCCAGCTGGAAGTTGAGCGAGAACACGTAAAGCAGGACGAGCAGCATCGTCAGGATTCCCTGGATGAAGTCGGCCATGCGCGCACCGAACGCCATCTGGATCTGCTCGGCGTCGGAGAGGAGCCGCGTCATCAGGTCGCCCGATGAGCGCTCCGAGGAAAAGCGCGTCGACTGCCCGAGGAGAGAGCGGTAGGCGTCGAGGCGGAGGTCGCGAACCATCGCGAGGCCGATCGAGTTGAGGGCGAACTCGGAGAAGTAGGCGAACACGTTCTTCACGAGCAGGGCTGCGAGCAGGAGCAGCGGGATCGCGAACCGTGGATCGAGGCCGGCGGAACGGCCCGCCGCGACCCCGGCGGCGTAGGCTCCCTCGAGCCAGCGCAGGAGCGGCGCCATGCGGCCCGAGGAACGCGCCGCGGCTACGCCGGGCAGCGCGTCCGAAGCGCCCGCGCCGAGCACGTCGTCGATCACCTTCTTCAGAAGGAACAGCAGGGCAACCGTGGCGGCCGACACGAGGACCATGGCGAGCAACGCGAGGCCGGCTCGGGAGCGGTAGCGGCCGAAGTACGCGAGAAGGCGCGGGAGCGTCTTCATCGGGCGATCGAGAAGGCGTCGGTTGTCATCCCCGCGGAGCGACCGACCGCCGAAAGGACCGATTCGGCTGCGCGGGCGCTCGCGCCGGGCGGACCCAGCGCCTCCGCCACGCGGGCGAGACCGGACTTCATGGCCTCCTGCCGGTCCGGAGAGGCGAGGATCGCCTCCCCTTCCCGTTCGAGGGCCGCCGCCGTCAGTCGGTCCTGCAGCAACTCGGGGACGACCTCCTCGCCCGCCACGATGTTGACGAGCGAGATCCAGGGGAGCCGGACGAGCGCGCGGGCGATCGCGTGGGAGAGCCGCGAGGTCCGATAGACCACGACCATGGGTGTTCCGCAGAGAGCGGCCTCGAGCGTCGCCGTCCCGGACGCGACGAAGGCCAGGTCCGCCGACGCGAGGAGGGGGTGAAGACCTCCCGCGACCACGCGGATTCCCCGCTCGGCGGCTCCCGCGAAAAGCGAGTTCGGGAGCCCCGGCGCCCGCACCGCGACGACTTCCAGGTCGAGCCGCCGCGCAAGGCGGGTCGCGGCCTCCGCCATGTCCCCCCAGTGGCGCTCGAGCTCTGCGTTGCGGCTCCCCGGCAGAAGCACCAGCCGGCGCCGCGTCGTCGCCGGGAGGGGCGACGGTCCGGCCAGGCCCTCGCGGACGTCTTCGACCAGGGGATGCCCCGCACAGACGGCATCGGCGCCCAGGCGCCGGTAGATCTCGGTCTCGAAGGGAAAGAGCGTCACGATGCGGCGGGCGCGGCGGGCGATCGAGCGAGCCCTCCAGGGGCGCCAGGCCCAGACCTGCGGCGGCACGTAGTAGACGATCGGCACCCGGTCGCGGACGAGGCGCCGCGCGAGCAGTCCGTGGAAGTCAGGGAAGTCGATCAGCACCGCCGCGTCGGGACGACGTGCGCGCGCTTCGGCGTCGAGGCGCCGGAGGGCCCCGCGCAGGGCCGGAAGCTTTTCGACCACTTCGGAGATGCCGACGACCGAAAGGGCATCGGATGCGACGACCCGCTCGAGGCCGGCCGCGGCGAGGCGCTCTCCCCCCATGCCGAAGGCCGACACGTCGGGCCGTGCCTGCCGGAGCGCCCTGAGCAGCCGCGCCCCGTGCAGATCGCCGGATGCCTCGCCGGCGGAGATCAGGAGGTTCACGGCTTCAATAGTCGGCAGTCGGCCGTCCCCAGTCAACAGAGGATGCCGGTCTTTCGAAGAAGGACTCGGGAGTCTCGTCGCTCCTTACTTCGGAAAGGGATACATGAGCCACGCGACGGCGAGCCCTCCGAGGACGAGAGATGCGACCAGCGTGCCGAAGAGCTTCCATCGCTCGCGACGGTCGTCGCGCCAGAGGAGGGCGAAGAAGGCCGAGACGAGCAGGGCGTAGAAGCACATGATGAGGAAGTGGTCGACCGGAACGAGGGCGGCGATCATCGTTTCTTTCCCGTCGCGATGTCCCACGCGTCGAGGACGAGGAGGAGGTTCATCAGGCCGCTCGTCAGCAGGTACGCGCACCCGTACTCGTAGGTCGTCGCCAGGATGGCCCCGCCGGGGTTGTCGGACAGGAGGCGAGCGGCGAGGTTCAGGAGGCCCGCGCCGTAGACCGCGAAGGTCGCGAGGATCGTCAGTGGCTGGCCCGCCTCGACCGAATAGAGTCGGCCCTGGAACGACAGTCCGGCCAGGAAGGCGAGCGTCACGATGACCGCGAAGGCGGCGGCCGTCTTGCGACGGCCGAGGTAGAAATGGCCGAGGCCCGGAACGAGCCACGCCAGGGCCATCGCGAGGTACGGCGAGCGCTCGCGCGCCGGCGAAACGGCTTCCGTCATCGGGCGGCCTCCGCGAAGAGGTGCGCCAGTCGCGCGCGCGTCGCGCCGAGTTCCTCCGGAACGACTCGAACGCCGGCTGCGACCGTCATGAAGTTCGTGTCCCCCAACCAGCGCGGGACGACGTGCACGTGGTAGTGGTCGGCGACACCCGCTCCCGCGGCCGCCCCGAGGTTGACGCCCACATTCAGGCCGTCGGTCCGGTAGTGTTCGACCAGGATTTTCTGGGCACGCGCCACCGTCGCGATGAGTTCCGACAGCGTCTCGGAGCTCGAGTCCGAGAGCCACGCCTCGTGCGCGTAGGGCGCCACCATGACGTGGCCGTTGGTGTACGGGTAGCGGTTGAGCATCACGAAGACTCGGCTCCCGCGGGCGACCACCAGCGACGTCTCGTCGTCGGGGGCGCCCGCCGCCTGGCAGAAAACGCAGTTCGGGTCTTTGTCCGACACGAGATACTCGTAACGCCAGGGGGCGAACAGAACTTCCGGCATTACCGGTTGATCAGTTCCTTCAGCTCCTTGCCCGGCTTGAAATACGGGATCTTCTTCGCTGGAACTGAAACCTTCACGCCGGTCTTGGGGTTTCGGCCCATCCGGGCGCCGCGCTCCCGCAGGCGAAACGAGCCGAAGCCGCGCAATTCGATTTTCTGGCCATCCTTGAGGGAGCGGACGATCGCCTCGAACACGGTGTCGACGATCGCCTCGGCCTGCTTCTTCGTGACGTCCGTCGCCACCGCCACACGCTCGATCAGTTCGGCCTTCGTCATCGATCTCCTCGCGGCCCGGCGGGCGCCCGCGCCCGCCGTCCGGCTACTCCTTCGCGGCCTCGTCCGCCTTCTTGCGGGTTCGCTTCTTCTTGGGCGCCGGCTCGGGCGTCGCTTCGGCCGGCTCGGCCGGCTTTGCGGCAGCCTCCGGAGCCGGGGCCTCCTCGGCCGCGGGCTCGGCCGCGGCGGGCACGGTCGCGGCGGGCACGGCCTCCGGGGACGCGGCCGGACCGACGCCGACGCCGGAAAGGCCGACCTTCATGTCGGCGTCCTCGATCCGCAGAATGCGGGCGCGGATCGTATCGCCCTCGTTGTAGTGGTCCTGAGGCTTCTCCCCGCGGCCGACCGGGGTCTCGGAGACGTGCATGAGGCCCTCGACGAGACCCTCGATCTGCACGAAAACGCCGAAGTCGGCGACGCGCGTCACGACACCGTCGACCTCGTCGCCCGGCTGGTGCTTCTCTTTGAAGGCCTGCCAGTCGTTGGGCTGGAATTCCTTGATCGAAAGCGAAATGCGCCGGTTGTCCTGGTCGATCGAAGTGATGATCGCCTCGACGTCGTCGCCCTTCTTGAGGACCTCGGAGGGGTGCTTGACGCGGCGAGTCCAGGACATGTCGGACACGTGCACGAGCCCGTCGATGCCCTCCTCGAGCTCGACGAAGGCGCCGAAGTCGGTCAGGTTCCGGACCTTCCCCGCGACGCGGCTGCCCACGGCGTACTTGGACGCCACGCTCTCCCAGGGATCCGGGAGGGTGTCCTTGAGCGAAAGCGAGATGCGCCGCGCCTCGGGATTGACGTCCGAAACGACGGCCTCGACCGTGTCCCCGGGCGAGACGACCTTGGAGGGGTTCTTGATCTTTTTCGACCAGGACATTTCCGAGACGTGGACGAGTCCCTCGACGCCGTCCTCGAGCTCGACGAAGGCGCCGTAGTCGGTCACGTTCGTGACGCGGCCGGTCACGCGGGAGCCGGCCGGGTACTTCTCGGGCACGTGGGCCCACGGGTCCTCGGTCAGCTGCTTGGTGCCGAGCGAGACGCGCTCGGTCTCACGGTCGAACTTCAGTACGACCACGTCGATCTCGTCGGCGACCTTGACGAGGTCGGACGGATGGTTGACGCGGCCCCAGGACATGTCGGTCACGTGGAGCAGGCCGTCCAGACCGCCGAGGTCGACGAACGCGCCGTAGTCGGTGAGGTTCTTGACCGTGCCCCGCAGGACGCGGCCCTCCTCGAGGAGCTGGAGGGTCTCCTTCTTGCGGGCCTCCTGCTCGACTTCGACGACGGCCTTGCGTGAAAGCACGATGTTGCCGCGCTTCTTGTCGACCGAGATGACCTTGAAATCGAGGTCCTTGCCGCGCAGGGCCTCGAGGTTCTTGACCGGCTTGACGTCGACGAGGGAGCCCGGAAGGAACGCCTTGACGCCGATGTCGACCGCGAGGCCGCCTTTGATCCGGTCGATGACGCGGCCGCGAACCGTCGTGCCGGAGCGGTACGACTTCTCGACCTCGTCCCAGACCTTCATCTTCTCGGCCTTGTCCTTCGACAGGACGACGTAGCCGTTCTGGTCTTCCGTGCGCTCGAGCAGCACGTCGACGGGATCACCCTGCTTGATCGTGACCTGGCCCGAAAAGTCGGTGAACTCGGACAGCGGGATGATGCCCTCCGACTTGTAGCCGATGTCGACGATCACCTCGGAGGGCGTGATCGTGAGAACCCGGCCCCGAATGATCTGTCCCTCCTGCAAGTTCTTGAAGGAGTTCTCGTATTGGGCCAGGAGGTGTTCGTACTCCTGGGCCGTCAGTTCCTGCTCTGTTTCCATCGGCTCGGCTTCCCGACCTCCTGTCGCGTTACGCTTTTCTCCCGGCATTGAAAAAGGGATCCCCTCTCTTAAGTCGCTGATTTGCAAAGCAATATCCTATGGGTTACCCGGGAGTGCAGTCAAATGGCCCGGCGAACCCGCCCTTCGATCTCGTCCACGATGTCCCCTGCGGGCCGGCCTGTCGAGTCGATCAGGGTATACCGGGAATCCAGGGTCAACGGCGAATCAGCCCTCGAGCCGTCGTCCCGGTCGCGCTTTTCCATCTCCCGGAGCACGTCTTCGTAGGGCCGGGGGGTCCCCCGCTCGGCGAGCTCCCGGGTCCGTCGCGCCGCCCGTTCGGCGGGATCGGCCGTCAGGAAGAACTTGTGCGGTGTGTCCGGGAACACCTTCGTGCCGATGTCCCGGCCCTCGAGGACCCCGCCCCGCTCCCTTCCGACCCGCTGCTGCTGCGCGACCAGGGTCCGACGGACGGCCGGGATGGCGGAGACGGCCGAGGCGTACAGGGAGATTTCCGGCCGGCGGATCTCCGAGGACACGTCCTCGCCGTCGAGCAGGACGCGACTTCCCTCCGGGGACGGAAAGAGCTCGACGCGGGTCGCCTCGGCAATCGCCGCGACCCGGTCGGGGTCGCCGATCGGCAGGGTCACGCCGGCCCTCTCCGCCGCGACGCCCACGGCCCGGTACATGGCACCGGTATCGATGTAGGGGACCCCGAGGCGCGCCGCGAGGGCACGCGCCACCGTCGACTTGCCGGCCCCCGAGGGTCCGTCGATGGCGACGATGAGTGGCGAGGTCAAGCCTTCTTTTCCAGGCGGTAGAGTGCCGCGACCTCGACCTCGGCGAGCCGGCGGAAGGCCCCCGGCGTCAGGCGGGCGTCGCGGATCGGCCCGATGGCCACCCGCTTGAGCTTCGAAACGGGGTGGCCGAGCATCTCGAACATGCGCCGGATCTGCCGGGATCGGCCCTCGGTCAGCGTCACGCGCAGCCAGGAATTGCCCTCCTCCTCGCCTTTGCGCGGTGTCCCGGAGACGCGTTCGATGCTGCAGGGCTTAGTCGGGCGGCCGTCGAGCCGGAGGCCTCCCCGGCGGAGCTTCTCGAGCTTCGCCTCGGACGGTTCCCCGGCCACCTTGACCATGTACTCCTTGGGACAGCCGGTCGAGGGGTGCGTAACGAGTCTCGCGAGGTCCCCGTCGTCGGTCATCAGCAGGAGCCCCTCGGTCTGAACGTCGAGGCGTCCCACGGGCTTGAGCCCGCGGCGTAATTTCCCAGGCAGGAGGTCGAGCACGGTGTCGCGACTGTGCGGATCGGAGACGGTCGTGACGAATCCCTTCGGCTTGTTGAGCAGGATGTAGGTCTTCGGCCCCGAGGCCGGACGGATGCGCTTCTCGTCGACCTTGATGGAGTCTTTTTCCGGGTCGGCGCGCTCGCCGAGCACGGCGATCCGGCCGTTGACCCGAACGCGGCCTTCCCGGATCCACTCCTCGGCCTGGCGTCGCGACGCCGCGCCCGCCGACGCGATGATCTTCTGGATCCGAACGGGAGGCAGCGTCACTCCTCGACCGAATACTCGTCCGCGCCCGGCCCGGCCTCGGGCGCAGACTCGCCGGTCTCGACATGGATCGAGGTTTCGGTCGCCGTCGGCGCCGCGATCTCGCGCGCCTCGACGGTCGCCGCGAGGTCGGCGTCGAGGTCCTCGGGCCGCGGGAGCTCGGCCAGATCGTTCAGTCCGAAGCGGATCAGGAAGTCCTGGGTGGTACGGTAAAGGAAGGGCGATCCGACCACCGCCTTCTTGCCGGCCGTCGAGATGAGCTTCTTCTCGAGGAGGGTCTTGAGGACACCCGAGGAATTGACCCCCCGGATGTCCTGGACCTCGGGCAGCGTGATCGGCTGGCGGTAGGCAATGATCGCCAGGGTTTCGAGGGCCGCGAGCGACAGCCGGCTGCGCTCGGTGACCTCGTGAAACTTCCGGAGCAGCGAGTCGAACTCGGGCCGCGTGACGAAGCGCCAGCCCCCGGCGACCTTCTCGACGCGCACGCCCCGTTCCTCGGCGTCGGTGCGGGACGCCAGGCGCTCCAGGGCCGCGGCGACGGCCTTCGGCGCCGCCTCGAGGAGATCGGCGAGGTCCTTCTCCTTGACCGGACGGGGCGACGAGAACAGCAGAGCCTCGAGGGCCGGCAGGATCCTCTCGATCGAGGTTTCCCGCGGCCGGGGCCCGGCGTCGGCTTCGGGGGGCGGAGCGGCGGTCTCGGTCATTCGCTGTAAGTATCCCGTATCTGCTCGGGCGTGAAAACGACGTCCGTGCGCGTGGCGTGGATCTCGGCGAACGCGCGGGTCTGGAAGGCCCGGACGACGCCGAGGCGGATGAGCTCGAGGCAGGCGAGGAAGGCCGTCACGGCCTCGGCCCGGTAGCGCATCTGGCCGAGGAATTCGAGCAGCGGCATCGTTCGGTGCTCGTCGAGTCGGGCGAGGAGCTCCAGCATCTTGTCCCGGACGGAGAAACGCAGGTGATGGATCGCGAGGGCCGGGGGGTGCGCCAGCCGATAGTTCTCGGTGACGATCCGAAAGGTCTCGATGAGGTCGAAGAGCGAAACCTCCAGGGTCTCCTCGGCTCCCTCGGCCTTCGGGAGCTCGGTCTGCGGCCGCGGCCAGAGGCCGCTCCGCAGGGTGTCCACGGCATGGAGCGTCTCGGCCGAACGCTTGAACTTCTCGTATTCGAGCAGTCGCTGGGCGAGGTCCGCGCGCGGATCGACCTCCGGCTCCCCCGGCGCCCGCGGAAGGAGCATCTTGGACTTGATGTAGATCAGCTCGGCCGCCATCGCGACGTACTCGGAGGCCACGTCGAGGTCGAGCTCCTGCATCGCCTCGAGGTACGCCGTGTACTGCTCGGTGATCTCGGCGATCGGGATGTCCGTGATCGAGACCTCGTTGATCCGGATCAGGTGGAGCAGCAGGTCGAGCGGCCCCGCGAACGCCGGGATGGCCACGGGCGGCAGGCCGCCCCGGTTAACTTCTTCCACGGTCACGGGTCCGGCGACAGTTTCACGGCGGCCCGGACCTTTTCCATCGTCGCCTCGGCGGCCACACGGGCCGCGGCGTCTCCGGCGTGCAGGACATCGCGCACGACGTCCGAGGACGAGGCGACGAGCTCGGCGCGCTTGTGACGGAAAGGTTCGAGCGCGGCGTTGAGGTTACCGATCAGGTGCTTCTTGCAGTCGACGCAGCCGCGCGCGGCCGTGCGGCACTCGACGTCCACGACCGCGACTTCGGCCGGAGGCGAATAGAGCTCGTGAAACGGAAAGAGATTGCAGTTCTCGGGGTTGCCCGGGTCGGCGCGTCGCGCCCGGGCCGGGTCGGTCACCATCGCCATGACCTTCTGGCGCACGGAGTCGGCGGCCTCGGTGATCCCGATCGTGTTGTTGTAGGACTTCGACATCTTGCGACCGTCGATGCCGTTGACCTTCGGCGTCGGCGTGAAGAGCGCCTTCGGCTCGGGAAAGACCTCCCCGTAGAGGCTGTTGAAGCGCCGGACGATCTCGCGGCTGATTTCGAGATGGCTCGCCTGGTCCTCGCCCACCGGCACGAGGTTCGCGCGGTAGATCGCAATGTCGGCCGTCTGGAGCACCGGGTAGCCCAGAAACCCGTGGGTTCCGAGCTCCTTCGAGCGGAGCTGCTCGATCTGGTCCTTGTACGTCGGCACCCGTTCGAGCCACCCGAGCGGCGTGATCATCGAGAAGTACAACGCGAGCTCGGCGTGCTGGGGCACCCGCGACTGAAGAAAGATCGTCGACGCATCCGGATCGAGCCCCACGGCCAGCCAGTCGAGCACCGCCTCGCGGGTGTTCGCGGCGAGCCCCGCCGTGTCCGCATAGTCCGTCGTCAGGGCGTGGAGGTCCGCGACGAAGAAGTAGCAGCGGTACTTCCTGGAGTTCTGGAGCTCGACCCAGTTTCGGACAGCGCCGAAATAGTTGCCCAGGTGGACGCGCCCGGTCGGCCGCAGGCCCGAGAGGACGGTCTCGATCATCCCAGGCCCCCGAAAATGAGGCGCAGGACGACGAGCTGGATCGGGCGGAAGAGGCTGCCGAGAACGGGTGTCGCGATCAGGAGGATCAGGATGATGAAGCCGAACGGCGCGATCGTGGCATACAGCCGGGCCGCCGGGGCCCCGACGAGCGAGACGACGACCCCGCTGCCGTCGAGCGGCGGTATCGGAAGGAGGTTGAAGACGGCCAGCATCACGTTGATCATCGAGAAGAAATAGAGAACGTAGACGATCGGCGCGAGCGCGCCGGCCGCAAAGCGATTGCCGCGGAGGGCGTCCACCAGGTCGGCCAGTGCGGCGGGATCGGCGCCTCCGATCACGCGCAGAAGCCCGATCCCGACCCCGGCCAGCAGGAAGTTCGAGAGGGGTCCCGCAGCGGAGACCGCGAGGTTGGCCAGGCGTGGATTCTTCGTCCGCCGGAGGTCGACAGGCGTCGGTTTGGCCGCTCCGAAGATCAGGCCCGAGAAGAAGTACAGGAGCGCCGGGACGAGGATGCTCCCGACCGGATCGATGTGCCGGATGGGGTTGAGGCTGATCCGGCCCAGGTCCCGAGCCGTCGGGTCCCCGAACTTGAGGGCGGTCCAGGCATGGGCCGACTCATGGAAGGAGATGGCGAAGAGGATCACCGCGAGTTGCATCGCGAAGTCGACGATCTTGTGTTCCAAGCGTCCGGGACTATAGCAAGCCTCTGAGCCGGCGCGGCTTGTGGGAAGGCTCCAAAACGCCGTAGATTGCGCCCCGGGGGCCGTAACCTTCGCTCCCACGCAGCGTCTCCCCAGTTGGCCGGACTGAATGGAAACCAGAGGCAGCGAGGATCTCGACCTGCTCGAGAGGATTCGCCGCGGGGACACCGGCGGTGCGGCCGAGCTTTTCGAGCGCTACGCGCCGGCGCTGCTTCGGTTCACCGACCGGATGCTTTCCGACCGGGCCTCGGCCGAGGAAGTGACACAGGAGGTTTTCGTCAAGGTGATCTCGAGAGCGCATCAGTACGACGGGAGAGCGGGGGTGGCCTCGTGGCTCTTCGCCATTGCCGCCAATGCCTGCCGCGACCGCCGCCGGCGCGACCGGCGCGCCACGGTCGTGCCCCTCGAGGCGGTCGCCGAACCGAGCGCCCGCGGCGAGGGGATCGAGTCCGTCATCGCCTCGCGCGAGCGGCGGCAGGCGGTCCGCCAGGCGCTGTCCCGGCTCTCGGACGAGCAGCGCGAAGCCCTCGTCCTCGCCCGCTACCACGGCATGCCGTACGTCGAGATCGCCGAGACGCTGGGCATCTCCGTCGGAGCCGTCAAGACCCGCATCTTCCGGGCCGTCGAAACGCTCAAGGCCCACTTCACGGAGGGAGAATCATGGACTGCAGCGACGTAACGACGATCGCCCTCGAACGCCTGGCCGGCGAAGCCGACGAGGCGTCGCGCCGCGAGCTGTCGGCGCACCTGGCGGGCTGCGAAGCCTGTCGCGGCGAGATGGCCCGGCTCGAGGATCTTTGGACGGTCCTGGGCACCGACCCGGAGGCGCCGGTCACGCCGGAGTTTCGCCGCCGGTCGCTCGGTCTGATCGAGGAAGAGATGCTCCGCCGGCGGGTCCGGGAGTTCCGGCCACGCCGGCGCGTCGCGAGTCCCCTCCTCCAGGCTGCGGCCCTGCTCGTGGCCGGCAGCCTTGGATACCTCGTCGCCCGAAACGTGCCGTGGGCCGCCCAACCGTCGCCGTCTCCCGCCCCGCCCGGCGGGAAGACGGCAGCCGCCCGGCCGGCGGCCTCCGAGCTGCCGGACTTGTCGGCGAGCCCGCGCCTCTCGAACGTCGCCTACCGGGCGGCGGACAAGGACGGGCGCGTCGGCATCGAGTTCGACGTCACGACGCGGCGCACGATCGTCGGGCGCCCCGAGGAGCCCGAGGTGGCAAGGCTGCTGGCGTACATGGTGTCGCGCAGCGCCGATACCGCCGGCGACCGCTCGCGCGCGATTGCGCTCGTCTCCGAGCACTACGGCGCCGGCAGCGCAACGGCGTCGCCCGAGATCGTCGCCGCCCTGTCGTCGACGCTGCGCAAGGACGCGAACCCGGGCGTGCGCAAGAAGGCGGCCGATGCGTTGGCTTCGTTCACGATGACACCCGAGATCCGGACCGTCTTCCTCGAGGCGCTGTCGTCGGACAAGAACCCGGCGGTTCGTCTCGCGGCCGTCGATGCCCTCGCCGCCGCCGCCAAGCACTCGCCGGACGAGCGGACGATCGAGTCGTTGCGCGAGAAGGCCGTCGATCCGCAGGAGAACGGCTTCGTGCGCGCCAAGGCGGCTTCCGCGCTGAAGGCGATCTCCTTCTGAGAAAGGGACCAGCGAAACTCTCATGCCGAGCCAACGTCTCTCTTTCACGATGAACACGCTGAAGTTCGACCGATCCCGTGAGGACGACGAAACGCCGACGGCGCGCGCCGATCGGTTGGCCGTCTGGATCCTGCTCGCGCTGGGGCTCTTCCTCATGCTCGTCTCGACCGGGAAGGCCGAGCAGGGCGCCGCGTCCCGCACCGAGCGCATCAGCGGAACCCTGGTGTCGGGGCAGACGCTCTCCATCGAGAACGTCTCGGGCGACATCGTCGCATCGCCGGGACGCGAGTTCTCCGCAGTCGTGACGGTGACCGTCTCGGCGCCGACGCAGTCGCAGGCCGACGACCTGCTGCGGAGCGCTCGCATCCTCCAGAACCACGACGGGGACGGCTGGTCCCTCGAGACGCGCTGGCCCGGCATGCACGGCCGGGGAAACCGCGGCCGCGACTCCGCGTGCTCGCGCTGCCGGGTCGTGGCGAACTACGTCGTGACGGTCCCCCCGGGCATCACGACGGAGCTGCAGACCGTCAACGGCGGCGTGCGCGTGAAGGACCTCGACGGGAAGCTCACGCTCGGTTCCGTCAACGGCGCCATCGAGGCGAGCGGCGTGCGCCGCTCGCTCGAGGCCCAGACCGTCAACGGCTCGATCGATGCCGTGTCCCAGGCTCTACGGGCCGAGGACAGCATCGAGCTCCAGTCGGTCAACGGCTCGGTCACGCTGACGCTCCCGAAGGACGCGGAGTTCGACCTGTCGGCCGAGACCATGAACGGCACCATCGCGTCGAGCTTCCCGCTGCCGAAGCAGCCGCTGCTCCCCGGCCGCGCCGCCGGCGGCGAAACGCCCCGGAGCCGCGGCCAGAAGACGCGCCAGATCGTCGTGACCGACGAGGATGGCGACACGACCGTGGTCGACCTCGACCAGCTCGACCAGGAGCTCGACGAATCGATGAAGGACGTGGAACGCGAGATCCGCTCGGCCGAAAGGGAGATCCGCGACCAGGAAAAGGACGTCCGCGAGATCAACCGCGAGATCCGGACGATTCGCATCGCCGATCCCCGCCGCGACTACTCCGGCTCGATCGGAAAGGGCGGCGGATCCGTCAGCCTCCAGACGCTGAACGGCACGGTCCTCCTCCTCGCCGCCGGAACGAAGGAAGCCGACGCGAAGCCCCTCGTCTCGGGCCGCCGCGAGTTCGTCGTCACGGTCCCCGACGCCCATGTGAACGTCCCGAGGGTCGCGGTGAACGCGCGCGTGCACCCGGTGCCCCCGGCTCCCCCGGTCCCGCCCGTCGCTGCGGTGCCTCCGGTTCCTCCGTTCCCGCCCGTCGACTTCGACGGCGCGGTGGTGCGCGGCGACGTCGCCGGCGACTTCCTGTCGACGACGGGCGGCGGCAGCTACCGGATCGGCCGGGTCAGCGGCCGCGTCAAGATCCTCACCCACTCGGGCGAGATCCGGGTCGGCGGAATCGGCGGGGGCGGGGAGATCAAAACGTTCGGGGGTGACGTGGTGATCGGCCCGGTGACCGGCGACCTCAGGGTTTCGACGGCGGCCGGCGACATCCGCGTCGACTCCGTGACCGGCTCGGCCCTCGCCGACACGGCCGGGGGCGACATCCGAATTCAGAGCGTCGGCGGAAGCCTCGACGCAAACACGCTGGGCGGCGACGTGATCGTGCCCCGCGTCGGCGGAAGCGTGCGCGTCTCGACGTCGGGCGGCGACGTGCGGATCGGCGTGACGTCGAAAGACATCCGGGGGGGGATCACGATCCGCAACTCCGGCGGCGACGTGTCGTTGTCGATCCCGGCGGATACGAAGGCCGACGTCGAGCTCGTCGTGACGGGCGCCGACGACGAAGAGAACCCGATCCGATCGGAATTCGGCTATCTCACGATCGACAAGAAGCCCGGAACACAGCGCGCGACCACGGTGCTGAACGGCGGGGGCGAGAAGATCCTGGTCCGGACGACCTCGGGCGAGATCCGGCTGAGGAAGAGCCCTTAGGAGCGAACGGCCGAGGGCCCTCGGCGGCTCGAGTCCCGGCTAGCGGATCCGCATCACCGCGCGTTGCTCGATCTCGACCTCCTCCCCGGTTCCCGAGCGCGGGTCGTGTCGTCCATTCGACAGGTATTCGCGGATGCCCGGAGAGAAGCGCCGCCACTGCCCGCCGAAGGTCGCGATCGTCGGGGAGGTGTCGCCGGTGTTGTCCCGCGACAGGCTCCTCAGCTGGTCCCGCGTCAGCGGCGGATCGGCGAAGACGCCGCGGCGCGCCAGCCACTCGAAACCGGAGGCGAGCAGGCGCCCGTACCAGAGCGGAAAGTGGATCAAAGGCTTCCCAGGCTTGCCGACCGCCGCGGCGATGTCGCGGTCGATTTCGTTCAGGGTCAGAATCTCGGGCCCGCCGACCTCGTACGTCTGTCCCACGGTCTCCGGCTTCTCGAGCGCGTCGGCGAAGACGCGGGTGACGTCGAAGATCGAGACCGGCTGGAAGCGCGTCGTCCCCGGTCCGATCACCGGGATGAAGCCGGGGTTTCCCCTGACGATCGGGGCGAGGAGCGTAACGAACCCGTCGCCCGGACCGAAGATGATCGACGGACGGAAGATCGTCCAGTCGAGGCCGGACGCCCGCACCGCCTTTTCGCCGGCGGCCTTGGTCCGGCCGTACGCGGCAGGCGAGTCCTCGGAGCTGCCCATCGCGCTCATGTGGAGGTAGCGCCGGACCCCGGCGGCCTTCGCCGCCGCGACGACGTTCTCCGTTGCCTGGCGGTGCATCCGGTCGAAGGTCTGGCCGCCCTTTTCGTGAATGATGCCGACGAGGTGGATCAAGGCCTCTCGGCCGGCAGCCGCCGCGGCGAGCGACGCCGGATCGAGCACGTCGCCCCCGACCGACTCGACCGGGCGGTTGTACCGGTTGCGCGTCTTCGCGGGGGACCGTGCCAGGACCGCGACGGCGTGGCCACGGCGGAGCAGGCCGTTGACCAGGTGGGTCCCGACGAAACCGGTGCCGCCCGTCACGAGAACTCTCAATCGCACCTCCGCAGCCGATCTTGTACCACGCTGCCCTCCGGCCTCCGACGCTCGTCCGCGCCGTGGCTACGGGTACCCGAAGAGATCGCTCGCCACGACCTCGTGCCGGGCCCGGCGGGAGAGGATCTCGGTGCGGGCCTGCGGCAGGCGGGCGAGGTCCCGGAACGGGTCCGCGACGCGCAGGGACGGGAGGCCGCTCTGCCGGGTCCCGAGGAGATCGCCCGGCCCCCGCGCCTCGAGATCTTTTTCCGCGATGAGGAATCCGTCGGACGTCTCCTCGAGCACGGCGAGCCGGCGTCGCGCTTCTTCCGTGGCGGCGCGCCCGACGACGAGCGCGCACCACGAGGGCCGGGCGCTGCGGCCGACGCGCCCGCGCAGCTGATGAAGCTGGGCGAGCCCGAAGCTCTCGGCGTTCTCGACGATCATCAGCGTGGCCTCCGGCACGTCGACGCCGACTTCGACGACGGTCGTCGACACGAGGACGGGGCACCGACCCGCGGCGAAGTCCGCGAGCACGGCGTGCCGCTCGGCCGGGGGCATGCGGCCGTGGAGCACCCCGATGCGAACCCCGGGAAGCGCGGCGGAGAGGCGCCCGGCCGTCTCGCGCGTCGCGGCGACTTCGCGGGCACCCTCGTCGATCGCGGGGACGACGACGTAGACCCGTTCCCCCGCTCCCGCCCGCTCGCCGGCAAAGCGGTAGACACGATCACGGGCGGCCTCCTCGCGGACGCGCGTAACGACCGGGGAACGGCCGGGCGGCTTTTCGTCGAGGACCGAGACGTCGAGCTCGCCGTAGATTGCCCAGGCCAGCGAGCGCGGGATCGGCGTTGCCGTCATGATGAGGACGTGCGGCGACGGGTCGCCCTTGCGGAAGAGTCGCGACCGGTGCGCCACGCCGAACCGGTGCTGTTCGTCGACCACGACGAGGCCGAGGCGCCGAAACTTGACCGGCGACTCGACGAGGGCATGCGTCCCGACGAGGGCGTCGATCGACCCCGCGGCGAGGGCCTCGAGGAGATGCCGGCGGGCGGTCCCGCGCACCCGTCCCGTCAGCAGCCCGAGTCGGACGCCCGCCCCGGTGAGCCAGGAGGCGAGGCTTTCGGCGTGCTGCTCCGCGAGGATCTCGGTCGGGGCCATGAGTGCGGACTGCGCACCGTTCTTGGCGGCGATCAGGATCGCGAGGCCCGCGACGACCGTCTTGCCCGAGCCGACATCCCCCTGGAGCAGGCGTGCCATGGCGCGGCCCGAGGCCAGGTCCTGCGCAATCTCCCGGACCGCCCGCTTCTGCGCGCTCGTCAGCCGAAACGGGAGGACGGAGCGCGCGAGCTGCCGGACGGTGTCCTCCGCCGCCAGGGTGAGTCCGGGCCGGGCACGCAGCCGCGCCCGCCGGTCCTCGATCCGCGCGCCGAGTGTCAGAAGCTCTTCTTCGGCAATCTGCGCACGGGCCGGCCCGGGAGAGTCGACATGGGTCGGGAAGTGCGCTTCTGCAAGGGCCTGGAGAAGCCTCTCGGGCGGGGCCGAGATGGCTCGGAACCCCGGCCCGAGGGCGTCGAGGGCCCTCCGGACGAGAACGCGCCAGGCCCGAGACGGGATGTCCCCCAACCGACGGTAAATCCCGACGATGCGGCCGGAGTGGAGCGGATCGGCTTCCTCGCCGGAGTCGAAGAGCTCGGTCTCGGGATTCTCGATCCGCATCTCGCCCTTGCTCCCCGCGACCGGTGACCCGTAGAGCGCGGCCCGCTTGCCCGCGAGGGCTTTCGCGAAGGACGGGTAGCGGTTGTGCCAGACGACCCGGACGGCGCCGGTGCCGTCGTCCGCGACGGCCTCGACGCGCAGGAGTCCGCGCCGCATGCGGATCGAGCGCACACCCTGGAAGCGGACGAGGATCGTCGCGGGCCTCTCCCACTCGAGGCCCGCAACCGTCGCGAACTGCCGACGGTCCTCGTAGCGAAACGGCAGCGCGAGGAGGAAGTCCGCCACTGTGGCCACGCCGGCCTCGGCGAGGCGCGCCGCGCGGGTGGGTCCGATCCCGGGCAGTCGGGCGATCGGGTCGCCCGGGCGAAGCCGATCAGGAGAGGCGTCGAGAGCGGCCGTCAGCTACGTCTCGGGCGCCAGGAAGGTCAGCTGGACGAGGCCGAACTTGAGGACGTCGCCGTTGGCGATGGCGACCGGAACGCCCGTGGCGAGGCGATTGCCGTTGACGTGCGTCCCGTTCATGACGCCGATCTCTTCCATGACGTAGTAAGTGTCGCCCATCAGATAGAGCTTGGCGTGCCGCCGCGAGGTCGAACGTTGCGAGTCGAGCGGCGTCAGGTCGACGTCGGGGGTGATCCCGGTGACGGGGTCGCTGCGGCCGATGAGCGTGTCGCCCTCGCGGTTGAGGAAGAATTCCGATGGCGGATCCTCGCCGACGAGGCGGCAAGCGTTGCGTTCCGGCGTGGGCCGCTTCTGGACCGGTCGTTCTTCCTCGGCGACGCGCCGGCCGAGGGATTCCTCGAGCAAGGACGTGACCTCGCGCAGCCGGCGCGAGAGCTTTCGCATCATGCGGATCGCGATCTCGGTGTTCGACTTGAGCATCGCGTCGAACGTCGCACCGTTGATCCGAACGAGCTCGACGTCCGTCTTGGCGCGCGCCGAGGCCGTCCGGGGAACGTCCTCGAGAACGCTCATCTCGCCGAAGAAGTCGCCCTTCTCGAGCGTCGAGAGGATGCGGGTCTCTCCCCCGATCGTCTTGAGCAGTTCCACCGTCCCCGACTGGATGATGTACATCTCCGTGCCGATGTCGCCCTCGGAGAAGAGGATGTCGCCCATCGCGTGCGCGACGAGGAACTTCTCGTAGGGGCTCTTCCCCGTCCCGCCCGGCCCGGACTTGAAGACCGCCTTCACGGAGGGCATGAGCGCCTCAGGCCACTCCCGGCCCGAGGAATTCGAGGACACGCCGGTCCGCGTCGACGCGGACGACGACCCCCAGCGGAAGCGTGCGGGATCGGCGCAGGTGCCCCGCGGGAAAGCCCCGCACGACCGGGAACGGCGCCCCGGCGAAGCGATCCGCGAGCCAGGCGTTGATGGTGACGGGGGTCTCTCCGCCGCCGCGCGCGCCGGGCGAAATCGAGCCGATGACCATGGCTTTTAGTCGATCGAGGGTACCCGACCGCTCCAGCTGGGTCAACATGCGGTCGAGCCGGAATGCCGATTCCCGCACGTCCTCCCAGAACAGGACGGCGCCCCGGGCATCGACGGCTTCCGGCGTCCCCGCGAGCGAAGCCACCACAGACAGGCAGCCGCCGACGAGGGGGCCCTCGCCGACGCCGCCGGCGAGCACGTCTCTCTCGCGGAAGGCATGAGGCTCGGGCCGCGCTCCCGAGAGCACGGGTTCCCAGTCGAGCCCCACCTGCCCGGCCATCGCGACGGCCGGCATCGGGCCGTAGAACGCGGCGATTCCGGTCGAGGCCCGCAGGTAGGCAAAGAGCGCGGTCAGGTCGGACGCACCGAGGTGAATGAGCGGCCGCGCGGCGATCTCCGCCGGCGACAGGTGGGCGAGGATGCGGACCGCCCCGTAGCCGCCGCGCGCGAAGAAGATCGCTTCGACCTCGGGGTGCGCGAGCATTTCGCGGTAACCATCCGCGCGTTCCCGGTCGGACCCGGCGAGGAAGCCGCGGCTCGCGCGAACGTTGGATGCCAGGACCACGCGGTATCCGCGCTCCTCCAGGAACGTGACGCCGGCCTCGAGCCGGTCCGGACGGACCGGGCCGGAGATCGCGGCGATTCCGATCGATGCCCCCGGCCGGAGACGTGGAGGGAGCACGAGGGGCATCATGCGGGTCGTCGAGCGGTCGAAAGAGGCCCCGAGCGGGCCGATAAGCCGAATCCCGTGCTCCGGTTGCCCGGAGTCGCGATCATTCCTCTGGGCCCGAGGTCGCCCTCGGGCTCAAGCAGCCGACCCGGGAACAGCTCACGTGAAGTGAGGCGGGACGGACACCCGCTGTCCCCCTATTTGGCCTTGCTCCGCATGGGGTTTGCCGTGCCCCCCCCGTTGCCGGAGGGGCGGTGCGCTCTTACCGCACCGTTTCACCCTTGCCGTCCTTTCGGAAGGCGGTTTGTTTTCTGTGGCACTTTCCTTCGCGTCGCCGCGACCGGGTGTTACCCGGCATGCTGCCCGTTTGGAGTTCGGACTTTCCTCTCCGGTTGCCCGGAGCGATCGCGTGGCCCGCTCGGAGCCAGTCCAACTTTACCATGCGGGCCAGGGCTCTGGCGCCGAGGTCCCGATGACGCCTCGTTCTCTGAGCCCTGGCCCCATCACCTTGTTTGGTCGTTTCGCCACCCCCGCTGCCGGTGTCCTGAGGTCCCCTGCATGTCCGCCCCCGCCTTCGCCGGCGGCGGAACCTCGGTCGCGGCGACGTCGACGGTGAACATGGAGCCGTGCGTTGTGGAACCCGCCGGCCTAACCCCCGTCCCGGTTCCGCTCGTCGGCGAAGTACTCGAGCCAGTCGTCGACGTCGACGGCTCCGGCCGGAGCTTTTCCCCCGGCGGACGCTGCGCGCCCGAACCGGGCGAAGAAGACGTCCGGTGCGCAGACCTTGCCGCCCGCGTCACGGATTCGCCGCGCCAGGCCTCGGTCCGAGGTCACGACGATGGCCTCCCTCGGGGCTCGCATTGAAGCGACTTCGGCGAGGATGGCGTCGTCGGCGCTTCCTCCGCTCGGCCGCCGGACGGAGAGACTCCCGAGGCTCGAGGCCCGCTCGCCCGCGGGCCCGTCGAAGAAGAGAATCGCCCGGGCCCGGGTGGACCGGAGCCGTTCGGCGAGCTCGGCGACGAGCGCCTGTCGGTCCTCGTTTGTCGGCCGCGCGACCCGCCGGACGAGTCCGATCAGGTTGTTGCCGTCGAGCAGGTACGGCATGTCAGGCCGACCGGGCGCGGCGCGGGTGCTTGAGACGAAAAAACATCACGGCGAGACCACGCATGACCCGGCGGCGGTCCGCGATCATCAGGACGATCAGGGCGCCGAGAAAGACCGCCGTGAACCAGGGGACGAAGAACACGAGGGCGCCGAGGGCCACCGAAAAGGCGTCCTCGGCAAGCGAGAGCGCCACCTGCGCGATCCCGCGGGTCGCGGCCGTCGAGGTCAGCCGCGTCGTCGATTTGGCGAAGTGCGTGGCGAGAGTGGCGAGCGCGCCCGCGAGGGCCAGGCCCGCCCGGGCCGCGGATGAGGTCTCCGCCGGGACTGCCGCGAGCATCAGCAGGGCGCCGACGGCTGGCCGCAGAAGCGTCTGGACCAGGTTCCAGAGGTGGTCGACGATGGGGATCTTGTCGGCGACGAACTCGGCCAGGAACAGGACGACACTCGCCGTCAGGACGCCGTGACTCGAGAGAAAGGCGGCGGACGGGCCGGGAAACTCCTGAGGGAGAAGAAGCGCGAGGCCGTTGAACAGGAGCAGGACCGCCCAGGCGTTGAGGCCCGCGGCGGCCGAGAGCCCCAGGCCCGTCAGGATTGCGGTCAACCGCGTCGAAACAGACGGGAGAGGATCCCGGTCGACTGGGGGCGCTCTTCGTCATCCGGCGCAGCTTCGGCGGGCTTTTCGCCTTCGATGGCTTCGGGGGCCGAAGGGGGCGGGGCGGCGGCGATCGCCTCGAGAACCCTTCGGAGCAGCTCTTCGCTCTCCGGAGAGGGGTCGAGGGAAACTGCTCGGCGCGCGAAGGGTTCGGACTCCAGGGGGCGATTGTGCTCGAGGAGAGTGCGCGCCGCCTCGATGGAGAGGCCCACGCGGCGACCGTCGAGGCGCGCCGCCTCCTTGAGGTTCGCGAGGCCCTGGTCGATCCAGTTGGGGTTCTTCAGCTCGACCTGCGACAGGACGTACCGGAACTCGGCGCTGTCAGGAACGAACCGCACCGCTTCCCGGAGCATCTGGACCGCGGGATGGTAGTCCCGCTCTTCGATGAGCTGGCGCGCGCGCCGGAAATTCTGCGTCGCGAGCTTCTTGCGGGCTTCCGGGTCGGTCGTCGGTGCGTCGACCATGAGGACCGACTGCGGGGCCGCGTCCAGGCTCTGGTCGTAAAGCGCCCGCTTCTCCGGGTCCGAGAGGGTTTCGTAGGAAATCTTCATCCGCTCGAACACGGCGTTGAGCTCGCGCTCGAACTTGCCGAGGTCTTCGCGGTGCCGGAGGTCCGGGTGGAAGAGGCGGCTCCTTTCGAAGTAGGCCTCCGCGACCTTTTCGGGCGCCGCGTCGCGCTGGATCCCGAGCAGCTCGTAGTGGGTCAGCCAGTCGATGCGCCGGTACGTGTTCTTGACCAGCTCGGCGTGGCCCGGCGACCTGTCCGAAGGCTGGGCGGACACTTCCACGTTCAGCCCGTGGAATCCGCCCCGGCCGCTTGCGGGGCGCTCGGCGCCCTCACGCTTCCACTCGACGATGCCGCACGACACCAGACCGTACAGAATCTTGGCCGTCGCTCCCCGCGAAGATCCCGCGATCTTCAGGAGCGAATCGACGTCGAGGATCCCGTCGATGCGCGAGAGGAGGTAGGCCTCCTGGGGCGTCAGGGGAAGGTACTGGTAGCGGGACATCGGATCCGTCGCGAGGATGGGGACGCCGTGCCCGTCGCCCAGGCGCTCCCGAAATGCATCGCTCTCGGGCAGGCGCCGGATGCCCTCGACGATGACCGCGGCGGTCGAGAGCGACAGGGCCACGTCGGGATCCAGCACGCCGGACGACCCCTGAAACTTGTACTCCCCCGCATCCCAGGCAAAGGTGGAGAACACGATCTCTTCCACGAGGCGGCGCATCTCGGCATCGAGGACCGTCCGTGAGACGAGGCCGCGGTCGACCAGGATCTTGCCGAGCCGCGCGCGGCCCTGCTTGGCGACGGTTTCGAGCGCCCAGTTCAGGTCGGTGTCGGTGATGCACCCGCGGCGCTTGAGGAAGGCCCCGATGCGCTGACCTTCCCGCGACGAGGTCGCCGTGCGCAGCTCCCCTTTCTCGAAAAAAAGGTGACGGATCTCGTCGCCGCGGTTGAGGGTGAGGGTCCCCTTGAGCCCTTCCAGGAAGATCCGTCGCAGGACCTGTGGGAGCGGCGCCTCGGAGAGCGATCCGCTAAACCCGGCTGGTGCCGCCTGTGTACTCATTCGTCGATGGGGAAGTGGCTTAGGGTAGCAGAAACCGCGCCGTCAGCGTATTGCGACGACCATGGGATGGTTGCGGGCCGTCGAGAAGAACCCGGGAACGGCTTCGAGGGCCCCGGCGGCCTCCTCCCGCGTGCCGTAGCGGCCCCAGAGCACCCTGAAGCACGTCCTGCCCTTGAACGACGTGGTCACGACCCACATCGACCCCGCCGGCCGGTCGTGCGCCCAGGCCTCCCGGAGCGAGGTGACTTCGCACGCCAACTCGAGCTGTATCGCAAAGCGGGCATTCCGGTCGGACGCGGTGGTCTTCTGGTCGCGCGCGGCCCGGTCGAGCCACTGTTTGCGGGTACGCGGAACCGCCGCGGAAGCGGCGGACCGGGTGGCTGCGGCGGACGCGGCCCGGGTCGGCGCCGGTCTCGTCGGTGCGGGGCTCGGCGCACGTTTCGTCGGGACGGCCGTAGCGGCCAGCCTCGTCGGAGCGCTGGTGGGGGCCGGCGCTGTCGGCGCGACCGTCGGCGCCGACAGGGTCCCGGCTCGGTTCGAAGGTGGCTCGATCGCGGGGGGTGAAGTGACGGACGAGCTCGCGGGCGTCTCGGCCGGTCCCCCGCCGACCGTCGCTTCGACCATTGTCGGGCTCGGCGAGCGCTCGGCGGCCATCGGTTCCACCGGACCCGCGGGCCCGCGGGCCCGCCAGTAGAGGACTGCCCCCACGATCGCGACGAGAATCAAAAGAACCCAGAGAAGAGGCGAGGTCGAGCGGTGCTCCGGCCGCTCGAGCGGCCCGACTCCGGTCGTCAGGTCGAGCGGGCGGTCGAACGCCGAGGTGCCCCGCGGGCCGGGCGCGTCGCCCTCCATCAGGTCCCCGGGAAGTTCCGGTCCGGCGTCGAGGTCGGCTGCGTCACTCTCCGGCCGCTCGTCGAAGTCGTCCGCCCCGGCATCGGCACCGGGATCGAGACGGGTGTCGACGAGTTCATCGTCCCGGTCGGCGTCGGATTCCAGCGGGCGTTCTTCGCCCGCGTCCCAATCCTCCGGCGTCCCCTCCGGTTCGGCGGACGGCGACGACGCCTCGTCCATCTCGGAAAGGGCCGTCTCCTCGATGTCGACCTCGGGCTCGAGCGCCTCGTCCTCCGGCTCCCCGTCGGGGCCCTGGACCGCGGCCGCCTCGGGCGGCTCGACCACCGGCGGTCTCATGGCCGGCGTCTCGCGCGCCGCCGAGTCGGACTCCCCGGCGGTGTACGCCGGGTGAACCAGTCCGAGGGTGACGAGCGCCGCGAGGAGTTTTTCGACGGCGAAGGTGTCCGCGGGAGCCTCGCTCGCGATCTCGGCCGCGGTCGATTCGCCATCGATGAGGCGGACGACGGACTCGGCGTCGTCGGTCAGACCGAAGGTCGAGAACTCGGCGTCGAACCCCGAATCGCGGACGAGAGGCACGTCGACCCCGCCCAGGTGATGAAGAACGAGGCCGCGGTCGCGCGAGCGCAGGAAGAGCTCGAGCACCAGTCGCGGGATGGTGAGACGAAACTCCCCCGCCTCGCGGGCGGCCGACCGGAAAAACGTGTAGTCGCCTTCGATCCAGGTCAGCAGGTCGGAGAGGACCTCGACGGCGCGGATCTTTTCGCCCCATCGCCACTCGCGGCGGGTCAGCACGCCCGCCTGGAGCGCCGCCATTGCGCGATCCATTCCTTCGGAGGCCGAGAGCCTCTCGAGCGTCGCGGCCTCGAGCTTGCCCGCCCTCACCAGGATCGCCGCCGTGTCGAATCGGGGATCCGAAGAGGAGGCGCCGACGATCTCTCCCGCGGCGAGCTCGAAACCGGCGGTCGCTCCGGATCGCTGGAACTGCAGGGAACCGCTCGCGGCCTCCCGCCACAGCGCCACGAGAGACGCGAGGATGTCCGTCCCTCGGATTTTCCCCTCCGGATCGAACACTGTCTTCATGCGGGCGCGCCGTCCGGGAGCCCGAGGTACGCGGCTACGGCCCGCGCGGTCACCGGGCCGACGGCCGCCTCGATCTCGTGCGGGTCCGCCCCGCGCAGGCCTTTCACGGAGCCGAAGCGCCGGAGCAACAGCCGGGCGCGTGCGGGGCCCACGCCCGGGATCTCGGTGAGGCCGGTTTCCCGCATGTGTTTTCCGCGCCGCTGGCGGTGCCGCGTGATGGCGAAACGATGGGCCTCGTCGCGGGCGCGCTGGATGAGCTGGAGGGCGGGGTCCTTGCGCGACAGCCGGACCGGTTCGGGCCGTCCAGGCACCCAGATCTCTTCTTCCCGCTTGGCGAGCCCGGCGATGGGAAGCTCGACTCCCACGCGGTCCAGCGCTGTCAGCGCCGCCTGAAGCTGTCCCCGTCCGCCGTCGACGAGGACGAGGTCCGGCCAGGGTCCGTTCTCGGCCTGGACGCGCCGGTAGCGCCGGTCCACCACCTCGGCCATGCTGCGGAAGTCGTCCGGCTCGAGGAGATTCTGGGAGGCGATGTTGAAGAGGCGGTAGTCCGACTTTTTCGGTTTCCCATCCTCGAACACCACGAGCGACGCGACGCTGTCGGTGCCCTGCGTGTGGGAGATGTCGAACGCCTCGATCCGATGAGGAGGCAACGCCAGGCCGACGGCGCGGCCCAGGCGCTCGGCCGCGACCGCCTCGTCGCCCCCGACCCGCCGGAACCGCACGCGATGGCGCTCGCGGGCGTTGAGCTCGGCGAGCTTGAGCCTGTCGGCGGCGGCGCCCCGCTGCGGCATGCGCACGGTCACCTTCGCGCCGCGGCGCTCCGCCAGGAAATCCTGGAAGAGAGAGGCCCCCGCGGTCTCGACGGGCAGATGCACCTCGGACGGCAGGAACGGGTTGGCGTCGTAGAACTGCGGAAGGAAGGCCTCGAGAAAGGCGGCGGGCTCGATCTCCTGGGACTTCTCGAAGAAGAAATCCCGGCGGTCCTGCAGAACTCCGCCCCGTACGACGAGCACGACGACGGCCACGTCCTGACCCGACTCGAAGAAGCCGAAGACATCGACGTTCTCACCCCGGAGCGATTGCACGACCTGGCGCTCGGCCACCTCGCGCACGGTACGCAGGGAATCGCGATAGGCCGCCGCCATCTCGAAGTTCTCCTCTTCCGAGGCTGCCTGCATCTTCCGGGACAGCCGCTCCTCGAGTTCCTCGTTCCGGCCCTGGAGAAAGAGGACGACGTCGGCGACCGCGTCCGCGTATCCCTCCCGGGAGGTCAGCCCGGCGACGCAGGGACCGAGGCAGGCGTGGAGGTCGTAGTAAAGGCACGGCCGGGGCAATTTGCCGTCGATCTCGAGCGTGCAGGTCCGGATCTGAAAGTGCCGGGTGATCATGCGCATGATCCGGCGCGCCAGTCCTCCCCAGAAGGGGCCGAAGTAGGAGTGGCCGTCGTCCTGGACCCTCCGGGTCACGAGGGCCCTCGGCCAGTCCTCTCCGGTTGTGATCTTGACGTACGGATAGGTCTTGTCGTCCCGGAGACAGACGTTGTACCTCGGACGGTGCTTCTTGATGAGGGTGTTTTCGAGGAGCAGGGCCTCGAGCTCCGTGCGCGTGACGATCGTTTCGATCTCCCGGTAGGACCGCAGCAGCGCCTCGGTCTTCGCGCTCTCGGCCCCCGCCCCGAAGTACGAGGCGATGCGCCTTTTGAGGGACCGGGCCTTGCCGACGTAAAGGAGCTTCCCCTTGTCTCCGCGGAAGAGGTAAACGCCGGGGGAATCGGGCAGATTCTCCGGCGCGCGGGCGTCGACCACGTCGTGAGTTTAACGCGGATGGCAAGGCCCGCGTGCGCCGGTTCGGTATGATGAGCGCATGCCCATGTACGAGTGCCCGTACTGCTACACACCCGTGGAGCCGGGCACGCCGGTTTGTCCCAACTGCGGGCGCGAGCTCGAGCGGTGGCAGACCGGGTTCTACACCCGGCAGCGTCCCCTCGCCGCGCGGTCGCGCACGGCCGTCTGGGCGGCGGCGGCGGCGGCGTTGCTTCTGGTTCTGGCCGGGTTCGCACGGGCCTGTCACTGGCTATGACCCGTTCCGGCGTCGCAGGGGTCGCAGCGGCGGTGTTTCTGGCGGCCGCAGCGTCCGGCCGTGCGCAACTGGTCCCGATCACGCGCTGCAATTCCGCGATTCCGTGCAACATCCCGATGGGGCTTCGCCCGGCCGACGCCGCGGCATGGACGCCGGGGAACAATCTGGGCCAGGGCAACACCGGGATCTCGGTCAGCTCGGGCCTCGACCACGGAATCAAACCGAAGATCGATCGCCCCCCCGTCTCGGAGGATCCCGTCGAGGCGGCGGCGAGGATGTACGTACGGCGCTATCCGGTGGCCAGCACGCCCCGGCCGGCCGGCATTCCGACGCCGAAGTCCCCGGCTTTGACGGCGAACAAACCGACCCCGACGCCCGCACCGTAGGGACGGCCGGCGGGGTCAGGCCCGGAAGATCTCGAGCTCCCTCAGGCCGCGGATTTCGTCGCGCAACGCGGCGGCCCGCTCGAAATCCAGCTCCTTCGCCGCAGTCCTCATCTGCTTCTCGAGGTCGGCGATTCGCTTGCGGACCGATTCGGCGTCCGGAAGTTCGGCCTTCGGCCGGTCGACCGGGATCTCGTAGTAGTCGAGGTTCGCCATCCGCACGAGAGGCGAGTTGATCTGCTTCACGATCGACGCGGGCACGATGCCGTGCTCCCGGTTGTAGACCTCCTGGATGGCGCGGCGGCGCGAGGTCTCCTCGATCGCCCGGCGCATCGAGTCGGTCATGGCGTCCCCGTAGAAAAGCACGCGGCCGCGCAGGTTCCGCGCGGCGCGTCCCGCGGTCTGGATCAGCGAGGTCTCGCTCCGCAGAAAACCCTCCTTGTCCGCGTCGAGGATGGCCACGACCGCAACCTCGGGCAGGTCGAGTCCCTCGCGCAGGAGGTTGATCCCGATGAGGCAATCGAAGACGCCACGGCGGAAATCCGACAGGATCGCGACCCGCTCGAGTGTCTCGATGTCCGAGTGGAGGTATCGGCAGCGCACGCCCACCTCGGAGAAGTAATTGGTGAGCTCTTCCGCCATCCGCTTCGTCAGGGTCGTGACGAGGACGCGGTCGCCCGCCGCCGTCGTCTCCCGGACCACCGCCAGCAGGTCGTCGACCTGGCCCTTCACCGGCCGCACCTCGATCTCCGGATCGAGAAGCCCGGTCGGACGGATCACCTGTTCCACGATTTCGCCGCCGGCCCGCTGCAGCTCCTCGGCGGCCGGCGTGGCGCTGACGGCGATGACCTGGTGGATCCGCCCGCGGAACTCTTCGTTGGTCAGCGGCCGGTTGTCCAGGGCCGACGGGAGGCGGAACCCGTAGTCGACCAGGACCTGCTTGCGCGAGCGGTCCCCGTGGAACATGCCGCGCACCTGTGGCAGGGTCACATGGGACTCGTCGACGACCAGCAGAAAATCGGACGGGAAGTAGTCGAGCAACGTTGGCGGCGGCTCCCCCGCCGCCCGGCCAGAGAGGTGTCGTGAGTAGTTCTCGATCCCGCTGCAGTAGCCGAGCTCCTTCATCATCTCGAGGTCGAACATCGTGCGCTGATGGAGGCGCTGCGCCTCCAGGAGGCGCCCGGCCCGGGTCAGCTCGGCGAGCCGCTCATCGAGCTCCACGCGGATCGTCCCGATCGCCCGCTCGAGGGTCTCGCGCGGCGTGGCGTAGAACGTCCGCGGGTAGAGGGCGAGACGGTCGACGCGCTGCAGGGGCGTGCCCCGGAGGGGATCGGTCCTGGTGATCTTCTCGATCTCGTCCCCGAAGAACTCGACGCGCACGGCCGTGTCCTCGTAGCCCGGCGCGACCTCGAGAACGTCGCCGCGGACCCGGAAGGTCCCGCGCGTGAGATCCAGGTTCGTGCGCTCGTACTGCATCGTCACGAGCTGGGCGAGGAGCGCCGGCATCCCGCGCGTGTCCCCGACCTCGAGGTAGGCCAGCATGTCGTAGTAGGAATCGGGGGCGCCGAGGCCGTAGATGCAGGACACCGAGGCCACGACGATGACGTCCCGGCGCTCGAAGAGGGCCTTCGAGGCTGCCAGGCGGAGCTTGTCGATCTCTTCGTTGCGGGAAGTCTCCTTCTCGATGTAGGTGTCGGTCTGCGGAACGTAGGCTTCCGGCTGGTAGTAGTCGTAGTAGGAAACGAAGTACTCGACGGCGTTCTCGGGGAAGAAGCCCCGGAACTCCTGGTAGAGCTGGGCGGCGAGTGTCTTGTTGTGCGACAGGACGAGCGTCGGGCGGTTGACGGCCTCGATCACCTTCGCGACCGTGAACGTCTTGCCCGAGCCCGTGACGCCGAGGAGCACCTGATCGGGCCGGCCTTCGGTGAGCCCCGCGACGAGGCGCTCGATCGCCTGGGTCTGGTCGCCCTGCGGAGTGAAGTCCGTGCGGAGCCTGAACCGGCCGGACGCGCGCGCCTGGGCCTCGCGGTACGAGGCCGGTTTTCCGGCGGTGGAGGCGGGAGGCGGCGGTCCGGGGTGGGTGGGACGCGGCATCGGGTGAAGCGCCGCTTATAGCATAACGAGGGCGGATGCCTCACAATCGCAAGGTGAAGACCGTCCGGCGCGCCGCCGCCCTCGTCCTGCCGCTCGTGGTGGTGGGTTTCCTGGGAACGGTGGCGGGCTCCATCGCCACCGGCTTCGTCCGGGTGCCGCGCGTCTCCGAGCTCGCGACGTACCGGCCCGACATCATCACCCAGGTCAAGGCTCGCGACGGGTCGACGATCGCCCGCTACGCCATCGAACGGCGAATCCTCGTTTCGCGGGCCGACATCCCCGCGGTCGTCCGCAACGCGATCGTCGCGACCGAGGACAAGAACTTCTACCAGCACGGCGGAATCGACGTGCGCCGCACGGTCTCGGCGCTCGTTGCCAACCTGCAGCAGGGCGGGTACGCGCAGGGAGGATCAACGCTGACGCAACAGCTGGCGCGGGCGATCTTCCTCTCCCCGCGAAAGACGATTTCGCGGAAGGTCAACGAGGCGCTCGTGGCCTTCGAGATCGAGCGGCGGTATTCCAAGGACCAGATCCTCACCATGTACGCCAACGAGATATACCTCGGGCACGGCAACTACGGTGTCGAGGCCGCTTGCCGCTACTACTTCGGAAAGAGCGTCAAAGACGTGACTCTGGCGGAGGCGGCGCTGCTCGCCGGGATCGTGCAGCGCCCGGAGGACCAGTCGCCGTTCCGCAACCCGGAGCTCGCGCGGGCTCGCCGCTCGACCGCCCTCCGGCGCATGCGCGCGGCGGGCTTCATCACCGAGGCCGAGCGTGTGGCGGCCGAGGCCGAACCCCTGCCGACCGCGCCGTCGCTCGCGGAGTCGATCGTCGGTCCGTACTTCTGCGAGGAGGTCCGGCAGTACCTCGAGAAGACCTACGGTGAGAAGGACCTCTACCGGCGCGGCTTGCGCGTCGAATCGACCCTCGATCCCGAGATGCAGGCCTGGTCCGAGGAGGCGCTCGGCTGGGGGCTGCGTCAGATCTCGCGCCGTCACGGCTTCCAGCGGCCCCGCAACCTTTCGGCCGAGGGTTACCGGTCGCTCGCGTCCTACGTGGATCCTTCATGGGAAGGGGTCCGTGTCCAGGGAGGCCAGACGCTCCGCGGCGTCGTGATGTCGGTCGACGCCTCCGGCGCGCAGGTCCGGATCGGGCTCGAAACCCTTCCGCTCTCAAACGCCGGCGCGGAGTGGACGGGGTCCCGCGCCGTCGCGAAGATCCTCAAGACCGGCGACCTCGTCACCGTGACCGCGGAGCGGGGGAAAGACGGGTCCCTCACCCTCGCGCTCGACCAGGACCCCCGCGAGCAGGGAGCCGTGGTCATCATCGAGAATTCGAGCGGCGCGATCCGAGCAATGGTCGGCGGATACGACTGGACACAGTCCAAGTTCAATCGCGCCTCACAAGCCCTTCGCCAGGCGGGCTCGGCCTTCAAGCCCTTCGTCTACCTGACGGCCCTCGAGCAGGGTTACACGGGCTCCGACACCGTCTTCGACGGCCCGCTCTCGATCGTGGTCGATCCCCGTCAGCCGCCCTACCGTCCCGGAAACTACGACGGCAAGTTCCACGGCATCGTGACGCTTCGACGGGCGCTCGAGCACTCCTACAACATTCCGGCCGTGCGGGTGGGCGAGATGGTCGGCCTCTCCAACGTCATCGAGACGGCGCACCGCCTCGGCATCCGCCAGAACCTGGAGCCGTACCCGTCGATGCCGCTCGGCGCGTTCGAGGTCAGTCTCGTCGAGCTGACCTCCGCCTATGCCGTCTTCGCCAACCAGGGTCTCGCCTTCGCCCCCTACATGATCGAACGCATCACCGACGCGAATGGTGACCTTCTCGAGCAGACCCATCCCGACGCGCGCGAGGTCGAAAGTCCCCAGACCGCGTTTCAGCTGCTCCAGATCCTCAAGGGCGTCACCCAGCGAGGCACCGCGGCCCGGGCCAATGCACTGAAGCTCAACATCGCGGGAAAGACGGGGACCACGAACGACTTTACCGACGCGTGGTTCATCGGGATGACTCCCCGCTACAGCGTGGGAGTCTGGGTGGGCAACGATCAGAAGACACAGACGATCGGCAAGGGCGCCGAAGGGGCGAAGGTGGCGCTGCCGATCTGGATGCGCATCATCCAGAAGATGCGCGACGGCGGCCGGATCGATCCGCAGGAGGACTTCGAGGTTCCCTCGAACATCGTGCTTACGCCGGTCGACTACGAGACGGGGCTCAAGGCGACGGCCGACACGCCGCTGCCCGTGCTCGAGGCGTTCGTCTCCGGTTCGCAGCCCACCGAGGAGTGGACGCCCCGGTCGCAGGAGATCGCGAGGCTCCCCTGGTCCCTCCAGCAGCCCTTCTACGTTCCCAAGACGGGTGAACTGCCGGAGTCGTCAACCTTGATCCCGCCCACCCCCGTCCCTCGCTAGCTGTGAATTCTCAAGACGTTGTTCACTTTGCCGGCGCTTGCTCCGTGAAGCGACCCTGTAAACCGCCGCGCCCCGGCACGTAGGGGCGCCCCTTGCGGGCGCCCCCTCCTGTGCCCATTGAGAGGCGGCACGCGAATCGTCAGCGTGTCAGCGGGCGGCCACAAGGGCCGCCCCTACGGCCCGGGCTGACGTCGCCGAATTGCGTGAACAACCTGTTGAGAAACGACAGCTAGCGAAGCTCTCCCAATCGTTCGCGGCGCGAATAGTCTCCCGACCGAAGGGAGGGAGGAGGTTCGCGCCGCGGGAGCGAGCGCGCCGGAGAGGGATCAGGCCCGGCGTCGAGCGCGCATCCGCGCGAGCGGCGGGCCGGTGCGCCGCAGGCGCAGATCCCTCGTCAAGAGCTCGCGACGTTGGCGGTTTGGACCTCGACCGTCAGGGTGGCCGCAACGTCCCGGTGCAGCCGGACGTGGACGGGATGAGAACCGAGCCGGCGGATCGGTTCGGCGAGCTCGACGCGGCGCCGGTCGACCTCGACCCCCTTGGCGGCGAGCGCGTCGGCGATCTCGGAGGCCGTGACCGAGCCGTACAGGTGGCCCTCCTCGCCTGCCTTCTTGACGACGACGACCGTCATCCCCTCGATCTTGCTCGCGACGGCCTGGGCGACCCCCTGCTCCTGGAGAGTCTTTTCGTCGTACTTCTTCTTCTCCTCGCTGAGGCGCCGGACGTTGGCGGGGGTCGCCTCGTAGGCTGTGCCCTGCGGGAAGAGGTAGTTACGGGCGTAGCCGGGCTTCACGCTCACGGTCTCGCCGCGGTGCCCGAGCCCGTGCACGTCGTCGGCCAGGATGACTTTCATTTCTTCTCGGTTCCTTCCCCGCCCCGCCGGCGGAAATCTGCGTACCAGTCGAAGAGCCCCAGGAGCGCCACGCCGACGTTGATCGGGAAGTAAGCGGCCAGGGCATAGAGACCCGCCCGGAGAATCCGGGACCGGAGCCACCTCCGGAAGAGGTGGCAGATGATAGAGAGGCCCGCCACAAAAAACAAGGCCAGGAGGGGCAGGAGCAGGTTCCCCGCAATCCGGCGGGCCTCGCCCGACAGGACCCCGAACGCCGCCCCGGTGGCGACGAAGAGGGCCGCCGCCTGGGCCGGCACCCGAAGCCCGTCGAAGCGGGCCGCCTCGGCGGTCGCAACCGGCCTGGCCGCAGCCGCCCCGGCATAGAAGGCCAGCGCTGCGCCGAGCACCCAGAGGCCGCCGAAGATGCCCCAGAGGTAGCGCCGGGCGAGGTCCCGGCCCGCCGCGAGCGTCGCTCGCATGGCGGCGACCGCTTCGGCGTCGGCGCCCGAGCGCTGGTACTGGGCGACCGCTTGCGGGATCACCTCGTCGAAGGAGGCGGACACTTGATCGGCGACCGAGGGGCCCGAGGCACCGGCCGCGGCGGCGAACGCCGCCGCGAGGAACGCCGCCCCGGCGAGGCAGAGACCCAGGTAGCAGCGCGAGGCGTCGACGCCCGCGCGAAGGAAGCCGACGGCGGCCGTCGGCAGGACGGTGACGCCCGCCGCGAGAAAGGCGATCGTCAGGCCGGCGCCGGCGCCGCCCGTCGCCCAGCCGAGACCCAGGACGATCGCGACGGCGAGCGCACAGCCGATGAATCCCGTGATCATCCCCCGCCGGTGCGCGAGACGAACCAGGGGCACGGCCGCCAGCGGCGCGCCGAACGGGCTCAAGAGCGAGAGCACGGGCAGCCCGAGCGCGCCGATGACCGGCAGCACGAAAAGGGCCGAGAAAGCCCCGGCGGCCGCCAGCGCCGCCAGAGGGATCTCGAACCGGGTCGCCGGAAGACCCTCGCGCCCCGCGAGGGGTTCGGGAGAGGCCATCCCCTCCCGCTAGTCCGTTGCGTACGGCAGCAGGGCGATCGAGCGGGCGCGCTTGATGGCCGTCTGCAGTTTACGCTGATGGAGGGCGCACGTCCCCGAGATGCGACGGGGCAGGATCTTGCCCCGCTCGGGGATGAAGCCCTGGAGGAGCTTGATGTCCTTCCAGTCGATGTATTCGATCTTCTCCGCGCAGAACTTGCAGACCTTCCGCCGGCGGACGAAGAACTTCTTGCGCGGGCCGCCCTTGGCGTCGCGCCCGCCCGGACCGGTGCGGGGGCCGGACCGGCTTCCGGAGCCTCCACCCATTCTCATGACTCGCTCCTCTCCGCGGCGGTCGGGGCCGACGACGCGTCCGCCACCGGAGCGGCTGGCGGGCGGGGCGGCCGTTTGATCGCCTTCTTGCGCAGCCGCTCGGTCATCTTGGCCTGCCGCTTGAGCTCCTCGTCGACGCGCACCGCGAGGTGGCGCAGGACCTGGTCGGAGAGCCCCATGCGGCGCTCGGCCTCGGCGACGGCCGCGGGCTCGGACTGCACCTGCCAGTAGGTGTAGTGCGCCTCGCGCTTGCGGCCGATGGGGAACGCCAGCCGACGCTTGCCCCACGGCTCTTCCTTGACGACGGTCGCGCCGCCATCGACCAGGATTTTCCGATACTCGCCCGCGACTTTCGCCGCGTCGTCGTCGGCCAGGTCGGGCGTGACCAGGACGACGATGTCGTACAGCCTCATGCTTTCCCCCTCATGGATGTCAATCCGGATCGAGGCGGTCCGGAGAGGAAGGTGAATGATTCGCTCGCCGCATCGCGGCGTCGATTCCTAGCGTCAACCACGTCCGGAGGACCTCGACGGCCCGCCCGACGCTGTTTTCGATTTCGTCCCGCTCGGCCTTCGCGAAGGGCTCGAGCACGTAGTCCGCGAGGTCGCGCTCGCGAGAGTACCTCTCGCCCCGCACCCCCACGCGCAGGCGCGGGAATTCCGTGGTTCCGAGGTGGGCGATGACCGACTTGAGCCCGTTGTGTCCGCCGGCCGAGCCTCGCGCCCGCATCCGGAGCGATCCGAGCGGGAGCGCGATCTCGTCGACGACCACGCACAGGTCCGAGGGGTCGACGTCGTATTTCTGGCAAAGAGCGCGAACCGCCTCGCCCGAGGCGTTCATGAACGTCTGCGGGAGCGCCAGGAGAACCACCTCCGGCCCGACTCTCCCCCGGCCCAGCCGCGAGGAACACTCCCGCGTGCGGATCCGGATCCCTTCCTCTGCCGCGAGCCTCTCGACGACGCGAAACCCGGCGTTGTGACGCGTGGTTTCGTAGTCGTCCCCCGGGTTCCCGAGGCCGACGATCGCGCGCAGAAGCTACTTCTCCTTACCCTTCTCCTTCTTGCCGTCCTTCGCGTCCTCGGCTTCTTCGCCCTCCGCCACGACCTTGCCCTTCTTCATGACCTCGGGCTCGGTCGGCTCGGCGGCAGCTTCGGCCGCGACCGCCGGCTCTTCCTCGCGGGCCGGCTGCGCCACGTGGACGATGACCTTTTCCGGGTTGTCGACGATCGTGACGCCCTCGATCGCGGGAAGCTCGGAGACGCGGAAGGCGTCGCCGATCGCGAGCTCGGTCACGTCGACGGCGAGGCTCGACGGAATGTTGCCGGGGAGACACTCGATCTCGATTTCACGGGTGACGAGGTCGAGGATGCCGCCGTCGGTCTTGACGCCCTTCGCGACGCCAGTCACCTCGACCGGGACCTTGACCGTGATCTTGACGTCCATCAGGACACGGACGAAGTCGATGTGGAGCGGCTTGCGCGACAGCGGGTCGCGCTGGAGTTCCTTGATCATGGCGTGCCGACTCTGGTCGGATCCCGCGAGCTTCAGGAGGAAGATGGCGTTTTCGCCCGCGCCGTCTCGGAACAGGTCCGAAAGCGCCTTCCGGTTCACGGCGATCGGGACGTTCGGCTTCCCGGCCCCGTAGACGACGGCCGGAATCTGGCCGGCCGAGCGGCTCCGGCGGGCTTCGCCTTTTCCGGTCGTCGAGCGCTTCTCGACGTTGAGTTCGATGGTCTTCATGCTGTACCCCGCGCGGGAGTCCGCGCAAAGAGGCGGATTCTACACAAAAAGCGAGGAAACGGAAGCCCCGTCGTGAATCCGCTGGATGGCCTCTCCCAGGAGGGGGGCGACTGAAAGGGCCTTGATTCTGGGGCAACGGGCCATGGCGGCCTCGACCGGGATGGTGTTGGTCACCAGGAGGCTCTTGAGGCCGGACCCCTCGATCCGCTCGAGCGCCGGCCCGGAGAAGACCCCGTGGACCGCCGCGGCATAGGTCCGGCGGGCGCCCCCCCGCCGGAGGGCCTCCTCGGCCTGGACCAGCGTCCCGGCCGTGTCGATGATGTCGTCGAGGATCAGAACGTCCCTGCCTTCGACCTCGCCGACCACGTTCAGGATCTCGGTTTCGTTCTTGCCCGTCCGGCGCTTGTCGATGACGGCGAGCGAGGCCTCCAGACGCTTGGCGATGGCGCGGGCGCGGGTCAGGCCTCCGACGTCCGGCGAAACGATCACGAGGTCGTCGAGCGCCAGCTTGCGGATCGCGTCCAGGATGACGGGGGCCGCGAACAGGTGGTCCACGGGAATGTTGAAGAATCCCTGGATCTGGGCGGCGTGGAGATCCATCGTCAGGATGCGGTCGGCGCCTGCCGCCGTGAGCAGGTCGGCCATGAGTTTCGCGGCGATCGGGACACGGGGCTTGTCCTTCTTGTCCTGCCGCGCGTAGCCGAAGTACGGCAGGACGGCGGTGATCCGCGAAGCCGAAGACCGCCGGAAAGCGTCGAGAAGGATCAGCAGCTCCATGACGCTGTCGTTGACGGGCGAGCAGGTCGGCTGCACCACGAAGACGTCCGCGCCGCGCACGTTCTCGTCGATCTGGCAATAGTCCTCGCCGTCCGAAAAGTTGTAGAGCGTCAGCTCCCCGAGCGCGATCCCGAGATACGCGCAGATCTCCTGGGCGAGCGCCGGGTGCGCGCGTCCCGAAAAGATCTTGAGATCGCCGTAGTTGAAGGCGTGTGATGCCAAGCGGAGGGATTCTACGCGGGAACCGCCCGGCCGTCGACTGCCCGGGAGCGCCTCAAAAATACGCCTCCGGAAATCCCAGGACGACGCACTGCCGCACGAGCTCCACGACCGGATCCGAGCGTTTCCCTGCGTGCAGGTCGTCGAGGACCTCCCGCGCCACGTCCAGGCGCTCGGGCATGTAGTCACGGCAATGGCCGTTCTCGGAGACGAACCATTCCGAAGGAAGCTCGAGGGCGAAGGAAACTCGACCCTGCGGGGAGCGGCCGACCTCCCGATAGAGCGGATTGATCCGGAGCTTCCCCGCGCCGTGGGGCCAGCCCGCCCGCGGTCCGTGGTCGCGGAACGCCTCGGTCCCCGCCCCGGCCACCAGCGACAGCCATTTTTCTTCCGCGACTCCGTCGAATGCGGGCTGCTCTTCGGCGAGTGCCGGCCCGAATCCCGCGAGGTACCGTTCGAGAAGCTGGCGATCGCTCCGGATCCGGAAATTCATGCCTTCGAGCAGCCGCGCATAGCCGGCGGGGGCGAGCTCGTACCCTTCCCGGGGTTCGACGCAGGCGTTGCCGACGCGCGACAGGACCAGGAGCCCCGACCTCGAGAGAACCCGACGGAACTCGCCGATGGCCTCGACCTTGTGGAGGAAGTAGTGGAAGGCGTCGGAGCAATACACGCCGCCGACGGTTCCGGCCGCCAGGGGAAGGGTCTGGTCGCCGCTCGCGCAGACGTATTCGGCCCGCGGGGCGACCCAGCGCCGCGCCGCGTAGAGCTCGAAGAAGTTCCGATCGATGCCGATGAACGTGCCCGGAGCCCCGTCGGCCGTCCAGGCGTGCAGCGTGTGTCCGAAACCACAGGCGACGTCGACGACCGGGAGGCCGTCGACGGGCAGGAGCGAGGCGAGCGCGAGACCGCTCAGGTGGCGCGGCTGGGCGAAGCGATGAAAGAAGTGATGGTAGTGCTCGCTTCTCGCCGATTTCAAGTAGTAGTAGGCGAAGGCGTCCCGCGCCGTCGTCCGCGGTTCCTCGAGACGAAAGAGGGGACGTTTCGAGCGGCCGCGCCGGATCCATGCGCGCTCGAGCACCCGCCGGAGCCGTCCCCGTCGACCGGCCGGCAGGGCCTCGATCGCCTGGAGGCCGTTGCGGACCCAGGCGGGGGGGGTCGCGAGGAGCAGCATGAGCGCATCCTCGGCACGGCCGGAGCGGATCAAGTCCAGGAGCTGATGAACGCGGGGTCCGCGGTCCATCGAGGTGTCGACCGTCTGCATCATCCGATCGACCCGGCCCTCCCGCCGGAAGATGGGGATGCCGCCGACGAGCGGGACCTCGCCGCACTCGCAGGCGAGGATCGCGGATTCGATGTCCGGGCCCTCCGCCGGTTCGCGCAGCCGAGGCGAAAGAGCGCTGCCGCAATCGGGGCAACGGAGCAGCCTCAGAGTGCCGATCTTCACGAAATAGGCCAGCTCTTGGCTGGGGCGCCAGGACTCGAACCTGGAAATGCCGGCTCCAAAGGCCGGTGCCTTACCAATTTGGCGACGCCCCAAGGACCTTGGATTCTACGCCTCTGGTTCGGAAGCCGGGCCGTCGCCCGGCGCCAGTGCGGGTGCGGGCGGGGCGGCGGCGCGGACCTTTTCGTATTCCTCGAGGATCCGCTTCTCCATCCTCTCGCGGGTCTCACGATTGAGCGGGTGGGCGATGTCCTTGAACTCGCCATTCTTCTTGCGCTTGGACGGCATCGAGATGAACAGGCCGCCGGGTCCTTGAATGACCTTGAGGTCGGACACGAGAAAGCACTCGTCGATCACGATGGAAACGTAGGCCTTCAGCTTTTCCTCGGCGACCGGAAACACTTTTACCTGCGTGATGTTCACGGATGACCTCCCCCGGGGTTGGACTCGCGTTGGTAGTCGTGGCGCGTGAGGGTTCGGCAGTGAATGACACGGGCCTCGGGATGGCGGGCCGACAGCAGCTCTTCGGCCTCGGGCGGGGCTCCGTGAAGCACGATCGTCGCGCCGGAGCCGCTGATCGCATGGTCGGCCGTCAGGGCCGCTGCGGACTCGAGGTACGCCTGCATCCTGGGCTCCGTCGCCAGCACGGCGGATGCCAGATCGTTCGGTCCGAGGTATCCCGGGTGATGCGCCGAGGCGACCTCGAGCTCCGCCGCGAGCTCGAAACGGCCGGCCTGGGCCCTGTAGACGGCCGCGGTCGAGACGGTGAACGGAGGCACGAGGAGGAGGAGCTCCGTGGGCCGACCGTCGGGAACGGCCGTCACGATTTCGCCGCGCCCGGTGACGTCCGCCTGGCCGCCCGTCACGAAGAACGGCACGTCGCTGCCGAGCCCGGCGGAGATCCGCTGCAGCCGCGCCGTGTCCGCTTCGATCCGCCATAGCCGAGCGAGCAGGCGGAGCGCGACGGCCGCATCGGCGCTGCCGCCTCCGAGGCCTCCTCCCATGGGAATGCGCTTCTCGAGAGTGATCCGGGCGCGCGGCGGAACGCCGGCGTCGGCGGCAAGGCTCTGCGCCGCGCGCACCACGATGTTCTCCTGGCCTGCCGGGACGGCGGGGTCGTCGCACGCGAAAACGAGCCGGTCGGCGTCCTCGACGCGAATCGAGTCGGCGAGACTGATGGAAACCATGCGCGACCGGATCTCGTGAAACCCGTCGGGACGGATCCGGCCGACGCGAAGCTCGCGGTTGATCTTGGCGGGCGCCGACGCAGAGAGAATCATGGCCGGGCCGCGACCCCGGACGCCGCAGGCTCGACCGCCACGAGCGAAAGCCTGAGGCTGCGGCCGGACTTCTCCTCGCGCGCCGTGATCCGCCGCGGCCACGGGTCGACGTCCCCCTCATAGGTCACGGTCAGACGGCCGCCGTCCCCCACGATGTCGAGGGCGTCGAGGCGCCGCGCATTTCGGTCGACCGTGGCGGTGACCCGTACGGGGGAGTTCCAGACCGCGAGGCAATCGGCGCCGTCGCAGCCGTCGATCGACGCGGGCTCCCCCGGCCATGCTCCGGCGAGCACGGCCCGCATCGAGGCGGGGTCGACGACCAGCGCCCCGCGGTCCTGCCCGGTCACCTTGCCCGCGTCGTACTCGGCAACCCGCGCGCCGAAAGGCCCCGTGAGGGAGGCCCGCCGGACCGCCGTTCCGTCGTACGTCACGGCGAGGGTGCCGGGGACCGCGGGCCCGCTTCCCCCGGCCATCTTCGCGTCGTAGAGAAGACGCGAGGCGGGCAGGTCCGCGGCGCGCCGCTCGGCCGCCGCGAGGGCCTCGATCGTTTCGCGTGCCTCGGAGGCGAGGGCCGGAGCGAAGTGTCGCGCCGCGGCGCGGCTGGCGCAGCCGGAGAGGACAAACAGCGGGACGAGAACGGCGAAGGCGGCGAGCGGACGCGGGATCAACGCTGGGAGACGGGCGTTCGGGCTCGCCGGAGCTTTTCCTGGACGCGCTCGACCTCCTCGGACTTGAGCTCCAGCGCCTTCTCCCAGCTGCGGATCGCGTTCTCGATGTCGCCCTGCTTCATCTCGAGATCGCCCAGGTGCTCCAGGATCGTCGGATCGGTTGGTTCCCGGCGGGCCGCCTCCCGGAGATTCTTCGCGGCTGCGTCCATGCGTCCGAGCCGGAAGTATGCCCAGCCGAGCGAATCGAGGTACGCGGCGTTGCGGGGTTCCCGGGACACCGCCTTCTCCAGCATGTCCCGCGCCTGGTCGAGCTGGACGCCTCGGTCCGCCCACATGTAGCCGAGGTAGTTCTGGGTGGCCGCGTCGTTGGGCCGCTCCTCGAGAAGCCGGAGGAACACCCTTTCGGCTTCCGCGGACGCGCCCGCCCGCTCGAGGCTCGAGCCCAGCCGGAAGAGGGCCTCGGAGCTCTCGGGAAACTTCTGCGTGGCGGCCCGCGCGACGCGCACCGCGGCTTCGAATTTCTTGAGGCGGCCGTAGGCGTCCGCCGCCGCCATCATGCTCGCGAGGTCGCCCGTCGACGCCAGCGCGTCGAGCCTGGTTTCGGCGGCCTTTTCGGCGCCCGTGCGGTACTCGAACTCGGCCGCGGTCGCCGCCCAATCCGGGTCCTTTGGATCGGCAGCTTCGAATGCCCGCGCGCGCTCGAGCCCCTCGGCCCAGAGCTCCGAGTCGCGGTCGGTGGCGAGCAGGATCCGCCCGGCGCGGGGATGGACGAGCCCGTTCTGGAGCGCGATCGGACCCAGGATCCGGCGCGCGGCCGCCCAGTCTTTCTGGAGATAGGCGATGAATCCGAGCTCGATTTCGGCGGCCGTCTTCGCCTCGGCCATCCGCGGATCGTCGGCCGCCCGCCGAGCCATCTGTTCGTACATCGCCCGGGCCTCGTCGAACCGCCTCTCGCGGGTCAGCTCGGCGGCGAGCGCGCGCCGGCTCTGGGGATCGTCGGCGTCCGCTTCGATCATCGCCCGCAGGATCTTTTCGCCCTCTTCGGTGCTGCCCCGTTCGAAGAGGACCGTCGCGAGCAGCCGCTGTCCGCCCCGGTTCTCCGGGCGCTTGGCGACCAGGTCGCGCGCGGCGGCCTCGGCCTCGGCGTATCGTCCGGCCCGCGCGAGGTCGAGGACGATGCGCTCGGTGATCGCGGAGTTGGCGGGGTCGCGGTGCTCGAGGGAGCGGAGCACCTCGAGCGAACGGTCCAGCCGGTCCTGGTCCTCGTAGAGGTCGATGAGAGCCGCCGCGATCTCGCGGTCGCCCGGATCGGCTTCGTACAGCGCGCGGTAGATCGATTCGGCTTCCTTGAGGCGCCCGGCCTTGGCCTTCGCCTCCGCGGTCAGGCGCTGGATCATCGGCTGATTGCCGAGTTCGGGAAGTTCGTCGAGCACCGCGGCGGCCTCGGCGGCGCGGTCGGCCGCGAGAAGCGCCCGCGCGAGGCTCACCGCCGTTCCGATGTCGGAGGGAGCGAGGCGGCGGGCGGCCGACAGGTGTTCGATCGCCGGTCCGATGCGGGAGGGATCCTTCTCTGCGGCCGCGAGGTCCAGGTTCCCCAGAAGCCGCTGAGCTTCGGGAAGGGAGGGATCGAGCCGCACGGCCTCGCGCGCCTGTTTCTCGGCCTCCGCCGGAACGTTCAGATCGCGGAGCAACTGGGCGTACTCGAACCGGACGACCGGGTCGTCGGGGACCTGTTCGAGAACCTTGCGGTAGAGGCCGAGGGCATCCTGGTAGCGCCCGTCGGCGATCGCCGCGCGGGCGGCGAGGAACGTCTTGCGGCTGGCCGCGAGGTCTCCGTCGGCCGCTCGGAGTGGTGCTGCGAGGAGCACGACCGCGAGAAGAACCGCGCTTCGTTTCACCCCCGGAATGTAGCACGCCGACGGCGTGTGCGGCGTGTCACGGCGCCGCGGCGGTATGCTTCGCTTGTCGCGCGGCGGTGTCCGCGCTGGAGGTCGAATGCGGTCACTCTTCCCCATCCCGTCCTCGTCCCTGACCCGTGGCGCTACGGGATAACCGACTCGCGATGCCTCGACTCGGGGTCCTCCTCCTTCGGGCCGGCGCGGTCACCGAGGAGAGCGTGAACCGCGCGCTCGCCGTCCAGGGTTTCGCGGGCGGCCGGCTCGGAACGCTCCTGATCGAGCGTGGATCCGCCTCGGAGGACGACATCGGGTACGCCCTCGCCGAGCAGCACGGCTGCGAGTACGCGCCGTGGACGGTCCTCGGCTCGGTGCCCGCGACCGTCATCGCGGCGTTACCGGCCAAGTTTGCGATCCGGCACTCGGCCGTCCCCGTGGGTCTCGGCGAGGGGTTCATCCGCGTCGCTCTTCGTGATCCCGCCAACCTCCGCATTCTCGACGAGCTCTTCTTCGTGACCGGCAAGAAGATCGTTCCGGCCGTGGCTCCGGAGGTCCGGCTGTATCAGGCCCTCGAGAAGTACTACGGAGAGCGCCGCACGCCGCGCTTCGCGATCCTGGCGGAAAAGCTCTCGCGACCGACGGCTCCCTCGGTGATCCGCAAGCCGCTTCCGCCACCGCCCGACTTCTCTTCGGCCGCGCGGGAGCTGCCCCCCGGACTCGCTCCCGGCGAGCCCGGCGACCCCACCCTGCTCGCGGCCTGGCGCGTCCCGGACGTCCCGCCGGTGGGATGGGGCGGCCTGCCACCGCCCCCCCCGGACGAGGACGCCGAGTCGATCGCGTGGGAGGAAACTCCGGCGACGGGGCCCTGGCTGTCCGCCCCGCCCCCGCTCGCGAGCGCCGATCCGGCGGAACCGGCGAGCGCCACTCCGGCCATGCCGGCGGCCACCCCGCCCCCACCGGCCGCGAAAACGGGCGAGCCCTTCTCGATCGCGCCGCCCTCGGCCCTGGCCGCCTGGAGGAGGACGAGCGAGCCCCCCGGCCTGCCGGCCCGACGTCCCCGGCCTCGAGCGGGATGCCATCGAAAGCCGATCTCGCGTCGATCCTGGCAGCGAGGGGGCGCGACGAGATCTTCGAGGCGGCTCTTTCGGTGCTTGCGCGGCGCTTTCTGCGGAGCGCGGTTTTCGTCGCGCGCCCGGACGCCGTCGCCGGCTGGTCGGGGGCCGGCGACGGGGTGAACCTGGAGGCCCTGCGCCGACTCGAAATGCGATGGACCGAGCCGTCGATTTTCCTGAACGTACGGTTGAGCCGATCCTTCTATCTCGGTGCCCTGCCGCCCCTGGCCAGGCACGAGGAGCTCGCGGCGGCGCTCGGGGGCTGGCCGCCCGAGTGCCTCGTCCAGCCCGTGCTGATGCGGGACAAGACGGTCGCCTTCTTCTATGCGGTCTGCCGGGACGCCCAGGGAGCGACCCCGGCGGACCTGACGTGCGTCCGCGAGCTGGCCGGGGCGACGGCTGCGGCCCTGGCGGCATCCATCCGCTTGAGGAAAAAGCAGGTTATATAATCCTGGTCACCCCGGAGGAGACATGATCAAAGCGGACATCGTCGACCGCGTGGTGGATCTGGCACAGGTCCCGCGCGCCAAAGCGGCCACGGCCGTCGAAACCGTGATCGAGGCCATGCGCTCGGCGCTCGGCGCCGGGGACCGCATCGAGCTGCGCGGCTTCGGCGTTTTCCAGGTCAAGCGTCGCAAGCGCGGCATCGGTCGCAATCCGAAGACAGGCGTCGAGGTTTCGATCCCTCCCGGCAACACGATCCGCTTCAAGCCCGGCAAAGACCTCAGGGACCTGCCCTAGCGCGCCGACATAGAATAGGGCCATGCCGCGAATTGGGGAGCTCCTGATTGCCGAGGGGGTGCTCTCGGAGGTCGCCGTCAAGAGCGCCCTCGGGTTCCAGCGCCACACCGGCGAACCTTTCCGCCTCGGCACGATCCTTCTGGACCGGGACCTCCTGGGAGAGGAGAGCCTTCTCAAAGCGCTCGCGGCGATTCACCGCTGCGATTTCGCGACCTGGCCGCAGATCATGAAGGCGACACGGCAGATCGTTCGCATCCTTCCCGAGCGCGCGGCCGTGCGCCTGGCAGCGATCCCGTATGCCCTGGAGGGGCGCGGGGTCCGCGTGGCGTTCAAGAATCCCTCGAATCTCGCCGCGGTGGACGAGGTTTCGGCGCTGACGGGGCGCCCCGTCATCCCCGCCGTGATCACGGAAATCCGGCTGCTCCAGGCGCTCAATCTCTTCTATGGCCGCCCGGTGCCGATCGAGTTCCGGAACGTGCTGCATAAGCTCGAGCGCAACGAAGAGCGAAGGCTCTTCCGCAACCGCGCGACCGACCGCGCTCCCCTCTCCGGCCGCTTCGTCAACCCGAAGGCAACGACGGCCCGTCCCCCGGTGCGCGCGATCCCGATCGCTTTCGGCCGTCCCGAACCCGAGGCGGAGGTGATTGCTTTTGCCGCCCCGTTCGACTCGGCCGAGAGTCCCCAGTCCGACACGGGAGAGACACCGGAACTTCTGCCGGATTTCACACCCGCCCGATCCGAGTCGCCCGACGAGCTCGCGGCCCGGATGTGGAAGGAGGAAGGCTCGGTGGCGGAGCCGCCGGCTCCGGGGGCGACGCCCGGGAGCCGGCCGTCGCCGACTGCGGCGCGCCCCTTCGCCGACGCCGAGCCTCCGACCGGCCGAGACCAGATCGCCGAGGCGGCGCTCGACGCCCTCGCTTTGCGATTCCCCCGCGTGCTGCTGCTCACATCGGCCCAGGAGTCCGTGCAGGGCTGGACCGCGCGGGGCGGCCGACTGAGTCGCTCGCGCATCTCGAAAGTCCGGATCCCGTGGGGCGAGCCCTCGATCTTCGCCTTCGTGAAACTCTCCGGCAGTCCCCATCGCGGAGGGCTTTCGCGCATCCTCATGCCCGCGGCCCTGACGGAGCTCCTCGGCGAGAGGGCGACGGCTTCGTGCGCCGTCTTTCCGGTCCGGATCAAGGACCGCCTCGTCGCGTTTCTCTATGCCGATCGGGCCGGCGCTCCGCTTTCCGCGGACGACTACCGTGCGCTCGAGGTCGCCGCGAGCTCGCTTGGCAGCTCGCTGGCGCGCCTCCTTCTGGAGCTCCGCAAATCCTCGCCCGCGAGCTGAGTCCCTGACCGATCCCGCGGCCGACCCGCTTCCCGAGGTGCCACCTCCCCTCTCGCGCTGGCGGCGGGCCGCCGAGCATCCCCTCTTTCACCTCGCCCTGTTCCTGTTGACCTTCGTCACGACGACGCTCGCGGGCGGCGCGGCCTTCACGGCGTCCGGAGGATGGCTCGGCGCGGGGAGCTTTTCGGACGGTTTCGCCTTTTCCATCCCCGTCATGACGATTCTCGGCATCCACGAGCTCGGCCATTACGTCATGTGCCGCCGATACGGACTCGACGCCACGCTTCCGATCTTCCTGCCCTCGCCGATCCTGCTCCCCAACGTGCTCTCGTTCGGAACGTTCGGGGCCGTCATCCGGATCAAGGAGCCGATCCCGAACAAACGGGTGCTCCTCGACATCGGCGCGGCCGGCCCGATCGCCGGTTTCGTCGCGACCATCCCGTTTCTTCTGTACGGCGTCGCGCACCCGAAGGCCAGCACGACGCCCCTGACACCCGACACGACGCTCTTCGACTATCCCCTGATCGTGCGCTGGGCCCAGGGCTGGATGCACATCGGTCCGTACACGAGCGCCTCGGTCAACGAGCATCCGACCTTCATGGCCGCGTGGTTCGGGCTCATCGTCACCGCCATGAACCTCTTTCCACTCGGGCAGCTCGACGGCTCCCACGTGATGCGGGCCCTGCTCGGCCGGCGCCAGCCGTTCGCGGCAGGGGCGGCGGCCGCCCTCGCGGTCGCAGGCGCGTTCCTCGGGCCGCCCGTCTGGCTCGTGTTCTCCGTGTTCGTCGTGCTCTTCATGGGTTTCCGCCATCCGCCCATGCCCGACGACGACGAGCCGCTCGGCTTCGGCCGGAAGCTCGTGGCGCTCGCCTGCATCGGCATCTTCCTGCTCTGCTTCTCGCTGGCGCCGTTCCGGTCGCCGTAGCGGAGGCGATCAATTCTTCCGGGGGAGCTCGAGGAGGAAGGTCGCGGGCCCCTCGTTGACGAGCGAGACCTGCATGGAAACGCCGAAGACCCCGGTCGCGACCCGGATGCCCGTACCCGCGAGGGAGGCGACGAACCGATCGTAGAGCGGCTCGGCCTCGGGACCGGCGAGCGCGCGCTCGAACCCCGGCCGACGCCCCCGCGAGAGGTCCGCCCCGAGCGTAAACTGCGACACCGCGAGAACCTCTCCGCCGACCTCGGCGAGCGCCCGGTTCATTCTTCCGGCCCCGTCTTCGAAGATCCGCAGGCCCTCGACCTTGCGTGCCGCCTCGTCGGCGAGCTCGAGGGTGTCGCCCCGCTCCGCACCGAAAAAAACCAGAAAGCCCCGCCCGATCTCACCGACGATCGCGTCGTCGACGCGCACGGTCGCGCTCGAGACGCGTTGGATGACGAGCTTCACCGGCTGCGCCTCGCCACGCGGCGAAGCTCGGCCGGCTCGGGTGCTCCGAGCAGGTGCGCGGCGAGCCAGTAGACGACGACGGCCGAGGCGATGACCGCCCCGAGCACACCCGCTCCGTGCCAGCCGGCCAACCGGTCGCCCGGCACGATCCGAAGAGCGCCGTACAGATATGCCCCCATCGCGGCCGAGGCTGCCGCAATGCGAGCGACCGAGGCCAGGATCTGCCTCCCCCGCAGCCGTCCCTCCCGGACGCGCAGCATGATCACGAGGATCAGCACATTGACGGCTGCGGCGCTCGACGCCGCGAGGCCGATGCCGGGAAGCCCGAGCGGACGCGTCAGGAGCGCGCAGAGCACCACGAATACGGTCGCGTCCGCCAGCGCGGCCACCACGGGCAGCGTGGTGTTCTTCAGCGCGTAAAAAGCCGGGACGATCACGCGGATCCCGGCGAAGAAGAACAGGCCTGCCGAGAGCGTCGCGAGCGCTCCCGCCGTTTCGAGCGTGTCGCTCGCGCCGAACCGGCCGCCCTGGAACAGGACCCGGACGATCGGCACCTGAAGCATGACGAGCCCGACGCTTGCGGGCACCGTGACGAACGCGATCAGGCGCAGCGCGAAGGCGAGATTCTCCTTGAAGGGGTCGCGGTCGGGCAGAAGGGCCTGCTTCGAGAGCAGCGGCAGAATGACCGTGGCGATCGAAACGGCGAAACCCCCGAGGACGAGCTCCTTGAGCCGGTTGGCGTAGTACAGATGCGAGACGCTTCCGTCTCCCAGACCCGCCGCGAAACGGGTCGAGACGACCGTGTTGAAGGCGCTGATCCCGTAGGCGAGCAGCCGCGGCGCCATGAGCAAGAGCACCGATCGGACGGCGGGATCGCTCCATCCCAGCGCGGGACGCCCGACCGCCCGGAGGGCGCGCAGCTGCGGAAGCTGCACGACGATCTGCAGCAGGCCCCCCGCGAGGACGCCGGCCGCGAGGCCGAACGTCGGCTCGGCCAGCCGCGGAGAGACCACGAGGGCCGCCAGGATGACGGCCACGTTCAGGAGGATCGGCGCCGCCGCGGCCGCCGCGAATCGCCGATGCGCGTTCAGGAGGGCCTGGCAGAGCGCCGCGAGCGAGACCAGAAGGATGTACGGAAAGATCCACCGGTTCAGCAGCACGGTCAGCTCGAATTTCCCCGGCTCCTGGCGGAACTGGCCCGCGAGGAGGGTCACGAGCCACGGCGACAGGACGATCCCGGCCACCGTGATCGCGGCCAGGATGACGGCGAACATGGCGACCACCCGGCCGACGAAGGCCCGGGCTTCGTCCGCGCTTCGCTGCGCGGAGACTTCCGTGTAGACCGGAATGACCGCGGAGGACATCGCACCCTCGCCGATGATCTCGCGCAGCATGTTCGGTATGCGGAAGGCCACGAAGAACGCATCCGAACGGAAACCCGCGCCGAGCGAAAAGGCGATCGCCTTTTCGCGCAGGTACCCCGTGAGCCGCGAGAGGAGCGTCAGAGGGGTGATCGTCGACGCCGAGCGAACGAGGTGGCGGCGGGTCGCTTCGATCTCGTTGTCGGTCATGCGGTTGAGAGATTCTAGCCGTCCTCGAGGCCCGGACATCATCTGTCCCGCTCGAAGTGGAATATGTTTCCAGCACCTGAAAGGAGGGCGAACACATGGCCAGCGTGAACAAAGTCATCCTCATTGGAAACCTGGGCAAGGACCCCGAGATCCGGACGACGCCGCAGGGTACGACCCTCGCTCGATTCTCCGTGGCGACCTCGACGACCTGGAAGGACGCGTCGGGGGCCAAGCAGGAGAAGACCGAGTGGCACGACATCGTGGCGTGGGAGAAGCTCGCGCAGATCTGTGGCGAGTATCTGCACAAGGGAAAGATGGTCTACGTGGAAGGCAGCCTGCAGACCCGGAGCTGGGAGGACCAGGCGGGCCAGAAGCGCTACAAGACCGAAGTCAAGGCCTCCAACGTCGTGATGCTCTCCAAGCGCGAGGACGGTATGCGCTCGTCCGCAGCACGGGAAGTCGCCGAGGCGCCCGAGCCCGCCACGGCGGGAGCCGGCGCTTACGACGACGACGTTCCGTTCTAGGCCGGCCATGCCGGCCTATGTCGTGATCGACGTCGAGGTCCGCGATCCTGAGACCTACGAACGGTACAAGCCGCTCGCGCCTCCGTCCATCGCGGCCTACGGCGGCCGCTACCTCGCCCGCGGCGGGCGGACCGACGTCCTCGAAGGCGACTGGACGCCGACGCGGGCGGTGATCCTGGAGTTCCCGAGCCTCGAGAGGGCAAGGGCCTGGTGGGAATCGCCGGAATACGCCGAAGCCAGGGCGCTGAGGCACGCCAGCACGCGAACGCGGATGGTCGTCATCGAAGGCCTCTGAGGCTCGCCGCCTCCGGCGGTCTCAAGCGATCGAAGCGCCAAAGGCGCGGAGGTCCTCGGCGATCGCCGTGAGGCTCGAGGCCGTATCCGGAGGGTTGGTCCGCCGGAGGGCGGCCAGGTGCTCCGCATAGGCTTCCAGCCGCTCGGCAGCCTCGGCGCGGCGCTCGTCGGAAACACCGCGTTCGACGGCCTCGATCGCCGCCGGATACTCTTCGAGTCGCCGGCAGACGAAGAGGAGATCGCAGCCCGCGATCGCCGCTCGGACGCTGCGCTCCGGAATGGTGCCGAAGGACTCCAGGGCCCCCATCTCCAGATCGTCCGAAAAAGCGGCGCCCTCGAATCCCAGGATGGTGCGCAGGTGGACAGTCGCCCAGGCGTCCGACAACGACGCCGGGATGCCGTCGGGTCCGGCGGCGTGCGAGATCATGACCGCGCGGGCCTTCGGCATCAGGGCGTCGAACGGCGTCAGGTCGAGCGCCTGCTGGTGCGGGTCGGACTCGAGGACCGGCAGGGCCTCGTGGGTGTCGAGGCGCGCGCGGCCGAGACCCGGGAAGTGCTTCACGCAAGCGCCGATCCCCCGGGACTGCAGGCCGTCGAGGAAGTCCCCGGCGGCCTCGATGATTCGGGCCGGGTCCTCCGATGCGGCGCGCTCGCCGAGCACGAGGCCTCCCGCGCCGGGAAGACCGCGGTCGACGACCGGCGCGAGGTCCACGTCGAAGCCGAGACGGGCCAGTGCCCGGCCGGCGAGCTCCCCCGCGCGGCGCGCGGCCCCGGGCGTGCTCGCCGCCTTTCGGAGCGAGGGTGACGGACCGAGCAGGTCGCGCAGGCGGTCGACGGCCCCCCCCTCCTGATCCACGAACAGGAATCGTGCGCCGCGGCCCCGGACGTCGGCGATCAGGCGTTCGAGCTGCGCACCGCTCTCGATGTTGCGCCGGAACAGGATCACTCCGAACGGAGGATGCGCCGCGAGAATCTCCGCCTCGCGCGCCGTCAGCGAGGCGCCCTCCACACCGACGCCGAAGAGGCGGGACGTCACGAGCGCTTCAGCCGGTCCTGCAGGGTCGCGAGGAGGGAGAGCGCGGCGACCGGCGTCATCCGGTCGATGTCGAGCGCACGGAGCTTCTCCAGGGCGAGCTCCTCCTCGGCCGAAAAGAGCAGGAATTGGCCGCTCCCGGCGCTCTCTCCGCCCTTGCGCGCGAGGACGGGCGCGCCCTGCACGTCGAGCTCCTGTGTCTCGAGGTTGGCGAGAACCTCGCGCGCCCGGGCGGTCACCTCGGCGGGCAGGCCCGCGAGCTCTGCGACGTGGATGCCGTAGCTGCGGTCGGCGCCCCCCGGCACGACCTTGCGGAGGAACACGACCCGGCCGCCGATCTCCCGCACCGCCATCGTCGAGTTCACGACGGCTGGCTTGACGAGCGCCACCTCGGTCAGCTCGTGGTAGTGAGTCGCGAAGAGAACGAACGCGGCCTTGCCCGGGGCGTCATGGAGGTACTCGAGCAGCGCCCAGGCGATGGAGAGGCCGTCGAACGTGGAGGTGCCGCGGCCGACTTCGTCGAGGATCACGAGGCTGCGGCCCGTCGCTTCCCGAAGGATCGCGGCCGACTCGAGCATCTCGACCATGAAGGTCGACTCGCCGCGCGCCAGATGGTCGGCGGCGCCCACGCGCGTGAAGATGCGGTCGCAGATCGAAAGCTCGACGCGAGAGGCCGGAACGAACGAGCCGGCCTGGGCGAGCAGCACGATCGTGGCCACCTGGCGCAGGTAGGTCGACTTGCCGCCCATGTTCGGGCCCGTGACGACCTGGATGCGCCGTGAGGCGTCGAGGTCCGTGTCGTTGGGGACGAAGACCTCTTCGCGCCGGAGCCGCTCGACCAGCGGATGGCGGCCCTCCGAGATCGCCAGACGCGGCGACTCGGAAAGCCTCGGCCGGACCCAGCGGCCCGACCGGGCCGTCTCGGCCAGGGAGGCGAAGAGATCGAGCTCGCCGAGAGCCGCGGCCGTTCGGGACACGCGGTCTCCGGAGGTCGAGAGAAACGCGAGCAGATCCCTGTAGAGGCGGCCTTCGATCTCGGCGATGCGGTCCTCGGCGCCCAGGATCTTCTCCTCGAGCGCCTGGAGGGCCGGCGTCACGAAGCGTTCGGCGTTGGCGAGGGACTGCCGCCGGATCCAGTCGGACGGGACCCGGTCCTTGTGCGCGTTCCCGACTTCGAGCGAGTATCCGAACACGCGGTTGAACTTGACCCGCACCGTCCCGATGCCCGAACGCCGCCGCTCCTCGGCCTCGACGGCGAGAAGCGCGCTCTGGGCGTCGCGCCTCAACGTGCGCAACTCGTCGAGCTCGGCGTTCGCCCCGTCCCGGATGACCCCTCCCGCCGAGGCGAGGACGGGCGGCTCGGGCGAGAGGGTCGCCTCGACCCGCGCCACGCAGTCCGCCGTGTCGGGAATCGAGTCGATGATGGATCGGAAGCGGCCGGAAGAGAGCCCATCGGCCGCCGCGGCGACCCGGGGCGCGGCCCTCAGTCCCGCGGAGAGGGCCGAGACCTCGCGGGGGCCCGCCGTCCCGACCGAAACGCGCGCGAACCGGCGCTCGAGGTCTCCGACGTCGTCGAGCGCCGCCTGCACCGCTTCCGCGATTTCCACTTTTCCGACGAGCTCCTCGACCGCGTCCCAGCGCGACTCGAGGTCGACCGGGTCGAGCGACGGGTGCGCGAGGGACTGACGGAGGGCGCGTGCGCCGAGCGGCGAACGCGTCCGGTCGAGCAGCGCGCAGAGACTCCGGGCCGCGGAGCCGTCGGAAGACTCGAAGAGCTCGAGTGTGGCCACGGCGCCGGCGTCGAGCCCCATGCGGCGGTCGAACGAGAGGGGCGCGGCGGGGCCCACGTGCGCGACCCCGCCGGGCCGCATCTGGCCGGCGTACGCGCGGGCCGCGGCGGCGGCGACGTCGGCCGCGGTCCCCGCCGCCGAGGCCCCCCACCAGGCCGCGTCCCGCCGCGAGAGCGTCGCGGGAAAGACGGGAGCGGGAGCGCCTTCGGGAAGAAGCACCTCGCGCGGACGGAAGAGCGCCAGGACGTCCTCGACCCGGGCGTGCGGCACCGCGCCCGCCAGGAAGCGGCCCGTGGAAAGGTCGAGGAAGGCGACCCCCCAAACCGCCTCGCCGGGCCAGAGGGCGGCCAGATACGACGGGGCGCTGGGAACCAGGGATTCCGGGTCGAGCACGGTGCCGGGCGTGACCACCCGGGTGATGTCGCGCCGCACCAGACCCTTGGCCGAGCGGGGGTCCTCGACCTGGTCGCAGATGGCGACCTTCCGTCCGGCGGCCACAAGGCGCGCGACGTGGTGTTCGACGGCCTGGTGCGGGACGCCGCACATCGGCGCCTCGATGTCCGAGTCCCGGTTGCGGGCCGTGAGCGCGATCCCCAGAAGCGGCGCCGCATCCTTCGCGTCGTCGAAGAACATCTCGTAAAAGTCGCCCATCCGGTAGAAGAGGATGGCGTCGGGGACCCGGCTCTTCATCTCGAAGTATTGCCGGAGCATCGGAGTCACCCGCGGAATCGTTGAGCTCACGCCGGTGCTAGCATAGCTCCAAGCCGCGGCACGCCTCGGGGCGCCGCGCCGACGGACGATGAATATCCTCGCGCTCGACACGGCGGGGCCGGAGCCTTCGGTGGCGGTCCTCGCGGGCGAACGGCTCTTCGAGGAGCCGCTGCCTGGCGACCGGCGCGCCTCCGAGGTCCTCCTGCCGGCCGTCGCCCGCGTGCTCGCGGCCGCGGGTCTTCGCCTCGACGACTGCGCGCGCATCGTCGTGTGCGCGGGTCCGGGCTCGTTCACGGGCCTGCGCGTCGGCCTCGCGACCGCCTGGGCGCTCGGGCGCGCGATCGGGCGCCCCGTCGAGGCCGTTTCGACCCTCGAGGCGATGGCCGAGGCCGCGCGTCCCTGGGGTGGCGAGCGGGTCGCCGCGTTTCTGGACGCCGGCCGGGGCGAGCTCGTCGGCGAAGTGTTCGACCTGTCCGCGGATCGGGCGCGCTCGCTGACGCCGGCCGAGCGCATGCCTTCGGCGCAGGCGCCCGCCCTCGCGGCCGGCGCTCTCATCGCGGCCCTTCCCGCAGGCATCGCCGGCGTCGGCTCCCGCGTCCCGCCGCGCTCCCTCGCCGAGGCGCTCGCCCGTGCCGCGGCGCGCTTGCCGCGGGCGGCCACGGGCATCGGGGGCATCTACTCTCGCCCGAGCGCCGCCGAGGAGAAGCATGGCCCTGCGTGAGCCGCAGCCCGCGCCCTACCGGCTGCGGGCCGCCGGACCGTTCGACCTCGACGAGGTCGCGCGGATCGAGGCCGAGTCCTTTCCCGCCCCGTGGAAGCGGGATTTCTTCGCCAGCGAGCTCGTGGAGCCGCATCGGTACATCCGCGTCCTCGCGCGCGGGGATGGAGGCGAGCCGCGCATCGGCGGCTACCTCTTCGCCGTCTCCCTCTACGAGGAGTTCCACATCAACAAGATCGCGACGGACCGGCGCCTGCGCCAGCAGGGCTACGGCCGAACCCTCCTCGAGGATGCTCTCGAACGGGCCCGCTCCGTGGGCTCGACGGCCATCACCCTCGAGGTCCGCATCTCCAACGCGGCAGCGCGCCAGTTCTACAAGTCCTACGGTTTCGCGGAGGCCTACCGCCGCCGGGCCTATTACCAGGACGGCGAGGACGCACTGGTGCTCGTTTTGCCGCTCCCGACGGGGTCTTCCCGCGGTTGAAAGCTCCCGGCGCCGGGGCTAGACTTGGGACGTGGCCTTCCCCGCAGCTCTCCTCGACCAAGATACAAGGAGGTTTGACCCGATGGTGAACGGGAACAGAGAGGACCTGGCCGTTGACGATCCCGAGTTTCGCCGCCTGCACGAGGAGCACCGCCACCACGAGGAGCGGCTCCACCTGCTGGCGGTCAAAACGAGCCTCTCCGAGGACGAGGAAATAGAAGAAAAGCGGCTCAAGAAGGAAAAGCTCCTCCTGAAGGACCGCATGGAAGTCATCGCGCGACACCACCGAGAGGGAGTCGCCAGCTGAGGATACCGATCGCCCGCGAAGGCTGGGTCTTCATCCTGCCGGCCTTCGCTGCCGGGGCGCTCTGCGCCCTGACGGGCAGTGTGCCTCCGGCGGCGTTGTTCCTTGCCGCCACGCTCTTTCTCCTGCAGTTCTTCCGGGACCCCGAGCGGACCCCGGAGGGCGGAGAGGACATCCTCGTCTCCCCCGCCGACGGCACGGTCCTCTCGGTGACCGAAGCTCCCGAGGCGCCGTCCGGGGCCCGCCGCCGCCTTTCGATCTTCATGTCGGTTTTCAACTGCCACGTCAACCGCTCTCCGTCGAGCGGCCGCCTCTCCGACTACGCGTACGTGCGCGGCCGGAAGGCGGCGGCCTTCGCCGAGAAGGCGTCGCTCGAAAACGAGCAGAACCGGATCACGCTCTCGACGCCTCGCGGCAGCCTGACCTTCAAGCAGATCGCCGGGGCCCTCGCCCGCCGGATCGTCTTTTACCCGCGCGTGGGTGACGAAGTCCGTCGCGGCGAACGGATCGGCCTGATCAAGTTCGGCTCCCGCGTGGACCTGTTCCTGCCGGACGACGCCGAGGTACTCGTGACGAAAGGGCAGAAGCTGAAGGCCGGCCGTTCGGCGATCGCCCGCTGGGGCAAGGTCTCCTGACATGCCTGCGCTTTCCCGCGAGCGCCTCTCGAGGGGCCTCTTCATCCTCCCGACCCTCTTCACGGTCGGGAATCTCTTCTGCGGCTACCTGTCGCTCTGGTCCTCGATCCGCGGAACCTTCGAGCTCTCGGCCTACTTGATCATCGCCGCGGGGATCCTCGACGGGCTCGACGGCCGGATCGCCCGCATGACCCACTCGACCTCCGAGTTCGGCGAAGAGTACGACTCGCTCGCCGATCTCGTCTCGTTCGGCGTTGCTCCCGCCGTGCTGGCCTACTCCTGGGGCCTCGCCGACTTCCATCGTCTCGGCTGGATGACGTCCTTCCTCTTCGTCGTCTGCGGCTCCATGCGGCTGGCCCGATTCAACATCCAGACACACGTGGTGGACAAGCGATACTTCGTCGGCCTTCCGATCCCCGCGGCGGCCGGCACGGTCGCGGCGGTCGTGCTCGCGACACCCGAGCGCCTGGTGTCCCGCCTCTGGATGGGCGGTCTTCTCGGTCTGACGATCATCCTGTCGTACCTGATGATCTCGACGATCCGCTACCGGTCCTTCAAGGACGTCGATCTGCGCCGGCGGCGCCCCGCCTGGATACTGCCGGCGATCGCGGTCCTGTTCGCGATCGTGGCGTTCCGGCCGGAGATCGCCCTCGCCTGCGTCACGCTCGTTTTCGTCGTCTCGGGCCCGGCCGCCAAGGTCGTCGGGGCACTGCGCCGCGCCGAACCGGGCTCGACCCCCTAGGCGCGAATTCTCAAGACGTTGTTCACCGTGCCGGGGCTCGCTTCGTGAGGCGACCCCTGAAACCGCCGCGCCCCGGTACGTAGGGGCGCCCCTTGCGGGCGCCCCCTCCTGTGCCCATTGAGAGGCGGCACGCGAATCGTCAGCGTGTCAGCGGGCGGCCACAAGGGCCGCCCCTACGGCCCGGGTCTCACATCGCCGAAGTGCGTGAACGACCTGTTGAGAAACGACAGCTAGGCGCGGCCGCCCTCAGCGCTTCTTCCGGGGAGGCGCGCGCGTCGGCGTCGGGGGAACGGGCGGTTCCGTCCAGGCCGACTCCTGCTCCGAACCCGACGCGGCGATCAGGTGCGCGCGGGACGGGCAGCAGCGCGCCGGCACGCCGCCGCGAAGCACGATGCGCGCCGGCGAGATGACCTCGCCGGGAAGGAGGAGGGTCTCGAAGAGCCGCACGCGGGTGGCCCGGCCCGGCGTCACGGGCTGGCCGTTGCGGTCGTACGTGGCGTACCGGTCAAAGCCTCCGAGCGATACGTCGGCCGGGTGTGCCGGCGCCACGTCGACCTCGACCCAGTTGGCGGTGCGGGACACGATCGAAGCGTGGGCCGTCCCGTTGATCGCGTCGACGGCGATGGCGTGGCGCCCGGCCGGGTGAACGCTCGGGGCGAGGAGGGGCGCCAGAGAGCGACCGAGGATGACGTCTTCGAAGGCCGCCAGCGGAAAGAGGCGGGAGGAGTCCTGCACCTCGTCGAAAACGAGGACCCGTCCGAGTGCAAAGCGCTTTCCCGACATCGTCGAGCCCAGCTGGAACAGCATCTCGGTCAGAGTCGGGACGCGAAAGGTGACGCGGTCGCCGGGCTGAAACGTCCATTCCCCGGCGCGCAGGGGGCGGCGCACGGTCAGGTGAAACGCCGAAAAGCTCGAGTCGGAAACCGACAGGTCGTTCTCGAAGTCGACGCGGGAATCACCGGAGAGGGCCTCGAGGAGCTCCTGCGGAAGGGCCTCGGGCGGTCCACCGTCCGCGCGGACGAGCACGGCGCGCGGGGAAACGCCGAACGCGGCCCACCACGGGCGGCGAAGCGAATCGATCGCGGCCGCGTCGGAATGCTCCCCGAGACCGAAGATCGGCGCGACGAGAGCGTCGGCCCGATCGACGAGCGGGGCGAGGGCCTTGCGGGCAGCATCCGTTGCCGGTGACGGAAACGCGGCCGCGATCGAGAGAAACGGTCCGGAGGGCAGCCGGCGGCGCAGGGCTTCGAGCATCTCTCCGGACGGCCTGGCCGCCGCGGCGCTGAACGGAAAGTCCAGATGCAGGCCGATGACCCTTCCGAACGGACCTCCGGCCCGCAGGTCGGGCTCGAGGCCCGTGGCGATGGCCTGCGCGATCGCCTCGGGATCCGGACCCGCTTCTGCGCCGAGGGCCGCCGAGAGCTCCGGGCCGGCCCCGATGACGAGAACCACGGGTGTCCGCGCGAACGGTCGGGGCGGCGAGGCGCCCCGGCGCAGCCCCCAGCGCCCGTTGCTGAACGTGACTTCCCCGCCGGGAAGAAACACGGCCGCCGACACGCGAGCCAGCCGGTCCTCGATTCCGGCATCGCCTGCCGCCGCGGCGTCGGTCAGCCAGACCGCATCGCCTCTGGGTGGCCCGCTGCGTGCCGAGCCGTCTCTTGCGGCGGATTTCCGGCAGCCGAAGCCCGCGATCGCAAAGGCGGCCGCCGAGGCGAGAAGGGCCAGCCGGGCGGACCTCACGCGGAGGCTTCCTCGGCCGCGGGAAGGTCGAATCGCACCCGGAATCCCCCTTCCGGCCGGTTGGCGGCGCCGATCGAGCCCCCGTGCTCCTCGACGATCTTTTTCGCGATGGCCAGGCCGAGGCCGGTGCCGCCGCTCTTGGCCGAGAAATAAGGGTCGAAGAGGCGCGGCAGGATTTCGGGCCGCACACCCGGGCCGTCGTCCTCGACACTCGCCTCGATGCGTCCGTCGCGGCGGGCCGCGGAAAGTCGGATCGCCCCGCCCTCCGGGAGCGCATCGACCGAGTTCCCCACCAGATTTGAAAGGACGCGGGACAGGAGGCGCGGATCGGCCATCGCGAGGAGCCCGGGGGGAGCGTCGACGATCCAGTCGATCCGGGGCGCGGCCGCATAGGCCGCGGCGGCCTCACGCAGGAGACCCGCCACGTCCACGGGGCGCAGCTCCGGGCGCGGGACTCGGGCATAGTCGGCGAACTCGGACGCCGAACGCCGCAATTCTTCGGTCTGCCGCAGGACGTTCGACACGCACTCCTCCAGGACGCGCTCGAAATCCGGTGACTTGCGCTTCCAGACTTCCCGAAGATGTTCGACGGAGAGGCGGATGGGAGTCAATGGGTTCTTGATCTCGTGGGCGATGATCCGCGCCATTTCCGCCCAGGCGGCCAGCCGGTTCGAGCGAACCACGTCGGAAACGTCCTCGATCACGGCCATCCGCGCTCCCGTACCGCCGAGCGGTAGCGGCACGGTCACGACGCGCCACCGCTCGCCCGGCCGCGGTTCGATCTCTTCGGAGACGGGCGCATCCCCGACACGCTCGAGAATCTCGCGGATACCCCGCATCTCGTCGCCCGGAAAGACCTCGGCGAGCGTGGCGCCGTCGAGCCTCCCGCGCGCGAGGCGGGCAGCCGCCGGGTTGGCGAGGAGCACGTGGCGGTCCTCGCCGTAGGCCACGACGCCGGCGGTCAGCTGGGCGAGCAGGGTCGCCAGACGCTCCTTCTCGCGCGAAAGGGCGTCGGTTTGCTCCCGAAGGCTCCGGGACATGTACAGGAAAGCGCGCACGAGCTCGCGAAGCTCTTCGTCGGGAGGCTCGGCGAGGCGGGGTGAGAAGTCGCCTCGCGCGACGGCCCGGGTCCCCTGCACGAGGTCGGCCACGGGACGTGCCACGCGAACGGCGAGGCGGCCCGCGATGGCCGCGGACACGAGGAACACGAGCAGCGAAAAAGCCGTGACGGCCGCCGTCAACTGGGACGCCTCGGCCTCCGCGGCGCGCTGCTGGGGCAGGAGAAGCACCGAGAGCAAGACGGGACTTCGCACGCCCGGCACACCCGGAAGGGCTGACAGCGCGGTCGTCAGCTCCTCGAACGGGCTTCCCGCGATCAGTCGCGCGTCCTCGCGCTGTCGCGCCTCGCCGAGCCCGACGGCCACGTAGCTGGCTCCGGGCACCCGTTCGGGGAGGAGACCTGCGGCATAGAGGTCGCGGCGCGAGCTCGCTACGAGAAGGGCGTCCGGCGAGTAGACGGAGAGATCGAAGCCCACGGCGTTGGCAAGCCAGGACAGCAGCGCGTCGTCGAGCAGCCCGAGCCTGCCCCGGGCGGCCGCCGACGGCAGATAGTCGTCGAGAACGCGCCGCGCGGTCTCCAGCGCCGTGCGGGCATGATCGAGCGTGTCCTGCCGCGAGCGCGTCGCGATCGAAGCGCGAAGGAAGAAAGTCACGGCCAGCAGCGGAATCATCACCGACAGGACAAAGAGCGCCACGAGGCGGCCTCGAAAGGTCCGCGCCCCGGCCGGCCAGAGATCGCGGAGACTCCGGCGCGCCACGACGGCACGGACGAGAACGATCGCGCCGCCCAGCAGATAGAGCGCGGCCGCGGCGGGAAGCAGGAGCGCCGCCGTCAGGAGCCGGGGCAGGAAGCCCGGGCCCGGGATCGCGATCAGCTCGAATCCGTCGGGCCGGGGGCGAACTTCCCCGTGAAGCTCCTCGCCCCGGTACCGCAGCCGCACGCGAACGGCTCGGCCCGTCCGGCGGACCCGATCGAAGGTCCCGGCGAAAACGTCCGGCCCCTCCTCGCGGCGCGAGCCGTCGGGCCCGTAGAACACGAGGACCGGGCGCGGGAAGGACACGTGCGTCGGCGGGGCGCCGACCAGCCGCCGATAGACCTCGAGGCGGGGCGGAAGGGGGTCCCAGTTCGGCCAGTCGGCGACCGAGACCACCGCGCGGCCCCACGGCTGCCCGGCGCTCGAGAGCGTCGCGGTTTGTTGCACGAGGGCCACGCGATGCCTCTCGATGCGTACGCCGGGCTCGTCGTCCCGACCCACGGTGTCGGCCTCCGGGATGAGGGAGAAGCGGCTTCGCAGCAGGCCTCCGCGATCGAACACCTCGAAGGCGATGAGCGTCTCCGAGGGGGCCTCGGATTCGCCCTCTCGCCAGAGCCGGTACGCGAGGTCGGAGAGGTCGACCTGGGAGATCGGCGCCGGAAGTTCGGACGCGAGGTCGAACCTCTCCGTCCGCTCGACGGCGCGGCGCACCGCGACGACGGCGCCGGCCGAAATGCGCTCGGCGTCGGGAAGGTGGATCGCGGAAGCCACCCGGTATGCGTCGACCATGCGGCGGTGCGCGTGGAGGGGCACGGCGAGAAAGACGAGCAGTAGCGTCATTCCGGCCGCCAGCCGAAAGGGACCGAGCGGCCCGCTGTCCGGGGCGGCGGCGATCGCCCGGCGCCAGGCCTCGTACGCAAAGACCGCGGCCGCCGCCACCAGGTAGGGGTAGGCGCGGGAAGGCGTCATCAGGAGCAGGGCCGCGAGAATTCCGACCGAGGTCAGCGCGATCGCGGCGCCGGTCCAGGCTCTGCGGCCCGCCCGGGGCCCGGCGCTGCCGCCGATCGCGAGCGACGCGGCCGTGAGCGCCGTCAGGGCCACGAGGCCGAGAAACTGGGCGGACCAGACCGGCACGCGGGCACCCAGGTCGGGCAGGTCCGCCCCGTGCGCCGCGGCGATCGCTCCGCCGAAGAGAAGGTATCCGGCCGCGAGTCGAAGGCCCCGACGCCCGGGTTCGCCGGCGCGCAGCCGCGACAGGCCGACGGGCAGCAGGAGCAGGCCCGCTGCCAGGAGCCATGGGCGCGGCGCGGCAAGCACCTTCTGTCCCGCTCCGGCGAACACCTCGGCCCCGAGGAACGCGGCGGCGAGACCCGCGCCGACCGCCAACGAGTCGCCGCCCGCGAAAGCCAGACCGAGGCCGACCGCGAGGACGACCGCCAGGAGCAGAACGCGTACCCGGGTCTCCCGCTCCTCGGGGAGGTTCCCGGGCCGTGCAGCGAGAAGCGGCACTCCTCCCGCGCCGCGCAGGAGAATCGGGTCGTGGCCGTTCGGCGCCACCGGCCCCCAGTCGGAACTCGCACCCGAGAGCCCCAGGGTCCGGCCAAAATCGGGCGCCCCGATCGGCAGGGCCCGTCCGGCGCAGATCACGCCCGCAAACGGCTCCTTCCCCGCGAGGCTCCAGTGAAGAAGCTCCATTCGGGTCGCGGACCACCGCACCTCGAGTGTTCCCGGCGCGCGCAGTTGAGGAACGCGGGACGGAGCATCCCCCCACCAGGCCTGGGGATTGCCACGGGGGTCGGCGAGCGTGATCCACGTGCCGGGGGCCGACCCGGCGACGGCCTGCCGCGCGCCCGAGAAAAGCTTTTCGCGCTGCACGACGATGCCCCCTCCCTCGAGCGAACGGGCGACGTCCGGATTCTGCGCGAAGGCTTTCGTCCGTTCCGCGAGGTCTTCCGCGGCGCGCTCGACGGCACGGCGGAGGTCTTCGGGGGGCGCGCCGCCGCTCGGCGGCGGAGCGGAAACCGTTCCGACCCAGCCGTCGAGCCACGCGAGCGCCGCCACGGCGGCGGCGAGCGCGGCCCGGATCGGGGGACGCTTCACCGTGAGGCCCCGCGCTTCAGCGCAGGAAGGGCAGGTCCACTCCCCGCTCACGCGCCGCCGCGATCGCCTCCGGATAACCCGCGTCGGCGTGGCGCATCACGCCGGTTCCGGGATCGCTCTTCAAGACCCGCTCGAGCCGACGGTGCGCGGACTCCGTGCCGTCCGCGACGACGACCATGCCGGCGTGGAGCGAGTAACCGATGCCGACGCCCCCGCCGTGATGCACCGAGACCCAGGTCGCGCCGGCGGCGGTGTTGATGAGCGCGTTCAAGATGGGCCAGTCGCCGATCGCGTCCGAGCCGTCGCGCATCCCTTCGGTCTCCCGGTTGGGCGAGGCCACGGACCCGGAATCGAGGTGGTCGCGGCCGATGACGATCGGGGCCCGCACCTGCCCCGTACGGACGAGCTCGTTGAAACGAAGTCCCGCGCGATGCCGTTCGCCGTATCCGAGCCAGCAGATCCGCGCCGGCAAGCCCTGGAACGCGATGCGTTTCTCCGCGAGCTCGAGCCACCGGGCGAGCGCACGGTCTTCCGGGAAGAGCTCGAGGAGGGCCCGGTCGGTCGTGCGGATGTCCTCGGGATCCCCGGAAAGGGCCGCCCACCGGAAGGGCCCCTTACCCTCGCAGAAGAGCGGGCGGATGTACAGCGGCACGAAGCCGCCGATCGCAAACGCATCGGTGACCCCCGCCTTCTGAGCCTGGCCGCGCAGGTTGTTGCCGTAGTCGAAGACGACCGATCCGCGGCGCTTGAGCTCGAGGAGGGCTCGAACGTGGTCGGCCATCGTCGCGTAGGCCCGCTCGATGTAGCGGCCGGGATCCGCGGTCCTCAACCGTGAGAGCTCAGCGAGCGAGCTCCCGCGCGGAACATAGCCGTGGAGCTCGTCGTGCGCGGAAGTCTGGTCGGTGACGAGTTCGGGGACGACGCCGCGCGCGAGCAGCCGCTCCAGAAGATCGACGGCGTTGGCCTCGACGCCGATCGAAACGGGCTCCTTCGCCGCCTTCGCGGCGAGGGCGCGGTCGATCGCCCGGTCGAGGTCCGTCTCGCGCTCGTCGAGGTAACGCGTCTTGAGCCGCTTCTCGATCCGCCCGGGGTCGACTTCGGCCACGAGCGCGACGGCGCCGTTCATGGTTGCCGCCAGGGGTTGGGCGCCGCCCATCCCGCCGAGACCTGCCGTGACGACGAGCCGGCCCCTCAGGTCGCCCCCGAAGTCCCGGGCCGCCGCGGCGAAGGTCTCGAAGGTCCCCTGCACGATGCCCTGGCTGCCGATGTAGATCCAGGATCCGGCCGTCATCTGCCCGTACATCGTCAGCCCGAGGCCCTCGAGTCGCCGGAACTCGTCGCCGGTCGCCCATGCGGGAACGAGCATCGAGTTGGAGATGAGAACGCGCGGGGCGTCTTCGTGGGTCTGGAAGACCCCGACGGCCTTGCCCGACTGGACGAGCATGCTCTCGTTGCCCCGCAGGCGCTTCAGCGTCGCGACGATCGAGTCGAAGGCCTCCCAGCTGCGCGCGGCCTTGCCCGTGCCGCCGTAGACGATCAGCTCCTCGGGCTTCTCGGCCACATCCGGGTCCAGGTTGTTCTCGAGCATCCGGAGGGCGGCCTCCTGAGGCCAGCCGAGGCATCGGAGCTCGGTGCCGCGCGCGGCGCGCACGGTTCGGGACGCCGGCAGGACGCTCGTGCTCATGCTCGGATTATATCGGCGGGAGCCTGGCCCGGCCGTTCACCCCAGGCGGGCAAGCTCGCCCCCCATCGCTTCGCTCGAAAGAAAGAGCCTCGCGCTTTCGAGGTCCGTGTGGAGCTCCCGGTCGTGGTTCCAGGCCCGGACCTTCCGGCGGAAGGCCCGGCGGACCCGCTCGATCGGCGCCGACGAGGTCAGCGGGCGCAGGAACTCCATGGCCTGGAATGCGGTCATCAGCTCGATCGCGAGCACCCGTTCGAGGTTCTCGACGATCACGGCGAACTTGCGGGCGGCGATCGGCGACATCGACACGTGGTCTTCCTTGGCCGCCGAGGTCGGGATCGAGTCCACCGACGCCGGGTGCGCGAGGACCTTGCACTCCGACACGAGACCGGCCGCCGTGACCTGGGCGATCATCAGGCCCGAGTGGAGCCCGCCTTCCTTCACGAGAAATGCCGGCAGGTCCGAGAGCGCCGGGTTGACGAGCTTCTCGATCCGCCTCTCCGAAATCGAGGCGAGGTCGGTGGCCGCGATGGCGGCGTAGTCGAGGACGAACCCGACCGGCGCGCCGTGGAAATTGCCCCCCGAGACGATGTCTCCCCGACCCGCGAAGACGAGCGGGTTGTCCGTCGAGCTGTTCATCTCGAGCTCGAGGACGGCCCGCGCGTGCGCGAACGCATCGCGCGCGGCGCCGTGGACCTGCGGCATGCAGCGCAGCGCGTAGTTGTCCTGGACGCGCCCGCAGCCGCGGTGAGACTCCCGGATCGCGCTCCCGGACAGCAGCGCCCGGAGATTTGCTGCGCTCCGAAGGGCGCCGGGGTGCGGACGCGCGCGCACGACCCGTGGGTCGAAGGCGGCATCGGACCCCCGCGAGGCGTCGAGGGAGGCGGCGCCGATCAGGTCCGCCGCCCGAGCGAGGGTCAGGGCGCGGTTCAGCGCGAGCCCTCCCACGGCGACCGACATCTGGACCCCGTTGATGAGCGCGAGCCCCTCCTTGGCGGCGAGGGCCACCGGCTTCAGGCGCGCCGACTTGAACGCGGCCGCGGCCGGCTTCTCCCGTCCACGGACCCTCACCCGTCCTTCGCCCATGAGTCCGAGAGCCAGGTGCGCGAGCGGAGCAAGATCGCCCGAGGCGCCGACCGAGCCCTGCGAGGGAACGACCGGAAGAATGTCCGCGGCGAGCATCCCGAGAAGGGTCTCGACCGTCGAGACACGGATGCCGGAGTTTCCCCGCGCGAGTGCATTGGCGCGGAGCAGAATCATCGCCCGGACGGCCTCGTCCGGAAGAGGCGCGCCGACCCCCGCGCAGTGGCTCCGTATCAGGTTGCGCTGCAGGCTCTCGAGCTCGGCCGGCGGGATTGCGACGTCGGCGAACTTTCCGAATCCCGTCGTCACGCCGTAGACCCGGGCGTTCGAGCGCACCGCACGATCGACGACGCGCCGCGACGCGGCGATCGACCGCCGGGCCGACGGCGCGAGCGTCACGCGCGCCGCCCGCCGGGCGACCGCGGCGAGGTCGTCCAGTGTCAGACCCTCGCCGGCGAGTCGTATGATCTTCATCGGGGGCCGATTCTAAGCTGACACCGCCTCCGAACTCTGTTAGCCTGCGCTGCTTTTTCGGCCCGAACGAGGAGAAGGCACTTGAAGGTCCTGGCCGTCCTGGGCGGACAGTGGGGAGACGAGGGCAAGGGCAAGCTCGTCGACCTCCTGGCGAACCGATTCGACATCGTGGCCCGCTATCACGGCGGGCACAACGCCGGCCACACCGTCAAGTTCGGCAACCAGCACTTCGCGCTGCACCTGCTCCCGGCCGGGGTCGTTCGCGGGCGGACCGGGATCATCGGCCCGGGCGTCGTCGTCGACCTCGAAGCGTTGTTGACGGAGATGGATGCCCTGCGGGCGGCCGGCGTCGAGATCGGCGAGAACCTCAAGCTCTCCGACCGGGCTCCGGTGATTCTTCCCTACCACCGGCTTCTCGACGCCGCGCGGGAGACGGCGGCGGGAGACGCGAAGATCGGCACCACGCTCCGCGGGATCGGGCCCGCATACGAGTCCCTCGCGGCGCGGCGGGCGATTCGCGTCGCCGAGCTCTACCGCCCGGCCACTCTGGCGGCCCGGGTCAGGGCCATCGCCGAGGAGACGGGCGGACTTCTGCGCGCGCTGGGAACGAAGGACGTGCCGAGCGCCGACGCCGTCCTCGACATGCTCGGTCCCCTCGCCGAGAGGCTGCGCCCCCACGTCGCCGACACCGGACGCTACCTCCGCAATCAGTTGAAGAGCGGCTCGACTCTTCTCGCCGAAGGCGCCCACGGAGCGATGCTCGATCTCTCCGCCGGGACGTACCCCTTCGTGACATCGTCCCACTGCACCTCGGCTGCCGTGGCCTCCGGCCTCGAGATCGCGCCCCGGGCCCTCGAGGCGAGCATGCTCGTGCTGAAGGCCTACACGACCCGCGTCGGCTCCGGTCCCTTTCCAACCGAGCTCGAGGACGAAACGGGCGAGTTCCTTCGCAAGCGCGGCAACGAGTACGGCACCTCGACCGGGCGTCCCCGCCGTACGGGCTGGTTCGACGCGGTCGTCGCGAGGACGGCGGTCGAGCTCTCGGGGGCGGAGGCCGTCGCCATCACCAAGCTCGACTGCCTCGACGAGCTCGAAGAGATCCCGATCTGTCTCGGGTACAAACTCGACGGGAAACCCGTTTCGGACCTGCCCCCGCTCGCCGAGGACGTCGCCCGCCTCGAGCCCGAATACGAGAAGCTGCCCGGCTGGAACTCGACGACCACCGGCGCGACGCGCTACGAGGAGCTGCCGTCCGCCGCCCAGCGCTATGTGCGTGCCCTCGAGGATGCCATCGGCGCGCCGGCCGTGCTCATCTCGACGGGGCCGCGGCGCGAAGAGACCGTCTGGCGAGCCGACACCCCTTTTCTCGCGGCTCTGCCTCCCGCGACATAGACCCGCCAGTGTCTAGCGCGACAAATGCTCGCGCCTCTCCGGCTCTTCGGAATAGGACTTGACGAACCTGGCGACCGCAAGGACCTTGCCGTCGCTTCCGACAGCCTCGATCAGAAACGTTCCGTAGGGCAAGTCTGCGGGCACCTGCACGGACGTCGAGAACACTCCTCCTTTGCCGGCCGCCACGCCCTGGTCCGCCGGCTTCAGCTCGCGAGCAGGTCGAATCGTTTCCTCGCGAATGCGCAGCGTGACCTTCTCGCCGGACGGAAAGCCGCGTCCCGATACCTCGAGCCGGTTGTCCGGACCCAATCCGGCGACGCCGCTCGACGGATACGCCGTCGCGACGAACAGCTTGGCGACGCCGGGATAAGCCTCACCCCGCGGAGTCGGAGGCTCTTCGCTCTTTCGCGCCAGGGTGCCGACGCTCCCCTCGACCTCGCCGACCGGTGGTCGCCGACCCCAGTAAGGCGGATCGGTCTTGGAGCAGCCTGCCGTTCGGTCGAGGTACCACAGGCCGGAGCCCCAGCTCCCGATGTGGACCGCGCCGTTGGGATAGAAGTGAAAGCCCGTCACGTATTTGATCCGTTCCGAGTTCGTGATGGTGCGCCAGGTCTTTCCGGCGTCCATCGTGCAGATCACTCCCGCGTCGCGTGTGCCCACGAGGACCCGGCCCTCCTTGTAGGGATCGAACGCGATGTCCGTGACCTGCATGTGGTAGTCGTCGAAGTCGTACATCTTCAGCCGGCCGCCCTGGAGCGCCTGCGCCGTGAGCCGCTGGTCCCTTGCCCACGTCTGGCCGCCGTCATGGCTCACCTTCACGTCTCCGCCGACCTTGTCGGGCGCGATGAGGAACTGCCAGTCGTACGGATCGACCCCGAACACGGCATGCGAGTCCCACTGCGCGGCGCGGAGGCCGAGACTGCCGCCGGCGGGGAGCCGGACGGCGTCGCTGTCGTCGATCGTGTCCACGCGATCCGCGTAGAGGTTCGACAACGGGACGAGACCGACGCCGCCGCTGCCGAGATACACGGCCACCCAGGCCATCACGCCCTCGCGCGGAATGCCGCCGGTCACATCCGGAGCCACATGCGCGGCGACGCTCTGGGTCAGCACCGGGGATCTCAGGTTCGTGCGCTTGACGGAGCCGGCCCAGGAGAAGTTGAGATCGAAGCGCCGGCGCCAATTGTCCCCGCTGTTGCGCGAAATGTAGATGCCGTTCTGCGGCCCGCCCGTGCTGAGACGCAGCCAGGCCGTTTTCGTCCCACCCGCCGAAGGCTCGAGATAGAACGCCTGCTTCATCTGCTTCGAGTCGAGCGGCTGCCCGCTCTCATCGACGTCCGGAATGACCCGCTGGTTGAGAAAGTTCGCGTCCGCGAACTGTTCGGTCCAGTCGCCCCCGATCTCCACGTATCCCACCGTGATGGGCTCGCCCGGCCGGGCGTCGGGTCGCACCTCGAGGCCGTATCCTTCCCCTCCGTCGCCGCGCGGCCACGTCTTGCCGCCGTCGGGCGAAGCCCAGAGCCAGTTGTCCTGGGTGCCGAAGTACAGCGACGTCGAGAGGACCTGCCCGTTGGGCTTCATCATGTTCGTGCCTGCGAGAGACGTCATCTGCAGCGAGTTCATTCCGCTGCCGGGAGCCGCTCCGCTCACCCAGTCCCCGGTCCCCGCCAACCCCGGCGGGCGCGGCTTGAAGATCCCGCCGTCGCTCCCGAGGAAGGTCGGCAGGAGCGCCGCATCCACACCCATGTCGCCCATGTCGGAATGAACGCCCGCCGTCGCGATGTAGCTGAGCCAATCGCCCTTGGTCACGGACCGAAACTCCTCCGCGGTCGCCCGTGTGACCTTGTACCCGTCCCAGCCATGGCCGGTCCAGATCGTGATGGGCCACGGTCCGAACTCCGGGCCCCGCTCCTTCGTGACTCGGACAAACGGACCGCGCGAGGTTCCCTGGGGCGTCGTCAGCAACGTCTGCGTGCCCGTGTCGAGCTCGTAGAACCACATCGTGCCGGAACTGTTGGCGGGGTCGCCGGAAGTGAAGTGATACTCCCTCAGGATGAACGCCCACGGCGCGTAGGGCGAGCGATCCATCTTGTTGGCGCCGTACGGGAAGTAACCGCCGAAGGAATCGGTGATGACCTTCCGCCACGTCGCGCCCCGATCGTCGCTTCGGTAGAGCGCGGACGGGGCGAGAGCGATGACCTGCCCCTGCGGGAAGGCCAGGACTGCCTGCACCATGGGGGAAAATTGCGGCTCGAGAGGCTTGTGGGTCCAGGTGTCGCCATTGTTCGTGCTGACCGCAACGCCAAAGTCCGTGGCGGCGTACCACAGACCGGGCTCTTCGCGCACCCGCGAAACGGCGTACGCGCTCGTGCGCGTGAGGCCACCCACCGGTGGCACGACCCCGGTCGGCGGACGGCTCCAGGTACCTCCCCGGTCATGGCTGACATAGATTCCGCCGCCGTTGGTGACCTGGTTGTCGCGAAGGACCGTGGCCACCACCGTGTCGCCATCGGCCCCGAACTCGACGTCCGTGACCATGACCTCGGGCAACGAGAAGAATCGGAACCAGCTCTCTCCCCCGTTGATCGTTCCCCAGAGACCCCCGAACTCCATCGCCAGGATCGCGCGTTTGCGCTCCACGGGACTGACCGCGATCGCCTGCACGCGGCCCGCGTTGAAGTCGTTTCCGGGACTGTCGGCGAAGGACGGCGGAATGGCGGGCGGGTCCTGGATCAGGTGGACGCGTTCACAGCCCGCGACGACCACGACCGACAGCAGGCCCGCCAACGTGAGATATCGAGGCATCGGTCCTCCCCGGGAATGGAGCCGAATTTCGATGCCGCCCCCCGGAGTATGCCGCAAACGGGGTGGCGATGTATTCTGATTCGCCCTAACGGATGGGCCGTTAGCTCAGCTGGTTAGAGCATCGGCCTTTTAAGCCGGTGGTCCTGGGTTCGAGTCCCAGACGGCCCACCAATTCGGCTTTCCACGAACTCTCCGCACGTCGCGAAACGACGTCAGGCGAGATTGTGCTGGTGCGCAAACGCGACGGCCGCGATCCGCGTGTGGACGTCGAGCTTCTGGAGGACGCTGTTCACGTGATTGCGGACGGTCACGGCGGAAATGAAGAGCTTGCGGCCGATCGCAACGGTCGAAAGCCCCTCGACGAGACAACTGAGGATCTCTCGTTCACGCATCGTGAAGTCCACCGTGTCGCCCTCGTCGGTGACGACCGGCTCGAGAGGCTCTCGCGAGGCGGAGCTCGAACGGCTCGCGGGCGGCGAGACTGCGGCCTCCCGGAAGACGTGGACGAGCGTCGCGAGGGCCGGATGGAACGAGGGTACGGAAAAGAGCGAGCTCGAAACCGTCTTTCTGGAGCCGTCCGCCGCCCGGACGTTCAGCACGAAGGGACAAACCGGGCGCGCCCGGTCTTCTCGCGCCTGGTGCGCCACCGGGCAATTCTGCTGGCAATACTGGTTGTCGTTGCCGTCCCGACCTTTGACGACATCGTGGCAATGTCTCCCCATGACGGCGCGTGCCGGCAATCCGAGCAGCGACTCGCAGGCCTTGTTCCATCGGATGATCCGATTGCGCGCGTCCATGACAAAAACCGCCTCGCCGCTCCGGGAGATTCGATCCAGGGTCCCACTGGGAGAATTCACGGAAGCCCCCTTTTCGTTCCTGGCGAACGCAGGCCGGCGGGCGGGCGAGGGTCTGGAACGGGTCAAACTCATCATACGCCTTAAATGATCTGAAACGGGTCTGGTTGGGCTGAGCGTGGCCAAGCAGCGGAGTGGGATCCGCATCAACCCGCTGGATCCATTGACGGTTTGACTTGGCTGCGGACGACGCCCGTGGACTTTCCGCGCCGCCACATGGGAAAGTGCGCGCCATGAGCTGGACGAAACCTGGTCACGTGGCGCTCGCCCTGCTGGTCTCCGGCATCGCCTCCCGGGCCCTCGGACAGCGCGAGCCGGTCCTGAAGCAGATCAACGAGCCGCACTCCTACTACTACAGGGAGATGTACCTCCCGCAGGTCACGAGCGGGCCGAGCGCGGCGGCCTGGTCTCCGGACGGAGCGGAGCTCGTCTACGCGATGCAGGGATCCCTCTGGCGGCAGAAACTGGGGTCGAACGAAGCGGTGCAACTGACCGATGGTCCTGGCTACGACTCGGAGCCGGACTGGTCACCCGACGGAGAACGGATTCTCTACACGTCGTACCGCAAGGACGCTCTGGAGCTCCGGGTCCTGGATCTGTCCGACGGTTCCAGCCGGGCGCTCGTGGCCAACCGGGCAGTCAATCTCGACGCGCGCTGGTCGCCGGACGGCTCGCGGATCGCCTATGTCTCGACCGTGTTCCAGGGCCGCTTCCACGTTTTCGTTCTGCCGGTGACGGGCGGGCGTCAGGCCGGGGAGGCGACCCGAATCACGGAGGACGTCGACAGCGGGCTGCCCCGCTACTACTACTCGAAGTTCGACCAGTACCTTTCGCCGACGTGGTCGCCGGATGGGAGGGAGCTGATCGTCATTTCCAACCGGGGCGACGTCTGGGGCTCGGGCGACCTGTGGCGGATGGAGGCCCGGCCGGGGGCGCCGATGCGGCTCGTGCGCAAGGAAGAGACGAACTGGAAGGCGAGACCGGACTGGTCCCGCGAGGGCAATCGCGTGGTCTACAGCTCGTACCTCGGCCGGCAGCACAACCAGCTCTGGTTGACGACGGCCGAGGGCGGGAGCCCTTTCGAATTGACGTACTGCGACTGCGACCACACGCGGCCGCGCTGGTCGCCGGACGGCCGGAAGATCGCATTCGTTTCGAACCAGCAGGGCAACGTTGCGCTCCAGGCGGTGACGATCCCGGGAGGAGCGGTGGAATCGGTCGCGCCAACGCAACGACGATATCTCCGGCCGATGGGGACGCTTCGGGTTGCGGCGCGCAACGCCGCCGGCGCCACGGTACCGGTGCGCTTCTCCGTCACGGGAGCCGACGGACGTGGCTGGGCACCCGATTCGGCGTGGCGTCACGCCGACGACGGGTTCGACCGAAACGTGAGGCCGTTCGAGCTCACTTACTTCCAGGCCACGGAACCGCAGACGCTCACGGTGCCCGCCGGCAAGTACTCGGTGCTCGCAACGCGCGGCCTCGAATGGGCGCCCGCGAGCGTCGAAGTCGAGGTCTTCGCGGGAGGAACCGTCTCCGCCAGCCTCAATCCCGTGCGCCTCCTGGACCTGCCCTCCCGGGGGTGGTGGAGCGGGGATCTGCACGTCCACATGAACTACGGCGGCACCTACCGGAACGACCCGGCGCACCTGCGCGCCCAGGCCGAGGCCGAAGACCTGCACGTCGTCGAGAACCTGATCGTCAACAAGGAGCAGCGGATCCCGGACGTGGCGTTCTTCCGCGGGAGCCTCGACCCGGTCTCGACCGCGACGACGCTCGTCAAGCACGACGAGGAGTACCACACCAGCTGGTGGGGCCACACGGGGCACCTCGGCCTCACGAAGAACCTGATCCTCCCCAACTACGCGGGGTACTTCGGCACCGCTGCGGCCAGCCTCTTCCCCGACAATTCCACGATCTTCGACCTCGCTCACGCGCAGGGCGGCGTCTCCGGCTACGTCCATCCCTTCGATCCGCCCCCGCCCGACCCGAACGGCAGCGATCCCCTGACCTACGCCCTCCCTGTCGACGTCGCACTCGGGAAAGCCGACTATCTCGAAATCGTGGGGTTCTCCGATCACCGCATCACGGCCGACGTCTGGTACCGGCTGCTCAATTCCGGATTCCGGGTCCCGGCGGGAGGCGGCACCGACGCCATGGCCAACTACGCGTCCCTGCGGGGGCCGGTCGGCATGAACCGGGTCTTCGTTCGATCGGGACCGACACTCGACTACAGGGCCTGGCTCGCGGCGCTGAAGGCCGGAAGAACCTTCGCGTCGAACGGTCCGCTTCTTTCCTTCACCCTCGACGGCCGCGACGTCGGCGACGAGATCGCCCTGCCCTCCGGAGCACGCAACCTGACGGCCCGGGTCGGGATGCGCTCGATCGTGCCGGTCGAGAAGCTCGAAGTCGTCTGCAATGGCGCCGTCGTCGCGACCGTCCCGATTGCCGCCGGGGGCAAGCGAGCCGACGCCACGATCCCGATCTCCGTGTCGAAGAGCGGGTGGTACGTGCTTCGGGCCTGGTCGGCCGGCGCGGTGGAGCCCGTCCTCGACATCTACCCGTACGCGACGACGAGCCCGATCTACGTGACCGTCGACGGCCGGTCGGTGCGGAGCACCGACGACGCCCGTTACTTCGTCCGCTGGATCGAGCGTCTCGAGTCGGCCGCGGCGGCCCACGGCGGGTGGAACGACGAGGCGGAGAAGCGAGAGGTCCTCGGGCGGCTCGCCGCCGCGAAGGGCGTTTTCGAGGATCGGGCCCGCGAGGCGGACCGGTCGCGGGAGCCCGGCGCGCGCCGAGCCCCCGCGTCGAAACTCTACGGTCCGTAGAGCAGGAGGCCGAAGGTCTTGACCAGGAAAACCGCCATCTGCCCACGCGTGTTGGGATCGTCGGGGCAGTAGTTTCCGCCGCCGCAGCCGCCCGTGATGCCCTCGGCCCCGAGCTGCTCGATCCAGTCCGCAAACCCGCTCGGACACGCCACGTCAGTGAAAACCCCGGTGCACGCCGGAGGCACGTACGCCGAGCCGTGCTTCGACTTCAGGAGGAAGACCGCCATCTGCGCGCGGGTCACCGGGTTGTTGGGGCAGTACATTCCGCTGCCGCACCCTCCCGTGACCTTGAACCCGGAGAGGGATTCGATCCACGCTGCGCCGAATGTCCCGGTGGAGACGTCGGTGAAGACCGTCCCGATGGCCGGGGGCGGCGTAAAGGCAGGCCCGAAGCGGGCCTTGAGCAGAAAAACGGCCATCTGGGCGCGCGTGACGGAATTGCCCGGGCAGTAATTGCCGAGTCCGCATCCGCCCGTGACCTGATTGTGAAACATCGTCTCGATGAACGAGTAGAACTGGTGGGACTTCGGCACGTCCGGAAAGCTCTCGCCGATGTGCAGGGTCCATTCCTTCGCGATGGCGTCGGGACTGACGGTCTCTGTGAAGGTCGCATCCCAGTGCGGCGCAGGGCGGGCGCCCGAAACCGACAGCAGAAAGCAATCGCCGGTGGTGTCGTTGCAGTCGGCGGTCGCCTCGGCGGCCACGGTGCCGTAGTCCGCGGTGGAGTCGTCGATCGTGTAGACCGGACCGGCCGGCCCCGTGAAGCCCGCGGCCGCGCCCGCGAGGTCCGCCGAGGACATCAAAGTGTTCGTCCAGCTCGGATCGACCTGGACCGTCTCGCCGGTCTCGAGGACCCCGTTGGCGTCCGAGTTCGTTCCGGCCACCGTCCGCGCGTCGACTTCCATGGGCTTGGGGATCGCGGACGCCGTGGTGATGCGCGCGATCCGGTTGCCGGTCGCCTCCGGAAACCAGAGGGCGCCGTCCGGACCGACCGCGATTCCGTACGGGTTCGAGGCGGGCGACGGCAGCGGGAACTCGGTGATGTCTCCGGCCGGCGTGATGCGGCCGATTCGATCCCCGTAGTATTCGGTGAACCAGACGTTGCCGTCGGGACCGAGCGCGAGGTAGTCGGGCGTTCCGGCGCCCTGGGGCAGCGGAAACTCCGTGATCACGCCGGCAAGGGTGATGCGGCCGATGTTCGCCGCGGTTCCCTCGGAGAACCACAGGTTGCCGTCCGAACCCACCGTGATGTTCCACGGGTCGGCGTCCGCCGTGAGGAGCGGAAATCCCGTGTAGACGCCGGTGGTCGTCATCCGGCCGACCCTGTTGCCCTGCTGCTCGACGAACCAGAGGTTTCCGTCGGGCCCCGTGGTGATGCCTTCGGGCCGGCGAAGGGTCGTGGGCAACGGAAATTCGGTGAAGACGCCGTCCGTGGTCAGCCGGCCGATCTTGCTCGAGTTTGCATCGCTGTACCAGAGGTTGCCGTCGGCGCCGAGGGTGATGCCTTCGGGCTCGCCGTTGGCGGTTGGGACCGGGAACTCGGTGATGACGCCCTCGGGAGTGACCCGTCCGATCAGATGGCCGTTCCACGCCGTGAACCACATGTTTCCGTCCGGACCGACGGTGATGGTCTCGGGCCGGGTCGCCGGGCTCGGCATCGGAAACTCCGTCACGACACCCTCGGGCGTCATCCGGGCGATCCGGTTGCCGCCCTCTTCGCAGAACCAGAGGTTACCGTCGGGGCCGGTGACGATCCCCTCGGGCTGCCGGAGGGGGCCCGGGAGCAACGGAAACTCCTGGATGACCTGCGCGCCGGCGGCAGCGGTGGTTACCAGAACGATGAGAAGAGAGAGGCGCGCGGCCGCGCGCCGCGTCCATTGCGCACCCGTGCCTCGAGACGCTTGCGGCCATTGGAACTCGGTCGATTGCATCAGTCTGCCTCCGGCATTGCCGTCTTACTCCCGCCCAGCAACAACGATGCCGACGGCCCGTCCGGAGGGGACGCTCGATGCCGAAGCTGCTCGGTTGGAAGGGCGCAGGATAGCAGAACGGGCTCCCGGGAGACGACCTATTGAGCGGGGACCGAGGGCTCCGGGATCAGGTCCCGGACCGCCCGTTTGACCCGGTAACGCAGGAGGGTCCAGCGGCTACGGGCCCTGCACCGGCTCAAGAACGGGTCTCCCGCGACCACGTCTTCGTCCAGAAAAACCGCGAACGCCTTGCCCTCGAGCCGCGCCGCCGTGAAGCGCTCCCCCGCCCTTCGGAGCGACCGGAGGATGTCGAGCACCGCGGGATAGACGATCGGAAAATCGTCGAAAACGATCGTACCGCGCGGATCGAGCACGCGACGGCAGAATGCGAAATCCGACATGACCGCGCGGCGCGTGTGCTCGCCGTCGATGAAGGCCACCTGGGGTCGGGGCTCGACGGCGGCCGGATCGACCCGGGAGGCGTCGGCCTCGAAGCAGCGGACGACGGAAAGCCGGGCCGGGGAAAGCTCGGAGAGCCGATCGAGCATCCGCCGCGTGGAGTTGCCTTCATAGCCCACGCGACAGCCGCGCGACCGGTCATCGGGTTGGGACGCCGGCCGCGGGTCGATCGAATAGATCGCCTCGCAACGCGGATCCAGAAGATACGGTTGAATCGATCCGCCGAGGTGCGAGCCGATCTCGAGATAGGCGAAGCGCCCGAAACGCCGGGCCGTCGACCTCTGAACCGCGAGGAGCGATCGGCGGTCCCGGATCGAGGTCTGCGAGGGAATCGCGGCGAAGAGGTCCGTCGAAAGCGCCGCGACCATTTCCTCGACCCTCGGTCCGCCCGTGTCGCTCACCGCGCCTTCTCGGCCGTCACCACGATGCGCGCGGACCCGGCGCCCAAGGGCCGCCCGTCGAAATCGCCCCGGAGGGAACCGATCCGTAGACCGGCGGCCGCGAACTCCCGGCGGACGGTCTTCCGGTTCCAGGCCCTCGCCATGAAAGACGCCGAGAGCGTCTTCGTCGTTCCGTCGAGGAAGCGATCGACGTACCGGTAGCGCGCGCTCCAGAGATCCTCGACGCCCACCGGAAACCACCGCTCTTCGATCTCGAGGACGCCCCGGGCGTGCCGGATGCGCCGGCGCGGGTACGCGATCTCGTGGCGCCTCCGGCAAAGCCCCTCGAGAACGAAATGCCCTCCGAACGTCAACTGGGTCGCCACGGCCCGGAGGGCGCGGCGCCGCTCCACGAGTGTCGTCAGGTGCGAAAACGGGTCGCCGGGAGCGACGATCAGATCGAAACATGAGGCGAACGCCGAACGTCGCAGATCGGCGGCGACGAAGAGGCCGGGGCCGGCGCGCGCCGCCTCGGCCAGCATTTCCAGGGAAACATCGATCCCGACGCAGGGGGCGACCCGCGCGAGGGCGGAGGTGATCCGACCGAGACCCGAGCCGATCTCGAGGATCCGAGCGGGCCGGAACCGACCGGCCGTCGAGCGCCAGAAGTCGAGATGGGCCCTCGCGATGGATTCCTTCGCGTAGAAGGGAAGGATCTTACGGTAGTAGTTCCGGGCGCTGGAGATCTCATCGGCCGGCGGTTCCACGGGCGACATGTACCACCGACAGCCCCGGTTCCGGGAGGTCGGGCCTCGGTGTGAATTCTCAGGCCGTTGTGCAGTACGCCGGGCCTCCCCCCCTGAAACGACCGCGCCCGGGAACCAAGGAGCGCCCTCGCGGGCGGTTTCTCCCGTGCAAACCGAGGGGCGGCGCGCGAATCGTCAGCGCGTCGGCGGGCGGCCACGAGGGCCGTCCCGACAGCCCGGCTCCCGCCTCGCCGGGCTGGGAGAACAACGCGTCGAGAAGACGGCTAGGCCGGAGCTTCGCTTTCGGCGGCCGCCCGCCGCGACTCCGCCTCGGTCGGGAGCACGCCGATGAGGCGCCGGACCGGCCCCGAGAAGACGAGGAGCAGCAGCCCACCGGCTCCCGTGACTTTCCCGATCGTTCCGAAGAGCGCGGGCAGGGGCATCGAGGAGAAGGCGCCCGCCGTCAGGCCGGCGATCAGGTTGCCGAGCGCGTTGCCCATGAAGAAGGTCCCCATCATCTGGCCGACGAGGCGTCTCGGCGCGAGCTTGGTCACGCTCGAAAGGCCGACCGGCGACAGGCACAGCTCCCCCACGGTGTGGATGAAATACGTGGTGACGAGCCACCACGGGCCGACCTTGTCCGCTCCGCCGTGGGTGTTCGCGGCGGCGACGGCCATCACGAACATCCCGATCGCGAGAAGCACGAGGCCGAGTCCGAGTTTGGCGGGCATCGAGGGTCCGCCGTCCCGAAGCCGGAGCCAGACCAGGCTGAAGACGGGCGAGAGCAGGATCACGAACGTCGGGGGCACGGCCTGGAACCACGACGCGGGCAGCTCCCAGCCTCCGACCAGGCGATCCGTGAGCCGCGATGCGAAGAGGTTGAAGGAAGAGCCCGCCTGCTCGTATCCCGCCCAGAAGAGCGACGACGCCAGAAAGAACACGAAGATGACGACGACGCGCTTCTTCTCCGCGACGGTCAGGCTCCCCGAGGCCAGCACCGAGGCGAAATAGAGCACGACGATCGAGACGATCACGACCCCCGTCCCGCGCGCGGCCGCCTCGAGGCTGAGGTTGGCCAGGGTGCCGGCGACGAGCGCCACCGCGAGGAGCGCGACCCCGATCAGGACGGCGCGGATGGCCTTCGCCCGGGCGACGGGGTCCTGGGCCGGCCGACGAGGCAGCCCGGCCGTGCCGAGATGCCGGGCGCCCAGCCGGTACTGGACCAGGCCGAGGACCATGCCGACGCCGGCGGCACCGAAGCCGAAATGCCAGTTGACCCGCTCCCCGAGAAACCCGCAGATGAAGGGTCCGATGAACGCTCCCGTGTTGATTCCCATGTAGAAGAACGAGAAGCCGGAATCGCGGCGGGCTCCTCCCTCCGGATACAGGTCGCCGACCATCGCGCTCACGTTGGGCTTCAAGAGCCCGGTGCCGATCACGATCAGGCACAGGCCCAGGTAGAACGAGGCCACCGTCGGCACCGCCATGCTGAAGTGACCCGCGGCGATCACGCAGCCGCCGATGAACACGGCGCGGCGCTGCCCGAAGATCCGGTCGGCGACCCACCCTCCCGGCAGCGCCATCAGGTACACGCCCGCCGTGTAGAGACCGTAGATCGCGGCTGCCTTCTTGTCCGTGAGCCCGAAGCCGCCGTTCTGGACCGAGGCCACCAGGAACAGGATCAGGAGGGCGCGCATCCCGTAGTAGCTGAACCTCTCCCACATCTCGGTGAAAAAGAGCGTGGAGAGGCCGCGCGGGTGGCCGAACCACGTCTCGCCGGGAACAGCCGCCGCGGATGTCGAGCTCATGAGCGAGTGGCGCGAGGCTACCAGAGAACCGCAGGCGCGCATAATGCGGCGTGATGCAGGCCCCGGACTTCCTCGGGCCCCTCGCGCTGATCTTCCTCGCGGCACTCTTCGCCGCGTACGTGCTGCATCGCCTTCGGCAGCCGCCCCTGATCGGCTTCCTTCTCGCCGGCGTCGTCCTCGGTCCCTTCGGCCTCGGGCTCGTGCGCAACCTCGAAGTGGTCGAGGGCCTCGCCGATCTCGGCGTCGTGCTCCTTCTCTTCACCGTCGGACTCGAGCTGTCGCTGGGGAACCTCCGTCGCCTCGGCAAGATCGTCTGGATCGCCGGGCCGATCCAGGTCGCCGTCACGATCGCACTCGTCGCGGCCGTTGCGGCGGCGGGCGGATACCCGGGATCGCGGTCTCTCTTCTTCGGCTATCTGGTGGCGCTCTCCTCGACGGCGATCGTCCTGAAGCTCCTGATGGATCGCCGCGAAATGGATTCCGCCCAGGGGAAGGCCCTCGTCGGCATCCTCATCTTCCAGGATCTCGCCGTCGTCCCGATGCTCCTGTCCCTGCCGTTCCTCGTGGGCGGCGCATCGGGCGGACTCGTTCCGGCGCTCCTCGCGGCGGGAAAGACGGCGGCCACGGCCGCGGCGCTCCTCGTCGCCGCCCGCGTCATCGTGCCTCGCTTCATCGGCGCCCTCGCGGGGACGCGCCAGAAGGAGATCTTCGTCGTCGCCATACTGTTTCTCGTTCTCGGATCGGCGCTCGCGACGTCCCGGGCCGGCCTCTCGGCCGCGCTTGGAGCGTTCCTCGCGGGGCTCGTCCTGTCGGAGTCGGAGTACGGCCATCAGGCGATGGCGGACATTGCCGCGTTCCGCGACGCCTTCAACGCCGTGTTCTTCGTGTCGATCGGAATGCTCTTCGACCCGCGCGTCGTCGTGCACGATCCCCTTTTCGTGGCCGTGCTCCTCGCCCTCATTCTCGTCTGGAAGACGATTGCCGGAGGAGCCGCGGTCCTGACGCTCGGCTACGGCCTGCGCGTGGCGACGGTCGTGGGCCTCTCGCTCGCCCAGATCGGCGAGTTTTCGTTCGTCCTTCTGCGCCAGGGGCGGGCCGTCGATCTCATCTCGGCCGCGGCGTACCAGACGTTCCTCGCGGCGGCCATCGTGACGATGATCGCGACACCCTTCCTGTCCGAGGCGAGCCACGGGGTCGCCCTCCGGCTTTCGGGCCGCGCGCCGACACTCCGGGCCGGCGAGGTTGAGCCGCCCGGGGGCCGCGTCCTCGTGATCGGCTTCGGCCACATGGGAGAGACGGTGGCCCGGGTGCTGAAGCGCGCGGGAGCAACGTTCCGCGTGATCGACCTCGACCCCGACCGTGTCAAGCGAGGGTCGAAGCGGGGCCTCCCCATCGAGTACGGCGACTCGACGAGCGACGTCGTCCTTCGGCGCGCCGGCATCGAGACGGCCGACGCGGCGATCGTCCTCCTCTCCGACCCGCGGGCGACCCGCCAGACCATCCGGCACTGCCGCACCCTCTCGCCGAAGCTCTTCATCCTCGCGCGCACGCGGTACGTGGCCGAGATCCCCGGTCTCGTCGCGGCCGGCGCCGACGAAGTCGTGGCCGAGGAATTCGAAACCTCGCTCGAGATCGCCGGCCGGACTCTGAAGCGCCTGGGCTCGCCCCTGCCCTGGATCGAGTCCGAGACCGACGAGATCCGGAAGACGCGGGAGGACGGGTTCCGGCGGTTTCGAAAGCCCGGCGCGCCCGAGGCCTAGGCCGCGAACGCCGCCGAGAGGCTCTCTCCCGCCATGCGCGCCGTTCGGCGGATCTCGGCCTCGCCGTGCGCCGTCGAGACGAACCAGGCCTCGAACTGCGCGGGCGGAAGGAAGATCCCGCGCTCGCGCATGGCGTGGAAGAACGTGGCGTAGCGCTTCGTGTCCGCACGCTTCGCCTCCGTGAAGTCGCGGATCGGCCCGGGCGCGAGGAAGAGCGTGAGGAGAGAACCCATCCGCGGCAGGCTGACCCGGTCGGCGAGCCCGCGCCGGGCGATCTCGGCGTGGAGCTGCGTCTCGAGAAGGCCCCCGAGCCGCTCGAGCTCGGAATAGGGCGGGCGGCGCTCGATCTCCTGGAGCATCGCGAGACCGGCGCTCATCGCGAGGGGGTTCCCCGACAGGGTCCCGGCCTGGTAGACGGGACCGGCGGGCGCCATCTCTTCCATCAAGGCCCGCGCTCCGCCGTAGGCCCCCACGGGAAGACCGCCGCCGAGGATCTTTCCGAGCGTCGTCAGGTCCGGTGTCACGCCATAGATTTCCTGGGCGCCGCCCGCCGCGAGCCGGAATCCCGAGATGACCTCGTCGAAGATGAGGAGAGCACCATGCCTCACGGTCAGCTCGCGCGCGGCCTCGAGGTAGCCGGGGCGCGGCGGGACGAGGCCCATGTTCGCCGCGACGGGCTCGACGATGAACGCCGCCACATCTCCCCGGTATTTCTCGAGCGCCGCTTCGAGCGCGCCCGCGTCGTTGTAGGGGACGACCGTCGTGAGCGCGGCGATCTCGTCCGGCACGCCCGGGCTGCCCGCGATTCCGAGCGTCGCGACGCCCGAACCGGCGGCCACCAGGAAGCCGTCCGCGTGGCCGTGATACCCGCCGTCGGTCTTGAGGATCCGCTTGCGGCCCGTGGCGCCGCGCGCCAGACGTACCGCGCTCATCGTCGCCTCGGTGCCGGAGCTGACGAAGCGGACCATCTCGATCGAGGGAACGAGTTTCGTGACCCGCTCGGCCAGGCGCACCTCGAGCTCGGTCGGCGCCCCGAACGAAGTTCCGCGCCGGCAGGCGCGGTCGAGGGCCTTGCGCAGAAACGTCGGCCCGTGGCCGAAGAGGTGCGGGCCGTAGGACATGACGTAGTCGACGTAGGACCGCCCGTCCGCGTCACGAATGCGTGCGCCGCGGCCCGAGGACACGAAGAAGGGCTCGCCGCCGACCGAGGCGAACGACCGGACCGGTGAGCTCACGCCGCCGGGCATGAGCTTCCGGGCCCGCCGAAACAGAGCTGCCGAACGCGCCGACGAGCGTGCCTTTCGGGGGTCCTTCAAGCGTCCAGGCCGCCTTCGCGGATCCAGCGAGCCGCGTCGCGCGCGTGGTACGTCAGGACGAAGTCCGCTCCGGCCCGCACGATCGACGTGAGGATCTCGAGCGTGACGCGCTTTTCGTCGATCCAGCCGTTCGCGCCGGCCGCCTTGACCATCGCGTACTCGCCCGAAACGTTGTACGCCGCGATGGGGGCTTCGAAGCGTCTGCGGGCCTCGCCGATCCAGTCGAGGTAGGCGAGCGCCGGCTTGACCATCACGGCGTCGGCCCCCTCCTCGAGGTCGAGCGCGATCTCGCGCATCGCCTCGCGCCGATTGGCGCCGTCCATCTGGTAGCCGCGCCGGTCCCCGAACTTGGGCGCGGAGTCGGCGGCTTCCCGGAACGGACCGTAGAACCCGGAGGCCGCCTTCGCCGCGTAGGCAAGAATGGCCGTCTCGGTAAAGCCCGCCAGGTCGAGCTCGCGGCGAATGGCGCCGACGCGGCCGTCCATCATGTCCGACGGGGCGACGACGTCCACTCCCGCGCGCGCGTGCGAGACCGCAGCCCGGGCGAGCAGCGGCAGCGTGGCGTCGTTGTCGACCCGGCCGTCGCGGATCACGCCGCAGTGGCCGTGGGAGGTGTACTCGTCGAGGCAGACGTCGGTCATGACGAGAAGTCCCGGAACCCCGATCTTCAGCGCCCGGACCGTCTCCTGGAGGGCGCCGCCCTCGTCCCACGCTTCGCTTCCAGTCTCGTCCTTGCGCTCCGGAATCCCGAAGAGAATGACGCCCGGGACCCCGAGCGACCGGAGTTCCTGTGCGAGCGCGACCGCCTCGTCGGGCGAAACGCGATCAACGCCGGGAAGGGATCCGATCGGCTCGCGTCGGGCCTTACCCTTGCGAACGAAGAGCGGTGCGACGAAACGATCCGGGGTGAGCCGCGTTTCCCGGACGAGCGCCCGCATCGCGGGCGAGCCCCGGAGCCGCCGGAGACGCAATGTCGGGAATCCGCCCATCGAAGCCTCCAGACTATGTTCCGCGCGTCGCGCTGGCAAGCCTCGCCAGCACGTCCGCCGCGCTCCCGAAGCGGGCCTCCCGCGAAAGCTCGGCACGCTCGACTCCGAGGGCTGCGAGCTTCTCGAGGGTCGACGGGCCGAGCGCCACGGCGGGAACCATCCGGAGCCGCTCGGCGGCCGCCGGGGTCAGGCCGTCGAAGAGCCACTCGGCGGCCGCCGGGGACGTCGGGCAGAACGCGGCCGGCGGCCGTTCGAGGATCTCGGCCGACAACGCCGGGTTTGCGGGGGCGGCGCGCTTGCGGTAGAGCACGGCGCGGCGCACCTCGGCCCCCCCGGCTTTCAGAAGGGCGTCGAGCTCGACGGACGCGTCCTCTCCGCACGGCCAAAGGACGCGGCGGCCGGAGAGGGTCGCGGCGAGTCCCTCGAGCATGGAGCGCGCCGAACCCCGGGCGACGTGGTCGGGCGCAAGGCCATTTCGCCTCAGCGCCTCGGCGGTCGCCTCGCCCACGGCCACCAGCGTCCCGGTTTCGAGGCCGCGGCGCAGGATGTCCGCGTTGCGGGCGTCGCGCGCAATCTGCTCGACCGCGGTCTGGCTCGTCACGATGACCGTGTCCCAGCCGGACGTCCAGTCGGCCGCGACGGCCGAGACGGGTTCGACGGAATGGCTGACATACTCGGCCACCTCGACGCCCGGGATCGAGCCGAAGGGTCGCGCACCGGAGCGGACCACGAGAACGACCGGCCGTTTCAATCCGCGGCCTCTCCGATCAACGCGACCGCCCCGGCGGCGAGCAGCCGACGCCCGACATCCCCACCGATTCGGTCGGCGTCCGCCGCTCCGCCGGCCCCCCGCTCCCGCAGGACGCGGGCGCCGTCGCCGGAGAAGACCGCCGCGTCGACGGTCAGAGAGGACCCCGTGACGCGGGCGCGGGCGGCCACCGGGGCGCGGCAGCCCGCTTCGAGGGCCGCGAGGATCGCGCGTTCACAGACGACCTCGGCGTGCGAGGGCGGGTCGTCGATCGAGGAAAGCGCCTCCCCCGTTCGCACGTCGCCTTCGCGCGCCACGATCGCGAGCGCACCCTGGCCGACCGCCGGCAGCAGGACGTCCTCCGGGAAGATGTCGACGATCTCCTCGAGCCGGTCGAGCCGCGCGAGGCCGGCCCGGGCGAGAACGATCGCGTCCCACTTGCCCTCGCGCAGGCGCCGCAGACGCGTGTCGACGTTGCCCCGCGCCTCCAGGACCTCGAGGTCGGGCCGCGCCGCGAGAAGCTGGGCGCGCCGGCGCGGGCTCGACGTGCCGACGCGCGCCCCTTGCGGGAGCTCCGCAAAGGGTCGGGCCGGATGGGACACCAGCGCGTCGCGCGGGTCCTGGCGCACCGGCACGGCGACCAACACGAGCCCCTCCGCCAGCGTCGAAGGCACGTCCTTGAGGCTGTGGACCGCGAAATCGACCGTCCTCGACCGGAGCGCCTCGTCGAGCTCGCGCGTGAAGTCGCCCTTCCAGGAAATCGGCTCTCCGGCCGCGGACTTGCGGTCGCCCGTGGTACGCACCTCGACGATCTCGACCTCGGCGACGCCGCCGAGCGAGCGGGCGACCAGCGTCGCCTGCGCCAGGGAGAGCGCGCTGCCGCGCGCGCCGAGACGCAGCTTCATCCGTCGAGGTCGAAGAGGTGGCGGACGGCCTCGACGCGATCGAGCTTGCGGGAGGCGTCGGTTTCGGATTTGAGGCGGCGCAGCGGCTCGTGGAGCAGCTTGGCGGCGATCGAGTCCGCAAAGGCCCGGAACCGCTCACGGTCGGCGGGCGCGACGCGCTCGAGCTCGCGGTCTCGAAGGTTGGCCAGGCGCCGCTGGAGGTCGGTCAGCGTTGGTACCACGGCGAGGTTGCCGAACCAGGCCGTGAAACGCGCGAGCTCCTCTTCCAGGATGGCCTCGGCGCGGGGAACCTCCCGGGCGCGCCGCCGGCGGTTCTCCTCCGCGACGCCCTCGAGGTCGTCCAGCCCGTAGGCGTAGACGTTGTAGACGTCCCTCACGTCGGGCGCGATGTCGCGCGGCATCGCGAGATCGATGAACATCATCGGACTGCCCCGCCGCTGCCGCATCGCCGTCTCGACTTCCGGGCGCTCCACGACGGGCGTCGGGCTCGCGGTCGTCCCGACCACGACGTCGGCGTACTGGAGGCTCTCGCCGAGCTCGCTCCACGGCACGGCGCGGCCGCCGATCTTCGCCGCGAGGGCCTCGGCCCGCGCGGGCGTCCGATTGACGATCCGGACGTCGGCGACGCCGGCCTCGACGGCCTGCTTCGCGAAAAGGGTGCCCGTGTCGCCGGCGCCGATGACGAGCACCGTGCGCTCGGACATTTGGCCGAAGACTTTCGCCGCGAGCTCGTACCCGATCGAGGCGACCGAGAGGGGGTGCTGCGCGATCTCCGTTTCCGTACGAACACGCTTCCCGGCGGCGAGCGCGCTCTCGAACATGCGGTGGGACACGGCGCGCGTCGCGCCGGCCTCGCGAGCGAGACCGAGAGCGGTCCGGACCTGGCCGAGGACCTCGCTCTCGCCGAGGGCCATCGAGTCGAGCCCCCCGGCCACGCGGAAAAGATGGCGCGCGGCCTCCGGTCCCTCCCGGAAGAAGCTGGCGCGGACGACCTCGGCCGGGTCGAGGCCCCTCCAGCGCGAGATGAGGGCGGCGATCTCCTCGTGCGGCCGCTCCCCGTCGGAGAGCGCGTAGATCTCGCTTCGGTGACAGGTCGCCACGATGACGCTCTCGCTCGCGAGACCCTGCCCCCGGATGCGCTCGAGGGCTTCCCGGACCTCGTCGGCCGTGAACGCGATGCGCTCGCGGACCGTAACGTCGGCGCCGCGAAAGTTCCAGCCGAGGAGCAGCAGCCGCGCTTCGGCGGCGCTCATCGGAACCGGTGCGACTGGCTGAAGACCATGTTCACCACGGTGTACGAGAAGATCACGAGGCCGAAGCCCAGGATCGAAAGAACGGCGACGCGGGGGCCCTCCCAACCGCGGCGGTCCATCCAGAGGAGGAGTCCGTAGACCGCGAGCGTCAGGAGGGCCCATTCGATTTTCGGGTCGGCGAGCGTGGTCCAGACCTGCTCCGCGCGCACGAGGCCGAGGACGAGCGAGATCGACAGGACCGCCAGGCCGATCTTCACGCTGGTCCGGTTCATCCGGCCGAGCACCTCGAGAGGCGGAAGGCGGGAGAAGAGCAGGCCGGTCCGGCCCCGCCGGATCTGGTGGCTTTGCACGAGGTAGAGGATCGAGATCACGCACGACAGCGCGAAGGCCGCGTAGGCCAGGATCGCGAACGTGACGTGAAACGCGAAAACGGATCCGTGGGCGCCGGGGGCGGGCGTCGAGGCGGGGTCCGGCAGGAGGAGACCGGCCACCGTCGCGGCGATGACGATCGGAATGAGGAAGGGCCCCGTCGTCCGCTCCCCGTGGCGGAGGGCCAGGGCGAGGTACGCGATTCCGAGCATCCAGCCAAAGAAGGAGACCGAGCCGCCGAGCGTGCGGTAAGGAACCGAATGCAGCTCGCGGGCGCGGTTCAGGAGGTCCACGAAGTGCAGGGCGAGGCCGCCCACGACGAGAAGCGGCGCGGCGCGGCCGGCGAGGCTCCGCGGCCGAGCGAGCCAGAAGATTGCCGACAGCTCCGCAGCCGCGTAACACGCGACGGCGAGCCAGCCGAAAACGTGAGATCCCATGGGACCCGAGCAGTTTATCAACGGCCGCGGCCGCGTAATACGATAGGCCCCGATGAGCCACTTCGCCCACGCGCGTCAGAGCTTTGCCCCCGGCCCGGGACAGCCGGGCACCTTCTACTCCCTCCCGCAGCTCGAGCGGGACGGCCTCGGCCGCATCTCGCGCCTGCCGGCGACCCTTCGGGTGGTGCTCGAGTCGCTGGTCCGCAACTGCGACGGCAAGCGCGTCAAGGAAGACGACGTCCGCGCCCTGGCCGGATGGCAGCCCCGTGCCCAGCGGAGCGCCGAGATTCCGTTCGTCGTGGCCCGCATCGTCCTCCAGGACTTCACCGGCGTGCCCCTGCTCGTCGACCTCGCCGCCATGCGGTCGGCCGTGAGCCGGCTGGGGCGCGATCCGAACGTCATCGAGCCGCTCGTTCCGGTCGCGCTCGTCGTGGACCATTCCGTCCAGGTCGACGAGTGGTCCACGCCCGATGCCCTTCGCCTGAACATGGAGATCGAGTTCCGGCGCAATCGCGCCCGGTACGAGTTCCTCAAGTGGGGCATGCAGGCTTTCAACGGGTTCGCCGTCGTGCCGCCGGGGATCGGCATCGTCCACCAGGTCAACCTCGAGCACCTCGCGCAGGGCGTCCTCGAGCGCGCCGGCGTCTACTATCCCGACTCCCTCGTCGGCACCGATTCGCACACGACCATGATCAACGGTCTCGGCGTGGTGGCCTGGGGAGTCGGAGGCATCGAGGCCGAGGCGGGGATGCTCGGACAGCCGGTGTACTTCCTGACGCCGGACGTCGTCGGCGTGCACCTCGCGGGTCGCCTCGGCGAAGGCGTGACGGCCACCGACCTCGTGCTGGTGGTGACCGAGATGCTCCGCAAGGCCAGGGTCGTCGGCAAGTTCGTCGAGTTCTTCGGCGAGGGGGCGGCCTCGCTGCCCGTCACCGACCGCGCGACCGTGGCCAACATGGCTCCGGAGTACGGCGCCACGATGGGTTACTTTCCCGTGGACGAGGAGTCGTGTCGGTACCTGCTCGCGACCGGCCGGACGGCCGGGCAGGTCGACGCGTTCCGCGCCTACTACAAGGCCCAGGGGCTCTTCGGGATCCCGCGGCCGGGCGACTGCGACTACACCGAGGTGCTCGAGCTCGACCTCTCGAGCGTCCGCGCGAGCGTGGCCGGGCCCAAGCGGCCACAGGACCGGATCGACCTGGCGGATATGAAGACGCGCTTCCGGGACCTCTTCTCGAAGCCCGTCGCCGAGAACGGGTATGGCAAGCCGGCGGCGGCCCTCGCGGAACGCTTTCCGGCCACCCTCGGGCGCTCCGTGAAACCCGGCGGCGGGAGTCAGGCGCCCACGAGCGTCAGCGGCGCGCTCGCCCGCGACACCAACGCGTGGACGGAAGCCGAAATGGCCAACAACCGTCCAACGCCGGATCGGTCGACCGCGGCGGCCGAGGGGCCCGGGCGCGTCGACGTGGGCCACGGCGACGTGCTCATCGCGGCGATCACCTCGTGCACCAACACGTCCAACCCGAGCGTCATGCTGGCCGCCGGGATCCTGGCGCGCAAAGCCGTCGAGCGCGGGCTGACTGTCTCGCCGCGCGTCAAGGCGTCGCTCGCGCCGGGCTCGCGCGTCGTGACCGAGTACCTCGAGAAGACGGGGCTGCAGCCCTACCTCGACCGCCTCGGGTTCTACCCCGTCGGCTACGGCTGCACGACCTGCATCGGAAACTCCGGACCCCTCGACTCGGGCATCGAGGAGGTCGTCACGAAGAACGACCTCGTCACCGCCAGCGTCCTTTCCGGAAACCGCAACTTCGAGGCGCGCGTCCACCAGAGCATCCGGGCCAACTACCTGATGAGCCCGCCCCTCGTCGTGGCGTTCGCCCTCGCGGGGCGGGCCGACATCGACCTCTCGGCCGAGCCGCTCGGCCGGGACCCGCAGGGGCGTCCGGTGTTCCTGCGCGACGTCTGGCCGTCGAACCGGGAGGTGCAGGACGCTCTGCTCGCCTCGGTCGACGCCGCCACGTACCGCCGGCTCTACGCGGACCTCGCTGCCGCGAATCCGCTCTGGATGGACATTCCGAGCGCGTCCGGTACCGTCTACGCCTGGGACGCCCGCTCGACCTATATCCAGGAGCCGCCGTTCTTCGAACACTTCGGCCTCGAACCGGCGCCGGTCCAGGACATCCGAAACGCCCGGGCGCTGGCGATCTTCAGGGACTCGGTGACGACCGACCACATCAGCCCGGCCGGGGCGATCAAGAAGACGTCCCCGGCGGGCCTCTACCTCCAGTCGCTCGGCGTCGCGCCCGAAGACTTCAACAGCTACGGCTCACGCCGCGGCAACGACCGCGTCATGACGCGCGGAACCTTCGCCAACGTGCGGATCAAGAACCTGATGGTGCCGGGGGTCGAGGGGGGCGTCACGGTCCATCAACCTTCCGGCGAGCAGCTGGCGATCTACGACGCGGCCATGCGCTACCAGGCCGAGCGGGTACCCCTCGTGATCTTCGCCGGCCAGGAGTACGGCACCGGCAGCTCGCGGGACTGGGCGGCCAAGGGGACCCGGCTCCTCGGCGTCCGGGCCGTCGTCGCCCAGAGCTACGAGCGGATCCACCGATCGAACCTCGTCGGGATGGGCGTTCTCCCGCTCCAGTTCCCCGAGGGCGTGAGTGCCGCGTCGCTCGGGCTGACCGGCACGGAGACCTTCGACCTGGCCGGGCTTGGCCAGGCGCTGCGTCCCCGCCAGGAGATCGCGTTGACCGTGCGGCAGAGCGACGGCTCCCCGGCGCAGGTCCCCCTGCGCCTGCGGATCGACACGCCGATCGAGGTCGACTACTACCGCCACGGCGGAATCCTGCCGTACGTGCTGCGGCAGCTGCTCGGCGGCTAAGACCTCAGGGCTTCGTCCGACCCGGCCGTCTCCCCTCGATCTCGTCGATCGTCTTGACGACGACCCACTCGACCGAGCGGTCGGCCTTCATCGCCTCGAGCGTCGGGAGCGCCGCTTTCGCCGTCGGGCCGATGTCCCCGAGGGCATAGGCGTAGGCGCGCAGGGCCTGCCCCGACTCGCCCGGGACTTTGCAGGCGGCGATCAGCGCGGGTACCGCCGGCGCGGCTTTCGGACCGAGCGCCCCGATGGCCGCGGCCGCGGAGGCGCGGACGTAGACCTCGGGGTCCTTGAGCCGCGCGACGAGAGGTTCGAGCGCGGGCAGCGCCGCGGCACCCGCGTCGCGCAGCCCGGCGGCCGCGAGCGTGCGCACCGCCGGGTCGGCATCCGACAGCTGCGCCGTCAGCGTCTTCACGTCGCCCGGCCGGAACGCCGACGGCCGGTCCTCGCCCGCCTTCGTCCAGGCCTCCCGGCCGACGCGTGCGAGAACGACGTTGTCGATGCCGGCCTTGTACCCGGTCGACTCGGAACGCTTGCCCGTACAGATGAACGTGAGAGAGTGCCGTCCCTTCGTCAGGCGGGGCCAGCCGAGCGGAACGAGCTTGCCGACGTAGGTTTCCCAGGCATAGCCGTCGTACTGGCCGTCGTTGCGGATGTCGGCGCCCGGCTCGTGCTCGAGCTCGGCCGCCTTCGGCGGCTTGCCGTCGAGCCAGATCTCGTAGGTGCCGAAGTCGGAGGCCTGGGCAACCTGGGCCTGCACCTCGTAATCGCCGTCGGCGGACACGTCGAACGGAAGCTCGATGCGCGAGCCCGGACCTTCGGCGGAAAAGATGATGACGTCCTTACCCCAGAAGAGCTCCGGGAAGATCGTCGCCGTGCCCCCCTGCGTCTTCGCCTCGGGCAGGGCTTTCTCGAGCTCGATCTGGACCGCGTTGCCCTGAGGCAGCCGCGCGCGGCCGTAGGGCACCGCGGGCTGGCCGGTCGCCACACCCTGCTGGTACCAGTACGCGACGCTCGACATGAGGTCCTCGCGCACGCCGAACGCCGTGCGCACGGTACCGTCGGGCTTGTAGGTCCAGCCCTTGTGCTCGATCTCGACGCGAATCTGCTTCGTGAACGGAACCGGGTCGGTCAGGTGCCAGCGGTACGCCGTCATCCGCGCGCCCAGGCCCTCGCCGTCGGCGACCGTGACGCCTGTGTAGTCGCCGTCGACGACGTGCAGGCCCCAGGCGTCATTGAAGTAGTCCTCGGATCCCGTGCCCTGGATCGAGGCCACCTTCTCGCCGTCGACGTAGAACATGTCGTCGCCCTCGCCGAACCATCCCGGCTCGGCCTGGATGACGTTGAGCACCGTGCCGACGTAGAAGCCCCGCCCCGTCGTCTCGAGGAAGACGTACGGCTTGCCGTCGGCCGCCGCGGGGAGCTCCTGCCGGTAGCGCGCGTGGAAGTACGCCGTGTCGGGCGGAAGCGACGGCATGCGCTGCCAGTCCACGTGGTAGTAGAGCCCCGTGTAGCGCGAGCTCTCGTTGGTGACCGTGATGCGGCAACGCTGGCGGAACGGCATCGGCCAGTAGCTGTTGCGCGCCCGCCCGTCGGAGCTGTCGCGGACCATCAACGACTTGACGTTGCGCTCCAGGCCGTGGCCGACGGCAAAGAAGTCGCCCAGCGGCGCATCGACCGAGGCGACGTCGCTGCCGTCGTAGTAGGCCCGGATCCTCAGAAGGCGCGGCCAGGCATAAAGCGTGCCCGAGGATGTCGTCCAGATGTGCGTCACGATCCCCGGACCGTCGAGGTCCGCGATCGTCAGAGTCTCTCCGGGAAACAGGTGCGCGCTGTCGTCGTTCCAGTCCGGGTAGCGCGAGTTGGACGAGGACCGTTGGGCCTTGAAGTCCTTCAGCTGCGTGAACGCGAGCGGATCGACCGGTCCCGTGATCGAGGGCTGGGCCGCAGCCGGCAGCGCCACGATTCCCGCGAGAAGTCCGAGGGCGAGACTCTTCCGCATCTCTCCTCCGTTTCGGGTTTGGACGGGCAGTATAGCGGCCCGCCTGGCCGCGCTATATTGGGGCCCGCATGGATGACCGGAGCCCCGCCGCGCGCTTCCTCGACGCCTGCCGCTCCCGGCCCGTCGACCGGCCGCCCGTCTGGATGATGCGGCAGGCGGGACGCTACCTCCCGGAGTACCGCGAGGTCCGGCAGGGGGTGTCGTTCATGGAGCTCTGCCGGTCCGTCGATCTCGCGACGGAGGTTTCGCTCCAGCCCTTCCGGCGCTTTTCCCCCGACGCCGTCATCTTCTTCTCGGACATCCTCGTTCCGGTCGCGGCCATGGGCGCGCGCGTCGAGTTCGGCGACGGCGGGCCGGACCTTCCCGAGCCCGTGCGCGACGCGGCAGCGGTCGCGAAGCTCGCCCGCTTCGACCCGGGTGCGGAGATCGCCTTCACGGGCGAGATCCTGTCGCGCATCCGCCGGGAGGTGGCGGGACGGGCCGCCGTCCTCGGCTTCTGTGGCGCGCCCTGGACGCTGGCCTCGTATCTCGTCGAGGGCGGCGGCTCGAAGAGCTTCGCCGAGATCAAGACGATGATGGGACGGGACCCCGCCACGCTCCGGCGGCTTCTCGACGTGCTCGCCGACGTCGTCGGCGAAGTGCTCTCGTACCAGCTCGCCTCGGGCGCCGACGCGGTCCAGATGTTCGACACCTGGGCAGGCGAACTGACCCGCGAGGACTACCGGGAGTGGGCCCTGCCGGCCGCGGTGCGTGCGATCGCCGGGATCCGCCGGAGCGGCCATCCCGTCATCCTCTACGTCAACGGCTGCGCGCACCTGGTCGAAGCGATGGCGGAATCGGGTGCGGACGTCCTCTCGATCGACTGGCGACTGCCGCTTTCGGAGGCCCGCCGGCGCGTTCCCGGAAAGCCTCTCCAGGGCAACCTCGATCCGGGCCTTCTCCTGGGCGAGCCCGCGGAGGTCGCGCGGCGAACGCGCGCGATGATCGCGGAGACGCGCGGCGAGGCCCACATCGTCAACCTCGGTCACGGGATCCTTCCGGGCGCCCGCCTCGAGTGCGTCGAGGCTTTCTTCGAGGCGGCCCGCCGCGGGGCCGCCGTTCCGGCCAACGCATGAGCAGCGTTCGCGACGTCTCCCTCCAGCTTTTGCGCCGCTACAACGTGCAGGGGCCCCGCTACACCTCCTATCCGACCGCGCCGATGTGGGGCGAGAACTTCGGCGCCGACGCTTACCAGGCGATCCTCGCCGAGAGCGCAGCGGCGGCGAACCCCGCGCCCCTCTCGCTCTACTTCCACCTCCCCTTCTGCGAAAAGCTCTGCTTCTTCTGCGGCTGCACGGTCGTCATCACCGGCACGCACCACGTCGCGGAAGACTCCTACCTCGACCTCGTCGAGAAGGAGATCGACTGGGTCGCCCGCGCGGCCGGCGCCGAGCGCGGCCGGAAAGTCGTCCAGATCCACTGGGGCGGGGGCACGCCGACCTACTTCCCGCCGCCGCTGCTCGAGCGCCTCGGCCGAACGATCCGGGAGCGCTTCGACGTGGCTCCCGACGCCGAGCTCGGCGTGGAGGTCGATCCGCGGGTCACGACCCCCGCACATCTGGAAGCGCTCGCCGGCCTCGGCTTCAACCGCCTGAGCATGGGCGTCCAGGACTTCGACCCGCGCGTGCAACAGGCGATCAACCGCATTCAGCCCTTCGAGGCCACGCGGGACCTCGTCCGCAGCGCCCGCGCCCTCGGATTCCCGAGCGTCAACATCGACCTCATCTACGGTCTCCCGTACCAGACGCCGTCGGGCTTTTCGACCACGATCGACCGGGTCCTCGAGATCGACCCGGACCGCCTCGCCGTCTACTCCTACGCCAACGTCCCGTGGATGAAGAAGCACCAGAGCCTGCTCGAGCCGCACCTTCCGGACGAGGCCGGGAAGTTCGAGATCTTCCGCACCGCGCTCGACCGCTTCACCGACGCCGGCTACGAGTACATCGGGATGGACCATTTCGCGCGGCCCGACGACGAGCTCTCGCGGGCCCGGCGCGACCGAACGCTTCACCGCAACTTCCAGGGCTACACGACCAAGGCCGGAACGGACCTTCTCGGCTTCGGGATGAGCGCCATCGGCTCCGTCGGCCGGCAGTACGTTCAGAACCGGCGGGAGCTCGCCGAGTACCGGGCCGCGGTCGGCGCCGCGGGCGCCGCGACCTTCCGGGGCGCGCGCCTGTCCGGCGACGACGAACTGCGGCGCGACGTCATCCAGAGCCTGCTCTGTCACGGAGTCGTCGTGAAGGCGGAGATCGAGGACCGCTACGGGATCCGCTTCGACGAAATGTTCGCCTCGGCGCTCGAAGCCCTGGCCCCCGCCGTCGCCGACGGCCTCGTCACGCTCGCGCCCGGGGAGATTCGTGCCACGGCGCTCGGCCGGGTCTTCCTCCGCAACCTCGCGATGCCCTTCGACGCCTATCTCGGCCGCACGGCGGAGAAGCCGGTCTTCTCGCGCACGCTGTGACGCGCCGCGCGGTCCTTTTTCTCCAGCTCGGCGGGCCCGCCACCCTCGAGGAAGTCCCGGGCTTCCTCTACCGCCTGTTTTCCGATCCCGACGTGATCCGCGTCCGGCCGGCCCTTCTGCGCAAGGCGATCGCCGCGGCGATCGCGATCGGGCGCAAGAAAGCCTCCCGGGCGCTCTACGCCTCGATCGGAGGCGGCTCGCCGATCCTGCCGCTCACGCGCGAGCAGGCCGACGGGGTCGAGCGGATCCTGCGCGGGGAAGGACGCGACGTCGTCTGCCGGGCCGCGATGAACTGCTCGGCGCCCCTCGTCGAGGACGTGGTGCGCGAACTCGCGGCCTCGGGCGTCGACCGGTTCCTCGCCCTGCCCCTCTACCCCCAGTACTCGCTGACGACGACCAAGGGCGCCCTCGAGCGCAGCCGAGACGCGGTCGACGCGTCCGCCCCGCGAGCGCAGTTTCACGAGATCGGGTCCTGGCCGACGCATCCCCTCTTCGTACAGGCCCACGCCGACTCGATCCGGGAAGAGCTCGCCCGCTTCGAGGACCCCCGCCCCGAGGCCGTCCACCTTCTCTTCTCGGCGCACTCGATCCCCAAGAAGCTCGTGACCCGCTCGGGCGACCCCTACGCCTCGGAGATCGAGGCGAGCGTGCGGGCGATTCTCGCGAGCCTGGCCTGGAACGGCCCGTGGTCGCTCGCTTACCAGTCCAAGCTCGGCCCGGTTGAATGGCTGGGGCCGCCGACGCTCGACGTGATCCGCGACCTCGGCCGCGCTCGCACGCGCCAGGTCCTCGCCGTCCCGATCGCCTTCGTCACCGACCACGTCGAGACGCTGTACGAGATCGATCAGCTCTTCGGCGAGGAGGCCCGGACGGCGGGCATCGAGCAATTTCGCCGAACTCCCGGATTGAACAGCCGCCCGACCTTTCTGCGAGCCCTTGCGGACCTCGTCCGTTCGGCCGAGGGGTTCTGGAAGGACTGATGGCGCAGACGGCGGCTACGGTGGTCATCGGCGCGGGACTCTCGGGCCTCGCGGCGGCGGCCAAACGCGTGCGCGCGGGGGTCGAGACGGTCCTTCTCGAACGCGACGCGCGTCCCGGCGGGGTCGTGAGGACCGAGCGGCGCGATGGCTTTCTCCTCGAGACCGGCCCCAACACGGTCCGGCCGACCGGGGCGGTGATGGGTTTCGTCCGCGACCTCGGGCTCGAAGCCCAGGTCCTCCTGAGCGATCCGAAGCTGCCGCGATACGTGGACTTCCGCGGGGAGCTTCATGCCCTGCCGTCGTCCCCCGGCTCGCTTCTCTCGACACGGCTCCTCTCGGCAGCCGGGAAGTTGCGCCTTTTGGGCGAGCCGTTTCGCCGGGGCGGCGGATCCCCGGACGAGAGTGTCCGCGACTTCTTCTCGCGCCGCCTCGGCCCGGAGATCGCCGACCGCATCGTCACGCCCTTCGTGGGCGGAATTTTCGCCGGCGATCCGGCCCTTCTCGCCGTCGCGGACGCCTTCCCGTCCCTGGCGCGGTGGGAAACGGAGCACGGCAGCATCCTTCGCGGAGCGATCCGCGAGGCGCGCCGCAACCGCGCACAGTCGCCCGCCCCGGAGCCGAAGGTCCGCGGGCTTCTCTCTTTCCGCGACGGGCTCGAGACGCTCCCTCTTGCCATGGCCCGATCGCTCGGGCCGGCCTTCCGCCCCTCGAGCGGCGCTCTCGCGCTTTCGCCGCGACCGGGCGGCTGGCGCGTCACGACGGCCTCCGCCGAGTGGGACGCCGGCGAGGTCATCCTTGCGGCTCCCGCGGCGGCCGCGGCGGAGCTCGTCCGCCCGTTCGCTCCCGACGCGGCCGCAGCGCTCGCGGCGATTCCGCACCCGCCGCTCGCCGTCCTCCATCTCGCCTGGCCCGTCGACTCACTCGCCCGGCCCTTTTGCGGATTCGGCCACCTCGTCGTGCCGGATCCCTCGAGGCGCGTGCTCGGCGGCGTCTGGAGCTCGAGCCTCTTTCCCGGCCGGGCCCCCGAGGGACACGTCCTCGTGACGGTCTTCCTGGGCGGCGCCCGCGATCCGGGGGCCCTTTCCCTTTCGGACGTCGAGCTCGTCGGCGCCGCGGCCCGCGATCTCGAGGCCGAGGGAATCGTTCGGGGGCACCCCCGGCTGGTCCTGCTCACCCGCTGGCCTCGGGCCATCCCGCAGTACGAACACGGCCACGGGGCGCGCATCGAGGCCCTCGCGCGGGCGGAATCGCGCTTCCCCGGCCTGCGGTTCGTCGGGAACTATCGCGGCGGGATCTCGGTCGGTGACGTCCTCGCCTCGGCCCTCGCCGTCTAGTTGTGAATTCTCAAGACGTTGTTCACTGTGCAGGCGCTCGCCTTGTGAGGCGACCCCTGAAACCGCCGCGCCCGGTAGGTAGGGGCGCCCCTTGCGGGCGCCTCCTCCCGTGCCCATTGAGAGGCGGCACGCGAATCGTCAGCGTGTCGGCGGGCGGCCACAAGGGCCGCCCCTACGGCCCCGGTCTCACATCGCCGAATTGCTGTCGAGAAACGACGTCTAGTCGGCGTGCTCGCCGGAGGTGAGCGCCTTCTCTTCCTCGGGCGTGACCTCGGGAAGGTGGCGCAGGAAGGCCACGATCTTCCAGATCTCCTCGTCCCGGTGCGTCGGACCGAAGGCCGGCATCCCGGTCATCCGAAGGCCGTGCTGGACGATCCAGAAGAGCTCTCCGTCCGTGCGCGACTGGATCTTCGGCAGCGTCAGATCGGGCGCGGGGGGATTGAGTCCTTCGCCGATCTCGGACGGGTCGACCCCGGGCGCGCCGTGGCATGTCACGCACATCGAGCGGTAGTGCGCGAGGCCGGCGGCGCGGTTTTCCGCGCTCGGCGCCGTCGGGTTGGAGCCGCGCGGCGCCCGGCGCGCCACGGAACGATCGACCGCGAAGGCGGCGAGCTTGCGCTCGAAGTCGCCGGGCGGCGACGTCGCACCGACGGAGAAGACTCCGGTCGCGATCACGAACCCGGCCGCGAGAGCGAGTAAGACGAGGCCGGCCAGCAACCCGGACAGGAACTTCATTGCCCCTCCCCTGCTCGGCCCCGATGATAACCTCCGGCGGTGGCGAAAAATCGGTTCATGGTTGCGATCGATTTCTCGAAGAACTCGCTCCACGCACTCGCAGCGGCGCGGGCTCTCGCCGGGCAGACCGGCGCCGGCTTGACGCTCGTCCACGTTCGACCGGCTTCGGACGTTCGGGCCGCCGTGTTCGAGAATCGCGGTGACCTCGTGCGCGCCGGTGGTCGGGTGCTCGCCCGCGAGCTCCGGGCCCACTACGCAAAGCGTCTCGGCGCCCTCGCCCGCAAAGATGAAAAAACGCTCCTGCTGCGGGGAGCCCCCGAGCTGGAGCTCGCGCGCGCCTCGCGCCGGGGCTACGACCTGCTCGTCATGGGCCGCCGCGGGCGCAACACCGTCTCCGCACTTCTCGTCGGCAGCACGACCGAGCGGGTCCTCTCCCGTTCGAGCGTCGCCGTGCTCATCGTTCCCGTTCGCGGGCCCGGCTAGCCGTTCCGGTCAGAGGAAGGGCGCGAGCCGCCGGGCGACCTGGTCCCCCAGCCGGTGGATCGATCCGCGCGCTCGCCAGGGCCCCAGGCGAATCTCTTTGGACTGCGACAGGTCTTCCTCGAACCGCTTCTCCATGCTCGCGCCAGTGGCGTCGTCGAGGATGAGGAAGTTGCATTCAGCATTCAGCTCGAACGACCGGAAGTCGAGGTTGCTCGAGCCCACGACCGAAAGGTATCCGTCGGCGACCAGGGTTTTCGCGTGGAGCACCGCCGCCTGATACTCGAAGATCCGAACGCCACGGCGCAGAAGGTCCGAAAAGAAGCCGTGGCCCGAATGACGCACGATCGCGATATCGGTCCGGCCCGGCAGGAGCAGGCGGACATCCACGCCGCGGCGGGCCGCGGCCCCGAGGATCTCGAGGCCCCGGGTGCGCGGAGCGAAGTAAGCCATCGTGATCCAGAGCCGCTGCCGCACGGCCCCCACGATGGCGGCGTAGGTGGAGCTCACCTCGAGCTGACCGCGGCCCGGCCTCGAGTCGAGGACGAGGACCCGAGGTTCGGACCCGTCGTCGCCGGGCGGCGGCCCGAGCGTGAGCGCGGCCCCGCCCGCCTCCTGCCAGGCCTCCTGGAAGACGGCGGCCATTTCGCCGGCCGCGCTGCCCTCCACGCGCGCGTGCGTGTCGCGCCAGAGTCCCTCCCGCGGCAGAAGGGACGAGCCGTACTCGTCCCCGATGTTCATGCCGCCCGTGAACGCGACCTTCCGGTCGGCGACCAGGATCTTCCGGTGATCGCGGCGCAGGAGGCGCAGCGGAAAGCCGAGCGGTCGGAAGATCCGGGCGTCGACGCCACCGCGCGAGAGCTCCTCCCAGAAGGCCCGTCGGGTGCCGATCGAGCCGATCCCGTCGGCGAGCACCCGCACCGCCACCCCCCGGCTCGCGGCGTCGAGCAGGGCCGCCTGGAAGCGCCGGCCCGTCGGGTCGTCCTTGAAAATGTAGGACTCGAGCAGGACCTCTTCGCGGGCCCGCTCGACGGCCTCGAGCATCGCGCCGAAGGCCTCCGGGCCGTCAAAGTAAACGTCGATCGAGACGGCTCCGTGGAAACGGTCGTCGTCGATCCGTTCCACGAGCGCCGCGAATCCCGGGTCGCGGACGCCTTCCGCCAGCGCCGCGGCCGTTTTCACGACCCGCGACGGCGACAGCTCCCGCGGGAACCGGCGTTTCGGGTCGGGGTGCAGCCGCAGGCGCGGGCCGTGCCGACCGTGGCCGCGGCGCCGCACCTTCAGCCCGCGAGCCGGGCGATGACGAGCGCCGCGGCGAGCTCGGGCTTCGGCCCGACACGTGTTGTCTGCGGCATTCGGCCCCTTCGGCTAACGTGTCCGCCGAAGCGGGTGCTCACGCATGGCGCGCTGCCGACCGGCAGTCCGCGTCGTCCTCGAGCTCGACCTGGATCGTGGCGTGGTCGACGCCCGCCCCCTCGCGCAGCGTGTTCTGGACGCTCCGGAGGACCTCGCTGCGCGAGCTCGCGGCGGCCGCCCGGATGTGGACGCTCGCCGAGTGCTGCCCCGACGTCAGGGTCCAGAAGTGGAGATCGTGGATCGCCTCGACGCCGGGGAGGGCGAGGATCGCGGTGCGCATCCGCGGGACGTCGATCTCGGCGGGGGCTCCCTCGAGCAGGATGTGGGCCGCCTCCCGCAAAATCGAGACGGCGCGGGGAAGAACGAGCAGGGCGAGACCGGCCGAAACGAGGGCGTCGAGTCCGTACCAGCCGGTTCGGGCCATGACCGCGGCTCCGGCCAGGACCCCGAGCGAGCCGACCGCGTCGGTCAAGACTTCGAGGTAGGCCGCCCGCATGTTGAGGCTGTCCCGCCTCGCCGAGCGGAGAAGGGCGATGGCCCCCACGTTCGCGGCGAGACCGGCCGCCGCGACCGCAAGCATCAGGCCCGTCCGGATCGGGGCCGGCGCGTGGAACCGGCGCCAGGCCTCCCATAGGATGCCGCCGCCCGCGAGAATGAGAAGTTGGGCGTTGATGAAGGCCGCGAGCACCTCGGCCCGGGCGAGACCGAACGTGTGGCGGCCGGTCGGAGCGCGGTCCGAGAGCGCCATCCCCGCCCAGGCCAGCGTCAGGGCCGCGACGTCGGTGAACATGTGCGCCGCGTCGGCGAGGAGCGCGAGGCTTCCCGCCGCCAGCCCACCCGCAACCTCGAGGACGAAGACCGAGAGGGTGAGGATGAGGGCGGCGCGAATCCGTCGCCGGCGCCACGCCCCGTCCACCGGGGTCGAAGCCGGCGCGGCGGCGCTCACGCCGTCGGGGCCTTTTCGACCTCGACGCGCGCGTCGTTGAAGCAGGCGCCGCCGGCGAGATCCGTCAGCGTGTCCGGCGCGAGCGCGTTGGCCGTCGCCCCGGTGTCGGTGTTGTGGGCCCAGAGCCCCTTGGGCAGGAGCACGACACCCGGTTTCAGCGAGTCGGTCACCCGGGCGCGGCAGCGGACTTCGCCGAGCTCGTTGAAGACCCGCACGGGCTCGCCGTCCTCGATTCCGCGTCTGGCAGCATCGTCGGTATTGAGCTCGAGGGGGACTCGGGAGCGATTGAGCTCGCCGAGCGTCGAGCTGATGGTCTTGTCGGTGGCGGGTGAGATGAGTGCCAGGGGAAAGCGCACGCTGCCCGGATCCGGTCGATAGGCATAGAGACCGCCGGGCGCCTCCGCGTCGAGGGTCTCGGGCACGAGGTGAATCCGGCCGTCCGCCGTCTGCGGGAAGGCGTCGACGAACTGGACCGGTCTCGGCCCCTCGGGCGGGAAACCCGGCTCACCCCGCCCGGCTGCGGCCTGCAGGTCCGCTCCGCGGCGCGTCGAGCCATAGAGGGCGCAGGCGAGCTCCTCGGCCGTCTCGGGATCCCCCGGCTCCGCCACGCCGGTCCGGCGGCAGAGCTCGGCGAAGACCTCGTGGTTCGGTCGAGCCTCGCCGGCCGGCGGGACCACGGCCGGGGCGTCCTGGAGCACGAGCGCGCCGTAGCCGCGCGAGATCTCGCGGCGTTCGAGAAACGTCGCGGCCGGCAGGATGACGTCGGCGTAGCGGGCGGTGTCCGTCAGAACCGGATCGAAGACCACGGTGAAGAGGTCCTCCCGGGAGAGTCCTGCCCGGACCCTTTCCTGCGCCGGGATGGTCATCAGGGGATTCGCGTTGTAGACGAAAAGCAGATCGACCGAGTCAGGGCCGGTCGCGGCCAGAGCTTCCCCCAGCCGATTCATGTTGACGAGGCGGGTCGCCGGCTCCTGCGCCGCCGCGCCGGCAAGCCCGTTCAGCTCGCGCCAGGCCGAGGAGCTGGACATCGTGTAGCCGCCGCCCCGAACGCCGAACTTCCCGGCCACGGCCGGAAGCGCGAGTATGGCGGCGGTCGCCGACCCGCCGCTGCGGCTGCGTTCCGGCCCCCAGCCGCAGCGCAGCGCCGCCGGGGAAGACTCCGCGTAGAGGACGGCGAATCGTTCGATCTCCCCCGCCGGGACCCGCGTTTCGGCGGCCGCCCGGTCGAGGGTCCATGGCGCGGCGCGGCGTTCGAGCTCGGCGGCGCCGGTCGCGTGCGCATCGAGGAACGCCCCGTCGGAGAGGCCGTTTTCGAAGAGCCACCGGATGACCGCGAGGGCCAGCGGAAGGTCGGTACCGGGGTGCGGAGCCAGGTGCAGGTCGGCCCGTTCGGCCATGCGGGTCCTCCGCGGGTCGACGACGACGAGACGGGCACCGTTCTTTCGAGCCTCCTGAATGTACGGCAGAAGGTGGATTCCGGAGACCGAGGGATTGACGCCCCAGAGGACGATGAGCTTCGCCAGCGCGTAGTCCGGGTAGGCGATGCCCGTCATCTTCCCGTAGAGGCCGCCGTTGGCGGCCGCGGACGGCGCGGCGCAGACGGTCCGCGCCAGACGCGACGCCCCCAGCCTGTAGAAGAGCCGGGCGTCGGTCGTGTCCTGCGAAATGTAGCCGTTCGAACCGCCGTAGGAGAACGGGAGGATGCCCTCGCCTCCGCGGCCGTCGCGTACGCTCCTCAATCGGCCGGCCACGAGGTCGAGTGCGGCGTTCCAGGACGCACGTTCGAACTTTCCCTCGCCCTTGCGCCCGGAGCGGATTCCGGGATGGAGGATGCGCGCTTCCCCGTACATGTGCCGCGGGAACTCCCGCACCTTGGCGCAGATGTAGCCCTGCGTCACCGGGTTGGCGTGGGATCCTCCGATGGCGACGACCCGGCCGCCCTCGACCGCGATGTCGAGGCTGCAGGCGTCCGGACAGTCGAGCGGGCAGGCGCTCGGAACGTGCCGCGCCGACTCTCCGGGACCGGAGCTCATCCCTTCCACTCCAGGATGCGGTCCACGCTGTCCACCGAAATGGGATGGTAGCCCGGCCGCGCCTTCCGGTAGATCGCGAGGCTGCGCTCCCGCCCGTCCGCCCCGGATTTCGCGAGTTCCTCGTACAGCGGCTTGATGTATTTGCGGCGCCCGATCGAGACGAGGAACTCCTCGAGGCGGGCATCCGCCGCGCCGTACCCCCCTCGGATCGCCATGAGGAGCCACTGGAACGCGACCTCGTTGTTGCCGGTCGACGTCAGCCCGAGCGCCTGGTCGAGCTCGCGCATCCGGTCGAGCGGGAGCGGCGACGGAAGCCGGCGCAGGAACGCCAGCCGTTCCTGGGTCGTCCAGGCCGCGAACGGCACCTCGGCGGCCGGAAGAGTCCCGCCGCTCCAGGCGTCGGCGCGCCGCCCGGCCTCCGCGAGCCTCTCCGAGAAAGCGCGCGGCGCCTCGGGCGGCAGGCCCGCGTTCTCGGTCCACGCCTCGAGCGGAACCTTCGCGGCGCGGCTGGCGTCCTTCGAGAAAAGGTTTTCTCTCAGGTACGCGATGAAATCGGCGGTCGTGATGCTCTGGAACGCGAAGTGGTCGAAATACCCCCGGAGGAACTCGTCGAACGGCCCGCGCCCGTAGAGCTCTTCCAGGGAGCGAAGGAAGAGAGAGCCCTTCTCGTACGGAACGCGCGTGGCCCCGTCGTCCGGGTCCCTTCCCGACAGATCGATGTGCAGAATTTCGTCGCGGTCCTCGAGGCGGGCGAACTCGTCCTCGAGGTCCTGGCGCCCGAGCACCGCTTCCATCCGGGCGAAGTCCTCGCCGTAGACATCCTCGTCGATGCGCCGCTCGAGGTACGTCGTGAAGCCCTCGTTCAGCCAGAAGTCGCTCCAGGTGGCGTTGGTCACGAGGTTGCCCGACCACGAGTGGGCGAGCTCGTGGGCGATGAGGGAGACGAGGCTGCGGTCCCCGGAGAGGACGGTCGGGGTTGCGAAGGTGAGCCGCGGGTTCTCCATCCCGCCGAACGGGAAGCTCGGTGGGAGGACGAGGATGTCGTACCGGTCCCACCGGTACGGTCCGTACAGGCGCTCGGCCGACTCCATCATCCGTTCGGTGTCTGCGAACTCGTAGGCGCTCCGCGCCAGAAGCGAGGGCTCCGCGTACACGCCGGAACGCGGGCCGAGCGGCGCGAACTCGAGGTCGCCGGCCGCGATCGCCAGCAGATACGCCGGGATGCGCTGCGGCATCGAGAAGCGGTACGTCCCTCCGCGTTGCGAGGTCGGGTTGCCGGCCGCGCTCATCACGGCCGAAAGCTCGGGCGGCGTGCGGACCGTCGCGCCGTAGGTGATTCGTACCTGGGGCGTGTCCTGGATCGGGATCCAGCTGCGCGCGTGGATCGCCTGGGACTGAGAGAACAGAAAGGGGTGCTTCTTGCCCGCGGTCTGGGGAGGCGCGAGCCACTGCAATCCCGACGCTCCCGGGCGGGTCGCGTAGCGGATCCGAACGCGGTCGGAGCCCGCGGCCAGCGGGATCGTCAGCGGCGCGCCGAGGATCGGGTCGGCCGCTCCCAGCTCGAAGCCCGCAGGCGTGAACCGCTCGCCCTGCCCCGCTTCCACGGCGGCCACGTCGAGGCCGCGGGTGTCGAGGACGAGGTGCTCCGCCGCGGGATCGATGCGCTCGAAGGTCAGGGTTGCGCTGCCCTCCAGGATGCGGCGGTCGAACCGGACGTCGAGATCGAGGTCGACGTGGCGAACCCGGATCCGCGCCGGGTCCGAGTGGGAGTGAACGTCCCGCACCGTCGTCATGGCCGGGAGAGAGTAGCAAAAGAAACGGCGCGCCGGTGGGCCGGCGCGCCGCGAGAAACTCGGGAACGTGCGGGTTACTGCTTGGGAGCGGTCGTCGCGTCCGTCTTCGGGGCGGCGGCCGTGGTCTTCTTGGTGCTCTTCTTGTGGCTCTTGTGCGTCGTCTTCGGGGCGGCTTCGGACTTCGGAGCCGTCGCGGCGTCGGTCTTGACCGGAGCGGCCTTCGAAGCCTCGGCGGGCTTGGCAGCCGGCGCGGTTGAGGACTGCTGCGCGAACACGGCCACGGGGAGCGCCAGGGCGAGTACCAGAACCAGGAACTTCTTCATTTTCGTCTCTCCTTTTGACGCGGTGCCTGTTTGCATCGCGTCGACGCTGCAGACCCTACGCCGCGCCAGATGAACGGCCCATGAACGGCCGGTGCCGGGAGATAGAATCCCGGCCGTCCCCCCGTCCGAAGGAGCCCGCATGCGCCACAACTTGATCTTCGCCGCCGCCACGCTCGTCCCGTTGCTCCTCTCCTCGCTCGGCGCCGGGCCCGCGCCGGAGGGTGCGCCCGCCCCGCCCGACTCGCCGCCCCGGCCCGTCACCGACCGCTACTTCGACGTCGAGGTCGTCGACGGCTTCCGCTGGCTCGAGGACTGGGCCGATCCCGCCGTCAGGACCTGGAGCGAGGGCCAGAACAGATTCGCCCGCTTCGTTCTCGACGGGCTTCCGGGGGTCGCCGCGCTCCGGGAGCGTGTCCGCGCAATCGCCGAGTTCCCCTCCCCGGGCTACTCCTCGATCGTTCGCCGCGGGAAGACTCTCTTTGCGATCAAGAACCAGCCGCCCCGGCAGCAGAGCTTCCTGGTCCTCCTCCCCTCGGCGGAGGACCCGTCGGGCGAGCGCACGCTCGTCGATCCCAACGCGATCGACGCGAAGGGGGGCATCGCGATCGACTGGTTCGTCCCTTCGTTCGACGGCCGGCTCGTCGCCGTTTCGCTCTCGGAGGGAGGAAGCGAGGCCGGGGGCGTCCGGGTCTACGAAACGGCAACCGGCCGCGCGCTGCCCGACGCGATCCCTCGCGTCAACGGGGGCACGGCGGGAGGTGACGTGGCCTGGAACGGCGACGGGACCGGATTCTTCTACACGCGCTACCCGCGTGAAGGTGAGCGCGGCCGCGAGGACCTCGACTTCTACCAGCAGGTCTTCTTCCATCGCCTCGGCTCGTCGACGGCGGACGACGTCTACGCCGTGGGAAGGGACTTTCCGAGGATCGCCGAGACGACCCTCGACGCCTCCGAGGACGGCCGGTTCGTGCTCGCGTCCGTCAAGAACGGGGACGGCGGCGACCGGTCGCAGTATCTCCGGACCCCCGACGGGAAGTGGACCCGCGTGGCCGCCGACGCCGACCGCGTCGCGGACGGCCGGTTCGCGGCCGACGGTTCCCTGTACCTCCTGTCGCGGCTCGGCGCTCCGCGCGGCCGGATCCTCCGACTGGCGCCCGGACGGACGGACCTCTCCTCGGCCCGCGTCGTCGTTGCCGAAAGCGACGGCTCGATCGAATCCTTCTGCCTCACCGAGAACCGGATCTACCTGCACGAGATCGTCGGCGGCCCGTCGCGCATCCGCGTGGTCGGGCGGGACGGAAAGCCGATCTCAACGCTTCCGATCCTGCCGGTCTCCTCGGTCGCCGACCTCGCCTCCGTCGGAGGCGACGCCATCCTCTTCCAGAACCAGAGCGCCCTCGTCCCACCCGCATGGTTCCGCGCCTCCGCGGATGGGCGGGTCTCGAGGACCGCGCTCGTCCGCGACTCCCCCGTCGACTTCGCCGACTGCGAGGTCGTCCGGGAGTGGGCCGTCTCGAAGGACGGGACCCGGGTACCGATCGACGTCTTGAGGCGCAAGGGAACGAAGCTCGACGGCAACAATCCCACGCTCCTCTACGGCTACGGCGGCTACGGCATCAGCCAGAAGCCGTCCTACGCGGCCATGCGCCGCGTCTGGCTCGAGCAGGGCGGCGTATTCGCCGTCGCGGGCTTGCGGGGAGGCGGGGAGTTCGGCGACGACTGGCACCGGGCCGGCCACCGCACCCGCAAGCAGAACGTCTTCGACGACTTTGCGGCCTGCGCGAGGCGCCTGATCGAGCTTCGTTACACCCGGCCCGCCCGGCTCGCCATCGAGGGGGGCTCCAACGGCGGTCTTCTCATGGGGGCGGCATTTACCCAGCAACCCGAGCTCTTCGGCGCCGTGGTCGCGCACGTCGGCATCTACGACATGCTCCGGGTCGAGATCTCGGCCAACGGGCAGTACAACGTGACCGAGTTCGGGACCGTGAAGAACCCGGAGGAGTTCCGCGCGCTCTACGCCTACTCGCCGTACCACCACGTCAAGGCCGGAACCTCGTATCCGCCGGTTCTCTTCATGACGGGGGCCAACGACCCGCGCGTCGACCCGATGCAGTCGCGCAAGATGACGGCGCTCCTGCAGTCCGGCGGCGCGAAGCGGGGAACGGTGCTGCTGCGCACCAGCGCCTCCTCGGGCCACGGCATCGGCAGCTCGCTCAGCGAGAAGACGGCCCAGGCCGTCGACGTCTACGCGTTCCTCTTCGATCACCTGGGCGTGGCGTACCGCCCGGTGCCCGTCTCCCCCTCCCCCCGGCAGGGGGAGGGGGTCGGGGCGGAAGACGCCGCTAGAACCGGGCGGTGAGCTGGGCGGTCACGCCGCGCGGGGCCGCCACGTAGAACTGGCTGTCGCCGATCTCGCTCTCGGTCGTGTAGTGCCGGGAGTCTCCGAGGTTGCGCCCGATGACCGACAGCTGGAAGTGCTCGAACCCATAGGAGAGCCCGGCGTCCGTTTCATAGAAGGACGGCGTGTAGGACGTGTTGCGCCGGTTGAGGGGCCGCTGATTCTGATGGCGCACCGCCACGAAGGCGCCGAATCCGGTGGGCGGGGCCAGCACGAACTTGAAGTTCCACATGTCGCGCGGGTCGAGCTCCAGCCGGTTGCCGTCGACCACGCGGTAACCCCCGTCCGGAGTGAAGAAGGTGAATTGCTTGAAGCGCGAGTCGTGATGTGCGTAGCCACCGTAGAGGGAAAGATTTTCGAGGAAAGGCAGCGCGTATCCGATCTCGACCTCCGTGCCCTGGAACCGGACCTTTCCGGCGTTGGTCAGCGCGGGGCCGTCCGGCGTCAGCGTTCCGACGACGAGGTTGCTGAAGATCATGTGAAACCAGGTGACGTTGAAGGAAAGCTTTCCGCCGAGCCAGAGCGTCTTGAGCCCGGCTTCCTGGGTGTTGGTGGTCTCGGGCTCGAGGATCTCGGCGTCCTCCGCCTCGGTCAGGTTCGGGGCGGCGGGCTTGAAGTTCCGTCGCGCGGCGCCATAGAGGCTGACGCCGGCGAGGTTCTCGGTCGGCCGATCCAGGATGTGGAAGAGGCCGGAGACTCCCCAGGAGAAACGGTTGACGGTTTTTTCGTCGGTCGCCTGTGTGAACTCCGGGTCGCCGATCTCCTGCTGGAAGACGTGGAGCGTCTCCCGGGTAAAGTCCTCACGGCCCCCGACGGTCAGCGTGAACCACTCGACCGGCGTCCACTGGTCGTTGACGTAGAGGCCGACGAACGTCCGCGTGTCCTTGAAGTTGCGGTTGTCCCCGAACGGGAACGTGCCGTAGACCGGGACGGCCTGCGGATCGATCTGGAAGTTGAAGTCGAAGCCGTGCCCCTCGGCCGTCGTCTGGCCCCAGGTCAGCGCCGCACCGGCGACGAGCCGGTGCTTCCCCGCCCCGTCGAACTGCGCCACGACGTGGGCGTCGTCGTACACGACCGTCTCCTTGGGGTAGAGCGCGATGCCCTCGGCCGTCCCGGTGTTGCCGTCGACGGAGGTGACCCAGGAGCGGATCTGGCCCTGGTTGTCGTTGGTGACACCGAGAATGTTCTCGAAGGTCAGGGTGGAGTTGATCGGGGTGGAAATGTTGTTGAAGAGCCCGATCGTGTGGTGGTCCACCCGGGCGCCCTGGACGGCGAAGTTGAGGTCGGGGTTCTGGAAACCGGGGATCGGTTCCCCGGCATCCACGGGGACCGGCGAGCCCCAGAAGTTCGTGTCCCGGAACCAGAGGACGGACGTCGTCATCTTCGTCGCGCCGAACGTGTTGTCGAAGGAGAGCCTGAGCTGTTCGCGCGTGAAGTCCGTGCGCTCCTGCCAGCCCCCGCCCTGGGCGATCGAACCGTTGAGTCGGATGGCGAAGTCGGGCGAGACCTGCGTACCGACGTTGACGTCGCCCCAGCCCTGGGCAAAGGCGCCGAAGCCGCCGACCGTCGCGCTGCCCCACGTCGTTCCGCCCGTGTGCGAACGGGTGAAGACCTGGACCATCCCGGCGAAGGCCGAGGTGCCGTAGAGCGTGCCCTGGGGTCCGCGCACGATCTCGATCCGGTCGATGTCGTCGACCGGGATCATCGCGAGGTTGGGGTTGAAGGGCCCGCCGACCGGCACACCGTCCAGGGTGATCATCAGGGCGTCGAATTCCTTGATGCCGTAGACGCCGATGTTCGGCAGGCGCGGCCCGTTGTCGGAGCCGTTGCCCGTGTCGAGGCCGACGACGTTCTGAAGGGCGTCGGCGAGCGTGCGGGTTCCCTGGCGCCTCAGCTCTTCTCCGCTGACGACGCTGACCGCATTCGGGATGTCGATGACCTCTTCGGACACCTTGGTGGCCGAGACGACGACGTCCTCCTCGAATGAAGGCGTGGTCGTCGCGGACGGCCCGGGCGTCGGCGAAGGCGTGGGCACCGGGGTCGGGGTTTGGCCGCTCAGTGCGGCGATCGAGCCGAGAACGATCGCCGTCAACGCGCCGGCGAGCCGGCGCGCAATGCTCCAGTCCATGAAGTTCTCCTCCGAATTTCGTTGGGTGACGAAGCCGTAGCGGGAGGAGGGTGTTCTAGAGACGGAGCGGGAGGGTCAGGAGGATGCGGGTGACGACCTCGCGCCGGGAGGAAGCCCGCGGCAGGGGAACGGAGAGAAGCCCGGTTCTGGGCAGCGCTCGCACCCGGAGCACGCCGGGCCCCGGGTTCTCGACCTCATCCGGAGAAGCGCGGCGCTCGTACCATCGGGCCTCGCGCCCGAGGCTCTCGTCCAGAAAGTCCTCGGCATCGAACTCCTCGAGCGCCGCATGCGACCACCATTCGGCGGCGCCCCGCGTCAGCCCGGCTCCCACGGAGGCCGCGCCCCCGACGATCGCAAAGCGCGCGCTGACGAGGACGACGCGTTCCTCGCCCGGCTCCCCGTCCCGACCTCTCCGGAGTCCGAGCCGCGCGCGGGACGTCGCGACGTCCGGAACCCGCCAGACGTGGCCGGAAATGCATGCGGGCATCTCGCCCGTCAGCCGGATCGGGAAGGTCGCGCCGTCGTCGACGGACAGTACGAGTTCGCCCTCATCCTCCCGCCCGAGGTCGCACGGCGCATCCCAGGCGGCTTCGACGGCCGTTCCCGCGCCAAACGATGCTCCCGCACGAGGGAACCGAAACGCCTCCGCCGTGCCCACGGCGCACACCATGGCGGCGAGAGTGCCGATCGACATCGTGCGACGCATGGAGATTCGCGCGGACATTCCGGGCGATTCTACGGGAGCTTCCGTCCGAACGGCACGCACAACCGCCGATCGAGACAAAAAGCCGGCCCGTCCGGACGGAGGGCCGTGCTACTGCGGATTAGCCGGCACCGGCGTCCCGGGCGGCGCAAAGCCCTCGCGGCGCGTCCCGTCCGGGTTCAGAGGGCCCGGGCCGCAGATGTACGCCTCGCCCACCTTGCCGTTTCCGCGCACGAGCACCGTGTCGGCCCCGACCAGCACGGCCTGCGTCCGGTAGTAGTCCGGGAGCTGCGAAGGCGCCGGAATCTGGACCGGGTCGTACTGCGGTTCGATGTTCTTGATGAACTTGCACGTCCCCTGGACCTTTTCGCCGTCCTCGGTCAGCCGGACGGCGTACTTGCCCTTGGTCTGCGCCTCTTCCTTGGCCTTGTCAGCCTCCTTCAGGTTCGTGCACGCGGCCATCACGAGGATCGCCGCCAGGCCCAGCGCCGGAATGATCTTCTTCATGCCGCCAGTATCGCACCGATCGGTGCGCCTCGTAATTTCCCCAGTCGATCGCGCGCGCCGCGACGGCTACATTCCGCACTCGGTCCGGACGGGCCGGTTGTCATGATCGACCGCCCGACGTCCCGTAGAGTTGTCGCTCTCGCGAGCGTTGGGCGTGGCGAAAGCTGCGCCCGTTTTTTTTGGCCTCGAAGACGAAATCGCACGCCGCGTCGGTTGCCGAGTGCCCGCGACGGCGACAACGGATGAGGTTGGTGGCCCCGGGAATCGAACCCGTGCTCCGGCCTCCGGGGGCTCGGGGGCCGTCAGGCCCCCGCTCAAAAGGGGCCAGCCGTGTCCCGACACGGCGCGCCAGCGAGACGCCAAGGTGGCTGAGAGTGGTGGCCCCAACGGGAATCGAACCCGTGCTCCGGCCTCCGGGGGCTCGGGGGCCGCAAGGCCCCCGCTCAAAGGGGCCAGCCGTGTCCGACACGGCGTGCTAGCGAGACGCGACGCTGGATGAGAGTGGTGGCCCCAACGGGAATCGAACCCGTGCTCCGGCCTTGAAAGAGCCGTGTCCTAACCGTTAGACGATGGGGCCGTCTCGGGCTGAAAAATAGCACGCGCGGCCGGTCGAAAACAGAACGGACGGGGTCGCCCCCGTCCGTTCGAGGCGCCGTACGGAACCGGCCTACTTCTTCGGCTGCATCTTCCCGACGTGCACCCAGGTGGCCCATTCCTTGCCGTCCTTGTCGGTGGCCTTGACGTGGACCATCTCGCCTTCCGTGGGCGTCCCCTGGAGCTTCGTCGAGTCGTTCCAGAAGATCGTCGATTCTTTGCCGTCGGCCGTCTTGACGACCATCGACTTGCCCGCCATGTCGACCTTCGAGATCGTGCCTTCGATCGACTTGCCGGCCATGTGCTGGTTGGCGAGTCCGACGACGGCGATGAACACCGCGACCACCGCAAGAGCCAGAACCTTTTTCATATGACCCTCCGAATCCGCCGGCGCGCCATTGCGCCGAGCGACCGGGAGTCACCTTAGCGGCGGGCGCGTGAACGGCACATGAACCCCGCAACTCGTTGTTCCGCAACGGCGTTTGACTTGCCGAACCCCCAAAACAATAATCCCCCCCCGCCCCCGGAAGGGCGCAACCTTGCCCAGCACAATCAAGACCATCCTCGTCGGGAAGGCCCGGGATCCGATGGACCCGGGGGTCTTCCACGCCGTCTCGCTCGCCGCCTTCCTGGCATGGGTCGGCCTCGGCGCCGACGGTCTCTCGTCCTCGGCCTACGGTCCCGAGGAAGCCTTCAAGGCGCTCGGCTCCCACGCCTACCTCGCCGTCTGGCTGGCGGTGCTGACGGCGCTGACCGTCTTCATCATCTCGCTCGCCTACAGCAAGGTCATCGAGCTCTTCCCCGCCGGGGGCGGCGGCTACCTGGTCGCCACCAAGCTGCTGGGCTCGAAGCTCGGCGTGGTGTCCGGCTGTGCCCTCGTGGTCGACTACGTTCTGACGATTTCCATTTCGATCGCGTCCGGATGCGACCAGATCTTCAGTCTTCTGCCACCCGGCTGGCAACACTGGAAGTTCCGGACGGACTTCGCGGTCGGCATCGTCCTCATCGTCCTGAATCTGCGCGGAGTCAAGGAGAGCATCCGCGTCCTCGTTCCCATCTTCCTGCTCTTCATCGGGACGCACGTCCTCCTCATTCTCACGACGGTCATCTCACGTATTTCCCAACTCGACGACATCTTCGTGGCGGCCACGCGCGAGGCTGGCACGACCTCGCACGACCTCGGCTGGCTCGCCCTGGCACTGATCATGATGCGGGCCTATTCGCTGGGCGGCGGCACGTACACCGGCATCGAGGCCGTCTCCAACAGTGTCCAGGTCCTGCGCGAGCCGCGGGTCGCCAACGCCAAACGCACGATGCTCTACATGGCCGTGTCCCTGGCGTTCACGGCCGGCGGAATCATCGTCGGATACCTCCTCGTCGGCGCGCGGCCGGTCGCCGGCCGGACGATGAACGCCGTTTTTGCCGAAAGCGTCTTCGGACCGTGGCACGTCGGAGAGGTCGCGATCGGACCGGTCCTCGTGGCCCTGACGCTCGTATCCGCGGGCGCGCTCCTGTTCGTCGCGGCGCAGACCGGCTTCCTCGCGGGGCCGCGCGTCCTGGCCAACATGGCCGTCGACTCATGGGTGCCGCGCCGCTTCGCGCAACTGTCCGACCGGCTCGTCACCAACAACGGGATCTACCTGATGGGGGTCGCGGCCCTGGCGACCCTCTGGTACACGCACGGCTCGGTCGCCAAACTCGTCGTCATGTATTCGATCAACGTGTTCCTGACCTTCAGCCTCACGCTTCTCGGCATGGTCCGCCACTGGACGCTCCACCGGGGCACTCCCGACTGGAAACGCAACCTCAGCCTCCACCTCCTCGGCCTCGGCCTCTGCGTGGTGATCCTGATCGTCACGATCTACGAGAAGTTCGAGGAGGGCGGGTGGCTCACGGTCATCGTGACCGCGGCGTTCGTCTCGCTGGCCTTCCTGATCAAGCGGCACTACGCCCGAGTGCGGCACGCCATGCGGCGCATCGACGAGACCCTCCTCGGCATCCCCGTCCGGCCGCACGCGGAAGCGGACGCGAAGATCCCGCCCGACCAGGCGGTCGCGGTGATGCTCGTCAACGGATTCACGGGGATGGGGGTCCACACGGTCCTGTCGGTTCAGAACCTGTTCCCGCACCAGTTCAAGAACTACCTCTTCCTATCGGTGGGGGTGATCGACTCGGAGAACTTCAAGGGAGCGGCCGAGATCGACGCTCTCAAGCATCAGACCGAGGCGGATCTGCTCAAGTACGTCGCCTTCGCGAGGCGGCTGGGGTTCCCCGCCGACTACCGCTACGACATCGGGACCGAAGCCGTCGAGGAAGTGGTGAGCCTCTGCGAGTCCGTGCGCAAGGACTATCCGCGATCCATCTTCTTCCTCGGACAGCTCGTGTTCGAGACCGACCGCTTCTACTACCGGTTTCTCCACAACGAAACGGCCTTCGCGATCCAGCGCCGGCTGCAGTTCGCCGGTCTCCAGGCGATCGTCCTGCCGATCCGCGTGCTGGAGCCGAAGAAAGACGTGAAGAAGGCCTCCTGAGGCCCTACTCCGGCCGCAGCGCCCGCGTCATCAGACGATCGACGGCCTCGCGCGCCGGCACCCCTTCGTAGAGCACCTGAACGACCGCCTCCGCGATCGGCGCGTCCGCCCCGCCGGCTGCCGCCAGCCTCGGGACCGCCAGGCACGTCCGTGCGCCCTCGGCGACCTCCGGCATTTCGACCAGCACGTCGGACAGCTTCCGGCCCTTGCCGATCTGTTCGCCGACGAATCGATTCCTCGACTGTTGCCCCATGCAGGTGAGCATGAGGTCGCCGATTCCCGCCAGGCCGTGGACCGTCCGATCCTGCCCGCCGGCGGTCCGGACGATCCGGCCGATCTCGGCGAGGCCGCGGGTCACGAGCGCCGCCAGCGTGTTCGGGCCGAAACCCAGGCCCGCAACGATTCCGGCCGCGATCGCCACCACGTTCTTGAGCGCCCCGGCGAGCTCCACGCCCACGACATCGTCCGAGCGGTAGAGGCGAAAGCACGGGCTCGAGAGTGCCTCCTGGAGTTCCTGCGCGAAGCCGCCATCCTCGGAAGCGACGACGGCGGCCGTCGGGTCGCCCTTCGCGACACCCTCCGCGAATGTCGGCCCCGACAGGGCCGCCACCGCGGCCCGCGGGAAGCGCTCCTGCATGATCTCCGTCATCCGCCGGAGCGTGTCGGGCTCGATTCCCTTGGCGGTCGAGACGAGCCGGAGCGACGGACTCTCGGCTGCCGGCGAAATTGACAGCAGCGGGCGAAGCGAGGCGCAGGGCACCGCGATGAAAATCGTTTCGCTGAAAGCAAAGGCCTCGCCCAGATCCGACGAGGTCTTCGTCGACGGCGGTATCGGGTATCCCGTCAGCCGCCGCGGGTGCACGCCGTCGGCCTCGATGCGCGCCGCGACTTCCGGATCGCGCCCCCAGAGAAGGACCTCGTGGCCCGACCGCGCAAACTCGATCGCCAGGGCCGTGCCCCAGGATCCCGCGCCGAGGATCCCGACCCTCACCGGGACCCCAGCTTGCGTTCCTTGCCGTGGGCGAGCCGCTCGAGGTTGTCGCGGTGCTTGAGGACGACGAGCACCGCCGTGGCGGCGGCCGCGACGACCATGGCCCGGGGCGCATGGAACAACAGCCCCGCAACCGGCGGAAGCAGGACGATCGCGACGACCGAGCCGAGCGAGACGTAACGGGTCGTGGCGACGACGAGCACGAAGATCCCGACGCACACGAGAGTCGGCCACGGCGCGAGAACGAGGAACGCGCCGACGGCGGTCGCCACGCCCTTCCCTCCGCGGAAGCCGTAGTACAGCGGGAACACGTGCCCCAGAACCGCGGCGAAGGCCGCCGCCGCCGCATACCGCGGATCTCCCGTCGCGAGGCGCACGAGGACGACTGCGAGAGCCCCCTTGGCGACGTCGAGCGCCGCAACGGCGACCCCCAGCCTCTTGCCGTGGGAGCGCAGGACGTTCGTCGCACCGGCGTTGCCGGAGCCCTCGGTCCGGATGTCCTTGCCGGTCGAGAAGCGCACGAGCAGAACGGCAAAGGCCACGGACCCGAGGAGGTAAGCGATTCCGACGAGCGCCGCTGCGGCAGGGTTCATGCGCCGACCGCCTGGTGCGCGCCGGCGAACCCGAATGTCCGCAGCGGCGTGTGCGTGGCGCCGGATGGCGCGAGGCGGCTCTCGTAGAGGACACAGGATCGCGCCACCCAGGGCGGGAGCTCCCACGCTTCGACCTCCCGCCGGAACTCCTCGAGGGCCGAGGGGGGCCAGGGATCGCGCAACCGAGCGAGAGTCAGGTGCGGATACCGGCGATCTTCGGGGGGCAAGCCTGCCCGGCGCACCACCGTCTCGACGGCCGCTGCCAGCGACTCGAGGGCCGCGAGGCCGCCCGACGGCGAGAAACCGACTCCGAGGACCCTGGGGCGGCCACGCGGCGGGAAGACGACCGCGCCGCCCTTTTCGAGAACCATCGTTCCGGCGCCGCCGAGGATCGAAGCGAGCTCGTCGCCGAGGCGCTCGGCCGCCGAGGGCGCGATCTCGCCCAGGAACTTCAGCGTGAGGTGCCAGGCGCCCGGCCGACTCCAGGACGCGCGGGGCAGCGAAGCCTTCAGCCGCCGCGCGAGTCTCCCGACACCCTCGGCCCAGGCGGGATCCGACGGCACGGCGAGAAATGCCCTCACCCGTCGGCCTCGGGTCCGGACAGGCGGCGACGCAACAGCTCGAGCGCGTGGATCGACGCGGCCCGGCGGATCACTCCCCGGTCGCCTCCGAAAAGCCGCTTCTTCGCGGTCCCGGCTCCGCCGCGCGCCGCGAGAGCAAAGAAGACGGTACCCACCGGTTTCTCGGCCGACCCTCCGTCGGGGCCGGCGATACCCGTGATGGAGACGGCCAGATCCGCGCCGAACCGCGCGAGCGCGCCTTGGGCCATCTCGGCCGCGGACTCCGCGGACACGGCGCCGTGCGCGCGGAGGGTCTCGGGCGATACGCCCAGCAGCTGCCGTTTCGCCTCGTCGGCATACGAAACGACCGAGCCCAGAAAATATGCGCTCGATCCCGGCACGTCGGTCAGCATCGACGACGCGAGGCCGCCCGTGCAGGACTCGGCGAACGCGATCGTCTTCGAGGCCTGGCCGAGCAGGCGCCCGACGACGGTCGGAAGATCCTCGGTGTCGGCGCCGAAGATCCGGTCGCCCAGGGCGCCGCGGAAGTCCTTTTCCATCGCGGCGAGGCGGGCCTCCGCCCTGTCGACCTCTCCCCGCACGGCCAGGTGGAGCTGGACCTCGCCCGGCGAAGCCAGGATCGTGACCGGATCGTCCTTCCAGCGGGCGTAGACGGGAGCGACCAGCTCCTCCACGGCCGACTCCCCCATCCCTGCGATCCGGAGCACTCGCCGGCGGCCCACGATGCCCCCGGCGCTCTCCCGGAGCAAGGGCAGGACGCGGTTCTCGAAGATCTCTTTCATCTCGGACGGAACGCCCGGCAGGATGACGACGTCCGTCTCCCCCCGGCGCGCCCAGAACCCGGGCGCGGTGCCGTTGGGGTTCTCGAGAACGCGCGCGCCCGCGATGAAGTCCGCCTGCTTCGCGTTGCAGGCCGGCATCGCGATCCCCCGGCGCTCGAAGCGTTTGCGCATGCCTGCCAGGAATTCCTCGTTGCGCTCGAGCTTCGCCGGGAGCCACGCCGCCAGCGACGCCACGGTGACGTCGTCGGCCGTGGGCCCGAGGCCGCCGGTCGTCAGCACGAGGGACGCGGCGCGGGAGGCGTTCTCGAGCTCATCGGCGACGAGCGACGGATCATCGCCCACGATCGACTTGCGCACCACCGGGATGCCGATCTCCTCGAGCCGTGCCGAAAGCCAGAGCGAGTTGGTGTCCTGGCGCAGCGGTCCCAGCATCTCGCTGCCGATCGCGACGATCGCGGCCGAGGCCGGTCGACTCGAGGTCACGGCGCGCGGGGGACGGGCTTCTCGGACTCCTCCGAGAGGCGCGCCCATTCCTCGACGAGGCCGTCGAGCTCGCCCTTGAGCCCCGATTTCTTCGTCGCGAGCTCGTGGGCGGCGACCGGGCCCAGCGTCAGCGCCTCCTCCCAGAGCCGCGTCTCGAGCGCCTCGATCGACGTCTCGAGCGCCTCGATCTTCTCTTCCAGCGTGCGGATCCGCCGCTTCCGGCGCGCCGTCTCCTTCTCCTCGGAGGACTCGGCCTTGCGGGCCGGGCGCGGCGAGGGATTCGGCCCGGCCGGGGTGGCGACCGGGCGCTGGGGCGTCGGCGTCTCCTCGCGCAGAGGACCGGCCGACCCCGCAGCCGTCGGCTCCGGTCGCTTGCGCCGCTCCGCCCGGGCCTCGGCGGTCTCCGTGTAATTGCCGGGATAGAGCCGCGCCCGGCCGTCCCGGAGGTCGATCACCCGCGTCGCGAGCCGGTCGATGAAGGCGCGATCATGCGAAACGAACACGATGGATCCGGGAAAGTCCTCGAGGGACTCTTCGAGGGCCTCGCGCGAGTCGAGGTCGAGATGGTTGGTCGGCTCGTCGAGAAGCAGGAGATTGTGCCGCTGCTGCATGACGACCGCCAGCGTCAGCCGCCCCTTCTCGCCTCCGGAGAGGCCCGCGATCGGGAGAAAGACGTCGTCGCCGCGGAACGCGAATCGGGCGAGATAGGAACGCATGGCGCCTTCCGTCTCGGCGGGCCGGGCGTCCCAGACCGCGTCGATCGCCCGGCCCCGCGGGTCGAGGTCCGAAAGCTCCTGGTCGTAGTATCCGATCGAGACGTCGTGCCCGGTCGAGGCCGAGCCTCCGAGCGCCGGCAGACGGCCGGCGAGGGTCTTCAGGAGGGTCGTCTTGCCCGTCCCGTTCTCGCCCAGGATCGCCAGCCGCTCCCCCCGGAGAAGCTCGAAGCCGACGTCCCGCACGATCGGCTCCCCCGCCGCATAGCCGACGTCGAGATGGTTCGCCCGCAGGAAGCTGCGGCCCCCGATGCGTGCGGCATCGAAGCGGAAGCTCACGGTCGTCGTGTCCTCGGTCGGCTTCTCGAGCCGCTCGACGCGTGCGAGCTTGGTGCGGCGCCCCTTGGCCTGGCGGGAATTCTGGCCGGCGATGTTTCGGCGGATGTACTCCTGCTCCTTGTCGATGAACTCCTGCTGCTTGTCGAAAGCCCGCGTGGCCGTCAGGATCCGCTCGGCCTTCTGCCTCCGATAGGAGGTGTAGCCGCCGGAGTAGGCCGTGAGCCGTCCGTTCTCGAGATCGATGACCTCCTCGGCGACCCGGTCGAGGAACCGGCGGTCGTGGGTCACGACGAGGTAGGCGCGCCGCGACTTCGCGAGATAGTCCTCCAGAAATTCGACGGCCTGGAAGTCGAGATGATTGGTCGGCTCGTCGAGAAGAAGGACGTCGGGCGAGGAGAGAATCGCGCGCGCCAGCATGGCCCGGTTCTTCTGCCCCCCGGAAAGCTCGCCGAGCGGCCTCTCGAAATCCGCCTTCTCGAACCCGAGGCCCGACAGCGTCTTGTCGACCTCGGCCACCATGTCGTAGCCGCCCTCGTTCTCGAACCGGTGCGTCAGGGCGTCGTACCGGTCGTGGAGCGCGACGGAGGCGTCCCCCTCCGCCATCCGGTGCTCCATGGAGCGGAGCTCCGCCTCGATCTCGTGAAGGTGCGCGAAGGCTCCCGCGGTGAAGTCGTGAAGGCGTTCCGAGAGGTCCGCCTCCAACGCCTGGTCGACCGTCGCGATGCGCACGGCGTTGGCCTTGACGAACTCCCCCGCGTCCGGCTCCTCGCGCCCGAGCGCGATCCGCAGGAGCGTCGTCTTGCCCGCCCCGTTGCGGCCGACGAGCCCGACTTTCTGTCCGGGGTTGTGCTGCCAGCTCACCTCCCGGAGGACCTCTTTCGGGCCGTAGCTCTTGCGGACGCGGTCGAAACGGTACAGCACGGCGAGATTCTACCGGGAGACTAGAACCGGGCCCGCGTCGCGTCGTAGGTGCGGCCCCGCCAGCTGACCTCACGGTGCAGGAAGCGGCGCGTGACCGACCGCACCGAGATCCAGGCCCACACGGCCGCCGTGATCGGCTGGGTCACCGCCGTCCAGGCCGGATAGCGCAGGTAGGCGCCCAGGGCGAGCCGCGCGACGACCGTCAGCCCGAATCCTGCGGCGGCGAGGACCGCGTCGCGCGACGGGACGTGCACGCCGAGGACCGCGGCCGCCAGCACGATCGCGGGGAGCGTCCACGCGAGGAGCGTGAAAAGGGTCGATACCGCGAGAAACACCCCCACGGCGCCCTCGAAGACCCAGGCCACGTTCTTGGTGAACCCGTCCACGACCTCCCGGAAGCCGCGGTACATCCGGAGGCGGATGCGATGGTCGGCCATCACCATCCGGCAACGCCCGCCCGCCCGGCGGACGCGGATCGCGAGGCCGATGTCGTCGATCACCGAGGCCTTCAGCGCCTCGTGACCCCCCGCGGCGCGATAGGCCGAGGCCCGGACGAGCATCCCGGCGCCGCCCCCCGCGGCGTAGCGCTTCTGCAGGTCCGAGTTGACCCAGAAGGCCGGCCCGAAGAAGTACGCGACGGCGAGATAGGGCATCAGCGCGTTCTCCCAGAACCCGTGCATCTCGAGGCGGGGGAAGAGCGCCAGGAAGTCGATGCGGTCACGCTCGAGCATCGCGACGGCCTCGGAGAGGGCGGGCGCGTCGTACCTCACGTCGGCGTCGGCGAAGAGGATGAGTTCTTCCGAAGCGCGGGATGCGCCCTGGAAGAGGGCATGGGGCTTACCGAGCCAGCCCTCGGGCGGCTCCACCCCGGGGACGACGGTGAGACGGTCGTCCTCGGCCGCCAGACGCGCGAGGATGTCCGCCGTGCCGTCGGTCGAGCGGTCGTCGACGACGATCACCTCGAGCGCCGGGTAGTCCTGGTCGAGGTGCGAGCGCACGGCCGCCTCGATGTCCCCCGCCTCGTTGCGCGCCGGCACGACGACGGAGACGCGAGGCCGGGACCCGGGGGGCTTGCGCACCGGCGCGAGCCTTTGGACGGTCAAGAGGTTGATCGCGAGAAAAACGAGGGAAATGGCCGCGAGGGCGGCCGACGCGACGAGCGCCCCGTGGACGAAGCCTACGACAGCGGGACCTTCTGCCGGGCGTCGGCTCGGTAAGCCGAGTTCGGATAGTCGGTGATGAGCCGCTGGTAGGTGGCGCGGGCGTCCCCCGCGGCCCCACTCGCCTCGTAGATCTGTGCGAGGGTGAAGAGAAGTGCGTCCTTGGGTGCGGCGGTCGACGAGGACTCGAGCGCCCGCTTCAGGCGGTCGATGGCCTCGGTGGTCTTGCCGTCGGCCGCGAGGAGCTTCGCCGCGTCGATCTCCGCGGCGGCCGCGCTCTCGGAGCGGCCCTTGCGCGCGGCATCCTCGAACGTCTGGACCGCGTCGGCGGGCTTCTGCGTGCCGCCGGCGGCCAGGATCACCTGGGCCGCGCGGCCCGAGGGCGTCGAGCCGCGGGCCGCCGCCCTGTGCAGGAACGGGTCGGCCTCCGCCCGGCGCGCCGTGGCATTCGGATAGGTCCTGGCGGCGCTCGGCTGCTCGCTGACCAGGGGCGTCGAGAGGATCGCGAGGGCCTCGGAAAGGTTCCGGCCGGCCGACCGGTCCGCCCAGGCGCGATAGGCGAAGAAGCCGGCGACGAGCACGACGAGGCCCGCGGCGATCGCCACGGACTCGGCGACGCCCTTCTTGTGCTCGCTGACGTAGCCGACCGTCTTGCCGACAGTCTCGGCAAGATCGTTGCGCTTCATGTCCCGGCGGGTGATCCTCTGCGTCATGTAATCCTGCTCTCCGAAAAACGGGGCATTATGTCCGAGCCGGCGTGGCCCGTCAATCGCGGCGCTATACTCGATCGGGCATGGATGACATCAAAATCACCGGCGAGCCGTCGAGCGCCGGGGACCGGTGTGCATTCACCGTCGACCGTCCCCTCCTCCCCGGAGACTCGGCGCACTTCGCCGGATCGGGCGAGGCCCGGCACTCCCCTCTCGCCGCCGAGCTCCTCGCGATTCCGGGCATCGAGGGGGTCCTGGTCGCCGACAACACCGTGACGGTGTCCTCCTCCCACGCCGTCGACTGGCCGGCCCTCGGCATCGGAAGCGTCATCCGCAAGCACCTCCGGAGCGGGACGCCGGTCGTCTCACCCGCGTATTTCGAGGACCTGCCGTCGGAAGGCGACTTGAAGTGGGCGATCCGCGACCTCCTCGACCGCGAGATCAACCCGGCCGTCGGGCAACACGGCGGGTTCGTCGAGCTGATCGACGTCCGGAAGAACAACGTCTACCTGCGCCTGGGAGGCGGATGCCAGGGCTGCGGGGCCGCCGACGTCACTCTGAAACAGGGCATCGAAAAGGCCATCCGGGGCCTGGCGCCGACGATCGGCGAGGTTCTCGACACGACCGACCACGCCGCCGGCCGCAATCCCTTCTACGCTCCCTCGAAATAACGGCGCGTCCGCGCGTCATGCCATCCGGAACCTGAACCGGAGCCGCCGGTGCGCTTGCCGGAGGGCCGCCTCGGCTTCGGCCGGGCCGTCGGCGCGCGCAAAGATGAACCCCGGGTAGCGGGAGCCCTCGGGCCACGCAACGAGCCGCTCCCCCGGGTGAGCGGTGATCACGATCTCATCGATCCCTTCGACCGCGCGCGCGTCGTCGACACCCTCGACCTCCTCCAAAACGCCTTCGCCGGGGACCGGGATCATCATCACTCCCGCCGACCGGCCGTCCGGTCGGCCGGCCGGCCGTTCGAGGCCGAGCGCCTGGCGCAGGATGAGCTCCTCGAGCGATGCGCCGGTCCCGAACCGAAGCGTCCGGGAGCAGAGCCCGCCGATCGAACGCGCCGCGAGCTCGATGATCCAGGCCCCGCGCTCGTTCCAGCGGAGCTCCGCGTGCACGGGCCCATCGCTCAGCGAGAGGGCACGTGCACCGGCTTCGGTCGCGGACCGGACGGCCGCCTGCGCCGCAACCGGAAGACGGGAAGGCGTGACGTAAATCGTCTCCTCGAAGAAGGGACCTTCCAGCGGATCGGGCTTGTCGAAGAGTGCCAGCGTCTCCAGCCGCCCGCTTCCGAGCAGGCCCTCCAGTGCGACCTCGACGCCGTCGACGAAATCCTCCACGAGAATCTCCCGGGCGGCTTCGCCGCCGCGCCGCACGAGCTCCGGCGCGGCAAGGATCGCGGCGATCCGGCGCCAGGCGACCACGAACCCGGCGGGTTGGTCGGCGCGGATCACGCCGCGGCTTCCGGCAAGGAAGGTCGGCTTCAGAACGCACGGATAGGCGACCGATCGGGCGGCCGCGGCGGGGTCGGTGCCGAGGGTGAAGATGCGGTGCGCGGGCGATGGCGCCCCGGACCGGGCCAGCGCCTCGCGCAGCCGGCCCTTGTGCCGCGCGGCGGCGACCGCCGCGACCGGGTTGTGCCGCAGGCCGAGCGCCTCCGAGATCACGGCCGCCGCGACGACCGTGTCCTCGTCGACGCCGACGACCGCGTCGACCGGCGTCGTGCGCGCCCAGGCGACCGCCGCCCGGGCGCAGGCGGCGGGATCCCGGAAGTCCAGCGTGAGCAGGCCCGACGGGTTCAGGTGTTCGAGCGCGCTCGCCTCCTCGAGGCCGACGGAAACCTCGACGCCGAGCGCGTCGGCCGCCCGCATGAAGTCCGGGGTCCGATAGCTCGTCGTCGGCAGAAGCAGCAGAACGCGCGCCATCGGCCGATCCTAGCCGGATCTCGACGCCCGCGCGCCATGGCCCGACGCCCTGATACGGTCGGCCGGTGGGCACCATCCTCCTGACCGGCGCGACCGGGTACGTCGGCGGACGGCTCCGAGTGGAGCTCGAGCGCCGGGGCGTCGCCCTGCGCTGCTTCTCGCGGCACCCCGAGAGCCTCCAGCCGAGGGTCGCGCCGTCGACGGAGGTCGTGGGCGGAGACGCCCTCGACGCAGCCGCCGTCGGCCAGGCGCTCCGCGGAGTCGAGGTCGCCTACTACCTCATCCACTCGATGGCTTCGGGCGAAGACTTTGCCGCCCGCGACCGGAAGGCCGCTCGGATCTTCGGCGCCGCGGCCGCCGAGGCCGGCGTTCGCCGGATCGTCTACCTCGGCGGCCTGGGCGAAGGCTCGGCCCCGCTCTCCGAGCACCTGCGCAGCCGACAGGAGACCGGCGACCTGCTCCGGGCCTCCGGAGTTCCGGTGGTCGAGTTTCGCGCCTCGGTCGTGCTCGGCTCGGGAAGCCTGTCCTTCGAGATGATCCGCGCTCTCGTCGAGCGCCTCCCCGTCATGATCTGCCCGCGCTGGGTCGCCGTCGAGACACAGCCGATTGCCGTCGAGGACGCGATCGCCTACCTCGCCGCAGCCATCGATCTTCCGGAGGGCGCCGAGCGCATCTACGAGATCGGCGGCCCGGATCGCGTGACGTACGGAGACCTGATGCGCGAGTACGCCCGCCAGCGCGGCCTGCGCCGCTGGCTGATTCCGGTCCCGGTCCTCACGCCGCGGCTCTCGAGTCTGTGGCTCGGGCTCGTGACCCCGCTCTACGCCCGCGTCGGCCGCAAGCTCGTCCACAGTCTCCGGAACCCGACGGTGGTTCGCGATCCGTCGGCGCTCGCGGCTTTCTCAGTCCGCCCGCGCCCGACCTCGGAGGCGATCGCCCGCGCCCTCCTCCACGAGGACCGCGAGTTCGCCGAGACGCGCTGGTCCGACGCCTTTTCCTCGGCGGGGCTCGAAAACGACCCGGGCCTCGAGCGTCGCGGGACGCGGCTGGTGGACTCACGGTCACTGGCCGTTGCCGCTCCGGCGGAGGCGGCGTTCGCGGTCGTACGCCGCATCGGCGGCCGCAACGGCTGGCTCTACGGAAACTGGCTGTGGCGCCTTCGCGGATTCCTCGACCTGCTCGTCGGAGGCATCGGACTGCGCCGCGGCCGGCGCGATCCCGACCGCCTCGTGCCGGGAGATACCGTGGATTTCTGGCGAGTCGAGGCGGTCGAGCCCGGCCGCCTGCTCCGGCTGCGGGCCGAGATGAAGCTGCCCGGCCGGGCCTGGCTCCAGCTCGAGACGACGCCCGAAGCGCAGGGCTGCCGAATCCGGCAGACCGCGATTTTCGACGCCTCCGGGCTCGGCGGTCTGGCCTACTGGTACGCGCTCTATCCGCTCCACCGCCTCGTCTTCGCCGGCATGCTGCGGGCGATCGCGGCGCGTGCCCTCAGCGGTACGATCACGCGATGAAGAGGAACACCGGGAAGGCGGGTAAGAAAGTCAGGAAGGCGAAGCCCCGGCGGGCCAAGCCCATCATGCGCCACTCGAAGGAGGGCGTGCGGGCCTCTACGCCCGGAGGTCCTCGAAGTACCCGTGGAGGTCGCGCAAAGCCTGCCGGTTGATTTCCTGGCGGCGCGCCGACTCGCGCAGCAGCGAGAGCGCGGCCATACCCTCGGGGGCCATTTTCAGCTCCGAGATGACCGGGAGGGCCAGCGCGATCTCGCGCTGCGCCTCGCCGTCCCGTCCCGCCTCGAGCAGGAGGTCGGCCACGACCAGGTTGAGCGCGGCGACGTCGGCCCGCATGCCGATCGACGCGAACTCTTCCTGCGCCCGGCGGTACGCCTCGATCGACGCCTCGAGCCGCCCGGTTTCACGCAGCAGAGTGGCCACGCCCCACTGCACCTTGGCGAGCGAGATCAGGTCCTTCTGTCGGCGGAGGGCCGGAATGGCCTTCGCCGAAGCGGCGAGCGCGGCGTCGGCGTCGCCGAGCATCGCGTGGAGGTGCGTCAGGTTGCAGTAGGCGCTCCCCAGCAGCTTGGCGTTGCCGAGACTCTCGGCTTCGTCCACGATCTCCCCGAAGACCCGCATGGCCGCCGAGAGCTCGTCGGATTCCATCAGCGCCAGGCCTTCGAGGAAGCGGCACTTCAAGGCGTCGTCGCGCATCTCGAGGCTGCGAAAGCTCTCGACGAGCGGCGGCAGCATCTCCAGGACGACGTCGATCTGCCGCTCCTCGAGCCGTTCGGCGAGCCGCTGGTAGCCCAGGCGCGAGAGGTCGCCGGTCGCGTTGACGGTGTGTCGGAACCCGGCCTCCGCGCGATCGAACCACACGTGCGCCTCGTCGCGCCGGGAGAGCTGCCGGCAGGCCGTGCCGGCGAGAAGAGCCGTCTCGCCCAGGAAGTATTCGCGTTCGTCGAAGAGGCCGATTTCGCGCCGCGGCGATTCGACGAAGCGGTACAGGAACTCGGCCTCGTCCCGAACGACGGCCGGCGAGGAGTCCATCCGATGCCTCAGGAGGCTGCAGAGAGAAAGCAGCGTCTCGGGATCTTCCAGCTGCAGCTCCGCCGCGAGCCCGTATCGGTCTTCGATCCGCGTCGCCAGGACCTTGTCGGCGGCCGCGGCGCCGGCTTCCGACGAGAGCGGCATGCGCGGGAAGTGAATGACTCTGCCCGTCACGGCCGTTCCTCCTCGAAGCGCTGGTCGAGGTCGGTCGCCACGTCGTCCGGCTCGCGCGACAGCAGGTCGTTGAGTTCGGAGTCCGGAGACTGCCCGCCGCCGAGCTTCCAGAGCTGGAAGGACCGGCCGTACTGACACGCCGCCGAAAGCAACGAGACGCGCATCAGCTTGGCGGGCATCTGTCCCGACCCTCCGCGCCGAGCGAGCCGCTGGAACCACATCCAGAGATCTTCCTCGGCTCCCTTCGCCTCGTTTTCGCTCAACCGATAGTACGAAACGAGAGCCGAATGGATGACATTCAGAGCCCGATCGAAAACGGTCTGAATGTCGCTTGAAGTTCGGGTCGACGGTTCTTCCACCCGCAGGGCTCTCGCTTCAGATTACACCAAGAGCGACGGCGCCTCCAGGGCGCCCGCGGCAAACTGCGGAAGGTCTTCGAAAGGCAGGCTTTAGCTGGGGATCGTTCCCGCGATCTTGATGACGAAGCGCGTGGGCCTCGGCTGCGGCCACGAGGCCGGGCGAGAGTCGTTCTCACGCGGCGCGGGCTGGGAGCGCTCGGGAACGCGAACGGGTGTGACCGGGGTCGCCATGGATGATCTCCTTTCACCGGGCTCGGAAAAACCGAGCGCAACAGAATCAGCCTCCATTCCACCACAACCGGAGTCCCATGGCGCGGGTCTTTTTTCGGGTTTTCGGGCAGGGGCCGGGCGGAGGATCATGCGGGGTCATGGCCGCCCCCGGACCCCACCGCGTCGTCGTCGTCGGAGCCGGTTTCGGCGGCCTCGAGGCCGCGCGCGGTCTGTCCGGCGCACCGGTCCGCCTGACGGTCGTCGACCGGCGCAATCACTACCTTTTCCAACCCCTCCTCTATCAGGTGGCGACCGCGGCCCTTTCCCCCGCCGACATCGCGTACCCGATCCGGTCGATCCTGCGCCACCAGAGCAACGCCGACGTCCTCCTGGCCGAGGTCCGCTCGGTCGACCCGGCGCGCCGGGAAGTGACGCTCGCCGACGGCAGCACGCTCGGGTACGACACGCTCGTCGTCGCGGCGGGCGCCCGGCACGCGTACTTCGGCCACGACGCCTGGGAGTCCCGCGCGCCCGGCTTGAAGAACCTCGAGGACGCCCTCGAGATCCGCCGGCGCATCCTGGTCGCGTTCGAGGAGGCCGACCGGGCGCCCGATCCGGCCCGCCGTCGCGCCCTGCTGACCTTCGCAATCGTCGGGGGCGGGCCGACCGGCGTGGAGCTCGCCGGCGCGATCGCCGAGATATCGCGGCACGTGCTCGTCGACGACTTCCGCCACGTGGACCCGCGCGAAGCCCGCATCGTCCTCGTGGAGGCCGGTCCACGGATCCTGCCGACCTACTCGGAGGCCTCTTCGGCCAATGCCCGCGAGGAGCTCGTCCGGCTCGGCGCCGAGGTCCGCACGGGCGCGCCCGTGACCACGGTCGACGAACGCGGGATCGTGATCGGCGGCGGCGAGCGCATCGATGCCGGCACCGTGCTCTGGGCCGCCGGCGTCGCGGCGTCCCGGCTGGGGACGTTCCTCGGCGTTCCGCTCGACCGCAACGGCCGGGTCCCGGTCGAGCCCGACCTCACCGTTCCGGGCTGGCCCGAGATCTTCGTCATCGGCGACCTCGCGCTCTTCGCGCACCCGGACGGCCGTCCACTGCCCGGCGTCAGCCCGGTCGCCATGCAGCAGGGCCGACACGTCGCCCGTTCGATCCGGCGCCGGCTGTCGGGATCGGCGGCCGAGCCGTTTCACTACTTCGACAGGGGCAGCATGGCCGTCGTCGGACGCTCCGCCGCCGTCGCGGAGCTCTTCGGTTGGAAGCTGCGCGGGCTTCCCGCCTGGCTCGCCTGGTGTTTCCTCCACATCTTCTACCTGATCGGGTTCCGCAACCGGTTCATCGTCATGTTCGAGTGGGCCTGGTCCTACGTCAGCTACCAGCGGGGCGCGCGGCTCATCACGGGCGATCTCGAGGGGCCGAGGCCGCGATAGGATCCGCGCAACCGATACCCGGATCCCTTCGCCTTTCGTCGGAGGTGGCCATGCGCGTCGACCGGAGGACCTTCTTCCGCGGCCTGGGCGCCGGAGCCGCGCTCGCCGCGTTTCGCGCCGACGCGATCGCCCGTGTCGGCGAAGCGGCCAAAGCGGCCGCCGGAAGATCGCCCGCCGCGCTCGCCGCCGACGAGGCCTACTGGTTCGAGGTCGCCCGGGCCTTCGACGTCGACCGCACGCTCGTCAACCTCAACAACGGCGGCTGCAGTCCGGCGCCCGCCCACGTCCTGGACGCGATGATCCAGGACCTGCGGTTCTCCAACGAGATGCCCGTGTACCACATGTGGACGGTGCTCGAGCCGCGCATCGAGTCCTGCCGGCGTGAGCTCGCAACCGAGTTCGGCTGCGACCCGGAGGAGATGGCCATCACGCGCAACGCCTCCGAGTCGCTCGAGACGCTGATCTTCGGCATCGACCTGAAGCCGGGCGACGAGGTGATCTACACCAACCAGAACTACCCCCGCATGATCACGTCCTGGGAGCAGCGCGCCCGGCGCGAAGGCATCGTGCTCAAGCCGATCAGCTTCCCCGTCCCAACCCGGTCGCCGGCCGACGTCGTGGCGCGCTTCCGGGCCGCGATCACCCCGAAGACGCGGGTCATCGAGGTCACCCACATCACCAACCTGACCGGACAGATCCTCCCCGTCCGCGACATCGTGCGGCTCGGGAGGGAGCACGGAATCGAAGTCTTCGTCGACGGCGCCCACGCCTTCGCGCAGTTTCCTTTCACGCGCGACGAGCTCGAGTGCGACTACTACGCGACGAGCCTCCACAAGTGGCTCTTCGCCCCGATCGGGACGGGTTTCCTCTACGTCCGCAAGAACAAGATCCGGAGCATCTGGCCGCTCATGGCCGCGCCGCCGAAGATGGACGACGACATCCGCAAGTACGAGGAGATCGGCACGCACCCCGCGGCCAACCACAATGCCATCGCGGCCGCGATCGCGTTCCACCGCGGGATCGGCGCCGAGCGCAAGGCCGCGCGCCTGCGCTGGCTTCGCGATCGCTGGGCTCTTCGGCTGACCGCGGCGGACTCCCGCGTGAAGGTCCTGACGCCCTTGAACGACACCGAGTCCTGCGGAATCGGCCTCGTCTCGATCACCGGCTTCGACACCAACAAGCTGCAGGCTTACCTCTGGGAAAAGCACCGCATCATGACGACGCCCATCATCCACGACGAGTTCCAGGGCCTGCGGATCACCCCCAACGTGTACACGTCGGCCGCCGAGATCGACGTCTTCTGCGACCGAATGGAGAAGACCCTCAAGACCGGCCTGCCCGCCTAGGCCTCCTTTCCGGGCCGGGAACTTCGGCCGGGGCCCGGTGTCCCTTCCTGACGGAGGGACAATCATGAACCGTCACGCCCGGTCGCTTCTGCTCGCCCTGGGATTCGCCGGCCTCGCGGGGCCGCTCGCCGCCGCCGATCAGAGGGGTTTCCAGGTTTCCGTCCGCATCGACGGGGTCGCCGCCGAGGAATACGCGGCGCGCGGCCGTGTCTACATCGAAGCCCTCAAGGGTCGCGAGTTCGTCGTCCGACTCTTCAATCCCGGCCCCGAGCGCGTCGCCGTCGCCCTGGCGGTCGACGGGCGAAACGTCATCGACGCCAAACGCACGAGCTCGCTCGAGGCGGCCAAGTGGATCCTGGCGCCCGGCCAGACCATCGACATCCCGGGCTGGCAGATCTCGGGCGCGGCCGCGCGCAAGTTCTTCTTCACCGAGACCTCGAAATCCTACGCGAAGTGGCTCGGCGACACCGCGAACGTCGGAACGATCGAGGCTGTTTTCTACCGCGAGAAGCGCCGCCCTCCGGTCGCGATGCAGAAGGACGCCATGGACGAGCCGACGCGCGAGGCGGGAGCGTCGGGGCGCCTCGAGTCGCAGGCACCGGCCGCGCCTTCCGCGCAGACGAAGGCGAGGTCGGCCGAGAACTTCGCCGCGACCGGCATCGGCGAGAAGACCGACTTCCCGGTCGCGTGGGTCGCCTTCGAGGAGGAGAAGGCCCCGGCGGCCCGCGTCGCGCTGCGCTACGAGTTCCGCACCGAGCTCGTCCGTCTCGGCGTATTGCCCCGCGGCGAGGACCTTTATGCCCGCGACCGGGCCCATGGCTTCGAGCACGATTACGCGCCCGATCCGTACCGGCGCTGAGGGCGCTCCGCGGATTCGCCGTAGAATCGAGGCGCAGCCGCCCTTGCGGCGGCAGTCGCCTTTGACGCAACCCGAGCGGACCGACGAAGAGCTTCTCGACTCGGCCCGGGAGGGCGACGAGGAGGCGTTCGGCGCCTTCGTCCGCAGGCACACGGCGACCGTCCACCGGTGGATGGCCCGCGCGGTCGGCGAGGGCGACGCAGACGACATGACCCAGGACGTATTTCTCAAGGCGTACCGCGGTCTACCGCGCTTTCGCGGCGAGGCGCCGCCGAGGGCGTGGCTCGCCTCGATCGCCGACAACGCCGTGAAGAACCGATACCGCTCGCGCAGCCGATTCCGCCGCATCTTCGCCGGCTCGAGCGACGCCCGCCCGGAGCTCGACCCGGCCGAGCCCGGCGCCGGGCCCGAGGACGATGCGCGCGCCGGCGAGTCGCGCCGGCTCATCGCGGAGGCGTTGAAGAGCCTCGAGCCGGAATTTCGCATGCCCGTCGTCCTGCGCGACCTCGAAGAATGGAGCTACGAGGAAATCGCCGTCTCGCTCGCCCTGCCGGTCGGCACGGTCAAGTCGCGGATTGCCCGCGGGCGGGGACGGCTCAAGGAAGTCCTGACGCCTCTGATCACGGGAAGGCACCAATGATCTCGACGGAAACCCATCCGGCCGACTCGACCGATTTCCTCTCGCGCCTCCACGACGGGGACCTCGAGCCCGGCGAGTCGGCGGCCTTCGAATCGCACCGGGCCGGGTGCGCCGCCTGCCGCGCCTCGGTCGCCGCCTTCGAGCGCGCGCTCTCGGCCTACCGCGACGCGCCGGTGCCACCCGTAGCTTCGGACCTGTCGGCGCGGATCTTGAGGAAGATCCGGGCGACTTCGCCGTCGCGACGCCCCTTCGGAGTCACCTTCGGGATCGACGTACGCTGGGCCGGAGTGCTGGCCGCCGCGCTCCTCGTTCTCATCATCGGCGCACCGGTTTTCTCCCGGCATCCGTTTGGCCAGAGGCCCGCCGTCGCAGTTGCGCCCGCGTCGTCGGTCTCGGAGGCGATTCCCGCCCATCTCGTCGATGCCGCGGAAGAGCCGCGGGCCGCCGACAGGGCCGCACCCGTCGCTCCCGCCCCCGCCGACCGGCACGCGGCCCCGAAGTCCGCGGCGGCGTCCGCTCCCGCGGCTCCCCCGCAGGAGTCGTCGATCCGGCAGGAACCGGATTTCGCCGCCGCGCCGCCCGTCGCGGCGCGCACGGACACCATGACTCAGCCCGACACCTCCGCGAACCTCGCGAAGGCCGAGCCGGAGTCCGACGCCGACTCAAGGTCCGCAGGGAAGCTCGCGAAGGAGAACGCACCGAGCCTGCGTGCCCGAAGGCCGACGTCCCTGGCCGAGCCGTCCGGCGGCGAGGCCGGGCTCGCCGCGGCAGTCCAGGCGCCCGTCGGCGTCCGCCTGGAGGTCCGTGCGATCGACAACGAAGGAACGGCTCCCGCGCTGGTCGCAACGCCGTCGGACGCACGCCTGTCCCCTTTCCGCGGCCGGGAGTTCGTCCTGACCGTCGAGAGCGACGGCCGCGTCGGCTCCGTCGAATCGCGGGTCCGGACCGAGGCCAGGAAAGATGAAGCGGCCGCCGCCCCCGCGGCGCCTCCGGCCTCGGAAGATCCCTTCGCCGTCCTTCGGGAACTCGTCTTCCAACCCGGTGTAGGTCCGCGCCGGCTGACGGTCACCGTTCGGTAGGACGGCTCAGGCCACCGTGAGCACGGCCGCGCCCTGCACGGAGCCGCGCTTGACTCGGATCAGCGCCTCGTTTGCCTCTTCGAGTGCGTAGGGCTCGACCTGGGCCCTGACCGGAATCCGGGCGGCGAGCTCGAGAAAGTCTTCCGCGTCCTTTCGCGTGAAGTTCATGACGCTCCGGACACCGCGCTCTCCCGCGAGCGTGGCATAGGGAAAGGACGGAATGGGGGTCATGTGGATCGCGTTGACCGCAACCGTCCCGCCCCGCGCGAGGCGCGCGAGCGCCGAAGTCACGAGCTCGCCCGCCGGCGCGAAGGTCACCGCCGCGTCGAGAGGCACGCCCGGGTCCTCGAACGCCTCCCCCGCCCAGACCGCTCCCATGCGCATCGCGAGCTCGCGGTGATGCGCTTCGCGCGTGAACGCGTACACGGAGCAGCCCCAGTGCCGCGCGACCTGGATCGCGAGATGGGCCGATGCCCCGAACCCGAAGAGGCCAAGACGGCCGCCCGGCGCGATTCCCGAGAGGCGCAGGGACCGATATCCGATGACCCCGGCGCAGAGCAACGGCGCGGCCTGAGCCGCCGTGAACCCGTCGGGAAGCCGATACGTCCAGCGGGCGTCGGCCGTCATGCGCTCGGCGTATCCTCCGTCGCGATCGCAGCCCGTGAAACGCGCTGAAGCACATAGGTTTTCTCGCCCCGAGGCGCAGAAGGCGCACCGGCCGCAGGTCGAGGCCATCCAGCCGACCCCGACCGCGTCGCCGGGAGAGAAGGTGTCGACGCCCGCTCCGACCGCCACGATCCGACCCGCCGCCTGGTGGCCCGGAACGATGGGAAGGAGCGCGGGCACCTCCCCCTCCAGGATGTGGAGATCGGTGCGGCATACCCCGCAGGCCTCGACCGCGATCTCGACCTCGCCTTCGCCGGGCGGCGCCGGAGCCACCTCGACCGAAGCGAGCGGCCGTTCCTCGGGAGGGCCCGGACGCCGAAGCCGCATCGCCCGCATGCGAAAACTATAATCGCGGCGGATGAAGCGGGTCGATGCCCTCCTCGGCGACTACGCCTCGAGCCACAGGACTCGCGGAAACCTCGTCTGTCATGCCGTCGGCATCACCCTGATCGTCTTCGGCGTCTTCTCGCTGCTCGGGCAGGTTCCCGTCGCCGGCCGCTGGAGCGTTAGCGAAGCCCTCATCGGCCTCGCCTTCGTGGCCTACGCGGTCCTCGACTTGCCCCTCGCGCTCGGCGTCCTCGGATTCGCCTCAATCCTCGACCTCGCCGCACGGGCGGTCGGCGACGGGCGCGTCGGTGCGTGCGCCTTCGTCGTCGGGTGGATCTTCCAGGCGGTCGGCCACGCGGTCTACGAGAAGAACAAGCCGGCCTTCTTCCGGAACCTCGTTCACCTGCTGGTCGGCCCGGCCTTCCTCGTGGCCGAAGCCCTGGGGCTGCGGCGAGAAGCGACCCGCCCCGGCCGCTGACCTTTCAGCAAAACGTCGTCATCACGGCGTCGGGATGCTCCAGGCGGAGGCCCTCGCCGGCGGGGTCCGGGTCGACCTCGAGAACGGCGCCGCGGAGCCTCCGAAGGGCGTGGTCGTCCATGACGACCGGAATTCCCGAAGCTTCGAAGCGGTGCCCCTCGTCCGGGGCGTTCTCCTCGACCGAGATCCGGAACCCGGATCCGCCGCAGCCCAGCATGTGCCGCACGCAGAGCACCGCGCGCGAGAAGTCCGCCTCGCCCCGCAGCCGCTGCGCGGCCGCCGGAGTGATCGTCAGGGGAACGCCGTCGTCGGGCATAGGATGATTCTATGAGGAAGCGACCGCCGACCGCCGTGTCGATCGCCACGTCCGATTCGGGCGGCGGCGCGGGCATTCAGGCGGACCTTCTGACCTTCGCCGCCCACGGCGTCTACGGCGCGACCGTGTTGGCCGCCGGGACCGCGCAGAACACCCGGGTCGTCACGGCGATCGAGACCTTTTCCACGGCCTTCCTGACGCGCCAGCTCGACGCCGTGTTCTCCGACCTGCGTCCACGCGCCGTCAAGATCGGCATGCTTTTCGACGCGCCGCGGATCCGGGCCGTCGCGGGCGGGCTCCGCCGTCATCACGCCGTCAACGTCGTGCTCGATCCGGTCATGGTGTCGAAGAGCGGCGCCCGTCTCCTGGCCCGGCCCGCGATCGCGAGCCTCGAGCGCGATCTGCTCCCGCTCTGCGACCTCGTGACGCCGAACCTCCCCGAGGCGGCCGCTCTGACGGGGCTTCGGGTATCGTCGGCCGCCGACCGCCGCGTCGCCGCGGGGGCCATCGCGGCCCTCGGTGCCCGCGCGGTGCTCATCAAGGGTGGGCACGGCCGGGGCAACGAGGTCCGCGATCTCTTTTTCGACGGACGCTTCTTTACGGAGTTCGTCTCCCCGAGAATCCGGACCCGGGCGACCCACGGCACCGGCTGCACGCTTTCCTCCGCGATCGCCGCGAACCTCGCTCTCGGCCGGCCGCTCGAGGACGCGATCCTCCGGGGGATCGGCTACCTGCGGGCAGGCCTCGCGCGCGGCGTCTTTCCGGGAGGCGGCTTCGGAGTGCCCGACCACTTCCCCCCGCGGCCCTGGAGCTGACGCGGCGGCGAACCGCCGTGCCGCTGCCGCCCGCGACCCGGGCTACTTGATGTAGTAGCCCGAAACCCGCCAGGTCCCGTCCGGGTCCTTCATCGGCGTCACCGTCTCGGTCATGCCCTTCCGGTTCTCGAAGTCGGTCGCGTACTGGAGGACCACGTACTCCCCTTCCGGCGCGCCGGGGAGCTTCGTCGCCCGAGTGCTCGAGGACAGGCGCCGTGCGACGACGCGGCCGAGCGGCGCGCGCGCCTTGCTCAGGGCCTCCTCCCACTGCGGCTTCGTGAGCGCCTTCCGGAACAACGCGGCGGCGGCGTCCCAGCTTTGCCCGTATTTGCCGGCGTCGACGATCGCGAGCCAATGCCGGGCCGCCGATTCCGCGGCCTTCTCGCTCTCGCCCGCGCCCGCGGCACCCGAGGCTGCGATGAGAACGCTCGCCAGAACCGCTCCAAGGAGCCGTCGCATGCTCACTCCCAAAGCGGGAACCCGTAACCGAGCGACGCGTACGCGGTCTCGGAGATCCGGGTCTGTTCCGCGTCGCGGTTCTTGTCCATCTCCTTGAGGTGTCCGACCATCCGGTACTTGGCGCCCTGGACGAACGCTTTCGCCAGGCGTACCTCCTCGGCGGCCTTCTCCGCGCCCGAACGTCCGATCGCTGCGGTCGCGCGGGAGAGCACGGCGAGGGATGCGTACAGGTCGATCGCCACGTTGGAGAGGCGCTCCTGGTGGTACTCCTTCTCGATCACACCCTTGCCGTACTTCCGGAGCAGCGTCTCCACCGCGTTGCCGGCGGCGCGCGAGTACTTCGCGACGAAGTCCCCTTCGACCGCCAGCTCCGGCGCGAGCTTCGTCATGCGCCCCGGCACGACGCCGCGGATCTTGCGGGCGGCGTAGTCCGACAGGATCCCGAGCGAGGAGAGCGGCGCCTTGAGTGCCCGGCCGACCTCCTTCAGGTCCTCTCCCACGTCGCGCATTCCCGAGAGGGCGACGAGAACCCGCAGGATCTCGTTCGTCCCTTCGAAGATCATGTTGATGCGCGAGTCCCGCAGGGCCTTCTCGTACGGGTACTCCTCCATGAAGCCGTTGCCCCCCGCGATCTGGAGAGCGTCGTTGATGTTGTTCCACACCGTCTCGGTGCCGAAGATCTTGCAGCAGGCGCCCTCGAGCGAGTAGTCCTGGAGGCCGCGGTCGACGAGGCCGGCCGTCAGGTACACCATCGATTCGAGGGCGTAGGTCGACACCACCATCCGCGCGAACTTGGCGCGGATCATCTCGAAGTCGGCGATGCGGGTGCCGAACTGCTTTCGCTGCGTGGCATGGAGCGCCGCTTCCCGGAGCATCGCCTTGCAGCCGCCGATGCATCCCGCGCCGAGCGAGGTCCGGCCGGTGTTGAGGATCTCGACGGCGATCTTGAAGCCCTGCCCCCGCTCGCCGAGGACGTGGGAAGCCGGAACACGAACGTTCTGAAGCTCGATCGGGACGGTGGACGAGCCCTTGAGCCCGAGTTTGCGCTCTTCCTTGCCGGGGACCACGCCCCCGAGGTCCTTCGTGACGACGAAGGCCGTGATGCGTCGGTGCTCGTCCTTTGCGGGGAGGTTCACGTCCTTGGCGAAAACCGTGAAAAACTGGGCGAATCCTCCGTTCGAGATCCAGTGCTTCGAGCCGTTCAGGGTGAACGTGTCGGTCTTCTCGTCGTAGACGGCTGTCGTGCGGATCGAGGCGGCGTCCGAGCCGGCCTCCGGCTCCGTCAGCGCGAAGGCGGCGATCATTTCGCCCGAGGCGAGCTTCGGGAGCCACCGGCGCTTCTGCTCTTCGGTGCCGTAGAGGATGAGGCCCTTGAGGCCGATCGACTGGTGGCCGCCGATGAGGATGCCGAGCGAAGCATCGACCGTGCCGACCTCCTCGGTCACGCGGCAGTATGCGGCCGAGGAAAAGCCGTAGCCGCCGTACTCCTCCGGGATCGTCATCCCGAACGTGCCGAGCTCGGCGAGACCCTTCATGACCGCGTCGGGCACGCGGTGGTCGCGCTCGATCTCGGCCGGGCGGATGTGGTCCTTCGCGAAACTCCGGAAGGACTCCAGGAAGGTCGACACGACCTCACGTTCGGCTGTGCCGATCTCGGGAAAGGGAAACACGGTGTCTTCCGGGATCTGACCGGCAAAGAGAGACTTGACGACGGGAACAAGGCGAGGATCGGCGGCGGTCGCGACGACACCCGAAAGACGGCTGCTCATGGCGTGATCTCCAAAGGTTGCGAGGAATCGGACGAGTCGGAGTAGAACCCGCGGCGCGAGTTGGCGAGCTGGCGGAGGGTCTCGGACGGCGCAAAGCGCGGCCCGAGGCGCTCGGCGAGGTCGTCGAGGCGCGCGAAGACGCGGTGGGCCCCGAGGGAGTCGGCGTAGCGCAGCAGCCCTCCGCGGAACGGCGGGAAGCCCGTGCCGAAGATCATCGCGAGATCCAGCCGCGCAGGGTCGCGCACGATATCGTCTTCCAGACAGAAGGACGCCTCGTTGATCATGGGCAGGACGAGGCGCGCCTCGATGACCTCGGCGGGCAGAGGCGAGCGGTCGCGCCTCGGGGCGCGCAGGGCCGCATAGGCTTCGGGCGCGGGAGCGACGCGCGTCGTCCCCCGATACGAGTAGAAGCCCTTGCCGTTCTTCCGGCCCAGGCGGCCCGCGGCCACCAGGGCCTCCTCTCCCCCGAGCTTCATCCGCTCGGGGAAGGCCGCCTGCATGACTTCGCCGGCCTTGGCCGCCACGTCGAGGCCAACGTCGTCGAGAAGCGCGAGGGGCCCGACCGGCATCCCGAAGGCCGTCATCGTCGCGTCGATGTCCTCGATGCGGCAGCCGTCGAGGACGAGGCGCACCGCCTCGGAGAGATAGGGCGCGAGAATTCGGTTGACGAGAAAGCCCGGCGCGTCCTTCACGACGACCGGCGTCTTCCCGAGCGTTTTCGCCAGCGCGAAGATCGTCGCCACCGTCTCGTCGCTCGTGCGCTCCCCCCGGATGACCTCGACGAGCGGCATCCGGTGCACCGGGTTGAAGAAGTGCATTCCGACGACGCGCCGCGGCTCGAGGGCCCCGGCGGCGATTTCCGAGATCGGGAGCGTCGAAGTGTTGGAGGCGAAGATCGACGTCGGCGGCACCGCGGCTTCCCAGTCCTTCAGAACGGCTCGCTTGACGGCGAGCTTCTCGACGACCGCCTCGATCGTGACCTCGCAGCGCCGGAAGCCCGAATAATCGAGGGTGCCGGAGAGAAGGCCCATCTTCAAGCCCATCTCGCGCCGCGTCATCCGCCGCTTTCGGAGCGCATCTCGCCAGACGGCGGCGGCGGCGGCGTAACCGTGGGCGAGGGCCGAGGCCTCGATGTCCTTCATCCGCGCCGGCAGTCCCCTTGTCGGCCGCGAGCTGCGCGATGCCGCCGCCCATGACCCCGGCGCCGAGGACGCCGACACGCGTCACCTCGAGCGGCCGCACGGCGGGGTCGGACACCCCCGTCTCTTTCTTGACCTCCTCGGTCAGGAAGAAGATCCCGAGGAGGTTGCGCTGCACTTCGCCGCCGAACACGAAACCGATGTGCCGCGCCTCGGCCTCGAGACCCGCCGCGACCGGGTGGCCGAAGCCCTCCTCGATCACCTCGAGGGCCTCGAGCGGCGCCGGGTAGTGGCCGCCGGTCTGCTTCATCACGCCCTCGCGCGCCTTCGCGAAAATCGCCTTGCGCCCCGGAGGAGTCATTTCGAGGAGGCGTTGAGGGAAAGGGTGCCGCCCGCGGCGGGCGGGCGGCTTGCGCCCGCCGAGCTTCTCCCGTGCGAAGCGCCGGGCCCAGGTGTCGAAGATCGCGGCCGGAACGACCTCGTCGGCCAGGCCGATTTTCTTCGCCCGCCGCCCGTCGAGCGATTTTCCCGTCAGGATCAAATCGAGGGCGGCGGGGAGTCCCACGACCCGCGGCAGGCGAGTGCAGCCTCCCCACGCCGGGAAGATGCCGAGCCGGACTTCCGGCAATCCGATCTGGGCCTTTTTCGAGTCCGACATGAGGCGGTAGTCGCAGGCGAGCGCGAGCTCGGTGCCTCCCCCGAGGCAGGCGCCGTCGATCGCCGCGACGGTAGGGTACCGGAGATTCGCGAGCTGTTCGAAGAGCGCCTGCACGCGCTCGACCGCCGTGCGCGCGTCCTCGGGCCGGATTCGTGTGAACTCCTTGACGTCCGCCCCGGCGATGAAAACGTCGGGCTTGCCGCTGCGAACGAAAAGGCCGCGGATCCGGGCCTCCCGGGCGAGGCGCACGAGCAGGTCGCCGAGCTCGGCGATGACCTCGGTCGAGAACTTATTGACCTTTTCGCCCGGCAGGTCGAAGGTCAGGATGGCGAGCCCGTCGTCCTCGACCTTGAGGTCGAAGGCGGTCATTCGGACGACACCGGCGAATCGGGGCGGGGGCAACCCCCGCCCCTACGACGAGATCCGAAAGCGGCCGACTGCCCCGACTCTGGCCGCGGCGCGCTCCGGTCGTAGGGGCGGCCCTCGCGGTCGCCCGATCCGAGCGATCGTGCGTTCACATCAGCTCCACGACCACCGCGCCGCCCTGCCCGCCGCCGATGCACATGGTCGCGAGCCCGAACTGGGTCCCGCGCCGCTTCATCTCCTTCAACAGCGTCGTGACGAGGCGGTTGCCGGTCGAGCCCACGGGATGGCCGAGCGCGATGGCGCCGCCATTGACATTCGTCTTCTCCCAGTCGATCTCGCCGATCGGGCCGTCCGTGTGGTACTTCGCGTGCCAGGAGGGCGACGGGAAGACGCGGGCGCAGGCCAGCACCTGGGCCGCGAACGCCTCGTTGATCTCGACGAGGCCGATGTCGTTCCAGGAGACGCCGGCGCGCTTCAGGGCCAGCGGAGTCGCGACGGCCGGCCCGAGGCCCATCCGCTCGGGCTCCAGCGCGCAAAAGGCGAAGCCGCGAATCCGGCCGAGCGGCTCATAGCCGCGGGCGCGGGCCGCCGAGGCGCTCATCACGAGCGTCGCCGCGCCGCCGTCGGTGATCTGTGAAGAGTTGCCCGCGGTGACGGTGCCGAACTTCCGGTCGAAGTACGGTTTGAGCTTCCCGAGGGCCTCCATCGTCTGGTTCTCCCGGACGCCGTTGTCCTGGACCGAAACGGTCTCGTACCCGGGCGGGACCGGGACGGGAACGATTTCCTCCGCGAGCTTTTTGCGCGCCATCGTCACGCGCTGGTGGGACCGGAGGGAGAACGCGTCCTGCTCCTCCCGGCTGATCCCGAACTCCTTGGCGAGCACCTCGGCCGTCTCCCCCATGTTCAGGCCGCAAACGGCGTCCGTCAGGCCCATCAGGAGGCCGATCTCGGGCTTGAAGTGCCGCGGGCGGAACTTCGCCGCGGCCGTCAGTCGCGCGGAGAGGTCCCGGGCGGCGAAAACCTCGGTGAAGACCTCCTGGCTCTCGCGCGAGTAGAGCAGCGGGATGTTGGACATCGATTCGACGCCCCCCGCCAGGATCGCCTCCGCGTCACCGCCGGCGATCCGGTAGTGCGCGTCGACGATCGACTCGAGGCCCGAGCCGCAGAGCCGGTTGACCGTGAAGGCCGGCACCCGCCGCGGGATCCCGGCCTTCAGCGCGGCGACCCGCGCCACGTTGACGGCGTCGGGCGGCTGCGCGATGTTGCCGAAGATCACCTCGTCGAGGCCCTCCGGGTCGAAGTCGGTCCGCGCCAGGAGCTCCCCGGCCACGATGCGGCCGAGCTCGTCCGCCGGAACGTCCTTCAGGTCGGTGCCGGCCCGGGCGTACGGCGTGCGAAGCCCGTCGACGACGACGACTTCACGCGACATGCGATCGCCCCGCGGCCTCGTACATCCCCTCGATGAGCGAGCTGTAACGGTTCTCGAGGATCCGGCGCTTCACTTTGAGGGTGGGGGTGATGGAGCCGTCCTCGATCGTCAGGTCCGACGGCAGGATCGCGAAGGCCCGGATCTGCTCGTGGTGCGGCTTCTCGGCGTTGTACGCGTCGATCTCGCCCTGGAAGAGCGCGCGGATGGCGGGGTGCGCGTCGATCGCGTCCCAGCGCACGTCCGTCGCGCCGTTGGCCGACGCCCAGTCCCGGAGCCGGTCGAAGTCGGGGACGATCAGCGCCGCCAGGAACTTCTGCCGGTCGCCCACGACGATCGGCAGGGCCACGTACGGGGACTTCTTGAGCTCGTTCTCGATCGGCTGGGGCGCGGCCTTTTTCCCGCCGGCCAGCACGATCAGGTCTTTTTTCCGGTCGGTGATCGCGAGGAACCCGTCCGTCAGGTTCCCGATGTCGCCGGTGTGGAACCAGCCCTCGGCGTCGATCGCCTCGGCGGTCGCCTCGGGCTTGTTGAAGTAGCCCTTCATCACGTGCGGACCGCGCGTCAGGATCTCACCGTCGCCGGCGATCATCACCTCGACGCCCCGCAGGGCCCGGCCCACGGTCCCCAGGCGCCAGCGGCCGGGGCCGTTGACCGTGATGACGGGCGACGTCTCCGTCAGTCCGTATCCCTCGTAGATCGCGACCCCGGCGCCGACGAAGAACTCCGCCAGCTCCTTCGACAGCGGCGCGCCGCCCGAGACGGCGAACCGGAAGTTGCTCCCGAGCGCGGCACGGATCTTCTTGAAGACGAGGGCGTCGGCGATCTTCACTTTCCGGGCCAGGCCCGCCGGCAGCGGTACACCCTTCGTCACGTACGGGACGCGCTCCTTCCCGACCGCGACCGCCCACGCGAAGATTTTCTTCTTGATCGCGCTCCCCGCCTCCGCCTTCGCCATGATCCGGGCGTGGACCTTCTCGTAGACCCGCGGCACGGCGGCAAAACACTCCGGGTTGACCTCCGTGAAGTTCGCCGCGAGCTTGTCGATCGATTCGGCGTACGCGACCGAGGCGGTCTTGTAGAGGTAGGCGTAATCGAGCATCCGCTCGAAGACGTGGGACAGCGGGAGGAACGAGAGGGCCACGGCGTCCGCGGTGAACGGGATGACCTCGCAGCCGGTGACGGCGTTCGACGTCAGGTTCCCGTGGGTCAGCATCGCGCCTTTGGGTTGCCCCGTCGTCCCCGACGTGTAGATGATCGTCGCGACGTCCTCCGCGCGAACCCGCCCGGCGCGTTGCGCGAAGACGGCGGGGCTCATCTCGAGGGTCGAGCGTCCGCGGTCGACGACGCCGTGGAACGTGGCATAGCCGGGCTCCCCCGGCGGATTGCCCTCGACGAGGATGACGTGATCGAGCGTCGGGCACTGCGCCCTGATCGTCAGGATCTTGCCGAGCTGCTCGAGGGTGGAGACGAAGATCGCCTTCGCCCCGCAGTCGTTCAGGAGCGGGGCGATCTGCCCCGCCGGCAGCGTCGGGTAGATCGGCACCGACCAGGCGCCGGCGCAGAGGATGGCGTAGTCCGCCATGGCCCACTCCGGCCGATTCTCGGAGAGGATCGCGACCCGGTCTCCGGGCTGCACCCCGAGCCCGTTCAAGCCGAGCGAGAGGGCCCGCACGGTGAACCCGAAGTCGGCCGCGGAGATCGGCTTCCAGACGCCGGTGACCTTCGAGATCAGGAGATTGGGCTTTCCGCTCTCTGCGGCGATCGTGAAAATGTCGCACAGGGTCCGCGGTTCGTTCGCCATGCTCCCCCCTCGAAGCGATTCTGTCCCGCCCCCCCGGGCCGGTCAACCGCGTTATAGGCTCGGCAGCCGATGGCGATCGCGCTCCTGGCCGGCACGGTCCTGGCACTTGCCGGCTTTCTCCTCACGTCGGTGCAGGGATTCGCCCTGACCGCGCACCTGGGGGCCAGCCACCCCGAGGCGGGCCTTCTGGTCGCGAAACACGTCGTCTACGCCATCCCGACCGTGCTCCTTTCGCTCTTTTCGCAGTCGATGGTCATTTTTTTCTTCATCGGCACCGGCCGGCTCGTCAAGGACGAGATCGCGGGGTATCCCGAGCCCCAGCGCCGCGTCGTGCTCCAAGCCCTGCGCGACTTCAAGCGCAAGACCTCTCCCGCCGCAACGTTCGCGCTTCTTTCCGCGATCGCCGTGTTCGTCGTCGGCGGCGCGGCTCACGTTCGCGTCCTTCCCGCGTGGGTCCACCTGGCCGCGTCCCTCGCGGCCGTCGGAACGCACCTGTGGGCGCTGACGTCGGAGTGGGATGCCTTTATCGAAAACGGCCGGCTGATGGCGAACCCCGCGAAGTACGCGCCGCGGAAACCGCGATGATGCCCGCGCCGCTGGCCGGAAAGATCGCTCTCGTAACGGGCGCAGGCGTGCGGGTGGGGCGCGCGATTGCGCTCGCGCTCGCCGAAGCCGGGGCCGACGTCGCCGTCCACTACAACGCCTCGGCGGCATCGGCGGAGGAGACGGCCGCGGGGATACGCGGGATGGGGCGCCGGGCGGCTCCCCTCGCGGCGGACCTTTTGGACGCCGAGTCGCCCGCCGGACTCGTGCGCCGGTCGATCGAATCCCTCGGAGGCCTCGATCTGCTGGTTCACTCGGCCGCCAACTTCCAGCGGCTCCCGCTCGAAGACACCGATGCGGCGGCCTGGGACGCTTCGATGAACCTGAATGCCCGCGCCGGCATGCTCCTCGCCCGGGCTGCGGCGCCGGCGCTGAAGGCCCGGCATGGCCGTATCGTCCTCGTCTCGGACTTCCTCGCTCTTCAGCCGATCCGGGGTTACGTGGCGCACTCGGCCTCCAAGGCGGCCGCGGAAGGCCTCGTTCGCGCGCTCGCGGTCGAGCTCGCGCCCGAGGTTTCGGTCAACGGCGTCGCCCCGGGGACCGTTCTGGTGCCCGAAGGAACGTCCCGGGAACAGGCCGAGCGCTGGGCGCGGGAGGCGCTCGCAAAGCGCAACGGCGACCCCTCCGACGTGGCCGCGGCGGTCGCCTTCCTGTGCGCCGGGCCGTCCTTCATCACCGGCCAGGTCCTCAGGGTCGACGGCGGTAAGTCCCTGACCTGATTCGGCCTCCGGACCGGGGTTACCATGGAGCCACATCGGTAAAGGAGGCTCCATGTTTCCGGCTGCCGCGCGGCGGTCCGCGCTGGTTCTGAGTCTGTTTCTCGCGTGCTCGGCGGCAGCCTTCGGCGACCCATCGGGCCAGATCGTTTGCGGCCCCGACGCCCTCACCCAGAACGCGAGCCTCGTCGCCGAGCCCGACACCGGCAACTCCTGCCTCCTCGGCGGAACCCTTTTTCACCTCGCCAACAGCTGGTACCGCGCGTTCCCCTCGCCCGGCCCTGCGTTCGAGGTCTGCTCCGTCGAACTGGCCATCGAGACGGCCCAAAGCGGAGACGCCGGAGGCCAACCGCTGACCGTGAACGTGTATGCCAACTCCGATCAGCATTTTCCGGACAACTTCCCGTGCCTGCCGGCGCAGCTCGTCGGCACGGCCACTCTCGAAGTCGCCGACCAGTCCATGACGAGCCTCGTCGTGCCGCTCGCCGCATCCGTTCCCTCGGGGGCGGAGATGATCGTCGAGATCCACGTGCCGGATGGCTCGCTGACCCACGACGTCTTCTACCCCGGCTCGAACTCCCAGACGCAGTCGGGCCCGACCTGGGTCTACGCCCCGGGCTGCGGCGGGAGCGCGCCGGTCAACCTCGCGGACCTGGGCGACCCCTCGTCCCACGTCTCCATGTCCGTCCAGGGCACGTTCGACGACCGGCACCCGGCCGCCATCTCGCTCGCCGGAACCGCCAACGGTGTCATCGACCCGGGCGATGTCGTCGTGATCGCGCCCTCGTGGAAGAACGATTCCGGGTCCGCTTTCTCCCTGACCGGGACCGCGTCGAACTTCACGGGCCCGGCGGGCCTGACCTACGAACTGCTCGACCCGACCGCGGACTACGGGACGATCTCCGCCGACGCCACTGCCGACTGTGCGGGAGCGACCGACGACTGCTACGGCGTCCGGATCAGCGGGTCGACGCTCGGCCACCGCGACGCCAGCTTCGACGAATCGACGGCGATCGCGGGGAGCGCGGCCGCCGCGCTCGGCGCCCGTCACCGACTCCTCCACGTCGGAGCGAGCTTCGGCGACGTGCCGTCCTCGAATCTCTTTTATCCCTACATCGAGAACGTCCTTCACAACGGCGTGACCGGCGGCTGCGCCACGCCCGGCTACTACTGCCCGGCGAGTACGACGTTGCGGCAGCAGATGGCGGTCTTCCTGCTGAAGGCCGCTCTGGGTCCCTGCTACCTTCCTCCGCCGGCGACCGGCGGGTTCGCCGACGTCCCGGCCTCGAACGCGTTCGCGCCCTGGATCGAAGACCTCGCGGGCCGCGGCATCACCACGGGCTGCGGACCGCAGCTCTTTTGCCCCATCAAGCCGGTGACCCGTCAGCAGATGGCGGTCTTCCTCCTCAAGACGCTGCTCGGATCGTCGTACCTGCCGCCGACGCCCACCGGCATCTTCCACGACGTCCCGGCCGACGCCTACCGACCCTGGATCGAGGACCTCTACACCCGCGGAATCACGGGCGGTTGCGCGGGTGGGCCTCCGCCGGCGCCGATCTCCTACTGTCCCGGGAATCTCATCACGCGCGGCCAGATGGCGGCCTTCCTGGTCAAGACGTTCGGGCTCGAGCTCTACCGCCCCTAGTGTCCTGTCACCGAAGTCTTGATAGCGCCGTCGTGTGTAGGGGCGGCCCTTGCGGCCGCCCGCAGGCGGGGACAAGCCCCGCCCCTACGACCATCTGCCGTATAGCGACTTCCGTTACGGAACACTAGGAACCGAGTTCAGCGGGGCCCGAATTCGGCGTGTTCGGCGCGGAGCCGTCCGGCGAAATCCCTCATGAGGGCGCGCCGCGGCTCGGCGAGACGCCGGGCCGATTCGGTCCGCAGGGGCGCCGCCGCCGCCGCATCGATCGCGTCGGCCATCTCCAGGATATCGAGCCGCTCGCGGTATGCGTCCGCGAGACCCCGCGCGACGCCGTAGGCTCCCATCGTCTCGAGCATCAGGGCGTCGTGGACGATCTCTTCCTCCGGGGCGGCCGGCGCCGTCGCGAGCCGCGACAGTGCCGAAAAGACCCGGCGAACCGTCCTCGGCGGCACGCCGAGCGAACCGAGGAAGATCTCTGTCCGGCTGCGGTGGCCCATCCGCGAGACCCACTTCTCCTGGCCCGAAAAGACGGCGAGGAGGAAGAGCAGGTCGCCGTCCAGGCCTTCCTTCCCCGCCGCCAATGTCTCCGAGGCCGAAACCATCCGCTCCACGTCGCCGTAATTCGTCACGCCGTCGAGTGCGACGGCGAGCGGCTTGACGTAGTCGAGTATCGATTTTCGGGCCGCGGCATCCATGAAAGGGATACTAGGCCATGATCCTGCGGAAGAATCCGAACATCCGATTTCCCAACCCGGATCCGTCGCGGGTGCCGCCCGGCCAATTCGTGACCCAGCACTGGCCGGTCCTGCATTTCGGCTCGATCCCGCACGTCGACCTCGCCGCCTGGAAGTTCTCCGTGTGGGGCGAGGTCGAGAACCCGGTCTCCTGGTCGTGGGAGGAGTTCCAGAAGCTCCCCCGCGCCTCGCGCAGGAACGACGTCCACTGCGTGACGCACTGGACGCGGCTCGACAACGAGTGGGAGGGTGTCCCGGTGCGCGAGGTCCTGAAGATCGCACGCCCGAAACCGTCGGCCCGGTTCGTCATCGAGCACGCCGTCGGAGGCTGGACGACCAACGTCCCCCTCTCCGACTTCGACCGCGAGGAGAACCTCCTCGCCACGCATCACGGCGGACAACCCCTTTCGGCCGAGCACGGCGCGCCGATGCGCATCGTGATCCCGCATCTCTACTTCTGGAAGGGCGCCAAGTGGGCGAGCGGACTCGAGCTCTCGAACGAGGACCAGGCCGGATTCTGGGAAGAGAACGGGTACCACATGCGCGGCGACCCCTGGAAGGAAGAGCGCTTCCGGGACGGCCTGTAACGGCCCGGGTGTCGTTTCTTTCAACGGGTCGTTCACGCAATTCGGCGTCGTGAAACCCGGGCCGTAGGGGCGGCCCTTGTGGCCGCCCGCTGACCCGCTGACGATTCGCCTGCCGCCTCTCAATGGGCACCGGAGGGGGGCGCCCGCAAGGGGCGCCCCTACGTGCCGGGGCGCGGCAGTTTCAGGGGTCGCCTCACAAAGCGAGCGCCGGCATGGTGAACAAGGTCTTGAGAATTCACACCTAGGCCGGCGTGCGCCGCCGTGGCGGAGGCGTCGGGGCGTCGTCGAAGTCCGCCGCGGCGCCGTCGCGCATCTGACGACGGCGCTTCTGGATCATCGCGCGCGCCCGCTCCCGCATGCGGACGAGCTTCTCCCGCTGCGCCGGGGTCAGGACCGCCTTCATGTCGAGCTCCATCAGGGCGAGCTCCTTCTGGAGCGCCGCGCGGGACTGCTCGCGGGCCTCGATCTTCGCCTCCAGAGCCTTGCGGTCGACGGTGTCGCTCTCCATGGCCTGCTCGTAGTCGAACTGCTTCTTCTCGAAGTCCGCCCGCAGGTCGATGAGATTCGGCTTGGAGGCCGCGAAAATCGTCTCGAGTTTCTCGGTCTGCTCGGGCGACAGCGCCAGCTCCTGCGCGATCCGCGGCCGTTTCCACCACTTGCCCTCGGCGATACCCTGGGCCATCAGCGAGGATGCGGTCAGCAGCGCGAACGCGAGGACGGCGGCGCGCTTCACAGGCTCCCCTCGAGCGCCAGGTCCGAGTTGTCGTCGCCGCCCGAGGCGATGAACTCCGAATCCCGCAGCAGCGCGTCGTCCTCACGGTCGGCCGCCGAGGCGAAGGTCATCCCCGCCGGCGCCCCGGCCGGGGTCGGATCGGCTCGCTCCCGCCGCGCCGGCATGGCGAGCGCGACGAGAAGGATGACCGCCGCCACGCCCGCGACCCAGCGGATCGCCACCGCCGTCCGGCGCGGTTGCGAGCGGCGGACCGCGGACATCGTCGCCTCGCGGGCGGCCGCCCACTCCTCTTCGGACCGACCGTCGATCTCCGCCACGTCCTCCTGCCCGAGCTCCCGCATCGCCCCGCGCCACTCCTGCAGCGCCCGCGCACAGGACTCGCAGCGCGACAGGTGCCGAGGAAGCGGCTGTGGCTCCCCGGAAGCGGGAGCGGCGAGCCCGAAAAGCTCGGCGTCGGTCAGGTGCGGTCCGGGTCCCCTCGCGTCCATCGTTTCCTACTCCCGAAAATCCGAAAGCCGCTCACGCATCTTCCGGGCGGCCCGGAAGAGGTGCGACTTGATCGTTCCCGCATCGAGACCCGTGACCTCCGCGATGTCCGGGATCGACATCTCCTCGAAGTGTTTCATCACGAAAATCGAACGCTGTCGCGCCGAGAGGGATTCCATGGCCTGACGCATTCTCTCGCGAATCTCGGTCCCGACGGCGCGACGCTCGGGCGACGGCTCGCGGCTGACGGCAAGCTCCTGCGGGCCCTTGGCCTCGTCCTCCCCGTCGCGGCGCGACCCCTGGTGAAAGTAGAGGACGAGGCGCCGCCGCTTCAACCGGTCCTTGCACCAGTTGATGCAGATCCGGGTCAGCCACGTCTCGAACGTCGAACCCTCGCGGAAGCTGCCGAGGCTCTGGTAGGCCCGCAGGAAGCTCTCCTGCGCGGCGCAGTCGGCCTCGCCGACGTCGCGCAGGAACCGGTAGGCGATCCGCGTCACCTTCTTCTGGTACTGCCGCACGAAATACTCGTACAGGTCCGTTCGCCCCGCCAGGATTTCCCGGATCAGCTGGCCTTCGTCCACGGGGTCGGAGGTCTCGTGCGGAATCATCGCCAGAGATGGCACGAGCATTGGACGAGCGGGCGAGCCGCCGGTTTACGCGTCAGCGCGCCGCCGCGCGGCCCCCAACCGTCTCCCCGAGAGCGGTTTGTGGCCATCGGCGGCAAGGGTAACATCGGCCGGTGGCCGCCCCGCAGGTGATCCTCGTGACGGGCTGCTCCTCCGGGATCGGGCGGGCGACGGCGCTCGAAGCGGCCCGGCGGGGCCACCGGGTCTTCGCCTCGGCCCGCAACCGCAGCGACCTCGCGGAACTCGAGCGGAGGGACAACCTGACGGCCCTGCCCCTCGACGTCACGGACCCGGCTTCGGTCCGCGCCGCCGTCGACCTCGTGCTCGCGCGCGCCGGACGGATCGATGCGCTCGTCAACAACGCCGGATACGCCCAGTACGGCGCCGTCGAGGAGGTCACGCCCGAGGAGTGGCGCGCGGTCTTCGACGTCAATTTCTTCGGGCTGCTCGACGTCACGCGAGCCGTCATCCCGTCCATGCGGGCGGCGGGCCGCGGCACCATCGTGCTGATGTCTTCGCTCGGCGGCCGGGTCAGCGTCCCGTTTGCTTCGCCGTACTGCGCATCGAAGCATGCCCTCGAGGCGGTCGCCGACGCCCTGCGGGTCGAGACTGCGCCCTTCGGGCTGCGGGTCGTGACCGTCGAGCCCGGGCCGATCGACACGCGCTTCGCCGACCGGGCGCGGTCGATCGTCGGGCCCCTCATCTCCAAGCCCGGGCCGTATCGGGGGTTCTACGCCAACGCGGAACGCGCGATGGACGGCGATTTCCGCCGCGGCCACCTCCCGCCCGAGGCGGTCGCCCGCGTCGTCGTCGCCGCGATCGAGTCCCCGCGGCCCCGCCCGCGCTACCGGGTCACCTGGCTCGCCCGCACCCTCATCCCCCTCAGGACGATCCTTCCGGACCGATGGTTCGACCGGATGATGCGGTTCTCCCTGAAGCTCCCGGCCGGGCCGGGATAGCCGATGCCGGTCCGCAGGACGCTCGAGTCCCGCGTCCCGATCAAGGTCTGGACCGACGACGTCGATACATTGGCGGCGGCGCAGCTCGTCCGAACGGGATCGCTACCCTTCGTCTTCCGGCACGTCGCGGCGATGGCGGACACCCACTGGGGCATGGGTGCGACCGTCGGCAGCGTCATGGCCACGAAAGGGGCGATCTGCCCCGCGGCCGTCGGCGTCGACATCGGCTGCGGAATGGCCGCGGTCCGGACTTCCCTCGACGCCTCGGTGCTCGCTGGAAGGCTCCCCCGCCTCCGGGCCTCCATCGAGCGCAGCATTCCGGTCGGTTTCCACCAGCGTGCCCATGTCCACCCGAAAGCGGCGGCCCTGTTCCGCGCCACGCAGGAGGCGAACCTGCCCGCTGTCGCCTCGGACGCCGAGAAGAAGAAGGCCGCCCACCAGTGCGGGACGCTCGGCGGCGGCAACCACTTCATCGAGATCTGCGTCGACGAGGCCGACGATCGCGTCTGGGTGCTCCTCCACTCGGGTTCGCGCAACATCGGTAAGGTCACGGCCGAGCGGCACATTGGCCGGGCCAGGGGGGTCATCAAACGGCTCGCTGTCGAGCTGCCGGATCTCGATCTCGCCTACTTCGCGACCGGAACGAAGGAATTCGACGACTACGTGGAAGATCTCCGGTGGTGCCAGGATTTCGCCCGGGCGAATCGCGACATCATGGTCGAGGAGGTCCTGAAGGACTTGCGCCACGACGTCGGCCCCTTCGACACCGAGCCCGCGATCAACTGTCACCATAACTACGTCGCCTGGGAACGGCACTTCGGCGAAGACGTGATGGTCACCCGAAAGGGCGCGATCCGCGCCCGCCGCGGCGACCTCGGCATCATCCCCGGCTCCATGGGAACCGGCTCCTTCATCGTCCGCGGCCTCGGCCAGCCCGACTCCTTCGACAGCGCGCCCCACGGCGCGGGCCGGAAGATGTCCAGGGGCGAGGCCCGCCGCCGATTCACCCGGGAGGACCTCGCCGCCCAGACCGCGGGCGTCGAGTGCCGCAAGGATGCCGGCGTCATCGACGAGATTCCCGCTGCGTACAAGCCGATCGGGGAGGTGATCGACAACTCTTCGGACCTCGTCGAGGTGGTCGCGCGCCTGAAACAAGTGGTGTGCGTCAAGGGCTGAGGCGCTCCATCCCGGTGCGATGCCGCCGCGAAATGGGGGCGTCAGTGGGCGTGCGCGCTCCTTTTCCGACCGGCCCGACGGCGGCGATTCAGGAGGAAGTAGCCGACACCCAGAGCCACGGCGAGAAAGGCGACCCCGCCGGTCGACCAGTGAAGAATCTTCTCGACGTGGCGCGCCGAAAAGTAGCCGAGCAGCGCCGAGCCGACGCCCCAGAGAATTCCCGACGCGATGCTCCACGGGAGAAACCGCCGGTAGGAGAGCCTCGCGGCCCCCGCCACCGGTGGCATCAAGGTCCGCACGAACGGCGTGAAGCGGGCCAGGAACACCGCAACCGGCCCTCGGTCACGCAGCCAGCACTCGGCCTTCTTCCAGCGCATCGTCGGAAGACGCCGGGCGATCGTCCTGCGGAAGCGCCGGCCGACGAGGTATCCGAGCGAGTCTCCGGCGACGGCGCCGATCACCGCCGCCGCGAGTATCGGTCCGAGGGGAACGCGGTCGCGGCCGGCGAGCACGCCGCCCGTCACCACCGCCAGCTCACCCGGAAGAAAAAGGCCGAGAACCATGGCGCTTTCGGCGGCCGGTATCAGCAGAACGAGCGCGGCAATCGCCGACGAAGGAAGAGATCGTAGAAAATCGAGAATCGTCCTGAACATTTCGCCCTCGGAGGGTCCCTCCGCCCGCGACGGGTTTCAAGAAACGTGCCGCTCCCTCGGGGAACCCGTCCCGCTTCGGGACGGGCCTCGCGGGACCGGCCGGTGCCAAACATCGTCCCTGCGGCAGGGCCACGAAACCCGGCGGGGGTCTCGGAGCGAGGGACGCCCTCCCCCACCCCTTCGCTGGCGATCAACGGCCGGCTCGAGTTCGTGGGGAGCGTGGTGAGTCCGGTGCCGGAGCACCCGGCCCCGCCGCCCGGGCCGCATCGCGGGGAGACCCGCCCCACTGCCGACTCCAGGCACGGCGCAGCTGCAGGTCGGAGGCGAAGCCGGCCATCGCGGCGGCGCGCGTGACGGTCGACCCGTATTCCAGTGACTGGCGCGCGCGCTCGAGGCGGATCAGCCGGAGGTAGTGCAACGGCGAGATGCCGGCGTGGTCGACGAACAGCCGCAACAGGTGGCGCTCCGCCGCGTGACCAACCCGGGCGAGCGACGCCATGTCCCAGTCGCGCTGCGGATCGGTGAGGATCGCGTCCTGCACACGGTGCACGGCGGGGTGAAGGTGACGGCGGTGCATGTGGAACGGCGACGACTCGGTGTCGCGCGGGGAACGCCGCAGGTAGACCACCATGTCTTCGGCGACCGTCGACGCCAGGGCCTCGCCGCATTCCGCGGCAATGAGGTGCAGTGCGACGTCGATCCCCGCCGTGATGCCGGCGCTCGACGCGAGCGGACCATCCACCACGAAGACGCGATTGTCGACGACCTCCGCCTGCGGCGCCAGGGCGCGGAGCATGGGCAACAGCTCGTGGTGCGTGGTGCACCGGCGGGTCGAGAGCACCCCCGCCCGCGCGGCGAGCAGCGTGCCCGAGCAGATCGCCAGCAGGCGGTGGGGCGTGTCGGCGTCGAGGAGCGCATCACGCAATCGATCGTTCAGCCATCGGGCGGTGGCCGCGATCTCCGGCGTGACGCGTGTCAGCTGGGCCGCCGGTTGACCCACGACCACGACCCAGGTCGGCGTGCGCAGCTGCGGCGGCAACGGAACGAGGTCGGCGAGCGCCAGCCCGACCGAGGTCTGCAGAGTCGTCGAGGGCCCGGCGAATCGAAGACGAAAGCGCGGCGGCAGTCCGCGAGCGCCGCGGTGCAGGTTGGCGAGCCGAAAGGCCTCGGCCGGACCGGCGATGTCGAGCAGCAGCGAGTCCCGTACGATGACGAAGAGCACATCGATAGGCCGGGCGCGCGTGATCATGGGCGGAAGGACCAGCGAGTCACAGGATACCCCAGGCGGAAGAGGCTCCCGGGCTCCGCACGTCGACTCGTGTCCGAAACTGATTCAAAGTTGTCGGCCCTGCGTCGCGACACGAACGCGGGCGCCCGGTATCTTCGCCGCCGTCGCGATCATTACTCGAGCGAAAGGCCATGCCGATGCCCCTGGACGAAACCCCACGGACGCTTCCCCGGAGCCGGGCATCGAGGCTCGTTGCCGCGGCTCCCCTGCCGGCCCTTTTGGCGGCGGCCCTCGCGTGGTGGAGCGCGGGCCCGTCCCCGGCGCAGAACGCGGACGGCGGGATGCCGTCGGGGCTCGAGAGCAGGGTCGACGCGAGCATCGTCCCCGGCGACGATTTCTTCGCCTATGCCAACGGCGCCTGGCTCGAGTCGACCACGATCCCGGCGGGCAAGGAGCGATGGAGTGGGCGCGACGAGATCGAGCAAGAGGCCCGCCGCCGGATCGCGGGGCTCCTCGACGCCGCCGGCGCCGCGCCCGCCGGCTCTGCCGCGCGCAGCGTCGCGGACTTCCACGCCGCCTACAGGAACGAGTCTGTCATCGAGGCGAGGGGCCTCGCGTCGCTCAAGCCGCTCTTCGACCGCGTCGACAGGGTTTCGGACAAGGCGCAGCTCACACGCCAGCTCGCTCGCGGCATGCGCGCCGACGTCGACCCGATGGGATTCGGCATCTACGAGTCCGCCGGAGTGCTGGGGCTCTCCGTGGAGCAGAGCATCCACGGAGAGAAGACCAACACGGCTTTCCTGGTGCAGGGAGGACTGGGCCTGCCGGACCGCGAGGACTATCTCGCCGCAGGCCCCGCAAAGGAGGCGCTTCGAGCACGCTATCGCGACTCCATCCGGACGATGCTCACGCTGGCCGGCCTGGACCGCGCGGCCGAACGCGCGGGCGCGGTCCTCGCACTGGAAACGGCGATCGCGCAAAGCCACGCGACGCCGCAGGCGTCGGCAAACGACCGCAACGCCGACAACGTCTGGACCCGCTCCGACTTCGCGCGGCGCGCGCCGGGGATCGACTGGACCGCGTTCTTCGACGAGGCGGGGTTGGCCGGGCAGGGCGAGTTCGTCGTCTGGCAGCCGCCCGCCGTGACGGGCCTGGCAGCGCAGGTCGAATCGCAGCCCCTGGAGGCCTGGAAGGACTACCTGCGCTTCCACGCCATCCAGCACTACGCGGACGTGCTGCCCCGCGCCTTTGCCCAGCAGGCGCTGGCGCTTCGCGCCGCCGCGGGGGCCGTGCCGCAGCCCTCCCGGGAAGAGCGAGCGCTCGCTGCCACGCAATCGGCCATGAGGAATGAGCTCGGGAGGATGTACGTCGAGCGCTACTTCTCCGCCCGGCAGAAGGAGCGCGTGGAGCGAATCTCCGACAACGTCCGCGCGGCGCTCACGCGGCGCGTCGAGGCGGCGACGTGGATGTCGCCGGCCACCAGGGCGAGCGCGCTGTCGAAGCTGCGGACGCTGTACGTGGGGATCGGCTACCCCGACCCATGGGAGGACGATTCTCCGCTGACCGTGGACCCGGCGGACCCGCTCGGCAACCTGCGAAGGGTCTCGGACCGCGACTACCGCAATGCCGTCGCCCGACTCGGCCGGCCCGTTGACCTGAAGTACTGGTACATCTCCCCCCAGACGGTCGGCGCTCTGCTCGTGTTCCAGCAAAACGCGTACGTCATGTCGGCCGCACTCCTGGAGCCTCCGAAGTACGATCACGGATCCTCCGACGCCGCGGCCTACGGCTCCGTCGGGGCGCTCATCGGGCACGATCTGACGCACTACATCGACGTGCTCGGAGCCGAATACGACCCGGAGCACCGGATGCGGCGCTGGTGGACCCCCGAGGACGCGCTGCGATTCGAGGCTCTCACACGGCCGCTGGTGGATCAGTTCGCGGCGTACCAGCCGCTCCCGGGCCTCTCGATCGATGGAAAGCGAACGCTCACCGAGAACATCGCCGACCTCGGCGGCCTCGCCGCCGCGTTCGACGCCTACCGCAAGACGCTCGGCGGGAGCGTGACGGATTCGGACGGCGTGCGGGAGCAGGACCGGGGGTTCTTCATCGCCTACGCCCGGACTCTTCGGCGAAAGACCAGCGAGGCCGCCCTGCGGACACAGACCCTCACCAACGACCACGCCCCGGAAGAATCCCGGGCCGACACGGTTCGCAATCTCGACGCATGGTACGAGGCGTTCGACGTACGCCCGGGCCAGCGGTTGTACCTCGAGCCGTCGGCGCGCGTGCGGGTCTGGTAGGCGCCGCGCGGTCGGGACTCGAGGTGATCCTGCACAAGGCGTGTGCAGGACGGGGAAGACACCCGGGTGGAGGATGCGAACACGGCCCGACGCTTGCGTTTTCGCCCCGCCTGATCCCTCCTCGAATTCCTGGGTCCGCGAGCGCGGGTAAGCGACCCGCCGCCGTGACAATCCGGAATCTGAGGCTCCAGCGGATCCTCGCGGATGCGCAGGGTGACGCAACGGTCTGCTGAAAAGCCTGGTGGGACCGGCCGGAGTCGAACCGGCGACCTAGAGTTTAGGAAACTCTTGCTCTATCCAACTGAGCTACGGCCCCAGGGGCCGGAAATGTAGCAGAATCGATCGGCCGTCAGGGCTCGCTACGATGGACAAGATCGCCTTCTCCTCGCTCCTCATGGGGCTGATCGTCGGGGTTCAGCCGGTGCGCGTGGAGCTCGCCCCGGACCTCCGTCCGGCGGCCGTCGTCTTCGCGCTCGATGGAAAGCCGGTCGCGCGAGCCTCCGCTGCGCCCTGGAAGGCGGACGTCGACTTCGGCCGTGAGCTGCGACCGGTCGAGATCACGGCCGAGGCGATCGACGGGGCTGGCAAGCGGCTGGCCGGCGCTTCGCGCCTCGTCAACCTCCCCGCTTCCGCGGCGCGCCTCGACATCCTCCTGGACCGCAATACTCTCGGCGCGCCGTCGGCCGCCCGCCTCGTTGCGACGAGCGTCCGAGCGGAGACCCCGGTGCGCCTGACGCTGACGCTCGACGGCCGGCCGATCCCTATAACCGCGGATGGCCGGGCCGCCCTCCCGCCGATCGATCTCCGCCAGGCGCACGTCCTGTCGGGTGTGGCCGAGTACGCCCGAGACGCGGTGGCGCGCGCGGACGTCGCGGTCGGTGGAGGCGTCGCCGACGAGTCCGGATCGAAGCTCACGGCCGTTGCGGTGCGGATGTCCGGCGGAGTCGAGCCGACGGTCGAGGACCTCGCGAACCGGCTGCGCCACGGCGACGATGCCCTCCGGGTCGTCGCGGTCGAGAAGGCGCCCGCGACCGTCCTGCTCGTGCGCGATCCCAGCAGCTCGCTGCTGAACTCGACACTCGGCCGGAACAACCCCGGAACAGGCGTGCGCCTCGACCCGGACGACCGCGTCGGGCTCGTCTGGCCGCTTTCGCACGAGGAGCAGATCGGAACGCAGCAGGCCCAGCTGCTCGAGTCGACACCGTACTTCACGGCCCGGGAAGGCGGCCTCTTCTGGGTCCTCACCCGGGTTTCGCGTCCCAAGCCGGGCATGCCGCCCTACCGCTTCGCCGACGCCATCGCGGTCGCGGCTGTCGAGGCTTATCGCTCCGGGGCCCGCCGCGCGGTCGTTCTCGCAGGGATCTTCCGAAACGACGCCAGCCAGCTCACTCCTGAGCAAGTCCGGGGCTATCTCGCGACGCTCGGCGTGCCGCTCCACGTCTGGTCGTACGGCTCGACCGAGTCGCCCTGGGGAGATCCGGAGCGGCTGCATTCCTTCGTCGACTATCAGCACGCGGCAACGGCCTTGAGGAAAGACCTCGAAAGCCAGCGTGTCGTGTGGGTCGCGGGCGAGTGGCGCCCGGACCAGATCTCGCTCGTCCCGGATCCGCGAGGAGCCACGCTCGTCCGCTAGGGGCCCTTCCCGACGACCAGCGTCCACACCGCCTCGACGTATCCGCCCCGGCCCCGGCTGGCCAGACCGGCTCCGGCCGGGATCGCGCCGGGTCGCGCAAGAACGGCATGGTCCTGTGCGAGCCAGACCTTCAGCGCCTCGCGCCAGTAGGGCCCGAACATCTTGCCCGCCCGGAAATACAGCAGCGTTCCCTGCGGTACGTCTTTCCGGCCGCGGCCGAACGGAGCGGCTCCCGCGAGAATCTCGTCCGCGAACCGCTGGGCCTCCAGCGTCAGCTCTTCGTCGGCCAGGAACGATGGAACGCCCATTCCCACGCGCTTTCGATCGATCTCGCCGAGCAGGTCCGCCGTCAGCCACTCCCGGGGAACGGTTCCCGGCCAGCGCTTTCGCCAGGAGTCGTGGGAGACGGGCACGCCGACGACGAGCACGGTCAGCAAGCTCTCTCCCAGGACGCCGTATCCGACGCCGACGTCGCGGACTTCCGGACGGCGATACGCGTCCGCGAGGCCGAGAGCGTCATTCCAGCCCGCGACGACGTCGCAAGCGTCCCCATCGGCGACCGAGGTCAGCTCCTGCACGAGCGGGCCGTCGTATCCCAGATCCCGGGCCGTCCGGAACAGGTCGGTGCTCGAGGCCGGCTCGAAGTCGAGCGCCTCCCCGGCCGTCAGCTCCTCCGCGCGCGCCTGCGCCAGCCGCGCTAGGGCCGGGGAGAGCCTCAGGGGCTCGAGGTCCATGCGCGCCCGCTCCACATTCAGGTCAGCCAGCATGCCGCCGTCGGCCGCGCCCTGGGCCAGCAGCCGACCGGCAGTCGCCAGCGCCGCGGCCGCCGTCACCGCGAACCGCCGCATGGCGAGGACTCTACCGCACCGTGCGGATCCGCCCGGTGAATTCGCGGGCCGGCTCGGCCGCCGGCTTCTCCGCGGGGACGCCGAGGTAGAAGCCCTGGCCGTACGGGATCCCGAGCGCCCGACACTCCTCGAGGTCTTCGGGGGTCTCGATCCCCTCGGCCACGCAGACGGCGTCGATGCGGCCGGAGAGGTTGACGAGCATCTCGACGACGTCCCGCTTGATCGAATCGGTGCGCAGCCCCGTCACCAGGGTGTTGGCGACCTTGATGAAGTCGGGCCTCAGTTCCGCGATCGCCTGGAGCGAGGCGTATCCCGAGCCGGCGTCGTCGATCGCGATGCGGAATCCGAACTCGCGCAACTTTGCCAGAGCGCTCCGAAACACGGCCACGTCGCGGATCGCGGAACGCTCCGTGACTTCGAGGACGATCGAGTGCTTCTGGGCGAAGAGCGGAGGGACGGCCTGGGGACCGCTCCGCGAAAGCGTGGCGACCGTGTCCGCTTCGACGTTGATGAAGAGACGGCCGGGTCTCTCGGGCGAGTAGTTCGAGGCCGAGGACGCCAGACACAGCTGCTCGAGCTCCCATACGGACTCGTTCTCTCCGGCGAACTGGAACAGGAGCTCGGGGCTTTCGAAGGCCGTGTCCGCCGGTCCCCGGGTGAGGGCCTCGTGGCCGAAGACCTCGAGCTTCTGGAGCTGAAAGATGGGCTGGTAGACGGTCCGGATACGGCCCCGTCGGAGGATGTCGCCGAAGCTCTCCCGCAGGAGGCCCTGCCGCTCCTCCTCCTTGGTCGTTGCGACGGCGATCGCCTGGCGAAGGCCCCTGTAGACGAGGCGCTCGACCCGCATCTGCGGGTTGGGGCGCAGCAGCGCGTGGCCCACGAAGACGCCGATGCGCTTGTGGATGCGGGCACCGAAGGCCTCGTCGAGCGCGCCGCGCAGCGACTCCTCGACCTGCCGTGCCTTGCGCTGGAGCCGCACCGAGGCGTCCTCGCCCGACTCGAGGCTCGCGAAGACATAGAAGTCGGAACCGCCCGCGCGATTGACGGCGACGAAGTCCTCCGTGGCGAAGACGGTGCCGACCATGCGCCGGAGGGTGCGCGCCGTGTGCTTCAGCAGGCCGTCGAAGACCTCCCAGCCGTAGGTCGCTTCGATGTGGCTGTACTGCTCCACGTCGATGTAGAGGACCCCCATTTCCCGGTTGTCGAGCAGCCGGTCGCGCAGCGCGTCGATGATCACGGGCACGGTCGGCAGCTCCGTCACCGCGTCGAAGAGGAGGTTGTGGAAACGGAGCTCCTCGTTCTCGGAGGCGAAGAAGGACTGTGGCGAGTCGCGCTTCTCGTCGAGCAGCCGCCGCACGGTCGTCAGGAGTTTCTTCCGCGTGAAAGGCTTGGTGATGTAGTCGTCGGCCCCGACCTGCATGCCCGTGATGAGGTCGCGGATCTCGCTCTTGACCGTCAGCATCGCGATCGGGATCTGTCGGGTCTCCGGCGCGCTCTTCAGGGTCGTGCAGACCTCCCAGCCCGAGAGCTCCGGCATCATGACGTCGAGGAGGATCAGGTCGGGCTGGCCCTCGATCGCCTTCTCGACCCCTTCGCGGCCGTTACGCGCGAGCATGGCGACGTAACCCGCGTTGTCGAGGATTGTCTGGACGATGAGAAGGACGTCTTCGTCATCGTCGACGATGAGAATTCGCTCGGCAGCCATCTTGGAGGAGGGCGCGGATTATAGCAGCAGCACCGCGTGCAGGGGATGCGCGCCGAGCTTCGCCCGGCCCTCCAGAGCGACGAGCTCGATGAAGACGCTGATGCCCACCACCCGGCCGCGGAGCTTTTCGACGAGGTCCGCCGCGGCCCTTGCCGTCCCGCCCGTCGCGAGGACGTCGTCGACGACGAGCACTCTCTCCCCCGGCGCGAAGGCGTCGGCGTGGACCTCGAGGCTGTCTTTCCCGTATTCGAGCCCGTACGAGACCCGCTCGGCCTTGCGCGGAAGCTTGCCGGGCTTGCGGGCCGGCACGATTCCCACGCCGAGCTCGCGCGCGAGGGCCGTCCCGAAGAGAAAGCCGCGCGCCTCGATGCCCAGGATTTTGTCCGGCGGCGAGGCGCGAAAGGGCTCAGCCATGGCCCGGGCCGCGTCGCCGAACGCGATCGCCGAGGCGAGCAGCGGGGTGATGTCGCGGAAGAGAATCCCGGGCGCGGGAAAGTCCGGCACGTCGCGTACGTAGGCGCGAAAATCCGTCATCGCGAGATCTCGAAGTTCGAGAAACCCTGCGGCGGCTCTTCCGCCACCTCGATCCGGTCGACGCGGGAGGAGAGCGGGCCGCGCTTGAGGCGCTCGATGAACGTCGCGAGGGCCTCGTCCTCGCCCTCGGCGAGGGCCTCGACCGAGCCGTCCGGCCGGTTGCGCACCCAGCCGCGGACGCCGAGCTCGCGGGCCGCGCGCTCGGCGAAGAAGCGGAAACCCACGCCCTGCACGCGGCCCTGGACGATCGCGCGGCGGGCCGTCACGCCGGCGTCCCCGCGAACCGGCCCAGCAACGGAACGAAGGTCACGTCCTCCCCCTCTTCCTGCGCGAAGTCGGTCTTGCGCCGGCGAATCACGCGCAGCCGCTGCCTGCTCGCCGGGCCGATCGGCACGACGAGACGGCCGCCGATCGCCAGCTGCGCGAGCAGTGGCTCCGGGACCGTCTCGGTGCCGGCCGTGACGATGATCCGGTCGTATGGCGCGGCGGCGGGATAACCGTAGGTCCCGTCGAAGGCCTTGATCGATACGTTGTGGTAGCCGAGCGAGGCCAGGAGGGCCGAAGCGCTCCGCGCGAGCTCGTCGATCCGCTCCAGGGAATAGACGCTGCGGGCGAGCCGCCCCAGGACCGCGGTCTGGTAGCCCGAGCCCGAGCCGATCTCGAGAACCTTGTGCTCGGGCGAAATGCCGAGCCTCTGGGTCATCACGCCGACGACGTACGGCTGGGAGATCGTCTGGCCGAAGCCGATCGGCAGCGAGTGGTCGCCATACGCCTGCGCGCGGAGCGCTGCCGGAACGAACAGGTGGCGCGGGACCTCCTGCATCGCGGCGAGCACCCGCGGATCGTCCACTCCGCGGGTCGCCACGAACCGGGTGACCATCTCGCGCCGCTGGGCGTCTTCCCGGCCGGAGGCCGGGTCGCGGGCGTCGCGCGAGGGCATTGGCCGCATGATAGCAGGGCGGCCCCGGAATCGAGCCCGCGCTCCGCGCGTTCCGTGTCCCGGTAGAATGGGCGGCGGATTCGAATCGATTCGCTGGAGGATGGGTTTGGCAATTTCTCAGGACGTCGCCGAGACCGCCCGGGAAACCCGCATCGGGGGAGTTTCCCGGGAAGAGGTCCGAAAGTGGTACGGCCTCATGCACCTCGCGCGGGTGCTCGACGACAAGGCCCCCAACTACCTGAAGCAGGGGCTCGGCTGGAGCTACCACGCGCCGTGCGCCGGCCACGACGCGATCCAGCTCGCCCTCGGAATGACGTTCCGGCCCGGCCGGGACTACCTCTTCCCCTACTACCGGGATCTGGCCACGTGCGTCGCCGCCGGGCTGACCGCCGAGGAAATCCTCCTGAACGGCATGTCGAAGGCGACCGACGTCGCCTCCGGCGGCCGTCACATGTCGAATCACTTCGCCAAGCCTTCCATCGGGATCCAGAACGTCTCCTCCTGCGTCTCGAACCATTCCCAGCACGCCGCGGGCCTCGGCCGGGCGATCAAGACGTACCGGAAGGACGCGATCGTGTTCTGCTCGATCGGCGAATCCTCGACCTCCGAGGGCTACTTCTACGAAGCCGTCAACGGCGCGTCGCGCGAGAAGCTTCCGGTCGTCTTCGTGGTCCAGGACAACTCCTACGGCATATCGGTCCCCAAGTCCGACCAGACGGCGAACCTCTACGCGTCCGACAACTTCTCGGGGTTCAAGAACCTCAAGATCATCCACTGCGACGGCCTCGACGTCTTCGACTCCTTCCGCGCGATGCGGGAGGCGACCGCGTTCGTCCGCTCCGGGGCCGGCGCCGCGATCGTGCACGCGACCTGCGTGCGCATCCATTCGCATTCCAACTCCGACCGCCAGGAGCTCTACCGCACGCCGGAGGAGCTGGCCGAAGCGAAGGCGTCGGACCCGCTGCCCCGCTTTCGCAAGCTCCTGCTCGAGACCGGTCTCCTCTCCGAGGAGGACCTCAAGGCGATCGAGCAGCAGAATGAGCGGACCTACGAGGAATCCGCAGATCGGGCGAAGGCCGCGCCGGACCCCGACCCCGCGACGATCCACGAATTCCTGGTTCCCGCGCCCTGGGTCCCGACGGCGTGGCCCGAGGGCCTGCCCGACGATTCCGGCGAGGAGATGACGCTCGTCCACGCGTTGAACGAGACGCTGAAGGAAGAGTTCCGGCACAACCCGGACACCTACATCTGGGGGCAGGACGTCGCGTACCGCGACAAGGGCGGCGTCTTCAACGTCACCAAGGGCATGCAGCCGGAGTTCGGCCCGTCCCGCGTCTTCAACGCGCCGATCGCCGAGGACCACATCATGGGCACCGCCGACGGCTTCTCGCGCCTCGACGACCGGATCCGGATCGTCGTCGAGGGAGCGGAGTTCGCGGACTACTTCTGGCCGGCCGCCGAGCAGATGGTCGAGATGTCCCACGAGTACTGGAGGACGAAGGGCCAGTTCGTGCCCAACGTCACGGTGCGCCTGCCCTCGGGCGGATACATCGGCGGCGGTCTCTACCACTCGCAGAACCTGGAGGGCTGGCTCGCGACGCTGCCCGGCATCCGCATCGTCGTTCCCTCCTTCGCCGACGACGCCGCGGGTCTGCTGCGGACCTCGATCCGCTCGCGCGGCATCACGCTGTACCTCGAGCCGAAGTTTCTTTACAACAACCCGATGGCGAGAGCGAAGGTCCCGAAGGAGTTCGCCGTGCCGTTCGGCAAGGCCCGCATCCGCCGCGAGGGCACCGACCTGACGATCGTGGCGTACGGGACGCCGGTCCACTTCGCTCTCCAGGCCGCGAAGGTCCTCGCGGAGGAAGGCCGGTCGGCCGAGGTCATCGACCTTCGGTCCCTGGTGCCCCTCGACTGGGACACCGTGCTCGCTTCGGTGCGAAAGACCAGTCGCGTCCTCGTGGCCCACGAGGACAAGGTCCACGGCGGGTTCGGCGGCGAGATCGCGGCCCAGATCCAGGAGCGCGTCTTCGAGTCGCTCGACGCCCCGGTCGGGCGAGTCGGATCCGAATTCACCCCGGTCGGTTTCTCGCGGGTCCTGGAGCGGGCGATTTTGCCGTCGAGCGACAAGGTCCTGGAGGCCGCGCGGAAGGTGTTGCGCTACTGATCCTCCCCGGGCCTGCCCCGGCCGGCCCCTGCGGCCGCCGTCCGTCCGTATGACCGGCATCATGGCCGCTCCCGCGCCCCCGCGTCACGATACGGGCCATGAACGCGACATCCCGCTTCGACCCGGCCACTCCCGTCCGTGACATCCTGGCGCGCTACCCGCAACTCTCCTCGGCGCTGGCGGCGCACGGCCTGGATTCCTGTTGCGGCGGCGAGCACCCGCTCGGCGATGCCTGCCGCGCGAAGGGCGTCCCGCTCGAAGCGGTGCTCCGGGATCTCGAGGACGCCTGGCAGGCGGTCGAGGCCCACAGCATCGTCCCCCCGACGATGTCGATTCGCGAGATGACCCGCCGTTTTCCGGCGACGCGCCCGGTGCTCGAGCGCTACGGTCTCGGTGATTGCGGCGGGTCGGACGGGCCGGAGGAGCCGCTCGCCTGGTTCGCGACGGTCCACCGGTTGCCGCTCGAGGACTTCCTCCGCGACGTGCGCTCGGCGGCCGTCACCGATGTCGCGGCGGCGCCGCCCGACACTTTCGCGAAACCCGTGACTCTCTTCTCGCCCCACTTCGTGGCCGGGTCGCTCTTCCTGACGCTCACGCTCGGCGCCACGACCGGCATGGTCAACCTGCTGCGGATCGCAGCCGGAGGCGAGGTCCCGATCGATCACCGCCAGGTCCACGGACACACGCAGGTCCTCGGCTTCGCCGCCCTCTTCCTGATGGGCATCGCCTACCACGCGCTGCCCCGGATCCTGGGCGTCGGCGCCTTCGCCAGCCGAACGTCGATCCGCGCCAGCTTCTGGCTCATGTTCTTCGGCGTCATCCTGCGCAACGCCGGGCAGCTCTTCGGGCTCTACCCGTTCGGCCGGGTGCTGTCCCTGCTTTCGGGAGGGATGGAGCTGGCCTCGGGTGTGATCTTCGTGCGGTTCGTCTTTTCGCTGATGGCGCGTGTGCGCGAAGGCAAGTACGACCGCAAGGACCCGCTCCTGCGCTTCGTGCGCGCCGGGACCGTCTGCTTCGCCGCGGCGATCGCGCTCGCCGCCGGCCAGGGTCTCTGGCTCGCGGGCAACGTCGACACGGTCCTGCCGGCGTGGCTCAACGAGTCCTTCTACTTCGTGGCTCTGTACGGGTTCCTGCTCGGCTGGATCTACGGGTTCGGGCACCGGCTCGTCTCGCTCTTCCTGGGCGTCGGAGCAGCGAAGCCCTGGGCCGCCCCTCTCACGCTCGCCGCCCAGGCGACCGGTGTTCTGCTGTACGCCGCATCATGGGTTCCGGGTGTCCCGGACCCCGCCGCCTTCGCCCTGCGCGACGCGGGACTGGGTCTCGCCGCCGTTTCGGCGCTCGTCTTCCTCGCCGGCAACGGCTTTCTCTGGCGGCGCTCGGACCTGCCCATGCTGCGCACCCCCGGGAACCCGACGTTCGCCCTCCGCGCCGCCTTCGCCTCCCTGGGCCTCTGGGCCGTCCTGGAGGTTGCCGCGGTCCTGCTTTCCCGGCTGACCCGCCTTCCCGCCCAGAATCTCTGGTGGGCCGACGCCGCTCGCCACGTCTTCACGATCGGATTTCTCACGCTCCTGATCGTCGGCATGAGCTTCCGGATCCTCCCCGTCTTCTCGGGCAAGACGCTGTGGTCGCCGCGGCTGGCACACGCGACGTACGCGCTCCTCCTCCTCGGCGCGGCCATGCGGCTCCTGCAGTACCCGGCGGCGTTCCTGCCGGTCTTCTACGAGATCGGCTCGTACATGGGGATTCCGGTCGTGCTGGCGCTCGTGCTGTTCGTCTTCAACCTCGTGCGCACCATGCGCGGCCGCCCCACGCCGGCGCCGCTCCAGGCCCGGCCCGCCCCGCCGCGCTTCGCCTCGACGCTGCCGGTGCGATAATCCGCGGCGTGCCGCCGAGGCCGCCGATCCCCTTCACCGCCGTTCCCATCCTCGCGCCGCTGACGGCCGAGGACCGCGCCACGCTCGATCCGATCTGCGAGCTCAAGGCGTACGAGAAGGGGGCGGTCCTCTTCGAGGAAGGCGAACCCGCCCTCTCCATCCAGTTCCTCTTCGTGGGCCGCGTCAAGGTCGTGAAGGCCGCGCCCGACCGGGACCTCATCCTCGAGATCCTCGGCCCGGGCGAGCCGGTCGGGGCCGTCGCCGTCTTCGAGCAGCGCCCCTATCCCGCCTCGGCCATCGCCCTCGAGCCGAGCGGCACGATCGCGATTCCCGAACGCGAATTCTTTCGCCTCGTCGAGAAGCGGCCCCAGATCACCCGGCGGCTCCTCGCCGGCCTGACGATGCGGCTGATGGCTCTGAACCGCCGCCTCGCCGACATGACGGGCTCCGTCGAGTACCGCGCTGCGCGCCTTTTCTGGACGCTCGCCGAAAGGGCCGGGCAGAAGCGCGCGGACGGTATCTTCGTGCCGATCCGCCTCTCTCGCCAGGAGATCGCCGACCTCGCCGGGACGACGATCGAGACCGCCATCCGGATCATGAGCCGCTGGCACAAGGACGGGCTCCTCGAAACGGAGAAGGATGGGTTCCTGATCCGTCGGATTTCCGCCCTGCGCGAGCTCGCGCCCGCCGAATAGCCGCCTTCCGCCGGGTCTGGGGTGAATTCTCTTCACTGTGCCGGCGCTCGCTTCGTGAAGCGACCCTGGACACCACCGCGCCCCGGCACGCAGGAGCGCTCCTTGCGGGCGCCCCCTCCGGTGCCCATCGAGGCGGCACGCGAGTCGTCACCGTGTCAGCGGGCGGCCACAAGGGCCGCCCCTACGGCCCGGGTCTCACATCGCCGAATTGCGCGAACAACCTGTTGAGAAACGACAGTTAGTGCAGGTGCGCGGACGGGTTCCCGGGGGGCAGCGCGGCGAAGGCCGGATGCTCAGGATTGCCGCGGGTCAGGATCATCGCGTAGAGAAACGGCCCGAAGCTCGTCCCCCGGCGGCCGTTGACGGCCACGATCGGCGTTCCGTCGGAGTCGAACTGCGAGGCCGCCGCGAGGTCCTGCTGGAGCGCCGCCTGCGTCGACGGCGAGGCGATGCAGGCGGCGAGCTTCTCGGGGGCCATGAACGGCGCCGCGATCGCGAGCACCGCGTTGCGCTTGAGGCCCTGCTGCTTTTCGAAGAGCGCGGCCGCGAACTCGGGCTCCTTGCCCGAAGGCTCCATGCAGATGCGCGCCGCCGCCGCCACGCAGCGGACGTCGTCGCCCTTCCCTCCCTCGAAGGCAGGATTGCAGCGCCCGTCCAGCGGGTACTGCCGCGCGTCGACGCTGAAGCTGCCGGGGTCCGTGTGCTCGCGCAGCATCTGCAGGGTCTCCTGCAACGCGGCGCAGTGCTCACAGAGAATGTCCGTGAACTCCGTGATGCGAACGGGGGCCACGGTCGACCCCACGAGCGCGCGCGGCGCCGGAAGCATGACGGGCGGAGCGCTCCGGTAGATCGCGAGCGAGTCGGCGAGCATTTGCCGCCCGGCCGGATCGAGGGCCGCGATGAGCTCTTCGACCTTCCGGTCGCGGAGCGGGTCCCCGGTCCCGGCCGAAGCGGGCGCCTCGGAGGCGGTCTCCGACGTGGTCGATCCGGCGGCAGCGGCTTCGGCGACCGCCCGACGTCCGGCTTCCCCGCTCGACTTCGGCGTGTGCAGGCCCGGGTAGAGCAGCAGGACGAACGCCGCGGCCATGCAGCCGAGCGCGAGCGCCAGGCCCCGTCCGGCCTCGGGCATTCCGGCCTCCCGCCAGCCGAGGAGCGCGATCGCCGCATAGGCGCCGACGATGAGGTAGGTCCCGATGCACCCGACGCAGATCGCGCCCGCCGCGGCGCTCGCGGCGAGAAGAGCGGCCACGGCGAAGAGGCCCGCCCCGGCCGTCAGTCGCACGGCCGAGACCAGGGCCGCGGGCGGCCGGCCCGAGGCCATCCGCGCCAGACCGGCGAGCGGAAGCGCGAAAGCGGCCACGCTCCACACCAGTCCCCAGCCCGAGATCGGGAGCCCGGTCAGCCGGTGCACGGAAGCGGCGAGGGCGCCGTTCCAGAGCGCCGTGCAGTCGAATTTTCCGCCGAACCCGCAGAACGAGCCGCCGCCCGAGCGCGCAACGACGAGCTCCGCCCACAGGAAGAGCGCCCACAGCGCCGAGAGGGCGCCGAGCGCGGTCAGCTTCACCCAGGCTTTCGGGGCGAGCGGCCCCGCGTTTCGAGGGACCCCGGTTTCGGCTTTAGCCATTCCCGAATCTTGACACGGGCGCGGATCCGGCGGCGGGACGGGCCTTCCAGGCGACGTACGGCCGAGCGAGCAGGCGGAGAGCCGAGAGCTTTCCCTGGTACATCCGCCCCGCGAGCGTGTTCGGGACCAGTTCCCGCGTCTCCTCGGGCTGAACGACGAGCGAGACCTCGATCGGCAGGATCCCGATCGGAAGTCCCGCGTCGCGGCAGGCCTCGTACAGATGGGCAAAGACCTCGCGCATGGCGCCCGGATCGGGGGGAGCTTCGTGCTCGAGCTCGCTGCCGACCGTCGGCCGGAAGATGCAGACGGTCGGAAACGCCCCGGCCTCGACGATGCGATCGATTCCGCGCATCGTGGCCTGAACCGGCTCGAGGCCCGCGATGATCTCTCCCGAGACCCTCCCCCGACCCAGCTTTTTCGCCGTGTACTCCATGGCGTCGAAGAAGCCCTCCTGGCCGACCGACCTCGACTTTCCCGGGCAGATGAGCTTGAACCACATCGGGTTTTCCAGCTCGTAGCAGAACGAGAAGTGGTCCGTGCCGGCCTCGATCAGGGCGTCGTATTCCGAGAACTTGCTGCGCGGCACCGGGTGGGCCTGGACTCCGATGAACCCGCCCACCTCCGCCCTCAGCGCCCGTACGTACGGCTCGCACTGGCGCAGCCCGTGGATCGGCTCGAGCCGCTCGACCTCCTCGAAATGGTACCCGGTGTTGAGGTGCGTGAAAACCGAGCCCGACTCGTCCCGTGCGGCGCGCGCGACCTCGACGACGTCCTCGACCTTTTTTCGTGCCTCTTCGTTCGATCCGACGTTCTTTCCGGTCGTGCAGAAGCGGCAGGCTTCGTTGCGCGCCCAGTAGAGGCACGCGTTGGAAACGTACACTCCGAGATAGTTGCCCTGGAGGACCCCGATGCGGTTCATCGGGATGCCCGACGAAGTGGAGCGGCTGTACCACGCGGGCTCCTCCGGGATCAGGACGGGATACGACTCGCGGGTCCGGTCGTCGACGACGCAATAGCCCGTGTCGGTCCGGACGAGCTCGAAGGGAGAGGTCCAGGCAAAGACCTCGACGACCGGCACGTTGACCCAGATCGGCTTGCGGGGCGAGGGAATCACGATCTCCAGGCCCGAGCCGAGGCCGGCGCGCGTGCGGGAGATCCGCCGGCCGTCCTGTTCGACAGTCGAATGGTCCGCGAGCCGAAGGCCCCGGCAGAAAAGCTCGATCTCGAGTTCGACGGGCGACAACACCGGATTCAAGGTATCCGTCGGCCCGATGAGCGCCATGATGCAAACGAACCAGATGACCCCAAACCCGCCGAGCCGGGCGAAAGACCCGACCCCCGACCAAGACCGCCGGCCGTTGCCCGGGAGTGCAGCTGGCGTGATGCAAATGCGTCATACCCCCCGGGACGACCGGCGTAGAGTGGGTCTGGCTGGCCGGCCGGGAAGCGAGGCACGCGATGGAAACGAAGATTCCTCAGTCCTTCCAGATGGAGCACGAGGATCTCCACGAGGAACTCGCCCGGGCCATGAAGGCCCCGGGAAAGACCGGAGAAGCCGCCCGGGGTGTCATGAAGGTCCTCCAGCCCCACATGGCTCGGGAGGAGGAACTGGTGGCACCGGCCCTCGCGCTGCTTCGACCCGCCGCGGAAGGGACCCTGACCGCCGACATGGCGGCGCTGCTCGCGCGGGTTTCTCCTCTCAAGGTCGAGCTGCCCCGGATGCTCGCCGAGCACCGCCGCATCGTCGACGCCCTCCGCGAGCTGGTGCGCGCGGCGACCGAGGAGGGCCAGCCCGGTTTCGCCCGGCTGGCGCAGGTCCTCGTCGCCCACGCGCAGGAAGAGGAGGAGATCCTCTACCCCGCCGCGATTCTCGTCGAGGAAACCCTCCGGGCGCGGTTCGGAAAGCCCTAGCGTCCTGTCACCGAAGTCCTGACACCGCCATCGTGTGCAGGGGCGCCCCTTGCTCCCGCCCGCGGGCGGGGACAAGCCCCGCCCCTACGACCGCCTGCCGCATGGCTTCCGTTACGGAACGCTAGATCCGCTCTTCCCGGCGGGTCGCGTGGAGAATCTGGCCCACCAGCAGCAGCAGGCCGACGTCGCGCAGGATCGCGACCTTCATTTCGTTCAGGCGCTCGGCGTCCGTCTTCTGGACCGTCGCCGTCCCGAAGCAGCCGCAGTCGACGGGCTTTCCCCGCGCGAGATTGATCGACAGGGCAACGATGAACACCATCAACAGGAGTCCGAAAATCCGGGCCGCGGAGCGCCTGGCGATTCCGAGGAACAGGGCCACGCCCGTGACGAGCTCGAGCCAGGGCAGGACGAGCGCCATCGCGTTGACCGCCGCGCCGGGGACGAGTCCGTAGTTGTGGATCTCGTGGGCGAAACCGGGCGGGTCCGCGATCTTGAAGAAACCCGCGACCGCGAAGAAGGCGGCCAGGACGAACTGGGCACGGACCGTCAGCCAGGGAGATGCGAGCCCGCCGCTCACGGCTCCGCTCCCTGAACGACCGCCAACCCGCGCTTGACCCAGTCCGGATAGCCGTCCTTGTAGACGAGAACGTTGTCGAACCCGACCATGTAGAGTTTCTCGGAAAGCATGTGGGAGTCCTCGCAGTTACCCCCGCTGCAGTAGACGACGATCGGCGCGCTCTGGTCGGTCCCCTCCGCGAAGAAGGCCTTGACCTTTCCGTCGATGTCCGACTCCCAGACCGAGAACGGCCGCGCTCCCGCGATGTGGCCCTCGCGGTACACGCTCGTGCGCCGCGCATCCAGGAACGGCACGGTCTTGCGGGCATGGAGCTCGGCGGCTTCCTCGCCGGAGATCTCGAGCCAGGCCTTTTCGGGGTGGGGCGCAAAGGTGTTGCCCGTGGGGGACGTTCCGAGGGCGGGCGACGGCGCCACGGCGGGGGCCGGAGTCGGCCTCGCGGCCGCCGCGGCGCCGGGCTTCCCGTACGCGCCGATCCACTGGAGCGTACGCTCCGGCCCGGCCAGGGCGTTCGAGACCGACGCAGCGACGATCGCCACGAGGACGAACCCCGCAGCCTCGACCCAGAACGGTGCCCGGCTCCTCATGCCCCGGCATCTTAGCCGAGGCGGCCGGCCGTTCGCCTAGGAACCGTACCGCTGGATCCGGCGCACCAGCTCGTCCGCGCCGTCGCGGCCGAGCAGGTCGTCGACGGAGGGATAGAGGACTTGCTCCTCCTTGGCGTTGTGTTCTCCGAGAACGGCATGAAAGCTCGCACGCAGCGGGGCCACCGGCGCGGCGGCATCGCCGATGCCGAGCTCGATGGCGTCGAGGAGCCGGAGGATGTCGCGATGCTCGGCTCGCATCACCGCGGTGGGGCCGGCCGCCGGCGGCATGCCCGTGCCGGCCTCGAACGCCGGGAACAGGAGATCTTCCTCGAAACCGATGTGCCGGCGCAGCCCGAACGCGAACTCCGCGTACAGGTCGAAGGCCGCCGCGAGGTCGCCCTCGGCCCGGGCGCGAAAGGCCGCCGCCTCGAGGGCCTCGAGACGATCGTGGTCCCACGCCAGGGCCTCGTTGACCCCTCGGGCCGCGGTCCGCGACGCCTCGCTTCGCGCGATCTCGATGCGCCAGGCCCAGGGTCCCGCCTGAAGGGGCGACCACTCGAACGTCCCCGGCCGAGCCGCCTGGAGCCGTCGAAGCATGTCGGCGCCGGAGTCGGCGCAGGTCAGGACGAAACGTTCCGCCGGACCGAGCGCGTCGAACCAGCCCAGCACCTCCGCGACCGCGTCGTCGGACGACCGGCCCCGGATGTCGAGCGCGCGCTCCGCCGTCAACGGGTGAGTCATGTCCCCTCCCTTCGGAGCGATCCTCCGCCCCTCGAGGGACACGATCGCAGGTGGCGGGCTGCGCGCCTATGACCGGGATCATCCCCGGGGAGCCTGATGCGTTTGCATCTCGCCAACCGCGAGTTGGTACCCGAGGCTAGCCTCAGTGAGCCCCACCGATCCGGAACATTCGGACACGCGTCTGGATGCGCTCGAGGCGAGGATCCTGCGCCTCGAGGAGGCGGTGCTCCGCTCCGGGCCGTTGCCTGCCGCCCAACCGGAACCACTCGCGTACGAGGAGGAGGCGGGCGGGCCGCTCCGGATCGTTCCTCCCACGGCTTCGCCGCTCTTCCTCGACGTTCTGGCGCAGGTCGGATGGAGCGTCCTCACGCTCGCCGGCGCCTTCCTGATCCGCGCGCTGACCGACCGGGGCACCGTGGCCACGACGCCGGGCGTCGCCTTCGGTCTGGCCTACGCGTTCCTCATCATGGTGCTCGCCGATCGCGCCGCCGCCCGGGGCAACCGGCTGACCGCCGCGTTTCTGGGCTCGACGGCCGCGTTCATCGCCAATGCCATCGTTGCCGAGACGACCACGCGTTTTGCCATTTTCTCGCCTGCCGGCGGCCTCGCCATTCTCGCTGTCGCGACCGCGATCGTTCTGGCCGTGGGGCGGCGCCACGACCTGCCCGCTCTCGACTGGACGGCGACGCTCGCCGCCTGTGCGACCGCCGTGTTTCTCGCAGTGGTGGCCGGGGTCCCGGCGCTTTCCGGCCTTCTCCTTCTCACCCTCGCCTCCGCGACGACCTGGTTCGGCGGGAGTCGGTGGAGCTGGCGGATGCTCGGCTGGCTCCCCACGTTCTGCGCAGCGGGGCTCTCGATCTGGGCAACCTCGGAGGCCCTGGCTACGCCCTCGCCCACGGCGGCTTCCGGCGTTCCGCTCGTGATGCTGCTGGCACTCGGCATCGCGATCCTCTGGCCGGGAACGATTCTTCTGCACGCCCTCCTGGGGCGCGTGCAGATCGGAGGTCTCGAGGTCGTCCAAACGCTCCTCGCCCTGTCGGTGGGCGTGGGCGGTTTTCTGCGGCTCATGGCACTGCGCGGAACCGGAGCGGCGCCACTGGCGGCGGCCGCCACGGCGAGCGGCGTCGCGAGCTACCTCTTCGCTTTCCTGCGCGAGCGCACGCCGGAGGCACGCCCCAGCCGCATCTACTTCGCCTGGCTCGGCCTCGCCCTGACGGTCATCGGAACCGCCGTCCTCCTGCCGGAGCCGGCCCCGGCGCTCGTGTGGGCGTTCCTTTGCGTCGCGGCGGTCGTTCTCGGCCGAGCGTTCGAGCCGGCGATTCTTCAGCCGCAGGGGGCCGTTTTCGCCGTCGTGGCCGCGACGGCCTCCGGCCTCCTCGGGTCCTCGATGCGAGCCTTCACAGGCGATCACGCCCGCCTCGCCCTGCCCTCGCCCGCCGCCCTCCTCTGCCTCGCCGCGGTCACCGCCGCGTCCGTGCTCCTGCTCGTGGAACGCCCGGCCGCCGGGTCCCTCCCCGCGATCGTCGCGACGCTCCTGTCCGCCGTCGGGATCGGGGGGATCGCCGTGGTCGCGCTCGACCGGCCGGCCGAGGCGATTCTGGCCGGGCCGCTGCCCGCCCTTCGCACCGTGATCATCTCCCTCTCGGCGTACATCCTCGCCCGGAGCTGGCGCTCGACGAAGCGGCCGGAGCTGCGAGCACTGGCGTACTTCGCCCTCGTCGCGGGAGGTCTCAAGCTCCTCTTCGAAGATCTCCCGGGCGGAACGCCGATGACGCTGTTCGTCGCCTTCGTCTTCTACGGAGGAGCGCTCCTGCTGATTCCACGGCTGATGCGAACGGCCGGGCGCGTGCCGGCCTCCGCCCCCTGAGCCGGCTCAGCCCGCGACGGTACCGAGGCGGCGCTCGAGGACGAAGCGGGGTGCCGGGGAGAATCCTCGCGTCCCGAGGAAACGACCGAGGTCGTGCTCGTCCCAGGCGAGCTCGGTCCGCAGCCGCTCGATCCCCAGCGCCCGCAGGTTGCGCGTCAGGTCCTCGATGAGGGCCGTGCCGACCCCCCGCCGGGCATAACCCGGGTCCACGAGAATCGTGTCGAGAACGGCGATCGGCTCGGGCTGTCCGAACTCGCCGTACTGCAGCACGCCGAGCACCGCGCCGACGAGGAAACCCTCCATCTCGCATCCCAGGGAAATCTTCACGTCCGAGTCCGCGAGAGCCCGCTTCAGCTTGCCCTCGTACCAGGCCGTGCGGTTGCGGCCGGTGAGCGCGTGGTCCATCCGGACCAGCCTCGGAAGGTCTTCGAGCGTGAGCGTGCGGACTTTCAGATCGTCGCGTTCGCCGTCCATGCGGCCCCCTCCATGCCGACGCGCTGCCGGCGGAATGCTCCCCAGATCGCGGCCCCGATCGCGCCGGCGTACGCCGACATCGGATGGCGCACGAGCTCGATCGGCGCCGCCCCGCGCGCCGCCCCCTGTGACAGCGCGGCCGAAAGCGCGGCCGCCAGCCCGTCGTCGGCGGCGAGGCCCCCGCTCAGAAACACGGTCCCCTCCACGCCCAGAGAGTGGAGCAATCGCGCGAACCGCCCCGCCATGCTGTCGTGGATTCCCCGAAGGATGTTGGCGGAACCGAGACCCCGCGAGACCATGTTGATGACGTCCGTCTCGGCAAGCACGGCGCAGATCGAGCTGACGGCCTCGGGTTTCTCGGCCGTCAGCGAGAGGGCGCCGATGTCCGACTGCGCGACACCCAGGTAGCGGCCGATGTTCTCGAGAAACTGGCCCGACCCCGAGGCGCACTGGCTCGTCATCTTGTAGCCGAGGACCTTCCCCCGGGAGTCCATCGCGACGGCTCGGGCATGGAGGGCCCCGATGTCGAGAACCGCCCGCGCCCCGGGCGCCAGGAACAGCGCCCCGCGGGCGTGCGTCGTCATTCCGTAGAAGTGGCCGGTCGCGATGGGCGTCTCCTCACCCTCGCCGGTCGACGCGACGTAGTCGAGCTCGGTCACCGCCGCCGCCGCGACCGCCGCGTCGAAGGCCTCCGCGACCACCTCGGAGACGCTGCGCCTCCGGATCCTCGCGACGGCGTGGCCGAGCACCCGGTCCTCCCCCTCGCCGACCCGCAGGATCGCCGCCTTGACGGCGCTCGAGCCGACGTCGATCCCCGCCGTGACGCTCATGCCGCGGCTCCGCGCAGCGCGAAGTGCGCCGCGCCGAGAGCTCCCGTGTAGATGCTGTCGGCGGAGATGTTGATCCGGCGCTCGCCGTAGTTCTCGGAGATGAGGTCCGTCAGCGCGCGCACCGCCGCCGGGTTGCGCGCCACGCCGCCGGTGAAAGTGAACTCGTTCTCGATGCCGCCCGAGCGCGCCAGCAGGCTCAGCGCCCGGAGGATCACGGCCCGATGGAGCCCGGCGAGGATGTCTTCCCGCTTCTCGCCCAGCGACAGCCGCTCGCGCAGCTCCGCCCCGGCGAAGACCGTGCAGGTCGAGCTGATCCGGACCGGCCGGCGGCTCTCGAGCGCCAGCGGGCCGAGCTCGTGGAGGCCCATGTTCATCTCGTCGGCGATGTACCCGAGGTAGCGCCCGCAGCCCGCGGCGCAGCGGTCGTTCATCTGGAAGCTCGTGACGATCCCGGCCCCGTCGACCTGGATCGCCTTGGTGTCCTGTCCGCCGATGTCGAGGACCGTCCGCGTGGCCGGGAAGAGCACGTGGGCGCCGAGGCCGTGGCAGAGGATCTCGGACCGGATCTGCTCCTTCGGAAACGGGAGCCGAGCCCGCCCGTACCCCGTGCCGACCGTCGCCGCGACGTCGAGGTCCGCGGTGACCGCCGCCTCGACGGCGGCACGCACTCCCGGGGTCTCACCCACGCGCTCGACGGCCTGGCCGATGTGCTCGCGGAATCCGAGCTCGAGCGGCTCGTTCTCGACGAGGACGATGCACTTGTCGTAGAGCCCGACCAGGGCGTCGAACGTGACGTCCGCGCCGGCCTCCCGCGCGGCCTCCTCCGAGAGCCGGGCGTATGCCGAGCCGGCCGCGTCGCGGAAGAAGTCCGAGCGCTCGGAAGGATTCGCCTCGGCAAAGCGGGCCTCCTCTCCGGCGCGGAGACGCTCGAAGATGCGGGCGGCGGCGGCCCGGATCGCCTCGCGTCGAGCCGGCGGGATGCCCTTCTCGATCTCCTCCTCGATCCGTGCCTCGAGCGACGAGAGCTGCACGAGCATCTGCTCGAGGCGAAACGCGCGGAGCAGCCGGTTGAGCGTCCCGGGGCCCGCCGCCAGCTCGACCTCGCGCCGGAGGAGCTGGAACCGCGCGCTGACGAAGGCCTCGGTCCTCGCCAGCTCCGCTGCCAGGTCGTAGTTCGAGCGGGAGTTCGTGATTCCCCGGCCGAGCATCTCGCCCCGCTCGTCGAGCACGACCGCCTTGGTCGTCGTCGAGCCGAGGTCGATCCCGACGAACACCTTCACGCCCCGGCGGCCCCCGCGACCGCGCCTGCCCGGCGGGCGTCGAGCATCTGGAAGTAGCTCTCCATCCGGTTCTTGAGGTTGGCGGCCGAGAAGTAGCGGGGGTCCACGAGGTCCGACTCGATGAACGCGCCCGGCAGACCCGTGCGGCGCTCGACCTCCCGCAGCATCATCAGCTGTCCCGCCGAGAAGGAGTTGCAGGACTTGACCGAGTGGATGAGGAACCCGTCCGCGGCGTATTCCTCGGCGTACTGCGCCAGCATGTCGACGCGCGACGGCAGGTTCCGGTTCGTGTAGCAGCCGCTGCAGTAGTCCGCCAGCGTTCCCAGCGGATCGGACGGGTCGTGCCGGAAGCCGAGGTCGTAGGTTCCCCCGACTTTCGAGTAGGTGGACGCCACCACGACCGCGCCCTCGTCGGCGAAGAGTTTCCAGAACTCGCGGAAGTGGGTCCAGTTCGGAGGCCCCTCGACGACGAGGCGGTGCTTCTGGCGGTCGAGACGGCCGGAAGGCGTCGTCGGGCCCTCGCCGCGAGCCGCGCGCTCCTCGACCTCCTGGCGCAGCGCCCGGTAGTACGCGCCCCCCTCCTCCGTCCCGCGGAAGGCCGAGAAGATGGGGCCGACGTAGTAGACCGCGCCGAAATAGGCGTCGATGGGGCTTGGCGAATTCTTCGCGGACTCGAGGACGGCGACGAGGTCGTCCTCCGCGGCGGCGCTGCGAGTGAGGTTCTCGCGCAGCCGGTCCTCGTCGTAGCGGCGGCCCGTGGCCTTCTCGAGGGCCGGCACGAGCGTCTCGCGGATCTGGCGCTCCACGTAGGTGCGCATCGCGGGAGACTGCGTCCCGTCGCCCTGATACGGAATCTGGAGGAACACGGTCGGGCACTGGTAGGCCTCGCGCAGGAGCTCGAACCACTTCATGAACGTGTAACAGCCGGTGTAGGAGAGGAGCAACAGGTCCGGCTTGGGCAGCCGCGTTCCCGTCGGGCTGACGTTGCCGGCTTTCATCATCCCGACGTCGCACTTGACGTACGAGCAGACGTCCTCGGAGTGGCCGGCCTTCTCGGCGGCGGCGATGTAGCCCCCGCTCTTGCCGCGCATGGCCGACTGCAGAGCGTTGATCTCGGGCAGCACCGGCAGGGCGTCGAAGGATCGGATGAGCTCCGTCAGGTTCCCCGGCACGAAGGTGTAGACGACCGGCTCGCCGGTCTCGGGCGCGGCCTCCAGACGCCGGTAGTGCTCCGCCAGCATCTCCTTCTGGAGGACCATCGAGCGGTCCTTGTCGGTCTCGGCCATCTCAGGCTCCTCCCCAGAGTTTGATCGCGTCGGCGAAGGTGCCGGCCTGCTCCCGGAACTGCTGGAACTGGCCGGTGTTCTCGGCGAACTGGAACGCGATGCACGGGATCCCGGCCTCCTCGGCCCCGGCCCGCAGCATGGGCCGGTCGAGCAGGGCCGGGTCGCAGAAGCTCGCCGAGGCGAAAATGACGCCATCGGCCTTCGCCGCCGCCACGCGCTCGGCGAGCAGGCGTCGCTTCCCGTCCGGGTCCGGCTCGTAGAGGGTGGAGTTACGGACCGAGTGCCACACGAAGGCCCGGGCGAGGTTCTGGAGCGGGTCTCCCTCGATCGGCACGTCCTCGTCGATCATCCGGTTCCCGACGAGGAAGTCGTCGTCCACGATGAAGCAGCCCGCGCGCTCGATCGTCTTGACGAGGCCGAGCGGGGGCTGTTCGCAGAAAGCACCCACCACGACGACCCGCGCCCGGTCGCGCACGCGGCCCGGCTCCGCCTCGACCGCCGCGAGATACGCCCGCAACCTGTCGAGGAAGTCTTCGAGCGGGACGAGCTCTCCCGCGCGCATCAGCAGGTACAGCTCCTCGGTCGGCACGTTCCAGGGCGCGTCCCGACGCGCCTGGTAGAGGCGCCGGACGAGGGTGCGGGCCGCGTTGTAGGCGCCGATCGCCTCGCGCAGCGACTCGTCCGACGCTGGCGTTGCTCCCACCTCACCGAGATCGCGGCGCAGGACCTCGAGCTCTTCCCGCCAGAACTCGGCCTGGATCGCGGACTCGCCTCCCTGCGGCAGGTCGAGGTAGCGCACGTACAGGCTCGGGTACAGGAGCTTCCAGACTCCCGAAAGGTTGCGGATGACGTCGCACGTCGCCGGAAAGAGCATGGCCGACAGGAAGTCGAGGCGCCCCGACTGCGCGAGCTCGACGACGGACCGCGGCAGGTGACAGATGTAGGACTGGTAGAACGCGTCCCCGCGGATGATCTCGAGACGGTCTCCCCCGCCGTGAATGCCGACCGGGAGCATGCCGGCGGCCCGCACGAGCTCGCGCGGGGCGTACACCGGGAGGTACCCGACGGCCTTCCGGCCCGGCCGCTCCGCGATCCATGCACGCGCCGCGGAAAACTCGAGGTCCTCGCAGACGCCTGCCGCCCAGTCGACGATCTCGGCGCGCTTCACGAGTGGGACCAGACCGGAGGCCGGCGCTCGAGGAAGGCCGTCAGGCCCTCGACCGGGTCGCGGTGCGACATGAGGTCGTTCAGGTACTGCTCCTCGAGGACCGGCAGGTCGTCTTCGAGAGACGCGGCGAGGAGGCGCCGCGACGCCCGCCACGCGGCGCGCACGGCGACCGCCGACTTGTCGGCGAGGCGCTCCCCGTACCAGCGCTGCAGGGCCGCCTCCGCGTCGTGATTGCAGCCGTCGATCAGGCCCCAGGCCGCCGCGCCCTGGGCGTCGAAGGTATCGCCCGAGACGATGAGCTGTGTGGCCCTGGCTCCCGTGACGCGCCACGGCAGGACGATCGCGGCGACCGGGGGAAAGACGCCGAGGCGCGTTTCCGGCACGCCGAAGCGAGCGGAGGCTTCGCCGAAGACCATGCCGCACCAGAGGGCGAGCTCGAAGGCGCCTCCGAGGCATTGCCCCCGGACCACCGCCGCCGTGGGCGTACCGAGGGCCTCGAGGTCGCGGAAGAGGCCGTGAAAGGCGGGCAGGAGCTTGCCGACCCGGTCCGGCATGTGCTCCTGGACCGAGGCGCCGAAGCTGAAGTGGTCTCCCGCCCCCTCGAAGACGAGGAGCTTGAGCGAACCGGGGGCCTTCGCGAGCTCGACGAGCCGCGCCCGGATGGCCGAGATCATCTCGAGGTCGAGGACGTTGGCCTTCGGGCGGTCGAGCACGATCCGCTGGATCTCTCCCGAGCGTTCCGCGACGCAGCGGATGGGAGACTTGGCGGTCGATTCCGTCATGAAACCTCCTGGGACTCCGGAACGAGCACGACGCGGCGGTCGACCCGGTGCGCCCGGACGTCCTCCAGCACTTCGGCGATCTCCGACAGCGGTCGCAGCTGTGCGTGCGCTGCGACTTCGATCCTCCCCGCGAGCACCTTCTCCAGGATCTCGGGATAGAGCTCGGGCGCGCATCCCCAGTTCCCGAGGGCGCGGGCGTCGAAGGCCATCAGGTTCGACAGCCGCACCGAAACCGTCTCGAGAGTGAAGCCGACGACCATCAGCGTCGCACCGTGAACGAGCAGGCCGAACGCCGCCTGCTGCCCGGCGGGCGTGCCCGAGCATTCGAGGATCGTCCAGCCCGTCGCGGGCGCGCCCTTTTCGCGGGCGAAGGAGGCGATCCGGCCGCGCAGCTCCTTGCCCGAGATCTCTCGGGGGTCGAGCGCGAGGCCGACGCCGAACTTCGACGCCGCTTCCCTCCGGCGCGGATCGACGTCGAGGCCGACCACGGCCGCGCCGCGCTCCGCGGCGACCTCTGCGGCAAACGTCCCGACGCCGCCGAGACCCACGACGACCGCCAGATCCCCCGATCCAACACCCGACCGCGCGACCGCCTGGTACGCCGTCGAGACCGCGTCGGCCACGACCGCGAGATGCCGCAAGGTCAGCCCCGGAGCGCTCCCGAGAGTCGCATCGGGGTCCGGGCCCGCGCCCGGTACGGGACACAGGAACCGTCCCGGCAGCACGACGTGGGTCGCGAAACCGCCGTCGCGGTCGTTGCCCGGCATGATCTGGGACGTGCAGATGGTCGACCGGCCCGCGCGGCAGAGCGCGCACTCGCCGCACGGAAGCACCGCCGGGACGACGACCGCCCGGCCGACGAGCTCCCGGTGACGGGACCCGGCGTCCTCGACGTGTCCGCTGACCTCGTGGCCGAGGATCAGGGGCAGCGGATGACGAGTCCGCACGCCGTCGTACAGGAAGCCGAGATCCGTGTGACAGACACCGCACCCGGCGACACGGATGAGGACATCCTCCGGCTCGAGCGCCGCGATCTTGCGGCGCGCGGGGGCGAGGGCTTCCCCGGCCGCGACCATTTCGAATCCCCGGATCGTCTCCACGCTCACGCTCCCAGCGCCTGACCGCCGTCGACCGCCAGCGCCTGGCCCGTGATGTGCGCGGCGCCGGGGCCGGCCAGGAACGCGACGGCTTCCGCGATCTCTTCCGGCCGCGCCGCGCGCCCGAGCGGGGTTTCCGCGAGGGCCTTCCGGCGCACCTCGTCCGACAGCCCCGCCGTCATCGGCGTGTCGGTGAAGCCCGGCTCCACCACGTTGACCGTGACGCCGCTCGCGGCGAGCTCCCGGGCCGCCGATCGCGCCAGGCCGAGGAGCCCCGCCTTCGCCGCCGCGTAGTTGGCCTGGCCGAACTTGCCGCGGCGTCCGTTGATCGACGAGATGATGACCACGCGCCCCGCCCGGCTCCCGCGAAGCGCCGAAGCTGCGGCGCGCAGGTAGTGCGCCGCCCCCGAGAGGTCCACGGCGATCACGCGATCCCACGCCTCGTCGCTCATCTTCCAGAGCACGCCGTCGCGACAGATCCCGGCGGCGAGGACGAGGAGGTCCAGGCCTTTTCCTCGGCGCAGGACGTCCGAGACCGTGCGGCGCGCCGTCTCCGGGTTGGCCACGTCCGCCGCGTAGAGGTTGGCCGCGCCGAAGGCACGGGAGAGGAGGCGCAGGCGCCGCGCGTCAGCGTCGACGATCGAGACGCGGGCCCCTGCGGCCTTGAGCCGGCGGGCGCAGGCCAGTCCGATGCCGCTCGCGCCGCCGGTCACCAGCGCCACGCGACCGGCAAGCTCGCGACGGGATTTCACTCGAGCTTGCCTCCGCACCGGCCGCAGTGAGCGAAGGTCGCGGGCAGTCCCTCGGCGCCGCAGCTCTTGCAGGCGCGAACGTGCGCGCCCCAGGGCGTCTCCGGGGACCCCCCCGGCTCGACGGCGCGCCGCCGGACCGCGGCGAAGTCGACCGGCCGCTTGTGGGCGAAGGCGCTCATGCCTTCGAATGGCTCGTAGTCGGTGTAGTGCAGGGAGAGCCAGTCCTGCGCGTGGCGCACCGTGAGCGCCCAGGAGAAGTCCTTCCAGAAATTGACCTGCTGCTTGGTGTAGCGAAGGCACTCGGGGAACGTCCGGAGGAGCTCCTGCGCGAGGCGGCCGACCTCTTCGTCGAGGGGCCCGAGGTCGATCGAGTATCCGTGCGTCCCCTTCTGCGCCTTTTCGATCTGCTCGGGCGAGGCGTCTTCGACGAGCGTTCCCCCCTGCCGGACCGAAGGTGCCACGCGGTTGACGAGCCCCCACTCGAGGGCCAGGCGCGCCGGGACCTGGCGGTTCGTGAAGAGCATCTCGCGGGCACGCTTGTCGCCGGCCGTGATCGGCAGCCACTGCGTGGCCCCGCCGCACGCGACCGACCCGACGCGAACGCCCACCTGTCCGACGTAGGCGTGCTCCGCGATCACCGCGAGGTCGCAGGCGAGAACGGTCTCGTTTCCGCCGCCGACCGCGACACCGTTGATCCGCGCGATCACGGGTTTCCCGGTCGACAGGATCGCGTCGATGTAGGCCCGGAAGAGGGCCATGTACTTCCAGTAGTCCCGGGGAGCCCCGATGTACGTCTCGGCGTACTCCTTGACGTCGCCGCCCGTGCAGAACGCCCGGTCTCCCGCGCCGGTCAGGACGATGACGCCCACCGCGTCGTCGAAGGTCGCCTCCCGGAGCCCCGCCGCGAGCTCCTCGAGGCAGGAGGTCGAATAGGCGTTGTAGCGGCCCGGCCGGTTGATCGTGATGCGGGCGATGCCGTCCTTCTTGTCGTACAGGATCTCTTTGAAGGGCGGCGAGGAGGCGTCGCGAGGCGGGAAGGCGCGCATCAGTCTGCAGTCTCGTACGGGGTTCGGAGCGTGGGCATGATCTGCGTCATGGCACAAAGGAACCACTCGAGCGCCCGCCCCCGAATGATCGGTTTGCATCAGATCGGGAGATTTTCCCGGTCGGGGATGGCGACCCGGGGTCGCCCCGGGCGGGCGGAAACGGGCGGGCGTCAGTCCTGGAGGCGGGCGGCGATCCCCTCGAGCAGGCCGAGGGAGTCATAGTGCGTCAGGTCGAGGTGAAGCGGCGTGACGGAAATGTAGTTCTCCTCGACCGCCGACAGGTCGGTCCCCTGCTCGAGCTCCCCGGCCGGGGGCGTCGACCCGATCCAGTAGTAGGGCCGGCCCCGCGGGTCCATTTTCTCGATCACCGCCTCGCCGTAGCGCCGGCGGCCCTGCCGGCCGACGCGCACCCCGCGGGGCGCTTCCGCCGGCACGTTCACGTTGATGAGCGTTCCCGGGGTCAGCGGCTGCTCGAGAAGGAGGCGCGCGAGCTTCGCCGCGAACGCCGCGGCCGCGTCGAAGGTGAAGCCCGTCTCGATCTCCTGGGAAATCGCGACCGACGGGATCCCGATGAGCGTTCCCTCGAACGCCGCCGACACCGTGCCCGAGTACGTGACGTCGTCACCGAGGTTCAGCCCCAGGTTGATCCCCGAGAACAGGAGCTTCGGCCGCTCGTCGCGGAGAAGATGCAGCACGCCCCAGTTCACGCAGTCGGTCGGCGTCCCGTCGACCGACCAGCGCTGTGGTCCGATGAGCTTCGCCCGCAGCGGGTGGTGCAGCGTCAGGGAGTGGCCCGCGGCGCTGCGCTCCTGGTCCGGCGCGACGGTGAAGACGTCGCCGACGTCCGAGAGGGCCGCCGCGAGACGCTCGATGCCTTCGGAGAAGACGCCGTCGTCGTTGGTGACGATGATTCGCGGACGGCTCATGCGGCCGGCGGCGGCGCCGCGTCCGGCGGCGGCATCACGAACATCAGGATGATGTAGGCGAGGATGCCGGGAAAGGCCACGGACACGATCGAGATGAGCACGTACGCCACGCGGACCACCGTCGGATCGAGGTCGAAATACTCCGCGAGGCCCCCGCAGACCCCCGCGATCATCTTGTGCCGGCTCGACCGCGTCAGCCGACGTCCTGGAGTCGTCATGGCTTCTCTCCTTCGTACACCACGCGGTTGCGCTCGGTCTCCTGCAGCATCACCCGCACGAGCTTCGCCGGCGCGACCTTCCCGGCGAGCTGCCGCCAGATCCCGATGGCGATGTTTTCGGCCGTGGGATTGACGCCCGCCAGGAAATCGACGTCGTAATTGAGGTGCCGCCGGTCGAGCCGCCGGATCACCGCTTCCTCGACCGAGCGCTTCAGGTGCCCGAAGTCCATCAGGTAGCCGGTCTCCGGGTCGACCTCGCCTTCGACCGTGACCTCGAGCCCGTAGGTATGACCGTGGCCGTTGGCGTTGTTGCACTTGTCGAAGACGCGCTGGTTCGTCGCCTCGTCCCAGTCGTCGCGATGGAGCCGGTGCGCAGCGGAAAAATGAGAGCTCGAGAGCAGCCGCACCTTCATCGCCGCGATTCTAGCGCGCCGCCGCGTGTTGACAGGGTGCGCGGACCCTGCTCAAATGCGCTTTCCGGTCGGGATGTGGCGCAGTCTGGTAGCGTACCTGAATGGGGTTCAGGGGGTCCCGGGTTCGAATCCCGGCATCCCGACCAAAACGAATCCCGCGACCCCGAATCTACCTGCCGTCGCCGTCCGGTGTCTCGCTTTGGCTTCTCCGATCCTTCATCGTCGACTTGCACCGCTCGCAGACGAAGATCTGCTCCGTCGACCCCGCCGGATCCGGCACCGGTCCCTTCATGAAGATCTTGCGGCCGGGAGACTGGGTGCAGTTCGGGCAGAGGGGGCTGCCCACATCCAGGAAGCGCGGTGAGCGAGGGTCGTCGATGGGGCCGAAGCATACGCTGACCCTCCGCCGGGCATTCAAGGAGATCGAGCGCTTCGACGCCACCGCGCCCGCCACAACACGCTCGATCCCGCACCCCCACCTCGCGCTCCGGCGCGTATCGTACTGACAGGAAACATCCTGTGTTCGTTGTCGAATCCCGAAATCCCGACCGAGACGGCGTCACGATTGCCCCAACGTCGCGCCGTTCCGGCGTCACCTTCCCGGGATGAGGCCGCACGCGTGAGCACGGAGGCGACGCGCTCGAGGCGAGGGGAAAGCCGGTGGCCGGTCGAGCCGCTTTCGCTCGGGCTCCTGGCGTTTCTCGCGGGTGCCAAGCTCCTCGTCCACCTGCTGACCGCCGGCCGCTACGGCTATTTCCGCGACGAGCTCTACTTCCTCGATCTCGGCCGCCACCTCGACTGGGGCTACGTGGACTGCGCCCCGCTCATCGCCGTGTACGCGAAGGTCGCCCTGCTGCTGGGCGGCTCTCTACCGGTCCTGCGTTCGATCGCCGCCCTCGCGGGGGCGGCGCGCGTCGCGCTGACGATGCTTCTCGCCCGCGAGTTCGGGGGCGGCCGCTTCGCCCAGGGTCTTGCGGGGCTCTGTGCGCTCGCGGCGCCCATCTACCTCGGGACGGACAGCATCCTGACGATGAACGGCTTCGAGTCGCTCTTCTGGATGGGATGCGTCTTTTTCCTGGCCCGCATCGTGCGCACGGGCAACTCCCGGCTCTGGCTCGGGTTCGGCGTGCTCGCCGGGCTCGGCCTCGAGAACAAGCACTCCACCCTCTTCTTCGGGGCCGCCGTCCTGATCGGGCTCCTGCTGACCCGCGAGCGCCGCGAGCTGCTCAAGCCCTGGATCTGGCTCGGCGGGGCCCTCGCCCTGCTCCTGTTCCTTCCGAACGTCCTGTGGCAGGTGCGGCACGGGTTCCCGACCCTCGAGGATCTCGAAAACGTCAGGCGCAGCGGCAAGAACGTCGTCCTCTCGCCGGTCGACTTCGTGGGCCAGCAGGTTCTGCTTCTCCATCCCGCTCTGCTGCCGATCTGGCTTTCGGGGCTCGTGTCCCTCCTGGTGGGTCGCGGGTCGAAGCTGCGAGTCCTCGGGTGGACCTACGTCGCGCTCCTGGCGATGATGATCGCGCTCAAGGCCAAGAACTACTACCCGACTCCCATCTATCCGATGCTCTTCGCGGCCGGAGCCGTCGCGATCGAGGGCTGGCTCGCCGGTCGGGCATGGAGCCGCGGCCGCCTCTGGCCGAAGGCCGTGCTCGCGACCTGCGTCGCCGCCGCGGGTGCGTTCGTCGCTCCCGCGATCCTCCCCATCCTGCCGCCGGCAGAGCTCCTCGCCTACCAGAGGCGCATCGGCCTGGCACCCCCCAGGACCGAGGTCCGCCACGAGGGCCCGCTCGACCAGCGCCTCGGCGACCAGTTCGGCTGGGAGGAGCTGGTGGCGGAGGTGGCCCGGATCTATCGCTCGCTCCCACCGGATGAGAGGTCGCGCACCGGCATCTTCGCGAGCAACTACGGGGAAGCGGGCGCCCTGAATCGATTCGGCCCCGCCTACGGACTGCCGCCCGCGATCTGCGCGCACCAGAACCATTTCTTCTGGGGACCTCCGCCCGGCGAAGTCGACAATCTCATCTGGCTCCAGTGGGGGCGCGAGGGCATCGAAAGGCGCTGCCGTTCCGTCGAGCAGGCCGGCGAACACTTCCACCCCTGGGGAATGGCCGAGGAGAATCGCCCGATCTACCTGTGCCGCGGCCTGCGCGCTCCACTGAGTGCGCTGTGGCCCGATCTCAAGCACTGGAACTAGATTCCCCGGCCGCATCCGGCTGGATCGGTCGGGCGAGTCCCACCCGTGGTGGTCCTATAATCCAGGCCCCATGCGAATCCTGGTTGTCGAGGATGATCCTCGGATGGCCAGCCTCGTATCGCGCGCCCTGCGCGAGTCCGGTTACGCGGTGGACGTCGTCGGCGACGGCGCGGAGGCGGTCGAGCAGGGCGCCACGTCGCCCTACGACCTGGTCGTCCTCGACATCCTGCTGCCGGGAAAAGACGGGTTTGCCGTTTGCCGCGAGCTCCGAACGGCCAACGTTCCCACGCCCATCCTGATGCTTTCGGCGCGCTCCGAAATCGCGGACCGCGTTCGCGGCCTCGAGCTCGGGGCCGACGACTATCTCCCCAAGCCCTTCGCCGTCTCGGAGCTGCGCGCGCGCGTGGCGGCCCTGATGCGTCGCCGCTCGCTTCCTCCGCAGATCACGCTCGCGGTGGGCAGGGTGCGCGTCGACCGCGGACGGCGTTCCGTCGAAGTGCGGGGACGGCTCGTGGAGCTGACCGGCAAGGAATACGCCCTGCTGGAATACCTGCTCCTGAATCGCGGCCGCCTCGTGACCCGGCAGGAGATCGCCGAGCACGTCTGGGACGACCACTTCGACCCGTTTTCGAACCTGATCGAGGTCTACGTGGGCCGGCTGCGACAGAAGCTCGACGCGCCGCCGGTGGAGCGCAAGCCGTCTTTTCTGACGACCAGGCGCGGAGAAGGCTACCTCGTGGAAGACCTCCCGCAGGAGCCCGCCTGACCCGCCTTCCGATCCGCTGGAAGCTCACTCTCTGGTACGGGGCCGCCCTCGGCGTGATCCTCGGCCTCTTCTCGGTCGCCACCTACCTGCGCTATCGGGCGGCCGCATGGCAGTCCTTCGAGGCCGACCTGCGGAACAACCTGGAGGTCCTCCGCGGCGCCCTGACGGACGAGATTCGGGAGGCTCGCGCCGAGAGCGTCGTGAAGCCGGCTCCCGTCGAGGAGGTGCTGAGGCGCTCCGCGGAGCAGACGCTCGACGAGTTTCGCCTCAACGGTCTCTACGCCGAGATCCGGCTGGGAGCCGCGGGCGAGACCGTGCTGGCCCGTCTTCCCGTCGCGGGCCTGGCGACAAGCACGGCGTCGCTGCCGGGCGAGGTGTGGCGGACCGTGGCCCGGTCGGGTCGAACGCAATCGATCTCGCTCGACGGCTCGAGGCAGGCCGTCGTCGGCGCGTTCGCGCCGCCGGGCACGGACCCCATCCTGCTGCTCGTCGAAGGCGATACCGCGCCGGTCGAGGCGACGCTCGGCTCGATCCGGAGGGCCCTGCTGGAGTCCGGGGCCGCGGGGCTGCTCCTCGCGCTTCTCGGGGGCTACTGGCTGGCGACACGGGCCCTTCGGCCGATCGATGAAATGACGAGTCAGGCCGGGCGGATGGCGGCCGCCTCGACTTCGGCGACGGCCCGGAGGCTCCACGTCACCGGCGCGAGCGACGAGCTCGGCCGCCTGGCCGAAACGTTCAACCTGCTCCTGGAACGGATCGAATCCTCGCTGAACCGGACGAAGGGCTTCGTCGCGGACGCCGCCCACGAGCTCAAGACACCGGTCTCGATCGTTCGCGTCGGCTCGGAGCTCGCCCTCTCGGGCGACCGAAGCCCCGACGAATATCGTGAGGCGCTGAGCGTGATCTCCCTCGAGAGCACGCACCTGTCCGATCTCGTCAGCGACCTGACGCTGCTGGCCGAAGGCGAGCTTCTCGAACAGCCGCTCGAGCGACGGCTCCTCGACCTCTCCGAGCTCGTCCACGAGGTCGCCCGCTCGCTCCGCGGCGTCGCCGTCGGGCGCGGAACCCGCATCGAGATCGAAGCGCCGGAGGGGCTCGAATTCCGCGGCGACGAACGACTGCTCCGGCGCGCGGCCGTCAACCTGCTCGAGAACGCCATCAAGTTTTCCCCGGAAGGGGCAACGGTCGGGGTCGCCCTCTCGCGCTCGCCCGGCCGGGTGGAGCTGCGCGTCCTCGACGAGGCGACCACCCTTTCCGCAGCGGAGGGCGAGCGCGTTTTCGAGCGCTTCTATCGCTCGCAGAAAGCGCGCAGCGAGGGCATCCCGGGAAGCGGCCTCGGGCTCGCCATCGTGCGCTGGGCGGTGATGCTGCACGGCGGCCGGGCCCGGGTCGAACCGCGTGCGAACGGCGGAAACACGTTCGTGCTCGAGTTCCCCGCCGCCTGAACGGCGCGACCCATCCGGGGCGCCGCGGTCACGAAGGGTGCTCGACGCTTCGGCACGCCAGCCGCCCGCGAGGATCCATCGCACAGTAGAGCGCGGGAAGGACCCACAGGACCAGGAACCCGGACAGTACGAATCCTCCGATCACGGCGATCGCGAGCGGCTGCTGGAGCTGGGAGCCCTCTCCGAGCGCGAGGGCGAGGGGGGCCAGCGCGAAGGCGCTCGCGAGAATCGTCATCACGACCGGGCGCCGGCGCCGCCGCGCCGCCAGCGCCCAGGCTTCGGGCGCGCTGGCGCCGTGCTTCATTGCTTCGCGCGCCTCGTGGATGACGAAGATGGCGTTTTCGCCGACGATGCCGACCATCATGATGGCCCCGACGAAACTCGAAATGTTGAGCGTCATCCCTCCCGCCAGGAGGGCGCCGAAGACGCCCGCCAGGACGGCTACGGCGATGACGACGGTCACGAGCGGCGCCCTCCAGTCTCCGAACTGGAAGAGCAGGACGATCGACACGAGGAGGAGGCCCCCGAGGAGCACGTGGAACAGCTCTCGGAAGGAGTCCTGCTGCTGCTCGAACAGGCCGCCGAAGGCCACGCGCATGCCGGCCGGCAGGTCGAGCGCGCGATCGAGCTTCGCGCGGATCTCGGCGATCGCCCCGCCGAGGTCGCGCCCCTCGAGTCGGGCCGTCACGCCGAGATACGTCTTGAGGTTCTCCCGGTCGATCTCGGCCTCCGGCGGACCGGTCGAAATGGCGGCCACGGCCGACAGCGGCACGAGGGCCCCGGTCGGCGTTCGGAGCCTCAGGGTCGCCAGGCCGTGCGGGTCGCGGGCGAAGACCCGCAGATCGTAGAGCCTTTCCCCGATCCGGACGTTGCCGGCAACCGTGCCCGCGACGGCCGGCTCCACCGCCGCCTGCACGTCCTCGGTCGTCAGGCCGAATCGGGCGGCCGCGCGGGGTCCCTGCCGCACCCAGTCCGGATCGTCCGGCGGAACGCGGATCGTCAGGGCCGGCCCCGCGATGACGATGCCGTCGAAGACGTCTTCGACGCCCTTCACGCCGCCCAGGATTCCGGCGGCCCGGCGGGCCCGGTCCTGGAGGAGGGCCTGATTCTCGCCGAAGATGCGGATGTCGATCGGCTGCGGAACCCCGCCCGTGAGATCGCCGATGTTGTCCTCGAGAAGCTGCCCGAAGTCCGTGCGGAGGGCCGGGGCGATGGCCGCGGCGCGGCCGCGGATGTCGTTGATGACCGCTTCGACGCCCCGACGGCTCCGGCGCGGCTTCAGGCGGATGACGTAGTCCCCGCGATTGGGCTCGGTGATGAAGAAGCCGAGCTGCGTTCCCGTCCGGCGCGAGTATCCGCGCACGTCCGGAATCGTGAGCAGCACCTTCTCGAAGCTGCGCAGCATGGCGTCCGTGTCGGTCAGCGACGTTCCCGGCGGCGTCCAGTAGTCGAGGATGATGGAACCCTCGTCCATCGCCGGCAGGAAGTCGGTCCCGAGCCGGCGATAGAGGGCCGAGCCGGCCCAGAGCAGCGCCACGCAGGCGAGCCCTGCGATCCAGGCCTGGCGGGGCCGCAGCGGCGCGGGCTCGCGTGGCGCCGCTTTGCCGGCCCGTTTCGCGCCGCCGCCGGTGACGCGGAGAGCGACGGGGACGCCGATGGCCGAGACGAAGAAGGACGCGGTCAGCGCCAGGGCCATCGTCAGCGCCAGCGGCTGAAAGAAGGCGCCGACGACCCCCGTCAGCAGGGCGAACGGCAGGAAGATCACGACCGTCGACAGGCTCGAGCCGATCAGAGGCTTGAGAATGGCGCGAATCCCCGTCATCGTCGGCTCGCTCGAGCCCTGTTCGCGGTGGCGTTGGATGCTCTCCGCCACCACGATCGCGTCGTCGGCAATCAGGCCGAGCGCGGCGGCGATTCCCCCGAGCGTCATCAGGTTGACCGTCTGCCCGGTGACGCCGAGCGCCAGCAGCACGACGGCGACGGTGACCGGAATCGCGACGACCGAGACGAGCGCGACACGCAGGTCCCGAAGAAATGCGAGAAGCACCAGCGCCGCGAGCCCGACGCCCACGAAGATCGCGTCTCGCACGCCCCGGATCGACAGGGAAACGAACTCGGCCTGGTCGTAGAACGTCGTCCAGCGGACTTCCTTCGGCAGCAGATCCGGCCGTTCGGCGAGGAGGCGTCGCACGCCCGCCGCGATGGCGACGGTGTTGGCGGAAGGTTGGCGCGTGAGGTTGATCAGGACGGCGGGCCGGCCATCGGCCGTCGTCCGGATGTAGGAGGCCGCCTCGGCCACGCCCACGGTCCCGAGGTCTCCGATCAGCACCGGGACGCCGCCACCGGGTACCGGGACGGCGATCCGCGCGAGGCCGCCCGTGTCCGAAACGACGCCGTCGACGAGCGACAGGTAGAGCTCGTGATTCGACTCGGTCAGACCGGCGGAGAGGATCTGGTTGTTCTTCCGGATCGCGGCGAGCACGTCGGTCACCGCGAGCTTTCGGGACGCGAGCGCCTCGAGGTTCAGGTGCAGCTGGAATTCCCGGCGGCGCCCTCCCTGCACCTGGACCTCGGACACTCCGGGAATTCGAACGAGCTCCGGCTTGAGCGTGTACTCGGCGAGCTCCCAGAGATCCGCCTCGCTTCGAGTCTCGGAGGTCAGCGCGTACCCCAGGATCGGAAACAGGGCCGTGTTCATCGGCGCCACGTCCACGTGCGTGTCGGGCGGCAGGTCCGGAGCCAGCCGCGCGACGGCGCCCTGGACCCGCTGCAGCGCGACCTGCATGTCGGTGCCCCAGGCGAAGTTGGCCGACAACTCCGTCGAGCCGCGCGAGGTCGTCGACCGCACCAGCCGGATGCCGGGCAGCGGCAGGAGCGCCTGCTCGAGAGGCCGGGTGACGCTCGGCATCATCCTCGCGGCCGGCTCGTTTCCAACGTCGGCGATGACCTTCACGACCGGGAAGGTGACGGACGGAAAGATCGCCAGCGGCATCGCGGTCACCACGAGGAGCCCGGCGATCGCGAGCAGGACGACGACGACCATCAGGGCGAGCGAGCGGTCGTGCGCCCAGTGGACGAGGCTCACGGTCGAGCGACGACCTCGGCGCCCTCGGGTAATCCCACCTGTCCGGCCACCACGACCGACTGGCCCGGAGACAGCGGCGGCGCGGTGATCTCGGTGCCCGCGGCACCGCGCAGCCCCACGGTGACGTCGATCCAGTGGGCCCGGCCGCCTTCCACGAGAGCGATGCGGGAGGTTCCCGCGAGATCGTCGCGCACGAGAGCAGAATCGGGAACGACCGTCGCACCGCGACGCTCGGCCACCGTGATGTGGGCCGTCCCGAAAAGGCCGAGGGGCGGCAGGCGCGACGCGGTCCGCAGGTCGACGCGCACCGGGGCGGTGAAGTCCGCGGTGTCGCCAGCCGGGAGCACGTCGTGCACCACTCCGGGAACCCGCGCCGGCTGGCCGGGGATTTCGATGTCGACGGACTGGCCCCGCCGGACGCGGGAGAGATCGCTCTGGGTGACGTCGACGAGAAAAGCGATCGAGGCGTCATCGGCGATCGTCAGGATCTCCTGGTCCTCCGACAGCCGGTCGCCGCGGGCCGCGGCATGGGCCACGACCCTTCCGTCCGCGGGCGCAGAGATCGGCGCCCGCACCAGCGCGGCCTCGGCGAGGGTCAGGGCGCGGGCCGCGTCCTGTTTCTCGGCCTCCGTCTTGGCCTCCCGCCCCATCTGGCGCGCGCCGGTCAGCGCCGCTTCGCTGTCGCGAGCCACGATCGTTCCCACGACGTCCCCCCGGCGAACGCGGTCGCCGTCGCTGACCGACAGGTCGGTCAGAGTCCCGGCAAACGGAGCCCGCAGCTTCTGCTGGGCGAGCGCGACAGTCCGGCCCGGGCCCGAGACCACTTCCGACAAGGTCGCGCGGGACACCGGGGCGACGCTCACGGGAATCGCCACGACGGCCGGGGTGGGCGGCGTCGGGTCGCCGGACGGTTGCTCCCGGCAGCCGGCGACCGTCACCACGAGCAAGACCGGGAAGAGTCGTTTCAAGGCGAGCTCCAACGCAGGGCCACGGCGTCGGCGACGCGGTATCGGGCCACGGCATCGTTGCGGCGGACGGCCGTTTCGACGGCCGCGGCGTGCGCATCGAGCACTTCGAGCGCGGTCGCGGCCCCGCCCCGATAGCGACTCTGCGCGTCGAGGTAGGAGTCGTGCGCCGCGGGCAGGGCGCGGGACAGGATCTCGATCTGGTGGTAGACGTGGGCCAGGGCCGCGCGCGCCTTTTCCCAGGCCAGGCGCGCATCCCGCTTCCCGACCTCGAGCTCCAGGCGCGATTGCCGGAGCCCCAGGCCGGCCTCGGCGATTCGCGCGGTCGCCGCGCCGGGATCCCAGAGGTTCCAGGCGAAGACCAATCCGAACGAGTAGCCCGCGTCCCGCCAGAGACGGTCCCAGAAGCGGGAATTCAGGTGCGTCGTGTCGTCGGTCCAGAAGCCGGCGTCGGCGGCAAGGAGGAGCCGGGGCCGGCGTTCGGCCTCGGCGATGACGACATCCGCCTCGGCCGACCTGGCCGCGGCCTCGGCGACGCGGACCTCGGGAGCGCCCTCCCACGGGGCCGGGGCCGTCTCCCCCGGCGGCTCGGGAGAAGGAAGCGGTTCGAGCTCGAGGGGCGCGGTGGGGTCCCGACCCATGAGCTCGTTCAGGGAGAGACGCGCCTCGTCGCGGCGCTGTTCCACTTCGGCCTGAGTGGCCTCCTCGAGGGCGAGTCGGACGTCCGTCTTGAGCAGGTCGGCGGCAACGCCCTGCCCGGAGGCCTGGCGGCTCCGGAGGGAGCCCCGGTAGCTTCTGAGCTCCTCGAGGCCGGCATTTCGGATGGAAATTTCCGCGTCGATGGCGAGCAGCTCGCTGAAGCGGCCCCGAACGTCGAGCTCGAGGTCCTTCTCGACCATCCGATACCGGCCCCGGGCGGCCTCGACTCCGGCCTCCGCCCTCGCCGCCGCCGCCTTCAGCGATCCGCCCGCGTAGAGGGGCTGCCGAACGACGGCCTGCAGCCTCGCGTTCCCGAGGTTGGTGAGGGGCTCGGCGTACCCGGGAGGGGCGTACACGAACTCTCCCTCGAGGGCCACCTTGAGCCACTGCTCCGCGCGGGCTTCCTTGAGCCTTTCGCCGGCGATCGTGACGTCGAAAGCCGGAAGCGGAAGACGCGCATTGGCGGACCGCGCCTCCCGCAGGGCCACCTCGAGGCTGACGAGCTCGCCGCCCGCGGCCCGGCTCGCCGCGCCACCCACCAGGATCCAGGCGGCGCAGAACGCAAGGTGGTCCCGTCGCACGCGTCGTCTCAGGCTCATCCCCATCGGCCGTTCGGGCTAGGGCCTGCGGCCCTTCGCGTCGTGGGCCTTCTCGGCCGCTTCGGCCTTGGCGTCCTCATGTGCGCTCGAAAGCACTCTGGCGTCGCCCGCGTCCACCAGGACCTCCTCGATGCCGCTCGCACCCGCGACGCGAATGTCGAACGCGTAGACGAGGCACCCCTTCTCCGACTCGAGCTCGGCTTCCACCACCGTGCCTTTGGAGGGGTCCTTCAAGGACCCGAGCGCCGTTTCGCGCGCCTCCTGCTCGGTAACCCTCGCCAACGCCCTCCGTTCCGAAGCGGAAGCTCCCTTCTTCGGATGAATGGAACAGGGCCCCGGGCGCGGGACGCCCCCGGCATGCGCGGCGAGCGCACACAGAACGAGTCCGAGCGTGACACGGCCAGCCGTCATGGATGGTCCGCATCCTACCGCTCGCGGTGTCGAACGGCACCTCGACGCCCCGGTGCGGCCACGGCCGATTTAGCCCGCGTTTAGTTACGGAACGGTAAAGTGCGGTCCGAGGGAAATTCCGCATGCGCCTTCCGCGAATCGTATCCGTCTTCGTCGCCGCCTTCGGACTCGCGGCCTCCATCGGCTTCGCGCTGACCCCCCGGCCCTACAGCGTCGTCCGGCGGGTGAAGGTCGGAGGGGAGGGAGGATGGGACTACCTCACGGTCGACCCCGCGGCGCGTCGGCTCTACGTGACACGGGGCTCCCATGTCCTCGTCTTCGACGCCGACTCCCTCGCGGCCGTCGGAGAGATTCCGAACACGTCGGGAGCGCACGGCGTCGCGCTCGCGCCGGATCTCGGGCGCGGGTTCATCAGCAACGGAAAGACCGCCACCGTGACGGTGTTCGACCTCAAGACACTCAAGCCCGTCGAAGAGGTGAAGGTCACGGGCGAGAACCCGGACGCCATCCTGTACGACCCGCATTCGCGTCAGGTCTTCGTGTTCAACGGCCGGGGCGCCAGCGCCACGGTGCTCGACGCGACGACCGGCAGGGTGAAGTCGACGATCGCTCTCGGAGGAAAGCCCGAGTTCGCGACGACCGATCTCGCCGGGCGCGTCTACGTCAACCTCGAGGACAAGAGCGAGATCGTCACCCTCGACGTTGACAGGCTCGAAGTCGCCGGGCGCTCCGCCCTCGCGCCGTGCGAGGAGCCCTCCGGCATGGCCATCGACCGGGCCCGGCGGAGGCTCTTCGTGGGTTGCGGCAATCGGATGATGGCCGTCGTGGACGCGACGTCCGGCAAGGTCGCCGCCACCGTGCCGATCGGCGAGAGGGTCGACGGCAATGCCTTCGATCCCGAGACCGGCATCGCGTTCAGCTCCAACGGAGACGGGACTCTGACGGTGGTCCGGCCGGGCCAGGAGGCGGGCTCCTTCACCGCCGAGAACGTCGTGACGATGCGCGGAGCCCGGACCATGGCCCTCGACGAGAAGACCCACCGCGTGTTCCTCGTGAGCGCGGAATTCGGGCCGCCTCCTGCGGCGACCCTCGACCAGCCTCATCCCAGACCGAGCATCGTTCCCGGGAGCTTCACGCTCCTGGTGGCCGCTCCCTAGATGTGAATTCTCAAGACGTTGTTCACTGTGCCGGCGCCCGCTTCGTGAAGCGACCCCTGAAACTGCCGCGCCCCGGCACGTAGGGGCGCCCCTTGCGGGCGCCCCCTCCTGGGCCCATCGAGGGGCGGCACGCGAATCGTCAGCGTGTCAGCGGGCGGCCACAAGGGCCGCCCCTACGGCCCGGGTCTCACCTCGCCGAATTGCGTGAACAACCTGTTGAGAAACGACACCTAGTGCAACGCGAGGATGTTCGTGAAGCTGAGGGCTTGCATCGAGGTGAAGGCGCGGGTATCGGAAATCCGCCGAAGCTCGCCGCGGCTCCCGATGGAATGCGGGCGATAACCGTGCTCTGCCAGAAGCGCCCAGAACTCCTCCGGGCTCGAGCCGCTGCCGCGCAGCTGCCCCGGGCAGAACTCGATGAACATCCAGGCCGGAGGCGTCCGGGCCAGCGTCCCGGCCATGCCTCGGAGAACACGGACCTCGTCCCCCTCGACGTCCATCTTCACGGCATCGACCCGTTCCACCCCCCGGCTCCGGCAGTACCCGTCGATCGTGACGACGGGCACCCGCACGGTTTCCGCGGGCACTTCCGGTCCGAAGACATGGGTGCGGTTCTCGGCCCGGTCCCGGTTGCTGCAGAAGAGCGTCGCTTCGCCCGACTGTTCTCCGAGCGCGACGCTCTCCACGTGGACGTTCGCGAACCGACCCACGCGGTCCCGAAGGATCTCCGAGCAGAGGGGGTCCGGTTCGAAAGCGTGCACGCGGCCCGAAACTCCGACGCGGCGCGCGAAGGATTCCGTGTAGAAACCGACGTTCGCGCCCATGTCGAAAACGGTCATGCCGGGGCGCAGATACCGCCGCAGCAGCGCCTGTTCGCGTCGCTCGGCGAGGTGTTTTCCGGTGAGGTACATCCTCGCGTAAGTGCGTCGACCCACCGCCGTCGCTCGTATGGGATGCCACATCATGAACCGCGTGACGATTCGTCCGACTCGCTGCTGAATCGGATTGTGCGGAACGGCCATGTCGGGCAATGTAGCGACCCGGATGTGAACGCACGGTAAACGGCAGCGGTCTCAACGAGCCCCGCTGCGCTTTCGCACCGAATGCCAGATAAACGCCGGATAAACGCGGTATTCCCCTCCGTGTGCATGGAGCCGTAACATGAATGCCGATGCGGCGGCTGGGCATTGCGGTTCTCGTCGGCCTCCTGGTTTCCGCCCGCGCTCTCGCCGGGCCAGCCCCGTCGCCGCCGAGCGACGACCTCGCACCATGCGACGACGAAGAGGCTGTCGATTCCGATCCGCCGGCGACCGAAGGGGAATCCCGGCCGGGGATCGGCACCATCGCCCTCAAGGACACGGTCGCCACACTCGGGGCTCCTCTGCACTGGAACCTGGACAACTGGCTCGTCGTCGGCGGGATCGCGGCGGGCGTGACCGCGGTCGGCTTCGCGTTCGACATCCCGATGCGCAACAAGACGCAGGCCCACCAGACCTCGACGCTCGACGATCTCACCCGGGTGGTGGAGCCATTCGGGGCGGAATACTCCTGGGCCGTCCTCGGGGCCTACGGGGTGGCTGGGTTCGTCTTCCGCGACCCCGAGGCGAAGGACATCTTCTTCGACAGCGCCATTGCGAGCATCCTGGCCTCGGGAATCGTCACGCCGACCCTCAAGTTCGTGATCGGGCGCGAGCGGCCAAACGAGAGTACGAGCAGTACCTCGTTCCACCCGTTCAGCGGCAGCGACAACTCATTTCCCTCCGGGCACGCGACCCAGGCCTTCGCCGTCGCCTCGGTCATCAGCGCACACTCCGACCAGGTCTGGGTGAGCGTCACCGCCTACACGCTGGCCGGGCTCGTCGGTTTCTCGCGGATCTACCACAACGCCCACTGGACCTCCGACGTCACCGCGGGCGCACTGATCGGGACCGTCGTGGGCCGCGGTGTCGTGGCTCTGAACAAGAAGCTTCGCGCGGGAGAGAAGACCGTACGGGTCGGCTTCTCGCCGATCGTCGGCGAAAAGGTCCGAGGCGCGGGGATCCTCGTTTCGTTCTGAGCCTCGACGGCTCCGGCCTCCCGAGCCCTTTCCCCCGGATTCAACCGGCCTTCATCGGGCGGCGATCACGTCCCGCGCCGGATGACCCAGGTCGTCATGCAGCGCTGGTCCTGGACGACCGTCGTCTTCAGCGGGTCGAGAAGCGAGCCGCCGAGCTCCTCCGTCAGGGACATCAGGAGCGCCTCGTCGACCAGAAAGCGTTCGCTTCCGTCCGGCAACAGAAACCGGCGCCCCCCCAGGGGGCGCATCCGCGATTCCATCCCGATCGACGAGGCGAGGCGACAGAAGAAGAGGCCGCCGGGCCTCAACAGCCGCCACGACCCGCGCAGCATCGCCCGAAAGTGCGCTTCGTCGCGGGCGAAGTGGAGCACGGCGCTGCTCACGACGGCGTCGGCGCAGCCGTCCTCGAACGTCGACTCCTCCGCAGATTCCACCCGGACGTTCGTCGGCGGAAGGTCCGGCGCCAGCCGGGCGGCGAGCTCGCGGACGGCCCGGATCGCCGCCGGGTCGGGGTCCAGGGCATACACGTCGTAGCCCTGAGCCAGGAAGAAAGCCAGGTTCCGGCCTCGCCCGCAGCCCGCCTCGAGCACGGACTGGCCCGGCACGATCCGCCCCCGGAGGAGCTGGTCGAAGAGATAGATGTCGATCCCGTCGAAAAGCGCCGTAGGGTCGAGCGGGTTCGCCGGCATCGCCGGCCGAGTCTATCCGCGCGGGCGCGGACCCTGCCGATGTAGCCTCCGGAAACCAGGAGGACTCCAATGCGCATCCTCGGCCCGCGGCTCCACGGCTACATCGACGTCGCCATCGTCCTGATCTTCCTCTTCGCCCCGCTTCTCTTCGGTCTCGGCGGTACCCCGGCCCTGATCAGCTGGATCCTGGCCGCCGCGCACCTCGTGCTGACCCTCCTGACCCGGTTCCCTCTCGGGGTCGCAAAGAAGATCCCCTTCTTCGTCCACGGGCTCGTCGAGCTCGTCGTGGCCGTGTTCCTCGCGGCCCTCCCGCGCATCGACGGCTATGCTCCCGGCTCTCCGGCGCGGCGCTTCTACTGGACGATGGCGATCCTCGTCGGCCTCGTGTGGATCCTGACCGACTATCGCGGGCACGAAGCCGAGACCCCTTGAGCACTTCGCCTCTGCGAGCCTTCCTCCGGCGCAGGATCTCGCGCGAGGAGGCGGTCGGCCTCTCGTTCACGCTGAGCTTCGTGGCGTGCGCCACCCTGGCGGCCGCGGTGGGGTGGCTCGCCCACGAAGTCCTCCTCGAGGCAGGAAAGCCGGGGCCGTTCGACGTCCGCGTCTCCGAGGCCCTGCTCGGCCTGCGCTCGAAGCGCCTGACCGGCCTGATGATGTTCGCCACGGCTTTCGGCGACCATCGCTTTCTCCTCGCCGCGACCCCCGCGGTCCTCGTCGCGCTCTGGATCTCCCGACGGCACGTCTCCGCGCTGCTCTTCGCCGGAAGCGTCGTCGGCGGTTTCGGTTTGAGCACGGTCCTCAAGATCGCGATCGCGCGGGCTCGACCCGAGACCTGGAAGGCCCTCGTGACCGAGAAGAGCTACAGCTTTCCGAGCGGCCATGCGTTGATGGCGACCGTCTTTTTCGGGGGTCTCGCGGCCGTCGTGTTTCACCTTTCGAGGAGCCGGTGGCGGCGCGGCCTAGCGGTGCTGCTCGCCGCCGGGATCGTCCTGACGATCGCCGCCAGCCGCGTCTACCTCGGCGCACACTGGCCGACCGACACCCTCGCCGGGATGGCGGCCGGTCTCATCTGGGTGCTGATCTACGCCTCCGCGACGGAGACCGTGACCCACCTCCGGCGGCGCCGGGAGACGCTCAGGGAAACGCGGGATCCCGGTTGATCTCGAGCGTCGAGCGGGGCCGCCCGCCTCCACACCGAGGCTACGGACCGTACAGATTCAGCTGAAACCCCTTGGTCAGAAACACCGCCATCTGACCGCGCCGCGTCGCGGCGTTCGGGCAGTAGAGCCCGGCCCCGCAGCCGGCCGTCACTCCCTCGTCCTTGAGCGCTTCCACCCATGGCGCAAACGGGTTGCCGACGGGAACATCGGAGAAATCGCCGCTCGCCGACGGCGGCGTCCAGGACGATCCGTGCTCGGTCTTCAGCAGAAAGACCGCCATTTGCGCCCGCGTGACGGGATCGTTCGGACAGAAATTCGCTCCTCCCCCGCATCCCGCGGTGATGCCCTCGGCCGCGAGGCGTTCGATCCACGCCGCCGCGAAGGAACCGGCCGGCACGTCGCCGAAGACGAGGCCCGTGGCTGCGGGCGGCACGTAGGCCGACCCGTGCTCGGCACGAAGGAGAAAGACGGCCATTTGTGCGCGCGAGAGGGTGCCATCGGGACAGAAGGAGGTGCCGCCGCAACCCGAGGTGATCCCCTTGTGCAGCACGGTCTCGACGTAGCGGTAGTCGCCCCGCGTCGAGGCCACGTCCGCGAAGCTGCGGCCGATGTGGATCGGCCAGGAACGCACCGAGGTGTCCGAAAGCGTTTCCTCGAACGCCGCGTCCCAGTGGAGCGCCGGCCGCGCCGCCGCGTACGCCGTCACGCTGTAGCAGTTGCCGGTGGCGTCGAAGCACGACGCGAGCTGCCCGGCCGGGACGTCGCCATAGTCGGCCGCGGCGTCGGTGATCGAATACGTCGCGCCGGGACCGGGGCCGGTGAAGGACGTCGCGGTTCCCGTCATTGGAACCGGAGAGCCCCCGGCGTTGAAATACGACGGTTCGACGGTCGCGGTCTCGCCGCTCTCGAGGACGCCGTTGGGATACGGGTTCGCACCGAGGGGATGGCGATCGACGCCGAGCTCGGGTGAAGGGCCGAGCTCGATCTCCACGACGAGCGACGACGCGTCCGCCGAGAGCGGCGTCACGCGCAGTCCGGCCTCCGCGTCGACGTAGGTTTCGCCGACGACCAGCGCCGCGTTGCCGAAACCCGCGTCGGTGGGGGTCATGTCGAGCAGGCACGTGCTGCAGCTGAACGCGGGATACCCGGGTGCGAGTCGAATCATCGCGCCGCTCACGGGATTGCCCGACATGGTCCCGTCGAACCCGATCGGCTGGCGATACTCGATCCAGTAGGTCCGCTGCGGGGCGATCAGCGAAACCTGGACCGCGTAGAGGCTTCCGCCGGCCTGCTCGATCGGATCGAGCGTGTAGATGGCCATGCCTCCCCCGTGGATCGCCTTCGTTCCGGCGGGGAGATATCCCAGCTGGCTCTTCATGTACGCCGGGAAATGCCGCGCCTGGGAGTTGCCCATGATCGAGAAGGGGTCCCCGTACTCGCTCACCGTGCACGGGCTCTCGAGAACGGTGGCGCCGCAGTCGAGCGAGCTCGAATGGCCGACGCCGAAGCAGTGGCCGAGCTCGTGGCCGACGACCAGGTTGGACGCGGCCTGGTTGATCCAGGCCTGGGATCCCCCGCCCAGGCCCGACCAGCCGCACGGAATGTGCGGGAAAACGTAGACCCGCTTCTGGTACGCGTACGGGTTGTATCCGGCGTCCGCGGCGCGCGCGTCCGCCTGCGCGGACACCGAGTACGGGTCGCACGTGGTGGGGGTGTTGATCGTCGCCGTCAGCCAGTTGGTGACGGTGCCGGAGAGGGTGTGCGAGCCGTACGAGACCTCCTTGTAGTAGTCGGAGACGTTGCCCGCGCCGAACATCCGGGCCTGGATCTGCGGCACGGTGTAGGGCTCCGCCGCCGTGTCGAGGAACTTGACGAGGATGGCGATCACCGTCGAGTTGCCGCTGACGGAGGGCGAAGCCGCGGCGCCGGGATCTTCGAGAACCTCCAACTCGTCGACCGAGAAACGTCCGGCGCCGGGCGTCCCGTGCACGCGAACGTGCGTGCCCGGTGGGGGCGCCTGCGACCCCGGTGGTAGATCGAGCGAGCTGCGGGCACCCCGTTCGTCGGCGAGCGCCACGATCCGCTCCGAGCGCCCGTGCTCGAAGTCGTCGGCGGTCAGGATCGCGATCGTCCCCGACCGCGTCTCGACGGCGGCCCGAGCGAGCCCGGGCGTGGCTGCCGCAAGAAACACGAATGCCGCCGCCAGGCGGCCGGGCCGCTCACCGAGTCTCATGAATTCCCTCCGGTTGTAGACAAAGTGTAGGGCTTGCGCCGCGAGGATGCACCGGCCATTCGGGCAGGGTCGGCGAACTCCCGGCGGTGCTTGGCTTGGCACCGTGCCGGGCCCGCCGCGCCGCCTTTGCGCACGGCGACCTCCAAAACACCGCGTGCCCCGCGCGGATCGACTTCGTGCCCATCGCCTCCGGCAGGTCGGGAGCCAAACGACCCGACCGGTCGACAGTTCCGCGCAGCGACCGCGCCATCGTGATAAACACGCGGGTACGGAGGGACGGCTCCATGCGCCCACACCTGGCACGCCTCGCCATCGGTTTCCTGTTCGCCGTCGGAGCGGCCGGGCTTTCCATGCGCGGGCAGGACGCCGACCAGGAAGCGCGGGACGCAACCCCCGGAGAGTCTCTCCAGTGGCCCCGCGTCGTCGTTGCGGGCGACACGACGTTCACCGTGTACCAGCCCCAGATCGACAAGTTCGAGAACGCGATGCTCGAGGCCCGCGCCGCCGTCAAGGTCGACGTCAAGGTCGGCGAGGACACGCAGACCAGCTACGGCGTCGTCTGGGTTACGGCCCGCACCCTGATCGACAAGGAAAGGGACCTCGTCGAGCTCGACGACATCCAGATCACGAAGGCGAACTTTCCGACGGCGCCGGAGAAGACCGAGGAGTACCTCGAGACGTTCCGCAAGAACACCGAACCGACCCGCACGATCTCGCTCGACCGCGTCGAGGCGAACCTCGCCGTCACCCAGGCGGATCGCAGGGGCAACGCCGTCCCGCTCAAGAACGACCCGCCCGCGATCTACTACCGGAGCGAGCCCGCTCTTCTCGTCCTGATCGACGGAGATCCCGTGCTCCGGCCGGTCGAGGACGCATCCGGGCTGCAGCGCGTCGTCAACACCAAGAGCCTCATCCTCGAGGCCGGCGGCTCGTATTACATGTCGCTCGCGGACCGATGGCTGCGGGCGCCGGCCGCGACGGGGCCGTGGCAGATCGTCGCCTCCGCCCCGGAGTCGGTCATGGCCGTCCGCGAGGCCATCGCCAGGGACGAGAACCAGACGCAGGTCAATCTCGTCGAGGACCCGGGCGAAGAGGTCAAGGCGGTCCTGGCGGAGGGCAAGTCGCCCGAGATCATCGTCAGCACCAAGCCTGCGGAGCTCATCGTCACGAACGGCAAGCCGCAGATGAAACCCATCGCCGGGACGCAACTTCTCTACGTCGAGAACACGACCGGCGACATCTTCATCGACCTGAAGGACCAGTCCTATTACGTCACCCTCACGGGGCGCTGGTATCGCTCGAAGTCCCTCGAGAAGGGGCCCTGGCAGTTCGTCGAAGGAGACCGGCTTCCCCCGGATTTCGCGAAGATCCCCGAGAACGATCCCAAGGCGAGCGTCCTCGCCACGGTCCCCGGCACGCCGGCGGCGCAGGAGGCCGTGATCGCGAACAGCATTCCGCAGACGGCCGAGGTCAACCGCGAAGAGGCGACCTATGAGGCCAAATACGACGGCGAGCCGAAGTTCGACGCGGTCCCGGACACGCCGATCCAGTACGCCGTCAACTCGCCCACCCCGGTCGTTCGGGTCTCCCCGACGTCCTACTACTCGGTGCAGGGCGGGGTGTGGTTCACGGGCGGATCGCCGTACGGACCCTGGGCCGTGGCCACGGTGGTCCCGCCGGTGATCTACACGATCCCGACGGCAAGCCCGATTCATTACGTCACCTACGTGCGCGTCTACCGGTACTCGCCGACGACCGTCTGGTTCGGTTACACCCCGGGGTACCTCGGCACGTGCTACTCGCCCTGGGGCACGGTCGTCTACGGCACCGGCTGGTATTACCGGCCCTGGATCGGGACCTACTGGTACGGCGCTCCGTGGACCTGGGGCTTCGGCGTCGGAATGAGCTGGAGCCCCTGGACGGGTTGGAACGTCGGATTCGGGTGGGGCGGCTACTACCCGATGTACCGGCCGTGGTGGGGGCCCTATTACGGCTGGCGGCCGCGCCCCGGTCCCTATCCGCCGTACTACCGACCGGGTTACGGCCGGCCGATGCCGTACCGCCCGACGAGCATCAACATCACCAGCGTCAACGTCTACAACCGCCCGGGCATCGCGAGGCCGGGGGTGCGTCCGGTCTCGCCTCCCCCGCGGCCCGTCACGCGCCCCGTCCCCGGCCAGCCCGCGCCTCGGCCGGGCACGCGACCGGTGCCCTCGCAGCCCTCCACGCGTCCCGGCCAGCCGGCGACGCGCCCTGCACCGGGCCAGCCCGCGACCCGACCCGCGACGCGGCCGGCGCCTTCGCGCCCCGACAATGTCTACGCCGGGCCCGACGGCAACGTCTACCGCCCGCAACCCGGACGGCCCGGAACCTGGGAGACGAACGACCGTGGAACGTGGAAGCCGGTGCAGCCGTCGAAGCCCGAGACGCGGCCGGCACGGCCGGCCCAGCCCTCCCAGCCGTCGACACGTCCCGCCCCGTCGCAGCCCTCGGCCCGCCCGAACCGGCCGACCGTCGACGCCGGGACGCTCAACCAGCTTTCACGCGACCAGCAGGGACGCCGCGCGGCCGACACGCGCATGAGCGCCCCGCCGGCGCGGCCACCGGCCTCGAGCTCGCGGCCGCCCTCGCGCGCGCCGGCGCCCTCCTCGCGGCCGCCGAACCCGAAGAAGCCGTAGGAGTGACGCGATGGGCCGGTTCCTTGCCCGCCTCGCGGTCGCCGTGGCGCTGCTTCTGGCGACGTACAACCCGGAGGGGCGCTCGTACTTTCACTGGCTCGCGCAGGGCCACTGGGAGTTCACGCCGCTCAAGGCGTTCGCGGGGGTCTGCCTGATCGTCGGCTGGGTGTTCCTCCTGCGCGCGACCGTCCAGGCTCTCGGCGCGCTCGGCACGCTGCTCGCCGCGGCGTTCTTCGGAACGTTGATCTGGCTCGTCGTCTCGTGGGCGCACCTCGAACCGACGACCTCCAAGGGCCTGACCTACCTGATCATGATCGGACTCGCGGCCGTCCTTTCGACCGGCTCGGTCTGGTCGATCTGGCGGCGCCGCATGACCGGCCAGGTCGACGTCGACGACACGCACGAGTAGCAGCACGACCCGAACTTCGAAAAAGGGAGACATCGATGCTCAAAGGCTTTCGCGAATTCATCGCCCGGGGAAACGTCCTGGACCTGGCGGTCGGCGTCATCATCGGCGTCGCGTTCGGCGGAATCGTCGATTCGCTCGTCAAGGACATCATCACTCCGATCATCGGCATGCTGGGGGGCACGCCGGACTTCTCCGCGTTGAAGATCGGTTCGGTGGCGATCGGCAATTTCATCAATGCCGTGGTCGCTTTCCTGATCAAGGCGGCCGGCCTCTACTTCCTGATCATCCTCCCCTTCAACCGTTTCGCGAAGAAAATGGCGGCCGCTCCCCCGCCGCCCGCTCCGCCGACGCCCTCGGAGGTCCTCCTCAAGGAGATCCGCGACCTGCTCGCACGACGCCCGGCATGAGGTCGCGGGCAGCGGCGGCGTTCCTGCTCGTGCTGGCGCTCGGCGCCTGCGCCGGCCCGAAGCCGCCGGCTCCGCCACCGCCCGTGCCACCCCCGCCCCTGCCCACCGCCACCCCTGCGCCCCTCCCCCCGCCGGCCGCTGCGATCGAGCCGCCTGCCGCGCGGCCGACGGCGTTCCTCAAGGGCACGGTGGTTTATCCGCAGCGGATGGCGCTGACACCCGAGGCCGAGGTCCAGATCGAGCTGCGCGACGTCTCGGTCCCGGAGACCCCCGTGATCGTCGCCAAGCAGGTGATCTCGACACCCGGGCAAGTGCCGATACCGTTCTCCCTCGAGTTCGACCCGACGCGCATCATGCCCGGGCACACATACTCCGTCTCCGCGCGGATCACCGACCGCGGCCAGCTCCAGTTCGTCACCGACACGCCGGTTCCCGTACTGGCGGGCGCCGCGCTGGGGCCCGTCGAGATCCTCGTCGTCCCGGTGCGGTAGTCCGGCCAGAGTAGAGGCGGGGCTCGTCCCCGCAGGGGCGGCCACGAGGGCCGCCCCTGCGACCGGAGCAAATGCAGTCGAGACGGGAGCACACCCTAGCTCGAGAAGCTGATCCCCAGGCGATCGAGGGCTTTCAGGAGAATCCCCGGCCGCCCCCCGGCGTCGACGCGGCGAAGGGCGCCGGTCACGAGCGCCACGGCCGCGCGCCGGAAGGGTTCGGGCGGATAAGGAAAGGGCTGCTTCCGCACGATCGCGAGATCGAAGAGCGCGCTTTCGAGCTCCAGCGCGCGGTGAGCCAGGATCCGTCCCGCAATCCGCGTCGAGGCGATGCCGTGTCCCGTGTAGCCGAGCCCGTAGAAGAGCCGCCCGGCCCTGGCCGAGCCGAAGAACGGCGTCAGGCGTGTCGTCGACGCGATGGGACCGCCCCAGCGGTACGGGAAGGCGAGCTTCGGGAGCTGGGGAAAGTGCCGGCGGAAGCTCGCCTCGAGCGAAGCGTAGTGACGCTTCGAGTGGTCGCAGGAAGGGTCCACGCGATTGGACGGGTAGTACGCCGCCTCGCTCGTTCCAAAGAGGATCCGCCCGTCGGCCGTGAGGCGGTAATAGTTGAAGAACGTCCGGGCGTCGACGACGCCCCGCCCCGATCGCCAACCGATCGACTCGCGCTCCGCCGGCGTCAACGGGTCGCTGACGAGGATGTAGTCGTACAGGGGCACGAACCTCCGTTTGAGCGACGGACGCAGGCGATGCGAATACGCGTTGGCCGCCAGAACGACCTTCCGGCACTCGACTTGACCCTCGCCGGCCCCGAGGACCACCTTCCCGCTCCGGAACCGCATCGACGAGACCGGCGTGTTCTCGTGCACGACGACACCGAGGCTCGCCGCGATCAGGCGCAGCCCTTCGGCCAGGCGGACCGGGTCGACGAGCCCGTTGCGGGGCGCGAGCAGGGCGCCGAGATAGAGCGGGCTCGCGAGCTCCGCCCGCGCCTGTGCGCCGGAGAAAATCTTCCACCCCCGGGAACCGACCCGCTCGGCGGCTTCCCGCGCCTTCTCCAGAGCCTCGACGTGTTCCGGCGTCAGCGCCACCACGAGCTGTCCCGGCCTCTCGAAGCCGGCATTGATCCCCCGCTCGAGCAGGAACGTCTCCATCGCATCGAGGTTCTCGCGCCCGATCCGCGCCAGCCGCTTCGCCTCGTCGAGACCGAAGTGCGCGATCGCGAGCTCGTGCGAATGGTCGATCGTCTCGCCCACGATCCCCGCGTTGCGGCCGCTCGCCCCGTACCCGACCAGGCCCTGCTCCAGGACCGTCACCCGTCGGCGGGGCTCGAGCTCCTTGAGGAAGAGCGCGGTCCAGAGTCCCGTGTAACCGCCGCCGATGACGGCGACATCCGCCTCCTGGACGCCCCGGAGCGGCTCCGGAGCCTTCCGGGGCCGCCGCTGCGCCATCCAGTAGCAGGTCCGATCGATCGGGAGGCCGGCGGAGTCGTTCACGTTCCCGGTGTCGGGACGGGGAGTCGCCCCGCCCGTCTAGAGGCGCTGCTCCTTCTCGACCTCGGCGAGCGAGGCCTCGAGGGCCGCCAGGAACTTGTCGAGCTCCGGATAGCTGATCGTCAGCGGCGGCTCGACGCGAAGCACCTGGGCATTGATGTAGGTGCCGGAGATCAGGATTCCGCGACCGAAGAGCGCCTTGGCCACGGCATAGCCGAGGTCGTGGCTCTGGAACTCCATCCCCAGCATGAGCCCGCGACCGCGCGCGCCGGCCATCACCTTCGGGTGCTTCTGGGCGAGCGCGTTCATCCGCGGCAGGAGGTATTCGCCCTTCTCGCCGGCCTGCTTCGGGAGGTCTTCCTCGAGCAGCACGTTGATCGTGGCGATCGCGGCCGCGCAGCAAACGGGATTTCCGCCGAACGTCGTCGTGTGCAGGAACGGATTTTCGATGTACTTCTCCCAGGTCTTCGGTGTCCCGACGCAGGCCCCGATCGGCATGACGCCGCCGCCGAAGCCCTTGCCGAGCGCCATCAGGTCCGGCACGACGCCGTCGTGCTCGCAGCAGAACATCCTGCCACTGCGGCCCATGCCGCTCTGGACCTCGTCGAAGACGAGCATCGCGCCGTACTTGTCGCAGATCTCGCGGGCCGCCGCGAGGTAGCCCGGAGGCGCGACATTGATGCCGCCCTCTCCCTGGATCGGCTCGATGACGACGGCCGCCACCCGGTCGCCCGAGAAATCCCCGCTCGCCACGATCATCCGGAGCGCGTCGACGTCGCCGAACGGCACGTGCGTCCAGCGCTTCAGGGGCAAGAAGGGCTCGCGGAACACGGCCTTCGACGTCCCGCCGAGCGAACCCAGCGACTTCCCGTGAAACGCCCCGATCGTCCCGACGAAGTGGTGCCGCCCGGTCGTCAGGATCGACATCTTGAGGCAGGCTTCGATCGACTCCGTTCCGGAGTTGGTGAAGAAGGAATACTGGAGGTCGCCCGGCGTGATCATCGCGACGAGGTGAGCGAGATAGGTTCGAAGCGGGTCGATGAGCTCCTGGGAGTGGATCGCCTGCCGGTCGAGCTGCTCTTTGACGGCCTTCAGGACCTTCGGATGGCGATGGCCGGTGACGTAGATGCCGAAGCCGCCGAGAATGTCCAGAAACTCCTTGCCCAGGATGTCGTGGAAGACCGAGCCTTCGTCCTGCCACTCGACCGCGGTGTAGTCGGTCGAAACGGACTTGCGGTACTCGAGGAAGGCCGGGTTGACGTTGTCGGTCCAGTACCGAACCGAATCCTCGATGACCTTTTGCTGCTCCGGCGGCGTCAGGCTCTTCTTTCCGATGAGGTCCAGCACGTACGCGGACTCCGCGCGCGCGCCCTTGAGGTTCTGGCCCATGAAGTGCGTCTCCTGTTCGTGGTGGTCGGCCGCGCCGTCGCGCAGGCGACCGGCATCATACCGAAGCCGGAGACCGGGCCGCTTTCGGCATGAGGAAGTAGCCGATGACGATCGTCACGAGCGTTTCGACCCCGAGAATGATGGCCTCCTTCAGCGGCTCCTGGCTCGTGGGCGACGGTACGAAAAACAGCACGCATGCCCCGAAGATGTAGAGCGTGCAAAGCCACGCCGCCACGGCCGCTGCGGCGCGGCCGCCCGGCACGCGGTAGGGCCGCGGCTGGTCGGGCCGGCGCCGCCGCAGTACGAGAAAGGCCGGGAACACCAGCAGATAGCAGAGAAGCAGGCAGAGGGCCGTCAGGCGGAAGGTCATCCAGAAGATGTTCGACTGACTGCTCGAGAGGAGCGCGCCCCCGACGAGGAGGCCGGTCGACACGAGACCCATCACGACGAACGCGAGGTGGGGCGTCTTGAAACGAGGGTGGAGCCGGCCGAGAACTTCCGGGAGCATTCCCTCCTCGGCCGCGACGGCCGCCACGCGGTTGGCCCCGAGGCTCCAGGTGACGACGTTGGCGATGCACGCATAGAGGAATCCGATTCCGAGGACGAACACGGCCAGGTCGCCGGAGCGGCCCCACTGCCTTCCGAGGACGGCGAGAGCGTCCCAGGTCCCCGTCACGATCGAAAGGTTCCCGGCCGGGACCGCGAAGAGGATCCCGCCGATCGCGAAGGAGTAGAAAATCGCGATCATCGCTCCCGACCAGAAGATCACGCTGGGGACGTCGCGCCTGGGATTTCTCATCTCGCCGCCGGCGGAGCTCATGAGCTCGAAGCCGAACGTCGAGTACAGGAGGGCCGGGAGGTACGCGACGCTGTCGTTCCACCGCGGAACCAGGAGCGAAAGGGAGAAGGCGTTGGCGGGCGGCCGCCCGCGAAAGAGCGCCGAGAGACCCAGGACGCCCAGGGCCAGGAAAATCAGGGCTTTGACGACCGCGCCGAGGTTGGGCAGCCACTTGGAGACCTCGAGCCGGACGATGCCCACGATGACCGTCAGCCAGGTCAGGACGATCGCGATGCCGGCTTCCTGCCAGGTCGAATGGGTCTTCAGGAAGATCTGGCCGAAGGTCCCCGCGAAAATCAGGTAGACCGAGGGGATCCAGTAGGCATTGTTGATCCAGTACAACCAGGCCACGGTGGAACCCCAGCGCGGTCCGAAGGCCTCCCGGACCCAGACGTAGACGCCGCCCTCCCCCGGCCATGCCGAGCCGAGCTCGGCCGTGATCAGGCCGTACGGGATGAAGAACACCGTCATCGTGATCGCCCACCAGGAAAACCACGCGTAGCCCATGGCGGCCGAGGAGGCGAGCGTGTCTATCGTCAGGATGGCGCAGACGGTGAAGAGGACGAGGTCGAACCGCCCGAGGACCCGTTCGAGCCCCCGGGGTGGCGCCCCGGCAGAGGCCGCCGAATGTCCGCTGCTCATGTGGCCTCGAGATCCTATCTCCGCAAAACACGGCTGCACAATGACTTCCGATGGAATTCCGGGCGCCGCGGGGCCGGAATGGCGGCGCTCGCGTGATAGGCTCGGCCCTCCTTTCAGCCAGCCAGGAACTTCGCATGTCGGCCTCGATTTGCCTGAAGACCACCGTCCCCGGCCCCCTTTCCCGGGCGCTCGCCGCCCGGCGGGACGCCGCGGTTCCGCGTGGGATCGGCCATTCCACACCCGTCTACGCTGAAAGCGCCCGCGGGGCCCTGCTGACGGACGTCGACGGGAACGTCTTCATCGACTTCGCCGGGGGCATCGGGACCCTGAACGTCGGCCACGCCAACCCGGAAGTCGTCCGAGCGGCGACCGAGCAGCTCTCGCGGATGACCCACACCTGCTTCTCGGTCGCCCCGTACGAGAACTACGTGGCCCTGGCGGAGACCCTCAACCGGATCACCCCGGGCCGGCACCCGAAAAAGACGATGCTCGCCAACAGCGGCGCCGAGGCCCTCGAGAACGCGGTGAAGATCGCCCGGCACGCGACGGGCCGCGATGCGGTCGTCGTCTTCGAGCACGCGTTCCACGGCCGCACGCTTCTGACGATGAGCATGACCTCGAAGGTCCGGCCCTACAAGTTCGGTTTCGGGCCCTTCGCCGCCGAGATCTATCGCCTGCCCTTCCCCTACGAATACCGAGGCCATTACCCCGGCCCGGCTGCCGCCGCGGTCGAGCTCGAAGAGTTCTTCAAAACCCAGGTCGCCGCCGAAAAAGTCGCCTGCATCGTCGTCGAGCTCGTTCTCGGGGAGGGCGGCTTCATCGTCGCGCCACTCGATTGGGTGAACCTCCTCGCCCGGTTCTGCCGCGACCACGGGATCCTGCTCGTCGTCGACGAAGTCCAGACCGGATTCGGACGGACCGGCCGGATGTTCGCGTCCGAGCATTACGACCTCGAGCCCGACATCATCACGATGGCCAAGTCGCTCGGCGGCGGGTTGCCGATCTCCGCGGTCACCGGCCGCGCCGAGATCATGGACAGCGCGCAGGTCGGCGGGCTCGGCGGCACCTACGTCGGCAACCCCGTCGCCTGCGCCGCGGCCCTGGCGTCGATCGGCTCGATCGAGCGGCACCGCCTCCCCGAACGGGCGAGCGCCATCGGGACCGAGGTCGAGAGGCGCTTCCGCGGTTTCCTGGACCGCTTCCCCTTCGTCGGAGACGCCCGGGGCCTCGGCGCGATGCGGGCGCTCGAGCTCGTCAAGGACCGCGGCACGAAGGAGCCCGACAAGGAGCGCACCGACCGCGTCATCAAGAAGGCCTGCGAGACCGGCCTCCTCCTCGTCGGCGCCGGCACCTACGGCAACGTCATCCGCACGCTCATGCCCCTCGTCATCGCCGACTCCGAGCTCACGGAAGGCCTGGATGTTCTCGAGAATGCGCTTGCCGAAGCCTGAGGGCCGTCGTTCGGCGGAGACCGGCGGCCGGACCCGCCGGCACCTCTTCTGCGTCGGGGACTCCTAGCCGCCGTCCGCCAGCGGCTCACGGAGTCTTGGGTCCGCACGACAAACGGGGACGCGCATGAACACGCAGGAGCTCATCCGGGAATCCCAGAAGTGGCTCGACATCATCTCGGCGCCTGAGCTGACGGCCCAGCAGAAACAGGCGATCCAGAAAGACACGGTCGACAACTTTCAGTTCTATTACAACCGCGGCTATCTCGAGTACCGCAAGTCCGTGGTCGAGATGCGGGAGGACCCCGCCCTCGAGTGGGTTGGCGAGGGCTCGACCTTCCAGGACCTCTCGGGCCGGACTTACGTCGATTGCCTCGGCGGCTACGGCATCTACAGCGCCGGAATCCGGCATCCGAAGATCGTCCGGGCCGTCGCCGACCAGCTCCAGCGCATGCCGCTCTCGAGCCAGGAGCTGCTGGATCCGCTGCGTGGGGCGCTCGCGGAGCTCCTGGGCGAGATCACGCCGGGCGACCTCCAGTACTCGTTCTTCATCAACAACGGAACGGACGCGGTCGAAGGCGCGATCAAGCTCGCCCGCGTCTTCACGGGGAAAACCAACTTCATCAGCTCGCTCCGCGGCTTTCACGGCAAAAGCTGCGGCTCGCTCTCGCTGCTGGGCCGGTGGGAGTACCGGGAGCCGTTCCTCCCCCTCCTGCCCGGCATCCACTTCGTCGAGTTCGGCGACGCCGAGGCCGTCGAGGACGAGCTCTACAAGGCCGACCAGACCGGCAAGGGCATCGCCGCCGTGATCATGGAGCCCGTCCAGGGGGAGGCCGGCGCGATCGTCCCGCCCGACGATTTCTGGCCGCGCATCCGAAAGGCATGCGACGAGTACGGCACGCTCCTGATCGCCGACGAGGTCCAGACCGGGCTTGGCCGGACCGGGAAGCTCTTCGGCGTCGACCACTGGAAAGTCGTCCCGGACATCATGTGCCTCGGCAAGGCGCTCGGTGGCGGGGTCATGCCGCTGTCGGCGTTCATCTCGACGCCCAAGATCTGGGGCGTGCTCGAGAAGAATCCCTTCATCCACTCGTCGACCTTCGGAGGCAATCCGCTCGCCTGCGCGGCCGGGATCGCCGCCATCAACGTGACCCTCGAGGAGGACCTGCCGGGCCAGGCCGCCCGCAAGGGCAAATACCTGCTGGCCCAGATGATCCGCCTCAAGATGCGCTTCGACCGCCTGCTCCACCGCGTCGGGGGCAAGGGCCTCCTGCTCGGGCTCGAGTTCATGAACACCGAGATCGGGTACAAAGTCGTCGCGGGGCTGTTTCGCCGCGGGGTTCTGGTCGCGGGCACGCTGACGAATTCCAAGGTCGTCCGCATCGAGCCGGCCTTGAACATCCCGGACCGATACATCGGGGAGATCCTGAGCGCCCTCGAGGACACGCTCAAGGAGGTCGACGCCGAGACGCCCGACATCAATCCGGACGAGGAGTGATGCGGATCGCCGTTCTCGGCGCCGCCGGCGCCATGGCCCGGGTCGTCATCCGCGACCTGCTCGAATTCGTGCCCGGCGTCTCCATCACGGCGGCCGACCGGAGGGCGGTCACGCACGCCGACCCGCGGGTGCGCCCCGCTCTGCTCGACGCGCGGGACGAGGCGGCGACGGCACGCCTCCTCGAGGGCCACGACGCGGTCCTGAACTGCGTGACCTACTACTTCAACCTCCCGATCATGCGGGCGGCGCTCGCGGCGCGGGTGCCGTACACCGACCTCGGCGGCCTGTACCACGGCTCCATGCAGCAGTTCGGCCTCCACGAGGCGTTCGCCGAAGCGGGCGTCCCGGCGCTCCTCGGGATGGGCTCGACTCCCGGAATCACCAATGTCATGGCGGGAGAGCTCGCCCGAGGGCTCGAATCCGTCGAAGCCGTCCACGTCCGTGTGGGCTGCATCGACCGGTCGGCCTCGGGGCCGCTCCCCGTCCCCTACGCCCTCGACACGGTGCTCGACGAGTTCTCGCTCGAGCCGATCGTGTTCCGGGACGGGCGCGCCGCAGCCGTCCCGCCGATGAGCGGCCGGGAGGAAATCGAGTTTCCCGAGCCCGTCGGACGCGCGGAGGCGCTCTACACGCTGCACTCGGAAGTCGCCATGTTCCCGCGATCGTTTCCGGGTCTGCGCGAGGCGAGTTTCAAGGTCGCCTTCGAGCCCGAGTTCACGAAGAAGGTCGCGTTCCTCGTGGAGCTGGGATTCACATCGCGCGAAAAGATCGGCGGCGTGTCGCCCCGCGAGATGCTCCTAGAAGTTGCCGCCCGGCAGTCCGTGCCACCGGGAGATCCGCAGGACTGCGACGTTCTCCGAGTCGACCTGACGGGCTCGCAGGGAGGACGGACCGTTCACCGGCAGGCGGAGATGGTGGTCCTCCCCCACCCGGACTGGAAGGTCGCGGCCGGTTCGCTCGATACGGGTGTGCCGCTCTCGATCGCCGGACAGCTCCTGGCGGCCAAGACGATCGCGACGCCCGGGGTGCTCTGTCCCGAGACGGCCGTGCCGACCGAGCTGTTCTTCGAGATGCTCGCCCGGCGGCACATGCGGGTGCACTTCCGCTAGAGTTGGATTGCCGCATCTGCGCCGCGGACCCCGGGCGTAGGGGCGGGGCTTGTCCCCGCCCTCGGGCGGCCACGAGGGCCGCCCCTACGTACCGGAGTCGCGCCGCAACACATCGCTCGAAAGGAAGCCGCGATGACGATCGTTTCCGTCAATCCCGCGACCGGCAAGACCCTCAAGACGTTCGAGCCTCACTCCGAGGCCGAGATCGAGCGCCGCGTGGCGCTGGCGGCGGCCGAATTCGCGCGCTGGCGGCGCCGCCCCTGGGCCGAGCGGGCGACCCGGATGACGAAAGCCGGCGACCTACTCGACTCCCGGAAGGCCGACTGGGGCCGGCGCATGACGCTCGAAATGGGTAAGCCCGTCGCCGCGGGAGTGGCCGAGGCCGAGAAGTGCGCCCTGGTCTGCCGCTTCTACGCCGAGAACGCGGAGCGATTCCTGGCGGACGAGCCGGTCTCGACTGACGCGAGCCGCAGCTTCGTTCGCTACGACCCGCTCGGCCCCGTCCTCGCCGTCATGCCCTGGAACTTCCCGTTCTGGCAGGTCTTCCGTTTCGCCGCGCCGGCCCTGATGGCCGGCAACGTCGGCCTCTTGAAGCACGCCTCGAACGTTCCCGACTGTGCGTTCGCGATCGAAGAGATCTTCCGCGAGGCGGGGTTTCCGGAGGGCGCGTTCCAGACCCTCCTCGTGGGGTCGGACCGCGTGGCGCGCCTCGTCGAAGATCCCCGCATCGCCGCCGTCACGCTGACGGGAAGCGAAGGCGCCGGCGTGGCCGTCGGCCGGAGCGCGGGAGCTCAGATCAAGAAGGCGGTCCTCGAGCTCGGCGGCAGCGACCCCTTCATCGTCATGCCGAGCGCCGACCTCGAGGCCGCCGCCGCGACGGCCGTCAAGGCTCGGACCCTCAACAACGGCCAGTCCTGTATTGCCGCGAAGCGCTTCATCGTCCACCGGGACGTGGCCGACGACTTCGAGAAGCGCTTCGTCGAGAAGATGCGCGGGCTCAAGGTCGGCGACCCGATGGATTCCTCGGTCGAGGTCGGCCCCCTCGCCACACCGGCGATCCGGGACGAAGTCGACGGTCTCGTCCTGCGAACGGTCGCCGCAGGCGCGCGCGTCGTCCTCGGCGGGAAGCCCTCGGAGGGTCCCGGCAACTTCTATCCGCCGACCGTCCTTGCCGACGTCCCGGCCGGCAGCCCCGCCGACCTCGAGGAGATCTTCGGCCCGGTCGCGAGCCTCTTCCGCGTCGCGGACATCGACGAGGCGATCGCCGTCGCCAACCGTACCCGCTTCGGCCTCGGGTCCTCGGCCTGGACGCGCGATCCCGCCGAGCGCGATCGCTTCGAGCGCGAGCTCGAGGCCGGCGCCGTTTTCATCAACGGCATGGTCAAGAGCGACCCGCGACTGCCCTTCGGCGGCGTCAAGAAGTCCGGCTTCGGCCGCGAGCTCTCCGTCCACGGCATCCGCGAATTCGTCAACGTCAAGACCATCTGGGAGGCGTGAAGAGGGCGGGGACAAGCCCCGCCCCTACGCCGGGGCGGCGAAATCGCCGCGGCAGAGTAGGGGCGGCCCTCGTGGCCGCCCTCCCCTAGCTCGGAAGGAAGCTCGCCCCCACCGTCTGCGCGATCCGGGCCATGACGTGCTTGACCTGCGTGTAGTCCTCGATCGCGTACATCGACATGTCCTTGCCGTAGCCCGACTGCTTGTAGCCGCCGTGCGGCATCTCGGAGACGAGCGGCAGGTGGTCGTTGATCCAGACCGTCCCGAACCGGAGTCGGCGCGCCGCGTTCAGCGCCCGGTTGACGTTCGTCGTCCAGACGGAGGCCGCGAGACCGTAGTCGACGTCGTTGGCCCAGGCGATCGCCTCGTCGTCGTCCTTGAAGCGCGTCACGGTGATCACGGGGCCGAACACTTCCCGTTTGACGATCTCGTCGGTCTGCTTCGCGTCGGCCACGACCGTCGGCTCGAACCAGAACCCCTTGCCCTTCTTTGCTGCTCCTCCGGTCAGGACCTTGACGTGGCCCTTCGAGGTCGCGCGGTCGAGGAACCCGGACACGCGCTTGCGGTGCTCGGCCGAAATGACGGGACCCATGCTGGTGTCTTCGTTCTGGATGTCGCCGACGACGATCGACTCGACGGCCGGAACGAGCGCGGAGAGCAGCTTGTCGTAGATGCGCCCGCTCGCGTAGAGGCGGGTCGCGGCGGTGCAGTCCTGGCCGCTGTTGGCGAAGCCGGCCATCTTGATCCCCGGGATGACGAGGTCCATGTCGGCATCGTCGAAGATCACGGCGGGTGCCTTTCCGCCGAGCTCGAGGTGGACCTTCTTCAACGTCGCGGCCGCCGCCTTCGCGACCTCCTTGCCGGTCGAGACGTCGCCCGTCAGCGACACCATGTTGACGCGCGGGTGCTTGACCAGGGGAGCGCCGACCGGCTCGCCGTGGCCCGTGATCACGTTGAAGACCCCCGGCGGGAAGACGTCCCCGGCGAGCTCCGCCAGCCGCAGGCTCGTCAGGGGCGTCTGCTCCGACGGCTTGAGGACGACCGTGTTTCCGGCCGCCAGCGCCGGTCCGATTTTCCAGATCGCCATCATGAGGGGGTAATTCCAGGGCGCGATCGACCCGACGACGCCGACCGGCTCGCGCCGGATCATGCTCGTGTAGCCGGCGAGATACTCCCCCGCCGCCTTGCCCTCGAGGCACCGGCAGGCGCCCGCGAAAAAGCGGAGGTTGTCGACCATGAAGGGAATTTCGCTCCTGGCGAGACCGATGGGTTTCCCGACGTTGTCGGCCTCGAGCGCCGCGAGCTCTTCACCGTTCTTCTCGATGATGTCGGCGAGTTTCAGGAGCATGCCGCTGCGATCGGCGGGCGTCGAGTCCTGCCACTTCTCGAAAGCCGCCGCCGCCGCGTCGACGGCGCGGTCGACGTCATCGGCGTCGCACGTCGGGACCTTCGCGAGGATTCGCTCGTCGACCGGGCTGATGATCGCCTCCTCGCGCCCGCTGACGGACTCGACCATCTTGCCGTTGACGAAGTTCTTGTAGCTCTTCACCCTTGCTCCTTTCGCGCGGGGCCAATCCTAGCAACGTTTCGCCGACGCCCGCTCTCCGCTCCCGTCGCGCGCGTCGAGCGCGCCTCAGAGAGCCTTGATTTCGGTCCAGTACTCGTCCATCACTTCCGTGGCCTCGCCGATGTCCCGCACGAACTCGCAGCGCTCGAGGGCCGAGGCCGGCGGGTAGATCGCCGGATCCTCGAGGATCTCCGGCCGGATGAACCGGCGGGCCGCAAGGTTGGCGCTCGCGTAGCTGATGCCGTTGACGATCCGGGCCTCGACCTCGGGTTCGAGAATGTAGTCGAGGAAGGCGTAGATCGAATCGACGTTGCGCGCCCGGGCCGGAATGCAGACGCTGTCCATCCAGAGGGTCGCTCCCTCTTTCGGAAGGACGTACGCGAACTTTGCCGGCTCGCGGGCCACGAGCTTCGCGAGCTGGCCGTTGTATCCGTGGGCGTAGACGACGTCTCCCGACGCCAGGATGTTCTCGTAGTCGCCGCTGTTGTACGTCTTGACGAGGGGCTTCTGCTTCTTCAGCAGGTCCGCCGCCCGGCGGAGGAGCGCCGGCTCGGTGCTGTTCAACGAATGGCCGAGATGCTTGAGCGCGGCCGCAAAGCATTCCCGCATGTCGTCGAGCATCAGGATCTGGTCCTTGTGCGCCGCGTCGAAGAGCGGCGTCCAGCTGTCTTCCGCATGGCCGGCCCGGGCCGTGTTGTAGCCGTACCCGGTCGTGCCCCAGACGTACGGCAGCGAATAACCGTTGCCGGGGTCGAACTCCTGGTCGAGGAACCGGGGGGCGAGGTTCCCGAAGTTCCGGAGCCGCCCCTTTTCGAGAGGCCTCAGGAGCTTCGACAGAATGAGGATCCGGACCATGTAGTCCGACGGGACGACGAGGTCGTAGTCGGCGACACCCGACTGGAGTTTCGCGAGCACGGGCTCGTTGGAATCGTAGAGATCGTAGCTGACCGCGATGCCGGTCCGCCGCGTGAACTCCTCGATGACTTCGGTCGGGAGGTATTCCGACCAGATGTAGAGGTTGAGCTTCTTCTCGCCCGGCCCGGGATACGGCAGCTCGTCGCCGCGCGGCCCGCAGGCGCCGCCGGCGAGCGCGAGCGCGCCGGTCGTCAACCACCAGCGCCGGGACTTCATCCGTCCGCCCGCTCGGGCGGAGGCTGCTGGAGCCGCTGCGCGATCAGGATGAGAGCGATCGTGACCGCGAGGAGAAGCGTCGAGACCGCATTGACCTCCGGGGTCACGCCGACCTTGAGCATGGAATAGATCTGGAGCGGCAGCGTGGTGGCGCCCACCCCGGCCACGAACGACGTGATGACGTAATCGTCGATCGAAACGGTAAAGGCGAGAAGGGCCCCGGAAACGATCCCGGGAAGAATCAGGGGCAGCGTGACACGGACGAAGGTCTGAAGCGGCCGCGCCCCGAGGTCGAGCGCCGCTTCCTCGAGGGAACGATCGAACCCCGAAAGGCGCGCGCGGACGACGATGGCCACATAGGAGATGCTGAAGACGACGTGGGCGACCACGACGGTCGTCAGCGAGAGCCGGAAGCGCGCCACGCCGAAAAAGGTCACCAGGGCCGCTCCGATCACGATCTCCGGGATGATGATCGGCAGATACAGCAGGCTCTTCGTCGCGCCCTGCCCGCGAAAAGCGTAACGCCCCAGGGCCAGGGCCACGAGGGTTCCGAGCACGGTCGCGATCGCCGTCGACGCCGCCCCGACGATCAGGCTGTTGCGGACGGCCGCGAGAATCAGGTCGTCGTGGAAGAGGCTGGCGATACCACTCCAGCGTGAATCCCTGCCAGACCGCCGTCTGGCTCGTCCCGTTGAACGAAAAAAGAACGAGGATGGCGATCGGCGCGTAGAGAAACGCGTACACGACCCAGGCGTGCGCCCGGAGGAGGGTCCCGGGCTTCACAGAAGCACGTCCTCGCCACGCCGCCGGCTGTACACGGCGTAGAGGAAGAGAAGCAGCAGGACAGCCGCCGTCAGCTCGAAGGCGATGGCCGAGCCGAAAGGCTTGTTCCGTGCCACGGCGAACTGGTTCTGGACGAGATTTCCCGCGAGGATCGTCTTCGCTCCGCCGAGAAGGTCCGAGACGATGAACTGGCCGAGGCTCGGCACGAAGACGAGGATGATCCCCGCGACGATCCCCGGCATCGTCAGCGGCACGGTCACCCGCCAGAACGCCGAGCGGGCCGGCGCCCCGAGGTCCGCCGAGGCCTCGAGGAGCGACAGGTCGAGCTTTTCGAGGGAGGCATAGAGCGGAAGAATCATGAACGGCAGCTCGCCGTAGACCAGGCCGAGCAGGACCGAGAAATCGTTGTAGAGCAGCTCGATCGGCCGGGACGACAGGCCCGAGCCCACGAGGAACCGGTTGATGAGGCCCTCGGTCCGCAGGATGAACATCCAGGCATACGTCCGGATGAGAAAGCTCGTCCAGAACGGGACGACGACGAGGCCGAGCAGGAGGTTGCGCCGCCGGGCCGGCGCGACGACCGCGATGTAGTAGGCGACCGGGTAGCTGATCGCGAGGCACAGCCCCGTCGTGACGACGGCCATCCAGAGAGACCGCCAGAAGATCTGCAGGTAGATCGGATGAAGCGAGCGGGCGTACTGGGCAAGAAACTTTCCCGAGGCGAGGTAGGCCCCGAGGTCCTCGATCGGTTTCAGGCCGCCGTAGATCGCCCGCTGGCCGAAGCTGATGAGAAAGAGCACGACGAGCGGCGCCAGGAAAAACACGCCGAGGACGACCCACGTCGGGAGCGCCAGGGCGTAGGCGGCTCGTCCGGAGCCCTTCCCGCGGCTCACGGTCGACCTGCCTCCTCCCGGATGAGAACGGCGTGGCGGGAGTCCCAGCACGCCTCGAGACGGCTTCCCACGGAGTGGCGGGAGGACTCCTCGAACGGCTGGTCGTTCTGTTCGTAGACCGTCAGCCGTTCCCCGGCCGCGTCTCGAACGATCCAGATCGTCGCAACCCCCTGATAAACACGCTCCTCGACCGTCACGGCAACCGAGGACATCTCCCGGTTCGCGCACTCTCGCGAACGGAGCTCGAGCTTCTCGGGCCGGACGACGAAGCGGACCGCATCGCCCGCCCGCGCCCCCTGCGCTCCGGGCGCGAGCCGGACCCGGGTCTCGCCTCCGGCCGCGAGCGTCAGGTTCAGCGCGTCGTCCGCCGCCTCCCGGACCCGCGCTGCGAAGAAGTTCGACGCTCCCATGAAGTTCGCGACGAACTCCGTGGCCGGCCGCTCGAAGACCGTGGCCGCATCGTCGGCCTGCTCGACTCGGCCCCGGTTCATGACCGCGATGCGGTCGCTCATCGTGAGCGCCTCTTCCTGGTCGTGCGTGACGAAGATGAACGTGATGCCGAGGTCCCGCTGGAGGTGCTTGAGCTGGACCTGGACCTCCTTGCGAAGTTTCTGGTCGAGGGCGCCGAGCGGCTCGTCGAGGAGAAGCACCTCGGGCTCGAGGGCGAGCGCCCGCGCCAGGGCGATGCGCTGCCGCTGGCCGCCGGAGAGCTGGTCGGGCCGGCGCTTCTCGAAACCCGTCAGCTGCACGAGGCCGAGGACGTCCGAAACGCGCCGGGCCCGGGCCTGAGCGTCCATGCCGCGATAGCGCAGCCCGAACGCGACGTTCTCCTCGACCGAGAGGTGCGGGAACAGGGCGTAGTGCTGGAAAACCATGTTCACGGGTCGCCGGTAGGGCGGGACGTGCGTCATGTCCGCACCGTGGATGCGGAGCGTTCCGGCGGTCGGCTCCTCGAACCCGCCGATCATCCGCAGAAGCGTCGTCTTGCCGCAGCCCGAAGGACCGAGGAGGGAGAAGAACTCCCCTCTTCGGATATCGAGGGAGACCGAGTCGACGGCCGCGACCTCGCCGAAACGCTTCGTCAGCCCGCGGATTTCGACGCTGATCTCGCTCGCCATGAGCACCGGGCGGGGTCCGGTCTTCGATTTCGGATCCCCCGGCTCGGGAACCGAAGAGTGAAGACCGGTGCCCCGGGGTCTAGAAGCTCACCCGCAGGCCGAGGCGGAGCGTCCGCGGCTGCTGCCACTGGTTGCCCTGCCCGTATTGATCGTTCGTCGGCGTCGGAAGGTCGTTGTCCGCCTGGTCGAAGGCCCAGACCTGGTCGACCTGCGTGACCTGCTGACGGTTGAGCACGTTGAACAGGCTCGCGAGGACGTGGACGGTGACGGGCCCGAGGCGCAGGCCGTAGTCCGCCTGCAGATCGAACTCGTAGGTGTCGGGCGTGCGGCCCTCGGTGCCGCGCGGCGTGATGAAGATCTCGGGCCCCGCGTAGCCGTTCCACCAGCCGATGCGCGAAAGCGGCGTGCCGGTCTGGTAGTACCCGGACGCCGACATCGTCAGGCCGAACGGGAAGGCGTAGGCCGTCTGGACCTTCGCCTGGTTCGTCCGGTCGAGCCCGAGGCTGCCGTTGGCGTTGACCTGGAATTCGGGATAGTCGAAATCGTCCGTGATGAAAGGGTTGCGCGCGAAGAAGCCGCCGATCGCCCGGAACGAACCGTCGTAGTTGCCCCGGAGCGTCGAGTACATGTAGCTCGCGTAGATCATCCAGTTTTCCGACATCCGCTTCTGCGCGGTCAGCTCGAGCCCCCGGAAATAGCGCTTGCCGGGCGCGAACTCGGGCGCGAGCACGCTCGAGCCGGGGTTGAAGAACGCGTAGTTGTCGAGCTCCGGGATGTACGTGTCCTCGAGCACGCGGCCGAGGGCGCGGTAGATGCCCCGGACACCCACCACCCAGGTGTTCCCGAACTGCCACTCCACGCCGGCGAGGATCTCCTCCGAGTAGGGCGACTTGAGGTTCGGGTCGATGTCGTCGACGGCCGATCCCCGGATCTCGCACGGCGTGTCCGCCGTGTCGGCCGCTGGGTCGCAGTTGAGGTCGGTCGGCGAAAAGTTGAACGTCGCGCCGTCGCGCTCGCCGTTCAGGGACCGGATGTTCATGTCCATCGGGATCAGCGGCACGAACTGACTGTACGAGGCGTAGGCCTTGGTCTTCCCGTTGTTCATGAAGTCCCACGTGAAGCCCACCCGGGGCGAGAAGTGGTCGATGTTGATGTAGGTGATGTTGCCGAGGCCCTTGATCTCCTGCTTTTCCCAGCGGACCCCGGCGTTCACCGTCAGGTTCGGGAGGATGCTCCAGCGGTCCTGGACGAAGGCGGCGAAAACGTTGTTCTGAGGCGTTGCGATGACCGGCGCGATCGTCGCGTTGTCGATCGTCGCGTCGAGGCCGGCGAAGAAGAGGTGGCTGTAGACCGGGCGCTGGAGGGGATCGTCTTCGAAGGGCGCGAGGATCGACACGAACTGCCCGCCGCTCGTGTCGCGAACGACGTCGGCATCGATCCGCTGGAACCCGAAGCCGGCCTTCAGGTCATGGTTACCCAGGTAGTAGCTGACGTCCGCGAGGTAGTCGTAGCGGGTGAACGTCTTCGTGGCGAACTGGCCGTCGCCGGCGGTCCCCCCGAAGCCGCCCGAGGCGGTCTGCACCTCGCCCGTGTTGTCGACGTAGTAGATCTGGTTGCCGCCCGGTCCCGGCAGCGTGTCGACGTTCTCGCGGTGGTAGCCGAACTGGGCCGTCGCGAGCCACTTCGAAGAAAACGTCCCCTGGTAGCGCCCGCCGAAGTCGGTGCCGCCGACCGTCACCGTCCCGTTGTAGGTCGTGGGCGGACCGATGACCGGTCCCACCGCTCCGGTGTCGTCGGTCGGGTCCCCGAAGACCGTGCCGATGAACGTGTTCGCCGCGTTGATCGTCCAGGTCAGCTTGCCCGAGTAGAGGTTGCTGGACGAATCGAGGTCCGTGATGGTCCCGGTCTCCGGTCCTGTCGTGATCTGGCGCTGGTCGGTGTTCTTGACGTGGTCGTAGGCCGCGAAGAACCACAGCCGGTCCTTCATGATGAAGCCGCCGATGTCCGCGCCGTAATCCGACCGCGTGAAGCCGGCCGGGACGCCGCCGGCGGTGATCTCGTCGAGGTGCTTGTTCTGCGCCTGGAAGGAATCGTTGTCGAGGTAGCCGAAAGCGTCGCCGTGGAACTCGTTCCCGCCCGACTTCGTGACGACGTTCAGGATCCCGCCCTGGGCGCCGGTGTACTCGGCCTCGTAACCGCCGGCCTTCAGCTCGACTTCCTGGATGAACTCGAAGTTGAGGACCTTGCCCTGGCTCCCGATCTCGACTCCGGTCGTGTTCGCCCCGTCCACGAGGTAAGCGTTTTCCAGGCCGGTCGAGCCGTAGACCGTGATCGACGTGTTGCGAACGTCGGAACCGTCGGTGTTGACCCCGCTCGCGAGCTGGGCGACGGATGCGTAGTTGCGGCCGGTCGGCAGGGCCTGGAACGCCGAGGCGTCGAGGTTGCGGCCGATGTCGTTCGACTCGGTCTCGACGGTTGCCGCCTGCGCGCTGACCGTGACCTCGGCGCTCGCCGACGCGATCATCTCGACCTTGATCGCCGCCGCCTGGTCGAGCGCCAGCCGGATGGTCTGGGTGTTCGGCTTGAAGCCCTCGAGGGTCGCGGTGACCGTGTAGGCGCCGGGCGGGAGCAGCGTCAGGTTGAACCGGCCGTCCGCGTCGGTGACGGAGGAGCGCACGCCCTGAAGGTTCGGGCTGCGCGCCTCGACGGTCACGCCCGGAAGCGGCGTTCCGCCCGTTTCCACGGTCCCCCGGATGGAACCGGTGGTCTGGCCCGCGAGGGGCCGCCCGAACGCTGCCAACAACCCGAGAACGCCGAGGACCCGCGCCGCGGTGACTTTCATGTCGCGCTCCTTCGTCCGGGGTTCGATTTGCTGTAACGCTAAGGCCGGAGCGATCGGACTGTCAAGGTGACCGACAGTCGGCGGCGCGTCATTTCGGACGGGAGCGGTCGAGCATGCGCACGATGTCCTTGAGCTCGCGAACGACGCTCTTGCGGTCGAAGCCGTCGGGGGTCGAGGACGCGGCCGATGACGCCTGCCGCGGGGCGGTTGCGGGCTCGACCGGCGAGAGGAGAGTCGGTTGAGCCGAGGCCCGGCTCGGCGCACGGTCCGGTTTCTCGGCCTTCCGGGGCGTCCCCGAAGCCTTTCGTTGCTCCGACACCGGCGGAGCAGGAGCGAGCCCGTCGTCGAAGCGACCCTCCGTGATTTCGGCGTCGAGGCGCTTCTTGGCACCGGCCACCGTGAAGCCTTCGTCGTACAGCAGCTCACGGATGCGGGCAATGATCCGGACGTCGCGCGCGGTGTAGAGCTTGGAGGCGCCCTTGTCCTTCCCTTCGGACAGCGCCGGGAACTCCGTCTCCCAGTAGCGCAGGACGTACGGCGCCACTTCCGCGATCCGACATGCCTCGGCGGGCCGGTAGACCTCGGCTTCACCCTTGCCCACGGGGCTAATCTACCCCGAACTCGCCCGACGGCGGGAGGACTTTGCGCGCCCGTGGACTTCCTCGTCGCGGGAGCGCGCCCGAACGAGGATGCGGATCGGCGACCCCTCGAAGTCGGCCGAGGCGCGAATCAGGTTCTCGATGCGCCGCTCCTCCGAGAAGTGGAGCGGCTCGCGGCGGTCGGCGACGATCGTGAAAGTCGGCGGCGCCGCGCCGGTTTGCGCCACGTAGAAGACTTTGAGCATCCTCCCCTTCGTCGTCCGGGGCGCCTTGTCGCGGAGCGCCCGGCCGAGGATCCGATTGAGCTCGCCCGTGGTGATCCGCCGCATCCGGTTGTCGGCCACCCGGGCGGCCGTCTCGAGGATGCGCGCGATGCCGCGGCCGGTCTTCGCCGAAACGAGCAGGATCGGGGCCTGGCGGGCGAATGGAATCTGTGTGGCGAGGGCGGTCTGGAAGTCTTCCGCCGTGCCGACCTCGCGCTTGCCGGCAAGGTCCCATTTGTTGGCCACGAGGACGAGGCCCTTGCCTTCCTTGTCGGCCAGCGAGGCCACGCTCGCGTCCTGCCCGGTCGGACCCTCCTCGGCGTCGACGACGAGGAGCGCCACGTCGCACTCCTCGATGCGTTTGCGGGCCTGGACCACCGAGAGCACCTCGGCCCCCTTTTCCGTCCGGCCGCGGCGGCGGATGCCGGCCGTGTCGACCAGGCGGAAGCGCCGGCCGGCCGCGTCGATTGCCGTGTCGATCGAGTCCCGGGTCGTTCCGGCGGTCTCCGACACGATCGCCCGCTCCTCTCCGAGCAGGGCGTTCAAGAGCGACGATTTTCCGACGTTGGGCCGGCCGACGACGGCGAGCGCGATCTCACGCGGACGGACCTCGGCTTCGGGGGCGTCGGGGACGGCTTCGGGCATCCGCTGCCCGATGGCGGCCTGCACGTCGTCGACGCCCGTGCCATGTTCGGCGGATACGCCGTACATCTCGGAAAACCCGAGCGCCCAGGCCTCCTGCTCCCCTTCGCTTCCCTCGCGCCGGTCGATCTTGTTCGCGACGACGACGCACTCGCGCCCCGACTCGCGGATCACCCGCGCCGCGGCGCGGTCCCCCGGGAGGACGCCGGCCGAGGCATCCACCACGAGGAGCACGAGGTCCGCGCTCCTGATGGCGCCCACGGCCTTTTCGCGCACGGCCGCCGGGATCTTCTCCTTGCCGGAGGGGTCGTAGCCGCCCGTGTCGGAGAGGCGGTACGTCCGGCCGTCGGGAAGCTCGGCCTCGATCTCGAGGACGTCCCGGGTCATGCCCGCCTTGTCGTGGACGATGGAACGCCGCCGCCGCGTGAGGCGGTTGAACAGAGCCGACTTGCCGACGTTCGGGCGACCCGCGATGACGACCCGGTAGGGCGTCCGCGAAGCGGTCACTTCGATGTCCGAGGTACGCCCCCGTCGAGCAGCAGCTTGAACCGCGGATCCGTGAAGGGATGGACGTCCGGAAAGCGCTTGAAGATCCAGCCGCCGAAGATCTCCTTCCCCGACTCCATCACGGTGATGCGCGCGGCCTCGTTCTGGGGCTCGACGCCCTCCGACGTGACCACGCCGCCCGCCATCGTGAACGCGGGCAGGAAGACGTCGGCCCGCACCACGAGCGCGGAGTCGGGCAGCGGCGCCGTCGATCCGAGGGGCACCTCGAGGACTCCCTCCTTGCCGCTCTTGGAGTCCTTCCAGCCGAGCCGGATACCGCTGAAGGCCTCGGTGACGGCCGGCGGGACCTCGAGGCGGGTCGGCGCCGTCGCGCCGTCGCCCCCGCCGGAGGCGTCTTCGGCCGCGGCCGGCTCGTGGGAGATGGCCATCCGTACGGCGGGGTCCGGCCGCCCCTTCTCGCGGCACGCGATGAGCAGGAGGAAGGCGGTCGCGGCCGCGGCCGCCCGGCGCCGCTTCACCGCTTCCTCCGGACGCGCGGACGCCGGCCGAAGTCGCCGGCCGGGGGCTCCACGCGGGTCGCGCGAGCGGGGGTCTCGGACCGCGGCGCGCGGGCCGTCGATGCCTGGCCGGCCAGGCGGAAATTCAACCGCCGCCGAACCTCGTCGATCTCCACCAGGCGCACCCTGATCGAGTCGCCCAGGCGAAACGTCGCTCCCGAGGATCGGCCCCGGAGACGGTGCTGTTTCTCCTCGTACACGAAGAAATCGTTGCCGAGTGCGGTCATCGGGACGAGCCCCTCCACGAAAAAGTCCTTGAGCGTCACGAACACACCGAAAGATGCCACACCCGTGACGTAGGCGTCGAACTCCCGCTCGACCTTGTCCTTCATGAAGACGATCTTCTTCCAGAGCAGGCTCTCCCTCTCGGCCTGCTCGGCGCGCCGCTCGCGCTCCGAGGAAAAGGACCCGACCTCCCGCATGCGGTCGTTGACGGCGTCGAAGTCCTTCGCCGCCACGGGCCGGCCGGCTTCGAGCAGGCGCGACAGCTGCCGGTGCACGATCAAGTCCGGGTAACGCCGGATCGGCGAGGTGAAATGGCAGTAGTACGGAGCCGCCAGGGCGTAATGCCCCCGGCACTCCTCGGCGTACAGGGCCTTGCGCTGGGCGCGGAGCAGGAGGTCGTGGAGGAGGCGTTCCTCGGGCTTGCCCTCGATCTGCGCCAGCAGCTTCTGGAAGGCCTTCGGCGGGACCTCCGCGAGGTCGCCCTTCAATTCGTAACCGAAGGTCTCGAGGATCTCCCGGAGGTCGACCAGCCGGTCCGGGTCGGGCCGGTCGTGGACGCGGTAGAGCGCGGGCTGCCGGGCGAAGAGCAGCTTCTTCGCAACGGCCTCGTTGGCCGCCAGCATGAACTCCTCGATCAGGCGGTGGGCGACGTTGCGCGACTCGGGGACGATGCCGACGACGAGCCCGGCGTCGTCGAGCACGATGTCGGCATCCGGGAGGTCGAAGTCGATCGAGCCGCGCGCCTCGCGCCGCCGGCGCAGCAGGGCCGCGACTTCGCCCATCCGGCGGAAGTCGGCGAGGTAGGCGCCGTACTTCCGCTCGTCCTCGGGGCCGGAACCCTTCTCGAGCAGGCGCGCCACCTCCGTGTAGGTCATGCGGTGGCCGCTGCGGATCACGCCCTTGCTGAAGTCCGAACCGACCACCTTGCCGTGGTTGTCGAGCTCCAGGAGCGCCGACAGGACGAGCCGGTCGACGCGCGGATTCAGTGAACAGAGGCCGTTCGAGAGCCGCTCCGGAAGCATGGGAAGCACGCGGCCGGGGAAATAGACCGAGGTCCCCCGCGAGCGCGCCTCGTCGTCGAGCACGCTGCCCTCCGCGACGTAGTGGGAGACGTCGGCGATGTGGATGCCGATCCGATAGCCCGTCGCCGTCTTCTCGACCTCGATGGCGTCGTCGAAGTCCTTGGCCGTCTCACCGTCGATCGTCACGATGCGCCGGTCCCGGAAGTCTCGCCGGCCGCGGATGTCCTCCGGGCGCACCTCCTCCGGAAAGCGCTCCGACTCCGCGACGACGGGCTGCGGAAACCGCGGTGGGAGGTTGTGCGAACGCAGGACGATCTCGATGTCGACGCCCGGCTCGCCGAGGAACCCGAGGCGGTCCTCCACCTCCCCCCGCGCCACACGGCGACCATCCGGGAATGCGGTCAGACGCGCCTCGACGATCTCGTTCTCCCGCGCGCCGGCGGTCTTGCCGTCGACGATCCGGATGACCGCGTCGATCTTGGGGTCGTACGGGAAGACCACCTTCGCGCCGTCCCGGGTCTCGAACCGACCCACGACCCTCTCGCGGGCGTGGTCGAGGATTCGAACGACGGTTCCCGAGCGCCGTTCCGGCCCGCCCCGGCGGCGGCCGGTCCCCGCGACCCGTGAGCGCTCTTCCCGCGCCAGGACGGTGTCTCCGTCCATCGCGCCGTGCATCCCGGTGCGCGGGACGTAGAGGTCCTCGCCGTCCTTGACGAGCACGAAGCCGAACCCCTCCGGCCGGACGGTCAGGCGGCCCGCGACGAGCTCGGAGAACTCGATCGCCGAATACTTCTCGCCTCGGACCCGAACGATCTCGCCGCGGCGCTCGAGGAGGTCGAGCTTCTCCCGCAACAGGTCCTCTTCGGGCTCGAGAACGCCGAAGGCCTCCACCAGGTCCCGAAAGGACAGGACCCGGGAACCCTTCTTGCGAAGGCGTTCGAGAACTTCGGCGTCGCGGGGCAGCACGCCGGGGAGTCTATCCGGCCCGGATCACCCCCTGGGAGGCTCGATCGGCGTGAAGAGGCCCGGCCAGTCGTCGAGGTTCTCGGGCTCGGGGGCGCGGATCCTGCGCTCCCAGCCGCAGGAATGGCAGCGGATCACTCCGTTGACCGGAACGGAGGACGCATTGTGCGGTTCTTCGCAGTAGGGATTGGGACAGTTCCACGGAAGGACCGGAATCGGCATCGGTTACGCGGGCTCCAGAAACAAGTCTACGCCCTCGGGGCGCCTCCACGGCCGTCCCCCGGGGGTCCGCCTCCGTCAGGGCAACCGGCCGGCCCGCAGGGCCTCCCGGTGCCTCCCGTAGAGCTCGAGCGCTTCCCGAACGACCTCGACCGCCTCCGGCCGGTCGAGGAACTCGTCGACCGTCACCGTCTTCTGCTCGAGGGCCTTGTAGTCCTCGAAGAACCGGCGAAGCTCCGCGATGCGGTGCGGCGGCAGCTCCCGGATCGAGGTGTAGTGAACGTACTCGGGGTCGTCGGCGTGCACGGCGATGATCTTGTCGTCCTCCTCGCCCTGGTCGCTCATCTTCATGACACCGATCGGCCTTGCCCGCATGATGGACAGCGGAAACACGTCCTCCTGGCCGAGGACCAGGATGTCGAGCGGGTCGTGGTCTTCGCAGTACGTCTGCGGGATGAAGCCGTAGTTGGCCGGGTAGCGCACCGCCGAAAAAAGGATGCGGTCCACCCGGATCAGGCCGCTCGCCTTGTCCAGTTCGTACTTGACCTTCGAGCCGCGCGGGATTTCGATGATCGCGTGGAGAAGTGCCGGAGCGTCGGGGCCGACGGCGACGTCGTGCCAGGGGTGCATCGCGCGATCATAGCCGCGTTAGACTGGCGCCCGGAATGACACCGCGCGCAGCGATCCTGGCCCTGGCCGCGCTTGGAGCCGCCGCTCCTCACCTGGCCGAGACCGTCACGCTTCCCGCGGCGGCCTCGATCGTGGGCGGCGCGCCGTTCTACTCGGACGTCCGCGCGTTCAACCCCTCGTACTCCGAACCGCTCGACGTCACGGCGACGTACCGCTGCTTCATCGGGAACCCCTGTCCCGCCGCCGCCCCCGCCTTCTTGTTCCGGCTCGCGCCGCGCCAGGCGATCGGCTTCGACGACGTCGTCGCCACCGCGTTCAACGCCCCCGATACGGCCGGCGGCATCGAGTTCTCGTTCGCCGGGGACGCGACCGCGCTCGTCGTCACGAGCCGCCTGTATTCGACCGAGCCGACGCCCACGGTCGGCATGTACGTCCCCGGCCTGACCGCGTCCTCCGCCCGCGATCGCACCGTCCTCACTTCGATCCGCAACGGCGGAGCGAACCAGGGCTTCCGCACCAACGTGGGGCTCTTCAATCCGGGAGACGCGCCCGTCTCGGCGACGTTCCAGATCTTCGACAGCGACGGCGTGTCGCGTGGAATTCCCGTCACCCGATCGGTCGGCGCCCGGTCCGGGGTCCAGGTTTCCGCGATCTTCATCGTCGCCGGCGTCGCCGACTTCCAGACCGAAAACGCGGTCATCAGGGTCGTCGCGTCCGGGCCGGTCTTCTCCTACGCATCCGTCATCGACAACGCCACGACCGATCCGATCTTCGTGGTCGGAGCTCCGGATGCCTTCCCCGGGACGCCGACCATCACGCGCACGCCGACCATGACCTTCACGCCGTCCGTGACCTTCACGCCCACGCTGACCTTCACGGCGTCGCTCACGCCCACGATCACCCCGACCTTCACGGCCACACAGACGTTCACGATCACGCAGACCCCGACGATCACCCTGACCCCCACGATCACCCGGACGCCGATCATTACGAACCTGAACACGAGGACCCCGACGGTCAACCCCAATCACATCGTGCTGGTGGGCCAGAACGGCACGACGTCGTTTTTCGACGTGGCGAGCGGAACCACAAACTCGACGATCACGGTCGGGACGACCATCGAATGGCAATGGGTCTCCGGGTACCATTCGACGACTTCGGGAACCTGTTCCACTGGTTGCACCAAGGATTTCGTGTGGGACTCTGGCAACCACAATGCGCCTTATGTGTATCGACAGACTTTTAACGAGGTCCGCACGTACTCTTACTTTTGCATGCAACACGGCGTGATGATGCAGGGCGCAATAAACGTCATTCCTCCCTCTGTAGCGGCCAAACGGTAGACTTTCCGCTTGGCCGGGCGGCTGGCAAGCTCAGATGCCGAAAGGGCTAGGGCGCCTCGCTGGAAGTCAAAGCCACAATCGCACCGGACGGACTCCTCGGGGTTCACGAGTCGACAGTTCGGACAAGACTTGCTCATCTCAAGGTTGCTCCGTGCGTGACCGGAGAAGCCTACGCCACGGATCCCTGTGCGAACCTTGTGCGAAGCGCCCTGGAGAAGGTCTGCAAATCGCGGCAAGACGAATCCTCAAATTCCTTCGGGAACTCGCGGATTCCTTGCAAACGCTTGCAGGGCGTTGCTTGAGAGTTGGTGCGAAAGGGGGGACTCGAACCCCCACAGGTGTTACCCCACAGGCTTCTGAGACCTGCGCGTCTACCAGTTCCGCCACTTTCGCGGGGAACGGGAGGATAGCGGGAGGCGGCACGGGGGTCAACACGGGAAGTGGCAGGCTTCTCGCATCCTGGACGACCGAATGCTGGCACGGTGGAAGAAGCGTCTGCGCGATTTTGAGGCTGCTCCTCCGGGCGAGCGATTCGTCCGGCGCTACCGGGCTCGCAAGGGCTCGGGAAGCCCTGCGGCCCGGATCGCCCTGGTGGTTTTCGGGCTTCTTCTCGTCGTCGGCGGAGCCGTCCTCCTGGTGATCCCGGGGCCCGGGCTGCTCGTCATCGCCTTCGGCGGGGCCCTCGTGGCGCAGGAATTTCTCTGGGTCGCAAAGGCGCTCGACCGGCTCGAGCTCGCCCTGCGAACGCTCGACCGCGCCGGCAAGCGCCTCTGGCGGCATGCCTCGACACTCGCGCGGGCGGCCATCACCGCGGGCGCAGCTCTGTGTGCCGCGGGCGCGGGCTACCTCGCCTGGCTCTGGCTCTTCGAAAGGTAGGAGTCAGCCGGGACGCCGGATCTCCCGCACGCCCGAGTCCCCCGCGGCCAGGACCTCCGAGGCGATTCCGCAAAAGAGCCCATGCTCGACGATGCCGGCCCGCGCAGCCAGGCGCATGGCCAGCGCGACCGGATCCGGGGTCGGGCCCGTCGCGCAGTCGAAGATCCAGTTGCCCTGGTCCGTCTCGTACGGCTTGCCGTCCGCGCACGGGCGAAGGACGGGATTGCCACCGATCGACGCGAGGAAGCGTTGCTGCGATCGCCAGCCGAATCGAGAGACCTCGACCGGAAGAGCGTGCCGCATGCCGAGAGCCGCCGACAGCTTCGACTCGTCGACGACGATCACGACGCGGCGACTTGCCTGGGCCACGATCTTTTCCCGGAAGAGCGCTCCCCCGCCGCCCTTGATCAGGTTGAGGAGCGGGTCGACCTCGTCCGCGCCGTCGATCGTCAGGTCGATTTCACGGGGAATGTCCTCGGAGAGAAGCGGAATCCCGAGGCGCGTCGCCTCCGTCTCCGTCGCGCGGGATGTCGGAACTCCCACGACGCCCTTCAGGTGCCCCGACGACAGCAGCTCCCCGATCTTCCGCGTCGCGAAGATCGCCGTCGAGCCCGTTCCGAGGCCGACGACCATCCCGCTCTCGACGAGCGCGGCGGCCCGCTCCCCGGCCTCGCGCTTCATCTTCGCGATGGCGTCGGTCACTTGGACGGTTTCCGCGCCCGGCGATAGCGCCGAATCAGGGCGTTCGTCGAGCCGTCGTGCTTCAGCGTCGGCTCGGACGCGCTCTGGAGCTCGGGAATGATGTTGACCGCGAGCTTCTTGCCGAGCTCGACGCCCCACTGGTCGAAGGAGTCGATGCCCCAGATCACGCCCTGCGTGAAGACGCTGTGCTCGTAGAGGGCCACGAGCTTGCCGAGCGTCTCGGGCGTGAGCGACTCGGCGAGGATCGTCGACGTCGGCCGGTTGCCCTCGCAGACGCGGTGCGGCACGAGCCACTCGGGCGTGCCGTCGGCCTTGACCTGCTCGGCCGTCTTGCCGAAGGCGAGGGCCTCCGTCTGCGCGAAGAGGTTGGCCATCAGGAGATCGTGATGCTGGCCCACGGGATTCGCGGTGTGAAGAAAGCCGAGGAAGTCCGACGGGATGAGCTTCGTGCCCTGGTGGATCAACTGGTAGAAGGAATGCTGGCCGTTGGTGCCCGGCTCGCCCCAGTAGATGGGACCCGTCTCCCAGCCCACGGTCTCGGAGTCGAGCGTGACGTGCTTGCCGTTCGACTCCATCGTGAGCTGCTGCAGATAGGCCGGGAAACGCTTCAAGTACTGGCTGTACGGGAAAACGCCCACGGTCTGGGCTCCGAAGAAGTTGTCGTACCAGACGGCGAGAAGGCCCATCAGGACCGGCAGGTTCTTCTCGAACGGCGTCGTCCGGAAGTGCTCGTCGATCGCGTGGAATCCGGCGAGCATGTCGCGGAAGTTGGCCGGCCCGACCGCCAGCATCGTCGAAAGGCCGATGGCGGAGTCCATCGAATAGCGCCCGCCGACCCAGTCCCAGAAGCCGAACATGTTGGCCGTGTCGATGCCGAACTTCCGCACCTCCTCGGCGTTGGTCGAGACCGCGACGAAGTGCTTCGCGACCGCCTTCTCGTCCTTGAGCGAGGCCATGCACCAGTCGCGCGCCGTCTTCGCGTTCGTCATGGTCTCGAGCGTCACGAAGGTCTTCGACGAGATGACGAAGAGCGTCTCGGCCGGATCCATCCCCCACGTCGACTCGACGAAGTCCGTGCCGTCCACGTTCGAGACGAACTCGAAGCGCATGCTCCGGTCGCTGAAGTGGCGCAGGGCCTCGTGGGCCATGACCGGGCCGAGGTCGGAGCCGCCGATCCCGACGTTGACGACGTTCCTGATCCGCTTGCCGGTGTGGCCGGTCCAGGCGCCGCTCCGGACACGATCGCAGAAGGCCGACATCCGGTCGAGGACCTCGTGGACCCCGGGGACGACGTCCTCCCCGTCGACGACGATCGACGTCCCCCTGGGCGCCCGGAGCGCGACGTGGAGCACGGCCCGCTTTTCCGTCACGTTGATCTTGTCCCCCCGGAACATCGCGTCGATCCGCTCGCTCAGCCCGCATTCGCGGGCCAGGGCGAGAAGCAGCCGCAGGGTCTCGTCCGTGACGCGGTGCTTCGAGTAGTCGAGAAAAAGGCCCGCGCCCTCGACCGAGAGGCGCTCGGCGCGGCCGGGCTCGGCGGCGAAGAGGTCCCGCAGGTGAAGGTCCCGGACCGCCGGTTGATGGGCCTCGAGCGCCTTCCAGGCGGGCCGATCGGTGAGGCGCAAGGGACCTCCTTCTCGAGCCCCGGCCGCTCAGGCCGGGGGCAGTCCGAGCTCGACGTCGGACTTGGGCAGGACGATCGCCGTCTCGCGGAACCCGCGATCGACGCACACGAAGCACGCCTTGAACACGTTGTCGCCGCCCATCTTCATCTCGCGGAGCGTGACGAAGACATCGCGCGGCGGATACCGCTCGTCGACGCGCTGGAGGGTCAGGAGAATGCCGCCGCGCACGCGCGCCCGCCCCGCGATCGTGAACCGGTGCGGGCGGCTCGTGGGTGCACTCGCAGGCCGCGGCGACCTCAGTGCTCACGCGTCGACTCCTCGCCGGGAATGGTCCGCGGCCTTGACCGCCGCCTCGATCGTCGGGAAGGTCCGGAAGATGGAGTCGAGGTGCGTGATCCGGAAGACGGACGCGACGCGCTCCCGCGGGCTCACGAGATAGAAGCGCCGGCCCTGGGCTTCGAAGCGCTTGAGCCCTCCGACGAGGACGCCGATCGCGGTCGAGTCGAGGTGCTCGAGACCGGACATCTCGAGGATCAACGCGCTTCCCCCCGCCTCCGAGATCTTCTCGAACCGCTCCTGCAGCGCCCGTGTGGCCTCGCCGAGAGCCAGGGTCCCGGAAATGCGCACGACCGTGTGGGCGCCCTTCTGTTCTTCCTTGAGGTTCATGGCTCGACCACCTCCGCCTCGCCCTTGCGGACGAGGACGCTCCCCCGCGCGAGGACGCCGTCCTCGCCATGCACTTCACCGTCGAAGCGAAATACCGGGCCGAAGCTCGCGCGGAGCCGGACCGAGACCTCGAGGGTTTCGCCGGCGCGTGGCGCGCGCTCGAGAGTCATCTCCTGGATTCCGGCGAGGTAGCCGCGGCGGCCGGCGACAGCGTCGCCGCCCTCCAGAAGAAGCGCGGCCTGGGCGATCGCCTCGGCCAGCAGCAGGGGGCTCTGCCAGCCCTCCCCCATCGCCGCCCGGGCGTTCCCCGTGACGCGGATTCGAACCCGGCCGCCCTGGAATGCGGCATCCGACCGCTGCGTCACCGTGTCCACGAACCGGAACGGGTACGCATGCGGGAACGCCGCTGGCGTCATCAGGCCGTCTTCTTCTGCTCGATGAAGTCGCACAGGGCGTTGACGGAGGCGAAGGCCTTGACCCCCACCTCTTCGTCCTCGACCTTGATCTTGAATTCCTGCTCGAGCCCGAGCACCAGCTCGAGCGCGTCGATCGAGTCGAGGCCGAGCCCCTCGCCGAAAAGCGGGGCCGCGTCGTCGATCGACGACGGATCGATCTCGAGCTTCAAACGCCGCACGATCAGGTCTTTGACCCGCGGCGCCAGTTCTTCCCGGGACATGGAGGCTCCTTCCGAGCGGGATTATAGTCGGCTCAGGCCATGCCCCCATCGGCCCGCCAGACCTGACCGGTGACGTACGACGCCTTGTCCGAGACGAGAAAGCCGACGAGGGCCGCGATCTCCTCCGGCCGCCCGAACCGCGCCATCGGGATGCGCGACAGGAACTCCTTGCGCGCCGAGTCCTTCAGATGCGCGATGATTTCGGTGTCGACGAGGCCCGGCGCCACGGCGTTGACCGTGATCGCCCGGGGCGCGAACTCCAGGGCCAGGGCCTTGGTGAACGCGATCAGACCTCCCTTGGCGGCCGAATAGTTGGCCTGGCCGGCGTGTCCCGAGATGCCGCTGACGGAGACGATGTTGACGATCCGGCCCGAGCTCTTGTGGAGCATTCCCCGGATGAGCGCGCGGGTCACGCGGAAGGCCCCCTTGAGGTCGACGTCGAGAACGTAGTCCCAGTCCTCTTCCTTCATGAACGGAAAGAGGGCGTCCTTGATCACGCCGGCGTTGTTGACGAGGATGTCCGTGCCGCCGAAGTCCGCCGCGACGCGATCGGCCAGGGCCGCGACGTCCCCGGGCTTGCGGACGTCGACCTGGAGCGCGACCGCCTCTCCCCCGCCGCGGCGAATCTCGGCGACGGTCTCCTCGGCGCGGGCGAGGTCCTGGAGGCAGGTCAGAACGATGCGGGCGCCGCCCGACGCGAGCTCCTGCGAGATGGCCTTTCCGATGCCCCGCGAGCCTCCCGTCACGACCGCGGTCTTCATCCGGCTGCGACTATATCCACGGCCGCCCGGATCGACTCGACCGATCCGGCCGGAAGGCACCTCGTCGACCGGTCGATCCAGCGGACCATCTTCGAGAGCATCTCGCCCGGCCCGGCTTCGAGGAAGAGCCGGTGGCCGCCCGCGACCATGGCCTCGAAGGTCTCCTTCCAGAGCGTCGGGAAGCAGAAAGCCGTACCGAGGAGACGCCGGACGTCCTCGCCCCCGCCCACGGCGCACCCCTCCGGGCCATAGTAGGGAACGCGCGGGTTCCGGATCGTACGGAGCGCCGCGATCCTGGGTGCGATCGCCTCGGCGACGGGCCGCATGAGCTCGCTGTGAATCGGCCAGGTCATGGTCAGCGGGAGGACCGAGAGGGCCCGGGGCCGGAGCCCCTCGATCGCGGCGGCGACTCCGTCGGCCGAGCCCGTCAGGACGAACTGCGTCGAGGCGTTCACGTTGCCGATCCAGACCTGGAGCCCGCGTTCCCGCTGCGCCAGGCATTCCGCGTCGACGGCCTCGCGGCGCGCGCCGATCACGGCGGCCATCCGGCCCCGGATCCCGAGACGCTCGGTCTCCTGCCAGACGGCGACGAGCACATCGAGGGCCTCTTCGTAGTCGATCGCCCCGGCGGCCACCATCGCCGCGTAGTTGCCGAGGCTGTACCCCGCCGTCGCCGCGGCGCCGGCACCCAGGCGCTCGAGCGACCGGGCGGCCAGCGTCGAGACGAGGTACACGCTCGCCTGCGCGGCGAGGTTCTCGCGGAGAGCCCCTTCGGGCCCTTCGAGCATCAGCCGACGAATGTCCCGGCCGCAGCGCTCCGAGGTCAGCGCGCAGAGCTCCCGCGCCTCGGGGTCCGAGTCGAGAAAGTCCTTCCCCATGCCGATCCACTCGGAGAGCTGCCCTGGGAAAAGGAAGGCGGCCCGGCCGCTCATGCCGGAGACAGCCCCGCGACCGCATCCTCGAGCGCCACGCAGCGGTCGCCCGCGAGCCAGCGCGAGAACCGGTCCGGCAATCCGGAGAGCCCCAGGAAGTGGACCGTCCGCTGGATCGGCGAAAGGCCCGGCATGGGCGGGTGCGCGCGATCGAACTCCCAGGGATGGAAAGTGAAGACCGCCGGCTCGCCGCGGTCGCGCGCCGCGCGCTCGGCCTGCGCGAGGCGGCCGACCGGCAGGATCCGGAAAGGCCAGGCGCCGCCCAGCGGAAGGGAAACGCCCAGCACCGACCCGGAAAGCGGCGGCATCTCGGTGACCGACCAGCCGTCGCCATCGATCCGGTGGGGACCGCGCAGGTTCGACCGGCGGCCGAGCGGCGGCACGGGCATCATCGAGGCGTCGCACCGGAACCCCGCCGCGGCGACGGCCGGCAGGGCCGCGGCTCCCGGATGCCGGATCGACCATTCCGCAGCCCGGTGCGCCTTCGCGGGGGCACCGCCGGCGGCCTCGATCGCGTCGCGCGCGCGGCAGAGATCGTCCTTGAACTCGGACGGCGTCATCTCGTCGGCCCGGCGGTGCGCGTGCCCGTGCACCCCGATCTCGTGGCCGCGCCGCGCCGCCTCGCGCACGAGCTCGGGATGCCGCTCGGCGATCCAGCCGAGAAAGAAGATCGTCGCGCGGTGCTTTCCGCCGGCGAGGGCATCGAAGAGCCAGCCGAGCGTCGTCTCGACGCGGGAGACATACCCGTCCCACCGGCGCGGGTCCGAGTACTCGGCATGGCCGCAGACGTGGAACCAGTCCTCGGCGTCGATGGTCAGGACGCGGGGTCCCCGGCCGGCGGATCGGAGCGGCGTGAGCGTCGGTGGGGGCACGGGTGAGCGATTCTAGCGGTTGGAGCGCTTTCCGCCACGGGATGTTGCGACGCCCCGCCGCCTCAATCCAACTCGAACACTTTGTAGTACACCGCACCCCAGGAAATGATCCAGGTGTCGCGAAACGGCCGGTAGTGCGAAGGCCCGCCGTAGATTGCGCGCACCGGCACATGGCGGAACCGCTTCAGGTGCGGCGCCGCCTTCAGCAGCATCTCGGTTTCGATGATGTATCCCCGGGCGTTGAGCGCGAGGCGGCGGAGAAGGTCCGCGGAGACGACGCGGTAGCCCGACTGCGCGTCCTCGACCTCCAGCCCCGTCATCCGCGACAGGACCTGGCTTCCGATCTCGTTGGTCCGGTATCGATAGCGCGGGATCGCATCCGGGTCGGCCATCCGCGAGCCGATCACGAAATCGTCCCCCGCCCGCGCGGCCGCCAGGAGAGCCGGGAGGTCGGCGGGATCGTGCTGCCCGTCGGCGTCGACGAACGCGACGTGCGTCGCGAGCGACGCGAGGATGCGCTCGAGGCCCGCCCGGATCGCCGCGCCCTTGCCGCCGTTCTCGGGCCGGCGCAGGACCTCGGCCCCGGCGGCCCCGGCAGCGGCGGCGGTGCCGTCCGACGAGCCGTCGTCGACGACGAGCACGCGGCCGACCGACTCCTTCAGGCCGCGGACCACGGCGCCGACCGTGGCCTCTGCATTGAACGCGGGCACGAGCGCATGGGGGTCGAAGGCTTTCGGCACGGGCGGATGGTAACGCGGCGGACGCGCCGGCTAGGCCCTTTGGGCTCTTCGACATGCGTTGACTCGCTCCTGCCCTTGTGAAAAAGTTCCCACCGCTCCAATGCCTCTCTCATTCGCTCCGATTCTCATTCTGCTGGGTGTCGCCGCGGGGATGGCGGCCGCCATCCAGATCCTGAACGTCCTCGTCGGCAAGAAGCTGCGGACGAAGCAGAAGGCCTCGACCTACGAGAGCGGCGTCGCGCTGATCGACTCCTCGCACAAGCGCGTCTCGATCCAGTTCTTCGTCATCGCGATGGTCTTCATCCTGTTCGACGTCGAAATCGCTTTCATCTACCCCTGGGCCCTCATCTTCCGATCTGTGGGCTGGCCCCTGTTCCTCGAGATGCTGACCTTCCTCGCCGTTCTGGCGGTCGGATACGCCTACATCTGGAAGAAGGGAGCGTTCGACTGGTGACCCACACCCGTTACAGGGTCGAGGCCGCCGGCGAGCCCCGCCCCTTCCCGCCCGACGCGATCGACCGGATCGAAGGCATCCTGAAGCGCTACCCGACCAAGCAGGCGGCCCTCCTGCCCGTCCTCTGGGTCGCGCAGGAAACTTTCGGCTGGATCTCGAAGGAGTCGGCCGAGGAGGTCGCCCGGGTCCTGGGGCTGCCGGTCTCCCACGTCGACGGCGTCCTGACGTTCTACACGATGTTCAACCTGCGCCCGATGGGCAAGAACCTGCTCCAGGTCTGCACGTCGATCTCCTGCCACCTGCTCGGGGCGGAGAAGCTCGTCGAGCGCTGCCGCCGCAGGCTCGGCATCGATCTCGAGGAGACCACCAAGGACGGGAAGTTCACGCTGGTCGAGGTCGAGTGCATCGCGGGCTGCGACCGCGCGCCGTCCATGATGGTCAACGACAAGTACTACGAGCCGATGGACGAGGCGAAGCTCGATCAGCTCCTCGAGCGGCTCGGCCGGGAGTCCTGACTTGGAAAAGGTCCTGAGCCGCCGCGTCGGCACGCCCGACTCCCAGTCGATCGACACGTACCTCGCCGACGGCGGGTACGCGGCCCTGCGGCGGGTCCTGGCGGGCGGCATGGCGCCCGAGCAGGTCACCGAGGAGGTCAAGCGGTCGGGCCTCCGGGGCCGCGGCGGCGCGGGCTTCTCGGCCGGCGTCAAGTGGGGCTTCCTGCCGAAGGACACGAAAGGCAAGCCGATCTACCTGCTCTGCAATGCGGACGAGTCGGAGCCCGGGACGTTCAAGGACCGGCTCCTCATGGAACACGACCCGCACCAGCTCCTCGAGGGGATGATCCTCGCCTCCTACGCGATCCGGTGCAAGACCGCCTACATCTACATCCGCGGCGAGTTCTACGACGCCGCCCGCACCCTGAACCGCGCCGTCGCGGAGGCCTACGCGAAGGGGTTCCTCGGCGAGAAGATCCTCGGCTCGGACTTCTCGCTCGACATCACCGTCCACCGGGGCGCCGGCGCCTACATCTGCGGCGAGGAAACCGGCCTCATCGAGTCGCTCGAGGGCAAGCGCGGCCAGCCGCGAATCAAGCCGCCCTTCCCCGCCATCTCGGGCGTGTTCGCGGCCCCGACCATCGTCAACAACGTCGAGACCCTGTGCTGCGTCAAGCACATCATCGACCGGGGCGCCGACTGGTTCCTGAAGATCGGGCGCAACGAGAAGAACACGGGGCCCAAGCTCTTCTGCGTTTCGGGCCACGTCAACCGCCCTGGTGTCTACGAGGCCGCGATGGGCCTGCAGTTCAAGGAGCTCCTCTACGGCGCCGACTTCGCGCAGGGTATCCGGGGCGGCAAGAAGCTGAAGGCCGTCATCCCCGGTGGCGCCTCGGCGGCCATCCTGACGCCGGCCGAGATCGAGGATTGCCCGCTCGACTTCGACGGCGTCGCCGCCAAAGGTTCCATGCTGGGGTCCGCGGCGATCATCGTCATGGACGAGGACACCTGCATCGTCGCGGCGATCCAGAACATCCTGAAGTTCTTCTCCCACGAGTCCTGCGGCCAGTGCACGCCCTGCCGCGAGGGGACGACGTGGCTCCACCGGGTTCTGTCCCGGATCGAGAACGGCGAGGGACGCGTCGAGGACGTCGACCTCCTGACCCGCGTCGCCGGCCAGATGAACAACGGCATGACCATCTGCGTGCTCGCCGACGGCGCGGCCGCTCCGATCCTGTCGGCCGTCCCGAAGTTCCGCGAGGAGTTCCTGTACCACGTCACACACAAGCGCTGCATGTCCGGGGCGAAGGCTTCTGAAGCCGCCGCTCGACGCGGCGGAACGAGAGAGGGGACGGTGGCGCATGCGCCGTCTCCCTCCGACTCGCGGGAGGGCTCGCGCCCGTGAGCGCCGACCCGAAGCCTCCCACGCCGCCTCCGCCGACGCCTCCCGCGAAAGACACTTTCACCATCGTCTTCGACGGCAAGCCGGTCGAGGTCCCGAAGAACCTCAACCTGATCGATGCCGCGAAGCTCGCCGGCATCGACATTCCCCACTTCTGCTACCACCCGCGCCTCTCGGTCGTCGGCCAGTGCCGGATGTGCCTCGTCGAGATCGAGGGCATCCCGAAGATCCAGGCCGCCTGCACGACACCGCTGAAGGACGGTCTCGCGGTCAAGACGACGACTGACAAGGTGAAGAGCTCCCGCGCCGCGACGATGGAGTTCCTCCTCATCAACCATCCCCTCGACTGCCCGATCTGCGACCAGGCCGGCGAGTGCACGCTCCAGGACAACTCCTTCGGGTACGGCCAGCAGCTCTCGAACTACGACGAGCAGAAGCGGCAGTACCCGACTTTCGACCGGACGATGATCGGGCCGCACGTCATCGCCGACATGACGCGCTGCATCCAGTGCACGCGCTGCATCCGGTTCACGCACGAGATCGCCGGGACGAGCGAGCTGACGTTTCTCGACCGGGGCGGACGAACGCTCGTCTGGACGCACGCGGGCCAGGCGCTCGACAACGACTGGTCCGGCTGCGCCGCGGACGTCTGCCCCGTGGGCGCCCTGACGACGCGCGAGTTCCGGTTCCGGAGCCGCGTCTGGTATCTCAAGAAGACGCCCTCGGTCTGCCCGGGATGCAACGTCGGCTGCAACACGTCGGTCGAGTCGAAGGACGAGGTCGTCTACCGCTTCCTCCCGCGCCTGAATCCGAAGGTCAACGACTACTGGCTCTGCGACCACGGCCGCTTCCTCTCCGAAAGCCTCAATGATCGCGACGTCCTCAAGGCGACGCTCCGCGAGGGCAACGCGGTCCAGGAAACCATCGTCCCGGCGGTGGTCGAGCGGATGGCCCGCGAGATCCGCAGGACCGTAGAGTCGGTCGGGCCGGCGGGGCTCTTCTTCCTGGGCTCGGCCCATCTCTCGAACGAGGAAAACTTCCTCCTCCGCAAGATCGCCGACCATCTGGCCTGCTCCAACCGGGACGTCGTCGTCGACAAGTCCCGCGTGCGCCGGATCAAGTCGCAGAAGGAATGGATCGAGGGCGACGAGGCGGGGCCGAACTTCCGCGGCGCTCGGGACATGGGCCTTTCTCCCGGCCAGGGAGGACACGGCCTCGACGCCATCCTTTCGGGCAAGGCCTCGCCCGAGGTCGTCGTGGTGGCGGACGCCGACTTCTCGGCGATCGCCGACGACGCCGCCAAGGTTGCGCAGCTCCGGAAGGCACGGTTCCTGGCGGTCGCGGCCCGCACCTCAAATGCCCTGACGCGCGCGGCCGACGTCGTTCTCCCGGCGGCCTCGCTCGCCGAGAAGGAAGGCACCTTCACCAACGTGCAGGGGCGCGTGCAGAAGTTCGAGCAGGCGTTTCTTCCGAAGCCTCCCGCGCGGGCGCACTGGGAGCTCCTCCTGCAGCTCGCCGTCGCCGTCGGGTACGGAGACCGGAACTGGACTCCTCGGGACCTCCTCGCCGCGATCGCCCGCGAGGTCCCGGCCTATGCCGGCATCGCCGCGAAGGACCTCGAAGGCGGGAAGCTCCTGAAGAAGGGCGACTTCGTCTGGGCGGGAACGCTGTGACGGCCCTCGACTGGCTGATCGTCACTCTGCGGGTCGCCTTGCCGGCGCTGATCTTTCCGGTTCTCGTCATCCCGCTGACCTGGGTCGAGCGCCGCGGGGCCGCGTTCATCCAGGACCGGCCGGGCCCCAACCGCGTCGGACCGTTCGGCCTCCTCCAGGCCGTGGCGGACATGGTCAAGATGTTCACGAAGGAGGCCGTCACGCCGGCCGCGGCCGACCGACCGCTTTTTCTGCTCGCCCCGGCGATTGCGGCCTTCGCCGCCCTGTCGACGTTCGCCGTGGTGCCCTACGGGGCGACGCTCCCGATCGGCGGGCGTTCGATCCCCCTGATCGGCGCCGACGTCTCGATCGGTGTCCTCTACGTCTTCGCGATCACGTCGCTCTCGGTCTACGCGATCGTTCTCGCGGGCTGGTCGTCCAACAACAAGTTCTCCCTGATGGGCGGCATCCGCTCGAGCGCGCAGATCATTTCCTACGAGCTCGCGATGACGACCGCGGCGGCCGGCGTCATTCTCGCCGCGAGCTCGTTTCGCTTGAACGACGTCGTCGCCCTGCAGGAGGGCGTCTGGCTTGGGTTCTTTCCCCGCTGGAACATCTTCATGCAGCCACTCGGATTTCTCATCTTCTTCGTCTCGGCCTTCGCCGAGACGAACCGGCTCCCCTTCGACCTGCCGGAAGCCGAGCCCGAGCTCGTCGCCGGTTACCACACCGAGTACTCGGCGATGCGGTTCGGCGCCTTCCAGATGGCCGAGTACGTCAACGTGGTCGTCGCCTCCGCGATGACCGTGACGCTGTACCTCGGCGGCTGGTCGCTGCCGGGGTTCTCGCCGGCGAGCCTCTGGGGCGCCATCGCCTCGATCCTGATCTTCGCGGGTAAGACGGCGTTTCTCGTCTGTGTCTTCGTCTGGGTGCGCTGGACCCTGCCGCGGTTCCGCTACGACCAGCTCATGCGGCTCGGCTGGAAGGCGCTCCTGCCGCTGGCGCTCCTCAACCTGTTCTGGGTGGCGGCGCTCGAGATGTGGAGAATGCCCCGGTGACGGCGGCCCGGATCGTCTTCGACGTGGCCGCGGGCGTCGCCATCCTCTTCGGCGGGCTCATGGTCGTGACGAAAAATCCGGTGCGAAGCGTCCTGACGCTCGTCGTCGCGTTTTTCGGCCTGGCCTCGGCGTACGTCATGCTCCTCTCGCCCTTCATCGCGGTGATCCAGGTCATCGTCTACGCCGGAGCGATCCTCGTCCTCTTCCTCTTCGTTCTCATGCTCCTCAACATCGGGCACCGGCCGGGCGAGGGAAGCCGCCGGCCGATCCAGACCCTCCTCGGCGGCCTCGGCGTCGTCGCGTTCGCGGTCCTCCTTCTCGGGACGCTCCGCGGCTCGGGCTCCCGCATCCCCGGAACTTCCGGCGAGGACCCCGCCGCGTTCGCCGACCCGTCGGCCCTCGCGCGCCTCCTGTACTCGGGCTACCTCCTCCACTTCGAGGCGGTGTCGGTGCTGCTGCTGTCCGCGCTCGTGGGCGCCTTCGTCCTCGCCCGCCGGGAGAAGCGCCCGTGATCGGCACGATCCCCCTTTCCGACGTCCTGCTCGCCTCGGGAGCGCTCTTCTGCATCGGGATCGCGGGCGCGCTCCTGCGCCGCAACGCGATCCAGATCTTCCTGTCGATCGAGCTCATGATGAACGCCGCGAACCTCGCGATCCTCGGCTACGGCGCCGCGATGGGGTCGCGCGAAGGACAGATCGTCGTCTTCTTCGTCATCGCCATCGCGGCCGCCGAGGCGGCCGTCGGGCTCGCGATCTTCGTGGCCCTCTTCCGACACACCGAGACGATCGACGTGAACAAGATCAACCTCCTGAAGTGGTGACGGGACCGCGATGACCGTTTCCCTCTGGCTCATCCCGATCATCCCGCTCGCGGGCTTCGCGGTGAACGCGCTGCTCGGGAAGCGGTTCGGCAAGTCCTTCGTTTCGGCCGTCGGCGTCGGCGCGGTCGCGCTGACCACCCTCGCGGCGTACTCGCGCCTGATCCCGTACGTCCAGGGCAACCACGGCGTCGTCATCGAGAGCTACGCGAGCTGGATCGTCTCGGGCGGCCTCACGCTCGATTTCGCGTTCCGGCTCGACCCCCTCTCGGCCCTGATGCTGTCGTTCGTGACGTTCGTCGGATTCCTCATCCACGTGTACTCGATCGGCTACATGCATCACGAGGCGACCGACGCCGGGTACGCCCGCTTCTTCGCCTACCTGAACCTGTTCCTCTTCGCGATGCTGGTCCTCGTCCTGTCCGAGAGCTACGTCCTGCTCTTCGTGGGATGGGAGGGGGTGGGGCTTTGCTCGTACCTCCTCATCGGGTATTACTTCGACCGGGAGTACGCGGCGGCTGCCGGAAAGAAGGCGTTCGTCGTCAACCGGATCGGCGACTACGGCTTCCTCCTCGGCATGTTCGGCGTCTTCACCGCGTTCGGCTCGTTCAACTTCACCGAGGTCTTCGGCAAGGCGGCGGCCGACCCCTCCCGTTACACGCCCGCGCTTTCGCTCATCTGCCTGTGCCTCTTCGTCGGCGCCGTGGGCAAGAGCGCCCAGTTCCCGCTCTACGTCTGGCTGCCCGATGCCATGGCCGGCCCGACGCCCGTCTCGGCCCTCATCCACGCCGCCACGATGGTCACGGCCGGCGTGTACATGATCGCTCGCTCCAACGTCCTCTTCCGCCTGGCGCCCGACGTGATGCTCGTCGTCGCCGTCATCGGCTGCTTCACCTGCATCTTCGCGGCCGTGATCGCCCTGGCCCAGAACGACCTGAAGCGGGTCCTCGCCTACTCGACCATGTCCCAGCTCGGCTACATGGTGCTCGCCTGCGGCGTGGGTGCATTCAGCGTCGGCATGTTCCACGTCATGACGCACGCCTTCTTCAAGGCCTGCCTCTTCCTCGGAGCGGGATCCGTGATGCACGCGATGAGCGGCGACCTCGACATGCGTCACATGGGCGGGCTGAAATCCCGGCTGCCGATCACGTTCTGGACGTTTCTCATTTCGACCTTAGCGATCGCCGGCATCCCTCCGTTCGCCGGGTTCTTCTCCAAGGACGCGATCCTGGCGAGCGCCTTCGAAACCCACCAGCCCCTCGGAAAGGTCTTCTGGTTCGTCGGGCTCCTGACCGCGGGCCTGACCGCCTTCTACATGCTCCGCGCCGTGTCGATGACGTTCTACGGGAAATTCCGCGGGACCCACGAGCAGGACCACCACGTCCACGAGTCCCCGACTTCGATGACGCTTCCCCTCGTCGTCCTGGCGATCCTCGCGACCTTCGGCGGCTTCGTCGGGCTCCCGGCGGTCTTCGGCGAGGACGCCAACCTGCTGGGCCGTTTCCTCGCGCCGATCATCGTGCCCATCGCGGGTCACGAGGCCGGTCACGAGGCCCTCCCCCACGCCACGGAGTGGCTCCTGATGGCCGTCTCGGTCGCCGTGGCGGCGTCGGGCATCTACCTCGGCTGGCGCTGGTACGCCAGGGACGACGGCCGGGTCCCGGCCCGGATCGCGGCCGGAATGCCGGGCGTCTACGGCCTCGTCGCCGACAAGTTCCGCGTCGACGAGCTCTACGACGGCCTCTTCGTCCGGCCGTTCGAGTGGCTCGCGCGAATCCTGTGGAAGGTCGTCGACGTCCTGGTGATCGACGGCATCCTGAACGCCTCGGCATTTCTCGTCGAGCTCGCCGGCGATTTCCTGCGCTTCCTCCAGACCGGCAACGTCCGCAACTACGCCCTGAGCTTCTTCCTCGGCCTCATCGCGCTCCTCGCCTTCGTCGTGGGGGCCATGTGACGGGTCTTCTGAACGCGCACCTCATCTCGGTGCTCGTTTTCCTGCCGGCCGCGGGCGCGGCCCTGCTGCTCCTCTTTCCGCGCTCGATGGAGCGGGAGGCGAAGGGCTTCGCCCTGGTGGTGGCCGTCGCCGACGCCGTTCTGTCGCTGCCGCTCTGGACCCGGTTCGACATCGCACAGCGGGGTTTCCAGTTCCGCGAGCAGCTCGACTGGATCCCGGCCCTCGGCATCTCCTACTCGGTCGGGATCGACGGGATCTCGCTCCTGATCATTCTCCTGACGACCATCCTGACGCCGGTCGCCCTCCTCTTCTCTCTGACCCACGTCGAGAAGGAAGTCCGGGGCTACTCGATCGCCTTCCTGCTGCTCGAGACGGGAATGCTCGGAAGCCTCGTGGCGCTCGATCTGGCCCTCTTTTACGTTTTCTGGGAGGTCATGCTCGTCCCGATGTACTTCATCATCGGCATCTGGGGCGGGTCGCGGCGGATCTACGCGGCCATGAAGTTCTTCCTCTTCACGATGGCGGGAAGCCTCCTCATGTTCCTTGCCATCCTCTTCATCGCCATCCGACACCACGCGACGACGGGCGTCTGGTCCTTCGCCCTCGAGGACCTCTACCGGCTGACATTCACCGGACGCATCGAGGCCCTCCTCTTCGGCGCGTTCGCTCTCGCGTTCGCGATCAAAGTCCCGGTCTTCCCGCTCCACACCTGGCTGCCCGACGCCCATACGGAGGCGCCCACGGCGGGCTCGATCATCCTCGCGGGGGTCCTTCTGAAGCTCGGCGTGTACGGCTATCTCCGTTTCGCCCTTCCGCTCTTCCCCGGGGCCGCCGTGCACTACGCGCCCTGGCTCGGGATTCTCGGCATCGTCGGCGTGGTCTACGGTGCCTTCGTCGCCTATCCCCAGCACGACATGAAGCGCCTCGTGGCCTATTCCTCGGTGTCGCACCTGGGCCTGGTCGTCATGGGCATCGGCGCCTTCACCACGATTTCGCTCCAGGGTTCGATTCTCCAGATGATCAACCACGGACTCTCGACCGGCGCGCTCTTCCTCCTCGTTGGTGTCCTCTACGAGCGCACGCACACCCGCGAGATCTCGGCCTACGGGGGGATCGCCGCCGTCGTCCCCGTCACGACCGCGCTCTTCATGATCGCGACGCTCTCGTCGATCGGCCTGCCGGGCTTGAACGGCTTCGTGGGCGAGTTCCTCATCCTTCTCGGAACCTGGGTCTCGGCCCACCGCTGGTGGGCGGTCGTCGCCGCGACGGGCGTCATCCTCTCGGCGATCTACATGCTTTCGCTCGTCCAGCGGGTCTTCTGGAACCCGATGACGCGCGAGGAGAACAAGACGCTCAAGGACATCCGCCCGAGCGAGTTCCTCGCGGCGGCGGTCCTCGTCGTCCTGATGGTCTGGATCGGTGTCCGCCCGAACGACTTCCTGGACAAGATCCGCACTTCCGTCGAATCCCTCCAGGAAACCGTAACCTCCAAGCAGATCGCGAGGAGCCGGCCGTGACGCCCCTCATCCCGTTCGGCCCCGCGGACCTCGCGTCGATCCTGCCCGAGATCGTTCTCGCGGGGACGGGTTGCGTGATCCTGCTGCTCGAGGCCTTCGCACCGGCCCTGCGCCGCTGGTTCGCGTCGTTCGCGCTTGCCGGGATCGCGGGCTCCCTCTACGCGCTGGCGATCGCTCCGATGGGTACGACCTTCGGCGGGCGCTTCGAGACGTCCCCCCTGACTCTCCTCGTCGGCCTCTTCGCCGGGGCCTGCGCCGCGCTGGCGGTCCTGGTGGCCAAGCCCTACCTCGAGCGCGCCGGCGACGAGAAGGGCGAGTTCTATGCGCTCCTGCTCTGGGGACACCTCGGCGTCTCGCTCATGACGCGCGGACTCGACCTGCTTCTCGTCTTCATCGGCCTCGAAACGCTGTCCCTCTCCTTCTACGTGCTCGCCGCGTACTTCCGCGGCGTCGAGGCCTCCTCCGAAGCCGGGCTGAAGTACTTCCTGACGGGGGCGTTCGGCTCGGCGTTCACGCTCTATGGCGTCGTGCTCCTCTACGGAGCGAGCGGCGGAACGAAGATCGAAGGCCTCGCGCGCGCCGGGCTCGCGGCCAACCCGTCCGTCGCGTTCGGCCTTCTGCTTCTGCTCGTCGGGTTCGGGTTCAAGATGTCGCTCGCCCCCTTCCACGCATGGGCGCCCGACGTTTACCAGGGAATGCCGACGCCGGCCGTTCTTTACCTCTCCATCGCCCCCAAGGCGGCGAGCGTGCTCGTCCTCTACCGGGTCTTCGGAGCGGCTTTCGAGGCGGGGATGCCGGACCGTTTCCGCACCGCGATCGCCGCGCTCGCCATCCTGTCGATGACTCTCGGCAACGTCGTCGCGCTCGCGCAGCGCGACGTCAAGCGCCTCCTCGCCTATTCGGGCATCGCGCACATGGGCTATGTCACGATCGCTCTGGTGGTTTTCGGCTCGGACGCGCTCGCGGCCGTGATCGTCTACTTCTTCGCCTATCTCGTCTCCAACGCCGGGGCTTTTGCGGCCGTGTCGGCGCTCTACCGCGACGAGACGAAGTCGCACCCCATCGCCATGCTCGCGGGCGACGGCCGCCGGGCCCCGTTCGCCGCGGCGGTCATGGCGTTGTGCTTCTTCTCGCTCGCCGGGATCCCGGCGACGGCCGGTTTCGTCGGGAAGTTCTTCCTGTTCAAGGCCGCTCTCGAGAAAGGCCTCTACGCCCTCGCTCTGATCGGCGTCGCCAACAGTCTCGTGTCCGTCGGGTACTACCTCAAGGTCGTCTACATCCTCTACATGCGCGAGCCCGTCGAGGCGGAGCCGCCCCCGACCCTGGCGGCCGCAGACCGGCTCGCCCTCGCGCTCTGCGCGGCGGGGATCCTCGTCCTCGGCGTCTTCCCCTCCGGGCTGTGGCAGCTGGCCCGGCAGGCCGCGTCCACCATTTCCCTGGCGGGTCCCTGACCCCTGGCATCGCATTCAATCAAGTGCGCCTCGCGCGAAGGAGAGACGAATGGCACGGAAGTCCCGACGTCCGCCCGTCAAGGCCAGGAAACCGGCCTCCCCGTCCTCACCCCCGGCTCCCGAGAACCTGAATCCGTTCGAGTTCGCCCAGCGCCAGTTCGAGCGCGCCGCCGACCATCTCGGGTTGGATTCCGGGATGCGCGAAGTTCTCCGGACCCCCAAACGGCAGCTGATCGTCTCGATACCGGTCCGCATGGACAACAAGCGGATCAAGGTGTTCACGGGATACCGGGTCCAGCATTCCATCGCCCGCGGGCCGTCCAAGGGAGGCATCCGATTCCACCCGGGAGTCACAATCGACGAGGTCAAGGCGCTCGCGATGTGGATGACGTGGAAATGCGCCGTCGTGAACATCCCCTTCGGCGGCGCCAAGGGCGGCGTCACGGTCGATCCCAAGAAGCTGTCGTTCGATGAAACCGAGAGGTTGACGCGCCGCTACACGTCCGAGATCGCCATCGTGCTGGGCCACGACCGGGACATCCCCGCGCCCGACGTGTACACGACGCCGCAGCACATGGCCTGGATCATGGACACGTTCTCGATGACCCAGGGCTTTTCGACCCTCGGCGTCGTCACTGGAAAACCCATCCCCCTCGGAGGGTCGGCCGGCCGCAACGACGCCACGGCCGAGGGCTGCTTCGTCGCCATCGACGAGGCCGCCAAGCGCATGCGCCTGCCCCTGAAGGGAGCGACAGCCGCCGTCCAGGGATTCGGCAACGCCGGGGCCGCCTCGGCCCGGTTCCTGGAGGAGGCCGGCGCCCGGGTCGTCGCCGTGTCGGACTCGCAGGGCGGGATCTACGACAAGAAGGGCCTCCGCGTGGAGCTCGTCAACGCGGCCAAGGCAAAGAAGGGCTCCGTCACGGCCGCCCGCGGCCAGAAAATCACGAACGAGGAGCTCCTCGAGCTTCCCGTCGACATCCTCGTTCCGGCGGCGCTCGAGGGCGCCATCACGCGCGCGAACGCTCCGCGCGTCAAGGCGAAGATCATCGCGGAGGCGGCCAACGGTCCCACCACACCCGACGCCGACGACATCCTCCGCGCGAACGGCTCCGTCGTCATTCCCGACATCCTCGCCAACGCCGGCGGCGTGACCGTGTCCTATTTCGAATGGGTCCAGGACCTGTACTCGTTCTTCTGGGACTCCGACGTCGTTCGCAACCACCTGGAGCGCACGATCCGGCGCGCGTACGAGGACGTCGCGGAGACCGCCCGGAGGCACGACACCGACCTGCGGACGGGCGCCCTCATCCTCGCGGTCGGCCGGGTCGAGGAAGCCACGCGCCTGCGAGGCCTGTTCCCGTAGCGGAGGCTCAGGCCTCGATCAAAATGGCGCGCACGGGCGAGGCGTCGAGGTCCCGGAACCGCAGCGGGAGGGCGACGAGCTCGTAGTCCCCGTCCGGAACGGCCGCGAGGTCGAGGTCTTCGAGCAGCGCGACGCCGCGCGACAGCAGAGCGCGGTGGGCCGGCAGATCCTCGGCGTCTTCGGGATCGATCGAGGCCCCGTCGGTTCCGACCAGCATCGCGCCCGCTTCGGCCAGCCGGATGGCGGCCAGCGGCGACAGCGAAGCTTTTGCGAAGCTGCGAAAAAGGACCCGCGACGGCCCGATGCTGCGCCGGGGAAGCGCGTCCGGGCCGACTTCGCCGACGCCCGGCAACGCGAGCACGCGCGCCGGCCCCACGTAGGCCGCCAGCGGCGCCTCCCCGATGGCCACTCCGTCCTCGAAAAGGTGGCTTGGTGCGTCCGCGTGCGTCCCGCAGTGGGCGCTCATCGTGAAACAGGTCGAGCCCCAGGGCGCACCGAGGCCGGCGCCGGCCCGCGCCGTTTCCCGCCACGAGAATCCGACGTCCCCCGGCCAGACCGGGGTCTCTTCCGAGATCGGCCGCGAGATGTCGTAGATCCTCTTCACCGCATCCGCCGCACCGTCTTGAGATCGGCGTACCGCTCGGCGATGTGGGGATCGTAGCCCTTGTGGTCGGGATTGACGGGAACGTCCCGGTACTCGGCGTTGCAGCGATAGCAGATCGTCACCGGGCGGATCCGCGCGGCCACGATCCAGTCGATCACGACCGTCGCGAGAAGCACGGGCGTGAACCAGATCCACCCGAACTTCCAGCCCACGAAGAGTGCCGCCGCGAGCGCCACCGCCATGATCAGGCATCCGAGCCGCTGGTCGAAGTCCTTCTGAAGAAAGAACACGCGGTTGTCGCAGAAGCCGCAGCCTTCGATGCCCGCCGAGCCCGTAGCCGCCGCGAGGTTCACCTCGTAGGCGCGCCCGCAGCCGGCGCAGGCGAACGCGCCGCTGTCGCTGTCCGCATGCTCCCGGGCCGTCAGGCAGTCGGGGCAGTAGTACCTCGCCCGCATCGAGACTCCGCCCGCCTAGGCCGGGAACCCCGTCGCCACGGTCAGATACGACGAGAGGAGCTCTCCGATCAGCACGAACACGAGGGCCACGTAGAGGAGCCCGGTCGCCGCCTGGTTCGACTTGAGCTCGGCCGTCCGCCAGATGAAGTACGACAGGGCAAGGGGCCCGGCGATGCCCCACAGGACGCGGAACAGGAAGAAGAGGGCATCGCGCTCGAGAGACACGAGCGTCTGGACTCCTTCCGAATGGCGCTGGACCGCCATCGCCAGCGCGAGGTAGCCGGTCCGGAAGATCGCGAGACCCGCGAACAGTGCGGCCCCCCGCGCCAGGAGCTCGAAGGGCAGCGAGCGCGACACGAGATACCAGTGCCCCAGGTTCATGACCACGAGCACCGAGCCGAAGAAGAGCCCTCCAGCCAGTGCGCCGACGACCGTCCACGCGTCGCCCGCGTCCCGGGGCGCGACCAGCGCGACCCGCGCCAGGGCCCACCCGGCGCAGATCGCGCCGGCGAGAAGAAGAACGCGCCCGCGACCGGCTTCACCACCGTTGGCGGCAATCGTGTAGGCGGCGAGGAATCCGGTCGCCGCGACCGTCACCCCAAAGGGCATTCCGGGCGGCCGGACGCCGAGCGCCAGACCCGCGAAGATCGCCGAAATCGCGCCGTGGAGCGAAAAGAACCCGCGACCCAGGACCTTCGGAGGGAAAAACAGCAACAGGAAAGCCGTGCCCGTGCAGGCTTCCAGCAGGAAGAGCCCAAGACCCGAAAGCGCCATGAGGCGCCGATTCTATCCGGACGCCGCGCGGAGCATTCGACGACTCAGCGGAGCCTGGGCACGCTGCGAATCGCTTCCGCGATTTCCGGGACGAACTCCACCAGCCCGTGATCGCCCTCCGGAATCGCGACGAACCGGGATCCCGGCGCCAGCCGGCCGGTCCCTTCCCAGCGATCCCAGGTCGCTTTGACTCCTTCGAACGGTACGCTCTCGTCCCGCTCGCCCATGAGCACCGTCACCCGCTGCGGTGGAGGCTCGCGGTCCACCCCGAGCACCGCCATATCTTCGAAAAACCGCCGATGGATCTCCAGCTCCCGGCCCTGCCCGTGATGGAAGAACCGCGCCGGATCGCCCGGCGCGAGCTTCTCGATCCAACGCGACCCGAACCCCAGGGCCGGCGCGACCAAGACCAGAGGCACCGTCACCCCGCGCCTCGACGCCGCCAGGGCCGCGAGAGCCCCGAGCGAGCTGCCGATGACCGCGGACGGGGATTCCGCGGCAGCCGCCCGCACGGTCTCATCGACAATCGCCTCGAAGCTCAGATTGTGGAACGAGGGCTGGTTCAGGTCCGGCGCGACGACCCGGTCGCCCAGGGGCTCGAGCGCCTCCCGCAGAAGAGCAATCTTGCGCCCGTCGGGCGACGACGCGAATCCGTGAAGGTAGAGGATGGTTGCCACGCCGGAACCATATCCCCGGGGAGAATGACTAGAACCCGAGAGGCAAAATCCGATCTCTTCGCTGGAGTTGAGGGCGAACGCCGGAACAGGGCGAGGAGCCGACCGCAGATACTCAAAGGCGCGCCCCATTTTGCATACGATTAAGGTTCGTCCGAAGAGTCCGGAGTGCCTCGGGATCCGTCTTCCGCCGACGTACCGCTTCGCGCAGGATCGCGACAGCCGCCACGGCCTCACCACCAAGGGTCTCACGCTCGATGGTTGGAAGTGCCAGCACGACCTCGGACACAGATTCGTCGTGCCGCCCAGCCAAAAGTAGCGATTCAGCCAGAACGACGCGAACGTATGCAGCAGTAGATTTCATCCCAAGTCTCTCAAAGATGGCCACGCTTGCTCCGTAACCTTGAATCGAGCGATCTAGGTCGGCTGAATTGCGCAGAACTTCTCCGAGCGTCGCCTGCACATCTGCAAACGCCCATGGAGAGCCGCTTCGCAGCGAAATCGGTAGGGCTTCGAAGGCCAGATTCTCGGCTTTCGCGCTCTCGCCTAATTCGCTGTAGATCTGCGAAGAGTTAACGAGGGCACAGCCGAGCACTAGGTCATCCATCACGTTTGCTGCCGACAACGAAACCTCAGAAAGTTTTGTCAGGGCTTCGTCTAGACGCCCGGCCGCCTTCAAGGCCATTCCTTCAAGAAGGCGAGCACCAAGTTCTTTGTCAGGCATCCCCAAATCGCCGAAGTGCTTAATCACGTCTCCAATCGAATCCAATACTGCCAAGGGCTCCCGTTTGCCGTACAGGAACGAGAGCTGGGCGAACCTCAATAGCGCCCTGAGGTGTTCGGCGCCACTGGCCCCGCTCGCGTGCATACTCGCTCGACGGAACCATTCACCCCAACGTGTGTCCCCACCCAAGTACTGCAGCGACGTCGTCACGCGTAAGGCGGAATACGCAAGGAAGTACTCCCTAAGTGGCTCCTCTCCTCCGGACTCGGAGGTGCTGGACAACAGCCACTCGTAAAGTGCTTGCGCGTCGTCTGCTACAAGTTTCGGTGATCTATTGCGCTCGCGTTCCAACCGATCGCAGGCTGCGAGAAACACGGGCCAGTCGGACAGATACCGGCGCATCAAACCCGCGGAGCGTTCCTCTGGACCTAGAGCCAGAAACTGGCGAATGTGGGGCTGCGCAAGGCTACGCTCAACGCAACGCCGTCGCCACTCCTCCGTGTCCTGATAGGTGCGGTACGCTCTGCAGTAATCCCATCCCAGAAAGGCAACTCGGGCCAGCAGATCATCGCGCTCGCAAAACTCGTCGTCCCAACTCGCACTCGAAACGAGATCCCAGCAGGCTGACACCTCATGGAGGAAGCGAGACCGCGCGGTGCGACCCCCTGATTCCAGGTGCTCGACCAGGGCGTGCAGGGTACTTGGGAGATCCGAGTCTCTCTCCAGTTCAGCGACAAGACCAGCTTGGTACGCCGGCGGCAACTTCTTTCGAAGCAAGACCGCCTTACGCCTCGAGTCGGCTTGACTCGGACCGGCCGTCACTTCAACTAACTGGGTAGCCTGAACCCACGAGGAAATCCGCCGTAGGAGGTCAGCACCCGGGTTAATCGGGAATCTCCTTCACGTTAGAATCGCCTCCACCGAGGCAGCCCCACCGTTCTGTCAAACTGGCTCGACGGAAGGCTTTTCGTCTATGGTTCATCGACAGATGATCTACGACCTGAATCGAGCCAAGCTTTTGGGTTCCTCCCCCCGTCCAGTCGCGTCAGAGCCAAGACAAATGCATCCTGGACGATGTCCCTCGCGTCCTCGCGCGACAGTCGATGCTTCCAAGTGACTCGCCGAACTAACGGGAGGAACACTTTTTGGTAGAATGCCTCGAGGTCCTCGGTAGGGAACCTCCGGGGCGGCTCTTGCCTAGCGACTCCCCGGAGCCGTGCCGGCTTGCTATTCGTAGACATCCCCCTCCTCTAGAATGCTCCGGAGGCAGGTCCCTACCTACATATTGTCACGAGGAGGGGTGCGAGGCTGATTGTCTCGCTAGAAATCGGCCTAGGGGCGAGTCTTCAGGTATTCGCGAACCTGAGCCAAGGCAGCTGAATCAGTCTTGCGCCTCGATACCGATTCGCGAAGAAGCGCGACTGCCGCCAGTCCTTCCGCGGCCATGCCCTGCTCGTCGATAGTCGGCAGCGCAGCGAGTATTTCCCACTCCGCCTCTCGGAGTCTGCCGGCCTCCAAGAGCGCTTCGGCAGTGACAATGCGAAGGTAGGCTACACGCGTCTTCATTCCGAGACTGACGTGGCCTTCCACTGCTTCACGGTAGGCTGCAATCGCCGGACCCAACCGACCCATCTTCCGAAGCGTGTCGCCAACCACTCCCTTAAGATCTGCGAGAGCAGCACGGCTGTCAGAAGCCGACAGAATTGGGAGGGCCGCCTTATAGGCTTGGAGTGCTTGTTCGAGCTTCCCCTCCTCCGAACTCAGATTCCCCAAGTTCATCATGGCGATCGCCCGGAACGTTCCCTCATTCGCGAACTCAGGCCGTTCGATAAGCGACTCCAGCCTCCGGGCCGCCGGGGTTGCAAGGCCCAAGGCCTTCATACTGAGAGCCTCAAGCAGCCAGCATTTCACAAGCTCAGAGTAGATTCCGAGCTTCTCAAACGTCAGCGCAACGGACGGCACCAGCTCCAACACTTCGCGATAGCGACGCATGTCGTAGCGAAGCGTGAGTCTGATGTAGCTGACCCGCGTCAGATTAGGTGTTGGATTAATCGTATGCCGATACGCGGCGTCGGCACGGTCGAGCCAGAGCTCTGAGTCTGAGCGATCGCCGAGCATCCTCGTCGCACAACCAGCGAGCAACGAACTCTCTCCGAGGAAGTAGTCTCGTTCGTCAAAGAAACCAATGCCGTCGGGGTTCGCGCCGATCCAAGAATAGATGCGCGTGGCCTCTGCCAGAACGCGGGTCGGCTCTTCGTTGACGACGCCTCTGAGAAGACCGCAGATCGCCATCAGAACGTCAGGATTACCGTAGAGAGACTCGACGTCGCGACTTCGGCGTACCTCTTCCGGCTGTGACAGGTACTCGCGGGCGGTCGAGAGCGCCTCAGCACGGGATCCTACCGAGGAAGATACCCTCGGCCGGAATTCCAAAACGCGACCCTGGCTAGGCATCAGACCTGCGAAAGTCGAAGAGCTGAAGGCTGCGAGAGAAGTCGTGTGCTACGTCTGCCGGCTCACGGCTGAGAATAACGTCGAGCTGCGGATCCGACGGGCGCGCCCCCGTGCCAACGACGTACTTCTGATACTCGCGAGCAAATTGACAACAAGCCACGAGAAGGAAGGGCCTGTTCTCGCGCGGCGAAGCGCCAGGACGGTAACAGAAGCGGCGAAACCAGACGAACAGATCTTTCTCGAGTTCGGTGGCTTCCTGCTCAACGAGGCGATAGTGAGAAACCAGCGCGATGTGAATTAGGCCGAGCGTTTCCTGAAAGACCTTCTGCACTTCCAGCTCGAACTGGTTCTCCGCTGTCTCCGCCCCAATGAGTTCGTCCGATATTTCCATTGCCCGCTCCTGACCGTGTGCCCATCATAAATCAGGGGGCAGAAAAAGCAAGAGCTAACTGCCCAAACTGGCAGTAGCAGTAAACCCCTTTATTTCCAGATATTTAGGAGCTGGTTAGCAAGGAATGCCAGTGACTATGGAGTTCATAACTGCCACCTTTCGCCAAATGACCAGGGCAAATCGCCCGGGTCGAAAACCTGAACCTGAGGTCAGCGCCCACCGCACGAAGGCTTCACGAAAGCGAAGCTCCGCCGGTACGCCAGCTCCAACATCAGGATTCCCACCTACTTGAGCGGACCGCCGCGCGGTCCGGTAATCGAATCAATGTGTATTGGATCACATCCCGCCAGGCGGGTGTCAAGAGATTTTGTCGCCCCGCAGGGGCGACCGGCCGCCCTACCCCTTCTGGATCAGGGTCCGGACGAGGCGGTCCTGGTAGGCGTGGCCGCGAGACTCGCTCACACGCGGCCCGTTGAGCAGGATGGCGAAGACGTACGTCTTGCCGGAGCCCGCCTGGGCGTAGCCGGCGAGGGTCGAGACGCCGTTGAGGGTGCCGGTCTTGGCCTCGACCTGTCCGCGGCTCCGGGTGTCGAGGAGCCGGCCACGGAGGGACCCGTCGGCATCGCCCGAGATCGCCAGGGTCGACCGCCAAAGGGCCCCCTGGGGATGCTCATTCATGGCCTCGAGGAACCTGACGAGGTCGCCCGCCGATACCCGGTTGCCAGCCGATAGGCCGGACCCGTCGTGCAGATCGAAGCGGTCCGCGTCGAGGCCGAGGCCGGCAAGGAACTGCCGCGTCAGCGACAGGGCCCCGGACCAATTCCCCTTCCCTGTCTTTTCGTACGCCAGCGTCTTGAAGATCTGCTCGGCATAAAAGCTCTGGCTGCGCTTGTTCGCGATCGAAATCGTGGGAAGGATGTCGGATTCCGTGGTCGCGATCAGGACCCAGGCGTTATCGGGGGGTACGCCGCGCTCGACCACGTTGCCGGTGAGCTCGATCCCGGCCGCGCGCAGACGGCTGCGCAAGGCGGCTCCAAAAAACTTGGGCGGATCATCGATGGCGAGAGGCGCGGCCCACCGGAAATAGCGATTGGGCACCGTCCCGGACACCGTGACGATGTCCGAACCGCTCGGACGCGCCACGGCGATCCGCACCTTGCCGCTCTTGCCGACCGTGCGGGCCCGGGTGAGCGATTGAACGACGTCGGTATCGGGGTCGATCGTGACGCTCGCCGGAGCGCCCGGAATCGCGCCGCGGCCGACCGAAACGACGACGACGTTGTCGTTGTAGGAGAGGGCCGAGATCGGAGCCTGGTACCAGCGGGAATCCCGCTCCGGCGGCCAGTCGGGATGCCGGTATTCCTCGTCGAACGAGCTCGCGTTGAGAATCAGGTCGCCCGTGACCCGCATGATGCCGGCCTGACGCAGACCCGCCGCCCACTTGTCGAAAATGGCGAAGGAGTCGTCGTCGTAGAAGCGCCCGGAGATGTTGGGATCGCCCCCGCCCACCACGAGAAGAGAGCCGAGCAGATTCCCGTCCTTGATGTCGCCGCGCCGCCAGAAGGTCGTGCGGAACTTGTAGCTGGGGCCAAGATAGTGCAGCGCCGCCGCGGTCGAGATCATCTTCGTGACCGAGGCAATCGTTTCGGGCGTCGAGGGGTTGCGCTCGAAGACCATCTCGCCCGTCTCGAGATCCGCGACGGCGATCGAGACACCCGACTTCGCCGCCGGGGGACGGAAGGCCGCGCTCTCGAGCGCCGCGCGGAGCGATGGCGCTTCCTTCGTCGCACGGGGGCCCGCAAACAGGGGAAGAGCGACGAGCAGGAGAGCCGCATGGAGCGCCGCAACGCGGAGGGATCGGCGCCCAAGTCTCTTCACTCTGAAATTATAATCGAGGGGTTGCGCTTTGACGAGGAATCCCGCGTCTTCGAACTTTCCGTGCGTGAGTTGGCGGAAGACGAAGGCTTCCGCCGGGTCGGCTTCGATCGAGGTGACGGCTGGCGACGGCTCGGTCTCGGCAGCCAGATCCACAGCCGTGTCCTCGCGGAGAGACAGCTCGCGCATCCCTCCTACCGTTGCGAGGTCCACCTCGAAGCCCGTATCCCGGTCGAGGACTGGACGGCGGTCCTCACAGGACGCCTCGATGGATGCATCGAGCGTGAGCCCGGTCACTGGCTCATCGAAGAGCTCAAGTCGACCAACCTCTCGGTCGACGGCGTACGCCCCCAGGGGTACGCCTTCGAGCGCGACCGCCGGCAGCTCCTCGGCTACTGCTACCTCTGGAAGCGCCTGGGACACGGCCGGGTCGCCGGGGCCGTCGTTTACGTCGACATCGAGACCGGCGAGGAGCTGTCGTTGCAGGTCCCCGTCGACGACGACGTCGAGCGGGAGGTCGAGCGGCGGCTGGCGCGGGCGCTCGGCATCTGGCGGGCGCAGAAGGTCGTCCGGCAGCGCAAGGCGGCGGCCGCCGAGCGGCTCCCCTTCCCCCACACGGCCCCCCGCCCGGGGCAGGAAAAGATGATCGACGCGGTCCGCCGGGCGGTGCGCAATCGTGAGCACCTGCTGGCGGAGGCGCCGACGGGCTCGGGTAAGACGGCGGCGGCCCTCCATCCCGCCCTCGCCGAGGGGCTCGCGACCGGCCGCCAGGTCGTCTTCCTGACATCCAAGACGCTGCAGCAGAAGATGGCGGTCTCGGCGCTGGTTGCGATGAACGAACGCGCGTTTCACACCGTTCAGATCCGCGCCAAGGACCGCATGTGCGCCAACGATCGGATCATCTGCCACGAGGATTTCTGTCGGTTTGCCAGGGGCTATCCCGAAAAGATGGAGCGTTCGAACCTCCTCGGGCGCCTCCGCGACTCCTACGCCCACCACGACCCCGACGTCGTCTTCGAGGAAGCGCGACGGGAGGAAGTCTGCCCCTTCGAAGTCCAGCTCGAGCTCGCCCATCGCGCCGACGCGATCGTGGCCGACTACAACTACGTCTTCGAGCCCGCGGCTGCCCTCCGGCACCTGACCGGCGAAGACCTTCGCGAGGCGATCCTGCTCGTGGACGAGGCGCACAACCTCCCGGACCGGGCGCGGCAGATCTTTTCGCCCGAGATCCTGGAATCGGAGCTCGCCGTTCTGCGCCATCGCCTCGTTCTCCAGCCGGGCGAGCTCTTCGCCGACATCGTCGCCTCGATCGACGACCTCGCCGCCATTCTCGCCGAATGCGCCGAGGACCTGCCGGAGGGCGAGGCCATCGCGGAAGTCGACCCGCCGCGGGAGGCCCTGCTCGAGTTGCGCGCCGCCTGGGAACAGAAACTGATGCGCTACCTCGCCTGGAAGCGCGAGACTCGACTGGCGCTCGTCGACGATCCGGTCCTCGACTTTCACTTCACGCTGCAGCGCTTCGCCGCAGTCCTTTCCATGCTGGGGCCGGACTTCTCGACGGTCGTCGAGCGCCGGGCCTCCGGCATCCGCCTCGCACTCGTCTGCCTCGACCCCTCGCGAGCATTGGCGTCGATCTTCCGGGAGGCCTCCTCCGTCGTGCTCCTCTCGGCGACATTGACGCCCCCCGAGAACATCCGCCGCGTCCTGGGGCTCGAGGCCGACCGCACGTCGTCGATCTCGCTGCCGCCGCCCTTTCCCCCCGAAAATCGCAAGGTGATGATCGTGCCGTGGGTCCGAACGACCTACACCGCCCGCGAGCGCAACTACGGCCGAATCGCAACGCTGCTCGGCGAGATGTCGGACGCCCACGGCGGCAACGACCTGGTGCTCTTCCCGTCCTACCGCTTTCTTACCGAGGTCGCCTCGCGGATGTCCGCGACCCGCTCGCGGCTCCTGGTCCAGAGGCCCGACCTGACGAGCTTCGAGCGCCAGCAGCTCCTCGAGGCGCTCGCTTCGCCCCCGGTCGGGGGCACGCTGCTCTTTGCGGTGTCGGGTGGCATGTACGCCGAGGGCGTCGACTACCCGGGGGACCTTCTCTCGGCGGTCTTCGTTGTCTCTCCCGCTCTCCCCCAGGTTTCGTTCGAGCGGGAGCTGCTGCGTCGATACTTCGACGACCAGGAGGAGGCAGGCTTCGACTACGCCTATCTGCAGCCCGGCATGACGCGGGTCGTCCAGGCCGCCGGTCGCCTCATCCGCAGCGAGACCGACCGCGGCGTCATCGCGCTGGTGTGCGCGCGGTTCATGGAGGAGCCCTACGTCAGCCGGCTGCCCCGGGACTGGTACGACGAGACCCCGTCCGAGCTCGTCACGCGGCGGCCGGCGGAAGAGATCCGGGAGTTTTTCGAAAGGTACGGATGACGAACCCTTACACGAAGAAGCGCATGCCCCGCCTCACGGTCGACTCCTGGATCCGGGACCGCCGCGGCCGCGTCCTCCTCGTCCAGCGGGGTCGCCCGCCCTTCGAGGGTCGATGGGGCCTTCCCGGCGGATTCTGCGAGTGGAAGGAGACGACCGAGCAGTGTTGCGCGCGCGAGACTCTGGAAGAGACGGGCCTGCGCGTACGCGTCGGCGCGCTCCTCGGCGTGTACTCCCGTCCGGACCGCGACCCGCGGGGGCACAACGTCACGGTCCTCTACCGCGCCACACCGCGTTCCGGCCGGGTCCGGGGAGGCGACGATGCGGCCGACGCCCGATGGTTCACTCCTCGGGAGCTCGGCCGGGTGAAGTTCGCCTTCGACCATCGCGAGATCGTGCGGGAGCAGCTCGCCCGCGACCGCCGCCGCACGCGCCGGCGATCCTAGGAGCCCGGGAGGCGGGTCAGTCGCGCCGGCCGCGCCCCGTCTCGAGGCTCACCGAGAAGGCTTTCGCCAGCAGCCCTTCGTCCGTCACGGCCCAGACGGTGTACCGGTAGAACGTGTCTGGCGCGGCCGCGGTGTCAACGAAGGCATAGCCGAAGCCCTCGAGCGCTCTCTCCGAGGACGGCACGATCTCCGGCCCGGTGCGCGCAACGCGCCCGTCGGCCAGGACCTCCTCGCGGAATATCGCCCAACCCCAGATCCCGTCGTGCGAGGCCGTGGTCCACGTGAGCCGCGGGCCCCCGACGCCCGTCGTGGCACGGGCCTCGAGCCGCGTGAACGGCCTCGTCGAGTCGCGCACGCAGTCGACTGGCGCGCGCAGTCCCGCCGTACCCTGGTCGCTGCCCGCGACGAGAAAGTCGACGCGCGCGACTCCCGCGAGCGGGATCGCCCGCCGGTCTCCCGCCGAAAAGAAGACGACGTCCGGCGGGAGCGCTCGATCGACGTACCTGACGACGGCGGCCGCGTCCCCGCCGTCGGGTGGCCACGCGAGCATGAGAGCGTCGGTCTCGCCGTCGGGAAGGATCGAGCGGTGGCGGACAGAGAGCGCGGGCGGAGGCGCCGCATCCAGAGCACCGGCCTCGAGATCCGCGAGCTTCAGGCGCGAGGGCGAGGCTTCGGGCTCGAGCGAGACGAAGAGGCGGGTCGCCGCCCGCAGGAGAAGGCGGCCATCGTTGCGCGCGAGGTCCGTGACGAGCCGTGCCAGTGCCTCTTTCGGCTTCTCCCCGCCCGCGGCGGCCTCCTCGCGGGCCCGACGCCACAGGCTGCCGCCGCCGTCGGCGAACGCTGCCTCCTGGACCCAGAGGCGCCCGAGCGTTCCGGGGTGCGCGCGGAAATCGATCCGAGGGGAGGCGGCGAGCGTCCAGAGGTCGTCGTTGCCGCCGGTCCGGGGTGAAGCGTCGCCGACGAACGCATCGACCGCCTCGTCGACGAAGGCGGGATCCGGGTCGGAGGGGGCGGGCGACAAGGCTTGCGCGCCCACGCACCCGAGGAGGATGCCGGCGAACAGCAGGCCGAACGGGCGCAATCGGACCATTTCCTGAGGGTAGCCCCCGGGCAAGATATCGTCAACCGTTGTACGGATTCGCGGACCGCGGCGTCGCGTCTACTTGGCGGCTCTCTCCGGAACGTCCGCCTTGACGACCTTCTGTACGCGGTCGACCTTCTCGAGGGTCGCGCGCCCCGGAATGCGGACGTAGACGACGGTGATGTTGTCGACGCCTCCCTTGTCGTTGGCCAGATCCACGAGGCCCTGGCAGAGGGCCTCCGCGGTGCGCATCTCGTCGACGGCGATGGAGTCGCGAATCTCCTCGTCCGAAAGCATCGTGGTCAGGCCGTCGGAGCAGAACAGGAAGGCGTCCCCGCGCGAAAACTCCATCTCGCGCAGGTCGGGAGCAACCGATGGACCGCCGCCGAGCGCCCGGGTCACCACGTTCTTCAACGGATGGGTCTTCGCCTCCTCTTCCGTCAGGATGCCGGCGGAGACCTGCTCGTGGACCCAGGAATGGTCGTCGGTCAGGCGGGTCAGCTCCCCCGCCCGATAGAGGTAGGCGCGACTGTCGCCGACGTGCGCGAGGGACAGGATCTTCTCGTTCAGGAGCCCCGCAACGACGGTCGTTCCCATTCCCTTCAACCAGGGCTGGGCGGCGACGGCGGACATCACCCGCTCGTTGGCCTTTTCGATCGCGATCGCCAGCCGGTTGCTGTTGAAGTGAAGCTCGTGGTTGTACTTGAACGGCCAGGTCGCTTCTTCCTTCTGGCGCGTGGCGGCGATGAACTCCTCGATCGTCTCGACGGTGATCTTTGCCGCGACTTCCCCGGCCGCGTGGCCGCCCATGCCGTCGGCCACGATGAACAGGCCCTCGCCCTCGTCCAGCGCGTACGCGTCCTCGTTGTGCTTGCGCTTTTTGCCGACGTCCGTCAGCCCGTACGCGTCGATCTGGGCCATCGCCGGCGCTACCCCTTGCCTGTCCGCTGCACGCGGACCTCTTCGAGAGCCTTGCGGGCGTCACCCGCGGAGGGGTCCCACCGCACGGCTTCCTGGTAGGCCTTCTCCGCCTTCAAGAGCAGACCCGCCTGGCGAAAGATCGCTCCCGCGTCCTTGAGCATGCCGCCGTTGTGGGGCTCGATCGACAAGGCGGCCTCGATCGCCTTGACCGCCGCCCGCATGTCGCCGGCCCGAGCCGACGCCAGGCCGAGATAGTGCTGGGCCTTGACGTCCCGGGGATTGCGGTGGACCGCGAGCTGGAAGTTGCCCGCCGCCTCCGCGAACTTGCGCTCCTTGTAGGCGGCGATGCCCTGGGAAACGTAGTTCTGCGCGACCGCGTCGCCCCCCATCTCCGGCGCGGTTCGCGCGGCCGCGAGATCGAAGTCGTAGGCTTTTCGTCTTTCGGGACTCGTCAACACATTGACTGCCTCGGTCAGGTCCTGAAACTTGGCTTCCGCCTCGGCCTTTCGCGACGCCGGCGCGCGGTCCGGATGGGCCTCTCTCGCCAGCGACCGAAACCGTTCCCGGATTTCGTTCTCACTGGCGTCCCTCGGTACCCCGAGGAGCGCATAGTAATCAGCTTCTCGCGACATCGTGGGAGCCCTTCGACCGCGTGGCGGAATTTTTCAACGAAGGTTAACATACGGGAAAGACCGCCCCCCCGGCAAGCGCCGCCGCGCCGGCCGTGCCCCCCGCTCTCCGTCATCCTCGCTTTTCGAGGAGGATTTTTCGTGCCGCCAGGCGGATTCCCTCCGGGAGATTGCGGTCCCGGCCGATGTTCCGCAGATCGCGCATGCCGAGGAACTTGACCAGGGGAAGCGTGACCGATAGCGGGACCGCGGGATTCATGACGAGGGCGAGCTGGATGCGGGGCTTCTTGATCCACTCCCGCGTCGTGGCGACCTCGTGAAAGATCTCGGTGGCGAGGTGTCGCATCGAGCAGAAGGCCTCGAGTTCGGCCTGCGACAGCGACTCGCAGTTCAGGACCGCCATGCTGACGATCTTGTTGGCGTCGCCGATGAGGATCCGGCGCTCCTCCTTGTTCCCCTTCTGGGCGAGCTCGACCTTCTCCTTGACGGTCATCATGGAGATGCGCCTGTAGACGGCGCCGAGCCCCGCATCCGCCTCCTCGTCGGCCGGCGCGCCGGCCAGGGTCGCCTCCCCGGACTCGGCCACGGGCGCTCCGGCCTCCTCGTCGAAGACGATTCCTTCCGCTTCCTGCCGAGCCCGGCGCTCCTCCTCCTCACGGCGCCGGCGTTCCTGCTCGCGCCGCCGGTCTTCCTTCTCGAAGAACTCCTCGCGGATCTCGGCGAGCCGCCGCCGCCCGTCGGCCGTCAAGCCGGGGTTCGCAAGGAGCGCTTCGATCAGCGCGGGCTGGCGGATCAGCCGCACGTGGTTGACGATCAGAGCCTCCTGCGGGGCCCCGCTCACGGTCGAGGCGAGCCGCAGGAGCGTTTCGTCGGCCGTGTCCCTGTGGCGAATGATTTCTTCGAGGACGAAGTGGTCCTCGCTGATCCGGCTGACGGTGTCGATCTCCGCCACCGTGGGTTCGCCCTGGTCGAGAAAGCGAACGATGTCGTCCGGTGGAAGAGTGCCGAACGTCTCCCGCGCGGGGGGCCCGACGTCCGGATCCTCATCCTCGACGACGGCGAGCACGGCGCGAAGACGGTCGTCGCGCTCGAGCGGCAGAAGGCCGCGGGCGGCGAAGATCCGCAGGTCGCGGGGCGCGTCGGCCGCCCTCACTAACGAGACGAGGTCCCGGGGATCGGCCGCGGACGGGGGCTCGGGTTCGGGCAAGCGGGAGCCGGGAAGCTAGCTCTGCAGCCGCGGGTCGGGCACGGGTCGATTCCGGACGACCTGGCCCGCCCCTCCGAGCGGTTCCAGGGCCCGGCCGTCGACCGTGACCCGGACGCCGCCAGCGTTGCCGAGGGTCAGCCGGAAGCCTTCACGGGCCTCGAACTCGCGCTTGTCGCCGCGGCGGATGAGGCCGGCGAAGATCGGTGTGCCGTCCGCGGAAACTTCGGTCCAGGAATCCTCGGCGAACTCCAGCGTCATCTTCACGCCCGACGACGGTGAGGGCTCGGCGGGCGCCGGCGCCTCGTCCTGGATTCGCGGCGCCGGTCCCGGCGACACGGCCACGTTCTTGAAGCTGACGGGCGCGACATTCCGCGCCGCCGTCGTCGCCGTGGACGCGCTGTGACGATCCGGGCGAGCGATCAGGCCGAGGAGCAGCAGAATTCCGGTGACGCTGATGACGAGCGTGCCCGCCGCCCCGCGCCGCCCGCGGAAGAATCGGGAGCGGATCCGACCCTTGCTCGCTTCCGCGGCTTCACGGGCCCGCTCGGGCGCGAGATCCGCCCGGTATGCGTTGACCATTTCCTCGGGGTCGAGACCCAGGTGCCGGGCGTACGAACGGATGAACCCGCGCGTGAACACCGCCGCGGGAAGCTTCTTCACGTCGCTCGACTCGAGGGCTGTCAGGAGACGGACAGAGATCTTCGTCGCCGAGGAAATTTCCTCCAGCGAGACCTCCCGGATGAGCCTCTCCCGGCGGAGCTCTTCTCCGAAGGTCAGGATCGGTGTCTCACCCATTCACGTCTCCCCGGATTTCGGACCTTTGATGCTAGACCCGCACGGCCCTCTCCGCAAGGACTCTTTCCGCGCAGGCCCGCACGAGGGCGGACGTCCGCGGAGAGTCCCGGATTCCCCGGAGATCTTCGAGGCTCGCCCGGGTGAGCAGGCCCAGCGCGAGCGCGTCCGGAAGGCTCGGGCTTCGCAGAACGGCGCTCCGAACGCCCGCTCGGGCACCCCACCGAGGATGGCGGATGATCAAATCGAGCGACTCGGGCCCCGCCGAGTGCTGGACCGCGGCCTGGATCACATCCGCCTCAATCGTAAAGCGGTTGTCGAGCACGGAGACGAGGACCCTCGGGTCCGGATCGAGGCACAGCAGCCGCAGAGTTCCGCGGCCGACGATGCGGGCCAGGTCGACCTTTTCGGCGATCGCCATCTCGGGAATCCTTCGGAGAAGATCCTGGTCCGCGGCCCGCCGGATCGCCGGATGCACCCGGGCGTCGGCCGAGAGGTGAGCCAGGTCACGCCAGAAGAGCGTCGAGACGAGGGCCAGCGCCCGGGTCCGAGGGGTACGGGGGTGGGCCGCCAGAGCCGTCCGAACCGCGTGATGCTTGCGGGCGGTCCGGTCGCCCAGAATGCTCTCGAGAATCTCCTGCGGAAGGTCCGCGCGGCGCAGGAGCTTGAGCCACTCCCCTTCGTTCCGCATCAGCCTTTCCGGCGGCAGGCCTTCGCCAGTCGGCGGGCCAGCCTGCCGACGGCGGCGTCCCGGCCGCGACCGGCGGCCTCGGCGGCGCCGACGAGGGCCGAGCCGACGACGACGCCGTCGGCCAGCGCCGCGGCCCGTGCCGCCGACGCGGGCGTCGAAATGCCGAATCCGATCGCGAGCGGCAGCCGGCCCGCGACCCGCCGCGCCCGCCGGACCGTCGTCGCGAGGTCGGGCGGCAACTCGGCCCGGGCTCCCGTCGTGCCCCGACGCGAAACGACGTAGAGGAACCCGGTCGAAAGCCGTGCGGCTTCGCGCATGCGTTCGAGCGGCGACGTCGGCGAGACGAGGAAGATCGTGTCGAGCCCCGCTCGGCGGAAGGACCGGACGACGGTGCGCGCTTCGTCGGGCGGAACGTCCGTCAGGAGGACCCCGTCGAACCCGGCGTCCCGCGCCCCGGCCGCGGCGCGCTCGAATCCCATCCGGTGAAGCGGATTGGCGTACGAGAAGAGGACCAGCGCCAGCCGGGTCTCCTCGCGGATCCGTCGTGCGAGGGCGAACACCGATGCGAGCGTCACGCCGGCCTCGAGTGCCCGGGCGGCCGAGCGCTGCAGCACGGGTCCGTCGGCGACCGGGTCCGAAAACGGGACGCCCAGCTCGAGGATGTCCGCGCCCGATTGCTCGAGAGTCCGGGCGAGCCCGAGGGTCGCGTCCGGGGACGGGTCGCCCGCCGTGAGATACGCGATGAACGCGGCCCGGCCCTGGTGGCGCGCGCGGCCGAACGCCTCGGAGATCCGACTCATGCCGGCGCGTCGCCCCGGAGACGGAGCACCTCGTCGAGGTCCTTGTCGCCGCGCCCGGAGAGGTTGACGAGAATCCAGGCCGATCGCGGCCGGTCGCGCGCCATGCGCGCCGCGAACGCGACGGCGTGCGCGGACTCGAGCGCGGGGAGGATCCCTTCGGTCGCCGAGAGCAGGAAGAAGGCGTCGAGCGCCTCCCCGTCGGAGATCTTCGTGTAACGAACGCGCCCGGTGTCGTGGAGGCGCGCGTGTTCGGGACCCACGGCCGGATAGTCGAGGCCCGCCGACACCGAGTGCGTCGGGAGCGTCTGTCCGGCGGCGTCCTGGAGGAGCATCGTGCGCGTTCCGTGGAGGATTCCGGCCGAGCCCCCCGCGAACCGCGCCGCGTGCTCCCCCGGCCCGGCGCCGCGTCCGCCGGCCTCGACGCCGTATAGCGGAACGCGCGAGGCGAGATACGCGGAGAAGATTCCGATGGCGTTCGATCCGCCTCCCACGCAGGCCACGACCGCGTCCGGATCCCGGCCCGCGAGACGGCGGAACTGGGCCTTCGCCTCCCGGCCGATGACGGCCTGAAACTCCCGGACGATCCTGGGATAGGGATGGGGACCGAGGGCGGACCCGAGCACGTAGTGTGTCGAGGCCACGTTCTCCGTCCAGTCCCGCATCGCCTCGTTGATCGCGTCCTTCAACGTCTTCGACCCGGCGTCGACACCCTCGACCTCCGCACCGAGGAGCCGCATCCTCGAGACGTTCGGGGCCTGCCGCGCCATGTCGGTCACGCCCATGTAGACGCGGCAGGCGACTCCGAGCTTGGCGGCCGCGGCCGCCGTCGCCACGCCATGCTGGCCCGCTCCGGTCTCCGCGACGACCCTCGACTTCCCCATGCGGCGCGCCAGAAGAACCTGGCCCAGCGCGTTGTTCAGCTTGTGCGCCCCGGTGTGCAGCAGGTCTTCGCGCTTCAGGGCGATCCTCGCCCCGCGGAGACGCTCGCTCAAGCGGTTCGCGAAGGTGACGGGCGTCGGGCGTCCCGCGTAGTTGCGCAGCAGGTCCGCGAGCTCGGCGCGGAACCGGCGGTCCCGGCGCCACTTCTCGAACCCGCGCTCGAGCTCCTCGAGGGGCGCCATGAGCGTCTCGGGCGCAAACCGGCCGCCGTACTCCCCGAAGTAACCGCTCCGCCTAGCCACGGTCGGCCTCCCGAACGGCCTCGAAGAACCGCCGCAGCTTGTCGCGGTCCTTGACGCCCGGAGCGCTCTCGACACCCGAAGCCACGTCGACTCCGGCCGGCCGGAGGCGCCGGATCACGTCGCCGACGTTGTCGGGATCCAGACCTCCGGCCACGAAGACTGCGACCGGAACGGGGCCCGCCTCTTCGACGAGGGCCCAATGAGGCTGGCGGCCCCGGCCCGCGCTCGAGTCCCAGAGAAGACCACGACACTTCGCCAGGACCTCGGCCGGCGGAAGGCCGGCCCTGCCCGCTTCCACGCGAACCGCGGGAATGACCCCCGCGTCGAGTCCGTCGACGTCTTCCTCGTTCACGCTGCGATGCAGCTGGACGATCTCGAGGCCGACCTCCGCGATCGCTCCGGCGATCTCGTTCCGCCCTGCATCGCCGAAAACGCCGGCGCGCAGGACTCCGTCAGGCGCCGCGGCGGCGAGCTCGCGGGCCCGGGACCGGGAGATCCGCCGGGGAGACGACTCGACGAAGTTGAAGCCCAGGACCGCCGCTCCGAGCTCGGCCGCGGCGGTCACGTCCTCCACCCGCGTGAGACCGCAGATCTTGATCGCCGTCATCCCCGGAGCGCCCTCAAGTCGTCCTCCGGGTCCCCGGAGCGCAGCAGCGCCTCCCCCACGAGAAATGCCCGGTACCCGGCGGCCCACAAGCGTTCCACGTCCGACCGGTTGCGGACGCCGCTTTCCGCCATCGGCACCGGCCCCGGCGGGATCGCCGGGCCCAACGCGACGAGCGCCTCGAGATCCGTTTCGAAGGTCGCGAGATTCCGGGCGTTGACGCCGAGCACGTCCGGCGACACCGCCGCGGCCCGCGACACCTCGGCCGGACCGTGCGCCTCGGCGACGACGGCGAGCCCTCGCTGCCGCGCCCCGGCCGCCAGTGCCGCAAGCTCCGGCTCCGACAGCGCCCGTACGATCAGAAGCACGGCGTCCGCGCCGAGCGACACGGCGAAGTCGAGTTGCCGCTCGGAGACAATGAAGTCCTTCATCAGGACCGGCAGGCCTGAAATGCTCTTGGCGCGCGGCAGCCACTCGGGGCGTCCTCCGAAATGGTCTTCTTCGACGACGACCGAGATGGCGGCGGCGTGCCCCCGCCGGTAGTGGAGCGCGAACGTTTCTATCCGGCCGTCGGCGCCGACGAGGATCTCCCCCGCCGACGGAGATTTCGCCTTGATCTCGCCGACGACCCGCGTTCCCGGCTGCCGCAGCGCGGCCGCGAACGCCGCCCCGTCCGTGGGCCGGTCGGCCGTGCCGCGGGGCGCGTACTCCCCGCGCGAGAGGCGCGCCCGCTTGTCCGCGAGGATCCGATCGAGGATGTCGCTCATGCGGCGGCCGCTCGCAGAGACTCGAACCGGCCGCGGGCGGCGCCCGAATCGATCGCCGACCGGGCGAGGTCGTATCCCTCGGTCACCCCGGGTGCGCGACCTTCGACGACGAGCGCCAGCGCGACGTTCAGCAGCACGGCCTCGCGCCGCGGCCCCGCCTCCCCGTCCAGCAGCCGCGAGAGCATCGCGGCATTTTCTTCCGCAGCGCCGCCGGAAAGCGCCTCGACCGAGACCGGCGCCTGGCGGAGCGCGAACGCGTCGAGACTCCACGGACGCGTCTCGCCGTTCTCGACTTCGACCCCGGCCGCGCCCACGCCCGGCGTCAGCTCGTCGAGGCCGTTCTCCGAGTGGAACACGATCGCCCGTTCGGTGCCGAGCGCAGCGAGGGCGTCCGCGAGGAGTGAGGCGAGCTCCGGACGGCCGACGCCGACCAACTGCCGCTTCGCTCCGGCCGGGTTGGCGAGCGGCCCGAGGACGTTGAGGATCGTCCGAATGCCGAGCTCGCGCCGGACATTCGCGAGCTCCTTCATCGCCGGATGGAACGCCGGCGCGAAGAGAAACACGAGGCCGGTCTCGTCGAGGATCCGCCCGGCGCGTTCGGGCTCGAGATCGACCGCGATTCCGGCGGCCGCCAGGACGTCGGCCGAACCGACGCGCGAGGAGATCGACCGGTTGCCGTGCTTGGCGACGGCGGCTCCCGCCCCCGACGCAACGATGGCCGCCGCGGTCGAAAGGTTGAAAAGATCGCGCCCGAGCCCGCCCGGACCGCAGGTGTCGAGGACCGGCGCGCGGCGCGTCGGGACGCGGCGCATCCGGGAGCGCAGCGCCAAGACGGCGCCGGCGATCTCTCCCGCCGTCTCGCCTCGGGTCGCGATCCCGAGAAGAAGCGCGCCCTTCTGCGCGTCGGTGGCGCGGCCGTCCATCAGGTCACCGAACGCCGTTTCGGCGAGGGCCCGCGAGAGGGTCTTCCCGGCGGCCACGGTGCGCAACGCGGCAGCGACGCCGGGCGTCACGATGCGAGCCTCACGAAATTCTCCAGGATCCGCTCGCCCATCGGAGTCAGGACCGACTCGGGGTGGAACTGCACGCCGAAAACCGGAAGGGATCGATGGGCGAGCGCCATGACCAGGCCATCGTCGCTTCGGCCGGTGACGACGAGCTCGGACGGCAAAACGTCCTCCCTGACCACGAGCGAATGGTACCGCCCGGCCTCGAAGGGACGCGGCAGTCCGTCGAAGAGTCCCGTCCCGTCGTGGTCGATGCGCGAGCTCTTTCCGTGCCGTGGTGCGGGCGCCCGCTCGACGACGCCGCCGTGGTGCGCAGCGATCGCCTGGTGACCGAGGCAGACGCCGAGGAGAGGCACACCGGCACGTTCGGCGGCGGCGATCATCGCGATCGAGCGGCCGGTGTTCTCCGGCCGACCGGGTCCGGGCGAGATCACCACTGCGCGCGGCCGAGCCGCCAGGGCCTCGGCCGGCTCGAACCGGTCGTTGCGCGCCACGACAACGTCGGGGTCGAACTTTCCGAGCGCCTGCACCAGGTTGTAGGTGAAGGAGTCGTAGTTGTCGACGACGAAAATCATGCGAACCACTCCCGGGCGAGCTCGATCGAGCGGAAGAGAGCCGCGGCCTTCGCCTCGGCCTCGGCATACTCCTTCTCGGCGACGGAGTCCGCGACGATCCCGGCCCCGGCCTGAACGCTCCACCGTCCCTTCTCGACGACGGCCGTCCGGATGGCGATGGCGAGATCGCAGTTTCCGGACGAATCGAAGTAGCCGACGGCGCCCCCGTAGATCCCGCGGCGGGAAGACTCGAGCGCGTCGATCAACTCCATGGCCCGGATCTTGGGCGCGCCGGTCAGCGTCCCCGCCGGAAAGCACGCGGCGATCGCCTCGGCGGCTCCGGCGCCCTCGCGGAGCCGGCCTCGGACCTCCGAAACCAGATGCTGGACGTGCGAGAACTTCTCGACCGCGGCGTAGCGCGCGACGCGGACGCTGCCGATCTCGCAGACGCGCCCCAGATCGTTGCGCGCCAGGTCGACCAGCATGACGTGCTCGGCCCTCTCCTTGGGATCCGCCAGGAGCGACGCCGCGAGGCACTCGTCTTCGGCCGGCGTTTTCCCGCGGGGCACCGTGCCCGCGATCGGCCGCGTTTCGACCTCCTGGTTGCGGCAACGCACGAGCATCTCGGGCGAGGAGCCCAGGATGCTCGCCTCCCGCGTTTCGAGGTAGTAGAGGTAGGGCGACGGGTTGAGCGTCCGGAGGGCTCGGTAGACGTCGAAAGGATCGATGTCGGGGCGGCCCGTCCACCGCTGCGAGACGACGGCCTGGTAGACCTCGCCGGCGGCGATCGCCTCGCGCGTCTGCGCCACGGCGTTGATAAAACGCTCCCGCGGCATGGTCGGGTGGAAAGCCGCCGCCGGTCCCCCCGCCCGCCGAGCAGCCGGGGGCTCCGGCGCTCGCAGCCCGACTTCCAGGCGGTCCAACCGTTCGACCGCCTCCGCGACGGCCGCCTCGACCGATCGCCCGGTGGCGTCGATCGTCGTGAGCAGCAGGACGCGTTGGCGGGGATGATCGAAGGCGACCACGGCGTCGAACAGAAGGAAGAGCGCATCCGGAATCTCGCCCTCGCGCGGGTGACGGTCGGGAATCGCCTCGAAGATCCGTACGGCGTCGTAGGTCAGGTAGCCGACGGCGCCGCGAGCGAGCGGCGGGAGCTCCGGGTCGGGGACGAAGCCGTCCCGGCGGACCAGGCCTTCCAGGATCTCGAGCGGCGCGCCATCGATGGATTCAAGGCGCCCCCCGCGCTCCACGGTCGTCCGGCCGCTGCGCACGGTCAGCCGCGCGGACGGATCGACACCGAGAAACGTGTATCGCGCGACGGACTCACCCCCCTCCACGCTTTCGAGGAGGAAGGCCTCGGCGCCGGGCCGGCGCATCCGGCGGAAAACCATCACGGGCGTCAGGCAATCGGATGGGAGGGCCCGCGCGACCGGCACGCAACGGCCGGCCAGCGCTCGCGAGCGGAAGTCTCGACGCTCCTCGGCACGGTCCATCAGGCCAGGACCGTCTTCAGGATGGCCGTGACCTCGTCCACCGTCACCCCCTCGACGCCGAAGAGCTGAGCCTGGCGAGCAGCCTGCGTCGCGAACATCTGCAAACCCTCGACCGTCTGGCATTTCGCGGCCCGGGCCGCGCGGATCGTCGAGGTGTCCCGGCCGTCCCGCCGGTAGACGCAGTCGAAGACGAGCGGCCGGGCCTCGAAGAGGTTTGCCGGAATCGCGGGCGGGTCGTCGTCGCGCCACCCGACGGGCGTGGCGTTCACGTAGAGGTCCGCTTCGCTCGCGGGCAGATCCGCCCAGGCGAGAGAGTCGACGCCCATCGCCTCGGCGATGCGATCCGCCTCGGCGTCTCGGCGTGCGGCCACCATCACCTCGTAGCCGAGGCGCCGTGCCGCGACGATGACCGCCCGCGCCGCACCGCCCGCTCCGACCACGACGGCGGTCCGTCCCTCGCCGGTGCCGTGGTCGGCGAGCGGATCGAAGGCTCCGTCGACGTCCGTGTTCTCCGCGCGCCAGCCGGAACGGTCCCGGACGAGCGTGTTCGACGCCCCGATGAGTCGGACATCCTCCGATGGCCTCCCGGCGCGGGCCGCCGCGAGCTTCCACGGCTGCGTGACGGCGAAGCCTCGAAACGGCGGATCGAACTCGAGCTCGCAAGGCTTCTCGCGCTCGAAGTCCGAGACCTGGAGCGGCAAATAGAGATACGGCAGATCCCTGGAGCGGAAGATCGCGTTGTGGAGCGACGGCGAGAGCGACCGCGCCGTGCTGCCCGCCACGACGCCATAGAGCGATTCGACTTTCCGGGGCCGGTCGACCTCGTAGACCTCGAGCAGGTCGCCGATGGGAATCTGGCCTGTCGCCGTCTCACGCTCGACGGGCCCGTAGACGAGGGCGGAACCGAAGAGCGCCGAGAGAACGCGTCCCGGGGCGCTCGTCGGTCCCATCGGGAACAACGCCACCCCCGGGTCGCCCTGACTTCGCTGCAGGTGCGCGAGCCGAAGGCTTCCGGCAATGTCGGCGACCCCCGCGACGAGCTTCACGGCGCGCGCGCCCGGCTCGCGCATCGCCTTGAGCTTCGCCTTCCAGTCCTCCGGAAGGCCGAAGGGCGAGTGATGCGACACGACCACGCGCTCGCGGTCGGAAAATCGCGACCGGTCTGCGAGGAGGCCGCGCGCGTGCTCGACGTCGACCGTGGCCCCGGAGGCATAGGCCTCTTCGAGGAGCCGCAAGTACTCCTCGGTCGACCCGCTGAAGTCGCCGCCTTCCCGAAGCGAACGCCACGTCACGATCGCCGGCCGGGAGTCCAGCGCCAGAATCGCCGCCGGCGGGATCGGCCGCTCCGCCAGGTCCATCCGGAACTCGATCGCGTTGGCCTTCGCCGGGATGCGCGCGACCAGACGCTTCGCGTCCTCCGCGTCTTTCGGCGCGAGGGAGGCGACGTACGCCGGGATCGGAACGACCTTGTCCATCATTGCCGTCAAAATCGAAAACCCCCGAGCCCATCGGGCCGGGGGTTTCTATTCTCTCGTCGGAATGCGCCCCGGCCGATGGTCTTCGGCAGGGCGCAGGCGCGCTCTACCGGATCGTCTGCCGCCACCACCAGTTCTGCCGGGCCGAGCGCGTCATGGCGGGCCGATCATCCCGCCGGCGGGTGTGGGTGTCAAGACAGAAGGGGTGGGCGTGGGCGTCCCTTCCGACTCCTTCCGAGGATACCGACTCCCGAAAGCCAGGGGCAGGACCGATCCGGACGGGGGGTCGACGACGAAGCCCTGGAAGCGGATCTCCATCCCCTCCGCGTCGGACCGGTAGGCATAGGAAGCCGCCGGGCAGATCGTCGAGATCGGATTCGCCATCCGCTCGGGCCAGCGCCCGCCCGGATAGCCGGACCGCTCGAGCCTGAGCTGAAGAATCTGAAGAGTCAGCTCCCGATCGACGGAAAGGCGCGCCACGCGGCGGATCACGCCGAGCGTATTGGGCAAGAACATCTCTTTGTACATGCGCCGAATCTCGGCGGCATGCGGGGCTGATGAAGTCGGGACGTCCCGGTCGGCGAACCGCCAGACCTCGTCGTCGTCCAGGGCCGCAGCCTCGCAGGGCGAGAGCCTGGCGAGGCCTTCCGCGATCGCAGCCGGCGCCTTGCGGTTCAGCTCGGCGAACGGATCCGATCCGGGAAGGGAGCCCGAGTCATCGTGCCGTTCGGACTCGCTCACCACGCTCCTCAGGATCCGTTTCCACGGGTCGTTGTTGCCGAGGCGACCCAGCCACGCGAGGGGCGGCTCCGCCATCTTGCGCAATGCGCCGGCCTGCCACATCTGAGCACCGGTCGAGACCATCTGGTGCATGAGCAGCGTGCGCTCCGCCAGCGGACGATCCAGCGCCCACGAGGCCTCGAGCGCGCGGCCGGCGCCGATGCGATTGCCGTCGCGCTCTTCGACGAGCGCAACGGCGAGGAGAACCTTCTGGAGAAGCACCGACGGCAAAATGTACGGGAACGGAAAGACCGCCCGGTCTTTCGGCTCGACCCACTCCGGCGGTTGTCTCTCGAGGGCCCCGATGATCGTCCAGATCGCTTCCCTGCGCGTTTGCAGATAGTCGCGCAGGGCCTCCGGCGGCACTCCGATCGACTCGTCGGGCACCTGGATCTGGGCGTCCAGCCACCCCCCGGGATTCGCCGCGTACCGCGCCCTCTGGTCGACCGACGGGGCGCCGGGCTCCTCGAAGCCTCGGGTCGGGGCCCGAAAGGCGATTCCCAGCGAAGGTGCCAGGTCGACGAGCACACTGGCGGTCCCGTTTCCGGCGATCGAGCGCGAATCGAGCGGCCCATCCGAGGGGGCGTGCGCGAGGAGCGCGAGAAGGACGACGGCCGGAACGGCCACGCGGGTACTTTACGCCTGTCCTACGGGGTCGGTGCGGGTGTCGGAGTCCGCGCCGCCCCGGGCGCGGGCGTCGGCGTGGGAGTCGGCGGCGCCGCCCCCTGAAACTTCAGCGGAAGCGTGAAGCCCCCCGAATCGTCGGCGGGCGCGCTTCCTTCGAAAGCGAGCGTGATCCCCCCGGCGCGCCGAAAGGCGTAGAACCGGCCGGGGCACGATCGCTCGACTCGAGGTTCGGGAGCCGGGCCGGCCATTCGTCCTGCGCGGGACGCGGCGCGTTCGGCCCGGGCATCCAGGACGAGCGCGGTCAGCTCCGAATCGAGGACCAGCCGATAGGACCGCATCAGCATGTTGATGATCGAGCTCGAGGAGATCGTGAGGATCAACTGGTCGGGGTCCGACTCGCCGCTGACCGCGACGTCCCAGGAGTGCTGAAGGTCGTCCCGCGTCCAGGCACAGGCGCCCTTATCGATGAGGCCCTGCGCGAAGCTCCGGTAGATGCGGGTCAGGGTCTCGACCTGTTCCGTCAATTCCGGATCGTTCGCAGCGGGCCAGGGGTCGTTCTGGAACGCGGCGAGAAACGCCTGGAAGAACTCGCCTTCGCGCAGTCGCGTCTCCCATCCGTAGGCCGGGGCCTGGACCTTCCGAAGCAGCCCCACGGCCAGGCGCGCCTGCGGGACCGCTGTGAGCTGGGACAGCAGCTCCGGCCTCGCCCCGAGGCTCCTCGCAATCCGCCAGATGGCCTCGATCGCCTCCAGCGCCGAGGCCGAATCCCCCCGGCGCAGGTCGAGCAGGGCGCGCGCCGCGAGCACCTTCTGAAGGCTCGTCAGCCCGACCCAGTTCGGGACCGGCGACTTCGTCCCCTCGATCACGTCGAGATCCCAGACGATTTCCCGCCGACCCGACGCCGCGGCGACGATCGACGCCACGGTCGCGTCGTTCTCTTGCATGAAACGCGCGGCCAGGGGCGGCGGCGCCGATACCCCTTCGCCCGAGCTTTCGAGCTCGCGCGTGACGTAGGCCGAAAGGACCGCCCGAGCTCGCTCCGAGGGCGCCATCCGTTCGGCCTTGTCGCAGTTCTCCGCGCGGCTGTCCTGCGCGGCGTCGATCCCGATCGCCGAAGCCAGATCTTCGATTTCCAGCGCCGCCGCGGAGGCCGATTGCCTGGGGTACTGGGCTTGGAAAGCCCGGCGCGAAATCGCCGCCTCCGGAGGCTTCCAGTCGTCCGCGACGACGCTACCGGCGCCGACGGCCAGCGACGCGAAACCGGCGAGGACCCGCGAGCGGGACCGGGTCATCGAAGCCTCCCTGCGTTCCTACGCGCAGGGAAGCCGCCTCGTCGGCGCGAATTTCCCGTTACGCGCGCCTCCATCGCGTGCCGGAGGGCCCGTCCTCGAGCACGATGCCCTTCGCCGCGAGATCCTTCCGGATCCTGTCCGCCTCCGCGAAGTCGCGCCGGGCGCGGGCAGCGTCGCGGGCGGAGATCTGGGCCTCGATCTCGGCCGGGAGGAATTCGTCCTTCGCGGGGAGGATCCCGAGCACGGCGTCGGCGCCGCGAATCGCGGATGCCGCGGCGGCGGCCCCATTCGCATCGAGCGAGCCGTCGACCTGGGCGGCGTTGAGGTCGCGCAGGAACGTGAACAGCACGCCCAGGGCCTCCGCGGTGTTGAGGTCGTCGTCGAGGGCGGCCGCGAACTCGGCCGAGAACTTCGCCGAACGCTCGGCCGCGGGAAACGCTCCGGGCTTCTCGGCGCCGCTTCGCACCGCATCGTCCAGGCGAGCCATCGCCGACTTGATGCGCTCGACGGCCGACGCCGCACCGGTCAGCGCGTCCCAGGTGAAGTTGAGCTTTTTGCGGTACGGCACCGAGAGCAGGAGATAGCGCACGGCGACAGGATCGTTCCTCCGCGCCAGCACGTCGTCGAGCGTATAGAAGTTGCCCTTGGACTTCGCCATCTTTTCGCCGTCGACGATCAGGTGCTCGGCGTGAAGCCACAGATCGACGAACAGCTCTCCCGTCGCGGCCTCGCTCTGAGCGATCTCGTTCTCGTGGTGCGGGAAGATGTTGTCGACCGCGCCCGTGTGGATGTCGAAGTGGCGGCCGAGATACTTCATGCTCATCGCGGAGCACTCGATGTGCCAGCCCGGCCGGCCCGGCCCCCACGGCGAGGGCCACGAAGGTTCGCCGGGCTTGGCGGCTTTCCAGAGAACGAAGTCCTTGACGTCCTCCTTCTCGTACTCGTCGTCCGCCACGCGCTCGCCGCGACGGGCCTTGTCGAGGTCGATGCCCGAGAGCTTGCCGTACCCGGGGAAGGTCGAGATCCGGAAATACACCGACCCTTCCGACTCGTAGGCATGGCCGCGCTCGAGGAGCTTCGCCGTGATCTCCAGCATCTCGGGAACATGCTCGGTCGCGCGCGGGTACCGGTCGGCGCGCTCGAACCTGAGCCGGTCGATGTCGCGGAAGAAGAGCTCGGCGTACTTCGCGGTGAAGTCGTTCAGCGACAGCCCGGCCTCGTTCGCCCCGCGGATCGTCTTGTCGTCGACGTCCGTCAGGTTCATGATCTGCGTCACGCGCAGGCCCTGCGAGCGCAGATGCCGCCGCAACACGTCCTCCCAGAGAAACGTCCGGAGGTTTCCGATGTGGGCCACGTTGTAGACCGTGGGCCCGCACGTGTAGAGCCGGACGTGGCCGGGCTCGAGCGGCGCGAGGACGGTCGGCTTTCGGCCGAGCGTGTTGAACGCCGTCAGACTCACCAGAAACCCTTCCCCTTCTGGCGACGGACCTTTCGCCAGGTCAGCTCCCGTTTCAAGCCCCGAAGCCGCTCGATGAAGAGCATGCCGTTGAGATGGTCGGTCTCGTGGCACAGGGCTCGGGCGAGGAGACCCGTGCCTTCGATCTCGCGGATCTTCCCGCTCGCGTCAGCGGCCCGAACGCGCACCCGGGCTGGCCGCACGACTTTCTCCGCGATGTCCGGGACCGAGAGACAGCCCTCCTCCTCCTTCTGCTCGCCGCTCGACTCGATGAGGACCGGGTTCACCAGGACGATGATCGCTCCCGGGTCCGCTCCGATCGACAGGTCGATGATCGCGATGCGCTTGTTGACGCCGATCTGGGGGGCTGCAAGACCCACCCCGGGCGCCGCGTGGCAGGTCTCAACCATTTCGGCGACGAGCCCCGAGATGTCCTCGGCCCCGGGGTCGACGTCGGCATTGGCGGCCGTCAGCCGCTCGTCGCCATAACGGACGATGTCCCGGATCAAGCGGACGAAACCCCTGTCCGGGATGCCCGAAGGCACCGGGACGTGTCCTCCGGACCTCGCCGCCTGTCTCCGCGGCATGACAAGACCGGATGGCGCCGGCGCGGCTCCCGTGGCATAAGTGCTGAGTTTAAAGCACATTCTGCACGCCGCGGCAAGGGGGAGTCGGTGGCACGCGGCTCGCTATCCCCGAGAGCGGGAGCATGATGACAAAGATGAAAGCAAGGGCGTTCGCACTCCTGACAGCGTCGGTCGGGTTCCTGGCGGCCGGCTCGGCTGCGGCCCAGAACGCTCGGAGCGCCTACACGTACGTCCGGGAAGCGACCGGCGAAGTCCTGGTGACCTCGCCGACCAACGGCGAGGTTCAGGCCCGCCGCAATCTGCCGATCACCGCCGGCGACGAAATGAAGACCGAGGATCCGGCACGGGCCGAAGTGGCGCTCGCCGACGGGAACATCCTGCACGTGGGAGGGGGCACGAAGGTCCGCTTCGTCTCGCTCGACGCGCAGCAGGGCTCGGAAGACGACGTTTCCGCGATCGACCTCTCCGAGGGCTCCGTGATCCTTTCGGTCGTCGGTTCCGACGACCGGTCGGTCCCGCGGATCGACACCGCGGACGCGACGATCTACGCCGGCTCGGGCTCCCGCGTGCGCGTCAACAGCGACGTGCGCCGCGGAAGCGCGGTCGTCGTGCGCGCAGGCTCGGTCGAGGTCCGGACACCAGCGGGCTCGTACACCGTCCGGGCCGGCAACTACCTTCTCATCCAGGGAGACCAGGAACCCGAAATCGCCCGCGGGAGCTTCTCGCGCGACCGATTCGACCTCTGGGCCGCGGACCGGCTGGAAACCACCATCGACGCTCCGCAGAGCGCGTCGAGCACCTACGTCGACGACCAATACGCCGGAGACGTCCAGGCGCTCGACGGCTACGGCGACTGGGATTACAACTCGACCTATTCGAGCTACGTCTGGAGGCCGCGCGTCGAAGTCGGCTGGCAACCGTACTCGTACGGCACCTGGTACTCGACGCCGGTGGGCCTGACCTGGTGGTCCTGGGACCCCTGGGGCTGGTATCCCTTCCACTACGGCAACTGGTTCTTCGACGCCGGCTGGAACAGCTGGTGCTGGTCGCCCGGCTACGTCTACTCGCCGGCGTGGGTCTACTGGGGCTACACGCCCGGGTACTTCGGCTGGTGCCCGACGGGCTGGTACGGCGGCTTCTCGCCCTGGTGGGACAACTACTACCGCAACATCGGATGGGGACGCAGCTCGCTCGGCTTCGCCATCAACGGCCGCTTCTCGACCCGCCAGGTCGACGTCCGGGGCTGGAACTTCACGGGCGTCAACAACCTCGGCACCCGCGGCCGCCTCGAGGTCGTGCCGGGAACGCGCGTCGTCGACCGTCTCGGAAGCAACATCGCGATCTCTTCGCGTCCGATCGTCCTGTCGGCCCGCGGCGGAAACGTGCGCGACGCCCTTCGGAACCACGTCCGCGAGGCCCCGGGCGTCATCGAGCGCACGACTTCACCCAGGGACACGGAGCGGCTGGCGCCGGTCGTCGGTCGGCAGCGGACGCTTCCGCCCGGCACGGTCGAGGCTCTGATCCAGCGCGCCGTCACGGCCGACCGAGGCCGGATCGGCGGCCCCGGAGCGTCCGAAATGGCGCCGCGTGGAAGCACGGCGGTCGTCGAGCGCAGTCGCACGACACTGAACCCGGACACACGCCGCGGCGAAGCCGCCTCGCCCCGGACCGCCCCCGGCCGAACCGTCGATCGGGCGCCCGGAACGCAGCGCAACGAGACCGCGACCCGGCCGGATTCGGGCCGCACCGTGACTCGTCCCGAGGGTCAGGAATCCTGGCGCGGGCGCCCGACGGGCGCACCGACTCGGCCCGCGGCGGCCCCTCGCGCACAGGCCGAGCGGCTGACGAGCGAAGACTGGCGCAGCCGCAGCGCTCCCCGCAACTCGCCGTCGGACCGCGCGGAGTCGGCCGGGAATGGCAGCCAGCCGAGCTGGCGAACGCGATCCGACATCCCTCCCGCCCGCCGTGTCATCGAGGGCTCCGTGCCCGGACGGCGGACGCCGGACTACGGGGACAGCGGCTCGCGCTCCCGTGGACGTGAGGGTACGGCCGCGCCCCGCGATCTCGGTCCACGCGGCGACGCATACTCCCCCCGCGGCTCGCGTCCACGCAGCTATGCCCCGCCCGACCGAGGGTCCTCGGGGACCGCTCCGGCCCCGCGCGGCGACTCGTCCCGCTCGACCGAACGCTCCGCGCCGCGCTCGGCGCCCGCACCCCAGGCCGCGCCGCCGCGCTCCGCCCCGGCCCCTTCGGCGCCGCCGCCCTCGTCCCGCAGCGCCCCGGCTCCGCCGAGCTCCGGCGGGCATCGGGGCCGCCCCTGAGCAGTTCGCCCTGAGATCTCCCCTTCTCTCCGCCGCGCTTTCGGGCGCGGCTCTTTTTTTTGTCCGCGCCGCCGGAACCATGAAAGCTCGGGAATGCGAACCCGACCCCAATTAGAATCGCGACACGTGCGCCGCGCTCTCGCGTTCCTGGGAAGTGCTTTCTTCGTCTTCTACTGCACGGCGGTGGGGGTTTACCTGGTCCTGCGCCCCTGGACGGGCCGGGCCGCCCATCCCGGCATTTTCGGTTCGGGGTTCTTTCGCGGCTTCGTCTCGGGACTCGGGCTCCTGCACCTGGCCGCCGGTGCGGCGGACCTGAAGGTCCTGTCGCGTACCCTACAGGGCGAGCCCCCTCCATCGGGTGCTCCCGAATGAAGGCCCTCTACGTCACGGACCGCCCGGCCGTCGGAGACCGACGTTTCTTCGAGATCCTCGATGCACTCTCCGGGGCCCCGGTGTCGGTCGAGCTGCGCGAGAAGGGGACGAACGACCGGCAGACGCTGTTTCTCGCCCGCGAGGCGAAGGCGCGCCTCGGCCCCGGGGTCCGTCTCACGGTGAACCGGCGCTTCGACGTCGCGCTCGCTGCGGGAGCCGACGGCGTTCACCTGCCGGCCGACGGCTTGCCGCTCCCGAGGATTCGGGCGCATACGCCCCGCGGCTTTCGCGTCGGGGTTTCGACCCACGACCCGGAGGAGGCCCGGGCCGCGATCGAAGCCGGCGCCGACGCGGTGGTGATCGGGCCGATCTTCGACACGCCGTCCAAGCGCGTCTACGGCCCGCCGCTCGGACCGGAGGCCCTCGGACGCCTCCCCGAACCGGGCACCCATGCCTGCGAGGTGTACGCCATCGGCGGCATCGACGAAGCCAACCTGGCGGCGCTCGATCCCTATCGGGACCGCTTCACCGGCGTCGCGGCGATCCGCCTCTTCCAGGAGTCCGCCGATCCCCGGGCCGTGGCCGAGAGGCTCGCCGGACGATGAGCGTGCGCCTGCGGACCCTTGCGTCCTCCCTCGCCCGGGGCGTGCTGCCGGCCGCCGTCATCTTCGCGCTCGTTGCGGGATCCGTTCTCCTCCTGTCGAGCCTGCACGTTTCGCTGACCGATGCCCGCGCACGCGACTACGGCGTATTCGCGATCGGCCTGGCCGGCGTGTTGCTGCTGACCCGGATCGCCGATTTCCTGTTTTTCGACGTCGGCTACGAGTTGCGCCGGGGCACGGCGGCGCCCGCGCTCCTCCGGCAGATCGTCAGCCTCCTGATCTTCGGGGTCGCCCTCGGGGCCCTGTTTCAGATCGTCCTCTCGGCGAGCCTTCCGGCCCTCCTCGCGACCTCCGCGATCATCACCGCGGTCGTCGGCCTGGCGCTCCAGGAGACCCTCGGCAACCTGTTCTCCGGAATCGCTCTTGCCGTCGAGCGCACCGTCCAGGTCGGAGACATGGTGCGCACGGGCGACGGCATCGGCCTGGTCGAGCAGCTCTCCTGGCGAGCGATCAAGGTGCGCACGATGGAGGGACACGTCGTCCTGATCCCCAACATCACCGCCAGCCGCGAACGGCTCGAAGTCTACCGGCGTGGCGGTCCGCCGATGGCGCGCGTTCTGCGGGTCAACCTCGAGTACGACCTGCCGCCCGCCCGCGCCCGCGCCGCCCTCGAGGCCTCCCTCCGAAACCTGGCGGGAATCGCCCCGCATCCGGCGCCCCGCGTCCTTCTCCAGGGGTTCGCGGACTGGTCGGTCGTCTACGAGCTGCGCTACTGGCTGGAAGACTACGCGCGCTACCTCGATGTCGACTCCGCGGTCCGCGAGCGGGCCTGGTACGCGCTCGAACGGGAGAACATCGCGTTCGCCTACCCGCTGATTCGCCAGCACCAGTACGCCGCGGGTCCTCTGGCGCGCCCCGGGCAGTCGCCCGCCATCGCTTCGGCGATCGACGGGAGCGAGCTCTTCGCGCCCCTGTCGGCAGACGAGCGCGCGCAATTGTCGGCCGGGGCCCGGGCCCTTCCGTTCACGGCCGGGGAAACGATCGTGCGCGAGGGCGAGACGACGTCGTCCATGTTCCTCATCGCGTCGGGGCGGGCGTCCGTCTCGGTCGCGGCCGGCACCGCTCAGAGCCAGAAGCTCGCCATGCTCGATCCGGGGTCGTCCTTCGGGGAAATCAGTCTCCTGACCGGGGAGCCCCGCACCGCGACTGTGCGCGCCGTCGAGGAGTCCCTCCTCGTCGAGATCGACAAGGGGACCATCGCCCCGATCCTCCTCGCCAATCCCTCGCTGGTCGAGAAGCTCGACGCGATCATCCTCGAGCGACGCCGCGAGACGGCCGGACGACTCGACAGCGCCCGGGGAGCCGCGGTCGGCGAGGAGCCCCAGGCGCTCCGGGCCCGCATCGCCCGGTTCTTCGGCCTGAAAGGCCTCGTCTGATGCCGGTGGGCCTCCTTCTCGGCCTCGACCTGACCGAGGTCGATCGGGTCGCGGGAGTCCTCCAGCGGCACGGGGAGCGATTCCTCGCGCGCGTGTTCCGCGAGGGAGAGATCCGGCGCCAGCGCCGGCATCCGCGCGCCTTCGCCGAGCACGTGGCCGGGCGTTTCGCGGCGAAGGAAGCCGCGATGAAGGCCCTCGGACTCGGCTGGCGGGGCATCGCATTCCGGGACATCGAGGTGGGTCGCGACCCGCGCGGCAAGCCGCTCCTCGCCTTCCACGGGAAGGCCCTCGAGCGCTCGCGCGCGCTCGAGGTGCTCTCGGCCGAGGTGACGATCACTCACGGCCGGGACATCGCCGCCGCCGTGGTCGCGCTCCTGACCGCCGCCCCCCGCGGGTAGCGGGAGGGCCGGGAACCGCCGGCCCGTACGCTAAACTTCGCCCGCGATGACGGACGCGCCCGACTACAAGAGCACGCTCAACCTTCCGCGCACGGACTTCCCGATGAAGGCGGACCTGGCGCGGCGGGAGCCGCAGCAGCTCGCGGCCTGGGAGGCGTCCGGCCTCGAAGGCAGGCGCCGGGCCAGGGCCGCCGGCCGGCCGCGGTTCATCCTCCACGACGGCCCGCCGTACGCCAACGGCAACATCCACATCGGCCACGCGCTGAACAAGATCCTGAAGGACGTCATCGTGCGCAGCCGCGCGATGATGGGCTTCGACGCCCCGTATGTGCCGGGCTGGGACTGCCACGGCCTGCCGATCGAGCAGAAGGTCGACAAGAAGCTCGGCTCGAAGAAAAAGGACATGAGCCCGGTCGAGATCCGCCGCGCCTGCCGGGCCTACGCCGAGGAGTACATCGGGATCCAGCGCGAGGAGTTCCGCCGGCTTGGCGTCGGCGGGCTCTGGGACCGTCCCTACCGGACGATGGACTACGCCTACGAGGCCGAGATCGCCCGGGCCTTCGGCGGCTTCTACGGAAAGAACCTCGTCTACCAGGCGCTGAAGTCCGTTCGGTGGTGCTTCACCGACCGGACGGCGCTGGCCGAGGCGGAGCTCGAGTACGAGGAGCGGGCGGACCCCGCGATCTACGTCGCGTTTCCGACGGAGGCCTGGATCGGCGGCGCCTCGCTCGCCAATGCGGCGTTCCTGATCTGGACGACCACCCCCTGGACCATCCCGTCCAATCTCGCGATCGCCGTGCACCCCGACGAGACTTACGTCTGGATCGACGCGGGCAACGGCAACCATTACCTCGTGGCCGAGAGGCTCGCCGAAAGCGTCGCGGGGGCGCTCGGCTGGCGCGACTGGAAACGCGTCGCGTCCGTCCCCGGCACGTCGCTCGCCGGCGCCGTCTACGCCCACCCGCTCGGCGCCGAGAGCCGCGGCGAGCTGACGGCCGAAGAGGACGCGCGGTCCTTCCGCGTGGTCCTCGGCGATCACGTCACGATGGACGCGGGGACCGGCCTCGTCCACACCGCGCCGGGACACGGCGAGGACGACTTTCTCGTCGGGCAGCGCGAGAAGCTGCCGATCCTGTCGCCGGTCGACGAGGCCGGACGGTTCACGACGGTCGCGAAGTACCGCGGCCAGAAGGTCCTCGAGGCCAACCCCGCGATCGTGGAAGACCTCAAGGCCGTGGGTGCCCTCGCGGGCTACGACCCAAAGTTTCGCCACGAGTATCCGCACTGCTGGCGCTGCAAGAACCCCGTGATCTTTCGCGCCACGATCCAGTGGTTCGCCCGCCTCGACGAGGCCGCGACCGACGTGCGTGCCGGATCGCTCGCCGCGATCGCGCGTGTGAAATGGACGCCGGCCTGGGGCGAAGCCCGCATCGCCGGCATGGTCGAAAACCGGCGCGAGTGGGTCATCTCCAGGCAGCGGCGATGGGGCTCCCCCATCACGCTCCTCTACGCCATGAAGGCGGGCGAGCGCGCGGGAGTCTACCCCTGGAGCGACGCGCCGGCCGAGCAGACGAAGTTCTTCGAGCACGTCGCGGCAATCTTCCGCGCCGAGGGCGCCGACGCCTGGTATGCCCGGCCCGCCGCCGACTTTCTGCCGCCGGGCGCGGACCTGCGGGGCTTTTCCCCCGGCGACTTCCAGGCCGAAACCGACATCCTCGACGTCTGGTTCGACTCCGGCGTCTCGCACATCGCGGTGCTGCGCTCGGGGGCGTGGCCGGAGCTCGTCAAGCCCGCCGGCGGACGGCCGGCCGACCTCTACGTCGAGGGTCACGACCAGTACCGCGGATGGTTCCAGTCGTCCCTCCTGACCTCGGTCGCCCTCTACGGGGACGCGCCGTACGAGGGCGTGATCACGCACGGTTTCGTAGTCGACGGCCAGGGGCGCAAGATGTCGAAGTCCCTCGGCAACGTCGTCGCCCCCCAGGACCTCATCCAGAAGTACGGCGCCGACGTCGTGCGGCTGTGGGTCGCGAGCCTCGACTACCGGGACGACGATCCGATCTCGGAAGAGATCCTGGCGCGCTGCGCCGAGGCGTACCGCAAGATCCGCAACACGGCCCGCTACCTGCTCTCGAACCTCTACGACTTCGAGCCGGGCCGGGACGCCGTCGCATCGAAAGATCTCCTTCCCCTCGACCGGTGGGCGCTTGCCCAGGCCCGGACCGTCGTGCGCCGGGTCCGTGCCGCGTACGAGGCCTACGAGTTCCACGTCATCTACCATCAACTCGTGACTTTCTGCGCCACGACGCTGTCGGCGTTCTATTGCGACATCCTCAAGGACCGCCTCTACGCGTCGGCGGCGGAATCGCCCGAGCGCCGCTCGGCGCAGACGGTCCTCCACCGGATCGCCCGCGCCCTGGCGGCGGCCGCGGCGCCCGTGCTGCCGTTCACGGCCGAGGAGATCTGGGGCGCGCTCCCCGGAAAAGAGGAAGAATCGGTCCACCTGGCGGGTTTCGACGGGCTGGACGACGTGCCGGTAGACTCCGTTCCCGAGGCAGCCTGGGAACGGCTGACGAAATTGAGGGAAGAGGCCTCGGTGATCCTGGAACAAGCCCGCCGCGACAAAGTGATCGGATCGTCCCTGGAAGGGACGATCGCGTTCTCGACCACCCCCGAGCTCGAGGCCGACCGGCGAGCGACCGGCACCGACGGCGCCGGCCTCGCGGACCTGTTCATCGTCTCGGAGGCCGTCGAAGGCGGAGAGCTGCCGGACGGCGGCCGGGAGTCGCAGGCCTACCCCGGCGTGCGCCTGGCCTTTCGGAAAGCTTCGGGCCGTCGCTGCGACCGCTGCTGGAAGGTGACCCCCGAAGCGGAGGCCAACGGCCTCTGCACGCGTTGCCGCAGCGTCCTGGGAACGGGCCGATGAAACCCGCTGCCCTGAAAGAGTCAACCCTCTACCGCGGCGCGTATCTCGCCGTTTCGCTCGCCGTCCTCTTCCTCGACCAGTGGACCAAGGGCCTCATCACCCGCGCGATGGAGGTCCACCAGTCGAAGACGGTCATCGCCGACGTCTTCGACCTGACCTACGTGCGCAACAGCGGCGCGGCCTTCGGTCTCTTCGCCTCGGTCGACTCCGCGATCAAGGCCGTCGTGCTCAACAGCGTCGCCGTCATCGTCTTCCTGATCGTCTCCGCGTACGCCCTGCGCTCCTCGCACAAGAGCGTCCGGCTCCAGGTCGGCCTGGCGCTCATCCTGGGCGGCGCCGTCGGCAACCTCCTCGACCGCGTGCGGTTCGGATACGTCGTCGACTTCCTCGACTTCTCCGTCTCCGGCCATCACTGGCCGGCGTTCAACGTCGCCGATTCGGCCATCTGCATCGGCGTCGCCGTTCTCTTCCTCGACATGCTCGGCCACGAGGACGAACCGGCGCCGCGGACCGACGCCGCACCGGGGGGATAGCCTCATTTTCCCGCGCCTGGTCCACATCGGGCAGTTCTACCTTCCGACGTACGGCGTCGTCCTGGCGATCGCCTACCTGACGGGCATCTGGCTCCTGCGGCGCAAGGCCCTCGCCGAGGACCTGCCGGACCAGAAGATCCTGGACCTCGCGCTCTACATCCTGGCCTCGGCGATCCTCGGCGCGAAGCTCCTCCTCATCCTCGTCGAGTGGAAGCGCTACGCCGCCAACCCGAGAGATCTGATCGAGGTCGTGCGCTCCGGCGGCGTCTTCTACGGAGGGCTGATCGCCGCGACCGCCGTGGCGATCTGGTACATGAAGAGGAACAACCTGCCGGCCTGGCGGGTCGCGGACATGGGGGCGCCCTCGATCGCGCTCGGCGAGGCGATCGGGCGCTGGGGATGCTTCGCGGCCGGCTGCTGCTACGGCAAGGAGACCCACGGCCCGTTCGGGGTCACCTTCACCGACCCCTTCGCCGCCGAAGCCGTCGGGACGCCGCTGAACGTCCCCCTGCATCCCACGCAGATCTACCTGTCCCTGAACGCGTTCCTGATGTTCCTGATCCTCCAGTGGGCTTACCGCCGCCGGACCTTCGACGGCGAAGTCTTCTGGCTCTACGTGCTCCTCTACGCCATCACGCGCGGGATCCTGGAGATCTGGCGCGGGGACCTCGTGCGCGGCTTCGTGATCCCGGGCGTGCTCTCGACCTCGCAGGCCATCGGACTCGTGACGGCCGCCATCGCCGGGGGAATGCTCTTCTACCTCTCCCGCCGCAACCGCGCCAAGGCGTAGGGCCGGTGGTCCGGCGGTTTCGGGTCGGCTCCCCCTCCGCCGGCACGCGCCTCGATCTCTTCCTCGTGGCGGCCTGCTCGGACCTCTCCCGCTCCCGCATTCAGAAGCTGATCGCCGAAGGGTCGGTGCAGGTCGGCGACGCCCCGGCCCGGCGCTCGCACGTCGTCCACGCCGGCGAAGAGGTCTCGATCGAGGTGCCCGCGCCGCGGGAGACGGAGCTCGAGGCCGAAAACATACCGCTCTCGATCCTCTACGAGGACGACGAGCTCCTCGCGATCGACAAGCCGCCGGGGCTCGTCGTCCACCCGGCCCCCGGACACCCGTCGGGCACCCTGGTCAACGCCCTCCTGCACCACGTCCGGAACCTTGCCGGGATCGGCGGGGAGTTGCGACCCGGGATCGTCCACCGACTCGACCGCGACACGTCGGGCGTGCTCCTCGTCGCCAAGACCGACCGGGCGCATCAACTCCTTTCCCGGCAGATGCGTCGCCGGACGCTCCGCAAGGAATACCTCGCGCTCGCCGCCGGCGTGCCGAGCGTCCGCAAGGGCGAGGTCTCGTTCGCGATCGGGCGCGATCCCCGCGACCGCAAGAGGATGAAGGCGTTTCGGCCCCTCGACGACGCCATGCCCGCCGGGGCCCGCGAAGCGCGGACGCTCTATGCGATCGAGAAGGAGTGGCCGGGGCTCGGCCTCACGCTGCTGCGCTGCCGCCTCGTCACGGGCCGGACCCACCAGATCCGCGTGCACCTGGCGGCCTCGGGCCTCCCGATCGTGGGCGACCCGGTCTACGGCCGCCCGCGCTACCCGCGCGTCGAGGACAAGCCGCTCAAGCGCCTGCTCGTCGAGTTCCCCCGCCAGGCGCTCCATGCCGAGCGCGTGGCCTTCCACCATCCAGCGACCCAGGAACTCGTCGAGATCGTCGCCCCCGTTCCCCGCGACTTCGCCGGCCTGCTCGATTCGATCGAGGCCGCATCGGGATAGCCTGTCGCCATGCCCAGCGACCCCCGCGTCCTGTACCAGGGCCGTCACCTCGTCCTCCTCGACCGCAATGGCTGGGAGTTCGTCGAGCACCGCACCGCCCCCGAAGCTGCAATGATCGTGGCCCTGACCGGCGAAGGCGAGATCGTCCTCGCCGAGGAGTTCCGCCCGCCGATGGGCGCCGCGGTCGTGTCGCTCCCGTCCGGCCTCATCGGGGACGAGGGACCGGAGGAGGCGATCGACGCAGCCCGCCGGGAGCTCGCCGAAGAGACCGGCCACGCCGCCGAGCGATGGGAGATGCTGACGCGCGGGCCAGGGTCGGCCGGGCAGAGCTCCGAGATGATCACCTTCTTCCTCGCACAGCCGGCCGTTCGGTCGGGCGCGCAGGCGGACCACGACGTCGGGAGGATCCGTGTGCACGTCGTTCCCGTGGCGGACCTTCGCGACTGGGCGCGGCGGCGCGAGGCGGAGGGCACGGTCATCGATCCGAAGATCTGGGCGGGCCTCTACCTCGCGCTCGGCCGTTGAGCCGGCCGTTCCCGTCTCGCGCCGCGAGGCCTCGAGAGCCTCGGCGCTACTTCAGCGAGATCGAGATCGTCGTACCGTCCTTCTCCAGCACGACGCGGTTCTCCTCGATCTTCGAAACCGTGAACCCCTCGACGTAGGCGCCGGTCCCGACGATCCGGTCGTTCAAGAGAGCGCGCGGCTCGTCCTCCGACCAGGCGATGCCGCCGAGCTCGATCCGCGTTCCGCCCGGGAGGGCAACGGCCCCGACGTAGTTTCGTTCGCCGGCGGGCGGCCGGGGCGCCGGCGGAGCAACGGGGGTCGCCTCCGGCGCGGTTTCCGCGATCGAGACGCCTTCGGGCATGGAAGTCCGCGTGGGTCTCGCCGGAGGGACGGCCGCCTTCGACGTCATCGGCGGCGTCACGACCGTCTCGGGGAGCGTCGGCTCGGGCGCCGGCGCGGTCGGCGCGGCGGCCGGGGCCGCGGCCGGGCGCTCCGAGGGACCCGCGGCGTTCCAGACCGCCCGCACGCCCACCGCCCCGAGGGCGACAGCCGCCGCGATCGAAAGCGACCAGGCGATCACGCGAACGATCCGCCGCTTCCGCGCGAGGCCCGCGTCCGGCAGGGGTGCCGGCGTCCAGGGCCGCTTGTCCTGCGACTCGCCCTCCTTCCGGGCGGCTTCCTGCGCGCGCTTGAGGGCCTCGTCGATCAAGCTCACGCGACCTCCCCCTCCAGCTCCCGGACCGCCTGCCCGACCGCCCGGCCGTCGAGCTCATAGGTCCCGTTGACGTACCCGTAAAGGAGGGCCTTGTCGCAGACCGCGTTGATGAGACGCGGCACGCCGCCGGAGTATCGATGGATCTTTCGGATCGCCCACGGACTGAACGTGGGCCGGCCGTCGCCACCCGCGACGCGAATCCGGTGGCCGATGTACCGCGCGGTCTCGTCCCGGTCGAGCGGCGCGAGGTGGTATCGGACGGTGATGCGCTGCCGCAGTTGCCGCAGCCCCCTCTCGTTCAGCTTTTCGCGGAGCTCGGGCTGCCCGATCAGGACGATCTGCAGCAGCTTGCGCTGGTCCGTCTCGAGGTTCGACAGGAGACGGATCTGTTCGAGCAGCTCCGGGTCGAGGTCCTGGGCCTCGTCGATCAACAGCACGACGTCGTTGCCGGCGCCAGCCTGCTCCAGCAGGAAGCGGTTCAGGATCTCGAGGTACGCGGTCCGGTCGAGCTTGCGCGGCTCGAGACCGAGTTCCGTGAGCACCATCCGCATCATCTGCGTGGCCGTGACCATCGGATTGAGGATGAGCGCCGTCCTGTACGAAGGCCCCAGCTCCGCGAGGATCGCCCGGCACACCGTCGTCTTTCCCGCCCCGACCTCGCCCGTGATCTGGATGAAGCCCTTGCGCTCCCGGATGCCGAAGAGCACGTGGTTGAAGGCCTCCCGGTGCTTGTCGGAGAAAAAGAGGAAGCGGGGATCGGGGGTGATGTTGAACGGCGCCTCGCGGAAGCCGTAGAAGTCGTTGTACACCGCCCCGAGCTTAGTCCAATCCCCGCCTCCCGCGGGCCCGGCCCTCCGTCACGACGCCTTCGCGAGCGGTCGGCAGTCCCCGCAAGGGTGGTACCCGGCGGCGAGGGCCTCCCCGTCCGAGTGGAAGGCGACCTGGTTCGACTGCAGCAGCGTCTGGATCCCGCCGCACGTCGGATAGCAGTAGTGCCTCCCCTCGGAGTTGCCGAGGTACCGCACGCCCGCGGCCGCGAGCTTCTCGAGCGTCTCCGGGTGCGCGCCCTCGAGTGCGAGCAGCGTTCGCTTGTTGCGCGCCCCGCCGAGGGAGTACTTCCCGATCTGCCCGTCGCTCCGCACGACGCGGTGGCACGGGATCAGGAGCGGCACCGGGTTCTTCGCCAGCGCCGTGCCGGCGGCCCGAACGGCTCCCGGGTGCCCGATCTCCTTGGCGATCCAGCTGTACGGCCGCACTTCGCCCGTGGGAATCTCGAGGGCCTTCATCAGCACCGCCCGCTCGAACTCGGACAGGCCCCGCAGGTCGTACCGCAGCCCCCGCCGGCGCTCTCCCTTGAGGTGCCCGACGAGCGCCCGGACGGCCGCCGGCGGGACGGCCTTCTCCGGGTAGACCGTGCGGCCGAAACGGCCCTGGAATTCGCGCTCGAACTCGGCGTCCGACTTCGCCCGCGTGACCATCGAGATCCCCGCCTTGCTGTGCGCCACGAACACCGGCCCCACCGGCGACTCCAGGCGCCAGTAGTGGTCCGCCAGCCCGACGCGGCGCAGGACCGCGGGCAGAAGCGTCGCCGGGGCCTTCTCCACGGGAAAGCTCCGCAGGGCCCGCGAGATCTCGAGTTTGTTGTGCATTCTCTTCACGACCTCACCCCCTCCCGGCGCGAGCTCGAAAGGGCCTCGCGCAGGGCGTTGATTCCGCGATGGACGTTGGACTTCGTCGTTCCCAGGGGCTGCCTCAGGACGGTGGCGACCTCCTCGAGTCGCAGACCCTCGACGTAACGAAGCTGCAGCGGCGCCCGGTATCGCTCCGGCAGCGCGGCCATCAGTTCGGCGATGTCGCGGCGTTCGCGCGAGCGCTCGTAGGCCCGGTCAGGCCCGTCCGAAGCGTCGGCCGGTTCCCACCTCTGGTCGCTGTCGGCCGAAATCGGCTGATCGAGCGAGACGGTGCGGAGCTTTTTGCCGCGGAACCGGTTCCGCGCCACGTTCAGCGTGATGCGATAAAGCCAGGGCCGGAGCGCGAGGGCCCGGATCCGCTCGGCCGGGTAGGTCGCGAGGGCCCGGTAGGCCCGGACGAAGGCGTCCTGCGCGACCTCTTCCGCATCCTCACGCCGTCCGGTCAGGCGCAGGGCGTACGAGAAGAGCCTGTCCTGGTAAACGCGGACCAGCTCCTCGAACGTGCCGTCGAGGTCCTCCGCGATCGACTCCCGGAGCCTGTCTTCCTGCGACATCGGCGATCGCCCGCCTCTCTGCTCGTCCGGCTGACCCAACACCAGCCGGAACTCCGATCTCCCCGCGACCGGCCACGGTGCGCGCCCCGAATCCGGTGCGCATTCGCTCGTCATGGTGCCCTCCGCTCAACCGTAGAACACGGGCGGGGGGCCCGGGGTTGCAGCCTCCGAAAGCGCTAAACCGCTGCCGCCTGGCGCCTTCGCTTGCGCTCGATGCCCGACGCGATCCGGGCCGCGTGGTGGCGGCTGTTCTCGATGAAAATCCGGCCGGTTTCCCGCCCTCCGAGAATCGCCCCGGCCAGATACAGGTCGGGAACGTTCGATTCGAGCGTCTCCGGGTCGTGAGCCGGAACCCGCGCGGGCCCGTCGAGGCGGACGCCGCATCGTTCGAAAAGGGCGAAATCCGGCTCGTAGCCGATCAGCGGGAAGACGACCTCGGCCGGGATCGACCGCTCCCCGCCGGGCCCGACGACGCGGACCGCGTCGGTCTCGATCGAAAGCACACGTGTCTCGAAGTGCGCGCCGATCGCGCCCGCGGCGATCCGGTTCTCGAGGTCCGGCCTGATCCAGTACTTGATCCGGTCCGACAGCGTCGAGGCCCGCACGACGAGGGTCACCCGGGCCCCGTGCCGGTACAGATCCAGGGCCGCCTCCGCAGCCGAGTTCTTACCGCCGACCACGACGACGTCCCGGCCGTGGAAGGGGTATCCCGAGACGTAGCGGGAATGGACGTGCGGGCGCTCCTCGCCCGGCACGCCGAGTCGCCGCGGATTGTGGAAGAAGCCCGTCGCGAGAATCGCCGCCGGAGCCTCGACGCTCTCCGGCCCGCGGCGCGTCAGGAAGTGGACGGCGACGCCGCCACCCGACCGCGGCTCGATCTTCTCGACGGGCGTCTCGGCCCGGACCGCGACGCCGAACCGCTCGGCCACGCCGCGGTAGTAGCCGAGCGTCTCCAGACGCGTCGGGTGGGCGTCGGGCGAGCCGAACGGGACGCCGGCGATGTCGAGGAGATCGCGCGTCGAAAACCAGCGCATCTCCTCCGGGAACCCGGAGATGGAGTCGAGGAGGCCGCCGCGGTCGTAGCACACCGCGGGAATGTCGCGCCGCAGGAGCTCGACCGCACAGGCGATCCCGGTCGGGCCGGCGCCCACGATGGCGACGGGCGTTTGCACCCCGCCATTCTATCGACGCTCCGTTGGAAGGCCGCTCAGAGCGACTGGATGCGAACGGACCCGCCGCTCGTGTGCAGACGCAGCGTATTGCCGCCCTTGCCGAGCGTGCCCGAAAGGTTCCCCCGCGAGATTTCGCCCCGCACGGCCAGCGGCAGGTCGGTCCGGACGGCGTTGCCCGAGGCCTCGATCGCGAGATCCGCGCCCGGATCGAGCGACACTTCGATGCCGCCGCCCGAGGTCGAGAGGTTGCCGCCCCGCGAGTTGCCCCGGACGAAGGTCGCCTCGATGCCGCCGCCCGACGTGTCGGCCACGATCCGGCCGCCCGCTTCGAGGACCCGGATCCCGCCTCCCGAGGTGTCCGCGTCGACATCGCCCGTGACGCGCTCGAGCTCGATCGAGCCGCCGGAGCTCTCGGCCTTCACGGACCCCGTGATCCCGGCGCCCTCGACCCCTCCCCCGGAGGTGTCGGCCCGGACGTTGCCCTGGATGTTGCGCACCGTGATGCCGCCTCCCGAGGTGTCCGCGTCGACGTCGCCCTGGACGTCCGTGACGCTGATGCCCCCGCCGGAAGTGTCGGTCTTGACCGCGCCGTGGATGCCCGAGACCGTGATCCCGCCCCCGGACGTGTCGATCCAGACGCGGGTCTCGGTCGGGACGCGGATCTCGTACTCGACGTGGCCGCCCGAACCCGAGAACCAGTCGAACTTGTGTTTCTTGCGGGCCGTGATCGAGACGAGCCCGGGATTCTCGTCGAACCGGAAGGTCATCAGCTCGTCGAGATCCTTTCGGCGGGAAGTGATCACCACGTGAGCGTCGGCATCGGCCGACCCGACGAGGGTCACCTTGCCCATGTCGGTATCCAGGCGGAATTCGCCGCCGGGCGAGAGCTTCAGGGTCTTCTCGATCCGCATCTCGCCGAGGGCCGGCAAGGCGGCCAGGCCCAGGACGGCGAGACTCAGCGCAAGGCGGGTGGTCTTCGGGCTCACGGATACCTCCTCGTGTTCCTTCCGGCCCGGCGAAGGGCCCCTCACCACCGGATACGCAGCCCGGGACGGCAGGTTCCCGGGAATCTGGCCGGGTCTCAGGCCGGCGGCGAGGCGAAGCGGCCGATCCACGCCGCCAGGGCGGCCAGGAACGGGCCGAGGTGGCGGCGGGTCGCCTCGTCCGTCAGCCGGCCGGAGGCGTCGAACCTTACCCCGGAGCGGGCGAAGGGCGGGATCTCGCGAAGGCGCTCGAAGGGATGAACTCGAGCTCCACCGGAACGAGATCGACGGCCGCGGCGAGCGGCGCGTGGTTGTACGAGCCGGCGCGGAGGCTCCCGGCGATTCCGAGGACCCGGAACGCCATCCGCCGCCTAGCCGAGCGCCTGCGCCAGCGGCGTGTACGGACGGCCCTGGGCCTCCGCGACCGCCTGGTACGTGAGCTTGCCGTCGAACGTATTGACGCCTTCGGCCAGGTGCGGATTCTCGTTCACGGCGCGCTTCAACCCCTTGCCGGCAAGCTCCAGCGCATATCGCAGCGTCGAGTTCGTCAGCGCGAAGGTCGAGGTCCGGGCGACCGCGCCCGGCATGTTGGCGACGCAATAGTGGATGACGCCGTCGACCGTGAACACGGGGTCCGAGTGCGTCGTGGCCTTCGTGGTCTCGAAGCATCCGCCCTGGTCGACCGCGACGTCGACGGCGACGGCGCCCTTCTTCATCTGCGAGATCAGCTGCCGGGACACGAGCTTCGGGGCCGCGGCCCCCGGGATCAGGACCGCGCCGATCAGCAGGTCCGCGCGCCGGCAGCCCTCCTCGAGCGTGAGGGAGTTGGACGCGATGGTCTTGATCCGACCGAGGAAGATGTCATCGAGCTCGCGCATACGGTCGGGAGACATCTCCAGGACGGTCACGTCCGCCCCCATGCCCGCCGCGACCTTGGCCGCGTTCGTTCCGACGACCCCTCCGCCGATGATGACGACGTCGGCCGGCGGCACCCCGGGCACGCCCGAGAGGAGCACGCCCCGCCCACCGTTGGATTTCTGGAGGAAATAAGCGCCGACGTGGACGCTCATCCGCCCGGCGACCTCGGACATCGGCGTGAGCAGGGGCAGAGACCCGTTGGCGGCGGTGATGGTCTCGTACGCCACGCCCGCGACCTTCCGCTCGAGGAGCATGTCGGTCAACGCCTTGGCGGGGGCGAGGTGAAGGTACGTGTAGAGGATCTGGCCCGGTCGCAGGCGCTGATACTCCGGCCCGACCGGCTCCTTGACCTTGACGATCATCTCGGCCTGCGCGAAGACCTCGTCGGCCGTGGGCAGGATCTTCGCCCCGGCCGCTACGTACTGGTCGTCGAGAATGCCCGAGCCTTCGCCCGCGCCGCGCTCGACCACGACCGTATGCCCCTTCGAGGTCAGGGCTTTCACCCCCGCCGGAACGAGGCCGACGCGATTCTCGTTGTCCTTGATCTCTTTCGGCAGTCCGACGATCATCTGCGCTCCCTCTGCAATCCGAGACTCCGTCCTTGTTTCGCTGCGGGCGGCCGCGAGGGCCGCCCCTACACCCCGGAGCCCCAATCGATCCAATTCCAGGGCCCTGGTCGTAGGGGCGGGGCTCGCCCCCGCCCTCCCCCGAGTCGGTTCTCTCAGTGCGTGTCGATCTGCGCCTTCTGCAGCTTGCCCGAGAAGTCGACGTAGATCGACTTCCACTCCGTGAAAACGTCGAGACCGGCGATGCCGGCCTCGCGGTGTCCGTTGCCCGTGTCCTTGATGCCCCCGAACGGCAGGTGCACCTCGGCGCCGATCGTCGAGGAGTTGACGTAGAAGATCCCGGTCTCGAAGTCCCGCATCGCCGTAAACGCCTTGTTGACGTCCTGGGTGTAGATCGAGCCCGAGAGCCCGTACGCCACGGAGTTGGCAACGCGAATGCCTTCCTCGAGCGACCCGATCGGAACGACCGTCGTCACGGGCCCGAAAATCTCTTCGACCGCCACCCGCATCGTCGCGTCGGCGTCGGCGAAGACCGTCGGGGCATGGAACCAGCCCTTCGCAAGGTCCCCGGTCGTGAGCTTGTCGCCGCCCGTTGCGAGCTTCGCGCCTTCGGCCTTGCCGATCTCGACGTACTTCGCGACCGTCTCGCGCTGCTTTTCGGAGACGCACGGGCCCATGTCGATCTTCTCGTCGAGGCCGTTGCCGACCCGCAGCTTCTGGACGCGGCCGACGAGCTTCTCGAGGAACTCCTTGTACACGCCGCGTTGGACGAGCAGCCGCGACGACGCCGTGCAGCGCTGCCCGGTCGTTCCGAAGGCGCCCCAGACCGCGCCGTCGACCGCGAGGTCCACGTCCGCGTCGTCCATCACGAGGATGGCGTTCTTCCCGCCCATCTCGAGATGCAGCCGCTTAAAGGTCGGCGCGCAGGCCTGTGAGATCCGCCGGCCGACCTCCGTCGATCCCGTGTAGGAAACGACCTTGACGTCCGGATGCTGGACCAGCGGGTCGCCGACCTCGCCGCCCGAGCCCATCACGACGTTGAAAACGCCGGGCGGCAGCCCCGCTTCCTCGAAGACGCGCGCGAGTGCGGCGACGGAGGCCGGAGTGTCGGTCGCCGGCTTGATGACGATCGTGTTGCCGGCGATCAGGGCCGCCATGGACTTCCATGCCGGGATCGCCATCGGGAAGTTCCACGGAGTCACGAACGCGCAGACGCCCACCGGCTGGCGGATGCACATCGCGAACTTGTTCGACAGCTCCGACGGGGTCGTGAAGCCGAACAGGCGGCGGCCCTCGCCCGCGGCGAGAAACGCCATGTCGATCGCCTCCTGGACGTCGCCCCGGGTCTCGGCGAGCACCTTGCCCATCTCGCGCGTCATCAGGCGGGCCAGCTTCTCCTTGTCGCGTTTGAGGATCTCGCCCGCGGCGTAGAGGACCTCGGCACGTCGGGGCGCGGGAGTGTTCTTCCAGCCCGGGAAGGCTTTCTTCGCGGCGGCGACCGCGGCATCCACGTCCGCCTTGGCACTCTTCGGGTACAGGCCGATCAGGTCGTTTTTGTCGGCGGGGTTGCGGTTCTCGAAGGTCTGCCCCGAGGCGGCCGGCACCCACTTTCCGCCGATCAGGTTGTGCGTCTCGACTGCGATCTCCGTGGCCATCTAGTTCTCCTCCGCTGTTTTCTTCTTCCCGGCGCCGTTTGCGCCGCCCGACGGCGTGGCCATGGCCACGCTTCCCTGAAGCTGCGCTCCCTCCGCGATTACGATCTTGGGAGCACGGACATTTCCCTGGACCGCGGCCGAGGCGAGTAGCTCGGCCCGCTCATCCGCGCGGATCTCGCCGACCACCCGTCCCCCGACGACGACGGCCCGGCCGTGGAGGTCGCCCTTCACGTCTCCGGAGCTTGCGACCGTCACACGCCGGCTGACGGTCACGTTTCCCTCGAGGCGTCCCTGGATCAGGACGTCCTCGTCGCCGGACACCTCTCCCACGAACCGCGCCCCCGGGCCGATCACGGTCGCCGCGGCCGCGCCGTCGGCCGGCGACGTCGATGCCGCGGAGCGGTCGCCCGCCGAAACCTGTCCCGGCGCGTCCGTTTTGGAGAAGATCGCCACCCGTCCTCCGAAAGGCCGGCTAGTCTAACAAAGGACCGCCCGAGCCCGGCCGGGGGCTGCCGTGGTGCAAATTCCTCAGGGCAAAGAGAAGGTCCTGACGAGAAACGCCGCCATCTGGCCGCGGGTGACAGGCGCCGCCGGGCAGAAAATGAGCACCGCCGGCGAGCATCCGGCGGTGATGCCGCGCGTATGCAGATCCTCGATCCAGTCCGCCGCGAAAGAGCCGACGGGCACGTCCAGTTCTCGCGAAAGCGCCAACTTCGGCGCACTCTCCTCAGGCGATCGGGCGCAGCGGAGACGGAGGGGCCGGGGCCTGCGACCGGACCACGGCGGCGCGTCGGTCGGCGAGCTCGAGGAGCTCCTCGAGGCGCTCGAGCATCTCGAAGACGAAGGCGGGGCCCTCGACTGTCGGGCAAGTGAAGGCGATCGTTCGGCTACGGCGGTCGAGCTGGAAGCTCCGGTGCTTCGTCAGCTCGGTTTGCACCGCGCGATACGCGTCGGCCCAGTGCTCGTCGGCCTGGCCAGCGACCGCGATCGTGTAGCGCGTCTGGCTGCCGGCGTCCTGGCCCCGCAGCGAAGCGTGATCGAGTCTGGCCGAACTGGTCGAGCTGGAAATCGGCATCTTCCCCACCCTTCTCATGGGGATATGTCGCAAGCGGGAGGCCAGAAGCTCAAACCATTCTATTACAAAGACTTGGCGTTTCAACGCCCGGCCGGACCATCCCGAATCGTTACTGGAGGTAACGTCAGCCCTGTCCCGACGTACAGCTGAACGGCCGGCCTACGGCGTCGTGACGACCGGCAGCTCGACGAAGCTCGCCTGGCCCGGGGCAGACGAGTGGTAGATCCGCTGGACCGCGGACCGGTAGTCGCCGGGCTTCGCCCAGAAGATGTTCGGAACGAAAGTCTGGGGATTGCGGTCGTAGAGCGGGAACCAGCTCGACTGCACCTGCACCATGATCCGGTGGCCCGGCAGGAAGACGTGGTTGGCCGTCGGCAGCGCGAACTTGTAGAGCAGCGGCTTTCCCGCCTCGATCGGCCTGGCGGTGTCGAAGCTCTCGCGGTACCGGCCCCGGAGGATGTCCGCGGCGATCATGAGCTGGTAGCCCCCCATCGCGGGCTGCGCCGCGACCTCGTCCGGATAGACGTCGATCAACTTCACCACCCAGTCCGAATCGGTCCCGCTCGTCGACGCGACGAGGTTGGCGATCGGCTGGCCGCTGATCTTGACGGGCGCGGTCAGCTTGTCGGAAACGAAGACGGCGACGTCGGTGCGACCGGACGCCTCGCGCTGGTCGTCGACGAGCCACCTTGCCCAATCCGTACCGCTGCTGGTCACGGGGCGAGAACGGTACGGAACCGGTCTTGCCGGATCGGAGACGTACTCGGCGAAGTCCGCCGAGCCAGCCGCGGGCGCGGCGAACCCGACCTTGCCGCCGGCGCCGAGGTAGAGCAGCGTGGCCTTCAGCGTGCAACCGCTCACGCAGCCGGCTGGCCAGGCCGGAAGCTTTCTCCACGTGTTCGTTCCGGTCTCGAACGCCGTGACCGGCGCGATGGCGGCCTTCGGAGCACCGTCCTTCAGGTACTGGGCGAGAAACGGACGGAGGACTTCCTGGCGGAAGGTCAGCGCCGTGTCGCTCCCGAACTTCAATTCTCCCAGCGTCGAACCGTCCCAGATGGCCTGGCCGTGATGCCACGGACCGAGCGCCAGGAACACCTTGTCGTTGGCCGTGTCCTTCGGCTTGATCGCCTTGTACACGGCGATCGCCCCGTAGATGTCCTCCTGGTCCCACAGGCTGTCGACGAGGAGGACCGGCACGCTGAGCGGCTCCGCGGCGAGGATCTTGTCGACCGCCTGGTCCCGCCAGAAGGCGTCGTAGCTCGGGTGTTGGAGGATCTTGCGCCAGAAGCCGACCTGCTCGAGGCCGTGGAGCTTTCCGAGATCGCCCGCGGAACCGGCATTCAGGAACATGTCGTAGTCGTCGTAGTGGCCCCGCCAGAACTTCTCGTCGTTCTTGCGCGTCGCCTCCTGCTCGAAGATGTACGGCATTCCCTGCTGGCGGAACGCGCCGTAGTGGAACCAGTCGTCGCCCATCCAGCCGTCGACCATCGGGTTCATCGGAACGGAACACTTCAGGGCCGGGTGCGGCTTGACCAGAGCCATGAGCGGCGTGAACCCGTCGTAGGAAATGCCGATGATCCCGACGCGGCCGTTCGTCTCGGGAACATTCTTGACGAGCCAGTCGATCGTGTCCCAGGTGTCGGTCGAGTGGTCGACCGGAGTCGGGTTCTGCGGGCCGTGCAGCGGCCGGTTCATCACGTAGTCGCCCCCGGAGCCGTACTTCCCGCGAATGTCCTGAACCACGCGGATGTAGCCGTCCTCCACGATGACGTCGGTCGCGTTGTCGTAGCCGTAGAGCGCCGGCCCCAGGTGGGTGCTGTGGAGGTTCGTCGTCAGGGCGTCCGCGTTGTACGGGGTCCGCGTCAGGAGGATCGGCGTCGCTTTGGCGCCGTTCGGCACCAGGATCACGGTGTGGAGCTTGACGCCGTCGCGCATGGGGATCTCGGCGATCCGGCGCGCGTAGTCGAAGCCGGCGGTCGCCGGCTGCACGGCCGCTGGCGTCTCGCTCGGGAAGTCGGGGTATTGCGCCGGGGCCTTTGGCTTGGGCTGTGCCGCCCCGTCCCGCGGGAGGAGAAACGCCGAAAGCGCCGACGCGAGCAGAAGCCGCACACCGATCCGATCGAGTCGCTTCATCGGCAATGTCCTCCTGGAAGTGCGGCGAGAACTCTACACCGGGAGGGATCAGGCGACGGAAACCGATAGACTGTCCGAGGCATCCAACCAACATGGCCGACCTGGGAAAACCGCCGCCGCCTTCCGAAATCACTCCGGAGTCCTTGGCAACCGATCGGCGCCGGTTCCTGAAGAACTCGGCGCTCTTCGGCGCGACCGCGGCGGGAGTGGCCGGCGGCCTCGTCTGGCTGACGCATTCCGCGCGGGCCCGCCGCCCCGTTCCGACCGCCGGCGCGGCGCCCGCTCCCGCGGCGGCCGCGAGGACTCCCGGCCTGTACGACACGAGCGAGCCGCGGACGCCGTACGCGGACGTGACCATGTACAACAACTTCTACGAGTTCGGCACCTCCAAGGACGACCCGGCTCGCGAATCGACGCAGTTCGTCGCGCGGCCCTGGACCGTGTCGATCGGCGGCGAGGTCCATCGGCCGCAGGAGCTCGATGCCGACGATCTCATGCGGCGATTCCCGCTCGAGGAGCGCGTCTACCGCATGCGCTGCGTCGAGGCGTGGTCGATGGTCATCCCCTGGCTCGGGTTCCCCCTCGCCGCGCTGCTGACGCAGGTCGAGCCCACGTCGAACGCCCGGTACGTCGCGTTCACGACGCTGCTCGATCCCGCGCGGATGCCGGGCCAGCGCTCCCCTGTCCTCCACTGGCCGTACGTCGAGGGCCTGCGCCTCGACGAAGCGATGCACCCGCTGACGCTTCTCGCGGTAGGTCTTTACGGCCGTGCCCTGCCCAACCCGAACGGCGCGCCCGTCCGACTCGTGGTGCCCTGGAAGTACGGTTTCAAGGGCATCAAGTCGATCGTGAAGATCGAGTTGACACGAGATCAGCCGCGGACGACCTGGAACGAGGCGGCTCCGGACGAATACGGCTTCTACGCCAACGTGAACCCGGCGGTCGATCATCCGCGCTGGAGCCAGGCGACGGAGCGACGCATCGGGGAGCTCGCCCGCCGGCCGACACTCCCCTTCAACGGCTACGCGGAGCAGGTCGCGGGACTGTATTCCGGCATGGACCTCCGGCGGAACTTCTAGCGTGGCTGCCCGGCGCCCCTGGCTGAAGCCCGCCGTGTTCGCGGGTGCACTCGCGCCGCTCGCGGCCATCCTCTGGAACGCGAAACGGGGGAACCTGGGGGCCAATCCCATCGCCGAGGCCTTGAACGAGCTCGGACTGACGGCCCTGGTCTTCCTGGTCGCTTCGCTCGCCTGCACGCCGCTGCGCGAAGTTCTGGGATGGACCTGGGCGATCGCCCTGCGTCGCATGCTCGGCCTCTTCGCATTCTTCTACGCTCTCCTCCACGCCAGCACGTACGCCGTCCTCGACCAGGGCCTCGCGTGGCGCGCGATCGTCGCCGACGTGACGAAACGCCCTTTCATCATCGCGGGGTTTTCCGCCTTCGTGCTTCTCGTCCCCCTCGCGGCCACGTCGACGGCGGCCGCCGTCCAGCGGCTCGGATTCCCCCGCTGGAAGCGGCTCCACCGGCTCGCCTACCTCGCCGGTCTTCTCGCCGTCATTCACTTTTTCCTCCGCGTCAAAAAGGACGTCAGCGAGCCCGCGGTGTACGGTGTCGCCCTCGGCGTGTTGCTGCTCGCACGGCTCGTCCTCTACCTGCGAAAGCGCGCGACGCGGAACCCGCAGGCTGCCTAGGGTTCCGTACCGGAAGTCCTGATCGCTCCACCCGCCCCGACCCTCGCGGACTATGACGAAACTTAGGCGACGGGACCCTGGCTCCAGTCGATCAGGATCTTCCCGACGTTCCGGTTCGCCTTCATCCTTCCGAATGCCTCCGCAGCGCGCTCGGGACCGAACCTCGAATCGATCGACACCGACAGCGCACCCGAGTCGAAGCCCGGCAGAATCTCGGAGCGAAACCGGCTGACGAGCGCGGCCTTCTCGGCGCGCGGCCGGGAGCGCAGCGTCGAACCGATGAGGCGCCCGCGGCACCGCATGAGCGCGGCGATGTCGAGCGGGGCGCGTGCCCCCGACATCGTGGCGAGAAAGACGACCCGTCCCCCCATCGAGAGCACGCGAAGGTCGTCCGCGAGAGTGTTCGCTCCCACCGGGTCGAGGATCACGTCGCACGCCGCCTGGCCCCAGGCCGCCTCGACCGCCCCGGCGAACCCCTCCTCGTCCGTCACGACGGCGAGATCCGCGCCCGCGGCCTCGATCGACGGGACCTTCTCGCGAGAGCGCGTCGTGGCCGCAACCCGCGCCCCGAGCAACTTCGCGATCTGGATCGCGGCGAGACCGACACCCGACGCGCCGGCGTGCACGAGCGCGGTCCCGCCTTTCGCGAGGCCTCCCTCGATCGCGAGGTTCAGAAAGGCCGTCAGGAAGGCCTCCGGAATCGCCGCCGCATCGACGAGCGCGAGACCCGAAGGCGCCGGGAAGAGCTGTCCGCGCGGCACAGCGGCGAGCTCCGCGTGCGCGCCGCCGGCAACGAGCGCACAGACCTTCTCGCCCGTCCCTTCGACCTTCCCCGAGAGCTCGAGTCCAAGAAGCGTCGGCTCACCCGGCGGCGGCGGGTAGCGCCCCGCGATCTGGTGAAGGTCGGCGCGGTTGAGACCGGAGGCCGCGACACGGACGAGCACCTCGTCCGGCCCGGGTACGGGGGCCGCCGTCTCGACGACCCTCGTCCGATAACCTTCGTCGCCGAGCTCCGCGTGGATCGCCCTCATGCCCGCTCGTTTCGATCCGGCACGGGAACGAAGCCCGAGCACGCGTCCACCGGCTGCGGCGGGTAGCGCTTGAAGACCGGACAGTAGATGAACTCCGACCGCTCCGTCCGGATGTACCGGGGAGGGGCCGCGCAGAAGTGGCAGAGGCTCCCGGAAAACGGCCTCTCCTCGGCGCCATCCTCGGCGGGCGGATTTCCCGGAGCGGTCATTTCACCACACGCGGACGCGGGCCTCCGGCGCCAGGTACAGCTTCTGCCCCGGCTTGACGTCGAAGGCCGCGTACCAGGCGTCGACATTGCGCGCCGCGTCCGCCCGAAACTCGCCGGGCGTGTGGCCGTCCGTCATGAGCTGGTTCCGCAGAGCCTCGGGCCGGTCCTTGCTCCGCCAGATCTGCCCGAAACCGATGAAGAATCGCTGGTCGGCCGAGAACCCGTCGAGGACGGGTGGCGAGGCGTATGCGCCGCGGTAGCCGTCGTAGGCGGCGGCCACCCCGGCGACGTCCGCGATGTTCTCCGAAAGCGTCAGCTTGCCGTTGACGTGGAGTCCGGGGAGCGGCTCGTAGGCGTCGTACTGCTCCACGAGTTTCTCGGCCACGGCCCTGAAGTGCGCAAGGTCCTCGGGTGTCCACCAGTTGGCGAGCCGGCCGTCGGCATCGAACTGCGCCCCCTGGTCGTCGAAGCTGTGGCTGATCTCGTGCCCGATCACCGTCCCGATCGCCCCGTAGTTGCGGACGGGATCGCCGCCCGGGTAGTAGAACGGCGGGTTCAGGATCGCGGCCGGGAAGTTCATCGCGTTCTGGAGCGGCAGATTCACGGCATTGACCGTCTGCGGAGTCATGCACCACTCGCGTTTGTCGACCGGCTTTCCGAGCTTCGCGCGGGTCCACTGGTATTTGAAAACCTCGGAGCGTTGCTCGTTGCCGAGAGGGTCGTCGCGCCGGATCTCGAGGCCCGTGTAGTCCTGCCAGTGATCCGTGTAACCGATGCCGACGTAGAGGCTCGCGACCTTCGCTTTCGCCTTCTCTCGCGTCGCGGGCGACATCCACTCGAGCCTGTCGATCCGCCGCCCGAACGCCGCGACGATGTTCTTGACCATCGTCTCCGCCTCGTCCTTGGCCGAGGCCGGAAACCAGCGCTCGACGTAGAGCTGGCCGACCGCGTCGCCCAGGGCGCCGCTCGCGGCGCCGACCGCGCGCTTCCACCGGTCGCGCGGCTTCCTGGCGCCGGAAAGCGCGGTGCCGTAGAACCCGAACCATTCGTCCGCGAACGCCTTCGGCAGGAGCGGCGAGGCCCGGTTGATCGCGTGGAAGGTCAAATAGTCCTTCCACACCTCGAGCGGTTCCTTCGCCGCGAGGGCCGCGAACCCGGAGGTCGCCGACGGGTGCCAGACCATCAGCATGGGTTGTTCCGAGAGGCCGGCCGCCGTGAAGTAGGCGCCCCAGTCGAATCCGGGAGCGCGCTTGCGAAACTCGGCCACGGGCCACGGGTTGTTGGCCTTGCCGACGTCGACCGAGTCGGTCCGGCTGACGTGGGTGTCCGCGATCTTCTTCTCGAGCGCGTAGATCCGGTCGGCCTTCGCCGGGGCGTCGGCGATGCCGGCAAGCTTCAGCGTCGCGGCGACGTGGTCCCGGTACTTGCCCTGCAGCTCGAGGGCCTTCGGATCGGTGTTCCGGTAGTTGTCCCGGTCCGGCATGCCGAGGCCGCCCTGGAGGAGGTAGCCGGCGTTGGTTTCCGGGTGGGCGAAGTCGGGCGCCGCCCACAGGCCGAACGGCCGGCTCGTGTTGAAGTCGGTGTTGTTGAGCGCGTCGACGTCGGCGCGAAGCCCGGCCCCCATGACGCGCGCGAGCTCGGCCCGGTCCTTGATCCCGGCGATCTCGTCGAGCTCGCCCTTGAGCGGTTCGAGACCCTTCTTCTCGATCGCCTCCTCGTCCATCCAGGCGTCGTAATACGCCCCGACCATCGCCGCCGGCGAGCCTTCCGGCGCCTTCGCCTTGCCGGCCGCCTGGATGATGTCGACCGTCCGCTTGCTGACTTCCTCTTCGATGATCGTGAAGGAGCCGTAAACCGCGCGGTCCGGGGGAATCTGGGTCGCTTTCATCCATCCGCCGTTGGTGTACCCGTAGAAGTCGTCGCCAGGGAGAATGGACCGGTCCATTCCGGCGACGTCGACGGCGGGGGGTGCGGCAGCCTGCTTCTCAGACTTCGCGCAAGCCGCCAGCCAACCGACGCCCGAGGCGGACAGGAGCACGAGAAGCGTTTTCGCGGAGTTGCGCAAGATTCCTCCCTTTTTCCGGCCGGGGCAGAGCCTACATCGCCCGAGGCGGTCCGAATCCTTGGATAGTCCTCGGCGGCCCGCTCAGGGCCGGGCGCCGAGCACCCGGGAGGGCAGCAGGAAAATCGCCCGGACGAGTTGAAGAACGCCCTCCACGGCGAATCCCAGGAGGCGAAAAGGCAGCAGAAGCAGCCACACCACCGGGTACAGAACCAGCGCCATCAGGGCCAGCGGCCAGCAGAGAAGGAAGAGCAGCACCCAGAGCAGGAACTTCGGCATGCTTCTGATACGAAGGATCGAGGCCCGGGTTCGAGCAGCTCGCCCTTCGCTGGCCCTGCCCCCGCGCGTCCGTCATAATCGATCGAAGCCTGAAAACCATGCGCTTTCGAACCCTGACCGTCGCCGGCCTCGCCCTCGTCGCGGGCCTCGCCGCGGCCGCTGCCCGTGGCGAGACCCTGGAGGAGAAGGTCGATCCGTGGGTCCTCGAAACGGCGTCCCGGGGCACGACCGAGTTCCTCGTGATGCTCCGCTCCAAGGCGGACCTGCGCGGCGCCCGAACGGTCTCGGGAAAGACCGCGAAACGCGCTTTCGTGGTCGAAGCCCTTCGGGCGGTGGCCGAAAACGCGCAGGCCCCCATGCTCGCCTTCCTGCGGCAGCGGGGCGCCCCCCACCGCTCTTTCTGGATTGCGAACATGATCTGGGTCCGCGGCGATCGGCCCCTCGTCGAGGCCCTCGCCTCGCGCGCCGACGTTTTTCGCGTCTTCGCGAATCCGAGCGTCCACCTCGACGAGCCGGTCGACACCCCGCCGTCCGCGGCCCCGGCCGCACCCCAGGCGATCGAGTGGAACGTCGCGAAGATTCACGCGCCGGACGTCTGGGCTCTCGGGTTTACGGGCCAGGGCATCGTCGTGGCCGGCGCGGACACCGGGTACCAGTGGGACCATCCCGCCCTGAAACCCCAGTACCGGGGCTGGATCGGCGGTTCCGCCGACCACGACTACAACTGGCACGACGCGATTCACTCGGGCGGCGGGTCCTGCGGGGCGAATGCCACGGCTCCGTGCGACGACAGCGGCCACGGCACCCACACGATGGGCACGATGGCGGGCGACGACGGGGGCACGAACCAGATCGGTGTGGCTCCCGGAGCGCGGTGGATCGGCTGCCGCAACATGGACCAGGGCAACGGAACGCCGGCGACCTACGCCGAGTGTTTCGAGTGGTTCCTCGCGCCCACCGACCTCGCCGGTCAGAATCCGGATCCCTCGCGCGCCCCCGACGTGATCAGCAATTCGTGGAGCTGTCCGGTGAGCGAGGGCTGCTCGGACCCGACGGTTCTCCTGGCCGTCGTCGAGAGCGCCCGGCTCGCCGGAATCGAGGTCGTCGTCTCGGCCGGCAATGCCGGTTCGGCGTGCGGCACGATCAACACGCCGGCGGCCATCTACGACGCCGCCTTCACGGTCGGCGCCACCGACATCAACGACGCCGTGGCCGGATTCTCGAGCCGCGGACCGGTCACCGTCGATGGGAGCAACCGCCCCAAGCCCGACGTGGCCGCCCCCGGGGTCACCGTGCGCTCGAGCGTGCCGGGCGGCGGCTACGGCACGTTGAGCGGAACGAGCATGGCCGCGCCCAATGTCGCCGGCCTCGTGGCTCTTCTGCTCTCCGCAAATCCGGACCTGGTCGGCGATCCCGACTCGATCGAGCCTTTCATCACGGCGTCGGCCGTGGCGGCGACCGTCAATCCCGTCCAGACATGCGGCGGAATCCCCTCGACCACGATTCCGAACAACACTTTCGGATGGGGACGGGTCGATGCGCTCGCCGCCGCCTGCCTCGCCACCCCGACGCCGACCGGAGCCCAGGTCGACGCGGGAGTCAACGGCGTCTGGGAACCGGGCGAGACCGTGGCTTTCGCGCCATCGTACGAGAACTACTGCGCCGCGAGCCTCGACCTGACCGGGACCGCTTCGAACCTCGGCGGTCCGGCGGGTGCGGTGTACGGCATCGTCGACGCCTCGGCATCCTACGGCGTCGTATCGCAGGGCGTGCCCGCAAGCTGTCTCGATACGGGGAACTGCTACGCGGTGACCGTGGACGATCCCGTTGCGCGACCCGCCGCCCACTGGGACGCCACGCTCGACGAGACGCTCTCCAACGGGCGTCCCGCGCGGTGGACCCTTCACCTGGGACGCAGCTTTGCCGACACGCCGGGCCCGAACGCCTTCTATCCCTTCATCGAGAACATCTTCCACAACGGGGTGACTGGAGGATGCGGCGGCGGCAACTTCTGTCCGGCGGTCGCCGTGGCGCGCAGGCAGATGGCGGTCTTCGTCCTGAAGGCGAGGGAGGGCGACACCTTCGCTCCGCCCGCGGCGAGCGGGGTCTTCGCGGACGTGCCGGCCGGCGACCCGTTTGCGCCGTGGATCGAAGAGCTGTACCGGCGGGGCGTCGTCGACGCCTGCGGGGCCGGTCCGATCTACTGCCCGAACGCCCCGGTTCTCCGGGAGCAGATGGCCGTTTTCCTCCTCAAGACGCTTCTGGGCTCCGCCTACGCACCGCCGGCCTGCGTCGGCGTCTTCGCCGACACGCCGTGCTCGAACCCCTTCGCTCCCTGGGTCGAGGACCTGGTCAGGCGCTCGATCGCCGCCGGGTGCGGCGCAGGCAACTTCTGTCCCGGGAGCTCGGCGACCCGCGGCCAGATGGCGGTGTTCCTCGTCAAGACGTTCGGGCTGCGGCTCTACGGGCCCTAGCTGTCGTTTCTCAACAGGTTGTTCACGCAATTCGGCGACGTCAGCCCGGGCCGTAGGGGCGGCCCTTGTGGCCGCCCGCTGACACGCTGACGATTCGCGTGCCGCCTCTCAATGGGCACAGGAGGGGGCGCCCGCAAGGGGCGCCCCTACGTGCCGGGGCGCGGCGGTTTACAGGGTCGCTTCACGAAGCAAGCGCCGGCAAAGTGAACAACGTCTTGAGAATTCACAGCTAGCGGAACGGTTTCGCCGCGTGCAACCAGGATCGAACCCGTGACGTCCAGCCGGCGAGACCCGGAAGGCTATTCTCGCCACCACGGCCGATCCACGTCCCGGGGCGCCGTGGCCGCGACGTAGCCGGCCATCATCTTCAGCTGCTCTTCGAGGGAGAAGGGCCCAACCCAGCAATGCGGCTCGCGGGGCCCGTAGGTGATCGATCCGCCCCAGGGAGGCGAGGTCGTCGTCCTCAGGTAGTCCTCGAGAAGGTGAACCGCGTCGTTCAGGTAATAGGTATCCATGTCCCCGGTCCAGATGTGAATCTTGCCGGCGAGCTTCGGCCCGATCTCCTTCCAGTTTCGCTGGAGGTACGCGTTCAGGTCCGTGTGCTCTTTCCAGTACGCGGCGACCCCGTGGTCGATTGCTCCCGTCGCCGGATCGAAGAGCGGTTGGAAATAGCCGTTCGCACCCAATGGGCCGTAGACGGCCTGCCAGCAGTCCCAGTCCTCCCCCGAACGGCCGCCCGAGCCCATCGCCTGTTCGTACTTCAGCTGCTCGCGCATGGTCGAAAGGACCAGGCCGTCCGGCTGGCGCTCGCCGGAGATCGGCGTCCTGCGCCAGTCGTCCTTGCGGTACCAGGCGTTGTCCCAGTCGTAGACGTTGACCATTTCGAAGTAGTGGAAATCGACGGGATCCGGGCAATAAGAGAACGTGCCGCCGAAGTAGTCCGGGTAGAAGATCTGGAGCGCGAGCGACTCCCATCCTCCTGTCGATCCGCCTGACAGGATCCGAGCCCAGGGCCGGGGGATCGCGCGGAAGTTTTTCTCGATGTAAGGAATCAGCTCCTGCGTGATGGCCTGGCCGTAGGGGCCCATGTTCGGGGAGTCGATCGCGTACGAATCGTCGTAGTAAGGCGTCGGATGCTGGAAGGTCACGAACAGCATCCGTGGAAACGCGCCCGACTGCCAGGCTTTGGAGAACGCCTGCTGACGGCGAGCACGCAGTTTTCCCCGCTCGGTGGATTGAGGCCTGGGCTCGACCTCTTCCACGAATCCGCCCGGAGGCTGCGTGGAAAAGTGCCCCTGCTCGTAATTGACCGGGTACTGCACCCCGGAATCGCGGTCGTAGTCCTTCGGCAGGAGGATCGTCGCGCCGATGAGGATGGGACGCCCCCAGAACTTCGAAAGCAGCGGGCTCTCGAAGCGCACGTGCTTGACCCAGGGGGTGTCGCTCGGCATCTCGATCGGAGGGATCGTCCGATCGAGGACGATCCGGATCGTCTCGTGGGCGGCCGGATCGACATGGATCTTCTTCGGCGCGCTGTAGAGGTTGCCGGGCGAGACCGGAAAATCCTGGCCCTCCCACTGGTCCATGTGCATCTTCACGACGTGCCCATCGGAGCGGTGGAAGGTGGTGTAGACGTTCAGCATTCCCTGGACGTAGTAGTCGCCCGCGGGCAGATCGGCGAGGCGCTCGACGGGATAGCCGGTCGACCGGCCTCCGATGACGGCCCGCTGGCCGGGCTTCAGCGAGTCGACATCCTCGCCGAAGAAGGGCGTGGACTTGTACTGCCCGCCGGACTTTCCGAACTGGAGACGCGGCTCGGGCTCGGACTTTCGCGTCAGGATGACGAAGACGCGCCCGTCCGCTGGTTCGGTCCGGACGGTCGGGGGGAAGGAAAGCTCGAACCGCAGAGTCGCGGCGTGCTCCTCGGCCGCGAGGGGGCGGCAGAGGGCGAGCGCGAGAGGAAGAAGCCTGATTTTCTTGAGCATCGGGGGCTATCTTCCCATTTCTTGCCTCGCCTCCGGCAGGACCGGTTCCGGGGAACCGCGAAGCCTTGAGCCGTAGCTGTGGCGAGATCTCTCACCATGCTGGAATCGTTGGAGCGGGCAACCGGGATCGAACCGGCGACATCCAGCCTGGGGAGGATCGGCATCGGGACCGGGAATGGCTGGGGATCGCCGGGGACCGTACCGAGAACGGGCGTCGCCAACCGTACTCGGTCATCCCCAGGCGTCCCCAGGAGCCGGCGCGAACAGTCCGCGTACAGTTCTGCCGCTCCAATGTCGGAGCGACGACTCCGGCTTTCTCCGCGGCAACGACGGAGCCGGTAACGTTCAGAATCGGACATAGCCGTCCCGGAAGCGCACATCGGTCAGGCGCCTCGAACCGCTTCGGCCTTTCTCTGTCAGCGACTTAGACGCGCAGGCTCCTGGCACGCTCCTCGCGGACCTACCAGGACGATGGAGATACTCGCTCAGGACCTTCGGTTCGCCCTGCGCACCCTTCGAAAGAGCCCCGGCTTTGCAGCTTCGGTGATTCTCACGATTGCCCTCGGCGTCGGAGCAAACACCGCGATTTTCAGTCTCATCGACGCCGTCATCCTGAGGACGCTGCCGGTGAAAAATCCCGACCAGCTCGTTTTTCTCGAGACTGTCTCGAAAGCAGGTACTGGCGACGGCTTTCCCGCCCCTGTTTTCGAGCAGATCCGCGACCACAACAAGTCCATGTCGGGCGTCTTCGCCTTTGATGGGATCCGATTGAGCGCAAGTGTCGATGGACTGACCGAGGTTCTCTGGGGGCAATGCGTTTCCGGAAATTTCTTCGACCTCCTCGGCGTAAGGCCCCAGCAGCACCGCGCCCTCACGACCGAAGACGACCTGCCCACGAGCCCCCCGGTGGCGGTAATCAGCCACCGATATTGGAAACGCCGCTTCGGTCTGGATCCGTCCATTCTGGGCAAGACGATCACTCTCAAGGGCATCCCGTTCACGCTGATCGGCGTTGCACCCGAGGGGTTTCTTGGAATCGATCCAGGATGGTCCCCGGACCTCTGGATGCCCATGGCCCATTGGGCACGCCTGCGCCTCAATGACCATGTCTCCGTGGGAATCATGGGCAGACTCAAACCGGGCATCAGCCGGGAGCAAGCGCAAGCAGAGCTGGACGCGATTTTCCAGGCATCCGGGGTTCAACCGCTCGGTTCTGACACGACGGCATCGAACGGGCCGGAGTCTCGCCAGACGAGGCTTGTCCTGACTCCGGGAGCCAGGGGCCTTTCGGATCTCCGGGATGAGTTCTCTCTACCGCTGGCCATTCTGATGGCCGTGGTGCTGGCAGTCCTCCTGATCGCCTGCGCCAACGTCGCCAACCTCATGCTCGCCAGCGCCACTGCACGCCGCAAGGAGATCACGCTTCGGCTGGCAATCGGAGCGAGCCGGGCAAGGCTGATCCGGCAGATGCTCACGGAGAGTGTGGTTCTCGCTGTGGCTGGCGGTCTCCTGGGTTTCTTGTTCGCCGTTTGGGGCAGCGACGCCCTCTTGAGACTCGTCTCGAGCGGACCGGTCCCTGTTTCGATCGATCTTCACCACGATGCCCGCATCCTCGGATTCACTGCCGGACTCTCCCTCGTGATCGGCATTCTGTTCGGGCTGATGCCGGCGATGCGAGCAACCACGACAGACCTGAACTCCGTGCTCAAGGACTCTTCCGTCCAGGGCGGCGGCGGCCGGGGAACCCGTCTGCGCGGGGCGCTGGTGGTGCTCCAGGTGTCGCTTTCCGTGGTGCTGCTGGCCGCCGCGGGACTGCTCGCGAGAAGCCTCTACGCGCTCTTCCAGGTCGATCCGGGCTTCGAACGAGATCACGTCCTTCTCCTTCGCGCCTATCCGACAATCGTCGGGTACGAGGGAGCGAGGGAATTGGACCTGTATTCGCGGCTGCCGGAACAGCTTCAGGCGATTCCGGGTGTGCGCTCCGCAAGCCTCTCGCGCTTCTGGTTTCTCGGCGGCCGCTGGTCGAGACGCATTTCCCTGCCAGGAAACGCCGCAGGCGAGGCCGACGACGCAGCGGCCTTCTGCTATCCGATTTCGAGCAATTTCTTCTCGACCATGGGCGTGCCATTGCTCCAGGGGCGCGATTTCGGACCCGGGGACGGTCCCATGGCGCCCCGAGTTGCCGTGGTGAGTGCAACGTTTGCTCATGCTCACTTTCCCCGCGCCAGCGCCGTGGGCCGGCGGTTCCGCTTCGACGACGCGGCCAATCCGGAAGAACTCGAGATCGTGGGGGTGGTCCGGGATGTGAAGTCCCTCAGCCTCAGGGAGGCGAGCTCCCGCCCTGCGGTTTACATCCCGATTTCGCAGACCCCGGGAAGTCGACTCGGCCAGATCACGATCGAGTTGCGCACCTCAATGGATGCCGCCGCCGGCGCGGCCGCGATTCGGCGCCGGGTGCAGGCGATCGACCCGGATCTACCGCTCGTCAGCGCCGACACGCAAGCGGAAGTCACGGCCGAATCTCTCCGGACCGAGCGGCTGGTGGCGAAACTCGCGGGCGCATTTGCAATCCTGGCCCTCCTCCTCGCATCCATCGGCCTCTACGGGGTGCTCGCCTACGACGTCGCTCAGCGCACGAGAGAGATTGCCATTCGCATCGCCATCGGAGCAAAGCCCGGCGATCTCCTTCGGCTCGTTCTCGGACACGGCTTCAGACTGGTTCTCCCCGGAGCGCTCGTCGGGTTGGCGGCGGCGCTTGCGGTGCCGCGTGTCCTGACGAGCATTCTCTTCGGCGTAGGCCCTGCGGATCCGTTGACGCTCGCGGGAACCACCCTCTTGCTCGTTCTGGTCGCCCTCCTGGCATGCTACCTCCCGGCGCGGCGGGCCATGGCCGGGGATCCCGTGCTCGCCCTGCGCTCTCCTTAGAGCAGCGGAAGGGCCGTCGCAAGAGAGGGGTCCAAGCGCGAAACGCGCCGGGATGCACGCGGAAGGTTGGAGCGGGCAACCGGGATCGAACCGGCGACATCCAGCTTGGGAAGATCGAAGTTGGAGCCGGGGCTCGCCGGGGATCCTTGGGGACGAGTGTCAAAAAGGATGGCCCCAGCCGTCACCAGTCATCCCCGGGGGTCCCCAAGTTGAGGCGCGAACAGCCCACGAACAGTCAGCCCGGCGAAGTCGGGTCGCCGCGGCTTGTCAGGCCGACGGGAGGCCCAGCCTCGCGAGGAGCGCTCCGAATCGCGGGTCCCCGCGGAGCGGATCGAAGCCGGGAAGCCCGGTGAAGTAAAGGTAGGCCAGGTACTCTTCTTCGGCGCGCGCGACGACCGCGAAGGCTGCATCGGCCTCTCCGAGCGCGCCGAGCAGCCAGGCTTCGGAGACGACGGGCGGCGCAGATGGCGGCCGGGCTCGCAACTCCTCGAGGATCGTCCGGGCCTCATCCGTCCGACCGGCAGTCGCGAACGCCCAGCCGAGCGTGCCGAGGAAGTGGGCCCCGCGGCGGGATATCGCGACCACGTGCTCGAGCATGGCGATGCCTTCGTCGAGACGGCCGAGGGCGACCTTGGCCATGCCTGCGTTGTCCAGGGCCGTGGCGTCGTCCTTCTCGAAGGAGAGCGCATCCTCGAGGTAGCTCAGCGCTTCCCGTGGCCTCCCGCAACCGAGCAGGCCGCTTCCGGTGAGGCTGTAGGGAAAGGATGCGAGGGGATCGGATTGCCGTGCGCGCTCGAAAAGCGGCAACGCCTCGTCGAGCCTCTGGCGTGAACAGAGGACGATGCCGAACGAGGCGAGCGCCTGAACGTGGGTGGGCTGAAGCTCGATCGCCCGCCGCCAGGCGTTCTCCATTTCCACCCATCGGCGTTCGATCCAGGCCACGAACGCCGCGACGTGCAGGCCGTCGGCGGACTCCCCCTCCAACTGCCTCGCCCTGGCCAGGGCCTCTCGCGCAGTGGCACAGGCCTGGCGCGCGGGGATCACGCCGAAAACCGACGCAAGGACAGTGGCCTCCGCGAGGCCGGTCCACGACGGCGCGTGCGTCGGGTCCAGGCGGATGGACTCGTCGAAGGCGCCCAAGGCCCCGCCGAGGTCCTCCTTCCCGCGAAGGCTCCGCCCTTTGAGGTAGCTTCGGTACGCTTCGAGGTTCGTGGATCGCGGCCGGACTGTGACCGCGTGCTCGCCCGGAGTAAGGCGGGCTCTGACGGCGTCGACGACGCCCGCGGCGATCTCGTCCTGGACCGCGAAGACGTCCGCGTCCTTGCGGTCGAATCGCTCCGACCAGAGCTGAAAGCCGCTGGCGGCATCGGTCAATTGGGCGGTCACTCGCAGCCGGTCGCCCGCCGCCCGCACGCTGCCTTCGAGGACGTGACTCACGGAGAGGGCGCGGGCGATCGCGGGAAGGTCGCCGCCGTCCTTCCGCGCGCGGAACGCCGAGGTCCTCGACGCGACGCGGATGCCCTCGATCCGGACGAGTGCATTCATGATTTCCTCGGCCATGCCCTCACAGAGATACTCCTGGTCTCTCGCCGGACTCATGTCCGAGAACGGCAGCACGGCGATCGCGACGGCATCGGACGGCGCTGCAATGGAATCGGTTCCGGCGGGCGCGGGCACGTCTAACCCCGCCTTGCGCAGTCCGTCCATCACGTGCTCAACAAGATCCGGAGAGACGAACTTTTCGAGTTTCTCGCGCGGTCTCGTGGCGTAGTCGGGTTTGAGCCTGAGCAGCTCGCGCAGGGATTTCCCGGCCGCTTCTCGGTCACCGAGCTGTCCATAAGCGGCCGCCATACACTCGTGTGTCCCGGAGAATTCCGGCAGGTTGATCTTGAGCCCGATCCGGACCGCGGCGCGGTAGTCGCCCTTGCGGTAAGCGTTCATGAAAAGTGCCATCCAGTACCAGCCGGGATGACGAGGATTGAGTTGCGTTGCTCGCTCGACGAGAGCGCAGCCGTGCTCCCAATCGCCCGCGTAGGCCGTCAGGCTGCCCAGGCCCGCCAGAGTGGGCCCGTTGAAGGGGTTGAGCTCGATAGCTCGATCGGCCGCGGCGCGAAAAGCCTCGAACTCTTTCCGGAAGAAGTAAGCCCGGGCAAGAGCGTTGTGTGCGCCGGCGTTGGAAGGCGCGGCGTCGGCCGCTCGCTGCGCGGCATGGAGGGCGCGCCCGAGAGCGTCGGGCCGGGGGTTGAATCCCTGGGAATACTCCTCCCCGTAGAGGAGGGAGACCATGGCCCAGGCGTCGGAATACCCGGGCGAAGCTGTGACCGCCCGTTCCAGGCTGGCGCGCACGAGGGCATGCTCTTCAGCAGTGACGCGGTAGCCATAACCGAAGCTGCGCAGGACCGCTTCGTACGGGCTCAGCTCTTCCGGAGACTTGCTTCGAAGTCCTTCGCTCATGATGTGCGGCAGAGTCCCGTGCGCGTCGGCCACGGTGGAGACGATCCGCGGGACGAGGTCGTCCTGAAGTTCGAACACCGCCTCGGGGCTAAAAGTGCGTTCATAGCTCTCGGCCCACAGATGAACACCGGAGCTCGCATCGACGAGCTGCACGGCGAGGCGCAGCTTTCCTCCCGCCTGCCGCAGATTTCCTTCCATCACGTAGCGAGCGCCGAGTTCCTTGCCTGCGGAACGCACGTCCACCGCCTTGTTGGCATAGGCCGAGGTCGAGCTGCGCGCGATCACCCTGAGATAAGAGAAGCGCGACAGGCCGGTCACGATCTCCTCGGTCAGCCCTTCGGCCAGGGCCGTGAGATCAGCATTGGCGCCGCCGCACCTGAACGGCAGCACCGCGACCCAGAATCCCTCGCCGGCCCGCTCGGCGCCAGGGTCCGCCGCCGCCGGCGGGCGCGAGAGCGTGGGCGCCGCCGCCCGAACGGGCGTTCCCCCGGTGGGCACGCCGCGCAGTCCGTAGCGCAGCTCCTGCGCCGACGGGAATCGCTCCGCGACGCTCTTCTCGAGACACCGCCCGATCACGCGGCCGAGCTCCGACGGCAGGTCGGCGCGCAGCTCGACGACCGACGGCGGCGTGTCGCGCAGAATCGACGAGACGAGCTCGGCCGAGGACTGGCCGTGGAATGGCCGCCGCCCGGTCGCCATCTCGAAGAGGATGATGCCGAGCGAGAAGATGTCGGTGCGCAAGTCCAGCGGCCGGCCCTGAACCTGTTCGGGCGACATGTACGGCACGGTGCCCATGACGACGCCTTCCTGCGTCTTCATCTCGGTCGGCAGCTCGGTGCTGTCGGGGGCCGCCCCGGCGGACGACTCGACCTTGGCGAGACCGAAATCGAGCACCTTGACTTGTCCGCCGGTACCCACCATGACGTTGGCGGGCTTCAGGTCCCGATGGATGATGCCCTTCTCGTGCGCCGCGGAGAGCGCGTCGGCGAGCGCGGTGGCGATCTCGACGAGCCGCACGACCGGCAACGTCCCCTCGGCGATGACGAGGTCGAGCGGCCGGCCCTCGACGAGCTCCATGGTCAGGAAATGGACGCCCCCCGACTCCTCCACCGAGTGGATCGTCACGATGTTCGGGTGGTTGAGCGCTGCCACGGCGCGGGCCTCGCGCTGGAACCTCTCGAGCCTCTCCGGGCTCGACGCCATGTCGGCCGGCAGGACCTTGAGGGCCACGTCGCGGCCGAGTTTGGTGTCGCGCGCGCGGTACACCTCGCCCATCCCACCCGCGCCGATCGGCGCGACGATCTCGTGAGATCCGAGGCGGGTGCCCGGTGACAGTGGCATCGCGTGGTGCGGAGACTACAACGCGTCACCGGCAGCCGCTGCCGCCGATGAAAGGCCGGCGGGGCGACGAGGCGGGAACCGGTCGGCGGAATCGAGTTGGAGCGGGCAACCGGGATCGAACCGGCGACATCCAGCTTGGGAAGCTGGCGTTCTACCGCTGAACTATGCCCGCATCGGGCGCGATCTTAGCCAAACCGGCGCCCGGCGACAACCGCGTCATCGAACCGGCGCCGGAGCCGGCGAAGCCCTTCGGAGGGCCTCGATGTCGCCGAGGATCGCCTCGACGAGGGCCTCCGTGACGATCCTCCCCTTTTCCTGAGTGGCGAGCGTGGCGTCGCCCCAGACGCCCGTGGGCGAGTAGGTCTTCCCTTCCGCCTTCGGGTCGCGCGTCAGGCCGCCCTTTCCGGGGCGGTAGTCCTTGATGGCTTTCGTCATGTCGACGTCGGCAGGGCTCATGTACAGGATCATGGACGTCTCGATCTCATCGGCATGCGTCCCGCCCTCCTGCTTCGAGATCTGCTTCTCGACCGGACCCGTCGCCTTCAGCAGATCGGTGTAGCGCATCAGGATGCCGTCGGCCGCGAGGAGATCCACCGCCGGGGCGAGGGCCCGCACCGTCGAGACGCCGGTGTTCAAAACGTAGAAGCGCCTGGGACCGAATCGCGCGAGGCCCCGGCAGATCTCGACGATCATGTCCCGCGACGTCTCGAGCGTGAGGCTCGTCGAGCCGGGGTACTCGGCAAACGCGGGATAGAAGCCATAGTTGACGGTCGGCGCGACGACGACCGTGGATTTCTCGAGGACGCGTTTCGTGAGGTATCCGGCGAGGATGAAGTCGTTCCTCAACTTCAGGTGCGGACCGTGCTCCTTCGACTCCGCGCCGAGCGGAATGACGACCACCGTCTCGGGGGTCAGCGCCTTCTCCGCCTCCACCCAGGTCAGGTCCTCGAGCAGCACGCCCGGCGACGCGAGGAGGACCGCCGCCAGGAGCGCCGTCATCGTCCCGCGTCCGCCGCGGCGCGCAGGAGGCGCAGGCGCGCCGCAATCTTCGGCACCCGTCCCCGCGCGAAGAGCCGCCCGTTGACGAAGAGCACCGGGATCGCGTCGGACCACCGGCGCGCGATTTCGTCGTCCGAATCGACGTCGACGACCTCCCAGCGGTGCTCTTCGCCGACGAGGAGGCGGTCGACCTCGGCGCGCATCTCCTCGCAGAGATGACAGCCCGGCCGCGACAGCAGGCGCAGATCGATCACGGTCATGCGACCGGCTGTTCCGGGTTGTTCGCAACCCGGTACACGTAGTCGAAACCCGAGAAGACCGTCATCGTGGCGGCCGCCCCGAAAGCCACGAGAACGACGGGGCGCGGCCAGGGCCAGATGTTGGCGCAGAGGACGAAGAGGACGGTCACGATCAGGGTCACGGTCGTGACCTTGCCCGGCCAGCTCGGGGGAAAGCTCTTGCGCCCGGTCGTGAGGATGAGCAGGAGCCCCACGAGGAGCAGGAGGAAATCGCGGGACAGGACGAGGACGGCGAGCCAGACGGGCACCTTCACCGCGGCCGGGTAGGACGGGATCGCGAGGAACAGGTAGGACGTGATCAGGAGCAGCTTGTCGGCGATCGGATCGAGGTAAGCGCCGAGCGCCGACTTCATCCCCAGGCGGCGGGCGAGGAAGCCGTCGACGTAGTCCGAGAGGCCTGCGGCCACGAAGATCGCGAGCGCGATGTCGAAGCGGCCGTCGGCGATCGAGACGAGAAAGAACGGGAGCGCCGCGAGGCGAATCAGGGTGATGAAGTTGGGCAGGGTCCAGGGACCCTTCAACGGCGCCTCCACTCGTTCTCGCGGGCGCCGGCCGGCACTTCCGAGGGCACCCAGACGGTCTGGCCCTTTGAACGGATGAGCTTGCGGTCCTCGAACTGCTTGAGCATGCGCGTCACGGTCTCCCGGGTCGCGCCGATCGAGTTGGCGATCTCCTGATGCGTCGGCCGGATGACGACGAAGTATCCGTCGACCGGGGACTGCCCCGACTCGTCGGCGAGCCGGATGAGATATTGCGCGAGGCGTCCGCCGACGTCGAGCAGGGCCATCGACTCGATGACGGCGTTTGCCTTGCGCAGCCGGGTCGACAGCGTCTGGAGGATCTTCCGGGTCAGCGAGAAGTCGCGGGAGAGCGCGGCGAGAAAGTCTCCCCGCGCGAGCGCGACGAGCTCGCACTCCGCCGTCGCCGTAACGGAGGCGCTGCGACCATCGCCGCCGAAGAGCGCCATCTCGCCGAAAAAGTCGCCGGCCTGGAGGTGCGAGAGCACGACCTCGCGCCCGTCCGGCGAATCCACGGAGACCTTGACCTCCCCCTTGAGGATGACGAAGAAGAGGTCGCCCGGCTCGGCCTCCCGGATGATCGGCGACCCGGCGGCGAAGGGCCGCACGGACGCGGCACGCGACAACGTCTCCAGCTCGCCCGGCCCGAGCTCCGAGAAGAGTGCGACCCTCCGAAATATTGCGACGTCAATCACGACTGGTGGCCTCCCCGGCCGGGAAGAGCGAGCGGAGCCGATCCAGACCCCGGGTGAACTCCGCACCGCTGACGACCGAGCCCCCCGATTCTGACAGCAGTTTGCACCTGGCGGCCACGCGAATCGCTTCCTGTCCGCCCTTTCCGGGCCCGGGGACCCCCTGGAAGCATTCCGGCGCCGAGCCCGAACGATCGAGTCGGGCGGCGAGCAGCAGCATCATCCGGGCGGCGGCCACTCGCGTCAGCGGGGCATCGGGTCGCGCGCGATGGGTGTACGGGTCGACGTCGAGCAGACCCAGGGCGATCGCGCGCATCATGACCCGGCGGTCCCGACGCTCGAGGACGTCGCTCGCCACGATGCCGGCGGGCGTCGCAACGACCGCTTCGCGCACTTCGGGAAAGATCCACCAGACGAGAAGCGCCGCTCCGGCGCGCGTCAGCCGACGGGAGCGCGCCGCCTGCCGCTCGGCGTCCGGCCAGTTGGCGACGCGAAAGGCCAGCCTCGCCTCGGCCGCGCGATCGGCGAACCGGGGGTCCCGCGCCGCAAGGCCGTCGAAGATCGACACGCCCGTGGAGAGGTCGCCGAGCTCGAGGGCGAGGTCGCCCGCGCGTTCCTCCAACGCCGGATCGGCGGCCCCGAGCGCGATCGCCTCGCGGTAGTACCCGAGCGCCCGCTCCCTCTCGCCGAGCTCGCACTCGACGTCCCCGGCTCGCATCAGGATCGCCGCCGACAGGGAGGTCCAGCCGAGCGCGCGAGCAACCTGCCGCTGCGCTTCCTCCCGGCGGCCCGCGCCGGCGCTCGCCAGCGCCTGGTCCAGCAACGTCTCCGCCGCCTCCGCGCGCAGCCCGGCGGCCCGCGCCGCAAGGCCCGGGCGGCCGGGCGCCATGGCCGCCGCGCGATCGTAGAGCTCGACGGCGCCGACCGGATCGGCCGTCCGGGCGCGGGCTTCGCCGCAAGCGACGAGGAGAGGCACGGTCGGCGTGCCCTCGTCGAGCGACGCCCCGCACGGCGCCAGCGCGTCGATCGATCGTCGGCTCGCGACGAGGACCTCGATCCGGCCGATGGCCGCGGCCCGGCCCGAAGGACCGCGCCCGGGGACGCTCCGGAAATCCCGCTCGGCCGCCGTCGTGTCGCCGCGCAGAAGCGCCTGCCAGCCCCGCCCGACAGCCGCATCGATAGGCCCCGGCAGGCCCTCGCGCGGGTCGAGGGGAAAACGGTCCCGCGGCGCCGCCGGCGGAGCGCTCGCGCAGCGCCCCAGGGCCACGACGCCGAGGATGGCGAGGAGGGTCCGTTGGAGGAGGCGGCCGCGGCGCATGCGCGGCGCGATTAGCGGCGGGAGGTCGCGCTCATGAGCCCGCGGGCAGACTCTCGGGCCGGATGGAGGCGATCGCATGCTTGTAGATCATCTCCTCGCGTCCCTCGACCTCGAGCACCAGGGCGAACTTGTCGAACCGCCGGAGGCGTCCGAGCCTCTCTTCCCCCGAGGTCAGCCTCACGGTCACCGGCACGTTGTCCTTGCGCAGGTTGTAGAAGAACGAGTCCTGGACGTTGATGGGCGCCTTGTTCATCGCGTCTCCTCGTCGGTCGCTTCGGAAATCAGCGCGAAAGCGGCGGCCAGGCCTTCCTCGGGGGCGACCCAGCGGATCCCGCGCTCGCGCGAAAACCACGTCATCTGCCGCTTGGCGAGGCTCCGCGTCGCGCTCACGATTCGTTCCTGAACCTCTCCTTGGGGAAGGCGCCCGAGCACCCACTCGGCCACCTCCCGATACCCGATCGCCTGAAAGGAATTCGAATCCCGGGAAAGACCGCCCTCGAGAAGCCGCCGGACTTCCGCATCCCACCCCGAGTCGAGCATCCGGCGGACTCGATCTTCAATCCTAGCATGGAGTTGCGCGCGCGACGGACGCAGCCCCAGCTTGCGAATGCGAAAGCGCTCGGCCCAGCCGTCGGCCGAGACCGGACGCGCCGAGGCCGGCGCACCGGTCGACAGGAGGATCTCGAGCGCTCGGAGCGTGTACTTGAGGTTTCCGATCGGGATGCGCGCGGCCGAAATCGGATCGTTCCAACGGAGAAAGCGGTGCGCGGCCTCCGGCCCCCGCGCCGCGGCCCAGGCGGCGAGGCCGGGCCGCAGGTTCGCGTCCCGCGCCGGCTCCGGAGGCAGGCCGTCGAGGAGCGCCGACACATAAAAGCCGCTGCCTCCGCAGACGATCGGCAGCCGGGAACGCCGGGCGATGTCTTCGACGATCGGGCGTGCCTCGCCCGCGAAGCGGCCGGCCGAGAAGAGCGCTTCGGGATCGGCCACGTCGATCATGTGGTACCGGACCTCGGCGCGCTGCGCGGACGTCGGCTTCGCCGTTCCAACGTCGAGACCCCGGTAGACGGCGTAAGCGTCGGCCGACACGATTTCGCCGCCGCGGCTGAGCGCAACCTCGTGCGCGAGGTCCGTCTTCCCGGATCCCGTGGAGCCGACGACGACGAGGAGCGGCGTTCGTGGTTCGGATGTCACGGCCGCGACAGACCTCTCCAGTCCAGGCGAGTGTGCCCCGGCAGGAGCTCGACGAGCCCGTCCGAGCGCTCGTCGGTCCGCAGGAGGACGACCCCCAGCCGCGAGAGCGCCGCGAGGGTCACGGCCGCCGGGTGCCCGAAACGATTCCGGCGCCCGCAGGACAGGACGGCCACGCGCGGTCGTGCGGCCTCGAGGAAGGCCGGCGTCGTAGAGGTCCGGCTGCCGTGGTGCGCGACCTTGAGCAGGTCGACGCGCGGGATCGCCCCGGAGGCCACGAGAGCCGCCTCCGTGGGAGCGCCGATGTCTCCCGTCAGCAGCGCGCGGCGGCCGTCCCTCTCGACGAGGAGGACCGCCGACTGGTTGTTGATCGCGTCGGCCTTGCGCCTCTCGCCGCCCGAGTGCAGCACCGTCACGAGTGCGCCCTCGATCTCGATCCTCTCCCCCGCCACGAGGGAGCGGACGGGGACCCCGCGGTCCGACGCGAGTTCCGCAAGGCGCGATTCGAAGCCCCCTTCGTCCTCCCCCGCCGAGAGCCACAGCTCGCGGACCGGCAGCTCGTCGAGGACCGCGAAGAGGCCGAGCGCGTGGTCGGGGTGCGGGTGCGTGAGCAGGACCGCATCCAGGCGCGTGACGCCCCGGTCGAGAAGTTTCGGCAGCACCCGCGTGCGGCCGAACTCCATAGCCTCGGGATCGAACGGGCCGCCGCCATCGACGAGAATCGCCCTCCTCTTCCAGCGCAGGAGTATCGCGTCTCCTTGCCCGACGTCGAGGGCCTCGAGCGAAAAGCCGCGGTCGGGCCCCGGCATCCCCGGAAGCAGGGCCAGCACCAGGAAGACGGCGGCCGCTCCGGCCGCGGCCGGCCCCCGCAGGCGCGCCGGGGCCAGGGCCGCGGCGCCGAGCATCGCGCCGACGGCGAGGACTGCCGCCAGCGGAGGCGTGGGCCGCAGAAACGCCGCACCGGCCGCCCGCTCCGCCAGCCACTCGAGCAGCCGCGACCCCTCGCCGAACAACGCCGCCAGGGGCCACGCCGGGATGCCGAATGCGCCCGCCAAAAGCAACGCGCCCCCCAGGGCAATGAGCCCCGCGGCGAGCGGGACGGCGACCGGCGCCGTCAGCCAGGCGCCTGCGGCCACGAGGTTGAAACGCCAGAAGAGAACCGGCGCGGTCGCGCACTCGGCCGCCAGCGCCACCGCGAGACCGGTCCACAGCCATTCCGGCCGGGCCGGGAGCCGTGCCCGGATCGGCTCGGAAAACGCCCCGATGCCGCAGACCGCCGCGAACGTGAGCGCCGTGCCGACCGAGAAGAGTGATTGCGGAGCGGCGAGGAAGAGCGTCAGCGCCGAGAGGCCGATCGCCTGCGCAGCCCCGATCGGCCGCTCGAGAAGCCGCGTGGCGAGGAACGTCGCGACGACGAGGCCCGCACGGACCGCCGGTGGATTCGCCCCTCCGACGAGCACGAAGAGGAAAACCGAGGCGAGAAGAACCAGATCGCGCCGCTTGCCCTCGACCCTCGCGAGCCCGAGCAGCGCGAGCACGAGGCCCGTCTCGAGCACGACGTGCAGCCCCGAAACGACCAGAAGGTGGTAGAGACCTCCCCGCCGGTATCGCGCCACCATGCCGCGATCGAGCTCCGACGTGCGGCCGAGCAGCAATGCGGCGACGGGGCCGCGGACGTTGCGCTCGAAGGACGCGTCGCGTCCCGGCGGCAAGACCGCGAAAAGAGCGCGGTTGGGCCAGGTGAGGACCGAAAGGAGCGTCGGGCCTCGCCGGTCGACCATCATCGCGCTCTTGACCGAAAGACGGAACCTCGGCCACGGCAGGGCGAGCTCGCGTTCGGACGCGGGCAGATCCTCGGGCTCGAGTCGTCCGGTCAGGCGGACGCGGTCCCCGCGGCCCGCGACGGACTCGACCGGCCTCTCCCCCGACACGAAGACGACGACTTCCGCCGGGAACGGCTGCCAGCGGCGCGCCGCTGGCAGCCACAGGCGTTCGGCCGCGAGTGTCGTGCGAGCGCGGGGCGGGCGACCGCTCCAGAAGTCCGTCAGGCGCCCCTCGAGAACGTCGGCTCCGATTCTCGCCGCGGGCAGGGCGGCGAACGTGCGTGCCGCCGTGCGGGCTGGCCCGGCGATCCGGACCGCTCCCGCTAAAAACCCGGCGGAAAACCAGAATGCGCCGAACGCGAGGCGCAACGCCGGCCCGGGGGCGCGCCCCGTGAGGGCGATAAGTCCCGCGGCGGAGACAGCGAGCAGGCACACCGAGGCGGCGACGCCCCCGGTCGACCAGGCTCCGAGAACGACGCCTCCCACGACCCACGCGGCCGCCTTCGCCGCCGGCGCCCGGCCGCCGGCGAGGACGGGGCGAATCACGCGGTGCGCTCGAGCGCCACCAGGGCCTCCACGCGATGGGTCAGGGGGAAGAGGTCGAAGAGTCGGGCCTCCCGGATGGCGAACCCCTCGGCGAGCAGGACCGAGAGGTCGCGGCCCAGCGTCGCCGGGTCGCACGACACGTACACGAAAACGTGCTCCGTCCGGCGGGCGAGCTCCCGCGTCAGGTCGGCGCCGAGACCCGCCCGGGGCGGGTCGGCCACCACACAGGCGAACCGCCGCTCGTCGTGGTCCAGGAAACTCGCGATGTCGGCGGCGGCCGTCTCGCACCGCTCGCGGTCGGGCCAGGCTTCGAGCGTGCGCGCCGCGTCTTCGGCCGCCCCAGTGTCCGCCTCGACCGACGTCGCCCGATGTCCCGCGTCGAGCAACGCCCCGGCGAAGAGCCCCGCGCCCCCGAATGCGTCGAGCGCGTCGCCGGGCGGGGCGCGCCGAGCTGCCTCCCGGACAGCCGCCGACAGCGGCCCGACCAGATGTCGATTCCCCTGGAAGAACGTGTCGACCGATACGCGAAACTTCCGTCCTTCCACCTCGAACGTCAGACGGTCCTCGCCTCGCGCAACGAGAACCGCGCCGTCGAATCCTCGGACCGTCACACCCTGGAAGTCGGAGGCGAGCGCGGCCGCGAGCTCCGCGGCGTCACGGGGCGCGCCGGACAGGCTCGCCCGGAGAAGCCGCCGGTCGCCCGGGAGGTCCTCGAGAAGCGCGACCTCCGTGACCTCGCCCCGCGCCTGAGCCACGGCGGCCTCGATCGCCGGCAGGAGGGCCCGTGTCGGCGCCGCGATCGCCTCGCAGTCTCCGGCGGGGACGACGCGGTGGGTGCCGGGGGCGAAATACCCGAGAGCGCCCCGCGCGGCATGGAGGCGCGTGCGCAGCCGTTGCCCCCCCGGCGAGGCCTCCACGGGCAGCTCGCCGAGGAGCGCGGGGTCGATTCGCGACAACCGCTCCATGGTCTCGAGGAAGAGAGTCCGCTTCGCGCGCCGGGCCGCTCCCGGCGCGAAATGCGCCCAGTCGCACCCGGCACAGGCCGCGTGCGGACCCTCGACCCGGTCGGGCGACGGCTCCCGCACGGCGGAGAGACTCCCCCGCCAGAACCTCTTCTTCACCTGATAAACCATTGTCGCGACGAGCTCGCCCGGCAGCGCACGATCGACGAAGCCGACTCCATCCTCCGTCCGGACGATGCCCTCGCCCGTCGGAGCGAGCTTCTCGATCCGGACGATCCGCTCCCGGTGCTCGCGCGGCGGCGTTCTCACAGGAGGGAGAGCCTCGGGAGCTCGAGACGCTCGCGAACCACGCGCCGGGTCAGGGCCCGCGACGTCTTTTCGAAGGTGAGGGCGTCCATGCGATCCCCGGCCCCCGCGAGAAGGCGGGCGACCTCGGTGTCCACTTCGCGCCGTTCCGGATCCGGCAGGGCCTCGGCGATCTCGCGCGCCAGACGGCGGTCGAGCCGGGCGAGTGAGTCCTCGATCTCTTCGGGACTCTTTCCCGAGGTCGCAAGGCGGGCGAGGGACCGGCTCGCCGACGCCAGCGGGCCCGCGAGGTCCGACCGCCTCGCCGCGAGCGCCTCGAGACGCTCGCCCAGGGCTCGAAGGGCCACGGCCGCGTCCGGCGCCGGCGTCCCGGCGGACCCGCCCCGCCCGCGGGCCGTCTCCGCGCGGCGCTCCCAGGCCTCGAGCACCGCGTCACGGCAGTACGACAGCGAGTTGACGCGGCCGACGGCCGAACGCTCCTCCCGCCGCGAGAAGGCTTCGTCGATGCCGGCCTCGACGGCCTCCAGCGGCACGCCGAGCGCGCGCCACTCGCGCAGGAGGGCGAAGTCCCCCGGCGACAGGAGAAAGGGCGTGCCCCGGCGCCGCACGAAAGCCGCCTCGGCCGCGGCGTAGTACGCCCTATCCTCCCCGGTTTCGTTCATCGATGATCCGGAGGCCGCGCAGTGTCAGAAGCGGATCGACCTCTTCGATCCGCTCGGACCCGCCGCCGAAGAGGCTGGCGAGCCCTCCGGTCGCGAGGACGCGCGGCCGGCCTCCGATCTCGGAGACGATGCGGTCGATCATCCCGTCGACCAGCGCCAGGTAGCCGAAATACAGCCCCGACTGGATCGACCCCGCTGTCGTCTTGCCAACGACCTTCTCGGGCCGCTTGATCTCGACACGCCAGAGCCGGGCCGCCTTCTCGAAGAGAGCCTCGGCCGAGATCGAGATCCCGGGCACGATCACTCCGCCCGAGTATTCGCCCCTCGCCGTGATGACGTCGAAGGTCGTCGCCGTGCCGAAGTCGACCACGATGCACGGGCCGCCCACCCGGTCGAACGCGGCCACCGCGTTGACGATGCGGTCCGCCCCGACTTCCTGCGGCATGTCGTAGAGGATCGGCATGCCCGTCTTCACTCCCGGCTCGACGAACAGCGGCTCGCGGTCGAGGACCTGCCGCAGAGCCTGGCGGAGCGAAAACTTCAGCGACGGGACGACGCTCGCGACGATGACACGCATGGGCGAGAGCTCTTCGGGAGCGGGGCCCGCGGCGAAGAGACCCCGAACCGAGAGAGCGATCTCGTCCGAGGTCGCGTCGCGCCGCGTGGTCAGCCGCCAGTTGCGCGCGAGCTCGGCGCCCCGCCAGAGGCCGAGCACCGTGTTCGTGTTGCCGACGTCGACCGCCAGCAGCGGGAGAGACGGGCCGTCCTCCGCTACCACCGGGCGATCTCTCCGGCCGCGACGATGGTCTCGCCCGAGGCCGTCTTCAGCCTGAGGAACCCGGCCGGATCGAGGCCGAGATACTGGCCCGAAAGCTCCTCGCCGTTGCGCCGAATCGTCAGGACGTCGCCCGGCTTGTGGAGCGAAGCGAGCTCCCAGGCCCCGACTTCCTCGCTCCAGCGCGGGGCCGCGAGCTCCCGGTCGAGGCGATCGAGGAGCGCCTGCAGGAGGGGGGTCAGCGCCAGGCTCCGGCCCGTCGCGGCCTCGAGGGTTGTCGCGTCCGGCACGCCGAGCGTTTCCGCCGGGCCGAGCACGTTGATGCCGAGGCCGACCGCGAGGTAGGTGTCCTCGCCCTGCGTCCGCGATTCCGCGAGGACCCCCGCGAGCTTCTGGCGGCCGACGTAGAGATCGTTGGGCCACTTGAGTGCGACCGCGGCCCCGGTCTCGGCCTGGAGCACTTCGCGCGTCCACCGGGCGACGGCGATCGGCACGAGCGACAGAGGCTCGGCGTCCTCGGTCTTCCGGACGACCGTCAGATACAGTCCCTGGCCCGCGGGCGCCGCCCAGACGCGTCCGTTTCGGCCATACGCTCCCGTCTGCGCGTCCGCGACGAGCACCGTCGTGCGCAGCCGCTGGTCCTCCGAAAAGTAGACGTCGATGAGGTCCCGGGCCAGCGCGTTCGACGACGGGATCGCGTGAAAGAAGATGCAGTTTTCGAGGACCTGCCAGCGGTCCGAATCGATCCGCCCTCCGGAAAACTCGATCACGACCGCACGAGCGCCGCCCGCTTCTCTTCGAGCTCGAAGAGGCGGGCGCGCACTTTCTCGACCACGGGAGCCGGGGCCTTTCCGACGAAATCCGGGTTCTCGAGCTTCGAGCGCAGCGTGGCGATCTCTTCGTCGGCGGCGGCGAGCGACTTCTCGATTCGCTGTCCGGCGTCTGCGGCGCCGCCCCGCGCAAGCGAGAGGCCGAGAGAGAGGCCGGCGACCACGTCCGCGAACGCCCCCGCGCCCGCCTTCTCGAAACGCAGGCCGGAGAGCCGCGCGAGGTGGGCCAGCACGCCGGACAGGCCCTCCACGACCGGAACGAGCGCCCGGTCGGGCGAGCCCGGGTCGATCGTGAGCTCGACCGGCTCGGTCGGCGACGCGCCGCGCTCCGTCCGGAAGGTGCGCACGCGCGTGACGACCGCCCGGAGCGCCTCGACGGCGGCCTCCGACGCGGCGTCCCGCCACGGCCCGTCACCCAGCGGATAGGCCGAGACGATGAGCGTTCCCGCTTTTCCGGTCAGCTTTTCCCAGATCTCCTCGGTCAGGAAGGGCATGAACGGGTGGAGCAGCGCCACCGAGCCCTCGAGGCAGTGCCGCAGCACGCCGCGCGCCGCTTCGGCCGCTGGCGCATCCTCCCCCGCCAGGACCGGCTTGACCATCTCGAGGTACCCGTCGCAGAGTTCGTGCCAGAGGAAAGCGTAGATCGCGCTCGCCGCCTCGTCGAACCGGAACGCCTCGAGGTTCCGGTTGACGTCGGCCGCCGTCGCCTCGAAGCGCGACAGGATCCAGCGGTCCGGAAGTGAAAGCACCCGGCCCGTCAGGTCCTCCGCGGCGGGCCGGCCGTCGAGCTGCGCGAGGGTGAAGCGCGCGGCGTTCCAGAGCTTCGTGGCGAAATTCCGCGAGCCCGCCATCCGGCCGCGCTCGACCGAGACGGTGGGGCCGGAGGAGGCCGCCGACGCGAGAGTAAACCGCACCGCGTCGGCGCCGAACTCCGCAATCGCCTCGAGCGGGTCGATGACGTTGCCCCTGGTCTTCGACATCTTTTCGCCGCCGACGCGCACCAGCCCGTGAAGGTGGACCGTCGAGAAGGGCGCCTTTCCGGTGAAGCGCAGGCCCGCCATGATCATCCGGGCCACCCAGAAGAAGAGGATGTCGTAGCCCGTGACGAGCACGTCGGTCGGATAGAAGGCCGCGAGGTCCGGCGTCTTCTCGGGCCATCCGAAGACCGAGAAGGGCCAGAGCTGCGAGGAAAACCACGTGTCGAGGACGTCCGGATCCTGGGTCAGCCTCGCCGAGCCGCACGTGGCGCAGGCCGAGGGGTCTTCCTCCGACACCGTGACGTGCCCGTTGTCGCAGGTGAAGGCCGGGATCCGGTGACCCCACCAGAGCTGGCGGGAGATGCACCAGTCGTGGATCTCGCGCATCCACGCAAAGTAGGTCTTCGCCCAGGATTCCGGGGCGAAACGCACGGACCCGTCCTCGACGGCCGCGATGGCCGGGTCGGCCAGCGGCTGAATCTTCACGAACCACTGGGTCGAGAGGTAGGGCTCGATCACCGTGTCGCAGCGCTGGCAGTAACCGAGGTTGTAACGGTGCGGCTCCGTCTTGACGAGCCGGCCCTCCGCCTCGAGGCGTGCGACGACGCGCTTGCGCGCCTCGAACCGGTCGAGGCCGGCGTATTCCCCGGCCTCCGACGTCAGCCGGCCGTTGCCGCCGATCACGACCACGGCCGGCAGCCCGTGCCGCTTGCCCGACTCGAAGTCGTTGGCGTCGTGGGCCGGCGTGACCTTGACGATGCCCGTACCGAACTCCCGGTCGACGAGAATCGGGTCCTCGACGATCGGAATCTCCCGGTTCATGATCGGCAGGACCGCCCGGCGGCCACGCAGCGCCGACGTGCGCTCGTCCTCCGGGTGGATCGCCAGGGCCGTGTCCCCGAGCATCGTCTCGGGCCGGGTCGTCGCGACGATCGCACCGCCGGGCACGCCGCCGACCTCGTATCGCACGTGGTAGAGGGTCCCCGCCGTCTCACGGTGCACGACCTCGAGGTCCGAGACGGCGGTCTCGCAGCGCGGACACCAGTTCACGACGTAACGGCCCCGGTAGATCAGGCCGTCGCGGTAGAGACGGACGAAGGCGTGGCGGACCGCCCGAGAAAGGTCCGGGTCCATCGTGAAGCGCAGCCGGCTCCAGTCGAGCGAGCAGCCCAGCCGCCGGAGCTGAGCGAGGATCATGTCGCCGGACTCGCGGCGCCATGCCCAGACCCTTTCGATGAAGCCCTCGCGGCCGAGGTCCGTCCGCCGGACGCCCTCCTTCGCGAGCTCCCGCTCGACGACCATCTGCGTCGCGATCCCGGCGTGGTCGGTGCCCGGCAGCCAGAGCACCCGGTGGCCGCGCATCCGCTTCCAGCGGGCCAGGATGTCCTCGACCGTCCGGCCGTACGCGTGGCCGATGTGAAGGCGTCCGGTCACGTTCGGCGGCGGAATGACCATGACGAACCGCGGCGAGCCCTCGGGGCCCTGCGGCTGGAAACGTCCGTCCTTCTCCCAGCGGGAGTACCAGCGCTCCTCGAAGTGCGCCGGATCGAAAGTCTTCTCGAGGCTGTCTACGACTTGCTTATCGGGCATCAAAAAAGGGCTCTCGGGAGCCCTTTCATATATCAGAACTGCCCCGGAACCCTACTCGACGCCCGCCTCCAACTCCTTGATGCGCTGCTTGATGACGAGCTCCGCCATGTCCGGAATGACTTCCCAGGCGATCTCCCGGACGATCTTCTCCGACAGTCGCTCCACGACCCGGGAGGCGAGCCGGTCGATCTCGTCCTCCGTCAACCCGCCCTCGGGTCGAGAGACCGAGGAGAACATCTCCTTCAACTGTCCGATCGACGTGGTGGACGCGAGCTCCTCGATGTCGGGCGGCACGGCGCCCGGTTCTCCGGTGGCGAAGGGCGGGCCCGGGAGCGGCGATGCGAGGTCGTCGGCCTTCACGATCGGGATCTCTTCGGTGTGCTCTTCGCGGTCCGGAGCCCTCTCCTCGGTGCTCCGGTCGTCCCTTGCGGGCAGCGATTCCTCGCGCGAGAGCGATACGTAGTCCGCGGACAACCGGATCGCCTGCGTCGGCCCCTCGTCGGCGCGCTCGGGCGCGGTTTCGGCCTTCCGCTGGGAGGCCGAATCGTCGGCCGCGAATGGAATCGGAGCCAGCTCGGGGTCGGGCTCCCGCGGGACCCAGAACGGCGCCGGCGCAGGTTGTGGCGGCGCCGCGGGGGAAGATGATGCCGCCTCTTCGCCCTCGGCCGCGTCCTGGAGCCAGCCGCGGTCGTCCGAGGCCGCCGCGTCGGCCGCCTCCGAGGCCGGGCCGTCTTCCGTGGCTTTCGACCCGCCCGGCACCATCGCTGCCTCCGCGGTTGCGTCCTCGACGAACGAGAACTCCGGGTGGGCGCGCTCGAAGGCGGATATTGCGGACTCGACATCGGCCTGCCCGTACTCCTCCTCGAAGAGGTCCGGCCCCCCGGGAATGTTGGCCGGCTGCGGGATGGACCCCGTGAAGTCCTCGGCCGAAAACCCGCTTTCCGTGGCCGGCCGGTCCGCCGGCGGGGGCTCGACGAGAGGCTGGGCCGGTTCCGGCGCCATGATCGGAATCGCCATCGTCGACACCGAGGGAACGTCGCGCGGTTCCCGCGCGAGAAGGGCCTCGACCTGGCGCAGAAGCTGCTGCGAATCGAAGGGCTTGGATACGATGGCATCGCAGCCGAGCCGCTCGGCGCGGTCGCGGTCGAACGGCTCGAATGTCCCGGACAGGAGGATCACCGGAATCCGAGCCGTCGCCGGGTTCGACTTGATGGCCTCGCAGACTTCGTAGCCGTTCTTCTCCGGCATCACCACGTCGGCCAGGATCAGTTCCGGCGCCTGCTCATGGACCCGGTCGAGCGCCCTCTGCCCATTGGAAACGCAAATCAGCTCGTACTCGCTGTCGGAGAACGTCAGCTCAACGACCTTTTGGATCGTGAGACTGTCGTCGGCCAGAAGAATGCGTTTTGCCACGCGCTTAACCTTCAGTAAACAAGAAGGTTACACAGATCGTCCCGGTCTGTCAACGGCTTTCTCCCGAGACCGCCGCGAGATACCGGCCGGGCGGCCGCCTCCCGAGTCGCCCGGACAGGAAGCGCGATGCCTCGACCACTTTGGCGAGCGTGACGCCGGTCTCGATCCCGAGACCTTCCAGCAGGTAAAGGAGGTCCTCGGTGGCGAGATTCCCGGAGGCGCCCGGCGCGTACGGACACCCGCCCAGCCCGCCGGCCGACGCGTCGAAGGTCGTCACACCGCACTGGAGGGCGGCGTAGACGTTGGCGAGCGCCGTACCGCGTGTGTCGTGGAAATGCATGGCGAGAACGGCGCGCGTCACGCCGGACTCGTAAAGAGTTTCGATGACGTCGTACACGTCGGCCGGGGTCGCCACGCCGATCGTGTCCCCGACGGAGATCTCGTCGACGTCGAGATCGAGGAGCTTGTGGATCACCTCGCGCACCGCCTCGGGCGGGATCTCGCCCTCGTAGGGACAGCCGAAGGCCGTCGAAACGTACCCGCGCACCCGAATCTTCTCCTCCTTCGCGCGGGCAACCACGGGGCGGAATCTCTCGATCGACTCGTCGATCCCGGCGTTGATGTTCTTCCGGTTGAAGCTCTCGGACGCCGACGTGAACACGGCGATCTCGCGTACGCCGACCGAAAGCGCCCGCTCGAGTCCCCGAAGGTTCGGCACGAGGGCCGGGTACCGCACGCCGCTGACTCGATGGATGCGGCGGAAGAGTTCCTCGGTGTCGGCGAGCTGCGGGATGGCCTTTGGCGACACGAAGGATCCGGCTTCGACCGCGGGAAGACCCGCGTCGGCCAGACGATCGACGAACTCCGCGCGCACGTCGACCGGCAGGGTTTCCGCCTCGTTCTGCAGTCCGTCGCGCGGGCCGACCTCGTACACGGAGACGTGCTCGGGCAGGTGCGGACGTCGGATGGCGTGACCCTCCCAAGGCTCCATGGCTCGATTATCCGCCAGCCAGCCCGCGTCTAGTCCAGCTCGACGAGCTCGACGCCCGCCTCGACGAGATCGCCCTCGGCGACGGAGATGCGTCGGACGACCCCGTCCCTGGGCGCCCGGATCGAATGCTCCATCTTCATGGCCTCGACGACGAGCAGGGCCTGGCCGCGCTCGACAGCCGCCCCTTCCGCCACGAGGACGCGCCGAACCCGGCCCGGCATGGGCGAAAGGAGGCCGCCGTGGTGGTGGTCGCCGGCGGCGGTGCGCCCCGGCCGCGCCGCATCGAACTCATAGGTGCGACCGTCGCACCAGACGAAGATGCGGTCGCCCGCGCGCACGGCGGCGACGCGATGCGGCCGTCCCTCGACGAGGATCGACCGGACGCTTCCGGGGGCCGGAGGCTGCTCGAGGCGGACGGGCCGTCCGTCCAGAGCCGCCGAAGCGCCGTCGACCTGGACCTCTCTCGTGACGCCGCGGTACGTCAGGCGCACGGGCTTCAAGGACCCGCTCTCCAGGAGTCGCCCGCGTCCCAGGGATCCGGGGGGCCGCTGGACCGGCCCGAAGGCGGCGCGGCGGCGCCTCCGCCCTGCGGCGCGAGGACCGCGGCGATCCAGGCGGCGTCCGGGGGCCCGGCGTCGACCGCGCGTCCGATGCGCTCGACGAGGTCGGTGGTGTATCGGCCGGTGCGAAACGCCTCCGAGGTGCAGACCTCGTCGAGGAGGGGGAGGTTCGTTTCCACTCCCAGGACGACCCACTCCGCGAGGGCCCGGCGCGCGCGGGCGATCGCCGCATCGCGGCTTTCGGCCCGGACGACGAGCTTGGCGAGGAGCGGGTCGTACTCGACGCCCACGACGCTGCCCTCTTCGACGCCCGCGTCGACCCGAACGCCGGGTCCCCCGGGCTCGCGATAGAGGAGGAGTCGGCCCGAGCGCGGCAGGAACTCGATCGGGTCTTCGGCGTAGAGACGCAGCTCGATCGCGTGCCCGCGCGGCGAGAGCGAGCCGTCGGTCCAGCCCGGGGGGAGCGGGAGTCCGTCCGCCACGTCGAGCTGCGCCCGGACGAGGTCGATTCCGAGCGTTTCCTCGGTGACCGGGTGCTCGACCTGGAGCCGGGTGTTCATTTCGAGGAAGTAGAAACGGCCGGAACCGTCGACGAGAAACTCGACCGTGCCGGCGCCGACGTACCCGACGGCGCGGGCCGCGGCGACCGCGGCTTCCCCCATCGCGCGCCGAAGCCCGGCGTCGAGCGCGAGGCTCGGCGTCTCCTCGACGATCTTCTGGTGGCGGCGCTGCACGCTGCACTCGCGCTCGAAGAGGTGGACGACGCGGCCCGAGCGGTCGCCGAAGACCTGGAACTCGACGTGGCGGCAGCCGTCGAGGAGGCGTTCGAGGTAGACGGCATCGTCGCCGAAGGCCGCCTGCGCGACCCGCCGGCCTTCCTCGAGCCCGGCCGCGAGATCTTCGGGTCGGTCCACGCGCGACATGCCCTTGCCCCCGCCGCCGGCGGAGGCCTTGATGAGGACGGGGAACCCCAGCCGCTTCGCCTCGGCGGCGAGCTCCGCCTCGCCGCCGAGGCCGCGACGCGACCCCGGAACGACCGGGACGCCGGCCTTCTCCATCGCGTCGCGGGAGCGGAGCTTGTCTCCCATCGTTTCGATGGCCGCGGGCGGCGGGCCGACCCACACGAGGCCCGCGCCCTCGACCGCTTTCGCAAACGCCGCGTTCTCCGAGAGGAAGCCGTAGCCCGGGTGCACGGCGTCGGCCCCGGCGGCGCGCGCGGCCTCGAGCACGCGCGGGATCGAGAGGTACGTTTCCCCCGGCCCGCCGGGCCCGAGAGAAACCATCCGGTCCATGGACCGGCGGTGGAACGCGTCCGGCTCGGACTCGGCGTGGACGCCGATCGCCTCGATCCCCATCTCGCGGGCCGTGCGGGCCACCCGCGCGGCGATCTCACCGCGGTTGGCGATGAGGAGGCGGGAGATCGTCAATTCTTCGCCCGCCCCCGGTCTCCGCTTTCCCACTCGCCCCAGATCCCGTACACCTTCATCTGGGCGTCGAGCTTGCTCGTCTTCAGAAGCTCCTCGACCTGGGAGCGTGTCTGCCGGGGACCGATGCGATCCGGCCCGTTGGCGAGCCCGAGGGTGGCCGCCGCGGCGACGGCCGCGTTGCGCCGCGCCGTTTCGAGATCCACCTTGTCGAAGGTGTCGGACTCCGCGTGGTAGTCCGCGAGATAGCGCGCCGTCTCCTGGTTGGCGACGAAGTTGGGCACGCCCTCGAGCAGGAAGTCGAAGTTGTCGGTCCCGAGAATCGCCTCGTCGTTGGTCGTGTCGGCGCCCCACGCCGCCACCGGCTTCAGGATCGCCTTCAGCCCCGCCGCGAGCGCGGGCCGGCCGTCGGTGAAATAGCCGGTCACCCTCCCGTCGCCGATGTCGTGGATGAGGACGCCGACGTGCCGGTCGAGCTCCCCCCGGTGCGCGCGGACGTAGCCGAGCGACCCCAGGAGCCCGGTTTCCTCGCTCGTGAAGAGCACGAAGCGGATCGTGCGCTTCGGCCTCGGGCCCGCGGCGATCGCCCGAGCCACCTCGGTCACGAGCACGCAATTGACGCCGTTGTCGAGCGCCCCCGTGCCGAGATCCCAGGAGTCGAGGTGGGCGCCGAGCAGGACGATCTCGCCCGGCTTTTCGCTGCCCCGGATCTCGGCGACGACGTTCGACGCCTTCCAGGGCCCGCCGATCCGGTTCTTCAGGTCGAGTGCGACCCGCACGGTCCGGCCGGCCTGGAGGAGCCGGCCGAGCCGAAGGCCGTCCTCGCGGGCGACCTGGGCCATCGGGATCGGCGAAACCGGTCCCCAGGTGATCGTGTGTCGGTAGAGCAGGTCGCGGGGCCGCGTCGACACGAACATGATCGCGGCCGATCCGTGCGCGGCGGCGGCCTGCATCATCTCGGGTCCCGCGAGGTACTCGGCGAAGAGGTCGTCGAACGACTGCATGGCGTTCGAGCGCACGAGGGCGATCGCGCCCTTCGCGGAAGCGCCGAGCCGGTCGAAGTCGGCCTTCGTCCCGGCGCCGGCGTCGACGAGCGGAGCCGTCACGGCGCCCGGTGTCGAGGGCGCGAGGCCGAAAGACACGACCCGCAGCGGGAAGGCCGAAGGCTCGACGACCGACGCGGACGCCGAGACGGCCTCCCATTTCACCGGGACCGGATACGTCTCGAGCTTGACCGAATCGACACCGGCGGCCTTGAACGCCGCGATGCCCCACTGGAGCGCCTTGTCGTAGGAGGCGCTTCCGGTGACGCGTCCGCCGATCTCGTCCGTCAGCCGACGTAGGTCCGACTCCATCTTCGAGGACGGCCCGGTGACACGCTCCATCGCCGCGGCGACGGGGTCCTGGGCAAGAACGCGCGCCGCGACGGCGAGGCAGAGAAGCGCCAGGCCGAAAGCGCGCTTCACGAGGGCTCCGGAGCCGGGTCCGGGGAGGCCGGCGCGGCGGGAGCGGGCGGGGCCGGGGGCGGCGCGGCCGGAGGGGGCGCCGGGAGCGGCGGCCGGAGCGCCGCCTCGTCCTGGAACGTGTGCCCGCAGAGGTAGCACTTCACCTTCGCCCCCGGCAGCTCGTCCGGCCGCCACGCGAAGAAAGCCTTGTTGCAGTTCGGACAGACCAGTCGCCTCTGTCTCCCCTTCATTCCTTGACTCCCCGCGACCACGACGGCTTGCGCTTTTCCAGGAAAGCCGTCAACCCTTCCTTCGCCTCCGCCGAGGCCCGCCGCTCCGCGATCGTCCGGACCGTCAGCGGCATCGCCTCCTCGGGCGTCTTCCACGCGACCTCTTCGATCAGCCGCTTCGCGACGCGCACGGCCTCGGGAGCGGAGGTCAGAATCGAGGCGGCCCTGCGATCGCCCGCGGCGGCGAGCCCGCCGGCCTCGACGACCTGGTGGACCAGGCCGATCCGATGGGCCTCCCGCGCGTCGAAACGGTCGCCCGTCAGGAACACGTCGCGCGCGGCCCGCGGCCCGATTGCCCGCAGGACGTAGGGCGAGATCACCGCGGGCAGGATCCCGAGTTTGACCTCGGCGAGCGAGAAGACCGTCCCCTCCGCGGCGATCGCGATGTCGGCCGCGGCCACGAGCCCCACGCCGCCGCCGATCGCGGCGCCGTGGGCGAGGGCGATGACGGGCTTCGGGCACGCGTCGATGCCGCGGAGCATGCGCGCCATGCGGCCCGCGTCGGCCTCGTTCTCGGACTTCGAGTAGCCGCCCGCCTTGCGCATCCAGGCGACGTCGGCGCCGGCGCAGAACGCCGGTCCGTCGCCGGCGAGCACCACGACCCGGCTCGAGTCGCCCTCCCCGGCCTCCCGGAAAGCCCGGGTCAGCTCCTCGATCAGGGCGTCGTCGAAGGCGTTGCGCACCTCGGGGCGGGCGAGCGTGATCCGCAGGAGCTCGCCGTCGCGCTCGACGCGCAGGTTCCGGTAGGCCTCGCTCACGAAGCGTCCGTCAAATGGCCGGAAAGGTCGAGCGGCACGACGACGTCGCCGCCCTTCAACCTCAGGACGAGCCGGCCCTTGAGGCGCACCGCGACGTCGCCGCCCGAGACGAGCGCCTGTCCTGCCGCCGCCAGCAGCGAGCCATGGTCGATCTCGATCGGAAGCTCGAGGACGTTCCTCTGTCCGGCATGCAGGATCATGCCGCGCGCCGCGCCGTCCCCGACCTGCTCGCCCTCGGCGAAGAGGACGTACCGGGCCTCGGCGATCCGGACGTCGAAGCCGAGGGGGTTCAGGATCGCGAGGTCGCCGACCGCCTCGCTCGACAGAAGGCTCATCTCGGTCAGGCGCACGTTGCGGAGGGAGAGAAACTTCTCCGCGTCGCCTCCCTCGAATTCGACGTCGTGAAACGACTGGGTCCCCGCCCACTCGCGCGGCGTCGCGCCCGCGGCGCCGGAAGTGCCACGCAGCCGGTAGCTGAAGGTGTCGGTGCGGAAGCCCTCGGTCCACGCGGCGGGAAGTTCCGCGTACCTGATGACGACCGGCAGCCGCCAGCGGGACCCGACCAGCGCGACGGTCCCTTCGACCGGCAGCTCCGCGGCGGAGCCGTTGAGCGTCAGCGAGCCGCGGAAGGGCCCCGGAGGCAGCTCGGCGGCCGGGCCGGAGATCGTGGCCCGGGCCTCCCTGTCGCCGGCAGCCTGGACGCTGAACCTGAGGGGACCGGCGGAGGGCGCGGCGAGGAGCGCAAGCAGGATGGCGGCGAGGGTTTTCATGTCACATCCGGAAAACGCCGAACTCCGTCTCCGGAACCGGCGCGTTGTAGGCCGCCGAAAGCGCGAGGGCGAGCGCGGCCCGGGTCTGTGCCGGATCGAGCACCCCGTCGTCCCAGAGTCGGGCGGTGGAGTAATAGGGATGGCCTTCGACCTCGTACTTGTCGCGCGTGGGCTTTTCGAAAACGTCCACTTCCTCGGGGGTCATCACGGGCTTGCCCGCCCGGGCGAGCTGGTCCTGCTTGACCGTCGAGAGCACGGAGGCCGCCTGCGGCCCGCCCATGACCGAGATCCGCGAGTTGGGCCACATGAAGAGGAAGCGCGGCGAGTAAGCGCGCCCGCACATCCCGTAGTTGCCGGCGCCGAAAGAGCCGCCGACGATGACGGTCAGTTTCGGCACGGCGGCGTTGGCTACGGCATGCACCATCTTGGCCCCGTCCTTGGCGATTCCGCCCCTCTCGTAGTCCTTGCCGACCATGAACCCGGTGATGTTCTGGAGAAAGAGCAGCGGCACGCGGCGCCGCGCGCACATCTGCACGAAATGCGTGGCCTTGAGCGCCGACTCGGAGAAGAGGATCCCGTTGTTGGCGACGATCCCGACGAGGAACCCGGAGAGCCTCCCGAAGCCGCAGACGAGGGTCGTGCCGTAGCGGGCCTTGAACTCCTCGAACCGCGATCCGTCCACCAGGCGCGCGATGACCTCGCGCACGTCGTAGGGCTGACGCGGGTCGCTCGGGACGATGCCGTAGATCTCGCGGGGGTCGTAGGCCGGCTCCTCCGGCGTCTCCCGGTCGGCCGGCAGGGTCTTCACCGTGTGGAAATTGCCGACGATCGAGCGCGTGATCTCGAGGGCGTGCGCGTCGTCGTCGGCGAGATAGTCGGCGACGCCCGAGACCCGCGTGTGGACGTCGCCGCCTCCGAGCTCCTCGGCGGTCACGTCCTCGCCGGTCGCCGCCTTCACGAGGGGCGGCCCGGCGAGAAAGATCGTCCCCGTGCCCTTGACGATCACGGCCTCGTCCGACATCGCCGGCACGTAGGCGCCACCGGCCGTGCAGGAGCCCATGACGACGGCCACCTGCGGAATCCGTGCCGCCGACATGAGCGCCTGGTTGTAGAAGATCCGGCCGAAGTGCTCGCGGTCCGGAAAGACCTCGGCCTGCAGCGGCAGGAAGGCGCCGCCCGAATCGACGAGGTAGACGCACGGGAGCCGGTTCTCCCGGGCGACCTCCTGGGCGCGCAGATGCTTCTTGACCGTCATCGGAAAGTACGAGCCGCCCTTGACGGTCGCGTCGTTGGCGATGACCATGACCTCCCGCCCCGACACGCGCCCGATCCCGGTCACGAGGCCGGCGGCCGGCGCCTCCCCGTCGTACATGCCGTACGCGGCGAGCGGCGAAAGCTCCAGAAACGGCGAGCCCGGATCCAGCAGCGCGTCCACGCGGTCGCGCACGAACATCTTTTTCTGCTCGGCGTGCCGCGCGCGGCCGGGCCCACCGCCCCGGGCCTTCGCCAGCTCCTCGCGGAGGCCCTCGACGAGGCCCTCCATGGCACGCGCGCGCTCGTGAAACTCGGGAGACGCGGGGTCGATACGGGTGGAAAGCCGATCCATCGCGAGAACGTCAGGCCCGCGCGACCCTGGCTCCGGCCTCCCGCTGGATGAATTCCACCAGGGTCTGCGTGCGCGTGCCGGGCAGGAAGATCTCGCGGATGCCCATCGCCTTGAGGGGCCCGATGTCCTTCTCCGGGATGATCCCGCCCGCGAGAACCACGATGTCCTCGCCGCCCTTTTCCTTGAGCAGGTTGAGGATCTCCGGAAAAAGCACGTTGTGCGCGCCCGACAGGATCGAGAGGCCGATGACGTCCACGTCCTCCTGGATGGCGGCGGCGACGACCTGCTCGGGCGTCTGGCGCAGCCCCGAGTAGATGACCTCCATGCCGGCGTCCCGCAGCGCGCGCGCAATGACCTTGGCGCCGCGGTCGTGCCCGTCGAGACCGGGCTTGGCAATCAGAACGCGGATCGGTCGGGACATGCCGGCCTGCGAGTGTATCAGCCGACGAGGGCCACGGGGTCCCCCACGCGCAGCCGCGTCCCCGTGAGCGCCCGGGCACTGACGCCGATCATGCCGCCGCGCGCGCGCAGGATCGCCGAGAGAAGCCCCGGCGAGCGCTCGGGCGTTTCGGCATCGAGCGTCGGCACGATCGCGCGTTCGCACTGCGAGACGATCTCGAGCAGCGCATCGCCCACCCAAACCTGGCGGCCGATCCAGCGGTCCTCCTGGAACGGGCGGGCCTCCGGCAGGTCGAGCAGGAGATTGGCGCGCATCCGAAGCGGCTCGATCGGGCCGCCGTACTGCTTCTCGATGAACCGGACCGTGGCGACCGAGAGGACGTGCAGCGGCGCCGGATCGCTCGCCAGGTCAATCCGCGGGCGCAGGCTCATGGGCTTGCCCCGCCGCCGCGCGATGTCGTCGATCCATGCCGAGTCGACGAAGGGAAGCTCGGTGCCGTCCGGCATCTTCACCCGGATCCAGGCCGAAAGGTCCGGGCCCCGGACGAGGGCGTCCAGGTAGCGCGCCCGGTACCGCAGCAGGACGGGGGCCTCCCGGGAGCTGACGAGGACGCCGTCCGCCTCGTCGTACAGGTCGTAGATCCGGTCGCCCGCCAGCGTCGAGGCCTCGACGAGGCATTCGTCCGGCGACTCCCCGCCGAGCGACCGCACGGGGAAACGCCGCAGCCCGGCGAGCTGTCCGACGACTTCCGCAAGTTCCATCGGGGATGACGCCAATCTAATGCACGGGGCCGGATTCGACAACCCGCAGGATCCGATCGTCGCCGGGCCGGGGCCGGCCGCGGCCGTCCCGGTTGCTCGTCGCGAGGTACATCGCGCCGTCCGGGCCGAAGATGACGTCCCGAAGACGCCCGTACGCCCCGAGAAGGAGCTCCTCGGTTTCGAGGACGTGCCGGGGGTCCTTCGGGTCGAAGCGCACGCGAATGAGCCTTTCGCCCCTGAGGGTCGCGAAGAAAAAGTCGCCGGCAAACGATTGCATCGCGCTCCCCCGCGCGAACGAGGCGCCCGACGGGGCCACCGCCGGCGTGTACTCGAGCAGAGGCGAGACCATTCCGGGGGCCGAGGCGCGGTGGTGGACGACCGGCCAGCCGTAGTTCTTGCCGGCTTCCACGAGGTTGACCTCGTCGCCGCCTCCCGGCCCGTCGAAGCCCGAGGGCCCGTGTTCGGTCTGATATTGAAGCCCGCTCGTCGGCTGCCAGTCGAGACCCTGGGAATTGCGATGTCCGTAGGAATACACGGGCGAGCCGGGAAAGGGATTGTCCGGCGGAATCGACCCGTCGGGCCGGAGGCGCAGTGTCTTGCCGCCCAGCGACTTCAGGTCCTGGGCGATCTTGCGATCCGTGGCGTCTCCTGTCGTGGCGTAGAGCATCCCGTCGGGTCCGAACCGCAGCCGGCACCCGGCGTGGTAGCGCGCCGCCGGGATTCCCGCGAGGATCTCGGTGCGGTCGGTGAGCGAGTCGCCGGTGTCGCGGAACCGCAGGATCCGGACGGCCGTCCCCGACGGCGCGTCGTAGGCGCACGCCAGGTAGACCAGCCGGGAGGCGGCATAGTCGGGCGCGAGCGCGATTCCCATCAGGCCGCTTTCCCCCCGCGCCTCTACGTCGGCGATGACGGCGAGCGGCTTCGGCTGCAGGACGCCACCCTCGACCACGCGCACGCGTCCGGGCCTCTCGGTGAGAAGCATCCGCGACGGCGACGTGAACACCATGGACCACGGGACCTCGAGGCCGACGGCGAAGGTCTCGACCCGCAGGTGGCGCCCCGACCGCGTCGGGACGTCCGCGGAGGCGGGAGGCGCGACAGGAGCCGCGCAACCCGAGGACAGCACGGCGAGGATCCCCGCGGCGATCCGCCCGCTCAACCGCCGCCCCCGCGCGCCAGCGGGAGCTTGTCCGCCAGCGCGTCCCAGGCGCGACGCCGGTGCGAGACTCCGTCCTTCTCCTCGCCCCGCATCTGCGCGAAGGTGCGGTCGAACCCCTCCGGCACGAACAGGACGTCCCAGCCGAAGCCGTTCGAGCCCCGTGGCTCGGTGGCGATCGCGCCGCGCGCCGTGCCCCGGGCGGTCACGACCTCGCCCCCGTCGCAGTACGCGATCGCGCACACGGCGGTGGCCGACCGGTCCGGGAAGGCGTCGAGCATTCGCGCGAGCGCCGCGACCCCCGCGCTGACCTCGAGCCACTTGACGAGCGCCCCCGGAAACCCGCCCCAGGCCCCGATCGCCAGACCGCTGTCCTCGACGAGGACGGGCCGCGAGAGCATGGCGTAGGCCGCCCGAGCCTTCGCTTCGACGACCTCGGACGGATCCAGGGCCTGCGGCTCGGGCAGGTCCATGTCGAGGCGCTCGATCGCAAACCCCAGCCGCTCGGCTTCGCGGGCCTTTTCGGCACGGCTCGTGACGAAGACGACGGGCAGCGGCTCCACGTCCCGATTCTGCCACGCCGGCATCCGCCACGAGAACGGCGCGGCCCAGTGGGCTCGTGTGCTGTCGCAGACCTCTCGTCACGATCCGCAAGCGTCGGAGCGGGGCTTTAAGTCCCGTCATGACCCGTAGGCGTAGGGGCGGGGCTTGTCCCCGCCCGCGGGCGGCCACGAGGGCCGCCCCTACACACCATGGCGCTATCAACCCTTCGGTGACAGGACGCTAGCTGTCGTTTCTCAACAGGTTGTTCACGCAATTCGGCGAGGTGAGACCCGGGCCGTAGGGGCGGCCCTTGTGGCCGCCCGCTGACACGCTGACGATTCGCGTGCCGCCCCTCGATGGGCCCAGGAGGGGGCGCCCGCAAGGGGCGCCCCTACGTGCCGGGGCGCGGCAGTTTCAGGGGTCGCTTCACGAAGCGGGCGCCGGCACAGTGAACAACGTCTTGAGAATTCACAGCTAGCCGGGGTCGCGCGAGGACAGGATCTTGTACAGGGGAACCTGGGCCGTCAGGCCCTTCAAGGCGAAGAACCCGAGCTGGGCGACCTCGAACCGGTCGCGGACCGCCTGGTAGGTGTCGGGCCCCACGACGATGTCTCCCGGCTGCGCGACGAACTCCTCGAGCCGCGCGGCGACGTTCACGGCGTTGCCGAGCACGGTGTAGTCGACCCGCCGCTCGGAGCCGATGTCGCCGACGATCGCCTCGCCCGTGTTGACCGCGATCCGTACTTCGAGGGGAGGCTCCCCCCGGCCGGTCCGCTCCTTGTTCCACTCGATCATTCCCTCGCGGATCTTCAGCGCCGCGGCGACGGCGCGCGAGGCATGGTCGGGCTGGTCGATCGGGGCCCCGAAGAAGGCCATGACGGCGTCGCCGATGAACTTGTCGATCGTCCCCCCGCACGCGAAGATGGCGTCCGAGGAGAGCGTGAAGAACTCGCTCAGCAGGCGCGAGAGGACGTCGGCCGGCATCCTCTCCGACCAGGTCGTGAAACCCACGATGTCGGCGAAGAGAATCGTGACGACCTTCGTCCGGGCGGTCTTCAGGTCGCCGGTCGCCGTGGCCTCGGTGATGATCTCCTCGATGACCTGCGGCGAGTGGTACCGCTCCAGCCTCCCGCGGATCCGCTTCTCCTCGACCACGCGCTCGTGGAGGCGGGCCCGCTCGATCGCGACCGCCGCGAAATTGGCGAGCGCCGTGATCAGGTCCAGGTCCTGATCGGAGAAGCTGCCCGCGTGCATCGGCGAATCCACGTAGATGACGCCGATCACGGTCTCGCCGCGCCAGAGCGGCGCGCACATGGCCGAGCGGATCTGCTGGATCCGGATCGACTCGCCGCTCTCGAAGCGCTGGTCGGTCTGGGCGTCGGAGGTCAGGATCGCGGCCTTTTTCTTGACGACCATGTCGACGATCGTTCGAGAGTAGGGCGCCGACCCGTCCGAGGTCAGGCGCTTCTTGGATTTGAGCCGCGAGATCGAGAGCGTGAGGGTGCCGTCGGCTTCCTCGAGCAGCAGGAACCCGCGGTCGACCGGCAGGAACTCGAAAATCAGGTCCATGACCTTGTCGAGGACCGCGGAAAGGTCGTCGGCGGAGATCAGGGCCTTCGCGACCTGGACCAGGATCTCGAAGACCTTGTTCTTGTACGCCACGTCGAGAACGACCCGCTTGTGCGCATCCGCCGAGTCGGTGGGCGCGGCGCCGATCGCCTTTTCGAGGCCGAAGTCCAGGTTGAACTCGGAGATCGGCCGGATCCGCGTGGACGTCGAGTCGACGACCCGGCCGCGTTCCGGGGGGGCGATCGTCTCCTCGGGAGCTTCGCGGAAGCGGAGCAGAAACGTTCCGATCAGGGCCTGGTCTCCGTCCTGGACGCCGGCGCTCGGAACGCTCTTCTCGTTGACCTTGACGCCGTTGGTCGACTGGTTGTCGTAGATGACCCAGGCCCCGTTCTCCTTCTTCAGGTAGGCGTGGCGGCGCGACACCGAGAAGTCGTTCAGGACGATGTCGTTGTCGTTCGCGCGCCCGATGGACGCGACGTCCTTCGCGAGGGTGAGGACCTGGGGCCGCCCCTCTGATTCGAACAGGACCTGAAGCATGAAGTGGTCGAAATTATATGCGCGTCGCGCGCACGCAGCTCACTCGGGCCCCAGGACGAACCGGACGCGAATTGTCCGTCGCGTGGCGACGGGACCCGCGGCCGTGCGGGCCGGCCGATAGACCCACTGGTGCACCGCATCCGCCGCGGCCTGGGAAAGGCCCAGCGGGAGGCCGCGAACGACCTCCACGTTGGTCACTTTGCCCGTGGCGTCGATCGCGACTTCGAGCTCGACCGTTCCGTCGATGCCCGCCCGGCGCGCGAGGTCAGGGTAGACCGGGTCGACCCGCTTGATCACGACCGGCCCCTCCGCAAGACCCGGTCCGGAGGACTCGGCCGGCGCGGCCGCCGCCGGAGGCACCTCGCGGGCGGCCATGGGCTCCTCGGGCTCGGGCCCCAAATCCTCCTCCGGCGGAGGCTCCTCCTCGAGGTCCAGGATCGTGAGGTTCTTGAGCGGCCGGACCTTCTCCGGCGTGATCGCGGGCTGTTTCGGGTCCGGCGGGATGAGGTCGACGGCGGCCGAGTTCACGAAGGCGACGCCCCAGGTCTTGTCCTTGAAGGCGAAGTAGGAGTGGTCGACGGAGTGGATTGCGATGACGGTGCCCTTGGCGAGCTGCCCGCCGCGGGCGGCCAGAGGGTAGGGCGCGAGGGCCACGTCCGCGGCCTCGCCGACCACTCCGTAAACCGGCGCGAACGCGAGCAGCGTCTTCTCCCGGCGTTGCCGGGCTTCCCGGTCGGAGGCGCGCTCGATCGAATCCGCGGGCACGAACCCACGGTTCTTTCCCTCCGTCTCGATCTCGACCCACGGGCCGCGGCCGCCGAGCGCCGAAACCCGGGTTCCCGCGGACAGCGACTCGACCACGTCCCCTTCGGCCGCGGGCTCCCGGCGCAGGGCCGTTGCGTCGAGCGTCACGTAGGCAGGCAACCCCGACGCGTGGTCCGGCGCCGGACCGCCTCGAGGATGAAGGAGCGCGTAGACGGCGAAGAGCGTCGCGACGACGAGGCCCGCGAACGCCAGGAACGGCCAGGACTTCCCGAAGAACCCGCCCGGCGCGGGCTCCGGCGCGGAGGCCTCCCCCGGCGCGGGCTCCTCCTCCGGGGCCGGGACTTCGCGGTCCGGCTCGTCGCCGGTGACGAAGGGGACCTCGTCGTCGGTCATCGCGAAGGGCGGATGAAGGTCCCGGTCTTCCCTTCCAGGGCCCCGGCCAGCGATTCGGCGCGCGTGATCAGCACCTCGTGCCCGCCGGCCTCGACGAACCGGATGGCGGCGTCGATCTTGGGCCCCATGCTCCCGGGCGGGAACTGTCCCTCGGCGAGGAGCTTCTTCGCCTCCGCCACGTCGATCGCGGCGAGCTCCTTCTGGGTCGATTTGCCGAAGTCCTTCGCCACCCGGTCGACGCCCGTCAGGATGATGAAGAGGTTCGCCGAAAGCGACGCTGCCAGCATCGACGCCGAGTAGTCCTTGTCGATGACCGCCTCCACGCCGCGCACTTCGCCCTCGTCGGTCACGACGACCGGGATCCCGCCGCCGCCCGCCGCGATCACGATGTGTCCACGGTTGATCAGCGCCGCCGCGACCTCGACGCCGCGCACCGCGCGCGGCCTGGGGGAGGCGACGACCTTGCGCCAGCCGCGACCGGCGTCCTCGACCATCGTCCATCCCGCGGTCTTCTTCAGGAGCTCGGCGCGATCCTTCGGGAAGAACGGCCCGACCGGCTTCGACGGCTTGAGGAACGCCGGGTCCGCGGCGTCGACCTCCACCTGGGTCATGATGGTCACCACCTGCTTGCGGAACCCGGCGCGGGGCAGCTCGTTGTCGAACGCGAGCTCGAGAAGGAATCCCATCGAACCTTCCGTCTGCGCCACGCAGAAGTCGAGCGATTGCGGAGGCACCTTCTCCGCGGCCTCCTCGACCTGGATGAGGATGTTCCCGACCTGCGGACCGTTGCCGTGGACGACGATGAGCTCGTACCCCTTGCCGATGATCGGGATCAGCTTTCGGACCGCCTCCCGCGCCCGCTCGAGCTGCAGGGCCGTCGTGCCGGAATCCTCCGGCCGCAGCAGGGCGTTGCCCCCGAAGGCGACGACCGCGAGCGGGCGGACGAAGGAGAAGAAGGGGGTGGGGTTCACTACCGGTCGTCCGGGCCCGTCACGGTTTCACGTCCTCCCGCACCAGCGGCATCGTCATGCAGCGCGGGCCGCCGCGCGCCCGGGAAAGCTCGTGGGCGGCGAGCTGAATGACGTACTTCTTGTTGGGCTTCCAGAGCTCGAGCTCCTCGCGGCCGAGGAGAAGGTCCGCCTCGTCCACGACCGAGTAGCCCGACCGCGACAGCTCCGCCGCGGTCGCCTCATTGCGGTCGTACATGAGGACGACACCGGGAGCCAGGGCGAAGGCGTTGGCACCGTCGGTCCACTGCTCGCGCCGCTCGGCAATCGGGTCGTCGCCCCCGCAGCGGATCGGCTTCAGCTCGAGCTTCGCGGCCTTCAACGCCGAGAGCAGGTCCTTCTCGGTCGTCCAGGTGATCTCGCGCTTGGAGAGGTCGCATTCGTAGACGTCGGCTTCTTCGGCGCCGTCGGGCAGGATCATCGGCCCGTACACCAGGCATTCGTCCTGCGAAATCATCGTGAAGACCGTGTCGAGATGCATGAAGGAGCGCTCCGGAGGAATCGCCACGACGATGATGCGCTTGATCGGCGACTTCTGCTTCTTGAGCGATTCGGCCAGCCGCTCGATCGTCGTCTTCTCCGTCCGCTCGGAGTAGCCGATCGCGAGGAGGTCCTCGCGCAGGACGAGCACGTCGCCCCCCTCGAGCGTCGGCCGCATGCGCGCGTATGCCGAGGGCTTCGAATAGTCGGCCGAGAACTCCTGGAACCAGAACTTGCCGCCCTCGGGACTCGCGAAACGGGGGTGGAGCGACATGACGTAACCCGAGAGCAGCGGCTCGCGCAGGCGCGCCGCCGTCGCCATCGAGCCGCGCACCGACCGCTCCCCCACCACGACGAGCGGGTCCCGCTGGAAGAAGTAGTTCGGAATCGGCGGCAGCCAGTAGAGCTCCGAGGCCACGCTCGCGGCCGCCGGCGTCGGCTTTTCGATCCCCGTGATCAGGGCCGAGGCGAGCTGCTCGGCCGTGAGGTCCCGCAGCCGCAAGCCCATCTCCGGGCCCCAGCCGAGGATGGTGCCGAGGTCGTCCAGGACTGCGCCCCGCTGCTCGGGCACCTCCAGGACCTCCTCGAGCAGGTCCTGGACTTCCAGGACCTCGTCGGCGACGTATCCGAGGACCTGCTGGAACCGCCGGTGCTCCTCGCGGGCCCGGTTGCCGTAGAGGATGTCGTCGAAGAGGAGCTCTTCCATCATCGACGGGACCATGCGGTCGATTTCCGGCCCCGGCAGGTGCACCAGGACGGACTTCAGCTTGCCGATCTCGGAAGTGACTTTGAGGCTCATGGGCACCGACAGGAACGGGGGATTCTACAGGAGTGGCCGGCGGGGCCGAAATGGCGCCCGGGCCGGGCCGATTCCCCGATGCGCCGCGCCAGCCGGCCGCGCGGAGGTTCGGCGACCCGGGTTCAGGCCTGAGGGAGAAGGGAGATGCGGGCCGCGTCCTTGCCCTCCGCGGTTTCCGCGTCCGCCTTCTCGGCGATCGTCTCGAGGCGCGTCGCCAGCCGATCGAAGGCCCGGGACGTTTCCTCGTACTGCTTCTGGGCATTGCCGAGGTGGACTCCGAGCTTCTCGAGCGGCGCCCCCGCGCGGTCCCACAGACGCGCCAGCTCGGCCAGGTTCTGGTGGACCTCGCGGGCGTTCTCCTGGAGCTCGATGCCGCGCAGTCCGAGAGCCACGGTCGAGAGATAGGCGTAAAGAAGTCGGGGCGAGACGGGGATGACGCGCCGCGACGCCGCGTAGTCGGCGATCGCGCCCTCCTCGGTATCGCCGACGATGTCGGCATACACGGCTTCCGCCGGCACGTACATGAAGGCGAAGTCGCAGGTTCCGCTCGCGGGGCGGATGTACTTGTCGGCGATCGAGTCGACGTGCTTGCGGACGTCCCGGCCGAATTGCTGCCGCGCGCGGCGGCGCTCCCCCTCGTCCTCGGTCTCGCGAGACCGGCGGAAGTTCTCGAGGGGAAACTTGCTGTCGATCGGGACCAGGCGCTCCTGAACGAAGACCACGGCGTCGACGACGACCCCGTCGCCCAGCGGGTGCTGTGTCGCGTAGGCGCCCGGCGGGAGGACCTGCGCGAGGGCCTGCTCGAGGAACATTTCGCCGAGCGTGCCCCGCAGCTTCGGCGGCTTCAGCAGATCCTCGAGCCGGGTGACGTCGCCCGCGAGCTTCTCGATCTTCTGGGACGCCTCGTGCAGGCGCCCGAGCCGCTCTCCGAGCTCCTTGAGGAGGTGTCCGGACTGGCCGAGGTGGTCCGCCACGTTCTGCTGCCCCGCGGCCAGCCGCTTGTCGATCCCGTCGACCCGCGTGTCCATCGTGCGGCGGAGCTCCTCGAAGCGCCGGTCGACGGACTGGGATGCCTCCCGGGCCCGGGCCGTCTCGGCGAGGAGCCGGTCGATCCGGCCGGCAGCCTCCCGGGAGCGGGCGAGGAACAGGGCGAATGCGCCCGCCACCGTGGCGAGCACGACGAGCGTCAGGACGATCAGGACAAAGCCGGAGGCCATCGATTACAGGATAGCCCCGGAAATGGACAAATGATGTCCGGGCGACCGCCTTTCCCCCGTCCGGCGACGATGCGACAATAGCCGGGTGCAAGAATCTGGCGGCCCCCCGAAGAAGCGCCCGGAAGACCAGGAGATCGATTACCTGATGTGCTCGCAGTGCGGCACGCCCTGCTACGTCTTCGAGCTGGACGGCAGCCGCATCGTCGAAGCCACCTGCCTCGTCTGCGGCAACGAGGAGACCGCGATGTTCAACCTCGGCGAGGAGGCCGGTCCGGACGATGACTGATTCCTACGTCAACCCTCTGACCGAGCGCTACGCGTCGGCGGAGATGTCCCGGATCTTCTCTCCCGGATACAAGTTCGAAACCTGGCGGCGCCTCTGGCTGTGGCTCGCGGAGGAAGAGCGGCGCCTGGGCCTGCCCGTCTCCGACGAGGCCATCACCGAGATGCGTGCGCACCTGGAGGACATCGACTTTGCCGCAGCCGCGGTGGAGGAGGCGCGCACGCGCCACGACGTCATGGCGCACGTCCGCGTCTTCGGCCAGGCCGCGCCGGCCGCGCGCGGGATCATCCACTGGGGGGCGACCTCCGCCTACGTCACCGACAACGGCGACCTGATGCAGATGCGCGAGGCGCTGGAGCTGACCGAGCGGCGCCTCGTATCGGTCCTGCGCCGGCTCCGCGACTTCGCGCTCGCGCACCGGGACCTCCCGGCGCTCGCGTACACGCACTTCCAGCCCGCACAGCCGACGACCGTCGGCAAGCGAGCGGCCCTCTGGGCCTCGGACTTCCTGCTCGACCTCGAGCACGTGCGCGCGGTGAAGCAGGGCTTGCGGTTTCTCGGCGCCAAGGGCGCGACCGGCACCCAGGCCTCCTTCCTGCGGCTCTTCGAAGGGGACTCCGGCAAGGTCGAGGAGCTCGACGCCGCGCTCTCCCGGCGGGCCGGGTTCGAGCGAAGGCAGATGGTCTCGGGCCAGACCTACACGCGCAAGCAGGACGACTTCGTCGTGCACGCCCTCTCGGGGGTCGCCCAGTCCTCGCACAAGGCGGCGACCGACCTGCGCCTGCTCCAGCACGAGGGCGAGCTCGAGGAGCCCTTCGAGTCCTCGCAGATCGGCTCCTCCGCCATGCCCTACAAGCGCAACCCGATGCGTGCCGAGCGGGTCTGCTCGCTCGCACGCCACGTCATCGCCCTGTCGGTCGACACCGCCATGACGGCGGCGACCCAGTGGCTCGAGCGCACGCTGGACGATTCGGCCAACAAGCGGATCGCCGTCCCCGAGGCGTTTCTCGCGACCGACGCGATCCTCGTGCTCCTCGAGAACGTCTTCGGCGGCCTCGTCGTCCATCCGGAGGTCTCACGACGCAAGCTCGAGGCCGAGATCCCCTTCCTCTCGACCGAGAACGTGATGATGGAGGCCGTGCGCCGGGGCGGCGACCGTCAGGATCTGCACGAGAAGCTCCGCGTCCATGCCCGTGCGTCGGCGGAGGCGCGCTCGGCCACGGGCGGGCCGGCCGACCTCTTCGAGCGCATCGCGGCCGACCCGGGCTTCGGGATGACCCGCGAGGAGCTCGACCGGGCTTCGCGGCCGGAGACCCTCGTCGGCCGCAGTGCCGCCCAGGTCGAGACGTTCATCCGCGAAGAGCTCGACCCGGCGCTCGCCGGCGCCGCCGCCGCGACGAGCGCGCCCGTTCGCGTGTGAGCCGGCGCCGGGCCGGCGCCTGCCTGCTGTTTCTTCTGTTCGCGTCGGCCTGCGCCCCGAGCCGGCCGGTATCCCATCCCATCCCGCCCGCCGTGGCGACCGGAGGCTGGAGCGAGGAGGGCCTCGCGTCCTGGTACGGCGGCGACGACGGCTTCGAGGGCAAGCCGACGGCCTCGGGCGAAATCTACGACTCTTCCCGGCTGACGGCGGCCCATCGCGACCTGCCGCTCGGCACGGTCGTCGACGTCACCAACCTCGACAACGGGAAACGCGTCCAGGTCCGGATCAACGACCGCGGCCCCTTCGTCCACGGCCGCGTGATCGACCTCTCGCGCGCGGCCGCGACCGAGCTCGGACTGATCGGGCCGGGCGTCGGTCCCGTGCGAATCACCATCGTCGCTCCGGGCCCCGTGCCGACGCCGTCTCCGCCGGGCGGACAGTGGGCGGTGCAGGTCGGCTCCTTCGGCGAGCCCGGCCGGGCAGAGCGTCACGCGGACCGCATGCGCGAGGCCGGGTTTCCCGTCTACCTCGAGCCCTACGGCGGCCTGACGCGCGTGAAGGTCGGGCCGCTCGACTCGCGGTCCGCCGCACAGGCGAAGCTGGCGCAGGTCGAGGCCGCCGGATTCGAAGGAATCGTCGTCCCCCGATAGGGGCGGAGTGACCGCCGGCTTTCGGTCCTCGCTCTCGCCGTCGTGCGGCTTAGAATCGCCGCCTCCATGAGCGCTCCTTCCACTCCCGCCATCTCCTGCCGTGGTCTCAGGAAATACTACGGCGAGGTGAAGGCCGTCGACGGCCTCGACCTCGAAGTCGAAGCCGGCGAATGCTTTGGTCTCCTCGGGCCCAACGGCGCCGGCAAGACGACCACGATCGAGATCCTCGAAGGCCTCACGACACCCGACGCGGGCGACGTCACCGTGCTCGGCCGCCGCTGGGGCAGCCACGAACGAGAGCTCCGCGAGCGTCTCGGCGTGTCGCTGCAGGAGAGCCGGCTGACGGAGAAGCTCACGGTCTACGAAACCCTGGAGCTCTTCCGCTCCTTCTACGAACGCGGCCGCTCTCCGGAGCAGCTCCTCGCCGACCTCTCGCTCGAGGAAAAGCGCGACGCGCGCGTCGGCAAACTCTCGGGCGGCCAGCGCCAGAGGCTCGCCGTCGCCTGCGCGCTGGCGGGCGACCCGGAGATTCTCTTTCTCGACGAGCCGACCACGGGCCTCGACCCGCAGAGCCGCCTTCAGCTCTGGGAGCGGATCGCCGTTCACAAGGCCGCAGGCCGGACGGTCCTGCTCACCACGCACTACATGGAGGAGGCCGAACGGCTCTGCGAGCGCGTCGCCGTCGTCGATCACGGGCGCATCATCGCGCTCGGCACGCCGGCCGAGCTGATCGCGCAGCTCCATGCGCCGCACATCATCGAGTTTGCGACCGAACCGCCGGTTTCCCAGGATTTCCTTTCCCGGCTTCCGGGCGTCGGCGAGCCGCGCCTGCGCGACGGACGCTGGCTCCTCCCGGCCTCCTCGCTCGCCCAGGCGGTCCCGGCGCTCCTCGCGGCGCTCGACGCCGCGGGGGCAAAGCTCGTCTCGCTGTCGACCCATCGGTCGACGCTCGAGGACGTCTTCATCGCCCTGACGGGCCGGGAGCTGCGCGATGAGTGAGAAGCGGCTCCACCCGCTCTACGCGCTGACGCGCACGCGCATCCTCGAATTCGTCCGGGAGCCGGAGGCCCTCTTCTGGGTCTTCGCCTTTCCGGTCCTCATGGCCGTCGTTCTCGGGTTCGCGTTCCGCGACCGCCCCCCCGAACCGGTCCCGGTCGGGGTCGTCGCCGGCCCGTCGGCTCCCGCGATCTCCGAGGCGCTCTCGAGGGCGGGGACCGTCCGCCCCGCCACGTTCGCGACGCTCGCCGAGGGCCTCGAGCGCCTGCGGACCGGCAAGATCACGCTCGTCGTCGAGGAGAGCGCCGGCTCGGGCCTCGTTTACCACTTCGACCCCACCCGGCCGGACGCGCGCCTGGCGCGCCTCGAGGTCGACGGCGCGATCCAGGCCTCCCGCGGGCGCCGCGACCCCTCGCCCCCGAAGCTCGAACTCGTCCACGAGAAGGGCTCCCGATACATCGACTTTCTCCTGCCGGGCATCCTGGGACTCAACCTCATGGGAACCGGCATCTGGGGCATCGGCTTCTCGATCGTGAACACGCGCCTGAAGAAAACGCTCAAGCTGATGGTCGCGACCCCGATGAGGAAGAGCGACTACCTGCTCGCCCAGATGCTCTCGCGCTTCTTCTTCCTCGTGATGGAGGTGGCGCTGATCCTGGCGTTCGGGGTCGCGGCGTTCCACGTCCCCATCCGGGGGCCGCTCTGGGTGCTCGCGCTGTCGACCCTCGTCGGTTCGGTCTGCTTCGCGGGCCTGGGGCTGCTCGTCGTCGCCCGCGCGCGCACGCTCGAGGCCGCGAGCGGGCTGATGAACCTGGTCATGGTGCCGATGTGGCTGCTTTCGGGCGTCTTCTTTTCCTCGGAGCGCTTCCCGAAGGCCGCGCAGCCTTTCATCCAGGCCCTTCCCCTGACGGCCCTGAACAACGCCCTCCGGGGCGTGATGCTGGAGGGCTGGGGCCTCCTCGGGGTCGCCGGGGAGCTCGCGATCCTCGCGGCCTGGGGAGTCGTCGCCTTCGCCGTGGCCCTGAAGATCTTCCGCTGGCAGTGAGGCCCCCGGCGGGCATATCCTCGGCGGCAGTTTCGTGGTTTCGTATTCCCTTTTGACACCGGCGGAAGAGGAGCGTGCGTCATCGAAGTCCTCATCGTGAATCAGAGCGAGGTCCCCCGCCTTCTTCCGGTGAAAGACTGCGTCGACGTCATGGCGCGCGCCTTCGCCGCCCTCGCGCGGGGCGAGGCCGAGATGCCGATCCGGCAGATCCTCTGGCTCCCGGGCAAGACAGGCGCCCTCGGACTCATGCCGGCGCACCTGACGGGGCTCGCGGCCGTGGGCCTGAAGGCCGTGACGTTCTTTCCCCGCAACGAAGGCACCGACCTCGACTCGCACCAGGGCGCCGTTCTGCTCTTCGAAGCGGGGCGGGGGCGCCTGCTCGCGGTCATCGACGCCACGTCGGTGACGGCGGTCCGCACCGCCGCGGTCAGCGGGCTCGCCACGCGCCTGCTCGCGCGCGAGGACGCCGGCGACCTCGCGCTCGTCGGGTCGGGGGTGCAGGCCCGCACGCACCTCGAGGCCATGCGCGCCGTGCGCCCCATCCGCCGCGTCCGGGTCGCGAGCCAGACCCTCGCCCGCGCGAAGCGCTTCGCCGAGCGGGAGGGCAAGCGCCACGAGCTCGCGATCACCCCGTGCGCTTCCGTGCAGGAAGCGGTTTCGGGCGCCGACATCGTCTGCACGGTGACTTCCTCGCGCGAGCCGGTCGTCCGCGGGGAATGGCTCAAGGACGGCGCGCACCTCAACGTCGTCGGCTCGAGCGTCGCGACCGCCCGGGAGGTCGACACGGCCGCCGTCGTCCGTTCGCGCCTCTTCGTCGACCACCGCGCCTCGGCTCTCCAGGAGGCGGGCGACTTCCTCATCCCGCGCGCGGAGGGGGCCGTGAGCGACGCTCACATCCGCGGCGATCTGGGCGAGGTGTTGAACGGATCCGTTCCCGGCCGCACGTCGCCCTCCGACGTCACGCTCTTCAAGTCGGTCGGCCTCGCGATCGAGGACATCGCCGCGGCGCAGCACATCTACGCCAAGGCGAGGGGCTCCGGCTTCGGCCAGTTCGTCGAGTTCGGAGGGAGCCGCCACGACGCCGATTGAGCCGGTCGGCCTCCGGGAGATCCGCGAGGCCCGGGACCGCATTTCCGGGACCGCGGCCCGAACCCCGCTCATCCCCCTCTCCCTCGACTCCGGCCGCGAGATCTGGTTGAAGCTCGAGTGCCTTCAGCCGATCGGCTCCTTCAAGCTGCGCGGGGCCGCCAGCGCGATGACCCTCGCGCCGACCGGGACGCTCGCCCGCGGCGTGTGGACCGCGAGCGCCGGCAACATGGCACAGGGCGTCGCCTGGTGCGCGAAAAAGGCCGGTGTCCCCTGCACGGTCATCGTGCCCGACCACGCGCCGCAGGCGAAGATCGCCGCGATCGAGCGGCTCGGCGGCAAGGTCGTCAAGGTGCCGTTCCAGAGATGGTGGCAGGTCTTCGTCGATCACGCGTACCCGGGAATGGAGGGACTCATGATCCATCCCTTCGCGGACCGGGCCGTCATCGCCGGCAACGGGACGATCGGCCTCGAGATTCTCGAGGAGCTTCCGGACGTCGACGCCGTGCTCGTGCCGTACGGGGGCGGCGGCCTCTCCTGCGGAATCGCGTCCGCGGTGCGCGCCATCCGGCCGGACGCGAAGGTCTACGCCTGCGAAGTCGAAACGGCCGCGCCGTTCGCCGCCGCCCTCGCGGCCGGGCGGCCCGTCTCCGTCGAGTACACGCCGAGCTTCGTCGACGGCATCGGAGGCCGCAGCGTCCTGGCCGACATGTGGCCGCTGGCCTCGGCGCTGCTCGCCGGCTCGATCGTCGTTTCGCTCGCCGAGATCGCCGCCGCGGTCCGGCTCCTCGCCGCGCGGGCGCGCGTCGTGGCGGAGGGAGCCGCAGGCGCATCGGTCGCAGCCGCCGCATCCGCCGGCGCGCCGGCAGGCAGGCTCGTCTGCGTCGTCTCCGGCGGCAACATCGACGCCCCCGTGCTGGCTTCGATCCTCGCGGGCGCGACGCCCTAGGACGTCACCGGAAGCGCCAACCCCCGAGAAAGGCGAACGAATTCAAACCGTAGTTGGGCGGCACCGTGCCGGCGTTGGACGTGTGCTGGTAGCGGACCTCGAGCGTCCACCCGGACGTTTCCGTGACTTCCCGGCGGATTCCGACCGCCCCCTCGATCCGGAAATTGAAGCGGCGGTTGATCTCGGGGATTTTCTCGACCAGGTCCGTCCAGCCGACTCCGAGACCGAGCGCGGCGTACGGCAGCCACGGACCGTCGAGGAGCGTGAGACGCAGCCCGCCGGGAAGGATGCCCACGAAGTAGGCGTCGGGCGAGACGTACCGCTCGAAGGTCGCCGCGGCCAGCCACTCGAGCCGCGACGAAAGCCGGAAGCCGACCGAGGGCGAAATCACGACCTGGTGCTCCTCGGAGTCCCCGGGGCCGAGGTCCGCCGGGATCGCGTAGCCCGCCACGACTCCCCACTCCGGCGGGCGTCCCACCGCGAGCGGCCCTTCGGCGCGCACTGCCGACACGGAGAGCAGGAAGAGTGCGAGCATTCCGGCGGCGGGCGTTCCGGCCGCGCCCGGGCGCGCCCTCAACCGACCGGCCTCATGCGCTCTTCGAGCTCCTCGAGCGTGCGGGGCCAGTCGCCGCGCAGAAGCTGCGAGAGGGCCCGGTCGGCGAGGAGCTTCCCACCGGTCTGGCAGGTGGCGCAGTAGTTCGCCTCGTTTTCCGCGTAGACGATTCGCTGCACGGGCGAGCCGCAGACCGGGCACGGCTTGCCGTAGCGCCCGTGCACGGCCATCCCCTCGCGAAACGCCGTGACTTTCTCGGGGAACGTCTTCCCTGCTTCGGCAGACAGCTTTTCAACCCACTCTCCGAGCACCGCGCGAGTCGCCGCGTGGAGCCGCCCGATCTCCTCCTCCGACATTCTCTGCGTCAGCTTCGCCGGCGAGAGCCGGGCGCGGTGGAGGATTTCGTCCGAATACGCGTTGCCGATGCCCGAGAAGAGGCGCGGGTCCGTGAGCGCGCGCTTCAACGTGTGATTCTCCCGGAGGAGGGCGTCGCGAAATCGCGGCAGGTCGGCCTCGAGCACTTCGATTCCCCCGCGGTCGAGCTCCTCGAGATTCGCCTCGCCCGCGACGATGTGAAGCGACGCCCGCTTCTTCGTGCTCGCCTCGGAGAGGACGAGCGATCCGTCCGGAAAGTCGAAGGACGCGAGTGCTCCGCGGCCCCCCACCCTGCCCGGCCGCTTCTTCCAGTGCAGCCGGCCGGCGACCATCAGGTGCAGGACGAGAAAGAGCCCGCCCTCGAGAGCGAGGACGATTCGCTTGCCGATTCGGCGCAGCCCGATGACTGACCGACCCTCGGCCGCCGACAGCGGCGGCGAGACGGAGCGCAGCAGAAAGGGACTTCCGAGCCGCACGGCCTCGAGCCGTTTTCCGACGACGCGCGGCTCGAGCGCAGCGAGGTAGCCGAGGATGTCCGGGAGCTCCGGCATGCCGGCGCGAGCTTAGCCCGAGCGGCGGAGCCTTGACTCGCGGGTTGGTATGACGTATGGTCATACCAATGGCTGTCTCGAAGATTGCGATCTCCCTCGACCGCGACGTTCTGGCTCGACTCGATCGTCTCGTCGAGGCGGGGCGGTTCCCCAGCCGGAGCCGGGCCATCCAGCTCGCCGTCGAAGCGCAGATCGCGCGAGTCGAACGGCGCCGCCTCGCACGCGAGTGCGCGAAGGTCGACGCCGGCGCCGAGCAGGCCCTGGCCGAAGAAGGGGCCTCCTACGACCTCGAGGGATGGCCCGAGTACTGAGGGGCGACATCCTCTGGGCCGAGCTCGATCCGGTGCGCGGACACGAGCAGGCCGGCCGTCGCCCCGTTCTCATCATCAGTCACGAGGTCTTCAATCAACGGACGGGTACCGTCATCGCCATGGCGGTCACGAGCCACGAGCCCCGCGAAGGTTTTCCTCTGACCGTGGCTCTGCGTGAGCGATCGCTCCCGAAGCCGTCCTGGGTCAAGGTCGGCCAGGTGCGAACGCTTTCGGTCGACCGGCTCGGGAAGCGGCTCGGCTCGGCATCCCCCGAGGAGCTGATGCAGGTCACCGAGGGGCTCGAAGAGATCATCGGAGCCTGATCCGCCCCTGGCACCGCTTCGACTTCCTCCGTACACTTGGGTATGAGCTTCTGCACCCGCGGCGCCGCACGCTGGCTCTTGGCGTCGTTCGTCCCGCTGCTGACCGCCGCGACTGCCGGCGCGGGCCAGAACCAGTGGACCCTGCTCGCGGACGGACCGGTTGCGGGGCTCCGGATCGCCACCTCTCGCGACGAACCGGGAATCGTCTACGCGGCCGGAGGGGCCAACGTCGTGTCCGTTTCGGACGACCTCGGGCGCACGTGGAGGCCGGCGGGGCTGAAGCTCGGGCCCTCGGCGGATCAGGTCGTCGTCAGCCGGGTGCCGCCGGAAGTCGTCTACGTGGTGGGCAGCGGCAACGTCGTGCTGTCCTCGGATCACGGTTCGACCTGGGCCGCGTGGCCCGATCCGCCGGGCGCTTGGGTGCAGCACGTCACGGCCGATCTCGCGGGCGATCCGACGGTCTACATGCGGGCGTACGTTCAAGTTCCGTGTGTACGACCGGGGCCATTCTGGTGCTGGCAACCACGTCCTTACGAGTCGCGAGACTATCGATGTCCCCGCGTGGATCGCCCCTGCGCGCCCGTGGACGGCGGACTCTTTCCGATCTTCGCAGTCCCGGGCCTTGAGCCACTCACGTTCGCTTCATCGCTCATCGACGGAATGCTCTATCGAGTCGACTCCAACGGAGCGGCCGCGATGGGCGTGTGGGACGGGAACCTGACACAGATCGAAATCCAGCCGGACGCCGTCGACGTCGATCGTCTCTACGGGCTGGACCGTTCCAACGCCGCCCTCTACCGCAGCGACGATCGCGGCATCCACTGGACGCTCCTCCGGGATCCCCGCTGGACCGAGCCGCCAGAGGCGTTCGCGGCCGACCCCGTGCGTACTGGATCGCTCTTCGTTGCCATCGGCGGGGTCGTCTTCGTCAGCTCGGACGCGGGCGAGACCTGGTCGCCCCTCGGACGTTTCCCGACATCGCCGTGGCCGGAGCCGATCTCGTCTCTCGCGGTGAACGCCGACGCGATGACGCTATACGCGGGAACCCTGCAGGGGGTCTACGGCTACAGCCTCTGCGAGGTGTGTCCATTGCGCGTGGAAGCGGGCACTCGGGAACCCCGACCGATCGAGCCCCGTCCGTAGGCCGCGTTTCCGAACAAGCCCCTGTCGCCGGACCTGCCTGCGCTAGACTCGCCCGCTCGCATGATCCTCGTCACCGGCGCCACGGGAACGATCGGTCGGGAGCTCGTCCGACTCCTGTCCGCCGGCCGCACGCCGTTCCGGGCACTCGTGCGGAGCGTCGGGAAGGCGCAGTCGATCCGGGAGGCCGGGGGCGATGCCGTGGTGGGCGAGTTCGCGGACCACGCCTCGGTCGAGGCCGCGCTGCGAGGGATCGCGAAGCTCTTCCTGCTGACGAACTCGCTTCCCGACCAGCCCGAGACGGAGGCGCGCATCGTCGACGCCGCGAGGGCCGCCGGCGTCGAGCACGTCGTAAAGCTCTCCTCCGTCGGCGCGGACGCCGAGAAGGCTCCCCTCTTCCTGAAGCTCCACGGGGACGCCGAGCGTCACATCGAAGCCTCGGGCCTCGCCTGGACGTTCCTCCGGCCGAACTTCTTCATGCAGAACTATCTGGGCTATGCCGACGCAATTCGCACACAGGGCGTGATCGCGGCGCCGGCGGGGAACGGGCGGCATGCCGACGTCGACGCGCACGACGTCGCGGCGGTCGCGGCGCGGGTGCTGACAGAGCCGGGACACGAAGGCCGGGCCTACGAGCTGACGGGTCCGGAGGCCCAGTCGTTCGCGGACGTCGCCCGCCGCATCACGATGATCGCGGGCCGCGAGGTGCGTTTCGTGGATCTCTCGCCGGCCGAGGGACGCCGCAGCCTGATGGGCGTGGGCGAGTCGGAGTGGAGCGCCGACGCCTTCGTCGAGCTCTACGCGTGGTTCCAGCAGGGCCAGGGCACGACCAACGGCTCCGCCGTCGCGCTCGGCGTCGAGGAGGTCCTCGACCGCGCGCCCCGGTCCTTCGAAAGCTTCGTGCGCCACCACGTCCACGACTTCGGCGGATGACGGCGCTCGCAGCGCTCGCCTTCGCCTGGCTCGCCGCGGCCCCGGTGCCCGCGCGGCGCGTCGTGGTGACGATCGACGACCTCCCGGGCGCCCCCGCGGCCTGCATCGGCGGCGATCTCGCGGCCTTCCAGGCCATGACCGCGAAGCTCCTCGCGGCCGTGAAGGCGTCCGGCGCTCCCGCGATCGGCTTCGTGAACGAGGGCAAGCTCGCGCCGCACGGGACGCGTGAGGAGGCCCGGGTGGCGCTTCTGCGGGCCTGGCTCGACGCGGGGTTGGACCTCGGCAACCACACGTACTCCCACTTCGACCTTCACCGCACGCCGCTCGAGGACTTCGAGCGGGACACGGTCCGCGGCGAGGAGACGACCCGGGCCCTTCTCGCCGAGCGCGGCCGGACGCTGCGCTACTTCCGCCATCCGTTTCTCCACACGGGCCGGAGCCTCGAGACGAAGAAGGCCTTCGACGCCTTCCTCTCTGCCCGCGGCTACACCATCGCTCCCGTCACGCACGACAACGGCGAGTGGATCTTCGCCAGCGCCTACGCGAAGGCCGGCAACCGGGGAGATTCCGCAACGCAGCGCATGCTCATCGAGGCCTACGTCCCCTACATGGAGTCGAAGTTCGACTACTTCGAGCGCGAGTCCCGCGCCCTCTTCGGCCGCGAGATCCCGCAGGTGCTCCTCATCCACGCCAACTCGCTGAATGCCGATGCCTACCCGGACCTCGCGCGGATGATGAAGGCGCGCGGCTACGCGTTCGTCCCGCTCGATTCGGCGCTCGCGGACCCCGCCTTCGGCTCACCGGACACCTTCACGGGAGCCGGCGGGATCTCGTGGCTCCACCGCTGGGCCCTGACGCGCGGAGAGAAGGGCCTCGTCCTGCCGGACGAGCCGACCGTGCCGAAGTTCGTCCTCGAGATCGCCGGCGTCGACGGCGAGTAGGGGTCAGGTCTTCACTTTTTCGACGGCCCCTGGAAACAGCGGTCTGAGCCGGGAGGGCGCCGGGGCCCGAAAAATGAAGACCTGACCCCCTACGGCGGGCCGTCGTCGTACTCCTGCCGGTACAGCAGGACCCAGGGTGCCGCGCCGCGCAGCTTGTCGATCCGGATCCGATGGGGCCCGGGCTTGCGCGCGGGTTTGGCAAACGTCAGGACGTAGTGGCCCTTGACCGCCTCGCGCACGACGCCCATCGCCCACTCCGGAAACGTCTCGGTCCGCATGTAAAAGCCGCCGGTCTCGAAGGCCAGCTGCTTCAGGCCGCCGCCGAGCTGGTGCGCGCCCGCGCTGATGTCGAGAGCGAACACGGGGGCCTGCGCGGACGCGAGCGCCCTCTGCGCCGTCTCCAGGTCCTCCGTGGAGGCGAAATACCCCATGCTCGCGTTGGACGCCGTCTCGGACAGGGCGTTCCAGCGGCCCACGGCGTACCCGAAGAAGAGGATTGCTTTCGAGCCCGGCAGCGGCCGCAGCGCCCGCCCGATCGCCGTCAGGCCCTTCTCCATCGAGGTCGCGGCGCGCTCCTCCTCGTGCGACAGGTGCGCGCCGATCGAGAGTGCGGGCGGGTTCTCGGAACGCGGCGTCTCTTCCTTTCGCGGCGCCGACCGGATCGCCTTCCGGATCACGGCGTGATCGGCGGTGAAGTCCTCGGAAAGCCACAACCTCGAGCCGAACACCAGGAGGGCGACCTCGTCGGAGGGCCCGAGCGTGTCGAGAAAACCGAGGGCCTGCTGCTTCATCCGCATCAGGCCCTCGTCCTTCTGGCCTTCGATGTGGGACTGAAAGACCATGACGAAGAGTCTTCCGGCGGGCGCGGCCGACGCCTCGGCGTCGGTATCGGGGCCGGGTGCGTCGGTGCGGACGAGCGTCGCGCTGCGGCTCGGCACCGCGGCGGTCAGGGTTCCCTCCCACTCGAGGGACTCGATCGAAACGGGTTCGTCGTCGACGAAGAGCTGGAAGTCTTCCTTCCGGAGGTCGGGCACGACGCGCCCCTGTTTGTCCGTCACGTGGAGCGTGACCTCGACCCGTGAGACCGTGACCTGCTCCTGGACCGGTTCCTGCGCCCGGAGCGCACCGGCTGCCGGACACAGGAGCGACACCGCGAGAACCGAGCGCCACGGCCTTTTCATGCGAGCTCCGCCGGCGGCGAGGTGCGCAGGCGGGCGCGGCGGTCGCGCCGTTCGAACGCCAGCCGGATGAGCTCGTCGAGGAGCGCCGCCAGCGACAGTCCGCTCGCCTCCCACAGTTTCGGATACATCGAGATCGCGGTGAAGCCCGGCAGCGTGTTGACCTCGTTGACGAGCAGCCGCCCGCCGACGCGCTCGAGAAAAAAATCCACCCGCGCCATTCCCGAGAGCCGGCAGGCGCGGAACACCCGGATCGCCATGGCCTTCGCCTCTTCCGCAACGGCCGGCGTCACGGGGGCCGGCACCAGCAGCTTCGCCTTGTCGTCGCGGTACTTGTCGTCGTAGTCGTAGAACTCGTGCCCGGGAACGATCTCGCCCGGAACCGTCGCCCGGGGCGTGTCGTTGCCGAGGACGGCGCACTCGAGCTCGCGCCCGTCGATCCCCTCCTCCACCAGGGCCCGCTCGTCGTAGGCGAGGGCCGCCGCGACGGCCGCCCCCAGGTCCTCCCAGCGCTTCACCTTGGTCACGCCCACCGAGGAGCCGCCGCCGGATGGCTTGACGAAAACGGGAAGCCCGACGCCCGCGCGCTCGAGCTCTTCGCGGCAGCGCGTCGCGTCCTTCGCCGCGTCGACGACGGCCGCCGCCGGGGTCGGGATCCCGGCGTCGCGCATGAGCGCCTTGAACACCGACTTGTCCATCCCGACCGCGGAACCCGTCACGCCGGCGCCGACGTACGGCACGCCGAGCGTCTCGAGAAACCCCTGGAGCGCGCCGTCCTCGCCGCTGGTTCCATGGATGATGGGAAAGACCACGTCGACGCGGCCGGGGGCGAGCTCCGAGGGAACGAGCGCGCCCGTCCCCTGGTCGCCGCGGCGGAACCGCTCCGGGACGGGGCCCGCCGCGAGCAGCCGCCCCGACTCGGCGGCCGGCAGGAAGCGGCCGTCCTCCCCCACGGCCACGGGCACGACCTCGTAGCGGGCCGGATCGAGGGCGCCGGCGATCGTACGGGCCGAGATCCGCGAGACCTCGCGCTCGACCGACTTGCCTCCGAAGACCACGGCGACCCGGGTCCGGCTCACCAGGTCACCACCCGAACCTCCTCGACCGCCGGCAGGGCGCGCAGCAGGTCGAGCACCGCGGCGGGGGGAGCCGAGTCGACCGCGATCACGGCCGCCGCGCGCGAGCCGTCCCCGCGGGCGAGCGAGAAGTTGGCGATGTTGATCCCGGCCTGGCCCAGAACGGTGCCGACGGCGCCGACGACGCCGGGGACGTCGTGGTTGCGGATGAAGACGACCGTCCCTTCCGGGTGGAACTCGAGCGGGAGTCCGTCGACCTCGACGACACGCGCGTCGCGCCCGATGAAGAGGGTCGCGTCGGCGCTGCCTTTCGACGAGGCGCCCGTGAGGGTGACGCGGATCGAACGCGCGTAAGTCCCGGGGTCTCCGTGGCGGGTGTCCGAGACGGCGAGGCCACGGTCGGACGCCATGTAGAGCGCATTGACGTAGTTGACGACGTCCGGGGTCTGGGCCTCGAGCGCTCCCTTGGCCGCGGCGACGGCCACCGGCCGCACCATGTCCTCGGGCAGGCCCCAGGTCTCGACCGCGAGGCGCGTGAGGCGGCCGCCCGAGAGGGCCGAGAGGAAGTGGGCGGTCCGCTCCGCCAGGCGCATCCAGCCCGCCGCGCCGCTCGCGTCCTTGGGGCCGCGAAACGGGAGGTTGACCGCCGGAACGTAGGCCGCGCCCGCGAGGGCCTCGAGCAGGGCCTCGACGGTCTGGACCGAGACGCGTTCCTGCGCTTCTACGGTCGAGGCGCCCAGATGCGGGGTCGCGACGACGTTGGGGAGTTTCGGCAGAGGATCGTCCGGGGCGGGAGGTTCCGGGTCGAAGACGTCGAGCGCCGCCCCGGCAAGCTTCCCGCTCCGCAGCGCTTCGGTCAAGGCGACGCGGTCGACCAGGCTCCCCCGCGCGACGTTGACGAGGACGGCCGACGGTTTCATCAGGGCGAGCTCCGCCGGCCCCAGGAGCGGCCGGCCCTTCTCGGTGGCGGTCGAGTGGAGCGTCACGACGTCCGACTGCCGCAGCAGGTCCTCGAGGGGGACGAGCGGCACGCCCATCTCATGGGCCTTCTCGACCGGGAGAAACGGGTCGTGGCCCAGCAGCTTCGCTTCGAAGGCGCGGGCGCGCGCCGCCACGCGGGAGCCGACCTGGCCGAGGCCCACGATGCCGACGGTCTTGCCGGCGAGCTCGGAGCCGACGAACTTCGACTTCTCCCAGCGGCCCTGCGCCATCGAAGCCGCCGCCTCCGGCACGCGCCGCAGAAGGGCGAGAAGCACCGCGAACGTGTGCTCGACGGCCGAGACCACGTTGCCCGTCGGCGAATTGAGGACCATGACGCCGCGCGCGGAGGCCGCGGGCACGTCGACGTTGTCGACCCCGACGCCGGCCCGCCCGACGACGGTGAGCTTCGGAGCGGCCGCAAGGAGGGCCGCATCGACCTTCGTGGCGCTGCGGACGAGAAGAGCGTCGGCGTCCTTCAGGGCCGCGAGGAGCTCCTCCCGCGACGCCCCGGCCATGTCGACGACTTCGTGCCCGGCCTTGCGCAGGAGCGCGAGCCCGGCGCCCGAGACCTTCTCGGCGACGATGACGCGGCTCAAGCGGCGGCGTCTCCCGCCGCCTCGTCGAGCGCCTCGAGAAGGCGGTCGAGGGAGGCGAGGTCGACGTCTCCCATGTGACCGATGCGGAAGCTCGTCGGCTTCCACTTGCCGTACCCGCCGCCGATCGTGAATCCGCGCTCCTTGACCTTCGCGACCAGCGCTTCCGAGGACACGCCGGCGCGCGGCTTCAGACAGGAGACGGTCCAGGAGCGCGCTCCCGCGGGAGGCGCGAAACCGTGGCCGCGCTCGCCGGCCCAGGCCTCGACGCGCCGCCGCATCGCATCGTGGCGCGCCCACCGGCCTTCGACCCCTTCCTCCAGGATGTGATCGAGCTGAACGTCGAGCGCGAAGAGGTGCGGCGTCGAGGGGGTGTAGGGCGTCTGGTTCTTTTCCGCGAACGACTCGGCCTCCGACAGGCGCAGGTAGTGAGCGCGCGAACGCTCCCGCGCCCGCGCACGGTAGCGGTCGGAGGCGAACGCCACGCCGAGGCCCGGCGGAAGAGCGAGGGCTTTCTGCGAGCCCGCGAGCGCGAAATCGAGTCCCCACGCGTCGCACTCGACCGGCGACCCGGCGAGCGAGGTCACGACGTCGCACAGCAAGAAGGCTTCCGACGACGCGCGCACCGCCCGCGCGATCGCCTCGAGATCGTTGAGCGTTCCGGTCGAAGTCTCCGAGTGCACCGCCGTGACCGCTTCGTACCGCGACCGCCCCAGTGCCTTCGCCACGTCCGCGGGGTCGACCGGAGTTCCCCACGGGACCTCGAGAACGTCGACCGGGATGCCGAGGTCCCGCGCGCAGGCCGCCCAGCGCTCGGAGAAGGCGCCCGAGGTCACGGCGAGCACGCGCTCGGGTGCGAGATTCAGGAGGGCCGCTTCCCAGAGGCCGGTCGCAGCCGAGGTCGCCGTGAAGACGAACTTCTCCGTGCGGAAGACCTTCTTCAGCCGCGGCGGAATGCGCGAATAGAGATCCGCGAAGGCCTTTCCCCGATGCCCGATCGCCTCGTGGGCCATGGCCTGCCGCACCGCGTCGCGGACCCAGACGGGTCCGGGAAGAAAAAAGCGCACCTGCCCCGGCCGCCCGCCGGTGGGATCGAAGGATGTCGTCATGCGGATCCGGATTCTACTTGTGATTCAAAGTCGGGGCGGCCCTTGTCGCCGCCCGGAGTTGACGGGCGGGGACGAGCCCCGCCCCTACGCCAGGAATCCGGGAAGGTCCGAGATCGAATCGAGAAAACCGTCGGCGGAGACGCCAAGAAGTTGCTCACGGGTCCGTGAACCGCCCGGGATCAGAACGACGCGGCACCCCGCGGCCCGGGCGAAATCCGAGTCGACCTCCATGTCGCCGATGCAGATCGTCCGCTCGGCGGACGCTCCCGCTCCGGCCATCAAACGCCGGAGCATGGCCGGGTCGGGCTTGGCCGGCGTCGCCGCGTCCGGCCCGGCGACCGCCTCGAACCTCGAAATGATGCCCTTGGCCTCGAGGATCATCCGCGAAAACGGGGCCGGCTTGTTGGATGCGAGCGCCATCCGGTGGCCGCGCGCCCGAAGCCCGGCGAGGACGTCCGCGACGCCGGGCAGCAGGTGCGACTTCTCGACGGCGACTTGCGGATACCGCTCGCGAAAGAGCCGCACGCCCTCGGCCGCCCGCTCCGGCCCCACGGCGTCCGCCACGAGCTTCTCGAGGCCGTGGCCGACCATCGTCCGGATGCGGATGTTCGGCAGCGGCTCCTCGCCGAGCGCTCGCATCGCGAAGCCGAGCGCATCGCCGATGGCGTCGTAGCCGTCGATCAGCGTCCCGTCGAGGTCGAAGACGAGGAACGCAAGCCCGCTCAACCGGTTTTCCGCGCGCCGACCGTCGATTCCGTCCGGTCGAGCCCCGCCAGCCGCACCACCGCCGACGCGATGGCGTCCCAGTCGCCGAAGGAGAGCGTCGGCACCGACCCGGCAAACGGCCCGTCCGAGATCCTCAACGCGGGCTCGACGACGTCGGGCCGCGCGACCCCCGTCCGCACGACCTCGATTTTCGGAATCGGCAGGGACTTGTACCCCTCGACGAGGACCAGGTCGCAGCCGGCGAAGTCGCGACGGAGGACCTGCTCGAGGGCTTCCTCCTCGCCGAAGCGCCTCACGGTCGTCCGCCGCGGCGTCACGAACGCCCCGGCCGCGGCGCCTGACCCCGCATGGCGATGCGAGTCCTTACCCGGCACGTCATCCTCGGCGTCCTTGGTCGTGTGCTTCACCGTCCCGACCGAGAGACCCCGCGCCTTCAGGCGCGGCAGCACTTCGACGATGATCGACGTCTTGCCCGAATCGTGGCCTCCCACGAACGCGACCACCGCGGGCTTGCGGTCCGGGTAGAGCAGGAACGGCTCCCGGCGCGCGACGAACGGCTGCGCGGCGTCGAAGTGGCGGGCGATCTCGGCCCGCAGGTTGCCGTTGCGCTCGACGATCTCGCGAAATCGTTCGGATCCGGTCAGCAGGTCGATCGCGGGGCGATCGTCGTATTCGTAGCGCTCCGTCCTCCACCGGAAGTCGATCGGGCCCATTCGCCGGACCGTCTCGACCAGGCGCAGCCCGGTCTGGAACGGTCGGAAGGCGGAACGGTCGGTCAGGTGGATCTGCGCGCCTCCGCAGACCTGGCCGGCATGCTTGTCGAACATGGGCCGGAACTTGTGGGGCAGGAACTGGACCCCGGGCAGCGCCAGCGCGTTGAGCGCCTCCGCGACCGCAATCGGTTCGAGCCACGGCGCGCCGAAGACCTCGAACGGGCGCGTCGTTCCCCGGCCCTCGGAGAGGTTCGTTCCCTCGAGCAGGCACATCCCCGGATACACCAGGGCCGTGTCGGTCGTCGGCATGTTCGGCGACGGCGCCACCCACGGCAGCCCGGTCTCCCCGTACGGCGTCCCGCGCGCCCACCCCGCGGCCGGACAGACGACGAGGTCGAGATCGAGCCGCCGCTCGGCGGCAAAGAGGCGCGCGAGCTCGCCGGCGGTCATGCCGTGGCGCACCGGGATCGGGTGAAGACCGACGAAGGTCAGGTACCCCGTGGCCTGGGGCGCGCCCTCGACGGCTCCGCCGATCGGATTCGGCCGGTCGCACACGACGAAGCGCAGCCGCGAGCCCGCACAGGCTTCCATCGCGAGGAGCATCGTCCAGATGTACGTGTAGTACCGGCTGCCCACGTCCGCCACGTCGAAGACGATCGCTTCGAGGTCGGCGAAGTCCTCTCGCCTGGGCTTCAGGTCTTCGGCCGTCGCCCCGTAGAGCGATACGACCGGAAGGCCCGAGGGCGGATGGATCGCCGAGCCGACGGCCTCCATGTAGACGGCGCCGCCCTCGAGACCGTGCTCGGGCCCGAAGAGGCGCACGAGCCGGACGTTCTGGGCCGCGCGCAGCGCCTTCCAGGTCGGCACGCCCGCCGAGGTCATCCCGGAGCCATTGGTGATCAGCCCGATTCGCCGCCCGGCCACAGGCCAGGGGCTTTCGAGAAGGACGTCGATTCCGAAGCGCACCTTTCCCATGATCGGCACGCGATCTTATCCGCGCCGGCTCATCAGCGCGTCACGGAGCGCTCGGATGGTCGGGACGGCGGCCCTGGAGGAGCGAGACCGCGTGCGGCAGGAGCTCGAGGATCGCCGTCAGGCAATCGGCCGCGCCCCGGGGCGAACCGGGCAGGGCGACGACGAGGGTCTTCCGGCGCACGCCGGCCACCTGACGCGACAGGTAGGCGGCCGGAAACCCCCGGGACGTGTCGGCGCGCATCTTCTCGGAGAGGCCGGGGACCTCGAACTCGATCGCCTGCCGCACGCCCTCGGGCGTCCGGTCGCGGGGCGAGACGCCCGTTCCGCCGGTCAGGACGATCAGGTCCGCCTCCTCCGCGTCGGCCCGCGTCGCGACGGCTCGGGCCACGAGCCCGGGCTCGTCGGGAATCGTCTCGCGGGAGACGATGCGGTGGTCGATACCCGAGGAGCGCAGGACCTCCTCGCAGGCCGGACCGCCGCGGTCCTCCCGCGCTCCGGCGGCGACGCCGTCGGAGACGGTGACGATGGCGATGCGGATGCTCATGCGGGGCCCGGCACGCGATTAATATAGACCTCCCATGGCGATCTCCGACTCCCTCGGCCGGCCCCTCCGGAATCTCCGGCTGTCGGTGACCGACCGCTGCAACCTCCGGTGCGCCTACTGCATGCCCGAGCCGAACTACACCTGGCTGCCGCGCCAGGACCTGCTGCACTTCGAGGAGATCGGCCGGCTCGTGGACGTCTTTACGGGGCTGGGGGTCGACAAGGTGCGGCTCACGGGCGGCGAGCCGCTCGTCCGGCGGGACCTTCCCGAACTCGTCGAGATCCTGGCCGGGAAGGCCGCGCTGACCGACATCGCGATGACGTCCAACGGCGTCCTCCTCGCCGACCATGCGGCGGCGCTCAAGGCGGCCGGCCTCCATCGCGTCACGATCAGCCTCGACACGCTCGACGCCGAGCGGTTCCGGCGACTGACCCGCTTCGACAACCTCCCGCAGGTCCTCGAGGGCATCGACGCGGCCGCCGCGGCGGGATTCGGCTCGCTCAAACTCGACTCGGTCGTGATCCGCGGCGTCAACGACGACGAGATCCCGGCGCTGCTCGAGCGCGGGCGCGCATGGGGTGCGGAGGTCCGCTTCATCGAATACATGGACGTCGGCGGAGCGACCCAGTGGTCGCGCGAACGCGTCGTCTCGCGGGCCGAGATCCTCGCGACGCTCGCGGCGCGCTACGGCGCGATCTCCCCGATCGCCGGGCAGGGCTCGGCGCCCGCCGAGCGGTTCCGGCTGCCCGACGGTCTCGCCTTCGGCATCATCGCCTCGACCACCGCTCCGTTCTGCCAGGCCTGCGACCGGAGTCGCCTGACGGCGGACGGCCACTGGTACCTGTGCCTCTACGCCGCCCGCGGAATCGACCTGCGCGGCCCGCTGCGGGCCGGCGCGACCGACGCGGATCTCCGGGAACTCGTGTCCTCGACCTGGCGTCGCCGCGAGGACCGGGGAGCGGAGGAACGTCTCCGGCTCGCCGAGCGCTCGCCCTTGCTCCCGCGGGTCGAGCTCGTGCGCGACCCGCACCTCGAGATGCACACGCGCGGGGGCTGAGCCCGGCTACGGGATCTCGAGCCATCCCTCGCCGACGAGGACACTCGTCCCGCCGATCCAGGCCCCGACCACCGTTCCGCCCTTCTTGCGCGCCCGCGCGGCGAGAATGCTCGGCCGGCCCATCTCGACGCCCTGCGCGATGCGCCACCCGAAGTCCCCGTCGTCGCGCGGATCGCAGTGGCCGAGCAGCGCGGCCAGGGCGCAGTTGGCGCTGCCCGTCGCCGGATCTTCGGGCACGCCGTCGAGCGGCGCGAACATGCGCGCGCGGATGTCGAACTCGTCGCCGCTCCGGACGTACAGGTGGACGTCCGGCACCACGCCCTCCGCCACGAGCGCTTCGACGCCGGGCATGTGGGTGCGGGCGCGTTCGAGCGCCGCCCGGTCCGCGACCTCCGCCACGAGAAACGGCAGACCGACCGAAGCCACCCGCGGCGGGTGCGTCCGCGTGACGATGTCGTCGATGGAAAGCGACACCGCCGAGGCGAGCGCGCCCGGACCGACGGTCGCGCCGAGCGACAGGGGTTCAGGCGCCGCGAGCTCGCAAGCGATCGCGCCGTCCGGCTGCCGCCGGATCGTGATCGGAACCAGGCCGGCCCCTTCCTCGAACGTGACCTCGAGCGGACCGTCGAGCGGACCGAGCTCCCCCGCGCGCGCCAGGGCGAAGGCGGTGCCGACGTTCGGGTGCCCGGCGAAGGGCACCTCCTTCGTCGGCGTGAAGATCCGGACCCGCCGGGTCCGGCCCTGCTCCGGCGGGAGCACGAAGGCGCTCTCGGAGAAGTTGAACTCGCGGGCGATCTGCTGCATCAGGCGGTCGGACAGTCCGCGGGCGTCCGGCAGCACGGCGAGGGGGTTGCCGCCGAACAGCCGGTCCGTGAAGACGTCGCAGAGGAAATAGCGGTAGCGCACCGCCGGCTCAGGCGCGCCTGTACGCGCCGGACCGGCCGCCGGTCTTCTCGACCAGCACGATTTCCCGGATCGACGCCGATCGGTCGAGCGCCTTGATCATGTCGTAGAGGGCGAGGCACGCCGCGCTCGCGGCGGTCAGGGCCTCCATCTCGACGCCCGTCTTGCCGGTGATCCGGGCGGTCGCGGTCACGACCGCTTCCCGGCGAGTGGCGTCGAGCACGACGTCGACCTCGACCGACTCGAGCGCGAGAGGGTGGCAGAGCGGCACGATCTCGGAGGTGCGCTTGGCGGCCTGGATGCCGGCCAGGCGCGCCACGGCGAGCGCGTCTCCCTTGGCGAGACGCCCCGAAGCGAGCGCCGCGAAGGCCGTGCGGTTGACGGCGACCACGCCGCGCGCGACGGCAACCCGCCGCGTCACCCGCTTGGCGCCGACGTCGACCATCCGCGCGCGGCCCCGGGCGTCGACGTGGAGGACGCTGCCGCGAAGGCGCGCCCCGCCCCGGGGCCGCCGGGGCTTGCCCGGAAGGGTCTTCTCGTCGCTCACGCCCTCTCCCGGAGCGCCGCATAACGCTCGAGCGTGTTCAGGTTCTCGAAGGCGTTTCCGGAGGGGTCGATCTCCCTCCACGCCGGCTCCTCGAAGATCTCGGCCCCGGCTTCCGTGGCGAGCCCGTTCAGGGAAAGCTCGCCCGCGTCGATGCGCCCCCGCGCGATCGGCAGCGCCGCACGGCGCCAGACCGCCGCGAGCGGCTGGAGGCGCTCCTCCGCCCGGGGCACCACCGCGGCCGCGTCGCTTGCAAGACTTCGCTCCGCGATCGCGCGGATCAGAGCCGCGGGCAGAGCCGGCAGGTCGACGGCCAGGACGAAGACGCGGTCCGCCGCCTCCTCGAGGGCGCGGACGAGGCCGTGGATCGCGGCGCGCTCCGCGACGGCATCGCGCACGATGCGGGCGGGTCCGGCCGGGAAATCGGGCGGCTCCTTGACGACGATCATCACGTCCTCGAAGATCTCAGCGAGCCGCTGCGTCTGGAACGCGAGGAGCGACGTCGCCCCGTAAGGCAGCGCCGCCTTCGGCCGCCCCATCCGCCGCGAGGCGCCGCCCGCGAGGACCGCGGCGGGCATGGAGATCCGCACGGCGGCCTCGAACCGTCTACTTGGAGTCGCCGCCCAGGATCAGCGGCAGGCCCTTCGAGTTCCCGATGACGACGATCTTCGAGTTGGGGCTCGACGCCAGCTTCTCGGTCGCCTCGATGCCCTTCCACTCCAGGAGCTGCGCCGAGATGCCCTGCGCCACGATCTTCTGGAAGTCGGAAATGCCCTGGGCCTCGATGCGCTTCCTCTCGGCCTCCTGCGACTCCTTTTGAAGGACGAACTTCATCTGCTCGGCCTCCTGCTCGCGCTTCAACTTCTCCTGGATCGCGTTGGCCACGATCGGGGGCAGGCCGATCTTCCGCAGCAGCACCGCCTCGGTGATGATCCCTCTCCCGCTTGCCATCTTCTGGAAGAGCTCGAAGGTTTCACGGGCGATCTGCTCGCGCTCGGCCGAGTAGAGGGCCTTGGCCTCGTAGGAGGCGGTGATTTCGCGGATCGCCGAGCGCATCTGAGGATGCACCGCGATCTCCTGGTAGTTCTTGCCGACGGTCTTGTAGATGTCGGCGGCCTTCGTCGGATCGAGCCGGAAGAGGAGCGAGCCCTCGAGGTCCATCATCAGGCCTTCCTTCGAGGGCACTTCGGTCGTCTCCTTGACCTCCTGCGTCTGGATCGACATCTTGATGACCCGCGTGAACGGGAAGACCAGGTGGACGCCCGGCGGCAGGACGCTCGAGGACACGTTGCCGAACAGGTCCTTGACCCCGACGTGGCCTGCGGGCACGACCGTGATCGGCCCGCCGACGACGATCAGAACGAAGAGGACGAGGGCGATGATCGCGTTGCGGGCGAAACGGGGGCTGGAACCCGAGGGCGGAACGATCTCGAAAGTCTTGGTCATGTGTTCTCCTGGCTGCGCCGGGGCGGCGGATCTAGACGAGCTTGAGCAGGTGCCCCATCTTGTTTTTCTTGGCCTCGAGGTACTTGCGGGAGCGGTCGGTCGGTTTGACCTCGAGCGGGACCCGCTCCACGATCTCCAGGCCGAAGCCGTCGATCGCCACGTACTTGGACGGGTTGTTCGTCATCAGGCGCATCCTGCGCACACCGAGGTCGCGCAGGATCTGGCAGCCGACCCCGTAGTTGCGGATGTCGGGCGGGAAGCCGAGCTTCTCGTTGGCCGAGACGGTGTCGTGGCCCTGGTCCTGGAGCTCGTAGGCCCTGAGCTTGTTGACGAGGCCGATCCCCCGCCCCTCCTGCAGGAGATACAGGAAGACGCCCCGTCCGGCTTCGACGATCTTTTCCATGGCGAGCTCGAGCTGCTCGCCGCAATCGCAGCGGGCCGAGCCGAAGACGTCGCCCGTCAGGCACTGGGAGTGGACGCGCACGAGGATCGGCTCCTCCTCGCCGATGTCGCCGTGCACGAGTGCGAGATGCTCCTCGTGGGTGACCTCGCTCCGGTAGGCGTACAGCTGGAACTCGCCCATCCGCGTCGGCAGGTGCGGCGACGCGATCCGGTGCACCAGCCGTTCCGTCTTCAGCCGGTAGCGGATGAGGTCGGCCACCGTCACCATCGCGAGGCCGTGCCGCGAGCAGAACTTCCCGAGGTCAGGCACGCGCGCCATGGTGCCGTCCTCGTTCATGATCTCGCAGAGAACGGCCGACGGGTTGAGGCCCGCGATGCGCGCCAGGTCGACCGATGCCTCGGTCTGCCCCGCCCGCTTCAGCACTCCGCCGACCCGCGCCTGCAGCGGAAACATGTGGCCGGGGCGATTCAGGTCGGAGGGCCGGGTCGCCGGGTCGATCGCCGTCAGCACCGTGGCCGCCCGGTCCGCCGCGGAGATGCCCGTCGTCGTTCGTCCGCGTGCCTCGATCGAGACCGTGAACGCGGTTCCGAAATTGGACGTGTTCTCCTCGACCATCGGGGGAAGCCCCAGTTCCGCGCAACGCTCCTCGGTCAGGGCCAGGCAGATGAGGCCGCGCCCCTCCCGCGCCATGAAGTTGATGGCCTGAGGCGAGGCCTTTTCGGCGGCGAGGACGAGGTCGCCCTCGTTTTCCCGGTCCTCGTCGTCGACCACGACGACGAACTTTCCCGCCCGGAGGTCCTCGAGGGCCTGTTCGATGGTCGAGAACGGCGTGTCGGACATGAGCCCGCTATTGTAGAACGGCGCCGGCCGGGGCGTCCCGCGGGCACTTTTTCCTCGCCGCACTGGAACTCGAGCCCGCGGCGCGGGGAGTCTCCCGAAGTCACCGAGGGAGGAGCCCCGCGCCGCGGGAGCGAAGGCGCGGCGGAGGGCCAGGCCAGCGGTCGAGCGCGCATCCGCGCGAGCCGCGGGCCGGTGCGCCCGAAGGGGCGCAGGCCGTCCGCAAGCCGGAGCGACGTCAAAAGACCGCGGGTTCCTCGTACGTCGCGAACACCTCGCGCATGACGTCGGAGATTTCGCCCACCGTCGCGTAGGTCTTGACCGCCTCGACGAGCGGCGGCATGACGTTCTTGCCGTCCCGGCAGGCTTGCCGCAGGGCGGCGAGCGCAGCCGAAACCGCCTTGCCGTCCCGCGTCCGCCGAAGCTCCCCCACGGCCTTCTTCTGCACGTCCTCGACGGAGTCGTCGATGTACAGGATCTCGAGGGGGTGCTCCTCCTCGTCGATGAAGTCGTTGACGCCGACGACGATCTTCTCCTTCGAGTCGACCGCCCGCTGGTAGGCGTACGCCGCGTCCATGATCTCGCGCTGCGGAAAACCGGCCTCGATCGCCTCGACCATTCCCCCGAGGTCGTCGATCCGGCGGAAGTAGTCGAAGCATCCGCGCTCCATCTTCGTCGTCAGGTCCTCGACGAAGTAGGACCCGCCGAGCGGATCGATCGTGTTCGCGACACCCGACTCGTGGGCGATGACCTGCTGCGTCCGCAGGGCGAGCTTCACGGCGAAGTCCGTGGGCAGCGCGAGGGTCTCGTCGAGCGAATTGGTGTGGAGGGAGTTCGTTCCGCCGAGCACGCCCGCGAGCGCCTGGATGGCGGTGCGCACGACGTTGTTGTACGGCTGCTGGGCCGTGAGCGAACATCCCGCCGTCTGGGTGTGAAAACGGCACATCCAGGACCGCGGGTCCTTCGCGCCGAAGCGTTCCCGCATGGTCTTCGACCAGATCCGGCGCGCGGCGCGGAACTTGGCGATCTCCTCGAAGAAGTCGTTGTGCGAGTTGAAGAAGAAGGAGAGGCGCGGCGCGAACTCGTCGACCGGCAGGCCCGCGTCGATTCCGTACTTCACGTACTCGACGCCGTCGCGGAGCGTGAAGGCGAGCTCCTGGAGGGCCGTCGAACCGGCCTCACGGATGTGGTACCCGGAGATCGAGATGGTGTTCCACTTCGGAACGTGCTTCGCGCAGAAGGCGAACTGGTCCGTCACCAGCCGCATCGACGGCCGCGGCGGAAAGATGTATTCCTTCTGCGCGATGTACTCCTTGAGGATATCGTTCTGGAGCGTCCCGCCGACCTTCTCCCACGACGTCCCGTGCTTCTCGGCGACCGCGAGGTACATCGCCAGGGCGATCGGGGCCGTGGAGTTGATCGTCATCGACGTGGTGACGCGCCCGAGGTCGATGCCGTCGAACAGGACCTCCATGTCGCGGAGCGAGTCGATCGCGACGCCGCACTTGCCGACCTCGCCCCGAGCCATCTCGTGGTCCGAGTCGTAGCCGTAGAGCGTCGGCAGGTGGAAGGCCGTCGAGAGCCCGGTCTGGCCGTTCTCGAGGAGGTAGTGGAACCGCTGGTTAGTCTGCTTTGCCGTTCCGTAGCCGGCGAACTGCCGCATGGTCCAGAGCTTGCCGCGGTACCCCGTCGCCTGCACGCCTCGGGTGAACGGATGCTCCCCCGGCCATCCGAGGTCCCGCTCGAAATCGAAGCCCGATTGCGTATCGGGGGCCGCGAGCGGCTCGACCGCCGCGCCCGAAACCGTGGTCCAGTCCTTCTTCCAGGCCGCCGCCTTCTCGAATGCCTTGCCGGACTTCTCGGCCCAGCGCCGGCGGCCGGCCGCCACGGCCTCGGGCACCAGCGGGTCTTTGTCGCTCATTCCGAAATGATACGACGAGCCGGTCCGCGGGATAAGATCCCGGCATCGATCGGGGAGGTGCGCGTGAAGGGTGATCCCGAGATTCTCAAGGTCCTCCAGGAGGTCCTGTCGGCCGAGCTGACGGCGATCAACCAGTACTTCATCCACGCCCGGATGCTCCGAAACTGGCGCTACATGCGGCTGGCGGACCACACCGAGAAAGAGTCGATCGGCGAGATGAAGCACGCTCAGGAGGTCATGGACCGGATCCTCTATTTCGACGCGTCGCCGAACATGCAGAAGTACATGAAGATCAACGTCGGCAAGACGGTCCCCGAGATGATGAAGGTCGATCTCGGCCTCGAGCTCGACGCGGTCCAGCGCCTGAACGCCGGCATCCACCTCGCGACCCAGAAGGGCGACAACGGGTCCCGCTCCCTCTTCGAGCGGATCCTGATCTCCGAAGAGGAGCACATCGACTGGATCGAGGCCCAGCTCCAGCAGATCAGCGACATCGGGGCCGCGAACTACCTCGCCCAGCAGATCGAGGCCTGAGGGCCGGGGGCGCTCCACGCCCCGGCACGACTCCTGCATTCCCTCCAGGCGTCCTCGTCGGATGGCACTGGAGGCACCCCGATGAAACGTGCGACGCTTCTTCCCCTGCCCCTCCTTCTTCTGGCAATGGCCACCGGCTGTTCGGGATCCGGCCGGCGGGATGCGGCGATCACCGAGCGCGTCCTCTCGATGATGGAGAGCGATCCGATCGTCCGGACCCGCGATCTGAGCGTCACGACGAGCGCGGGGGTCGTCACTCTCGAGGGAGAAGTCCCGGACGAGGTCGCGCACCGCCGCGTCCTCGAGATCGTTCGCCGGGCGTCCAGTGTCGTCCAGGTCGTCGACCGCCTCCGGATGCCCCCCGTCGGGCTGCCGGCCGAAGCCCCTGTCGTCGTGCCGCGGGCCGTGCGGGCCGCGCTGCCCTTCCCGCGCCTCGAGCCGGCGCCCGCGGCGGCAGGGGAGGCCGCCGTTCCGGACCGCGCGCCGGAACTCGTTCCAGCCGGAACGGCTGAAGTCGAGCTCGCCCCGCCGGCCCCGGCGGCCGAGTGGCGCGCCGCCGCGGGAATCGAGCCCGCGCCCGAAGTCGACGGTTCGATCGGCGAGGCCCCGGCGGCGGCCGGGCCCGACATGCTCCTGCCGGCCCCGGCCTCCGGTTTCCCGGCGACGATGTCGGAGGAGGATGCCGCGATCTCCGTCGACGTCCACGCGAGGGTCGAGGAAGCGGTTCCCAGCGGCCGTGTCCAGGTCACGACACGCCGGGGAGTCGTCACTCTGTCGGGAGTTGTCGACACGGACCTCGAAAGAGCCCAGGCGCTCGAAGCCGCCCGCCGCGCCGCGGGCGTCGCGCGGGTCGAGGACCGGTTGCTCGTCCTTCGCGCCTAGTCGGGCGCCGATCCGCCGTCCTCATCTCGCTCCCGGAAGCACCGCCGACTTGACGAGGTGCGCCGCGCCGGAGACGGAGAACGGCAGGGAGGACGTCATGAAGCAGGAATGCGTGCACCAGCATTCACGATTGGCAATCCGCCGCCGCATGGCGACGGCCTTCTCCGAGAACCAGGCCTTTTTGAAGGAGTAGTCGAAATCCCGGATGTTGCCGATCTCCCACTGCACTTCGCAGAGCGAGACCGTGCCCTCGGGGTTGAGGACGCCCGAGATCGTGCCCGCGTAGCAGGGATAAACCATGCGCTCCTGCTCGAGCGTCTCGAGCTCGGCCGTCCGGGCGCCGACCTTGAGATTGCGCAGGACCGGGTTGTAGTTGCCGAACTTCGACCAGTAGGGCCGGAGAAACCGGAGGGCTTCGGCGTACTCGGCGGGCGTGAGCGCCCGGATCGAGGGGTCCGGAAACGGCGGCCGAAGGAGCTCGAAGGAATGGAAGTTGATCTCCGGCAGGTTGGCCGAGACCCAGGTCGTGATCTCGCCGAGTTCGTTCATGTTGAACGACGCCAGGACCGTCTGCACGTTGAGCGTGAAGCCCCGGGACCGGCGCTTCAGGGCCGCGAGCCGCCGGTAGGTCTCCTCGAGCTTCACGAAATTGCCGGGCGCGCCGCGGATGAAATCGTGCCGCTCGCCCAGGTGATCCAGCGAAAGACCGACGGTGAAGGTCTGGCGCTCGTCCCGGCGCGACTCGAGCACCCGCGCCACGATCGACTCGACCTGCTCGGGGATGATCGAGTTGGTCGGCATCGTCACGTTCGACGCGTCGTGGCGCCGGTACAGGAGCCTCGTGATCTCGGGCAGCTCGCGGTTCAACGTCGGCTCCCCGCCCGTCAGGACCACCGAGTAGAGCGCCCCGAGGTCCGACAGGGCCCGGTCGTACTCCTCGAGCCTCATCTCCAGGTGGCGGTTCACGTTCAGGTGGTCCCAGTAGAAACAGGTCACGCACTTGGAGTTGCAGAGGTTCGTCATTCCGAGGATGAGGTAGCGGGGCAGCGTCTCCCGCCCCCGCAGCCAGTGCGCGGCCAGCTCGAGGGAGTTCATCGAGCCGCCGCCCCGAGGACCCCGCGCCCGATCCCCGTCAGCAGGCCCGCGAGATACGTCGCGTGGTGGATCGCGAACGCGAACGGCACGGCCGCAAAGAGCGCGACGTCGCGGCGCCAGATCGGGAACGAGAGGGCCCACGCGAGGAGCGCGTAGGCGGCGGCGGCGGGAAGCAGGAATCCCGTCCCCCACATCGCTCCGCCGGCCGAGACCGCGAACGCCCCGGAGAGGAACGCGGCCACGCGTCCGCGCGCGTGGAGCCCGGGCCTCTCGACGAGCATCCTCCCGGTCTTCACGCGGTACCGCCAGCGCTGTGCGAGGTAGGGACCGGGAAACGCGCGCCGCCGGTGCCGGACGCGCACCGAGGGGTCGAGGATGACCCTCGCCCCGCCGTCGAGCGCCCGGCGGACGAAGTCGGTGTCCTCGCCGATGTAGCCGAAGGATTCGTCGAATCCCTTCAATGCCTCGAACCGGTCGCGCCGCACGAAGAGGTTGCAGAGCGCGACGTCGTGCGCCGATCGCACCGGCCCCCCGCGCGGGTTCCATTCGTGCGCGGGGACTCCGCTGCCGATGCCGGGCGTCGCCAGCAGCAGGTTCGAGAGCCGCTCCCCGTAGGGCGCGTCGCGGGGCCCCGGGTCGGGCCCGCCGACGACGTCGGCCCCGCCGCAGGCGGCGGCCCCTGCGGCGAGCCAGCCCGGCTCGGCCGTGGCGTCGTCGTCGAGGAACGCCAGGACGCTCCCCCGGGCTTCTCTCGCGGCCGCGTTGCGCCGCCGCGCCGGATTCGGGGCGTCCGCCCGGACCCAGCGGACCGGGAAGGTGAGCCCGTCGATCGCGGGGGCCGTCGCCGAGCAGACGATGGCCTCGAACTCGGGCCCGCCGCGCTGCGCGTCGAGCGAGCGGAGGCAGTCCGGCAGGAGGGTCCCGACGCGGTCGGAGGCGATGAGGACGGAAACGGCGGGCTCCACGCCCCGATGATAAGCGCCGGTCGTCGCCGAGCGCGAATCCGCGTCGTGTAGACTCCCGGTTTCTGGAGCCTGCTTGGACCTGACCCGCGAACAGAAGCTCGAGCTTTATCGCTTCATGCGGCTGAACCGCGTCGTCGAGGAGCGGCTCGTGAACCTCTACCGCCAGGGAAAGGTCGTCGGCGGCCTCTACCGCTCGCTCGGCCAGGAGGCCACGTCCGTCGGAACGGCCTACGCTCTGCGCAAAGGCGACATCGTCGGGCCGCTCATCCGCAACCTCGGCGTCGTGCTCGTCATGGGTTACACGCCCCGGGACGTCATGACCCAGTACATGGCCCGCGCCACCTCGCCGTCGGGCGGCAAGGACTGCAACCTCCATTTCGGGCGGCCCGACCGCGGTGTCATCTCCCCCATCTCGATGCTCGGCGCCCTCGTGCCGGTCATGGCCGGGATCGCGCTCGCGGCGCGCATGCAGAAGAAGGACCTGGTCACGATGACCTGGATCGGCGACGGGGGGACCTCGACCGGGGCCTTCCACGAGGGCCTCAACTTCGCCGCGGTGCAGAATCTGCCGCTCGTCGTCATCGCCGAGAACAACGGCTGGGCGTACTCGACCCCCTTCCGCAAACAGACCGCGGCGCGCTGCCTCGCCGACAAGGCTGCCGCCTACGGGATCCCGGGAGAGCAGGTCGACGGCAACGACGTGCTCGCGGTCTACGCCGCGGCGCGGCGCGCGGTCGATCGGGCGCGCTCGGGCGCAGGCCCGACGCTCGTCGAGGCCATGACCTACCGCATGAAGGGGCACGCCGAGCACGATGCGCAGGCCTACGTCCCGAAGGCGGAGCTCGAGGAGTGGAAGCAGAAGGATCCGATCGCGCGCTACTCGGCCGCCCTCGTCGAATCGGGTGCGGCCTCGCCGAACGAGCTCGCCGCCATCGACCAGGCGATCGCCGAAGAGGTCGACCGCGATGTCGAGCGCGCCGACGCGAGCCCCCTGCCGGCGCCGGAGTTCGCGGTGGAGGGCGTCTACGCCCGCCCCGCCGCCCCGGCCGCGCCGTCGCCGTCGGGATCGATCGCCCGGAGGCGGCCGTGAGCAGCGCTCCCCACTTCGGTGGCGATGCCGGCGGCCCGGCCGTCAAGGGCCAGACCACCTACGTCGAAGCGATTCGCGAAGGGCTCCGGGAGGAGATGGCCCGCGACGAGCGGGTATTCCTGCTGGGCGAGGACATCGGCGTCTACGGCGGCGCCTTCAAGGTCACCGACGGCCTCATCGGCGAGTTCGGCGAGGACCGGGTCATCGACACGCCGATCGCGGAGACGGCGATCGTCGGCGCCGCGGTCGGGGCCGCGATGATGGGGATGCGTCCCGTGGCCGAGATGCAGTTCATCGACTTCATCTCCTGCGCCTTCGACATGATCACGAACTTCGCCGCCAAGTCCCGCTACCGCACCGGCGTCGGCGTTCCCCTCGTGATCCGTGGCCCGTCCGGCGGCGGCGTCCACGGCGGTCCGTTCCACTCGCAGAATCCCGAGGCCTACTTCGCACACACGCCGGGCTTGAAGATCGTGCAGCCGGCCACGGCTTACGACGCCAAAGGGCTCATCAAGGCGGCGATCCGCGACGACGACCCGGTGCTCTTCTTCGAGCACAAGTTTCTCTACCGGCGCATCAAGGAGGAGCTTCCCTCCGAAGACTACGTCGTCCCGATCGGGAAGGCGGCCGTTCGCCGCGCCGGGCGCGACCTCTCGATCATCACCTACGGCGCGATGGTGTGGACGGCGCTCGAGGCCGCGAAAACGCTGGAGGCCGAAGGCATCGACGCCGAGGTCGTGGACCTGCGGACGCTCTTTCCCCTGGACGAGCAGACGATCCTCGAGTCGGTCGCCCGGACCAACAAGGCGATCCTGCTCCACGAGGCCACGCGCACCGGGGGGATCGGCGCCGAGATCGCCGCCGTGCTCTCGGAACGCTGCTTCGAGTATCTCGACGGGCCGCTCGTGCGCGTCACGGCGCCCGATACCCCGGTCCCCTATTCGCCTCCGCTCGAGGAGTTCTTTCTCCCGAACTCCGAGAAGGTCTGCAAGGCGGCGAGGGCCCTCGCCGGGTACTGAGACCGGACATGAAGTTCGACGGCACGGTCACGATCAAGGCTCCCCGCGCGGCCGTCTGGGACTACCTGACCGACCCCGACAAGGTCGCCAAGAGCGCGCCCGGCCTCGAGAAACTCGAGATCGTCGAGCCGGGGAAGAAATTCCGCGCGACGACCTCGGTCGGCTTCGGCGCGGTGAAGGTCCGCTTCGTCAACGACGTCGAGTGGGTCGAGCTCGATCCGCCGAACATGGCCCGCATGAAGGCGCACGGCACCGCGCCGGGCTCGGGCGTCGACGCGACGACGTCGATGACGCTGACCGACGGTCAGGACGGCGCCACCGATCTCGCGTGGACGGCCGACGTGAACGTCGTCGGGACGGTCGCGAGCATGGCCGCGCGCCTCATGGGCGGCGTCACGAAGAAGCTGACGTCGGCGTTCTTCGACAAGGTGCGCGAGGAGATCGAGGGGAAGGCGTAGCCTCGCATCGCGGTGTTAGACTCCCGCCACTCAGCGGGAGGCAGTTCATGCAGTACCCCGTCTCCATGACCGTCAACGGCGCGAAGCGGAAGCACTCGGTCGAAGCGCGCCTCCTCCTCGTCCACTACCTCCGCGAAACCCTGGGCCTGACCGGCACCAACGTCGGTTGCGACACCAGCCAGTGCGGCTCGTGCACCGTCCTGATGGACGGCAAGGCCGTCAAGTCGTGCACGGTCCTCGCGGTCCAGGCCGACGGCTCGAAGATCACCACGATCGAAGGCCTGCGCGTGGACGGAAAGCTCCATCCCCTGCAGCAGGCCTTCTGGGACCAGCACGGCGCGCAGTGCGGCTTCTGCACGCCCGGCATGATCCTGACGGCGTGCGACCTCATCGCGAACAACCCGAAGCCGACCGAGGCCGAGATCCGCGAGGGGCTCGAGGGCAACCTCTGCCGGTGTACCGGGTATCAGAACATCGTGGCGTCGATCCGGCAGGCGGCGACGCGCATGGCGAAAGCGTAGGAGGGCGGCCATGGCAACGCCCGCATTCGGCTCCCGCGTCAAGCGCCGCGAGGACCCGCGGCTCATCACCGGACAGGCGAAGTACACCGACGACCTCGTCCTTCCGAACATGGCCCACATGGCGGTCGTCCGGTCGCACTACGCCCACGCCCGGATCAAGGCGATCCGCACGAAGAAGGCCGCCGCGATGGAGGGCGTCCTCGGCGTCTTCACCGGGAAGCAGATGAAGGACGCCGGGTTCGGCGGGATCCCCTGCGCGTGGGTCGTCCCCGGGTCCGACACGAAGACCCCGGCCTATCTCCCGATCGCCATCGACGTCGTCCGCTACGCCGGCAACGCCGTCGCGATCGTCGTCGCGACCGACCGCTACGCCGCGCGGGACGCCGCCGATGCCGTCGAAGTGGACTACGAGCCGCTGCCGTCGGTCACCGACGCGGAGAAGGCGACCGGCAAGGGGCAGCCGCAGCTCCACGCGGAAGCGCCGAACAACGTCTGTTTTCACTGGAAGGTCTCCGGCGGAGACGTGGACGCGGCCTTCAAGGCCGCCGACGTCGTCGTCCAGGAACGCATCATCAACCAGCGCCTCATCCCCAACGCCATGGAGCCGCGGGCGGCCCTGGCGAACTACCAGTCGGGCTCGGGCGACGTCACGCTCTGGGTCACGTCGCAAAACCCCCACATCGTCCGATTCCTCCTCTCGCTCGACACCGGCATCCCGGAAAACAAGATCCGGGTCGTGGCGCCCGAGGTCGGCGGCGGCTTCGGCTCCAAGATCCCCCACTACCCGGAAGACACCATGGTGATCTTCGCGTCGAAGATGCTGGATTGCCCGGTCAAGTGGACGGAGACCCGAAGCGAGAACTACCGCTCGACGATCCACGGCCGCGACCACATCCAGGACGTCGAGATGGCCGCGAAGAAAGACGGCACCATCCTCGCCCTGCGCGCGAAGGTCTGGGCGAACCTGGGCGCCTACCTCTCGACGGCCTCGACCGGCATCCCCACGATCCTCCACGGCCTGATGCTCTCGGGCGCCTACGACATCAAGAACATCCACGAGGACGTATTCGGCGTGTTCACCAACACGACTCCGACCGATGCCTACCGCGGGGCGGGGCGGCCCGAGGCGATCTTCATGGTGGAGACCCTGGTGGACCGTCTCGCCCGCAAGCTCAAGATGGACCCGGTGGAGCTCCGGAAGAAGAACTTCATCCCGCCCTTCACGGACGGGCACACCGTGGCCACGGGGCTGACGTACGACTCCGGCAACTACGCCGGCTCCCTGGAAAAGCTTCTCGAGATGCTCGACTACCGCGGAATGCGCCGCAAGCAGGACGAACGGCGCCGCAAGGGCGAGCACGTCGGCATCGGGTTCTCGACATACGCCGAGATCTGCGGCCTCGGACCCTCCCAGGTCGCCGGCGCCGTGGGCTTCGGCGGCGGGCTGTGGGAGAGCGCGATCGTGCGCTTCCACCCGTCCGGGAAGGTCAACGTCTTCGTCGGCATCTCGCCGCACGGCCAGGGCGAGGAGACGACGTTCGCCCAGATCGTCTCGAGCGAGCTCGGCGTCCCCGTCGAGGATGTCGAGGTCTTCCACGGCGACACGGCCCAGACGCCGATGGGCTGGGGCAGCTACGGGAGCCGCTCGACGCCCGTCGGCAGCGGCGCGCTCATGGGCGCGATCGGCAAGATCAAGGAGAAGGCGAAGATCGTGGCGGCGCACCTTCTCGAGGCGGCGGTCGAGGACATCGAGTACGCCGACGGGAAGTTCTCCGTACGGGGCGTGCCCTCGAAGTCGAAGACCATCCAGGACATCGCCCTGATGGCGAACGTCGCCTGGAACTACCCGAGCGGCCTCGAGCCGGGACTCGAGGCCTCGGCCTTCTTCGACCCGTCCAACTTCGTTTACCCCTTCGGCGCGCACGCCGCCGTCGTGCGTATCGACGCCGAGACGGGCGAGATCGAGCTCGAGCGCTACGTCGCCGTCGACGACTGCGGCCGCGTCATCAACCCGATGATCGTCGAGGGCCAGATCCACGGCGGCATCGTCCAGGGCATCGGCCAGGCGCTCTGGGAGGGCGCGGCGTACGACGACGCCGGCCAGCTCCTGACGAGCTCGATGATGGACTATGCTCTCCCGAAAGCCGACGCCTTCCCGGTCTTCGAGCTCGGCATGACCGAGACGCCGACCACCGTGAACCCGCTCGGCGTCAAGGGAATCGGCGAGACCGGCACGATCGCCTCCACGCCCGCCGTCTACAACGCCGTCATCGACGCCCTCGCTCCCCTGGGCGTCACGAAGCTCGACATGCCGCTCACGCCCGAGCGCGTGTGGCGCGCGATCCGGGACGCGCGGAGGTAAGAATGTATTCCTCGCACTTCGAGTACTTCCGCCCGAAGACGCTCTCCGAAGCGGCGCGGCTCCTGAAGAAGCACCGGGGGGCGCGCGTCCTGGCCGGCGGCCACAGCCTCCTTCCCGCCATGAAGTTTCGCCTCGCTTCGGCCAAAGCGCTGATCGACATCGGCGCCATCAAGGGCCTCTCCGGCATCAAGGCGAAGGGCAAGACGCTCGAGATCGGCGCCACCACGACCCACGCCGAGATCGCGGCCTCCGCGGCGGTGCAAAGGCCTGCCCCATCCTCGCCGAGGCCGCCGCCCAGATCGGCGACATCCAGGTCCGCAACCGCGGCACCATCGGCGGATCGATCGCCCACGCCGATCCGGCGGCGGACCTCCCGACGGTGCTCGTCGCCGTCGGCGCGACGATCCTCGTCAAGGGAGCACAAGGGCGCGCGGAAAATCCCGGCCGAGAAATTCTTCCTCGACCTCTTCACGACCGCCCTCAAGCCGACCGAAATCCTCACCGCCATCCTCGTGCCGGCCTCCGGCAAGGGCACCGGCGGCGCCTACCTCAAGCATCCGCACCCGGCGTCCCGCTACGCGGTCGTCGGCGTCGCGGCCATCGTCGACATCAAAGACGGCAAGGTCGCCCGAACGAGCCTCGTCATCGGCGGCGTCACGCACACCCCCGTTCGCGCCTCGGCCGCCGAGGCCGCGCTCACCGGGCAGAAGCCGGGCGATGCCTCGATCGCGGCCGCCGCCGCCAAGGTCGCTGCGGCCCTCGAGGATCCCCTGAGCGACCACTACGCGTCCGGAGAGTTCCGCGTCAACCTCGCCACGGTGCTGGCGAAACGCGCCCTCGCCACCGCCGCCGGACGCGCCCGCAGTTAGGCGCAAAAAAGGGGTCGGGCCGCGGCGTGTCGTCGCTCCGGGCCCGACCCTTGCTGGAAACTACGCTGGCTCTAAGGCCGAGTCACGTGAATGTGGAACCGCATGTAGAAGTCGCCCTTGTTGATGCTCGTGTTCGAGTGCGGGACCAAACGTCCGACGGCTTCGAACGGATCTCGACCATCCCAGGGGTCGGGGTTGGCATAAGGCTCGATGGACCACGAATTGCAGCCACCGGAGTCCGCTGATTCGCAAGTGATCTGAGCGTCCGTGACCTCGGGAAAGTTATTGACAGAGTGCGCGGGATTCAGGCCGTAGCCGACCTCCGGATTTCCCGGGAAGAAGTTGATCAGCAGAGGACAAGTCATTGCCGTGTCGGACGCCATCGTCAGCATGCTCTTGCCTACCAACGTGCACTTGACCTCCGAATAGCCGTACAGGGTCGCGCTGCCCCAGTACGGAGGGGCGGCCGGCGCCGTATAGTGCGGGTCACCGACTTGGACCGCGTCGGAAACGTTGAGACTCATCGTGATCCCGCGTCCGTTTTGCCGCTGTCCCTTCTTGCCACTGACGGGCTTGTTGAACTGCCAGTCGCCATTCTTGATTCCGTTGTAACCGTTGCAGGTCAGGATCGCCATGACGTTGTCCACCCCGTTGAAGTAGGTGCCCCGCCCTCGCTCGCAACGGTGTAGGTGTTTCCGTCCGAATCCTCGTCGCTGATCGTCGTCGTCACGGGGATGTCCGTGGCCTTCGGGGGCTTACCGGGGGGGGTCTGCCAGGCCGCGACGCGGCTGACAAAACAGGAGTGTTAGTGCGAAGGTCGCAATGCCTAGTCGTCGCTGTCTGGTAGGGGCATTTGTAGGGGTTCGGAATGGTTCCATTTCGATTCTCCTTTCAAACAGCGTCAGCGCGGGGCTCTCCAGATCGACGGCTCTGTTTCCTTGTCGGGTCGGTGGCGCCAGCGTCATTCTGTGGACAACCTGACGATTCACCGCTGAGGAGCGGAGACACGGACGGCAAGGACTGAGCCGCGTGGTCCTTGGCCGTCCTTTCGCCCGTCACGGCAAACCGAACGTCTTGACCAGAAACACCGCCATCTGGCCACGGGTGACGGAGTTGCCCGGGCAGTAGTTGCCGCCACCGCAGCCTCCGGTGATGCCTTCGTTGTGCAGCTGCTCGATCCAGTTGACGGCGAAGGCGGGTGTCGGCGTGCACTCAACGTCGGGGAAGATGCCGGTACACGGCGGCGGCACGTAGGTCGCCCCATGCTCCGACTTGAGGAGGAAAACCGCCATCTGAGCGCGCGTGACGGAGTTGCCAGGACAGTAGTTGCCCCCGCCACACCCGCCGGTGATCGCTTCCTTGTAGAGCCGCTCGATCCAGTTGACCGCAAAAGCGGGTGACGGCGTGCACTCGACATCCGGGAAGATACCCGAGCACGCTGGCGGTAGATAGGCGGATCCGTGGTCGGCCTTCAACAGAAACACGGCCATCTGGGCGCGCGTGACCGGACTATTCCGGCAGTAGTTGCCACCCCCACATCCCGCGGTGATGCCGTTTCGGAACACCTTTTCAACGTCGTTGTGGAAGATGTCTGCCTGCGTCACGTCGAGGAAGTCCGCGAAAAAGCCCTTGGCCAGAACCGTCGGCGATGACCACGGGTTTGAAACCGCAACGTCATTCAGCGTTCCGGGCGAAAGCGCGGGTGTCGACGCTTCAATCTTCGTTGAGTCGACGACGGCGGTGTTCGTGGCCACGACGCTTCCGATACTGAGAGTTGCCCCGCTCAGAAATCCCGCTCCCGCGACCCTCACGAACGTCTCGGGGAACGCTGGGGCCGACGCTGGGTCGATAGCCGAAACTGCAAAAGGCGCGGTGGCCGTTCCGAAAAAGAAGACGACGCCGGTTCCGTTCGTGCCTCCTCCCGAGGTCGTGCCGAAGAGATTGCCAGAGGTGTCTTGCATCAAGCCAGCCAGCGGGAAAGCGCCATCGGACTTGTCGAAACTGTGCAGTGTCGTCAGAATCCCAGCCGAGTCGAGCTTGAAGATCGTTCCAGAGCCCACCCCCCCCCCGCCCACAGTCGTCCCGTAAAGGTTGCCGGAGCCGTCCCCGACCAGTGCGGCTCGGGGGTTGGCACCGTCGGAGCCGTCAAAGGTGTGCAGCGTCGTCAGTGTCCCTGCGGTGTCGAGCCGGAAAACCGTTCCAGAGCCGAAGCCGCTTGCGCCGCCGCTGGCAGTCGTCCCGTATAGATTGCCCGAGCCGTCTTGAATCAGGGCGGCCGACGGAGAAGACCCGTCTGCACCGTTGAAACTGTGTAGCGTCGTCAGCGATCCGGCGGGTTCCAGCTTGAAAACTGTTCCATGGCCGCTTGCACCGCCGGAGGTCGTTCCGTAGAGGTTTCCCGTGCCGTCCCGAATCAGCCCGGCATCTGGAGCCGCACCGTCAGAACCGGTGAAACTGTGTATCGTAGTCAGCACTCCTGACGTGTCGAACTTGAAGACCGTGCCCATCCCGCTCGCCCCGCCGCTCGCAGTTGTGCCGTAGAGGGTTCCCGAGGCGTCCTGAATCAGAGCGCCGATCGGGACGGAGCCACCCGAGCCGCTGAAGCTATGCAGCCTCGTCAGTGTTTGCGAGCCATCGAGCTTAAAGATCGTTCCGTTGTCTCCCACGCCACCGAGGACGGTCGTTCCGTAAAGGTTTCCCAGGCCGTCTTGGCAAAGTGCCGCGTAGGGGCTGGCACCGTCGACAAAACGGCTGAACCTGTGCAGCACCGTCAACGCCCCAGACGACTCGAGCTTGAAGATCGTTCCGTCACCGTTCACGCCGCCGTACGACGTTCCGCCGAAAAGGTTGCCCGAGGCGTCCTGAATCAAGGCAGCGGCCGGGTACGCACCGTCCGAGTCGTTGAACGTGACGAGCGTGGTCAGTCCTCCGCTGGCGCCGAGCTTGAAGAGGGTCCCACCTCCGCCTGAGCCACCCGTGTACGTCGTCCCATAGAGGTTGCCGAAACTGTCCTGGATTAGAGCGCTTTCAGGCGCGCTACCGTCGAGACCACTGAAGCCGTAGAGCGTCGTTAGCAATCCAGACGTGTCGAGCGCAAACACCGTCCCGAGATCGCTTGCGCCACCCAAGGTGGTTGTCCCGTAAAGAGTCCCGGCCCCGTCTCGGAGGAGTCCGGCGCTCGGGACTGCCCCCTCTGAATCCGAAAAACTGTGGAGGGTGACTAGGGTCCCAGAGGGGTCGAGCCTGAAAATGGTTCCTCGCCCGTTCACGCCCCCGTATGCCGTCGTGCCGTAGAAGTTGCCCGCGCCATCCTGAATCAGAGAAGCCCACGGGACAATCCCGTCTGAGCCGTCGAACGCGTGCAGCGTCGTCAGCGTTCCAGCTATGTCCAGCTTGAAGACCGTCCCGAGATCTCCAGCGCCACCGTAGAGAGTCGTCCCGTAGAGGTTGCCCCCACCGTCCCGGATCAGCGCTCCCCACGGCTGGTCACCGTCAGGGCCGCCAAATGCATGCAGTGTAGTCAGCGTGCCCGAAGGATCAACCTTGAACGCTGTTCCGTGATCACCCACGCCACCAGTCAACGTCGTCCCATAAAGGTTCCCGAGGCATCTGAAATCAAGGCGGCCGTTGGAGCGGCGCCGTCGCCGCCACTGAAGCTATGCAACGCCGTGAGGTCCCCCGTGCTGTCCAACTTGAACACGGTTCCACGACCGCCGGCGCCGCCGCAACAAGTCGTTCCATACAGGTTTCCAAAGCCGTCCCAAATCAACGACGCCCACGGACCGGTCCCTTCGGAGTAGCCAAAGTTGTGAAGGATCGTCAGCGCGCCTGAGGTGTCGACTTTGAATACTGTCCCGTGGCCCCATACCCCACCGCTTACCGTCGTACCGTACAGATTACCTACCGAATCTGCTATCAGCCCTGCGAGCGGAAGGGCTGGCGGCACCGGTTCGAAATTGTGAAGCACCTGATAAGTCTGCGCCGCGAGGGGCCGTACGGTCAGCGCTGCGATGGCGAAAGCCACCAACAGCGTTGGCTCCATTCGCCGAGCGCGTAGCACATCACACCTCACTGTCAACATCCCTCGCGACTTCCTCTCTCGGCCACACAGTCGGTCATTGCAGATTGAACGTCTTCACGAGAAACACCGCCATCTGCCCCCGCGTGTTCGGGTACGAAGGACAGTAGTTCCCGCCGCCGCAACCTCCGGTGATGTTTTCGGCAGCGGGCTGCTCGATCCAATCGCAAACGTGCTCGGGCAGGGAACGTCGCCGAAGATTCCGCGCAGGACGGCGGCGCGTAGCCCGGGCCATGTTTGGTCTTCAGGAGAAAGACCGCCATCTGCTGCCGCGTAACGGGGTCGTTGGGGCAGTAGTTACCACCTCCGCAGCCACCCGTGATTCCCTCGGCCGCGAGCTGCTCGATCCAGTCCGAAAAGCCCATACCAGGAGTACAGGGAACATCGCGGAAAAATGCCGGCGCAATCAGGTGGGTCGAAAATGGCGCCATGCTCCGCCTTCAGCAGGAACACCGCCATCTGCGCCCGCGTGACGGAGTTGTCGCGGCAATAGTTGCCCCCGCCACAGCCGGCGGTGATGCCCTTGCGGAAGACCTTCTCGATGAAGGTATGGAACGGGTCTGGGAGAGGTACGTCGGAAAGTCCGCGAAAAACCCCCCGACGAGCACGAGCTGCGGCGACATCGGCAAGGATCCCGGATTGGTGACGACAACGTCGTTCAGGGAGCCAGCAGCAAGTGCCGGAGTGGTAGCGGTGATCTGGTGAGAGTTGACGACGGAAACTCCCGTTGCCGGTGCATTCCCGATCGTGACGGTGGCGCCGACCTGAAACCCGCTACCAGTAATCGTGACCACGGTCCCACCCGACGCGGGCCCTGAAGAGGGTGCGATCGTGGGAATGCCGGCCAGGTCAGGCGTCAGGCGCGCAATGAACGTGTCGCCGCTACCGCCAGCGTTCGCTGGCTGGGCACCACCGACGGTGCCGGGAAAGTCGGTTGAAGTCGTCTGACCGGCAACAAACACGTCGCCGGAAGTCGGATCGATGGCGACACCTTGAACGCGTCGCCCCCGCTGCCTCCGAGAAAAGTCGCCTGGTTCAGCGTCGTGAGACTGACGCTTAGCCGCCCGACGAAGACGTCACCACTACCACCGCCGAATGCCGGCTGGGCTCCCCCGGCAGTGCCGGGAAAATTGGCTGAAAACGTCTGGCCCGCAATGAACACTTCTCCCCAGGCCGGATGAATAGCGAGCGCAGAAAAGAGTCTCGGCGACCACCACCAAGATAGGTCGCCTGGTTCAGTATCGTTAGGCTTCCATTCAAGCGCGCCACAAAGGCGTCGTAGAAACCGCCGCCATGGGCCGGCTGCGCGCCGCCCGCGGTGCCCGGGAAGTCAGTGGAGAGCGTGGCCCCGGAGATGTACACGTCCCCGGAGCTCGAATGGATGGCAAGCGCGGCCAGCTTTCGTGTCCCCACCACCGAGATACGTCGCTTGGTTCAGCGCTGTGAGACTGAAGTTCAAGCGCGCGATGAAAGCGTCCCCGTCACCGCGTTCGAAGCCTGGGCTCCTCCGGCTATCCCGGGAAAATCGGTGGAGTTCGTGCTCCCGGCTACGAGCACATCGTCAGACCCAGGGTCGATGGCCATGGCGCCGCCAAGATCGTCACCATTGCCGCCGAGATAGGTCGCTTGGTTGAGCGTAGTGAGGCCGGCGTTCAAGCGTGCAACAAAAGCATCACCGAAGGTGCCTTTCGAGGGTTGCGCCCCACCGACTGTACCGGGAAAATTGAACGAGTCCGTTGACCCGGAGACGAGAACTTCGCCTGAGGTCGGGTGAATCGCGAGAGCAAGGAAATAGGCCAACTCGTCGGAGCTGCCTCCGAGATAGGACCGCCTGGTACAGCGTGTCAAGAGTAGCGTCAAAGCGCGCGATGAAAGCGTCCTGATTGCCCGCGTTCACCGGCTGGGCCCCACCCGTAGTGCCCGGAAGGTTGGTGGAGGATGTTATCCGGCCATGAGTACGTCGCCGGACGTTGGCTCGACGGCGAGACTAAAGGCGAGGTCGAAGGAGCTGCCGCCGAAATAGGTCGCCTGGCTCAGCGTGGTGAGAGCAGCGTCCAGGCGCGCGCAAAACAGTCGATACTGCCTCCGCTCGCCGGCTGTGCCCCTCCGGCAGTTCCAGGAAAGTCGGCGGAGAACGTGTACCCAGCGAGGAACACTTCGCCGTCGTCGGGTGGATAGCGAGAGCGACGGAGTACTGACCTTCCATGCCACTGCCACCCAAATATGTCGCCTGCAACAGGGGGTCGATGACTACTGGCAGCGCAGGGTCATGTTCGCCGATTGAAAAGCCGTATTGCCGACCTTGCGCGCGGTATCCCACCTTGACGGGCAGGCGCGCGCCGTCCCGCTCCTGGTAGCCAAGAGGGCGCGTAAACGTCACCTCTCCCAGCCCCGTTGCCGCAATGAGTGCACCGTCGTCGTCGATTCGGAGCGACCGTGTGCCGGCGACGCGCATCCGGATGCGAGAGAAGTCCGCTCCGGGCCGTATCGTGAAGACCTTTTCCACATTGTTACCGCTGGCGCGCAGGGACAGGCTCACGCCCGGCCAGACCTCGCCAAGCACTACGGTCTCGTATGTGCGAACGCCCGTTCGCCACCGAGCAGGATCAGAGCCAGTGAAGTAGCTGACAAGGGCGGGTGCCCTTTGGCCTGGGGTAACTCGACCCTTCCCGGCGACAGGCGTCTCGCTCAGGCTCCAGCCCGCGGCATCCGCCTCGAGAGCGGGTCCTCGGGGTTTTTGAGTCGCTCCGGCGTCTCTGACCGCCCGTGGAAGCGAATAGACGATCTCGCCCCTTCGAGTGACAAAGACGGTGCCGGCGAAGGTCCGAGCGTAGAACGCAACCGCAGGGTCGCTCTGCCCGGCATTCGAGACAAAAGGCATGCGTATGTCGCCAATGCGCTCTCTAAATGCGCCAGCGTGACCGGCGACTCGAGAGTCGCTGATGATCTGAGCGCCGGCAACAAGTCGAAGCAAGAGGACGCCGAGAAAAAAGCAGACAAGAACTCTCGTGATAGCCGGAGTTGTCCCTTGATCTGAAGTCCGGAATCCGGATTCATGCGAGCCTCCCTTCGCAAGCGCTGTGATTGCGGGGGAATCCGCCAGGGAGCCGTCCATTCATCTCTCGGTGACAAAGGAGGTCCTCCCGAAGTCGACATGCGGGTACGAACCGGTCCAGCAAACGCGCATCGCCTCCGTTGTGGCTCCCGTTCGCGCCGGCGGCGAAGCGCTAGGTTTGTAGGTCCTCTCATGGCTTCGGCGTCTTCCTAGGCTTCGGCGTCTTCGTAGGCTTCGGCGTCTTTGTCGGGTTCGGCGTCTTCGTCGGTTTCGGGGTATTGGTCAGCACCGCCGTTGGCGTTGGGGTTGGCGACGGACTCGGTGTGGCCGTGACAGCTTGTGTCGGCGTGTTGGTTGGCGTAACGGTAGGCGTGTTGCTAGGACTCTTCGTCGGTGTGTTGGACGACGTGATCGTCGGTGTCGGTGTGTTCGTCGGGTTCGGTGCCGCAGTCGTGCAGATGCGCCCGATGGCGTCGCCGATGTCGCGCGTGAACCAAAGGGCTCCATCCGATCCAGCGGCAATGTGGTCGGGCGGACCCGAAGGTGTAAGGTCATACTCAGTGATGGCGCCGGTCGTTGTTATCCGGCCGACTCGGTTCACGACGTTCTCGGCGAACCAGAGAGCGCCGTCCGCGCCGGCGGTGATGCCGATGGGGTGACCGTCGGTGGGAACGGAAAACTCAGTAATGACGCCGGCCGTCGTTATTCGGCCAATCTGATCGGCGTTCGGCTTGGTAAACCACAGCGCGCCGTCGGGCCCTGGCGCGATGGCATAGGGGGGGCCGCCCGCCGTAGGGATTGTGAACTCTGTGATAGCGCCGTCCGTTGCTATTCGACCGATCTGGTTGCCGTTGGTCTCGGTGAACCAGAGGGCATCGTCAACCCCCGCAGCGATCCCGACAGGCCGACTGCTGACCGTGGGGATTGGGAACTCCGTGATGGCCCCGGCCGTGGTGATCCGGCCGATCTGGTTGCCGTTGGTCTCTGTGAACCAGAGGGCGCCGTCCGGCCCCGGCGTAATGCCTATAGGCCGACTGTTCGCCGTGGGAATTGGAAACTCGGTAATTGTGCCAGCCGTAGTGATTCGGCCGACCTGGTTGACGTTCGATCGGTGAACCAGAAAGCGCCGTCCGAACCCATCGCTATGCCAGTAGGCTGACTGTCGGCCGTAGGGATAGGGAACTCGGTGATGACCCCGGCCGTGGTGATTTGACCGATCTTGTTGCCGCTCAGTTCCGTGAACCAGAGAGGACCATCGGGCGTGGCGGCGATACCGAAAGCCTGGCTGTAGGGTGTTGGGACCGGAAAGTCGTCGGGCGTCGGGCCGCACGGAAGCGGTGCCGGCGTCTGGGTTGGCGTCGGCGTGTTTGTGGGTGCAGGCGGTGGTGTGCTGGTCGCCGTTGGCGTGATCGTAGCGACGTTCGTTGGCGTGTTCGTCGGCACCGCCGTTGGCGTTGGCGTGGGGGTTGGCGACGGACTCGGTGTGGCCGTGACAGTCTGTGTCGGCGTGTTGGTTGGCGTAACGGTAGGCGTAAAGCTCGGAGTACTCGTCGGTGTGTCAGACGGCATGACCGTCGGCGTCGGTGTATTGGTCGGACTCGGCGTCACCGCCGTGCAGATCCGGCCAATCTTGTTGCCTTGAGACTCGGTAAACCAAAAGGCGCCGTCGGGTCCCGCGACAATGCCTAGCGGAAAGCTGCCGACCGGGGGCGGGAGGGCGAAAAACGTGATGACACCCGCAATGGTGATCCGCCCGATGCTATTCGTGTTTGGCTTCGTGAACCAGAGGGCGCCATCGACCCCGACTGCAATGCCGTAACTGCCGGGAGAGGGCAGCCCGAATTCCGTGACCACGCCACCGACAGTGATTCGGCCTATCTTCTCGTTGCTCGTGAACCACAGGGCCCCGTCGGGTCCCGCGACGATGTCAAAGGGAAAGCTGTTGGCCGTGGGGATCGCGAATTCAGTAATATCGCCGGCCGTAGTGATTCGGCCGATCTTGCCAATACCAGCGGATTCTGTGAACCAGAGGGCGTCGTCAGGTCCCGCAGTGATGCCGGATGGAAAGCTGCTGGGATCGGAGAGGGCAAACTCGGTGATAGCGCCAGATGTCGATATCCGGCCGATCTGCGCTGGATTCCTTTCGGTGAACCAGAGAGCGCCATCCGGTCCCGCGGTGATGTCGAAAGGGAAAGAGACGGTCGGGACAGCGAATTCCGTGATGACGCCTCCGGTAGTGATCTGACCAATCTTGTTGGCGCCAGTTTCCGTGAACCAGAGGTTGCCATCCGGCCCAGCGGTTATGCCGGTAGGTACACTACCTATTGGAAGCGCGAATTCAGCAATGACACCCTCTGTAGTGATTCGGCCGATTTTGTCGGCGCCATTCTCACTGAACCAAATGGCGCCATCGGATCCGGCAGCAATCAAGAAAGGCCCACTGACAGCCGTTGGGATTGGAAACTCGTCGGGCGTCGGGCCGCACGGAAGCGGTGCCGGCGTCTGGGTTGGCGTCGGCGTGTTTGTGGGTGCAGGCGGTGGTGTGCTGGTCGCCGTTGACGTGATCGTAGCGACGTTCGTTGACGTTTTCGTCGGGGTCAGGGTTGGAGGCGGCGTTACCGTCGGAGCGGGGGTCGGCGTTTGAGTCGCAGTGCTCGTTGGCGTGCTCGGAGGGGTACTGGTGGTCGTAGGGGTCGGAACCGGGGTGGGCGTGCTCGTCTGCGTCGGGGTCTGGGTAGGCGTGAGCGTCGGTGTCGGAGTGGCCGTCGGCGTTTGAGTGGGCGTCGGAGTGTTTGTGGGCGTGCTGGTTGAGGTTGGTGTTCCGGTAGCGGTAGGTGTGGGGGTGGATGTCGCTGTGCTGGTTGCCGTTGGCGTCGTTGTGGGGGTAGGGGTGCCGCTCAGTGTCGACCCGGAGATCTCGACACTCGGGTTGCTGGCTACCGTGTTCTGGTTATTCGAGTGGGGCAGCGTCGTCGTCTGCACGACGAAGTAGTAGGCCGTGCCGGGTGTGAGCCCGTTCACGGCAAGCCCGGACGCTGATTTGTCGGTCGTCGTCGTCGCAAAGGGCGTGTAAGGGCCGCCGGTCGTCGTTCCATAGATGACTTGATAGAAGCCCGGGTCTCCGGCGTAGAGAATCGGTGTCCAGCCGACGCTTACGCCATTTGGAGTCGCGCTTTCGAGGCTCGGGCTTGTAGGCGCCACGGTTTGGGTGCCCTCCCAGTCACCGCCGATCTGCCTGGAATTTAGAAACGCCAGAAGCGCCGAGTCCGATGTGTCGAGAGCGTTCCACCGGAGATCCAGGCCGCCTGACTGTAGCTGTGTGAGGTTGGACAGGCTGCCGGGAACCGGCCCGGCGAGCTTGTTCGAGTTGAGTTTCAGTATGTGAAGAGCCGTCAGGTCGCCGATCTCGGCTGGGATCGTGCCCTCCAGGCGATTTCCCTGGAGGTACAACTCGAGCAGAAGAGAAGCGCCTCCGAGTTGGATTGGTATCGCTCCCGAGAGCTGATTGCCTTCGAGGTCAACGAAGCGGGCGGCGGCAAGGTTCCCCAGTTCTGGCGGAATCGGCCCGCTCAGCAGGTTGCCATTCAGGTAGAGATTAGCCAGCGTCGACAGATTGCCGAGCTCGGCGGGAATCGTTCCCGTGAGTCCGTCGGCCTGGAGGTAGAGCGATGTGAGCTGTGAGAGGTTCCCAAGGGCGGCGGGTACGACACCGCCCAGCGGATTGTAGGCCAGGTTGAGCGTTCTGAGTTGGCCGAGGTTGCCGAGCTCCGGTGGAATTCCGCCTGTCAGTTGATTCGGTCCGAGGATGAGATAGGTGAGGCTCTGAAGGTTGCCCAACTCAGCCGGGATTGGCCCGGTGAGCTGGTTCGACCCGAGGCTCAGCTCCTGAAGCGTCTGGCTGTTCCCCAGCTCGGGAGGTATCGACCCAGTGAAGCGGTTCGCCAAGAGACTAAGGACCTTGAGGGAGGGCAGGTTGCTCAGCCACGCCGGGATACTTCCAGACAGTTGGTTGTAGTCGACGATGAGGGTCTGAAGGCTAGTGAGGGACGCCAGCTCGGGAGGCATCGGACCGGTGAGCTGCTGATTCAGTTGCAAATCGAGAACAACAAGGTTGGCGAGGCTCCCGAGCTCTGGTGGAAGCCCCCCACTCAAGTGATTAAGACCGAAGCGAAGGAACTGCAAGTTGGTGAGCTGGCCCAGCTCCGGAGGCAGCGTGCCGGTGAGATTCCTGCTCGAGAGTATGAGTTGGGTGACTGTAGTGCCACTGGCACCGCAAGTCACCCCAGACCAGGTGCATTCGGTCCCCGGCGCCCCGAGCCAGTTCGTGTTGTTTGTCCAGCCGGGACCATTCGTGCTGTTGTACAGCGCAATCAGGGCAGCCCGCTCAGAAGGTGGGATGCCTACCCCGGTTACAGTGACTGTGGCGTCCGCTCCGTTGGTCGAGCCACAGCCGTTCGCACCGGTCACGACGAGCGAGTAGACAGTGGACACCGAAGGGCTCGCGTTCGGCGAGCACGAATTGGCGTCGTCGAGGCCGGTCGGCGGCGACCACACGCACGAAATACCTCCCGACCCCGAGAGAGGCGTCGACTGGCCGACCGTGATCGTCGCCGACCCCGTGGCGGTCGCGATCGGAGCCTCGTTGAGGGCGACCGTTGTGTCCGCCGGCGACGTGTCACAGTTGTCCACAGTCGCGACGACAGAATACGTCCCTGAGGCGGCGAGGGTTGCGTTGGAGATGGTCGGGTTCTGGAGACTAGATGTGAAGCCGCCGGGTCCCGTCCACCCATAGGTTGCTCCGGTTATCGTCGAGGCGGTCAGGTTGATGGTCTGCCCCTCACAGAAAATAGGTCCGTCGTTGCCGGCTGTCGGAGGCCCGACGGGGGCGCAGACATCGACGACAAGGACGCCCGCTCCCTCCGTGGCTGCGTAGAGCTTGCCTGTCGGCGAAAGGGCCAGCCCGTAGGCAAACAGAGGCGGGAACCCCTGGCCGACGGTCGTCCAATGAACCCCGGCATCGGTCGAGCGGTAGACGGCGCCGGTGTCGAACTGATTCTGATTTGCGCCGGCGTAGATCGTGTTTGGATCGACCGGGTCCGCCAAGAGGGAAACTACCGACCAATTGCCCAGGCCCTCATCCGTGTGGGACCAGTTCGCGCCGTCGTCAGTAGACTTCCAGACTCCGTCCAGGTAGCAACCGGCGTAGACGGCGGAGGAATTGGCAGCAACAGCGAGGGCGTAGACGTTGTAGCAGACTGGTACCGGGGTGCTCCAGGTGTCGCCTCCATCGGAGCTCCGGACGATTCCACCGATCTCTGCGCCGTAGAGGACGTTGGGCGAGGCTGGATCGAGAGCAAATGTGTAGGCCGAGCCTATCGGCGACCAGACGCCGCCGGCACCCGTGCTCCTGTACAACCCGTAGCCGTTGGACGTGGCGAGATAGAGCGTGGAAGGCGTGGCCGGGTCGATCGCGATTTCGACACCGTTCTGAGTCGGGCTAATTCCAGTGCCGAACAGGTCCCAGGAGTCGCCGCCGTCAAGCGACCGAAACACGCCGCCGACTCCAGCAGCGTAGACCCTGCTCGAGTTGGTCGGATCGACGACGACGTCGTAGACAGGCGATGTCTTGGCGGAATAGGGGTCGAGCAATCCTTCACTCGCAAGCCCCCAGGAGGCGCCACCGTCGAGGCTTCGCGAGACGCCAAAGTTGGTTGTGGATGGAGAGACGTAGCTCGAAAGCCCCGCATACAGGATATCGGGATTGACGGGATCGATCGTGACGCTGTGGACGAAGGAATTTGCCAGGCCACTGTTTGCAGGAGCCCAGACAGCCGCGCCGTTCGTGGTCTTGTAGACGCCTCCTGGAGACGAGCGCGAGTTCGAGTTGTAGTTCGACGACCAGCCGCCCGCGTAGACGATGCCGCGCGTCGAAGGGCTGATTGCGATGGCCCCCACACTGAATTGATCCTCGATGCCGAAATTGACCGGGTTCCAGCTCGCGCCCCCATCCGTGGTCTTTAGAACACCGTACTCGTCGAGATACCCTGATCGCGCTCCGACGTAGAGAACGTTGTGGTCGAGCGGATCCATGGCGAGCTCCCAGAGGCTTGGATACGTGAGACCTGTCGGGAGGCTCTGCCATGAGGATCCGCTGTCCATGCTCTTTGAGACGCCGTTGCTGTCAACCGTGTAGACCACTTGGCTATCGGTAGGATCGACGATGATCCCGAGAACCGTCGCCCCACTGAACTCGCCGGTCGGCAACCAGTTAGCCCCGGAGTCCGTGCTCCGGTAGACCGCGCCTCCTGCACCGACGTAGAGGGTTGTGGGCGTCGAAGGATCAATCGCCACAAAACAGCCCGTGTTGAAGTCACCGATACTCTCCCAGGTAGCCCCTCCGTCGATGCTCTTGTAGGCGCCGGCCTGGGTTCCCGCGTAGACGATGGAGGACGATAGAGGGTCGACCTCGATGTTCTCCACCGCAGCGTAGTATCCAAAGAAATAGATCATCCCGGCGGCGGATGGCGCCCACGAGCCGCCAGCGTCGGTGCTCTTGAACAGCCCGACCTGGCCTTCCCCCTGCGGCATCGTCCCCGCGAAGATCGTGGCCGGATTGCTGGGATCGATCGCGAGCGCGATGACCGACCTACCCGTGAGACCGAGGTTTGATGGACTCCAGCTCGCGCCGCTGTCGACACTCTTGAAGACTCCACCCCAGGTCGTTCCGGCGTAGAGCGTGCTCGAGTCAGATGGGTCGACGACCAGCGCGTTGACGATCCCGCCCTCGGGCCCGTTGCCGACCCAGATGTCCGAAGCGGCGAGCTGACCTCGCAGACCGACGTGGGTCGCGATGCCGAGAAGAATCGCGAGATGGAGGCCGGAACGAAGGGAAGCCCTCATGTGTCCTCCTCGGGCAGTCGGCGCATCGGTAGGCTTGGCGATTCTGGTGACGCAGGCGATCTGGCGATCCAGAGGCTGGGCACCCTCGCTAGACTGGGTAGGTAGGGTTCGGCACCTCGGTCCTTTTGCATGTTTTGTCGGAGCAGGGCAAGAAGCCGTCCGGCTCTCCCCATACCCGCCCCGCCTGACGGCATCGTCACGATCTGGAGGTTTCTCGCCGCGAGTTCCCGCAGCCAGTCGCTGCAGCGCTTGTCGGCAAAAACGCGAGCGACGTGCGCCAGGCGAGCGACGAAGGTGTCAGATTCTCGACCAGCCGCGTTTCGCAACAGGTCTCTGACTTGGACGGCGTCGCGTACACAACCATGCCCTTTTCTCAAGTAACGACCGCGGCAGGCTTTCTCGACGCGAAATCGCTCAAAATCCGCGGAAACCCGTGGGTGGGTGGCCTGCGGAATAGACTAGGCGCTAACCGTGTCCCCCGAACCCGCTCCCGGCGGCGAGGCCGAATCCACGTTCCGCCTCATCCAGCGGTTTCGCGAGGGAGACAAGCCGGCGCTCGAACTGCTCTTCGCGCGCCACCTGCCCCGGCTGCAGCGCTGGGCAAGGGGCCGGCTGCCCAAATGGGCGCGCGATCTGGCCGACACTCAGGATCTTGTCCAGGAAACCCTGCTTCAGACGTTTAACAGGATGGACGTCTTCACACCCGAGCGGGAGGGTGCCCTGCAGGCCTACCTCCGTCAGGCGGTGATGAACCGGATACGCGACGAGATCCGCCGGGTGGCAAGGCGGCCGGCGCACGGAGAGCTTGAAGGGACCGAGGTCGACCCGGCGCGGTCGCCTCTCGAGAAGGCTGTCGGCATGGAAGAAATCGAACGGTACGAAGACGCTCTCGGGCGGCTGCGGCCAGTAGAACGCGAGTCGATCATCCTCCGCGTCGAGCTCGGGTATTCCTACGAGGAGCTCGCCCGCCTTCTCGGGAAGCCGACCTCGGGTGCCGCGCACAAGGCGACGAAGCGCGCACTGGTTCGTCTGGCCGAGGAGATGGCCCGTGGACGATGAGGATCGGCCGCTGGACGAGTTCGCGGGAGCCGTCCTCGATGGTCAATCCGTCGACTGGGCCCTTGCGGAATCCTCTGCAGACGAGAGGGACCGCGAGGCTCTACAGCAGCTGAGAGTCCTCGCGGGGATCGCAGAGCTTCACCGAAGTCTTGCCCGCGATCCCCTTCTATCGGACTCGTGCACGATTCCTGAGGAAAAGCTGGAACACTGGGGCAGGCTGGAGATCCTCGAACGCATCGGAAGAGGGTCCTTTGGCGAAGTCTACCGGGCCCGGGATCCGAAACTCGACCGCGAAGTGGCGGTCAAGCTGCTGCACGGGGGCAAGGAGCAACCGGAGGGCGCCACGGTACTCAGGGAAGCGCGCCTGCTTGCGCGGGTTCGCCATCCGAACGTCGTCACCGTTTATGACGCCGACGAGATCGAAGGCCGGGTTGGCCTCTGGATGGAGTTCATTCACGGTCGGAACCTGGAACAGGTTCTCGGAGAACGAGGGAAATTCGACGACCGCGAAGTGACGCGAATCGGCATCGAAGTCTGCCGGGCACTCTCGGCGGTTCACGATGCGGGCCTGCTCCATCGGGACATCAAGGCGCAGAACCTCATGCAGACGGGAGACGGCCGTCTCGTTCTGATGGACTTCGGGACGGGACGGGAGCTGGAAGAGACTCCGGGCTCGAGCCTGGACGCGGCAGGAACGCCCTTGTATCTCGCTCCGGAAATCTTCCAGGGGGCTCAGGCAACGGTCCGGACCGACATCTACAGCACGGGCGTCCTGCTTTTCCATCTCCTCACCGGCGCGTATCCGGTTCGCGGAGCGACCGTCAAGGAAGTCGCCGAGGCACACGCGCGCGGAGAGCGGTTGGATCTTGCGGAAGGGGCTCCGGCGGCGAAAAAGGCCCTCGCCGCCGTGATCGGTCGGGCGATCGAGCATGATTCGCCGAAGCGATTCGAGTCTGCGCGAGGCATGCTCGCGGCGCTCGAGAACCTCCAGCGCAGAACAGAGAAGCCTCGCCGGGCCGCGTTGATTGCCGCCGGCTTCGGGCTGGCGATTCTCGTGGTCGGCGCCGTCGCCTGGCTCTCGCGGACCGGTTCTTCACCCTCCGCGGGGACACTTCAGGCCCTTCCCTTCCAGCCCCGCGACTGGATCCTGGTCGCTGGTTTCGAGAACCGCACCGGGGACAGTCTCTTCGACGGAACGCTCGACTACGCACTCGGACTGGAACTCTCCAACTCGCGCCACGTCAACGTCGTCCCGAGGGAACGCGTCGCGGACGCGCTGCGGCTGATGCGGAAGCCTCCGGACTCTTCGATCGATGCCGGGCTGGCGCGCGAGGTCTGCCTCCGGGACGGCGGCATTCGGGCTTTGCTGACCGGCCGGGTCGAGAAGCTCGGATCCAACTATCTCTTGAGCGTGGAACTCGTGGACCCGAAGCAGGGATCGACTCTGGCCGGGTTCCGGGAGGAGAGCGCTGGGGCGGACGGCACTCTCGCAGCCATCGGGCGCATTTCGGATCGTCTCCGCGTGGCCCTTGGTGACACTGCCGACCGCGGCGACCCCGACGCGACCGGACTGGCCAGAGTCACCACGACCAACCTGAGAGCGCTACAGCTCTACTCCCGGGCAGACCTCTTGATGCAGCCCGGGCATCTCCGCGACTCCCAGCCAGTCGCGGAGGAGCTTCTGCGACAGGCCGTCGCCGAAGACCCCTCGTTCGCCTCGGCCTGGATCCATCTCGCATGGACGCTTCGCAATCAGGGCAAGCCTCTCGAAGAGTTCCAGCCCTACGCGGAAACGGCGCTTCGACTGGCGGACGAGACGAGCGAGCGGGAGCGGTATTTCATCCGGGGGAGCTACTACGCGCTGCTCGGCCAAAAGGACAAGGCCATCGCCGCGTACGAGGCTCTTCTCGACCTTTATCCCGACCACCTCTGGGCGGCATGGAACCTGGTCAATCTCTACGACTGGGCGCACGATCCACGAGCCCTGGGCAAGAGCGCGGCGATGGAGGCCAGGCTCGCGGATTTGCACCCGAAGAACTTTTTCTGGAACTGGAATGCGGGGTATGACTTCGTGGTCTTTGTGCCCGATCGAGCTCAGGCGGGATCATATCTGGATCGAGCGGCCGAACTCGTTACCCCAGGAGTCACGGAAGACTTTCCACACTTCGTCAGCTGGTTGGACCTCCTCCCCTTCACCGAGGACTGGCTGAAGGGAGACCTTGCAGCCGCGTCGAGCGACATCGACCGCGTCGCCGCCAAGGTGGACTCGCTCAACGGCCCTGCCAGGGATCGGTTTGGCCTCGCAACAGCTCTCGGCTACATGACGCTGGGCCAACTCCAGAAGGCTTCGCGGATGGCCCAGCAGATGGCCGACCCGGTCGCCCGCAACGACATGCTCGCCCAGATCAGTTTCAACAAGGGTGATACCCATGCCCTCGACCGCCATCTGCGGTTTGTGGGAGCTCGGCCATCGGAAGGGGGATTTCCGCTGACATGGCGGGAAACGACCAGCATCCTCCAGGCGCGGGCGGGTTTGACATCGGAGGCTCGTCGATTCCTCCAGCCGCAGGAGAACTCGGCGGAGCTCCATACGGTGCGCGGGGAGCTCGCGCTGGCCCGAAAAGACCTTCCCGGAGCGGTTCTGGAGCTCGAAGACGCCATGAGGCTCCAAGAGGCACTCAAGCTCGACGACCGCGGAGCGAGGCCCGGCTTTTATCTCGGCGCGGAATCCCTGGCGGATGCCCTCGCGCAGCGGGGTGACGTGCCCCATGCCATCCGAATCCTCGAGGAATCCTCAGACCGACGCTATGCCGTGATCCGGGGCAACACGGCGGCCTATTGGCTGAGGAACCGCCTGAAGCTCGCCACGCTCTATCGGCGTGTTGGCCGCGAAGACGATGCACAGATCGTCGAAGCGGAGCTCACAATGCTGCTCGCCCTCGCGGACTCCGATCATCCGATTCGGCTCGAGCTCCAGCATCGGTCGGCGTCATAGGAGCGGGTCGACGCCCGCTCAGGCTCGCTAATGTGGGACTTCTCTTCCCGCTTCAAGAGGTCTCATGGGGCTGACGCCGCGGCGCGTTTCTTCCAGTCCGGTTCCGGATTGACTTCTCGTCGATACCGGGCGGAAGATCTCGCCCAATAGTCGTTCTCACTTGAAGCGGGTTCGTCCAGCGCCGCTGCCCGGCTCCGCTATCGAGGAAGCGACGGGAGTGCCTTCTGAAGACACGGAGAGGGGGCGCGGGCGTATTCGCGCTGCTCGTGTGTCTTCTGACATTCGACACGGGAACGTCGAGCGGTCAGACGACCGGCAAGATCTCGGGCCGGATCACGGATCCCTCGGGCACACCGCTGCCGGGCGTGACCGTCGAAATCACGAGTCCGAGCCTCCAGGGCACGCGCTCCGGCGTCACGGATCCGGATGGTCTCTTCCGGTTTCCGGCGATCCCGCCGGGCAACTACCGCGTCCAGGCGAGTCTGTCCGGATTCTGGCCGGCCAGCATGACGTTGACGGTCACACTCGACGCGTCCGTGGCGGCCGACCTCACACTCCGGCTGGAGACCAGCGAGGAGGTCATAGTGTCGGGCGAGGCCCCGTCCATCGACCGGTCGTCGACGACGACCGGCACGAACTACACGAGCGAAGTCATCGACCACCTGCCGGTGGCCCGCAACTACGCGGACATCGTCAAGTCCAACCCCGGCGTCTCGACCGATCGGGGCGTCACGGAGGGGCGCTCCCTCGCCCTGTCGATCTACGGCGCGACCTCGGCCGAAAACCAGTGGATCATCGACGGCGTCAACACGACCAACGTCTTCAAGGGCGTCCAGGGCAAGGCCATCAACAACGAGTTCGTGCAGGAGGTCGAGGTCAAGACCGGCGGCTACCAGGCCGAGTACGGGCGGGCCCTCGGTGGCGTCGTCAACGTCATCACCAAGTCGGGCGGCAACGAGGTCCATGGCGACGCCTTCGGCTACTACGATTCGACGGGCACGGCCGCCGAGAAGCAATTCAAGCCCGGCGACTCGGGAATCGCCACGATGCGCGTGGCGGACGGACGAAGGTACGACTACGGCGCGGACCTCGGCGGATTCTTGCTGAAGGACCGGTTGTGGTTCTTCGGGGCCTACAACCGGGTCACGCTGGACGGCGATCTGTCCCGGGTCCAGTCGTCGACCCATGTTCCGGCGGATGCGAAGTTCCCCTTCGACTCCGCCGACAATCTCTACTCGGGAAAGCTCACCTGGAATATCGCGTCCTCCACCTCGGTCGTCGGCACGGTCTTCGGGGATCCTTCCACGACGGTCGGCGCCGCGGGCGCCGACCCCCGACAGGGCCTCGGCGTGGGCGACGTCGAACCGCCCGTCAGCCTCGAGCCATCGACCTGGTACTCGGAGCGTGCGCAAGGCGGTACGGACTTCGGCGTCCGTCTGACGCAGATCTTCGGATCGAACGCGATCGCGACCCTGCAGTACGCGCACCACGCCGATCAGAATGCACTGACCGCCTCCGATCTCATCCGCTACACGGACGACACCTGCGTGGGTGGTTTGCCAGATCACCGATGTCCCTTCCCGCACGAGCCGCATTCCGTTTCCGGAGGGTACGGCTTCATCGGCGGCTCGGGTGATCACAGCAAGTCCTCCCGCCAGCAGTATGCGGCCAACGTCACCCGTTACGCGGGCAACCACGAGGTGAAGGCCGGAGGCGACTACATGTATGGAAAGACGGACGCCGCCGGATCCGCCACGGGAGGGCAACTCGTCTGGATTCGGAACGAATACGGCCAGCCATACTTCATGCACCAATTCTTTGCGGTGAGCCTGGACGATCCGACCGTAATCCCCTACAGGCCGGTCGGGGCACGGGTCCTCGACTACGGAGCCTACGTCCAGGACTCCTGGAGGGCCGCGCCGGGCCTGACCATCAACCTGGGGCTCCGCTGGGACGGCGAGGAGACGCGAAGCCAGACCGGCCAGACGGTTCTGCGCTTCAACAACCAATGGCAGCCGCGCATCGGAGTGACGTGGGACCCCTGGAACGACGGCAAGACGAAGGTCCTTGCCTTTGCCGGGCGATTCTCCTACGCGCTGCCGACGGTTGCCGCCGCTCTCGTCTACAGCGGCAACACGTTGCTGCGGACGTTCAACTTCGATCCGGTCAGCGTCGTTCAGGACCCGAACGTGCTGAGGCATGAGGACATCGTCCCTCTGGCAACCAGTGCCTTTGACGATCCGGTGGATACAGGCGCCCGGGCTTCATCCCAGGACGAGCTGACGGTCGGGATCGAGCGTCTGCTGGCGCCGTCTCTGACCGTCGGCATCAAGGGCACGTATCGCCGTCTCAACCGCGCGCTCGAGGATCGCTGCGACTTCGACTATGTGGAGACCGGCTTTGGATGTGCCCTGATCAATCCCGGCTCGAAAGGACAGTTCGCGAGTGGAGACGCGCCCACGTGCAACGGACTGTTTGACGACCCGGACTGGTATCGGTGCGATGCGGCAGGCCCGGCCACGCCCGAAGCGCGGCGCATCTACCGTGGCGTCGAAGTCATGGCCCGCGAGACCGTCGGCAACAGTCTCTGGCTTCAGGCGAGCTACGTCTATTCGTCGCTGCGCGGCAACTACGACGGTGGTGTCAACCAGGGCGCCGAAGGCCTGACCTGGCCGAGCGTCAACATGGACTTCGATTACCCGGCAATGTGGCACAACGCCTATGGAACGCTGTACCTCGATCGGCCGCACCGGTTCCGGCTTGACGGCTATTACGTCACACCCTGGCACCTCTCGGTCGGGCTTCAGGCGTTCGTGGAATCCGGCGCCCCACTCAACCAGATGGGCTTCTTCAACTCGGGGTATGGAGCTGTCGTCTTCCTCGTCCCTCGAGGGTCGGCCGGGCGGCTGCCAACCCTCTGGGGAACGAATCTCTCGTTGTCCTACCCCATCGTCGTCGGTCCGACGATCGTGACCCTGCAGGCGTACCTCTTCAACGTCTTCAATCAGCAGATCGCAATCGCGCGCGACAACACCTGGTCTGACTTTCCTCCGGAAAACTTCCCGGCCACGATTTACGACCCAAACCAGGAGCAGACGAACCTCGAGTACGGCAAGGTCACCAACCGCCAGGACCCGAGGGTCTTCCGGGCGGCGGTGAAAGTGTCCTTCTGAGGAGTCGGCCTCAGAACCCATTACTCGCCTCCGCCCCCTTCCCGCTGGAACTCCACCGGCCGCCGCAGACATAATCCCCGGCGGCATGCGCGACGTCCTTTCCGACATCGAGCGCTGGCGGGCCGAGGGAGCAACCGTCGCGATCGCGACGGTGGTCGAGACCTGGGGCTCGGCTCCCCGGCCGGCGGGCGGGAAGATGGCTCTGACGGCCGACGGCCGGATCGCGGGATCGGTCTCGGGCGGTTGCGTCGAGAACGCGGTCGTCGAGGCGGGAAAGAAGACGCTCGCGAGCGGGAAGCCGCAGCTGCTCCACTACGGGGTCTCGGACGACACGGCGTGGAGCGTGGGGCTGGCGTGCGGGGGCTCGCTCGACGTCTTCGTCGAGCCGCTCGATCCGGCGATCTTCGCTCCGGTCCGAATCGGCGATCCGCGGCGAGAAGCCGGTCGCGGTCGCGACGGTGATCCGCGGTCCCGAGGGAGAAGTCGGGCGCAAGCTCGCTATTTTCGAGGACGGCAGCCTCCGGGGCGAGATCGACGAGGCGGCGCTCTCCGAGGCGCGCTCGGCGCAGTCGGAGGGCGCGAGCCGGCGCGTGAAGACCGAGGCCCGGGAGCTCTTCGTCGACGTGCTGCTGCCGGCGCCGCGCCTGGTCATCGTGGGGGGCGTGCACATCGCGGTCACGCTCGTGACGCTCGCGAAGACGCTCGGATTCCGGACGATCCTGGTCGATCCCCGCGAGGCCTTCGGCAACGCGAAGCGGTTCCCGCATGCCGACGAGATCGTCAACGACTGGCCGGACAAGGCGCTCGCGCGGATCGCGCCGGACGGATCGACGGCGATCGCCGTCCTCACCCACGATCCCAAGCTCGACGACCCGGCGCTGCTGGCCGCCCTTCCCGGCCGCGCGTTCTATGTCGGGGCACTCGGCTCCCGGCGCACCCAGGAGAAGCGGAGGGCGCGCCTGACGGAGGCGGGCCTCCCCGCAGCCGCGCTCGCCCGGCTCCACGGGCCCATCGGCCTGCCGCTCGGCGGCCGATCGCCCGAGGAAATCGCAGTCGCCATCCTCGCCGAGATCGTCGCGACGCGAAACAAGGCGGCGTAGGGGCGGGGCTCGTCCCCGCCCTCTTCAGCCGGAACCGAGACGGAGCAGCGCCTCCCTGAGCCTCGCGTGCCTCTGAAGGAGGCGCAGGTAACGCCTCTCGTGCCGCCCGGCCTTGGCCCGGACGACCTCCGCTATGCCCGTCCTCTCCGCGGCGGTCCAGCGCGAGAGATCCGGAACGAGATCGAGGGCCAGCGCGAAGTCGCCGAAGAAGCGCCGGGCGCGGGTTGGGAGTGATCCAAGCGCGAGGCCGAGCCGGCGCGCGACACGGACCGCCGCCTTCTCCCGCAGCCCCGCCGCGTCGAGACCCCGCTCGCGCATCCGGCGGTTGATCTGAAGGCCGATGCGGCGGACGTGGAAGCGGTCCCATGCACCGACCGCGGTGCCGGGCGCGTCGTAGATCAGGTTGCGCTGGACGAGACGATTCAAAGTCGCGCGGGAGGAACGATGGCCGGGGTCCCGCGCGATGCGGGCCTCCTCGCGCCCGACGAGCGCCCGGGCCTCGCGGCTCGTCGGCCGGAAACCGAGCTTCCGGTAGAACCAGAAGGCCCCGGACGCGAGCGCCTCCTCGTTCTCGTAGCCGAGCTGGTAAGGGTCGATCGAGAACGACGTCACGCCGAGGGCGTCGCGGTGGAGCTTCAGGACCTGCGCGTAGATCCAGGCCGACTCGCCGTCCCGGAACGTGTAGTACATGTTGAAGCCGATCTCCAGCCGCTCGAAGAACGCGAGGCCCTCGATGTACCCGATCGGCACGCCATTCTTGACGACGAAGCCGCCGTACGCCGAGCGCAGGGGAAGCCGCCGCTCGGGCCGCACCCCGACGAGGAAGAGTTCGACTCCGCGGCCGGGACGCGCCGCGAGGACCGACGTCGGGTCGGCGTGGGTGAACGTGTAGAACTCGCGGTACCGGGCCGTGGTGGCCTCGCGCACCCGGTCGCAGAGACGCTCCCCTTCCCGCCGTGAGAGCTTCCGGAGCGCGAGAGGCGGCCCGGACATCACGGCGTCGAGAGAGACATCCCGCCGCGAGAGAAACGGTTCGTCGTGAAAGAAGGGCGGCGGCCCCGGCAGCCGCATCCGCGTCCGGGACGCGCTCCCGTTCCCGAGTTCCCAGGTGATCGGGACCTCGAGGGAATCGAAGCGATCGGCGGCGACCTCCGGCGGCCCCGGCAGGCGCTCGTAGCGGTCGAGCAGCCAGGCCGGGTCGTCCCGGCGCCGCCCCGCCGCCGCGCCCAGCCATTCGAGGTACGGGACGTTGGCGTCGGCGAGCGCCTCCTCCTCGAGCAGCGGCACGAACTCGGGCCATGCCGTCCGCATGCGATCCTCCGAGCCCCCCGCGTCCCAGGCGAGCCGTACGCGGCGCGGAAAGCGGCGCGAGAGCCAGCGGACGAGCTCGAAAGAGAAGTCGGTGCCGATCGTCGTCCCCGCGATGCCGGCGACCTCCGGGGCATCGAACGGCGAGAGGTCCTCGCCGGCCGCCTCCAGCGCGGCCACGCGCCGCGCGATCGTCGCGAGGGCACCTTCGGCGAGGTCGAGCACGCGGCGGCTGTGCGGATACGCGCGGAGAAAACAGAGCGCGTCGTGCAGCCGGACGAGGCCGTCCGCGTCGCGCACGGCGAGGCCGCGCGCCGAGCGGATCGCGCGCTCGGCCGCGCGCGCGCCGGGCCGTCGATGACGGGCCTCTTCCAGTCGGCGCAGGATCGTTTCGGCTCGGCTCGGCACGGCGCGCATGCTACTTCGATATATGCTCCGCCGCTCGGAGGAACCATGACTACGATTCGCGCCATCCGCGCGGCCGCCCTGTCGCTCGCGCTTTCGGCGTCCGCTCTCGGGCAGGCCCCGGAGGCCGCGCCGGCGCCCTCGCCCGCGCCGAAGGCCGCGACCCCGGCCCCCCCCTCGGCCGAAGCGCAGGCGGCCGGCAAGGCGCTCATGGCGAAAGTCGTGGCCTGGCTCGGCGGCGAAAAGAAGGTCGCCGGCGTGCGGGACGTCCAGACAAAAGGCCAGCTCACGGCGAAGACTCCCGAGGGCGACGCCACCATGGAAGTCCAGAGCGCCATGGTGTTTCCCGACCACCTCTACCAGGAGATCGACTCCCCCTACGGCCGCATCGCCATGGTCGTGACTCCGCGCGAGGCCTTTCTCTTCGCCGCGAACGGCTCGCAGGACCTGCCTCCCATCGTCCGGTCCGAGCTGCTCAAGCAGATCCAGCGCATCCCGCTGCACCTCGTCCAGAAGGCCTCCGACCCGGGGCTCGTGGCGGCCGCGGCCGGCACAGCGAAAGTCGGAGACGTCGATGCCGCCCTGCTCGACATCCGATACGGCGAGGTCGCCGTGCGCTGGTTCGTGGAGCCCGCGACCGGAAGGATCGTGCGCACCGAGCACACCACGACCACTCCCGACGGCAAGTCCGCGCAGATGGTCTCGGACTACTCCGACTACCGGCCCATCGACGGCTTCCCGATCGCCCACCGCCTGGACGTCTCGACCAATGGCGAGAAGGACCAGACCCTCGTGATGGAGGAGTGCAAGATCAACGCGGGCGTCGATCCGAAGCTGTTCGAGAAGCCCGCGCCGGCGACGACGCCGACCCCGGCCACGACCCCGGCCGCGACCCCGGCCCCGGCCCCGCCGAAGAGCTGACGCCGGCCGAACCGGGCGGAAAACCGGTTGGCGGTTCCGTCAGCTCGGGCACGGCGCATCCGTTTTTCGCCGGCTTTCCGTCGAGGCGATCACGAATCCACTGGACCGCGCTCGTCGCGCTCGCGCGCCCCGCCCGATGGTGGTCGATGCCGGGGAGCACTTCGTACCGCACGATCTCTCCCGCCCGGCAGAGCGCGGCAACGAAATCGGAGGTCACCGAGGGGCGGACGATCGCATCCTCGCTTCCCTGGGCGACATAGACGGGCGCCCCGATCCGCGACCTCCCGGGACGGTTCTCTTCGAGCAGTCGCTTCCAGGGCTCGCGGGCGAACGCTCCCGGAAGGAGCATGTCTCGGGGAAGCGGCAGGGAGTCGAAGGCGGCCCGGTACGCTTCGTTCTCGTTCTCGACGCAGACCCGCGCGGTCCGGTCGATCGCGGGACGGTCTGAGGGCGCGACGACCTCGTCGAGCGGAGCGCCGAAGACCTGGGACCAGCTCCAGAGGGCGTAGGCTCCGAGAATCCGCCCGGCGCGCTCGGAAATGTCGTCCTCGATGAGGACTCCGAGGTTCGTCGCCGGGGCGATGGCGGCGACCCCCGAGAGTGAGAGCTCCGGCGCGTACGCGCGCGCGAGCTGACCCGCGAAGAGGGCGGCGTGGCCCCCCTGCGAGTGCCCCCATACCGCAAAGCGCGCGCCCGCCCCCGCCGCCGGGATCTCCTTCGCGGCCCGGACCGAGTCGAGCACCGCTCGCCCTTCGCTCTCCCCGACGAGGTACGGGTGGACTCCGGCCGTCCCGAGGCCCGCGTAGTCCGTGGCGACGACGACGTAGTCGAGGGCGATCAACGCCGTCAGGTGCGGAATGGTGTCGAAGAAATCCGGGTTCACCGACGGCGCGCAGTCGTCCGCGACTCCGGTCGTCGGATGGGCCCAGGCCACGACCGGGCGGCCCGCGGCCGGAGCGGGCAGATCGGGCGCGATAACCACTCCGGAGACCGCGATCGGCCGGCCATCGAGACCGGTCGACGCGTAAAGCACCTTCCAGGCCCGCGCGCCCGGCGGTCCTCCGTCGAGCTTCTCGGAGCGGATCAACCCGCCGGGAGGCGGGAGTTCGCTCCTCGGAGTCGCATAGAAGGAGTCCGGCGTACCCGGCGCTCCCGCGCATCGCACGAGAAAAACGATCGCCGGGAAAACGAGAGTTCGGCGAAGGCGGGGCCCCGTCGGATCCCGCCGAAGCCTCATCCCAGCAGCCGCTTCAACCGGGCATGGCCCTCGCGGCTCACCGGGACGCGGGCGCCGTCGGAAAGGACCGCCACGTAGCTTCCCCTCGCGAAGGTCTCCAGGCGCGCAATCGCGTCGAGGCGCACGAGGTGCGAGCGGTGAATGCGCACGAAGCGCCGCGGATCGAGCGCGGCGGCGAGGCTCGCCAGGGTCTGCGGCTTCAGATACGTCTTTCCCTCGCTCGTGAGCTCGACGTAGTCGTCCTGCGCCCGCGCCGCGAGGAGTTTCTCGGCGGGGATGATGTGAACCCGCGAGCCGTCGCGCACGACGATCCTTTCCTGCCAGGTGCCCGCCGGCCGAGCCGCCGCCGCGAGGGCCGGCACGTCGCGCGTCGCCCGGGAACGCAACCGCTCCCGCGCCCGCTCGACCGCGGCCGCGATCCGACCGGGCCCGAAGGGCTTGAGGACGTAGTCGACGGCGTGGACTTCGAAGGCCTTGACGGCCCAGGCGTCGTACGCCGTCACGAAGACGGCCGCGATCCCGGGATCGAGGAGCTCGAGGACCTCGAACCCCGACAGTTTCGGCATCTCGATGTCGAGAAACACGATCTGCGGCGACAATTCGGAGGCGGCCCGCAGGGCCTCGATTCCGTTGGCGCAGTCGGCGAGAACGCGCACACCCGGAACCGTCCCGAGGTGCTGTCGCAGGATGCTCCGCGCCGGCGCCTCGTCGTCCACGATGAGCACGCCGACCTCCCCGGCATCCGCGGCCGGGTTCACGCCCGGACCTCCACGGGCACCGAGATGACCACGAGGTAGCGGTCGGCCAGGCGCCGGGCCGCGAAGAGGCCTTCCGACCCCCAGCGCGCCGCCAGTCGCTGCCGGACGTTCGAGAGTCCGACGCCTGTGCCCGGCTGCGACGGGGCCTCCGGGTCGAGCGGGTTCTCGATCAGGATCCGCAGCCGCCCGGCCGAGCAGGCGACGCTGACGCGCACCTTGCCTCCTTCGATCCGCGAGGCGATGCCGTGGCGGACGGCGTTCTCGATCAGGGGCTGGAGCAGGAGCGGGGGCACCTGGCAGGCGTCCCCCCGCTCGTCGAGGTCCTCCTCGACTTGAAGCCGCTCGCCGAAGCGCAGTGCCTCGACCTGGAGATACGACCGCGACAGCGCGAGCTCCTCGGCAATCGAAATCGTCGGGCGTTCCCCCACGGCGAGGCTCTTGCGCAGGAAGTCCGCCAACCGCAAGCACATCTCCTGCGCTTTCGCCGGCTCCGAAGTGGTGAGGCCCGAGATCGAGTTGAGGCTGTTGAACAGGAAGTGCGGTCGGATCTGGGCGCGCAGGACGGCGAGTTCCGCTTCGCGCGCGAGAACCTGCATCTGCGCTTCGCGTTGCTCGGCCTCCGCCGCGACTTCGAGCGACAGGAGGACGTAGCTCAACGCGGCCGCGAGCAGGTAAAGAAGCACGCCCGCCGCGAAAAGGGTCCCGCCCTGTGACGCGAGGCGCCCGGGGAGCCCTTCGAAAGCGGGCAGCGAGCCGTAGGCCGCGCCGAGGAGCACCGCGAGCACGACCCAGATCCCCGCGATGATCGCCGCCGCGAGAGCGTGGGTGAGGGCGAGCGGCAGGGCCCGCGTCCGGGTCAGGGGAAACTGGCGGCAGGGGTACCAGGCGGACAGCCCCATGAACGCGTACGCCACGGTCAGCGGAACGGCCAGGGCGATCGATTCCCCCAGGAAGAGACCCCCGCGCCGCGCGAGGAGGGCCGTGAGGATCGCCGCCAGCGGCAGGCAGGCCGCCAGATACGGAAGCAGGCGGCCGGGTCGGGCGAGGATCGGATGCATCGCTCGAGCTCAGTGCTTGATCTCGACGCCGCCCATGAACACGAAGCCGCGAACCGTCAGGACCTTCGGCGGGCCCTCCCCGGGCGCCTGGCCACGCCGCCGGTAGCTCGCCCCTCCCATGAAGGGCGTCACGTCGATCACGATCGTCCAGCTCTCGGGGACCTTGAGATCGATGCCTCCCATCATGACGAACACTTCGATGGCGGCGGCGTCGCCCGCCATCACGGCGTCCCGCATGTCGATGTCGAAGCCCCCGAGAATCGCCGTGACGTTTCCGCCCCGGAAGGCCTGGGACAGGATGGTGCGGTCCCCGCCCCCGAACATGGCGAACTCGTCGAGGCGATCGCCCGCCGAAGACGCCGGAGCGCGCAGATCGCGGCTTGCATCGAAGCCGGCCATCACGCCGTCGTGCCCCCGAGAGCCAACCGAATCGGTCTCGCCGCCCCCTGGCGGGAGGCGTGAATCGATCGCCCGCCAGATGAGATAGACGCCGACCGCGACGAGCACCACCGGCCAGACGTGCCGGAAGCTGATCCAGAAAATGCCCAGATTGCGCAGAAGAAACAGCGTCCCGACGCTGACGAGGATGGCTCCCCAGAGCCGGTCGGCGTTCTTGCGCGGCCAGGCGAGGCTCGCGAAGCCCGGGATGATCAGGAAGAGCGGCCAGTAGTCGCCGATGGATCCGGCGTCGATCACGCCGAAGCTGTCGAGCGTGAAGACGATTCCCAGAGCGATCAGGACGAGGCCCGCGAGGATGCGGGGTGTGAAGTTGGACCGTCGCGCTTCGTTCATCGTTTGACCTCCCCCCCAATCTACGAGACCGCGGCCCAACTGTCGGCTGCGAATCGGCCAACCGCCTGTTTCCCCCGGCGAACGGATGCTATTCTTCGGCGTGGCGAGCCCGCGGGCGGGGACGAACCCGCCCGGACTCCGGGCCAACGAGGAGAGCACCCTATGTCGACTCCGGTCATCATGCCCCAGATGGGCGAGTCCATCGCCGAAGGCACCATCACCAAGTGGCTCAAGAAAGTCGGCGACACCATCAAGCGCGACGAGCCGATCTTCGAAATCTCGACGGACAAGGTGGACGCCGAGATCCCCTCCCCGGTCGCCGGCACGCTGACCGAGATCAAGGTCGCCGAAGGGCAGACCGTCGCCATCAACACCGTCGTCGCCGTCATCGGCGAGGCGGGATCGGCCGCGGCTTCCGCCCCGTCGCCGGCCGCTCCGGCCCCCGCGCCGGCCGCGCCCCCGCCCGCCGCTCCGAAAGCCCCGGAACCGGCGCCGGCCCCGAAGGCCGAGGCGAAGCCGGCGCCCGCACCGGCACCGGTCCCGGCCCCCCGGATCGAGCCGTCCGCGGGCGGACAGGTCGAGTCGATCGAGGAGCGGATCCGCCGCAAGTCCTCTCCGCTCGTGCGCAAGATCGCCCAGGAGAACTCGCTCGACATCGGCGACATCGAAGGGACCGGCATTCACAACCGCGTCACGAAGAACGACGTCCTCTCCTACCTCGAGAACCGCAAGGTGGCCCAGGCGCCGATCCGCGGATCCGCCGTTCCTGCGGAAGCCCCGTCCCTCGGACGCGCCGAGCCCGTCGAGGTTCCGGCGCCGCCCCGCCCCGCCATCTCCGTGACGGATCGCGACGAGGTCGTCGCGATGACGAAGATCCGCAGGATCACGGCCGAGAACATGATGCTCTCCAAGAGGACTTCGGCCCACGTGACGACCGTCTTCCAGGTCGACTACTCGAACATCGCGAAGATCCGGGCCAGGCACAAGGACGACTTCCTCGCCAAGAACGGCGTGAAGCTGACCTATCTCCCGTTCATCTTCCGGGCCGCGATCCAGGCGATCCGCCAGTTCCCGCAGGTCAACGCCTCGATCGACGGCGAGAACATCGTCTACCACAAGGACGTCAACCTCGGCATGGCCGTCGCGCTCGACTGGGGACTGATCGTGCCCGTGATCAAGAACGCCGACGAGAAGTCGATCCTGGGCCTCGCGCGGTCTTCGCAGGACCTCGCCGAGCGGGCGCGCACCAAGCGGTTGAGGCCCGAGGAGATCCAGGGCGGGACCTTCAGCGTCACGAATCCCGGGGTCTACGGCGGGCTCTTTGGAACGCCGATCATTCCCCAGCCCCAGGTCGCGATCCTCGGCGTGGGAACCATCGAGAAGCGGCCCGTCGTGGTGACCGACGAGGACGGGCAGGACGCGCTCGGCATCCGCACGGTCGGGTACCTCGCCCTCTCGTTCGACCACCGGCTGATCGACGGAGCCGACGCCGACCGGTTCATGGCGGCGATCAAGACGACGCTCGAGACGGGAGAGTTTGATCTCGGGTAGTCCCCCGGCAATTCCCCGGCTCGGCAGCCGCGCCTGCGCGGCGATCTTTCTCCTCGCCCTCGCGGCCCGCCTCGCGGCCGCGGCGGCCGTCGGCTTTTCGACCCCGCGGTTCGCCGACGCACCCTCCTACCTCTTCGGCGCCCGGGCCCTCGTCGAGACGGGCCACTATCCGCGGCGGACCGATGCCTTCCTCTTCCGGCCCCCCGGCTACGCCGTCTTTCTCGCCGCCGTCACGCTCGGCCGGCCCGAGCGGATCGCCGCCGCCAAGGTCGGGGGCGCGGTCGCCGGCGCCCTGTCCGCCGTGCTCCTCGCCGCCCTCTCGGCCCGCCTCTTTCGCCGGCGTGGCCTCGCCGTCGTGACCGGCGCGATCGCGGCCCTCCATCCGACTCTCGTCCTCGCCTCCGCCGACATTCAGTCCGAGCCCCTCTTTCTCGTGTTGCTCCTCTCGTCCGGCTACGTCCTGCTCGCGGCCGCCGACCGCCCCTCCTCGAACCTGGCGCTGTGCGCCGGCGTCCTCCTCGCGCTGGCGGCATTGACGCGCTCCTCGGCGCTCGTCCTCGCGCCGCTCCTCCTCGCTCCCCTCTTCGATCGGCGCTACCCGCGTCGCGCCGGCGCCCACGTCGCCCTCTCCGCCCTCCTGGGGTTCGGCCTCGCGCTCCTGCCCTGGGTCGTTCGCAATGCGCTCGCCTTCGGGGAGCTCATCCTCGTCAACGACGGCGCCGGGTACGTCTTCTACGGACGCAACTCCGACGCGGCTCTCGGGCTCGCCGCCGCCGAGACCCGCGCAGAGCTCGCCGCGGCCGCGGACGAGCTCGAGCGCCGCCGGATCGAGTTCATCTCGGCGCTGCCGACGGAGGTCCGCGAGTCGCCCGGCCGGCTGTCGCGCGCCCTCATGGCCGAGGCCCTGGCCGAGAGACTGGCGGGGCCGCCGGCCGCGTCGGCGCGGCTGATCGCATGGAAGGCCCGCGACTGGCTTCGGCCCTATCCGGACCCGAGGTTCTGGCGGCGCGAGGCCGTCGTCGGGCTCGGCCTGTATTTCACGCTCCTGTACCTCGCCGCCGCGATCGGCCTGGCACGGGCGGACCGGCGGGGCGCGCGGGCCTTCGCCCTCGCGTTTCTCGCAATGACGTTCGCATTCCACCTGGCATTCGAAACGAGCTGGCGATACCGCGCGGCCTACTGGGACCCCGTGCTCCTCCTCTATGCCGTCCCCGGGGCCGCGCTGGTGCTCCGGCGTCGCGCCGCGCCCGCACCGGCCGCCGCATGAGGCTCGACGCACGGTCCGGATTTTCAGTCATTCTGCGAGCGCTCCGCACCGCGGCCTTCCGAATCGCCACCCCGTTCGACCGCCTCTGGCTTCGGGCCACGGGACGGCCGCATCTGCCGCCGCTGTGGCTGCGGCGCCACACGGGCTCCCCGTCCGCGTTCGAGAGCGCGGCCCGCGAGACCGCGGCGTTGATCGACCGGCTCGGCCTCCTCGCGGGTGCCCGCTCTGTCCTCGACATCGGCTGCGGCGCGGGGGCGATGGTCGAGGAACTCGCCCGGCGCCTGCCCCCGGGCGGCCGCTACATCGGCTTCGACGTCCACGCGCCTTCGATCCGCTGGTGCCGCGGGCGCTGGCCGGATCGCGACCGATTCACGTTCGACCTCGCGCCGATCGCCTCGCCCTACGGCTCGGCCTCCGGACCGCCGGCCGCGAGCTATCGCTTTCCGGTCGACGACGGCACGGCCGACCTCGTTCTCGCCAAGTCCGTCTTCACCCATCTCCTCGAGGCGGACGCCCGCCACTATCTCGAAGAGACCCGCCGCGTCCTTCGCCCGGGTCGGGCGGCCGTCGTGACGGCATTTCTCTTCGACGCCGGGGAACCTTCCGTCCACCGCGCGTTCCCGTGGCCGCTCGAAGGCGGTTCCCGCGCCCGTTACCGCTCGCGCCCGACGGCCGCGGTTGCCTGGGAAAAGGAACGGTTCGAGCGCATGGTCAGGGACGCCGGCCTGCGCGTGCAGTGGCACTCGCCCGGCTTCTACCCGGGCCGGGAGTTTTTGACGGCCCAGGACGTTCTGTTGCTCGGACACTGAGTAGACTGTGACGATGGAAGCGGCGGCCGTTCGCCCGCAGAGGGCGCTTTGTGCGCCCTGGCTCGGCCGCGTGGACTACGACCGCGGGCTCGCCCTTCAGGAAGAATCGGCCATGCGGGCCCTCGGCGGCGAAGAGACGCTCCTCCTGCTCGAGCACGAGCCCGTCTTCACGCTCGGGCGCAACGCTTCCCGCGCGGACGTCCTCTTCACGCCGGAGCGCTGCGGCGAGCTCGGCGTCGAGGTGCGGGAGTCGAATCGCGGCGGCAAGGTCACCTACCACGGCCCCGGCCAGCTCGTGGGCTATCCCGTCCTCAACCTCACCCCCGACCGCAAGGACGTCAAGCGCTACGTCACGGACCTCGAGGAGGTCCTGATCCGCGCCCTCGGCGATTTCGGGATCCACGCGGCGCGCTCGCCCGTCCCTGAACGGGTCACGTCGGTCTGGGTCGGCAACGACAAGATCGCCGCGATCGGCATCCACATCTCCCGCTGGGTGACGACGCACGGATTCGCTCTCAACGTGACCGACGAACCGCTCCCCTATTTCTCCGGCATCGTTCCCTGCGGAATCACCGACGGCGGAGTGACGACGATGGAACGCCGGATCGGCCGACGCCTCCCGCTCGAAGAGGCCGCGGCGCGGGTCCGGACGCATTTCGGCGACGTTTTCGGCCGGGAGATAATCCCGGCGTGAGCGTCAAGACGGGGCTTCCCGTGGCCGGTCAGGCCGCCCGCCTCGAGCGGCCGGAGTGGCTGAAGGTCCGGCTCAACACGACCGGCGAGTACGAGGAGGTGCGGCAGATGATGCGCCGCCTCTCGCTCGTGACGGTCTGCGAAGAAGCCCGGTGTCCCAACATCCACGAGTGCTGGGCCCGCGAGCGCACGGCCACCTTCATGCTTCTGGGCGACATCTGCACGCGCCACTGCGGCTTCTGCGCGGTCGGCAAGGGCCGCCCGGGCGCGCTCGACCCGGAGGAGCCCGAGCGGGTCGCCGAGGCGGCGCGGGAGCTCGGCCTGTCCCACGCGGTCGTGACCTCGGTCAACCGCGACGATCTTCCGGACGGTGGTGCGGCACACTTCGCCGGGACGATCCGGGCGATCCGGCGCCGCAACCCGGCCTGCACGGTCGAGGTCCTGATTCCCGATTTCCAGGGCAACGCGGCCGCGCTCGACGCGGTGCTCGACGCGGCCCCGGACATCCTGAATCACAACGTCGAAACCGTGCCGCGTCTTTATCGGCGCGTGCGCCCCGACGCGAAGTACCCGCAGTCGCTGGCGCTTCTCGCGCGGGCCGCCGAGCACCGCGGGCGTAGGGGCCTCCCCATGCGGACGAAGTCGGGGCTCATGGTCGGCCTCGGCGAGTCGGTCGCCGAGCTGCTCGCGACGCTCGAAGACCTGCGCGCCGCCGGATGCGACATCGCGACCGTCGGCCAGTACCTCCAGCCGCACGAGCACCGGCTTCCGATCGAGCGCTACTACACTCCCGAAGAGTTCGCCGCCATTCGCGAACGCGCCGAGGCCATGGGCTTCCAGCGCGTCGAGGCCGGCCCGCTCGTCCGTTCCTCGTACCACGCGCGCCGCGCCTTCGACGGCCCGGCGGCCTGAAGAAGGAGACCATGCTCTTCCCGAAACGCTCCCGCACGACGCTCCTCGCCTGCCTGCTTGCCGGGGCCGCCGCCGCCGCCGCGGCCCAGACGCGCGGGGCCACGCGCACGAAGTACACGCCTGCGGTCTACCCCGACGACCCCGCCCGGAAGGACCCTCAGGGCAACGTCCTTCTGATCGGCAAGGTCCGACCCGACGGTCGGGTCTCGGAACTGCACCTCGTCTCCGCATCGGGAAAGGACTTCGTCCGCCCCGCGATCGAGTCGGTGCGCACCTGGGAGTTCGAACCGGCTCTGCGCAACGGGAAGCCGGTCGAGATCGCGCTCAATGCCGGGGTGCGGTTCCGGATCACCGGCCCCGGCCGCGGCCGCATTCCCCTGCCGATCCTGGGCGACCTCGCGGTCTTCCCGGTCGACGCGTCCGGAGCCAAGACGGCGCCCGACGGATTCCCGCTCCGCAAGGGCAAGGACGCGGCGGTGCGGGCCGAAGTCGATCTCGACGTTCCGCCCAACGAGCAGCCCCGCACGATGTCGGTCGCGGTCGAAGCGATGTCTCCCCGAGGGCGCAAGGTGCCGGTCTTTCAGCCGCCGCTCGCCGTGCCTGCGCTCGCGACGAACGTGAAGTTCCCGGTCGTCGTTTCCGTCGGAGCGGACTGGGAGGACGGCGTCTGGATCCTGCGCTTCACGGTGGACGGTCGCACGGCCGGGGGCGGACAGTTCTGGGTCGCCGCCGACCCCGAGACATTCCGCTTCGTCGTGCCGTCGCTGTGAGTCTTCCCGTTCGCCTCGCCGCCGCCGCGCTTCTCGCGGCCGCCCTCGAATCGGCCGTCGGCGCCGCACCCGGCGCCCGATCCGCTCCGCCCCCGTGCGCCGGCGTGACGCCGCCGCAGCGCCTGACGAAACACCCGGTCGACATGCCGCCCTCGTACGTCGCGGCGCAGGTCGGCGGCGTCGTCGTGGACGAAGCGGTGATCGGCCCCGACGGCGCGGTGTCGGACGTGCGCCTCGTCCACACGCGACTCGAGATCCTGGCACCCTTCGGCCAGAAGTCGGTGCAGGACTCCCGCTTCCTCGCGGGGTCCGTCGACGGCCATCCGGCCGCCCTTCGGGTGCGCGTCGCGACGACGCTCGGGTCCAACGCCAAGATCCGGGTCGAGCCCGAGTACGACAGCGTCTGGGCCTACGCGGCGGGAGGCCAGTCGCGCGAGGCGGTCTGGCAGCTTGCCGGCAGCGTCGGAAAGCTCACGCTCGAAATCCACCTGGGCACGTCGCCGGCGGCTGGCGCTGAAGTCGTGGCGCGCGCGCCGGACGGAACGGAGCGGGTGCTCCGGAAGGTCTCCGGCGCGGCGAAGCCGCTCGACCTGCGCGAGACCGTCGCGACCGGGAAGTTCCTGGAGCCGGCCGGGGACTATCGCATCGAGCTCCGCGCCGCCGGGAAGACGCTGGCCTGGACGACGGTGACGATCGCCGACGACTACACGCGGGCGATCGTCAACACCTGCGAGCCGCTCTAGCGGTCTCCGGCCGAAAACAAGATGGGCCGGGGCATCCGACCCCGGCCCGCACGCGATTCCTCGGGTTCCCGTCCCCCGACGGCGACAGTCTCGCACGTCCGGTCCCCCCCTGTCGACCGCCGTCCCCCCGCGGGACGCCCGTCGGCGAAGTCGCGGATGTCCCGGAAGGGGGCCTCCCGGTCGGTGAAGTCGGGCCGGTAGTACCGGTTGGCCGTTTCGAGCTCCTGCTCGAAGCCGTGGGCGAAGCCGTTCGCCTCGAGGGCGGCGAGGGCTTCCTCCCACTCGGCAGCCGTGATGGAGCGGGAGAGGGCCTCGTATTTCTGGTTCGAGGCCGCACGGTGGATCGGGTAGTACTGCGCCATGAGCGAGATCGCGACCTTCGGCGAGAGCGTTTCGGCGATCCAGCCGAGCGACTCCGAAACGCCGGCGACACCGTTGGGCAGAACGAGGACGCGGACGAGCAGCCCGCTCTTGAGCAACCCGTCCTCCCCCATCTCGAGACGGGAACCCTTCTGGCGGTACATCTCGATCAGCGCCTCGCGCGAGCGCTCGGCGTAGCCCGGGACCTTGGAGTAGAGGGCCCCGGCCGCCGAGTCCGCGTACTTGAAGTCGGGCAGGTAGACGTCGACGATGCCCTCGAGCAGTCGCAGCACCTCGACCGAGTCGTAGGCATTGGTGTTGTAGACGACGGGGACCGAGAGCCCCTGCCGTGCCGCGAGGAGGACCGCCTTCGCCATCTGGGGCGCGAAGTGGGTCGGAGAGACGAACCCGACGTTGTGGCAGCCGCGCGCCTCGAGCTCGAGCATCATCGCGGCGAGCCGCTCGACCGACACCTCGTTCGACCTCTGGGTGCCATAGTCCTGGCTGATCTGGAAGTTCTGACAGTAGACGCAGCGCAGGTTGCAGTTGCCGAAGAAGATGTTGCCGGCGCCCTGCGTTCCCGAAAGGCACGGCTCCTCGCCGAAGTGCGGCGTGTGCGAGGAAACGATCGGCCGCTCCCCGGAGGCGCAGGAGGCGAGCACTCCCGCCAGGCGGTCGTTTCCGCAGTCGCGCGGGCAGACCGTGCAGGCCGAAAGGAGCCGGTAGAGCCTTTCGACGCGCTCCTCCAGCTCCCCGGAGGCGAGGAGACGCCGGTAGCCGGGCTCGTACATCGCGCGAAAGCTTAGCATCGGGCATGCCCCCGTCCGGGCGCGCGCCGCCTGGCTGTGAATTCTCAAGACGCTGTTCACTACGCCGGCTCTCTTCCTGAAACGACTCCTGAAACGGCCGCGCCCAGGCACGTAGGGGCGCCCCTTGCGGGCGCCCTCTCCTGTGCCAATCAGAGCGGCGGAAGGCGAATCGTCAGCGCGTCGGCGGGCGGCCACGAGGGCCGCCCCTACGACCAGGGCCCCAGCTCGCCACGTTGAGTGAACGACCTGTTGCGAAACGACGCCTCGTGTTCCGTAACGGAAGTCGCTCAACGGTAGATGGTCGTAGGGGCGGGGCTTGTCCCCGCCCGCGGGCGGCCACGAGAGCCGCCCCGACACACGATGGCGCTATCAAGACTTCGGTGACAGGACACTAGCGGAGCCGCGGCAGCGCCTGCCGTCTCTTCCAGAACCCGGCCCACGGATCGGCTCTGGCGAGCCGCCGCTCGAAATTGCCGAGGCTGAACTTCACCGGATCGAGCGACGGCTTCACCTCGGACCAGGCGAGCGGCGCCGAGAACGGAGCGTGCCGCCGGGCGCGGAGCGACCAGGGGGTCACGACGGTCTGGGCGAAGCCGTTGCGCGCGGCGTCGAGGTAAAGGCGGCCGGCGCGCCTGGCGATCCGGGCCTCGACCGTCATTTCGTTCGGATGCGCCCGGGCGAGGGCTGCACCGACCGCGCGGGCGAAGGCCAGCGCCTCGTCGGCATCGGGCCCCCGGCGGAGGGGCACGAAGACGTGGAGGCCCTTTCCGCCCGACGTCTTCGGGTACGACTCGAGCTCCAGCCGGTCGAGGGCCTTGCGGAGCTCGAGGGCGGCGTTGACCGCCGACGCGAAACCTCCGTCGCCGGGATCGAGGTCGAAGCAAACCCAGTCGGGCTGGCGCGGCGCCGACGCCCGGCTGCCCCAGACGTGGACCGCGATGCAGCCGAGGTTGGCGAGCGCCCGCTGTGTCTCGCGCGCCCCGCCGACGACGTAGCGCGTGACGCCCTTCTCGTGGCGGATCGACTTCGTCTTCGTCCCGGCGGGCAGCCCGGCCGGCGCCTGCTTCTGGAAGAAACACTCGCCGGCGAGTCCCTCCGGGCAGCGCTCGAGGGAGAGCAGGCGGTCGTCGACCCAGGGCTTCAGCCTCGGGAAGACCCGGTCGTAGAAGTCCGCGACGTCGCGCTTGGTGTAGCCCTCCTCCGGAAAGAGCACGCGGTCCGGGTGCGTGATGACGACCGCGGTGCTCCGGGCCGTCACCTCGCCTCCGGGAGCCGGACTTCGAGAGGGCTCTTGTCGTCGCGCAGGCCCAGGAAGACCGGCTGTCGAAGCCTCGCGTCCGCCGTCCACTCCTGAAAGGCGACCTGCGCCACGAGCTTCGGCGCGAGCCACACGGCACCCTTCTCCCGCGGCGGGTTCACGAAGGCGGGCTTCGCGCGCACGAGCGGGCGAAGCGTCTTCGCGAGGGCCGCGAGCGTGCGTTGCGAGAATCCCGTGCCGACCTTGCCGACGAAAACGAGATCCTTCCCGCGATACGCGCCGAGCAGCAGCGCCCCGAGGTGCGCGCGCCGGCCCCGTGGCGGCGTGTAGCCTCCGACGACGAGCTCCTCCTCCTGGTGCACCTTGACCTTGAGCCAGCGGCGGCTGCGACGCTCCTCGTACGGAGATGCCGATTCCTTGGCGACGAGGCCCTCGAAGCCCCGGCGCCTGGCCGAGCGATACGCCGCGAGCCCGTTCGAAGCCAGGCGCCGCGACAGAACGAGACCCTTCGGCCGGCCGCCGAGCACGCTCTCGAGCTCCCGGCGGCGTTGCGCGAGGGGCTCCCGGCGCAGGTCCCGGCCGTTGCGATACAGGCAGTCGAAAACGGCGAACGTCGCACGGGCCCCGCCCTGCTGAAGAAGCTGAAAGCGGGACACGCGCCGGCGATCGAAGGCCACGGCCTCGCCGTCGAGAAGCAGCGTCTCGTCGGGCAGCCGTCCGATCGCCTCGGCGATGCCGGCGAACGTGGATGTCCGGTCCTTGTCGTTGCGCGACATCAGCCGCACCCGGTCGCCCTCCTTGTAGGCGAGGATCCGGTAGCCGTCGTACTTCTCCTCGTAGACCCAGCCCGGGCGGTCGAACGGTTCGTCGACGAGTGTCGCGAGCATGGGGGCAACGCGGATCGGAATGCGGACGGCGCGCGCGCTGCGTCCGGCCGGCGGGGGCGCAACGCCGGAACGGCGCTTTACGCGTCGGGTTTCGAACTGCACACGAGTCCCTCGAGCAAGCGGAATGCCGCCGCTCCGTCTACAATGGCGTAGAAACGCATGCGGGACATTCTGGCATGGGCCCTGGCGACCGAACTCCTGGGCCTCGCCGTCCTCCCGTGGTTGCGCGCCTTCTTCGGTAACCGACGGGACGCGGCCCTCCTTTCGCGCCCCCTCGGCCTCGCGGTCGTCGCCTGGATCGCGTGGGCCCTTTCGCTCGCGACGCCGTTCGGGTTCCGGCGCTTCACCACCGTCCTGGCCCTCGGCCTCGTGGCGGCGGCCGCCTGGCTCGTCCGGCGCCGCTCGTCCGACGAAACCATGAAGGCGGGGATCTGGGGTGACCCGGAGAAGCTCGCCGCCGGATTGTTCTGGGGGGCCGCCGCGGTCTTCCTCCTCATCCGCGCCGCCGGCCCGGCGATCGTCGGGCAGGAAAAGTTCATGGACCTCGCCTTCCTGACCTCGCTCGGGCGCTTTCCCGACATGCCCCCCGCCGATCCCTGGATGGCGGGCCGGACCATCAACTACTACTACTGGGGGTACCTGCTCGCCGCCACGCAGCGCAAGCTCTCGGACGTCGTTCCGATGGTCGCGTACAACCTCTCGATCGCGAGCTTCGGCGCGTTCTCGTTCGTCGCGGCCGCGTGCCTGGGCCTGCGCCTGTCCCGCGGACGGCTCGGGGTCGGGCTCGGCGCCGCCGGCCTGACGGTTTTCGCGGGCAATCTCGCGGGCGCGCTCGACGCCTGGTCGAACCCGTTCGGCGCCGACTTCGACTACTTCCACGCATCGCGCATCATCGGCCCCGAGCAGTACAAGACGATCAACGAGTTTCCCTTCTTCACGTTCTTCCACGCGGACCTGCACCCGCACCTGTTGGCGTTTCCCTTTTTCGTGGCCGCCTTCGTGGTGGCCCACCGCTGGATGGAGTCGGGCGGGGCGACGGGCTGGCGGCGCTGGACGGGGGCCCTCCTCCTCGCCCTCACGGCGGGCACGGCCCGCGCCGCGAGCCTCTGGAACATGCCGGCACTCGCGATCCTGTTCGCGGTGTGCGGTCTCCTCCTTTCGACGGGAGGCGCCCGGCTGCCGGACCTCCGAGGAGCGATCCGGGGCCTCTTCGCCGGCCTCGCGGTCTTCTTCGCCTCTCTCGTTCTGTTTTATCCCTACACGGCCTCGTTCGCGCTCGAGAACCGGGGCGTCGGCCGTACGACGATGTTTTCCGGGGCCTTCGAGTTCCTCGGCGTCTGGGGCATCCTCTTCGCCGTCGCCGCCGTCGGACTGTGGCCGCGCGCGGAGGAGGACACGGAACGCGCGCGCCGGCGTCGCGACCTGGCCCTGACCCTCGCCGCGGGAGCGGCGGTCCTGGCCGGCTTCCTGCTGCGCATGCCGGCGATGCCGCTCGTTCTCGTGATCGTGTTCCTGGCCGCGCGCGCGGGCTGGCGGAGCCTCCGGACTCCCGACGGCGGCGGCGACGCGGACGGCGCCTACGCCGCATTCCTCGTCCTCCTCGGCCTCGGCATGGTCGCCGGGTGCGAGTTCGTTTACCTGAAGGACAGCTACGGGCCGGACCTCCAGCGCATGAACACGATTTTCAAGTTCTACCACCAGGCCTGGCCGCTGCTCGCCGTCGGAGGGGCGGTGTTCGCCGGCCGGGCCTGGGATGCCGCGGGACGCCGGCGCACGGCCGCGCGCCTCGTGCTCGCGGCCGCCGGGTTCCTGGCGCTGCTGTGGCCGGTGAACGCGGCCGTCTCGCGCCTGCGCCAGAGGGACGGGGCATTCACGCTCGACGCGCGGGTGCCGCTCGCGCGCCGGAACCCGGCCGACGCCGAGGCCATCGATTGGCTGACGAAGAACGCGCCGCGCGGGTCCGTCGTCCTGGAAGCCTCCGGCGACCCGTACACCGAGTTTGCCCGCATCTCGTCGCACACGGGCATCCCGACCGTCCTCGGCTGGGCCAACCACGAGGGCCTGTGGCGCGGCAACGACGCCGAGGTGGCCGAGCGCCTGGGCCGCATCCGGGCGTTCTACACGACGACGGACCTCCACGCGGCCCTCGACACGATTCAGAAGTACGGGATCACGCACGTCGTCGTGGGCGACATGGAGCGCCGCGCGTACCCCGGCGCGGACATGGTCGCGCGCTTCCCCTTCCTCGTGCCCGTTCACACGGGCGAGACCGCGATCTACGCCTTCGGCCGCTCCGAAAAATGAAGCTCCTGATGGCGATCGACTATTACCGGCCGAACGTGTCGGGGCTGACGCTCTACGTCGAGCACCTGGCCGAGGGCCTCGTCCGCCGCGGCCACGAGGTGCGGGTCCTGACCCACCGGCACCTGCCCGAGCTCCCGCGGGAAAACGTCGAGAACGGAGTCACCGTCGTTCGCGCGCCCGTGGCCCTGCGCGTGGGCAAGGCGCTCGTCGCGCCGGCGATCATCCCCCGCGCCCTCGCCGAGCTCGCCCGGGCCGACGTCCTCCATCTCCACGCACCCGCCGCCAACGCCATTCCGCTGGTCCTCCTCGCGTCGGCGCTCCGTGTGCCGATCGTGATCACCTACCACTGCGACCTCCAGCCTCCGCCCTCGCGCGGCCAGGGCCTGATCAAGCTGCTCGCCCGGGCGTCGCAGGACTTCGCGCTCGATCGGGCGGACCGCGTGATCACGTACACCGAGGACTACGCCCGCCACACGCCCCCCCTCTTCGACCGGCTCGAGAAAGTCGGCTGGATCCTTCCACCCGTCGAGGACCCGACGCCGACCGGGCGCACCGCCGAGGAGGTCCGCGTGCGCTACGGCATCGCGGGAGGGCCCGTCATCCTGTTCCTCGGCCGCTTCGCCGAGGAGAAGGGCCTGCCGCTTCTGCTGACCGCCTTCTCGCAGATCCGCCTCCGGTATCCCTCGGCCGTGCTGCTCCTCGCCGGCGCCACCCACGTCGCGGGCGAGACCGTGTGGGAGCGCGTCGAGCCGCTCGCCCGCGATCCGGCCTCGGGCGTGCTCGCGCCCGGCATCGTCCCCCCCGTCGAGATCGCCGACCTCTTCGCCGTCTCGAACGTGCTCGTCCTTCCTTCGATCAACTCGACCGAGTCCTTCGGCCTGGTCCAGGTCGAGGCGATGCTCTCGGGCGTTCCCGTCGTCGCCTCGAACCTGCCGGGTGTGCGGCAGCCGGCCCGCATGACCGGCATGGGCGAGATCGCTCCGATCGGAGACGCGGACGGGCTCGCGACCGCGATTCTCGAGGTTCTCGACGCGCCCGGGCGGTACCGCCGGCCGGCGGCGCAGATCCGCGCCACGTTCCCGTTCGCGGGAACGCTCGACGGCTACGAGGCGGTGTATCGATCCGTGGCCGGGGCGGGGCATTGACGACGCCCGAGCGCTCCGAGGCGATCCTGCGCTCGCATCTGCGCGAGATGCCGTTCCACCGGGTCATCATGCGGTCGATCGAGGCGCAGATCCTGTCGGAGATCGACTTTCCGCGTCCCATTCTCGACATCGGCTGCGGCGACGGCCATTTCGGCTCGGTCGTGTTCGGGGGCGGCGCCGACGTGGGTCTCGATCCGGGGATCGGAGACCTCGCCGAGGCGGCCGCGCGGGGGGTCTACCGGCTTCTCGTCGGCGCCGATTCGGGGGCGATGCCGTTCCCGGGCGCGGCGTTTTCTTCGGTCGTCTCCAACTGCGTCTTCGAGCACATTCCCGACATCGACCGAACCGTCGCGGAAATCGCGCGCGTGGTCAAGCCCGGGGGAATCTTCGCCTGCACGGTGATCGGCGAGCACTTCAGCGAGTTCCTGACGGATGCCCGCGCCTGGCGGCGCCTGGGACTCGCCGCGGCCCACCGCGCGTACCTCGCCTGGTTCAATCGCAAGTCCGTCCACTTCCACTTCGACTCCCCGGCGACCTGGCGCGAGCGTTTCGAGCGGGCGGGATTCGACGTCGTCCGCTGGCGGTACTACCTGTCTCCCCGGGCGGCGCACGCCTTTCACCGGAGCCACTACGTGAGCCTGCCGCACCTCGTCGCCAAACGCGCAACCGGCCGCTGGGTCCCCGTCCCCCGGTTGACCGACAATGCCTTCTGGGTCCGGAGGCTGCGCCGGTACACCGAGGAACCGGAGCCCGCGGCCGGGTCGTGCATCGCCTTCGTCTGCACGCGGCGGGCCGATTCTTCTGTAAAATAAGGGCTTAGTCGGCAACGACCCCACCCATCGAGGGAAAGAATGCGCTTTCTGATCACCGGCGGCGCCGGATTCATCGGCTCGAATGCGGCCCACCGGTTTCGCGAGCTCGGCCACGATGTCGTGGTCCTCGACAGCTTCGCGCGCCCCGCCTCGCGTTTCAACCGGGCGTGGCTCGAGAGTCTCCACCCGGAAATCCGCTTCCTCGAGGCCGACGTCCGGGACGCCGCGGCCCTCCGGGCGATTCTGGGCGAGCCCTTCGACGTGGTTCTCCACCTCGCGGGCCAGGTCGCCGTCACGACCTCGATCCTCGATCCCGCGGCCGACCATGAGATCAACGCGATCGGCTCCTTCCGGCTCCTCGAGGAGCTCCGGAAACGCCACGCCGGAGCACCGGACGCGGCGCCGCTCCTGATCTACGCGTCGACCAACAAGGTCTACGGACACCTGACCATGGGCGACGTCGTCCGCGACGGCCGCTGGGACTTCCAGAACCTCCCGCAGGGCGTTTCCGAGGAAGAGCCCCTCTCGTTCGAGTCTCCCTACGGCTGCTCGAAGGGGGCGGCCGACCAGTACGTCGTCGACTACCACCGCAGCTTCGGGCTGCCCACGGTGGCGATGCGGCAGTCCTGCATCTACGGCCCGCGCCAGTTCGGCGAAGAGGACCAGGGCTGGGTGGCCTGGTTCGCGCTCGCGGCCGTGTTCGGCCTGCCGATCACCTTTTATGGAGACGGGCTCCAGGTCCGCGACCTCCTCTGGGTCGAGGACCTCGTGGCTCTCTATCTCGCGGCGGCCGAGAAGAAGAGCATCGTCGCGGGGCGGGCCTACAACGTCGGAGGCGGGCCGGCCTTCCGCATGTCGTTGAAGGAGCTGATGACGGTCCTCGCCGACCGCTTGAAGAAAGAAATCCCCCTCGCGCACCAGCCGGCGCGCGTCGGCGATCAGCGCGTCTTCTACTGCAACGTGGATCGGGCGGCCCGGGACCTCGGCTGGCGGCCGCGCGTCTCGCCGGGGGAGGGCGTCGACCGGTTGCTCGACTGGATCCAGGGCAACCGCGAGGAGATCGCGCGCTTTCTCTCCCGGAAGGGCATCCGCGTCGCGTGATCCGCCTGTCTCGACCACGCGCCCGCGCCATCCTCCTCGGGATTCTTCTCCTCGGGGCGTTCTTCCGCTTCCAGAAACTCGACTGGGACGAGGGACACCACCTCCATCCGGACGAGCGCTTCATCTCGATGGTCGAGGAGAAGCTCGCCTTCCCGAAGAGCGCGGCCGACTACTTCGACTCCCGGAAATCGACGCTCGACCCGTACAACCGCGGCGAGGGCTCGTTCGTCTACGGGACGCTGCCGCTCGTCATGGCGAAGGCGGTCGCGCCGCTCTTCGGCAAGAAGGGCTACGGCGAGACGCATCTGGTCGGGCGGGCCCTGTCCGGGATCTTCGACCTCCTGACCGTCTGGCTGGTCTACCGGATCACGCGGCGCCTCGCGCACCGCCGGGCCTCGCTGCTCGCCGCGGGGCTCGCCGCCTTCTGCGCCCTCGGCATCCAACTCTCGCACTTCTGGTCCGTCGACACGTTCCTGACGACCTTCACGGCGGCGGCGCTGTACGGCGCGGTGCGGATGGCCCGGGACCGCTCCGGCCCCGTCGGAGACGTCCTGACGGGTGTGGCGATCGGCCTGGCAGCCGCCTGCAAGATCACGGCGCTCGCGCTCTTTGCGCCGATCGGCGTCGCCGTCCTGGTGCGGGCCCTCGGCCGGCGCCGATCCTTCGGGTCGGTCATCCGGGCCGTACCGCGCGGCCTCCTGATCTTCCTGGCGGCGGCCGCGACCGTGCGCGTCTTCCTGCCCCACGTGTTTCTGGGCCCGAGCCCGCTTTCGTTCCGGCTGGACCCGCGCTGGATCGACGACCTCCGCCGGCTCGCGATCCTGTCGAGCTCGGTCGCCGGCTTCCCGCCTGCGCTGCAGTGGGCGGGCCGAACGATCTTCTACCCCCTCGAGAACTTCGTCCTCTGGGGCGCGGGCCTCGCCTTCGGCCTCTCGGCAATCGCGGCGTTCGTCTGGAGTTTCGTGGCGATCCTGCGGCGCCGGTTCTTCGCCCTCGCCCCGCTGACCGTCTACGTTCTCTTCCTGTTCCTCTACCACGGCCTGACGATCGTCAAGTCGATCCGGTACTTCTACCCCGCCTACCCGGCGCTGGCCGTCCTGACGGGCGCGGCCTTCTCCTCGTGGATGGCGCGCTCGCGGATGCCGCGGTTCGCCCGGGCCTGCGCCGTCGCCGTCCTCGGGGCGACCTTTCTCTGGTCGATCGCCTTCACGTCGATCTATCGACGGCCGCACACGCGCATCGAGGCCACGCGCTGGATCTACGCTCACGTCCCGCCGGGAAAAGCCTTCGCCAACGAGACCTGGGACGACGGGCAGCCGATGCCGATGCCGAACCACGATCCCGGCCGGTACGCCGGCCCCGCGATCCCCCTCTTCGATCCCGACTCCCCGCAGAAGGTCGAGATCCTGGTCAAGGCCCTCACGGAAGCCGACTGGATCGCCGTCACCTCGGGGCGCGTCTACATGAACGTGACGCGCGTCCCGTCGGTCTTCCCGATGTCGATCGCCTACTACCGGGCCCTCTTCGACGGGCGCCTCGGTTTCGAACGCGCGGCGGACTTTACGTCGTACCCCTCGCTCGGGCCGCTGCGCTTCCCCGACGACCGGGCGGAGGAGCAGTTCACGGTCTACGACCATCCGCGCGTCCTGCTCTTCCGCAAGACTCCCGCCTTCTCCCCGACGAAGGTCCGGTCGCTGCTGATGGCCTCGATTCCCGAGACTCCCCCGACCATGAACGAGTGGGAGAAGTGGCCGCGCCGAATGCGCCGCGTGTCCGCTCCGGTGCGGCCCGACCGGAAGGCCGAAGCCGAACCGGCGCCGTTCCAGGAGCCGGAGCGCGGCGGCTCGGTCCGCGCCGCGATCCTCTGGTACCTGGCCCTCGCCGGGGTGGGGCTCCTGGCGGTGCCGCTCGCCTTCAGCGCCTTCCCGCGCTTTTCCGACCGGGGCTTCGGGCTCGCCCGGATGCTCGGGCTCGTCGTGACGACCTACCTCACGACGCTCGGCGTGACGTTGCGGGTCCTCGCGAATGGACGCCGCGCCGTCATCGCGTCCCTGGCGCTCGTCGCCGTGGCCTCGGCCTGGAGCTTCCTGCGGAACCGTCACGACATCCTCCGATTCGTCCGCGAGAACCGGCGGCCGCTCCTCCAGAGTGAGGCCGTTTTCGCCTTCGGATTCGTGCTCTTCCTCGGCATCCGGGCGCTCAGCCCCGAGATCTACTGGGGCGAGAAGCCGATGGACTTCTCGATCCTGAACATCCTCATGAGGACCCCGTCGCTTCCGCCCTCGGACCCCTGGCTGGCCGGCGCGCCGCTCGGCTACTACACGTTCGGCCAGGAGATGGTCGTCGTCCTGACGTTCCTGACGAATCTCTCGACCCGCTTCACGTTCAACCTGGCTTTCGGGTTTCTCGGCGGAACGATCCTGCAGGGCGCCTTCTCCCTGACGCGCAACTGGGGCGGGCGCCTGCGCGCCGGCGTCGCCGGGGCTTCGCTGACGCTCCTCGTCGGGAACCTCTCGGGCCTGCGCGAGTGGCTGGTGAAGAAGCACGCCCTCGACTGGGACTACTTCTGGGCAACCTCCCGCGTCATCCGCGACACGATCAACGAGTATCCGTTCTGGAGCCTGGTCTTTGCGGACCTCCACGCCCACGTCCTCGCGATACCCGTCTTCCTGCTGTTTGCCGGTGCGGCGCTCCACTTCCTGCGCGTGCACGGCGATCCGGCCTCGACCGCGCGGCAGCGCCTCGGAGGGGCCGCGCTCGTGGGGTTCGTCGCCGCGTGCCAGGCGCTGACGAACGCCTGGGACGTGCCGCTGCTCGCGGGGCTCATCGTCCTCGTCTCGCTGACCTCCGCCCTCATGCCGCCGAGGCTCTCGCTCGCCTCGGCGGGCCGGGCCGTCGTGGCGTTCTCGGCGGCCGCCGGCTCGGCCTGGCTGCTGGCGCTTCCGCTCTGGTTCCGAGCGGGCGGCCGTCCCGGCGTGGGGCGCAATCTCGAGCCCTCCTCGGCCGGACTCGACCAGCTCACCGTGTTCGGCCTCTTCCTCTTCCTCGCAATCGGCTGGTGGATGGCGTCCGCCTCGCAGAGCCTGGCCGCCCGGGGAACCGGGCGCGCACCGCGCTGGATCGTCGGGGCTCTCGCCGCGGGCGGGCTCGCTTTCCTCGCCGTGCGGTACCCCGACCTTTTCTTCCTCGCCGGAGTGCTCCTCTTCGCCGTGGCGTACTTCGCTCTCGCCGAGGAGCGCGAGGACCGGCTGGCCATCGCGTTCCTCGGGACGGCATTCTTCCTCGTCCTCTTCACCCAGCGGTTCTACATCGTCGACCGCATGAACACCTTCTTCAAGCTGTACCTCGAGGCCTGGCTGCTGTTCGCGCTCGCGACCGCGGTCCTCGTCTTCCGCCGGCCCACGCATCGCGGCACGATCGACCGCTGGCCCCTGGCCGCCCGCGCGGCGGCGGCGCTTCTCGCGGCGGCGGCTGTCTTCACGAGCGCGACCGCCGGGCGCGCGGCCGTCAGCCGCCACTTCGCGCCTTACTCGGGCCCGTCGCTCGACGGGCTGCGCTATCTCGAGGAACAGCGCCCGGGCGAGTACCGCGCGGTCGAGTGGCTGCGGAGAAGCGTCCCCGGCACCCCGGTCCTTCTCGAGGCCCAGGGCCCCTCGTACCAGGACTTCGGACGCATTTCGATGCTGACGGGCCTGCCGACCGTCCTCGGCTGGGACTACCACGTCAAGCAGCGGGGCAATCCCGAGAGCGAGATCGAGGCCCGCAAGATCGCCGTCCGGACGATCTACTCGACCGCCGACGAAACGACCGCGACGGGCTTCCTGAAGCGCTACCGGGTCGCCTATGTCTACGTCGGATGGCTCGAGCGCAAAACCTATCCGGCGTCGGGGCTCCTGAAGTTCAAGGTCGACACGAATCTGTTCCAGCTCGCCTACGAGAATCCCGAGACCTCGATCTACCGCGTCGCGGGCGGACCCGCGCAGGACGTCATCCTGCCGGCGCGCGAATCGCTGCTCGAGACCACGACCGCCGGGCCGCCGGCGGACGAGCCGGAAGAGCGGCCGGCGATCGCCGCGAAGGCCGCCGGCGGAGAGCCCGCGTACGCCGGGCTGAAGGAACCGCGCGGCGCCGCCGTCGACGGACAGGGCCGCCTCTGGATCGCCGACTTCGGGAACTCGCGCCTGCGCGTCTTCGACCGCGAGGGCGGGAAGCTCGGCGGCTGGGGCGGCCGGGGCTCCGGGGAGTTCGGTTTCCGCGAGCTCTGCGGCGTCGCGATCCGCGGCGACGCCCTCTACGTCGCCGACACGTGGAACGGGCGCGTCCAGGCATACACGGTCGAGGGTGTGCGGCGCGCCTCCGTGGGCGACCTCTACGGGCCGCGCGGAATCGCGATTGCACCGGACGGCCGCGTCTGGGTCTCAGACACCGGCAACCATCGCGTGGTCTCGTTCGATCCGCTCCTGTCGGACAAGAAGATCGTCGGGCAAAAGGGGTCCCTCCCGGGGCAGTTCTCGAGCCCCATGGGAATCGCCGTGTCGCCGGCAGGCGAGGTCTACGTCGCCGACACCGGGAACAAGCGCATCCAGGTCCTCGGGCCCGACGGGTCGCTGCGTCGGGTGTTCCCGTTCGCGGGCTGGGGAGAGAACGTCGAGCCTGGCCTCGCCATCGACGCCGACGGCACGATCTACGCGACCGACCCGCGCTCCCGCCAGGTGGCCATCCTCGATCCCAACGGCCGGGAAAAGGGCCGCCTGATCGCCGACCGGTCGGGAAAGAAGTTCGACAACCCGACCGGGATCGCGATCGACCCGAAAAACCGTATTCTGTACGTCGTCAACTCCGGCACGGGCTCGATCGCCCGGCTGGAACTCGGGAGGACGCCTTGAACGACGCGGGATCGATCTCGGGCGCGCGGCCGCGGATCTCGGGCCGCGCGGTGGCGGGCCTCCTCCTCTTCGCCGCGATCGCCGTGGCGACGCGGTTCTGGGCCCTCGGCGACCGGCCCCTGCATCACGACGAGTCGATTCACGCTTACCAGTCCTGGACGCTCTCCCGGGGAGGGGACTGGCGCTACGACCCGGCCTACCACGGCCCCTTCCTGTATTACGTCAACGCGCTCGTCTACAAGATCCTGGGCGCGACGGACGCGACCGCGCGCGTCATGCCGGCGATCTTCGGCCTGGTCCTCATCGCGTTCGCCTTCCCGCTCCGGCGCTGGATCGGGCGCAACGCCGCGATCGCATACGCCGCGTTCGTCCTGGTGAGCGGCCACTTCTGGTACTTCTCGCGGTTCATCCGGGAAGACCTGTACTCGCTCGTCTTCACGTTCGCGACGATCGTCGCCTTTCAGAGATTCCTCGAGACCGACCGGGCGCGCTGGCTGCTCGGCGCCGCGGCCGCCTTCGCCTTCGCGGGAGTCACCAAGGAGAACGCCTACATGACGGGCGTCCTCTTCGTGGCCTACGCGATCTGGTGCCTCCTGCGCACCGCCCGGGCGCCCCGGGGGCCCCGGCCGCGCGCCGCCGTCGCGGGCGCCCTGCGCTGGGCCGCCGCGCGGTCCGGCCCGATCGTGACGGCCGCGGTCCTGTTCCTCGTCATCTGGGCGACCATGTACACCGCCTTCGGGAAGTACCCGGGCGACTGGCTCGCCATCCCGAAAGCCGTCAAGTACTGGATGGGCCAGCACGCGATCGCGCGCATTCCCGGTCCCTGGTGGTATTACTTTCCGCAGCTCGCCTACTACGAGACCGCGGTCCTCGCCGCGGCGATCTTCGCTTTCCGCTGGCAGGACTGGCGCTCGGATCCGCTCCTGCGCACGTTGCTCGTGGCGGCGCCCTTGCTGGCGCTCGAAGTTGTCGTCTACGCGAGGTTCCCGGGCATCGGAGGCTCCCCCGCCCTCGTCGCCCTCGTTCTCCTGGCCGCGGGCTGGGTCGTGGCAACCTTTCTGCTCAAGCCTCCACCCGAATCGACCCTCTCTCCGTTCGTCCAGTTCCTCGCCTTCTGGGCCGTGGGCTCGCTCGCGATCTACGCGTGGGCGCGCGAGAAGGTCCCCTGGCTCACCGTTCATCCGCTGCTCCCGCTGACGGTCCTCGCGGCCATGGGCGTCGCCCGGCTCTGGGACGAGCGTGGACGGACGTCGAGGCGCATCGCGCTCTCCGTCGTGGCCGTGCTCTTCGCCGTCAACACCTGGGGAGCGTGGCTCGCGGTCTTCCGGTACGGCGCCCACGACGTCGCAAGGGAGCCCGGCCACGCCGAGATGCTCGCCTACGTTCAGACGTCGCGGGACCTCGTGCGCTCGCTCGCGGCCGTCGACCAGGCGCGCGCGCGCGTGGCGCCCGGCCAGAACGTGATCACGGTCGCCGGCGAGAGCGCGTGGCCCCTGACCTGGTATCTGCGCGACGTGCCGACCGCCTGGGCGACGCGAATCGAGCAGGCCTCGACCCCCGTCATCATCGCCGACTGGGACCCCGAGGGCGCGCTCGAGAAGCAGCTCGCCGACAAGTACGACGCCAAGCGCGTGCCGATCCGGGCCTGGTGGTTCCCCGAGCCGTCGACTTCGGCCGGAACCACGCACCCGACGCTCAAGGACTTCTTCCGGTGGTGGCTCTTCCACGAGATCTGGAGCCCGATCGGCTCGCAGGACGCGACGGTCTTCGTCCGCAAGGACCTCGGCGGCAGCGGCATCCTCGAGCCCCTCGACCTGACCGTCTCGGACACCTCCGCGCGCGATTACCCGTCGGACGCCGTGGAGTTGCCTGCCGCCCGCGTCCTCGGCGGGCCGGGCAGCGGGCCCGGACAGTTCGCGGAGCCGCGGGGCGTGGCGGCCGACGCCCGCGGCAACGTTTACGTCGCCGACAGCAAGAACAGCCGCGTCGAGGTCTTCGACGGCAACGGCGCCTTCCAGCGCGTCCTCGGCGCCGGCAAGGGCCCCGGGCCGGGACAGCTCAACGAGCCGGGAGGCGTCGCGGTCGGGCCGGACGGCGAGGTCTTCGTCGCGGACACGTGGAACCACCGGGTCGCGCGGTTCGCGGCCGACGGTGCCTGGCGCGGAGAGTGGAAGGACCCGGAGCGGGGCTTCTTCGGACCGCGCGCCCTCGTCCTCGCGAACGGGTTTCTCTACGTCTCGGACACGGGCAACAAGCGCATCGTCAAGTTCGACGCCGATGGCAAGGTCGCGGGCTCCTGGGGCTCGGCCGGAAACGAGCCCGGCCAGTTCGTCGAGCCGGTCGGCCTGGCCGCCGACGCCGCCGGCCGCATCTACGTGGCGGACACGGGCAACCACCGCGTCCAGGTCTTCGATGCGGACGGAGCCTTCGTGCGGCAGTTCCCCGTCTACGGCTGGAAGGACTTCTACACCGAGCCCTACCTCGTCGTGGGCCCGTCCGACACCGTCTTCGCGACGGACGCCTGGAAGGGCCGCATCGCGCAGTACGACGCGTCGGGCAACCTTCTGAAGTCGTACAAGGCCGACGGCCTCAAGTCCCCGACCGGGATCGCGCTCGATCCGTTCGGGCGCCTCGTCGTTTCGGACCGCGGCCAGAACCGCGTTCTTTCCTGGAGCCTCTCGGACTTCCTGCGCTGAAGCCCGGCGCCCCGGACTTCAGCGCAGCCGCACCTCCCGCAGGTGCACGTTCTGCGGCTCCTCCGCGTGGATGTCGCGCACCGTGATGCGGACGCTCGCGACGTCTCCCCCGACCGAAGGGAGATCGATTTCGACGGTGGGATCGCGCGGCAGCCCGCTGTAAGTGCGCGCGAACGAGGCCTTCCCCGACGGGCCGGCGACCTCGACCGTGACCTCCATGTCCATGCTGCCGGTCGTCAGGGAAAGATGCCGGAGCGGACGCGGGCTCGGAAACTCGACCAGGACGACGGCCGGATTCGCCTCTTCGGTCCGGACGAGCGAGTCGTCGTCGCCGTCGAAGAGGTGGCGGGCGTACTGCCCCTCGTCGAAGACCGAGTGGGAGACCTTCACTGCCTCGCCGCCGATCGACACCTCCTCTTCGACCAGTCGATGCCAGCTCTCGCGCTCCCGGGCCAGGACGGCGTCGAAGTCGTCCGCGTACCGCAGTCGCACGAACCGGAAGCCCGGAAGGCCGTCCGGGAAGAGGAGCGTCGTCTCGACCCGAACGTCCGCAAAACGCGGATCGCCGGCTGCCGAACGGTACTCGCTCTCGGTCATGACGGCGACCGTGTCTTCCGGAATGTCCCGGCGGGCGCTTCCGAGCCAGTCGACGTTCGCGATGACGATGCCCTCGTGGCTGCGGAGGAAGAAGTCCACGAGGTCGTCGACCCCGTTCGTCCAGACCGGCGTCAACACGACGAGGCCGCCCGGATGCGCCGTCCGGATGCGTCCGATCTCGCCGAACACCTCGCGGGCGCCCCACTGCATCCCGTAGAGGCCGTAGTCCCGATACCAGGTCGGCCCGTTGCGGAGGGCATCCGCGAGCATCGCCGCCTGCGCCCCGGCGAGGAAGAGCCACAGGACCGCCGCGACCAGCGCCGGCCGCGCCCACCGGGTGGCAAGGCGCAGGAGCGGGTCGGCCGCCACGCCGACCAGCAGCCCGAGCACCACGACGAGCGTCATCGACCGCGTGATCCCCGAGCGCACCAGCGCTGCGCCGACCGGCGCGGCCGCCAGCGCCACGAGGAGGGTCCGCTCCGGCGGCCGCCGGATGTGGCGTGCGCACAGGATGATCCCGCCGACCACGAAGGGCAGGGCCGCGAGCGGCACGTGCCCGTAGCCCCGCATGGTGTGGCGTCCGATGTCACCGGGAGGATCGGGGAAGAACCAGTAACGCGGCGAGAAGGCGCGGACGTACTCCCTGGCGTAGATCGCGAGCTTTCCGGGAAACGTCCGCTCCGGGTCCGTCCAGTACGAGTCGAGGCTGCGCAGCCGCTCGCCGACCTCGCCCGCATGGTCGCGGAGAAAGCGCACGTACGGCAGCGCCAGGAGGGCGAGGAGAAGCAGGGCCCGCGCCACGGGCCCGCGGTTGCGCCAGTGGTACGGCGCGTCCACGACCGCGAGTGCCAGGGCCGTCGCGACGACGACCGGCTGGAAGGTGTTGTATCCGTAGAACGTCAGGGCGCCGAAGACGGCGGCCGCGTAGAGCGCGCGGTTACGCCCGCTCCGGTAGCGCAGGTAGAAATAGAGAAACCAGACGTAGAAAGCCGTCGCGAGCATGAGCTCGAACGCGATCCGCGTGTGCAGGAACCAGCCCGGGAACCCCGAGAGGACAAGGACGCCCACCCACCAGAACCGGAGCCCCAGAAAGTCACGCAGGATGAGCCCGACCGCCGCCATGGCCGAGAAAATGACGGCGAGCGGGACGGCCCGCGCGACGAAAACCGACCGCGGCAGGAGAAGCTCCGGCAGAACCTCGAGGTAGACGCCCACGCTCAGGTTGTAGAACTCGGTATTGCGGAGGTAGGTCGGCAGGAACACGCCGCGGTCGTCCCGCATCCCGTGTTCCGTGAGGCGCGTCGCCTGGACCGTCTGGACGGCCTCGTCGCAGAAAAAGAAGATCGGAAACCGCTCGAGGCCCCAGAGCCGGGTCACGAGAAAGACCGCGAGCGTCAGGCCGAAGAAGATGCGATTCTGGCGCGGGGTCGGGCCGTCGCGCGCCTGACCGTCCGCCGCCGACCCTCCCTCCATTCGCCGCGGAGAGCCCTACAGGATCTTGACCGTGCGGATGTGGATGTGCCCGTCCCCGCCGTGGACGTCCTTGATCTCGACCCGGATCGATTCGATGGGCGTCGTCCCCGTGTCGAATGAGAGGCCCAGCGTGGGGTCCGGCTTCATCTGGAGGAATTCCTTCGTGTACGTCTTCGGGGTCCCGCCGCCCTGGGGATGGAGGGTCACGGTGACGGCGTAGTCGGTGCCCCCCGTCGTGATCGCGATTCCCGTGACGGGTCTCGGCGTGGGAAAGCGGAGCTCCAGGATCGCCGGGTTCGCATTCTCGGTGCGCGCCATGGTATTCGCGTCGTCGTCGAACAGGTCCGACGTCTGGCCCCCGTCCCACTTGCTGTGCGAGACCTCGGAGAGATGCCCGTCGACGAGGGCCTTGTCCGTGACGAGGCCGGCGCCGGCCGGAGCCGGCAAGGCGGCGGCTTGCGCCGGTGAGGCCGCGGCGGAAGGCGCCGGAGGCTCGGCGCGCCGGCAGGCGGCGGGCAGCGCCAGACCGAGAGCCAGAACGATCGTCGGGACTCGCTTCAAGGCGGCCTCCTCGTGTGGGGGATCAAGTTCGATTTTACCGCATCGCGCGCGTCGGCTATCATGAATGCAAGCTTGGGCAACACGCTGAACCTCGTGCCCGCGCGCGACGAGACGGGCCGGACGTTCTCCGCGCCGCCGCGCGGTTCGGGCGCGATGCTCGCCCTCGCTCTCGCGGGCGTTCTCCTCCTGACGGCGGCCTGCTGGCCGATGCAGCGCCACGCCCTCCCCGCGTGGGCCGCGGCGGCGCTCGCGGCGGGCCTCGCCGCCTGGCTCGTCGTCGCCTGGAAGGCGGCGTCCCTCCCCGAAACGCTTCCCGAGATCCGGCCCTCGCGGCCGTCGCTGGACCGGCTCGCGGCCGGCCTCCTCGTCTCGCTCGCCCTCGCCGCATTCTCCTGGACCCGCTCTGCCTCGGGGCGATTCGAGCTCGCCGGCACGGCCGCCTGGCTCGTGTCGATCGTCCTCTGGATCTGGGCGTGGGCGCAGCACGAGACGCCTAAAGAGGCGGCGGTGCCGGAGCCCGTACCTCGGCGCGGGCGGAAGGTCGCAACCGGCCTGGCGCTCCTCGCCATTCTCGCGATCGGCGCCTTCTTCCGATTCCACCGGCTGTCCGAGATCCCGCCGCAGCCGGGCAGCGACCATGCCGAAGATCTCCTCAACATCGAAGATCTCGCGCGCGGCGAGCGGCCGGTCTTCTTCCCGGGAAACACGGGCCAGGCGCCGCTGCCCTTCTACTACGAATACTTCCTCCACCGGCTCGGGCTTCCGATCGACTACCTGACCCTCAAGATTTCGACCGCCTTGATCGGGATGCTCGCGATCCCCGCGCTGTATCTCGTCGGACGCGAACTCGGCGGAGCGCCGCTCGGGCTCGTCGTGGCGGCCCTCGGCGCATGGAGCAAGTGGCCGACCCTGGGCGCGCGCCGGGGCCTCACGTTCGCGTGGGCGGTTTTCCCAGCGGCCCTCTTTCTCGCCGCGCTCCTTCGCTACATGCGACGGGGCGACCGCGCGAGCGCGCTCTCGGCTGGTTTCTGGCTGGGTCTCGGGCAATACGGCTACAACGCCTTCAAGATCGTTCCGGCGATGGTTCCGGTCGCCTTCGGCCTATGCCTCTTCGACCCGCGCTGGAAGAGAAGCCGCGTCCGCCTTGTCCGCGATGGCCTGCTCCTCACGGCGACGGCGCTCCTCGTGTTCCTGCCGCTCCTTCAGTACATGCTCCAGCGTCCCCAGAACTTCTGGTATCGCGCGATGACGCGGGCGGGCAGCCGCGAGCGCCCCCTGCCCGGGACCCCGGCCGAGCTCTTCGCCGGCAATCTCGGGCGCATGGCGCTCGCGTTTCACTTTCGCGGCGACCAGGCGTGGATCAACACGGTGACCGAGGAGCCGTTCCTCGAACCGGTGACGGGCGCCCTGTTTCTCGCGGGACTCCTCGTGGCCGGCGTGACGGCTCTCCGGGGCTCTCGGCGGTGGACCGTCGTTCTCCTCTCGCTCTTCGTCCTCACGCTCGCTTCGACGCTCGCCCTCGCCTTCCCGGTCGAGAACCCGGGCATCAACCGCGCGGCCGTCGCCATTCCGTCCGTTCTCGTTCTCGCGGGCCTGCCCGCCGCCTGGCTCCTGCGCCAGGCCCGGGAAGGCGGTCGCGGACGGAAGGCCGTCGTCGGCACGCTTCTGGCGGCTCTCGCCGCGCTGTCGATCCAGCGGAACTACGAAAGCTACTTCGTGCGCTTCCGCGACCAGGAGGTCCGGATCCTCGACCCAACGCTCGACGTCGTGCGCGTGATGCGCAAGTACCGCGACGAGCGGGGCGTCCCCTTCGACAACGCGTACCTTCTCGGTATGCCCGGCTGGATCGACGGCCGCTGCATCGATTTCGAGATCGGCGACCGCCTCTGGTCGGGACCGCACGCCGTCCCGGCCGGCCGGCCCGTGCCCCTGATCCTCGACCGCCCGCTCCTGTTCTTCGTGCACCCGGGCGACACCGCGCACCGGGAGGAGCTCAAGGCGGCGTTTCCCGACGGCCGGGAGGAACTCCAGGCGCAGCCATTCCGGGACCGCAACTACTACACCTACTTCGTGCCGCATTGAGCCGGACGAAGACCCTCCGGCAGGTTCCCCCGTCTACTGCGCCCAGTTCAAGCCGAGAGCCTTCGCAAGAAAGACGGCCATCTGCCCGCGGGTCACGGGATTGCCGGGGCAGTAGTTGCCGCTCCCGCAGCCGGCCGTGATCCCGGCGGCGACCAGGGCTTCGACGAACTGGAACTGCGGGCTGGAGGTCGGGACGTCTCCAAACGTCGCGGAGGCGGGCGCCGGGCTGACCTGGAGCTCGTAACCGAGCGAGACGCTCGCAAGCTGGTTCGTGCCGTCGACGGCGCCAAACACGACGTCGATCAGTAGCTGGTGAGATACGTTATTCACCGTGTGATCGATCAACCCCTGGACGGTATAGCTCGCAAAACAAACCGGGAACGCCGAGCTGTCGAAGGCCCTGACGGGGACGGGATTGCACCCGGACTGGTCACAATCGTAAAGATTGATCCCCAGGTGACCGGGACCGTTCATGTCGCAGTACTCGAATCGGATCGAGCGGACGCGGGCGCCTCCGGGCAGGTGCGGGCTCGCGACGAGATGCGGGAACCCTCCGGTGACATATCGCCCGTAGTAGAGGGCGCCCGGAGGGTTCCACGTACTCGAATAGGTCGTCCCGGACGTGTCGGGATCGAACTCCGCCGCGGTGATCCTCTGCCAGACGACCGTGGACCCGAAGTCGGGTGCTTCCACAACCTGGACGTGGAGACCGGAGTGATCGGGCGCAGGCAGCAAGGGCTTCGATTGCGCCCCTGCGAGCGCGGTACAACCGGCGAGGACGACTCCCGAAAAAACCTTCGAAGGGCGCATGCGATCTCCTCTTGCCTCGTTACCAGACTCAGCGTCGAAGACCATCTCCTCCCTCCCGTCGAGCCACAGGGAAGATCACTCCCGGTGGAGTCCCCGGGGCCTTGGCGAGGAAGATCCGCGTCTCGTTCATACCCGTCTTCGAATCCTGTGCGTTCAGCTCCGAAACACCTTTTCGTCGCTCCCGTCGAGCCAGCGGTCGACGAGCTCGACGCCCTGCATCAGGGAATGGTCCTGGTTGCCGATCTCGTACTTCCAGGAGCCGAAGCGGCCGCGCGAGAAGATCCCTCGGGGCTCGAGGTACGCGTGGATCGTCTCGAGCGCCGGGTTCCGGTCGGTCGACGGGATCGGGTACGAGTGGCCGGCGTGGATCAGGAAGATCGTTTCGATCAGGGGCAGATCCCCCGACTGCAGGATCCCCTCGGCGACGAGCCCGTCGACGACGGCCTTTCCGAAGTCGCCCTTCGGCAGCGGCTTGAACTTCGAATACGACGTTTCGGTCAGGACGGAGAAATAGCGGCCCGTGTCGCCGCCCGGCACGATCTCGGGCGAGTAGTTCGAGAGGTACGTCATCCGGTAGAAGGGCGTCTTCGGATTCGGGAAGTAGATCCAGTTCTTGTCCGACGGAGACGGGCGCTTGAGCCCGACGCCGACCGAGAAGAGGCGGTTGAAGAGGAGCGACTCCGCCGCCTTCCGCACGGCCTCGGGGGCGTGCGTCAGCCGCGCCACGAAGGCGTCGAGCGGCATCGTCGTCAGGAGCCGGTCGTAGGCGCGCCTCGTGCCGTCGGAGAAGGCGATCTCGCGCTTCTCCTCGTCGACCGAGACGGCGCGCTTGTGGTACCGCACGCGGTCCTCGCCGAGGAACGGCAGGACGCCCTTCCAGAGCCCGAGCGTTCCGCCGTGGAGTGGGTAGCCGAACTTGGCGTTCGGGCCCCAGTCGGTCGACTTCGGAACGACGGTCGTTTCGATGGCCTTGCGCCACTCGACGACGGAGACGCGCTCGGCGATCCAGTAGTACCCCATCTTCTCGAGGGGCGTCGCCCAGACCTTGAAGTTGTAGGGGTTCATGAAGTGCTTTGCGACGCCGGACCCGAACTTCGCCAGCACCCACTCCGCGAAGTTCGTGAACGCCCGGTCCTTGTCGATCGTCTGGGACTCGACGAGGCCGATCAGGCAATCGAGCATCGCCTGCTCGGGCAGCGACGAGAGGTGGTTCTGGAAGGGATAACGGACGTACTTGTCCTCGAACTTGATCCAGCTCTCGCGATCGATCCAGCGGATGCCGTCCTTGCCCAGGACTTTGCCGAGGAAGTCGTTGAAGTACTTGTATCCCGAGAAAATGATGTGGCCCGAGACGTCCCACGTCCAGCCCTTCGGGTCCGTGAAGCTCGTCGCAAGGCCGCCGACCTGGCCCGAACGCTCGAAGATCTCGAAGTCCTTCTCGCCGCGCTCGACGAGCCGGTAGGCCGCGCCGAGGCCGGTGGGGCCGGCGCCCAGGATGACGGTGCCGCCGCTCACTTCTTCTTCCGGACCAGGCGCTTCAGGGCCTCGGACTGTTTCATCTCGGCGCGCAGGTCGAAGAGGTACCGGAGGACCCGGAAGATCGTGCCGAGCATCTTGAACGGGCGGTGGATCGACTGGCCGGCCTCGCGGGGAAAGTGCCGGACCACCACCTCGTCGACTTTCCACCCCGCGATGCGGCAGCGGGCGTAGATCTCGTCGCCCACGAAGTTGATCCGGTGCTTGATTTCCATCCGCCGCGCGACCTCGCGCCGGAAGGCGCGGCAGCCCGCGTTGATGTCGTGAAGCGGCGAGCCGAGGATCCAGTGCGACAGGACCCGCAGGCCGCGGGAGAGGACGAGGCGGCCGACCGGGTCGTGCCGGACCTTCTTCCAGCAGAACACGACGTCGGCCCCGCGATCGATCGCGTCCAGAAACAACGGCGCATCGGCCATCGTGTGCTGGCCGTCACCGTCGACGACCATCACCACTTCCCCTGGCACGTTGCGCAGGGCCGTCTCCGTGGCGACGGCGTAGCCTTTGTTCCCGTCGTGGTGCACGACGGAGACGCGGGGGTCCTGCTTCGCGAGTCCCTCGGCGATCTCCCCCGTTCGATCGCGACTGCCGTCGTTGACGACGACGACGTGCCAGGTCAGGTTCGGGATCGCCGACAGCGACTCGACGGCCTCCGCGACCGTTTTCGCGATCAGCTCCTCCTCGTTGTAGGCGAGGAAGCCGACGCCCAGGCGCACGGTCGGCTCCTTCGGCGGCGGGACCTGGGCGCCGCCGACCTCGCGGCTACCGGCCATAGATCATCCAGCCGGCCGTCGCGACCCAGCCCACGACGATCAAGAGCAGCCATGGATCGTCGGTCAGAAGTCGAGTCGGGTTGCCTCCGCCGCCCCGCCGGTAGACGAGCCGGACGTAGCGCGCGATGCCCAGGATGACGAACGGCACCGTCCACCCGAGCGAGCGGCCGTAGTGGGCGACCGTGGAGGGCGCGGCGCTGTAGCCCGCATAGCCCGCCACAGTCGCCAGGGCGGTGATTAGAAAAAGGTAATCGAGGCCGCCCTCCCGGTACGAGGCGAGGGCCGGCCGGTGCTCGGCGGCGAAGCGGTTTCCGGCGTGCAGGAGCTCCCACTGGCGCTTGCCCGCCACGAGGAACAGGGCCAGAAGGTAGGCGCAACCCATCAGGTACGGCGAAGGCCAGACCTGCGCCAGAGCGGCGCCGGCGAGCGCCCTCAACGGCATTCCCGCCGCCACGATCAGCGCCTCGAGGAACGGGATGCGCTTCAAGACGAAGGAGTAGGTCAGCATCAGCGCCGCGTACGCCAGGCACCACTGGCCGAATTCCCGGCGCAGCGCGAAGGCCGCCGCGAGTCCGACGGCTTCGAGTCCGACGGCGGCCGAGGCGGCCGTGAAAACCGAAAGCCGGCCGGAGGCGAGCGGCCGGTGCTTCTTCTCGGGATGCGCGCGGTCGCGCTCGCGGTCCATGACGTCGTTGACGAGGTAGACACCGCTCGTCACGAAGCAGAACATCGCGAAGCCCGCGGCGGCCAGGGCCCACCCTCCGGCCGATCCGAGCGCTCCGCCGAAGAGAAACGGCAGGGGGAGGACCAGGTTCTTGACCCATTGCGCGGGTCGCGCGGCCTGGACGAGCGCGGCGACGGTCCCGCCCCCGCCCGGACGCTCTGCGGGCGTGGAGTCTCCCGGCGCTGCCGCTGACATTTATCGGTATTTTAGAGCAACGCCGCCCCGAAGTCTCCTCCCGAGAGCGCGCGCGGTAGCATCGGCGGGCCCGGGAGGCTTCCATGCACGAGCAGTACGTCGAACGCGTCGTCGACCTGACCGACCCCGACTCTCACCGGATCCGCAACATGACCGTCGAAGAGGCCCGTGCCCGCATCGCGCGCGGAGCCCCGGACGACGTGCGCGCGATCGAGGGGTCCTTCGCGCTCGTCGGCCGCGACGGGCGCCGCGTCCGCCTCGCGCGCTCGCTCGACCGGCCGCTGCGCTACTTCCTCGCCAAGCAGAGCGCCGGCCCGGCCCTCGTCGTCTCCGACCGCATCGATGCGATCCACGCGTGGCTCCGCCGGGAGGGCCTCGCCGGTCAGTTTCATCCGAGCTACACGCGGATGGTGCCGGCGCACTACGTCGTCGGGATCGAGCTCGTCGGCTGCCCCGATCCCGAGGCTTCGTGGACCCGTTACTTCACGCCCGCGGAGGACCCCCTGCCGGCCGACCCGGAGGTCATCGGCCGCCGGTACATCGGCGCCGTCGCCGACGAGATCGCGGCATGGCTCGCGCGCGTTCCGCCGGAGGAACCGATCGGGGTCTGTTTCTCGGGCGGGGTCGACAGCGGAGCCGTCTTCCTCCTCACCCACCACGTCCTCGGCCGGCTGGGCATGCACCCGGGGCGCCTCAAGGCGTTCACGCTCTCAGTCGGCCGCGGCGCCGACCTCGAGCAGGCGAAAACATTCCTCGACGCGCTCGGCCTCGGAATGTATCTCGAGCCGATCGAGGTGGAACCGGCGTCGGTCGATCCCCTCGAATCCGTCCGCGTCATCGAGGACTACAAGCCGCTCGACGTCGAATCGGCCGCCATGGCCCTCGCCCTGTGCCGGGGAATCCGCGAGCGCTACCCGCAGTGGCGGCACCTCGCCGACGGCGACGGCGGCGACGAGAACCTCAAGGACTACCCGATCGAAGAGAACCCGGAGCTCACGATTCGCAGCGTCCTCCACAACCCGCTCCTCTACCAGGAAGGCTGGGGCGTGGGCCGCATGAAGCACTCGCTGACCTACTCCGGCGGCCAGAGCCGGTCGTACAGCCGGACGTGGGCGCCGCTCCGGCGCTTCGGCTTCGAAGGCTTCAGTCCCTACACGCAGCCGCGGGTCGTCGAGTCGGCCGAGGCGATCCCTTTCGTTGCGCTCACCGGATACGACCATCGGCGGCTTTACGCCCTCAAGGGCGACGTCGTGGCGCGAGGCGTGGCGGCGCTGACGGGAAAGTCGATGCCCGTCTTCTCCAAGCGGCGGTTCCAGGACGGCGCCCTTCCCGAGGGCGAGGCCGGGCGGTTCCGCTCGGACGAGGCCCGGTACCGGGCCCACTTCCTCTCGCTCTACGCGTGAGCGCGCCGTGAGCGCGGCCTACCCCGAATCGGCCGGCGCGAGAGACCGCTGGATCCTGGAGCGGCGCCCCCCACGCAATCGCCTCGACCCACGGCGCGCGTACGGCGCGTTCGTCGAGGTGGAGGCCGACGAGTCGGGCCGCCCCGTCGACATCGCCACCGTCCTCCTGACGAACCGCGAATGCCCGTGGCGGTGCCTGATGTGCGACCTGTGGAAGAACACGCTCGAGGAGAGTGCCGGCCCCGGCGCGGTCGCAGCGCAGATCCTCGAGGCTCTCGGCCGGATTCCTCCCGCGCGACGGATCAAGCTCTACAACGCCGGCAGCTTCTTCGACCGGCGGGCCATCCCCCCGGAAGAACATCCGGCGATCGCTGCCGCGCTCTCTCCGTTCGAGCGAACCATCGTCGAGTGCCACCCCTCCCTCGCGGGAACGGCCGTCTTCCGGTTCCGGGACCTCCTCGCCGGCGACCTCGAGGTCGCGATGGGACTCGAGACGGTCCATCCGGACGTCCTTCCCCGCCTCAACAAGGGCATGACGCTCGACTCCTTCCGCCGCGCCGCGGACGCCCTGTCGGAGGGCGGCGTTGGACTTCGCGTCTTCGTCCTCGCGGGTCTGCCGTGGGTCCGGCCGGACGAGCAGCGTGACTGGGCGCGCCGCTCGATCGAGTTTCGCGTTCGACTGCGGCGCGACGGCCGTCTCCGTCATCGCGACCCGCGCCGGCAACGGCGCCATGGACGCGCTGCGCGAGGCCGGAGACTTCGAGGCGCCGAAGATCGGCCTTCTCGAGGACTGCCTCGCCGAGGGGCTCGGCCTCCGGCGGGGCCGCGTCTTCGCCGACCTCTGGGACCTCGACGCGGTCTCGCGCTGCCCTCTTTGTCTCGACCGGCGGCGGGCCCGCCTTTCCGCGATGAACCTCGCGCAGACCGCGCTCCCGCCGGTGGCCTGCGACGCCTGCGGGGCGCGGTGAGCCGAAGCGACTTCGACGTCGCGGTCGTCGGGTCGGGATTTGCCGGCTCGCTCGCGGCGATCCTCGCCCGCCGCCTCGGTCGGTCGGTCGTGCTCGTCGAGCGCGGAACCCACCCGCGCTTCGCGATCGGAGAGTCCTCGTCGCCGCTCGCGAACCTCCTGCTCGAAGAGCTCTGCGAGCGCTACGACCTTCCGCGCATCCGGCCGCTGGCCGCCTGGGGAGCGTGGCAGCGCGAGCGTCCCGGGATCGCCGCCGGCTTGAAGCGCGGGTTTACGTTCTACGCCCACACGGCCGGCCGGCCTTTCGGCGCCGACCCTGAGAGGCGCGACCAGCTCCTCGTCGCCGCGAGCCCCTGCGACGAGGTCGCCGACACGCACTGGTATCGCCCCGACTTCGACGCATTCCTCGCCGCCGAAGCCGAGCGCGAAGGCGCCGTGCACCTCGACCGGACAGAGATCGAGGGCCTGCGGTTCGAAGGCGAAACCGCGGTCCTCGACACCGGGCACCTCGGCCGTCGCCGCACGATCGGCGCTCGTCTCCTCGTCGACGCGTCGGGCCCGGACGGCTTTCTGTCGCGGGCCCTCGCGCTCGGCGGCGAGAAGTTCCCCGGCCTGCCCGAAACGTCGGGGCTCTACGCGCACTTCACCGGGGTCCGCCGTCTCGACGCGATGGGCCTCGCCACCCCCGCGGACCCCCCGCCCTATCCCGTCGACGACGCCGCGGTGCACCACGTCTTCGACGGCGGCTGGGTCTGGGTGCTGCGCTTCAACAACGGCCTGACGAGCGCCGGGATCGCGGCAACACCCGCGCTCGCCCGGGAGCTCGATCTCGAGCAGGGGGCTCCCGCCTGGAGACGATTGCTCGCGCGCCTGCCCACGATCGGTGAGCAGTTCGCGGAGGCCCGGGCGACGGTGCCCTTCGTTCATCGCCCGGCGCTGCCGCTGCGACGCCGGACCGCCGCCGGGCCCAACTGGATCCTGCTGCCCTCCGCCGCCGCCTTCGTCGACCCGATCCTTTCGACGGGCTTCCCGCTCACACTCCTCGGCCTCGAGCGCCTCGCCGGCGCGATCGAGCGGTCGTGGGCCTCGCCCGACTTTCCCGCGGAGCTCGCGCGGATCGGACGGCGGACACTCGAGGAGGCGGACACCGCAGCCCGGCTCGTCGCGGCCCTCTACGCGCGGATGGGCGACTTTCCCACCTTCGCCTCGCTCACACTGCTCTACTTCGCCGCCGCGAGCTACGCCGAGGCGGCCCGGCGGCTCGGCAAGCCGGAGCTCTGCGGCGCCTTCCTGTCCTCGGACCACCCGGTCTTCGGGCCGGCCTTCCGGCGCTGCTGTCGGATGGCCCTTTCCGGCGCGCCGGCGAAACGAACCGGGCTACCCGATCGAGTTCGAGAGGCGATCGCCCCGCTCGACGTCGCCGGGCTCTCGGACAGGCAGCGGCGCAACTGGTATCCCGTCGAGGCGGCCGACCTTTTCGCGGCGCGGCACAAGCTCGGAGCGAGGGAAGAGGAGGTGCGGGAGCTCCTCCGACGCTCCGGACTCGAGGCACCGCTTTCGCGCCCGGTTTCCTCGGGTCGCTGACGACCTCCGGGCCGCGCCCTCGCCGTCGTGCGGACTGGTACACTTGCACCATGCGGACGGGTGCCGGATCAGGGAGAGTAAGGCCGACGATGAGGATCGTGGGAGCCGTGCTCGTCCTGGCCCTGGCCCTGCTGGTCAACGCCGGCTGGTGCCTCGACACCTGTTGCCCGCCGGCGACAGCGGGCGCATCGTCCACCGCCACGCTGACCGCACCGGCGTGCTGCGGCCCGGTAGCGAACACGGGAACATGCCCGACCTCACTGGACCGCTCGACGAGCCCGGCTTTCGACTCGGCCCGGACGTTTGAAGGGAATCCAACCATCCTGGCGACGGGCGTCCTGTTCGCGAAAACCGTCCGATCCGTCCGCGCTGGCTCGCCGACGAGCTCTCCGTCTCTTGCACGACGTTCCCTCCCGGCCCTCCACGCCCAGCTCCTGATCTGAAATCGGTCTCTTCCTGAGACGAGGCGGCGGAACTTCTTCCGCCCTTCCGGTCCGGACTCCGTCCGGACCCCATGGAGGCAAGACCGGTGACGACTCGATGCATTCCCATTCTGTGTGCGGCCGCGTTTCTCGCGACGACGGCGGCGCCGCCCGCTCGGGCCGCAGCCACGAATGCGACCTCCGGTGAGTTCGTTCCCGGCGGGGCGCCCCGCCAGAGCGCGGACCGGGCGACGCCCGCCCCGACGGCCGAGGCCCCGGCTCACGGCCCGGACTCGACAGCCGGTCCGGCTGAGCCCGTTTCGGCGTCACCGGCTGCGACCTTGCGGAGCACGGTTCCCGAGGGGCCGGAGCGGGACCTGCTGTCCGAGGTCCTCGACCGGAACCCCGAGCTCGCAGGACTCGAAGCCGCCGCCCGCGGTGCCGCCCAGCGTGCGCCGCAGGTCAGCTCCCTCCCGGACCCCCTGCTGGCCGTGACCGGCTACATCTGGCCGGTCGAAACGCGCGTCGGGCCGATGCACGTCATGGGCAGCATCTCCCAGAAGCTCCCCTGGTTCGGGAAGCTGAAGTTGCGCGAGCAGGCGGCCTTCGACGAAGCCCTCGCCGCCGGCGCGCGCCTCGAAGCCGGCCGGTTGCGGCTCCTGACCGAGGCGCGCCGGCTCTCCCGCGAGCTCGCCTTCCTTCGTGCCTTCGCGGACATCGTGCGCGAGGATCGAGCCACGCTCGTCCACTACGAAGAGCTGTCGCGGGCACGCTACGCCTCGGGCGTCGGCCTCGAGCAGGCGATCGTCAAGATCCAGGCGGAGATCACGAAAGACGACGCCCGCCTGCTCGAGATCGCGACGCGCCGCGCGTCTCTGCTGGCGTCGATCAACGCCCTGAGAAACCGGCCCCAGGAAACGCCGTTCGAGACTCCTCCCCTGCCCGGGGCCCACGAAGTGCTCCTCGATGGAGAAGAACTCCGGCGGACCGCAGTCGAGAACCGGCCCGAGATCGCGGCCGCCGATGCCGAGATCGCGCGCGCCGGCGCCATGGTCGAGCTCGCACGGAAGGAATACTCCCCCGACGTCACCCTGGGGCTGAGTTACACGTCCGTCGGCACGAGGACCGACGCCCCGGGCCTTCTCAGCCCGCCTCCCGACAACGGACAGGATGCCCTCGCCCTCTCGGGCGCGATCAACCTGCCGATCTGGAGGCGCAGGCTCCAGGCCGGCCTCCAGGAGGCCCTCGAGGCCCGTTCGCGGAGCGAGGACGCGAAGCTCTCGGCCGTCGTGTCGATCCAACAGGCTCTGGGGGATCTGATGGCCAGACTCCCGCTGACGTGGCAGAGGTGGCGCCTCTTCCAGGACGTGCTCCTCGTGCAGGCGGATCAGTCGCTCCGCTCGGCCGAGGCCGGCTACTCGTCCGGCACGCTCGCGGCCCTGGATCTGCTGGATGCCGAGCGTGTCCTCCTCGAGGTGCGGATCCAGGCGAGCCGCACTCTCACCGACTACTTCATCGCCCTTCTGCAGCTGGAGGGAACGCTCGGCGGACCCATTCGATCGCCGGACCGGAAGGAGAGCCAACCGTGACCCCGACAAACGAAGAACCCGATCCCGCCACTCCCGGGGGCGCCCAACCCGGGCACCGGACGAGCGTCTACAGAATCCTTTTCTGGGGCGGCGTCGCGGCCGTGGCACTGCTCGTCGCCGCCGTGCGCCTGCGCATTCACCCGATCGACTCCTGGATCCAGGGGCTCGCGGGCGGCACCGTCCCGCCCCCCGCAGCCGCCGGGCCGTCGGCGGGCGTGCTGACGACGGGGGCGACAACCGGGCAGCGACGCATCCTCTTCTACCGGAACCCCATGAACGCCGAGATCACGTCGCCCGTCCCCGCGAAAGACGAGATGGGGATGGACTACCTGCCGGTCTACGCCGGCGACGGAAAGCCGGATGGGGGCGACGGAGCCGTCGTTTCGGTTGATCCCGCGATCGTGCAGAACATGAACGTCGTGATCGCACCGGTCGAGCGGCGCGACATGGTGCGGCAGATCCGCACGGTCGGCTATCTCGACTACGACCAGGAAAAGATGGTCTCCGTCACCACGAAGTACAACGGCTACATCGAAAAGGCGTTCGTCAACTATCTCGGCCAACCCGTCCGCAAGGGTCAGCCTCTCTTCGAGATCTACTCCCCGGAGCTCGTCCAGACGCAGCAGGAGCTGCTCTCGGCCCTCCGGTACGTCAAGCGGATGGACAAGGCTTCGGCGGAAGCCCGGTCGCGGGCGGAGGGACTCGTCGAGGCCGCCCGAACCCGGCTCGGCTACTGGGACATCACGAAGCAGCAGATCGCCCGACTCGAACAGTCGGGCGAGGCCTACCGAACGCTGGCTCTGGTTTCCCCGGCAAGCGGCATCGTCATGAAACGGATGGAGGGGCTCGAGGGCATGGCCGTCCGGCCGGGAATGGAGCTCCTCCACATCGCCAACCTGTCCACGCTCTGGCTCAAAGCGGAGGTCTACGAGGACCAGCTTCCCTGGCTCAACGTGGGCAGCCAGGCCTCGATCGCGCTCACGTACTTTCCCGGAGAGACGTTCCAGGGCCGGGTTCGCTACATCGAGCCCCAGGTCTCCGAGAAGACCCGCACCCTCGGCCTCACTCTCGAAGTCCGCAATCCCGGCGATCGGCTGCGCGCCGGCATGTACGCGACCGTGGAATTCTCGCCGATCGTCGCGAAGGACGCGCTGACCATCCCCTCCCAGGCCGTCATCCGGACCGGAGAGCGCGACGTCGTCGTGGTCGCGCTCGGCGAAGGCCGATTCGAGGCCCGCGACGTCGAGCTCGGGGCGCACGGCGAAGGCCTGGCCCAGGTGAAGACCGGACTGAGCGAGGGCGACCGCGTCGTCACGTCGGCGCAGTTCTTCTTCGATTCCGAGTCGAATCTCCAGGCCGCGATCCAGAAGATGGTCGCCGCCAGCCAGAAGGCGAAGTAGGGGGCGGCCATGCTCAATCGAGTCATCGAGTGGTCACTCAAGAACCAGTTCTTCGTCGCCGTGGCCGTCCTCTTCGGCATCCTGGGAGGCGTCTGGGCGATTCGCACGAGCCGCATCGACGCCATTCCCGACCTCTCCGACGTCCAGGTCATCATCTACACGGAGTACGCGGGCCAGGGCCCCCAGGTCGTCGAGGACCAGGTCACCTATCCCATCGAGTCGAAGATGCTCGCCGTTCCCTACGCGAAGGTCGTCCGCGGCTACTCGTTCTTCGGCTCATCCTTCGTCTACGTCATCTTCGAGGACGGAACGGACCTGTACTGGGCCCGGTCGCGCGTTCTCGAGTACCTCTCCGGGCTGGCCTCCCAGCTGCCCCGCGGCGTCGCACCCCAGCTCGGCCCGGACGCCACGGGAGTCGGCTGGGCATTCATGTACGTCTTGAATTCCCCGAGCCGCTCGCTCGCCGACCTGCGCTCCCTCCAGGACTGGTATCTCAAGTACGGCCTGACGTCGGTCGACGGCGTGTCGGAAGTTGCCTCGATCGGAGGGTTCGTCCGCCAGTACCAGGTTGAAGTCGACCCGGTCAAGCTCCGCGCCTACGACATGCCGCTCTCCCGCATCAAGACGGCCATCCAGCGCTCGAACAACGATGTCGGCGGCCGCATCGTCGAAATGGGAGAGCACGAGTTCATGGTCCGGGGCCTGGGCTACGTGAAGGACGTCCAAGACCTCCAGAAAGTGCCGCTGGGCGTCGGGCCCGGGGGCACGCCGGTGCTCCTCGGCGACGTCGCGCACGTCGGCATCGGGCCCGAGATCCGCCGCGGACTCGCCGACTGGAACGGCGAGGGCGAGACCGTGGGCGGGATCATCGTGGTTCGCGCCGGCGCGGACACGCTGTCGACGATCGCCGGCGTGAAGGCGCGGCTTGGCGAGCTCCGGGCCGGCCTTCCGAAGGACGTGACCATTTCCGTCGCCTACGACCGCACGGGGCTCGTGAACCGATCCGTCAAGACACTCACCCACACGCTGATCGAAGAGTCGGTCATCGTGGCTCTCGTCTGCATTCTGTTTCTCTTCCACTTCCGCTCGGCCTTCGTCGCGATTTTCTCGATCCCCCTCGCGATCCTTCTGGCCTTCATCGTGATGCGCATCCAGGGCCTGGGCGCCAACATCATGTCGCTCGGCGGCATCGCGATCTCGATCGGCGTGCTGGTCGACGCCGCGATCATCATGGTGGAGAACGCGCACAAGCACTACGAGGAGTGGGCCGGCAAGCGCTCCCATTACGAGATCATTCTCCGCTCCGCGCAGGAGGTGGGCCCGACGCTCTTCTTCAGCCTGCTCGTCATCACCGTCTCCTTCATGCCGGTGTTCACGCTCCAGGCGCAGGAAGGCCGCCTTTTCAAGCCGCTCGCGTTCACCAAGTCGTATTCCGTCGCAATGGCCTCGCTCGTCGCGGTGACCGTGATCCCGGTTCTCATGTACTGGCTGGTTCGCGGGCGCATCCACAGCGAGAAGACCCATCCGGTTTCACGCCTGCTGCGCCGGCTCTACACGCCGGTCCTCAACATCGCCCTCCGCCGCCGGTACCTCGTCATGATCCTCGGCGGGGTCCTGATCGCGACAACCTGGATTCCCCTCCGCAAGATCGGCTCCGAGTTCATGCCCCCGCTCTGGGAAGGGGACCTCCTTTACATGCCGACGACCTTCCCGGGCATCTCGATCACGAACGCAAAGCAGCTCCTGCAACAGGCGGACAAGATCCTGCGGACGTTTCCGGAAGTCGAGTCCGTGTTCGGCAAGGTCGGCCGCGCCGAGACCGCGACCGACCCGGCCCCCCTCTCGATGATCGAAGCGACGATCGTGCTGAAGGACCCGTCCGCGTGGCGGTCGGGCATGACCAAGGACCTTCTCATCGCGGAAATGGACCGCGCCGTGCGCTTCCCGGGAGTGACCAACGCGTGGACGATGCCGATCAAGACCCGGATCGACATGCTTTCGACCGGCATCAAGACCCCGGTGGGCGTCAAGATCGCCGGACCGGACCTCAAGGAGCTCGAGCGCCTGAGCCAGGAGGTCGAGGCCGTCGTCAAGTCCCTTCCGGGAACACTGTCGGCCTACGGCGAACGCGTCATGGGGGGCAGCTACTTCGATTTCCAGATCGACCGGGACGCGGCCGCGCGGTACGGTCTGACCGTCGGCGACGTCGAGGACGTCATTCAAGCCGCGATCGGCGGAATGAACGTGTCCTGGACCGTGGAAGGGCTCGAGCGCTACCCCATCAACGTCCGATACCCGCGCGAGCTCCGCGACAGTCCGCAGAAGCTGGCGGACACCCTGGTCGCGGCGCCGACGGGCGCCCAGATTCCCCTGTCGCAGCTGGCGGAAGTCCGCGTTCATCAGGGCCCTCCCTCCATCAAGACCGAGAATGCCCGCCCCAACGCCTGGGTTTACGTCGACCTGAAGGGAACGGACGTCGGGACCTGGGTCGAGCGCGCGAGGCGGGAGGTCGCCCGGAAAATCGTCCTGCCCGCCGGTTACAGCATCTTCTGGTCCGGGCAGTACGAGTACATGGAGCACGCGAAGGCCCGCCTGCGCATCATCATTCCGATCACGCTGTTCCTCATCTTTCTGATCCTCTACGCGAACACGAAATCCCTGATCAAGACCGGGATCGTGCTTCTGGCAGTCCCGTTCTCCGCTGTCGGCGCGGTCTGGCTGATGTACCTGCTCCACTACAACTGGTCGATCGCCGTCTGGGTCGGGCTCATCGCCCTGGCCGGTCTCGACGCCGAGACGGGCGTCGTCATGCTCCTCTACCTCGACATCGCATTCGAGCAGTGGAAGCGGGACGGGCGCATGGGAACGTATGCGGATCTGGCTCAAGCGGTCGATCACGGGGCCGTCCAGCGCATCCGCCCCAAGATGATGACCGTCATGGCGATCCTTCTCTCCCTCATTCCGATCCTCTGGTCGCGCGGGACCGGCGCCGACGTGATGCGCCGGATCGCCGCCCCGATGGTGGGCGGGGTCTTCACGTCCTTCATCGGCGAGCTCATCGTCTATCCGTCCATCTACTTCATCTGGCGAGCGTTGAAACTGAAGAAATCACCCCTCTTTCCAGCCGACCGGGGTGCCCCGGGGAGAGCGTGAGGTGAGATCGTCGGAGTCGATGGAAGGTGGGAACCCAATGTCCAATGAGCGTCACGATAAGGATCATCTGGCAACCGGCACTCTCTACACGTGCCCGATGCACCCGGAGGTCCGTCGGGACGGACCCGGAAGCTGCCCCAGGTGCGGCATGGCGCTCGAGCCGATGACCCCGCAACCGCCGGCGTCGAAGACGCAGTGGACCTGCCCGATGCATCCCGAGATCGTGCGCGACGCCCCGGGAAACTGCCCGATCTGCGGCATGGCGCTCGAGCCGCGGACCGTGTCGCTCGAGGAGGAGGAGAACCCCGAGCTCAAGGACATGACGCGGCGGTTCCGGGTCAGCGTCATTTTGACGGCGCCGCTGTTCGTCGTCGCGATGGCGCACCTGCTTCCGGGCGAGGCGCTCGGTCACCTCCTGCCGCCGAGGGCGATGGGCTGGATCGAGCTCTTCCTGGCGACACCCGTGGTTCTCTGGGGCGGATGGCCTTTCTTCGTGCGGGCCTGGAGCTCGGTCGTGAACCGGGCGCTCAACATGTTCACTCTGATCGGGCTCGGGGTCGGCGTCGCTTACATCTACAGCGTCGTCGCCGTCCTCGCGCCAGGGCTCTTTCCAGCCTCATTCCGTGACTCGAACGGCGTCGTCGGCCGGTACTTCGAGGCGGCGGCGGCCATCGTCACGCTCGTCCTCCTCGGCCAGGTCCTCGAACTGCGAGCCCGCAGCCGCACCGGATCCGCGATCCGAGCGCTCCTCGGCCTCGCGCCGAAGACCGCCCGGCGAGTCGCGGCGGACGGCACGGACGCGGACATCCCCCTGGATCAGGTCAAGCCCGGCGACCGACTCCGTGTGCGGCCGGGCGAGAAAGTCCCCGTCGACGGCGTCGTGCTCGAGGGCTCGAGCTCGGTGGATGAATCGATGGTGTCGGGAGAGCCGATCCCGGTCGAGAAGCACAAGGGGGATCGCGTGATCGGCGCCACGGTGAACGGGACCGGGTCGCTCGTCATGCAGGCGGACAAAGTCGGCTCCGAGACCTTGCTCGCGCGCATCGTCCAGATGGTGGCAGAGGCGCAGCGCAGCCGGGCGCCGATCCAGAAGCTCGCCGACGTCGTCGCCGGATACTTCGTCCCGGCCGTCGTCCTGATCGCGATCGTCACCTTCACGGTCTGGTCCCTCGTCGGGCCCGCGCCCCGGATGGCGCACGCTCTGGTCAACGCGGTTGCGGTGCTCATCATCGCGTGTCCCTGCGCCCTGGGCCTGGCGACTCCGATGTCGATCATGGTGGCGATGGGCAAGGGCGCTACGGCCGGCGTGCTCTTCAAGAACGCCGAGGCGATCGAAGTGCTGAGGAAGGTGGACACGCTCGTCGTCGACAAGACCGGCACGCTGACCGAAGGAAAGCCAAAGCTGGTCACCGTCGAGCCGGCCCCCGGCCAGACCGAGGCCGCGCTGCTGCGCGACGCCGCGAGCCTCGAGCGCGGCAGCGAGCATCCCCTGGCCGCCGCGATCGTGAAGGGCGCCGAGGAGCGAGGCGCTGCGCCGTCGAAAGCCGAAGGTTTCGAGTCCGTGACGGGCAAGGGCGTGAAGGGTCGCGTCGATGGCCGCGACGTCGCCCTCGGCAACGGCGCCTTGATGGAGAGTCTCGGCGTCGAGGCCGGGCCGCTCGCCGCCCGTGCCGAGGAGCTTCGACGCGACGGGCAAACGGTCATGCTCGTATCGATCGGTGGCAAGCTCGCCGGGCTTCTCGGTGTGGCGGATCCGATCAAGGAAAGCACGGCGGAGGCGATCGAATCGCTGCACCGCGAAGGTGTCCGCATCGTGATGTTGACGGGCGACAGTCGCACGACCGCGCAGGCCGTTGGCCAGAAGCTCGGCATCGACGAGCTCATGGCCGAGGTTCTTCCGGATCAGAAGGCGGAGAAGGTCAAGCAGCTCCAGGCCGAGGGACGGATCGTCGCGATGGCCGGAGACGGCATCAACGATGCTCCGGCGCTGGCCCAGGCCCAGGTCGGCATCGCGATGGGCACGGGCACCGACGTGGCCATGGAGAGCGCGGGCGTCACGCTCGTCAAGGGAGACCTCCGCGGCATTGTCCGCGCGCGCCTGCTCTCCCGCATGACGATGCGCAACATCAAGCAGAACCTGTTTTTCGCCCTCGTCTACAACGCGCTCGGTGTCCCGATCGCGGCGGGCATCCTCTATCCCGCCTTCGGACTCCTGCTCTCGCCCATCTTCGCGGCAGCCGCGATGAGCTTCTCTTCGGTGTCGGTGATCGGAAACGCCCTTCGGCTGCGGAGGGCACGGCTTTGAATTCCTCGAGGCTCCGAGTCATGGCGCAAGCCGAACCCGGCGATTCCCGGGACCATGCCCGATGACGGCCGTCGACGGCGCTCTGACGTTGTGGTTCGCCATGGCCGCGCTTTCCGTGCTGTTTGTCGTCCAGGACCTCGTGACGCGCACGCCGGCCATGGCGGTGATGAAGTGGGGCTGGGCTCTCGTCGTCCTCTACACGGGGCCGGTTGGTCTCTTCGTGTACCTGATCTCCTGCCGCGAGCCGCTGCCGGGAACCCACCGACAATACGTCGCTCCCCTTTGGAAGCAGGCGGTCGGCTCGACGATCCACTGCGTCGCGGGAGACGCGACCGGCGTCCTCGTCGGAGCCCTCGTGGCGCTGGCGCTGCGGCTTCCCCGGGCTCTCGACCTCGTCCTCGAGTATGCGATGGGATTTGCCTTTGGGCTCCTGATCTTCCAGGCGTTGTTCACGAAGATCATGTCGGGCGGGAGCTACGCCGCTGCGGTTCGCAAGACGCTGCTGCCCGAGTGGATCTCGATGAACGTCCTGATGGGGGGAATGATCCCCGCGATGGTGATCCTGATGAGCCGCGACGCTCGGGCCATGGAGCCGACCGGATTGCGCTTCTGGGGCGTGATGTCGGCGTCGATCCTGGTCGGTTCGCTCGTCGCTTACCCCGTGAATGTCTGGCTGGTCGCTCGAGGCCTCAAACACGGCATGGGCACCGCCCGGGTGCTGGGCCGCGGTGGTCACGCCGCCGAACGGGAGGGGCACCAGACGAGGCGCCCGGCCGGGCGGGCGGAGACCCTCCTCGTCACCCTGGCTAGCCTGGCCGCGTTGGCGGCCGGGGTCTTTGCTGCGGCGAGGTTCGGCGGGTTTCGCGCTTCGCCTCAACCCGACGCCTACCGCTTGGCTTCGAGGTCCTCGATCAGCGCCTTCATCTCGCCGATCTCCCGACGCTGGGCCTCGATGATGCCGTCGGCCAGCTTCCGGACGCGCGGATCCGAGATGTGAGCGCGTTCGCTCGTCAATATCGCAATCGAGTGGTGCGGAATCATGGCCTTCATGTAGGACACGTCGTGTACGGTCGCCTGGCTTCGGACGAGCCAGAGAGCGAGCACGAAGACGAGGGCGCTTCCGGCGAAGATCCCGGCGTTCAGGCGACGATTCGTGTGCATCCCCAGCATGAAGAGCAGCATGATGACAGCCATGGCCGCCCCCATCACCAGCGCCATGTACGCTCGGGTTTCGCTGAAGAACACGTGGTCGAGCTGGTACGTGTTCAGATACATGAGTCCCAGCATGACGACGGTCGACGTCGCGATCATGGCTCCGAATCTCGTGTACGCCTTCATGAGTTCTCCTTTGTCCCGGGCCCCGATCGCGGAGATCGTTTCCATGACGTGTCCCTTCCCCTGGATGAACAGCAAGGCGGGTGCCAGCGAGAGCAGAACGACGACGACGGTGCTGTGAGCGCGAAGTGCGCCCGCGCCTGGCCAAGGCCCTCCAGTGTCTGTGTTCGGCCGGCAGCCGAGTCGCCGATGATTCCAAGAGCGGCTCCCGGTCGCCTCCATCGAAACGCCTATTTCCGGGTCAGCTTCCGGTACGTCCGCAGGTGGCGCAGGGCCTCGGCCGGCCGGCCCAGGCGCTCGGCCAGCGCCGCGGCGTTGAAGTGGGCATCGGCGCTTTCGGGGTCGATGCGCACCGCCCGCTGGTATGCGAGCAGGGCCTCGGGCAGCCGACCCATGTCCTGGAGCGCCACACCGAGGTTGTAGGCCGCGGTCGCGTCCTCCGGCCGGGCGGCCAGGGCCGCCGCGTAGTGCGGCTCGGCGGCGGCCGCGTCCCCCGCCTCGTGCAGGAGTCTCCCGAGGTTCACGTGCGCGCCCGGGTGCGCGGGATCGAGCGCGAGCGCGCGGCGGTACGCGGCGATGGCCTCCCCCGGGGAGCCGGGCTCGAGCTCGCTGCCCCACTCGAACCAGTCGTCGGCGGAGAATTCGGTCCCCTCTTCCTGCGCCGCGCGAAAGGCCCGCCGAACGATCGGGGCCACCTTCCTGGCGAGGTCGGCGACGCCGAAGTCGAACAGGATCTGGCCCGACTCCGGCTGCCAGCGCCGGGCGCCGTCCTCGACCACGATGCGGCTGCCCTCCATCGCGATCCGGACTGCCGTGAGCGGCCGGCCTTCGGGAAGCTGCTCGCGCAGCTTCCGGAGGGCCTTGCGGATCCGCCGCGGCGAGACCCCCGCCTGGGAAAGGCTCCGCGCCGTCCGGAGAAAGACGATGTCCGCAAAGGTGAAGGCCAACCGGCCCGCGCCGTCGCGCTCGGGGGTGAGAAAACCCGCCCGCACGTAGCCCCGTACCTGCGCCTCCGACGTGGACAGGAGCTTTGCGACCTCGCGGCTCGAGTACCCCTTCACCCGGCATCCAGAATACCCGAGGCGGCCCAGGCGTCGTCCCGCGGCCGGAACGGTCGGATCCTGATGTAACTTCGGCTCAGTCGCCGCATCCAATGCCACCGGACCCGAAGGCCGGTCCGGGAAGGAGGCAACTTGAAATCGGGCGACCTCGAATCCAAATCGCTGCGTCTCGCGGTTGCGGGACTTCTCGCGGGAGCCATTGGTGGACAGGCCCTGGCAGCCCCCCGGGCTGGTGCGAACAAGCCCACCCCGGCGCCGAACGACAAGAACGCCTGCGCCGGACCGAACGGGTGTGGCAGCAGTGCCAGGAAAACAGACACCGGAAGCGACAAGCACGTCTGCAAGGGGCTGAACGCCTGCAAGGGCAAGGGCGGCTGCAAGAGCGGGGACGCCGGCTGCGCCGCGAAGAACTCGTGCAAGGGCAAGGGCGGCTGTGCCTCGGCAGACGCGAGGCACGCTTGCAAGGGCCTAAACTCCTGCAAGGGAATGGGCGGATGCAAGACGGGCGCTGGCGGCTGCGCCGGGAAGAACTCCTGCAAGGGGAAAGGCGGGTGCCAGGTTCCCCGGCAAGAGAAGGCAGCCTGAGCGAGGCGGCGAAGCTGGAGGACGGCCTCGGGACCCTCGAGCAACTCCGGCGGGGGGACGCGGACGCATGGGAGGCGCTCGTCCGAACCCACGGCCCAAAACTCCTAGGCCTGGCGCGCCGGATCCTCGGCAACGAGCGCGACGCGGAGGATTGCCTTCAAGACGGGCTGTTGAGGGCGCGCGCCGGGATCGAAGCTTTCGAGGGGAGAGCCGCGCTGTCGACGTGGCTCTACCGAATCGTCGCGAACTCGGCGCTCATGATGCTCCGGTCCCGAAAGCGTCGAGCGGAGCTGCCGATCGACGGTCTGCTGCCCGCCTTCGACCGGTTCGGCCACCGAATAGCCACCCGAGCCGCGGTCAACCCGGAGGACCTCGTACTGCGCCGCGAGTCGGTCGCGCTGGTCCGGGAGGCCCTCGACCAGCTTCCCGACATCCACCGAGTCGTCCTCCTCCTCCGCGATTTTGAGGCGTTATCGATGCAAGAGATCGCCGACCTGCTCGAGATCACGGTTACGGCAACCAAGCTCCGGCTCCACCGGGCCCGCGCGGCCCTCAAGGGCATGATCGAGAAGCCTCGCCCCGCTTCGGCAGCAAAGCCGGGCCGCTTCGCCGGATACAGCATCGAAGGACTGGCCGCGCGCCTGATGCCCTTCATGCTCTCGTGCCGGGACTTCGAGCAGTTCATCCTGGACTTTCTCGAGGGCACGCTCCCGCAGCGAGACCGGCGACTCTTCTCGGTGCATCTCAAGATGTGCCGCCGGTGCCGCGACTACGTCGCAAGGTACAAGGCGACCATTGCCCTCGCAAGGCGAGCCTACGCCGAGGGCGACGACCGGCTACCCGAAGGAATACCCGAGGAGCTGGTGAGAGCCGTCGTGACGACCAGGCGGAATCGCAAACCTCGGGAAACATAGCCGCGACGCGACCCCGACCGGCGGGCTTCGAGCTCAATCGTCAAAGCGGGGATTCCGAGTGATGTGACCGCGGCGCGATCGGTCCCAGCCAGAGTCCGTTGGTGCGGCTATGCCTTGCGGCCCGCTTCCGTCCGCATCTGGGCGACGCGGCCCGCCGCCCGTTTGGCGGGCTTGCGGGACGAGCCCTCGGCGGCTTGCACGGCCTTCTTCGCGGCCGGGGCGGTTACGGCGGCCTCGGGCTTCCTGGCCAGGCTCGCCTTCAGCGCCTCCATCAGGTCGATGATCTGGCCGCCACCGGACTCGGCCGGCACGATCGAGATGTCCTGTCCCTCGACCTTCTTCTGGATCAGGCCGAGGACCCGCTTCTTGACGTCGTCCTCGTAGGTCTCGGGCTTGAAGGTCTCGGTCGCGCGCTGCTCGACGAGAAGCTTGGCGAGGTCGAGCTCCTTGGGGCTGACGTCCGCCGGCTCGAGCGGCACTTCGCTGAAGGAGCGGACCTCATCCGCGTACATGAGCTGCTGCATCACGATGCCGTTCTCGAACGGCCGGAGCATCACGAGATACATCTTTCCACGGGCCGCGTATCGGGCGAGCGCCACGCGCTTCGTGTCCTTCATGACCTCGGAAAGGAGCGCATAGGCCTTGGCGCCGCCCTTGTCGGGGCCGACGTAGTAGCTCCGGTCGAAGTAGACCGGATCGACCTTGGAGATCGGGACGAACTCGACGACCTCGATCGACTGGGTCGATTGCTCTTCGAGCGCTTTGAGCTCTTCGGGCGTAAAGGTCACGTAGCGGTCTTTCGAGAATTCGTAACCCTTCACCATCTGGTCGCGCGGGACGAGCTCGCCGTCCTTGGTGCAGATGTACTGCTGCTTCAGGCGCGCGGAATCCTTCGCGTGGAGCATGTTGAATGAGACGCCGGCGGAGGCGTCCGCCGCCGCATAGAGCTTGATCGGGATCGAGACGAGCCCGAAGGAGATGGTCCCGGACGCTATCGGCCTTGCGCTCATAGGTTTAGGGACCGACAAATGTAACATGGGGCCCGGAAATCGCAAGCGTGCCGCTCGAAAAATACCGGGAAAAGCGCTCGGCCGACACCACCCCGGAGCCCTTCGGCCGGGGCGGCGAAAATCGCCCGCATCTCTTCGTGGTGCAGAAACATGCGGCCACCCGGCTCCATTACGATTTCCGGCTCGAGTGGGGTGGGGTGCTGAAGTCCTGGGCCGTCCCCCAGGGGCCCTCCCCCGACCCCGCCGACAAGCGCCTGGCGGTCGAGGTCGAGGACCACCCGGTCGAGTACGCCGACTTCGAGGGCGTCATCCCGGAGGGCAACTACGGCGCCGGCGAGGTCATCGTCTGGGACCAGGGGCGCTGGACACCGCTGGCCGACCTCGACGAGGGGATGAAGAAGGGCAAGCTCCTCTTCGAGCTCCACGGCTACAAGCTGCGCGGCGTCTGGACGCTCGTCCGGATGAAGACGAAGGGAAAGACGACCGGCAAGGAGTGGCTCCTCATCAAGGAGCGCGACGGCTGGGCGAGGAAGGGGCCCGAGGCGGCCTATCCCCAGGAGTCGATCTTCTCGGGCCTGACGCTCGAGGACCTGGCCTCGGGCTCGAGCCGCGCGGCCGAGATCCGGGCCGACCTCGAGCGTCTCGGCGCGCCGAAGCGCCGCGTGCGCGCGGCCGACGTGAAGCTCATGCTCGCCGAGCCGCGCGGCGAGGCCTTCACGCGCGACGGCTGGATGTGGGAGCTCAAGTACGACGGCTACCGGCTGCTCGCGGGCCGCGAGGACGGAAAGCCCGTCCTGCGCTATCGCCATGGAATGAACTCGACGGCGACCTTTCCCGAGATCGCGCGCGCCGTCGGCGCGCTCCCCTACGATTCCTTCGTCCTCGACGGCGAGGTCGTCGTGCTCGACGCGAAATCGAAGCCGCGCTTCGGACTGCTGCAGAAGCGCGCGCTCCTCCAGCGCCGGCCCGACATCGACCGCGCGGCGGTCGAGCTTCCCGCGACGTTCTTCGCCTTCGACCTCCTCGGCTTCGAGGACTTCGACCTGCGCCCGCTTCCGCTGACCGAGCGCAAGGCGCTGCTGCAGCGGCTCCTGCCCCGCGCCGGCCCGGTCCGCTTCGCCGACCACGTCGAACGCACGGGCGACGCGCTGCTCGAGGCGGCGGGCGGGCTCGGCCTCGAGGGCGTCGTCGGCAAGAAGGCCGACTCTCCCTACCGGGGAACGCGCTCGGGCGACTGGATCAAGGTGCGGCTCGACCGGTCGGGCGACTTCGCCGTCGTCGGCTTCACGAAGCCCGAAGGCGCCCGCTCCGGCTTCGGCGCACTGCACCTGGCCTCCTGGCAGAACGGAGGGCTCGTCTACGCCGGACGCGTCGGAACGGGGTTCTCGGAAAAGCAGCTCGCGGCGATCCACGCGCGGCTCCTCGCGCGCGTCCGCCCGACGCCTCCCTGCGGCGGCCCGGTGCCGACCGGGCGCGGCCACGTCTGGGTGGAGCCCGAGCTCGTCGCCGAGGTCCGCTACAAGGAGCGGACGGGCGAAGGGCTCCTTCGGCACCCCGCGTTCCTGCGCCTGCGCGAGGACAAGCCCGTCGAAGAGTGCGTCGTCGAGGACTTCGAGCCGGCGCCGGACCACGAGCCGCCGCCCCCCGTCGTCCGCGGCGCCGTCCCGGATGAGAAGACGGTCCCCTTCTCCAACCTGTCGAAGGTCTTCTGGCCCGACGAGGGCTACACGAAGGGCGACCTGATCGAGTACTACCGGGCGATCTCGCCCTGGCTCCTGCCGTACCTCGCCGACCGGCCGCTCGTGATGACCCGTTACCCCGACGGGATCACGGGCAAATCGTTCTTCCAGAAAGACGCCCCGAACTTCGCGCCGGACTGGATCCGGCTCGAGCGCATCTGGAGCGAGCACGCCGAGCGCGAGATCGACTACTTCGTCTGCGACGACCTCGAGACGCTCCTCTACGTGGCCAACCTCGGCTCGATCCCGCTGCACGTCTGGGCGAGCCGCGTCGCGGCGCCGGAGCGGCCGGACTGGTGCATCCTCGATCTCGACCCGAAGGGCGCGCCCTTTTCGCACGTCGTCGAGATCGCGCGGGCGATCCACGCCCTCTGCGCCGACATCGGCCTGCCCGACTTCATCAAGACGAGCGGCGCGACCGGCCTTCACGTCCTGCTGCCGCTCGGGGGGCAGTGCACGCACGCGGAATCGCGCGTGCTCGGCGAGATCCTCGCCAAGGTGATCGAGCAGGAGCACGGCAAGATCGCCACGACGGCGCGGGCGATCGGAGCCGCGCGACGGAAAGGTCTACGTCGACTACCTCCAGAACGGCCACGGGAAGACGATCGCCGGCCCGTTCTCGGCGCGGCCCGTCCCCGGCGCCACCTGCTCGGCGCCCCTGAAGTGGAGCGAGGTCAACGGGAAGCTCGACCCGAAGAAGTTCACGATCAAGACCTTGCCGGCGCGCATGAAGAAGCTGAAGGACGATCCGCTCCGCCCGGTGCTGACTTTGAAGCCGGACCTTCAGTCCGCGCTCGCCGCGACCGGTCCGGGCCGAGCGGACTCTCGGCACTGGTCGCGGCGGGCGCCGCCGGCCGGCTAGAGGGCCACACAAAGGCGAAACTTTCGAGCAGCCTGGCCGCCAGCCGGGGCCCGGACCCGGCGTCCTCGTGCTTGAAGAAGACGTAGGCCTCGGTCCAGCTCTCGCCCCGGACCCTTTCCGCCCAGGCGGCAACGGCGGCGTCGTCGTAGTCCTGCCGCCGCAGCCGCAGGTATCCCCAGTCCGCGGTCGCGACGAACGGAGTCGCGAGCTCCTCGTCCTCGGCGACGCAGAGGGCCGCCCCGCGACTGCGCAGGACCTCGAACACGTCGTCCTCGAACCACGACGCGTGGCGGAACTCGAACGCCGCGCGTGCGCCCGCCGGCAACACTGCCAGGAAGGCTTCGAGCCGCGGGAGGTCCTTCTTGAGATTCGGCGGGAGCTGGAAGAGGGCGGGGCCGAGGCGGTCACCGAGAGTCGAGGCCGTCTGGAAGAAGTACGCGACCTCCTCCCCGGCCTCCTTCAGGCGCTTGCGATGAGTAATGCGCTGCGAGGCCTTGAGCACGAACCGGAACTCGGGCGGGACCTGCTCGGCCCATGACGCGAGCAACGCCGGCTTCGGCATCCGGTAGAACGTGTTGTTGATCTCGACCGCCGGAAGGCGTCCGGCGTAGAAGGACAGCATCTCCTGGGCGGGGAGATCTTCCGGGTAGAAGCTCCCCTTCCATTCCTTGTACGAAAAGCCGCTCGTCCCGGCGAGGACGCGCATGGCCAGACTCTATACTCTCGGGCTCCCATGGCCGCCCCGCGCTTCGACCCGAAACGGCGCCGGATGGTGACGGCGGCGCTCATCCTCGTCACGGCGCTCGCCTCCTTCGAGTCGACCGTCGTGTCCACCGCGATGCCGACGATCATCGGCGACCTCGGTGGGCTCGCTCTCTATTCCTGGGTCTTCTCGATCTACCTCCTGACCGCCACCGTCATGATGCCGATCTACGGGCGCCTGGCCGACATCTACGGGCGGCGCCGCACTCTCCTGGCCGCGATCGCCGTCTTTCTGGCGGGGGCCGCGGCCTGCAGCCTCGCGCGCTCGATGCCGCAGTTGATCGCGGCGCGGGCGCTCCAGGGGCTCGGCGCCGCGGGCCTCGTGCCGATCGCGCTGACGGTCTCGGGCGACGTCTACACTCTCGAGGAACGGGCCCGGGTGCAGGGCCTCTTCTCCGGGGTCTGGGGGTTCGCGAGCCTCGTCGGGCCGCTGCTGGGCGCGGGGATGACGATGAGCTTCGGCTGGCGCTCGATCTTCGCGATCAACATCCCGCTCGGCGTCGTGGCCTTCGCGCTGGTCGCAACGAAGATGGTCGAGTCGCGGGCCGACCTCCCCGACCCGCTCGACGTCGCGGGTGCGGCAACGCTCGCTCTCGGCGTGACGGCCCTCCTCTTTTCGGTTCTGCACCGGCCGGAGGGGGGCCTTGGCCTTCTCCCGCGGGCGGGGATACTCGCCGTCGCCGCCGCATCGCTCGGCGCGTTCGCGCGCCTCCAGGTCCGACGCGCCCACCCGCTCGTCCCGCCCGGCCTCCTTCGAAGGATGTCGACCGCGGCGCCGTACGTCGCCGGGATCCTCCTCGGCACGACCATCTTCGGGGTCGACACGTTCGTGCCGCTCTTCGTGCAGGGGGCGCGCGGCGGGACCGCCGGGGCAGCCGGGGCGGTCGTCACGCCGCTCGTCCTGATGTGGGCGATCTCGGCGATCGCCGCCGCCCGGCTCATCGTGCGCTTCGGATTCCGACGAATCGCCCGCTGGGGCGCGCTCCTCGCTCTCGCCGGGCTCGTCGGCCTCGGTGTCGCGGCCTGGGCCAATGCCTCCGTGCCCTGGATCTCGGCGGCGTGTGCGATCGTCGGCGCGGGCCTCGGCCCGTCCTCGATGGCCCAGGTCCTCGCGATCCAGAACGTCGTCTCCGAGCGCGAGCGCGGGGTCGCGACGAGCCTCGTGCCGTTCTTTCGCGCGCTCGGCGGGTCCGTCGGCGTCGGGGCGCTCGGGGGCCTCTTCGCCATGGGCCTCTCCCGCAGGCTCGGTCCGGCGGCGGAAGGCGCGGGCCGCCTGCTCGCGGGCGGGCACGCCGAGGCGAGCGCCGGTGCGCCGGCCGTCGATCCCGCCGCCTTCCGCCTGGCGATCGAGCAATCGCTCCTGCCGGTCTTCGCGATCCTCGCGGCGCTCGCCGTCGTCAACGTTTTCGTGACGGCGCGCTTCCCCGATCGGGCCGTCGTCCCGGAGGAGGATTCGACGGCCCGGAAAGTGCTGCTTTCCGTCGACTGAGCTCGGCGTAGCCGTAGACGAGGGCGAGGCTGCGGTGCGGCGCCCAGCGTTGCGAGAACGACCGCATCTCCTCTTCCCTGGCCCGCGTCGAGTGCCCCAGCAGGCCCTGCGCGAGGTACTTGACGACGCCGAGGTCGCCGGCCGGAAAGATGTCGGGGCGGCCGAGTCCCCGCAGGAGACCGATCTCCGCCGTCCAGCGCCCGACGCCGGGAAGCTCCGTCAGCCGGGCGATCGCGTCCTCGTCCGGCAGGGCGGCGAGGCGTTCCTCCGAAAGACTCCCCTCCTCGAGCGCGCGGGCGAGGCCGCGGATGGCGATCGCCTTGGAGCGCGAGAGCCGGAATCGCCGCAACCGCGGCAGCGTTTCGTCCGCCAGCGGTCCGGGCGGCGGGAAACCGACGAACGTCTCGCCGAAAAACCGTGCCCGCCGGCCGTAGCGCAGGGCGAGCTCCCGCCGGATGTCGTAGGCGAACATCAGGTTGACCTGCTGCGCGAGAATTGCCGTGACCAGGGCCTCCCACAGCGACGGCAGCCCCGCGACCCGCAGGCCGCGGAAGGCGCGGATCGGCGCGCCGAGCACGGGATCGCCGCGGTGCGCCCGGTAGAATCCCACGACGTCGGCCGCGGCCCCGAGAGAGACCTCGGCCACCCGGAGCGCCGCCGCACGCGCCGCCGAAGACCCCGCCAGGGGCCCGTCGAGCCGGACCTCGAGGCTTGCCGAAGACGGAGGCCCGGCCTGCGCGACCGAGAGAAGCACGCCGCGCCCGACCGGCAGCAGTCGCCGGTAGACGCCGCCCGAAAAACGGTCGACGACCTCGGGAAAACGCGTGTATCGCTCGGCCGTCAGGGCGAGCGAGTAAGGGCGCCGCGGGGTCAGATCGAAGCGGACCGTCAAAAGCGCATCCCTCGCCGCCGCATCGTCGCCTCCCGCGCCGGGATCATGACACCGCGGGCTATGATGGCGGGGAACGGGTCGCGGCCGGCTCGGCGGGAGGGACGATGCGCTTTCTCATTCGGCTATTGGTCAACGCGGCGGCGCTCTGGGTCGCGGTGGCGCTGATTCCGGGAATCACCTACACGGGGACATGGCTTCCCTTCCTCGGCGTGGCCCTCGTCTTCGGCGTCCTGAACGCCTTCGTGCGCCCGGTCCTCAAACTGCTGACCCTCCCGATCATCTTCCTGACGCTCGGCCTCTTCGCCCTGGTCGTCAACGGGCTGATGCTCTGGCTGACCGGGCAGCTCTCCGGCGCGCTCGGGCTGCAGTTCCACGTCGAAGGATGCTTTCCGGCCATCCTCGGCGCGGTCGTCGTCAGCATCGTGAGCGCGCTGCTGTCGATGCTGCTGTCCGACCCGGATTGAAGGTCGATGAGGGCGGCCACAAGGGCCGCCCCTACGACCGGAGCCCGGACCCCGGCCTCGCCGAGACGCGCCCCGTCGTTGCCCGGATCGGTCGGGATCGCGATCGATATGCGCTCCCGTCGTAGGGGCGGGGCTTGTCCCCGCCCTCTCCAGAGCGGGCGGCCGCAAGGGCCGCCCCTACGACCGGGGGCCCTCCTGATCCGGCCGGAATCGGCCGGACAAGACCGCCATCCGGCGAAGGCGTGCGGCGTCTTCCGGGCGGAAGACTCCGTCGCCCGCCCGCCAGGTCCAGTTGCCGGCGGGCGTGGCCGGGTTGTTGATGCGCGCCTCGCTCCCGAGCCCCAGGACGTCCTGCATCGGCGCGATGGCCCGCGCGGCGACCGAGCCGTAAGCGGCGCGGATCAGCGCCCAGTGGATCTCGTCCCCGTCCTCCGCCCCCAGGTAGTCGAAGACGCGCTCCCGCTCTTCGGGCTTCAGTCCCGCGTACCAGCCCCGGGCCGTGTCGTTGTCGTGCGTGCCGGTGTAGACGACGGCGTTTGCAGTGTGGCGGTGCGGCAGGTACTCGTTGTCGGCTTCATAGAAAGCGAACTGCAGGACCTTCATCCCGGGCACGCCGAGTTCGGCGAGCAGGTCCCGGACCTCGTCGGTGATGACGCCGAGGTCCTCGGCGACGATCGGGAGCGGCTCGCCGCCGAGCTCCGCGCGCACCGCGTCGAACAGCTTCGCGCCCGGCCCGGGCTTCCAGCTCCCGTGGATCGCCGTCGTCTCCGCCGCGGGGACCGACCAGTACGCCGCGAACGCGCGGAAATGGTCGACGCGCAGGAGATCGCAGAGCCGCAGATTCGCGCGGATCCGCTCCACCCACCAGGCGTAGCCGGTCTCCTCGAAGCGTTCCCAGCGGTAGAGGGGGTTGCCCCAGAGCTGCCCGGTCTCCGAGAAGTAGTCGGGCGGAACGCCCGAGATCGCCGTGGGCCGGAGGGACTCGTCGAGCTGGAAGAGATCGGGGTGCGCCCAGACGTCGGCGCTGTCGAGGGAAACGTAGATCGGCATGTCGCCCACGACCGCAATGCCCCGCGCGCGCGCCGAGGTCAGGACCCGTTCCCACTGCCGGAAGAAGAGGTACTGCACGTAGGCCTGATACGAGATCTCGGCCTCGAGCTCGCCCGAGGCTCGCTCGAGCGCGTCTTGCTCGCGCTCGCGCAGGTCCCGATCCCAGTCGAGCCAGGAGCGGCCCGAGAAGCGCGCCTTGAGCGCCGAGAAGAGCGTCCAGTCCGAGAGCCACGGCGCCTGCGCGGGTGCGCGGCGGAACGCCTCGAGCTCTTCGCGGGCGGGCTCGCCGGCCCGGGCGGAGAAATGGTCCCAGGACTGGCGCAGGATCCGGTCCTTCCAGCGGATGACGGCCTCGAAGTCGACCCGCTCCTTGGGCAGCTCCGGGAGGTCCTCGAAGGCCGACACGGGCAGAAACCCGTCGCGCAGGAGCAGCTCCGGTGAGATCAGGAGCGGGTTGCCGGCGAACGCCGACGGGCCGCCGTAGGGCGAGCCGCCCCCGCCGATCGGCGTGAGCGGCAGGACCTGCCAGAGCGTCTGCCCCGCCGCGACCGCCCAGTCGAGCAGCCGGTCGACCCACGGGCCGAGGTCGCCGATGCCGAAAGGGCCGGGCAGGCCGGTGGGATGGAGGAGGATTCCGGCGGAACGCGATGCCGGGGGGCTCACGAAGCGGGAGTGTAGCGCCACGCCTCCCGGCTCTTTCCCCACCAGAGAACGAGACCGAGGTCGTTGGGATGGGCCAGGTCGCGATGCGTCGGGCGCACGCGGACCGTGTAACCGAGGTTCTCCGCCTGGGGCCGCCGGTGGGTGAGGCGGAAAACACCCGTCTCGCCTTCGCGCGCGACGGCCTCCAGCCGCACCGCGGTCCCCGACTCCAGCGTGCCGTCCGGCTCGAGGGGGCCCTCGAAGAGCTCCACGGAAACTTCCGTCGCGTCGAGCGGACCGAGCTCGACGCGCGCGACGACGTCGAAGGGGGCGGCCGGCGGCAGCGTCGCGGGGTCCGGCAGGACCTCGACGCTCTTGAAGAGAACGCCCGGCCACGCGTCCCGGACCCGCTCCTTCCATGCGACGAGGCGCTTCAGGGGCTCGCGGTCGCCGTCCTTCATCGCCCGCCGGTAGAACGCTCCGGGAACGTAGCACTGTTCGACGTACTCCGACACCATGCGGTCCGAGGAGAACTCGCGGGCCACCCGGGAAGCGGCCACGATCATCCGGTCGATCCAGCGCTGGGGCAGTCCCGAGGCGTCGCGGTCGAAGAACATGGGAAGGACCCGCTTCTCGATCGCACCGTAGAGCGCGCGGACGACCTCCTCCTCGGGAGCCTGGTCCCTGGCCTCGCCGACGACGAACCCGGCCTCGTCGTGCGGCGCCTCGTCCCACCAGCCGTCGAGCACCGAGAGGTTGAGCGCGCCGTTCATGGCGGCTTTCATGCCCGAGGTTCCGGACGCCTCGCGGGGCCGCTCCGGCGTGTTGAGCCAGACATCGCAGCCCGTCACGAGCTTGCGGGCGAGCCCCATGTCGTAGTTCGGCAGGAACACGACGCGGCCGCGGAACTCGGGCCGCTCGGCCGCGGTCGCGACGGCGCGCAGGAACGCCTTCCCGTCCTCGTCGCGCGGGTGGGCCTTGCCGGCGAACAGAAACTGGACCGGGCGGTCGATCTGGTGGAGCAGGTACTCGAGCCGTTTCGGCTCGCGGAAGAGAAGCGTCGCGCGCTTGTAGGTCGCGAAGCGGCGGGCGAATCCGATCGTCAGGGCCTTGGGATCGAGCGCGCGCCCGGCCTCGGCGACCTCCTCTTCCTTCGCCCCCTGCTTGCGCTTTTCCTCGACGAGCTTCTCCCGGCAGGCTTCCACCAGCCGCGCCCGGAGCGACTCGTGGGCCCGCCAGAGCTCTCCGCGGTCGACGGACTCGGGCGTATCGGCCACGCCGGTCCGCGCGATATCCGGGGCCGTCCACGTCGGCGGGTGAACTCCGTTGGTGATCGCGTTGATCGGGATCTCCGAGAGCGGCAGGTCGGGGGCGACGCCGCGCCAGAGGCGCCGCGACACCTCGGCGTGCAGTTTCGACACCGCGTTCTGGTGGGTCGACAGCCGCATCGCGAGGACCGCCATCGAGAACAGCTCCCGGCGATGCTCTCCGACCTCGCGGCCGAGGTCGAAGAACTCGTCGAAGCTGATGCCGAGCTCCCCGACGTACCCGCCGAAGTACTTCCAGAGAAGGTCGGGCGTGAAGACGTCGATCCCGGCCGGCACCGGCGTATGCGTCGTGAAGATGTTGGCGCTTGTCGCAGCCTCCCGCGCTTCCGCGAAGGTCAGGCCCTCCTCCTGGACGAAGCGCCGGATCCGCTCGAGCGAGACGAAGGCCGCATGGCCCTCGTTGATGTGGCGGATCGTCGGCCAGAGCCCGGCCTTCTCGAGGGCCCGCAGCCCGCCGATACCGAGCACGATCTCCTGCTGCAGCCGCATCTCGTGGCCGCCGCCGTAGAGACGGGCCGTGATTTCGCGGTCGGGCGCGTCGTTCTCGGGGAGGTTCGAGTCGAGGAGCAGGAGGGGCACGCGCCCGACGCGGGCGAGGCGCACGAGAAGGCGGACCTCGCGTCCCGCGAGGTCGACCGAGACGATCGGCGCGCTCCCGTCCGGGGGCTCCGCGAGCGTCAGCGGGAGCTCGTCCGGCTCGAGCGCCGGATAGGCTTCGGACTGCCGCCCCTCGGTGTCGATGACCTGGCGGAAGTATCCCTCGCGGTAAAAGAGTCCGACGCCGACGAGCGGGACTCCGAGGTCGCTCGCCGACTTCAGGAGGTCGCCCGCGAGCACGCCGAGGCCGCCGGCGTAGATCGGAAGAACCTCCGTCAGGCCGAACTCGGCCGAAAAATACGCGATGCTCTCCCCCCGCGCGACGAGCTCGCGGGCCGAAGGGTCCCGGGGCTCGGCCTTGTCCTCCTCGGCCAGGCGCGCGACCGTCTCCCGGAGCTCGGACTGATAGCCGGGGTCGTCGGCCGCCCACCAGACCCGCTCGGCCGCCGCCTCGCGAAAGAGGAGGATCGGGTTGCCGCGCGCTCGCCGCCAGGCCTCGGGGTCGAGACGCTCGAAGAGCGCCCGCACGTCACCGCGCCACGTCCAGCGCAGGTCGTACGCCAGGGCGAAGAGGGGAAGGAGCTTCTCGGGAACGCCGGAGACCCGGAGGGCCTTTTCGAGAACGGGTGTCAAGTCGATCCAGAGTTTAGCAGAGCGGATACGCCGGGCGCCGCGCTCCCGGCCTCTTCGGCGCCGGGGCGCACCGAGAGCTTCTCGCCGAGCGCGACGAACCGCTCGACCCACGGCGCCGCCGTTTCCGAGCCCGCGGCGGCCGAGCTCTTCATCGCGGGCAGCGCCGTCCGGGCCAGCGCGTAGTAGACGTTCTGCGCCCGTGTGAAGTCGATGGCGAAGGGGAACGACTTCGCGAGGGTGACGACCGCCTCGAGCGCTTCCAGGCGCGCGACATCCTCGGGCCCGGACGCGAGCTCGTCGGAGAGGCGCTCCACCGCGTGCCCGAGCGACAGCCCGAGACCGTCCTCGTGGAGGGCGATTCCCGTGCGCTCGGCCTCCTCGAGGATCGCCGTGACGCGGGCGAGGTCCAGGGACGGGGCTTCGAGCGCTTCCCGAAGGCTCGTCGACAGCGCGCGCTCGGCCGCCATCGCGAAGCCGCGGGGCTGCCGCACGCCGTGTCCCGAGAGGAAACGCATCAGCGGCGCGTGCTCCTCGTACAGGCGGCGGTAGACGGCGTCGGATTCGGTCAGCGCCGACTTCAGCAGGACGCCCAGGACCTGGCGTTGCTCGTCCCGGAAGAGGAGCCGCAGGGAGTAGATCCCCGTCCCGAAGCGTCGGTCCACCCGTCGCAGCGACTCCGTCAGATCCGCCGAGGAAAAGGGTTCGGACACCTCCGCGACGAGACGTTCGTAGTCGGCTTCGGTCGTGAACGGCGCCGCTCCGCCCGACAGGTTGTGGTCCCCGAGATGCAGGACGCCGAAGACGACGCGCCCCGACTCCCCGGTGATCGTGGAGGTCACGCGCACGCGCCCGATCGAAAGACGCGCGCGCCCGCTCGCGAAGCGGCGCTCGTCCTCGCGCTCGACACGGTAGGCGTAGACGCGGGCCTCCTCGCCGTACTCGTGAAAGAGCGAGTGCACCGCGTAGTGCGCGCCGACCCGCTCGAGCGAGACCATGGCGGGCCGCACGGACTCCTCGTAGATCCGCCGGCCGTCGCGGGCCTCGGCCACGTTGCTCGGCGCCTGCCCGAGCGCCTCGAGGAAGGGGGCCTCCAGGTCCGAGCCCGGGAAGAGGTCCTGCGCGAGCTGGAGCGCGCGGCCGGCATACTGGACGATCTGGCGCGCTTCGATCCCCGAGACGTCGTCGAAGAACCATCCGCAGCTCGTGTACATGAGCTGGGCGTGCCGCTGCATCTCGAGCAGCTTCAGGGCGCGCGTCCGCTCCTCGGGCGTGAGCGTGCGGTCGGCGTGGCGGGCGAGAAACCGGCCGACGCTCCCGGGCGAACGGTCGAGGATGACCTCGACGTACTCGTTGCGCACCGCCCACGGGTCGGGGAAAAGCTCCGCCGAGCCGGACTCGAAGAGAGGCACCAGGGCGTCGCGGAGAGAGTCGAGCGCGCTGCGGAGCGGCTCGCGCCACGCCTGGTTCCAGCCCGGGTGTGCGCCGGTGTGGCAGCCGCAGTCGCTTCGCCAGCGCTCGATGCCGTGCGCGCAGCTCCAGGATGTCGCCTCGACGATCCGCGCCTCGTGCGTCGGCGGGCACTTCTCCAGGAACTCGGAATAGTTCGTGAGCCGTGCGCGCCGGCCGGTCTCGATGGTGTGGAGAGCGAAGGCGAGGGCCATGTCGCCGTAACGGTGATGATGGCCGTAGGTCTCCCCGTCCGAGGCGGCGTGCACGAGCTCGGGCCGGCCCCGCTCGTCGGCGAAGGCGCCGAGGAGGCGCTCCGCGAACGTCTCTCCCTTCGACAGCATCAGCGGGTCGAACGCGACGGCGCGCGAGACGGGCCCGTCGTAGAAGAAGGCCGCGATCGACGCTCCGGAAGGCAGCGTCACGCGGTAGGCCTGCGTCGGATCGATCTCCCGGCCCGCGAGCTCCGTCCAGGCCTCGTTCCCGACCGCGCGGACGGCGTTGGCCTGGTGCGGCGCGAGGATCGTGAAGCGGATTCCCTGCGCCGCGAGAATCTCGAGGGACGCCGTGTCGACGGCGGTCTCCGGCAGCCACATGCCCTCGGGCTTCCGGCCGAAACGGTGCTCGAAGTCGCGGATCCCCCAGGCGACCTGGGTGGTCTTGTCGCGGGCGTTGGCCAGCGGGAGAATCATGTGGTTGTAGGGCTGGGCGAGCGCGGAGCCTTTTCCCGAGAAGCGCGCGATGCTCTGGCGGTCGGCCTCGAGGATCGCGGCGTAGACGTCGGGCCGCGCGTTCGCCAGCCACGAGAGCAACGTCGGCCCGAAGTTGAAGCTCATCGACGCGTAGTTGTTGACGATCGCGACGATCCGGTTCTCGCCGTCGAGGATGCGGGCGGTCGCATTGGGGCCGTAACACTCGGCGGTGATCCGCTCGTTCCAGTCGTGGTACGGGTAGGCCGACTCCTGGAACTCGATCGCCTCGAGCCAGGGGTTCTCGCGGGGCGGCTGGTAGAAGTGGCCGTGGATACAGACGAAGCGTTCCATGAGGTCGCGCGCCCGCCCTAGACGAGCGCCGGCTCCTCCTCGAGATCCGACTCCGGCCGCGCGGCCCCCGGAGCGACGGCTTCGGCGGCCGCTTCGGCCTCGGCGACGGCCGGCGCCGGCAGGGGCTTCAGGAAGAGCGCCCCGAGCGGCGGCAGGGCGAGGGAAAGGCTGTGCGAGCGGCCGTGCACGGGGACGGCGAGCGAGATCGCGCGGCCCATGTTGCCGACGCCGCCGCCCCCGTAGACGGAGGCGTCGCTGTTGGCGATCTCCTCCCAATCGGACCCGCCGTCGACGCCGACGAGGTAGCCGGAACGCGGCACCGGCGTGAAGTTGAAGACGCCGACCACGCGGTCGGCCGGGTCCTTCGCCCGTCGCTCGAGCGACACGACGCTGTGATCGGCGTCGTTGCAGTCGATCCACTCGAACCCCCGGGCGTCGAAGTCGAGCTCGTGCAGCGCGGGCTCGGCCGCCATCAGCCGGTTCAGGTCACGGACCCAGAGCCGCAGTCCGGCGTGGAACGGCCGCTCCGCCAGGTGCCAGTCGAGGCTCGCGTCGTGGTTCCACTCCGCCCACTGGCCGAACTCCCCGCCCATGAAGAGGAGCTTCTTGCCGGGGAGCGCCCACATGTAGGCGAAGAGGAGGCGCAGGTTCGCCGCCATCTTCCAGGCGTCGTGGCCGGGCATCTTCGAGATCAGCGACTTCTTCAGGTGCACGACCTCGTCGTGGGACAGCGGCAGCAGGAAGTTTTCCGAGTACGCGTACATCCGCCGGAAGGTCAGCTTCCCGTGGTGCCACTTCCGGAAGATCGGATCGAGCGTCATGTAGTCGAGGGTGTCGTTCATCCAGCCCATGTCCCATTTCATCGAGAAGCCGAGGCCCCCGAGGTACGTCGGGCGCGAGACCATGGGATAGGAGGTCGACTCCTCGGCGATCGTGACGGCGTCGGGGAAGCTCCGGCCGACCTCCTCGTTGAGCTGGCGCAGGAAGACGATCGCGTCGATGTTCTCCCGGCCGCCGTACAGGTTGGGGATCCACTCCCCGGGCTTGCGCGAAAAGTCGAGGTAGATCATCGAAGCGACCGCGTCGACGCGCAGGCCGTCGGCATGGAACCGGTCGAGCCAGTAGAGGCCCGAGGACAGCAGGAAGCTGCGCACTTCGTGGCGGCCGTAGTTGAAGACGCAGCTCCCCCAATCGGGCTGGTAGCCCTTGCGCCAGTCCGCATGCTCGTACAGGTGGGTGCCGTCGAAATAGACCAGGCCGTGCTCGTCGGATGGAAAGTGCGAAGGGACCCAGTCGAGGATCACGCCGAGGCCCGCCTGGTGCAGGGTGTCGACGAGATGCATGAAGTCCTGCGGCGTCCCGAAACGGGACGTCGGCGCAAAGTACCCGGTGCCCTGGTATCCCCAGGAGCCCGTGAACGGGTGCTCCATGACGGGCATCAGCTCGACGTGGGTGAAACCCATCTCCCTCGCGTGGGCCGCCAGAAGCGGAGCGGTCTCGCGGTACGTCAGCGAGCGGTTGTTCTCCTCGGGCACCCGCCGCCAGGAGCCGAGGTGGACCTCGTAGATCGACATCGGGGCCGACGTGAACGACGTCTCGGAGCGGCGGCGCATCCACTCGGCGTCGCCCCAGGAGTAATCGAGGTCCCACACGACCGAGCCCGTTCGCGGCGGGGCCTCATGGCGAAACCCGTACGGGTCGGCCTTGTCGACCCGGTAGCCCGCGATGCGCGAGACGATCCGGTACTTGTAGACGTTTCCCCGCCCGACGCCCGGAACGAAGCCTTCCCACACCCCCGACTCCCCGATCGGCGCGAGGGGATGGCGCTCCCCGTCCCAGCCGTTGAAGTCGCCGACGACCGAAACCGATGCGGCGTTGGGGGCCCAGACGCCGAAGGCCGTTCCGACCTCCCGGCCCGCGACGCGCGGGTGGGCGCCGAGCTTCTCGTACAGCCGGGAGTGTGTTCCCTGGTTGAAGAGGAAGAGGTCGTCGGCCGTCAGCAGCGGCTCGCCGTGGCGAACCGCTCCCGCGGGGGACACCGACGCGGCGATTTTCTTCCTCGGCAGGAGGACCCTCCGTTGCGAAGGGCAGTTTAACCTCTTGCCCGCGTCAGTCGGCGCGCAGCGCGGCGATCGGATCGACGCGGACCGCCCGCCGCGCGGGAAGCCACGACGCGAGCGACACCCGCGAAGAGGTCGAGGAGCGCGGGTTTCACGTCCCGCTCGTCGCGACCCCGCGCTCGCGCTCGGAGAATCTTTTCGGCGTCCACGGGGGTCCCCGGGTTTCGGCGCATAATGCGCCGGCCATGGACGGGACCGCGATCGTCGTCTGCGACGGATTCTTTGCCACCGCGAACGGAAAGACCGCGCACGGGCTCGTCCGCGGGACCGAGCGCTACCGGATCCTGGGCGTGATCGACCCGCCCACGGCCGGGCGCGACGCCGGAGAAGTGCTCGACGGCAGGCCCCGGGGCATTCCCGTCTACGCCTCCATCGGCGACGCGCTCGCCGCCGGACACCGGCCCGACTTCTGCGTCGTCGGCGTCGCGACCTCGGGCGGCCGCCTGACCCCGGGACTCAAGGCGCTGCTCCTCGAGGCCATCGGCAGCGGGATGTCCGTGGTCAACGGCCTGCACGAGTTTCTGTCCGACGACCGGGAGCTCGCCGCGGCCGCTGCCCACGGCCACGTCACGATCACGGACGTCCGCAGGACGGCGAAGCGGACCGATCTGCATTTCTGGAGCGGAGAGATCCTCGAGGTCGAGGCCCCGCGCATCGCCGTCCTCGGGACCGACTGCGCCCTCGGCAAGCGCACGACGGCGCGGTTCCTTCTCGAAGCCTGCCGCCGCGCCGGAATCCCCACCGAGCTCGTCTTCACGGGCCAGACGGGCTGGATGCAGGGCGCGCCCTTCGGCTTCATCTTCGACTCGATCCCCAACGACTTCGTCTCGGGCGAGCTCGAGCACGCGATCGTCTCCTGCTGGCGCGCCGCCCGCCCCGACCTCATCCTCCTCGAGGGACAGTCGGCGCTGCGCAATCCCTCGGGCCCCTGCGGCTCGGAGTTCCTGATTTCCGGCCGGGCCCGGGGCGTCATCCTCCAGCATGCGCCGGCGCGGGCCTGCTACGAGGGTCTCGAGGGGCTCGACCTCCGGATTCCGCCGGTCTCCGATGAGATCGCCCTGATCCGGACGCTCGGTGCCCGCACGCTCGCGGTCACGCTGAACGGGGAGCACATGTCGCGAGGGGCGCTCGAGGCCGAACGCAACCGGCTCCGGGCCGAGCTCGGGATCCCCGTCGTCCTTCCCCTCGAGGAGGGGGTCGACTCGCTTCTCCCGGTCGTTCGGGAGTTTCTCGCGAGCGAGGCGAAGCGGTGAAGATCCACCGCGTCGAGACCGCCCTCGAGCAGTTCGCGCTGACGCGGCCCTACGCGATCGCCGGCCAGGAGCCCGTAACCCACGTCGGAAACCTCATCGTCCGCGTCGAGACCGACGCCGGGATCGTCGGCCTCGGCGCCGGTTCGCCCGGCGAGCACGTCACGGGAGAGTCGGTCGAGAGCTGCCGCGAGGCGCTCTCGCCTGCCAACCTCGAGTGGCTCCGCGGCCTCGACGTCCGCTCGCTTCCCGCCCTCTGCCGGGAAGCCGAAGATCGTTTCCCGCTCACGCCCGCCGCCCGTGCCGCCGTCGACATCGCCCTCCACGACGCCCTGGCGCAGCGCCTCGGGGTTCCCCTGGTGGAAATGCTCGGCCGTGTCCACGACGCGCTTCCGACCTCCATCACGATCGGCATCAAGCCGGTCGCGGAGGCCCTCGCGGAAGCCGACGAGTACCTCGGGCGGGGCTTTCGGGTGCTCAAGGTCAAGATCGGGGACTCGCTCGGCCAGGACCTCGAGCGCCTGGCAAAGCTCCGCGAGCGCGTCGGGACGCGCGCCGTCCTGCGGGTCGACGCCAACGTCGGCTACACGCTCGAGGAGACGGCGGCCTTCTTCGAGCGCGCCGAATCGCTGGACATCGAGTTCGTCGAGCAACCCGTGAGGCGCGAGGCCTTCGACGGCGTCCGCCGGCTGCCCGCGGCGTGGCGGGCGAGGATCGCCGCCGACGAAAGCCTCCACGGCGAGAAGGACGCCCTGGCCCTCGCCGGGCCCGAGCCCGCCTGCGGGATATTCAACATCAAGCTCATGAAGTGCGGCGGCGTCTGGCCGGCGCTCCGGATCGCCGCGATCGCCGAGACCGCCGGCATCCGCCTCATGTGGGGCTGCATGGACGAGAGTCGCATCTCGATCGCCGCGGCGCTGCACGCCGCCTTCGCCTCGCCCGCGACCCGCTACCTCGACCTCGACGGCTCGCTCGATCTCGCCCGCGACGTCGTGTCGGGAGGCTTCACGCTCGAGAACGGCGTCATGCGCACGACCGAGGCCCCGGGGCTGGGAGTGGGCGCCCCCTAGAGAGTTTCGAGGGCGGGGACGAGCCCCGCCCCGACGACGAGAGCCCGAAGCCTGCGGCGGCCCGAACCGGGGCCTCCGGTCGTAGGGGCGGCCCTTGTGGCCGCCCTCCTAGGACCACGCCGGATCGCTTCCCCGATACGGCAGCCACACCAGACCCACCCGCCGCACGGTGATGTCCGTCTTCTTCGGCCGCAGCGATACCTTCTCCAGCGCCTCCGACGCCGGATCGGTCGCCGCGGCCTGCGCCGCGAGCTCGGTCTGGAGCTCGTCCTCGAGCGCCTGGATCTGCTGCCGGATGGCGCCCTCGGTCTCCTCGGCCCGCTGGACGTCGCCCGCCTGCTTCATCGTCCGTCCGGCCGAACGTGCCGCGGTCGTGGCCTTTCCGATGGTCGTCGCGCTGACAGCCTTGCGGCCGAAGATCGCGCCGAGGACGGTGGCGCCGACCGAAATGGCCGTCTGGACTCCCGCCTGTATCGATTCCTGCTTCTCGCGGCCCACCGCCTGCTGCGCGCGCCGGAGGCGCTCCTGCAGCGAGGCGAGCTTCGCGGCGTATCTTTCCCGCAGCCGGTCGGCCGCGCTGTCGCGCTTCTCCCGGGCGTCCTGCTGGAGGCGGCCGCGGAAGTCCGCCTCGCTCTCGCCCGGCTTCGAAACGACGCCGGACGACGGACTCTGGAAGAGATCGACGGTCGCCTCCCGATAGATCCAGGCCGAAAAGTCCCGTGTCCATCCGTCCGAGCTCTTCGATCCGAGCGCGCCGCCGGGATCCTCGAACCCCGCGCCGGCCTCGGGCTCGGAGTCGAGGTCTTCGACCGCGAAGCCGGGGTCCTCGCCCGTGCTCCAGTCGAGCGGAGCCGCGAACGTCGCAACCCGCGCGACCCGGCGCGTCGTCGAGACCCCGCGCTTGCCGTCCGCAAAGTACACGTCGGCTTCGCCGAGCACGGACGCGCGGTAGACGAGCTCCCCTCCGGCCCCCCGTGCCGGAACGAAGAGCTGCGACACGCCGGGCGCCAGCACCGGCCGCGGCCCCCCGGACGCCGGCGCGGCCTTCCTCTCCGGGGCCGCCTCCGCCTTCGGCTCTCCGGCGGCCCGCCGCGGGTCCATCAGCGTCTTGATCTGCGCCCGGGTCAGCGGCCCGCGGAGGTAGGAGAGCGCCCAGCGCGTTTCGAACACCTCGGGCGCGTCCTCGTGCACGTTGTTGAGCAGAAACACGCGGCTTCCGAGAGCGGCCAGGGTCTCTTCCATCTTCCCCCGGTCGAACCTCTGCGACGCGCTCGCGGCCGCGCCCTCGAGCCCTTCGAGCACGCGGGCCTTGTCGCGCTCCGTCTGGAGCCGCCCGAGAAACCAGGTGCCGGTGTTCGCGAGGCCCTTGTAGTCGAGGTCGACCGGGTTCTGGGTCGCGAGCACGACGCCGAGGCCGAAGGCCCGGCCCTGTTTGAGAAGCGTGAGCAACGGCGCCTTCGCCGGAGGAGTCGCGACCGGCGGGAAGTACCCGGCGATCTCGTCCATGTACAGGATCGCGCGCAGGCTCGTCGTGCCGGACTGCCCCCGCATCCACGCCAGCGTCTGGTTGAGAAGGAGCGTCACGAAGAACATGCGCTCGGCCTCGGAAAGGTGAGCGATCGAGAAGATCGCGATCCGGGGCTTGCCGGCGGGCGTCCGCAGGATCGACCCGACCTCGAGCGGCGCTCCCTCGAGCCAGCTCGCGAAGCCCGGCGCGGCGAGGAGGTTGTTGAGGCTCATGGCCAGAGTGAACCGATCCCTGGCCGGGAAGAACGACTCGAGGTCGACCACGCCGACCTTCGAGACCGGCGGCGTCTGGATGCGCGCGATCAGCGCCGCGAGGTCGAGGTCCTCCCCTTTCTGCCAGGCCGCCGAGAGGATCGTCGACACGAGGATGTGCTCGCGGCTCTTGAGCGGGTCCGCGTTGACTCCCGCGAGCGTCAGAAGTCCCGTCGCGGTCGATCCGACGCGCTCGCGCATCGCCTCTTCGTCGCCCCGCGCCTCCGGCGGCGGCGCCGCGAAGGACTTGAGGATCGAGACGGGGAGCCCCGCGTTCGAGCCCGGTGTGTAGATCGCGAACTCCGCCGCGTCCTTCAGCCTCCGGATCCGCGCACCGTCCTCACCCCAATCGGCGAGACCGTTCTTCCAGAGATCGGCCTGCTGCTTCGCGAAATCGTCCGCCGACATGCCCTTGCGCGCGGCATCGTCCTCGTTGATCCAGGGCCGGAAGTCGCCCGGCGCGAGGTCCGGGAAAGTCAGGAGCAGATTGCAGAGGTCGCCCTTGGGATCGATCAGGATCGCGGGCACGCCGTCGATCGCGGCCTCCTCGATGAGCGACAGGCACAGGCCGGTCTTGCCGCTTCCCGTCATGCCGACGCAGACGGCGTGCGTCACGAGATCGCGCGAGTCGTAGAGGACGAGCCCGTCCCCCCGTTTCCTCGTTGCGAGGTCGTACGACTTGCCGAGATAGAAGACGCCGAGTTTCTCGAAATCCGGCATGCCCGGAATCATAGCGAGAAGATGCCCCTTGCGCGTAAACTCCGCAGGTCTTGGCGCAGACGACCGGCCTGATCAACACGAAGCTCGCGGACCGCTACGAGGTCCTCGGGGAGCTCGGCCGCGGAGGCATGGGCGTCGTCTACCGCGCCCGCGACCCGCTCCTGAACCGCGAGGTCGCGGTCAAGCTGATCTCCTCGACGGACCTGACGGCCGACATCGAGGAACGCTTTCAGCGCGAGGCCCAGCTCGTCGCCCAGATGGACCACCCGGCCATCGTGCCGATCTACGACTTCGGCCGTCACGAGGGCTCGCTCTTCTTCGTGATGCCCGTGGCGAGCGGCACGACTCTGCTCCGCCTGATCCGCGACCAGTCGCTCCACCTCGGCGAGGTCGTCGACATCGGGATCCAGGTCGCCGACGCGCTCGACTACAGCCACTCGCGCGGGGTCGTCCACCGCGACATCAAGCCGGCCAACATCATGGTCACCCGCGAGGAGGGCTCCGGGGCGCGCGTCCGGGTCATGGACTTCGGCCTCGCCCATGCCGCGACCGAGTCGCGCCTGACGAAGACCGGAACGCTCGTCGGGACGGTCGCGTACCTCGCGCCCGAACAGGTCGCTTCGCGCGCCTTCGACGCGCGCTCCGACATCTACTCCCTGGGCGTGGTCCTCTACGAGTGTCTCGTGGGCGAGCCTCCCTTCACCGGCGAGATCCAGTCGATCCTCTACCGGATCGTCCACGAGATCCCGCAGCCCCCGCGCGCGCTCGGCGCCGAGATCCGGGAAGAGCTCCAGGACATCATCCTGCGCTGCCTCGAGAAGGACCCCGCAAAGCGTCCCCCGAAGGCGGGCCAGGTCTCCGATGCCCTGCGCCGCCACAAGGCGAGCCTCGCGACCGACGAGTTCCGCATGTCGGTGGTGCTGTCGGCGAGCCGCGTCATCCAGCGGCCGGCGCTTTCGGTCTTCATCGGCCGCGAGAAGGAGTTCGCCGAGCTCCAGCGGCGGCTCAACGCTTCGATCGCCGGCGACTGCCAGTTCGCGGTCGTCGCCGGAGAGCCGGGGATCGGCAAGACGCGCCTGCTCGAGGAGCTCAAGAACCTCGCCCTCGCGCGCAAGATCCGCGTCCTCTACGGACGTTTCGTCGAGCAGGACCGGTCCTTCTCGTACCAGGGCTTCTGCGAGCTCATCCAGGACTACTTCCGGACGCGCGACGCGGCGGCTTCCGCGGCCGAGCGCCCCGATTTCTCGGACCTCGCCGCCGATCTGATCGCACTCTTTCCGCAGCTCTCCGAGATCGCCGACCTGCGGGCGGCCGTCAGCGGCGACTCGCGCATCGCCGTTCCGGCCGAGGAGAAAAAAGTCGAGGATCGGATTCAGATCTTCGAGCTGCTCGCCCGGACGCTGACTCGAATCGCCGGCGGCAAGCCCCTCGTGCTGATCCTCGAAAACCTGCACGGGGCCGAGATCTCGATCGAGGCGCTCCAGTACATCGTGCGCCGCCTCGCCCCCACCCCGACGCTGATCGTCGGCAGCTACCGCCAGACGGAGACCGACAAGCGCCATCCGCTCACGCGGATGCTCGACTCCTTCGTGGACGATCCGCGGTTCGTCTCGCTCACGCTGCCGCCCTTCTCCCCCTCCGAGCACCGCTCCCTCGTCGAGTCGCTCGTCGGGGCGCCGAAGGTCTCGGACGAGCTCGCGCAAAGGCTCTGCGACGCGACGGAGGGCAATCCCTTCTTCACGAAGGAGCTCATCCGCTCCCTGGTGGAGTCGGGCGGCATCACGCGGGACGACACGGGCGCCTGGAGCTTTTCGAAGGAGGCGGAGATCTCGGCCGACGCCATGCCCGCGACGATCCAGCAGGCCGTCGAAAAGCGCATCGAGCGGCTGCCGGAGGAACTCCGGGACCTCCTGTCGATCGCGTCGGTTTTCGGAAAGACCTTCGACTCGCGGGACCTCGAGACCCTCGCCGAGGACGCCAGGGGCGTCGAGGACGCCGTCGATCGCCTGATCCTCGAGGGCATCCTCGAGGAGGAGCGGGAGTCCCGCGGCGACCGGCTGACCTTCGCGAGCGGCATCGTTCGCGACGTTCTCTACGGGGCCCTCTCCCGCCGCCGCCGCCGCTCCCTCCACCGGAAGTACGCCGAGCTGGTCGAGAAAAGGGCCGCCGGGAGGCTCGAGCGCGTTTACCCCGAGCTCGTTCACCACTTCTGGCAGGGCGACGTGCCCGACAAGACGGTCGAGTACGGCCTGAAGCTCGCGCAGAAGTCGCTCGACACGTTCAGCCCCGAGGATGCGATCCGCGTCGCGAAGATCACGCTCGAGTTCCTCGAGGACGAGGAGTGGGACGGAGATCCCGCGCTCGAGGGAGAAGCCCGGCTGATGGTGGCCCAGGGGCAGCGGATGACCGGAAACGTCGAGGGTGCGATACGCGAAGCCGAGACCGCGGTTCGCGTCTTCGAAGAGAAGAAGCAGGCCGGGCGGGCGGTCGGCGCGATTCTTTTCGTCGCCGAGGCCTCCTGGCAGGCGCGCCGGATCGACGACGCCCGCCGGTGGGTCGAGCGGGGCATCGCGGCCGCGCGCGCGTCGGGCGAGCCGGAGCCCCTCGCCAAGCTCCTCTCGCTCGGCGAGACGGTGGCGAATCTGCGCGGCGAGTACGCGAAGGCGGCCGCCTACCAGTCCGAGATCGTGGCCCTGACCCCGCGGGAGAAGGTTCCCGAAGAAGAGATCCCGAGGGGCGGGACCCTGGTCGTCGCGCTCCCGAACCCCGTCGTCGCCACCGAGCCTTCGATCTACGAAACCACGGAGGAGCACGAAGTCCTGGCCAACGTTTTCGAGACCCTCGTCACGATGGACGCCCAGGGCAATCTCGCGCCCCACCTTTCCGATCACTGGGCCCTCGAGGCCGGCGGCTCGGCGGCACGCCTTCACCTTCGGCCCGGCGTCGTGTTCTCCGACGGGCGGCCCCTGACGGCTTCGGCCGTGAAAACGGCGCTCGAGCGCTCGATCCGTCTCTCCCGCGACGTCATGGCGGCCGCCTTCACGGCGATCGAGGGGGTCCGGGATTTTCTCGACGGCCGGACCGAGTCGGTCGCGGGAATCGAAACGGTTTCCGACGAAGAGGTCCGCATCCGGCTCGCCCACGCCGTCCCGATTCTCCCGTCGATGCTGACCGACGGCCGGACGGCCATCGCCGCGGCCGCCTCCGAGCCCGGGGCCTCGCCCGTCGGCACGGGCCCGTTTTGCGCGGTCCACCACACCCCGAACGGAGCGACCCTCGAGCGCAACCCGAAGCACTGGCGGTCCCCGGGCGCGCGCCTGGACCGGATCGAGTTTCGCGCCTCGATGTCGGGCTCGGAGATCGCCGACGGACTGCGCTCGGGCCGGATCGACGTCGCCCGCGACCTCTTGCCTCGCGATCTCGAGTCCATCCTTCGCGAACCCCGGTTCCGCGGAGGGCTCGTCGAAACACCCAAGAAGAACACCTACTTCGCGGTCTTTCACGCCTCGAGCCCCGCGGTGTCGAACGCGGCGCTGCGGCTGGCGCTCGCCGGAGTCGCGCGCACGCAGGATTTCGTCTGGGGAGCCCTCGGGCGGTTTGCGCTGCCCGCGACCGGCGTCATTCCTCCGGGCGTCCTCGGTCACGATCCCGGGCGGCGCCAGCCCCACCTCGCCCGCGAGAAGGCGGTGGAGATGATCCGCTCCTCCGGGCTCGCGACGCCGGTGCGCCTGCGCGCATCCGTCCACCCCATTCTCCAGAACCAGTACGTCTCGCTGACCCAGGCCCTCTTCCGGCTCTGGGCCGAGGTCGGCGTCGAGGTCGAGATCGCGACGAAGACGATGCCCGAGTTTCTCGAGGCGTGGCACGAGAACGCCGGCATCGACCTGCTCATGGGACGCTGGATCGCCGACTACGACGACCCCGACAACTTCACCCACAACCTCTTCCATTCGGCGACGGGGCGGCTGCGCGCCTACTTCTCCTCACCCGAGGCGGACCGCCAGCTCGAAGAAGCCCGGGCCGAGCTCCGACCCGCCGCGCGCGAGGGCCTGTACCGGAAGTTCGAGCACTGGCTGCTCGACTCCGGGGTCCTGGTCCCGCTCTTCCACGACGTGGACTATCGGGTCGCCAACCCGTCGGTGCGGGGCCTCCAGCTCCATTCGACCGCCCCGTACGTCAACTATGCGGACCTCGGCAAGGCGGCCGCGCCCTCGACGCCGGCGGCCCCCGATGCCCAGATCGGCGGCGGCGTCCTGCACGCTCCGATCCAGGGCGTCGTGCGGAGCCTCGACCCCTCGTTCACGGCCACGGTGGAGCAGGCCGACGTCCTGCCGAGCGTCTTCGAGACGCTGACCTGGGCGGTCGAGGGGACGCGGATCATTCCGTGGCTCGCCTCGGAAATCCTGATGGAGAACGACGGGGCGCGGTTCCGGTTCCGTCTCCAGTCGGGCGTCCGCTTCCACAACGGGCGGCGGCTGACGGCCCGCGACGTGCGTCACTCCTGGGAGCGGCTCCTCCTGAACCGCGAGAGCGAGATCCGCTGGGTGCTCTCGGTGATCCAGGGGGCGCAGCGCCTGCTGGACGGGGAAGCCACGGACCTTTCCGGCTTCCACATCGTGTCGCCGACCGAGTTCTACGTGGACCTGGACAAGCCCCTCCCCTTCTTCCCCGCCATCATTTCCTACGCCGCGACGGCGATCGTCCCCGAAGGCACGGCCGCGATCGGCGCGACCGCGCGGGAGGGCGCGATCGGGACGGGGCCCTTCCGGGTCGTCAGTTTCGAGCCGGGACGCCGGCTCGAGCTCGAGCGCAATCCCAACTACTGGCGCGCCGGTCGCCCGCGCAGCGAGGGCATCGTCTTCCACCTCGGGATCACGCCCGAGGAGGTCCGCAGCGAGTTCCTCGCCGGGCGCCTGTCGCTCGCGCGCGACCTCCTGCCGGCCGATGCCGAGGAGTTCCGGCACGACCCGCGCTTCGCCTCGGGCTATCGCGAGAGCCCGCGCCTGACGACCTACTTCGTGGTCTTCCACCGGGGCCGGGGGCCGCTCCAGGACGTGGAGCTGCGGCGCCATCTCTTCCGGGGGATCGACGTCAGCGGTCTCGTCCGCCGGACGCTCGGGCGTCTCGCGATCCCGGCCCACGGCGTGATCCCGCCGGGTCTCCTCGGCTACTCGGCGGCCGGGCCGAGCGGCGGCCGCAACTCGGGCCCGATGGCGCCTCCCGACAGCTCGGTCGAGGCCACGGTGTCGCGCGAGTCGATCGATCTCGTCGCCGCGGTCCACCCGATCTACTTCGGGGAGTTCGCGGGAGTGTTTCGCGAGCTCTCCGAGGCCTTTCTCCAGGCCGGCTATCGCATCCGCCCGGCCAACAAGACGATGGCCGAGTACCTCAAGCTTTCCTACGACGCCGATGCGGACATCGACGTTGGCCGTTGGACGGCGGACTATCCCGACACCGACACGTTTCTCTACGGCGTGCTCCACTCGGGCGCCGGCGCGTTCCACAACTACGTCTCCGCCCCCGAGCTCGACCAGCTCGCCGAGCAGGGGCGCATCGAGACCGACCCGCGCGTGCGCCACTCGCTCTACCGCCGGGCCGAAGAGCTCATCGCCCGGGACGCGTTGATCCTGCCCCTCTTTCACGACCAGGTCTATTGCTTCGCCCGGCCCGAGGTCGAGGGCCTCACGACGATCGGCCAGTCCAACTCGGTCATTCCCTACGAAGACCTCTGGATCCGGCGTTAGCGGGAGCGCATGATCGGGTCGAAGCTCGCCAATCGCTACGAGATCCTCGGGGAGCTCGGCCGCGGCGGCATGGGCGTCGTCTACCGGGCCCGCGACCCGCTCCTGAACCGCGAGGTCGCGGTCAAGCTGATCTCGTCGAGCGACCTCACGACCGAGCTCGAAGAACGCTTCCAGCGCGAGGCGCAGCTCGTCGCCCAGATGGACCATCCGGCCATCGTGCCGATCCACGACCTCGGCCGGGACCAGGGCTCCCTCTTCTTCGTCATGCCGCTCGTCGGCGGAACGACGCTGCTCCGCCTGGTCCGGGACCAGTCGCTGCGGCTGGGCGAAGTCGTCGACATCGGGATCCAGGTCGCCGAGGCCCTCGACTACAGCCACTCGCGCGGGGTCGTCCATCGCGACATCAAGCCCGCCAACATCATGGTCACCCGCGAGGAGGGCGGCGCGGGTGTCCGCGTTCGCGTGATGGACTTCGGCCTCGCCCATTCTGCGACCGAGTCGCGCCTGACCAAGACGGGCACCCTCGTCGGGACCGTGGCGTACCTCTCGCCCGAACAGGTCGCCTCGCGGGCCTTCGACGGCCGCTCCGACGTCTACTCCCTCGGCGTCGTCCTGTACGAGTGCCTCGTCGGCGAACCGCCTTTCACGGGCGAGGTCCAGTCCATCCTCTACCGCATCGTCCACGAGGTCCCGCAGCCGCTGCGGGCGCTCGGGGCCGACATCCGGGAGGAGCTGCAGGACGCCATCCTGCGCTGCCTCGAGAAGGACCCGGGCAAGCGTCCCCAGAAATCGGGCCAGGTCGCCGACGCCCTGCGCCGGCACAAGGCGAGCCTCGCCAGCGACGAGTTCGGAAAGTCGGTCGTCCTCTCCGCCAGCCGCGTCATCCAGCGCCCCGCGACCTCCGTTTTCGTCGGGCGCGAGAAGGAATTCGCCGAGCTGCAGCGCCGCCTCAACGCCGCGATCGCCGGCGAGGGCCAGTTCGCCGTCGTGGCCGGGGAGCCCGGCATCGGCAAGACCCGCCTGCTCGAGGAGCTCAAGAACCTCGCCGTGGTCCGCAAGATCCGGGTCCTCTCGGGGCGCTTCGTCGAGCAGGACCGCTCCTTCTCCTACCAGGGCTTCTGTGAACTGATCGAGGACTACTTCCAGTCCGGCGATTCGGGCACCTCCTCCGAGCGTCCCGACTTTTCGGATCTCGCCCCGGACCTGATCGCCCTCTTCCCCCAGCTCTCCGAGATCGGAGAGCTGCGCTCCTCCGTCAGCGGCGATTCCCGCATCGCGGTCCCCTCGGAGGAGAAGAAGGCCGAGGACCGGATCCAGGTCTTCGAGTTGATCGCCCGGATGCTGACGCGGATCGCCGGCGGCAAGCCCCTGGTCCTCATCCTCGACAATCTGCATGCCGCGGAAGTCTCGATCGAAGCCCTCCAGTACATCGTCCGGCGCCTGCGGCCGACGCCGACGCTCATCGTCGGCAGCTACCGGCAGACGGAGACCGACAAGCGACACCCGCTCATCCGCATGCTCGAGTCCTTCGCCGACGACCCGCGCTTCGTCTCGATCACGCTTCCGCCCTTCTCGCCCTCCGAGCACCGGTCGCTCGTCGAGTCGCTCGTCGGGGCCCCGAACGTCTCGGACCAGCTCGCCCAACGGCTCCGGGACGCCACGGAAGGAAACCCCTTCTTCACCCGCGAGCTCGTCCGCTCGCTCGTCGAGTCGGGGGGCATCGCGAAGGACGACACGGGGGCCTGGAGCTTTTCGAAAGAGGCCGAGATCTCGGCCGACGCGCTGCCCGCGACGATCCAGCAGGCCGTCGAAAAGCGCATCGAGCGGCTCCCGCAGGAGCTCCGGGACCTTCTTTCGGTCGCTTCCGTGCTCGGAAAGACGTTCGACTCCAGGGACCTCGAGACGCTCGCCGAGGACGCCCGGGACCTCGACGACGACATCGACCGGCTCGTCCGCGAGGGGATGCTCGAGGAGGAGCGCGAGTCGCGGGGCGACCGGCTGACCTTTTCGAGCGGCATCGTCCGCGACGTCCTGTATGCCGCGCTCTCCCGGCGCAAGCGCCGCTCGCTCCACCGGAAGTACGCCGAGCTCGTCGAGACCCGCAATGCCGGACGTCTCGAGCGCGTCTACCCCGAGCTCGTCCACCATTTCTCGCAGGCGGACGTTTCCGAGAAGACCGTGGAGTACGCGCTGAAGCTCGCCCAGAAGTCGCTCGACGCGTTCAGCGCGGAGGACGCGGTCCGGATCGCGAAAACCGCGCTCGACTACCTCGAGGACGCCGAGGACGCCGAGGACCGCAAGCGCGAGGGCGAAGCGCGGCTGCTCCTCGCCCAGGGCCATCGGCTGGCCGGCAACATCGACTCGGCGCTGCGTGAAGCCGAAGCCGCCATCCGCGTCTTCGAGGCCGAAAAACAGGGGGGGCGGGCGGCCGCCGCCGTCCTGCTGGTGGCGGAAACCGCGTGGCAGGCCCGCCGCATCGACGACGCCCGCCGGTGGGCCGAGCGTGGAATCGAGACGGCCCGGGCGAGCGGCGATGCCGAGCACCTGGCCGGGCTCCTGTCGCTCGCCGCGACCCTCGCGAACCTCCGCGGCGAATATTCGAAGGCGACGGCCTATCAGGCCGAGATCGAGAAGCTCACGCCGGGAGACAAGGCCGCCGAAGAGGAGCTTCCGCGGGGCGGCACGCTCGTCGTCGCGGTCGCCAACCCCATTGCGGCGACCGAGCCGGGCCTCTACGAGACCAACGAGGAGCAGGAGGCCCTGGCCAACGTCTACGAACGGCTGGTGACGACGGACGCCCAGGGCAACCTCGCCCCGGCGCTCTGCGAGAAGTGGTCCTTCGAGGACGGCGGGCTCTCGGTCCGGCTCCTCCTGCGCCCGGGCGTCGTCTTCTCCGACGGCGTGCCGTTGACCGCGGCGGCCGCCAAGGCCTCGCTCGAACGCTCGATCCGGTTGTCGAAGGACCAGATGCCGGCCGCCTTCGTCGCGATCCGCGGCGTCTCCGGGTTCGTTGCGGGAACGGCGGAGAGTGTCGAGGGCATCTCGGCCCCGTCCGACCGGGAGATCCTGATCCGCCTCGCGGACCCCCTGCCGATTTTTCCTTCCCTGCTGACCGATCCGCGGACCGCCCTCGTTTCGGTACTCGCGTCGGGAGGCCCGCCGCTCGGCACGGGGCCCTTCCAGGTGGCCCTCCACCAGCCGGATCGCGTGGTTCTCGAGCGCAACCCCCGCTACCCGAAAGAACCGGCGCGAGTGGACCGGATCGAGTTCCGGGCTTCGCTCGCGGCTTCCGCGATCGCGGACGGCCTGCGCGAAGGCTCGCTCGACATCGCTCGCGACCTGCTCCCACAGGACCTCGAGTCGATCCTCCGCGAGCCGCGCTTTCGCGCCGGTCTCGTCGAGACGCCCAAGAAGAACACGTATTTCGCCGTCTTCCACACGGGAAGTCCCGTGGGGTCGAACGCCGCGCTCCGGACCGCGCTCGCCGGGGCCGTCCGCACGCAGGACCTCGTCTGGGGCGCGCTCGGCCGTTTCGCGCTGCCGGCGACGGGCCTGATCCCACCCGGGATCCTCGGGCACGACGCGGGGCGCCGTCGGACGCACGTCCCGCACGAGAAGGCCGCGGAGATGATTCGCTCGGCGTCCCTGCCGACGCCCATCCGGCTGCGGGTCGGCATCCACCCGATCCTCCTCAACCAGTATGCGGCCCTGACCGAGGCCCTCTTCCGCATCTGGGGGGAGCTCGGCGTCGAGGTCGAAATCGCCACCAAGACGATGCCCGAGTTCCTCGAGTCGTGGCACTCCAACAAGGGCATCGACGTCATGCTCGGCCGCTGGATCGCGGACTACGACGATCCCGACAACTTCACGTTCACCCTCTTCCACTCCGGCAACGGAGCGGCGCGCGCCTACTTCTGCTCGCCCGAAACCGACCGCATTCTCGAGGACGCCCGCGGCGAGGTGCGGCCGGCCGCCCGCGAAGCTCTCTACCGGAAATTCGAGCAAGCCCTTCTCGACCCCGCGATCCTCGTGCCCCTCTTTCACGACGTGGACTACCGGATCGCGGGCCCCCGGGTCCGGGGCCTCCAGCTGCGCAGCACGGCGCCCTACGTCAACTACGCCGAGCTCGGCAAGGCGCAGGCGGAAGCGACCCGGGCGGCCGAGCGACCGACGGGTGGAGGAATCCTCCAGGTGCCCATCGCGGGCGTCGTCCGGAGCATCGATCCCGCGCTCTGCGAGACCCTCGAGCACAGCGAAGTGTCGCCCAGCCTCTTCGAGACGCTCACGCGGGCGCTCGACGGGACACGCGTCGTGCCGTGGATCGCGTCGGAGGTCGTCACCGAGAGCGACGGCCGGCGTTACCGGATCCGGCTGCGCCCGCGCGTGCGGTTCCACGACGGGCGGCGGCTGACCGCTCGCGACGTGCGTTTCTCATGGGAGCGGCTCCTCGCGAAGCCGACGGTGAACCGGTGGCTGCTCTCGCCCATCCGGGGCGCCCGGCAGATCATCGACGGCGAGGCGACCGACCTCGAGGGTTTCCACATCGTCTCGCCGACCGAGTTCTTCATCGACCTCGAGAAGCCCGTCGCGTTCTTTCCGGCCGTCATCTCCTATGCGCCCACGGCGATCCTCCCTGAGGGCACGGGCGCCGTGGGAACGACCGCGGACGAAGGCGCCGTCGGGACCGGGCCTTTCCGGATCGTCAGCTTCGACCCCGGCCGGAGGCTCGAGCTCGAGCGCAACCCGACCTACTGGCGGGAAGGGTACCCGCGGTCCGACGGAGTCGTCTTCCGCTTCGGCGTATCGCCGGAGGAGATTCGCAACGAGTTCCTGGCCGGGAGGTTCTCCCTCGCCTTCGATCTGCTCCCCGCCGACGCCGAGGCTTTCCGGCACGACCCCCGGTTCGCGTCCCGCTACCGGGAGAATCCGCGGCTGACGACCTACTACGTGACCTTCAACTCCCGCGTCGGCCCTCTCACCGACGCGGAAATGCGCCGCAGCCTCGTGCGCGCCGTCGACGTCGCCGCGTTTGCGCGCCGCGCGATCGGAAGGCTCGCGATCCCCGCCCACGGCATCATCCCGCCGGGCCTCCTCGGCTACTCGGCGGCGAGTCCGGCTTCGGGGCCCGTTTCGGGGGCCTCCGACCCGAGCGACAGCTCGGTCGAAGCGACGGTCTCACGGGACACGCTCGAGCTGACCGCCGGAGTCCACCCCGTCTTCTTCGGCGAGTTCTCCGCCTACTTCCGGGAGCTCGTGGAGGCTTTTCGCGAGATCGGGTTCCGCGTCAAGCCCCTCAACAAGACGATGGCCGAGTACCTCGAGCTGCAGCGCACGGGCGAAGGGGACCTGAACATCGGGCGTTGGAACGCCGACTATCCCGACGCGGACAACTTCGTGCATACGCTCCTGCACTCCGACTCCGGTTTTCTGGGCCGGTTCGTCGCCAACAGCGAGCTCGGCGCGCTCGCCGATCGCGGGCGGGCCGAGACGGATCCCCGCGTCCGGCACTCGATCTACCGCCGCGTCGAGGAGCTGATCGCGCGCGATGCGCTCCTGCTCCCCCTCTTCCACGACCAGACCTACTGCTTCGCGCGGCCCGAGGTCGAAGGGCTCAACTCCGTGAGCCAGGGCAATCCGATCGTCGACTACGAGAACCTGTCGTTCCGGCGGTAGCCGAGAGCTACGGCGCGGCGCGGGTCGCGAGCACGCCCTGCTCGACCCAGTGGGCGAGCAGCCTCCGGATGCGGTAGGAATCGGCAGGCACGGAGTCCTCGAAGTCCTCGGGCGTTCCGCCGCGGCTCGCCCGGTCCCACAGGGCCTTGAAGAAAGCCCCGTCCCGCTCGGCCGGATGCGGCGTGGGCGCCTGGCCGGTCGCCACCAGAGACGTCGTGTCCGGCACGAGGACGCAGGATTCCTGGAGCTCGTCGTAGCGGCGCATCGCCTCGAGCGTCAGCGGCAGGATGGCGCGCGGCGCGGCGCCGGGGACAGCCGGCGGCGCCCCCTTGACGAAGGCGAACTGGCCCGGGCAGGGGCGCTCGAGAAGCTGATAGAACGCGTCGTCCCCGGAAAGCTTGCCCCGGCGGATCTGCTCGAGCTTGCCGTCGCGAAGCACCAGGGCGGCGAACACCGCGCCGCCCTTCGGCTCCCGCAGCGTCAGCGTGCCGGAGGCCGAGGAGTCGCCGAGACTCTGGAGCAGGGCCGGCAGACCGAAGACCTCGAGGTCCCCCTGGAGGCTCGCCGCCGGCCCCTCGGGCGAAAGGGAGGCTTGAGAGCCCTCGGCCCGCGGCGCCTCGGCGGTCGCCGCCGGCTTGTCCCACGCGGCGATGGCGCGCGCAGCGGCCCGGGCCGCCTCCTTGTCGGGGAAGCGCCTGGCGAGGTCCTCGAGCGCGTGGCGGACCGTGGGAGCCGGCGTGCCCGACAGGGCTTCGACGATGCGGACGAGGTTCTGGTCGTTCTGCCGGAGAGTCACCCCCAGGAGCTTGAACGGGAGGTTCCCCTTGATCATCTCGAGCAGCTGCTCGACCGATTCGGGATCGTCGGACAGGTTCTGCGCGGAAAGCTCCGACAGCCGCGCCATCGTGTCGCCGAGGGGAATCTGCTTCCGGGAAGCGTGCGCGAGGAGCGTCCGGTGCGCCGGCCGCGAGGGCAGGCGTGCGAGCGTCGAGGCGACCCGGTCGAGCAGCGCCCGCAGGTCCTTGGGCTCGTAGAACGGCTTCTCGGGCGGCTTGATCAGCATGGCCTCGGTGTCCGACATCATCTGCGCCAGCCCGACTTCGGTCTTCTCGTCCTTGAGCTGGCCGAGCGCCGCGACCGCCTCCTTGATGACCACGAGCGGCAGGCCGAGCCGCGCGTGCTGGAGGACCACCTCGATCTCCGCGTCGAGAGGCGCGCTCTCGGCGGTCCGCGGGATCCTCCGCAGCAGGTACAGGAGGTTGCGCCGGAAGAACCATTCCTCTTCGCCGACCTGCGGGCCGAGCGAGCGGGTCAGCCGCTCGTAGCTTCCCTGGCGCGCGGGGGCGCCGTGGATCTCGAGCAGAAGCAGCATGAGGCGCCGGCGGTCGCGCTTGGGCTCGCCCGGGAGAGTGTCGAGGAGACCCTCGACCTGCAGCGCCGTGAAGAACTGCAGGACCTGGCGGAGAGAGGACTGGTCGGTCGTCTGCTCGGCGAACTTCTTGAGCTTTTCCCAGTCGAGAGCTTCGCCGAGCTTGCGGCGGGCGATCTCGGCGCTGCCCGAGTCCACCTTCTTTTCGGCCACGAGACGCTCGGCGAGCTCCAGCATCTGGACCGACTGCGGCAGCGAGCCCTCGTTGAACCGGTCGACGCCTATCCTGACCATCTCGTGAAAGCGCCGCGACGCCTCGACCGGATCCTCGGCGGTGGTGATGATGCGCCGCATGGCCCCGATCGCTCCCGCTTCGTACGCGGGAGCGCCCGTCCCCGCCTCGCCGATCGGGGCGATCCAGCCCGGGACCGTCTGGGCGAGCGCGCGGAAGAGATCGCCCGTTCCCGTCTCGAGTCCGAGGGCCTTGAAGCGGGCCAGTGTCTGCTCGAGCTCCTCGCGCGACTGCGAGTTCCTCGCGGCAAAGGCCAGGGCCTGGGAGGCTGCGGCGGGAGGTCCCGACGGAGCTCCGCCGGCACCGGACCCGGCGATGGTCAACCCGCCCTGGGCCTCGAGCCGCTCGAGGAGCAGCCCCACCCGCTTCAACCCCTGAAGGGCATGACCGGCCATCGCGGCGCTCTCTCCGGCAGCCGCGGCGGTCCCCGCGGGGGCGGCCTTCTGCGCCGCGGCCGAGGCCGAGGCCGTCGGGGCGCCTGCCCCCACCGACTGCCGGTGGATCTGCTGGACCGGCGAGACGGTCGTCGTCGTCAACTCACCCAGCCGGCCCAGGTTCTCCGCCAGAATCTGGCGGTCTTCCTCCGGGCAGAGCGCCATCACGGCCTGCTTGAGCTGGCCGAGGTAGGCGTTCATGGCCTCGGCGGCGACGAGCTTGAACTCGGCCATCATGTGAATTTTTTTCAAGGCGTGAAAGAGGTAGTCGGAAACCGGCACGCCGCTGCCCGAGCCGCCCCGGTACTGCGCCGCTGTCCAGGCCCGGACCGTCGGAAGGACGGCCTGCGGGGGGTACTTCATCAACGTGGAGACCGCGTCCGCCACGACGAGGGGCGGGACGTTGTCGGAGAGGTATTGCTGGAGCTCGAGGAGAGCCTCCTGGAGCTCGGCGTTCTGCGGCTGCCCGGACATTGAGGTTTCTCGACCTAGGGTAACTCAAAGTGCCCGGAACGGCGGTGGAGAAGAACGCGAGGAAGTCAGCCCCGACCGCGTCCGGGAGCTTTTCCGGCGAGAGAACGGGGACTTGCGCGTCTTCCTGCTGGAACGCACCGAGCTCCCGCTCTCGCGCACCCGCCGCCGGGCCACCCGGCGTCTGACCCGGGGCGGGCAGGCCCTTCGCGGCCGGCTCCGGCCGGGACCCCGCCCGGACCGACCCGGCCGGGACCGGATTCGGGTCTGCCCCGAAACCTTTTCCAGGCACCGTCGTAACCTTTCCCGAGGAAGCTAAAAAAACAGCACTTGCTAAATTTTTAGCACTACAATCCGGACCAGGCGAGGAGGCCGAACCCGCGATGCGAACCAAGCGAACCCTCTCGAACCTCTCCCGGCGCGAACGCCAGATCATGGACGTCCTCTACCGGGACGGCCAGGCGACGGCAAGCGAGGTCCTGGCCGCCCTCCCCGACCCGCCGGGCTACTCGGCCGTGCGCGCCATGCTCCGCATCCTCGAGAACAAGGGCCACGCCCGCCACGTCGCGGAGGGCACCCGCTACGTCTACCAGCCGACGCTGCCCCGCGAGCGGGCCGGCCGCCCCGCGCTCGCCGGCGTGCTCGAGACGTTCTTCGACGGCTCGACGGAAAAGGCCGTCGCCGCGCTCCTCGACCTCTCCCGGTCCGAACTCTCGCCGGAGCAGCTCGACCGGCTCTCGCAGCTCATCGACCAGGCTCGCATGGAGGGACGCTGACATGAGGTTCCTGCTCGACTCCGCGATCCGTTTCGGTTTCGATCTCGCGGTCAAGGCCACTTTCGTGTTCCTCGCCACCGGAGCCGTGTTGCTCCTGCTGCGGCGGTCGAGCGCCGCGACGCGGCACCGCGTCGGCACCTTCGGCCTCGGCGCGGCGCTCCTGCTGCCGCTGCTGTCGGCCGTGCTGCCGCAGGTCACCGTCCCGATCCTTCCGGACGTGCGCCCCATGGCGCACCGGAGCGCCGCCGGCATCCTGCCCGCGCCGGAGCGGACCGCGGCCGTCCCGGAGATCTCCTGGAAGCAGCTTGCGCTGGCCGTGCCCGAAAAGACCGTCCTCGCGCCCGAGGGTGAGGCGCTCTCGCCGGCCCCCCGGCCCGCCCCGGTCGCGTCCGTCCCCGCGCGTCCGGCACGGCCCACGCCGTGGCTCGAGCTCGGCCTCGCCCTCTGGATTCTGGGCGGCCTCGCGATCGCCGCCCGCCTCTTCGTCGGCTGGTCCCGCGTCCGACGCATCGGCCGCGAGGCCCGTCCCATTCACGACGTCGAGTGGATCGAGGAGCGGGACGCGGCCGCCCGGCGCCTCCGGCTCTCGCGCGAAGTCGCGATCGTCGAAAGCCCCGCCGTGCCCGTGGCGATGACCTCCGGCCTCCTGCGGCCGCTGCTCATGCTCGGCCGCGCCGCCCGCCAGTGGGCGGTCGAGCGCCGGCGCGTCGTGCTGCTGCACGAGCTCGCGCACGTCAAACGCTCCGACTGGCCCGCCCTGATCGTCGCCGAGCTCGCGCTCGCGGCGTACTGGTTCCACCCGCTGGCCTGGTGGCTGAATCGCCGCCTGCGCCGCGACGCCGAGACCGCCTGTGACGACCTCGTCATCGCGTCGGGTACGAAACCCTCGGTGTACGCCGGACACCTGCTCGGCATCTTCCGTTCGCTCGGCTCGCCCGCGCACCCGACCCCCGCGCTCGCGCTCGCGCGCCCGCACCAGTTCGAGGCGCGCCTGCGCACGATCCTCGACCCCCGCGCCTCCCACGCCGGCGAGTCGCGCGGCCAGGCCCTTCTCGCGGCCATCCTGCTGGCCGGCGCCGCGGCCGCCGTCGGGTTCGTCTCGCCCTGGGTGCCCTGCCCCTGCAAGGCCGGCCGGACACGGACCGCCTCGGTGACGTCGACCGCGTTCACGTCTTCGACGCACACGAGCCGGTCGACGTCGACACGGACTTCTTCCTCGAAGGCCACGAAGCCCTGCGGCGAGAAGGCCCGCGCGCTTCCCGTCGTCGCGGAGAAACCGACGGCCGACGCGAAACCGTCCCCCGAAGCCGCGCCCATGCCGGCGCCCGCGCCCGAGGCCATGACCGAACCCGAGTCGGGTCAGGCCGTTCCCGCGATCTGGACTCCGTCGGCTGCGCCTGCGCCCGCCGCTCCCGAAGGCTTCGTCCAGGCCTCGAAGCACGGAAAGAAGTGGAAGACGCCGGCGGACGGCGAGGACTGGTACGACCGCGGCATGGATCTTCACCGCGACGAGGACTATGCCGGAGCGATCGAGGCCTTCCAGAAGGCCATCGCCGAGGGCTACAACGAGGAAGCCGCGACCTACAACATCGCCTGCGGCTACGCGCTCCTCGGCAACGCCGACCAGGCCTTCGAGTGGCTGAAGAAAGCGATGGAAGAGGGCTTCGACGTCGGCTCGTATCTCCACGACGACGACCTCGACAGTCTCCACTCCGATCCGCGCTGGCCGCAACTGAAGAAAGAAGCCCGGGAGGCCGAGGGCAGCAAGGCCAGGAACGAGGCGCGGGCGGCCGCGGCCCGCTATCAGCGCGTCGTGGCCCGGAACCCCAGGGGCGGCGAGCCGTTCTTCGACGTCGCGCTCGAGCTCCTGCGCGCGGACGAGTACGACCTCTCCGTCCAGGCCTACCAGACCTCGATCGACCGCGGCTATCGGGTCGGGACGTCGTACTACAACCAGGCCTGCGCCCTGGCGCTCGCCGGCCAGAAGGACCGCGCCTTCGACTCGCTCCGGAAGGCCCTCGACGCCGGGTTCGATCAGCCCGACACGCTCGCCCACGACGACGATCTCGACGGCCTCCACGGCGACGCGCGCTTTGCGGAGCTCAAGAAGCAGGCGCGCGCTCTCGAGCTGCCGAGCTACAACCGCGGATGGTGGAACGCGGGCTCCCGCGGCGAGCGCACGAAGTGGCGCGAAGCCGCCAGGCGCTTCCAGACGTACGCCGAGGCGAACCCCGGGAGTGGACGCGCCTACTACAACTGGGGATTCTCGGAGCTCGCCGGCGACCGGCCCGAGGCCGCGATCGAGCCCTTCCAGAAGGCCCTCGGCCTCGGCTACCGGAAACCCGAGACCATGTACAACCTGGCCTGCGGCTACGCGCGTCTCGACCAGAAGGACCCGGCGTTCGAATGGCTCTACAAGGCCCTCGACGCCGGCTTCGACGCGTCGGGGACGCTCCGCCACGACGACGACCTCGACAACCTGCGCGGCGATCCCCGCTACCGCAAGGCGATCGAGATCGCGCGCTCGAACGAGCACTCGCTCGACTGAGGGAACTAGCCTCGAAGCCGAGTTCGCGGAGGGCGGGGACAAGCCCCGCCCCTACGACCCGAGCCCGTTCCTCCCGGGGGGACGGCCAATTCCGGGCCACAGCGTAGGGGCGGCCCTTGTGGCCGCCCTTTCTTTCACCTCGAACGTAAACGGCGTCGCGGCCCCGCCCCGCCTCGCGGGTACGCCGCGGCGAGCGTCTCGGCGACCTTCCGCAGCGTCGCGTCCCACGGCGAGCCCCGCCGCCAGACGAGAGCGATCGTTCGATGCGGCGCCGGGTCCTCGAAGGGCCGGATCTCGAGCCCCGCGCGGCCGGCCTCGGTCGCGACGGCCAGTCGCGGCAGAAGCGTGACGCCGAGCCCCCGCGCCACCATCTGCGAGAGCGTCGGCAGGCTCGTCGCCCGCACCTCGAGCTCCCTCGCCCGGGCGCGGGAGCAGACCTCGAGGGCCTGCGCGCGGAAGCAGTGGCCGTCGTCGAGAAGCAGCACGCGGCGCCCCTTGAGGTCCGCGAGCCGCGCCGGCCCCTTCCCCGACACGAGGGGGTCCCCCGGAGCCGCCGCGAGGACGAAGGGGTCGGTCGCCACCACGGCGTACTCGAAGTCCCCGATTTCGGCCTCGAGCGCGAGAAGCGCCCCGTCGAGGGCCCCCGAGGAAAGCTGCTCCGTCAGGACTGCCGTCTTCTCCTCGACCCAGACGATCGTCAGGAGCGGGAACTTCGCGTGGAGCACGGGAGTCACGCCCGGCAGAAGGTACGGAGAGATCGTCGGAATCACGCCGACGCGGACCATTCCGGCGAGCGGGTCCGAGAGCCGCCGGGAGGCGTCGAGCAGGTCGTCCGAGCCAACGAGGATCCGCCGCGCGCGATCGACGAGGTCCCGCCCCGTCGCGGTGACGAGGACGCGCCGCCGGTCGCGTTCGAAGAGCGTGACGCCCAGGCCTTTTTCGAGGGCCGCGACCTGGGCCGAGAGCGAGGGCTGGGCGACGCGGCAGATCTCGGCCGCCTTCCGGAAGGAGAGCGTGTCGGCGACCGCCACGGCGTACTGGAGCTGCCGGAGCGTGAAGGGATGAGGGCCTCCTCTCATGATAGCTATAGCCTATCACACAGATAAAAACAAAGTCTTGGACTATGAGTGCGTCCCCGGGGCATCCTTCAATTCCGGGGCGGCGGTAGGCGCCGCGCCCGTTTGGATCCCAAGGAGTTCTCACACCATGTTGACCGTTGGAGACCGTTTTCCCGAGTTTCGCCTGCAGGCCGTCGTGGGCCTGGAGAAGGGCAAGGAGTTCCAGGAGATCACCCACGCGAGCCACCCCGGACAGTGGAAGGTCGTCTTCCTCTGGCCGATGGACTTCACCTTCGTCTGCCCGACCGAGATCGCCGAGTTCGGCCGGCGCAACGCGGACTTCCGCGACCGCGACGCCCGGCTCCTCGGCGCCTCGACCGACACGCACTTCGTCCACCTCGCCTGGAGGAACAACCACCCCGACCTGAAGGCGCTGCCCTACCCGATGCTCGCCGACACGAAGCGCGAGCTCTCCGAGGCGCTCGGCGTCCTGCACAAGACCGAGGGGGTCGCCCTGCGCGCCACCTTCATCGTGGACCCGGAGGGGATCATCCGCCACGTCAGCGTCAACGACCTCTCGGTCGGCCGCAACGTCGACGAAGTCCTGCGGGTCCTGGACGCCCTCCAGACCGACGAGCTCTGCCCGTGCAACTGGAAGAAGGGCGAGGCCACGCTGGAGGTCGCATGACGGCCGCGCGTTCCTACGACGGCCTCGAGGCGGTCCGGGAGGCCCTCCCGGACCTCGCCCGGGACGTCAAGCTGAACCTCCAGACCGTGCTCGCCGAGGGGAGCCTCTCCCCCGAGCAGCGCTGGGGCGTCGCGGTCGCTTCGGCGGCCGCGGCGCGGCACCCCGGCCTGCTCGAGGCCGTCCTCTCGGACGCCCGGCGCGCCGTCGGCGAGCCGGCGGTCGAGGACGCCCTCGCGGCGGCGGCCCTGATGGGGATGAACAACGTCTACTACCGGTTCCGGCACGTCGTCGGCAAGCCCGTGTACTCGGAGAAGCCGGCGCGCCTGCGCATGAACCGCCTCGGCAAGCCCGCGACGAGCAAGGTCGACTTCGAGCTCTTCTCGCTCGCGGCCTCCGCGATCAACGGCTGCGAGGCCTGCGTCCGCGCCCACGAGAAGGTCGTCGTCGACGGGCACCTCTCCGAGGACCAGGTCCACGACGCCATCCGGATCGCGGCGACCATCCACGCGGCCGCCGTGGCGCTCGAGATCGCCGCGACGCCAGCGCCGGTGGCGGAGGAAGCCGTCGTGTAAGGGGTCAACCGTGTATTCCTGTATTCCTGGTGCCCGGGGATCCCGCTCGCGACAACTCTAAGTAGGCGAAGTCGCCTTGCCTGGAGGTGTTCGTGCCGCGGCCGCTGCGAGTCGAGGTCACCGGGGGTGTCTACCATGTGATCGCGCGCGGCAACGAACGCAGGGAAATCTTCCGCGACGACATTGACCGCACGATCTACCTCGAGAGGCTGGGAGAGTGTCGGAACCGGCTGAGGTTCCGCGTCCTCGCCTATTGCCTGATGGACAACCACGTCCACCTCGCCCTCGGAAGAGGCCCGGACCCACTCTCCCGGTTCATGCTGACGCTCCAATCCTTCTACGCGCAGAAGTTCAATTCCCGGCACCGTCGGGTCGGCCACCTGTTTCAGGGCCGCTACAAGAGCTTTCTCGTCCAGGAGGAGCGTTATCTCCTCGCCCTGCTGCGGTACATCCATCTGAATCCCGTGGCGGCGGGCGTCGTCGCTCGACCCGAGGCGTTTCGCTGGTCGAGCGATTCGTACTATCGATCCGGGACGGGACCGGCTTGGTTGGACATGGACGGCGTGCTCACGCTTCTGGCGCCGGATCGGGCCCGGGCGGTGTCGGTCTACCGGCGGCTGATGTCGAGACGCGAGGAGCAGACCTACGACGATGTCCCCGCGTACGGGTTCGCCGTCAAAGGGGAGCGTGGGTTCGCCGAGCGCGCGCTGGCTGCCGTCGGCGAGGGTCGACGGATGCCGAGCCGGTGGACGCCGGAGAGTCTGGCCGACGCAGTGGCACGGTCCGAGGGCCTATCATTGAGTCATCTGGAAAAGCCGGGTAAGTGTCTGAGGGAATCGCGCGTGCGGCTAATGGCTGCCTACCTTGGCTGGCGGGACGCGGGGTTCTCGATCGCGGCCATGGCGAGGTGCTTTGGCCGGGAAGAGTCGACGTTCAACCGTGGCGTACGGCGGCTCGAGGATGTGATGGCCCGGGATCCCGGCCTGCGTGCGCGAGTTGCCGAGATCTCCGCATTGCTCGGCTCTGCGAATACAGGAATACACGATTGACCCCTACGGGGGAAACCCCGACGGGTCGATCCCCGGCACGATCCTGAGCGCGTTTTTGTAGTAGATCTTCTTCAGGACTTCGTCCGGCAGCGCGAGGCCGTACATCTTCCAGAAGGCGTGCCGTTTCCGGTAGTAGTCGAAGTACTCGTCGTCGGTCTCGAGCACGCGGAAGTAGACGAGGTACTCGTCGGCCGCCCAGGAGTCCTTCCCGAAGAGCACGCGGTCCTGGTACTTCACGAACCAGTCGTGCGCGAAGCGGGGCTGGCGGCCGAGCTCGGCCAGCACGGCGCCGATCTCGGTGTAGACGTTCGGCAGGCGGTCGAAGAGCTTGCCGAGCCGCCCGAGATCCCCGCCGAGCCAGCCGAGGTGCGCGTCGATGTACTTCGTCTTCGGATGTTTCTCGAACATGTGATGCTGCTCGGTCATGAGCTGCTCGAACGGCGGAAACTTCTCCGGCGGTCGCGCGCGCTGCGGGAACTGCTTGAGCTCCAGCCAGCGCTCGTTGTACTTGTCCTGGGGCTCGAAGAAGGAGTGCGGCTCGGCGGTGTGGATGAGGACGGGGATGCCGAGCTCCCCCGCTTTGTCCCACACCGGGTCGATGCGCGGGTCGTCGACCGGGACGCGCTTGCCCGAGCCGTCCATCACCGTCATCCCGAGGTTCTTGAAGATCTTGAGGCCCCGGGCCCCGGCGGCGTAGTCGCGCGCGAGCTGCGCGGCCGCCCGCTCTCCCCAGCCCGGCTCCGAGATGCCCTTGAAGTCGAGGTTGGCGAAGACCACGAACCGCCCGGGATACCGACCGGCGAGATTCGCGAGCCCCTTCACGAGCTCGGCCCCCTGCGATCCCGAGAGATTCACCATGACCCGCATGCCGATCCGGTCCATGTCGGCGACGAGCTGGCGGGCCTCCTCGGCCGAGATGTCCCGGTCCTGGTGGTTGTGAACGTCGATGAACGGATACTTCGCCTTCGACGGGTGGTGCTCGGGAACGACGAGCGTCGACTTCGGCTCGTACTCCTCGATCGACATCGTCTGGGCCGACGCCGCGGCCGCGAGGGCCGCGCCGAGAAACACGGCCGGGATCCGGAAACGACGCTTCATGGTCCGCTCCTCACGAGCACGGGCCGGCGGAAGCGCCGGCGCCGCAGGTCCGCCCACCGGATCCGGAGGCGGTCGAGATACAGGTAGACGACCGGAGTGGTGTAGAGCGTCAGCATCTGCGAAAAGATGAGGCCGCCGACGATCGCGATGCCGAGCGGCCGCCGCAGCTCTCCCCCGGTGCCGAGTCCGATCGCCAGGGGAAGCCCGCCGAGCAACGCCGCCATCGTCGTCATCGTGATCGGACGGAAGCGGAGCATGCAGGCCTCGAAGATCGCCTCGTCCGGGCTCTTGCCCTCCCGCCGCTCGGCCTCGATGGCGAAGTCGATCATGAGGATGGCGTTCTTCTTGACGATGCCGATCAGGAGAATGATCCCGATCAGCGCGATGACCGAGAGCTCGGTCCGGAAAAGGAGAAGGGCGAGCAGGGCGCCGACTCCGGCCGAGGGGAGCGTCGAAAGGATCGTGATCGGGTGGATGAAGCTCTCGTAGAGGATCCCGAGCACGATGTAGACCGTCAGAAGCGCGAAGAGGATCAGCCACGGCTGGTTGGCGAGCGAGGCCTGGAACGCCTGTGCCGTGCCCTGGAAACTGCCTCGGATCGAGGCCGGCAGGCCGGCCTCGGCCGTGGCCCGCTGGATGTCCTCGACCGCGTCGCCGAGCGCCCGGCCCGGCGCGAGGGCGAACGAGATCGTGACCGCGGGGAAGAGCCCCTGGTGGTTGACCTCCAGCGGCGCCGTGGACGGCTCGTAGCGCGCGAACGCCGCCAGCGGAACGAGCGAGCCGTCGTTGGATCGCACGCGCACGGCCTCGAGGGCCTCGGGGCCCTGCTGGTACCTCGGCTCGAGCCCCAGGATCACGTGGTACTGGTTGAGCGCGGTGTAGATCGTCGAGACCGGACGCTGCCCGAAGGCGTCGTAGAGCGTGTTGTCGATCGCCCGGGGCGTGATGCCGAGACGGGAGGCCGTCGCACGGTCGACGGTCAGGGAGGCCTCGAGGCCCCGGACCTGCTGGTCGCTGTTGACGTCGGCGATGCTCGGGATCCGGCGCAGGCGCGCGAGAACGCGGGGCGCCCATTCCTGCAGGTCCCGGACGTCGTCGCTGCGCAGGGTGTACTGAAACTGCGAGGCGCTCGCCCGGCCGCCGATGCGCAGGTCCTGGACCGACTGGAGATAGAGCGAAGCCCCCGGCACCTGCGCGAGCTTCGGCCGCAGCCTTGCGATGATCTCGTCGGCCGAAGCGTCGCGCGCGCCGACGGGCTTGAGGTTCACGAACATCCGGCCGGTGTTGGGCGAATCGCCGCCGGCATAGGCCTGCACGTAGTCGACGCCGGGGTCCTGCATGACGATGTCGACGAACCGCGCGACCCGGCGGTCCATCGCCTGGAAGGAGGAGTTCTGGTCGGCCTGGATCGACCCCGCCAGCCGGCCCGTGTCCTGCTGCGGAAAGAAGCCCTTGGGGATGAGGACGTACAGGAAGACCGTCGCCGCCATCGTCGCGAGCGTGACCGCGAGGGTCAGGGGCTGGTGCCGCAGGACCGACGCGAGGGACCGCCGGTACAGCGAGCGCAGCCATTCCACGGTCCGCTCGCTCGCCCGGAAGAACCGGCCCGCCTTTTCCTCGGCCGGCCGGCGGAGCAGCATCGCGCACATCATCGGCGTCGTCGTCAGGGAGATGACCATGGAGATGAGGATCGCGACCGAGAGGGTTACGGCGAACTCCCGGAACAACCTCCCGACGATGCCTCCCATCAGGAGGATCGGGATGAAGACCGCCACGAGGGAGATGCTGATCGTGAAGACCGTGAAGGCGATCTCGCGGGCGCCCCGGCGCGCGGCCTCCAACGGCGACGCCCCCGATTCGAGGTGCCGCGTGATGTTCTCGATCACGACGATGGCGTCGTCGACCACGAAGCCGGTGGCGATCGTCAGGGCCATCAGCGACAGGTTGTCGATGCTGTAGCCCAGGAAGTACATCGCCCCGAAGGTCCCGACGAGCGACACGGGCACGACGACGCTCGGGATGAGCGTCGCGCGGAGGCTCCGCAGGAAGACGAAGACGACCAGGATGACGAGGGCGATCGAGATCCCGAGCGTCACCTGGACGTCCCGCACGGAGGCGCGGATGGTGGTCGAGCGGTCGATCACCCCGGCGAGCTGGATCGTCGGCGGAAGGTCCTGCTGCAGCTGCGGCAGGAGCGCCTTGATCCGGTCGACCGTCGCGATGATGTTCGCTCCGGGCTGACGGAAGATGATGATGATGACGGCCGGCTTTCCGTTGGCGACGCCGCTCGTCCGCACGTCCTCGACCGAGTCGAGGACCGTCGCGACGTCCGAAAGGCGAAGCGCGCCGCCGTCGCGGTAGGACAGGACGAGCGGCCGGTAATCGGCGGCCGAGCGGAGCTGGTCGGTCGCGCCGATCGCCCACGCGCGCGCTCCGGCCCCGAGCTGGCCCTTGGGCCGGTTGGCGTTGGCGGAGCCCAGGAAGCCGCGCACGTCCTCGAGCGAGAGCCCGGCGCTGTTCAGGGCCGTGGGATTGACGTCGACGCGGACCGCGGGCAGGGCCCCACCGCCCACGAACACGCGGCCCACGCCCTCGACCTGCGAGATCTTCTGCTGCAGGATCGAGGAGGCGACGTCGTAGATGACGCCCTTCTCCACGACGTCCGAGGCGAGCGCGAGGAGCAGGATGGGCGCGTCCGCCGGATTGACCTTGTGAAAGCGGGGGTTCGACGGAAGACTTGCGGGCAACTGCCCGCGCGCGGCGTTGATGGCGGCCTGCACGTCGCGCGCCGCGGCGTCGACGTTTCGGCCGAGGTCGAACTGGAGCGAGACGTCCGTCTCGCCGAGCGAGCTCGAGGACGTCATCTCGTTGATCCCGGCGATCCGCCCGAACTGGCGCTCGAGCGGTGTCGCGACCGACGAGGCCATCGTCTCCGGGCTCGCCCCCGGCAGGCTCGCCGAGACGTGGATCGTCGGGAACTCGACCTGCGGAAGGGGCGCGACCGGGAGGAAGAAGTACGCCACGCCGCCGGCGAGCGCCACGGCGATCGTCAGGAGCGTCGTGCCGACGGGGCGCCGGATGAAGGCCTCCGAAACGCTCACCGGCCCTCCGTCGCCGCCGGCGCCGGCGCACGGACCCGGCCGCGAGCGCCCCGGCGCGCCACGCGGCGCGCGAGCCGGTCGAACGCGAGGTAGATGACGGGGGTCGTGTAGAGCGTCAGGACCTGCGAAAAGATGAGACCGCCGACGATCGCGACGCCGAGCGGCCGCCGCAGTTCGGCGCCCGTTCCGCCCCCGACCGCCAGGGGCACGCCCGCGAGAAGCGCCGCAAACGTCGTCATGAGGATCGGCCGCAGCCGCAGAAGGCACGCCTGGAAGATCGCTTCGCGCGGGGGTTTGCCTTCCTTGCGCTCGGCGTCGAGGGCGAAGTCGATCATCATGATCGCGTTCTTCTCGACGATGCCGATCAGCAGGATGATCCCGATCAACGCGATCACGTTGAAGTCCATCCGGCAGATCATCAGGGACAGGAGCGCGCCGACTCCCGCCGAGGGCAGCGTCGAGAGGATCGTCACCGGGTGGATGTAGCTCTCGTAGAGGACGCCGAGCAGGATGTAGACCGTCACGATCGCCGCGAGGATCAGGAGGGGCGTGTTGACGAGCGAGGCGCGGAAGGCACGCGCCGTGCCCTGAAACCCGGCCTGGACGCCGGGAGGCAGGCCGAGCTCCGCCTTCGCCCGCTCGATCGCCCGCACCGCCTCCCCGAGCGAGACTCCGGGCGCGAGGTTGAAGGAGATCGTCACGACCGGGAACTGACCCTGGTGGTTGATCGCGAGGGGTGCGCGCGACGACTCGATGCGGCTGAACGCCGAGAGCGGCACGACCGCCCCGGATGAGCTGCGGACGTAGACGTGGGCGAGGTCCTCGGGGGTCCGCTGGAAGACGGGATCGGCCTCGAGGACCACCCGGTACTGATTGAGCTGGGTGAACATGGTCGAGATCTGGCGCTGGCCGAAAGCGTTGTAGAGCGCGTCGTCGACCGACAGCGGCGTCAGCCCCAGGCGCGACATCGTCGCCCGGTCGAGAGCGAGCGTCACCCGAAGGCCCCGGTTCTGCTGGTCGTTCGCGACGTCGGCCAGCTGCGGCAGCTTCCTCAGCCGCTCCATCAGCTTCGGAACCCACTCGTCGAGGACCGCCGCGTCCGGGTGCTCGAGACTGTACTGGTATTGCGTCCGGCTGACGCGGTCCTCGACCGTCAGCTCCTGGGCCGGCTGCATGTAGAGGGTGATCCCCGGCACCGACGCCAGCTTCGGCTGGAGGCGGCGGATGAGCGCGCTCGCCCGCAATTCACGGTCGGCGAGCGGCTTGAGATTGATCTGGATCCGCCCGCTGTTCAACGTCGCGTTCGTGCCGTCGATCCCGATGAACGACGACAGGCTCGCGACGGCCGGGTCGGCCAGGATCACGCGCGCCAGGGCCTGCTGGCGCTCGGCCATCGTCGCGAAGGACACCGACTGCTCGGCTTCCGAAATCCCGAGGATGACGCCCGTGTCCTGGACCGGGAAGAAGCCCTTGGGGATGAAGACGTAGAGGGCGACCGTCAGGACGAGCGTGCCGACGGCCACGGCCAGGGTCGCCGGCTGGTGCTCGAGGACCTTCTCGAGGGTCCGCCGGTAGAACCCCTGCACGCGGACGAAGGCCCGCTCGGCCGACCGCTCGAAGCGCGACTGTTGCGACGCCGGCCGGTGGCGCAGGATCTTCGCGCACATCATCGGCGTCAACGTCAGCGAGACCGCCGCCGAAACGAGGATCGTCACCGAGAGCGTCACCGCGAACTCGCGGAAGAGGCGGCCCACGACGTCGCCCATGAAGAGGAGCGGGATCAGCACGGCGATCAGCGAGACCGTCAACGACATGATCGTGAAACCGATCTGCTCGGCGCCCTTGAGCGCGGCCTCCAGCGGTTTCATGCCGTCCTCGACGTAGCGCACGATGTTCTCGATCATGACGATCGCGTCGTCGACGACGAAGCCGGTCGCGATCGTCAGCGCCATCAGCGTCAGGTTGTTGAGGCTGTAGCCCAGCAGGTACATCGCGGCGAACGTGCCGACGAGGGAAAGGGGCACGGCCACGCTCGGGATCAGGGTCGCGGCGAGGTTGCGCAGGAAGAGGAAGATGACCATGACGACGAGCGCGATCGTGAGCATCAGCTCGAGCTGCACGTCGCGCACCGAGGCGCGGATCGTCGTCGTCCGGTCGGTCAGCATCGTGACCTTCACGGCCGAGGGCAGCGACGCCTGAAGCTGCGGGAGGAGGGCCTTGACGCGGTCGGCGACCGAGATGATGTTCGCCCCCGGCTGCCGCTGGATGTTCAGGATGACCGCCGGGACGCGGTCCATCCAGGCGGCCTGGCGGATGTTCTCCGTCGCGTCGACGACGTCGGCGACGTCCTCGAGCCGCACCGGCGCGCCGTTGCGGTACGCGATGACGAGGGGCCGGTAGTCGGAGCTCGAAAGAAGCTGGTCGTTGGCGCCGATCGTGTACGCGTGGTTCGGGCCGTCGAAACTGCCCTTGGCCTGGTTGACGTTGGAAGCGGCGATCACGGTCCGCACGTCCTCGAGCGTGAGGCCGTAGGAGGAGAGCGCCGTGGGATTGGCGCGGATGCGCACGGCGGGCTTCTGGCCGCCCGAGAGCGACACGAGGCCCACCCCCGGCAGCTGCGCCATCTTCTGCGCCAGGCGCGTATCGGCGAGGTCGTGGACCCTCGACAGCGGCAGCGTCTCGGAGGTCAGCGCGAGCGTCAGGATCGGGGCATCGGCCGGGTTGACCTTGCTGTAAACGGGAGGATTGGGAAGGTCCCGCGGCAGGAAGGACCCGGCCGAGTTGATCGCGGCCTGCACCTGCTGCTCGGCGATGTCGATGTCGAGGTCGAGCGCGAACTGCAGCGTGATGACCGAGGCGCCGTCGGCGGAGGTCGACGTCATCTGGTTCAGGCCCGGGACCTGGCCGAACTGGCGTTCGAGCGGGGCCGTGACGGAGGAGGCCATGACCTCGGGGCCCGCGCCCGGATAGAAGGTCACGACCTGGATCGTCGGGTAGTCGACCTGCGGGAGCGCCGAGACGGGAAGCTGGCGGTAGGCCACGACCCCCGCGAGCAGCAGGCCGGCCATCAGGAGAGACGTGGCGACCGGCCGGAGGATGAAGGGACGAGACGGGCTCAAGAAGGCCTCGACGAAGCGCTCCGCTCTCCCGCCTTCCGGGCGAGGACCTTCGACCCGTCCTGCAGCTTGTCGACGCCGTCGACGACGACCACGTCTCCGGCCGCGACACCCCGGGTCACGACCGCGGTGCGGCCGTTGGACGGCCCGACCTCGACCGGCCGCATCGCGACCGTGTCGCCCGCGCCGACGACGTAGACCATGGCCCCGGTCGTCGTCCGCTGGATCGCGGCCGTCGGCACGGTCACGACGCCGCGGAGGGTTTCGACCAGAAGCCGCACGTTGACGAACTGGTTCGGGAAGAGCGCCGCGCGATGATTGTCGAAGACCGCCTTCAACCGGACCGTGCCGGTCGAGGGATCGATCTGGTTGTCGACGGTCAGGAGCTTGCCGGTCTCGAGGCGGTTCTTGAGATCCCGGTCCCAGGCTTCGACCGGCAGCGCCGCGCCGGCGCGAATCTTCGGCAGGAGCGCCTGGAGGTTGTCCTCCGGAAGCGTGAAGAGGACCCCGACCGGGTCGAGCTGCGTCAGGACGACGATGCCGCCGGCGTCGGAGGCGTGCACCATGTTGCCGGGGTCGACCAGTCGCAGACCCGTGCGGCCCGAAACCGGAGCGGTGATGCGCGCGTACGTCAGGTGGAGCTTCGCCCCCTCGATCGCGCCCCGGTCGCTCTCGACCGCCGCTTCGGACTGCGAGACCTGCGCCGCCTGGGCATCGACCTGTTGCTGCGGCACCAGGCCCTGCGTCACGAGGCTCTTGAGGCGCTCTTCGTCGAGCTTCGCGTTCTTCAGCACGGCCTCGTCCTTGGCGAGCTGACCCTGGGCCTGGATGAGCTCCACCTCGAAGGGCCGCGGATCGATCTGGGCGAGGAGGTCGCCGGCCTTCACGAGCTGGCCCTCGCGGAACGCGACGCTCAGGAGCTGCCCGTCGACGCGGGGCCGCACCGTGACGGTCGAGAGGGGCGTGACGGTCCCGAGACCGGTCAGGTAGACGGGGAACGCGCCGGTCGTCGCTTCGTCCACGACGACCGGGACGGGCGGGGGGGTCTTGCCTTTGCCGGCGCCCTTGCCGCCTTCGCCGGGCCGACCCGAGCGCCAGAGGACGAGCGCCGCCGCGACGACGACCAGGGCCCCGGCGACGAACCAGAGACCCCGCCGGCGCGGGCGGTCGGTCGACGGCCCGACGCCCGCTCCGACCGCGTCCTCCCCCGGAGCGTGCACCAGAGGCTCCTGCTCCGGCTTCCGCGAGCTCATCCCTTTCACCTCCAGGAGTCCAACCGGGACGCGCATCGGCGCGTTCCACAAAAGTGAGGTCGTCCAGGCACCGAGACCCTCAATTTACAGCGGAACCGGGGCCCGCGTCCCTCTCGTTGCGTCCGACCGCCCTCCGGAGCCGGGACTCGGGGCACCGCTCGCCAGGCGGCTCCCGGCCCGCGACCGGCGAAAATGCCCGGCCGGCGGGCCTCCTCGCGGCGGGGCCACTCCCCGAAGCGGCCGACGAAACCGGAACTCGCTCAGCGTCCCGACAGGATCGCCTCGACCTGGCGGGAGTGGTTGAGATCGTGGCCGGCCATGAGCGTGACGATCCGGTCGATCGTCAGGCGTCCGAACTGCGAGTGCGCTCCCCAGCGGGAGAGCGTCTTGCCCCGCATGCGGCGGATCAGCCTCAGGTTCGCGCGCCGCTGGGCCACGAAGGCCTCCAGGGCCTCGCGCGGGGGAATCTCGCGGTACCGGGAGTTCTTCGCCCAGGTCTCCTGGTCCATGCCGAGGAGCGGGACGCCGCTCTTCTCGAGCAGCACGCGGAGGCGATAGCCCCAGAGCAGCTCGACCTCCGACAGGTGCGCGAGGATCTCTCCGACCGACCACTTGCCGGGCCGCGGCCGCCGCGTCAGGCGCGCCTTCGACGCCCCCGCGACCCGCCGCGCGAGCGCGCGCGGCGTCCGGCCCGAGGATCGCCACCCGGTCCCGCCCCTTCGCGTACGACTCGATCCTCCCCGTGTACTCCTCGAACGTCTCCGCCATCGCTCCTCCCGGGGGTCAGCCCTGCAAGTCTGTAACCTGGGGCCTGACCTGAAAGTCTGAACTTTGCCGCGCGAAGTGACTCTCGCGGACGACCTCGGCCACCTCCATGTCGTAGTACCGATACCAGAGCCGCCGGCCTTTCTCCTGCGCGACGCGGTGGGCGGGATCCTCCCGCCACTGACGGAGCGTCTCGAGATCCTTCCACCAGACGATCGTCAGGCGCTCGCCGTCGGACGCGGTGAAGCTCTTGACGTCGACGAAACCGGGGGCGTTCCGCGCCTTCTCGGCGAGCATCTGGTCCATCGCCGCGTATTCTTCACCGGCCTCGTCGGTCAGCCGCGACCGGAACAGGACGACGATCACGCGGCCACCGCGTAGAGCCCGCGCACCTCGATCGAAGCGAGGTTGCGCCGGTGGAAGAGCGTCTCGAAGTCCGTGGCCGGCGGACCGGCCGGCAGGCACTCCTCGATCCGGATCTCTTCGACCGGCCGCCCCGCCGCGCGCGCTTCGAGCACACGGGCCCGCAGGTTCGCGAGATATCCGCGCGCCGAGCGGAGCGCCCCGTCATCCGTGAGCGGGCCGTGCGAGCGCAGGACGCGCCCCCGGCCCCGGCCGAGCGCCCGCGCGAGCGCCCGGTCGACCGCCTCCGGCGCCGAATAGTGGATGTACGCCATCCGTCCCACGGCCGTGTCCCCGACGTGCAGCAGGTCGAGCTCGGGAATGTCGACGTTGAGCGTGCCCGCCGTGTGGCCGGGGTTCTCGAAGAGCTCGAGGTTGAACCGTCCCCAGGTCAGGCCGAGCCGCCCGGCGAGCCGGTACGTCGGAGAACGGAAGTGGGCCGCCTCTTCCGGCGAGCGGAACTTCTCCGTCCAGAACGTGGCGACGGAGTTTTCATGGGCGACGACCGGCGCCTCCGGAAACGTCCTCCAGGCGGCCATGTGGTCGCTGAAGTAGTGGGTGCTGACCAGAAGCTCCACGCGCCGGCCCATCTCGCCGACGAGGACGGACTTCAGCTGTGCGGCGTCTTCGGCCGAGCCGAGCCCGTCCACGAGAAGCGCCCGGCCTCCGTCGAGGAGCGCCAGCGCCCCCGAGTCGTATTTCTCCCCGCGGAAGAGAACGGCGTCCCGGTCGATCGTCTCGGTCTTCAGCCGCTCCCCCACGGCCGCCAGATTACGCGCCCCACGGTCATCCTGAAAGCGAATTGTTCTCATGAATATCATGCGATATCCTCATGAACATCGTGGAGCGACCGTCCGCCGGCCTCGACCTCCGGCACCTGCAGCTCGTTCTCGCCGTTTCCGAAGAGGGCACGCTGACCGCCGCCGCGCGGCGACTTCACCTCTCCCAATCTGCACTCTCCCACCAGCTCGCGGACGCCGAGCGCGCCCTCGATACCTCCCTCTTCCAGCGAGGCCACAAGCGGATGACACCGACGCCCGCGGGGGTGCGCCTGATCGAGGCGGCGCGGAAGGTTGGCGAGGAGATGGCCTCGGCCGCCCGGGACATCGCTGCGACGTCGGCGGACCCGGCCGGGGTGCTCCGCCTCGCCACCGAGTGCTACACCTGCTACCACTGGCTCCCGGAGCCGCTCCGGGCCTTCCAGACGAACCATCCGTCCGTCGACGTCCGCATCGTGCTCGAAGCCACGCGGCGCCCGATTCCGGCGCTCCTCTCGGGCGACCTCGACGTCGGGATCGTCAGCGATCCCGTCAAGAGCCGCCGGATCGCGGTCCATCCCCTGTTCGACGACGAGCTCGTCGCCGTCATGAGCACGCGCCATCCCCTGGCGAAGCGGCCGCACCTCGAAGCCGCCGATTTCGCGGGCGAGACGCTCCTGACGCTGTCGGTCCCGCGCGAGGACCTCGACGTCTATCGCTACGTGCTGCGGCCCGCGGGCGTCGAGCCGCGCCGCTGGTCGCCGATCGAGCTGACGGAGGCCCTGATCGAGATGGCCCGCGCCGGCCTCGGCGTCGGAGTTCTCGCGCGCTGGGCCGTCGCGCCCCAGGTTCGCGCGGGCACGCTCGCGGCGAAGCGCATCACGCGCAAGGGACTCCGGCGGCACTGGAGCGCCGCGACGCTCAAGCGGCGCCGGCCACTCCCCTTCATCGAGGATTTCGTCCGCGCGATCCAGGCCTCGTCGCGGCGGCGCCTGCGGGTCGGCGCCGCCTGAGCCGGCCCTCCATAAACGTCAGATGTTCAGGTCAGGCCCCAAGTGTCATTCTTTCAGGGCTGACCCCACCTACTCGGCGACCCCTTTGGCGTGGAGGATGTTCCAGACCTTCTCGGGGGTCATCGGGATGTCGATGTGCTTCACGCCCAGGTGCGACAGGGCGTCGACGACGGCGTTCACGATCGCCGGCGGCGCGCCGACCGTGGCCGACTCCCCCACGCCCTTCGCGCCGAACGGATGGTGCGGCGAAGGCGTCACGGTCTTGCCGGTTTCCCACTTCGGCGTCTCCATCGACGTCGGAACGAGGTAGTCCATGAAGCTGCCGGCCTGGTTGTTGCCGTTGGCGTCGTAGGTGATCTCCTCCATCAGGGCCGGGGCCATGCCCATCGAAAGGCCGCCGTGGATCTGGCCGTCGACGATCATGGGATTGATGATGTTGCCGCAGTCGTCGACCGCGACGAACCGGCGGATCTTGACCTCGCCCGTGCCGCGATCGATGTCGACGACGCAGATGTAGCTGCCGAACGGAAACGTCAGGTTTGGCGGATCGTAGTAGTCGACGGCCTCGAGCCCCGCCTCCATCCCCTGCGGGTGGTTCGTGTAGGCCGCGAACGCGATGTCCTGGATCGTCTTGGATTTCTGCGGCGCGCCCTTGACCGAGAACTTGCCCGGCTCCCAGACGAGGTCCTCCTCGGCCACCTCGAGCAGGTACGCCGCGATCTTGCGGGCCTTGTCGCGGACCTTGCGGGCCGCCATCGCCCCGGCCGCGCCGGCCGTCGGCGTGGAGCGGCTGGCATAGGTGCCCAGGCCGTAGGGCGCCGTGTCCGTGTCGCCCTCTTCGACCTCGACGTGGGCGGCGGGGATGCCGAGCTCCTCGGCGATGATCTGGGCGTAGGTCGTCTCGTGGCCCTGGCCCTGGGACTTCGTGCCGAAGCGCGCCATCGCCTTGCCCGTGGGGTGGATCCGGAGCTCGCAGGAGTCGAACATCTTGATGCCGAGGATGTCGAAGTGCTTGGAGGGCCCGGCGCCGACGATCTCGGTGAAGCTCGAGATGCCGATGCCCATCAACTCGCCCTTCTTCCGCTTCTCGGCCTGCTCCCTGCGCAGGCCCGCGTAGTCGATCATCTCCATGGCCTTCTTCAGGGCCGCGGGGTAGTTGCCGCTGTCGTACTCCCAGCCGAGCGCCGAGTGGTACGGGAACTTGTCGGGCGGGATGAAGTTCTTCATCCGCAGCTCGGCCGGGTCCATCTTCAGCTCCTGCGCGAGCCGGTCGACCATCCGCTCGATGGCGTGCACGGCCTCGGTGACGCGGAACGAGCAGCGGTACGCGACGCCTCCCGGCGGCTTGTTCGTGTAGACGCCGTCGACCTCGCAGAACGCGGTCTTGATGTCGTAGGAGCCGGTGCAGATCGAGAAGAGCCCGGCCGGGAACTTGGACGGGTTCGCCGCGGCGTCGGCGTAGCCGTGGTCGGCGACGGTCTTGATCTTCAGGGCCGTCATGGTGCCGTCCTTCTTCGCCGAAAGCTCGGCCTCCATGTGGTAGTCGCGGGCGAAGGAATCCGCCTGCAGGTTTTCCATCCGGTCCTCGACCCACTTGATGGGCTTGCCGATGACGACCGAGGCCGCGACCGCGATGACGTACCCCGGGTACACGGGCACCTTCCCGCCGAAGCCGCCGCCGATGTCGGGCGACACGATCCGGATCTTTTCCTCCGAGAGGCCCACGTGGCCGGCGACGAGCGCGAAGACCGTGCGGATCGCGTGCGGCGCCTGCGTCGTCATGTAGACGATGAGCTTGCCGGTCGCGGGATGGAAGTCCGCGACGCAGCCGCAGGTCTCGATCGAGGCGACGTGGATGCGCGGGATGTAGATCTTCTCGCGGACGACGACGTCCGAGGCCTTCGACGCGGCGTCGGTCTTCGCCCGGTCCCCGGCCTCCCAGTGCCAGATGTGGTTGTCCTTCTTTCCTTCCTTGTCGGTCCGCAGCACCGGCGCGCCCGGCTTCATCGCCTCGAACGGGTCGAGGACGACGGGCAGCGGCTCGTACTCGACCTCGACGGCCGCGACCCCGTCGGCCGCCGTGTAGCGGTCGGTCGCAATGACCGCCGCGACCTCCTGGGCCTGGTACATGACGCGGTCGGTCGGGAGCACCATCTGGGTGTCCGACATCAGCGTCGGCATCCAGTGGAGCTTGTACTGCGCGAGCGTCTCGCCGGTGATGACGGCGAGCACGCCCGGCACCTGGAGGGCCTTCGAGGAGTCGATCTTCTTGATCTTCGCGTGGGCATAGGGGCTGCGGACGATGTCCATGTGGAGCATGCCCGGAAGCTGGATGTCGTCGACGTAGTTGCCCTGGCCGCGGAGGAAGCGCGGGTCTTCCTTGCGCTTGATCGAGTGGCCCATGCCTCCGACGGCGGCGGTCGTCTTGGGTTCCATGGATCCCCCTACTTCGCGGGCGCGGCCGCGCCCATGGCCGCCGCCGCGTGCTGGACGGACTTGACGATGTTGACGTAGCCGGTGCACCGGCAGAGGTTGCCGGAGATGGCCTGCCGGATCTCCCCCTCGCTCGGGCTCGCGTTGATCTTCAGCAGAGCGTAGCTCGTCATCATCATGCCGGGCGTGCAGTAGCCGCACTGCAGGCCGTGCTCCTGATAGAAGCCCTCCTGGATCGGGTCGAGCTTGCCCCCCTGCTCGAGCCCCTCGACCGTCATGACCTGCCGGCCGTCGGCCTGCACGGCAAGGACGGTGCACGACTTGACCGGAGTCCCGTCGAGGAGCACGGTGCACGCGCCGCAGTGCGACGTGTCGCAGCCGATGTGCGTCCCCGTCAGTCGAAGCGTCTCGCGGAGGAAATGGACGAGGAGGGTGCGCGACTCGACGTCCCCCTCGCGCGCGGCACCGTTGACCGTGATCTTGATGTGGTGTTTCGCCATGGCTACGCTCCCTGGGCCCGTTCGACGGCCTTCTTCAACGCCCGCATCGTGAGCACGCGGGCCATCTCCTTCTTGTACTCGACCGTGCCCCGCCGGTCCGGCGAGGGATCCGAGGCCCCCGCCGCGAGCCTGCCCGCCTCCGCGATCGTCGCGGCGTCGGGCTTCTTGCCCTGGAGGAACTTCTCGGCCTCCGCGGCCCGCACGGGGGTGAGGCCCGCATTGGTCAGGCCGATGCCGGCCTTCGCGATCTCGCCGCCCGCACCGAGAGTGACCTGCGCGGCCACGCCCGCCGTCGCGAAATCCCCGACCTTGCGCTCGAGCTTGACGTAGGCGCCGCGGCTCTTGCCCTCGGGACGCGGAACCCGGATCTCGGTCAGGATCTCGTTCTTCCCGAGCGCCGTCTCGAAGAGGCCCGTGAAAAACTCGTCGATCGGAATCATTCGCTCGCCCTTCGGTCCGGTCGCGACGACGACCGCCCCCAGGGCGAGCATCGTCGCCGGGTGGTCGTTGGCCGGGTCCCCGTGCGCGAGGTTGCCGCCGACGGTCGCGAGGTTGCGCACGATCGGGTCCGCGATCACGGCCGCGGTGTCGGCCAGGATCGGGTACTTCGCGCGAACGATGTCGGACCGCTCGAGGGCCGTCTCGCGCGTCCGGCCGCCGATCTTCAGAAACCCGCCCTCCTCCTTGATGTACTCGAGACCGGGCAGGCGGTTGATGTCGATCAGGTGCCCGGCCGAGCCGAGGCGAAGCTTCAGAAGCGGCAGGAGGCTCTGGCCTCCCGACAGCACCTTCGCGTCGTCGTAGCGGCCGAGGAGCTCGAGCGCCTCGGCGAGCGAGCCGGGAGAGTGGTAGTCGAACGCAGCCGGGATCATGACCTCTCCTTTCGAAGGCGAAAAACGACGGGGTCAGGTCTCGATTTTTCGGATCCGAGGGCTGACTCGTCCAATGATCTAGCCGGTTCGGATCCGAAAAATCCGAGACGCTGACCCCTGGCGGCCGACAGCCGCGGAACGAGCCTCTCGAGCGCTTCCAGGTTGTGCGCCGACGCGAAGACGTCGACGTGCGGCAGGGCGGCCGCCATTCCCCGCGCGGTCGGCTCGTACCGCGCGTCGCCGAGCAGCGGATTGAGCCAGACGATCCTGCGCGCCCGGGCTCGGATCGCCCGCATCGCCGCCGCGAGCTCCGCCGTGTCCCCGCGGTCGAGACCGTCGCTGACGATCACGACCACCGTCCTCGCATCGACGAGCTCGTCCAGGTATCGCTCGACGAAGGCGCCGAGGCTGCGGCCGATCTGGGTGCCGCCGGACCAGCCCGGAACGCCGGCGGCGAGGCGCTCGAGTGTGGCCGCGATCTTCGCCGGCGAGATCCAGGGCGTCAGCCTCACGAGGGAGGTGTTGAACGCGAAGAGCTCGGTGCGGCGCGCGGCTTTCTTGAGCGACAGCAGGAAGGAAAGCAGGAACCGCACGTGGCGGTCCATCGAGCCGCTGGTGTCGCAGAGGACGACCAGGCGCGGCTCCTCGATCGCCCGCTCCCGCCGCGCCAAGCGCAGCGGCTCGCCGGCCGTCCCGACGGCCTTCCGGAAGCTGCGGCGCGGATCGACGCGGCCGCGGCCCCGGGTCGGGACGAGCCGCCGGCTGCGGCGCGTCGCAAGCGAGAGGGCGAGGCGCGACATCAGCCGCTCCATCGCGGCGAGGTCCCGCTCGGAGCATTCGTCGAAAGGCTTGCGGCGAAGCATCGCTTCGGGGCTGTAGCCGGGCGTTCGGTCCGACCCGTCGCGCACCTCCCGGTCGACTTCCCGGGCCGCCGACGCCGGCAGGCCGCCGAAGTTTTTCTGCGGCGCATCCCGCCGACTCGACCGGGCCCGGGCCGCGCGCTCGCGCGCCGGCCGGCCCGCGCTGCTCCAGAGGCGCGCGAAGAGCTCCTCGAAGACCCCGGCGTCGCGCGCGCGGATTTTCAGCGCCGTCCGCAGCGCCAGGCGCACCTCCTCGCGGTCCGCGAGGTCGACGAGCGTCAGGGCGGCCACGGCGTCAGCCTCGTCCGAGAGGCCCGCGCGGACCCCGCGCTCCCGAAGAGCGCCAGCGAAAGCCGCCACGTGCGCCACGAGGTCCACCGCGGTCATCCTATCGAAGCCGCCTCGGCGCGCGCCCCGTCGACGAGGGTCGAAAGCTCGGGGGCGGCCAGGTCGACGATGTCGTTGTGATCCTTGAGCAGGCAACCCAGCGTCTGCTGGACGGTCTCGGCGTCGAGGCCGTCGCGGTGGAGGCGCACGAGGGCCTGCGCCCAGTCGATCGTCTCGGCCACGCCCGGCGCCTTGAGCAGGCGCCGCCCGCGCAGCGCCTGCAGGAAGCGTCCGATCTCGGCCGACAACTTCTCGCTCGCCCCGGGCACGCGCGCCCGGATGATGCGGACCTCCTTTTCGAAGCTCGGGTGCTCGACATAGAGGTAGAGACAGCGGCGGCGCAGCGCGTCCCCGATCTCGCGCGTCCGATTGGACGTCAGGACGACGTGGGGCCGGTGCTCGGCGCGGATCGTCCCGAGCTCCGGGATCGTGACCTGGAAGTCCGAGAGCACTTCGAGGAGGAACGCCTCGAACCCGTCGTCGGCCCGGTCGATCTCGTCGATGAGGAGCACGGCCGGCCCGTCTTTCAGGGTGATGGCCTGCAGGATCGGCCTCTCCAGGAGGTACTTGCGCGAGAAGATGACGTGCTCGGCGGCTTCGGGGTCCATGCCGCTCTCCCCCGCCATCCGCAGGCGGAGCATCTGCCTCGGGTAGTCCCACTCGTAGAGCGCGGTCTGGACGTCGAGCCCCTCGTAGCACTGCAGGCGGATCAGCGGCCGGCCGAGCAGGCGCGCCAGGACCTTCGCGATTTCGGTCTTTCCGACGCCGGCGTCGCCCTCGACGAGGAGGGGCTTGCCCATCTCGGTCGAGAGGAAAAGAGAGGTCGCGATCGCCGGCTCGGCGATGTACCCCTGGCGCTCCATCCCTTCCTGGATCGCCCGGATCTCCTGCCTCACGCGCCCGCTCCCGCTGCCGGCGCGAAGCGCGCCGGGGCCGCGAGGAACTTCTCGCGGCACCCCCCGCAGCAGAAATACCAGGTGCGGCCTCCGACCTCCGCCCGGTGGCGCGCGCCGGAGACCTCGACCGTCATTCCGCAGACCGGGTCGCGCTCCTCGCGCGCCTCCACGACGGGAAGACCCGCCGGCGCGCGGGCCGGCTCCGCACCGGACCGGCGCACGCGCACGATCTCGGCGAGGATCGAGACCGCGATCTCCTCCGGGGCGCGCGCGCCGATGTCGAGGCCCGCGGGGCTCTGGATCCGGGCGAGGGCCTGCGCGTCGACGCCGCCGGAGAGGAGCGACTCGCGGATCTCTCCGAAACGCTTCGAGCTCGCGACGACGCCGAGGTAGGCCGGATCGGCCGAGAGCGCGGCCCGGACCGCGGCCTCGTCGCGCTCGCCCATCGTCGCGACGACCGCCCAGGGGCGGCCGCCCGGCAGCGCCAGCACCTCGTCGGGACCGGTCCAGAGCCGCTCGGCGCCCGGAAACGCGCCCGGCTCCGCCGCCGGGTCGGCCACGTGGACCGCGTAGCCCATCGCGCGACCCAGCCGCGCGAGCGCCTGCGCGACGGGCGAGACTCCGAAGACGAGTAGCCGCGCCGGCGGCAGGACCGGTTCGATGTATATGTCCACGCTGCCTCCACTGTGGCAGGTCATCGGAAACACCAGGATCCCGGGGCGTTTTTCGGATTGCGGGTCCGGCGCGAGCGCGATCAGACGCGGCGCGCCGTCGGTGATCGCCTTGAGCGCCTCGCGGATCACGGTCGGCTGCGTGCAGCTTCCCCCGAGCCAGCCGTGGAAGGCGCCGTCCGCCGTGATGAGCGCCCCGTCGCCGGCCTGGGCGCTCGAAGCGGCCTGCCGGCGCACGACCGTCGCCAGGGCGAAGGCCTCCTCCTTTTCGGCGAGCCGGCCCGCGAGGGCGAGGAGGTCGGCGCGCATGCGGCTACGCGGCCCCGGACGCGCGGAGATTCTCGACGTCCGCCGGCGAGTCGAGGTCCGCGAGCTTCTCGGCGGGCCAGGCGACGACGCCCGCCTCGGCGCGGTGGCGCTCGACCACCTGGCGTCCGCAGCCGCCTCCGGTCATCGCCGCGATCTCTTCGAAGAGCGCCCGGTCGTAGAGGGTCGGCGGCGCATGGACGCCCCCGTACTCGGAGATCACGAGGGGACTCCCGGATTCGCGGTAACGGTCGACGAGCGCGGCGATCATGGCCTCGTCCACGTGGGGCATGTCGGCGAGCAGGACGACGGCGCCGGACGCGCCGGGAGGCACCGCCGCGATCCCGGCCCGGAACGAAGTGTGCTGGCCGGCCGCGAAGTCCGGATTGCGGACCGAAACGGCTCCGATGTCCGCGAGCTCCCACTGCGCCCGGTCCGCCTCGTGGCCGAGAACCACGATCACCGGATCGAGCCCGGCCCCGAGCGCCCGCCGGACCACCCGCCGGAGCATCGTCTCGCCGCCGACGCGCAGGAACAGCTTGTTCTCGCCCATGCGCGTGGAAGCGCCCGCCGCGAGAACGACGCCGGTCAGGGGGCCCGACCGCTCCGCCCGCACGGCGGTGACTATACCGCCGGAGCGCGTCCGGGCCGGCCCGCCCGAATACATCGAAGGGCGGACTCGGCGTCCGCCCTTCTCGATGTCGTCCATGCGACCTGCTTCAGGAAGGCTTCTCGCCCTTGTCCGCCTTCTCGGGCCGGGGCCTGGCCGGGGGCTTTTTCGCGTGCGCGCGCTTCTCATTCTGCGGCGCTCCGTGAGGCTCGCTCGGCCGGGCCGATTCGGAATGCGCAGACTCCTTCGGAGCCGGCTTCTCGCCGGGGCGCACGTGTTCCTCCGCGCGGGCCTGGTGCGTCGCCGTCGACTCGTGAGTCTCGGGCCGGGCCTTCTGGCGCGAGGGCACCGATTCCCGGGTTTCCGGCGGCCGCGCCGCCGTTCCGTGGCTCGGCTTCTCCTCGACCTTGACGGAGCGATCCTTGTCGTGCGAAGGATGCGTTTCGTGGGTGGCCCTGGGTTGCGATTCGCGCGACGCGGGCGGCCGAGCGCCTTCATTGTGCGTGCTCCGCTTGCCGGACGAGGACTTCCCGGTCGCCGAGACCGCCCGGCCTTCCGTCTTCTTGGCGGAGGCCGGAGCGACCACGGAGATCCGGTTCCCGCTCCGATGGGCGTCGACACGGACCGGCGCGATCCCGACTTCGCCGGCTCCCGCTCGCGGGATGGAGACCTTCGCCACCCGCTCGATCCGGGCGGGCTCGGGTCCCTGGTTCCGGACGATGCCACCCGAGACCGGGAAGCGCGTCACCTTCCGGCTGCGCGCGAGAATGACGGAGTTGTCCTGGACGGGGACCCGCACACGAGTCACGTCCGCGTTGACGAATCGGTTGGTCGGGACGAAGACGTAGGCCGTCCGGCTGACGATGACCGGGGCCCCGACGTAGCCCGAGACCGACAGCGAGAACGTGGGCGGAATCGGAGCCCATCCCACGTAGTCATCCGTGTACGACCACGTCACCCAGGACGGCGCCCAGACGAACCCCGGGACCCACACCCAGCCATAAGGCGGCGCGAGGGTCCAGGTTCCGTAGCGGTACGTGACGTCGCCCCAGGGATCCGAGGACACCCAGGTCCAGCCGTAGTCGGTGTAAATCCAGTGGCCCACCGTGTACGGCTGCCAGCCGGCCAGGACGCCGGCGGGAGCCCAGCACTGGCCGTAGGACCCCACGGAAACCCACCGGCCGTACGGCGAGAGGTTCCGGTGAAAAAACGAGAAGCTCACGGCGACATCTGCGCGCGCCGGAGCCGAGGGTGCGGCGACGGCGAGGACGCCCGCAAAAATCGCCGCGAACAGCACAGTCTTCTTCTGCATGTTCACCTCCGAAGTCTCGGAGGAGCAATCACGGTGCCAGAGGCCCTGAGTGACTCGCGCGCGGGGAGTCACGCGATCGCCCGCCACGGCCAGAATCAGTGGACCGAGGCCGTCGTCTCGGCGCGCTGGCGCGAACGCGCCCGCTCGAAACCTGTGCGGTACGCGTCCTTCTCGGCGTTCGACCGCAGCTCGCCCTCGGGGGCGGCCCTGCCGGTCAGGCCCGCGAGATATCCGCGTCGATAGGCGCCCTCCACGGAGCGAAAGGGCTCGCGGGACGGCGAAGACTCGTAGTGCGCCTTCTCCGCGTCGCGGATGCCGACCCAGAACGCATCGCGCGCGGCATCGAGGCTCTCCGCGCCGGCCGCAAGGATGACCGCCTTGACCGCTTCCGCCTGCCCTTGCGAGTCCGGCGTCGCGAAGAGCACCGCGCGCCCGTGCGCCAGGGCATCCTCGTAAAGATAGAGCTCGTCCTTCGGGAGCCCGCGGTAGCTCCGGTCCTCGAGCGCGCCGCCGGCCGCGATCCCGGCCGCCGCGCCGCCCGCCCCGAAGAGCGCCGCCGCCGCGAGGCCGATCGCCGTCACGGCGCCGACGCCCGGGAGCATCAGGCTCGCCACCGCGGCGCCGATGCCGAGGCCGGCCGAGGCCCCGATCGCCCCGCCCGTCACGCCTCCGAGCGCGCGGCCGACGCCGGGCTGCTCCGCCTCGTCGGTCGGAACGGCGGATTCCGCCTCGCCCTGGTGGCCCGGAAGAAGAAGCTCGATGCGGTCGTGCGGAATCCCGCGATCGCGCAACTCACGAGCCGCCGCGAGCGCGCTCTCCCGCGATTCGAAGATGCCGACTTCTGGTTCCATTCCCTCCGAACGAGCAAGACTCGCGCCAGCCGTGGCCGCCGTGCGGCCCGCGCTTCAGAAGTGCTGCGCCCGGGGAGGCTCCATCGGGAACGGCCGCATGAAGCCGGCTCCGACCGCCGTGCATTCCGGATTGATCGAAACGTAGCCATCGTACGTCGCCTTCTGGTCGGCCGACAACCCCGCGACGAACGTCGCTTCGGCGGTCTTCCGTACCTCGTCCATCTGAGAACGGATCGCCTTGCCCTGGATCACCAGGCCGCCGATCGCGCACGCGTCCGGGCTCGCGCCGTCGGCCGCGGTCTCGATCTGCCCGTGGAGCGCATGCAGCTGCTCGGCGAGCGGGCGGATCGCGTCCGCGGTTTCGTTCCGCAGCGTCTCGAGCGCGGCCTGCTGGTCCGCCGACAGGCCGAGCGACTGGACGAGCTTCTCGCCGCAGCGCCCGTGTCCCGCACCGCCGCCAGGCAGGAGCGGCCGCCGCCCCGCATCCTGCGCAAAGGCCAGGGACCCCGCCAGGACCAAACCGCCCGCGATGCCGAGCCCGGTCTTCCCCACCCTCGTCATGTCCGGCTCCTTTCCGCGGTCTCGCCGCGAACGACGGGAAGGATCTCGCGTCGCGCGCCCCCGGGTCATCACGGCGCGGCAAGGCTTCGGTAAGAGATGTAAATCCGTCCGGGATCGCCCCGGCCCGGCCGGACCCGATGCTAGATTGCCCGCATGGCGCGCAGCGCGATTCGCAACTCGCTCTTCGCCGCGGGCCTCCTCTTCGCGCTCCTCGCGGTCCTCGCCACCCTCCAGTTCCGCTGGATCGGAGAGGTTCGCGACGCCGAGCGCGAGCGCCTCCAGGCCTCGGCCCGCGCGGCGGCCGACGCGGTTGCGATCGAGTTCGACCGCGAGGTGGGGCGCGCCATGCGGACCTTCGGCGAGGCGCTCCGGCCCCGCGGCGACGCCGACCTCGCCGCCGGTCTTGCGGCCGCCCGCGCAAGGTGGGCGGCCGACGCCCGCTTCCCATCGCTCGTTGCGGGCGTCGACGTGGTCCGCCGGGACGGGCGCGGGAACTGGTCCTTCGAGCAGATGGATTCCTCCGGCCGACTTTCGTCGACACCCTGGCCGGCCGAGCTCGCCGGCGTGAGACAGGTCCTCGCGGCCGGGAGCGACCGGCCGCCCGAGCCGCCGACCGGGAGCGGCGACCGACCCGGCCCGCCCCGCATGTCCTTCATCCGCCTGCTCGACGATCCGCCGGTTCTTGTCCTCGGCGTCCTCGAGTCCGGCGAAGGGCTGCTGGTGCGCCTCGACGGCGCCGCGATCTCGAGCCGGATACTTCCGCAGCTCGTCGCGCGCCACTTCGGCGTCCGCGGCGACTACGACATCGCCGTTCTCGGGGCCGGCGACCCGCGGCCGATCCTCTACCGCAGCCGCCCGGACTTCGCGCCCTCCGCCGGCCGGGTCCCCGACGCCGAGGTCCCGCTCTTCGGACCGCGTCCCGTCGCCGAGCCCGGGACGCTCGCGCGGCGCGACGGGGGCACCCCGGAGGGGCCTCCTCCTCCCGGCGCGGGCCCCGGACCCGGACGGATGCCGCACGCGGCCTGGCTCCTCGTGGCCACGCACCGCGCGGGCTCGCTCGACGACGTCGTCGACGCCACGCGCACCCGCAATCTCGCGGTCAGCGGCGGCATCCTGCTGCTGCTGGCGGCGGCGGTGGCGGTGCTCGTCACGTCGGCGCACCGCTCCGCGCTTCTTGCCCGACAGCAGGTTGAGTTCGTCGCCAGCCTGACGCACGAGCTTCGCACGCCCCTCGCGGCGATCCGGTCGGCGGGGCAGAATCTCTCGGACGGCCTCATCGCTGACGCGCCGCGTGTCCGGAAGTACGGCGACCTGATCCAGAGGGAGGGCCGGCGGCTCTCGAGCCTGATCGAGTCGGCGCTGGCCCAGGCCGGAATCGAGGCCCGCGGCGAGAGCGTGCACTCGGGCTCCGCGTCGCTTCAGGAGGCGGTCGGCCAGGCCATCGACGCCTGCCGCCACCTCGCCGAACAGAATGGCGCGCGGGTCGACGCGGACATCCCGCCGGGGCTGCCGCCGGTCGCGGGCGACGAGCCGGCCGTGCGCACGTTGATGGAGAACCTCCTCTCCAACGCGATCAAGTACGGCGGCGAGGACGGCCGCGTCACGGTCTCCGCGGCGGCCGACGAACGCGGCATCCGCGTCGCCATCCGGGACCGCGGCCCCGGCATCCCGGAAGCGGAGCTGCCGCGGATCTTCGAGCCCTTCTACCGCGGCAGCCGGGCCCACGGGAACGTGGGGGGCATGGGCCTCGGTCTCTCCCTCGTCCGGCGGATCGTGGACGCGCTCGGCGGCTCGATCGCCGTCGAGAGCCGGCTGCGGGAGGGCACGACCTTCATCGTCACGCTCCCGCGCGCCCCGGAACCCGCCGGCGAGGCCGGACCGGCATGAAGCTGCCGCGCGTTCTGCTGGTCGAGGACGAGCCGAGCCTCGTCGTCACGCTCACCGATCGCCTCGCGGCCGAAGGCTACGACGTGACGACCGCCGGAGACGGCGTGTCGGCGCTCGCGACCGCAAGGGCCCGGGCGTTCGACGTGCTGCTGCTCGACGTCGCGCTGCCCGGAAAGAACGGTTTCGACGTGTGCCGGGAGCTGCGCCAGGGAGGCAGCGACGTGCCGGTTCTCATGCTCACCGCGCGCGGCGACGTCACCGATCGCGTCGTGGGCTTGAAGCTCGGCGCCGACGACTACCTCGCCAAGCCGTTCGAGATGATCGAGCTTCTCGCCCGCATCGAGGCGCTGCTCCGGCGCCGACGCCCGGCCCCCGGGATCACGGGTGACGGCTACTCCTTCGGCGACGTCCGCATCGACTTCCGCGCGGCCCAGGTCTTCCGCTCGGGCGAGCCGATCGAGCTCTCGGCCCTGGAGTACAAGCTCCTGAAACATTTCGTGCAGAACCGCGGGGCCCTGCTCTCGCGCGACGAGCTCCTCGACAAAGTCTGGGGCTACGACTCGACGCCCACGACCCGGACCGTCGACGTCCACATCGCCTCGCTCCGGCAGAAGATCGAGACGAATCCCTCGCACCCCGAGCACATCCGCACGGTCCACCGCACTCGGCTACCGCTTCACCGGCTAGCGGGGTCAGTCCTGACTTTCTGACTTTCTGAGTTATCGCGCGCCGGACTGGGGCGTGCGCACGAGCCGCGCGGGGTCGTAGCCCTGCGCGGCGACGCGCCGCTCGAGATCCTCGAAGACCGCCTCCGGCAGCGCCGGGCTGCGCGACAGGATCCACAGGTATTCGCGGTCCGGCGTCCCGACGACCGCGTAGCTGTAGTCGTCGGCGAGCGCCAGGATCCAGTAGTTCGCCCACACGAAGGGGAGCCAGGCCAGCACCCGGGGCGCGAAACGCACCTTCAGTTTCGAGTTCGAGCCGTCCGTCGAGACGTTTCGGGCGACACCGTGGGCGCGTCTCTCGCCGCCGCGCCCGTCACGGCAGCCGTTGTCGACGCCGATCGTCCCGTCGGCCTCGAGCGTGTAGCGCGCGACGACGTCGCCGGTGCAGCGCTTCTGGAACCGGTTTGGATAGCGCGCGATCTCGTACCACCGGCCGGCGTACCGGTCGAGGTCGACCCTGGCGACCGTCGTCGGCTCCGCCACGCCGCTGCCCGCCGCCGAGGCTGCGAGCGCCGATGCCAGCAGAACCGAGATCACGCGACCGATTTGCAGCGATGCCTCCCCGGACTAACCATGCCGCGCTCCCCCCCTCGGGCGGAAGACCTGTCCAGGTACGCTCCTCCTCCGGCCGGGGCCACCGTGCGGCGTGCTCGAAGCCCGCCGGAATCTCTGCGTGGACGACTCCGTCGATCGACGATACACTCGTCCGGCCATGCGTTTTCGGTATTCCGCGCTCCTGGCGCTGACACAGGCCCTCCTCGGCTCCGCGCTCCTCGGCCAGGTGCCGGCGCTCGGCCCGGAGTTCCAGGTCAACACCTACACGACCGGCCACCAGGCGTATCCGTCGGTCTCCTCCGCGGATTCCGGAAACTTCGTCGTCGCCTGGGACAGCGTCGGGCAGGACAACGGGACGCGCGGCGTTTTCGCCCGCCTCTTCGACCCGGCCGGCGCTGCGCTGACGGCCGAGCTCCCGGTCAACACCTACACGTCCGGGACGAAGAGCGCGGCCTCGGTCGCCTGCGCTCCGGCCGGCGGCTTCGTCGTCGTCTGGCAGCAGGAGACCGGCGAGGACGGTTCCGGGACCGGGGTCTTCGGCCGGCGATTCGACGCGGCCGGGGCGCCCGCGGGAGGCGAGTTCCCGGTCAACTCGTTCACGACGAGCAACCAGGACTCGCCCCGGGTCGCGATGGACGGCTCGGGCAACTTCGTCGTCGTCTGGCAGAGCTTCTCGCAGGATGCGAACGGGTTCGCGATCGTCGCCCGGCGCTTCGACTCCGCCGGGACGCCGCAGGGCAACGACTTCGTGGTCAACACGTACACGACCGGAAATCAGACGCACCCCGACGTCGCGATGGCTTCCTCCGGCGAGTTCGTCGTGGCCTGGGAAAGCCCCGGCCAGGACGGCGACATGGAGGGAATCTTCGCCAGGCGATTCGACGCCGGCGGGAACCCCCTGTCGTCCGAGATCCCGGTCAATGCCTACACGACCGGCGCGCAGCTGGCGCCGAGCGTGGCCGTGCTCAGCTCCACCTCGTTTGCCGTCGCGTGGCAGAGCCCGCAGGACGGCGACGGAAACGGCGTCTTCGGCCGCGGGTTCGACGGCTCGACGCCGATCATCGACGAGATTCCGCTCAACACCTACACGACCGGGTCCCAGGATTCGCCGAGGGCCGTCGTCTCCGCCGCGGGCGACGTGATCGTGGTCTGGCAGGGTCCCGAGCCGCCAGCGAGCGCCGATGCCCCGGAGGTGTGGGCGCGGCGTTTCCCGTCGTCCGACGCGCTCCCGGCGCCGGAGTTTCGCTTGAACGTCGAGTCCCACGCCAACCAGGGCCGGCCCGCGGTCGCCGTCGACCCGAGCGGCCAGTTCGTGGCCGCCTGGCAGAGCATCGCGCAGGACAGCCCGACGAGCTTCGGGGTCTTCGCCCGTCGCGCCGGCTTCCCCGAAGCCCTGCCGATGAACGTGGACGGCCGCGCTTCGAGCGGCGCCTCCAACGTCAACGGCATATTCGAAGCGGGCGAGACCGTGGCCGTCGATCCGGCGTGGAGGAACTCCTCGGGATCCGGTCTCCCGTTGTCGGGCACCGCCGGCAACTTCAAGGGGCCGGTGGGTCCGGTGTACACGCTCGGCGACACGGCCGCCGGCTACGGAACGATTCCTCCGGCGTCGGACGCGAGCTGCGTCGACGCCGGTCCCAACTGCTACGAGTTCTCGATTGCCGGCGCCCGCCCGTCCCCGCACTGGGACGCGACGTTCGACGAGGCGCTCGGCACGGGAGTCACCAAGACGTGGACCCTGCACGTCGGCGAGAGCTTCGCGGACGTGCCGACGTCCCACATCTTCTATCCGTTCGTCGAAAACATCTTCCACAACGGAATCACCGCGGGCGGCGCATGCGGGGGGTATTGCCCCGGCGCCTCCACGCTGCGCAAGCAGATGGCCGTCTTCGTCCTCAAGGCGAGCAACGGACCCTCCTACGTTCCGCCGCCCGCCACCGGGGTGTTCAACGACGTCGCGGCGGCCGACCCGTTCGCGCCGTGGATCGAGGAGCTGTTCCACCGCGGCATCGTCGCCGGCTGCTCGGCCCCGGGCGGCCCGAACTACTGCCCGAACGATCCGGTCCTCCGGCAGCAGATGGCGGTCTTCCTCCTGCGCACGGTCGAAGACCCGGGCTACGTTCCTCCGGGGTGCGTCGGATCCTTCGCGGACGTTCCGTGTCCGAGCCTCTTCGCCGACTGGATCGAGCAACTGGCCAACCGGGGCGTCGCCGCCGGCTGCGGCGGCGGGAACTACTGCCCCGGAAACGCGACCACCCGCGGCCAGATGGCCCCATTTCTGGCCAAGACGTTCCGGCTCAGGCTGTACGGCCCGTAGCCTCCGGGGCGACCCGCGAGGCGTGCGGCCCCGCACGTTATGCTTCCGACCCGATGACGGGAGGAATGAATGATGTCGATGCGCCGCTCCGTGTGCGTCGTTCTGGCTTCGACGGCCCTCGCGGCCACCCTGGCGCTGGCGCCGCGCGCTGAGGACGCGAAGGTGCGCTTCGCGATCACGTACCCGGCGAGCCGGAGCGCCGCGCCGCTCGACGGGCGGCTGCTGCTCCTCCTGTCGACCGATCCGAGCGACGAGCCCCGGGCACAGATCTCCGACAACGCGCTCCGCAGCCAGCAAGTCTTCGGGATCGCCGTCGACGGCTGGAAGGCCGGAACGGACGCCGTCTTCGAGGGCGGCGTCCTGGGCTTCCCCACGGTGAGCCTCGCCGAGATTCCTCCGGGCACCTACCAGGTCCAGGCGCTCCTCCACCGCTACGAGACCTTCCGCCGCGCCGACGGCCACACCGTGAAGCTCCCGATGGACCGGGGCGAGGGTCAGCAGTGGAGCAAAGCGCCCGGCAATCTCTACTCGACGCCGCGCGCGATCACGATCGATCCGGCCCGGGCCGAGACCATCCGCATCGAGCTCGACCAGGTCATCCCGCCGATCCCCGATCCGCCGACGACGAAGTACATCAAGCACGAGAAGATCCTTTCGGAGCGCCTGACGAAGTTCTGGGGGCGGCCGATGTACCTCGGCGCCCACGTCCTGCTTCCCGAGGGCTACGACGCGCACCCGGAGGCGCGTTACCCGCTCGTCATCAACCACGGCCACTTCCCCTACACGCTCGAGGGGTTCCGGCCGGAACCGCCGGACCCGAACCTGCCGCCCAAGTACTCGGAGAGATTTCACGTCGAGGGCTACAACCGGATCGAGCAGGAACTCGCGCACCAGTTCTACGAGGACTGGACGGGACCGGGCTATCCCCGGTACCTGCTGATCGAAATCCAGCACGCCAACCCCTTCTACGACGACTCCTACGCCGTCAACTCGCAGAACCTCGGCCCCTGGGGCGACGCGATCACCTACGAGCTGATCCCCTACCTGGAGAAGAAGTACCGCGCGCTCGGCGCCGGCTGGGCGCGCTTCATGTACGGCGGCTCGACGGGAGGCTGGGAGGCGCTCGCCGCTCAGATCCTCTATCCCGACGAGTTCAACGGCTGCTGGGCCGCCTGCCCGGACCCGATCGACTTCCACGCCTACATGACGGTCAACATCTACGACCAGCCCAACGCGTTCTTCTGGTCGAGTCCGTGGACGAAGATCGCGACACCCGCGCACCGCGACTACCTCGGCCACCTGCAGGGGACCATCGAACAGCAAAGCCGCTTCGAGATCGTGGTCGGCGAAAAGACACGCTCGGGCGGGCAGCTCGACATCTGGGAAGCCGTCTACTCCCCCGTCGGGCCCGACGGATATCCGAAGCGCATCTGGGACCGACGCACGGGCGTCATCGACAAGTCCGTCGCGGCGTACTGGAAGGAGAACTACGACCTCGTCGACATTCTCAAGCGCAACTGGTCGAAGGGGCTCGGCCAGAAGCTCGTCGGAAAGATCCACATCTACGTGGGCGAGGCCGACAACTACTACCTGAACAACGCCGTCTACCTCGCCGAGGATTTTCTCCGGACCTCCGACCCGTACTACGCCGGCGAGATCGACTACGGCGCGCGCGCCGAGCACTGCTGGAACGGGGACCACACGCAACCGAACCACATCTCGCGCCTGCGCTACGACCAGATGTACGCGCCGAGGATCGTGGAACGGATCGAAAAGAGCGCGCCGCCGGGAGCGGATTTGAAGAGCTGGCGCTACTGAGAACACGCACCGGCCCGCGCCGCGAATAGATCCGGCTTCCTGGAGGTTCTGGGTTTGGAGGAGGTACCCCTCCGGAAAGGAGCCTCTATGTCCGATCCTCAGAACCCCAGGAACCCCCAGACTCCCCCTCCCGAGCCGCCGCCCTCGCGCAAACGGCGCAAACACGGCTACCGCGGCTACCCGAACAATCCGAGCGCGGGTGGGAACATCCACTTCGGGAGCGGATTCGCCGGGGTCGGCGCGACCGGCCCGACGGGGGGCTCCGGACTCTTGAAGGCCGGGGTGATCACCGAGCGGACGCGCGAAGACGCCGAGAAGGACGAGAGCTAGCTACTTCCTGGGCGGCCGCGAGGGCCGCAGGTCGATCCGCGAGGGGATTGCCCGGTCCGGGAAACGCACGAGGTCCGCCACGGCCTCGGCCACGTCGTCGGGCTGGAGCATCCAGGACGTGTCCTGGTTCCCATGGGAGTGCATCCAGTCCGTCGCGACGGAACCGGGGAGGACGGCCGCGATGCGAATGCCCTGGTGGCGCAGATCGAGCATCGCGGCCTCCGAGAAGCCGAGGAGACCGAACTTCGAAGCGTTGTAGGCGCTGCCGCCGGTAAACGCGTTGACGCCGGCGAGCGACGCGATGTTGACGATGAAGCCGCCTCCGCACTTCTTCATGAGCGGAGCCGCGAAGTGGATCGCGTAGAACGGGCCGAAGAGGTTCGTTTCGAGGACTTCGCGGAACTGTTCGGGCTCGAGGCGGTCGACCGGGTCGAACCGCCCGATCCCGGCGTTGTTGACGAGCACGTCGAGCCGCCCGCCTTCGCGCGCGACGGACTCGACGAGGCTCTTCTGGTCCTCCTCGCGCCGCGCGTCCGACGCGAACCCGCGGATCGCGAGCCCGTCCTTCGCAAACCGGGCCGTGGCCTCTTCGACCGAGCCGTCCGTCCGGCCCGACACGAAGACCGTGAACCCGTCCTTCGCCAGCCGCCGCGCGATCGCCTCCCCGATCCCCCGCGTCCCTCCCGTCACCAGGGCCACCCTCGAATGTGTCATCCGTTCATCCTACCCAATGGGGTCAGCCCTGAAAGAATGACACTTGGGGCCGGACCTGAAAGTCTGACACTGAGGGGTCATCGGCCGCATCGAGCCACGCGGCCAGGGAGTTCGGCAACGCCGGTCGTGGAGAGGCGCTCAACTTTCAGACTTTCAGGGCTGACCCCAAAAGAAAGAGGCGGGGTTGCCCCCGCCTCGGAAATCACCGAATCGTTGCCTGGTTCAGTAGCGGGGACGCCCGCCGCCGTAACCACCGCCGCCGCCGCCCTCGGGCTTCGGCCGCGCCTCGTTGACCTTGAGCGACCGGCCGCCGAGATCGGTGCCGTTCATCGTCAGAGCCTGCTTGGCCTGCTCGTCGTTCGAGAACTCGACGAAGCCGAATCCCTTGGACTGGCCGGTATCACGGTCCGTGATGACGCGGGCCGAGTCGGGCTGGCCGAACTTGGTGAACATTGCCTCGAGCTGATCATCGGAGATGTTGTACGGGAGGTTACCTACGTAGAGCTTCATCGGGTCCATCCTTGAGTCCGCCGGAATTAGTTCTGTGGCGGCGGCGCCGCCGGCGCGGCGCTCCGCATTCTCGTGAGTATTTCGTTCGGAGTTCGACAGAACGGGTCTGGCAAAAGGCGAGCGAACCGAGAACGAGGTGGACTATAGCATGGATCCCATGAACGAGCGTCAACTCGGTTCGACCGGCCGTTTCGTCCACCCAGTCGGTTTGGGCTGCATGGGCCTGTCCTGGGCCTACCGCGACGCGGCCGTCGACGAAGCCGCCGGGATCGACCTGATTCACCAGGCCGTCGATCTCGGCGTCAACCACTTCGACACCTCCGACGCCTACGGTCCCTTCACCAACGAGCGCCTCGTCGGGCGTGCCCTCGAGGGCCGCCGCGACCGGGTGACGCTCGCGACGAAGGTCGGCCTGGTGGTCGAGGACCCCGCGACCTACAAGTACGGCCGCGACGGCCGGCCCGAGCACGTCCGCGAGGCCGCCGACGCCTCGCTCGCCCGCCTCGGCGTCGACACGATCGATCTCTACTACCTGCACCGCGTCGACCCGAAGGTGCCGGTCGAGGACACCTGGGCGGCCATGGCCCAACTCGTCGCGGCGGGGAAGGTGCGCTGGCTGGGGATCTCGGAGCCGACCGTCGAGGAACTCGACAAGGTCTCGGCGATTCACCCCGTCGCCGCCGTGCAGTCGGAGCTCTCGCTCTGGACGCGCGACTACGTCGCCTCGATCGTTCCGTGGTGCCACTCCCGCGGCGCGTCGTTCGTCGCCTTCTCGCCGCTCGGGCGCGGCTTCCTCACGGGAGCGATCGCCGCCGACGCGCGCTTCGGCCCGGAGGACTTTCGCTCGCGGCTTCCCCGCTTCTCCGCCGAGGCCGTCGCCGCCAACCAGCGCATCGTCGACGCCGTGCGCGCGGCTGCCGAGCGCCGCGGCGTCACCGCCGCGCAGATCGCCCTCGCCTGGGTCCTCGCCCAGGGACCGCGGGTGCTCGCGATCCCCGGCACGCAGCGCCGCAAGTACCTCGAGCAGAACGTGGCCGCGGCGGACATCGCGCTGACGTCCGAGGACCTCGCCGCGCTCGACGCGATCCCGGCGCCGGTCGGCGGGCGCTACTGATAGCCGGGGTCCGCTGTCACCTCGGATGGTGTTTACTTCTCTCAACACCGAGGTGAAGCGATGAGTCTCCCCCGCCTTTCCGGCTCCTGGCGCGCCGCCCTGACCCTCTCCGCCGCGGTGGCGGCCGCCGCGGCCGCCCGATGCAGCGGAACCGACGTGACGATCCAGTCCGGCGAGGACGGAACGGAGGCGTTCGTCTCCGGGCCCGCCGCTCCCCCCGTCAGCGTCGACCGGGAGGGCGTGCACGAACCCCCGACGCCGACTCCCGGTCCGATCAGGCCGGTCTACCCCGTCGCCACCGTCGTTCCCACGAAGACCCCGCGCCCGCGATAGCGCCGGGGCGCGCCAAACGACGCTCGGCGGGCACGGCCTCGTCGTCGCAGCGCCGAAGGCGCCGGCGACTCCCGGAGCTGCGAGAACGCGGCCGTCCGCCTCCGCCTGGCGTCACTCCCCCGCGACGGCGGGAAGCGCGAGGAAGGCGCGCGCCTGCGCGAGCTCAGGTCGCGGCGAATCCGGCAAGCACTGTGCGACGAGCGCTCGATAATACGCAGCCGCCGCCGCCATGTCTCCCGCGGCCTCGGCCGCGCGGGCGGCGCCGACGAAGCTGTTGAATCGCGCCGGTGCGAGGCGCAGCGAAGCGCGATACTCCTCCAGCGCTTCCGCCGGCTTTCCCATCTCGAGGAGCATGTCGGCGAGGAGCTCCCGCGGCGGCAGGATCGCGCCCGGCGTCACGGGATGCTTGCCCGACTTCTCGTCGAGCCCCGCCGCGGCACGCGCCGTCGTGAGCGCCTCCTCCTTGCGGCCCTCGGCGAAGGCGAGCCAGGCGGCCGCGGCAAGCCGCATCGACTCGACCTGCATGGCCCAGTCGTACGGGCCGGCCACCGGCTTCTCCACGAGCTTCGCATGGATCTGCGAGATCCGATCGATGGCTTCCCGCGCCTTCTCCTTCTGACCGGACCGCGCCGCGCCGAGGGCCTTCGCGAACTGCGTGATCGCGGGCGCGTAGACGAAGCGGTCCCACGGCAGGTGCAGGGACGACGGCTCGAGCTCCGCCGCCGCTTTCCAGTCGCGCCGCTCGAGGGTCCAGCGGGCCGGGACGGCGACGAGCGCGTAACCGGCGGAAAAGGTCGCCTCGTCGAATTCGCGCGCCCCGGCCGTCTCCTCGAGGACTGCCCGGGCGTGCGCCTCGTCGCCGATCTGCTGGTATGCGTACTCGAGATAGTCGAGCGCATGGAGGGTGTCGAAGTGCATCGCCCCCGGATGACGCTTCGCGACGAGCTGGCGCCCGGCCTCCGCCGACGCCAGGTTGGAGTCGATGGATTCCTGCCAGAGGCCCAGCCGCGTGAAGATGTGCGACGGCATGTGGAGCGCGTGCGGCGACGACGGTGCGATCTTCGAGTACGCGCGCGCGGCCGGAAGCGCGTCCCGCGCCAGGGCCGGATAGTCGAAGGCGTGGATCATGTAGTGCGCGACGCCGGGGTGCTCCGGCTCGAGCGACAGGATGCCGTTCAGGATCGCGGCCGCCTTCTTCTGATTGGCGTACGTGGGATCCACCGGCGGCGCCGAGCCCAGAAGCGCGAGCGCGTAGAAGATCGCGGCCTCGTGGTCGTCGGGAAAGCGGGCGGACACGCTCTCCATGGCCCGTGCATAGGCTTGCGCGCGGACGCCCTGGGGCGTCTTGTCCGGATCGCGGTAGAAGGTCCCGATCGCCGCGATGAACGCGGCCTCGCGCTCGGTGCCGCCGCCGAGCTCGGCGGCGCGGGCCGCGGCCGCGCGACCCGCGGCGAGGTCCTCCGCGGAGGGCGGCGACCAGAGCGGGTGGTACCAGGTCATCGCGACGCCCCAGAAGATGATCCCGCACCGCGGGTCGAGGCGCGCCGCCTCCTCGAAGGAGCGGCGCGACTCCTCGTACCCGAAGGAGTGAAGCTGCGCGACGGCTCGCGTGAAGACCGGCATGGCCTCGGCGCGGCAGGACGCGGCAAACCGGACCTTTCCGAAGTTCTCCCCGACGTCGTGGACGTGCGCATGCTGGTCCTGTGCGCGCGCCGGCGAAAGTACGATCGCCGCCCACATTCCGATCGCGACGAGAAGCTTTCTCATGACGTGCTCCGTGTCGGACGGGCGCTTTTCAGCCCTCGGACCGCTCCCGACGCGCCGGCACGCACGCTCGAACGCAGCCCCACGGGGGACTCCCGCGACGGGCAGCCCCCGTCGACCACTCAGTTCTTGGGCTTCCTCTTCGACTTCGGCTTCGGCTTCTTCGGGCAGGCCTTCTCGAAGCCGAGCTCGCACGACTTCTTGTCGAGCTCCGCGGCACGGGCCGTGTCGCGCTTGACCCCGTTGCCCTTTTCGTACGCGACCGCGAGATCGTGGCAGCCTTCGCCGTCTCCTCCCGCGCACGCCTTCTCGAGAAACGACGCGGCGGTCGCCGGGTCGGCCGCCACCCCCGAGCCGCTCGCGTAGACCGCGGCCGCGTTGAAGCAGCCGAAGGAATCGCCGCGCTCGCAGCCGAGCTCGGAGAGCTTGCGCCCGCTGTCGAGGTCCTTCTCGATGCCGTCCCCCGCGAGGTAGAGCGCGCCGAGCAACGAACAGGCGCGCGATCCGTTCTCGGCGGCGTGGATGTCGGCGGACACGGGCTTGCGGTCGCAGGCCTCGCGAAAGACCTCCGCCGCCTTGGCCTCGTTCTTCGCCACGCCGATGCCGTCCCGGTACGCCCGGCCCACGTTGACGCATCCGCCGAGGTTCGACGGCTGGCAGCTCGACCCGCGGCACCCCTGCTCGTACAGGGCGAAGGCGCGCGACCGGTCCGCCTTCACTCCGCGGCCGCGTTCGTAGAGGAAGCCGAGGTTCGTGCACGCCGTCGAGCTGCCCAGGTCGCACGCCTCGGTGTACCGGGCGGCCGCGGCGGCCGGGTCCGCGTGCGTCCCCCGCCCGTCGTCCGACATCAGTCCGGCGTTGTAGCAGCCCTGCGCGTCGCCCAGCTCGCACGACCGGACGTAGAACTTCGCCGCGCGCGCGTCGTCCTTCGCGACGAGCTTTCCGGTCGCGTAGAGAAAGCCGAGGTTCGCGCAGCCGGCGCCGCTGCCGAGGTCGCACGCGCGGGTCGCCGCCGCGAGCGCCTCCCCGGCGTGATCCGGCGAGTCGGTCGCCGCGAGGGCCTGGTAGGCGCAGCCCTCGGCGGAGCCGGCGTGGCAGGCGGTCGTGAAGAGGGCGAGCGCCCGCCCCTGGCTCTCGGCGCCCCCCCCGCTGCGCTTCCACTGCAGCCAGCCCTCGCGGAAGCAGGCGGCGGCGACCCCCTCGGCGCAGGCCTTGCCGTAGAACGTGGTCTGGTCGACGGGCTTCAACGTCGCTTCGACGGCCTTCCCCCCCCGCTTCAATTCGACACGCACCGGGTCGCAGGAGCGGTTGTGGGCCACGTCGCTGAAGTCGCAGTCGTTCTCGATATCCTGGTCGCCGACCTTTTCGACGATGTCGCCGATCTGCAGGCCGGCCTCCGCCCCCGGTCCTCCCGCGAGAACGCCGCCGACGATCGCGCCGTGAAAGTCCGCCGGCAGGCCGAGCGTGCGCCGCATCTCCTCCGACGCCGGGACCGCCTCGATCCCGAGGGTCCCGGTGCAGGGAGCGGCCGGCGCCGGCGGGGCGGCCGCAGGCTTGCCCGGCTGGGAGCTGCAGGCGCCGGCGAAGATCAGCGCGCCAATGGCGGACGCCGCGCGAATCCGCGCAAGGGCGCTCATCGGACGGGCGCCGCTCCGAGAGCGGACGCCGGGCACGGGACGCTTCATGGACCCCTCTCGTCTGCGGCCCATCCTATGCCCTAAACGTCCGCGCGCACTCCCCCCTGTCAGTCGTTCCGAACGACCTTGCCGTCTTTCATGACGAACCGGACCCGGCGCAGGGTGTCGATCTTTTCGAGCGGGTTGTCGGGCGTCCCGACGAGGTCGGCCCGGTAGCCGGGAGCGATCGCGCCGCGCTCCTTCTCCATTCCCATCAGCCGCGCCGCGTTGACGGTCATCGCCTGGAGGATCTGCCTCGGCGTCACGCCGGCCTCGACGAAGCTCGTGATGAACTCGATCGAGAGGGTGCCGCGCGTCTCCCCCGGCTTGATGAAGCACACGTCGGTGCCGAACGCGACCGGGGTGCCGATCCGGTAGGCGCGCCGGAGGCGGTCGACGACCAGAGGATGGTAGTCGTCCATGCCCATCGCGTGCGCGGCCTGCGTCGTGAAGTCGGTGCCGACGAGATAGACGCCCCTCGCCTTCATGAGCTCGAGCGTCGGGTCCGACGCCCGGTACCCGTGCTCGACCGACGCCACCCCGCCCTCCGCGGCGATCCGTGAGCCGGCGTCCGTGGCGCAGTGCGCCGCCACCTTGACTCCCGAGTTCGAGGCCTCGCGCACGATCGTCTTCACGTCCTCGACCGAGTAGAGGTACGGCTGGTCGTCTACGGCGATCTTGATGAGCTGCGCGCCGAACGCCACGTTCTGCCGCACCGCCCGGACCATCTCGTCCGGCGTGTCGGCGTACAGGTACTCCGGAAACGCGATGTCGGCCCGCTCGGGAGGCAGGTCGTGGTACTGGCCGCCGAAGGGGCCGATGATCCGGCCGGCGTTGACGACGGTCGGCCCGGGCACGAGGCCGTTCTCGATCGCGCGCCGCAAAGCCGTGTCGGCATAGTTGCCGGCGTTGCCGACGTCGCGCACGGTCGTGAATCCCGAGCGGAGCATCTCGAGGGCGTTCTGGACCCCCTCGATCGAGCGATAGGCCGTCGTTTCGATCGCGGTCGCCGCCAGGAGCGACCGCAGCAGCGCCGGCAGCCCCGCGCCCCCCTGCGTGTCGAGGTTCAGGCAGAGGTGCGTGTGGACGTCGAAGAAGCCCGGCATCACGGTCCGCATCGAGAGGTCGACGACCGCCGCGTTCTTCGGAATCGCGACCGAGGGTCCGACCGCCGTGATCCGGCCTCCCTCGACGAGGATGATCTGGTCGCGGGACGTCGCACCCGTCGCCGGGTCGACGAGCTGCCCGGCGCGGATCGCCGTGACCTGGGCGGGCAGCGCCCCGGCCGCGAGCAGTCCGAGGGTCGAAACGAGCACGCGGATCGCCTTCATCGGGACCTCCGTTGTCGTGTCGAGGGATCGAAGGGGACGATCACACCACACGCGCGGCGCGGGAGTCCAGACGGCGGAACGCGCGGAGACGTGCTCCCACGGAACTCGACCGCCGACGCCTTCGAATGCAGGTTCACGTCCGGCCGCCCTCCCCGCCGCGCGAGGTGTCGTTTCTCAACAGGTTATTCACGCACCGTGGCGCGGTGGGACCCTGGCTGTAGGGGCGGCCCTCGTGGCCGCCCGACGACGCGCTGACGATTCGCGTGCCGCCGCTCGAACGGCACAGGAGAGGGCGCCCGCAAGGGGCGCCCCTACGTGCCGGGGCGCGGCCATTTCTGGAGTCGTTTCAGGAAGGGAAGGGGATAGCCGGCGTGGTAAACAGCGTCTCGAGAACTCACAGCTAGGCTAGGCGGCCGGGGAGGACGACATGCGCTCCAGGCTCAGAACGATCCTCGTTTCGGCGGTCGGGGCCCTCGCGGCCGCCGCCTCCGCGCTCGCGCAGGCCGACGATCTCGAGCGCTCCGTCGCGCTCATGGCGAAGATCGGGAGCGCGAGTTCCCCCTCCTTCTCGCCCGACGGCCGGACGCTCGCATTCGTCACGAACCTCGGAGGCCTGCCGCAGGTGTGGACGGTCGACGCCGCGGGCGGATATCCGCAGCTCGTCACGGCCCTGGACGACCCGGTCGGCTTCGTCGCATGGTCGCCCGACGGCGCGTGGCTCGCTTTCACCGTGGCGCCGGGCGGCGGCATGAACGAGCAGGTTTACCTGATACGCCCCGACGGCACGGACATGAAACGCCTGACCGAGGGCGGCAAGGAGACGAATCGACTGGGCCCGTGGTCGTACGACGGAAGCCTCCTCGTGCTCGGATCGAACCGAAGAAGCGGGGCGGCGATCGACTCGTACGTCTACGACGTGGCCACGGGCTCCTCGCGCCTCGTGACCGAGAACCGCGGCATCGGAGCGTACGAGGACGTCTCGCGCGACAAGAGATTCGCGCTTCTGTACCGCCTCGTCCAACGCGGCGACAACGATCTCTACCTCGTCGACCTCGCGAGCGGCCGGGAAACCCTCCTGACGCCGCACGAGGGCCCCGGCAATTTCTCGGGGGCCTTCGCCCGGGACGGCCGCGCCGTGTACCTCGAGACCGACGCCGGCCGCGACCGCACGGCCTTCGCGCGCCTCGAGCTTTCCCCGTCCGGACGTCCCGGCCGGACCAACGTCCTCGCCGAGCGGGCCGACGCCGAGATCGCATCCTTCGTCATCGACGACGCCGGGACGACCGCCGCGATTCTCTGGAACGTCTCGGGCCGCAGCGACCTCGAGCTCTTCGACCTCGAGACCCGCCGGTCGATCCTGCGACCCAGGCTGCCCGCGGAGCTCGCGAACGGCCTCGAGTTTTCGCCGGACGGCCGGGCGCTCGCGCTCGTCGTCTCGGGCGCGGCGACGCCCGCGGACGTCTGGGTCATGGACGTCGGCACGGGCGTTTTCCGCCAGGTGACGAAGAGCCCGCACGCCGGCGTCGACCTCGGAAAGCTCGTCCGCCCCGAGCTCGTCCGCTTCAAGGCCCATGACGGGCTCGATCTGTCCGGCTGGCTCTACGCGCCGACGACCGGTAAGGCGCCCTACCCCGCCGTGCTGTCGTTCCACGGCGGGCCCGAGGGCCAGGAGCGGCCCAATTTCAACAGCCTCTACCAGGCGCTCCTCTCGCGTGGCATCGCGGTCTTCGCGCCCAACGTGCGGGGCTCGGCCGGCTTCGGGAAACGCTTCGTCAACCTCGACAACGGGGCGCTGCGGGTCGAGGGTGTGCGCGACATCCGGGACTGCGTCGCCGCGATCGAGAAGACGGGCGTGGCCGATCCGGCGCGCATCGGAATCATGGGCGGCTCCTACGGCGGATACATGGTCATGGCCGGCCTGACCGAGTACCCGGAGCTCTTCGCCGCCGGCGCCGACCTCTTCGGCGTCGTCAACTTCGAGACCTTCTTCAAGCAGACCGAGCCGTGGATGGCGGCGATCTCGAAGACCGAGTACGGCGACCCCGACACGCAGGCCGAGCTCCTGCGGAGCCTTTCCCCGATCCACAAGGTCGACCGCGTGACCGCGCCGACGATCGTCCTCCACGGCGCCAACGACACGAACGTTCCCGTCGTCGAAGCGGAACAGGTCGTCGAAAGCCTCAAGAAGCGGGGAGTCCCCGTCGAATACGTCCTCTTTCCCGACGAAGGACACGGCTGGCGGAGGACCGCCAACCGCATCCGCTCGGCGGTCGCCGTGACCCGCTGGTTCGAGAAATATCTGAAACATTCCCCGCCGAGGACGCCGGAACCCCCGGGTTGACATCCGCTTTTTCGGGCGGTAGGGTGAAAACGGCTCGAGTGTCCGCCAGGGCGCTCGCCCCGTGGAAGTGGTTCCGGTGGGGCTCCAACCGTCTCCCGGGAACCAGGGTTTTGGGTCCTTTTCCGTTTCAGGAGGTTTCATGAACACAACCACCATCAACGACCGCAGCACGCTTTCGGCGTCCACGCTGATCGGCGACGCGGTCGTCAACCGCAAGGGCGAAGATCTCGGCAAGATCGAAGACCTGATGATCGATCCGGAGCAGGGACGGGTCGGCTACGCCGTCCTCTCCTTCGGCGGGTTCCTCGGGGTGGGCGACAAGCTCTTCGCCGTCCCGATGCAGGCGCTGAAGCTCTCGCGCGAGGACAAGAAGTTCGTCCTCGACGTGGACAAGGAGAAGCTCAAGAACGCGCCCGGCTTCGACAAGGACCACTGGCCGGACATGACCGATCGGACGTTCGGGACGAAGGTCTACTCCTACTACGAGACCCGGCCCTACTGGAACTGATCCTTCCGGGGCGGCAAGAAAACGGCGCCCTTCGGGGCGCCGTTTTCTTTGTGACCGGGCCGCGGCCGCTTCGCCGGAGCGTCTACGCGTAGCCGCGGCGCTCGCCCGAACGTCCCCGCACGCGGATCCGTCCGCGCGGCGCCGGCTGCAGGGTCGAGAGGCGGCGCGCCTCGACGAGACCCCGCGGGTGCCCGAGGTCCTCCCAGGCCGTCCCGCGCACCGCGAGGACGGAGAGGGCGTGGGGCTGACTCGCCAGAACGTGCCGGGACAGGTCCGCGACCGGCAGCCGCGCGTACATCCGCTCGACGGCCCCCGTCTCCGCCGGCGAGCCCAGCAGCGTCCAGATCTCCAGGAAGGAGTCGACGAGCGCCGGGTTCGCCATCGCGAAGAGGAGCATGAGCTGCTCGACCTGCCCCACCACGACCGAGGTGTTCCAGAGGCTCGTGCCGCGGCGCAGGAGCGCCTCCGCGAGCTCGGGCGACGGCTTCTCGACGAAGCGGGCGACGCGCGACAGGCCGCGCCAGTCGCCGAGCATCGCGTCGCCCGGCTCGATCCAGCCGTATTGCCCCTCCGCGCGAGTCGGCTCGACCCCGAGCAGCGCCACGAGGTTGGTATGCGCCTCGACGACGCCGACCGCCGCCTGCGCGTAGAGCATGAAAGCCGAATCGCTCGAAACCCAGTGGTCCGCCGGAAGGATCACGACCGGAGCGTTCGGATTCTCGGCCGCGATGCGGAGCAGCGCGTAGAGCACGGCCGTCGCCGTCCCGCGGTTCTCGGGCTGCACCAGGAGCGAGGAGCCGGGCGTGCCGTCGAGAATCCCCCGATACCACTCCTCGTGTCGCCGATTGAGGACGATGAGGATCCGGTCGGACGCCGCGACGAGGGCCGCGCGCCGGATCGTCTGCACCACCATCGGTTCGCGTCCCGTGAGCGCGCAGAACTGCTTGGGTCGGTCGTCGCCGGTCAGCGCGCGCGTCAGCGAGCGCAGCCTCGTGCCGTCGCCGCCAGCGAGGATGACGACGTGCGTGGATCCTCTCCCCTTGTCCGTTCGTTCTCTCGCGCGCGTGACGACTGCGGGAGATCTCGTCGCTTGCAGACTTTCGGTATCCATTGATCCTCCTCTATTCGAATACGAGCCGCGCCCTCCCGCCGTTACGTAAAGTTTCTGCAAACCGGAAATCGCGCGGGGACGACACGGGTTGAGCGTTACTGTCGGGTGCTGTCGGCGGGCGCCGGGCCTCGTGAAATAGTCCGGCCATGTCGTCGGTGCGTCCGGGACCCTGCGACGAGGGGGTCATCCGACAGTCGGGAACGGCGCCGTGCGATCCGCGCGACGGCGCGTGGGTTCTCGCCGCGACGATTCTCGGGTCGAGCATGGCGTTCATCGACGGGACCGTCGTCAGCGTCGCGCTTCCCGTGCTCCAGTCCCGCCTCGGGGCGTCCGTCTCGGGAGCGCAGTGGATCGTGGAGGCCTACCTCCTTCTGCTCTCCTCCCTCGTGCTCGTCGGCGGGTCGCTCGCCGACATCTACGGGCGGCGCCGCATCTTCACGCTCGGAACGGCCGTCTTCGGCGCGGCTTCCCTCGCCTGCGGCCTCGCCAACGGTCTTCCCATGCTCGTGGCCGCCCGCGCCGTGCAGGGCATCGGCGCGGCCCTGCTCGTCCCGTCGAGCCTCGCGATCCTCGGGGCCTCGTTTCCGCCGGCGCAACGCGGACGCGCGATCGGCACCTGGTCGTCCCTGACCGCCGTCGCCACGATCATCGCTCCGGCCCTCGGCGGCTGGCTCGTCGAGGCCGTCTCCTGGCGAGCGATCTTCCTGGTCAACCTCCCCATCGCCGCGGCGGTCCTCCTGATCACGCGCTCGAAGGTCCCGGAGAGCCGAAACCCCTCGGCCGCCGGGCTCGATCTGCCGGGCGCGGTCCTCGCGACGGTCGGGCTCGGGGCCCTGATCTACGGCCTGATCGAGGCTCCGGCCGCCGGCTGGCAGGGTCGCGGGGCGTGGTTACCCCTGGCCGGAGGCCTCGCCGCGCTCTTCGCCTTCGTCGTCGTCGAGCGGCACTCGCCGACGCCGATGGTTCCACCCGCGCTCTTCCGATTGCGGACGTTCACGTCGGTCAACCTCCTGACGCTCTTTCTCTATGCCGCCCTCGGCGCGATGTTCTTCTTCCTCCCCTTCGACCTCATCCAGGCCCGCGGCTACACTCCGCTGGCCGCGGGCGCGGCGATCCTCCCGCTCGTCGTCCTCGTGTCGCTTCTGTCCCGTACCGCCGGCAGGCTCGCCGACCGCATCGGTGCCCGACCTCTCCTCGTCGCCGGGCCCGTCGTCGCCGCCGCCGGATTCGGCCTCCTGGCGGCGCTGCCGAGCGCCCACTCCTACGCAGCGTCCCTGCTGCCGGCCATGGCGACCCTCGGCCTCGGAATGGCCGCGACGGTCGCGCCGCTGACGACGACCGTCCTCGACTCCGTGCCGCGCGAGGCCGCCGGAACCGCCTCCGGCATCAACAACGCGGTCGCGCGTGTCGCGGGACTGCTCGCGATCGCGGCCTTCGGGATCGTCGCCGAGGCGGCGTTCGACCGCGCGCTCGATCGACGCCTCGACAACGCGGGCGTATCCGCGTCCACCCGCCGGCTCCTCGAGCCCGAACGCCGAAAGCTCGGCGCGATGGAGCCGCCGCCCGGGGCCGCGCCCGCGGAGAAACAGGCCATCGAGGTCGCCGTGAAAGACGCGCTCGATTCGTCCTTTCGTCTCATTTGCTGGATCTGCGGCGCCCTCGCGCTCTCCGGGTCGGGCTGCGCAGCGTGGGGCGTGAAGAATACGGTCTCTTCCGCGTCGACCTGACGCGCCGGCGGGCTTCCCTTCCCGGCGCGATGGCGGCCGTCCGCGCCAACGCGCGCGAGGGCAAAAAAAAGAGGCCCCCGTCGGGGCCTCGGATGAACGGGCGCGAACGCCCGCTCCAGAAACTCTCTTACGCGCGAGCGTAGGAAGAGGCGGTCTCGTAGGTCTCGACCGTCGGGGTTCCCTCGATGACCGTGGTGAGCTTGGCGAGGACCTGCGGATAGGTCGAGGTCTTGTAGTTCTCGGCGCTCTTGCGGTCGTTCCAGAGGCTGATGGCGTGGGCGCCCGTCGGGCTGACCATCGTCAGTTCCTCCTGAAAGCCGTCCTGCTTGCGCAGCATCGGAAGAACTTCCTTCTCAAACAGGCCGTTGAACTCCTGCTCTTTGCCGGTCTTGATGCGGAACTGGACATTGCGTGCGAATCTCATGGCAGTACTCCTGGGTCCTTGGATGGTTGACCTCCATCGGGCGTTTCCCGACTTCGAAAGGAAGGACGGCGACGACAAGGTTCCGAGGCCGACTCGTTCTTTGAAGGATCTCCACCGTATCACACCGGGCGGCCGCGTGCTCACCGAAGATCCGAGGCGCGACAACTCGCCGGCCCGAACGATGGCAACGCGCCCAAAGCGAGCACGCCGCAAAAGAGAAAGGGCGGCTCACGCGAGCCGCCCTTTCGAGTCGAATCCGGGTCGTCTACTTCGAGGCGGCCGGTACCGGAACCGCTTCCGGCGCCGGAGCGTTGGGCTTGACGCTCACGTGATTGCGCTCGCCGTTCCTGAGGAGGATCCCCGCGTACGCCACGATCTGGCCGTCCTTCGAGATCGTGCTCACCGACTCGAACTTGCCCTTGCCCTTCACGCCGTTGAAGTCCTTCTGGACCGATTCCGGGAGCTCGGTCCACGGGACCTCCTGCTCGACCGAGACGACGTTGCCGTCCGGGTCCATCACGACGCCGCGGGCCCGGCCGTCGACCGCAAGGTTCATCTGGTAAACCATCGTGCCGTCGACCTCGTCGCTCGTGTAGCCGGTCACGGTCGCGCCGTTGCTCTGCTCGCCGGCCGTTTTCTGCACAGCCTCGGGGAGTTTCGACTGCCTGATCTTCTTTTCTTCGGCCTGTGCGCCGACAGTCATGATGAGTCCGAGAACGATGCCGGCGATGAGTCGGGTGCGGTACATAGAGACTCCTCTTGCCTTCGAGTGGGAACGGAGATGTTCCAACCTGGGGACGGACCACTCACGTTACAGGAGTTCGAGGGTCGAAAACGAAGAATCGGCGGGAACGCGCCGGAATCGCACCGGCCGTGCACACAATCGCGACTCAGGCGGCCCGAATCGACCTTCCCTGCCACGCCGCGACCGTCACGGCGAGCGCCGCGGCGGCCGGAGCGGCCCAGAAGTCCGGCGCGTGCATCGTGGAGAGCGTCGCGCCCGTGATCGCGCACCAGAGCGCCGGCAGGATCATGACGGGCCAGCGCCGCTTCGCCTTTCGCGACAGCAGCAGGATGCCGAGGGTCCCGACCGCCGTCGGGTCGGGTGCGACGCCGAAGATCTCGACCGACCGCCAGCCCCGCCCGAGAAGCGGCGCCGCGAGTGGCATGATCACGAGCGCGAAGAGAAAGATCGCCGAGCCCGATGCGGCCCCCGGCAACTCCCGGGCCGCCGAAGGCCAGGCTTCCCGCGCCCGCCGCCCCGGCAGGAGCGCCGCCTCCAGCCCGAACAGCCAGGCGAAGTAGGCCGCGCCGTGTTGATCGTCGCGTAGCGCGCCGCGTGGAATGCGATCGCGACGAAGAGCCAGCACGCAGCGAGGATCGCCGCGGCGATCCTCCCCGACGCGGCCGACCCGCGGCGCGCGAGAACGATGAGCGCAACGCCCAGGGCCATCGCGACGAGCTGCGCCGGCCAGATCGCGGCGTTGTAGAGCTCGAAAAGCCGGTAGTACGTGCGGGGCGTGAAGAGGAGGAAGTCCTGGAGGTGGTAGGTCCACCACTCCGACATCAGAGCTTCCCGACCTCGTCCGCGATTCGCCGCCGCATCGCCGCGTCGGGCATCCGGCCGTAGGAGGCGCCCACGTTCTGCCGCACGTGGTCGACGCGCGACGTCGCGGGGATGGCGCAGGTGACCGCGGGGTGCGAAACGATGAACTTCAGCAGCACCTGCGGCCAGTTCGCGCAGTCGATCTCGGCCGACCACGAGGGCAGCGGCGCGCGCTCGACGCGGTGGATCAGGTCGCCTCCCTGGAACGGCCGGTTGCAGATGACCGCCATCTTCCGCTCCCGGGCGAGCGGCAGCAGCCGCTCCTCCACCTCGCGGTCGGCCGCGTTGTAGGTCATCTGGACGAAGTCGAGCGGCTTCGCGCGCATGATCTTCTCGAGCTCGTCGTGGCGCCGCCCGTGCGATGTCGTCACCCCGACGTAGCCGAGCCTGCCCGCCGCCTTCATCGCGAAGAGGGTCTCGAGGTGCTCCTCCCAGGCCATCAGGTTGTGCACCTGCAGCAGGTCGAACCGCGCGATGCCCCAGCGCCGCTCCGACTCGCGGATCTGCTCGGGCCCCTTCGAGCCCGACGAGGTCCAGACCTTGTCGGCCGGGAAGACCTCCTTCGGATGCCCGAGCTTCGCGAGGCCGTACCCGATGACCTCCTGCGAGGAGCCGTACATGGGCGAGGAGTCGATCAACCTTCCGCCCTCTGCGAAGAACGCGCGCATGACCTCGGCGCAGGAATCCCGCGCGGCCGTGTCCTCGCCGACGTTGAAGGTCATCCAGCTTCCGAGCCCGACGAGCGGCAATGCCTGCCCGGACGACGGAACGGCATGGGTCAGGATCGGGCCGGGACGCGGGGAGGCGGAGGCCGGCCCCGGGTACGCGGCGGCCGACCGCGGTCGAAGCACCGCCGCCGCCCCGGCCGCGGCGACGGAGGTCAGGAACGCACGGCGGGAGAGCGTGTCGCGCACGTGCATCACACAGTCGAGTTTATCCGCCCGCGGCCCCCGCCTTCGCCTTCGCCCGCACGAACGCATAGTTCTGGTTCGGCAGGCTGTTGAAGCCGGCGGCCTGCTTGCACGACTCGCTCGCCTTCGCCGCGTCGCCCCTGCCCTGGTAGGCCTCGCAGAGCCGGAAGAGGTTCTGCGGATTCTGCTGGTTCGCCTGCCGGAGCTCGGCGATCGACTCGTCGTAGTTCTTCCCGGCGAGCGCGACGATGCCGTCGAGCTCGTGGGAGAGTTTCGGCTGGAACGGGTTCTTCGAGGCCATGGCGCCCTTGCGGAACTCGTCGGCCTCGGTCTTCGCCAGGGTGAAGTTTTTCTTCGCGACCGCAACGCGCGCCAGGTTGTAGTGCAGGAAGAGCTTCGCGTTGTCCTTGATCTCCTGCGAGAGGTTGGAGCCCTCGACGATCGCGACCCCTTTTTCGAACTCGGCCTTCGCCGGATCGGGCTTGCCCATCTCGAGCAGGATGTTGCCTTTCAACCCGTGGTCGAAGGCGATCGCCGGGACGTCCTTGTTCTTCCGGGCGATCGCGTCCATCCGGTCGACCGTCGCGAGCGCCTTCGCGAACTCGCCTCCGTCGAGGTAGACGACCGTCAAGGCGAAGAGGCCCGTCCGCCGCTCGCCGTCCGTCCGCGCCTTCTTATCGATCTCGGCGAGCTCCGCGATCGCGTCGGCGGGCTTGCCCGCGTACAGGAGGTCCATCGCGATCCCCTGGTGGGCGTTGATGAAGTTGGGGTCGATCCCGAGGGCCTTGCGGTACTGCGCGGCCGACTCGTCGAAGCGGCCCATCTTCAGGAGCAGCTCCGCGTACGAGTCGTAGGGGTTCGGGTCCTTCGGAATCAGCTCGACGTACTTCTGAAAGGCCTTCTCCGCGTTCGCGAAGTCGCCGTTCTGGCGGTAGGCGTAGCCCAGGAGGTTCCAGGCGGTCGTCAGGCCCGGGTTGATTGCCGTCGCTTTCTCGTACTGCGCGATCGCCTGCGGGAAGTCCTGCTGGCCGAAGTACCACGCCCCCAGGGCGGCCTGCGCCCGCTCGTCGTTCGGAAACGTCCGGGCGAGCTCGTCGAGGTAGTCCTTCTGCTTGGTCGCGTCGTTGTTCGCCCCCGAGCGCGCCGCCATGATGAGGAGCTTCTCGCCGTCGGAGGCCTTTTCCGAGAGGATCACCGCCCGGTTCAGGTGGTTGAAGAACTCCCCACCCGTCGGCGACGCGTTCGCCATGGCGAGCTCCGCCATCGCGAAGTCGGCGTCGAGCGCGATGGCCTTCTGGAACTGGGCGATCGAGTCCGTGACGAGGAGCTTCTCGAACTCGTCGCGGCCCTGCAGGTAGGCCGCCCGGGCCTCTGCCGAGGAGGTCGTGATCGGGACCTTCCCGCCGCCCGGAGGCGTCGGCGCGGCTTCGACCGCGGCCGGGGCCGGGGCTTCCTTTTTCTGGCAGCCGGCGAGCGTCAGGAGGGCGGCGGCCACGAGCGATAGCAGGGCGGCGAGGGATCGGTTCGTGCGCATCGTTCTCTCCTCGACGACCCGAATGGAATCGTCAGAAGTGACTACGAATACGCCGCGGGCATGTTTGGGGGGCGGGCGATTCCCAGAATCCCCCAAGGATCCCGCACGGCGGGCCCGCCAGCCTCACTTCGCCGGCGAGGCACTCGCGGCGGCCCGGTCCGGCAGGTACTTCTTCTTTACCTTCGCCACGATCCCGGCATTGCGGTCGGTCCGTTCGATCTCAGAATGCGGGCCCGTCGGGCCAGTGCAGGCCCAGCGCCTTGGAGAGAAAAACCGCCATCTGCCGCCGCGTCAAGGGAGCATTCGGGCAGTAGTTGCCTCCGCCGCATCCGGCCGTGACCCCCGAGGCGACGAGCGCCTCGATGAACTGGTACGCGGGGTCCGAGGTCGGCACGTCGTTGAAGGTCGCGTTCGCCGGCGCCGGGCTGACCTGGAGCCTGTAGCGAACGCGAATGGCGGCGAACGAGGTCAGGCCGTCGAACGTCGAGTTCGACATGCCGACGATGTATCGATTGGCGTTGTTCTCGACCGTCTCGGGGCTCGGCAGGTCGGCCGCGAGGGTGACGCATCCTGGCGTGGCCGCGTTTCCGGTGGAGACGTTCACGACCCCCGTGGCCGCGCCGAGTGTGCCCCGGTAGAGCGCGCCGATAACTTCTCCCGCCGCCGATGTGTCGCAGGCCTCGAGCTCGATCGAGATGAGCAGGGCCCCCTGTGGCAGATGAAGGGCGGCCAGAAACGCTCCCGCGTTCACCTGGTACCGATAGAGGTTCGTGGCGCTCCAGGACATCCCGGGAAGGGTCGGCTCGACGTCCCAGGCGGTCACGACGGCCGTCGACACCTGGTCGACGCCGTAGGACGGAGCCGGCGCCGCGGCCAGGGTGGACGAAAGGGCCGGGACAAGGGCGATCGACAGGACGCAGATCGACCCGGACAGATGGCGCATGCTGGAACCCCCTTGACGGACATTGTAGGTGCGGGTCTCCGATCCTGAATCCGCCGCTGCCCCGCCGGACTAATTGACCATGAGCCCGCGGGCGCACGACGCGCCCCTCTCGATACAAGGAGGATCCCTTGCCCAAGATGCGTGCCGTCCAGGTCCCCGGAGCCAACCAGCCCTTTCAGACAGTGGAGCGCGAGATCCCGGCGCCCGGCCCCGGTCAAGTCCGCGTGCGGGTCGAAGCCTGCGGCGTCTGCCACAGCGACGTGCTCACGAAGGAGGGCCTGTTTCCGGGGATCGCGTACCCGCGCGTGCCCGGCCACGAGATCGCGGGTGTCGTCGACGCCGTGGGCCCGGACGCTCCCCTCTGGAAGGCCGGCGATCGCGTCGGCATCGGTTGGCACGGCGGGCACTGCGGGTACTGCGACTCGTGCCGGCGCGGCGATTTCCTGACCTGCCGCAACGGCCTGAAGGTGACCGGGATCGCCTTCGACGGCGGCTACGCCGACTACGTCGTCGCGCCCTGGTCCGTCCTGGCCCGGATCCCGGACGGTCTCACGGCGGCGGAGGCCGCCCCGCTCATGTGCGCCGGCGTCACGACGTTCAATCCGCTCCGCAACTCCGGCGCGCGCCCGGGCGATGTCGTCGCGATCCTCGGCATCGGCGGCCTCGGCCACCTCGGCGTCCAGTTCGCCGCGAAGATGGGCTTCGACACCGTCGCGATCGCCCGCGGCGCCGACAAGGCGCCCCTCGCGAAGGAGCTCGGCGCGCGCGTCTACATCGACACCCGGGCGCAGGACCCGGCCGCGGAGCTCGCGAAGCTCGGCGGGGCGCGCGCCATCCTCGCGACCGTCACCAACGGCGCGGCCATGGCCGCCGTCATCGGAGGCCTCAGCCCCGACGGCAAGCTCATCGTCGTCGGCGCCCCGCCGGATCCCCTGCCGGTGCCCGCCCTCGCCCTGATCTTCGACCGCCGCTCCGTCGCCGGCTGGCCCTCCGGCCGATCGATCGACTCGCAGGACACGCTGAAATTCGCCGCGCAGACGGGAGTCCGATCGAGAAACGAGATCTTCCCCCTCGACCGCGCCGCCGAGGCGTACGACCGGATGATGAGCGGCAAGGCGCGGTTCCGGGTGGTGCTGACGATGTAGCCCCGCCGAGCCCGAAATCGGGCGGGGATAAACCCCGCCCCTACGACCGGGGACGCGCTCTCGCAGGGGCGGCCGTCGTGGCCGCCCTCGAGGCCATCTACCCCGCGGCGTTCATGCGCAGCTTCTCCGCCATCCCCCGCACGACCGCCGGCGCGGCGCCGCGGCGAAACCGCGACGGCGTCGCCCCGAACGCCGCATGGAAACGCGCCGTGAACTGGCTGTGGCTCGAGAACCCGAGCGACGCCGCGATCGCGCGCAGGTCCGTTTGCCCGTCTTCGAGCAGCACCAGCGCCCGGCGCAGCCTCTGCTCGGTCAGATACCCGTGGAGCGTGTAGCCCGCGCGCCGCCGGAAGACCCGGCACATGTGGAACGGCGACACGCCCACGACCTTGGCGATCGACGCGACCGTCCACGGCTGCTCCGGCCGGCTCGAGAGAAGCTCCCGCACGCTCCGGACGACCCGGTCGTGCCGCGGAGTCGCGCCCGTCCTGCGAGCGCTCGCGGCGAGGGCGCGAGCAGGCCCAGCACCTCGAGCAACGTCTCTTCCACCCACAGCTCGTCCGGCGGCGCCCACTCGCGAAGGTGGCGCGCGACGAGGCGAACGAGCGCCGCGGCGCGACGCTCCAGAGGAACGTACGGAACCGCGAAGGGTCGTCCCGGATCGTGCCCCAGCCGCGGGTTCGCGGAGAGCAGCAGCTCCGGCTCGACCGACACCCACTCGCAGTGATCGCCCCGCCGATCCACACGAAACCGCCGGTACGGATGCCGCGGGTTGTGCAGGACCGCGACCGTCCCGTCCGAGACGAACGCGTCGCGCTTGGCCTGCAGGATCCCGACCGAAGAGCGGGAGAACGCGATCGCCGGCCGGTCGCCGACGGCCCCCGCCGTCTCGAAGTCTTCGTTCTCGGGAGAGGCGTCGAAGGTGCCGAGCGTCATCGACGGATTGCTCCAGAGGATCCGCTCGTACGGTCCGAGAGAAGGCCCGGTCGCCATCGCTTCCACCGCGACATGGTAGCCGACGGGCGGAGCGGGCGGCCACAAGGGCCGCCCCTACGTACGAGGGCCCGAAAATTCTGACGGAAGGCGAAACGGGTTCGAGCAGCCGGTATTCGTAGGGGAGGGGCTTGCCCCCTCCCGGAGTCGACGGAATCGACCTCACGCGTCCCGTCCGGATCCTCGGCAAAACCACGGCGCCGGAACCCCGTAAGACGGACGACTTCGGAGGGACAAAATGAGCAAGAAGCTGATAGCCGCCGTCCTCGCCCTCGCCGCTGCACTGACCTTCGCGGCCGCGCAGACGCCGCCGGGCGCCGACCAGGACGTCGCCGCCGCCGCCGGCAAGATCGGCCAGGGCGACTTCGCCGGCGCATCCGCGATCCTCGAGAACGTGGTCGCGGCCGACCCGGGCAACAAGGTCGCCTGGCGCTACCTCGGCTTCACCTACCTCAAGCAGAAGAAGTACACGCAGGCGCGCGCCGCCTACGCGAAGCTCCTCGCCCTCGTCCCCGACTCTCCGCAGGCCCTCTACAACACCGGCGTCGCCTGGGCCCTCGAGGGAAACAAGGACGCCGCCTTCGAGTGGCTCGGCAAGGCGAAGGCGACCGGGAAGATCGACATGACCCAGATCCAGGTCGACGACGACCTCAAGCCGATCTCGTCCGACCCGCGCTTCGCGGCCCTCCTTCCGAAGCCCGAGGACTTCGCCAACCCCTTCGTCGCCGACGAGAACGTGAAGCTCCTGCGCGAGTGGGACGGCGAGGCGCAGGGGGACCAGTTCGGCTGGATCGCGCGGAGCCTCGGCGACGTCGACGGCGACGGTGTCGCCGACTTCGTCACCTCGGCGCCCTCGTGGGCCGGCACCGGCAAGGACGCCGGCCGCGTCTACGTCTACTCGACGAAGACGGGCAAGCTCCTCTGGAAAGTCGACGGCGCCCCCGGCGAGGAGCTCGGCACGGGAGTCGAGCTCGCCGGCGACACGAACAAGGACGGCGTTCCGGACGTCGTCGCCGGCGCGCCGGGCGGCGGCAAGGCCTACGTCTACTCGGGCAAGGACGGCCGCGTCCTCGTCACGCTGACCGCCGAGGCGAAGACCGACACCTTCGGCCGCCACGTCACCTACGCCGGCGACGTGAACCACGACGGCTACGACGACGTCCTCGTCGGCGCACCGACCAACGCCGCCGGCGGGAAGGACGCCGGCCGCGCGTATCTCTACTCGGGCAAGGACGGCCGCAAGCTTGCAACCTGGACGGGCGAACGCGAAGGCGACAGCTTCGGCTCGACCGTCGCCGGCTACACCCGCGGCAAAGTCACCTTCCTCATGGTCGGCGCCCCGGCCGCGGGACCGAAGAAGACCGGCCGCGTCTACGTCTACGACGGCCTCTCGGAAAAGCCCCGCTACGTCCTCGAGTCCGACGCGACCGGTGCCGCCTTCGGCTACATGTTCATGTCGGTCCCGGGCGATCTCGACGGCGACGGCGTCCCCGACCTCTACGCCACCGACTTCGCCAATTCGGCCAGAGGCCGTTCCACCGGCCGCGCCTACGCGTTCTCCGGCAAGACCGGCAAGAGCCTCCTCACTCTGACCGGCGAAACGGCCGGCGAAGGCTTCGGCATCGGCCCCGGCCCGGCGGGCGACGTCGACGGCGACGGCCGGCCCGACCTCGTCATCGGCGCCTGGCAGTACGCGGGCGCCGCCGTATCGGGCGGACGGACGTATCTCTATTCCGGCAGGGACGGCAGGCTGCTGAAGACCTACACCTGCCGCGTCCCCGGCGACACGTTCGGGTTCGACGCGGTCGGCATGGGGGACACCGACGGCGACGGCACCGTCGACCTCCTCATCACGTCGGCCTGGAGCGGGATCAAGGGAAACCACTCGGGAAGGATCCTGCTCATCTCGAGCGGCGTGCCGAGAACCACGAAAACCCCGTGATCGTTGCGCCAATCCCCCATCGACGCTCCGGTTCGTAGGGGCGGGGCTGGCCCCCGCCCTCTCTCAAATACACTCGAGCGCGCCCTCGCTGGCGGAGGCGAGACGTCAGCCGTCGCAACCCAGCGCGAACGCGAGCGCGGCGCAGACTTCACGCATCCGGCGAGGCTCGAGTTGCGCCACGCGCCGGCCGAGGTTCTCCTGGCTGACCGTCATCACGTTGTGGAGGTTGACCGCACAGGGCTGCTTCATCCCGTCCCCGGGCCCCAGCACGACCTCCGACGGCACCCCTCGGATCGTCGACGTGATCGGCGCCACCGTCGCGCGCGAGAGATACGGAATCGCGCTCGACCGCGTCAGCACCAGCACCGGCCGCTCCTTGTCGGGCGCCGGAAACCGGTGCAGGCGGATTTCGCCCCGCTCTACTCGTCCGGCCAATCCGCGACCTGATCCCAGACGGCCGGCCGGTCGAGGAGGTCCGGGTAGCGCTCGTAGCCCTCCCGGTCCCGCTTCTCGCGCTCGGATGCGTCGATCCGCTTCAGGTGCGCCCGCAACGCGTCGCGAAAGAGAGCCGACCGGTTGATCTTGAGCTTGCGCACGGCTCGGTCGGCGGCCTTGAGGAGGTCCTCTTCGAGGACGACCTGGATCGTTTCCACGCTGTCGAATCTACTCCACAGTGCAATCGACAGTCAATCCGAACGAGCCGCCCTGTCACCGCGGGCTTTCACCCCGCGCGGAACCAGCAAGGATCGGTGAGATCAATAGTATGATCATACTCATGCCGGCCGCCCGGATTACCGTCACCCTGCCGCCCGAACTCGTCGCCGAGATCGACCGGCGGGAGCGAAACCGCAGCCGCTTCGTGCTCGATGCCGTGCGCCGGGAAGTTCAGCGCCGGCGGCGCGACGAGCTCCGCCGCTCGCTCGAGCGTCCCCATTCCGAATCCGGGCAGCTCGCCGACGCCGGCCTGACCGAATGGGGCGTGCGCGCGAACGAAGCCGACTCGGAGCTGCTCGATCGCACCGCCGGCAAGTCGATCCGCTGGGTCGAAGGCCGCGGCTGGACGGACTCCCGGAAGTGAAGCTCCCACGAGGGACCGTCGTCCTCGCCGAGCTCGATCCGACGCGAGGTCGCGAGCAACGCGGGACCCGCCCCTGTGTGATCGTCAGCGACCCCGCCATCACCGAAGACCAACGCTTTCCCCTCCTCGCGGTCGTACCGATCAGCTCCACCGCCGGCGAAGGAGTGCTCTATCCGCCTCTGGCGGCGGGCTCGAGCGGCCTGCGACAAACCTCCTACGCGCTCGTTGACCAGGTCCGCTCGATCGACAAGCGCCGGGTCACGCGGATCTTCGGCCGGCTCGCGCCCGGCGAAATCGCCGCGATCGACGAGGGCCTCCTGCTGTTTCTCGGTCTCGGCTGAGGCGGGCGCCCGGGTTATCTTCGCCCCGCCGATTCCTGGCGTGCCGCCCGCTCCCTCACCGACCCGCGGCGCGGGCAGCCGGATGACGGTCGAGGCCCAGCTCCCGTGGAACGGCGGGTAGCGGGCATCGGCCAGCTCGACGCTGGCGCCGCCGTCCGCCTCGCGCTCCACGCGGAAGATCGGAAAGCGCGACCACGACAGAAACTTCCTCCCCCGCTCCGTCGCCGCCGCCGCGCGCGCGAGCGGATCGTTCGCGCCCTTCGGATCGACCTCGCCCGAGACCTCGATCGCCGGCCGGGGCAGGAACTCGACGGAGCCGTAGCGGTACGCGTCGCCGAAGTCGAGGACGAGCTGGCGCCGGAAGGGATTGAGGGGCACCGGCCCCACCATGCGGCGCTCCGAGCCCGCGACGGAGCGGGCCGCGGCCACCCGTCCGACGACGCCGGACAGCATCATCGTCACGACATACGCGGCCGTCAGAAGCAGCGCGACCCGCGCCGGCCGCTCCGGATTGGGAGAAGCCCGGCGCGCCCGGCGGAGCGAGAGGAACACTCCGACGGAAAGCGCGATCCAGACCCACGGGTCCACGATGAAGAGCGCGTCCCCGTAGAACCACTTCCACGAGAACGGCGCCAGGAACCGCACGCCGTACGTGTTGAGAAAGTCGAGCAGCGGGTGCGACAGCACTCCGAGCGCGGACAGGGCGAGCAGCGGTCCCCAGCGCGCGGCCGGCCGTTCGGGCCGGAGCCGGCGGCGCACGAGGCGGTCGAACGCGAGCATCGCCCCGGCCAGGACCACCGGCAGCACCGCCATCGCGAGGATCCCGTGCGTCCAGCCGCGCCGGAACGCCAGCGCATCGACGCCGTCGCCGAAGACGTAGGCGAACGCATCGACGTCCGGCAGATTCGCGCCGATCATGACCGTCGCCACGGCGAGCGGCGTCTTCCGAAACGGCCCGGCCTGCGCGATGGCCGCGCCCGCGAGCGTGTGGCAGAGGTTATCCAGCGGGTCGGCCTCCTGGGAGCCGCATTTCAGCACACCGTTCGGCGATCCGGATCGAGCCGACTTTACCGATGACGGGTCTGTCCTGATTTGGTATTTTCGACATCGCTCGAGATCAGATCTTCAGGAGGGACCCCACCTGCTTCACCCCAGCTCGATCGTCGCTTTCACTCCGCACGCCTCGGCCCACCGCCGGATGAACTCCACCGTGGGATTGCTCTCCCAGCGCTCCGCTTGCGCGATCGCCTGCTGTGAGCAACCGAGCCGCCGCGCGAGCTCGCTCTGCGTCAGATCCGCCTCCTCTCGAGCCAGGCGAAGGCGGTAGCCGACCGGGTCCGTCTCCCAGGCCGGGAGCCTTCCCCAGCCGCGAAGCGCCTTCCACTCGGCGAACCGGCGCGGGCGGCGGCGAACCAGACCTCCCGGAAGAGGCAGAATCGCCTGCCGGGGCGAAGCGTAGCGTTTCAGGGTACTCGGCTTGCCCATTTCTCCAGATCCTCCGGGGAGGGCGCTCGCCCCCCGAGTTCTTCGAGGAACTCGCGCAGCCGACCGAGCCCCTTCACGACACCCCGCTTCCGGGCCAGCGCGGCAAGTCTCTTCGCGTCAATGGCCTTCTCCTGAGCCTTCCAGATCAGAAAGGCGCTTGCTCCATCGGTCGTCGAGCTCCAGAACTGCCAGGCGGCCAGGCGATCGACGATCATGTCCTCGGGGCTCAACACGAGGACCGCGAACCCCTCGAGTTCGAGCACCGCCGTTCTCTCGTGATCCTGTACCGCGCTTCCGGGAAACTCGATGAACAGCTGCGCATCCGGCTGAATCCAGTGCCGCCCCTCGCGGCGGAATCCGGCCCCTTTCAGAGCGGCCGCGACCTCATCCGTCACGCCGCCGATGAAGTCGAGATCGCCGGTGGTGTAGGCCCCCGCCGTGTACAGCTCGACGGCCGCACCACCGCCCAGCACCGGCGGCCTCGACGCGTAGAGGCTCTGAACCCAGGCGGCGACCGCCGCCGTTCTCTTCGGTCCCTCGGGAAGTCCGGCCGCCCTGGTAAAGTCACGGTCCACAATATATACATTGTATCACCAGTCAGTCCTGGTTTGCTGATTTCGCTGATTCCGGCCTCCGGGGCCCCGGGTCGTAGGGGCGGCCCTTGCGGCCGCCCGCCTCAGCGCCCCAGCTCCTTGTCCCGCCGCACCGTCACCTTGTTCCCGCGGATCCCCGTCGCCCGCAGCGCGCCGATGACCTTCTCCGCCGTCTCCTCCGGCACCTCGACGAGCGAGAACCGTTCCGAGATCTGGATCGAGCCCACGTCCCGCGGCGACAGCTTCGCGACCTTCACGATCGCGCCCACGAGGTCCGCCGGCTTCACGCCCTCGCCCCGTCCCGCGCCGATGAAGATGCGCGTGTTCCCCTCGGCCGCCTTCCGCGGCGACCACTTCTTGCCCTTCACGTCGCCTCGCGGCCCGCTCGGCCCTCTCGGCGCCGGCGGCGCGGCAACGGCCGGGATCTCGTGCTCGTCGTCCGGCACCGCCCCCGCTCCCCCATCGGACATCTTCACCGCCGCGGCCGCGATATCGAGCGGATCGAACTCCTCCGCCAGCGACTCGACGACCACGCGGTAGCCGTCGAACTTGCCCGCGAGCAGCGCCTCCCGCAGCGACGCCTTCGTCAGCTCCAGCCGTTTCGCCCGCAGGTCCGCGACCGTCGGGACGCTCCCGATCTCGATCTTCTGCTTCGTCGCCCGCTCGATGTTCTTCAACATCCAGTGCTCGCGCGGCTCGGCGAGCGTGATCGCGACCCCCTCGCGCCCCGCCCGCCCCGTCCGGCCGATCCGGTGGACGTAGACGTCCGGCGACGACGGGACGTCGTAGTTCACGACGTGCGACAGGTGCCCGATGTCGAGCCCCCGCGCCGCCACGTCCGTCGCCACGACGAGCTCGAGTGTCCCGGCGCGGAGCTTCTTCATCACCCGGTCCCGCTCCGCCTGCGAGATCCCCCCGTGAAGCGACTCGACCCGCAGCCCCCGGCTCTTCATCGCCTCCGTCAGATCGTCCACCTCCAGCCGCGTCCGGCAGAACACCAGCGCCGCCGTCGGCGACTCGATGTCGAGCACCCTTCCCAGCGCCGCCCGCTTGTGCCCCCGCGCGACGACGTAGGCCGTCTGCCGCACCTTCGGCATCTTCCCCGCCGCCGTCGCCTCCCGCGCGATCGCGATCCGCAGCGGATTCCTCATGTGCTTGCCCGCGATCGACACGATCCGCGGCGGCAGCGTCGCCGAGAAGAGCGCCGTCTGCCGCTCCGACGGCGTCGCCGCCAGGATCGCCTCCAGGTCCTCCGCGAACCCCATGTCCAGCATCTCGTCCGCCTCGTCGAGCACGAGCGTGCGGACCCCCTCGAGCTTCAGCGACTTCCGGTTCACGTGATCGAGCGCCCGCCCGGGAGTCGCCACCACCACGTCCACCCCCCGGTGCAGCGCCCGAAGCTGCGAGTCCATCGAGGCGCCGCCGTATACCGGGAGGACTCGCACCCCGATCGTCTTCCCGTACCGATGCACCGCCTCCGCCAGCTGCATCGCCAGCTCCCGCGTCGGAACCAGGATCAGCGCGACGGGGCCGGAGCCCTTCGTCGGTTCCGCCGCGATCGCCTGCAGGATCGGCAGCGCGAACGCCGCCGTCTTCCCCGTCCCCGTGGCCGCCTGCGCCAGCACGTCGCGGCCTTCGAGAAGCGGCGGGATCGCCTCCTGCTGGATGGGCGTCGGCTCCTCGTAGCCGAGGGCGGTCAGCGCGGCGAGGAGGCGCGGGTCGAGCGCGAGGGAGGCGAAGGCGGGCGGCACATTCGACGGCATGGGTCTATTCTGTCGCAGACGCCGCCCTGGCAGCGTCGGCGCGCCTCCTCATCTCGGTACTCGGCGACGGGACGTCGGTCCGGGCGCCCCTCCCGGAAATCGATGGCTACGGGAACTGAAGGCCGAGCCCCTTCGCGAGAAACACCGCCATCTGACCCCGCGTCAGCGGGTTGTCCGGGCAGAAGTTCCCGCCGCCGCAACCGGCCGTGATGCCCGACCGTACGAGGGCCTCCACGAACTGGAAGTACGGATTCGACGTCGGGACGTCGCCGAAAGTAGCCACCACCGGAGCCGGCGAAACCTGGAGCTTGTAGGCGACGAGACCGCCGGAGAGGATGTTGGTCGTGTCGTTCGCGCCCGGAACCGCGACGAGGGCCACCCGCTGATCCTGGTTGTTCACGACGTAGTTGAGCCCGCTGAGATCCTGCGTGTACGCGGCGCAGGGCGTGCCGACATTGGACACGGATGCCAGAGGGGCGGCAAGGAAAGCGCAGGCCCCGTCGAGGCTGTTGCAGCTGACCGCCGTGGCCAGCCAATGCTCATCGGCCACGCTGGAATCGCACAGATTGAACGTCACGCTCATCAGCACCGCCCCGTCCGGTAGCTGGGGCCCCGCTATGAAGCCGTCTCCGCCCGAGGTGCTGTATCGCGCAGCGCTCAAGGCATCGGGGTAGTGATAGGTCTGGCTCGAGGTGAGCGGGTCGAAGTCCCACGCGCCGACGGTCACGAAGCTCTCCTGCGTCGTCCCGAAATTGACCGCCGGACGCGCCGGGACCCGTGGCCCGTTCTGGAGATCGAGCCAGTTGCGCTGGCCCAGCGCGATTCCGCCACACGCCAACGCAAGAATCGCCGCCGAGACCCCGCGCACCACGTTCATTTGTCTCATGTGACCTCCGTCGAGGCATCCTACCTCGCAGCTTTGGTTTCGTCCTGGCGACCCCGGGGCCGCCTCGCCGATAAAACTTCCGCCGAGGCGCCGTAGTACCCGCAGCGCCAGGCCGCGAAGACATCGCGCCAGGAGACTGGGCGTTCCTCGGGTCCAGGAGCCCGCCTGGCGACGTCGTCATCCCCGTCACGAGCTGGCGGGCGCTCTCATCTCGCTCCCCTGGACGACCGCAGGAATTCCCCGGGCGTCTGAACCTTCAGGCCCGCGACCCGGCGACCCATGAGGTGGCCGAAGTGGCGGAGGTCACCCGTCAGCAGATGCGTAGCGCGTGCCGCCAACGCGGCGCGAAGAATGGGCTCATCGTTGCGGGGCAGGCGGCCTCGGGCGGGAGAGGCTCATTCGGGGCCTCCGGTTCGATGACGACGGCCTCCAGCAGATGCTCCAGCCGCGATCGCCGATCCGTCGTGTCGAGGTTGCGCCTCGCCTCCTCCGCGGCGTACCCGGAGGTGAGCAGCTGGACGTCCGGCCGCTCCCACAGCGCAACGAGGCCGGCCCCTTCGCGGTACGCCGCCGAGAAAAGGACGTTGGCGTCGAGGAAGACGCGAAGCATCGGCGCCGATCAGTGCTTCAGCGCTTCAGCGCTTTTCGCCCGCGGACCTTGCGAGGATCCAGCCCGAGCTTCCGTACCTCGGCTTCGGCCCTCTTTCGGTCGGCCGGGCCGACGGCGTTTGCCAAAAGAAACTCCGCTCTCCGCTCCGGCGAGTAGATCTCGACGGGAATGACCGCCGCCGGGCGAAGCAGCACTCCGTACTCCCCCTCCTCCGCCACGACCATCGTCCCTTCCTCGAACCCGTACCTCTTTCGCATCTTCGCCGGGAGGACGATGGTTCCGCGCTTGCCGACCCGTGTAGGCTCGCTCATAAGTGTCAGATTATCAGATATTCTGCCAGGACGACGCGGGTTTGACCCGCTGCATCATCCGTACTATCCTGCGTACGGTTATGCGTACTACTAGGAGAGGCGCCCGATGACCGAGATCGCCCTGATGAAAGCCCGGGAGACACTTACGGGCTTGAGCCGCGAGCTTCGTAAGAATCCGAAGACCGTCGTTCGAATCACAAATCGCGGCAAGCCCGCGATGACGCTCATGTCGGCCGAGCTCTACGACACTCTCCTCGAGACCCTGGATGCAGTGTCCGATCCAGCAACGCTCGACGCCCTGCGGAAAAGCCTCCGAGACATTGAGTCCGGAAGCGTTCACTCGCTGGATGAGGTCGCGGCCCGGCTCGGGCTGACGCGTTGAGTCCGTCGCGGCGACACGACGTCTTCTGGACGAAGACGGCTCTCGGGATGCTCGAAGCGCTCGGGGACCGGCGGATTCAGCAGCAACTGTTCGACACTTCCAAGCGACTGGAAGTGGACCCCGACAAGCAAGGCAAGGCGCTTCGGGAAGAGCTGCTCGGTTATCGAAGCCTGCGCAGCATCGGCCAGCGCTACCGCATCATCTATTCGATCGACCCGGTCGGCGAAACCGTGCATGTCGTTGCCGCCGGAATCCGCCGCGAGGGCGCGCGCGACGACGTCTACGCCCTCGCCCAGAAGCTGGTTCGGCTCGGCCTCGCCCCACCGGCCAGGCAGAGGAAGGCAACCGGGGGGCGCGCGGGCCCTCGGAAGAAGAAGTGACTCTGGGCGACTCCGCTCCTGGTCGTCGCCGGCGTTAGCGCTTTCAGCCCTGGAGAATCGGCGGGGACACCTGCTACCGTCACTGTGCGTCCCTACTCGTTCCGCAGCAACGCGGCCGGCGGCACGCGGGTCCCGCGGATGGCCGGGATGAGGCAGGCGCACACGGCGACCGCAAGCAGCAACGCCCCGACTCCCGAGAGGACGAACGGGTCGGCGGGCTTCACGCCGAAGAGGAGGCTCGACGTCAGCCGCGTCACGCCGAGCGAGATGAGGAGTCCCACCGCCACACCCAGGGCAACGAGCTTCATCCCGTTGCCCACGAGGAGCCGCAGGACTCCCGCGATCGTGCCTCCGAGCGCCATGCGGATGCTGATGTCCTTGGACTGCTGCTGAACGAAGTACGCCATGACGCCGTAGATGCCGAACACCGCGAGGGCCAGACCCGTCAGCGCGAAGGCGCCGACGAGCATGGCGAGCGAGCGCGGCTGCCCGAGGGACTGCTCCACGAGCTCGTCGACGGACGCCACACCCGAGAACGGCGCGCCCGGCTCGAGCTCCCGGATGCGCTGCCGGATCAACGGGACGACGCCCCCCGGATCCGTCTTCGTCCGCACGATGAGCTGCCGCGTCCCGTCCGGTCCCGCCATCGGCCAGTAGACGGTGCCCTGGTCGGGCGCATCGAGACCCACGTACTTCACGTCGCTCACGATGCCGACGACCGTCGTCCACGGGCAGCTCGTGCAGCCTCCCTCGTGGAACCGCTTGCCGAGCGCGCCGCCATTGGGAAAGAACCGGCGCGACCACGCGCGATCCACGACCACGTCCTCGAGGTTGTCCCTCAAGCCGTCGCGGTCCTCGAGAAGCCGCCCCTCGTAGAGCTTCAGCTTCATGACGCCGAAGTAGTCGTGCGTGACCCCGATCCACGGAGTCGCCGGCTGGGACTCCCCGGGCGCCGCCGGAGAATCCTCCAGATCGAAATTGTTGATGTTGCCCACGTTGTCCGGCGGATTCCCGTCGGCAAAGGCGACGCTTTCCACTCCGGGCACCGCCTTGACCCGCCGGCCGAGCTCCTCCCAGAACGCGGTCACCCGTCCCGCCTCCTGGTACTGCGCCGACGGCAGGCGGATTGATCCGACCACCAGGCTCCGACTGTCGAACCCGAGATCCACGCGCCGGAGCTCGTTCAGGCTCGTCAGCAGGAGCGCCGCGATGACGAGGAGCGGCGTCGTCACGGCGAACTGCATGCCCACGAGCACACGGCGGAGGCGCCGCACGGCGACGCTGCCCGTCGATCCGCGCCCCGACGAGCGCAGCGAGTCGCCGGTCTTTCCGCCCGCCCCATGGAGCGCCGGCACCAGACCGAACAAGACGACGCTCGCGAGCGCGAGGCCCGCCAGCATCCAGAGCGCCGCACCGTCGAGGCCGATCTCCTGCACCCGCGGCAGGTAGCTTCCTCCCGCGGAACGCAGCAGACCGACGCCCGCCTTCGCGAGCGCGATCCCCACCGCGACCGATCCCGCCGCGAGCACCGCGCTTTCCGCCAGCAGGTACCGCACGATGCGGCCGCGCGAGGCACCGAGGGCGACCCGCACCGCCAGCTCCTGGCGCCGGCCCGTGACCCGGGCGATCAGCAGACTCGACGCGTTGGCGCACGCGATCAGCCAAACGAGCGCCACCGCGCCGAGCGCGAGCCCCGCCGTCTTCGAGACGTCGCCGACGACGTGCTTCTTGAGGTCCATCAGGCTCCACGTCGCCTTGTCGTCCTGGTACGAGCTCTTCCAGAGCGGGAAGATGCGCTTGTTGATCGCCCGCAGCTCCGCCTGTGCGGCCGCCGGCGTCGCCCCGGCGCGCAGCCGCGCGATGACCGTGAAGGGAAACGGCCCGCGGCGCGGCGGCGTCGGGAACTGCTGCACGGCGAACCATTCCTGCCGCTCCTCGAGCGGGCCGACCTGCCGCGGCAGCACGCCCGCGACCGTGTACGGCGCCCCGTCCAACCGCACCGTCTGCCCGACCACGTCCGCGCGGCCGCCCAGCCGCTGCTGCCAGAACCCGTGGCTCACGATCACTGCCGGCGCGCTGCCCGGCCGCCCGTCCTCCTCGTTGAACCCGCGCCCCAGCGCCGGCCGGATCCCGAGCACGTCGAAGTAGGTCCAGGACACCATCCGTCCCGGCACCACGTCGGAGGACTGACCGTCGCTGAACGTCAGCGTGCGCCCCGTGTACGCGGCAACTTTCTCGAACTGCGTCTGCTGCCCCTCGAGCGCCAGGTAGTCCGCTGCCGAGAAGCGGAACACGAACGGCGGCGTGTCCGTGTAGATCCGCACGAGCCGCTGCGGGTCCGCGTACGGGAGAGGCCGGAGCAGAGTCGCGTTGACGGCCGAAAAGATCGCCGTCGTCGCGCCGATGCCGAGACCGACCGTCAGGACGATCGCCAGCGCCAGGACGGGTGTCCGCGCGAGACTCCGAATCGCGATGCGCGCGTCCTGGACGAAGTCCTGCACCCACAGCGTGCGCTGCATCCGGTTCTCCCCTCGTTCATCCTCACGGCGGCAGTACTGCCGCGTCTTCTCCACGTCCCCGAATTGCCGGAGCGCCTCGCCCCGCGCCTCCTCGACCGGCATTCCGCCGGCGGTCAGCTCGTCGACCCGCATGTCCAGGTGCGCGCGCAGCTCCTCGTCGATCTCGGAAGCCACTGTCTCCGGCCCCCGCCGCAGATACCAGAACGCCCGCGGCCGCCGTGGCGCGGTCACGTCGCAAACCCCATGCATCGGCCGCGGCACTCGCGTCCCGTTTTCGTACGGTCGGGCTGGTTTCCGCCTTCGTTTGGCTGGACCTTGTCGCCGTCTTCGTAGGGGCGGGGCTGGGTTGCCGCCGTCCTGCGGACGGCGTCTCCTACTGCCGGGGGTCGTCCGCTGGTGGTCGGACCGTCCCCGCCCGGAACCACCGCGAAAAACCTATTCACCGCTCGCCTCACGCCCCCTGCAACACCGCGTCGACCGCGCGCGTATACCGCCGCCACAGCGCCGTGTCCTGCTGCAACCGCTTCCGCCCGCCCGCCGTCAGCCGGTAGTACCGCGCCCGCCGGTTGTTCTCGGACGTCTTCCACTCCGCCTCGATCAGCCCCTGCCGCTCGAGCCTGTGGAGAGCCTGGTACAGCGCTCCGTCATCGATGTTCAGCTCCCCCGAAGTCTGCTCGCGGACCGCGAGCGCGATCCCGAATCCGTGCATCGCTTCGGCGGCGAGGGTTCCGAGGACGAGCAGGTCGAGGGTGCCCTGGAGCAGCGGGAGCGGCGGAGTTCGCGAGTCGACGGCCATCGTGTTCCCCTTAGATGGTGAGGGGAGGATAGCCCGGTCACACGAGGGTGTCAATCGGCATATCGGTGACGCGCACCATTCGCAACATGTCAGCCGATCAACGGAGCGCGCGCCGCGTTCCACGACTGGCCGACCGAGCTTGACGCCGGCCAGCTATCGCAGCTATAACTTAAAAGTTATGAGCGGCGAAGTCTGGCGTGTTAGCGACTTCCAGGCGCCATCTGGCGCGTATCCCGTGCGAAGGTTTCTCTCGGCGCTCACGATGGAGCAGAAATCAAATGCCATCGCGTTGATCCAGCTCCTTCGCGAACGGGGACACACGCTGCGCAGACCCCATTCCGGCTCGCTGGGTGAAGGTCTTTTCGAGTTGCGAGACGTCGGCTCGGGAGTCAGGCTGTTCTATACGTTTCTTGCGGGCAGACGGGCTGTTCTTCTCGGAGGACTGGTCAAGAAACGCGGCAGCCTGCCACCCAGGGCTCTCGAGGAGGCCCGAAGGAATTGTGCAGCCGCGCGGGCAGCCGGCCGCCGCGGGTAGGCATCTCAGGGAGGTGACATGCGAAGGAAAACCAAGGAGCAGTTCGAATCGTGGCTGAAGCGGTCGCTCGAGGAGGATCCCGCTCTGGCGGCGCGCGTGGAGAAGCGCCTCGCTGAAATGCGGATCGAGCAAGACCTCATTGCCCTCAGGCAGAGTCGAGGGCTCACGCAGACGCAGCTGGCAAGGATGCTGGGCGTCAGCCAACCAGCCGTGGCAAAGATGGAAGCGCAGGGAGGCAACCTGGAGATCAGGACGCTCGCTCGCGCAGCCGAGGTACTCGATGCCCGGCTGGAGATTCGCCTGATCGCGGGCCCACACGGATCGCGCAGCCGCACCGCCCGGTCTTACGTTTCCGGTTCCTCGGCTCCCAGCTTTGTGCACGACTCCGCGGCTCCATACGCCGCCGTCACGGGTGCAAGGCCTTCCTCGAGAAGAACGCCATCCCAGGCCCCGCCCCGAAGAAAGAAGCGATGACCGCGCCCCGGGCCCTCGACGCGGAGCTTCTGCGACGGATCAAGGCGAACTCCCCGGCTCTTCGCGATCTTCTTGCCGACCTGAGCGATCGGGGATTCGAGGATCCGATCTATCGCTTGTACCACCACAGCAACAAGGTGTACGCACTCCAAAGTCGGACCGAAGAGATCGTCGCCAATCTACGAGGCCTCCTTCCCCGGCAGGACCTGGATCCCCTGTTTCTCGGGATCGTGGCCGAGGGTACGGGTAGGCAGTTCTCGCTCGACCACAATGCAGATTGGCCGCGCCACACCCGGCCGATCGCGGAGGCCTTCTTTCACGCTCGGTTCTTTCTCGAGATGGCTGTCCATTGCGCCGAACTGGAGAAGCCTCCGACAGTTCTGCCGAGCGGTTGGGCCGCCTTACTGACTCTCTATCGCATCCGCCAGGTCGACAAAAAGGAAAAGAGGCGGCCCGTTCGAGCCGCCCCTGTAACGAAGCAACGTATCGGACCGGGCTCGCTCTCATCAGCTCTCGTACGCCCCCGGTCGTAGGGGCGGGGCTGGGTTGCCGCCGTCCTGCGGACGGCGTCTCCTACTGCCGGGGGTCGTCCGCTGGTGGTCGGACCGTCCCCGCCCTCTTCTAGAAACTAACCTTCAAAATTCGCCCCTCGGTCCCCACGAGCCACCCGGCATCCGGACTCGCGAACGCCACCGCCCAGTAGTTCGCGACCCCGTCGAGCAGGTTCCACGTGTCTCCCTCATCCGGGGTCCACGCCGCCCCGCCAGGTCCCGTCGCCACGACGGTCCTCGGGCGTCCCGGTGTCCCCACGTAACTCAGCCCGAAGATCGCCCCCGGAATCGGCGCGTTGGTCGCGAGCTCCCAGGTCTTCCCGCCGTCCGAGGACCGCGCGAAGTTGTCGATCACCGTCGTTCCGATGAAATCCCCTCCTCCGATCACGCCCTGCGCCGGATTCCGGAAGGCGACGCTGAAGACGCCCGCGGCTCCCGTGTCGTTGGAGGCGATCGGGGTCACGTAGGCGTTCCACGTCTCCCCCTTGTCCGCCGTGGCCAGGATCCGGGCTTCCGTCGTGAGGCTTCCCGTGGCGATCCACGCCCACTTCTTGCCCACGGTCGCCACACACGTCCCGCTCGCCGCGAACCCGAACTCGCCGCCCGGCAGCGCCGGGGGCAGGTTCGACCCGATGTCCTGCCAGGTCTCGCCATCCAGCGTGCGGATCACGGGAAACCGGCCGTTCACCGAGTCCGCCATGGTCAGGCCCTGCGTCGGGTTCCAGAACGCGAAGCAATCGTAGAAGCCGTTCGGATCCGTGTTCTGGAATTGAATCGCCCAGGTCGCTCCCCCGTCCTCGGTCTTGTAGATGCGCGAATCCGTTCCGACTCCGGCCGCGAGCAGATAGGCGACCTTGTCGCTGACCCCCTCGCACGTCGCGGAACTGCAGCGTCTCCGCCCCCGGAACCACCCCCGCCGTCCAGGTCTCTCCCCCGTCCGTCGTGAGCGTGTACGTTCCCCCGACACCGCTCGCCCACACCACCTTCGAGTTGACCGGGCTGACCGCCTGAAGCCGATTCAGTGTTCCACTCGCCTGCGGGGTGAGAGTGGGACCCTGATTCTTCTTCGGCGCACCCAGGGCCACGCTTGCGAGAAGCAGCGTGGGAATGCCGACTCGGACCAGCCTCGAGACTCTCCTCCATCGTCCGTTCATGATTCCTCCAGAGTTAAAAGGACCCAGGCGCCGCGCGCGAGCGTGCGACGCCCCAAAATGACTCGGGTTGAGCTTATCGCCGGGGAGGTCGTGGAAAGGGCTAACTTGCGCTAACGACGCTCTCTTCAGGGCCATGCCCTGCGATACGATCACCAACTCTTTCCTCTAATCATCGATGTCGATTGCTCTAGCTGGGCCTTGGCTTCGGAAGTCCAACGCGCTCCTCAGGAGTTGGGGAGCGATCTGGCACTTGCCGAAACTCGAACGCCTCATTCGTGTGGTTGAGAATCCCCGACTACGCACTTCGCTCGGTCGATCGCGTCCGACCGACCGACTCATTGAGCTCCATCCAGCTCTCCGAGGTCCGCGACGTCGCCGATTTGAGGAGACGCTTTGCCATGAAGCCGCGCATATCGCGGAGCGCCTCCTATCGCGGGCAGCCTCGAAAGCGCACGGCGCGGCGTGGCGTCAGCTTGTTGAGGCGGCTGGCTTCATCCCTCGGCCTTTGGCGCCGGCCGGCACCCGGTCACCGCAGAGACGTCCTGAAAGAGGCGAGTCGTTCTACGAGCACCGGTGCCCCGTGTGCCAGTTCCGTCGTCTGGCCAAACGCCGCGTTTCCTCTTGGCGATGCCCCGACTGTCACGCGGATGGCCTCCCAGGAAGGCTTGTGATCACCCGGAGTCAGTCGCGATGAGCGCTGAGTCCTGCGCCTTCTGCGCGGTCGAGCCGGAACGCGTTTTCCATCAAGGGCGCCTGGTCCTCGGCATCTGGGACGGGTTCCCGGTGAGCCCCGGCCACGCGCTGCTGATACCGAAGCGCCACGTCAGCGGCTGGTTCGACGCCACCTCTCAGGAGCAGCTAGAGCTGACAGAAGCCATCGCTGCGGCGAAGACCGCGATCGAGCGCGCGCACAAGCCCGACGCCTTCAATATCGGCGTGAACGTCGGCAAGGCGGCGGGGCAGACGGTCTTTCACCTCCATGTCCACATCATCCCGAGATACGAAGGAGACGTCCCAGATCCGCGCGGGGGCGTTCGTCAGTTGTTCATCGAGAAAGCGAACTACCTCAATACGACCGCCGCAGCGCGGCCGTTGAGCTCCGCTCCTCACGCTCGCGCGCTGATCGCGGGTGGCGAGGAAGACCCGCTTCTCCCTCACCTGAAGACCGAACTCGAATCGGCTTCCCGAGTGGACATCGCCGTGGCGTTCGTGTACGCCAACGGTGTCGCCGAGATCGAAGAGCACCTTCGCGACATCCTGAACCGCGGGGGTCGAATACGCATTCTCACGGGCGACTATCTGGACGCTACCGAGCCGGACGCGCTCCGGCGACTGCTCGACCTTCAGCGCGATATCGACATCCGCGTCTTCGAGACGCGCATCGCCGGTGCGGACTACGACCTTACGGGTTTTGCGAGCTCCTTCCATCCTAAGGCCTACGTTTTTCACCGGACGGACGGGAGAGGCGTCGCGTTTGTCGGCAGCTCAAACCTGAGTCGGATGGCCCTGTCGCAGGGAGTCGAGTGGAACTACCGCATCATCTCGTCCCGCGACGACTCCGGCTTTCAGGACATCGTCAAGGGCTTTGAAACGCTCTTCTACCACCCCTCCACACGGCCGCTTGATCAGAATTGGATTGACGCGTACGCGTCGCGTCGGCTGCCACAGTCTCTTTTGGCTGGTTTCGACGTCGTCACGACGCCAGAAGCAGTCCCATCCGAGCCTTCTCCCGATCCGCACGAGATCCAAAAGGAAGCTCTCGCCGCACTCGAGAAAACCCGCGCCGACGGCAACACCGCGGGACTTGTCGTCCTCGCGACCGGTCTCGGGAAGACGTGGCTCTCCGCCTTCGACAGCAACCGTTCCCAATACCGCCGAGTCCTCTTCGTCGCCCACCGGGAAGAGATCCTCGACCAGGCGCTCAAGACTTTTCGTCGGATTCGGCCCTCGGCCCGCCTCGGCCGATTCACGGGAACCGCCAAGGAGGCCGACTCTGACGTCCTCTTCGCCTCGATCCAGACTCTGGGCAGCCGCCGCCGTCTCGATGACTTTCGCCCCGACGAGTTCGACTACATTGTTGTGGACGAGTTCCACCATGCCGCCGCCGCGACCTATCGCCGACTGATCCAGCATTTTCGCCCGCGGTTCCTCCTCGGCCTGACCGCCACGCCCGAGAGGACCGACGGCGGCGACCTGCTCGCCCTTTGCCAGGAGAACCTCGTTTACCGCTGCGATGTGGCCGACGGCATTCGGCGGGGATTGCTCTCGCCCTTCCGGTACTTCGGCGTTCCCGACGAGGTGGACTACGCCAACATCCCATGGCGTGCCTCGCGGTTTGATGAAGAGGCGCTCACGCAGGCGGTCGCCACGCAGGCGAGAGCACAGAACGCGTTGGAGCAATACCGCTCACGTGCCGGCCTGCGGACTCTCGCCTTCTGCGTGTCGCAGCGGCACGCGGACTTCATGGCGGACTTCTTCGCAAAGAACGCGGTCCGCGCCGTCGCCGTACACTCGGGCGATACGAGTGCCCCACGCGCGCCCTCGCTCGAGCGACTGGAATCGGGCGGGCTCGACGTAGTCTGCGCAGTGGACATGTTCAACGAAGGCGTGGACCTACCGGAGCTCGATACGGTGATGATGCTTCGCCCCACCGAGTCCAGAATCCTCTGGCTGCAACAGTTCGGCCGGGGGCTTAGGAAGGCGGCGGGGAAGGAACAACTCACCGTCATCGACTACATCGGCAACCATCGAACGTTTCTCCTGAAGCCTCAAACGCTGCTCCAGCTCGGCACGGGCGACCACGAGGTGCGTTACGCGCTCGATCGCCTGCAGAGGGGAGAGTTCCAACTACCTCCCGGCTGCGAAGTCACCTACGACCTCGAGGCCGTGGACATCCTGAAGGCCTTGCTCCGAGACGGCCGGGAAGACGCCCTCAAGCGCTGGTACGAAGACTTCAAGACCCTTCACGGGACTCGCCCTCTCGCAATCGAGGCGTTTCACGAAGGGTATGCTCCCCGGGCCGCGCGAAAGTCGCATGGCTCCTGGCTTCGCTTCGTCGACTCCATGGGAGACCTCCCCGCCGACCAACGGAGCGCTCTCGAGAAATCGGGGCCATTCCTCGACGCACTCGAAGCGACCGACATGACTAAGAGCTACAAGATGGTCCTGCTCGTCTCCATGCTCAACGCCGACCGGTTCCCTGGAGCGATTGCCATCGAAGAGCTTACGAAGGGGTTTCGCGAGATCGCAGGGCGGTCCGCTGCCCTCAAGAATGACGTCGGCGTCGATCTACGAGACGAGGGGGCACTGCGGCGCCTGATCGAGAAGAACCCGATAGAGGCTTGGGCGGGTGGCAAAGGCACCGGACAGATTTCGTACTTCCAGTACGAGGGCGGCGTATTTCGGACCACCATTCCCGGATCGTCCGCCACTCGCGAGGCCCTTCAGCAACTGACCCGCGAGATTGCCGAATGGCGGCTAGCCGAGTATCTCCGCCGCCCGGGCCCGGCGGCCGGCGGCGAACGGCGCTTCGAATGCAAAGTCAGTCACTCGAACGGCCGACCGATTCTGTTCCTTGACCGGGCCTTGCACTCAGACCTCCCGGAGGGCTGGACGCCGGTAACGATCGACGGCAACCGCTACGAGGCAAATTTCGTAAAGGTCGCAGTCAACGTCATCCGCCAACCCGAAAAGGAAGGCAACGAGCTGCCCAACATCCTCCGAAGTTGGTTCGGCGCCGATGCCGGCCTTCCCGGTACCGACCAGCGAGTGGCCTTCGAACAAAGGGACAGCGATCTCGTCCTCGCACCCGTTGGCCGTCGCGACGGAACACTCCAGTTGTGGAGGAGCTACTCGCGGGAGGAGATCCCTCGCATGTTCGGACTGACGTTCTCCCCTTCAATCTGGCAGCAAGGCTTCATCTTTCAGGGCGGCCATATCATCCTGCTCGTGACTCTCGACAAGGACGAACACGTCGATCGCTTCAAGTACCGAGATCAATTCTTATCTCCGGATCTCTTTCAGTGGCAGAGCCAGAATCGGACAGCTCAAAACGGGAAGCACGGTCAAGCGATTAGAGACCACGAAAAGCTCGGGATCCCCGTCCATTTGTTCGTTCGTTCCAAGACCAAGGGATCACACGGCGGTGCATCACCGTTCCTTTACTCAGGCCGGCTCCGGTTTCAGAATTGGCAAGGAGAAAAGCCGATCACGGTTCAATGGCGATTAGATTCGCCGCTGCCAGTAGAACTCCGCACACGACTCGGCGTTCACGCTTAGGTTCGCGTCCGCTCGCGAAGCACCAGCAAACGACCAAGCCTCTTGGCTCCGCAGGATGTGGCCATGCGCATCAATGAGAACTCCTTCGCAGCGCTGCTCAGCGCTTGCAGCGAGACCCCCCTTCGGAGGTGCGCCGCAACAGCTCCCGCAACCCATTCGCGAGGGCCCGGCCCTTCGTCGCGTCACTGTCTCTCGGGTCGAACCCCACCGAAACATCCGGCGTCACGCCCGCCTGGTAGCTGGTGCCGTCGCGCCTGTAGCTCGCGTGGTCGGGCAGGTAGAGCTCGAGACCGCTGGTCTCGAGAGGCCAGGAAGTCTGTCCGAACACCCACCCTCCCCCAGCGCCCGCGGATCGCTGGCCGAGAACCGTGGCGCCGGCGTAGTCCTGGAGGACCCCGGCGAGGAGCTCTGCGGAAGAGCCGGTGTAGCGATTGGTCAGGACCGCGAGAGGGCCGTGCCAGCGAGGCCGGGCCCGGGAAATCAGCGGCGCGGCAAGGCGGCGCGCGGCCCCGCGGCCCGTGGATGCGTCGACCTCGGTCGCGTCTGGTGGTCCAGGCTCTGGAAGGGACGAGCCCGGGGCACGGAGGCCGAACGCCCCAGTCGGACCAGACGGCGCTGCGGTCGCAGGGGATGGCCGCCTCGGCGGCCGCGACGTCGATGCGGCGGTAGTCGGCCTCGAGCCTCTCGCGCGCGGACGAGCGGGTCGGGCACACGGCGAGCGCGGTCTCGAGGCGTCTGCGGTCGGTTTCGAGATTGGCGACGGTTTCCTCGCTGGCGGCGACCTTCTCGACCGGCATCGGCAGCTCCCTGCCGGCGAGCAGGGTCGTGACGGGGACGCAAAACTCGCCGTAGCCTCCCGGGTTGCCCCTCACGTCGACGATCAGGGCCTCCGCCCCGGCGTCGCGAATCTCCCGGATGCGATCCGCGAGCTCGTCGAGAAGGCGCGCGGTCATTGCCAGATAGAAGTCCTCCGCGCACGGCGACTCGCAGGTCGCCGGCAGAGTCTCGCGGAAGCGGTCCCACTCCGAGTCGCAGGTCGGGAGGTATTGAAACGTGTCGAAGGTCGGGATACGGACGAGACCGAACGTGCGCCCGTCCACTCGGAGGAGCCCGGCGTCGAAGGGGTTCCCCGCCGGGAGCGCGCGGAACGCCGCGACGCCTCCGAAGTCGAGGTCGATGTCGGCCTCGTCGTTCTCCTCGTAGCCGAAGAAACTCGCATGCCTTTTCAGCCGGGGTCGCCGCGGAGATCACGGAGGCCCGGCGGCGGCGATCGGTCGAAGTCGGAGGGTCAGGAGACCGGAGCGCCAGGTGTCCGTCGTGAAACCCGCGGACGAACTCGCGCAACGCGCGCTCGGCGTCTTCCCGCGTTTCGGCGGCGTCGAGACGGAACCTCGCGCGAAGGTCGAGCCGGTAGAGGTCGAGCCGCGCTTCGGTGACCGCCCAGTCGAGGTTCGGGTAGCGGGTCTCGATGAGGTTCTTGATCCGGCCATAGTCGGCGATCCAGCCGTCGCGCTCGACGAGGGCGAAGTGATGCCAGTTGTAGTGCAGGACGTAGACGTCGGCGGCGACCGCCGCGGCGAAGGCGAGAGCGGCGAGGCCACGGAGGGCGAGAACGGCGACGTCGGGAAGCCTGCGCTTCCGGGTCCAATCGATTGTCATGGTGCGATACCAGTTTCGGCCGGCGGGCGGACAGATGGCGTCCGGGCGGAGAGCGGGAGCGGAAGCGGCCGCAAACCTCGGCATGAGAAGCCTTTGGTTCGTTCCCGACCCCACGCGAAGCTCGCTTTCACTGGATCTTCTCCGTCTGAACCCGCAGGCCGAGGTCCGGGCAGCAGGCGATGTGGCGGTGATAGCCGCCGCTGGCGTCGTGGAAGAACTGGTAACACGAGGCCCGGGTGGCTCATGTGGGCCGTGTAGAGGTTGCATTCGTCGCAGGCCCTCTTGCCGGAGGGCCGGGGCGCTGCGGTCTTGGGGGCTTTGCTGTCCATGGTGTTGCTCCTTTTCTTCAGATTCGGGAGTCAGTGAAGGATTCGTTTCGCCTCTTCGACCATCGGGTCGGGCCACTGGGCAATCTCGAAAGGCGTGACGAGGAGCCTTGCGAGCAAGACCCGGGCAATGGTCTCGTCGTTCGACTCCTGCTCGATGCAGGCGAAGACGGCGCGCTGCGGACCGTCGTCCGGCTGCTGGTAGGCGACGAGGACTAATTTCCCCTCCTCGGCCGTGCGGCCGAGCAGGTTTCCGACCGAGCGGGACTGCGGGGAGTCACAGTCGGACGTCAGGAGCTCCGCGAGGGGGCGGGAATAGCTGCCGTCGGCGAATCGCCGGCTCACGAGAAGGCCGATGGCGCCCGTCAGCTCGTTTTCGGCCTCCGGGAAGGCCAGGCAGGACTCCTTCGTCTTCGGGTCGGCACGATCCTGCGCCGCCCGCTCGATCTCCCGGACGACCGACACGGAGCGCCGCAGCATCTCCAGGGCCGGGATCCCGCGCTCGTCGTAGGGAAGAGCGATCGGATCGATCGTGCGCATTCCGCCGCGCAGGCCCTCGGGTATCGGCAAGAACAGGGCGAGAATCGGGTACGGGATCCTGGGGATCAGATCGTTTTTGCCGGGGGCAGCCGCGACTCGAGATGCCATCTGTTCCTCCCTGGCGGGAGGTCACTGGCCGGCGACTTCCGCCTTCCCGAAAACGAAAATCCCGCGGATTTCCGCGGGACTCGACGCCGTCTGTTGCTCGGCTCGAGCCCTATCGTTCCCGTTTCCGGGCTGGCTTTGGCACCTTGCTGGCGTTCTGCAGGTTGCCGGGCGGTCGACGGGCCAGAACCCTCGCGCCTCTCTTGATCGGTAAGAGTCTAGCATGGACGTCGTGCACCAATCAATTCCCGCTGACTTCGAGGACGCGCTCGCCGATAATCCGCAGCCGGAGGTCAGAGTTCTGGACACCCTTGCCGCTTCTCGGATCGTGCTGTGCCTGCTCGTGTCGGCGGTGCTCTGCGCCGAGCCTGCACTCACTGCTCAGGTCACCGCCAAGCAGGGCACCCAAGACCCCACAGAGTTCACCGGCTCGATGATCCTGGAGGCACCGTTTCCCCCGCCCGTCCCGGCTGGCAAGACCGGCCAGTGGTTCAGTGCCCCGGACTACTCACGCATGCGGCTCTATCGATGCGACCGGATCTACATCACGTTCTTCCAATTCAAGATTGGTGCCGAGAAGAACGGCGTGCTACCGATCTCTGCCCGCATCTGGCTCGCGAACCCCGACGGGAACCACGACAAGAACGTCGAGCTGATCCTCGAGGTGCTCCACGGCGACCAGAAGGTTACCGAGGCGCGCCGCAGTATCAAGGTCGAAGAGAGTGACGTCGCGAAGCGAGAAATCGACCTGCCCGTGAAGGCCGCAGATCTCAAGGCCGATCCGTCCACCCTGCTCCGAATCACTGTTCGGACCAAAGATATCTAGTGAACCGTAACAGTACACTCGAACCGGGGAAGTCCTCGGGAAGACCGCCGCGCGTCACACTTCGGCTGAGTTCGTTGCGTTTCTGACCGATATCGTCGTCAACCAGCCACGGGGGAAAGAAATCCACGTGATCGCCGACAACCTCTCGGCGCACAAGACCGGCCAGGTCGCCGAGTTCCTCGAGCGTCACCGCAACGTCCACATGCACTTCACTCCAACCTACTCCTCCTGGCTCAACCAGGTGGAACTCTGGTTCGCTAAGATCGAGCGCGACGTCATCGCTCGGGGCGTATTCACCTCCGTTCCCGACCTGAAACGAAAACTCATGCGCTACATCCGTCACTACAACCAGACACCCAAAGCCGTGAAGTGGAAGTACTTCGACCCCAGCCGGCGAATCACTCCCACATCAGGCGTTACAGTCCACTAGTTCCCGCGACCTCGTCGGTTGTCGACACCCGTTTCCGGACAGTCATCGACTTCGCCTAGGGACAGGTAGAGAACGCACTCGTATCCTGAACGGGCGCGAAGGCTGAGCCCACTGGATTGCGGTACGTCTTGGTTGCACCAGTTTTCGTGTCGGTGTACGTGAGAGTTACGCCTACGTTTGTGAGACCTGCAGAAAACACCCAGAAAGAGTTGAACGGGGCGGCGCAAGCGTTCAGAACCTTTGTTACCACCTCGATATTGGTTGACGAGAAAAACCAGAAATATCCGGTATCGGACGTCAACGAGATCGCGGTTCCATGCCCGGAGGTTCTGTCGGCCTTCGTCCAGTCGGCAGTCACGCGAAACCGCCCTCCGCTCAGGCAGAGAGATTGGGCCGTGGGCGAACAAGAACTCCCGCCGCCACCTCCGCCTCCACCGGCTGCGATGGAAACCCGATAGGCGCCGGTTTCGTGGGGTTCCCAGGACTCCACCAGGATCGTCCAGACTCCGGCCCGACCCAGGGTGTGCGTGATTCGCGAGTTCGTCGTCCCCGTGTTTCGGTCGTCGTTCTCGACCACGAGCGTTCCGTCTGGGTCCTCGAGCCCCAGCCACGTGTCGAAGGACTCCGAGGTGAGGTCGATCGTGATCTGCTGGCCTGCCGACCCGTTGATCTCATACACGTCGGCATACCAGACGTAGCCTGACGAGTTACTCACAGCGTGGCAGGAGTTGCTTCGCAGCACTCCGCTGGCGCTTCCCGGGATCAGCAGGTTCCTGTCCGGGCAGCCCCAGGCTGGCGCGCCTGTCGCCTGCGAAAGACTCAACCTGGGCTTGGGTAGATCATTGCCGGGATCGACAATCTGGACCGCATTGCCGACCAGTCGCTCAACAGTCCGACTGAGCTGCTCTGACGGAAATGCGGCCCGAAGCACGGCCACGGCGCCTGCAACGTGAGGGGCAGCCTGAGACGTTCCGGAGTAGCTCGATCCAGCTGCCGAGATTACGGAGCCGGGGGCCAGCATGGTCAGGAAGGACGCGCTGTTCGAAAAGCACGTTATCTGGTCGGTGCTCGTGCTGCTGTCTGAACAGCCTTCGAACGTCTTGGCCCCCACGTTGGAATCGTAAACCGCACCAACGGACAGCACACCCGGGATGCAACCCGGGTAGGCCATGGCGCCAAGGTAGCCATCGTTCCCTGCCGCTGCGACTGGAAGGATCCCGGCGCTCCTGACATTCGTGACGAGTGCCTTCGCCACTACGTCCCCACATGGAGCCGAGTGTTCGCCGCTTCCCAGGCTCAGATTCAACGCCACGATGTTGTACCTGACCTTGTTGGCAATGCTCCAGTTCGCCGCATCGGCGATGTCCTGATCGTGAGCGAAACCGTCTAACGCGAACACGTCGAGCGCGGCGATCCGAGAGTCGGGCGCTACGCCGAGAACGATTCCCGCGACGTTCGTTCCGTGCCCATCGTCGTCGCGCTGCCCGTCACTCGGAGCGAAGTCTTGCGCAACAACCACCTTGCATCCGGACGCTCCCGGCGACGCGCAGGAGCCAAATGCCGCGAGGGTGTAGTCCACACCGGTGTCCAGGACGGCGACGGTCGTGCCAGCCCCGCGTCGCCCGCCTGCGGCGACAGACGGTTGCCCGATCAATGGCAGGCTTTGCTGGAGGAACTTTCGGTGGGCGCGACTTTCTGAGGCGCCGAGGACGTCGGGCCGGTCGAGTAGGCGCCGCAAAGCGCCCTCGGACCGGAACCTCAGGTACATGAGCGGAAGATGGTCGTAGTCGCGCAAGGTCTCGAACTCGCCGGGCGCCAGGGCCGTCGCGAGCACTCTCTCCTTCAGCTCCGCATAGACCGTCCTGCGTTGGTCGAGATCCGCCTCGGAGACGGCTTGCGTGGCACCGGCGCTCTTCGAGACGATCTCGGCCCGAAACGCGACGAGAAGGTCGACTTGGCCCAGGTCCCGAAGGCTGGCGATCACGCCGTCGGGCATAGGCGCGGCGTAGTTCCCATCGGGTTGTTTCGCCACTAATGCTCGCTCCGGCAAAGCACGCGTTCCGCCCGCGCGGCTCACGAGAGAGATCTGATCGCGCCCATCGGAGACCGAGAAGGCGACCTGCCCTCCAACGTCTCCGTTCATTGGTGCCTGCGCAGAGATGACAACAGGTGCAAGAAGGGCCAAGGTAAAGACGATCGCCTTCATGACTCCTCCATTCGCGAGCCTCCAGAAGGGAGCGCCCGCCTCATTGTGGAACTCCGGTTGACAGCCGCTACCAATCGATTGGCTTGCACCAACTCAACCTGGACCGGGACCGACGACGCGTTTGGACGAGAAGGTAAGAAAGAGTGTACTCCCCCAGCGAGCTCCGCGATGACCGCTCGGAATCGCGTAGTTGAGGTGCGTGGGCCGGCGTAGTAGCCACCCCCTCCCGGCGATTCGCTGTCCGCTCGATTGGTCATGAGGCGAACCCAGTGTCCACTCGGCGACGGACAGATGGCGTCCGGGCCAAGAGGGGGGCGAAACCGGTCGGATAGCCGCGGACTTTGCAACGCCCTCCGCGCGCTGCCGTGTCAAGAGGAGCTCATGTCCGATATGCAGCATCTGCTCCGCTCGCAATGCTTACGCCGATCGAAGCGGTCGTGCCAACGTGTGCACATCCAGGGTTTAGCCGCGCCCTTTCTGGGACCAAGCTCCGACGTTAATGCACGCAGCCCACGCGGTTCGACCTGGCGGGCTCAGCTCGGCCTCCCGCACCCGATCTCGAGAAACGGGCTTCTCCACTAGTCGTGTGCATGTCCTTCGCGACGCCGGCAGGGATCGGCTATCGGATCGGCGACGACCCGCCGGAGACGGCGCGAAATCAGCAAATCAGATGTCGTAAAGCGGCTGCGGCTGTGGCTGAGATGAGAGGGAATAACGTCAGCCTCCTGATGTCGGTGTAACGAGGTCGACTCTGGTGAGGAGTTGCCTCAAACGACGGGAGGCTGACGTGGAGAACTGTGGCATTGACGTGTCGATGAAATCAAGTTCGGTGTGCATCCTGGGGGGTCGCGAGAAGCTCAAGGTCACCGGGGGGCTTGACGAGTCACTGCCGCTTTAGAGAAGGACTGACCCCGGTTATTCTCCCGGCTGCTCCTCGAGCCCTTTCCGGACGTGGAAGTTGTCGTCATGGGAAGCGAAGGTGTTCCGGCCTAACCCGCGGGCGGTGCCGCAGTGAACGGGTGTCTCGCCG